>NZ_CP108508.1:5487558-8231337 GCF_035917275.1 Streptomyces sp. NBC_01237 | reverse complement strand
GCAGACGGCCCAGGTGTGGCGCAGGATCGGCCACAACGGGCCGATGGTCGCGGTGTGTTCGCTGGAGAAGGACGACGTCCTGGAGGCGCTCGGGGTGAACACGACCACGAACCCCATCCAGTTGGCCCTGTGGGCCGGGCACGGGCCGGTCGTCGTGTTCGCCACGTACGCCTCCCTCGTGGACCGCGAAGACGTCGATGCCCCCTTGGGTCAGGAGAAGGTGCGGGGGCCGCTCGAGGCTGCCCTGGCAGGTGGGGAGCGGCTGTTCGGTCAGTCCATGAGCGGCTTCGACCTCGCCGTCATTGACGAAGCGCACTCAACGGCGGGTGATCTTGGTCGGCCGTGGGCGGCGATCCACGACAACGCCCGCATCTCGACTGACTTCCGCCTGTACCTCACCGCCACACCCCGGATCCTCGCCTCCCCGCGGCCGCAGAAGGGCAAGGACGGCAAGGAACTGGAGATCGCGAGCATGACCAGCGATCCGGCAGGAACCTACGGCGAGTGGATCTTCGAGCTGGGGCTCTCGGAGAGCGTTGAGCGGGGCGTACTGGCCGGGTTCGAGATCGACGTGATCGAGATCCGCGATCCGGAGCCGGTTCTCGGTGTGTCGGAGGAAGCGCTGCGCGGCCGGCGCCTCGCACTGCTCCAAGCCGCTCTGCTGGAGCACGCCGCCGCGCACAACCTCCGCACCGTCCTGACGTTCCACCAGCGGGTCGAGGAAGCCCGAGCCTTCGCGGAGAAACTTCCCGAAACCGCCGCCGAGCTCTACGCCACCGAAGCATCCGACCGGTTCCTCAACGACGCGGCCAAACTGCCGGCATCCTCGATCCAGGCAAAGCGCTACGAACTGGAGCCCTACCGGCACGTCCCACCCGACCGCGTCTGGTCGGACTGGCTCTGCGGCGACCACCTCGTCTCCGAGCGACGCGAAGTCCTCCGCCAGTTCGCCAACGGAATTGATCCGGAGGACCACCGGGTCCACCGGGCATTCCTCGCCTCCGTACGGATCCTCGGTGAGGGAGTCGACATCGTCGGCGAGCGAGGTGTGGAAGCCGTCTGCTTCGCCGACACCCGCGGCTCCCAGGTCGAGATCGTCCAGAACATCGGCCGTGCGCTCCGGCCCAACCCCGACGGGACCACAAAAGTCGCCCGCATCATCGTTCCGGTGTTCCTACAGCCCGGTGAGGACCCCACCGACATGGTCGCCTCCGCCTCATACGCACCCCTTGTAGCCCTCCTCCAGGGACTCCGCTCACACGATGAACGTCTGGTCGAGCAGCTGGCTTCGCGTGCCTTGACACGCAGCAGCCGGGAACGGCCCGTGCACATCCAGCGGGACGCGGACGGGCGAATCATCCACGCCGAGGGTGAGGGCGAGGTCGCCGAGCTGGAGGACGGCACGGAGGCCGTGGTCGAGTCGGCGCTGCTGCACTTCTCGACACCGCGTGACCCGGCGACCATCGCGGCGTTCCTGCGGACCCGCGTATTCCGGCCGGAGTCACTGGTGTGGCTGGACGGGCACCAGGCCCTGCGACGGTGGAGGGAAGAACACGAGATCACCGGGGTGTATGCCGTGCCGTACGACGTTGAGACCACAGTCGGGGTCACCCGGTTTCCCCTCGGGCGGTGGGTGCACCAGCAGCGGCGTGCCCAGCGGGCCGGTGAACTCGACCCCCACCGTAAGGAACTCCTCGACGAGGAGGGCATGGTCTGGGAGCCGGGCGATGAAGCGTGGGAAGCGAAGCTCGCCGCGCTGCGGTCCTTCCACCGGGCCCACGGGCACCTCGCACCCCGGCAGGACGCCGTATGGGGCGAAGCCGACGACGAGCTGGTAGCCATCGGGCAGCTCATGGCCAACCTGCGCAGGAAGGACGGCCTGGGCAAAGACCCGGAACGCTCCGAGACGAGGGCCGAGCAGCTGGCCGCCATCGATCAGGACTGGAACTGCCCGTGGCCGCTGGACTGGCAACGCCACTACCGAGTCCTCGCGGACCTCGCCGACACCGAGGCCGACGGGACCCTGCCCGACATCCAGGCCGGTGTCCTGTTCGAGGGTGACGACCTGGGGAAGTGGCTGGCGCAGCAGCGGAAGGCGCGTACCTGGGGGCAGCTGAGCGGTGAGCAGCAGGAGCGGCTGACCGGGCTCGGCGTGACACCCGCCGAGCCCGCACCCGCCCCGGTGACAGCACGCGCGGCCACGGGGGCGGGCGGGCTGTCGGCGCCGTTCCGGCGTGGGGTTGCGGCCCTCGCCCAGTACCTCCAGCGCGAAGGCCACGAACGGCCCGTCCCGAGGAAACACGAAGAACCCGTCGACATCGACGGCCAGGAGCACGTCGTGAAACTCGGAGTGTTCATCAGCAACACCAAAAGCCGCCGCGAACGCCTCACCCCCGAACAGCGCCAGGCCCTCGCCGGGCTGGGGGTGGAGTGGGCGTAACACCAGCCATGACCGGTCGCTGAACCAGCAGGACAGACGTCACGTCATGTCACACAGAGACCCCGGGCGTTGGCTCCCGGGGTCTCGTGCTGCCGGCCGCTGTGATCAGAGTGCGTCGGGGTCGGCGGCCCGGGTGCGGTCAGACCGCGCCCACCGGCCTCACTACATAAGAACTCTCGAAACTGAGACAGCGTCACCCACCATGAGACAACGCCTCATGACAGCAAAATCTCTCACCTCATGACAGTGAAACCAGACGACCGACACCGCTCTGACCAGCAACAAGAACCCACGACAACAATCCCCACCACTGACCCTCACCACCACTGACACCCACCCGAGAGATCGCACGAGCAAGGCGCAGCAGGCGTTCCAGCGCGGCCTGGCGGCCCTGACCCAGTGGGTAGAGCGGGAAGGTGCTCACCGGCCGGTACCCCGCAGTCACGCTGAGGAAATCACCGTCGACGGCGAAACCGAGCCGGTAGCCGTCAGGTTGGGCGTCTGGGTCTCGAACACCAAATCGAGGCGGGACAAGCTCACCCCCGAACAGCGGGTCGCACTGAAGGAGCTGGGCATCGACTGGATCTGACGGTCGTCAACAGGGTCCGTCCCGTTTGGCAGTGATCCGGGGCTGGGTCAGGGGCGCGGGGTTGGGATGGTGAGGTACGGAGCGAGTTGGGCTTCGAGGTCGGCGATGCGTTTGTCCATGAAGCGGTTGTTCTGGCGGGCGCTGGTCAGGCGCTCTTGAATCTGCTGGTTGTCCTGGGTGAGCTGTCGTACGTGCTGCTTCAGCGTGGTGTTCTCGGTGACGATGCGCTGGAGGGAGCCCTCGGGGAGGTCGTGTTCGAGGTCGCGGATCTTGCCGAGGAGGTCTGCGATGTGGGTGCGCTGGGTGCGGATTTCGCGCTGGGCCTGAGTGAGTGCGTCTTCGGCGTTGAGTGCACGTTCCTTCCAGGCGGGCTGGGCGCGGCTGCCGCTGCCGCTGGTGGAGACTGCGGGATGGGGTCTGCTTGCGCGGGTGGCCTGCTCGATCAGGGCTCTGGCCTGCTGGTTTTGATAGAGGAAGGTGCGTGAGACGCGGGCGGTACGGGCGAGGGCGGCGACGGTGACAGGCGTATGGTCGCGTGCTGCGGTGGTCAGGGCGGTCTGGAGGCGTTCGAGCATCACCTGGGCGGTTTGGCGGCGGGCTTGGACGGCTGCGTCGGTGCGGGGCGTGCTCATGGCTGTCCTGTGGCGTCGTCGGGGGCTTGAAGTGCTGCGAGGTCTCGGGCGCGGAAGGCGGTGCTCCAGGTGCGGTGGAAGTAGTCCTGGGGGCGCCGAAGGTCCAGGGTGAGGGCTTCGTCGAGGATGCCGAGGGCGGCCAGGGCCTGCTCGAGTCCTTTGATGGCCTTGGCGGTGGGTTCGAAGACGGTGTGGAGGTAGTCGGCGGTGGCGTCGTCGGGGGCGTTCTCGGCGATGGAGCGCCACTGTTCGGCTTTGCGTCGCCAGTAGAGGAGGTCTGCGCCGGAGAGGACGAAGTTGTCGCAGTTCTCGCAGTCGAGTTTCCAGGGGCAGGCTCCGCCGTCGACGACGGGTTGGTAGGTGCAGAAGCCTCCGTCGGCGGGGGTGCTGCGGCGGGAGAGATCCAGGGCCAGGGCGAGGGCTGTCTCGCGGTCAATGGGGGTGGTGTCGCCGGAGAGGAGTTCGCCTGGGCGGGGTGCGCCGGGCCCGGCTACCCAGACGGTGTTCAGGACGTCTTCGAGGTCGCTGTTGGTGATCTTCACGTAGTGCTCGGCCATGCGCTCGGAGAGCTGGCCGAGGTAGCGGCGGATGTGAGTGAGTGTGGCGCCGGCTCGCAGCAGGTTGGTGGCCAGGGTGTGGCGGGCCTGGTGGGCTACGTATGCGCCACCGAGGTCCAGGCCGACGATCCAGGTCTTGAAGCGCTGGTTGAAGTGGCCGTAGGAGATCGGCTGTCGGCCGTTGGGGTTACGGATGCGGGAGGGGAACAGGGCCAGGCCGGGGCGTTCAGCGGCTGTGGGGACGCGGCCGTACCGCTTTTCGAAGAGCTGGAGTGTCTTGGTTCGGCGGGCATCGAGACGCTGGTATACGGGCTCGGGGATGCGGATGCCCTCGTTGTAATTGCCGACCTTGGTCTGGTCGTGCCACAACATGGCCAGGCCGCGGTAGCGGCCGATGCAGTCCAGGCGCAGTCCGACGACCTCGCTGCAGCGGCGCCCGGTGGCGACGATGGTCTCCCAGATGTCCCGCAGGCCCCGGTCGTTGAGGTCGATTTCCTCCAGGCGGCGCAGGTTGGTCTCGTCCATCAGCGCGCGGGCGACGTCGTCGCTGAAGGGGTTGCGGGAGCGCTGCTTGAGGCCGGTACCGCCGAAGGGGATGGCGGTCAGGAAGCCGGTGTCGATGCCGAGGCGTTCGGCGTGGCCGGCGGGGATGGCGCTGTAGAGCAGCTTGCGTGCCCCGTTGAAGACGAATTGGCAGCTCAGATCGGTGACGGTGGGGGATCGTCCGTCGACCAGGACCATCCCCAGGGACGGCAGGCCGTGGCGGGCGCGGTGGCGCTGGTCGGCGACGAACCGCTCGGCGTGCTCACGGCGCAGCACGGTGGGGTCGTGGCCGGCGTCGGGGGCGTCGGCTTGGAGGAAGACGCCCAGCTCGACGGCGGCGCGGCGCATCTGCTCGAAGGGGCCGCGGGTGCGAGGGCACTGCGGGGAACGGAGCCACTCGGCGAGATGGTCCCAGAGCAGGTCGCGCAGCCACCGCTGGGAGACGGTGGTGATGTCGAAGTGGCTCTGGGCGTTCTTGAAGCGTCGTCCGAAGTGATCGGTCTCCAGGAAGCCGGCGTCCTTCGTGTCCGAGGGACTGTAGTAGACGCAGCGCAAGCCGTTGACGACTTCCCAGATGATCTTGCGAACCTCGGAATCCATCTGCTTGCGCGTCAGGCCTGCGTATCCTTCATCGTGCAGGTCCATCAGAGACGTGATGCCGCCTCGTCGGCAATGCCTGACGAGATTCCTGATGCCGTTGGTGCTCCACTCGGAGTGCTGAGCGGACTGGGCGTGGGTGTGCAGGCCCCACTGGATCTCGGCCCGCAACAGCGGGGACAGGCCATGAAGGTTGACCAGCCCTGGCTGCGTAACCGGCTCCGCAGTGGCGCACCAGGCGCGGAATGCCTTCTCGTCGCCGTACGTCCCCGGGAGCGGCTGGCCGTCCTTGAGGGGGCCGCGTGAGTTTTGCGACCGGGCCTCTCCCGGACGGTTGTCGATCTTGTACCGGTTCAGGTGCTGCAGGCACAGCCCCAGTGAGGTACAGGCCAGGAACGGACACCGTGCCGTGCACAGGCCGTAGCCGGGAAGCGGGTGCTGTGTACGGGACCAGGACTCGAACCGGGTGCGGTCCATGCCGGCGGCCTCGCCGTACTGCCACCTGGTCTGGTGCTGCAGGCACAGCCGGGTGGTGGGACTGATCGCCGGGCGGTCGGGACAGATCAGGCACCGGCCGTAGTCCACTCCCCGCGCGGCGGGCAGAGCGGTGGCCCCGTCCATGAAGGCGCGCTTGGTCTGCTCCGTCCGCTCGGCCTGGTCCCACTCCAGGTTGTGCGTGTTACACAGGTTGTGGCTGACCCGGCGGATGCGCAGGCAGCCGTCAACGGCGCACTGCCAGGCGAAGACCGGGTGCTGAGGCGGGATGAAGATCAATGTGTCGCGGAAGAGCGGGTCGAATGCGGGAGCAGCGATGAGGGCCGTGAGCAGTTCGAGCCGGTCGCGGCCGACGCGGGTGGTGTCGGTGCGGCCGGGCAGCAGCGTCAGCGGGATCACGGCTGTGTCCCCCAGACCTGCTCCAGCGCTGCGGTGAAGACCGGGTCGTGGACGTCTACGTGGCCGTAGACCTGCTCGACGGTCGCGGCCGAGGCCCAGCCGCCGGCATCCCGCGCGATCACCGCATTGCCCTGTGCGGCGTCCAGCACCGCGGTGGCGAAGCTATGCCGGAATGCGTGCGGAACCACCCGGCCGATCTCCACACGGGCCGCGGCCCGGCGCAGCATGCCGCGGGCCGCGACCGTGGTCCACGGCTGGCCCCGAGTGGGGCCGTGCAGGCTGACCAGGAGCATGCCGTGAGCGGTCTGGGCGGGGTACTGGGTGGTGATGTACTCGAAGTAGGTGTGAACCATCGCCGGACTCACCCGGCGCACCGTCCCACCGCACACAGTGCCGTCCTGCGACGTCCAGGGGGACTTGGTCTTCACCTGGGCCCGGTTGGCGTTGTCCTCACGGTGGCAGATGTGCACGTGCGGCCCGCGGCACTGACCGCACGCGGCCTGCTCGCGCAGGTGCAGGTCGACCAGACGCAGCCCGCACAGCTCACCGATGCGGAAACCGCCGTCGGCCAGCCACGTGACCACCATCCGGTCCCGCGCACACGAGACCGCCCCCAGCAGCAGATCCCGGGCGCCTTCCGGCAGCATCTTCGGGTGCCGGCGAACCCGCTCCGCCGGAGCCAGAGGATTCGCGGGCATGCTGTGCAGGACGTGCCCGAGCATCGCCCGCCGACGGTCCGCCCGCGTCGGCAAACGGGTCACGCGCAGTGCCTCCGCCAGTGCCGGGTTCACGCCGTGGGTGCCCAGGCGGAGGTAGAAGCCCTTCAGACAGGCCGCCGCGGTCTTCAGTGCGCTGTGTCCGTAGGGGCGTTTCCCCTCGCGCCACGGCAGCCCGAACGGCCCCGGGTAGTCCGCTCCCAAAGCCGCCATGTAGTGCCGCAGGTCCTCAAGCGACACCGCGCCTGTGTCCAGGCCCGCGAACCGCAGCCACCGCAGATGATCCACCAGCACATACGCGTACGTACGGTCCGTACCCGCCCGACAGGAACGCAGGAACCCGTCCGCCTCCGCCACAAGCGTGCAGTCCGTGTCCACGATCGTGTAGGACACCCGCCCGTCCCCGCGGACGATCTCCTGCACGCGTAAGTCGCCCATCACCAGCCGGCCATCCACCATGTGCCGCCCCCTCCGAACCGGGAACCGCCCCCGTGGCGGCGTCCTCCGGCCATGAGTCCACACCCCTCCCCGCCCCGGCGGACCACTCCACACGAACGTCACACACACCCAGGTGACAGTTGGTAAAGTCCGTCACCCTCACACGCCAGAACGCCCCCTCGGGTCGCGCTGACGGCAGGCATCCTCAGGGGCAGGGATGGCCCAGAGCTCGGTGGTTCATCCATACCGCCACATCGCACACCCGCAACGCGCTCACCGTTTCGGGCAGCCCTGCGGCCTGCCTCAGCTCGAGCAGCTGGCGGTGCAACGCGGCGCCGTCCTCACGCAGCGCGGCATGGAAGGCGAGCCAGAAGGACGGCGGCCGGCCGACGGCGCAGCGTACGACACGGTCATAGACCGGGAGCAACCGCGGACGCTTACGCGCCAAAATCTTCCCCGCGATGACCCAGTTGACCCCGTACTGGGCACAGAGGAGGTGCCATGCCTGGTCCGCCGGCGAGCCGTCGGCCACGACGAGCGCGTCGGCATCAGCCATGTCGATGTCCCTGGGAATGGCCTGCAACAGACCGGACAGCCTCACGCCGAGAGAGCCCTCCAGAATATCCAGCGCGACAGGCGCCGGAACGGTGACCGACAAGGTCTGCACCGCGACCAGGTCCTCCGCCGTGATCCGGTCAGCAACCTCAGGCCGATCTCCCCCACCCGCCAGATGCTCGAACCGACTCCCGGTGAACGGCATCCTGCCGGGCGGCACGCCCAGGCCGAAGTAAAGCCGCAGGTCACGAACCACGCGCTCGGAACTCAGCAGGGCACCCAACCGCCGCCCTAACGGCGACAACGCCCCATCAGAAACACCGGACACTGCGGTAGACGCGGCCATGAGAACTTTCTCCTTCATCTAGGTCTGGAGTAGTGAGCGGTGCCACAAAGCCCGCCCGAGAGTCATGCAGCGAACCGGTCGCGCCGTGAGAAACCGTGTACCGACCGGACATGATCGGATGCTCGCAGTCGCTAAGCCTGTGAAACGCCGCGTTGCGAGCCCTTCCTCGGCGTAGGCGGTGGCGCGCGGGCGAGGTGTCGCCTGGGCAGGCCGAAAGTCGGTGTGCCAGTGGCCGCTGGGGCCTGGTCGGCTCAACTCGTCACGGCGTTGGAGTTCCACAGCTTCTCGACCGTCGACGATCCGCCGCCATCGGCTCAAACCGAGGTCACCGGGCCAACGTGGTCAGGTGCAGGCGGCGCTTCACACCAACCGCGTCCTTGAGGGCAGCGCGCAGCGCTATCCTTTCTGTCAATCGTGCAACGCCCGTCACGTAGGCCGCTGGAGGCACCTTGTTGCATGAGCCGGTTCGCTCCACCAACGTCCGGTCGGTGGGCTACAGCCAGGCGGAGCGTGTGCTCGAGGTCGCTTTCCACAGCGGAGGGGTGTACCGCTACGACAACGTGCCTGCGGACGTGCACTCGGCATTGATGGCTTCCCCTAGCAAGGGGGGCTTCTTGGCTCGGTTCATCAAGGGTCACTATCCGTACCGCCCGATCTTGAGCTGACGTCCAGACAGTTCATCCGAAACCGTTCCATCGTTGTTGAGTTGAGGCGTGCGTGCAGATCTGCTCCGTTTCCGTTGAGGGCTTCCGCTGCCTTGCAGATATCGCCGATGTTCCAGTCCTGCCACAGACAGTTCTGACTGGCCAGAACGAGGGCGGGAAGAGCGCTCTGCTGGACGCGCTGAACTTCTTGCTCCACGGAACCGCGCTGAGCGAGCGCGATCTCACCTACGTCGGCGACGGGGGCCGACAGGAACCCGTGGCCGACGGGGACACGGTCGCACCGCACGCACGGGTGCCTCAGAGTGCCGTGACGGGCGAGTTCACCCTCAGTGCCGACGAGCAGCAGCACTTCGCCCTGCCCGAGCGGGTGCAGATCCGCCGTCGCTTCCGCCCGGAGGCGGGAACGTTCCTGGAGATCCGCCGCCGCGTCTGCCAGAACCCAGAGCTGCGCGACTTGGGATCGGTGAAGCTGGCGGGCCTCAAGGAACTCGCGGCCACGCACGGGGTCGAGCCCGTCGGGCAGGCGAACGCGAGGAACAGCTGGGAGCAGCCCTTGCGGGAACTGGCCCAGCAGATGGAGCAGGTCGACGCATGGGTGGCGGCGGACTCCGAGGTGGCCGCCGCCATGCCGTCAATGGTGTACTTCAAGGGCGACTCGGTCCAGGCACCTGAGGCCGTGGTCCAGAGTCTGCTCAATTCCCGGCTGCGCGAGTACACGCGGGCTGATGAGGTGGTCAAGCGTGTGGCAGATCTTGAAGATTACCTTGCCGATTCGCTGACACCGGACATCGACAGCATCCGGGGTCATATCGCGCGGCGGTGCGCCCTGCCATCGGTGGAACTGGACCCTCAGGTGCAGGTGCGTCCGGCGCTGGTCGGGGTCGAGTTGAACATTGTGGACTCGCAGGGCCGCCGGTTCCCGCTCTCGTCGGCCGGGACCGGTCGCTCACGCCGGATCTCGCTGGCCCTGTGGGAGAGCAGCAACGACCTGGGGCAACACGACGCCACGCAGGCGTCCGAGTCGGATGTCGTGTTCGTCTACGACGAGCCCGACACCCACCTCGACTACTCCCATCAGCGGCGTATCATGGCGCTGATCCAGTTGCAGTCGTCACGGCCCAACGCGCGCGTCATCGTGGCGACGCACTCGCTCAACTTGATCGACGGGGTCGACATCTCCTCTGTGGTGCACTTGCGTACTCATGAGGGCCGCGTTCGGGCGGAGGTTCTGAGCGAGGACAGCGCGGACAAGGATGTGCGTCGGCATCTGTCGACGATCGCGACAACGCTGGGGTTCCGCAACAGCGTCCTATTGCACGAGCGGTTCTTCGTCGCTGTGGAGGGCGTATCCGAGACATCCGCGTTCCCCATCCTCTTCCGCAAGCACGCCGGCTTGCCGATCCAGTCCGCCGGGATTTGCCTGTGGGCCGGCGGCAGCAACGAGGGCGCGCTGCGATTCGCCCGGTTCCTCAAGGAACACGGCCGCGATGTCGCCTTCGTCGTCGACAAGGACAGCCGCACCAACCAGAAGCGCGCCTTCCGAGACGACAAGCTCAAGGAGCACGGCTTCGACCTCAAGGAGGAGTGCCTCTACCTCGGCTCCCCCAACGAGCTCGAAGACCTTTTCACCGACGACGACTGGGCTGAGACAGCCAACACGCTGTGGAGGCCGAACCCTGAACGCGGCCC
The DNA here is from genome assembly GCF_035917275.1 of Streptomyces sp. NBC_01237. Classification (NCBI taxonomy): domain Bacteria; kingdom Bacillati; phylum Actinomycetota; class Actinomycetes; order Kitasatosporales; family Streptomycetaceae; genus Streptomyces; species Streptomyces sp. NBC_01237. The sequence goes on along the minus strand of NZ_CP108508.1, from coordinate 8,220,676 downwards.
CTGGCAGCCTCAGGAGATCGAAGAGCTACGGGCCGGCAAGTTCAGCTCGCAGTTGCTGGACCTGCTCAAGAGCGGTTCCCCTGATGGACCGAAAAACAAGGAAGACCTCATGGTCGGCATCGCCGCCCACCTCGCAAAGGACCGCATCCCCGCCGCCCTGTCCACGGTCTTCGATGCTCTTGTCAGTCGCGCGCAGGACGCGGGGCCGCATCTTTGGTAGCCGCCCCGGCCTGACGTGCCGCGCGCCGCGCCTTCATACGCATCAGCCGCTGCTGCGGCGTCGGCGCTTCCCACGTATGCAGACCGGCCGAAGCCACCCACTGAGACCCGTGGTGACCTGGATCGTCGCCACACCAGCGGCAGCCGTCAGGGGACGGCAGGTCTTTGCGATGCACGCGTATCACCCGACCACCACCCATGGAGCACCGCCTGTGTCCGTCGGAATACCTTCGATATGAACACGTTCCCCGGAAGGCCATGCTCAAAGAGTGCCACCTGCCACTGACAACCGGACGGGTGTACTCAACTTCTGGATGGCGGCTGAGGGTGTCACACGCATCTCGGCCCTGCGCCTAGCAGACCTTGCGTCCCCGATCGGCGGCCTCCGCCCGCCATCCCCGGGCACACCCAACTCCGGACGGCGATCTGATCGCTAAACAGTGCCGCAGGTCTATGGCGGTCCGTCCCGATACCATCCGTCTCTACTGCACACAAGCACCGCGGGTCGCAGGGAGAGCTGGATGGCTGCTGAATCACCCTTGGAAGAAATCCGTATCGGTGCGCTCGTCAGTCGGCGAAGTCAGCTGCCCCTCAGTCCACCCCTCTCGGCTCCCGAGACGTTGCCCTTCGGCAAGCTGTCCCCACCGGTGTTCGAGCGCTTGGTCGGCGAGGTCATGTGGCTTATCGACGGGATGAACGACATCCGTGGCTACGGCCGCTCCGGGCAGGACCAAGGTGGACTCGACCTCATCGGCAGGCGCAATGGACAGACACACGTCTACCAAGTGCGCAGGATCGTTTCCCTGCCGGCGCCCGCACTCCGTACAGCAGTCACCGACTTCACTGGTCCGCCCCGCACTACGACGCCTGCTGAGGGATGGTCCGAGCGACGGTTCGACGCCGTGCGTTTCGTCCTGGCAACGGGGTGCGTCGTCGACGACACTGCCGTGGAAGACGAGCTCGTCGCCCTGCAGGAGAAGTACCAGGGCGACATAGACATCGGCTTGTACGACGCAGGCGCCCTCTCGCGGTTCCTGCGGGAACGCCCGTACCTTGTCGCTGGCGTCTTCGGCCAAGAATGGGCCAAGGCATTCTGCGGGGTGGAGGCCCCTCCGGTTTCGAGCCTGCCGCATGGCTACGCGCTGCTGAACGACCCGCTCGAGCACCTAGGCCTGGCCGACGCCCTGCACCGCGCGCAACACCTCGCAGAGACGGAGCCGGGGCCGGCTGCCGAGCTCTTCGGCGATCTGGCGTTTGAACTCGAAGATGCCTCGTTTACCGGGCATGCCGACCAGCTCCGCACTCGGCAGCGCGACCTGCTGGCGTCCGCGGGACAGGCCGACGCGGCCTTCACCGTCGCGGCCACGTTGATGCTCGACCGGTACGAGACCGGCGATCGAATCTTCGTGGATCAGCGCCTGGAGCGGCTGGCTTCCGACGCCGGCGGCATGGCATCCCACATCTACGACGTCTTGAAGGCGCTGGCGGACTGGTTCGAGTACGGATACGACCTCGCGCCGGTCACGACCGCGCTTGTGACTGTGGTGCAGGCGAGCGATCCCCTGGCAGCCCGCCTGGTGCTGGCGGTAATCGAGCAGATCGTTGCCGATGAACACCCCGACGATCATCCGGCAGGGCTGGCTGATCTGGCTTCCGAGATCGTCACCTCACAGAGTGGACTCTTGCGAATTCGGTTGGAGTGCTGTCTGGCGGACCTGGCCATACGAGCCGGACAGAGCTCGGAAGAGGCCTACGCCGACCTTGACCGGCGCGCTCTAGGCGGCCGCATACCGGAACGGTTCGCGGTTCTGGTGCACATGCGCCGCGGACGCGCGCTGGCCCTTGCAGACCTCGGAAGCGAAGCCATCGAGGTCTACCGGCGCGCTGTACTGGCCGCTACCCGAGAGGGCCTGGGAAGCGACGCCCGGCATGCCCTACGGTCCATTTCCTTTCTGTCCGACCAGTACAACGGCGGATTCAAGGAATCGTCCCAGGCCATGCTCTCGGCCCGCACGGTCGGCGCCAAAGGCGCACGGCTCATCGACCTCTCCTTCAACCCGGCCGTCAGCGCGCTGGAAGCCCTGGTCGACAACAGACTGCCGGACGCCTCACGAGCCTCGCACCAGTGGCTGTGGCAGGACCGGATCTCCGGTGCGCTGACCGATGAGAACCTCGCCCATCAGCGCTACGGCGAAGTCTTCAACCGCGCCGGAGAAACAAAGCACGCCGTGCGTCAACTCGTTCTTGCTGGCCGCAGGAAGGACGCACGCTCCGCTGCCGCATCGCTTCTCGAGTACCTCGATGTACGCGACCTCCTGGAGGTGCGTGCGCGGTGGGTATGCAGCGCGGCCGCAGCGGTGATCGGCCAGCAGGCGGATCTCATTCCTGATGACGCCGTCGCAGGCATCGCCGCCCGCCTGACGGAGATCGTCATCACAAGCGCGCAGACGGGGTCGACAAGCATCCACCCGGTCCAGGAGGCTCTGGGAGCGCTCGCAGCGCTCGATGAGCGCCTACCGGCGGCGTCAGCGCAACCGGTGCTGCCCTTGTTGCTCGAGTGGATCCCCAGAGAGCCGAGCGTCTCCCGGCTCCTTGATGAGCAGATGGTGGCTTATCTGGGTGCCTGTACCAAGGCCAAACTGCCGGTAGCCGACCAGGCCGCACAAGCCCTGCTGGATGCATGGAAATTCGACGTAAGAGGTGCTGAAGGCCTACTCGTCGGCCTCCGCGCCCGCCTGCCCTCGGCCGTGTCAGTGGTACGTGAACGAGCGCAGCAAGGACACACCGGGGCAACGGCCCTCCTGGCCGACTGGCAGATGGACGACCCGTCTGTCGCCAAGACCGCGCGGCACCTGGCCGAGACCGTGCTGGCCGAACCGGTGGGAACCGTCCGCCCCTTCTATGCCATGGGAACCGCCACGCGGCAGTGCGCGACGTACCTCACAGTGTGCTCCGACGATCAGAGCGGCATGGATATAGGCGAACCGATCGCACTCTTGCGTGCACGCGTCACACCGCACCTGCTGTTGTGGGCCGAAGACCGCAACGACGCCGCCGACCGACGCTCCGAAGCCGTTCGCGCACTGTCCATCCTCGCTAAAACCCTGCCGACACCCGTGCGAAACGACACGTTCAAACGGCTCATGGACCTGTACCAAGATCTCACAGAGCACCCGGCCAACGCCCTCGACCGACACACCCAGCACCCCCTGAGCCGCTACAAGATCAACGCTGAGGGAGACTGGCGTCTGCCCGCAGAAATCCTGCACGCCACCGCCGTGCTCGCCACCACCGCCGAACAAGCCATCCGCGTCGAACAGCGCCTACTCCCCCACCTGACCCATCCGGAACAGAACCCAGGCCACGGCCGGCTCCAGGCGCAGACCGTGCTCGCACTCAACCGCCTGATTCCCGCGCCGATGCCTCTGACGGCCACCCACCCCTCACCATTCATGCGGCAGACCGCCGTAATCTGCTGGGGCCGCGCCGATCACCGGGATCCGTCCCTGGCACGCCTCTTCGCCGAGGACTCCAACACCGGCGTCCGCCACAACCTGGCCCACACCCTCGCCGAACTTCCCCCGGACGAACGCCTCAAATACCAAGCCATCACCGAGCGGCTCCGCACCGACAACAGCGCACGCGTCCGCCGAGCCACCGCGCTGATTCAGTAAACACGACGCTCAACGCCACAAAGCTGCGCCCAAACACCAACGACGTACACGTCATCGCCCCCGTGACTGTCACCTCAGACCATGCGTCGCGAACATGTCCGCGACGCATCAGACCAGCTCAAGAACATCCCGATCATCTTCAAGATCGGTAAAACGGACGAGGCCCACCGGACGTCGGGCTCGATGGGTAAGGCGTGGGCCGACGTCCACAGCCAGGGCGTCATCCCCTCGCACCGCCGGCTGTATCTGACGGCCACGCCGCGGATCTGGGAGGAGCGGCTGAACCGCGAGGTCGCGGAGGGGGTGCGTGACCCCCTGCCGCATGAGATGGCGGCCTCCATGGACGACCAGAGGGTCTTCGGACCGGTCCTCTACAAGCTCTCGTTGGCGTCGGCCGTGTCGCGCAAGCTGCTGGCGCGGTACCAGATCATCGTCCTGGAGCTCCAGGACCCGGTCGTCACCCCGGAACGGCTGATGGGCGAGGAGCGGCACAGCGAGAAGGTCCGTGGGGAGCGCCTCGGGGCGCTCCAGGCCGCGCTGCTGCACACGATGGCGCAGCACGACCTGTCGACGTGCATCACCTTCCACCACCGGACGATAGAGGCTCAGGCGTACGCGGAGGGCCTGGAGCGCGTGGCGGCGAAGCTGCACGCCGACCAGCCCGATAAGTACCCCGCCCGGATCTGGGCGGACTGGCTGTGCGGTGAGCACGTGCCCGAGCGCCGGCGGGGAGTCCTGGGCGGCTTCGGGTCCACCGCACAGCGGGCGGTGCTCTCGAACTGCCGCGTCTTGGGCGAGGGCGTGGACATCCGGGCGGTGGACTCGGTGGCTCTCCTGGACCCCAAGAGCTCGTAACACGATCATGAGTGGGTCTTCTTGAGGCGTCTGAAGCAGATCAGGCTGCAGGCGAGGGAGACGAAGGCGTCGTGGAGTTCGGTGCGGCGTTCCCAGCGGACTGCGAGGCGCTTGAAGTGGTGGAGCAGGGCGAAGGTCTGCTCCACGACGTAGCGGAGCTTGCCGATGCCTTTGATGTTCGGTGATCCCTTGCGGGAGATGACGGGCAGGATTCGCCGGCGACGGAGCTCGTCACGGTTGGGGTTTGAGTCGTATCCCTTGTCGCCGAGCAGAGCCTCGGGCCGTCTGCGGGGCCGGCCGGGGCGTCCTGCGACGGGTGGGATGCCGTCGACCAGGGCGAGGGTCTGGGTGACGTCGTTGACGTTGGCCGCGGTCGTGATCACCTTCAGCGGAGTGCCACGTCCGTCGCAGATCAGGTGGTGTTTGCTGCCCGTCTTCCGCCGGTCGACCGGCGACGGACCGGTGTCGGCGCCCCCCTTTTCGCGCGGATGTGAGAACCATCCACGCATGCCCGCGACCAGTCGAGCTCGCCGGCCGCGTTCAGCTCAGCGAGCAGGACCCGGTGCAGCCGGTCGAAGACCCCTGCTTTCTGCCATCGCTCCAGGCGGCGCCAGCACGTCTGCCCCGAGCCGAACCCCAGCTCCATCGGCAGGAGTTGCCAGGCTATGTCGTTGTAGAGGACGAACAGGACGCCCTGCAGGCAGAGCCGGTCCGACACCGGCCTCGGTCCCGGCGACCGTTCCGGCCACGGAGGCAGCAACGGCTCGATCAACGCCCACAACCCATCGTCCACGATCCACGGTCGAGTACCCACACCTCACGAACGGCCGAATCATCACACCGGTCACGGCCTACCAGGGCATCTCAACAAGATCGTGTTACGAGCTCCAAGGGTGCGCCGCACGACATCGTCCAGGCGATTGGCCGGGCGCTCCGTCAGAAGCCCGGACAGGGGAAAGTCGCGTCTCTGATCGTGCCGGTATTTCTCCAGCCTGGAGAAAGGCCGGAAGACATGTTCACCTCCGGATCGTATAAGCCCTTGGTGAAGGTATTGGAGGGTCTGCGGGCTCACGATGAAGAGGCAATCGAATTGCTCGCGATTCCGCAGGAGCCTCAGAAGGACATGGTGCAGCCGTCGGAGTACATCGGTCCGCCGCCCGAGGAAGGCGAGGACGAATCCCGTCTGCTGATCCGCTTTGCCGCTCCCCGTGACCCGGTGATGGTCGCGGACTGGATTTCCTTCAACGTGATCGACACGGAGCGCCAGGACTGGGGGCGCGGCTGGGCGGCGCTCAAGAAGTTCGCGGAGCGTGAGGGTCACGCCCGGGTTCCGTACGGGCACAAGGAGGGCGCGTACCCGCTGGGGCAGTGGGTCGCGGAGCAGCGACGGGCGTACGGGGCGGGGCAGATGACCGGCCTCCGCGCCCAGCGGCTGGAGAAGCTGGGCATGGTCTGGAATCCGGCCGATGAGCGGTTCCAGGAGAACCTGGAGGCCGCCAAGGCGTACTACGAGCAGCACTGGACGCTGTGCGCTCCCCGGTCCGCGACGATACTGGACCGGCCGGTGGGGCAGTGGCTGTCCAACCTCCGCCGCCCCGGTGCCCTGGAGGGCCACCCCGAGTGGAAAACGGCGCTGGAGGCCGTGGATGAGCACTGGAACCCGGCGTGGCCGGCGGAGTGGCAGCGGCATTACGCCGCGCTGCGGGAGCTGCTGACGGACGAAGAGGACCACTCCGACGTCCTGCCCGGCTTCACCGTCCACGGCATGGACGCGGGCAAGTGGCTGGCGAAGCAGCGTCAGCACACCGTCTGGGCAGGGCTGATGGACGGGCAGCGCGAGCTCCTGGAGGCGGTCGGCGTCGTGCCGCTGCCCCCGGAGCAGACCGAGCCCGCCAAGGCCCCCAAGAAGGCTGTGAGCGCCTTCGAGAAGGGCGTGGCGGCCCTCGCGCAGTACAAGGCCCGCGAGGGCTCTGTGACCGTCCCCAGGGCCCATGAGGAGCGGATCGTGGTTGACGGCCAGGAGCACCTCGTCAAGCTTGGAGTCTGGATCATGAATCAGAAGGGGCGGCGGGCGAAGCTCACCGCCGACAAACTCTCCACGCTCGCCAACCTCGGGCTGAACTGGGCGGCATAGCAGGAGATGAGCGGTGATCCGCAGCGCCTGGGTTGGAGGAGCAGTGCTGCGTTGCATGGGACGGGCGTAGCGGGTGTGGTCTTCGCTCTAGGATGGCGCGAGGGGCGCCGGGCGGCAGACTGCGGTTATTTGCTGACGGGCCACCTGTGGTGGCGTGTACGTCAGGAAAGTGAGCAGGCGCGTTGTATCTAAACAGCTTCTCCGTTAGCGGGTTCCGCTCGCTGACTGATGTCCGTGAGATCCCGGTCCGCAAACCGACGATCTTGGCTGGTCACAATGACGGCGGCAAAAGCGCTGTGCTCGACTCGCTGCACTTTCTCACCGGATCGCGGAAGCTCAAGGAGGACGACCGTACGTTCGTGGCGCGGCCCGGCAGTGGACAGGAGTTGACGGCTGGCTCTCGTCCTCAACGGTGCGAAGAGACACTGGTGGTCGGGGAGTTCCAGCTCGACGAGTGGGAACAGGCGGAGCTTGAGTTGCCCGCATTGGTGCAGATTCGCCGTCGGGCTGGTCAAGATTGTGTAGGGCACCTTGAGTACTGGGGCTCGTTGCCTGATGACGAACGCCTGCGTGATGTGTCATCGCTTCTGGTCACGCCCCTGAAGGCATTGGTCAAGGAGTACGGGCTCGAGCCGGCGAGCAGCAAGAAGGAAGACTTGCAGAAGGCACTGCGCTCCTTCGCGCGTAAGCACTCCAGTGGCGAGACGTGGCTCCCCGCGCCCTCGTTGCTGGATAAGCGGATGCCACGGCTGTTGCCCTTTGACGGCAAGGTTGCTCACCCTGATGCGGAGATCAAAAGTGCCCTGAGCGGCCGCTTCAAGCAGTACATGGAGGATCCGCAACTCAGAGGCAAGCTGAGTGAGCTGGAAGACGAGGTCAAAGATCGTCTTCGGACCGAAGCCAAGTCTCTGTGTGATCATATCCAGCTGCGCTGCCCGGACCTGACTGACGTATACGTGGATCCGGACGTCTCTTTTGAGCACGGTTTTCGCGGCGCTCCGCTGCGGGTGGCCCGTGCTGCCGGGGAGTCCGTCGCGCTGGAGGGCTCCGGGCTCGGCCGCAGCAGACGAGTCGCCTTGGCTGTGTGGGAGTGGACCAGCGAGCTGCTGGCCGAGGAGGAAGAGGACAAGTCCGGGGCCCCGACCGAGGAAGAGGACGCAAAGCCCCCCGCGGTGCAGACGATCGTCATCTACGACGAGCCTGACACCCACCTGGACTATCACCACCAGCGACGGGTCATGCAGCTCATCCAGGACCAGAGCGCGCTGTCACATGTCGCTGTCATCGTCGCCACCCACTCGTTGAACCTCATCGACGGAGTCGAGATCTCCGACGTCGTCCACCTCAAGCTGGAGAACCACCGCACCGTTATTGAACGGATCGGGGCCGGGGCGGTCGGCGACGAGCTCGAGCAGCACCTCTGGAAGATTGCCGCCGGGCTCGGCTTGCGGAACTCCGTGCTGCTACATGAACGCTGCTTTCTCGCCGTAGAGGGCGACACCGAGCAGCGCGCCTTCCCGTTGTTGTTCAAGCTCTGCGAGGAGATGTCTCTCCAGGCAGCCGGCATCGCCCTGTGGGCATGCTTCAACAATGAGGGAGCGCTACATCTGGCACGCTACCTTGCCGAACACGAGCGGTCCTTCATGCTGGTGGTCGATGCTGACAGCCGCAATCTGCCCAAGAGTATTTTCAAGCCCGCTAAGCTCACCCAGTTTTTCGGTCCGCGCGCGGCTGACTACGTCAAGTTCATCGGAGAGCCCGACCCGAGCCTCCCTGGCGGGGAGAAGTTCAACGAGCTCGAGGAGGCTTTCACCGACGAGGTCTGGGCTCGTGTCGCCAACAAGGTCTGGCCCAGGACCGAGGGATTCTGGGCGCCCGAGGACTTCTTGCAGTTGCGTGGGGGCAAGTTCAGTGACGCGGTCAAGCAGATGTTGCGGGAACAGAGCGAAAGCGGCCCTGGTGGCAAGCCCGACATGATGTATCAGCTCGCCTCGGCGCTTGAGGGCTCTCAGGACGTCCCGGAGCAGCTGCGTCTCGTCTTCAGACAGCTCAGGAAGCTAGCGGCATAACCGCAAAACGTAAAAGCTGGTTACGAGACGCACGACGCCGTCGGGCCAGCATCCTCTCCTTGCGCTGCTCCAGTGTGGGCGGCTCCCACTTGTGCCAGCCCACCGGCGGTTTGTACCGCTGCATGTGCTCACGCTCGTCCACCCCGCACCAGCGACACCCACTCGGCAAAGGAACATGCAGGTCAGAACCACTGTCCGCTGCGGACATCAAAGCCTCCCTCCACTGCCACAGATTCTTCCCCATCCCACTGACATCAGCCTTCCGAAGACTGAGACAAATGGGCACATATATTGTGCTTGCGCGCACCAGAAAAGGCTGGGCTCCGCTTCGAGGCAGGACGACCCCCGATAAACCGAACCCTGCATCCGACTCTCTGACGCGGGTTGAGTGCGCTTCCGAGCGGCCAGAGCAGGCTGGCGAACCCGTAGAGCTCGTAACACGATCATGAGTGGGTCTTCTTGAGGCGTCTGAAGCAGATCAGGCTGCAGGCGAGGGAGACGAAGGCGTCGTGGAGTTCGGTGCGGCGTTCCCAGCGGACTGCGAGGCGCTTGAAGTGGTGGAGCAGGGCGAAGGTCTGCTCCACGACGTAGCGGAGCTTGCCGATGCCTTTGATGTTCGGTGATCCCTTGCGGGAGATGACGGGCAGGATTCGCCGGCGACGGAGCTCGTCACGGTTGGGGTTTGAGTCGTATCCCTTGTCGCCGAGCAGAGCCTCGGGCCGTCTGCGGGGCCGGCCGGGGCGTCCTGCGACGGGTGGGATGCCGTCGACCAGGGCGAGGGTCTGGGTGACGTCGTTGACGTTGGCCGCGGTCGTGATCACCTTCAGCGGAGTGCCACGTCCGTCGCAGATCAGGTGGTGTTTGCTGCCCGTCTTCCGCCGGTCGACCGGCGACGGACCGGTGTCGGCGCCCCCCTTTTCGCGCGGATGTGAGAACCATCCACGCATGCCCGCGACCAGTCGAGCTCGCCGGCCGCGTTCAGCTCAGCGAGCAGGACCCGGTGCAGCCGGTCGAAGACCCCTGCTTTCTGCCATCGCTCCAGGCGGCGCCAGCACGTCTGCCCCGAGCCGAACCCCAGCTCCATCGGCAGGAGTTGCCAGGCTATGTCGTTGTAGAGGACGAACAGGACGCCCTGCAGGCAGAGCCGGTCCGACACCGGCCTCGGTCCCGGCGACCGTTCCGGCCACGGAGGCAGCAACGGCTCGATCAACGCCCACAACCCATCGTCCACGATCCACGGTCGAGTACCCACACCTCACGAACGGCCGAATCATCACACCGGTCACGGCCTACCAGGGCATCTCAACAAGATCGTGTTACGAGCTCTAAGGGCGACATCCTGGAAAGAGCCCCTATCTCGCTCAGTGAGCGCGTCGTAGAACTCATTCATCCGGGCCGCCACATCACGGTTCTGCCATACCCGGTGGTTCTGCCATGCTCGCCATCCACGTCGGAACATCCGCACAGCATGACGGGCAGCCGAAAACCCTGTCCAGCACTGGCTGCGATATACCGCCTTCGTGACAGTGAGCCACCTGCAGATGTGCCACTCCGCGTCGGTCGCCTGGACACAAGGCACCGCCTGGTGTCAGTGGCCAGCCATCGCCATAAGCCTCAGAGCAGCAAGAACACGCCACTGCCTGATCAACCGTCACTGCCACCAGCCCACTGACATGAAGCCGACACATCGCAACCAGCAGCGCGCTGCCGAACTTTGCCCCCCTTCCTCCTCTCCTACCGGGCCCACCCGGTCCGGCGGGCGGGGGCGGCCTGTTGGCGGTGCGCGGGGACGGCGGCCTCCGCCGGAGCGGCGGGGTGCGGCCCGCAGCCGGCACGGTCGTGGTGGCGGAGCGCGAGCGCGGCGGTGCCGAGGATCAGGCCGACCAGGACGCCCGCCGTGCCGAGTATGGCGTCGAGCGGCCCCAGCCAGAGCCTGACAGGGCGCTGCCCCTCAAGGAAGGCCTGTCATTCCCGTCTGGGACCAGCACGCGTAGGCAAGGTCCAGGCAAAGCCGCAGGTCACATTGCCTGTACGTGTCCCGGACGTGTCCCGGACGTGTCCCGGACACGTACAGCCTTGTCGTCCGCTCCAAGGCAGGACAAACATCGTTCACGTCGGTCTCGGGGGTTCCACCCGCCGTGCGACAACAACAGTCGACACCGTCCCCAAAGAAGGATCAAATGATCAAGTCTGTACGTACCGTCCTGTCAGGAATGGCCGTCGCCGCGATGACGGCACCGTTGCTAGGCATGTCCGCGTCCACCGCGGCAACGGCGCAGCAGGATCAGCGCGCGCCGGGCAAGTCGGCCGCGGTGTACTACCTCAAGGGGTACTCCAAAGACGTAAAACCCGGAGTGAACTGCGCGACGTACTGGGGCGGGCTCCCCCGTGCCATGAGCGGCTGGGGCTGGGACGGTCCGGTCCATCACGCCGGCTACTACAAGGGGGACAAGAAATGCGATGTGCCCCTCGCGGCTGGTAACCAGGGCGTCGGAATCAAGCAGCTCGGTCGTCAACTGGCGAAGCACATCTACACCAATTACACATCCAAGGGTCTGCCGGTGAAGTTGATCGGCCACTCGATGGGCGGACTTGTAGCCCGAGCTGCCCTGACCGGAGTCCAGCGGGGCGAACCCGGATTCCCGCCGTCCCTTCGCGTGGAGGACGTCATAACTTTTGACACCGGACATCGGGGCCATAACTGGACAAGTTTTTGCGGGTCCAAGCAGTGCCAGGACCAGCGCGGCAACTCGTACTTCCTCAAAACCTGGGCGCTCGACAACCCTCAGGGAGTGGGCGGTACCGACTGGTCGTTGCTTTCGGTAGACGAATTCCCCGATGCTGACCGGGTCAGTACCCAGTCAGCGCTCGGCATGAAATCCAACCACTACGTCCACTACAAGTACTTCCAGGCGAACCACGGCAACCTGCCGGAGAAGACAACTGGTCAGTACAAGTTCTGGTACCAGCGCAAGGGTTTCGCCATCCGGCATGTCGGACTCGGCGCAGCGCCGGGCCGGATGGCTGACCTAGCCCTGTCTACGACCCGCTGGTAGCAGGACCTGCTCGGTCGTGGTGATTGGCCCTGCAAGAAGCGGGGCCAATCACCCACAGCTCAGCGGGAGAGCATCTGGAATTCGAATTGCTGGCGTTTAGATTCTTCGTCGCATTCCAACTGAAAGACTGGGGACCATTCCCGGGAGTCCATGTCGGGTGATCCAATGCATAGATCTACCGGCCCTTGCAGTTTGGACACATGCTCGGCGCGAAGCTGAAAATGATGCCCCGATGCTTCGACGGGTTCCACCCTGAACTGCTCCGCTTCGTCAAGGGTGTGTTCTCCGCAGTACTGAATTGAAACCGAAGCTCCGTCATTAACTCCAGCATGAACGACGCCTAGACAGCGCTTCGGTTCCTGAACTTCTAAATTCCCGCTGAAAAATACTTTATAGGTACCATTGGGCCATCGACGCAGCGTGATCGGCGTATATCCGTTTCTGCATGAAGTTTCGTAAAAATAATCACTCGTGCCAGCCCCTTCTCTCTTGCCCTTGCGTTCCGACAGGCATTGTCCGCCGGCGGTACGAATACGATACCGTCCAGAAGGTATGATGGCTGCTGGACTAGCCTGCCCAGACGCACTGGACGGACTAGCGGTTGCACCAGTGGCACTCACTGTCGATTTGACTTTTTCTTCTTGTGTTTGCTGGCCCCGCACTTCAAAGGCCACGATGATAATACCGATGGTGACCGTAATTACGCCTCCACTGATGAGCCATAACTTCTTTTTCCGGGTGCGCAAGAACGGGAGATCCGGCGGGTCAATCGAGTTCTGCTTCTCAACATCCGCCGCGTCCGTGACATTGTGCTCCGCTAAGGAAGCAGGCTCCTCCACTTTTCGCGCCGCAGATATATTCTCCCGGACCTCCAGCCACGCATCCACATCGGCCTGGCCTCCGCCACAGCTCCGTATGTAGGCCGCAAGAAATTCTTCCCGCGGGAGCACGTTGCGGCTCAGCGCGCCAGCAAGAGTGCTTCGAGCAAGGTAAATGCCCCCACTTTCGGAACGTTGCTCTATCTGACGGTATGTCAGCCCTGTATCAGCCTTTAGTTGCCGCAGTGCCGCCACAAAATCTGCAGCGCTCTCCATACTCGGTGGCCGTAAACTGTCCATAACTACCCACTTTCCGCACACCTGCCCGTGACGCCGGAATCTTCGCTTTTTTCACTTGCCTTCTCACCGTCTGCGCCGGACTACTACCCCTCCAGTCCAGGCCAGCTCCACCCACCGACTCTCTGGTGTAGCGCGAACTGATCGACAAGGTGAGCTGGTTCCGCCTCCGTGGCGGCAGAAGAACGACGCCTGGCCGAATCCATGTGCCAACCCATAGGGCTCGTAACACGATCATGAGTGGGTCTTCTTGAGGCGTCTGAAGCAGATCAGGCTGCAGGCGAGGGAGACGAAGGCGTCGTGGAGTTCGGTGCGGCGTTCCCAGCGGACTGCGAGGCGCTTGAAGTGGTGGAGCAGGGCGAAGGTCTGCTCCACGACGTAGCGGAGCTTGCCGATGCCTTTGATGTTCGGTGATCCCTTGCGGGAGATGACGGGCAGGATTCGCCGGCGACGGAGCTCGTCACGGTTGGGGTTTGAGTCGTATCCCTTGTCGCCGAGCAGAGCCTCGGGCCGTCTGCGGGGCCGGCCGGGGCGTCCTGCGACGGGTGGGATGCCGTCGACCAGGGCGAGGGTCTGGGTGACGTCGTTGACGTTGGCCACGGTCGTGATCACCTTCAGCGGAGTGCCACGTCCGTCGCAGATCAGGTGGTGTTTGCTGCCCGTCTTCCGCCGGTCGACCGGCGACGGACCGGTGTCGGCGCCCCCCTTTTCGCGCGGATGTGAGAACCATCCACGCATGCCCGCGACCAGTCGAGCTCGCCGGCCGCGTTCAGCTCAGCGAGCAGGACCCGGTGCAGCCGGTCGAAGACCCCTGCTTTCTGCCATCGCTCCAGGCGGCGCCAGCACGTCTGCCCCGAGCCGAACCCCAGCTCCATCGGCAGGAGTTGCCAGGCTATGTCGTTGTAGAGGACGAACAGGACGCCCTGCAGGCAGAGCCGGTCCGACACCGGCCTCGGTCCCGGCGACCGTTCCGGCCACGGAGGCAGCAACGGCTCGATCAACGCCCACAACCCATCGTCCACGATCCACGGTCGAGTACCCACACCTCACGAACGGCCGAATCATCACACCGGTCACGGCCTACCAGGGCATCTCAACAAGATCGTGTTACGAGCTCGTAGGGAGCACCGGCAAATACGCTCCCCGATGCCACTCAGCGCCCGGCAGTCTGTGGTGTCGCGTCATAATGCTGGCGACAGCAGGGGGGCATATGGATTCGTCGTTTTCCAACCAGTTCGACGTGCAGGCAGTCCTGGAGGGCGGGAAGTATCCCGTCCGGTTCGGGACAGACGTGCTGGCCGGTCTCGTGGAGGGGATCGACGGGTTCCGTCTGGATCTGGAGCAACAGCGACGGTCTCGCAGCCTGGGGCCCGCGATTCTCGGGGCCTTCCTGTGGGTGGACGACCCTGAGCTGCTGCAGCGCATCGCCGAGTTCCCCTCCGCTTGCGTCGTGGTGAGCAAGCAGCCGCGGGGTAAACGCCACGTAGAACGGCTACGCAAGGTCGCTGAGGCGGTGAAAGACGCGGCCGGATTCCCGATTCGTGCCTTCTCCGAACTGGAGGAGCTGCGCTTCCACCAAGGCGGCAAGGCGCCGCTGCTGGGTCCCGGTTCGCCGCAGGAGTACATCCGGTTGCCGGCGCTGCGCACCCTGGGATATCGCAAGGCCGGGGACCATCTCGTCCCGATCCTCCATACCAAGATGATGTTGTTGGGTGAGCTGTGGTGGCACGACGAGGACGGCCTGGGCGGCGTGGCTGATGTCACCGGCTTCACGCCACACCGGCTGTGGCTGGGCAGCGCCAACGGCACGGAGAGCTCCCGCCGCAGCCTGGAGTTCGGGCTGTGGCTGGAGGATCCCGGCCTGCTGGAGGCCGCACGACGGTTCCTGGTCGAAGTGCTGGCCCATTCCCAGGAGCTCGACCCGGACCGTGACGGCCTTGAGCCCGACCTGGTGGTGCCGGACTACGACGACGAGACCATGTGGGAAGCCATGACCGCGCTCGCCGACTATGACGCCGCCCAGGACGACGCGTGAACAGCGCAGGCGAGGTCACGGCCGTCGGCTCGCCCCGGTTTGCACTGCATACCTTGGGTTGGCGAGCCTTCCAGGATCTGTGCGCGGCCGTCCTGCGGGAGGTATGGGGCCAGTCGGTACAGTCATTCGCCGACTCCAACGACGGAGGCCGGGACGGCGCCTTCTACGGCACCTGGCCGCCGCCTACAGGCCCGAGTAGCGCGCACGACGTTCCACCAGGGCCGTTTGTGCTGCAGTGCAAGCACACCAAGAAGGCCGACGCCACGCTCGCTCCGTCCGAGCTGGACGACGAATTCGATAAGGCCAGAGCCCTGGTGAAGCGCGGCATGTGTGGCACCTACGTTCTACTGACAAACGCGCGGGTCACCGGTACCTCCGAGGCGGAGATCAGCCGTCGGCTGCGCGCGGCCGGGGTGACGCATCCGCTGGTCCTGGACGGGCAGTGGCTGAGTGACATGATCGCTACGCATCGCGGACTGCGGATGTTCGTCCCCCGCGTCTACGGACTGGGCGATCTTTCGCAGATCCTCGACGAGCGCGCCTACGCCCAGGCCTCGAAGCTCATGGCGTCCGCGCCCGAACAGGTGGCCACCTTCGTCGTCACTGACGCCTACCGTAAGGCGGCCCGCGCTCTGCGCGACCGCGGCTTCGTGCTGCTGCTGGGCGACCCGGCAGTCGGTAAGTCTGTCATCGCGATGATGCTGGCCATCAGCGCGGCCGACAACTGGGGATGTACGGCCATCAAGGCCCGAACCTCCGAAGAACTCGTGCAACGCTGGAACCCCCACCAAGAGGAGCAGTTCTTCTGGCTGGACGATGCTTTTGGCGCGGTCCGCCACGAGGAACACCTCACCCACGCCTGGTCGCGCGACCTGCCGCACGTAATGAGCGCGGTGGAAAACGGCGCCCGCGTCGTGCTGACCTCCCGCAGCTACATCTACAACGAAGCCCGCCCGCTGTTGAAGCGGTATGCCTACCCTCGGCTGCACGGGTCGGACGTCATCGTCGACGTCGCCGACCTCAGCCGGGCTGAGCGCCAGCAGATCCTGTACAACCACCTCGCCGCCGGAAACCAGCCCCAAGACGTACGCACCCTGATGAAACCTCATCTGGAAGCAGCAGCCGACGCCACCCCCTTCCGTCCCGAAGCCGCGCGGCGTCTGGGGCTTCAGGCATTTACCTCCGGACTGCCCCTGACCCAGCAGGGCATTACGACGTTCATAGCCCAGCCCCAGCAGCTACTCCGCGACGTCTACGACCAGCTCGACGCCCACGCACACGCGGCGCTCGCACTCACCTACGCAACGGCCCGAGACGAAACGTTGCCCGGCCTGCCGGGCCCGATCGCCCTGGATGCCGGCGACCGTGACATCGTCGAGCGAGCCGGATCCACCCTGGCCGGCGTCAGCAAAGCCTTGATCGCACTCACCGGTACCTTCCTCCGCCTCAATACATCACCCGACGGACAGGAGTACTGGGCATTCCATCACCCCACTCTTCGAGAAGGCTTCGCTGCTTGGCTGGCCACCCAGCCGCACCTGCTGCCGGTCGTTCTCATGGGCATGACTGATCAAGCTCTGCTGTCACGCACCGACTGCCTAGCCCCCGGCAGCGAGCAGCGCCAGGGCACCCTGCTGCGCATCCCACCCTCGCTCTACCCGGAGGTCGCCCGCCGCGTGGCCGCCCTACGTCAGCAGCCCTGCGGACGCCTGGAGTCCTGGCAACAGCTGCATGACCGTCAATGGGCCGTACAGGCCTACCTGGCGCAAGACAGCTGCGCCAGCTTCCTGCGCGCCTACGTGGATGTAGACCCGCTGATCCACGACGAGCTCGTGCAGTTCAATTCGCCCGCCGATTACGACACCCGGACGACCGTACTCGCACGGCTCCACCAGGCTGGCCTTCTGACAGAGGACACTCGGAAACGCGCCATTGACCGCATGAAAGAGCTGGCCGTCACCAGCCCAGACGCCTCTTGGATCGAGGACCGGGACTGGCAGAAGAAGGTTTGGCACCTCCTCCTCACCGACGAGGAGCGTGAGCATCTGTTCGAACACGTGCTCCAAGAGCTCGTTCCCGTACTTGACGACATGGTCAGCGACTGGCTCTCAGACGCCACTGGAGACGATGACGACCCCATCGAGACGGCTCTGTTGTTCTACTCCTTGGCTTTTGAAAAGCGGGACGATTACGAGACGGTCGCAGAGTTCGACCATGCACGCGACTTCTATAAAGACGAGCGTCGGTCTCGGCCGCCCAGCCAGGACAGTTGGGAGCCTGACACTGCGGACGATCACGGTGGCCAGCGGAGCGGGCACCAGCCTCCCGGCTCGCATCGCAGCCTGTTCGACGACATCGACCAGTGATCGGCCTGGCCACCCCGCCAAGGGAGCAGCGCCATGATGCCGATGGAGAAACAAACGTGAGCTCCTGGAGTCGGTCAGCGTCGTGCCGCTGCCCCGGAGCAGCCAGGCGCTGGCCGACCTCGGGCTGGAATGGGCAGCGGCATAGCAGCACGGCCGATGACAAGAGGGGCACGCTGAGGTCAGCGTGCCCCTTCGTTCTGGGTCAGATGCCAGCCCTTCTTTGCCCCGGGCGGTCGGCGCGGCGCGCAGGATGCCATCGAGTGTTCGACACGAGAGCTCTTGGTCCGGTGCAGCAACCGGAGTCCGTAGGGCGAGTAGCGGCGGCTAACTCTCACCGCGCGACTCACTCGGCAAACTGTGTTTCGCGTCCGCGTCGACGGGCTGACTGCCACCATCGGTGGATGGACTACTTCGTCTTCACCTCGGCGGACAGCGGACAAGACCCGCAGACAGTCAGGGCCGCGCAGCATCAGGCGTGGAACGCGTGCTCGCAGATCGCCTGTCCAAAGTGTCAGGTCAGGGCAGGTCAGTATTGCCGCGATCGGGTGGCTGGCAAGGCGATCATGGCTCGCTTCCACAAACCCCGCCAGGATGCGGCTAACGCGCCGTCCGTGCTTGGACCCGTCGGGATCTATGGATTGAGCTGGTCGAGGGTCAGAGGCCAGCACGCCTGGCGTGAGGATGAAATCCCGCAGCTATGAAGCGGGGCCGGGCAGGGCGACCTGTCCGGCCCCGCGCCGTCGGGTCGGCCGAAGGCGAATGTGTCTCCTGCTGACCAGAGCCAGCGGCAGCGCGTCCCAGGGTCTACACGCACTGTAGTTTGATGCCATCACCTGGAGTGGATCCGCAGCGCGAGCAGATCGGATGCGCCCTCTAGAAACCGGCTGTGCGCCCTGGGCGGTCGTCCGCCTTCGTCCGCTGGTCGCCACTGACGCTGAACCAGGCATGAGGCCCGTAGACCGAGATCGGCGCCTCGTCCTTCCCGATGGACCCGCCGGTCTCCTTCTCGAACACCGCGAGTGCGCCACTGTCCAGCACGGCATACCGGTACTCACGCCCTTCTCCGTCCTCGTACTCGTAGAGTCCCTTGTCCCCGCGGTCTTCACTGTTGAACTGAATGCGAATCGACATGGCGGTACCTTAACCTCGCGCTTTCATGAAGCTGGCAGCCCGACGGGTGGTCAGGTAAGCGAAAGGCACCTCTGACCAGCAACAATGAGGAGCGGCGAGGTCCTTGCTCCTGCCGCCGTCGGAGGCACTTCCCGGGTGAAGAAGCGCGCCCGGACGCCAGACGCTGATCCGTTCACACGGAGATCAGCTTCTTCCTGTGGGAAATCGCATGAGCGATCCGGAACAGAGCAAGGGCTAGAGCGCTGACGGCGAGGACAGCGAGAAAGACGATCGTGGGGTTCACCCACGCGGGCACGAGACTGATGTGCTCGTTGCATGCGTTGGCCAACGGGAAGAAGGACTTGCCGTCCGCCCCCGTGCGGTCACGCCATGCCTGGTCGTAGTTGGTGTGATGGGTAAGTTCGCAGGTTTCCCGATCGTCCAGCCCTCCTGCGAAGACGCCGACCCCCCACACCACGGCCATGAAGCCGCAGGCGGCCCCGGCGACACCGACGAGCGCAATAGGCTGCGCGTCCCATGGAGCTCTAACGCCGCGACGCAGCTTCAACAGCCCTGCTAGCAGGACTGCCAGGACCAGGACGAGAACTGCGAAAATGAGGTTTAACATGCAGTTTCGCGCTTTCATGAAGCAGGCTGTCCGATGGGTGGCCAAGTAAGCAGAAGTGCCTCTGACCAGCAAGAATGAGGATTGTCGAGGTCCTTGTTCCTGCCATCGCCGGAGGCACTTCCCAGGTGAAGCACTCTATCGGGTCCTATCCCCGTGTCCGCGTCCAGGACGACGGCCGCCGGGTCGTCTCCCAGGCCGGGTCGGTCCTGCTCGCCGAAACGGCCCGCAAGACCGGTCTTGACCAGGTCATATCGGCAGCTCTGGCGCCGTGGCGCAAACCGCGGGCCGTCCACGATCCCGGCAAGGCCCTCCTGGATGTCGCCCTGGCGGTCGCACTGGGCGGGGACTGCCTCGCGGATGTCGCCGTGCTGCGGGCCGAACCGGCCGTCTTCGGTCCGGTCGCCTCCGACCCGACCGTCTCCCGCCTGATCGACACCCTCGCTGCCTCCGGCGGGAAAGCTTTGCAGGCGATCCGGTCCGCACGCTCCGAAGTCCGTGACCGCGTCTGGTCGTTGGCCGGTGAGAATGCCCCGGGCGCTGATGGCCAGGTCGTCGTCGATCTTGACGGCGTCCTCGTGATCGCGCACTCCGACAAGGAGGACGCGGCCGCGACCTGGAAGAAGACCTACGGCCACCATCCGCTGACGGCCTTCGTCGACCACGGCCCGGGCGGAACCGGCGAGCCGGTCGCCGCCCTCCTCAGGCCGGGAAACGCGGGTTCCAACACAGCAGCCGACCACATCACCACAGCCCAGCTCGCACTGGCCCAGCTGCCCAAGCGCTACCGGCGAGGCCGGCAGACGCTGATCCGCACGGACTCCGCGGGCGGCACCCACGACTTCGTGTCCTGGCTCACCAGGCGAGGACGATGGCTGTCCTACTCGGTCGGCATGACGGTCACCGAAGCGATCCACGAACACGTGCTGAAAGTCCCCGCCTCGGCCTGGACGGCGGCCGTCGAGACCGATGGTGAGGTCCGTGACGGGGCCTGGGTCGCCGAGCTCACCGGCAAGCTGCTGGACGGCTGGCCCGCGGGCATGCGACTGGTCGTCCGGAAGGAGCGGCCCCACCCCGGCGCCCAGTTGAGGATCACGGACGCGGACGGCATGCGGATCACGTGCTTCGCGACCAACACCGCTGGCCGGCCGGTCGCCGAACTCGAGCTCCGTCACCGGCTACGGGCCCGGGCGGAGGACCGGATCCGGGCCGCCCGGGCCACCGGCCTGCGCAACCTGCCCCTCCACACCACAGCGCAGAACAAGGTCTGGCTCGAGATCGTCCAGATCGCCCTCGACCTGCTGGCCTGGATGCCCATGCTCGCGCTCACCGGCAAAGCCAGGCTCTGGGAGCCCCGCCGCCTGCGGCTCCGCCTGTTCACCGCGGCCGGACAACTCGTCACCACCGGCCGCCAGCGGATCCTCCGCCTGGCCCGGCACTGGCCCTGGACCGGCCACATCACCGCCGCACTCGAACGGCTCGCACTCCTGCCGAACCCCGGCTGAACAGCGGACACCCATCCCTACGACAGCCCTTCACCACCCGGAACAGTGGAACCCGGCGCCACCCCGAGACGACACTCGGGCCCTCGGCCTGCCCACCCTCAGCTCACGGCACGAAAACGGGCCACCGACTCCGTCGGCGGCCCGTCACGAAACTTCGAGGTTAAGGCGGCTTCCTGAGGACGGGGCCACCTTTTTTGTAAACCCGCCTGCTGATGCGGGCCTGGTGCCTCCCAAGGAGGGCGCTGCTGACTCTCGTCTGGCTGTGCTGGGCGTCCACACGAGGCTGTGCGGCGTCCTGAGCTGTCGGACAGGGCTGCGGACGCTGGACGCGGCCCGGGGCCTTGGCTGTCCGGACTACGGCATCGCACTGGAGTGCGTGTAACCACTGGGATCCCGGGCTGCTCCCCGGCGGTAGGGCGGCCAGGAACCCGCCGTACTACACCTCCCAGCCTGTGAGGTCATGGCGGAGTTGGCCGTTGAGTCGGTCCGTCAGGATGTCTCCTTCAGGGGTGAGGATGTGCGGCTGGTGGGCCCCCACGTCGGCCAGCAAGTCCGATACGAGAGCGCAGGCCACAACAACAGCTTCCCGTTTGTCGATGACGATGGCGGCAAGGTCTCCCGTCGTCTCCACAGGAGCAGCCGGGAGCGGGAGCGCCGGGCCGCGTTGGAAGACGCTGTCGGTCACGGTCAGTCGGACGGGCTTGTCACGGCCGTCGTAGCGGTGCAGCTCGGCTGACAGCATCAGGTCGCCGGCTGCTCCGGTCTCTGCGGCCCAGGCTGCAGCTGCTTGCACCAGGGTCACGAGGTCGAGTTCGAGGGTGCGCTGGGAGATCAGGTCGGGGCCCTCTGGATCGCGCTGATCGTTGTGGATGCTGATGGCCTGTGCCGTGTAGGAGCTGCCGTCCTGGTGTAGCTGTCCGGTGGGGAGGCCTTCGAAGCGGACTTGCCGTCGGCCCACCAGCGGTGGGTGCTCCGGCCGCGCGCGGAGTGTTACTCCATGGCACGCAAGGTCTTGGAAGCGTTTGAAGGCAGCGTTGCGATGGGCCTGGGTGGTCAGGGGATAGGCGCCGCGGACGGTCGGAACTGCTGCCAGGGTGACCCAGCCCGGGTAGAAGGTCACCGGAGCGCTCCTGTCGTCCACGGTTCTGGTCAGATAGTCCGAGAGGTAGCCAAGCCCCGCGTCGGTAACGTGTCGGAGGCGGTCGACGTCGTCGGAGGCGGCCTGGAAGCGGTCGCGGTAGCGCTGGGCTATCTCGGATTCGGCGAGGGTGCGGGTCGTGGTGCCGTGCCGGACGTGCACGCGGAAGTTGTAGTCGTTGCCGGGGCCCGCGACTGCGTGCGGGGCCTGGGTGCTCGGGGGCACGGTGAGCACCCAGTAAATCTTGCTCTCGTGCACGGTGGACTTCACCAGTCGCACGCCAACGTTGGGTACGACGGGCTGGACCCAGTTCGCGAGCACGGACCGGATCCATTCCTCGCCGTGGCCTTGGACCGGGTCGAAGGGGGTCAAGCCGTGGGCGTGGTCCTGCTCGCCGTCGTTGACTCCGATGACGATGATGCCGCCGACGGTGTTGGCCATGGCGGACACGTCCTTGGCGAGTTCCTTCTTGCCCGCGTCGGTGCCCTTGTAGAAGTCCTTCTTCCAGTCAAGGTCGACGCTCTCGGGGATGTGGTTATCGACCGCACGCTGCAGATCGTCCTCGGTGAGATCTTCAGGGTGTTGTCCCAGGGCGGCGGTGAGCCGTGCGGGCAGAGGCATCGGTACTCCAGTGTGTTCACCACATGCTGCTGACGCTCGCCAGCCAGATCACGCTAAACGGGATCACTGGCCCTTCACCATGCATTTCCGAAACCGAACCGCTGCTCCACCGATGTGCTGGCTGGGCGTTCCACCACCGCGCACCGAAGCCTCCGGCTGCGTCCGCACCGTGCATCCCGCTCCGGCAGGGGGCGCTGGTGCTTGACCCCACGGGTGGGGCCAGAATCTCCGCCATGTCAGAATCTTTCTGGGTCGCCCTCGGCTCGATCGGCACCGCACTGGCCTTCGGCGGCGTCGTGTGGCAGGGATACCTCACGCGGGGAGCACTGAAGGTCAGCCAGCTCATGACCGCCGACGCCATCCGCAGCCGACTTGACTCCCAGGCCCCAGAGGTCATCCTCAAGCTCAATCCCCCGCAGTGGGATCCGCTGGCGGCGACCAGCTCGGGGATGCCGTGCAATCCCTGGCCGCAGGGGCACACCTGGCACTTCCCTGCGGAGCAGGACGGCGCTAACCGTCTCGTACTGCAGCAGGTCTTGGTCCTGGAGAATCTCAGCGATCGGCGCGTGCAGGCACGGTTCGACGGCGACCTGGTCGTGGCTGATGAGGACAGGCGGCCCACTGCCGCCGGCGTCATCCTCCTGGAACCCGGCGCGACAAGCCGGGACGTCTACCTGCAACGCGAGTTCACCATCAAGGAACTCTCGGAGAACTTCGCAGCAAGTGAGGCCGGGAGGGAGCTGCCGTACAAGGTGCTCGGCACGGTGACGGCGGAGGACGACCGTGACAACGGAAGTACGGATCGCTGGGATCTGGTGCTGACCGGCTGCCCGGTCGAGCCGGTCCCTGACCGGGAGGGCCTGTGGCGGGTCGCTCCATGGCACCTGACCGAGGGGTCCGGGCTGCGCACCCTGCGCTACAGCCTGCTGCCGTCGCGGCAGCGCATCCACTGGATCTCACGAGTCCAGGGAATCCAGCTTCCCGCTCCGGAAGGCGCGTAGCGCGGGGGCCGGCGGCCGGTCAGCCCTGACGGGGAAGTACGGCTTAGGTGAAACGGGGCTGGCCGCGAGAGAGACCCTTCGCGGCCAGCCCCGTGGCTCATTCTGAGCTGCGGGTCACGCGGGAGGCAGTCCCGGAAGCACCGTCCCGGTGTAAGCGGCGAGCACGCTTCCCAGGGCTCCGCTGACGACAGGGGAGTTGAGGATGCCGACAATGGATCCACCCCAGCGTTGGAGCCTGCCCGGGTCAGGAGATCCGTTGGCGGCCTCGGCCTCGAGACGTGTGGCGAGCTGAGTGAACTCCTGGGCGTCTTCTTCCGGCAGCTCCAGGGCAGGCGCCGCCTGACGCAGAGCGCGGGCGAGCATGACGATCGCCGCAGGATCGATCCCGTCCTTGTTGGTCGTGGCGTTCATGGTGAAGTCGCGGCTGTTGGCGGCGATGTTGCCCGTGTTCTCCCCGATGTTGAATGTCGTGTTGCCGCTGCTGTTGCGACGCTCGTAGGCGCTTACGTCACCTTCGAAGTGCTCTACGCAGTCCTGCCCTTCTGCAGTGATCTCGGCCCGGGCAGGTCCTTCGAGCTGTCCGGACTTGTTACCTGTGATCAGGCTCTTGGAGAGCAGGTATGCCGCTGCGCGGTCGATCTCGTCCGATGTCAGTCGGTCGCCCTCGAAGATCGAGAGAGGAGATTGAAGGATGCCGTTGACGTAGGGGAAGCCAACGCCTTTCTCCTTCTGGGTCCATAGCCAGGTCAGCAGGCCCTTGCGTGCAGCGGCGCTGCGCGCTCTGGTGTCTGCACGCCGGCGTTGGCGTTCCTGTACCCATTGCAGTCCCCGTGGTGTCAGATTGGCCGCTGGATCGTCCATCGTGGCGTAGTGATCACTCAGCAGCCCCCAGCCCTTGCACGTCACCAATAGCCGGTGGGACTGCTGTTCGTTGAGGCCGTGCAGTTCACCGAAGGCGGTAACCGTGACGTACTCCGTCGCGTCTCGGGCTGTCTGGTCGTGGACCCACTCCACAAGCGGCTCATGTAGGGCGACAAAGTCAATGGCCATGGACGCGCTCTCCTCGCTCAGTGCTGAGAACTCATGAGCGTAGAACCCGGCACTGACACAGAGCGCTGCTGTGCTCTGATCGCCCTCACAGCTATGGGAGGGCGTGGCATCATCTGCGGGTCGTACCGGCGATCACTCCTCGCCGGTACGACCCACACGCGCCACCGCACCTGACCAGCCATGGTGAGCGTCGCCGTGATCGCTTCGTCGTTGTGTGCGGGCCTGGACGGGGGCGGTGCCCCGGACCAGGCTGTGTGGATGAACGACGAAGACGCCGCCCCCGGGGAAGACAACCATGTGGCCAAGGTGGCCCTGTACATGGAAACGCTCCAAGCACGGATGGACCCGGACCAGTACGGGGCTCTGGCCCAGGCTCTGCACGAGGCGTTCCACCTGCTGGCTGAAGGCCGCGAGGGCACCATCGGCTCCGAGGACGACTCCGCGTTCACGCCGGAGATGAATCGCGAGTTCGCGACCGTGCTGACGATCCTGCTCACCGGCAAGATGGACCAGCAGATCGTTGAGGTGCCCGGATCCGACGGCCACTCCGGATTCGTCCTCATGGATCCTGAAGAGGCCGATGACCCCGCCAAGGTGCAGGAAGTGCGGGACTTCATCGACCAGTGGACCACCAAGCGCAAAGCCGTGGACATCGAGCTGGACGGCATCGCGCGGGCCAGCAACCCGGGCATCGACGACTGAGCACCAGGACGACTGGGCGCCTGTCGGCCAGGCCGCCTGGTGTCGATCAGCACGAGTACGGCCGTAGCAGGCCGGGGGCCCTGAACCGCAGACAGTTCAGTTCATGCGAAGCAAGAGAAGTGCCATTCCTGCGGTGGCTGCGCGGTGTTGGTAGGCGCGTAGCCCGGGCGCGCCGGGGGGTGCGGGCCGGCGGGCGTTGCGGTGCCAGTGTCCGGTAAGGGCGGCGAGGAACGCCGTGGTGGTGTCGGGACTGTCGGCGGTGGCGGGGTGGTCGCGGAGCAGGCGGGCGACGTCTGCGGGTGCGTGTCCGGCGAGTACCAGCTGCGGTGCAAGGGAGGCGGCGTCGATGCAGGCCGGTCCGGTGGTGGCGTGGGCCCAGTCAACAAAGGTCACCCCGCGCTCTTGGTCGCGGACCATGTTGTCGGCGCGCAGGTCACCGTGGACGATCCGGTTGCCATGAGCGAGGCCGGGCCAGGCAGCCTCGAGTTCGGCGAGCTCGTGCAGCCGGTCCCGTACGTCGGGGTCCAGGTCCCCGGGCGGGTTCGCGAGCAGGACGTCCCAGCCGTGGAGGCCGGCCGCGCCGGAGGGCGTGCCGGAGACCGCTTCGGTGTAGGCGGCCGGGGCGGGGCTGGAGGTGAGCTTGTCGAGCAGGGCCCAGGTCTGTCCGGCGTCGGACGAGGTCGGGGAGAGGTCGGGGTGCGGTCCGTCGAGGTGGGCGATGACGACGGCGGTCCAGCTGGCGGCGCGGTGGATCCCCAGGAGCTCCGGGGCTGGGGCACCGGGAGGCAGGACGTCCAGGACGGTGGCTTCGTGGACGTTGGCGTCGGTCAGCGGATCGTCGTCGGGGGCCGCCTTGACGAAGACCCGTCGGCCACTGGTGAGGGTCAGGGCGGCGGCGAGCTGGTGGCCGAAGCCGCCCGCTGGGGTGACCGCGTCCGTGACGGAGGAGCCGAAGGCGGTTTCGAGGCGGTTCCGCAGCGGGGCGGGGACGTCGGTCCATCGCAGGCGGCCGGATGGAGGGAGAACTGACATGGAGGCGACTCACAGGTGGTGGTGGGCAGGGGCGCGGGGGTGAGCGCCGGCCCGGACCGTGTGAGGTGGTGCCTCAGTGGTCCCGGCCGGCGCTTGGCGCCTGTCGCCGCATCACGCGCATGCCTTGAGTCCCTTGAACGTGTGGAAGGGCACCCGTGGTGGGTGCCCTTCCACTGTAGCGGGGCGGGTGGGTCAGATCGCGGGGATTTGGGTCAGGTGGTGCAGGAGGGACGGGCCGATGCGGGTGGGGTCGGGCAGGAGGTGACTGGCTCCGGCCGTGTGGAGGGCGGCGGGCGGGTGCCAGCCCCAGGTGGCGCCCAGTGCGAGGACGCCGGCGGCGTTGGCGGCGGTCATGTCGCCGGGGCTGTCCCCGACGAATACCGCCTGCTCGGGCCCGACGTCGATGCGGGCCAGGGCGGCGTGCAGCCCGTCGGGGGCCGGTTTCGCGGGTGCGTCCTGCCGGGTGATCACCACGTCCAGCAGGTCGGTGAGGGCGGGCGGCAGGAACCAGGGCAGGCGGTCGCGGTCCTGGAGGGTGACGACCCCGATGGCCACGCCGGCAGCGCGCAGGGCCAGCAGTCCGGTGAGTACGCCGGGGAACGTGGTGGGCAGCGCGGCGGCGAGCGCGCCGTCCCACCACCGGCTGCAGGCGTCGTCCGGATCAGTGACGCCGAGGAGCGCCAAGACGTCGGCCCGGGGGCGGCGCAGGGCGCCGGGCGGGAGGTCCGCCATCGTGGTGCGGCGGCCGGTCGCGCAGGTCGCGACCGCCGCGAGGGCGGTGCGCACGGCCGGGCCGCTGTCGAGGAGGACCCCGTCGAGGTCGAAGAGCGCCGCCTGCCGGGTCACGGGGCGCTTCCCGGGTCGGTGAGCAGCGCGGACAGGGCAATCCGGTGCTCGGTGAGCAGCGCCGCCGCTCCCGCGTCGCGGTCCAGGACGCACGCCGCGGTGGTGACGCGGGCGCCCGCGATCCGCAGCAGCCGGGCGCCGCGTAGCAGACTGGTCCCGCTGCGGGCGGTGTCGTCGATCAGGACGGCGCGGCGGCCGTCCAGGTCGGCGCCCTCGATCTGCCGCCATGTCCCGTGCTCCTTCGGCGCGGCCCGTATGTAGGCGGCGGGCAGCCCGGTGTGCAGGGACACCGCCGTCACGAGCGGGATCGCCGCGAGCGCCGGCCCGGCTACCACTTCGGTGTCCGGGGGCAGCAGGGCGGCGAGCGCGGCCGCGGTCTCCCTCAGCAGCGCCGGGTCGCAGGTCAGCCGGTAGGGGTCGAAGTAGGAGTCGAGGGTGCGCCCGTCGGGGAGCTGGTAGGGGCCGGGCCGGAACGCGGCGCCGATCCGGTCCGCGAGGACGGCAGACATTGAGGTCGTCATTGCGGGCTCCCGGAGGTGAGGGCACTCAGGTCCTTCTCCAGCGCGTCGGCGTCGGGGAGGTCGGCGAGGAACCCCAGTGGCCGGGTCGGGCCTTCCACCAGCCACTGCTCTGTGCGGAGGAAGGTGCCGAGCCGGATGGCGGCCGGGCCCAGCAGCCGTACCGGGACGGGGCGGATCGTCGTCGCGTAGTACAGGGCGGAGGTCACCTCGTGCAGGGTGCCGACTCCGCCGCCCATGACCACGACCAGGTCCACGTCGTCGAGGTAGGCGTGGAGCCGGTCGCCCATCGTCGGCGCGTACACCACGTCGGTGACATGCGGGTTGAACGGCCCCCAGTCCTGGTCGGCCAGGGTGATCGCGGTGATCGGCACGCCGTGGCGGGCGGCGCCCTGGGCGGCGGCTTCCATCAGGCCGTTGTAGCCGCCGTGCCGCAGCTCGTACCCGGCCGCGCCCAGGGCGCCCCCGGCGGCCAGGGCGAGGTGGTCCTCGCCGGGGCGTGCGACGACGCCGGCGAACAGTGCCGCGGTGCGTAGGGGACGGGTCATGCCTGTCCCTCCTGGCTTTGGTAGGCGCGGTACGCGGTGATCTCGTCCGCGAGGGCGGTCACCGCGTGCGGGGCGATCCGCCCGCTCAGGCGCACGATCCGCTCCAGCGCCTGGTCCGCCTGGACGACGGTGGGCACCGGCGGTCCGCTCAGCGCGTCGGTCAGCTCCGCCAGGCACTCGCGGCCGATCGCCGTACGGCCCACTTCGTCGGGCAGGTGGTACCAGCCGTGGTGGCGGGAGTGCGGGACCAGCGCGGTGCGGATCACGTCCCGGCACGTCTCGTGCAGGTGGTGCAGGAGCCCGTAGGCGATGTACTCCTGTCCGCGCAGGACGCGCTTGCGGAGCATCGCGTGCAGGACCATCGCCTGCACCAGCAGCGTCGAGCAGTCCGCCGGCGCGGCCGCCGTACGGGCCAGCTCCGCCGACGCCTCCGTACGGGCGCGCGCGTCCGGGCCGGTGCCCGTACGGGTGCCCTGCCAGAGCAAGCGCGGGCCGATCCGGCGGCGCAGCGCGTCCACGGCGCTGTCCGGGCAGAGGTAGAGGTCGAGCTGGAGTAGGTGCCCGTCGTGCGGGAGCAGGTAGACGAAGCCGGCGCCGCCCAGGTCGCCGACGATGGTGTCGCGCCAGCCGGGCAGCAGCGCTCCGAACTCGGTGGACATCACCGCGTCCAGACTGCCCATCAGCGCCAGGAGCCGCTCGTCGGTGACGGCGACGACCAGGTCGACGTCGGACAGCCGGTCCGCCGTCCCGGTCGCCAGGGAGCCGCGTACGAGCAGCTGCGTCACCGCCGGAACGCCGGACAGTGTCTGAACCAGGTCGGCGAGCACCGTCAGCTGTGAGGGGCGGTGGGCGTAGGCCAGTTCCTCCAGCGGCGACAGCGCCGCCCGGGATGTGGTCGAGGTCGTGGTCATTCGGCGTTCCTTCCTGCGAGAGAAGACGTACGGGCGAGCAGGTGTTTCTTCGTCTCCGTCCATCGGGCGGCCTCCGTGTCCGAGCCGCGGTTGGTGTGCAGTTCGGCGATCAGGTCGTACGCGCCGCCCTCGTCAAGCGCGTAGGCGTAGTACGCGCGCAGCAGGATCTGCTCAGCGGAGGAGACGAAGCCGAGCGCGGCCAGCTGCGCGGCACGCTCCATCAGCCGGTCCCGGTCGGCCACCGTCATCTCCGGAAGCGCGACGGCGTCCCCGGCGCGCAGGTGCGGGCGGGCGGCGAGCTCCCGGTAGGCGTCGTCGGTGTAGACGTCGGCGATCAGGTGCAGCCGGTCGGGGCCGGTGGCGTTGCGGACCCCGTGAGCGCGGGAGGGCGTCAGCCGCCACAGGGAGCCGGCTCCCATGTGGACCCGGGCCCCGCCGGTGACGAGGACCGCCGACGAGTTGGTGACGAGCGGGATGTGCAGGCGGTGCCGGCCGCGCTCGGTCAGCTCCGCGTAGTCACGGTGCTCCCACAGATAGGAGTGCGGCTCCAGCCGGGCGAGACGTACGAACATGAAGTCCAGCCCCAGCCCCGCCAGGAAGTCCCGGGTGACGGGCATCTCGTTGAGGAGGGTCGTCGGGCGGGGACGGCCGTCGCCGATCACGACGTCGTGCGGGTCGCCGCCCGGGGAGTGGTTCATCAGCGAGGCGGTCCACCAGCCGCCGGACTGGTACTCCCCATACGCGACCTTCCCCCACGTCGGCGCCGCGAGCGCCTCCGCGCGCATCCGCTCCACCAGCGTCCCGTCCAGGTCGGCCAGTCGGGCCACCTGCTCCAGCAGCTCCGGCCCCGGGCTGCCTGTCTCGGTGGCCGTGCTCGCGGCGAACGTCATCGTTGCCATGCGTCTCTCCCGACACCTCGGTCCGTGGCGGTCCGGCCGGACCGCCGGGACTCACCACACCGCAGCCGTCGCGCCGGGCACAGGACTGCGGCGTTGCGGCCGGTTGCCGCCGGTTGCGGTGCGTTGCGGACCGGCCCCGGCCCTTGCCCTTGCCCTTGCTGCCGGTTGCGGTGGGTTGCGGACCGCCGCGCGCGCCCTTCCCCCGCCCCCACGCGGCGGGAAGACTGGTGTCCCGTGTGCTCGCGAAAGGGACGCCGCCGTGACCTTGGACACCACCGCCGACCAGCACCCGCTCGCCTACCTGCTCTCCCAGCGCGGGATGAGCAACGAGGCGTACCTGTTCCGGGTGGCCGAGCAGCACCGGCGTATGGGGTACGGGCAGATGGGGCACCGTAAGGAGAAGGCGTCGCGGTGGGTCAGCGGCGAGAACGCGCCCACCCTGCACACCCAGTTCGCGATGGCCGCGCTGGAGAAGATCCCGCCCGAAGCCGTACTCGCGCACGGCTGGCCGGGCTGGCTCTTACTCGCGGTGCCCGACGACCACGCCGTCCTCACCGCTCCGTGGACCACCACGGCGACCGTGCACGCACTGGAGATCGCAGGAGGTCCGGTGGACCGCAGGAAGTTCCTGATCACCACATCCGTCACCCTCACCGGCACCGTCGCCCAGTGGTCCGGTGCCGCCCCCGCAGGCGCCGTCACCGCGGGCGGCCGCCGTATCGACGACAGCACCCCCGACCGGTTCGAGCGCCGCCTGGACGAACTGCGGCACCTGGATGACGAGCTGGGCTCCGGGGAGGTCTACGCCGCCGCCCGCACCGAACTGCGCCTGATCCTCAGCGCACTCAAGGACTCCTCCTACAGCGAGCGCGTCGGACGCCGGCTGTTCGGCGCCGCGGCCGAAGCCTCGAGGTCGGCCGGCTGGACGGCGTACGACAGCGGCCGGATCGCCGCCGCCGAACGTCACTACGTCACCGCCCTGCGAGCCGCCGCGAGCGCCGACGACCCGGTCGTCGGCGCCAACACCCTCGCTTTCTGGGCCATCCAGCAGTACTCCACCGGCAACCCACGCGGCGCGATCGACCTCATCGACGCAGCACTGGCCCAGGCCCCGCGCATCGGCTCCGCCCGCATGACCGCCATGCTCCACGCCCGCGCCTGCCGGGCCCACGCACGCGCCGGCGATGCCCGCGCCGCCGACCGGTCCGCGAACGCGGCCCTGGACACCTACGCGCACGCGGGCCCGATGGAAGCGGACCCGGCCTGCGTCTACTGGTTCAACCTCGGGGAAACCCACCAGCTCCTGGGCAGCTCCGCCCTCAACCTCGGCAACCCCCGCCAAGCCCTCCGCCACTTTCAGGACGCCTCCACCGCCCACCACAGTGAGGGCGAGGCATACGACGGCGACGCCTTCCCGCGCGGACACGCCATCTACCTCGCACGCCTCGCCGAAGCCCACCTCGCCCTCGGCGACATCGACGCAGCCGTCGACACCGCCCACACCGCCGTCGCCCGCATGGGCGGTGTCACCTCCGCACGCGGCACCAGCACCCTGCACGACCTGAGGCAGAAACTCGGACGCCGCCGCGGCGTACCCGTCGTCGCCGACTTCCTCAACTACACCGCCGACACAGCGTGAGCGGCCCTCCGGGCTACGTGGCGGCCGGGGCGGGTTCGGTAAGGCGGTCCAGGCGCGTGTAGAGGGACCGTACGAGACGGGCGCGGTTCTGGGCACAGCGCGCGGTGCGCTTCAGCGGAGCGGACAGGCGGCCGTCGGCTTCGCGGAGGATGAGTTCGGCGAGGGCGCTGCGGCCGTCGCTCTTCGGCAGGGCGGCTGCGTGGCGCCGGACGTCGGAGGCCACCGCGCGGGCGTGTCCGGTCAGTTGGAGGGCGATCTGCTCGTAGTCGCGGGGTTCGAGGTCGGGGTCCTTCCACGCGAGCACGGCGGTGACGAGTGCTTCGTACGGGACGCGGTCCAGCGGGAGTTCGGCCTCGATCAGCCCGAGGGGGTCGTGGAGCAGGAGGTGGGTGTCGCTCATCGGGCACCCGCCGCGTCGTCGTCCTGGTCCTGGCCGCCAGTGGGGGCGTCCGGAGCCTGGACAGCGAGGAAGCGGGCGTAGCCGCGGTCGGCGCGAGCGATCAGCGCCGGGGAGGGCCGGCCGAAGTCGGGCGGCTGGAGGCCGGGGGCTTCCGGTCGGGGGCCGGTGGGTGTGGGTGCGCTCATGGGGCACCGCCTCCAGTTGCTGGGATGCGTCGGTGTCGTTCGACGCTACGGAGGCGGCGGTCCGTTCTTCAACGAGATTGCGGGTAATTGCGGGAGGTTCACTCCAGGGCGTCGATCGCGGCCGTGATGAGGGCGCGGGCGGCGTCGCCGTAGACGGCCATCTCCGCGAGGCCGGCGAACGCCCTGGTGTAGTCGGCGAGCTCGCGCGGCTGCGTCACCTTGATCTCCGCCGTCAGCGTCTCCACCACGGCCATGGTGTCGTCGTGGACGTAGAACGCCTCCAATGGCCACACGGTGCGCTGCGCGGTGAACGGGATGATCCCCAGCGAGACGGAGGCGAGGGGCATCACGGCCAGGAGGTGGCGCAGCTGCCCGCGCATCGCCTCGGGGTCGGCGGTGCGGAAGCGCAGGACGGATTCCTCCATGAGGACGACGTAGCGGTGGCCGCCCTCGTAGAGGAAGCGGGAGCGGGCGACGCGGGCGGCGACGGCTTCGGCGACGTCGTCGGGGGTGCCCTGGAAGCGGGTGATCTGGTTCATGAGGGCAGTCGCGAACGCTGGCGTCTGGAGGAAGCCGGGCGGAACGTTGGAGAGGTAGACGCGGCAGTGGCGGGTCTGCTCGTGGAGGGCGAGCCAGTCCTCTTGGACCTGTCGCATGCCGCCCTGGTGCAGGCGGCGCCATTCCATGTACATCGAGTCGACGGCGCGGGCGGTGGCGATGAGGTCGTCGGCCTGGTCGTCCGCGCCGCACGCCGCGCACCAGGTACGGATGTCGGTGTCCGAGGGGGCGACTGCCGCCTTCTGGATACGGGTGGTCTTGGCGGGGTGCCAGCCGCACCGGGCGGAGAGGTCCTTCCCGGTGAGGCCGGCGTCCTTGCGCAGGTGCTGCAATCGGACGGCGAGCGCCTCGCGGGCCGCCTGTGCGCTGGACGAGGGGGAGGCGGTCGTCATGAGGTGCGTGGCCCTTGGGTTGTGCGTCGGTCAGATGCGGTAGTCGGCGTGGTCGGTGGCCAGGTCCCACACCGAGCGGAACGCCTCGGCGCACAGCTTGACCGCCTGCGGGTCGTCGGTGTGGTCGGGCTCCAGGGCCTCGCCGTCACCGGAGAAGACGTTGAACCTCACGACCTGGTCGTCGACGAGCCAGAAGTCGTTGCCCGGCAGCGCGAGGGTGGAGGCGCGGCGGCGGGGCAGCCAGCGGACCTGTTCGCCGGCGCGGAGGTTGGCGTCGGTGATGGCGTGCTCGAAGCGGATGTAGTCGGTGACGGGCTCGGACACGACCCGGGCCCGGCGGACCTTCACCCCGCGCGCCACGGTCCGCTTCACCAGCGGCAGCCACCCGCTCCAGTACTCCGAGTCGTCCGCGGGCACGCTCCCGTCCCGCAGGAACGCGTCGTAGACCTCCCGTTCCTCCCCCACGGCGTAGAAATCCCGCAGTTCCAGGTGCAGGGCGTGCCGCTGAGCGGAGTCGAGGAGGTCCTCAAAGCTGAGGACGGGCGGCTTCTGCGGCATCGCACGCCTTCCTGATCTGGTCGACCATCCGCACGGAGATCCGGATGACTCCCTCGTCATCCGCCGGCGGACTGTCCTGACTGCAAGCGGCCCGGGTTTCCGTGTCGGCGAGCTTGCCCTGCAGAACCAGTTCCGGCCCCTCAGCGGCGTCGGTGTCCACCCACACCGCAGGGCAGTTCCCTCCGCCCGAGTTCGGGTCCGTGCCGAAGAAAAGTAACGCCATGATCGCCTCCGGGGAAAGCCAGTTGCGTGTAGTTGCGCAATGACCGTCCCGCAGGCCGGAGTCGGCGTCAAGGGCTTCTCTCCTGGGCTGGTTGACGGCGTTCCCCAAGGCCCGTGGTGTGTCCGGCGCGACTCTCAGCCGGTGCGTTCGTAACGCACGACGGCTTCGCCCAGGTGTCGCTTCACGAGGGCGGGCAGTGCGGTGTTCGCGGTGTCCAGGAACGTCTGCTTCCTGAGCGGGTCCGGCGTGTGGGAGGACACGTACTCACCCTCGCGCTGCGGGGTGATGTCGTTGTCGAGCCAGAACCGGCCCGCTGTGCCGTCTTCCAGCAGCAGGACCGGTGACTCCATCCAGTCGCCGTCCCGGTTGCCGTCCTCATCCTGTCGGTAGCCGGACATGCGGACGAGCTTCCAGCACCGCTGTTGCGTGATTCGGCGGTAGCGCTGGCCGTTCGCGGTGTACTCACCGCGGAACAGTGCGGGCTTCACCTGTACGAGGACCTCGGAGCCGTACGGCCTCAGCCGTTCTACGGCTTCCATGAGCAGTTGCTGAACCTCAACTGCTTCGTTCCGCTCCCGTTCGGCTTTCTGCTGATCGGACCTCGCCCAGGTATCTGCGCGGACACGTGCTGCTCGGATCTCGTCATCAAGGCCACCCATGACCGGCAGGGTATCGGCGGGAACTCCCTAATGGGAGATGACGTGTTGGCCGTCGGACTGGGGCCGCTGTCGCGTGACGACCCTGCCGCGCCGTCGTTGGACAGCGTGACCCATACCGGGCCCCGGGGATGTCATGGCTGATCCCCCGGGGCCCGTGGTGTGTCCGGCGCCGGGTCAGTTCTTCCCGGCCGCCGTGGCGGCGAGCCAGTCAGCTGCTTCGGCGTCGGTCATCAGCAGGACCTGCGTCGGGTGGGCAATGCCCTCCTGGACGACGTGGGCGCGGCCCGGGTGCCGGCTGCTCTTCGGGGCGGGGCCTGCTATCGGGGCCAGGCGCCGCCAGGTGTCGGCCGTGACCCGTGCCAGGATCACGGTGGCGAACAGCTCGTGGGCCGCCGCTCCGAGGACGCTGGTCTGGGGCGTGCCGTCGAGAAGAACGTGGACGCGGGCCGAGCGTCCCGTCCAGAGGGCTTCCTCGAGCGCGGTGACGGCCGGGGACGTCTTGGGGTCGTCCTGCTGCCGGAACGTCTCCCAGTAGCGGGCGAGCTGGCGCAGCGTGCCGTTGGCGCTGTCGATCGCGACGATCAGCCGCGGGACGTCGGCGAGCTCGTCGGCGGCGAGTTCGTTGCGGCGCTTGAGCTCGTCGGCGAGATGGACGAGGGCGTCGTGGATGCCGGCGATGTTCCCGCGGTGGGTCACCGTCGGCAGCGCCTTCGCCCACAGGTGCGAGATCCGCTTGACGTCGAGGACCAGGGCGTGGGCGCCCTGGTGCAGGAACTGCGCGGTGAGGGAGCGCAGGACCGTGGTGCTGCCGCCGCCGGTGGCGGTGCAGACCAAGACGTGCGGGGATTCGGCGTCCAGATCGACGGCGATGGCGCGGCCGGTGGTGCTGATGCCGATCAGCGCGGTGCCTTCGGGCATCGCCTCGATCTGCTCGCGCAGGCCGGGGTCGGTGAAGTGCAGCATCTGCGGGAGCGCGGTCGTGTTCGTCATGGTGCCCGTGTTCCATTTCTGTGCTGTGCCTGGGGAGCAGGGTGTTCACCAGGTCGAGGGGGATCGTGTCGGCCGGACCGGACAGGGCCCGGTCCGGCCGATTCGGCCTCAGTCCTTTTCGGTCTGCGGGGCGGCGGCCCACGTCGCGGCTTCGGTCTCGCTCAGGAGCAGGACCTGCGTGGGGTGGGCGGTGTCGCGCTGCACGGCGTGGAAGCGGCCCGGGTGGGCGCTTCCCTTCGGGACGGTGGCGACCTGCGGGGCGGCCTGGCTCCAGGTGCGGGTGGTGACCCGTCCCAGGAGCACGGTGGAGAAGTGCTCGCGTCCCAGCGCGGCGCTGAAGCTCTGGGCGCCGGCGAGGATGTGGATGCGGACCTCGCGCCCGGCGAAGAGGAGCTCCTCGTACGCGTTCACGGCCGGGGACGTCTTCGGGTCGCCCGCCTGGCGGACCTTTTCCCAGTGGCGGGCCAGCTGTCGCAGGGTGTGGCCGGCGGACTCGAACACCACCGTCAGCCGGGGCAGGTCTTCGGTGTCACCGTGCTCGTCGGCGTGGTGGATGCGGCGCTTCAGTTCGGCGCTCAGGCCGAGAAGGGCGTCGTGGATGTCGTCGATGTCGCGCCGGTAGGTCACCGTCGGCAGGGCGCGCGCCCACGACTGGGAGATGCGCTTGAAGTCGAGGACCAGGACGTGCCCGCCGTTGTGCAGGAGCTGGGCGGTCAGGGTGCGCAGGGCGGTGGAGGTGCCGCCGCCCGAGGCGGAGTAGACCAGGACATGCGGCGAGTCGTTGTCCAGGTCGACGCAGACCGGCTGCCCGTCGGTGCCGTGGCCGATGAGGACCTGGGAGGCGGGCAGCGCTTCCAGCTGCTCGCGGACGCCCGGGTCGGTGAGGCGCAGCTGCTGCGGGAGGGTGCTCTTGTTGGTGGTCTTCCACATGGCGGCGGTGTTCCTTTTCTGTGGTGTGCCTGGTGAACCGGGTGTTCTCCGGGCGAGGGCGTGTCGGCTGGAGCGGCCGGGGCCGTTCAGTCGAGGTCGGTGGTGCCGGTGGCGGCGCGGGGCCGGTTGCGTGCCCAGCGCTTGAGGTCACCGACCCGGTAGAGGAGTTCGGTGCCGCGCTTGTCGACCGGCTTGGGGAAGGTGCGGTCGTTGGCGCGGGCGTAGCGGAGCGCCGCGACGGTGATGTCCGGCAGGTGGTGCTGGTGGGCCTCGCGCAGTCCCAGCGCCTGGTCGTCGTCGACCGGGGCCGGGTTCGCCGGCGGCGTTGCCGCGGGGTTGCCCGGATCGGCGGCCGGGGGCTTGGTGTTCCAGGCGTCGGCGAGGACGTCGACATCGGCGGCCTGCGCCGGATCGGGGGTGGTGGGCGGGAGGGCCGGGTCGCTCCAGGCTTCGGCCAGGGAGTCGGCGGGCGGGACGGCAGGCTTGTGCAGCACCGCCGGGCCCGGCTGCGCGGGGAGGCCCGCGTGCTGCGGTTCGGTGGCAGCCTTCCCGGTGCTGGCCCACTCGCGGGCTTCGTCCTCGGTGAAGAAGAGGATCTGTGTCTCGCGCGCGGACCCGCCGCTGACGACCTGGGCGCGGCCGGGGTGCTTGGTGGACTTCGGCGCGGGGTGGACCTCGGGGGCGAGCATGCGCCAGGCGTTGACGCTGTAGCGGGCGAGGATGCGGGTGGAGAACTGCTCGCGGACCTCCGGGCCCCCGAGGGCGCGGGCGGTGGCGGACTGGGCGACCAGGAGGACGTGCATGCGCAGCTGGCGCCCCATGTAGAGGATCTCGTTGAGCGCGTCGAGGGCCGGGGAGCCCTTCGGGTCGCCGGGCTCGCGGGTCTTCTCCCAGTAGCGGGCCAGCTGCTTCATCGTCGCGTTGATCTCTTCGAGGAGGATCAGCAGCCGGGGGCCGATGGCCTTGGGGTCGGCGCCGATGCCCAGTTCGTCGGCGACCCGGGTGCGGCGTCGGCCTTCCATGCCGAGCGCGATGAGCTGGTCGTGGATGTCGGCGATGTCGGCGCAGTAGGTGACGTTCGGAACGCCGCGCGCCCACGGGTGGGAGATCCGCTTGGTGTCGAGGACGAAGACGTGGCTGCCGTGGTGGAGCATCTGGCAGGCGATGCAGCGCAGGGTCACCGACTTGCCGCCGCCGGTGGAGGCGTTGACCAGGATGTGCGGGGATTCGGCGTCCAGGTCGACGGAGACGATCCCCCCGCCGGCACCGAACCCGATGATGGGCGCGGACTCTTTGGCCTTGGCCACCAGCTCCCGCGTCTTGGGGTCCTTGAAGAGGGCCTTCGCCGGGGGCTTGCGGGTCTTCTTCACCAGCACGTACGGCTTGCGGCCCTCCGGGTGCCAGGAGAACGTGACGCCCTGGAGGGCGAGTTTCTGGGTGATGAGGTCGGCCACCACGTCGCGGGAGAACCCGAGCCGGGTGGGCAGGTCGATGCGTATCTGTGCGTCGTCGTCGGAGAAGTTCTTCGGGACGCGGAGGTAGCGGCGCGGGTCGGTCTGCTCCGCCAGCCCGAGCGGCTGGTGCAGGGCCTCGTGCAGCGGGCGCACCCACTCGCGCATCAGCTCCCGGCGCTCGCGGGTGAGGACCATGTACGTCGCGGTACCCACCGTGAGGACGGAGGCCGCGCCGATCCCGGCGGGCTCCAGTGCGGCGAGCGCCGCCTCGCGGTTCTCCCACAGCTCCGTCAGTTCCCTCAGGGTCTCGCGGGTGGCGTCCAGGTCCCGGGTGGTCAGGTATCCGCTCTCCGCGACCCCGCCACCAAGGGCGAGGCGGAAGGACAACCGGCGCCACCCGGGCTTGTAGGAGCGGCGGCGGACCTTGCCCTCCACCGCCGGCAGGACCCGGGTGCCCGCACGCCAGAACGTCGCGTCCGTACGGCGGACCCCGTCCAGGTCCCGGCCGGCCAGCATCCGGGCGATCCCTCGCGCGAGAGTGTCGGCGGACTCATCCACCTGCTTGTCGAACTTCGTCCGTGCCATGGCCGTGCCCTTTCGGTCTGCGTCCCGGCACCTCACACCCGGAAGCGGACACGAACCGTAAAGCCGTTGGCCTGTGCATAGATTCAGCGGAATTTAGGGCCCTGAGCTGCGATCTGTGGACAACTTTCCGGCCCAGGAATCCGCAGGCGCCCCGCTTGTGCGGCGCGCCCGGTACAACGGTGGGAGAGATCAACCGGGAGGGGCTGCATGACCGAGCACGAAGACGCGACCGAATACGAAGGCGCCGAAATGAGGCAAGCTGCGACGCTGACCTGTCAGGCATCGCCCGGTCCTGAAACTCTTCGCGTTCCGAACCGGCTGAGGCCACGGATCGGGAGTCGCCAACTCACCAAATCGCTAGGGTGGTTGGATGTCTTTCACTAAAGGGTTCATGTCCGACATGGCGCAGACCGACGCACCGAGCGGAGTGATCGTCAACGCACTGCGCTGGGAGATCCTCAACGACTGGACTCAGTACCAGCACGACGACAAGTTCGAGGACAAGACTGCCGAGATGTCGTACTGGTGGGGCTTCGTGAAGCGCGACACCGGCTTCGAGTCGCTGAAATGCCTCTGGGCCAAGCACGAAAGCAACTACCCCATGTTCGCCGAGGCCATCTGGCTCCTGCACCGGGAGTTCAGCGAGGGCGCCGGGGCAGACCACCACCCGCTCTTCGCGAACGTTCCCCCGATCCCGGCCGAAGTCCTGTTCCAGAAGATCGCCAGCTGTTCCGCTCCGGTGCACCGCTCGCGCACCCAGGAACAAATGGTCGCGATCCTGCGCAAGGCGCCGCAGGACTACAGCCGTATGTCGTAGCGCGTCGCTCCCGCCCCACGCCTGCGCGTCGTCCATCGACCCGGCTCGCCCCGGGGCAGATCGTGCGAAGCAGTACGAGGCAGTGGCCGCCCGGGCACGTGCGGCCGGCCGACGGCGTCGACTACGACCAGGCCCCACCGAGCCGCTTCCGCCAGCGCCGCGTCGGTCCGCGAGGTCCTCGGGGACCGACGGCTTCGGGCTGGGTGCTGGCGAAGGTGTGTGAGGGCCGGGGCCCGGCCCGTGGTGTGCTGCACGCACCGGACTGTGAAGAGGCACCCCAGGGTGCGCCGCTGCTCGATGTGCAGCGCGCCCTGGACGTCGCGTCGTGGGTGTTGCGAGGACCGCTAGAACCTAAGCACAGGGGTACGGGCCTTCGTGTTCGTGTTGGGCGGGCTCAGACAGCAGTCGCCCGGGTCCGTTCTGTGTGGAGAGTGACGCCGGGGCGGCCGGGCTCGTGGCCGGCGGCCGCCCCGGGTCGCCTGTTGGGTATTCAGAGCGCGTCGGGGTCAGCGGCCCGGGAAAGTGCGCGTACCGCCTGGGTCAACGCGGCCTGGGCGGAATTCAGCTCTGCCACCACTTCCGCGCGGACGCCCGGCTGCCAGGATCCCTGCCCTTCCGCCACCAGCTGGTCAAGGGCCCGGACCGGCCCCCGCAGCATGTCCACGGTGCCGCCGATACCGCGCAGGGCCTCACAGGGATCAGCCGGTGCGTCAGCCTGCAGGGCCAAGCGTGCGGCAGCCGCGCGGAGTTCGGCCAGCGTGTCCTCGAATTCGCTCATGCTCCCAGTGTGGCTACCGGCTTCAGCGGCGCAGCACGCTGACGAGTTTGTCGGGGTCCAGCAGGGTGGCGCCGTCGGCGCCTTTGAAGTGGTCGGAGATCCAGATCGGGAAGCCGGGCCCGCCAGGGGAACGGACGCGGCACGCCAGTCGCGGTGGCCGGGTCAGACGGAGCTGTCCGGCGGGGTGTCCCCGTCGGTGTGGCCGCCGGTGCCAAGGGCCCGCCGGGTGGCCGGGGGCGCGGTCGTGGTGGTTCCGAGGACGCCGCGGGCCCGGAGCCCGTCGAGGTCGGGGCTCCTGACACCGGGGAACACGTCGAGGAGATCTGCCTCGGAGGCGCGGACACCGTGCGCGGGATCCTCCGGGCCGGGGCCAAGCGTGCGGCGGGCGGTCACCGGGCCATCGTAAGGACACCGCGTCTCCCGTGTCCCGGGCCGTCAGGAACAAGCAACCACAGGACCGCCCCGGCAAGGACGCAGCGCTCCTGGTACCCAACGCGGTACGGCACCAGCGGCAGCGAACACGGCCACGGCACCCGGTTTCACAAACCGGCCCCATCCCAAGACCCTTCCACGGCCAGGAGCATCTGGTGAAGATCGGCGTATCTATGCAGTAGCGCCAAGAGCCGACGCGACCGGCTCACCCCTGAGCAGCGTCAGGTCCTCGCGGAGCTCGGTGTGGAGTGGGCGTGACACAAGCGCTGGCCGGTCGTTGACCGTCTGTTACGGCACTGCACCGTGAGACCCCGGGCATCACCGTCCGGGGTTTCGTGCTGTCGGCTGCGGTGACCGGTGAAGGGTTCAGGTGGTCGCGTCGTCGGGGGCGGTCTGGAGGCGGTCGAGGCGTTCGTAGAGGGCGCGGACGAGGCGGGCCCGGTTCTGCACGCTGCGAAGGGTGCCCTGGTGGGGTGTGCTGAGGCGGCGTTGTGTTTCGGCGAGGATGATCTCGGCCAGGGCGCGGGGCCCGGTGTCCTCGTCGAGGAGATCGGTGTGGTGGCGGACGTCGGTGGCGACGGCGCGGGCGTGGCCGGTCAGCTGCAGGGCGATCTGCTCGAAGTCGTGCGGGGTGAGGGCGGCCGGGTCGGTCCAGGACAGAACCGCGGCGACCAAGCGCTCATAGGGGGCGCGGTCCAGGGGTAAGTCCGCTCCGAACAGCCCGTGGGGGTCGTGGAGAACGGTGTGCGTGTTCGGTTTCATCAGCCCTCACCCTGGGGGTTTCTCCCGGTCACCGGCGGCCGGCCGCCGCCTGATGATCATTCGCCGCCGCCATCCCCACCGGATGGGTCTCCCCCGATTGCAACCTTATGCAACCCCCACACACCGACTTTGGACCAGGGCGGCGGACCGGGACATCCGGGCAGGAATGCCGCCCTCGCCCAGCACAAACAGGGAACTGCCGCAGCGGACACCGGCACGGCCGGGCGGTGCGGGACACCGGGACCCGGGCCCGGCGGGACAAGCTCCCCCGAGCGGCGTGAGGTCCTCACCGGGCTCGGAATGCGGTGGGCGGGACTCCGGCCGCTGCCAGTTGCTGAACAGGTGTTTCCAAGGGTTCTGCTGGCAGAGCCATCGGGCGAACGGCGGAAATCCCGGCCATTCGCGAGATGCCCCGTGGACACCAGCATGGGTATGAACAGCCCCTCGAATGGGGAATATGCCGAGGCCACGTCAGGCATGGTCCAGTGTCAAGCGGTCCACCGTTACCCGCCAATTGCCGCCGCATGACTGTATCCCGCACATACACGGCCCTAGAGTTCCTCCACGAAGAAGGGAGCGGAGGCGCACCGTATGCCGGCCCGCCCCTTTGGAAAACTTCGCAGGAGGGTCGAACCAGATGAACGTCAGGAAATGGGCCTTAGCGGTTTCCTCGCTCACCGCCGCGGTCGCGGTCGGTGTCCCCCCGGCCATCGCACAGGCCGCAGCCCAGCATGTCGGCGATCTGTGTACCAGCAACAACTACACCACGTGTGCCGGGTCAGCGTCCTTCGTCAAGGCGGGGGACCACATGCTGATCTGGGACAACAAGGCCGATGGCCACTCCGTCGTTGTCACCGGATCACGGTCCGACGGACTGCCGCTGGAAAAGTGGAACCACTCCGGCTCGGACGGCGACGGAAAGGTCGACCACAACCTGAACCTCCCCGAGAACGGGTGGATCCGCTACAAGGTCTGCCTGGGAGAATACGGGTCCAAGAACATCCTCGAAGCCACCTGCTCCGTCAGCAAGACGGAAAACGCCTCCGCGTGACGCGTAAGAACCGAGACGGGAAACCGGCCAGCGTCAGCTGACCACGAGCCGGTACACGCGCCGGGCGATGCAGCGGGCGTGACACCGGCCCTGGCCGGCCGTTAACCGTCTGTTAAGGCACTGCACAGAGAGACCCCGGGCATCATCGCCCGGGGTCTCGTGCTGTCGGCGCCGCTGGCATCACGGGGCGCCGTCCGGGGTGTCCGGGAGGTCCAGGCGGCCGAGCGCTTCCAGCAGGTGAGCGACGCGGCCGCGACCGGGCTCCGGGGCATCCTGGACCGCTGCGGCCGCGGTGAGGATGTCCTGCCGGATCTCCGGCGGTGCCTCCCGCCAATGGGCCGCCAGCTGATCGAGGCGTGCGGTATCGCCCGGCTCCGGGGCAGGCTGCCGTCCCATCACATCTCCTCCGGCCGCAGGTCCCGGACCCAGCGCCACCAGCCAGTCGTATCGGGTGCGTACAGAGACCGGCCACCGGGGTGCTCGCCATAGTCGCTGATGATCGCGGTCCAGGGATCCGGATCACCGGTGTCCACCGGCACCACCCACCCATCGAGCGGCCCGCCGTACAGCTCGACCATGGTCGTCATGTCGTCCACCACCTCACCGTACGAGGCAGACACCCCTACAGGTGAGCAATCCAGCCAGAAGGCAGGTGCAGAGCGGGTCGGCATCCCTGGAGTGCCGCCGCTCCCGGAAACCCGCCACACCAGGGGTGTGCCGCACTGGGAGCTCGGCTTGATAGAACCGAATCGCTGCGCCGGAGTGGGGTGTTGGGATCGAATACAGGTATGCCTTCCACGCCTGCCCGTCGCCTGCGGTTACGCCGTACCACCCGACTCACTGCCCGGACCGGCCCGGGCGCTGCCCCTGCTACTGCCCCGGAGGGTTTGGACTGGGCGCGGCGGATCGAGTTGTTCACTGTCGTGGTCGCCGCTGTGGTGGCGGTGGTGGGTCTCTGGTACTCGAACGTTCAGACCAGACAGG
This sequence comes from Streptomyces sp. NBC_01237, assembly GCF_035917275.1. Lineage (NCBI taxonomy): Bacteria > Bacillati > Actinomycetota > Actinomycetes > Kitasatosporales > Streptomycetaceae > Streptomyces > Streptomyces sp. NBC_01237. The sequence continues at coordinate 8,177,250 of NZ_CP108508.1, read as the reverse complement.
CCAACGAGCAGGCGCGGGATGACCGGGCGCTGGCCAAGGAGGGGCAGATCACCGACCGGTACACGGCGGCGGTGGGAAACCTCGGTGAGGACAAGATGGACGTGCGGCTGGGCGGTATCTACGCCCTGCAGCGGATCATGCAGGACTCCCGCCGTGACCAGCCCACCATCGCCAACGTCCTCGCCACCTACATCCGCACCCACGCCGCCAAACCCCCCGCGAAGGGCCAGGACGTCCCGGCCGACGTCCACGCCGCCCTCACCGTCCTCGCCACCCGCGACACAACCCGGGACGGCACCTTCCTCCTTGACCTCCACGCCGCCAAACTCCCCAACATCAGCCTCCTCCCAACGAGGGACCTAAACGGCGCAGACGTGCCCGGCGCGGACCTGAGCGGCGCGGACCTGAGCGACGTGGACCTGAGCGGCGCGGACCTCAGCGGCGCGGACCTCAGCGGCGCGGACCTGAGCCGGGCGGGCCTGAGCGGCGCGGACCTGCGCGGCGCGGACCTGCGCGGCGCGGACCTGCGCGACGTGGACCTGAGCAACGTGGACCTGAGCAACGTGGACCTGAGCAACGTGGACTTCAACTTCGCGGGCCTGAGCCGGGCGGGCCTGAGCGGCGCGGACCTGCGCGGCGCGGACCTGAGCGGCGCGGACCTGAGCGGCGCGGACCTGAGCGACGTGAACCTGCGCGGCAAGGACCTCAGCGGCGCGGACCTGCGCGGCGCGGACCTGCGCGGCACGGACCTCAGCGACGCGGACCTCAGCTTCGCGAGCCTGAGCGGCGCGGGCCTGAGCCGGGCGGGCCTGAGCGGCGCGGACCTGCGCGGCACGGACCTCAGCGACGCGGACCTGCGCCAGGCGGTCCTGCTGGGCGCGGACCTGAGCCGGGCGGACCTGCGCCAGGCGGAGGGCCTGACGAGGCATCAGGTTGACTCAGCCATCGTTGACAGGGATACGCAGCTGCCTGCCTCTCTCCGGTAGGCCCTCGCGGCTTCCCGCCTGCGGATACCGACCATCATCCGCCCGAGTCGGGGGGCGCCCCCGGCCAAGCTGTGCCAGGCCCTCAGGCGGCAGGGGGCTTGCCGCGCCCCCTCTCCTACTTCTCCACCAGGCCCGTCTGAACCCTCCGGCCCGGCCGACGCCGTCCTCGGCGACCGCTGGCCCCGGCACGTCACACCAGCCTCAACTCTGATGTCCTCCGCCCGGATCCGCCGCCTTCCGACCATGCGGCGGTGTACGGGAGTACCGCACCGCTTCACCCACCAGGAGGACCCGCGTGATCGAGATCGTGTACGACGGCCAGGACCACCACGAGGACTGCATGTACCCGACCTTCGCCGACCCGGAATCGTGCAGCTGCGCCGAACTCCTCCTGGACGAGGCGTGGTCCCAGGACGAGGACGCCGCCTGACGGGCGCGCTGGCGCCCTGCGGCAACCGTAGGGCGCCCAGTGCCGCCGCCCGGCCGTACGGCCGGGCGGCGGCACGGAGCCCCTGCTCGCGGGGTCCATGGCGGGGCGTGACACCGGGCGTGGGCGTTCGTTGAACCGGTCGGGGCAGACGGTCACGTCCTGTCGCACGGAGACCCCGGACGCCCCAGCCCGGGGTCTCCTGCCGCCGGAACCCATGAACGGCGCCGTGCTCCTGGTGCTCGCCGTCGTACGTCATCCCGGAGACGCACAGCGGCACCCGAAGACGTACACGGCCACCCCGGCCGGCCGCACGAGAGGACCCGACCCATGACCGACACCGACCACACCGTCCGCGGCGACCAGTCCACCGCTGCCCTGCTCCAGCACGTCGAGGAGCTGCGGGACGCGCTCGCGCACGCGGTGCGCCTGCTCTCCCACTCCGCCGGACGCGAGGCGGCCGACGACCCCGGCCAGGCGGAGCGGCTGATGACGGCCGCCGTGCACATGACGGATCTCCTCGCCCGCACCGCACCGGCCACAGCCACGGCCACGGACATCCTGACGGCCATGGAAACGAGCGACTAGCTCCTGCCGGCCACGGCCCGAATCCTGACCCGACATCTCCTCCGGCTATCGCGGAGAAAGATGTGTCGGTCTGCGGAACCGGCTTGCCCGCACGGTCTGACCTGCACAAACGGGCGGACAGCCGAAACGGGGGTTCACACCTCCGGCAGTACCTCCGGTGCAACCTCCGGAACAACCGTGCAACCCCCTGTGGAGACAACCTCCGGTGCAACCCCTCCGGGCGCCCCAGGCGGCCCCGGAAGGGCGCTGAGCAGCCATCAGGGAGCCAGCGGAGCGGGGCATACCCAACCGGGCGGACAAGCATGGGCGGGGCTTGTCCGGCAGCCCGCGCGGCTTGCCCGGGGTCAGCGGCGGGTGACCGCGAGGACAACCGCCCGCGTGCCCGCGGCCTGCGGCACCGGGGGCCAGGCTGGCTTTTCGGCCTCGCCCGCTCGGGACCGCCTGCTCTCGCTCGGGTCGATGGGCCCCTGTCAGATCGTGCTTCTGCAGATATCCCGTTCCCAGGGTCTCTAGTAGAAGTAGTCAGCGCGATTGCCACCCCTTGACTAGTGCTCTGACGTGCGGGTTCTCGCGTGCCCGGAAATTCTGGGGGCAACTTGTAGGGCAACTTGTAGGGCAACTTGAAAGGCAAGTTGTAGAGCAAGTTGTAGGGCAACCTCCGTTGCCGCTTCTGTTTGCCACCGCTCCGGGCAAGCCTCCCGTCCAGACGGCTTGCCCGCTTCGCCGACGGGAGGCTCGCCCAGGAGTCACCTGCGGAAGCGAGAGAGCCAGGTTCCGCCGGCCTTCTGCTCGGGCAAAGTCTGCTCCTGGTCCTGCTCCGGTTCCTGATGTGTCGTGCCCGGCCAGGCTTGTTGGATGTCGATGACGTACTGCTGGTCAAGGAGGAATGCGGCGCGCGGGGCCGGGCGGCGGACCTGGACAAGGGGTCGGCGGTCCGGCTCGCCGCCGGGTTCGGCAGGTGGACAAGGAGGCCCGGTTCGACCCTTTCCACCCGATTGTGACTTTGATCGGTAGTTGGCGAGTCGCCCTCCACCAGCCGCAGCTCAGTGGCCCGCTTTGATCCGTAGTTGGCGAGGTCTTTGACGCGTAGTTGGCGAGTCAGGGACCCAGATCGGGCGGCTCCGGCAGCGAAACCGCAGTTCAAGTGATCAACCGCGTCGGTCTCGCCAACTAGAAATCAAACCCGCCAACTATCGATCAAAGTAACACCGATTCACCCGATCCCGTGGGCAGGGAGAAATCTGCGCTCTCTGTCCACAGGGCCGCGGCTGAATCCTGCTGGGGAGTCGTCGTGATCCTCGCGGCGACCGAAAGTTGAGGAGACCTCATGCCGTACCTGATCCCGTCCCGTACCCCGCTCACCGAGGAGGAAGTCGACCGCGCCTTCGACTACCTCCTCGCTCTGCAGGGCGGCGGCGGGAACTATGCCTCCAGCCGCACGCCGGCCACTGCGGAGCTGGCCTTCCTGTTGCTGCGGCTCGCCGAGAACATCGTCTTCCCCGCCACGGGGGTCCTGGGCGACGGGGAGCCGCACGCGGACTCCTTCGCCCTGGACGAGGTCGGGTGCATCCTGCTGTCCGCCCTGCGGGACTGGACGCGCGACTCCCCCACCACGGCCACGCTGGGCATCGCCCGCAGCATCATCCGCTTCGTCGAGAACGTCATCCCTGACCCCGACGACCACGGAGACACCCGCGCCACCCTGGAGACCATGCGCGGCGAACACCTGGAGTGGGCCCGCACCGTGCAGTCCATGACCGCGCACCCGTAGCCACGCCGATGCGCTGGTGCCGTGATGCGCATCGGGTGGACTCGGTGGAACGGGCCCGGGTGAAGGCGAGGACTCGCCCCCGCCGATGTCATCCACTCCACCCGTTGAAGGCCACCGGGTGGAGCCCACTCGATGCGGTGTTCCAGGCGCGCCCGGTGCCACGCGTTTTCCCTTGACACGGGCCCGTGTCAAGGGAAAACGCGGCGGGCTCGCGGGGGTGGATGCAGGGCATCGTCACCACGATGCTGTGCACTCCGAGGCGATGCCGCGCATTCACCCGGTGGGTGCACGGCATCGTCGGTGAGCATCGAGTGGACCACGCCGGGCGCACTCAGCGGCCGACTTCCGGCCCGCGGTGCAGACCGCTGGCCGGGGTGCGTTCTATGCAGCTGAACGCTGGTAGTGGGAGGGGAGGACCTGCGCGAGCCAGTCGGGGGTGGCGCCTGCTCCCACCAGTCGCCCGTACTCCTTCCCTGTGTCGCGATCCAGGCGGCCACGCCGGAAGTGGATCCCGATCTCGTCGTGACGGCCTCCCCCCGCATCGAGGGTGTACCAGCAGTTGCGCTCTTGTCCGCGGTCGCAGTCGCACGGCTTGCACACGCAGTGCTCACGGTTGGCCTTCAGCGGCATTCCCCATACCGGGTGGGTCAGGTACGCAAGGAGCGCCTCATGGTCCATCGGGACGTCGTGCTCGTAGCGCAGCTCGAACTTCCAGCCCAATCCGTGCTGCCAGTACCTGACGCAGTACGGCTTGGCCACGGTGTGGAAGAGGGCGATGCGGCGCAGCAAGCCGCTGGCGACCCACGCGAGATCTGCTCGTTCCTCGTGCCAGGTGTGGTCTGCGGCCAGGGAGTCGGACTCGAACGGGGTCAGGGCGGGCGCGTCCCACAGGGGGACGAGGTTGCCGTCCCGGCAAGCGGCGCGGCGTGCGGTGATGATGGCCCGCCACTGTGTGGGGGCCGGTCCGGTGAGGGTGACGCGGGCATCGGTGCCGACCAGGCCGAGGTGGGCGCCGGCCGTGTCGATCCCGAGGAGCCTGACTCCGGCGATGCCTCCCGGGTCTCCTTCGTCTTCGTCAGGCCCGGTGTACTGGGTGGGCAGGAGCGACAGTAGAGAGTGCTCCGGCAGGGAGAGCTTGGGGCCGAGTTTGGGATCGAGCTCCACGACCAGGTGGTCGGCGCCGGGGCGGACCTGGGCGACGCCGGCGGGATGGGCGCAGTAATCGGCCGTGCCACCCAGCCGCTCGAACACGGCGGCTTCCAGGCATGCCTGGTCCCGGCTGGCGGCGGCCGGGACCGGGTCTTGCCCCTGGACGGCTTGAAGGTGCTGAAGACTGGTCTGGTGCCCGAGGCCAGTGCATCGGGCACGGTAGCGGGCCTTCTGGGTGAGGATTTCGCCGTGACTCATGAGCGGTTCCCAGCTGCGGACCGTCCGGCCCCGGCCCGCACAGGTAGGTGCGAACGGGTTACGTGAGGTGCGGGGTCGGGGCCTGGCTCCTTCGCATCCGCGGCAAGACAGGGGGCGTCTGGACCGGAGAGCGCCCTGCGGATGCAGGCCCACCAAAGGGGGCCACTCAGGAGTGTGCCGCCAGGACGGCCCGCCAGTACAACTGACGGGCCACCACAGCTGATCATTCAGTCGTCCGAGTGACTGAAGAGACTGACTTCCGCCATCGAAGAGCGTCCGATGGGGCATGCCCTCGCACCTGGCATTCAGCGGCCGGCTTCCGGCCCACGATGCGGGTCCGGCTGCTGGGGGCGGTGCGCCCGCTGGTCGTCCTCGCGCACCGGGCGCGGTGCGCGAGCGTCCTGGGGGCCGGTGGACTTCCTCGTCCTGGCGGCGGCTTCGTCGCCGGCCTTCGTGAAGACCTCCGTCGCGCGGCGCAGTTGCTCGGCGGTGAAGTCCAGGGCCTCCACGTCCGTGCGGGACGCCTTCAGGGCCCGCAGCTCCGTGAAGTCGACCGCCTCCTGACCCCCGGCCTCCGGCTCCTGATCGTCGTCCCCGGGAGCGGCGTCCCGATGCCCGAGCAGCAGCTCGGGCATCGCCGCCTGCTGATGCGCGACGACGTCGTACCCCCGGCCCCGCACGACGGCGGTGCGCAGCTTCTCCCGCACCACCGCGCCGGCGAGGACGGCGCGGTCGTACTGGAGCGGGATGCGGGGTATCTCCCACTCCCCCGCGTCCTGGCCCGAGGGCTGGGGTGCGGCCGGCTCGCCGGGATCGGCCGGGGGTTGCCCGTCCGGGTCGGGGACGGGGGTGGGTGGGCGGCGTCGGCCGGTGAGGTCGGACAGGGCCCAGCGGGCGGTGTAGAGGCGGTAGCCGGCCTCCAGGCCGCGTACGGTCTTCGGTTCGCTGATGTCCAGGCAGTAGGTGGAGATGGCGGCGGCCACGATCCGGTCGTCCAAGCCGGGGTCGCGGCGGCGGCCGCGCTGGACGAGGGCGAGGTGGCGTCGGGCTTCGGCGAGCAGGTGCCTGCGGTGGAACCGCCCGCCCTTGTTCATCACGAACACGGTCGCGGCGACATCGACGGCCGCCAGGGCGACGTCGACCACGGCCATGACCCGGGCCCGGATCGCGGCAGCCGCGGCGCGGGCGTGCTTGAGGAGGGAGTTGATGGTGTCGGCGGCGACCCCGGAGGTGAGGATCGCGCTCGTCTTCCACCATGCGCGCAGCTGCGCGAGCGGCCGGGTCTTCTGCTTGGGCGGGCGGGTCTTGCGGGCGGCGATCTGGTTCAGCTTGGCGCGGGCCCGCTCGGAGACCACGGGCAGGAACTTGGGCTCGCCGTCGTCGTCGACGGCGGTGACGTACTCGTGCTCCAGCTCTGCCAGGCAGGCGGCGATCTGGTCGCTGCGCCGGGAGGTCCAGCGGATCAGCTCGTGCGGCACCCCGGCAATCTCCATGACCGGCCGGCGCCCCGGGGTGACGGTGCGCGGCTCGGTCGCCAGCCCCAGCGTCTGGCAGACCTCCGCGGCCACGAGCTCGTTGTAGAGCGCGGAGGCCGCGACCGTGCTCTCGTGCAGGGCCGTGGTGTGGATCGAGCCCCACTTCCCGTCCAGGCGCTGCCCCTTCACGGACAGGATCAGATGGTCATGGAGCAAGGGCATCCCGGAGCGTGCCTCGTAGTGGCGGAAGCGGGCGGCGACCAGACCGCCGGGCGGCCGGACCCGGTAGATGCCGTCCTTGCCGTACCGGATCACCGCGACCTCGTCCTCGATCCACTCCAGCACCCGTACGATCGCGCGCTCGTGTGCGGCCTCGATCACCCTGCTGGTCTCCTCGTCCCCCAGCGCCCACAGGAGGTAGATCGTCGGCTGCGGCCGGAACACGAAGTCGACCCCCGTGACCGTCACCTGGCGTCCGAGGGCGCCGGCCTTGAACGCCTTCTTCGGGGAGGCGCCCTCGGCGAGCAGGTCGGCCTCGATGCGGTCCGCGTACGGGTGGCGGCCCCGCTCGCCGAAGAGGTTCCGCAACTGGCTCTCGGTGACTTCCTCACCCGGTGCGAGTCCGAGCGCGGCCAGGCCGCGGCCCATCCATCGCCCGGCCGGGACCCCGGCCTGCTCCTGGGCGGCGCGCAGCGGCGTGCGGGCCGGGCGGTGGCCGTCGCCGACGACGGTCTCGCGCAGGTAGTAGCGGTGCATCTGACCGTCCCGAACAACACTGATATCCACTGTCATGGAGACCACGTCACACGGCTCTGACCTGCAAGAAAAGGCCGATCAGTCGTACGTCCCGCCAGGCGGGAGCGCGGCCGGACTTTCTTCACCGGTTCCCGTCAGGCGGGAAGCGGCCCCGGGCCGGACGCGAATGTCATCGCTCTCCGGCAGCCCTCACACCACGGGCCCGAGCAACACCAACAAGCACCACTGAGCACCACTCGGCGCCATCCGGCACCACGGAACGAACACCCCAACAACGAGCCCCGCCTACACAGCCCCTGGCAACCGCCGGGGGCTTCGTCGTGCTGCCCCGAAGGAGTCCACCGTGCCCACCTTCGAGACCTGCCCCCGCTTCACCACCGACCTCCACCACCTCACCCCCGCCCAGCGCCACCGCTTCCGCCGCGTAGTGCTGGACGCCTTCGTGCCGGACCTGCGCACCGGCCGCCAGTTCCGCCCCGGCCTACGGATCAAAGGCGTGCGCCGCGCCCCTGGTGTCTACGAGCTGACCTGGGCGCCGGACGGGCGCGCGACGTGGACGTACGGCGGGGAGAAGGCCGCCGGACTCCCCCACATCGTGTGGCACCGGATCGGGACCCACAGCATCCTGGACCGGCCCCTGGCCGACGGCCACCTCGCGAGCACGGGTCGCCGACTGGTTCGCTGATCGTCCCGATGACCACCGTGACCGGTCCGAGCCGGTAAAGAGCAACGTGTGTCCAACTCGCGGCCGCGCGAGGTAGTGCGCGCCAGGAGTGTCGGCGAGCCGCTCCGCCTGTTCCTCGGTGTAGCCGGGGCTGTCCTGCTTGGCGGGACGGTGGCTGCTGTGGAGCTGTTTCTCCACCTCCCACCCGGGCATCGGCTCGGCCGACCACGGCAAGGTGCGGGCGTACTCCTCACACTCCGCACGAGTCTGGAGAAGAGCGGGCTGAGCGTCGCGAAGGTCCTGGGGGAAGTCGTACTGGGCCACCGCTAGATAGTACTAATGTTCGAATATCGGATGCGAGTGACCGCACCTCTGCCATCCCGGCCCTGGGCGACGGACGGCTGCCCTGGATGCATTCATCCAGCAGCTGGCGCCGCGCCTTCCCCGAAGGGCGGCACAGCGACTGCGGTGACGTCCAGGCGCAGCCGGACGAAGCGGAGCGGGTGGCGCCAGGTTCCGCGGTCGATGGCGGTGTCCGCGCTGATCTCCGCTACCTGGTCGGGTACGAGCCCCAACAGGGCGCAACGACAAGGCTCCGCCCCCCTTGAGTATTGAGGAGCGGAGCGTGTGTTCGTGAGCCTACGTGTCCATGGTCATGAGGTTGGAGACCCGTTGCAGGATCGCAGCCAAGGTAGAGCAGTCCTCAGGTCGAAGCTGCCCCTTCATGTCTGCTGCTACTTGTTCCACGCCTTGGCTTCGCTGGAAGTAGCGCTGAATGAAGAAGCTTCGCTGCCGGTCGTCCAGTCGGGCGAAGGCTAGGTCCATGAGGCTGGCTCCGTTGTCCCACGGCACCGCAAGGGACGACGTCTCTCCAGCTGCAGGTTGAGGCTCATCGGTTCCGGGACGTGGCTCGGGCACAGGGCTGCGTGTCAGCGGTCCTTGGTTCTGGCTGGAGGACGTAGGTGCGGTCAGGGTCTCGACTGGCTCGGGTGCCCCTTGGTTCAAAACCGGGTTTTGAACCAAGGCAGTGGCCGCGCCTGACTTCGGCCCCCGAGGCTTTCGTTCCTTCGGCTGAGAGGCTCTATGCAGTTCCTCTGCGACCTTGGCCTTCTGCTGTTCTGGATCCTTGATCTTGGCGATCTGCTCGGCTGTCTTCACCTTGATCTGCTTGGTGTCGACCACGTCTCTGAGCTCCGGGGCCAGGTTGAGCAGCGCCAGGCGGTTGGAGACGTACATCTGTGACTTGCCGATGCGTTCGGCGACCTTCTCCTGAGACCCGTGTCGATCCACCATCCGCTGTAGGAACTCCGCTTCCTTGTAGGGCGGAATGTTCTTGCGGTGGATGTTCTCGATGATGACGGCTTCGTCGACCTTGTCGTCGCCTTCATCGCCAAGGCGGTCTCGGACCCGGATCTCAAGTTTGGTCCAGCCGAGCTGGCGGGCGGCGTGAAGACGTCGGTTACCGAGGACGATGACCCAGTCGGCGTCCTTCACTGCGTCGGCATGCTCCGGTTTGGCTCGCTGAAACGCCTCGCTCGACATCGCGACTGCTGGCTGCAGTTGGCCAACGGATTTCATGGAGCTCTTCAGCTCGCGAAAATCAGCGTCGTCGTCGCTGTAGTCGAGTTCGGTGCGCGGGTTGTCCGGGCTCCCTACGACTGTGTGCATGTACACGGTCGTAGGCGGGCTGACGGGCTGGGCCGGCTCTTCGGCTGCGACCGCACCTTTCTTCCCGGTCTTTCCGGGTCCGTCGAGCAAATCGGTCCAGGGCTTCTTCGCGGCCATCAGCGGCGTTCCTTCTTCCCAGCACCGAGCTCTAGGGCGAGCTGGTAGAAGTCCTCGCGGGCCTCCATCGCGACCCGGTTCTTCTTGTACTGGGTGACGACGGTGCCTTCAAGCGCTGCTCGGGTGTGGACCTTGTAGTGCCGGACGACAGTGTTCGCCAGGTTCCAGCCCTGGGAGCGGACGAAGTCCTTGGTTTGGACGAGGTCGGCGTCGCCGTCGCGGGGGTCCCAATTGTTGATGACGACGATGTAGGGGAGTCCGAGAGGCTTGACCACTTCTTCGATGGTGTCGCGTGTCGGCATGAAGCCCAGCGGTTCGGTCTCAAGAGGGACGACGACATCGTCGGTGTTGGCCAGCAAGGCACGCATCGCATCGGCTGCGGCGCTCATGCCGAAGGGGTCGCCGGCTTCTTCCTTCTCATCCTCGGGCAGGTCCATCCATCCGGGAGTGTCGACGAACGCGTGCTTGACCTTCCGGGACTTCTTGAGGTGGGAGAACAGCTCCAGGTCTTCCCTGGATTTGATCTGCTCGAAAGAGAAGGGAAGGTCCTGGCCGACCCGCTGTGACCACCAGGTGGTGGAGCCCTGGGGGTCGGCAGATACTGCGGCAACGTAGTGCGGGTCACCTTCCGGAGACTCGCCCAGAACGTGGGCAGTGACGGCTGCCGTGTTGACAGTGAGAGTCGATTTCCCGACTCCGCCCTTGCGGTTGATAAGCGCGGTGATCCGTGCCATGGGTGGTACTCCTGATGCTCCGTATGCTTCCCGGCCCGGTTTGGGTCGGTACTAGCGGACCTGGACAGGATGCCATGCAGGGACTCGCACCGTGGTGCGTCGGCGTGTCGGTTCAAAACCTGGTTTTGAACCGAGCGGTCAACCGCGCTGTCGATGTATGAACTGGGGCATTGTTCAAAACCGGGTTTTGAACGGGCCGATGCCCAGCCGCCGGGTTGAGGTCAGCAGCCTCTGTCCACTCCTGATGTAGAGGGAGGGACTGGGGGGGGTGAGTACTGATCCGTGTGCGGCATCCCGCGCGGCCAACTGCCACGCGCTCGGGTTCTTCGCAGCACAGCGTGGAGTTGATCTGAGCCGTCCCTGCACAGATAGGGAGCCTTGTGCGTCTCGGGTGGGACGGGCAGGCCCTTCCGGTCGAAGGCGGTGGCGGCATGAACACGCAGATCGTCGTCTCCGCGCCGCTCTTGTCGTTGGCGCGGCATCACCGTGGCGCACGTTCCTGACCGCGAGCTCGCCCCGTCCCGCGCCACACTCCGGCTCCTGGACGACGGCAAGGAATCAGTCGCAGCGGGGCTTCAGCGGCTCGTATGGTGCATCAACGCCACTTCCATGGCGCCAAAAACCGCTGTGCGCCTCTCTGGTGGCCCACTGTGAAGCTCGATAGCGTCTCCCACCAGCTGCATCGAGATCAGCCGCCTGAGGCGCCATTCTGTGCGTCGCTTTTCTGGGAACTCAAGCCTTTTGCCGGATTGATGTGCTGGCGACCACTGGATCGCGAGCACAAGGACTTCAGCTCCGAATGCGCCACACATCTCGGCTGCGAGTGAGCACATCCCCCGTAGCTGCGTCCGCAGCCCGCTGGCGCAGGCCCAGGTCGCGGTGCCGAGGATGGCGTGGGAGCCGACGTTGTGACCCCACGAAGGGGCGATGAGGACGACCGCACAGGGGTGGTCAGCGGGTTACCGGGGAGATGCCGTCGAGACCTTCCCTGGCCTGCAGGGGCGCCCGAAAACACAAACGGCCCGTGCCCACCAACGTCCAGGTGGGCACGGGCCTTTCCTGTCAGTCGTACATGTCAGCCAGTTCGCGTCCCACGTTCACCGTCCTCGACAGCGGCGGCCAGGAGCGCGACGACGTCCGCCTCGTACGGATCGGCGTAGCGCTCGTGGCCATGGAAGTCGAACGGCGCGCCGTGCGCGGTGATGGTGAATCCGGGGATGGCGGTGGCTGCCCTGCCCTCCAGTTCGGTGTTGAGGCGGTCGGCGTCCCGGTCGGCGAGCCAGGTCTGTGTGTAGGGGCCGAGGCGGAGCAAGGTGTGGCCGGTGCCGTCGCCGCGGCGGGCTTCGACGTGGACTCCGTAGTGCGCGGGTTTCATGCCGACGCTGTCGGGGAGGTCGAGGCCGGCCGCGGCGTGGGTGAGCGGCGTGTAGGCGGGGTTCCAGACTCCGAGGATCGTGGCTGTCTCGCAGCGGAGCCAGCCCTTGTTGGTGTAGCCGAGTTGGTGGCCGTGGAGGCAGGCCGTGGCGTGTGGGGTGTCGGGGTGTTGCAGGGCGATGGCGATGAGGTCGGGGCCGTGGTCGTCGCCGGGGCGGGGGCGGGCGCGCTCGACGAACGGGCCGACGCGCACGGCGATGTCCTGGGCGCATCCGGGTGCCCAGGGCTGCGGGGTGCGCAGGGCGGCGAGCATGGAGCGGAATGCGTCGACGACGGCCTGGTCCTCGGAGGCGAGGGCAGGGTCGGGGGTGTTGCCGCAGCGGCGGCGGGAGAGTCGCAGCTTCATCGGGTGGGCTCCTGGTCGTGGTTGGGGTGGGTCCAGGGGAGGGTGAGGCCGTCGTCGGCGGTGCGGGGGAGTAGATGTCCGTGGAGGTGCTGCACGGTCTGGGTGGCGTCCGGGCCGCCGGAGGTGAGGTAGTTCCACTGGCCTCCGAGTTCCGCTGCGAGTTCGGCGGCGCGGTGTTGGGTGGTGGCGGAGACGACCGGGTCGACGGTGAAGTCGGCGACGTGGCCGCGGGGGATGAGCAGGAGGTGGCCGGTGGTGCAGCCGCCGCTGCGGGGCACGATCGAGATCGTGTCGTGCCATTCGCGGACGATCTCTGCGGGAGCTCCGTCGTGGATGATCTGGCAGAACGGGCAGTCGGGGCGGGGGTGTTTGCGGGGGACCGGTGGCCGGTTGATGTGGTGGTGGGTGACGTGGACGGTGGTGCCGGTCTCCTGCATCTGGTGGGCGATGGCGTCGGCGATGGCGGGTGCGCGGTGGCGTCCGTACCAGCAGTTCACCAGGAGCTGGACGGGGCGGCCGTTCGCGGCGGTGCGGAGTGCGGTGAGTTCGTGGACGGCGTCGGTGATGATGCGGGCGGCGCCTGGGGTGTTGAGGACGTAGTCGCGTACGCCCGCGTCCCGTCCGGTCTGGCGGGCGACGATGTCGGCGAGGGCCGGGTCGTCCGGCGGGTTGAGCAGTTCGTTCGTGAGGTTGATGCCGAGGACTGCGGCGCGGTAGCGGGGCGGCGGGGTGTCCTGCCAGCGGGCGCCGAAGGAGTCGATGAACAGGTCGGGAGTCATGTGGGCCTCCTGGATCGAGGGGAGGTGGAAACGCCGTGCGCCGCCCCGTCCGGGAAGGGCGGGGCGGAGCATGGTGGCGTCGGTATTCAGTGGTGGTGGTGACCAGGAAGAAGCCGGTGGTCCATCCTGGCGCGGGCGGCGGTGGTGCTCTGGGCGCGCTGCACTGCAGCGCGTCTCAGTGGGCTAGTTCGCGGTTCCGCTGCCGCTGGTGCGGGTGGCGAGGTAGGTGGTCACGACTGCGGCGAGCACGCCGATAGACCTGTGGAGCGACTGGTCGAGCTCCATCAGCGCTGACCCGGGACCGCTCAGCTCAGCGGTGAGAGCGCCCTCGGTGTCCATACGGACAGCGGTGCAGTGGTCGACGTACCCGCGCTTACCGGCTTTGCCCGCGAGCCAGAGCAGCGGTTTGCGACGGTCGATCACCGCGTGGGTGACCGCGTTGATCGCCGCGCCTGCCAGCAGTGCCCGGCCCGGAATGCGGTAGCCGAGGACACGGGTCGCTGCCACTGTGCCTGCGAGCTGCCCGGCCGAATAGGAGGCGACGTGGCGGGCCACGCTGCGGCGTCCCAGCTGGCTTGCGGTCAGGGTCGGCATTCCGGTGCGGTCGTCGGTTTCCTGCCCGACGGGTGTCCCGTCCCGGTAGACCGGGTGGTCGCCGTACAGGCCCTTGCAGCTGGAGTCCTTGGAACTCTGGGCCCACTGGTCCAGCGACGGATGCAGGCCTTCGAAGAGGGCGACGAGCGTGCCCAGCAGGGCGAGACGCTCGACAACGGTGAGCGGCGTCATGGGGGTTCTCCTGAATCAGCAGTGGGGGAGTGGAGGTATGAACGGCTGGGTGGGTCAGCGGCCGGTACGGCGCTGGGCGTCGGCTCGGATGGACTGCCGGTCGGGGTGCGCGTCGACCGCCGTCTGCAGCGCGTGCCGCCAGCGCTCGGCATACCGCTGACGCGCCTGCAGGGCACGGAGCTCTTCGAGGGTGCGGCGGTGGCGGGCGGTGAGGGAGTCGCACAGGCATTCCGCGTCGGGGTCCTGGGCGCGGGCCATGCATCCGGGGGCGAGGCAGAGTGTCCCGTCGGGGTCCGTGTACCAGAGGCAGCGCGACGGCAGGGTGTCCGGTGTCGTCCGGAGGGGGTTGTCGCGGGTGCCGGGTGTGGTCATCGGCGGCCGCCGGTGGGGGCGTTGAGCTCGGATGCCAGGTACACCGTGCCGAAGCCTTCGTCGTGCAGCTGGTCGGCGGTGGGCAGCAGCTGGTGGTACTCGCGCACGATGTGCGGGGGCACGACCCGGTCGCGGCTCGCGTTCTGCGCCTCGACCGTGGGCAGCGGGGTGTCGAAGAGCACGGCAAGAGTGGGGCGTTGCCAGTAGCGGGCGCGGGCCAGCAGTCCGGCCCGCACGTGCCCGAACACGTTCGTGGAGTCGACCACGACGGTTCGGGCCCTCGCGAGGCGGGCGTCCAGGAGCAGGTTCTGGATCTGGGCGGCGACCGGTGTGGCGGACTGGTCGGCCTGCGAGTCGGTGGCGAGCTCGCGGTAGAGGTCCAGGCAGATACGCCAGCTGGCCGGATACCGGGCGGCGAAGGTGGATTTGCCGCAGCCCGGGGGCCCGATCAGGGTGCAGAGAGTGCCGGGGTGCAGGGTCAGGTCGGACATGGGGTCCTCTCAAGTCGGTGGGGGAGGCCCGGCGGCCTGTCCGGTCCTCGGTCACCGGCGGGGGTGGCCGAGGACCGGGCAGGGCGTCAGATCAGGTGCTCAGCGGCTGGTGCGCCGGTATCCGTGGGCGGGCGGTCAGTCCAGGGGGATGGCCCGGCAGGTGCTGGCGTGGCCGTTGGCGTTCCGACGGATACGGAACAGGTAGTCCTGCTCCGGCCTGCTGGAGGAGTCCCCGCAGCCGCGGCAGGCCCAGCGGTTGTCGGAGGAGTGCTCACCGAGGCCGGTGACGTCCACGTAGCTGCCGCCGATGGTGAGGAACCGGATCAGGAGGCCCTGGGGCCGGGCGGGCTCGGTGAAGGCGGAGGTGGAGCGGAGAGTGGTGCTCATGACTGGTGTCCTCTCGGGTCAGGCGGCCGGCGGGTGCTGGGCCGGGGGAGCGATGTAGCTGTTCGGGTCGGCGGGGGTGCCGTCGTGGCACTCCAGGCAGGACCCGAGCTTTTTCAGGGGAAGGCAGTAGCTGTAGCGCCGGCGGCAGGTGAGGACGGGGCAGGTCTGACGTGCGGCCATGGCCCGGTCCAGGGCCCATTCCTGGGCGAGCGTCGGAGTCCGCTTCGGTCGGGCGTGGTCCAGGCTGTAGAGCCAGGCCCGGGTGGGGTGGATGCACGACCGGTCGGGCCGGTAGGAGCAGTACCCGCAGCGCAGGACCGCGACGGGTCCGTGCCCGCCGGGGCTCAAGTCCCGCTCGCGCAGCTGCCTGCGCGTGACCAGTTCCTCCGGGCAGGCGGACCGGTCGTGTTCCGAAACCAGCGGGTTCGCAGATTCTGAAGGTCGACTGGAAGTGAACCCGCTGGAATGGCGGGCGTTGGAAGGGCTGGGCACTCAGGTTCTGCGCTGCTTGAATGCTCTAGTGATCGAACTGGTGGTTGTCCTGGCAGCGGCAGGACTGACGGCGTGGTTGCTCCGCCGCAGAGTGAAGCAGCGGGCAGAGAGTGCCGCTCAGGGAAATGTGATCAAGATTCCCTGCCTGCTCCGCCATCCTTCGCTTGAAGGGCGGTGGCTGCGGGGGCGACTGTTGGTAGGCCCCTCTGGAATGGGCTGGGAGCCACGGACCAAAGCCGGTGCGGCAGTGTCCCTCCCGGAGGGGCTGCGGCAGGTCAGCTTGCGGTCACCGTCATGGCGTGAGTCGATGAAGATCAACGGTAGGTCCAGAATCGTCGAGTGCAGCTCTCCCGAAGGCGCTCTTCTTGTTGCTGTGATGCCGAATGAGTTGGATCACGTGCTCACTGCCTTGAACAGCGGCTGAGCAGGGCAGGAAGTGCCCCTTCACGCCTGGGTGGGGTCGATGGTGAAGCGCTCGGGGTAAGCCGTGCGGACGTAGTGGATCGCTGTGTGCGAGGTGATCCCGAACAGGCGCATCAGCCGGACCGGGTCGGCGGTTTCTCGGGCTTCGTCGAGAAACCGGTCCTGTCGGAGCTGAGTGAAGTTGATGCCGATGCGGTCGCGGAGCGATGAGAAATTGGCGATGCCGACGGCCGGACGATCGATGTGCAGTGCGGTGAGAGGGCTGACGATCAGGTAGGGATTGGTGCTCAGGGGCCACCGGTGGTGACGTTCAGCCAGCCATTCCTTGACGAGTCGCAGAGCGAACTCGTCAAGGCAGATCACGTGATCGAGTCGGTTTGGCCTGCGGATTCGCAAGCGTCCCGTGGACCGGTCGAGGTCGTCGAGGAGGATCTCGGCGACTTGCTTGGG
This sequence comes from Streptomyces sp. NBC_01237, assembly GCF_035917275.1. Lineage (NCBI taxonomy): Bacteria > Bacillati > Actinomycetota > Actinomycetes > Kitasatosporales > Streptomycetaceae > Streptomyces > Streptomyces sp. NBC_01237. The sequence continues at coordinate 8,160,697 of NZ_CP108508.1, read as the reverse complement.
GCGGACCGCGTAGACAGCCATCAAAACCAGCGCGAGCCGGTCTTTCGCGCCGCCTGCCAGGTTGAGCAGACCTTTGAGGCGGTCCGCCGGGATCGGCCTGGGGACTCTGACCGGGGTAGTGAGATGTACGTTTCTGGCTGGGTCGCGGAAGACTCGGCGCTCGCGTCGCAGGGCCCGGAACAAGGAGCGTAGTGAGGTGAAGACCGAATAGTTGACGGCCGCTGTCTTCACTTCCTGCTCGGTCACTTCGCCCAGCGAGGCGAGATGCTCCCAGGTGCTGAGGACGGACACGACGTGAAGGACGTATCCGCGGATCGTGCCCCAGCGCATGGGCGGGGAGGGACGTTTGCCGTGGCCCCGGAGCACGGCTATCCAGGTGTGGAGATCAGCCTGGAACTGGGCCGGTGCCTGGTCCACCCATCGGCGAACCGAAGCCTCGTGAGTGCCGACGGCGTCCGAGTCGAACGCCAGCATGCCCTTGGTCTGCAGGAATCCGGCGACCCGGACAGTGTTGTAGTGCGGTGAGAGATCACCGACGCCCACGACATCACGCTCGGGGATCGCGGTTGCGGCGCCGAGCCAGGCCAGGAGAACCCGCAGAGTGCGAAGGCTCTTCTTGCGGGTGGCGCTCGACCATGCCTGGTCGCGGGCGAGCCGGTCGAGCTCGCTGACGACCTCCTGCGCCGGTTCGCTGAGCCTCAGCAGGCCCGGGTTCGCGATGGCCTTCCAGTTCCTCTCCGGTGCCGGAAAGATTTCGAGCTGGTTGGCGTCGATCAGGTGCCGGGGCCAGTAGCGAAGCTCTGCCCGGTGCTGTTGAGCCTGCCGGTCTCGCGCGTTGTTGAGTTCGCGGCCGGTCTTGTTGACGTAGAGGTCGATGTCGCCGCCGAACCACAGCTGGTCAGGGACCGGGGCGTCGGCCAGCGTCTGCTCCAGTTCGACGACGCGGCATCGACGGCAGCGTCCCAGGGAGAGCGGAAGCGTCCGGTGGCAGCGTCGGCAAGGGCCCCTCTGGCTGGAGCGTCGCCAGTTCTTGCAGGCGGAGCACAGTTTCGCGGCGGTTCCTGACCAGGACAGGCAGTGCCCGCAGCTGACCGCCGAGGGTTGGGGGTGAAGTGCGAGATGCCACTGGTTCGGACGGCGCCGAAGCAGACCCGCGCGACGGAAGATCTCCACCACGGGCCCGCGTAACTGCGGCAGTTGGGCAATGTCCTGTTCGCTCACCAGGACCTGGTCGGCCTCCCGGACGGCGAGTGCGAGACGGGCCATGTGGAGGGCGAGCCTTTCCCAGGCGTCGCTCAGGTTCCGCTCCGCCGCCATTTGCGCGATGACGGCGCCCAGGGCTGGTAGTTCCGGAAAGTCCCGGTCCCTGATCCGCTGGGCGTGCTCAACCCTCAGTGCCCGCGGCGGCGCCGGCCAGGATATCTGGCCGCGCACCTGTGCCGGGCAGATCCGTTGGTCGTCACAGACCAGCGGCGCCTGTGGCTCTAGAGCCAAGGGCCGCCAGTGGCCGTCCGGGATGGGCAACTCGGGGAACCGGAGAACCCGCTGACGCCAGTGCATCGAACCCTGTCCTCAGTTGGGCGGAAGGCCGCGCGGACCACGCCCCGTTCCCGGAATCGGCCGGACCGCAGAACCCCGGTCTGGCCGGGTGCCGGCCACCCTGCGTTCCTCCTGCTCCCGGGAGGCGAGGTGCGGCTCGGGCTCGGCCTGCATCAGGTCCGCGACGGTGCAGTCCAGAGCCGCACAGATCTTGTCCAGGTCCTCAAGCCGCACCGTCACGGGCTTTCCGCTCCACAACGCCGCGACCTTACTCAGCGACGGGGTGAAGCCCACCTCGGCCAGGACGGTCTGCAATTGGGTCGGGCGCCAGATGTCCCGTTGGGCAGCGACCATCCGCAGGTTCCATTTCACCCTCAAGCCTCCATACTCAAACGTCGGACCGCCCGGCGCGCGGACTGCAGACTCGCCAGTTCGGGATCAGCCTGGACGGTCGAAAGGTAGCCGACCGTCGTACTGGCCCAGATATGGCCGAGGACCTTCTGCACGTCCCAGAGCGCCATGCCGCTCTCGTAGAGGTGCGTCGCCCTCGCGTGCCGCAGCAGATGCGGGAACAAGCAGGTCACCGGGCCTGGAAGATAGAGACCGCCAGCAGTCTTGAGCGCTTTGCGGAACGCATCAGGACGCACCGGCATACCCACTGCAATGTTCAGGTCCACCACCGCCTGCGGCCGCCGCTCCGAAGGGAAGAGCGGTGCAGCCGGGTCCAGGGCGTCGTCGCTGAACAAACCGCGGACGTCCTCGATGTACCACCACAGCAGTTCGCGTCCCTCAGCGAAGAGGTATGCCTGCCGTTCGCGCTTGCCCGACCCGCCGGCCCCTTTGCCCTGAACCACGAACCGGCCCCACTGGCCAAGCTCCCAGTGGATGTCCCCGAGACGGACCGCGCAGAGCTCGCTCGCCCGGACACCGGAAATGTAGGCGATCTTCGCCATCACGTAGTCGCGTACGGCCACCGGATACTTGCGTGCTGACGGAAGCGACGCCCGCCACTTCGAGAAGCACTCGGCCAGGGCCCGCTGCGAAGGAGGAATCCGCAGCCCGAAGTCCCCGCGGTGCACCGGCCTGTTGAACGAGTCGACCGGTGACTCCACCCTGGCGCCGAAGCGGCGTGCGATCTCCCCTGCGTAACGCTGTTCCAGGAACGCGAAGTAGCTGTCAAGCTTGGTCAGCTTGCTCCGCACTGTCGAACGGGCCCGGCGTCCCGGCCCGGTGTAGAACCGGTCCACATGCCGCGGGGTGAGCCGCCAGGGCACCAAGTCGTAGAAGGAACACAGCTCCAGCACCGGCCTGACCAGGTTCTCCAAGGTGCTGGGCGCAAGACCAGCGACGTCGCGGGCCCACAGGTACTCCGACACGGTTTCCAGATAGAAGCCCTGCTCATCGACATCACTCTGTGCGGCAGCCCGCCGCTGGAGTATCTGAACATCGGCCAGACCACGGTCCTCGGCCTCGCCTGAACCCTGTGCGTCGCCGTCCCCCACCTGCCCAGTCAGCAGTGTCAGACGGCGGCGACTTCCCGAATCCTGCATGGCATCGCAAGTTACCGGCCGCGCTCGCAGAATCTGCCAGTTACTGCGAACACCTCACACGCACAGATCAAGGCTGATAGGAGGGCTCCTACCTCACCACTTGCCCTCTTCTCGGCAGCCGCGTCGCGAAGGAACCCGCGTGGACTCCAGTTGGCAGGGTCGCGGTGGTGCGCGGTACCCGTCTCACTTCGCGGCGGCGCCTGTTCCGGGGGCGGGCCATCGCTGTTCCTCCATACCTCGGTGACGGTTGAGGGTTACTCGCTGCGGCCGTTGATGCGGACGCGGGACGTCGTCTTCTCGGTCGCCCTGGCGGCGGCGGAAGCGGTGCCGGTGATGCGGGACTTGGGCATGGTGGTCCTCCGGGTGCGGGACGGCAGTGGGCGCTGCGGATGGATACAGAAACTCGAAGAGGCTGTTCAATCCTGGTTTCTGTTATACAGAAAACAGTGCAGCGGCCTTACTTGTCAAGGCCGCTGCACAGGTGGAGACTGGTTCCTGTTAAACAGAAACGGAGAAGACAATGGGACGTCCGGCTACCGGACAGACGCCGGTCATGGCTTTCCGCCCGCCGCCTGCACTGCGGCAGGAACTCGAAGCGATCGCGAAGGCGGAGGGCCGCTCGTCGTCGGCCGTGCTCATCGAGGCGATGCACGACTGGGTAGCGAAGAAACGCCGCGAGCAACGCAGATCGGCCGACAGCGCCGGTGACACCACGAAGTGAGAGCCGGGAGCGGGGCCTCGCCACTGGTGCGAGCTCTCGTCAGGCGAACAGCAACACCCGTGCCCCGCGACCGGGTGGCCGGCGGGGCACGGGTGTGAGGTCGGGCCGGTCGGCTTGTCCGGTCCTCGCCCATTCCTGTGACGGGGGCGAGGGCCAGGCAAAGCGGCCGGATTAGCTGTGAGGGCTCACAAATACGCTGGCCCCACAGGCTGGATCAGAACACGGTCACCTCGGGAAACTTCTTGCCAGTCCTGGCGTCGAACGCGGTGCCGGTGGCCGGGGAGAGGCGGATCTCGCGGGAGGGTGACCGAGAGTTCTGCTTGTAGTGCTTCCCTCCGACCGCTACCCGGACTGTGATATCGGCGCGGGGGTCATCGACCGGCAGCACCAGTTCGGGTGAGCGCATGGGTTCGGTGTCTTTAGAGCGAACACTGCTGACGGTTTCGTCCCCGACGTCCATGCGAAGAAACTGCGCGTGCTGGTCCCATCGCGCCCGCAGGCTGAGAACAGTGCGCTTCTTGGCCGCGTCCCACCTGCCAACGAGGTTGACGTGGATTCCGTCGATGACCAGCGCCACTGGCACCTTTCCCTGGTACCGGGCGGCCTTCTCTTCTCGCTCCTGGCGCTCCTGGCGCTCTTGGCTCTGTTGGTGCTGCTGGCGTTCCTGGCGCTGCTTCTCTTCGCCTCCGGGGGTGGCCCAGACGAAGGCAATGGCCAGGGACAATCCGACGATGGCAGCAGCGGCGGGCCAGAGCCGCCGGAGCGATGCGGCGGTCGGGTCCTCGGGGCCCTCAGGATCCTGGTCAGGGCTCAGCTTGGCCTGCTGCTGAGGCTCGTAGTTCACCGTCGTCTCGGGATGATGGTTGCCCATGCGGGCGACGGTAGCGCGCAGCCGCACTGCCTGATCGGGGTTCCCGCACAGTTCAGCCACGAGGGCCCGGGTCGAGATCCAGGCGACGGCTTCGGTGCTGTTGATGCCGTGGGCGGCGATGTCCGCGCGTTCGCCGAGCGCGGCAAGGTCTGCGGCCTCCGCGCACCGCCCTTCCCTCGCAGCCTGGAGAGCGTCGTGGTGCCTTATGTCGACGACATTGGGTGGCATGTCCCACGCCCATTCGCCACCGCCGTCGACCTGGTCCTCGTCATCGCTGCCGGTGCCGGTGTCGGGCTCAGCCGGTACCGGCGAGGTCTCCTCGATGTCGGCCTCGGCCTCGGCTCCCGTGGTGATGTCGGGCTCCGCGTCGTCCGCGGGGGCCTGCTCAACTGCGGGGGCCTGAGCCTGTTGTGCGGTGCGGCGGCGTGAGGATGTGTCGGTCAGTGCGGCTTCGTCGTCGGTGAGGGTGGTCTGGATGATGTCGACGTAGTCGGGTCCGACCCGCCAGACGGCCTGTCCGGGTCCGAGGGTGGGGATCATGTCGATGGCCCACTGCGGCAGGCCCAGCAGTGCACCGGTGAGCGCGGCTTCCTCGGGGCCCAGGCGCCCGACGTGCGCGATCTCGCACAGTTTTGCCAGGTCCTGCGCCTTCCCGGTACCGAGGTCGGACAGGGTGTGCATGATCGCTTTCAGGGACAGTCCCGCCCTACGGGAGTTCTTCAGCAGGCGCTGGATGAGTTCGCCGGTGGCGGGGGACAGCAGGATCTGCCACGCCTCCTCAATGACCAGGTGCCGGTGCACGGCGGTCGACTGAGGCAGCCACACCTGCTCCGCCCAGCACGACACTGCCGCCATCAGCGACGGGATCGCCGGGGAGTTTCGGTCCAGGCCGGAGAAATCGAAGCTCAGGATCGGCAGATCCGTCGGCGGAAGGCTCGCGCCCTCCCCGTCGAACAGCCCGCGGAGGGACCCTTCGGTGTAGCGGGACAGGGCGATCGCTGCGCCCACGCCCCAGTCCGCGAGTGTGGCCGCCGGCCACCGGCCGTCCTCCGGGCAGGCCAGCGCGTCCACGAGCCCGTTCAGCGAGGCCGACTTCGGGTGGTTGAGGGCGTGCTGGAGTGCGTGGGTGGCCTGCGGGGTGAGGGCTCCGGGCTCGACCGCGAGGATCAGCGAGCGGACCAGCTGCTCGCGGACCTGGGGCGGGAAGAGGGGGCTGAGGGGGTTGAGGGTGAAGTCGCCCGCCTTGATGACCCGGCCTCCGAGGGACCGTGCCAGCGCTGCCCACTCACCGTCGGCGCCCTCTCCGAAGGAGTCGACGACGACGGCCTGGTGGTCGCGGTGGAGGATCTCGCGGTGGATGCACGTCTTCGCCGTCGTGGACTTGCCCGAGCCCAGGCCGCCCAGCGCAAGGCTGTTCGTGGACGGCAGGACACTGTCGTCCACGAGAACGGGGGAGAGGTGGAAGGGCCGCCCGTCGAGGAGGGACCGGCCGATCGGGATACCGGGGAAGCGGGTGCTGGAAGCGACGAGCGGGGCGGTGACCGCGGCGTGGTTGGAGGGCAGACGGATCATCAGAGGATCGCTCCTTTCCGTGTGGAGGCGCCGTGCGGGGTGGTCATGACGTGGGCGCGGTGCTGCTGGCCGGTGAGCCAGTCGAGGTGGATGCGGTGCCGGTCGGCGACCAGCGATGTCTGCCAGCGGGCATCCGTCACCTCGTCGGGGCTGTCGCCCCAGACCGTGAGGTAGGCGTCGACATCGACGAGGGCCGCGCCCTGGACAAGCGCGCCGTGCGTGGTGCCACTGGCCAGGCCGTGCGCGTCGGCCTTGACCTGGTCGGTCGTGAATACCTCGCTGGCCGCTTTCTGCCATTTCGCGGAGCGGCGGGACTGGTCGGGTGGCAGCGGCCGGTACAGCACGGCGAGCGACCGGTCCTGCTCCTGGCCCAGGAGCAGCCGCGGCATGAGGTCGCCGCCGGTCTCCTCGGGCCATCCGGTGATCCGGGCGGTCGCCGCGTGCCGCCCGTCCTCCAGCTCCACCCACCCCGGGCCGCGCCCGGCCACCGTGGGAACCGGCTCGGGGTCCAATGCGTCCAGGGCGCCCAGGGCGGCGAACTCTGCCGCGAGGGTGTCGAGGATGCGGGCCGGCTGGCCGGTCAGCGCTTTGGGGACGTGGACGGAGATGGTCTGTGTGTGGTCGGTGGTGTCGCCGACGGTCGCGTGGTGGGTGATGTGGACCTGCACTCCGGCGGTCCGGGCCTGCCCGCCGGCGAAGGCCAGCGCGCGTGAGATCGCGTCGTGGAAACCGGCTCGGCGGTGGGGGTCCTGCATGGTGCCGTGGTCCGGGTAGAGCGTCCATGTCGCGGTCGCCCCGGCCTGGGCGGTCATGGCGTCGGGTGCGGTGCGCTCGCGCACACGCCGGTATCCGACCGCGGCCCAGCGGGCGACCGAGCGGGGACCGGGAGTGACGTTGAGTGCGGCCGCGGCCGCGCCGACCGTACCGAGCGCCCAGAAGGGCGGCGGGGAGATCAGCGCCGACATCAGCACGGCGCCCCCGACGCCCGCGTTCGCACGCGTCAGCAGGGTCTCGACGGGGCTGAGTCCGCGCTGCAGGGCGGGGATCCGGTAGCCGGGCGTCAGGGAATACAACAGGTCCTCCTGAGATGAAAGGGCCGCGGCGCCCGCCCCCTGACCGTGGTGGTCAAGGGGCGGGCGCCGCGGCCTGCTGGTGGTTCTACGGTGTGGGCGGGTTCTGCCGCTGGGCGGCGGCTCGTGCCTGGCGCCGTGCCTGGCTGATCTGGGCCGTGCGGTCGGCGCGGTCGGTCTCCTCCCGCCGCGCCGACGCGACCGCCGACGCGGTCGTCAGTCGTCCCGGCCGGGACGACTGCTTGTTGATGCCGTACGCGGCGAGCAGCACTCCACCGTCCTGCCGCGCGGCGCGGCCGGGCGTGGGGAGTGTGCGGGGACCGCGGGGTGCGGACTCCTGCTCGTAGAACTGCGGGACACCCGCCCGCACAACACCCATCGCCACGGCGTTGGGCGTACGGCGCTCCACCATGGACCGTGCCGCCCTCGCGACCCTGGGCCCGAAATAGGGGATCCCGTGGAAGATCATGCGGAGCATGAGGGCGTCGGCCGCCAGCAGGAGAACGGTGTGGAGCACGAGGGATCCGCCGGCGAGCGGGATGAGCGGGCTGATCAGCAGCAGGGCGAGCGGGGCGAAGATCAGCCCCAGCAGCCGAGCAGCCCAGGCCCTGACCGCTGTGGTGTCGCCCCCGCGTGCCAGCGAGGCCAGCACCAGGGGCGCGATGCACACGAACACGAGAATGCCGGGCGTGCGCACCGTGTACACCAGCGCCGCGAAGCCCAGGCAGACGACGAGCGCCGAAATGATCAGCAGCTGCCCCAGAGGGTTCCCGGCGTCGCCCCCCTTCTCCAAGGACTCGTTGATGGCGCCGAACAGCGTGGACTCGTTGCTGTTGAAAGCGGCTGTGAACGCCTTGCTCGCGGCCGCGTTGAGGAGCAGGACGGCTCCCGGGACCGCCGCCATACCGGCGACGGCCACGAGGGTCCACCCGGTGGTGGCGCCGAGCTGCTTGAGGCGGGGTGTGCCCTGCCATGCGGTCAGGGCGCACACCACCACCACGCACACGAAGATCGCTACAGCCAGATGCTGACCGAACCCGTGGAACTGCACATACATCTCATGTGTCTTCTCCGCGGGTGCTGATGTTCTGCTCGGTGCGACGAGTCCGCTGATGGTGTCGGCGAGTCTTTTGGCGAGGTCCTTGACCGTCTCGGATGCCGAGTCGACGACGCCTTCACCGCCGCTCCCCTCTCTGGAGAACGGGGTCTTGCCGTCGTCGGTCTCGCAGTACTCCCGCGCCAGGCCCTTGATGTCGGCGCACGGGTTGCTGTCCGGCATCGCCGTCAGACCCCGACGGTGGCGAAGAGGGTGCTGCCGTAGAGCGCCAGGACCAGGGCGACAAACAGGGTGCCGAGCGCCATGCTGCCCTTGCGCAGCGCGCCCTTGGGGTCGTTGGGGAGCTTGAGCAGCATCAGCAGCGCGACGACGGCGATGACGGCGGGGATCCCCTTGGTGACGAGTCCGCTGCCGGTCATGCCGATCGTGGCGAAGAAGTCGGTGAAGCCGCCGGACATGTCGGTGGCCTCGGCGAGGGTGAAAAGCGACTTGGACATCAGGTCTCCTTGGTGGTGTTCGGGGTGGGGCGTGCAAGGGAATACAGGTCGGACATCATGTCGAGGCGGTCGTAGCGGACCTTTGCGCCGGGACGCGGGGCGTTGATGATCCAGCCGCCGCCGACGTAGATACCGACGTGGTGAATGCTGGCCGCGCTGGATCCGTAGAAGACCAAATCCCCGGGGCGCGCTTTTCCGGGTTCCACGGGTTCCGATGCCGCGTACTGCTGGGCTGCCGTGCGCGGCAGGCTGATACCTGCTTTCGCGTAGGCGTAGAGGGTCAGGCCGGAGCAGTCGAATCCGACGATGCTCTTTCCGGAGCTCCCGTTGGGGGAGCAGCAGATTCCGGTGCTGGCGCCGTTGGCGTTCCCGCCGCCCCATGAATAGGGTGTGCCGATTTTTTCTGCCGCTGTGTTGACGGCGGTAGCACCCTGGTTGGCATTTGTTGTTGCGCCACCCGTTTTCCGGTTGGCGAGGGTGGTGATGTTTTTGACGTAGTTCTGTGTTTCCTCGAATCCGGGAGGGACGCCGCCGTATTTGCGGACGTTGCTGGATCCGGCGTTGTAGGCGGCGAGCATGTTTTCCTGTTTGTCGCCGGGGACGCCGTCGACTTCCCCGGCGACGGTGCACAGGTATTTCGCCGAGGACGGGATGGCGTCCTCGGGATCCCATACGTCCCGCTTGCCGTCCCCGTTGCCGTCGATCCCGTGGGCCTCCCACGTGGCAGGGACGAATTGTGCGATCCCCTGGGCCCCTTTCCCCGATTGCGCTTTGGGGTTGAAGCCGGATTCCTGGGTGAGGACCGCGGCGAGTAGATTGGGGCTGACTTCGGGGCACTCGTGTCCCGCGTCCTCGATGAGCTGCCGGTACTCGGCGGGCACCGGGACACCGATTCCCAGGGCCTCTCCCACGGGTCCGGCGCCGGCCGCCTGCACGAGGCTGGCGACGACGACAGCCGCCGTGGCTCCTATCCCGAGCGAGACGGCCGTGGTGGCTCGCAGCACGTGATTTCCTCCTTCCTGGCGTTCTGGACGTTTGTGCAGGTCAGGTCCGCCACCCGACCCGCCCAGCTGCCGCCACCCACCCGCCACCACCCGCCATGGGTGGCGGGTGGTGGCGGGTGCCTGGGCGGTGCCTGGGCGGGTCGGATGGCGGGTCACGAAACGGACATCGCGGCGGCCTTGAGGTTCACGAGCAGGTGGCCGCGGCCCTTCCCTGCCTTGTGCGCAGGGACGCCCAGAAGGCTGCTGAGCTGCTTTCCGGCTTTCCCTGAATCCTCTTCCATGATTCCCAGAGCGGGCGCCAGGTCGGCCGTGAGCATGAAGTCCACACCTTGGGATTCCATGATGGCGATAGCCTTCGTGAGAGGAGTTTCGGGGAGCTCAGCGATCGCTTGATTCCGGCGGTCATGCACCTCATCGACCGCATCCCAGATGAATTCTTCGGGGAACTTGAAGCCGCGGATCAGAGTTGAGGTACCACGCGCGAAAAGGACGGCCTGGCCCGGGATATTCGAGTCGAGGAGCGCGGGCGCGATCGGGGAAACTGTTTCGAAGTACGAGTCCCCGAGAGCGACCTTTGCCGTTCCCTTCGCCGCCACGTAGAGGCACATCCGGTAAAGGAACTGATCGCGGACCTTGACCGGAATGGCGTCATTCGAAGGGCGCTGCGTCAGCATGATCGTGGCAATACCGGATTCCAGTGATTTCGACACCAGCTTCCGCGATTTGTCCTCGTTACTTCGAACCGTTTCCTGGGATTCCTTGGTGCCGTCGTCCACGTAGAAGTCGGCCGCCTCATCGATGATGAAGAAGACCGGCTTGAATTCGGGCGCGGGCTGCCGGTTTCGCTTGGCCAGCTGCATTCTCGTGTACCGGTCGTCCACGCGGACGATCAGCTCATCGAGCATGCTCTCCAGGACGGCCGGATCGTCCGATGCCTCATAGCGGACGGCGATCTTCTCGAATTCTGTGAGCCCGCACAGCTTTCCGTCGAGCAGATACAGATCGAAATCTCCGTACGCAATCAGCAGGCACGTGATGATTCCGTTGACCAGCGTCGTCTTGCCCATCTGAGTCATCCCGCCGACAAGTAGCGACGCCCTGTCGAAAGTGGTAACTCCCGCCAGCTTTCCGGTCACGTCGTGCCCGAAAGGGACTCCGGAGAATGCGGTGATCTCCTCCCGGGTCGGTGCGGGGAAAGGCTGGGTGAAGGGCGGCTCCTTCAGCACCAGGAGGCGGACGTGACGCTCGCTCCGGCGGCTGGTCTCCAGCTTCAGGTGCAACCGGGTGACGCCGAACATGCTCGCGATGGGGCCGAGCCTTCCGGCGACGTCGGCGGCTGTCCGGGACGCGGGCAGAAGGAAGCTGTAGACGGTGCCGACGTCGAGCTGCTCGACGGTGACCTCGTCGTCCAGGACCGCTTCCTCCTTCCCGATGGCCCCGGCCTGCGTCAGTACTGCCGTCAGGGCCCCGTGGACGGCGGGCTGCTCGCCCGTACCGTCCCCGCCGTCCGCCCCGTCCACGACCTCACTGAGAGCCGTGCCGGGCGCTTCCTGCCTCAGGGCGGCCGCGGGCTGTTTCCCGCCCGCCCGGAGCCTCTGGAAGGCCTTGCGGATCCGCCAGGCCAGGGCTCCGAGCGCGACCAGGGACCCGGCTGTGAGCAGCACGGTGGCCGGCCAGGACAGGCCGAGCTGGTCCTTGATGGCGCCGAGGATGCCGAAGGTGATGGCGAGGGTGCCGATTCCGCCGGCCAGTTGCCCGTAGGCGTCTTCTCCGGCTCCGGCCTGCTGTTGCTTCTTGCTTGCCACACCCGTCCTTTCGTTGGTTGGCGAATCGATCGGTCTTGATGTGCGTGCGGTGCTCGCCGGGTCTGCTCCGCCGGGTCTGCGAGGTTTCGCTCGCCGGGTCACTCACCGGGTCTGCACCGGGTCGACTGCTGTGCTGTTTCCGGCAGTCGCGGCGACGGCCAGCCCGCACAGGGGCGGGCTGGCCATCACCGGTGGTGCCGGACGGTGGTTCAGGACTGCTCGTGCCGGACGGCGGTCAGACGCTGGCGTCCTCGGACTCGTCTTCGTCCTCGAAGGTCTCGTCGGCGTTCTCGTGGGCCAGCAGCGCGCCCCACGCGATGCGGATCCGCCGTGTCGAGCCGACGTATCCGGCGCGGCGGAAGGTGTCGCGGGCCTTGCGGTAGGACGTCGGCGGGTCCTCGGCGTAGCGCACGTGCCGCAGCACCACGTCCAGCTGCTCGTCGGTCAGGGGCTGGCCGGGCTCCGGAACCGGCACGCCCGCCACGGACGCGAGTTCGGCGAGCGTGACGGTGGGCACGGTCGGGTGTGCCGGTGTGCCGCCGTTCGGTGTGCCGGTTCCGGGCGGCAGGGCGTTGACCTGCGTGCCGCCGATGTGCCGGGCACCGTCGGGTGTGCCGGGCAGGGCGAGCGCGGACGGCTTCCACTCCCCGAGGACCGGCAGGCGGATCGCCGCCACGGACGGCGGCAGCGCCTTCTCCGCGACCGTCTTCTCGGTGGTCGCGGCCTGGCCGTGCAGTTTCTCGGTCGTGGTCTGCTGGGCCTTGAGGACGCTCCTGCGGTAGGTGGTCTCGGCCTTGGCCACCCGTGTCTCCAGCTCGGCGGCCAGCTTCAGGAGCTCGATGCGGTGTGCGGCCTCGGCCTCCATCTCCTCCAGGTGGTCCGCGACCTGCTGGCGCTTGGTGGCGAGGTCCTGCCGCGTCCGGTCCGACACCGGCCGCCCGAGCGAGGGCAGCACCACCCACCAGGCGAGCTTGGTCATGACGATCGCGACCGGGGTGAGGACCACGGCCAGCTCGAACTTGTCGTTGTCCATCGACGACAGGATCAGATCGGCCGTGGGCACGGCCGCGTTGACGGCCGTGAGCAGGAACCCGGCGATCTGGACACGCCGGGCGCGGCGGCGGTTGTTGCCGGCCAGGATCTCGGTCACCTGGACGACGACCCAGAGGGCGTCCAGGGCGCCGACGGTCGGCACGGCCCACCCGCCGAAGACGGGCTCCAGGATGTCGTAGCTGACAGCTACGGAGAGGATCGCCACGGCCAGGGTGATCAGCCCCAGCACACAGAGCACCGCCCCTCGCGCGGAGGCTTTCTCCCCCCACGCCTCCCACGGCCTCGTCTCCCCGGCCTTCTTGGTCTTCTTGTCGTCCTCTTCCACGGCGTCTTCTCCCTTTCTCGGGTTGGTGGTGTGGTTGTCCGGTGCGAGCGGCCGCGGCTGGATCCGGGGATCTGCCCGGCTGCGGGCGTGCGAAAAGGCGGCAGCCCGTCGTACGGGCTGCCGTTGCCGGCGGGTGCGCGAGGCGGGCGCGATCGGTCGAAAAGCCGCCCGCCGCTCCCGTCCGGCGGGAGTCGGGCTGGGGCGCTCTCCGTCGTCCCCGCCCCGGCGAAAGGGGCGGGGACGACGGGCTATGCCGGGTGGTCAGCCCTCCAGCCGGGCCCGCACGCGCAGCAGGTCCTCGGTCGACATCGTCGCCGCGAGGTCCTCGACAGCGGCCGTGCCGCCGGACGCGGCGGCGGAGATCACCGCGTTGGTCTGCACCGTGGTGGTCGCGGCCTGGGCCGCTTCCGCGACCACGGAGCCCAGGGCTGCGGCGAAGAAGTCGAGATTCATCGTGGTGCCCTTCAGGTTGAGTGGAGCAGAATCGGGCGGATCAGCGGGGTGTCAGACCTCGTCGAGCGGAATCCGGGTCGTGCTGCTGCCGTCGTCCTGCGGGTCGGTGTGGGTCACGGCGTCCTCCGGTGAATGCGTGGCTCCGGGCTTTCCGGCTCCCCTTCACCACCCGGGCCGGCCGCCAGGGTGCAGCGGCCGGTACGGACGGATCAGGCAGCTGGCAGACCGTCAGCGGGTGCGCAGCTGGCGGAGGTAGGCGTCCTGGAGGGTGGCGAGCGCCTTGTACAGCGGGGCGCCGCCGGTGCAGGGGCTCCCGGTGAGGGAGCGGATCCATGCCTGGCAGGCCGGGCAGGCCGTGACGTGCGCGGTCCAGAGGTCACTGGCGCGGTAGCAGCGCTGGAGGAGGTCCTGCGGCCGTGCACCGGGACCGGCCTGCCCCGGGTGTGTCATGAGGCCTTCCGTGCCGACCCGGTGGCCAGGGCTGCCGGGCCCGAGACGGGCGTGGCGCGAAACGGGCACATGGGGCGGCACGGGGTCTTGTCGCAGAGCGGGCAGGCGCCGGCCATCTGGGGCCGGTGGAGGATGAGGACGGGCTGGCGGGTGTGGCCGGGGACCATCTCGCCGAGGGTGCGGCGGGCGTGGCGGCCGGCGGTGTGGGCGCGGTGGTCGCCGTCGGCGACCAGGCGCTCGACGAGCCGGTGGTGCTGCCGGGTGTCGGTCTCGTCGCGGTCGTAGCCGCGGCCGTCGTCCCCGCCCCGGTCGTCCTGCCGGCCGATCTCCTCGGCAGTCGTGCGCGAGTCGGCCCACGGAGCACGGAGCGTGGTCGGGACCGCGACTCCGCCCCTGCACCCGCAGGTCTCGAAGGTGCCCTTGCAGTACGGGCAGTTCCCGGTCGCCGCGCACCTGCCGGCGAGTGCCGCCCCGAGTGCGGGCCGTGCCTGAGTAAGTGTCATGCTGATCATGCGTAGGTCCCCTTTATGGAGGGTGAGCTGCGAAGACGTACCCCCGGGGGCCTAAGCCCGGGGGTACGCCGCTTCGGGGCCGGCGGCCCTGTGGCTGGTCGGACGAGCAGCCACGGCGGCCCCCACCGGTCAAAGCCGGTGGGGGCCACGGTGATCGCTCGTCGGCGGTCAGCTGCCGACGGTCGCGCCGGACAGTCGGGCGACCTTCGCGATGTGGGCGTCCTGCCGCTCGGCCAGGCGCCGGACCTGCTCCTCCAGCGGGGGGCGGGTGTCCCAGTCGCTGTAGTGGCTCAGGCCGTAGAGGCTGGCGTCCGCGATGGGCCATTTCCCGGCCTCCGGGAAGCCCGCGGCCGTCAGCGCGGCGACGTGGTCCAGGCCGGCGTAGAGGTGCTTGTCGTGGACGCGGGCGATCTCCCGCCCCGGCCCGTCGAACGCGACAGCGGCGGCCATGGTGCGGTCCTGGGCGTCGATCAGGCGGGAGACCGCCGACGGCCACTCCCCTCGTACAGCCTGGACAGGACGACGCGGGCCTTCTCACGGAGCAGATGCTCGGCTTTGTTCTCCGACTGCGGCATGTAGGTGAGCTTCGGGTCCTCGTGGGTGGAGGGCTCCCACGGCTCCTCCTCACACCCGCTGAACGGCTCGAACTCGAAACTAAGCCCGCCATGGGGCCCGGCACCGATCTTCTTCAGGTACGTCGGGAAGTACGGCCCGACGCGGGCAACGATCTCCTCCAGCTCCTCCGTGGTGATCCAGAAGCTGTAACCGAGCGGCATGGGGTCCTACCTTTCTTGTGGCCTGAGCTGAGCATTCGTGGAATCGGCGGACCCAGGGGTCCTGGGACCGGTCATGGCGGGCAGGTCAGTCGATCGTCACCGGGCAGGTCAGGCAGCCCTGACGGTCGGCACCCACACCACCGCGGACAGGAGCGGCTCCAGCGGGGCCGGCGGGAGACCCCGGGCCACGGGCGGCTCCATCCCGCACGGGAACTCCCGGCTCCGGGAGGTCTCCAGATGTCCGAGCGCCTGATCGAGCAGCCCGGTCAGCACCGCCCACGCGGACTCCGGCTCGGGCAGCGCCCGCAGCTGCGCGGCGGCCAGCCACACGTCCTGGGTGACGTCGTCCGCGTCTCGTACCGGGTCGGCGGCCATCTCGGCGAGCTGCTCGGCAGCAGCGGCGGCGAGCCGGGCGGAGTAGCGGGAGTAGAGGCTGGTCAGAGTGGTACGCATCAGGGGTCCTCCGGGTCGGGGCGGCAGCGACTGCTGTACGAGCAGCCGAGGCCGCCGACCAACCCCGCGATGGGGTTGGTCGGCGGCCTCGGTCGTTCGTCGCGGTGTACGGGTCAGGCGGGGGACGGTGCCTGAGTCTTCCGGGCGTACTGCTTGCCCAGTTCGGCCTGCCTCTGGTCGTGCGCCGCCTGGTTGTACGGGGACAGCGGGAGCTGAGGGCCTCGAAACTCCGAGCGGGATCCCCGAATCCGGGGCGTGCACCGGTTGTTCATCCGCTCGGCCGTCTCCCCGGCCTGCTCGGCCCACTGGCTCCTCCGGCGAAGGGCGTACAGCGTGTCGCGGGCGCGCTCACCGTTTCGGTCCGCCTGCTGCTCGCGGGCCTGCTTCGTGCGCTGCTCCTCGCGGGCCGCTTCGGTCCACGTCTCGCGCTCATCCAGCTGCCGGCCGGTGCCGCAGAACCTGCCGCTCCGGCACGCCTCGCAGCCGGAGCGGTGGAGCACGACGGCTTCCCGGGCCCGCTGGTAAGCGCTGTTCAGTTCGGTCGGGAAGTACCGGTCGGTCTCGGACTTCGGCGCCTGAGCCATGCGGGACACCGGCATCGGGGCCTCGGCGAGCGGCTTGTAGTGCTGGCGGGCGGAGCGGCGGCCCGTCGCCGTGCTGTCTGCGGCGACCATCGCCTCGCCCCACTGCTCGACGGTGATGTCCATGTCGATCAGCTGCGCGCTGCCGGGGCAGCGGGGAGCGCGGCCGCCGCGGACCTCGCGGTCCAGGTGGTGGGTTTTGATCATCTTGCGGTAGAGCGGGTGCCACGTGTCGCAGTCGGGACAGACGATGGAGTGGCGCTCGCCGTCGCGGAGGTTCATGTTCTGGGGCGGGATCTCGCTCGCCTTGAGGGCGGGCCGACGACTGGGACGCATAGGAACTCCCTGGTCAACGAAGGGTTCGGACTTGGTTGCGTTCTCCGCCCGCCACGGGCTTACGAGGGGCCGTGGAGGACGGGCAGCGCAACTGCTGTCAGGTGCGACCACACGAGCCGGCACGGGGACCTCGTCGTTCGTCACCCGGCAGCCCCCGTTGAGGCGGGCATACACATAGCTCTGTGCGGTGCTGCCTTTTCTGTTGTGGCCGCGCAAGAGAACCGAAGGTTCCGGCTCCCACATCCAGCGCCTCGTGCCTGCTTCCAGGCGTGTCCGGGCGCCTTCCTCGCCTCGCTAACGAGGTTCGGTGGAACCAGTAGACCCAAGTTCGTTAACGATGTCAAGAAGTACGTTAACGAGGTAGACTCTGACGGCGAGACCAGCACGACACGGCCGCGGCACCCACATCGGCGCCTCGATATCTGGCAGCCGTACGATCGCTAGCGAGGTAGGGAGATGGCATGGCAAGCGAGACGGGCACGCAGCGGCCCAAATACCAACGGATCGCCGACGACCTGAAAGCAGCAATCGAGGCAGGCGAGTACGGCCCGGGCGACCGGCTTCCAGGAGAGAGCGCACTCGCCGCGCAATACGACGTCGCCACCCTCACCGCTCGCCAGGCGTTGAAGATCCTCCGGACTGAAGGCCTGGTGGAGACGAAGAGGGGTGCTGGAGCTCGCGTGATCTCGTTCCGCCCCATTCGGCGTCACGGCATCCAGCGCCTGAAGCAAGAGCAATGGGGTTCCGGCAAAACCATCTGGTCCGCCGACGAGGAACGCCCCGTAACAATCGACGTCCGAGTCGACACGGTGACAGCACCGGCCCATATCGCCCACATGCTGGACCTGACGGTCGAACAGGCTGTATGTGCTCGATCTCGCCGTTTCGTACTGGCCGAGCGTCCGGTCATGCTCGCAACGTCGTACCTGCCCCTGGCGCTGGTCGAGGGCACGCCGATCATGCGCGTGGACACCGGTAACGGCGGAACCTACGCACGACTCGCGGAACTCGGCCACGCCCCTGCCCATTTCCGGGAGGAGATCCGGTGCCGGCTCCCCCTTGCCGCAGAGGCTGAAAAGCTCGGTATGCCTCTTGAGCGCCCCGTCGTCAAGGTGTACCGCACGGCATACGACGCGAATCACCGGGCGGTCGAAGTGAATGAGATGACTATGGACAGCGCCGCCTACGTCCTGGAATACGCATTCGATGCCTGAGCGTTTCACCGGCCCCACTCCTGACTGATCGTCGTGTGGGGCCCATCACACTCGCGCTCGGCAGCTCGGAACATCACAGGGACGTGTTGAAGTCCGTACGCACTTTCATTCACGGGTTTTCAACATCCACGTACACATGGGATTTGAGGCCCGAGCCCTAGGCTCGCGGCCATGACGACGGAGGCGCACGGGGTGGGGAAGCATCATGCGGGGTGGAGGCCAGACCGGCTGCGCGAGCAGCGGGCGGCTCACGGCCTGACCCTGGAAGCGGCCGGCGAGCGGCTCCGGGAGGTCGCTGAGCAGGCCCGGCTGCAGGGGATCCCGGCCGCGAATCCCCAGACTTTGTGGCAGCACGAGCAGGGTGAGGTCTATCCGGGCCCGCACTACCGGCGCGCCTATTGCCTCCTCTACCGGGCCACCGAGCCGGACCTCGGCTTCCGGGCAGCTCTGCCCGGCGAAGAGACGTCGACGTTCGCGCTCACGCCGATGGAGGACCGCGTCAACGGCTCGCACGTCCTTGCCGTCGAGCGCGCCGTGCACCGCATCTCGTCCGGCGGCGAGGATGCCGATCACCTCGGTCTCCAGCAGAGGATCATCGACGCCTGGAAGCGGCGGCACACTGGTGGCGATCCGCACCGCCCCGTTCTGATCCTGGTCGGCGGGTACGCAGGCAGCGGCAAGACCGAACTGGCGCGGTTTGTTGTCCAACTCACCGGCTGGCCGCTGCTCGACAAGGACCCCCTCACCCGCCCCCTGGTGGAGCGCCTCTTGGTCGCGCTCGGCGGGGACCCGAACGACCGGCACACCGACCTCTACCGCGAGAACGTCCGGCCGGTGGAATACGACTGCCTGATGCAATCGGCCATGGCCAACGTGAAGTGCGGGATCAGCACCGTGTTGAGCGCGCCGTTCATCGCGGAAATGACAGACCCGGCCTGGATGGAGCGCCTGGCCAACCGTGCTGGGGCGATGGGCGTCGACGTCTACCCGATCTGGGTGCGCTGCGATGAGGAGTCGATGCGGGAGTACATCACCTTCCGCTCTGCGGCGAGGGATGGCTGGAAGCTCCAACGGTGGGACGAGTACACGGCCACCATCGACCTCGACCTGCGCCCGGCAGTGCCGCACCTGGTCGTCGACAATCGGCTGGGCACCGCCGTCAGCCTCGCTGACCAGGCCCGTCAAGCGATGGGGGCAATGTACGCATGAGCCTGAAGCAAGGTGTGATCCTGTACGGACCGCCGGCGGCGGGCAAGGACACCGTCACCGCAGCACTCAGCGAACTCGACTTCAAGTACACGCAGTTCGCCCGGCTGAAGGTCGGAACAGGGAAGTCCGCCGGCTACCGAATGGGCACGGCGGAGCAGCTGCGCGAGCTGGAGGCTGCGGGCGGAATCCTCTACGCAAACGCGCGCTACGGCAACACGTACGTGATCGACCGGCCAGGCTTGGACGCGGCGTTCGCGGCCGGGGTGCCGGTGGTGCACCTCGGGCAGGCCGACGGCATCCGCGCGCTGGTCGACGGCTACCCGACGAACTGGTCGGTGGTGCTGCTGTGGTGCCCGCGCGAGGTGACCGAGCAGCGGTCGGCAGGGCGCGGCGACAGCGACACCGCGGCACGCCTGGCGGCATGGGACGCGACCCGCGAGGACGTGAACGCGCACCCGGGCCTGGGCTCGGACCTGACAGTGGACACCACGGCGTCCACACCTCAGGAGGCAGCGCGGCTCATCGACCAGTTGCTGTCGCGGCGGTCGGGAGCGGCGACGGCATGAGCGCGGGCTACGGGTGGGCGAGACGGTCCAGGGCGTCGGTGAGCGTGAGCTCCGTGTTGTCCTTGTCGTTGTGCCACCGTGCCAGCGTGGACGCGGCCGCGCGCAGCATCTCCGGCGGAAGGCCGGCGGCCGCGAGCGCGTCGGCAGCTTCCTCCAGCTCCGGGCCCCAGCGCCAGGCGCGCGCGGCCGTCTTGGCGACGTACTGCGGCTCCGCGAGGTACGATTCGGTGCGCCGGGAGGCCACGTCGATGAGCTCCTGGTCGACGCCGTGCTCCCGTGCCATGCCGACCGCGAGGGCCACCAGCACTCGCGATGCCTTCTGGAAAGAGGCGTACGACAGCTTCAGCGCGGATGCCTTCCCAATTTCCGTCCCCAACACCTTCGTCCGGACGGCGGTGCCCGCGAACAGCTCCTCGATGCGCCCGCTCGCGGCGGCCGGACCGCACAGGTACAGGGTCGGCGTCTTGCCGCCGACCGGCGGGGAGCCGACGACGCCGCCGTCCACGACGGTCACGTCCGGTTCGAGCAGCGCAGCGATCCGCAGCGCCCGCTCGGGGCTGATGGCGTTCGCCTCCACGTACACCCCGGCGAATCGGTGCCCGGCGACGTCGCGGGCCAAGTCCTCGGCAGCGGCTGGCGGGCAGAGGCTGATGACGATGTCGCTGCGGTCCAGCAGCTCAGCCATCGTGGCCACGGGTGTCAGCCCGAACTGGGTGGCGCGCTCCACGGACGAGACACTGCGCCCGGTCTCGCACCACAGGACCGCGGCCGCGTTGGTCGCGGCGCAGGCGGCGACGGCGGCGCCCATGCTGCCGGGGTGGAGGATGCCCACGGTCGGCTGGTCCACGGTGCTACTCCCAGGTCTCGTTGAGCAGGATGGTGATGGCGTCGGTGACATCGTCGACGACGTAGTGAGCGACGGGGAGTCCGTCGGGCCATGGTCGGCCGCGCAGCCAGATGGTGCGCAGGCCGGCCTGGTGTCCGCCGCCGATGTCTCCGGCCGGGTTGTCGCCGATCATCCAGCCGCCGTCCGCGAGGCTGACGCCGCACCGGGACGCCGCGAGCTCGAAGAGCCTCAAGTCCGGCTTGCGGATCTCCAGGTCGCCCGAGACGGCGACGCCGTCGACCAGGGAGGCAAGGCCGGTCCCGGCGAGTTTGGCGCGCTGGATGTCGCTGGCCCCGTTGGTGATGATCCCGATCGTCCAGGCGGCCGCGCGCAGGCGGGCCAGGCCCTTGAGGACCTCGGGGTGGCAGGTGACGGCGGCCGACATGAGGTCGACGTACTCCTGCCACAGGTCCGCGGCCGACGCCTCCAGACCGAAGGCGTCCCGCAGCCGGGCGAAGTCGTTGACAGTCGCGCGGTCGGCCAGCTCGACGCGCAGCCACCGCTCGGCATCTGGGGAGAGCGCGTGGGAGCGGCACAGGCACGTCAACGCGTCGCTGAGCGCCGATTGCCGGTCGGCCAGCGTGCCGTCCAGATCGAAAAGCGCGAGTCGATGCACGGTCCCGGACCCTACCGGGCGTCGGGCGCAGCGCCATTCACGGCAGCAGCGCACCCCCACCGGAGATCAAATGGTGTATGTTTCAGAGATCGATCGATCATGGGAGCCTGCGCTATGTCTGACCCGGACCGCCTGAAGCGGGTTGATTCCCTGCTCGACGGCCTGGACGACGTCCTGCCGCCGCCGCGCGTACGTGCTCAGCTGCGCCTCGCCGCGAACCTCACGCAGCAGGAGGTCGCGGACGCAGTCGGCGTGAAGCGCCTCGCCGTAGTGCGTTGGGAGTTGGGAAAGAGCAACCCTCGGCGCCCGCAGCGCACTGCCTACATCCACCTGCTCAAGCGGCTCGCGGAGCGATTCCCCGAGGCTGCTGAGCTGGATGCGGGTACGCCGACGCCATCCTCGGATTCAAGGGGGTCGGGGTGACATAACGCCACCGGCCGCGCGCCACATTGTGGACTGACAATCCACTTCGGCCGCGCGGCCCTTCTCGCCGACTGGGCGTGACACCTCAGTTCGGCTGCTCAGTACCGGTTGACGCCGGTCCTGAGCTTCGGCTCATCGAGCCATTCCATCTAGCACTACCCCGCCTTCGACAAGCGGGTCGGCCCCGTGACACGGGCCTCCAGCACGACACGGCCGCTGACAACGGCCGACGCCCCACCGCCGCGGGGCCCTGTGACAGGGGCCCTGCGGTTCACCGAGATCAAGAGGAGAAATCTCCCTCCACTCGATCCAGCGCCGCCCGCTTCTCACGAAGGGGGCGTCCCTGACACATCCGCACATCTGGCCGTCCAGCCCGAAGGGGCTCTGGCCGGTCCAGCGATATGGACGGTAGGTCGTTCCCATAGTGCCTGAGAGTGGTGTCCCCTGTCAGCTTGACCCTGTCCGTTTCACCCCGGTACGGGTCGAGCGATCTTCCTGTACACGAAGGAAGGCACTTACAGTCTGGGCCTTTGATTCATTTTGTCCACATAAATCCTTGGCCAGAGGTGTAACCGACGCGACAAACGCCGCCGGTGGCTCGAACAGTGCGGACCGGGTCGGTGGGAACGAGGCTTGCGGGGCTAACCCCCGCTCGGGCCACGGTGCCGCCCATGCCTCTCTACTTCTCCTCCTCCTGCCCCGTGTCGGCGGCGGCCGCCCCGCTCGGGCACCCGCTCTCAGAGTTCTTCGACAGGGGGCCGCAGCAGAGCGTCATCCCGTGTGACGGGACGCGATCCAAGATTTTTGCCCACCGTGCTGGAGCGCCGGGGGCGCTCAGGGCTGTACAGCCCCTGTCCACAAGCCGTCCGGTGCAGGGTCGGCAGATGGATGAGGAAGCACGAGTTCTGCCTACTGAGGGGGGTGTCCGCCTTGGCGTGTACACCCGCCCGATGACGACGCAGACGGTATCCACGACTCCGGCCGGGACGGTGGGCCGATGAGCGGCGTGGCGGCACCGGCCGCCGCGCCGCTCCCTGCTCCGCATCTGTCGGCCGTCAGCGAGGATCCGCACCGGCTGAGGTCGGTGTCGAGGCGTACGCGCACGCGCCGCGGGCCGCTTCCGGCTCAGGCCGGGCCGGCCCCGAGGCGCAAGGCGGGGCACCCGCTGGTGCTGAGTGAGGATGCCTGTTCACGGCTGAAGGGCGCGGTGCGTGCGCTGCTGGACGCCGATGGTCTGGACGGTATGCCGGATCCGGTGCGTCTGGCGGTGGTGGTGCTGGCGTCGCGGACGCCGTCGGAGTCGGGTGAGGTAGAGATCCGTACGGCGGAGCTCGGCCGGTGGATCGGATTGTCCAAGTCCCGTACCGCTACGGCGGTCGTCCCGGCCCTGCAGAAGTCCGGTCTGGTCACGGTGGAGACGGCGGAAGGCGAGTTCAACCAGCACGACGGACTGCGGTGCCGGGTACAGCCCATGTGGGCTGCCCAGGGCGTGGTGGGGCACGCGCTGAACCTGAAGAAGAAGGAACTCGCCACGTTCCTGCGGCTGATGGAGGCCGTGATGGCCCCGGGATGGGCGCACCGGGACGGCTCGGTCACTCCGGTCGGGCTGCTCGGTGCGCGTACGGGCCGGGGTGCGGCGACGGACCGGTTGGCGCTGCTGTTGCTGGTGCTGGAGGCGCGGGAGAACGGGTGGGTGCGGCAGTGCGGCGGCAGCGTGGATACCCGGCGCGGCCGCCCGGTGGCGACCCTGGCCCGGCTGCTGGGCTGCACCGTGTCGGCGGCAGAGCAGGTACTGGAGCGGCTGGAGGACATGCAGCTGGTGCTGCGGCCTCGAAGGAAGACGGTGTCCAGGCTGAACCAGCGCAGTCGGCTGGTGGTACCGGCGGTCGCCGCCGCGCACGGCCACAGGACCGCCGCCGGCTTCCAGGAGGAGCGCCTGGAAGCTCCGGATCCCGGTTTTTCAGACCCCGATGATGCGGCAGGGCCTAGTGAGGCTCCTGAGACCGGGGAAACAGCGCAGGTCAGTGAGGCTGAGGAGGCCGGGAGGGCTGAATTCGCAGAGCCCGACGTTACGGCAACCCTTCACACTGATCACCCTTACCTGGTTACTCCCGTCGTTCCTCAGCAGCTTGATTGTGGCTTTTCCGGCGAAGGCCGTGGGGGGCAAGGCCGTCGGCCGGAGCGCGTGTGCGTGCGCGAGGACCAGGCCGCCGACGGCAGGACCGCCGCTGCCGGGACCAGGTCGCCGGTGGCTGAGGGCGGCCCGCTCCGCGGGGAAAAGCCGAAGGATTCCCCGGTCGACGAGCGGGTGGGGCAGCGGGCTGCCGGGGCTGGGGCCGGTGGCCGGCCGAAGGCTGTGGGTGGTGGAAAGGCGCAGCAGCAGCGGAGGGTGGGCCTGCCTGCTGATCTTCGTCTGCGGGTGGCTCTGGGGCCGGTCTCCTGGCTGTGGGCGCGGCTGTCCGGCTGGCAGCAGGACCGTGTCGAGGAAGCCGCGAAGGCGGAGCTGGCCAGTCTGGAGGGCCTGCTGG
The DNA here is from genome assembly GCF_035917275.1 of Streptomyces sp. NBC_01237. Lineage (NCBI taxonomy): Bacteria > Bacillati > Actinomycetota > Actinomycetes > Kitasatosporales > Streptomycetaceae > Streptomyces > Streptomyces sp. NBC_01237. The sequence goes on along the minus strand of NZ_CP108508.1, from coordinate 8,136,630 downwards.
CGCTGCCGGGTAGTGCGCCGCGGCTGCTGGCCGACCGGCTCACCGACCGCCTTGAGGAGACCGGCGGCGAGGCACTGGTGACCGGTCCATACGGGTGGCTGATCAGGCGCGGACTGGTCCAGCGCCAGGCGTGCTCGGACCCGCGCTGCGACGACGGGATCCGCCTGGACACCGGCAGCGATTGTGAAAACTGCGGGAACGTGATCCACAGTCGGCGGTCTCAGCGAGCGCGGATCGCGGCCCAGATTGACCGGGAACTGCCTGCTCTCAGCGGAGAGGCGCGCCGTCGGCTCCTTGAGGACCGGCTGCGAGAGCAGGCTGCCATCGAGGCGGAAGACCTTGTTTGGCGGCGGGAGCAGGCTCGCGCGGAGAAGCACCGGCGGGATGAGGCCCGCACGGCCGCCCTGAGCCGGGCGGAGGGCGAACGGCGGACGGCGGCTGCCGCCGACGCCGTCCGTCAGATGCTGGCGTGTGAGGACTGCGGGCAGGAGCGGGCAGGCGGGTTGTGCGAGGCGTGCGGCTACCGGCGCCGGACCGAGGTCCTGATCGTGGAGGCCGGAATGGTCGCCGCGACCTGGGCGGCCGTGCTCGACGACCGGGCCGATGTCGACGCCGTCACCGCCGACGTCCGGGCATCGCTGGCGGCCGACATCGAACGTACCCGGCAGGAGTTCCTGGACTCGGTGGAGCCGGGCGACCTGGACACGGACCCGGACGGTGCGGCATCCGTGCTCGCCTTCGCCGCGCTCCAGACGGTGGAAGCTGCGCTGCCGGAGTACTGCAGCAGCGCGCTGGGGCGGCTGGGCCGGACCGAGGAAGCCGAGGCGGAGGCCCGCCGGGCGTTCCGCACCGAGCAGGGACGACGCTGGTACCGGCACAACCCGAACGGCGCGGACGCGGTCGCCGCCGCGACTAAGGCCGCCGACGCGGCCCGGGAGCGCACCGCGCAACACCTGCTGGCAAGGCGGCTGGAGCAGCTGCGCAAGGCCGCGGTTGCCCAACCCCAGGGGCCGGCCGTTGCACCGTGGACGGGCCGGCTGGCCGAACTTGCCACGCGTCCGCTGGGCCACGAAACCACCGGCACGTTGACTGTGTGACGGTATCCAGCAGGGCGTTGTCGCACCTGTCTCCCCGGGCGGCTCCGTCTCGCGAACCACCGGGACGAAGCAGGCGAGCATCAAGCCCGAAGCCGCGTGCTGGCTTTGCCGGGCGCGCTGGCCGGTGAGCCGCTCGGCGAGGTTTTCGGCGCGATGCGGCACCCGCAGTACCGAACAGCTGCGTGCGCCGTGCCGAGCGCGAATGCCCTGGCCTCACACGCAAGGTCGAGAACGCGGTCAAAAGGCGGTGCGTTTCCCCGGAAGAGGGGGACCCGTTCACGCGTCTGAGTGGTATCGCCTGACTTCGCTGGCGAACTCCTCATCCATACGGTGACGTGCTCCGTGTGCAGCCTTCCGACTTCCGCGTCCCGACCAAGCGGCCTTACCTCCTGCGTGAGCTGCGATCCCAGCTCCCCAGCGCGGATGATCGTGTCCGGTCGATCTCGGGGCATGATCCCACCGAGTACGAGGCCGTCGCCGATGCCCTCTACAGGGTCTTCGTCACCGCCCGGAACCTGGCTCCCACCAGGAACACGACCAACTGCGCCACCCACCCGAACGGGCCGATCGACCCTGAACCGCCTCAGGGCTGGGGACGGTGTCTCTTCTGCAACAGCAACCGCCGGATCGGGAACCCACAGGCCCGTAGCGGCGGGCCCGTCAGCGCGAGCCAGTACGACGTTCCCCCACCGCCATACACCTACGAAATCCTCTACAACCGGATGCGGCAGATCAACGACGCAGTCTACGAACTCGCCCTGTGCTCACCGGACGACGCCTTCGGCGTCGTAGCCGATCTCATGCACGGGGCCTTCATCATCGCTCGTGAGTTGTCACGACCCCGGTCCACATCTAAGTGCCGAGTCCACCCCGGCGCCCCGATCGACCCGGACGCACCAGGCGGTCCGCAATGCCTGTTCTGCTCAACTGCCGCGAACAAGCGGGCACGAGCGGTCCCGCCGCCCCAGATCCGCGACCGCGTGCGCCATCCGGCTCGCCGCCGCTACACCCCCTGACCACTGACGCCAAGGTAACTACCGATGCCCTCTCCGTACGAGCACCTGATCACAGCAGAAGAACTACTCAGCCGGGCGCAGGAACTCCTGGCTGGCGACCGCCCCCACGCAGCGGTAGCCCACGCACGAGTCGCGGCAGCGTTCCTTGAGGCTGCCGATGCCCGTCAGCAACTGATCCCGGACCTCGGAGGGGTCCCGGCCGCCCGGTCCGAGCCCTGGCCCGAATGGTGCGGCACCTGCGGAGGGCCGGCTCCCGCACTGCGCATGGTCGACGTCACCATGCCCGGAGAGGGGACCCGCATGGCCAAATGCCCTAAATGTCATCCGGGATCGCCGCAATATTCCGCTGATCCAGGCCCTGACGATCACTCGCAGACCTTTCCTGAGCGCTCCGTGGCTCACTGCTGACAGGGCTCACGCACCCATGGCAGTAGCCCGACTGATTACTGCGCGAGAGCTGGATGCCGCACCGCATGCACCGCAGACCAGGCTTCTGCTGGAAGCCGCAAGATGCGCAGATTCGCGCTTCGCCAGCGGTAAAAATCCGCGGAGAGAAGCACTCCTGACAGTCCCACGGGCGACCACCTACTTCATGGTCGTGCTTGAAACGTGGCCACGCGCTTTCTGGATCACCAATAAATTTCTTGGGCACGTCCTGATATCGCAGACAGCCCCGAAAGGTTGCGCCGAAGTGCCCACGTCAGCCTCTCGGGAGGAAAACTCTCCGCCCGCTCGAACTGGTATGCCCACCCGCATGGATGTACAGCACGGCGGGAGACAGCATGGCAGCGGGCTAACCGGCATCACTCCGCCTGGCTGCGCCGAGCCAGGCTTCGTCCCAGACGGCACGAAGCCAGGTGAGGACTGGGCCGACGCCTCCGGCCCAGTGCGTGCGCCAATCCCTCGGTGTCGCGCCGCTTCTCGGAACCCGTAGCGAGCGGCCCGGCCATCCATGTCCCGGTCGTACTCTTCGAGCTGGTCGAGACAGGGGGCGCACGCTGTCGGCGCCGGGGCCGGTGGAGGCCAGTTCCGCTGTGCCGGTCGCCGATCCGAGCCTGCAGTCGGCGGCGCCCGTCGTACCGGTGGAGCGCCGGACGCCGCCGGATGAGTATCGCCGTCCGATCGGGCGCACCGCCAGGCCACGCGGCCATCCCGGGTAGACTCGGCCATCTCGAAAGCGGTGAAGCGGCAGCCCGCCGGGAACACGCCGCCCCACCCGAACCGCGGAGGGGCGGCGATACCTCAGTGGTCAGGCTTCCGGGGCATCCTGGAAGTAGTCGGGGGCAAGCCGCTGGAGGCGGTTGTCTTCCTTGGTGGCCCTCTCCAGGAAGACGTGCCAGCCGAGGTTGAAGACGCCGTGGTGGTCGTAGCTGAACCAGGTGTCCACTACCCGGTAGCACTCGCCGAGGACGAGAACGCCTGCGCCAACGGGAAGGGTCAGCAGGCCTTCATCTTCCTGATAGAGAACGTCCGATGAGTCGCTTTCGTGGAAGTAAGTCGGCCATCGGTAGATGCCGGGGCTTTCCGCCATGTGATCCCTCCCCAAGTTCGTGAGGCGCTTGGCGCGCCCTGGTAGATCATGCCTCGTGTTTCCTGCGGCACGAGAAGTGCTCGGGCAGCCCTTCCGGCCCCGGAAGACTTGCAGGCTGACCGCAGCCTAAACGGCACAGCGGGATCGCTTTTCCCGACGCGTCAACCGGAACCCTTGCTGCCTCCGATTCCCAGGGGCGGGACTCAAGAACAATCGAGCGACTGCCACGCTTCTGCTTCGGCTCTGACCGCACCTCCGAGGCCGGACGGTCCTCAGTGCACCTGTCGCGACGGTCGCCCTGCCGTACGGAAGGACGGCGCTCCTTCTCGTCCACAGCGGGCCCGTTCGCCTCCATGTACTTCTGCCACTGCTGTGCGGGGAGCCAACCGTGGTGACCGCCTCGCTGGAACGGGATCCGCTCGCCGGCCGCAGCTTCCACGATGAACCGGGTGAGGGTCAGACCGTCTTCTCCTGTGAAGGCGCTCGACTGGTGGGCGGGCACGAGGAGGCGGTGCCAGCCTCCGCAGTACCCGGCATCGGTGGGGTTCTCCGGGTCGTAGGGCTTGTCCGGGCACCGGGTGAGAGCGCCGCTCTGAGTGCACTGGCCCTCCTCCAGGACGAAGTTGCCGTCCCGGATCGCGATGGGGTTCTTCTGCACGCGGATGACGGAGGCTGGCAGGTTGGGTGTGCGGACGTAGGGCACGGTGCCGATGCCTGCGTGGTCGGGGTCAGCGAAGTCCCAGACAGACTGGATACCACTGCGACGTCGGAACCCTTCCCGTGAACGCATTCCGCGGACAGTCTGGGCACTCAACTGGGGCTCGTAGCCAAGAACGATGCCGTTGGCGCCGCTGATGCGCACATCGAGGCACGCGTGCCCGTCCGATGTGCGCGACTCGATGTCGGCGCGGAAGCCGTGGTCCTCGGAGTCCTTGGCAACACGTTCCTTACGAGCGAGATGTTCGTCGGACTCGTGACTGACGGGCTTCTCCCCAGGCTTCCGGTAGTGGGAGGCGAGCCATACGTCGCCCCGCTGGACGAGGTACATAGGGACACGTCGGGCGCGGAGGTCCCGGCAGTCGGGGCAGATGAGGCCGCGCTTCTCGACGGGGACGCGGCCTCGCATGCGAATGAGCACATTCAAAAGGTCCTGGCCGTGCGAGACGCCGAGGTCGGCGCGGTCGAGGTCGAGGTTACGGCCGGCCGGTTCGTAGTAGACGGGGTTGCGATAGAGGTCCTCGTCGCTGTCGATCTGGAGGTCTTCGTCCATTGGTGCTCCCCACAGCCGCCACGAATAGGACCCATAACAGTACGGGGCACTACTGACAATGTGGGCTGACCTGCGAAAATCGGCTGAAAAGGAGAAAGGGGTAGATCGTCTCAACCGCACTGCACTGCAGGGCCTGCCTCGCCGGCAGGGACGGGAGCCCCGGCATGAGCGAGAACACCCTGAGCGGAGCCGACCTGGCCCGCATCGCCCTCCAGACGACCCGGCGGTGACCAGCAGCGACCGGGCACCTGCGCCGACAGTTGCACTCGTGGAATCTGCGCGGCAAGAGACGCCGGAGGGATAGCGCGGCTCTCGCCGCCCACCGCGCCACCTGGGTGCCGAGGGCACCGAGGCGAGGCGGTGATCAGCCATCTGTCGCTGCCCCGGTCAGCGCAGCGCCGGAGGGACTCCAGGCCTGCACCGCGGCCATCAGCCTCGCGACCCAGACCGGAAGCGCGAATCCGAGTCCATCCGCATGTACAACGAGATTTCCGGAGTGCTGGACCGGACCACCAAGCGACCGGGCCCGAACGAACCTCCTCCCCGGATCGTCGTCGACACCGCCTTCCTCGACGCCAAGCCGCATTCTGAGAAGAGCTGATCACACACGGAAGGCCTCCCTCCCCCGCACCAAATGCGGTTGAGCGAAAACGGAGTTCGGCAGGCCCGCAGCCAGCAGCACTCCGGCGCGTCCAGCTGTGGGGCGGGAGGGCCCGAAGAGCGGTTCGCCGACGGCCGCCAGGCGGTGGAGGAACTCCGCACCAAAGCTGCGATGCACCACGGTGCCCGTTCCAGCGACGCGGCCCGGGCACGGGCCCTGCAACGCCTGGCAGCTGAGCGGGGTCGGACTCGCCACAATCACACCGGCGGCCGCGCCCGGCCGTCGTCCGCGGATCGCGGGCAGTGCGAGCACCTGGTGCGGTCCGGCGCACCCGCCGGCACGCCAGACCGTGCGGGATGAGCCACGGAAAACCGAAAACGGACGACCCGGGCGAGCCCGGCAGTCAGGCGGTCCAGCGCGAGCACGGCCATGACGAGCGGATCGAGCCGATCGTGAAGGCACGCGAGGCGTCGACGAAGGCTAAGAAGGCGAACAGAGCCCGGGAGGCGAAGGACCGCCGCACTCGACCGGGGCCTACCACGTGAGCGGGTCTACCGGGTGTGGGGCCGCTCTTTGACGGTGTCGGGGATGCGGCATCCGGTCTGGTACCAGTCGCGGGTGTCGGGGCAGATGTAGCCGAGCACGGTGAGGATGTCCTGCCGGTCGGCGAGCAGGTCGCGGCGGTGGACCGGTTCGAGGTGGGCGATGCGGTTGCGCAGCTTGTGGAGGCTGATCAGCGGCTTCTCCACCACCGATCGCGTCTGCGGCTGCAGGTGCGGGAAGGCGTGGCGTACGGCCAGGCGCCAGAGGTTGTCCTGGTAGCGGCGGGCCAGCAGGTAGCGCCAGAACCCGAAGGTCAGCTCCGCGACCGCGTGCCCTTCGGTGGGCGAGGGCTTTCGGGTACGGGCACGGGCGATCGCAATGTCCTTGCGCGCCCGGTCCTCTAGTATTCCGGCCCGGTCGTCCATCCAGCTGCCGCTGTTGCCGGTGCTCTGGTGCCAGATGACGAGCTGGTCGTGCACGGCGTTGCGCAGCACCACCTCGAGCAGGTGGAGCCCTTCGTAGACAGCGGCGGACACGGCGATGTTCCAGCGGTACAGGTCCACAGCCGCACGCTGGCTGCCGGCGGCTGCCTGGTAGGGCGCCAGCCGCCCGGGGGACAGCCGCTGTGGCAGGAAACGCTCAGGGGGAGGTTGTGCCATCACGGGGCAAACCATATAGTTATTTGTGAAGACCCCGTGCGGCCCCTGCTTGCATGCTTCCGGGGTTATGACTTTCCGAAGGGCCACCAAGCACAGCTGGTGGCCCTTCGGCCGTTCCACGTGACCCTTCCGCGTGTGCCTGCGGGGCGGGAATCAGGGTCGGCTGCGGTCTGTACAGGAACAGCCCCGGCGGCCCGCGTGGGCTGCCGGGGCCGCTGCGCACCCGGTCGTACTCCATCCCAGGACCAAGCCTGTAAGGCACCGGGCCTGTCCCACACACTCCATGTCGGTGCGGTCTACGGGCGAGCGTATGCGCCCCGGAGTTTCAGCGCGGACCTTCCTGCCCTGGAGGTTCTCTGCGGGGAGGCTGGCCGGGCTGTGCGTGGCGTCCGGGCGGATGCCGGCCGCCGTCGGCCGGGACAGCGGGCGCAGCCATTCTGGCCGTTTTCTCTCCATGGCCGTCACGGGATGGTCATGCTTGCTCTCGGCAGTGCTGAGACAGCGTGGTGTAACCGGGAGGCAGTGTGTTCCAGACGGGCTTTGTCAGCATGTACCCGTGGGTGACGGACGAGCTGGAGGAGATGCACGGGGGCCAGCCCGGGGTGGTGAACGCGGACGGCACGGAGCCCGGCCCTGTCACCATCCCGTCCAACTCCGGCGGCAGCCTCGGCACGCTCACCGAGTGGTGGGCCTACGACGGAAGCATGGACCCCACGGCCGCCACACACCTGCGCGGCTCGTGCTCGTGCGGCTGGCGGGGTGAGACCCTCTACCCGGTCGACTGGGACCAGGCCCACGAACAACAGCCCTACGAGTACGACACCTCGGGCCCGGAGCGGGACTGGCTGCAGCACACCGAAGACGTCCGGTCCGCCCTCGTGCCGCTGCCCGAGAACCTTGCGGCTCTCCTGGACCAGGTGAACGAGCAGGTGTCCATCCTTTCCGACCGCGAACCGCTGGTCGCCCTGCGCGCGGCCAACATCCTCCAACAACACACCCGGATGTCCCAGCAGAACGCGGCACGGACCATCCAACGAGACGGGATCAGCCCGGCCGCCGTCGCAACCGCCCTCGGATGCACTCCCAGCCAGACCAAGGACCAACTACGCACCTACCGCTGAACCGCCCGGACTTCGGTGCCCGGTTGCTGGCTGGTCATGGCCGGGCGCGTAGGAGGTTCGGCCGTAAAACTCCCCTCAGCTCGGGACGCCGGCCGGGGGAGCGGCGGCCGGTTCCCGGTGCGGCTGCTCGCATCCGAAAATCGAACAGACGTACCATTGGGGGGTACCCAAGAATGAGACCGGTTTCGACTTCCCGAGCGATCTTCTCGATGCCCAGGTCGCTCTTCACCGCGCCCGCAACGCCTCCGAGGAGTACGCCCGCGCCCTCCCCTGGTCCGCCGAGCCCATGACCGGGTGGGAAGCCGACAAGCAATTGCACTCCTCCTACCGGTCCGGCAAGCCGGACAGCCCCGGCTACACCGACGACCAGCGGTCCGAGGTGGCCCGTCTGCGTGCGGAGGTGCTGCGGTTGTCCGCCGTAGTGTCCACGCACCCGTTCTGGGAGACGGTCGAGAACGGCAAGGTAGTGGAGGCCAGGATGCGGCTGAAGCACGCCCACGAGTCGGCAGCCGAGGCGTAGTCGTGCCCGACGATGACGCCCCGGAGGGCCGGCCGAGGGGCTATCGCTGCTGGAGAAGAACAGGGCGTTGGAGGAGTGGCTGCGCTGGCAGCTCGGGCAGGTTCAGAAACGCATCCGGGACCTGGAGGAGCAGGAGCGTGCCGCGCTGCGGTGGAAGATCCAGCAGAAGACGCCGACGTCGCCAGCACTGCTGCACCGCGGGGACTGTGGGCTGTACCAGGCCCAGACCGGGTTCATCGACCGGTACCGTTCCGTCGTCGGTCCCGGGGACAGAAGTCGGGACAGGGGGTCGTCGTGATGGTGGGACACCCGTTCCGGTGACCGCTGGCGAAAGCCCTCTCGGACAGGGGCAGGACCGCCCACCATCAGGCCGTGACCACACTTCCCCGTTCCGATCGTCCCGCCCCGGCCCCCGCGCGTCGACCTCTGGGAGCCGCCGGCTTCGCCCTCGTTGGTCTGCTCGGCGCGTACAGCCTGTTCTGGGCGGTTGTCTGATTCCCGTCCCTCAACGCCCTGATCGCCACGCATGATGTGCCTGCCTCGCCGGTCTCCGCGGTCGTGGCGATGCTCGGCCCTGCCCTGTTCTGGGCGTTCATCGGGCTGGGGCTGGGCCTGAGCTGCACAGGCTGGGCGGCGGGGCTCGCTTTGACCGCGTCCCTGATCACTCTGACTTACGCCTCGCTTGCCGCGCAGTCCACCGGACACGGGTCCACCTACTGGTTGTTCCTCACACTCCTTGTCGTCTGCAGTCTCGCTGCGTTCTGCCTCGTTCCGAACGTCCTCGTCCGGATCGCTGTCGGCCGCCGCTGAGGAGGGTGGCCACCGTCGAGGTGGCGCCCGCACACGCGGAAATCGGCCTCAAATAGCATTTTCGGCCGTCTTTCCGTCATGGGGCGGTTTGGGTTGCGGTGCTGCTCAAGGATGACGTGGTGAATATGTCGAAATCCTCTCGCTCGCCGCGTACTGCCCTGGCCATTGCTGTTGTTGTCGCCTGCCTCGCGCTGGCGGGTTGCACCCAGTCCCCGGCAAAGCACGACGACCGGCTCACCAAGGCCGCCGGCATCGCCCGGGTCACGATCGTCTGCTCGAAGGACTTGTGGGACGAGACGAAGCCGGACGGCAAGAACATCAGCAACGGACCCGCGGTCACGGTGAAGGCGACGGTGTCCGGGATCTCCACCGGCCCGCGCGCCGACCGGGGGCTCGTGGAGGTGTCGATGACCGGCACGAACCTCGTGGCCTACCTCAAGGAACTGGACGCCAACGCTCACCCGTCGTCGTGGAACGGCACGCCGGAGAACGGGGCGGCTTCCCGCCGGGTGTACGACGCCATCGCCCCGCGATCGACCGGATCAAGGCCGCCTCAAGTCCGAACGACCCGGAGCCGGAGATCGTCATCGACGACACAATCCCCGAGAAGGTGTAGCCCAGGCTCTGCTGACCCCGGGGGACTGCGCCCTGGACTCACGGACTGGGGGGCCGGGGGCACCGAGCCCGAGTCCGTCAGTCTGTGAGGACTGGCTGAGCCTGTGAGCCTCGTGGGGTGTTCCCGCAGGTGAACGTCCTTCTGGTGAGTCTGTGAGATGTGAGACCGAAGGCCGTCCGGCATCCGTCTGTGTCCTCTGACAGATGATCTTGACCGATTGCCAGATGACTTTGATCACCGGCTTCGGTGCCGTTCTATGCCTCTTGCGTGCTTGGCTCGTGGTGTCGCAGCCACGTGAGTGCTTCAGCGCGGTCCGAGCGGGGAACCCCCATGAACCATTCCTCGCGGGGGTCCCATTCCCTGGTCGCCGCCCAGCCGATCGTGTTGCGTACGGGTTCTGTGTCGCTCGGATTGGGCACGGCCAGGGAGCTGATGCCGGTCTGCCAGGTGGTCCCGATCACGGCGACGGTGCTGTCGAGGGACAGCATGGCGAACTCCGGGCGGCCGGCGCCTGAGCCGAGCAGGTACTCGGGGTATCCGTGCTCGTTCATCCCCCGACTAATGGCGCACCCGGCGCCCATCACGTCCCAGTCGTCGAGCAGACGCACTCGGCGCCAGACAGCCTTGCGGTGTCGGGATGCCGCCCGCGGGCTATGAAGATGAGCGGGCAGGGCGAGCAGGAACTCCCGGTCGGCTCCGAACAGCCTGAAAGAGGTCGCCAACTCGTACCAGCCCTGGTTGGCGCGCTCGATGAGGGACGGGGCGTCGAAGTCGACGTAAGCGTCACGCCGCCCCGTCCCGTCGCCACAACTGACCGTCGCGCCCACCGCGAACACCGGCAACGGGCTCTCCGGCACCCCGCCCTCAAGCACCTGCAAGCCCGCTCGACGCAGCGGAGCATGAACCTTCCGCCGCATCTCCCGCCTGCCCATCATCTGCTCCCACGCTGCCGGACGTCCCTTCTCGTGATCATCCCATCGGCGTGAAAAGCACCGCCGCAAGCACCCCCAGGACCGTCAAAGTCAGATGGCAAACGGCCAAGATCATCTGTCAGAGGTCAGTCTGACCTCTGACAGATGATCTTTACCGATTGTCAAGAGATCTTGACCGTCCTGCCTCGGTTGCCCGTGACCGCGTCGGCCGAGTGGTGGATGATCGGGGTGTGCTGGTGCGTACCGAGTTGCTGCCGCCGGGCCCGTCCAGGTTGCCGAGGGTCCGGGTCCACACGCCCGTTGGCGACATCGTGGCGGTGTGGCGAGGCGACCTGGACAACGCGGTTGGCCAGCACCACATCGAATGGACCGTCGACGGAGACATCCTCTGGGGCCGCAACACGCGATCGGCCACGCTCGCCGAACCGGGGGCGCGCGAGGAAGCTGGCCAGGTAGTCCTGCGAGGACTGCTCCAGCTCACCGAAGACGGCGCCGCTGTCCTTCAGGTGGGCGACTCGCAGGTGCTGTTCGATGTCGGCTCACCGCCACCGCCCGACAACGCCTGGGTAGAGATCAGCGTCGAAGCGGACAAGGTGGAGCTGTACCCCTACGCGCCCTGACCGGTCAAAGAAGCCTGGCAATCGGTCAAGATCATCTGTCAGAGGACACCGTCGGACGGCCTTCTTGCACGTCCACCCCGCCCCCTCACCTTCCTCCGCTGAGCCCCCCCGAAGCTCTCTGGATGATCACAGTGACGACTGTCCTTGGTGTCTGGCCCTCAGCCCCTGTGCTGCACCGGCCGTTGAGGACAGGCCGGTACGGACCCGGGAGACCGCGTCGGACGGCTACCGGGCCGCCCTCGCCGCACACCACACCCACCGCCAGTCCCCAGTACCCGCGGTCGACCCGGCGGTCCAGGCCGCCCGGGACCAGCAGATCCGCAACCGGCTGCGCGAGCCGGAGGAACTGTTCGGCGACGGCCAGGACGCGCTCGCCACCCTCCGGGCCAAAACCGCGGCGACCACCACCGGCACCAGGGCGAGCGACGCCGCGCAGGCCCGCGCTCTCCAGCGGCTCGCGGCCGAGCGGGCCGGGCTGGCCACGATCACACCGGCGGTCGCGCCCGGCTCTCTGGGGCTTACAGGGTGAGCGGAGGTTCCGGCAGCGTGAAGCGGCCCTCCTTACAACACCATTCCTGGCAACATGAGTTGCGACGAAAGGTGGGGGTTCGTGCGGGGTGACAGGCGGCAGATCCAGACGGCGGTCTTGGGCAGTGCGGAGTCGGAAGACCCGTTGATGCTTCCGTTGGAGGCTATTGAGCTGGATGCCTTCCGGCGCCGTCACGAGCGCGACACGTACTGGTGCGGACTGCTGCTCGGCGGCTGTGGCGGCAGGCTGACGACCAAGCTTTACACCGACAGGGTCTGTCATTTCGCACACAACCCCGGAGCCGAAGGGCACTCCCATCTGTGTGGCCGCTCTTCCCGGGGGGTGAGCAGTGCGGACCACCTGTATGTGAAGTCCGCAGCGGTCGCCTGGCTGCGTGCCCGGGGCGAGGGGGCCGCCTTCGACTTTGCCCGGCCGGGCGGGGGACGGGTCGGTTCCGTGGTGGACATTCGGTTTCAGCACACCGCGCTGCGCGTGCATTTGGACGGCGAGGTCACACCTGAGTGGGATCGAGAGGGCCATGAACCGGTGCTCGGAGTCTCCGTGCCCGTGGACCCGGACACACTGATCCGCCGGTGGTACGTCCACCGCATCCGGCTGGACAGCCAGGGCACCACCCGCCAGGTCCAGATCGGCACCGAGGCCTTCGCCCGGCCCACCGAGTGGTTCGGGCTGAACGAATGCACGATGACACAGCGCGGACTCTCCACGCCGGCAGTGCAGCGCATCGTGGAGTCCCGCACCGCACCATCACCGCGGTGGTCCCCGCCCACCCGTAAAGGAGTAACCCCGGACGCCCAAGCGCACGCTCTCCTGAGCCGTTTGACCGACACACGTGTATTCAAGAGCGAAAGTGCCGCTGATCACGTCTGCTGGCAGATCGCCCGGCTGGAAGGGGTGAGCGAGTCGGTGCGAGCGGCACTGGACGTCGCAGTGGCAGAGGCTCAGGTCTGGAGAGAGGAACTGGCCGAGTCACGCCGTGAGCTGTTCTCCAGCCTGGAGCAAGCCGTTGACGCACAAGACTCTCAGCATGTTCGCTCCCTGATGGGGAAGATCAACTCGTCGGTCACCGAAAGGCGTACCGGGAGTGAGCAAGCTGTTGTCGACCGGGCGGCTGAGCACCTCGCCGCTGCGGCTCTTGTGACGCAGAGGAGAATTCAGGCGAAGGTGGCCGCCAAGACTGCGTCTGCGGATGCCGCGAGCAGTGTCGGGAAGATCCTCAACAACCTGCGTCGCGGCAAGTACGAAGATTTGGGTAGCGAGATCGAGGAACTCGACCGCTTCGCGAAAATCGCCGGCGGACGACTGACGATTCACCACAAGCGTCAGATCGCGCAGTGGAAGCAGAGACACCACAGCGCTTCCGAAGAACAGGACGAGCAGCCGCGAGACAGCACCCGGCTGGACAGGACCACGTCGTCTCCTGCCACGAAGCATGAGGTCGGCCAGAACGCACGGAAGGGCCGGGGACCTGCGGTCAATCGGCGTCCCGCTCAGGGAGCAAAGCCGGTCCAGCGAGAACCACGGACGGGTCGGGACTCGATGGCAGGCCCGTCATGGAAGGTGACGGATATTGCCTGTCCTGACTGCGCCGCGACGCCAGGGTATCACTGCAGGCCTCGCAGCAGCCACCCACACCCGGAGCGTGCAAGACAATTCAGGCTTCGGTGGCCCGGTAACTAGATATCCGGCCGCCCGGAGCCTGGGCCCGAGGGCGCGGCTGGCCGCACGAAATACGGTCCGCACGTTCATCATGTCAACAATGTGCGGGGTCTCCCGCTCGCTGTTGGGTTTGCGTGGCTTGCAGACCTTCGTCGAGGTGCGTCCGCACTGTCAGGCGGCGGTCTGTCGGGCGTCGGTGGTGCCGTGCTGCTCGTCCCATTTCTGGAGTGTGGTGCGCAGCCGGGGTGGCCGGCGCCGGGCGGGCTGTTCTGACACCGCCCGCGCCGGCAGGGTCCGCTTCTCGCTCACGCGGTGGGTGCTCGCCCCGCGTACGACGTGGCAGGCGCGGCGCCTGGACGCCGACTTCGGTACGGGGAAGGACGCGAGGACCGCGTGGGTGATGGCCCGGCTCGCCCGCCATCCCGACGAGCACGGCTACGCGATGGCCCACCTGGACGACGAACAGCGCGCGTGCGGCGTTCAGGCACCGGCCTCCGGCTCGCGGGGCTCCCGCTGTCCGGCCTGCTCTGCGGCCAAGGTCTTGTCGGCATCGCGTGCGGCGCGCTCCTGGTCGTTCAGCCAGAGCGCGTGCCCGAGGTAGTACATGGCGACGATGCCGGCGCCCATGAACGCGCCCCAGCCGAGAGCCAGGACGAAGAGGTTGGAGTCGGTGCGCTGACCGCTGTAGGCCATGCCCTGCCCGGCCGTGAACAGCCATGGAAACCAGGTGATCCGGCCGAAGCCCGGGTCCGCGTGCCAGTGCCCTCCCATGCGCCACCCCAGCAGAGGGACCGACGCGAAGCTCACGCAGGCCACGCAGTACATGAAGGCGAAGAAGTCGTTCTCGATGAAGTCGTGCCCGTTGCGGATCCCGAGGTAGGCGACTCCGGGGAGGAAGAACACGACCGCCAGGCCGAAGCCGAGCACATCTCCGCGCCGTCGAACCGGTCCTGCCGTCACGTTCCACCCATTCCTGCTGCCGCCGTTGTCCCGGGCACCGTACCGGGCACGGGTACGGGCACGGCTGCTTGTACGGCGGTCCGGCCGTAGCAACAGCTCCTTCTCGGCCAATGATCGTGATGAACCGGGCACGCCGGGCCATTGCGGATGTGGCGGGCTGCGCCCGCTCCATGATCTGCGGCAGCGGGACGCAACGGGCGGGCCTGGTGGCAGGGGGAGGTACCCGGTGGCAGTGACCGAGCTGTTGGTCGCGGACGAGATCATGACCCGGCTGTCGGACAACGCCCGCCAGGAGGTGGCGCTCAACCTGCACAAGAGAGACTGCCAGACCTGCGGGGCGCCGATCGGCGACCAGACGCCCGCACTCACCGTCGACGACTGCGGCCCGTTCCTCAGCGCGTCCCTCAACCACCAGGACTGCCGCCCCTCGGGCTGGTACGGGCTGCGCACGGTCATGGTCGGCGCGCACGTGTCGTGGACCAGCCGGTTCTTCACCCTGCCGATGGACGAGGGCAACGGCCGCCCCCCGCGGCCGATGTTCATCGTCTGTCCGCACCTGGAGACGGTGCATCTGGACCAGGACGGCGGCGACGGCTGGAGCGTGAACACCGAACGGTACTGGCGGGCCCGCGGCTTCCGCCCGATGGGCCGCGAGCTGATCGTCGACAAGTGGGTGGCCGACCAGACTCCGCCCCGGGCCAAGCTGACCGGCTCCACCATCCACATCGACGCCGGCCTCGATGGCCAGTGGTCGTCATCGGCGAACCTGGACACCGTCAAGGCGACCCGCGCGCTGGGCGGGCTGCTGCTGGGCATCTCCACCGTGTGCGAGCCGACCTCCACGACCGGTCCCAACGACATCCTGCGCTACGGCGCCGCCGGCCACATCTACCTCGGCTGGGTGCCGCTCACCTGACCTCCGGCAGAGCCGGTGCGTGGGCCAGGATCAGCAAGAGAATGGGGAGGACACATGACGGAGCACGACCGCGTCTACCACGGTGTGCAGCCGGTCGGGGATGAGGACTGGCAGTGCCGGATCCTGGTGGAGAAGAGGAAGCTGGGGCCCACCGAGCGGCAGGTCGACGACCTTGTCCTGTACGAGCTTTCCCCGAAGGACGCTGAGGCCCTGGGCGGGTTCAGCTGGGGATACAGCGGGTCCGGGCCCGGCAGGGCCGCCAGCGCGATCCTCGCCGACGCCTTGGGCCTGGGCGATCCCTGGAGCTGCGGGTTCGAAGGAGGGCCGGTCGACCCGGTCCTCCAGGCGCTGGGTGTCGACTTCGCCTCCGAAGTCCTGGTCCAGTGCTGCTCGGAGTGGCGGCTCAGCCGACCCGGCGTCCTGCGCTGGTGCTGCGGCTGGTACGCGCAGCAGGGCGCCAAGGATCTCCCCGCTGCCCTGGTCGACCTTCCTGAACTGACCAGCAGCCTGTGAAGACCGGCTGCACCTAGGGGCCTCATACGGCGTTTCCGCAGGTGGAAGCGCTGCGGCGGGCACTGTCACGTTGACTGACCGGGTGGGATGATCTTCTGGTTGGTCATGCTGGGAGGGGTCGTCCGTGGACAGCGCATCGCCGTCGTACAAGGGCCACCGGTACCCGGTCGAGGTCATTGCCCACTGTGTGTGGCTGTACCACCGCTTCCCGCTGTCGTTCCACGAGGTCGAGGAGCTGATGCTCGAGCGCGGCGTGGTCGTCTCCCACGAGACGGTCCGCCGCTGGTGTGCGAAGTTCGGGCAGGCCTGCGCCAACGGCCTGCTCCGCCGCCGGCCCCGGCCCGGCGGCAAGTGGCACCTGGACGAGGTCTTCGTGAAGATCAACGGAGAGCAGAAGTACCTGTGGCGGGCCGTTGACGCCGACGGCAACGTGCTCGACATCCTGGTCCAGTCCCGCCGGGACAAGGCTGCGGCCCGGCGCTTCTTCCGCAAACTGCTCAAGAGAACCTGCTCGGTGCCGAGGGTGATCGTCACCGACAAGCTCCGCTCCTACGACGCGGCCCCCCGCGAGGTCATGCCCTCCGTAGAACACCGCGCCCACAAGGGCCTCAACAACCGGGCCGAGAACAGCCACCAGCCCACCCGCCAGCGCGAACGCGCCATGAAAGGCTTCCGTAGCGTCGGCGGAGCCCAGCAGTTCCTGTCCGCGTTCAGCGGCATCTCACCCCACTTCCGACCACGCCGCCACCTGATGACCGCCCCCGAATACCGCACCGAGATGACCACCCGCTTCGCCATCTGGGACCAGGTCACCGGCATCGCCGACCTGTCCGCCGCGGCCTGAGCACGGAGCCGGAACCCGACCCCACCACACCCGACACACCATCAGGCACTCACACACCCAACAACGTGACAGCGCCCCTGGAGGTCCTGCTGGAGCCGTGTCGACCAAGATCAATGTCAGGCGACGGTCAGGCGGCGCAGCCGTATTTCTTGGCGAGCTTGGTGGCGGCCTCCTGCACCACGGCCGCATTGTTGCGGATCGCGGGGGCGTCCCGGTCGACGAGGTCCTTCTCCTCCTCTTCCCCCTTTTTCGAGGGCGCCATGAGCGTCACCGTGATGTTCGGCGCCGTCGAGCCCATGCGGGCGGCACAGCCGGCGGGCAGGTTGGCCTCGGCCTTATCGGGAAGCGCCCAGCCGGTGAAGCCGGGGCCGAGGGGGACAGAGTTCTTGGGCTTGTAGTGAGGGTCGTTCCGGTTGTCTTCGATGATCAGGGTGTAGACCCCTCGGGGGGAGTCGCTGTCCGCGTTGGCACGCAGCACCTGGCACCCCTTGAACACCGCGTAATCGGTGCTCTTGCTCTTTCTCTCCCACTCCTCCGTGGTGACCTCGCCCCCCTTGCCGTCGTCGATCAGTTCCGCCGTCTGCCGGCTGAGCGCCCCATGACACAGCGTCTGCGGTAGCGGCGGCTTCTCGTCGTCAGGCCAGAAGCTCGCCGTCACGACGCCCACCCCGACGGCGCCGAGCACGATGGTCAGCGGCAGCCACTTCCTGTCCATGTCTACGGCTGTCCCATCTTCTTCTGGGCGTCCTCGATACCCTGCTGGTACCAGTTCTCGGCAGTCGTCTGGAGACCGTCCTCGTACTCGCCCGGGCTCGCGTCCAGTTCCTCCGTCGTGATGCCCTTCTCGGTCGCCATCTTCCGCATCATGGCGTTCATCTGGTCCTCGCCGTTCTCGAAGTGGTTGACCATGTTCTTACGAGTTTCCTCGTCGACCTTGGCGTTGAGCTCGTTCATGTACCCGGCCGTGCCGGCGTCGACCGTGCGCTGGAGCGCGTCGCCGACGACGGGGATGGCCGTCAGGGGTGCGCCGATGGCGTGGTAGTCCATCCTCTGGTTCCAGGCGTTGGTGTCCTTCTCCGCCTGGCCGAGGTCATAGATGACGTCGCCGCGCACGCCGTCGAGGTGGCCGAGAACCGACGCCGACTGCTTGACCCAGGCGCGCATCTCGGGATCCTCCTTGCGGTACGAGTCCGGCGGAAAGCCGTTCAGTCCCTCGGCAATCACCACGCTCTGAGAGTGGTGCATGACACCGAACGCCTTGGGGTCCTCGGCGACGCCGCGCATGAGACGGGTGAGGTCGCCCCGCTCGATCGTGAGGTTGTTGAAGTCGGTCGGCCCGTCCATGTTCTTGCCGAGGATCTGGTGCACGTCCGAGGCGTAGTCCCCGATCATGTTGCCCATGCTCGTGCGCATGGCCAGGGGCACGGAGCTCTGGGTCCCGTAGGTCTGCTCGCCGGTGTACTCCTTGGCGATCCGCTCGAAGATCGCGGCCTGCGCGCCGTCGTGCTGGGCGGGGACGCCGTGCAGCGGACTGCCCGGCTCACGGCCGGTGGCCGCGGCCTCCAGGGCGGCGCCAAACTCGGTGCGGGCCGAGGTGCGCTGCGTCTCCTCGGGCATCCTGAACTCGACCTCGCCGCCCGGCCACTTGCGGTCCTCCAGGAAGTACTTGAGGTTGTCCGTGGTGTTCGGGTCGAAGTAGTGCGTGGAGGCGGAGGGGTTGCGGCTCATGGCGTTCATCAGACCCTTCACCGGGTCCTCCTGCGTGCCCTGCCAGTTCTTCATGACGCCGTCGTAGGCGTCGTCGCTGTCCGTCTCCCACTCGCGGATGGTGTCGCCGACCTCGTGCAGGAACGCCTCGCCGTAGACCGGGTCGCCCTTGTCCTTGTCGTACGGGGACGCGTTCTTGTCGTTCGGGTCGTACGCCTTGTCGCCGGCGTCGGCGGCCATCAGGTCCGTGAGGTCCTTCAGGGTCGCGGCGCCGCCCCCAATGGCGCCGGGGTGGCGCGTGGGCAGGCCGTTGCCGTCGCGGGCCGTGGTGATGAGCTTGTCGGTCCAGGCCGAGGTGACACCGCCGGGGGAACCTATCGAGGAGTCGGGTCCGGTGGCGGTGGCAAGGGAGCCGGATAGGGCCTTGTAGAGGCGGGCGTCGGCGGCGGAGAGCTGGCCGTCGCGGCCGCCGTGCTCCAGATTTCCGGCGAGCAGCAGCACGGCCTCCTGCTGGTCGCGGCCGTTGTAGCTGAGGTTGGTCATCAGCTGCTCGGCGAAGGCCGGCGAGTCCTTGCCGCCCTCGGCCAGCTTGAGCAGCCGCTCGCGCTCCTTGTCGTCGAGGTGCTCCCAGCGGGCGTACAGCTTGGCGGCCTCGCGGCCGTTCTCGGCCTGCTGCTTCTCCTCCTCGCGCATCTTCTTCGCGTCGGCGACGCCGCCGAGGTCGGTGCTGCCGAAGTCGTTGGGGTGGTTCTTGATCAGCGCGCGCAGACCCCAGGCACACAGCTCGTCGGCCTCGTTGGCCCGCTGCAGGATGCCTTCGATCTTGCCGCGCAGCGCCTCGAACTGTGCTTCGGTGGCAATCGGTTCGGTGCTGTCCTTCGACCGGCGGTCGGGGTGGACACGGTGGCTGAGCACGCCGTTCGGGTAGATGGTGATGCCCGGCGGAGGGTTTTCGTACGTGGCCTTGAGGTCGTCATGGGCGGTCTTGAACAGAGTGTGGGCGTCCTGGAGAAGGTCACGCACGGATTCCGCCTCGGTGACGGCATCACCGAACTCCTTGGCCGTCTTCGCGACGAACTCCTTCGTCACGGAGGCGTTCTCACCCCGCCAGGTGGACTTGTCGGCCTTGCTCTTCATGGCCGACGCATCGGTCTTGAGCTGCGTCAGCCTGGCGATCATCTCGGTCCACTGAGTGACCACGGTGTCCATCGGACCCAGCTTGGCATTCAGGAGCTGCTCGAACGTGGGCATGGCTGGGGCTCCTTACCGGAAGAACTCGCTGATCTTGGACGCGGACACGGCACCCTCGCTGCCCGGCGCAACGGGTCCGATGATGCGCAGCTGTGCTCCGACCCACTCGTCATTGGCCTTGCTGGACTTCTTCGTGTAGTCGAGGTGGTTGGAGATGTGTGCGCATGCCTGGAGGAGGGTCTTCACCTGCGTCTCCCAAGTTTTGTTCACCTCCGAGAGCGCGGCACCGGTGTCGAAGCCGTCACCCTTCAGGCTGCTCCCGGCACTCTCGCTCGCCGCGCTTGCGTGCTTGCCTGCGGGCTCCAGGCCGTTGAAGAGCCCGTAAGCGGCATGGCCGATCCCGCCAAGGTCGTCGTCTTCGACCACGTAGTCGGCCGAGCCCGGCGTCGGCGCCGAACCGCTCGTACTGCCGGCTTGGTTCAATCTCATGGTCACGGCTGCCTTGTCCGCGGCCCACTCTTCTTCGAACGACATCGTCAGCACCCCCCGTGTTGCTGGTCGTAAACCTGCCCCGTCGGTCACGCTGCCCCTCTGGGTAACGAACGGATACAGGTGATCGATCATACGTACGGGTTCCGTGCGATCGAGTGCCGCCCGGGCTGGCCAGGTCGCAAGGCTTCCGACGTCCCAGTCGCGAACTGCCCAGACGGGTCGAAGAGTCTGGTTTGGATGCCGCGCCATGCCCGGCGCCGCAGCCGCCCTCGCGGCCCTGGCCGACATGGACGGCGTCGTGCAGAGCGTGGTCACCGGCAACATCCGGGCCGTCGCGGAGAGCAAGCTCCAGACGTTCGGGCTCGACACCCACATTCAGTTCGCCTACGGCGGGTACGGCGAGGACCACGACGACCGGGCAGAACTGGTCCACACCGCCATCGCAGGCACCCGCACGCCGCGGACACCGCCTTCACCCAGGCCGACATCCTGCTCATCGGAGACACTCCGGCCGACGTAGCCGCAGGCGTACCCGTCATGGCCGTAACGACCGGACGTACTCCCGCCGCAGACCTTGCCGATGCCGGCGCCACCGCCACAGTCCGCGATTTGCGGAACCTTTCCCCGCTGCGCAACCTGCTCCGCTGAAAACGCTCACGGACTTCTGAGTGGGATCAGGCACAGGTTTCGTGAGGACGACCAACGAGGTTGGGCCTCTGCGAAGAAAGCGGCGGCTTCTGGGGACAGCCGTGACCGCCTACGCTTGCTCAGGCTTCGTCGGATAGTTCGGTCACCGCGTCCTTCAGAACCCGGGCAGCCATCTCCTCCGTCGGGAGCAGCTTTCCGGAGAGCCGGTGGGCCATGACCCAGGTGCCGTCCGCCATGGCGCCCGCGAAAACAGAAGCGCCCCGGGTGGCGCCGTCGTGCCAGCGCAGTCGGCCGGTCGTCTGCCAGGAGGGTGCAGGGTCGCCCAGGCGGCGTTCGACGAGCAGTCTGGTGACGAGGTGGGCGGTGTCGCGTGGGGTGGCCCACAGTCCTCCGGCGGGCAGGATCGCGCCGTTCATGGTCCAGGGGTGCAGGGTTCGTCCCAGGAATCCACGCCCGGACAGCCGGCTGTCCGGCGGTGGTTTCGATGTGATCGCGGTGAGGTCCAGGGGCGCGAGCACGTGCTCGCGCAGCAGTTCCTCGTACGGCGCTCGCGCTGCCGAGGCGAGGGCGGCGCCCAGGAGGGCGTAGCCCAGGTTGGAGTACTCCTCCTCCCTGCCCGGGCTGCCAGTGGTGAAGGAGTCGAGGCTCCGTACCACTGAGTCCAGGGCTCCGGCGTCGAAGTCGGCGTAGGGGTCGAATCTGCGCAGCCGAGGCGGGACCCGGGGGAGGGCCGCAGTGTGCTCCGCGAGGTGCCGCAGGGTGATGCCGGTCCCGGCCGGGGCGGGGAGGAACTGTTCGAGTGGGTCGTCCAGTCGGAGGATTCCGGTGGAGGCAAGTTGAACGAGCAGGGTTCCGGTCAGTGGCTTGGTGAGCGAGCCGATCTGGACGAAACGGTCAAGGTCGTGGCCGTGGCTGACCTTGGGCGCGTGGGAGCTGCTGAGTATGCAGAAGGGTACGTGGGGCATGGGGGGTGCTCGTGCTTTCAGTGGTGGGGACGGGGCACTGCGCAGGCTGCTGTGCCGCCCGGCATCCGCTGCCGGTTGCCGGCCACCCAGCGGTAGACCAGGTTCGCTGCCAGGCGGATCAGGGGAAGCTGCAGGAACTGCCCGACACTCCGGTACGTGCGGACCGTGGAGGTTCCGAGGAGACCGGCCAGGGCCGGGGCCCCGCCATCGCGTACCCGGTCCCCGTCGAAGAGCAGGACCTCCCAGTCCAGGCGCTCCAGATGGGGCTCGGTGAGCTCCGGCGGAAGGGTCTGCCAGGCAACGGCCTCCATTCGCGGGCTGGCCCGCCGCTGAATCTGCCGGACAGCGGCCTGGCAGAAGCCGCAGTCGCCGTCGAAGGCGAGGACAACACGTCTTCCCGCGTCACCAGTCACTGAGCTGTTCATGAGTGCTCTCCATCGCTGGGTGTGCCGTCCCTGGGTGCGGAAGGTGTCCGTGGACCTCACATGAGGGGTGCCGTCCAGTCCTCGAGGACGGCTTCCCGCTCACGTGAGTGCAGGACAGCGGACGGCTGGTTCTCCTGCCACCACTGCGTCAGCAGGGACGGCGAGGCGCTGCCCCGCACGAAGTGGGAGAGCAGACCGAGGGAGAGATCGACCTCCCGCTGCGTGTACGCGGTGGCCGCGCCGGAGAAGACCGGCGTCTCAACACGCTGGTCCAGGGCGCACACCACCGCGGTCATCATCGACGGGCCGCCCGGCCCCCAGGCGTTCAGAGCTGCGGCGACGACGGTCGTCACCCGGGTCGCCCACCGAGCCGCGGTTGACCGGACCGGAACATCCAGGACCTGGAGATCCGTCACATCGGCCCAGGGCCAGGCCTGTTGATGAGCACCTTCCCCGACCGAAAGCCTGGTAGGGGAGAGGAAGACGCCGGGATCCTCCTCAACCGGAGGCGCACCCAGGCACACCCTGTCCCGCTCTATCCAGAACAGGCCGATCATGCATCCCTGCCGCTCGGGTCCGTCGTCCTGGGGCGATGGCGCTGCCATTTTCCAGCTCCGTTTCTCGGTCCGGACATGGGCGCCACCGGTCGGCCACCTGCGGGATCACCAGCCGGGAGACACCGGACGCCGGTGGTCCTCTTCGACGGCAGAAACCGCTGCCCGGCCGCAGTGAACCCACGTTCCGTACAACACTTTTTGACCGACACTAAGCATCCCTCATGGGCGCATAACCTCATTTTGGCCATGCAGGACGTGGGGGTGCCGACCGAAGCGGGGCCGAGCGGCAAGACGGTCGGCTATCCCGCTTTCCCGGAGCCGACAGGCTCACGGGAGGCCTCTTCTCCCCGAACAGGCTTCCCCCCGGCCACGTCCCCTTCGGGTGTGGCTTCGGCTGAAGTCCCTTCGAACCTGCGGGAGCGGGCCTTCTGGAACCGTCCGACGCCGAAGGCGACGGCCTGGTCCAGCCCTCTGCTCAGGAAGACCAGATCGCAGGCCACCATGGTCAGGGCGAAGCCGGTCAGGGGCCTTGACCCCGGATGTTGAACACGTCTATGCGGCTTGGGCCAGGGTAGTTGCTGCTGGTTGGAGGTCGTTTTCGTAGGCGATCGGAGATCGCTGGCTGAGGCGGGAGTGGCGGCGGTGGGTGTTGTAGCGGGTCAGCCAGCGGAAGGCGTCGAGTCCGGCCTCGCGTTCGCTCGACCAGGCTTTGCGGCCTTTGAGTGTCTCTCTCTTGAAGGCGGCGTTGAAGCTTTCCGCGGCGGCGTTGTCCGCGCTGGAGCCGATCGCGCCCATGCTCTGCCGGACCCCGGCTGACCTGCAGAGTTCCGCGAAGGCCCTGCTCGAATATTGAGATCCGTGGTCCGTGTGCATGATCGCTCCGGTCAAGTTCCCGCGGGTCCGCTCGGCCGCCGTCAGGGCGTCGATGACGAGCTCGGTGCGCATGTGGTCGGCGATGGCCCAGCCGGCGTGAGGCGCGGTCGATGACGGTTGCGAGAGCGCGCTTACGGGACAGCCTCTACCTCTGCCTCGACGTGGCGACTCTGGGCGGCCACTCGGTATATGGAGCCGGTGCGGTCTCGGTCGAGGAAGCCTGCCAATAGTGCGACAGCGAGGCCGAGGGCAGTGAGAAGCGCACCAGCCAGAGCAGGGGATCTCCAGCCGAAGCCAGCGGCCACGACCATGCCGCCAAGCCACGCGCCGCCCGCATTGGCGAGGTTGAATGCCGACTGGTTGGACGCCGAGGCCAAGGTTGGTGCGCTCTGTGCATAGGTCATCACTAGCATCTGGATTGGTGTGACGGTCCCAAAACCAACTGCGCCTAGGACTATCACCATGGTAAGGGCAGCCCAGGTCACCTGGATCGCGAAGGTAAAAAGCAACAGTGACAGCGCAAGTGCTGCAAGCGCGCCGTACAACGTCGGCCGTAGCGCGCGATCAGTCAGTGGGCCTGCAACCATTCCCCCCAGAGTCATGCCGATACCGAATAGGGCAAGCACCCAAGGAGTACTCGACTCGGATAATCCGGTCACACGAGTCGTCATCGAACCGACATAGCTGAAGACCGTGAACACGCCGCCGAAGCCGAAAACTGCCGTAAGGAGCCCGAGCAGCACCTGACGATTCGTGAATGCTCGCAGTTCGGAACCGAAGCCCTCACGGGCCACATGCGGAACCTTGGGGATGAGCACTGCGAGTGAGGCCACGGCGAACAGGCCGATCGCGGTGATGATGAAAAAGACCGGGCGCCAGCCAAACTGCTGCCCGATTGCAGTGCCCGCGGGCACACCGACAACGTTGGCCACCGTCAAGCCCATGAACATTATCGCTACGGCACTTGCTTGGCGTTCCTTGTGTACCAGCCGGGTGGCAACGACCGCAGCAAGCCCGAAGAAAGCACCGTGCGGCAGTCCAGCCAGCACTCGACTGGCTATCAGCATACCGAAACTAGGCGCGAGAGCTGATGCCAAGTTGCCGAACATGAAGAGCAATATCAGCGTCAGCATCATCCCCTTGCGTGGGATTCGTGTGCCCAGGGCAGCGAGAATTGGTGCGCCGATTACGACGCCAATCGCGTAGGCCGACACGAGATACCCAGCGCTAGGAATAGAAATCCCCATATCCGAAGCAACATTAGGCATCAGCCCCATGATGACGCACTCAGCCGTCCCGAATCCGAAAGTTGATATCGCAAGGGCTAGCAGGGACAAAGGCATTGTTACAGGCCTTCCAGGAAGGGGCATCTAGCAGGAAATCGCTTGGGGCACGAAGGAGCCGTCAGTCCTTACTGAAGCAGTCCCCACGACGGAGCGGCTTCGTAGTCATCAATGTCGAACGAGCCCACTGCTATCAACTATCCCCAGTGCACGCCTCCATGTGTCAAGAGGCTCCCTACACTGGCCCGCCCCGGACCCGCATACAGGCTGCTCGCAGCCCCCGGAGCGCCCTCATGAAAGAGCCGGCGGGTCACTGGCGGAGTTCTAACGTCACGTGCACCGACAGCCGCGGGGGCACGCGTTGCTCGACATGAACCACCGACGCACTCAGTGATGAGCGTTGCCACAGCGCGCAAACACGGCCAATACGACACAGCAAACCGGGGGCAGGTACTCACGGGCATCGAAGCGGTGCGCTGACGTTACTGCACGCGATCGGTCAGGATTCGGATTCATCGCACCTCGTCCGCATTTGCCAGGGCATTGGGCGCACTACTCCGACAGGAGAACCAATCGGGTGCCAGAGTTCAGCCGCACCGCTCAGGCATCCAGAATTCAAGGCGAGCCAAGAACTGTCGCGATCAAGCCACCAGCAGGATCACCTTGCAGCCATGCGCAGGCAACTCCTGATCCAAGTGATCTTTTTGAGCCAAGTCACTGTTAGTCCTGGCCACGCAGATGAATGGCATGTGAACATGTATGAAGCCAGAGGCACATGCCGCACGAAGCTATAGGCCACCTTCCCTACTAGGAAGGATTGCACGAGCGCAAGTCACGAAATCGCAGACCTGCCCGTTACCGCATATCCCTCAGCGTAGCGCTATCCGCCCGTTCGCAAAGTTGCCGAACCCTGACACGGAAAAACAATTCCGACCCATCCGCCCATCTTCAAATAGAGATACCGGTGCTCGCGTTTCGAAATCTTTAACCTGCATAGCTCCCTTCAATCAGTCCCCGCATAAAAATTATCACCACCTTGTCCTCTAGAGGTCGACCAGACGACGAGTCCGCTTCTTCTATCCGGCACCGCAGTAACGACTAAGCGGTTTGCATCGGAGCGCCTATCGCCACGGGTAGCACTTTTGCCGATCTAATTATTCCTATGGATAGAGAGAAGTAACCCGCCTCGCATCAAACAAATCCCACATGAGAGGGTGGCGTTTCATAATGAATATTCTAGCCCTGCTTCATAGCCCTAGGCCGTCAGGGAATGACACAACGATCCGCAGGATCACCTCACACTTGGCAGCCGGTGGGCATGGTGTCACTCTGATGAATGCAAGCGACGGCATCGAACATCTGCACAAGGTGGCGAGATTAAATGAGATCGACCTAATAATTGGCACTCATGCACTGTTCAGCGGTAGATATGTGCTTGAGGCTGGACTGCCTTATCTCCTCATATTCGCTGGAACCGATCTCAATGAGTTCTCGCTGGACGAGGCAAGCCTTTCGGTCATGACATCAGCAGTGGAAGGTTCGGCTGGCTTGATCGTTCTCAACGAGGACTTTCAAATTCGATGTACCGAGCTCTGGCCACATGTCCGCGAGAAGCTACACAAGATCCCCCAAGCGATCTGGACTAAGCCTTCCGCTTTTTCATTGCGGGAAAACTTGGGGCTTCCTACGGATGCCAAATTAATCTTGCTGCCTTCCGGCCTGCGCCCAATAAAGGACCCACTGTATTCATTCAGGGCCATTAACGCCTGGCACGAGCAAGATCCTCGCATTCACCTCGTAATTGCAGGAACGAGCTACGACGAAGACTTTGAAGGAATCGTGATGCGACGCATCGCCTCAAGCAAGGGAATACACTACGCAGGGGCCATACTTCCTGAAAACCTCCATGCATCCATGTGCGAGGCAACCGCATTGATCAATACATCGATCAGCGAGTGCAGCCCGAACTCAGTCCTAGAGGCGATGGAATTGCAGTGCCCTGTCATTGTCCGCGACATCCCTGGCAACACGTGTGTCGTACAAAATGAGAGCACGGGTTTGGTGTTTTCCACTCCGGATGAGCTTAGAGAGCAGGGGCAGCGACTGCTCGATGACAAGATGCTAGCGCAAGAGTTGGGGCGCAACGGGCTCGAGTTCGTTAGTAAATTCCATAATCTCAACGATGAGCGTGCCGCATACTTAACCCTCATCGAATCCCTTGGCACCTACCCCTCCAGCTGTCTCAAAGGAAGAGCTCCGATGCGAGAGCGGATGATCGAATTAAACGATGTCGTCATCTGCGCGGAGATGTTCGGCAACCCTGAGGATCCAGCTGTCCTGTTAATCGCTGGGGCATCAGATTCGATGCTCTTCTGGGATAGCGAATTCTGTTCCAGAATGGCCGGCGGCGGACGTTACGTCATACGTTATGACCACCGAGACACGGGGCGTTCAACTGCATATCCACCAGGCCAGCCGCCATATACACTCCGGAATCTCGCTGCCGATGCCACAGCACTACTCAACTGCCTTAACGTAACCACCGCACATCTCGTCGGTGTCTCGATGGGAGGAATGATTGTCCAGATTGCGGCGCTCATGTCTCCTGAGGTCGTCAATTCGCTGACACTGTTTTCCTCGAGTCCCGGTGACCTTAATCCCGAAGAGCCGGATCTTCCTTCCCCGACACTAAGAGTAAGCATCGCGCTCGATGACATAGTCGAGCCCGACTGGGCTGACAAGGGCTCGGTAGTCGATTACCTAGTGGCAGTTCAGCGTTGCCTCGCAAGCGACACGCGAGAGTTTGACGATGCAGGCAAGCGCAGCCTCGCACGCGATGTCTTTGACCGCTCCGATGGAAAAATTCGATCCATGAGAAACCACAATTCTATCGAGTGGGGTGATCCATGGCGCGGGCGACTGGCAGAGATAACAGCACCCACCCTGATTATTCACGGCAAACGCGATCAGGTGAATCAGGTGCCTCACGCAGAGGCCCTAGCTCGAGGGATTCCTCAGTCCAAGATGCTTCTACTGAAAGACGCCGGCCATGAGTTGGCCCCCGCCGACTGGGGTCAGGTGCTCACTGCAATTCTTCAACATACGTCTTGAAGCGAGCTGTGTTCCACTCAAGACTGAACCGCGCGTCCTAGGGAATGCGAATACTTGCAAGCGTCACTGCTTGCCCTGAGCGTGAATTTTACGATCGGAGAAGGCGATGTATGACTATGTAATCGTCGGTGGCGGTTCAGCTGGCTGCGTCTTGGCTGCTCGGCTGAGCGAAGATCCCGAGGTCTCGGTGTGTTTGGTCGAAGCGGGTCCTCGGGACGATCACGCAGACATCCACGTACCGATTCGGTTTCCAGAATTCTTTCAAACTCAGTACGACTGGGCCTATCGTTCGGAGCAAGAGAAATTCTGCGAAGGCCGTCAGATAGCGCTTCCGCGGGGTCGGGTGCTAGGTGGATCGAGTTCGATTAATGCCATGATCTACAGTCGGGGCCATCGGTCGCACTATGACCAGTGGGGCAACCTAAACTGGAGTTTCGATACGCTGCTTCCTTACTTCAAGCGTGCGGAGAATAACGAGCGCGGCGCCTCTTATTATCACGGAAACGATGGACCCCTCCCTGTTTGCGAGAGCCGATCCAAGAACCTCATCTCAGCAGCTTTTATTGAGGCTGCAATAGAAGCTGGACACCCTGCCAATGATGATTTTAACGGTGCCATTCAGGACGGTTTCGGATTTTATCAGCTAACCCAGCGAGACGGCAGGCGCTGCAGTGCCGCTACGGCGTATCTCCAACCTGCACTTAAACGTAAGAACCTTACGGTCAAGACAGACTTTATGGTGCATCGAGTCTCGTTGGAGGGCAGCACGGCAACGGGAGTCACGGGCGTGGGTCGTGATGGGGCTGTCACCATACAGGCAGCCCGTGAAGTGATTATCTGCGCTGGCGCATATAACTCGCCCCAGCTCCTGATGTTGTCCGGTATAGGAGCAGCAGAACACCTCAAGGACCAGGGAATTCCGGTTCTCGTAGATAACCCTGAGGTCGGGCAGAACCTCAGCGACCATCCGCATGCCCTTCTCGTATTTACTCATCCAGAGAAGGTGAGTCTCCTCATAGCTGCGGAGCCTCGATACGGTAAGCAGTTTACCGAGGAGCACAATGGTCCGTTGACCTCAAATATTTCTGAGGCTGGAGGGTTCATTCGTTCACATCCCAATTTGCCCGCTCCTGATCTACAGTTTCATGTTGCGCCTACCATGTTCGCAGACGGTGGCCTTACAACTAAACATCATGCAATTTCCTTCGGTGCCGACATACTCGAGGTAAAGAGTCGAGGAGAAGTTACTCTCACTTCGCATGACCCCACGGCGAATCCGCGAATTCAGCACAACTATTTCTCGGAGCCGGAGGATATGGAGCTTGCAGTCGCAAGCCTAAGAATGTCGCTCCACTTCTCAGAGCAGAAAGCCTTGTCGAAGTATGTCAAGACGCCGGTGGAAGTGCCGGCATCGGACTCCGATAAGGATCTTCGCGCTTATATTCGCAGCTACTCGTCTACGGCTTTCCACCCGGCTGGAACATGCTCCATCGGAACCGTCGTTGATGATGAACTCCGAGTGCTCGGAACGGAGCGTCTGCGAGTTGTCGACGCGTCGGTTATGCCAACGATATTCTGCAATCCCAACGCTCCGACAATAGCGATCGCGGAAAGGGCGGCAGATCTTATTCGGGGGATTGTGCCACTAGAAGTTATCTGACTCCATAGAGGAAGATCCAGAAGAACAATAATGATCTAGGTAGTGGAGGCTGACCGTGGCAGATCTCAAAGGTAAGTCGTGTGTCGTAACTGGAGCAGCAAAGGGTCTAGGTCGGGCGACCGCAATATTCTTCGCTCAATCGGGTGCTCTCGTCACCGCAACCGACATAGACGAAGCCGGGCTGCGCGATTTGCGCGAAATGTTGACCGCCGGCGGGCATCAAATCGAGACGGTTGCTGGCGACATCGCCGAGGTGGCTGACGTGCGCCGCATGATTGGTGCGGCCGTCGAACGATTCGGATGTATTGACGTCCTGGTAGCCAATGCGGGCGTCATACCGATGATGAATGCCATCGAGGCGACGGCCGAAGACTGGGACCACGTAATGCGAATCGATGGTCGTGGAACCTTCTTGACATGCAAGTATGCAATCGCGGAAATGCTTAAGACTGGTGGAGGGTCGATTGTCTGCGTATCCTCGATTTCCGGTATCGCTGGCCAGGCGGGTCAGGCCACATATGGTCCTGCGAAGTTCGTTTCATCCGGATTGACCAAGCATCTTGCTATTGAGTGGGCGGCACAAGGTATTCGTGTTAATGCGGTGGCGCCGAGTACGACTCGCACTGAATGGGTTCGTCAGATGGAAGAGGATTCATCTGGAGCAGAACTCCTTGCAGATGTCAAAAGAATCCATCCCATGCGCCGCCTGGGTGAGCCTCAAGAGGTCGCCGAAGCAATTGCCTTCCTTGCCTCGGATGCTGCCTCTTTCATCACAGGAGTAGTTCTTCCCGTAGACGGTGGGTACCTGGCTCAGTGATCAGGGATCCCGCTTTCGCGTGCCGTTGAGATGCCATAGCAGGTACCCGTTCTCGTACAGGGTTCTGCGTTGGTAGGGAAAGTCACTCGTGTAGCGGAATTCCTGCTTAATCCGTCAATAAAACTGTCCGCACTGCGCCCTATATTCTGAAGGCATTGGGAGTCGAACCATGAGCAAACGGATTCTCCTCACCGTACAGCCAGTCGAATCGCACGTACGGGCAATTTCCGAAGTTGCCAGATTGCTGGAAAATCAAGGACACGCCGTAAGAATCGCTGCCCCTCAAGAATTTGGGCAGCGCCTTATGCGTACCTACGGATTCTCTCACGTTCCTGCAGGGATAGATTGGGCTGCAGATCCCATCGTTGGGGATCTGCTGTCGTCTGTGCTCGTAAACAGCGGAAACAAGAAATTCGTCGACACTCTTTTGACAGAGTACCTAGCAGGCCCCTCCGCATTGCGAATGGCACGTGATGTGATCGGCATCATCGACGAATGGCGCCCCAATCTGATTCTCCGAGACTGTACTGAACTTGGTGGGTACCTTGCAGCAATAAAGTGCAACATCCCTCAAGTGAGCTTGGACAACGGTTTCATACGTCTCATGACCACCAATAGGGAATCCCTACTGCCGGCCCTCGGGAAGTTCCGCGCAGAGCTCGGAATTGCTGATTCTGAACCGAGTCGTGCCAGCGGCACTGTTCTTACACCTGCACCGCCCGAACTTTTGCTGCACGACCTGCCGGATATTTCTGTTCAGGCATACCGGCATGAGAACTCCAGGCGTCTCGGAGAGAGGCTTCCTGCCTGGATGGCAAAGATTCCAACGGACCGGCCTCTGATATACGTGTCCCTGGGGTCGATCATTACGTGTGCATCTGGTCTTTCAGAGGTGGCGGTTGAGTGGTATAGGCGCATCATTGCTGCGCTGAGTAGGATTCACTGCAATGCAGTTGTCTCAGTAGGCCGCAAGAATGTGGGGAGGTTCGACGCCCCACCGCACATCACTGTGACGGCGTTTGCCCCACAGCCCCTGCTGCTGCAGGCAGGAGTCGCACTCTTCATTACACACGGTGGTTTCGGATCACTCAAGGAATCTTTGAACGCGAATGTGCCAATGGCAATCGCACCTATTTGTAGCGACCAACCTGACAATGCGCGACGTTGTGAAGAGTTGAACATGAGCTTAACTCTGGAACCAACAGATACGCCGGATGAGATTGAGACTACAGTTCGCAAGATGCTTAGTGATCAAAGTTTCAGAGAAAACACTATAGCTTGGCAACGCAAAGCTCTGGCGTTGCCTCCTCTTGGCTCGGTATTGGATCGCATCCTAAGTTGCTGCTGAGCAGTGATGCCTTTTTAGCTGTTCTTGATAACGAACTAATATGCTGACCCTGTCCATCTGAGAGGCCTCAGGAGAAGAGGGTCGGCACGGTACGGGATCTTGACCAGCCCAGCAGAACCGGGGGCCGCCCTCCAAGTACTCCCCAAGCATTGAGGGCGGCCACGGTTGAATTTCCCCGTCTGGTTCAATAGGACGGGACTAGCTGTCCTGAGATCACCTCTGCCTGACTTTTTATGATCCAGTCGAGGGAGATCCGATGGCAAACTGCGCTTACGGGTTCCGAATTCTGCTGATACACGGCGAGTGCTGCGCGTGAGAGTTCCTTGGGGAGGTCATCCATAATATCCCTGCTCACTGGGAACACTTTAAGATCACGGCTGAATCGACGAGGTGCGTCTTCCCCATGCCAAACTGTGGCGTCCAGGTCCCCGCGCTCAAACAGCTTGTTCATGAGTGGATAGGATGCGTAGATGTATTCGACCCGCTTCCGCGCAAAAACTTGACGGCAGATTACTTCCTGATCCATGGAGCGTGGATCAATAGCTACTCGGAGTCCCGTGCTGTCGAGGCTAGCGTCACGTCGCAGGAGAATGCAGTACTTCCCTGTGTACGTCTGAGTTCCAAGATCTCCCATCAGTTTGATCGGAAGCTCCTGGGAACTCCTGTCAAATGCCAAGCGGGACATTGCAATGAGATCTAGCCTACGATCTACGAGCGCGTTAACTCTAGAATGCGAACCCTGTATAAATGTGAGGTTGAGTGGGATTCCCGACTGCTGAAACGCGCGCCTGAGCCCTGTCGCCAGACCTTCACTTTGGAGCCCTGATGGCATTGGCATTGCTGCTGTTACCGCCCCCAGTCCCGCTACCTTCCACAGTAGGGAAATGTCGGCCCGCACCAGATAGGTTCCTAGGTGGCCACGTGCCTCAGTTTCGATAGCGCCGCATTCTTCGAGGAGCGAAAATGCCGCCTGAACCGTCCCGTTCCCGCATTTCAGCCGCCCTGCGTAATCGCGAATTCGGCCGATCCGGTCCCCCTCGTTGCGACGTAATAGGAAAAGTGCGAGTGTCTGCGCCACTCGGCCACTTCTAGTAAGCAGGGGGGAATCAACGGAAGTCATGCTTGAACTGTACCCTCGAGGTTCTCTGTGATGGGAAGTCGGGTGTCCGGCTGCTCGCAGTCGGCCTAGAACCCAGTCGCGAACAGCCCGACTGCCGTTGGTACGCGCGGGCCGGCGCCAATGAGGCACCTGTGACGACACGCCGGGTGTGGTTTTCCCCATGAGCCAGTGAGCCGTTTCCAACCTGACGGGCGGTCGGACTGGCGGCCCCGGGAGCGAGGCATGAAGAATGCCCCTTCGGCCGGATACACGGACCGGATCGACAAGGCCGCGGGCGTAGCCGCGCTCAACATCACCTGCGCCAAGGACCTGTGGGAGCGCACCAGTCATGCCGATTACGGTGGCGATTCGTTCGATGTTGCCAACCGGCGCAAGCTCGCAGATGCACAGGCCCAGGGCGGTCTGATCGAGATCAAGCTGACAAGGACACATCTCGTGGACTACCTCGGAGAACTGGAGCAGGACATCAGGGGAGGTTTTTCGCGAACAGGAACGACGCACCGATGGCACGGCGCATGTATGCCGCCATCGCTCCGGTGGTTGACCGCATTCAGAAAGGCGTTCCTCCCAGGGAGGTTCCGCAGGCGGTGGTCAATAACGCGTCCGTCTCGGCCGGGCCGACGTCCCCGAGCAGCACCTGAACCTGCCGGGCTCCGACACCGGCGGCCTCTTCTCGGTCTCCAGCAAAAAGGAGCCGCGGCTCTGTCGGAGGACCTGCGGATGGTCTTGGCACCGGTCGACCTGCCCGAGCCGGCCGCCCGGTCTATGGGCGGCGACACGGCCGGGACGCTGATCGCATGACCACCCGAGCAGAACAGGGGCGACGTCTCACGCCAAGCCCTGGCAGCCATCCGGAGGCGGGTACGAGAGCGGCGCTACCCGCGCGGCTCTACGCAGCGACGACCTCGAGCCGCTCCGGGCTGGATGTAAGCAGTGCTCCGTCACCCGACCGAGTGGAAGTTGAGCGTGGATCCCCAACGGCTCGGATCAGGCGGCCAGAATCCCGACTACGTGTGTAGTGCGACATGCGGCGCGCAAACCAAGACGGAGACCACCGCCATGAACAGTGCCCATGATCGGGCCGTACTCGTCGGGCCGTTGTCCTTGCCCTCACCGAAAGCCTGGACCTGACCAATGAGCAGGCCGTGGCGCTGGCCGTTCTCCTCGCCCAGCAGGAACCGGCGCGGCCGACCACTCCAGACGTGCCCGGGGAGACCGACGAGTCTGAGGGCGGCGCACGGCTGACAGACGAGGAGCTCGACTCCGTCGTACGCCGCCTCATAGCCACGCACAAGCCGGATACGTACCGGCAGATGCGTGCGACATTCCGTGCTTCCAAGCACCCCGCAGGGGAGGAACGCCTGCGTGCCGCCTGGGACCGCATCACCGCCGCAGACCCGTCATCCCCTACGGAAGGTTGACTGCCAAGAAGGCATCGGCCGCACAGGGGAAGACGAACGCCGTCGGACATGCGCCCAAGAGACCTTCACGTGTCTCCGGCCAGAACGGAGCGACCTGATCAACCACACGGAAGGAAGCGGCAGTTCGCGCTCTGCCAGCCGTCCGGACGGGTAGCTACGCTGCCGGGTATGTCGAAGCATCGTCAGTGGCCAGGCCCGAAGGGGCAGTCGTACGTTGCCGCACCGGAACTCCCGTCGTACGATCGGCCGCCGAGTTCGTCGCCCTGCAGGTGGGACCTCGCCGGGTCGGTGGCCGCTACGACCACGGGGACACCGACAGCGAGTACGAGGTCCTCGCTATCGACCGCGGCCCGCGCCTGGACTGGCAGTCCTGGCAGATCACCGTTCGGGGCGAGGACGGCCAGGTCCGCGACCACTGCACCGGCTGGGACCCCGCACGGACCGCGTCGTCTCATCTCAAGCCGGGCAACGTGCTGCTCGGCGCCGCCGGTCACCCGATGTCTGGGGAACTTGCTGTACTGAAGCCCGCGCCGGGGCAGTAGCCTCCCGTCCGCAGGATCCGAGGATGCCGCTCTACGAGCGTCGGGCGGCCCCTGACCATGCCACACCCATATGTCGCGCCCGGAGGGGCATCATGGGATGCGAAGCCCGTCCGTCGCCTACGCACGTCGACCGGACGGGCCGGACCACCGGCAGCCCCTGGTGGGCCCCGACCTGACGGTACGGGCTCATTGCGGCCATCCGCCTGCGCAGAAGTTGTCGTTTTCTGCCAGAGCCCGGTAGGTCACTCCTTCCCAGCCGTTGGGACGGTCGGCGAGCCGGGTCTCGGCTTCGGCGGCCAGGTAGGCGTGTACCGGCTCCTTGCCACCGGCCTGCAACAGGCTGGTGAGCTGTCGCCGGATGCCGGCCAGGGTGCGGTTGGCCTGAGCTGCGAACCGCTCAGCAAGCCGGAACCGCTCGAAGTGATGCCGGGTTCTCTGCGCAAGTACTTGCTCCCACGACCTCGGGGGACTGACGAAGAACTCGAGCCAGAGTGGACTGGAATCCACGATCCTCGCCTCGAGCCATCGGTCCTGGTCTATGCGGTCCAGATAGGGGTGCAGCAGCGTTGTCTCCGCGCTCGACGGCACCCTCTCGCCCTTGGCATGGTTGCACTCGGCACACGCTGGCACGAGATTGAGCGGATCCACACACAGCGCCGGGAACAGCTTCTTCGGCAGGAAGTGGTCCAGCGTGGTCACGGTGCCGTGGCCGCACAGAGGACACCTCTCGTGCAATGGGGCCCGCATCAGGTGGTCGTAGATACGACGGCCCTTCCCGTCGACCATGCCGTTCTTGTAGACCCACCGCACAGCATCGTCAGCGCCGATCCCCGGCACAGGGAAGTGCTCGCTCCGCAGATCGTGCAGAGCACCCTCCTGTGCGGCGTCACGAAAGCGCGTCCCGGCGTCCTCGACGCTCGTCCCGGCGGCAACGAGCAGTTCGCGGCGTTGCGGGTCACGGGTATTGCTTACACACGTGTCGAAGCTGAGGCGCGCGGACACGGCGGGTGGTTCGAGCGGCCACATCAGCGGCGTTCCCGGTAGGCCAGGAGGATCCGGACCAGCCCTTTGGCCTCACCGCCGAGCTGACCACGGAAACGGGCCAGGACCTCCTCGTAGGAGCCGCATTCCCTCACCGCCTTCTCGATCTCGGCCTGGACGCCGGATTGGGCGACCTCCAAGCCAAAGACCTCATGCGTAAGGATGCCGACGTTCTCCCCGTAGGTTTCGATCTCCGGCCGCACGGGCTGGCTGCCGTGAGCCCAGTGGCTGATCTTCCAGACGCACGAGCGCGGCACCTCCTGCAGGACCACCGGCGAGTGCGTGGCGACCACAGCGACCCCGTTGCGGTCGGTGAGAAGATCCGACACTGCCCTGACGAACGACGCCAGCAGGGGCGGATGGAGGTGTGCCTCGGGTTCGTCCAAGAGCACCAGGGACGCCTCGGCGACCGTTTCCACCAGCCGTGTGATGGTCAGCAGGACGATTGCGTGCCCCGAACTCAGAGAGGTGAAGAGCATCTCCGTAGTCGCCTCGTCTTCCTTCCGGAACCCCCCACGTTCCCGTAGATCCCGTGCAAAAGGATGGACGGGTGACTGGTTGAAGTGCGGGTCGCTCCGCAGTCTGTCCAGCGCGGCGATCCACCGGTCGACGCGGCCAGCAGCCACGACCTCCGCCACGCTCTTGCCGAACTCCTTGCTCAGGTCCTCATAGGATTTGCGTTCACGTGTCGGGCGGCCGAACTCGTCGACCTTGGCGAGCCCCACGTACCAATAGGCAACCGAGGGCCTGCGGCCCAGGCTTGGTCCACGTCTGCCGCCGGGCACATTCTGAGGATCCCAGCCCTTCAGCTCGGCCTGGACGTCCTCGCCATCGTCGGACTCGGTACGTTCCTCCTGGGCGGGATCGAAGGCGCTGAAGGCCACCGAGACCACGTTGACGAACGTTCCGGGCGCGGCCCTGGACCACTCGATTCTCCCCACGTCAGCGCCGTGCCCTTCAGGGGCCACTACCGAGCTGGTGAGGTCGCCGAGCAGGGTCGTTTTCCCTGCGCCGTTTCGGCCGATCAGGACGTGTACGTTCGTCGGAGGAGTGGAGTTGGGCCGAACAGCGAAGGACAGACGCCAAGGCTCCGACGCGATTTCCTCGCACGGAGGGGCGGGCGCGACGTACGAGAAGTCGTAGTCCGTGAACTGCAACCCCCCCCAGGCGATACGCCGGAACTGGACCCCGACTGTCTGGGGCGTGACCGCGTGAAGCAAGGACGCGTGAGTGACGTCCCACATCATCGCCTGATCGAACAGGCCCTCGTCGTAGGCGATGTCGCACAGCCCGTCCAGGACTTCCGCACGCAGCATCGGGCCGAGCGCCCGGATGTTGCCGTAGTAGCTGTCATTCTGGCCCACCGAGAACCAGTACAAGCGGCGGTCGTGCCCCGGTCCCAACGAGTCGAAGTTCCCGGCCTCAAGGGGCCGTTCCCCCCGGATGAGGTCGGCATAGCCGATCTTGACCAGACCCAGCTCGCGGTCTGCTCCCGCACCATCCCGGAACCACAATCGATACAGCGTGCAGTACTCATCACCCTGCGTCTGCGACACCGGCGCCGGCACCAGGACACACCCACGATCACCACCCCGCAGATGCTCGTCCTCCCGTAGCACGGTGAACCGCACGGACCCCTCCTGTCGCAGACTGCACTGCCCCGGATGCCTCCACCGAAGAGGCATGGACGCGACGACCCAGCGAGTGGGCCGTCAACGCACTGAAGGGTATGACCACGCGTCGGCTCTGGGCAGCCGACGATCCTCCGACGCGATCCTGCGGCAGCGACCAGTACATCCGGACCGCGGCAGAGCCGTGCCAGACCGACCCCGGCCAGGCCCCTGGCTCTGCAGCAGTGCGCTACTGCACCGGGTACGGCCGATCTCCGCCGAAGGCTAGGCGATTCAGCTCGGTGATGGTCTGACGGCGGCCGTCGCTGTGGCTGCGGCCCCATTTGAGGTTGGAGTAGTACACGAACTGACCCGTGGTGGGTTCGAGGAAGTCGATGGTGCAGCCCATGCCGGAGCGGGTGTGGCCGCACAGGCAGGTGCAGTTCTTGTGATCGATCCTCCAGCCCAACCCGGTGGGACCGTCGCCGAGGAGGCGGGCGAGTTCGGGACACGGCGGGCCGTCGGTGGTCTCCAGCCGGAAGGATCCGCCGACCGAGTTCCAGGCGTCGGTGCCGTTGAACGGCCCCGTGCCGGCGGTCGCCCGGATGCGTCGCAGCAGAGGAGAGAAGAGCAACGCCGGTTCGAAGGGGGAGCGCACGGCCGCGGTGTACGCAGCCCGTTCCGTGAGTGTCCAGTCCCGCTTGATCTGGAGCAGGCCGTAGTCGGTGTCGAGCCGCTCTGCGATCCGATCCCACCAGCGCGGGTTGAAGCCCGTCAGCAGAACCCGGGCCGGCGTGCCGGGACGGTGCAGCATGATGCCGCCGCCCTCGCGGCGGTAGCGGAGGCCGGCCACCCCCGCGACACAGTCCTGGGGGTGGTCGCTCTCCACATCGTTCAGACGGGGGAGGAGGAATTCGGCCCAGTGGTGCACGACGTACGGCTCGTTGAGGAGCCTGAGGGTGAGCTGCTCCTCCTCCGGATGTACCTGGACGATGCCCAGGGGGTGTTCAGAGAGCCCGCCGATCTTGCAGCAGGCGAGGAAGACCGCAGCCTCCAGCTGCGCCTGTTCCGGGTGGCGTGCTGCGGGAATGGCGAGCGCCTGACCGCCGTCGCTGAGAAGCGGGTGCAGAGCTTGGTGGGACTCTCCAGTGCTGCGGCGGCGGTCTTCGGTGAGGGCCAGAGTGGCCTGAGGCATCGTGGTCGCTGTTCCGCGCCAAACCGGCCCCCGGCGGCGAGCGCTTTGTGAGGTGGGTCGGCAAATGTCGTACGGATGGTGATGCTTCTGGCCGGTCCTCGGCGAAAGGGTGCGGGGGCGTCTTCCATCGCGCGGCCGGGCGTTCACGAGCCCGGACACATCGAAGCCCGCAGCGAGGCGGCGGTGCAAGGCGCCACAGCAGCCGTGACCCGAATGGGTGAGAGATGCCCGCTCCGGCAGTGGTCAGTGAGGCGGCTCGAGAAGGTCCACGGTGGACAGGCCGGTTTCGCCGTTGACGAGTCGGAGGGCGACTTCGGCGCGGGCGGCGAGGTCGAGCGGGTCGAGCTCTTCGGTGTAGGAGGCGTGGACGATGCGGTCGAGGCCGGCGCCCAGAAGGGGCGCGGCTGTCCGCAGGGAGGCGTCCAGGGCTACGCCTTGGGTGGCTCCGCCGTGGAGGATGATGTTGCGGGTGCGGTAGAGGCGGCGCATGGCGATGCGGAACGCGTGGTTGACCTCGGCGAGCTGCTTGCCGGGATCCTGTACGAGTGCGGCCATTCGCTGGGCGGCCGCAGTGTCGGTGTACTTCAGGGCGAGAGCTTCGGGCCCCCCGGCGCGCAGAGCGTCGGCGACGAGACGGGCGCGTTCTCGGTTGGCGGTACAGGCCGCGACGGCCTCGGAGAGGGCGTCCGGCTGTGCGGGCTGGTGGCGGTGGGCCAGCGTGGTCAGCTCGGCGCGAGGCCAGGAGCAGGCGATGATCGCTGCCATCCGGTCGGCGGCGACGGCCTTCCCGGACCGTTCTCCGTCGCCCCGGGGGTCGTCGGGGTGGACAAGGAGGGACTCGACAGCTGCCCAGCCGCTGGCGACGGCGGGCGCGAGGGCGCCGCGGTTGCTGACGGCAGCCAGTTCGAGGGCGTCGTCGATGCGCGCTCGGCTGTCGACCTTGTAAAGGTGGCCCTCGTAGACGAGGGAGAGGACATCGACGCCGCGGGCCGGGGGTTCAAGCGGTACGGGGGTGTCGTACCCGGCGACCCAGATGAACGGCAGCGGCAGTACGCCTCCGCGGCGGCCGCGCAGGAACTCCGAGCGGGCCGTCATGCGGTCTAGGAGCTGGCGGGCCTGGTCGGCCGCACCGAGGGGATCGAGCGCCTGGAGCTGATAGACGAAGCCCCCGCCGGTACGGAAGCCAGCGGTGTTGTGGCCGTGTTCGCGGAGCCAGGCGCCGACCTTGCCCTTGTCGAGCCAGTTCGGCAGCGCCTCTGCGAGTTCGCGGTGAGGGACCTTGTCAAGGGCCACTAGGACGTCGAAGGTCTGCGGGCGGGCGCGGGCGAGTTCTGCCGCGCTCTCGGCAATGTCGGTGGGCGTCACGCGGGCGGCCTTGAGACCGCGTGCCCAGTCGCGCAGGTGGAGGCCGCTGTAGCCGAGGTCCAGGAGGTGGGCGGCCACGGTCCGGGAGAACCGCTCTGGCTTGACCCGCTTCGCTTCCTCGATGCCGATCGCCGTCACCCACCGGTCCAGGTAGCCGGGGCGAAGGTGCCCGATGACCTCCTTGAGCCGGCGCCGCTCCGGGCTGGGGTCGAGGAGGGGCTTGCTGCTATTTATGGCCACTGCCCCTCTTTTCTTTTGGTGCGCACGCCGACCGGCGTGCGCACCATTTGTTTTGCCGGGCCCTGGTGCCAGCGGGCCGCGCGACGACGGCTCCGCACCAGCTCCTGGTCCGGGGCCTCGTGCTTGCACACGCTGTCAGCAGCCGTCTGCTCCTGCTCTCCTGTTCGCCACCGTCCTCGGGCCGGCACCACCAGCACAGGCCACCGAGCGCTGGCTGGAGTGCGCCACCCACGTACTGCTGTACCGCCTCACCTACCGCATCGACGACCAGGTCCTCGCCCTCGGCCCCTGCCCCGACCCCGCGCACCGGCTCCAGCACCGGTGGTACGAGGAACTCCGCAAAGAACTGCGCCACTGGTGAACCGCAGGCCCGCCGGGGTACTGGGCCCACGAGGCCCATGATGGGCACGATCGTGGTCCTGGGGGTACTGCGCCAAGCGAAAACCTCTGCTGTTGGACAAACGTTGTACGCTCGGAGTATGAGTGTTGGATTCCGTCCTACACGTGAGGACACCGAGATAATCCGAGCCCATCAGCGCCCCGACGAGTCGACCTCCGACGTATTGCGCCGGGCGCTGCGTGCGCTCGACCGTGACCGGTGGGACCAGCAGGCCCGCGAGGACATGGAGCGGATCGCCGCGAGTGGTGAGAATCTCGCCGACGAGCCGGACGAGTGGGGGTACGACGAGGACGGCAGTGCGGTGGATCTCCGTGGTGCCGACACCGGACTCGACATCGGGTCCGGTCACGTCGAGTTCGTCGGTGGGATGCCCGCAGCAGCGGATACCAGGACACGGTGGGACGACATCGTTCCGGACATGTTCCGCAGGCACTCCGCCGGGCCGGACCGCGCCGCACTCCCTCCTGAGGGTGTCAGGAGTCGGGAACATTTCATGGCTGGCCTTGCAGGCGCTGACCTGCCCAGCGCCGTCCGACTGCTCTGCACGGGAGAGGCGGAGGGCAGCGCAGAGACAGCACTGCGCGGCATTGAGGCCTTGCTGTCCATGGCTGTCACCGCGCAGGACGAGGGACATCCTGCATCCGGGAGGCTGGCGCACCTGCGGACGATCTCCCGCCGGCGGGCAGGCAGGCGGTGATCCGGGGTTCCGTCTACCGAGTTGACTTCGGGGACAGGAAGCGCGGGCACGAGCAAGGCGGCAGGCGGTACGGCATTGCTCTCAGCGATGCCCCTGACACGTGGACGACGGTGATCATCGTGCCCACGTCGACCAGCGCA
This sequence comes from Streptomyces sp. NBC_01237, assembly GCF_035917275.1. Lineage (NCBI taxonomy): Bacteria > Bacillati > Actinomycetota > Actinomycetes > Kitasatosporales > Streptomycetaceae > Streptomyces > Streptomyces sp. NBC_01237. The sequence continues at coordinate 8,095,004 of NZ_CP108508.1, read as the reverse complement.
CAGAACGCCGTGTTCCGCCCCAGGCTGGTGATCGCCGGGAAGGAAACGGTCGTTCTGACCGACCAGATCCGCACAGTCGACAAGCAGTATGTTCTCGGGGATCGGGTTGACCACCTGACGGGTACGGACATGGCAGAGGTCGAGTTCGCGCTCGGAAGACTGCTGGGGCTTCGCATCAATCTCAACTACTAGGTCCGGGGTCGAGCCCGAGCGATCCGCAGAGAGCGGTCCCCTTCGTCCGGGGGCGGTACGGTGCCCGCCGGTCGCGATACCGTAGGGGCTCGATGACCGTGTCTTTTCATGATCTGGCAGGAGTGCCCGCGTGCCCGAGGACCCCATCGCCCACAGCGAGCTCGCTGCCCTGACCCGGCGTTTTGAAGAGGTCGCGGCACAGAACGACCGCGAGTTCGGGATCATCAAGTCCGACCTCACCGCGGTGCGCCTCCAGATCGGCAACCTCGACCAGAAGGTCGAAGCGCTCGACAAGAAGATCGACCGCAATCAGGCCCAGATCATCGAGCTGCTCACTCAGCTCGTGGGACAGCGCCCCGACGCCGACTGATTTCACCGGGCCCGGCGCCCGGCCCGTACATGGCGGTGGCCCCGACCAGACATGGTCGGGGCCATCCGTGCGTCCAGGGGTCAGTTTCCGGCGCGCAGGTGTTCCTGCCGGGCCTGGACGAGGCCGCGCCACGAGGAGCGGACGTGGTCTTCGCTCGTGGTCCAGCGGATGGCCGACGGCTCCGGCAGGGGAAGGGCGGCCATGAAGTGGGCGATGTCGGTGAAGTAGGCGAAGTCGCCGGTGGCGGTCAGCGCTCGCAGCCGGTCGATGGTGGCGGCCAGGTCCCGGTGTTCGCCGCGGACGGCGTGGTGGAAGGCGAGGGCGAGCTCCACGAACCGGTGGAGGAAAGGAAGCCCGGCGTTCTCGACGTCGCGGTGCAGGTTGTGAGCCCGGTCGAGGACGTTGCTGGTTCCGGCGTCCTTGATCAGGGCCACGACCTGGGCGAGGAGGGTGTTGGAGCGCTGGTCGAGACCGTCGAGGAGCTGGTGGGCGAGAGCGAGCTCGTCGTCGGCGCGGGCGGGGTCGGCGAAGGAGACGGCGAGGGCGAGGCGGACCTGCATCATGGCGCGCTCGCCGGCGGCGCCGTGCTGCTCGGCTTCGGCCCGGCCGGCTTCGAAGGCGGTGACGGCCTGGGCGGTGTCGGCCTGGGACCAGTGGATGTCGCCGAGGACGCGGTGGTGGCGGCCCTTCCAGCCCAGCGCTGGGACCGCGGCCAGCGCGGTGGGGAAGTCGCCGGCCAGGCGGGCCAGGTTGGCCAGGCCGCGCAGGGCCCGGGGCGCGTACCGGCCACCCGAGTCGGCGACCTGCTGCATCCCGGTACGGGCGGCATCGTTGAGGCTGAGGTCCTTGTACGCCTTGGCCCGGTAGTACAGGCCCATCTCGGCGAGCTCAGTGGGCAGCAGGCCGCTGTCGAGAACGGCGGTGAGCCGGTCGGCGGTGCGCTGGCGGTGTTCGTGCTGGCGGCGGGCGATCGTTGTGAGGAGTTCGGCCAGGGCGTCGGCGGGTGTGTCGGACGCCGGTTCGGTGCTGGTGTCGGTGGGCAGGGCGAGGGGCTCCCAGACGGAGTCGTCGGTGTAGGCGTGGGCGGCGGCGGTGAGCCAGCCCAGGTCGGTGAGGCGGTGGTCGCGGGCCAGGCGCAGGCCTTGGCGCAAGCACGCGACGAGGAGCAGCCGGCTGGGGCCGAGCGTGGTGGCGGTGGTCCACTGCTCGCCGAGGGCGGCCAGGGCGCGGGCGGCGGCCTGGTGCCAGTCCGCCGGCGTCCAGCGGTCGTCGCTGTGCTGGTCGTCGCGGACGGCGCTGCGGATCGCACGGTGCAGGTGGTAGGGCCACAGGGCGTACGGGTTCTCGTTGACCAGGGGCCGCTCGGTCAGGCGCCGGGCCGGCGCCTGCTGGGCGAGGCCGGCGGTGCGGGTGGCCAGGTTGAGGTCGAAGGCATCCAACAGGGCGACGCTGCGCAGCAGGTGGCGTTCTTCGGGGGTGAGGTCGGACAGGGCGCGGGCCAACAGCGCGGGGAAGGTGCAGTCGAAGTCGGCCGGGGTGGGGGTGCGGCCGCTGCGGCGGATCTCCAGGAAGCGGGAGACGGCGAGGTCGAGGTGGAGGGGCAGGCCGTGGGAGCGTGCGGTGATCGCGGCCCGGATGTCGGCGCTGATGAGGGGTTGGCCGTCTTGGACCAGGCGGCGGGCGAGGTGGGTCTCGCAGTCCTCAGGTGAGAGGTCGCCGATCAGAAACTGCCGGGCGCCAGAGCCGGCTGTCCGCGGCTGCGGGACCGTCAGGGAGGCGGAGGAGGAGACCAGGCCGGGCCAGGCGGCGGGGCCGGTCCAGTCGAGCTGGCCGTGCAGCGCGGGGTCCGCCCACGGCAGCCGGCTGCGGCCGCCGATGACGAAGAAGGTGCCGGGCATGAGCCAGACCAGGCGCTGCAGCAGCCGCTCGAAGTCCCGGTGGCGGTCGGCGGTGTCCTCGAAGGTGTCCAGCAGGACCACCGGCACGATGCGCGTCTTTGCGGGCAGTTGGCTCAGGTCCCAGGCCAGCAGGTGCGGGTAGTAGGACAGCGCCTCCAGGTCAGGGGTGGCTTCCAGCAGCGCTGCCGTCCGCGTGGCGCCGGCCAGGGCCTGGGCGCGTTCGTGGCGTTCGCGCAGCGCGTTCACCAGCGCTGAGGTGAGCTGTCCGGCGGCCGAGCCGACCAGGCCGGGCAGCGCCAGAGCCGCGGCGACCTCCCCCACTCCGGCCTGCAATTGCTGGGGCAGCATCTCCGCGAACTTCCCGGCCAGACCGGACCGCCGGATGTACTCGTCCAGCGGCTCACCTGGGTGCACGTGCTCCCAGTAGTTCCGCAGCGCCACGTCGAAGGACGGCATCGGCCTGCCCAGGGCCCCGGCGAGCGCGAGGCGGATCGTCAGGATGACGCGCTCGAAGTCCGAGCCGGTCGACGCGGCTCTCGACAGGTCGATCCGGATGGGTAGCACCCGGTCCGTCCAGGTGGGAGCGCCCCACTGCTCGGGGCGGTGCTCGGCTGCAGTGAGCGCGGCCTCGATCTTGCGGAGCAGCGTCGACTTTCCGACGCCGCCCACCCCGTGGAAGACGAGAACGTTGGTACGGGGAGCTTCGAGGTCCTCCACGGCGAAGGCCGGGCCGGTGGTGCGGCGCAGGTGTTCCTCCAGCGCGGCGGCCACCAGGACCCACTGGCTGTTGCGGTCGGTGAACGCCTCCGAGACATCAAACGCCGACGGGTCGTTGGAGCTGAACAGCGCACGCAGGTTGTCGGCCATGGTCCCCCCACAGGTGATCGTCTGGGCCCAACTTATGCCGCCCGGTGGTCCCTGGGGGACACTCCGGTCAGCGCGTCCGGTGCCCCGCCAGCGGTGGACTGGATATCGGCCACGGCCGACAATGATCCTTTTGTCATTCCTGTGAAGGTTGGTTCCCGTGCACGATCCGGCATCCCCCTCCAGCTCCTCCGAACCTACCGACGAGGCCGGCCCGCGGGCCCCCGCTGACGTGGTGGAGGAGGTGATGGCCTGGTACACCCGGGAGCTCCTGGCCGGGCGCCGCGCGGCCCGCCCCGACCCGGAGCGGATGAAACACCTCCTCGCCCGGCACCAGGAGTGCGCGCGCGACAGGGAGCGCCTGGAGGAAGCCGACGGGGAGGAGACAGCGCGTATTACCGCTCTCTACACGGCCCGCCTCCTGGAGCTGGAGGCCACCGGCCCGTAGTCGGCTCCATCGCGGGCCCGGGGACGAGGGAGAGCGGCGACGCCGGGACCGGTAAGACACCGCGGCTGAAGGTGAGCGGGCATCAGTGCCCGCGCCAGGCGGGCGATCTGCTCAAGATCGTGGCGATACTGCGGCAGCTCGGCCCGCAGGCGGCGCTGGAGGGCCCAGAAGCGTGCCGCCTCCTGGGAGGTGTAGGGGCGGGCCTGCTCGGCGCGCAGTACATCTGCGGCCCTTGTCGGCCGCGCCCAGGAGCCCTGAAGGGTGGAGTCATTGCGGTAGAGGACGGTGCCGTCGCGCCCCCACACCATGACCGAGTCGGCCACCGCTTCCTGTTCCGCTGCGGCAACCGCTTCGGCGAGTACTGCGAAGTGGTAGTCGTGCCCCTGCCCGGTGGTGAACCGCCCACTACCGCCCAGCCGGTTCACATCCGCGCAGCGCACCGCGGTGCCCTGCCGGGAGTCCGCCGCCCGTACGGCCAGCACCACCACCTCCACCTGGTAGCCCGCCCGCCGGTAGGCCATCACTCCCTCCACGAAACCGGCCGCGCTGCCGGGGGCGACCTCGATCACCACATCCCCGCGCCGCTCCCGTACGGCCGCCTCGGCCATGGCCTGCCAGGCCCGGTAGTCCGCCCGGATCCGCTCACCTGCCGTACGCGGCTCTTCGCGCAGCAGGTCGTAGTAGTCCGGGTGCGACGCCTTGAAGGAGTCACCGCTGATCTGGGTGGGCCGTCCGCGCAGCGCCCGGCGCAGTACCCGGGCTGCGGTGGTCTTGCCGGAGCCGGGCTGGCCCACCACGTACACCGCGACCGGCCGCTCCTGCGGAGTGATGTTCTTCAGGAGAACCGGGGCGATCAGCACGTCGAAGATCCAGCGGTGCTCCTCGGCGGAGAGCCGGTGGTAGTCGACGCCCGGCGCCTGGCGGCGGGCCTGCGCACCGCGCCGCACCGGCTCGGCCAGCGCGGCTGCACGCTCGCTGTCGCGCCGTACCGCGAGCGCCCAGTCCTCGGGCAGCCTCGGATCGTGCGCACGTCGGTCGGCGTCGGCGAGCTGGCGGCGGAAGGCGCCGGTCTCCGCCGCGTTCCACGGGCGTAACCGCTCGGCCAGCAGTGCCTCGGGCGCACCGGCCGGCCGATGCCAGTGGCCTGCGGGCGTGAGCTCATTGGTGTACAGGACTTCACCGCCGCGGCGTACGACGAGGACCCGGTCGGCCAGGTGCCCGGCCTCGATGTCCGCGAGGGCCATGGGCAGCGCGGCCGCGCAGGCGTCGTGGTTGTCCCACCCCACGTACCGGGCCCGGCCCTCCTCGGCCTGGCGCAGGTAGCGGTCCAGCACACCGAGTTGGGAGACCGCCTCCGGCACGGCCAGGGCCACCACCTCCACGCGGTAGCCCGCCGCACGGTAGACGGCAAGCGTGGCCAGCCACCCGGCCGCATCGGCCACGGCTTCCTCCACCACCACGTCGCACCTGGTGGCGCGGGCCTGGGCTTCGGCCTCGGCCTGCCAGCGGTAGGTTTCCGGCCGCACCCGAACCCCAGCCGTACGCACGTCCTCGGCCAGGTATCCCTGATAGTCCGGATGAACCGCCTTGTAGGCGTCCCGTTCCACCCGGACCGCACCGCCGCGCTGTTCGAGGGCGGCGTGCACCAGGTCCATCACCCACGTCTTGCCGCTGCCGGCCTGCCCGGCCACGAACACCACCACCGGGCGCTCCCGGGAGACCACGACCCGAACCGCGCACTGGGATATCGCCGGCGCGCAGCCCCCTTGGCCCCGGTCACCGGTCAGTGCCCCGGCTGTTCCCGGCGCCGGTACTGGGACAAGGGGGTGGAACGGCGAACTCACGAACTCCTCCATGAACAGACGAACGGTTGCGGGTTACGGAACGTGAGGCCGGGACGGGTCGTCGGCGCTGGGCCGCGAGTTGACCGGTCAGTCCTGCTGCAGTTGATTCCGCAGCACATTGAGGGTGCGTCCGTCCGCGGTCCGCCACAGTGTCCAACCGTTGACCGTGCTGTGCGTGACGGCGCTCGCTGCCTTCGACGGTGAGGTGTACGGCGTGGGATGGCCTTCGATGACCAGCCGGCCCTCGGCCGTCACCGTGGCCGTGGCCTGCCGCCCTGCCCGGCGTTGCTGAAACGACAGCACTTCCCCGGGCTGCAGCAGGCCCTGCAGCAGCAGCTTGGCCAACGGGCCCTGTGGGGCCACCGCTTGGTCAGGAGTCGGTTCCTGGGCGGATGGCGTGCTGGGTGGTGGTGCGGTGTCGATGGACAGCGTGATGTGGATGGTCTCATCCGGTCCGGCTGCGGCGATCTTCCTCATGAGGGACGAGGCGAAGTGAAGACTCACGTTGGGCACTTGGGCTCCTCTCGGCGACCGCCCCATAATAGCTGCTTACATCTCCAGACCTTGGAGCCGTCAGCAGTAAAATTCCCGGAGAGGTTAAACAAACGGGTTAAATCGCGGGGTAAGTGGTGCTAGTGTTCAGGGTGGAGGTAGACAGATATGGCATCCGAGGAAGAGTTGTTCGCGAACATCGACGCGCTGCTGGCGGAGGAGCCGCAGCTCCCGCCCCCGGCGGAGCGTGCCCGGCTGCGTGAGGCCGCCGGTATCACCCAGGCCCGTCTCGCGACCGCGTTGAAGTCGACCGTGCAGACGGTGAAGAACTACGAGAACGGCCGCTCCGAGCCGAAGTCGCCGCGCCTGGAGGCGTACCAGCGGCTGCTGAACGGCTGGGCCGCGAAGTACCCCGCCCGCGGAGCTCCCTCCGCCCCGGCCCCGGCGGCCGCGCCGCAGCCGCAGGTGCCGCAGACGTTCACCGGCCCGGCCGCCCCCGAGCCGGAGGCGAAGACCGCCGCACCGGTGGAGGCCCCGGCCGTGCCCGAGCGTCCGGCCTCGCGCCCGGCGACGTCGTCCCGGCGTCCGTCCGCGAAGAAGGCCACCCAGCCCGCGACCGACCCGCGCTTCCCGCACGGCCCGCTCGCCGTGCTGGACGGTGACGGCTCCGCGTACGCCGTGGGCGGCATCGTGCTGGACTGCCCGGCCACCACCGTCCCGGAACTGGTGGAGTGGACCCTGCGCGAGTCCGGCCTCGGTGCCGCGAAGCTCAACCGGTATGGCAAGGACTCCGACCCGCTGATCGTGCTCACCGCGGCCGCCGCCGTGAAGCTCGGGCTGCCCGAGCGCCTGGAGGGCCACGAGCAGCGCCGCTCCCTGCGCCTCCCGGAGGACCACCCCGTGGTCAAGCAGGTCGTCAGGGCGAAGTGGCAGCTCACCCAGCGGGGCTTCGGCCCCTGGGCCCGGATCTACCGCAAGGCGCAGGGCCGCGACCGGCAGTGCGTGCAGCTCGCGATCCTGTCGTGGGACGCCCTCGACGAGCGGTCCTGGCCCGGCGTCGCCGAGATGGAGCCGGCCGACATCGCCCGCGTCCTCGGCGTGTACGCGACCCGGGTCATCACCCCGCGCGGCTCCACCGCCGTCTCCGGCCTGGAACTGATGACCGCGCTGCGCCCGCCGACGAAGGCCGTGCAGGACCCGGAGACCGGCAACTGGGTCTCCGGCTACAACTCGGGCAGCCTGGGCACCGAGCCGATGGACCCGGCGCCGCCGGAGGCCACCCCGGAACACCCCGTCGTCGTCAACTCCGGCTGGACCGGGGGTTTCCTGAACGAGGAGGCGTACCAGTGGGTGCGGCCGGTGGACACGCTGTCCGATGAGGAGTGCATCCTGCCGTTCGCGGTCGGCCTTGACCTGAACACGGCGTTCCTCGCCGCCGCGGCCCGCCTGGTCGTCGGCCTCAGCGGCCCCGACCATTTCCACGCCCCGAAGTTCAGCCCGAAGATCCCCGGGAGCTGGCTGGCCGACCTCAGCCACATCGAGGTGGACCCGCGCCTGCCCAGCCCGTTCACGCCGGACGGCACCCGGCCCACGGGTCCGGCCTGGTACCAGACGCACACCCTCGCCTACGCCCAGGAGCTCGGGCACGACGTCCACCCGATCGAGGCGTACCTGCGCCGCGAGACCGGCGCGTACCTCGACCCCTGGCACGACCGCCTCAAGACCGCCTACGTCGACACCCTCGCCGACATGGGCGTCACCAAGGACCTCACCGACACCGAGTTCCTGGCGGCGATGGAGCAGCACAAGCAGAACGACCCGGCCCTGGCCGCCGTTCTGTCCGCGATCAAGGCCACGGTCAAGGGCGGCGTCGGCAAGCTCCGCGAGCGCCCCCAGGGCAAGCACTACAAGGAGGGTGAGACGTGGCCGGCCCTGTCGCGGCCGACGTGGCGCCCCGATATCCGGGCCGCCGTCATCAGCAAGGCCCGGGTCAACATGCACCGCAAGCTCAACAACATGGTCAAGATGACCGGGCTGTACCCGCTCGCCGTGCTCTCCGACTGCGTCGTCTACCCGAGCCCCGGCGCCAGCCCGCTGGACTTCCTCCCGTACGCCGCCTCGGGCAAGCCGCAGCCGGGCGGGTTCCGCCTCGGGCCCACGCCCGGCCTGGCGAAGCTGGAGGGCGTCCAGTCGATGCTGTGGGCGGTCGACCTGATGGAGAAGGGCCTCAACCCGGCCCGCCACATCAAGGGCGGCGACGTGTAGGTACTCAGAACCCGCGTCATGTTCTCGCGAGCGATGACCTCTAAATAGCACTTATGCCACGGCTCTGAGATTCCCAGCCCGGAAGGATCACCCTTTCGAGTGATCGAAAGTACGCGTGATCGTTCGTACCCCAGTGCCCGTGCAACTGTCCTGCGATCAAGGTCAGTTACACGAACGCTGGGGTGGATGGTGGCTGTAGAGGTGTGTGTTCGGCTTGCCGAGGATGAGGCGTCCGAGGGCCTCGCCTGGGAGTCGGTGCCCTTGGAGATGCTGTACGCGGCTGAGCCGTGGCGGACGTTCCGCTGGTACATGGGGCAGAAGCACTACTCGGGTTCGTACTGGTCGAGTACGCAGTCGGATCACGTCATCTACGAGTCGCGGCTGGAGCTGGCACGGCTGCTCTACGCGGACTTCGACCGGGATGTGACGGCGATCGTGGCCCAGCCCTTCTTGCTGCGGGCCGAAATGGACGGAGTGCTGCGCCGGCACATCCCGGACTACCTGATGGCCACCACGGCAGGCCCGTTGGTCGTCGACGTCAAGCCGCGGCACCGGGCGGCCAAGCCGGAGCACGCGTTCACCTTCGCCTGGACCCGCGAGGCGGTCGAGTCCCGCGGCTGGCACTACGAGGTGTGGAGCGAACCGCCGGACGCCGAGCTGGCCAACGTCCGGTTCCTCGCGGGCTACCGCCGCGACTGGCTGTTCGAGCCGGACCTGACCGAGGAGATATACGACCTGGCGGTGGAGGAGGAGTCGCCGCCTGAGCGGCTGTTCGACCCGGTCATCCTTGATGAAGTACGCGAGCGGGTCGTGGACGGGGACACGCTGGGAGAGGCGTTTTCCTGCCTGCCTGGTCGTCCGGCTCCGCTGGTGCGGGCCGGGGTCCTGCATCTGCTCTGGAAGCAGCAGTGGTCGGTCGACCTGAGCGTTCCCTTGAGCGCCCGCAGCGGGCTGAGGACGGCGTCGTGAGCCGGGCTGCGGTGCGGGTGGGAGTGGGGAGCCGCTTCTCCTATGACGGTGAGGTCGTCGAGGTGGTGGAATTCGCCGGCACGCAGGCAGGCGGTGAGGTGGTCCTCAAGGACGGCCGGGGCCGGCTGCTGCGGCTGGCGGTCAAGGAACTGCTGTTGTCGGAGCGCGCTCGCGTCATCCCGGACGGGCCGGGGCCGGCCTCCGACGATCCGCAGGAGACAGCGGCGGTGGTGCTGGACCAGCTGGACGGCGGCGAGCGGGAGCGGGTGCTGGAGCGGGCCGCGCATGTCCGGGAGGTGTTGACCGGGTTCCGCAGTGGCAGCGAGGAACTGCCGGCCGTGGGGGAGCCTCGTGCTGCCTACGCGGCGGGTGAGCCGATGGAGAGCCGGTACGCGGCGAAGGCGGCCGAGCTCGAGGTGGCGACTCGCACGGTCAAGCGGTGGGTCGCGGCCTTCCGTCAGGACGGTGAAGCAGGGCTTGTGCCGGCCCGCAGCGGGCCACGTTCGGGGCATCGGAACGCTGAGGTGTGGTCGGAGGCGGCGCTGGAGGTGATGGTCGAGCACACGGGCCAGTCCAAGCCGTCGCGCAAGATGGTCATCGAGCGGACCCGGGCCCGGCTGCTGGCCAGGGGCTTTACGGAGGAGGACTTGCCCAGCCGGGCGACCACCTACCGCCTCCTGGAGGATCTGGAGCGGCGTCATCCGACGTTCCGGCTGAGCACGAAGCGGAACCGGGACATCGCCACCCGGCCCGGCGGCGTCTACGGGAAGCTGCGGCCGACCCGGCCGGGCGAGTACCTGCTGATGGACACCAACCGGCTGGACGTCTTCGCCCTGGACCCGGTGACGCTGCAGTGGCTGCAGGCGGAGCTGACCGTCTCGATGGACTGGTACACGCGCTGCGTCTTGGGGATCAGGATCACGCCGGTGTCGACGAAGGCCGTCGATGCCAGCGTTGCCCTCTACCAGGCGTTCCGCCCCCGGCCTGCGGGGGAGGACTGGCTGGCGCATGCTGTCTGGCCCGAGCACGGCATCCCGCGGTCGGTGCTGATCGACGTCACGGCGTTGGAGGGGCCGATGCGTTCGGCGGCGTCGCCGGCGGTGGTGCCGGAGACGGTGCTGGTCGACCACGGCAAGGTGTTCGTCTCGGAGCATCTGACCAGCGTCTGCCGCCGGTTGGGGATCTCGGTGCAGCCGGCCCGGCTGCGGACGGGCCGGGACAAGGGCCCGCTGGAGAGGTTCTTCCTGACCCTGCGCGAAGACCTGCTGCAGGGCCTGCCCGGCTACAAGGGCCCTGATCTGCACTCGCGCGGGGAGCGTCCCGAGGGTGAGGCGTTTTTCTTCCTCCACGAGCTGGAGGCGATCATCCGCGAGTGGGTGGCCTGCGTCTATCATCACCGGCCGCACACGAGTCTGGTCGATCCGGGGGTGCCGGGGCTGCGGATGTCGCCGGCGGCGATGTTCGAGCACGGGCTGAATCGGGCCGGCTACGTCGAGGTCCCGCGCGATCCGGACCTGGCGTTTGAGTTCCTGCGGGTGGAACGACGGAAGATCCAGCACTACGGGATCGATCTGGATGCTCGCCGCTACAACGGCGCCGCCCTGGATCCCTACCGCGGTCTGCTCAGCGGCGAGCGGGACGGCAAGTGGCCCGTCGCGGTGAACCCGGACGACATCAACGCGGTCTACTTCCGCGATCCCGCGAACCGCGGGTGGCATGCGCTGGCTTGGGAACACGCACCGGGCCGGGACATGCCGGTGAGCGAGGAAGCCTTGCAGTTCGCCCGCCGCCTGGCCGCGTCCCGCGACCGGTTCCCTGACGACAAGGCCGCGGTCCGGGACCTGTTCGAACGCTGGAATCTCGGGCTGGGCACCACGCTGGTCGAGCGCCGCATGGCCCTGCGGCTCGCCCGGGAACAGAAGGCCCTGGATCTGCCCGAGCCTGAGGAGAGCGTCGCGACGCTGCCGAGCGTGAGACGCCTCATGGACTTGCCGGATGAGGCAGAACCGCAACTCGCGTCCGGGGCCGCACCGGAGATGGGCGATGACGACGCGGCTGACGAGGCCGAATTCGTGGAGCTCGAAGACGACAGCGACTTCTACTCGGGCGCTCTGGAGGACGCGTGAACAGCGAGGGCACCTGGACGCCGGGAGACTCCCACCGTCTGGACGCGCTGACGCTCTCGCGCAAGGAGGGCTGGGCGGCGTTCGCGGAAGCCGCACCGCGGACACAGCCGGAACTGCTGCCCCGCGACGAGTACATGGCGCTGGGCGAGCGCGCGAAGGCGCAGTATGACCAGGCCCGGCGGGTCTGGCACGCGAACCTCGGGCCACTGCGGACCCCGCAGCTGGCCGAGCTGCACGAGGACTTGTGGGACATCCTCGATAGCAACCAGCAGGATGGTGACCAGGCCAAGGGCGCCGTCGCGGTGGACGCCTTCCCCGGGCTGGGCAAGACGACGGCGGTGCTGGCCTTCGCCCGGGACTTCCACCGCCGGGAGATCGCCGAGGGCGGCGCGTTCACCGCCGGCGGGCACGAACGGCTCCCCGTCTGCCGGGTCGGCCTGACCGGGAACACCGGGATGAAGGACTTCAACCGGGCGATGCTGGAGTTCTTCGGCCACCCCGGCCGCACCACCGGCACCACGGCACAGTTCGCCCAACGGGCCCTGGACTGCGTGCTTTCCTGTGATGTGAAGCTGCTGGTCGTCGACGATCTGCACTTTTTGCGCTGGAGGGCGACCGGCGGGGTCGAGGTGAGCAATCACTTCAAGTACGTCGCGAACGAGTTCCCGGTCACGTTGCTGTTCGTCGGGGTCGGCCTGGCCAAGCGCGGCCTGTTCTCCGAGGGCGAGTCCTACGACAACGCGGTCCTGGCCCAGACGGGCCGGCGCACGACCCGCCTGGACATGGGGTCCTTCGAGCTGGTCACCGACCAGGGCCGCAGCCAGTGGCGCCAGCTGCTGCTGGCCCTGGAGAAGCGCCTGGTCCTGCGTGGCACCTACCGGGGCATGATCGCCGACGACCTGTCCGACTACCTGTTCATCCGCTCCAGCGGCCACATCGGCTCGCTGATGACCCTCATCAACCGCGGCTGCCAGCGAGCCGTCCGCACCGGCGCCGAGCGTCTGGACGAGGAACTTCTCAGCCGCGTCAAGATCGACCAGGCGGCGCACCTGGCCCAGGACGACGTACGCAATCTCCTGAAGGGACAGCGCTCCCGACGGACCCGCCAGAAGGCGGCCCGCCGGTGACGCGCGCGCGGACCCTGCCGATCCGACTCGCCCCGCAGCCGGGCGAGGCACTCGACTCCTGGTGGGAGGCGATCGCCCACCGGCTGGGCACCACCACCGGCGACGTCCTGGCCTCGATGGGCCTGCTGCCCCGCGGATCCGCCCGGCCGGTGGACTCGGGCATCTTGAGGCGCCTGGTCACTCTTCTCGACGCGGACCAGGCGGCGGCCATCTCATGGTCGGCCGGCCCCACCCCGGCGCAGGCACACGCCATGACCCTGGCCCGCTACGACCAACGAGCCCTCGTCGTCGACGCACAGCGTCGACGCGTGGCGGCACGGCATGTCTGGGGTCGGGCCCGAGGATCTCGATACTGCCCGGCCTGCCTGGCCGCGAGCGGCGGCAGATGGCGACTGGACTGGAGGCTGGGTTGGTCCTTCGCCTGCCTCGATCACCGCATGCTGTTGGCGGATGCCTGCCCGCGCTGCAGCCGCATGCCCCGGCACTTCCCGGCGACCACCCGGCACCCGCTGACTCCGGGCCGCTGCCACAGCCCATCGGAGAACGACGCGCCGCCGACGCGCTGCGGTCAGCCGTTCGAGGAGGTCCCCGCCCTCACGCTCGCCACGGGAGGACCTGTGATCGCGGCCCAGGCGATCATCGAGAAGACGATCGCCTCGGGGCAGGCCGATTTCGGCGTCTACCAGGACCACCCCCAGCCCAGCCTCGCGCTGTTCGGTGACCTTCGGGCGCTGGCCTGCATCCTGCTTCGCCGTGTCCCCGACCGGCTGACGGACTTCGTCCCGCCGGAAATCCTGGCACTGCACCAACAGCCCCTGCCCGAGAAGCGGCGATCCTTCGATCCTGTCGAGGAGACCCGCCCGGGACGTCTTGCCCCACGGCGGGCCGCGACTGCCGCCCTCGCCGTCACCGCGGCCCTGCGCATCCTCCAGCACAGCGACGTCCACGCGGCCGGAGCCGCCCTTCGCCACCTGATCAGCCACGCCGACGGCAGCATTCCACTCGCGGTCGGGCTGCAGTGGGCCCACACCAGCCCGGTCTTCGACGCGATCCATCTTGCAACGCTCGCACCTCGTCTCGGAGGCCCTGATCAGCTGCGTTACCGCACTGCGCACCAACTGCCACGCAAGCCGGGCCGCTCGGCGGCAACACGGGTCGCCGAGCGGGCCCGCAGGACCCCGACGCAGCTCTGGCCCGCCTGGTCCGCCCGGCTCAGCCCTCTCGACGGGGCCCTCTCACGCACCATCCGCCCTGCCCTGTCGTGCTACCTGCTGCTGATCGGAGGCACAGGGAACTTCACCACCACGGCCCGCCTCCTCAACGCACCGGTGGAGGAACGGCTGGGATCTCACATGACGTTCCGGCTCACGAAGCGGGGCCACTTCCACGGCATCAGCCTCGGCCTGCTTGCGTTGGCGGACTACCTCGACCAGGAAGGATCACCGATCGACTACACCCGTCGCCGCACGGTCGACTACCGCGATCTGCTGCCGCTGGACACCTGGACGCAGCTCTGCCGGGGCATCGACTTCGAAGCCGGCGGAGTACGGCGCCACCAGTTCGCCCGAGCGATGCTGTTCGAACGGCTCAGCGGACTCCCCGCAACCCTCGCCCCGGCCACCTACGCGCCCAGCACCACGGAACTGCGGACCATGCTGCGGACCTTCGAAACAGATCTCACCCCGGTGCTGATGAGCCAACTCGAAGGACACGCAGCCGAGTTCCTCACCCAGCAGGGAATCCACGACGAACCTCTCTCCTGGCAGCCCCCGACAGACATCGTCCGCGATCTCAAGTTACCCGGTTGCGACCTGCGGGACATCGACCCCGGCATGCTGCACCGGCTCATCAGGGACGAACGCCTGACAACAGCACAGGCCGCCCGCCGCCTCGACGTCAGCCATGACGCAGTCCGCTTCATCCTGCGGGAGCGGCCAGCCCCTCCCGCAGAGGCGAAGAGCGCGAAGTGGGAGAGAGGAGCCACGGTCCGAAGGGCTCGCGCCGCCCTTCCCAGGGACAAGTTCGCACGCTTCTACCTCGACGAATACCGCTCGCTGAAGTGGATCGCGGAGCACGCCGGCGTGAACGAAGAAGCCATCAAGGTCCTCGTTCGCGAATACGGCATGAAGCGCGACGGCAAAGCCACCCGCTGGCGCCAGATCGATCTCGACTGGCTCCACGCCCAACGGGCCGTCGGACGCACCTGTCGCCAGCTGGCCGAGGAGACAGGCTTCTCGATCGGGATGATCAGCTACCTGGCCCGGCGCCATGACATGCCCGGTGGCCAGCCAAGGGCCAGCCGAGAGACGCACTGACCCTGCAGACTGGTGCCACTCGACCGCCTTGGCCTCCCGATGGACGCGCTTGTCGACGTCGGCCCGGCGGCAGTCGACGCACGCCTCGTCGCTCCAAGCCGTCCGCTCCCGCTGCTCCCACCGCTCGTCCGAAGCCGCCCGGCAACCCCCCAAGGAGTGTCCCGGCATGGCCGTTGACCATGTTCGCGGGTTCACTGCCACAGCTGCTTCGACCAGTCACCCCGAGGGTGATAATCACGACCGTCGCCGACCTGCTTCATCCCGCCGGGAACAACGTCCCCGTGGTACGGATACTGTTCCGTCACCGCCGCCAGCAGGAACTCCAGGAAGCCGCCCTCAAACAGGTCCCACTCCTGCATCGAGTCGAACTTGGCGGCAACCGGCCACCGGTCTGGGTCCGGGTCCCGCATCAGCCAGAAGAACTGGTCGGAGTTCCAGTTGTTGCCCCACTTCAGAAGCCCGCCCTCGGCCGGGAACAGCGGATACGGGCACTCGTTGTAGTCCCCGCCCTGGTAGGCCTGGGCCAGCATGGCGCAGTATCCGTAGGGGTCCGTCGTGGCGTACAGGAATCCCTCGAAACCCAGCGGCTCCCCGATCTGGGGACTGGGCGCTGCCGATGGTGTGTAGATGTGCAGTTCGTCACTGATACTGACCATCCCGTACCGGTCTGCGAACGCCCGGTAGTCCGCAGGCAGTTGGAAACCGAGCACCTCACGCCCGAGCTCCCACGGAACCGGCACCACTCCGCCCGCAGGCGGCGGCCCGATCACCGCGCCCAGCCGGTCCAGCATCTCCTCGACGTTCATGTCCACTCCCGTCGGCCGCCCGTTCTCGCCGGAGGCTAGTAGTTTCCCAGGTTCGCAAGTCCGGTCGCGCCGTAGCGCGCGTTGTCCACGACCGTCCATGCAGAGTCCGTGCTCGCCCCGGTGGTGGCATCCCAGGCATAGAGCGACATACTCCATTTGCTCGGAATGGTGCTTCTGGTGCTGTTGTACTGCGGATGCACGTTGTACAGCACATAGCCCCGGTTCATGCCGCTCTCGGCTCTGGTCTCGAAGGTCCGCATGCTGTTGGTGATGGTGCCGCCGGTTGCCTGATTGGTGTTGGCCCCCTGCTGGAAACACGGCGTCAGGTTCCGCTCGTCCGCAGTTCCGCCGGCCATGCGTGGCACGGAGTGGCAGCGGGCGATGGCTTTGCCCGAGGTGAACCCAAGGGCGGTGGCCCGCGCCTCAGCGTCGTTCCAACCCCGGATGTTGCCGGTCGCGGACTGCCCCCTCTTGGAGCTGGGCTTCCCTTCGAGACAGGCCTTGACTCCCCGGTTACGGCCCTGAGCGTCCGGCGGCAGGTAGTCGACCCATCCTCCGCCGTTCAGGTCCGTGGCTCCCGAAGGCTTCAAGTTCTTGCAAGTGGGGACGCTCCGGTTGCTGTTCCCTCCGGGGTTCGGGCCGCTGTGTCCCGCAGCGGGCTCCGAGGAGACGGGGACTTCCTCGACCGTCGTGACCTCGTCGACGGGGAGTTGTTCGCCATTGAGGTGCACAACCAGCCCCCCGGGTCCGAGGACCGCCGGGGCTGGGGCATTGGCGGCGGCCGGGGCCTGCACCCGTAGCGCAATGTAGTGGCCGTTGGACTTGCGGACCAGCCCGTCGTAGCTGATGGCCGGGCTGCCGAGAGTGGCTGCCTGCGCGGGGGAGAGCCGCCGGACGGCGTTGGGCGTCAGGTACGCCGTGCCCGGTCGCATGTCGACGGTGGTCCCGTTCTGCTTCGCGTACTGCTTCAGTGCAGAGGCCCGGGGCTGCCGGTAGGGGGTGTCGCCGGTGTCCTCGTCCTGGCTGACGGACCGGTTGCCGTCCTGCGGGGCTGGAGCGGGCGCGTCCCCGCCCTGGTGCATCGCGGCCGCTGGGTTCGACGGAGTGGAGGCGAAACTCTGGATCACCTGCGCCATCTGCGCGAGCAGTTGCTGGCTCTGGGACTGGAGCTGCTGTGCCTTCGTCCTGAGCCCGTCGGCCTTCGTGTCGTTGGCCTTGGAGGCGGCGTCGAGCCGGGAGGACCTGGCGTCGATCTGGGAAGCCTTCTGCTTGATCTGGCTTTCCTCGCCCTGGATTTTGTCCTCCACGGCGTTTTCCTTGTTCTTCTCGGCCTCCAGTTGGCGGGCCTCGGCGTCGTAGGCATTGGCTGCGGCCGCCTGCGCCGGCAGTTTGAACCTGTTCGGTTTGGCGTTGTGGGCGGCGATCTTGCCGTGTAGGGCCTTCGCGCGTTTGTTGTGGCCGCTGATCTCCTGGTTCACCGCGGCGACTTTGGTGTTGAGCGCGGTCTTGCTGTCGCGGATGGCGGCGGACTCCTTGGTGATCCGCTCTGCCTCGGCGACCACGTCTTTCTCCTGCTGCGCCAGCTTTGCCGCCTGTCGGTTCGCGTCGTTGATCTCCACCAGGCGGGTCGCCAGGGCGGCCTCGAACCCCCGGGGCGTCGCCAGCGGGACGGGGGCAAGTGCGCCGGCCTGTACCGTGACCGCCACGGCGTCGGTCGCCGTAATCGTTTGCGCTCCCGCAGCAACGATCGGCGCCAAGAGGGCCATCAGCACGAGGTGGAGGATGCGGGGCAGCATCCGCCGGCGGTGCGCGGCCGTGCTGCGCGAGGGCGCGGTCATCCGGTCACCTTGCCGGTGAGCTCGTCGGCGATCATGGAGACGGTGGGCTCGCCGTCACCGGCTTGGCAGACGGAGGTCTGTATCAGGCTTGCGCCCTTCACTCGTGCCTGGTGGTAGCAGGCCCAGTTCGCGGTGTCGCCCTGCGTCGCGGTCCACGCCACCGCAACCTCGGTGGCGGGGTGCGCCGTGTAGGCCCATTTCGAGGTACGTCCGGCCTGGTCGGTGAGTGTCGAGGACGGGCACTTGGTGAGGCCGTCGGCGAGGGTGCGGAAGGCTGCGGTCGCCTTCTTGCTGTCCGGGAACACGCCGATCACCTGGTTCACGGTGTAGCTGCCCGAGCCTGCGGCGTCCTGGTAGGTCGCCGACAGGAACGCCTTCCACGCCTGCCCGTAGACCGACTGCGTTGTCGGTCCGGCGGCGATGGCGCATTCCGACGGGGTCACGGTGAGCGGGGCGTGCGGCCGGTTCGATTGGGGCCCGGCCACCATTGCCGTTCCGGCCAGTTTGCTGACGCTGTCGGCGCTGAGTAGGTCCGCCTGGACGGTTCCTTCGGCGATGTGCGGCGGACCACTCGCAGAAGGCTGCGGCCAGAGCCACCACCCGATGCCGGCCAGCAGGAGGCAGGGCATCATCGCGGCCACCAGCAGCCGCCAGTGGCGCAGCAACCTATTTCCCCGGCGCGCTGCCTGCGCCGCGGGCGGCGGCTGCGTGCCCGTCCCGGCAGCCGGTTGTACGGGCGTGGACGGCGCCGCGCCGCCGCGGCCGAGCTGGGGCGGTACCGCGCGTGGCGTCTGCTGCCAGGTGGGCGGCGCCGGTGCGGCCGGGTTCTGGTTCCAGTAATGCTTCGTCATGACGTCCTTCCTGGTTGCGGTGTTCGGGTTAGCGACGTTCACCGGTTGCACGAGGCGGCGAGGATGAACAGCAGGAACAGCACGGCGAGGACGCCGAGGCAGCCGATGCTGCCCTCGGGGTTCTTGGTGTTGGCCTCGACCGTTCCGCCGGGGCACAGGCCGGGGTGGCGGTCGGTGTAGTGCGTGATCTGCGCCTGCTCGCCCTGGGATTCGGTGCCCCAGGAGGTTTTGAAGCTGCACTCGCCGCACCGGTAGCGGTATGCCATGTCGGATCCTTAAAAAACTCTGTCGGTGGGATGGTGGGTCGGTTGTCGCGCGGCGGGGTCAGCGCCAGCGCCAGCAGACGGTGTAGCCGAGGTCGGGGTACTCGTTGGAGCGCCAGGAGGTGGAGCCGTCCTGGCCGCAGAATGCGGGGTGGTTCGGCGTGCTGGTGCGTCCGGTGACGTGGACGTTGGAGCGGTCGCAGCTGCCGACGTTGGTGAAGGTGGAGCCCGACTTGGACAGGCATTCGCGGACGGTGGCGTAGCCCGCGTCATCGGGGAACACCATGGACAGGCATTGCAGGACGTCTTGGCCCGCGCCCTTGGGGCCGGAGACGGTCCGCCACTGGTTGTAGTGGGGCCAGCTGTCGCACTTGGAGTGGTTGCTGGTGCCGTGGTAGACGGCGAGGACCTTGAAGGCGCCGGTCCGGCAGGACAGCAGTGACCACGGGCCCGCGCTGTTCGGCCCGAAGACGCAGTCGCCCTGCCGGGCGTGGTAGGAGTCCCCGCCAGAACTCTGGTAACTGAGGCACAGGACACGCTTGTAGCGCTTGGAGCTGACGCTTTCGTCGTTTCGGGGCACGTTGGCGCAGCCGTCCAGGTCGGTGCTGCCCTCGTTGATTCGGACGACCTTGAACGTCCCGGTGGTGCAGGTGGTCGGGGTGAGGTCGGCGTTCCCGCTGGTCCCGGTGTCGAAGAAGCAGTCGCCGACGCCCGCGGTGGCGACCGGGTCGGTAGGACTCGGGCTCAGGCTCGGGGTAGGAGTGGGTGTCGGTGCCGGGGTTCTCGGACGGGTGCTGCTAAGGGTCGGATCGGGCTGCGGGGACCGGTACGAACTGCTGGCGGAGCGTGACGGGTGAGTGGCCATCGGCGTGTCGTTGTCGGCGACCGAGTGGGCGTCGGCCGGGTGGGAGTCGTCACGGTGGGTCACGATCAGCAGCATTGCCACGACGGCGGCCACGGCGGCGAGTACCTTGCCAACCTGGGCCGTCGCGCTGCCCAGTCCCGTGCCGCCTGCTGCGGAACCCGCCGAACCGGCTCCGCTGTTGATGTGTGGTCGTGGGGCAGCCGGCACGGTCGGCGGCTTCGGCTTCGCTCCCCTGACTGCTTTCGGCCCGTGGCTGGGCTTCAACTTGTTCGAAGCCGATGTCAGTTGCTCGGACCAGGCGGCGGGCGTCGGCCGGGCGTCCGGGGCCGTTCCGAGCGAGGCACGGGCCAGGGTGCCGAGGGCCGGGTCGATCGCCGCCAGCGCGGCCGGGTCGGTGGTGCTTTGGTCGCGGGCGAAGAGGCGGACGGCGAGCAGGGCGAGCTTGTAGGTGTCGCTGTGCCGGGTCGCCCGTTCCTCGCCCGCGGGGACGTGCCAGTCCGGGGTCTCGGCCTGCGGAAGTACCGTCGCAAGGTCGGTGCGGGCCGCGTCACAGTCGATGAGGAAGCACTCGGGCTGCGGTGCGAGGGCGAAGAGCAGGTTCTTCGGCGAGAGGTCGCCGACGGCGACGCCGAGTCGGTGCAGCCGGTCGAGGGTGGTCGCGAGGTCGGCGAGCAGCAGCAGGCGGTCCCGGTCGGTGACGTTCAGTCCGATCCCGGCGACGTAGGCGTCCTCGTTGAGGAGGTACTCCAGGGTGGCGAGCCGGGGCGAGCCCTGGTTGCCGGCCGCCAGGGTCCGGAGGGTGAAGCGGAAGCGGTCGGGGGCGGCCCGCATCAGGAACCCGCATGTCTGTCCGCCGCGCCGGACCACGGCGGCTGGCCAGGCGGTCTTCTCGCACAGCCAGCGTCCCTGTTCACCGGTCAGCCGCCCGGGCAGTGCGACCGCGGTGGCCAGCGCGGCGGCGTCCACCTGAGGCAGTACCGCGGGGGCGTACTCCTTGTAGACGACCTCCCAACCGCCCTCGGTCGCTGACTCGTTGATGTGCTTGTTACGTACCCGGTGGACCGATCCCTGGCCTCCTCGGCCGATTTCCCCGTCCAGCGTTAGCGTGGCGAACTCGACCGGGCCGGCCGACCGCGCGCTCACGTCGCTCCCTCGGCCCGGGGCCAGATCGCCAGTAGGGTGCGGTCGTCGTCGAAGGTCTCCCGGGTGAAGTCCAGCACGTGGCCGAGCCACAACGGCGGCGGTGGCGAGGCGAGGTGACGGGCAAACAGCTCCCCGACCCGGCCGTCTCCCTCGCCGAGCGGGTCGCCGAACCCGTCGGTGCCGACCAGCAGCGTCCACGGCTCGGCCAGCCGTCCGACGGCGGTCTCCAGCCGGTCGGGGACCAGGGGAAGCGGGGAGACCTCGTTACTGACCAGCGGCGTGCCCGGTACGGCCTTGCCGCCGAACATCGGGTGGTAGCCGCCGTCGGCCCGGTCGAGGAGCCACGCCCCGGAGTCGCCGATCCGGAACACTTCGGCCTCCAGGACGTCGCCTGCGGCACGGACCACCCCCGCCACCAGGGTGGTCGCGTACAGCCGGGCCACCTCGGCCGCCTGCGGCTCGGCGATGCCGAGCCGCCACCGCGCCAGTTCGCGCAGCCGTTCCGCGGCGTGGGCCGCGACGTCGGGGCAGTCCAGCCGCTCCGCGTTCCGGTCGAGCAGGTGCAGGATGCGTTCGACAGCGGCCCGGCACGCCTCGACGGCGCCTTGGTGGGACTCGGCGGCGCTGGACACGCCGTCGGCGACCGCGAAGACGATGCTGCCGGTGGCCTCGTGCACGGCGGCGCGCGCCGCGTCCTGGCGCGGCTGCCGGTAGTAGCGGTGCTTGGCGCCGCGGACGGAGGCGAACCGCAGGGTGAGCCGGTCGGTGGACCAGCCCTCGCACTCGCTGTCGGGGAAGTCGAAGGCGTACTGGCTGGGAGGCCGGGCCTCGAACTCCAGGCCCGGCACGTCCACGGTGATCCGCTGCCACGGCACCGGGTCAGGTCCGGTCGCCGGGGGCGGCCCGGCGGGCTTCGGGGGCGCCGCCGACGGCACGGGGTCCGGGTCGCCCCGGCGGGCGGGCGTCACCGGCCGACCTCGTCGATGGCCATGGTGAACTGGTCGGGCCGGTTCACCACCAGCTGCGGGTTGGCCGAGTTCAGGGCGTGTCCGGAGGCCACCAGGCTCATGGTGAGCGAGTGGAAGAACTCCGAGATCGCCCGGCCGACGTCGGTTCCGGACTTGGCAAGGAAGGCGAACTCGGGGCGGGTCGCGACCTTGACCATCGTCTGCGCCCAGGCGTCGCCGAGACCGCAGGCGATGATGTTCGGCGCGGTCGGCGTGCGGTCCCGGTCGGTCAGCTCCGCGTGCGGCGCGTGCCAGGACGAGCCGTCGGTGGGCTGGCCGTCGCTGAGCAGGAAGACCACCGGGCGGTGCACCCGGTAGCCCTCGCCGCGCAGCCACTTCACGTCGCCGGGGATCCGTTGCAGCAGGTCCTCGAAGACGGCCTGGTAGTTGGTCACCCCGCGGATCACCAACCGGGGCACCGTGGTCTCGGTGCGCATGTCGGCCACCGCGAGCCGGACCTGGACATCGTCGGAGAAGCCCAGCACGGCCAGCCGGAGCTTGGCCGCGACCATCGGCTCCGCACGCAGCCCCTCGCACAGCGACGCCACCCCGTCCCCCAGCTCCCGCTGGTACGGGGCCATCGAGCCCGACTCGTCGGCCACCACGTAGGCCGGCAGCAGGACGCCCTTCGCCTCCGCCATCGCAAACACCGCCTCTCTCAAGTTCACGCAACTGGTGTCGCGGACGGGGCGGCCCGGACCGTGCAACGAGGTGCGCCGGGGGCCGCAGAACTGCTGTCCGCACCACCGATGCTGGCGTCGCATCAGGCAAACGCACAGGTCACAGCGCCGGTCATATGTGACCGGTCGCCAGCGGTAGGCTCGACGCCTGTTCTTTTGAACTTCGGGGGAAGGGCGGGGCGTGGCGGAGACGCTCGGAGCACTGCTGCGGCAGTTACGGAAGCAGGCCGGTCTGACGCAGTTCCAGCTCGCCGAGCGGGCTGGGCTCGGCGAGAGCACTGTCCGCCGGATCGAGACTGACCGGCCCTTCGATCACCGGCTCGGCACCATCAACCGCATCGCGGACGCGCTCGACGCCGGCCCCGAGGACCGCCGCTGGCTGAGCGCCCTCAGCGGGGGCACCGTCCCGGAAGCCCCGGCGCCCCCACCGGAACCACCGCCGCCGCCCCGGGACCACGGCCCGCTCACCGACACCGCCGAGGAACTGGCCCGCGAGAGCCGGCAGCGTTGGCGCCGCGAGGAGGCCCAGCACCGGGTGCACCACCCGTTCGCACTTCCGGTGCGCTGGCAGCAGGTGTCGGCGGGCGTGGCCGACCAGTCGGCGAACGCCCACCTGCTGGCCCCCGGCGAGGCCCGCACCGAACCGGACCTCAACGGCGACCTGCGGCGGGTCGCCGAGATCTACCGGCGCGTGCCGTCGGGCCGACTGGTGGTCCTCGGCCGGGCCGGATCGGGCAAGTCGATCCTGGCGGTGCGGTTCGCCCTCGACCTGCTGGACGCCCGCACCCGCAACGAACGGGTGCCCGTGATCTTCAGCCTCGGCGCCTGGAACCCGACCACCGTGGCCCTGCGCGACTGGCTGATCGCCCGGCTGCTGCGCGACTACCCGCACCTGGCCCGGCGGGTCCCCAGCGGCAAGACACTGGCTGCGGACCTGCTCGACGACGACCTCCTCCTCCCCGTCCTCGACGGGTTCGACGAACTCGCCGAAGACCTGCGCGCCCCAGCCCTCGAAGCACTCAACCTCGCCCAGCTGCCGCTCGTCCTGACCAGCCGGCACACCGAGTTCACCGCCGCCGTCCGAGAGGCGCACGCCCCGCTGGCCGCCGCAGTCGTCCTGGAACTGCGCGACCTCGACCTCGACGACCTGCGCGGCTACCTGCCCCGGACCGACCCGGCCTTCCACGAGCCCGCCGACACCGGTGGACAGGGCGCGACCTGGGAGGCCGTCCTCGACCCCGCCCGGACGGCGGAGAGCGCCGGCCGCACTAACCTCGCTGCCGCGCTGCGCACCCCGCTGATGATCGCCCTCGCCCGCACCATGTACAGCGACCACCCAGATCGGCGGCCGGGCGAACTCCTGGACACCGCCCGCTTCCCCGACCCCGATGCGATCGAGGAGCACCTGCTGGCCGGGTTCGTCCCCGCCGTCTACCGCCCCCGTCCCACTGAACGGCTCGACACAGCCCACCGCCAACCCGGATCGTGGGACGCGGAACGCGCCGAACGCTGGCTCGGCCACCTCGCCGACCACCTGACCCGACTCGGCCGCGAACGGCAGGACATCACCTGGTGGGAGGTCGGCACCGGCATGAGCCGCTTCTCCCGCACTGTGATCATCGCCGTCCTGGCCGGCCTCGCCTTCGGCGTCACCACCGGGATCGGCAACGTCCCCATCGATCTGGTCGCCACTTCGCACAGCCTCCGGTTCGCTGTCGTCCGAGGCCTGCTGGTCGGCGTTCTGCACGGCCTCGCCGCCGGCACACTCTTCGGACTCGTCTACTGGCGCGCCTCCGCCCGCGCCGCCCTCAGACCCTCGCCGGTCCGTATGCGGCTCGGCATCGGCACCCCGACAACCCGCCGCAATGCCCGCATCCGGTTCCTGATCGGTCTGTTGGGCGGAGCAGTCGGCATGGCGCTGCTCATCCTGGTCGACGAAGGCCTGGTGGCCCCGCTCGGCCTCGCCGACGGACAAGGGGCCGGCCTCGTCGCCGGTCTTGTGTTCGTTGTACCGATTGCCCTCTCGATCGGGATGGTCTTCGGCCTGATTGCCCTGTTCGAAGCCCCGGTCCGCATCGAATCCGTGGTCAGTCCCGCAGACCTGCTGCACATCGACCGCCGCAACGTCGCCTACCACCTGCTCACCTGGACTCTCGTCCTCGGCATCGGCGTCGGTCTGGTCAACGGCATCGTGTATGGGCCGCTGCGCGGCTTCGAGGTCGGCCTGGTGTTCGGGCTAGAGGGTGCGTTCGGTGCCGGGCTCGGCTACGGACTGAGCCTGACCGCCTGGGGTCAGTGGGTGGCACTGGCCCGCATCTGGCTGCCGCTCACGGGCCAACTGCCCTGGGCACTGATTGCCTTCCTGGACGACGCCCACCAGCGCGGCGTGCTCCGCCAGGTCGGCGCGGTCTACCAGTTCCGCCACGCCTGGATCCAGAGCCACCTGAGCCGCAGCCACCAACAGCGCCACGGCCGCAGACAACGCCGACGCGACCACTCGACAAAAGGGGCACGATGAGCGCCGAATCCCGTACGCACCGCCCGAGAAGGCGCACCCGGCACGCGGCAGTTGCCGCAACCGCCATCGCTCTCGCCACCGCCCCCGCAGCAGCCCAGCCCGCCGCCCCCACCCTGCACTACACCTGCATCTTCCCAACCATCGGCGGACAGGCCATCACCGCCAGAATCTCCGCGGACATCCCCGCCACCCTGCCGGCCGGCGAGTCCAGCCCGGCCTTCGCCATCCAGGCGGCCGCCACCGTCGAGGCCTCCTTCACCCTCGGCCTGCGCTACGTCCTCGGGGTGCGCACCATCGAAGGCTCGATCGACGCCGAGACCCGCGTCCTCGCCCCGCAGAGCGAGACCGCCGTCCCCGTCCGCCTCACCATCACCCGCACCGCCGTCCCCGCCTCCGGCTCCTTCGAGATCCCCGCCACCGGCAACGCGCCCCGACTCTCCTTCACCCGCCCCGGCACCGGACGCGTGACCGCCGGCAGCTTCACACTCCACCTCGTGCCCAAGGACGCCGACGGCAACCTGGCCGGGCCCGGCCAGGTCGACGTCCCCTGCACTCTGAACGCCGGCCAGGACAAGACCGTCGCCCCCTTCAAGGTCACCCCCGCGAAAACCTCCCCCACCCCGTCCCCCACCGCCCCGGCCTCACCCTCTGCAAGCCCTGTCACCACCCCGCCGGGAACGGACGCCTCCGCTGTCGCAACCCCGGCCGCCACTACCACCCCGCAAGCCCCTCCACCGTCGGCATCCGCCGTCCCGCTGACACAAACCGCCCACCCCGCGGGCGTCGGCCTGATCACCGCCGCCATCGCCGCAGCCATCGCCGCCATCGCCGCAGCCGCCGTCCTCCACCGGCGGTCGAAGCGCCGCAGCACGTCATAACCGCCCGTCACCGGGCGCTGGTCCCTCTCACTCTGTGCCGGGGCATGTCATGGCGCTGGGCGCCGGATGTCGGCATACACGCGCCCCTTCACCCCCAGTGCTCCCGGTTCGCTGTGTACAGGAGTGCTACCGGAGCTGGCCCACCGCTGTTCCTGCGTGGCCATGACGGCGTGGGCGGTGTCCTCGTCGGCGGCGGTCATGTCGAGCACCACGAGGTCGGGCTCGGCGATGTGTCGGGAGTCGATCTCCATGCCGCTTCTGACGCGGTGACTGCTCGGCAGGGGGCATGGGCACCGTGCCCGTAATCCGTACGAGCGACGGGGCCCGGGGCGGTGGACGGCACCGTCTGACCCAGGCCCGACGGAGGGTCGGATGAGGTGGGCTGGTCCGGGTTCAGGGGATGTCGCCGACCCAGTCCCACCGGTCCGGAGTGCCGGGGCGTGCTTCGTATTCGGCGCGGCCACCGGCCCCGTACGCGCCGTCGTTCGTGATCAGCGTGGCCCCGGTGGCCCGCTCCGCGGGCGTCCAGTGGGTGGCATCGACGAACTGGCCGTCCAGGGGCGCCGCCGACGAGCTCGACCTACTCGTGGCCGGGCTGCTCGTAGGGGTCGGGGTCGTCGTGGAGTGACCCCTGAAATTCCGACACCTGGGCGCTGGATGTTTCGTCATCCAGGGGAAGTGAGCCGGCCCCTCCCGCAGGGGCGAAGAGCGCGAAGTGGGAGAGAGGAGCCACTGTTCGACGCCCTCGCGCAGCTCTCCCCAGGGACAAATTTGCACGCTTCTACCTCGACGAATACCGCTCGCTGAAGTGCATCGCGGAGCACGCCGGAGTGAATGAGGAAGTTATCAAGGTCCTCGTCCGCGAATACGGCATGAAGCGCGACAGCGAAGCGACCCGCTGGCGCCAGATCGATCTCGACTGGTTCCGCGTCCAGCGGCGCGTTGGTCGCACCTGCCGCGAACTCGCAGAGGAGACCGGCTTCTCACTCGGAATGATCAGTTGCCTGGGCCGGCGGCACGACCTGCCCGGCCGCCGCCCGGGGAAGAACCGACCGACCCTCAGGGCTCCAATGAGTAATACCCCGTTATAACGGGGGCCAATGGTCTATCCTGAACAGGTCGCCTTCGCATCTTTCCCCCCTCACCCGAGGCGGCCTCGCAGGGAGGCGCGATGATTCAGATCACCCTCGGCAAGAAGAAGGATGTCGACCCGAACAGCGATGCCCTCCAGCGCTCGCAGATCGGCTGGAGCGACGGGCTGTCCGACCAGCAGCTCCACGACATCGCCCGCGGCGTCTGGGTCATGCCTGGATCACGCGTCGAACGAGAGCGGTTCGCGGTTGTCAACGGCGGCGGGATCGTCCGCCAGGCCATGGAGATCGAGCGGATCGTTGACGTCCCTGGTGGGCGACGAGCTTTCGAAGGCCGCATCCTCGGCCCCGGGCACCCCGTCCACGATCACTACGTCGGCAAGCCGGCCCCGAACGGCGCCCAGCAGAACCCCATCACCTACTTCGACTCCCCGCTGGGCAACCGTGAATGCAACTGCGGATGCGGCAAGCCCATCAGCCGAGGCGACTTCCTCCCCGGTCACGATCAGCGAGCCATCCACGAGAGGATCGCCCGCATCGGAACCGTGAAGGACTTCATCGCCTGGTTCGACCAGACCTGGAAGCCCGCCGACGACCCGCAAAGCGATGCCGCGTGAGGAAATGCCACCGAGCTGAGACCGAAACCGTGGGACAACCAATGAGACAGCAGCGCAAGCAGCAGGTCACCGCGGACCGGAATGACAACGGTCGCGCGAACCTACACGACGCCGTCCTGGACGAAGGGGAGTAGGCCGTGGGCGAGATCGACGACGCGATCGAGCGGGCCGACCGCGAGGCGTTCACCAAGGATCCGCCCAAGACCCTCAAGGGGCAGGTCGGGTTCCTGATCAAGCAGTTCGGCAGCGCCAAGGCCGTCGCGGCGGAGCTCGGCGTCACCGCCGACTCCGTCAACCGCTACCGGCGCGGCGCCCGCAAGCACGCCCGCGCCGACGTCGCCGCGAAGATCGACGACGCCGTACGGCAG
The DNA here is from genome assembly GCF_035917275.1 of Streptomyces sp. NBC_01237. Classification (NCBI taxonomy): domain Bacteria; kingdom Bacillati; phylum Actinomycetota; class Actinomycetes; order Kitasatosporales; family Streptomycetaceae; genus Streptomyces; species Streptomyces sp. NBC_01237. The sequence continues at coordinate 8,067,169 of NZ_CP108508.1, read as the reverse complement.
CGGTGGCAGCCCCAGGTACGCAAGCGCCGGCAGAAGCAGGCAGCCGCCTCGGGCGGGATCACGGTGGAGACCCGGGCCCGGTTCGGCTACACGTCGTCCGCCGGATCGACCGACGACGGCCGCTTCCGCCGCCTCACCGTCAAGCTCCCCGCCACGTACGCGCAGCGCCTCTTCGACGCCCGCGACACGGGGGCCAGCGACCAGGACATGCGCGGAATCATCGCCGAAGGATTCAAGGAAGTGTATTTCCAGGACGGCGGAGGCCGCGCCATGGGACTCTCGGACGTCACCCTCAATGACATTGATTACCTGGATCTGGGCTACTGAACAGGAGTGAATGCATGCCCACCGAATTCCCGGCCGTCGACCGGGACAAGGCACCCGGTAGGAGGGGATCGCCGCATGTCCGCTTCCACGGCCACCCGGCGCGCGTACGGTGAGGTGACGACCCGCCGGGAGGACCAGATGAGCGCGCAGCCCGACCACGCACCCCTCACCCCGTACGCCCCCGCACCCGGAGCTCCGGCCGAACTCCTCGCCCAGCTGCGCGCCGACCGGCGCGCCCCGCAGTGGGTGCCGGCCTTCGAGCGGGAGTGGGCGACCGCGCTGGAGAAGTCCCGCAAGTCGTTCTCCCTCGCCGGGCTGTACGAGGTCGTCCAGGAGTGGCAGGGCCTCATCGCCTCCGCTCCGGCGGTCGACGCGTTCGTCGCCTCCGGCTACGACGACAGCGACTTCGTCGACATGGCGGAGCTCCGCGGCAGGCGCCGGTGACCGGACAGCCGTACGCGGTCCGTTTCTCCGCCCCGGCCGCCAAGGTTCTTGACGCCCTGCCCGAGCACGCAGAGGACACGGTGTGGGACGTCCTGGACGCCGCCGCGGCCGACCCCTGGGGCTTCCGGCAGTTCAACACCGACGACCTGGAAGGCGAGGACGTACGCCACGCGACCGTCGGCCAGCTGTCCCTCACCTACTGGGTGAACCGGCCCCTGCGCCACCTGTCGGTCCTCACCATCACCTGGCTCGGATAGCCACTCGTGACAACGCCCTGCCCCCGGCATCGCAACTGCCGGGGTCAGGGCGTTTCCGATCGTAGCCACGGCCGTATCCACCGGTAGCTACCCGGGCGGCAACGCGTTGCCGCCCGGGTAGTCACCAGCGGCCGCGAGGCCGTTCGGCACCGAGCTGGACCTCCCGCCGGCACTCCGGGCAGTCCGGCAGGTCCTCCACCCGGCGCGGCCTGTCGCCCTTCGTCCAGCTGAACCCGCACAGCGCCTTGTGCGTGACGCCCCGGAAGCCCTCGTCCTTGGTGGCGTGCGAGCCGTAGCCCGGCACCGCCCAGGTGAACGACGCCTCCCCGTCGTACGGGGCGCCCTCCGGCCAGGCGTACACCGCCTCGGTCGTGGTGCAGCGCATCCGCACATCAGGCCCCGTCCAGCGCTTGCCGTGCCGGACCTCCGAGCTGGCATCGACCGCGTCCGCGAGGCGTTCGAAGGACAGGTCGTAGTCGTCCATGTGCTTCCACTTGCCGGGCAGCTGCTCGCGCATCAGCTTGCGGAACATCAGCAACAGCCGCGCCAGGTCGTGCTGACCGACCCGGACCGTGGCCGTCTCCGGGTCGTAGCCGTACGTCGGGTCGTGGGCGGGCTTCTTCGACATCGGTCCTCGTTCGCGTTGCGGTGGCGGTCAGCGCGCCGCCACCGGGCCTACGGCGCGGCCGGATGCTCAACGACCCAGGCCCGCCGGAGCCACGCTGACCGCCGCCGTTCGTGCGCCGGCCGAACCGCCGTGGGCCTCGCGTCTCAGGCTTGCGGCGGCGTCACCCCAGGGAGCTCCCGAGAGAAGGCCCACCACTGCTCGATGGTCCACACGGCGGCGCTGGAGCGGTCGGTGGACATCCGCAGCCACACCTCCTCGCCGCCGGGCATAAGCGCCACCTCCAGGTGCTCCTCGTCCCACGTGCCCACCGGGTACATCCACTCAATGCCGTCGGGCCAGGTCCGCATCGCCACCGTGCGCACGCTCAGCGCCGCGGCGAAGGCGTCCAGAGCTGTCTTGGGTATCCGCACCTCCGCCGGCTCCCGCTCGATCCCCGCCACCAGGCCCCCTCGCATCGTGTGCGCGGGACCAGCGCCCGCCGTCGCGGATCAGCGTGACAGACCCGTGCGCCCCACGGTGTCACGCTGTGAGTACCTGTTCCTGAACCTGAAGTTCCTGTTCAGGAGAGTCTGGGGCCTCAGTGGTGACAGAGCCGTTTGGCTTGCCGTCACCGAGAGGTCAAGCCGAACGGCTTCTTATTAGGGGACCAACTTGATGTCCCGTCGGGGCGATGGTGCTGAGACTGGCTATGCGGCGGACTGGTTCGGGCCTGTGACCGGTTCGCGGCGGCTCAGGGCTACGGGTTCGATCTTGTGGCGCTTGACGAGCACCACAACGATGAGGGTGACCTGGAGGAGGATGATGAGGGCCATGCCTACGGACGCCTGGGGCTCGTCGCCGACGAGGTTGGAGATCAGGCTGGTGTCCCAGAGTCCGTGGACGAGCATCGGCAGCAGGATGATGCCGCCGACGCGCAGGCACAGGTAGAAGAAGTAGCCGGAGGTGGAGACGATGAGGGCCTGGGCAATGGCCTGTGCTCCTTCGCCGAAGGCGTTGCTGATGTGCACAAGGCCGAAGACCAGGGAGGAGTAGAGGGCGACCTTGCCTTCGGTGAGTCCGGCCCGGCGGAATACGTGGACTCCGATGCCGCGGAACATCAGCTCCTCGCCGACGCCGACGAACAGGCCGAGGACGAGCAGGCAGGCCACCAGGGAGAGGCTCTGGTCGGCGAGGTGACCGTAGTTGACCCCGACCAGCGCGACCACGAGCATCGAGATCGGCACCCAGCGCACCCAGCGCCGCACAGGCGCGCGATAGTGCAGGACCTCGCGCCACCAGCCGAGCCAGGTCACAACGGCCGCCGCGAACACGATCGACGCCCCGATGGGAATCAGTGCGTTGCGCACCAGGGACTCGGTGGTGGGGAACTGGCTGTCGGAGTAGCTGGTGTCCACCCCGATCAGCGCACCCAGCCCCTGGATGATGGCCGCATACGCGATCACCACCACCAGGAACCACGGCCACGTCAGCCCGCGCCCCGGTCGGCTGTCCTGTGTGGAACTGGTTCCGGCACGCACCGGCTACCCCATTTCGTCTGGTGGTCAGGGGCCTTGCCCTGCCGGGTTGCCCGGCCGGTCAAAGCCGACGTCCCGCAGATCATCTCATGTGATTTAGCTTTAAATCTCCCAAAGGATCTATATGCGGACACTCCTGATCCAGAGCTGACGTAGCCTGCCCCCGCTCTCCTGCCCAGGCCACGGCTTCGTTGCGTGGCGGTCCTGATATCGGCCTGGCCGCGGACGGTGCCGGCGGTCTCCGGTGTCAGGGCACTCCGGAGGAGGCCGGTGACAGTCCGCCGAGAGGCCGGAACCGGTGGCAGGAGGCCGGTCAATGCGCACTCGGGCGTCGGTGGCGTGCGAGGGGGGGCCTACCCGGGGGGTTTTCGGGTCGCCGTCTTCAGCCGCCCGGCAGGGATCCGCATGATCGGCGCCCCGGCCCTCACGCCCCAGGAGGTGCAGGACGGTAGGGGCACCTGGTCTTAGCCCGGCTTGCCGGGCCCAGCTGGCAGAAAATCGGTCAGGGCCAGCGTCTTTCCGGTCGTTTGTCCTCAGATCCCGATCAAGTTTCTGTCCGTGCACCGTTCGCCGGGCGGTGTCGACCAGACTGGCCGGAAGTCCTTACCACCCGAAGGAGCAGTACATGAGCTGGCTCGACCAGACCCTGCTGATCATCACCGACCTCGACCTCTACCCGCTGATCATTCCGTTCACCGGCTGATTCCTGGCCGCGCGGCGGCCGTCGCTTGGGATCCGGGCATGTTCTGTGGCTCAGGTCCGGGTGCCGGCCGCCGCTACCGCCTGCTGTCTGTGTCGGTGCGGGCGGTGACCCGCAGCCGGAGGCCGCGCGGGCTCATGACCGCGGCCCGGGTAGGACGGACCGGGCCGCCGCCGACAGGGTGCAGGTTCCAGCGGGAGACGACGGCCGCCAGGGTCATCACGGCCTCTGCCTGGGCGAGGCCGTTTCCCACGCAGCTGCGGGCGCGGTCCCCGAATGCGAGAAAGGCATGCCGGTCGGGCGGGGTGCGTCCGGGGCCCCAGCGGTCGGGGTCGAAGACGTCGGCGTCCGGGTAGCAGTCGGCGCGCTGGTGGATGAGGTAAGGGCTGAAAGCGACGACGGTGCCGGCGGAGACCGGGTGGCCGCCGAGCACGGTGTCCGCGGTCACCGTGCGGGTGACGATCCACACCACCGGGTGCAGGCGCAGCGTCTCGGTGACCACCTGCCTGGCCAGGGACAGCGCGGGCAGGTCCTGAACCGAGGGCGCACGGCCTGCCAGGACGGTGTCGGCCTCGGCCTGGAGCCGCCGGGCGATATCGGGGCGGCCGGCCACGGAGTGCAGCATCCAGGCCATGGTGGCGGCCGTCGTGTCGATACCCCCCACGAACATCGTGACGACCTGGTCGACGAGTTCGGTGTCCGAGAGACCCCGCCCCGAATCCGGGTCCCCGGCCGCCAGCAGCGCCGACAGCAGATCCCCGTCATCACCACCGTCGCCGCCCCGGCGGGCCGCGACGATATCTCCGGCGAACCGGCGCAGCCTGTCCCGGGCCAGGAAGTAGCGGCGGCTGCCCGGCAGGGCGACCCCCGCGAGGGCGGGCGGCAGCACGGTCCGGGCGCCGATGCCCGCAACAACCGTGCGCAGGTCGGCGCCCGCCCCGCGAAGCGCCTGGGGCGAGGGCACCGACTCGCCGGAGAAAACGGTGCCCAGCAGGATCGCCGTGCTGAGCTCGCGCATCTCCGCCACGACATCCACCGTCCCACCGTCGTCCCAGGACGCCGTTACTCCCTCGACCTGGCCGGTAAGAACCCGGCCGTATCCGGGCAACCTGGACCGGTTGAACGCGGGCTGCACCAGGCGCCGTTGCCGCCGGTGCGCCGCGTGGGGACAACTGCCCAATCCGTCCCCGGTGGTCTCCCGGAGCCGGTCGAACAACGGCCCGCCCTTGTCGAATGTCCGGTCGTCGCGCAGCACCTGCTGCACCAGCTCAGGGCTGCAGACGAACACCGCGCGGACTCTGCCGAGCCGCACGGCCACCAGATCACCGTGCTCCGGGAGCGATCTGAGGAAGCCCAGCGGGTCCCGCAGCAGTACCACCGCATGCCCGAGCAGCGGCCAAGCACCCGGCACACACGGCACTCCTGATCCAGTCGTCCTCACAGTTGAGCCCTCCCCTCAGGCACGATCAGGCACGATCGATGGATCCCTCACCGTCCGTCAGGAACACCGCTCTCCCCGGGTCGGCGGTGACTCTGACAAGGCCGGCGGAGGGCGGGGAACCGAGTCCGCCGGCCCACTCCAGGTGGCCCACTGGGCCGACGGTCCTGGTCTCAGGATCTTCTTGAGCTCATGCCCGGCCGCCCGCGAACGGGATCGGGCGGGACTCCGCACCGCCGAGGGCCGGTACACAACGGTGGCATCCTGGCCTCGCGTGAACCGTTCAGCATGCCACCCCAGCAACCAGGTGGACGAGCCGATGGTGCGGACTCCCAGTGTCCGGGCGCAGGTGGGATCAGTTGTAGCAGGCGGCGGAGGACGCGTGGTTGTCCTCCGACGACAGCACGTTGACGCGGTAGCCCGGGTCCATCACATGGGTGCCGCTGCCGACTCCGTTCTTCCACCAGAAGCACGGCACACCCGTGTCGTTCGACCAGGACGACATCTGGTCGTTGAAGCCGTACCGCCAGAGTTCGGAGATCTCGCTCCAGCGCGAGAGGTAGACACCGCCGCCGGTGAAGTTGGAGTCCCTGTAGAGGCATGCCTTGTTGGCCGGGCAGGCGGAACCGGAGAACGTACCGACCGGGTCAACGGCCTGCGCGGGGCTGACGACAGCCAGACTGACCCCTAATGACAGAACAGCGGTGAGCAGAGAGAAGCGACGCATCAGGGAGCCTCCTGGGCTCTAGTTCGGCGAGTGGAGTAGACCTCCGAACCGGACTTGCCCAGGCAGTTCCGTTCCATGCGACTGCCGTCTCGATGCCACCCAAACGGACTCAGTATCTGCCTCCTGACCTGGAGCGTCTCCGCACACTGGAACCCTGGCTGGCCCTCTCCCTGGATCGGGTGCGTGAGCAGATCGCGGCTGTCGAGCGGCCAGCGCAGCCCCGGCGCGCACCGCAGCCCCCGGCCGCCGCCCGGCCGCACCGTACGCCGACGCCTGGCTGGGGTATCTCTGCTGTCGGTATCGGGGCTCCCATCGCTGAGGTTCGCCGGGGTGACTGCTTCGCCGGGGGGAAAGGGCGCTGCGGCCGGTCCGTGCGGAGCGTGCCCGTGCGGAGCTGGCCGGCGGTGTCCAGGCTTGTGGGGTGTGCCCGGGTCCGCCTGCTCCCCCGTCGGCGCGCTCGGCATCGCCGGAGACGGGACGCCCCGCCAAGTGCTACATGGCAATGACGGCCAGGCTCGGTGGAGCTATGACTCGAACCGCGGGTAGTTTCTCAGGCTGGTGAATGTGCGCGAAGGGGTTCAACCGCTGGTTGGCGCGGATTTCCTCGGCCAGTTTGGTGCAGCGTCCTTTCCTGCGATGCGCCTGGTCATGAGAGTGATGGCTGCCCAGGTGATCAGCGTCTCGGAGTGTTGGACGAGCCGCTCGTAGTCGCGGGCGTGGCGGCGGGCGTTCATGATCCAGGCGAGGCTTCGTTCGACAACCCAGCGCCGGGGGATGACGACAAAGCCGGTGGCGTCCTTGGGCCTGCTGACGGTTTTGATCGTCAGGTTGAGGTGGCGTTTGGCCCAGGTCACGAGCTTGCCCGCGTAGGCTCGGTCGGCCCAGACGATGGTGATCTCGGGGTGCATCAGGCGGAGGCGGAAGAGGACCTCCTTCGCTGCGGCGGAGTCGTGCAGGTCGGCGGGGGTGACCATCACGAGCAGCGGCAGGCCGCGGGTGTCGACGACGAGGTGCCGTTTGCGGCCGTTGATCTTTTTGCCCGCATCGTATCCCCGGCTGTCCCTGCCGACGGTCGAGGCGGCTTTCACGGACTGGGAGTCGATGATGGTGGCGACCGCCCGGAGTCCTTTCCCCATGTCCCGGCGGATCCGCCCGGCGAGGTGGTCTCGGATCTGGCCGACGATGCCGGCGGCCGCCCAGCGGGCCATGAAGCCCCAGACCGTGCGCCAGGGCGGGTAGTCGGCGGGCAGGGCCCTCCATTTGCAGCCGGTGTCCACGACGTAGCGGATCGCGTCCACGATCTCCCGCCGGGGGTGCTTCTCCGGGCGGCCGCCGATCGTGGTCTCGCAGGCCGGGATGGGCAGCAGCGGTTCGAGCAGGGCCCATTCGGTGTCGGTGGTGTCGGTGGGATAGCGGCGGCGGCGCATGGCAACAGGTGTCTCCAGACATGGGTGCGGGGGTAGGTCAGGCTGAGGCGATGAGGTCGAGTGTGGATTCGATGGAGTTGAGCTGGGCGACGATGTGCCGTACCCACTTGTCGTTCGGGTGGGCGGCGGCGTGCGGTGCGACGGTGCCGGTGATGAACCGCCGGAACTGGGTCAGTTTCTCGCCCACGACCTGTCGTTCGTAGGCTTCCAGCGCGGCCCGTTCCGCGCCGAGCTGGTAGCCGTCGAGCCGATTCCAGATCAGCGGCGGCCAGCCTTTCGACCCGGCCTCGTCCTTCAGCGCGGCCAGGCCGGATCGGACCTGGTGCGGGGAGAGTGCGCTGGCGCGGACCAGCTGGTGGAACTCCAGTCCGGCCGGGCGGGCTTCGAAGAGGACGAAGCGGACGGTGTCCGCGTGCCGTCTGGCGGCGTCCCCTTTGCGCCGGGAGGCGCGGGGCACGACTACTCGCCCCGCAGCATGGCCGCGAGCTCGTCGTCCATGTCGACCTTGCCGGTGTCGACCGCGGTCTCGATCCAGTCCAGCGTCGCCCGCACTTTCGCGACGTTCTGGTGGACGATGGCGCCTTCGTCTTCGGACAGGGTCCGGTCGCGCAGGCCGGGGACGGTGCGGCCGGCCGCGGCGACGAACGCGTGGCAGGCGGTCACCAGGTCCAGGAACTCCACCGTCCGGTCGATGTTTCGGACCGCCGGGGCGACCGGGCTGGTGTCCTCGAAGTGCTGACGGGCTTGCCGGCTGCGTTCGTTCTGAGCATGGTTGACCTGGAAACGGGCGGTGTCATCGCTCATCGCCTTGAACGCGACGTCCGGCCGCCGCAGGAGGTTCGTTGCCGCCGTGGTGGCGACGCCCTCGTCGCGGGTCAGTTCCTCCACCACCCGGACCTTGTTCTCCGTGGAGACTTTGGCCGCGACCTGCGGGCGCCGGAGGAAATCGGTGGTCACCGTCGCGGCAACCTCCTCGTCCTGGGCCAGGTGGTGAATCGCGGTGATCCTCTCCTGCGGGGTCTCCGGGCTGTCGACCGTCCAGCCGACCCGCCGCCTGGCGTCGTCCGCAGTCCACCGCGATTTGCCCTCGGGAGGGCTCTTGATCGCGGCCCACCTCTCCGTGTCGTCCTCGATCCGGCCCAGGATGCGGTGGATCGTGAACGACACGTCGGCCTGGCGGTGTTCCTTCGGCCAGCGCGACGCGTTCCACCTCGCGTTCTTCACCGTGTTGAACGTCAGGCCGATGTCCTCGGCCAGACGGACCAGGGACTCCCGAACTGTCCACTCGGTGTCCGGGGTGCCGCCACGGGGCCTGACCGGCTCGATCTCCAGGGCCCGGTCGCCGATCGTGAACTTGCCGCGGGTTTGCTGTTCGACGACTTTCCGCAGCTCGGCAACGATCTGCTCGTAGCGGGACTGGCTGACGGCTCCGATGCTCTCAATCTGCTCGGACATGGCTTTCACCATCCAAATACGGCCCGAGGCACGGCACTTGGGGCCGCGACAGGGCAAGGACCGCATCTGCTTCCGAGAGTCGGACCGTAAATACGAAGATCACAAGGAATGACCACAATTGACCGTTCTGTGAACGGAACCGGTCCGAGGATGCGTTCGGTCAGTGGTCACTGTGAACGGTCCGCGAACGGATCCTTCCGCTTCCGCCAGGCCCTCACGACGCACCGTCGCGAGCAGAACCGGGCGTCCGAGCGGCGGTCAACACCGGCCACCCAGCGAGCTCCGCACTCCGGGCACTCGACCGCGCCGGCTTCACCCTGGACGGCCGCCAACCGCTTCCGCAGCCGTTGCTCCTTGCGCCACTGCCTGGAACGACATACCGACGAGCAGAACACCGCCTCGGGCCGGGCACCCGGCCTGAGGCGTTCGCCGCAAGCCCGACAGCCCCTCTCGCCAGCCCTCCTGGCACCCTCAGACACCGGTCCAGGCTAGGGCGCAAATCTGCCCAGAACCTGGGATCGGAAACAGCTACTAAGCGGACCACCTTGTGGTCTGCCACTACCCCTGGGCCCTGATGGGTCACATTTGCTGGTCACGGCTCCCCTGAACAGGGGAGATCCACCAAAATGCACCAGATGTTCCGGCTGCCAGCCGGGCTCTCTGCAGGTTTTTCCGGCGTCGCCGTCACATCCAGCCCCGGCTTTTCACTTGGGCCGGGTGTGGATCATAGTTACGCCCTCGAGACCCGCCGCGTCCTGCCGTGCCGTCTGCTGTCTGTCGGCGGCTGTCTGCGTATCGCCTGGCTGGGCCGGTGAGCGCCGTGGCAGCCAGGGCTGCCACAACCACCCCGCACAAGCGCCGCCGCGGCGGCACCTTGCGTGCCGTACCGGACCAGGCGGGCCCCGTGACGCAGCTGGACCTGGGTAACCCGCTCCAGCTCACGGAGACGATGCGGACCCGCCTGCTGGCCGCGGTCCGGGCCCTGGTGCGGGACCCGGCGCGGACGACGTCGGACGGTGCCCGCCTCGCTGCCGTGGTGCTGACCGCCAAGGCCCGGGTCCGGGACGACTACCGGACGGCCATCACCACCAGGGAGCTCGGCCGGTGGCTGGGGCTGGGGAGATCGCAGGTGGGGCACACCGTGCTGCCGCAGCTCCGGGCCGCAGGTCTCCTCGGGGCGAAACCGTCGACGAGCGACTTCGGGCGGACGACCGGCCTGGAGTGCTGGGTTGTACCGATGTACCGGGCGCAGCACGCGGGGGACCGGCAGCATGTGCTGGCACTGTCGCGTGCCGAGCTCGCGGTGCTGCTGCGCCTCGTCGAGGTGTTGTTCGGACCTGGCTGGACGCACCGGGACGGTTCGGTGACCCCGCCGGGGCTGCTCGCCGGCCGAACCGGCCGTGGTGCCGCGACGGACCGGCTCGGACTGCTGCTGATGGTGCTGAGCACCAGCTCGCAGGGCTGGATGCGGCTGTGCTCGGGGTCGGTCGATACCGAGCGGGGCCGCCCCGCCGTGACGGTCGCAAGGCTGTTGGGCTGCTCGGCGTCGGCCGGGGCGAAGGTGCTTGCGCGGCTGGGGGCGCAGGACGGTCCGGTGCTGGTGGAACGGCTTGGGACCGGTTCGGGTCTGCACGGCCGGTCGCGGGTGCGGATCCGTCCGGTCGCCGAGGCGTACGGACGCTTCGTCATGGAGGCCCGCAAGGCGTCCGCCTCTGTGATTGCAGACCTCCCGGTTACTGCATCCGGAGATCATGAGCCCGCAGAACAGAGCGTGACCCGTGTGATTACTGAGGTGCCCGGTGCGCCGGAGGCCAGGACACCTGGATCTCCAGACCTCGCCGGTAGTGCACACCTTCACTCTCTCCACGCTCCTATGGCTCCCCCCGGTGGGTCTCTCTCGCTCTCTGGTTGCTTTTCCGGCGAAGGCCGTGGGGGTGACCACCGGCTGCCGGACCGCGCGTGCGAGCGCGAGGACCAGGCCGCCGACGGCGATGCCGCATCCCGGCTGACGCTGATCGGCAGCCAAGGTCGCCCGCTGCGCGGGGAGAAGCCGAAGAAGTCCCCGTCGTCAAGCAGCAGGAAGCCCAGCAATCGGCCGGTGGCCTCAACTTCGGCGCGGCCCATGGACGGACCGGGACGGAACAGCCAGCAGCGGGGGAGGGCGGCGGTCCGGCCGTCGGAGAACCTGCGGGCCGTCCTGGATCCGGTCCAGCTGTTGTGGGCGCGCCTGGACCGACAGGCCGCCCGACGGCTGGTCGAGGCCGCGACCCGTAGCGAGCTGGCGCGGATCGTCGGGTTCGCCGGCCGCACCGACGCGCCGAAGGTCCTCACTGCCCGGCTCACCCGGCGTCTGGGCGACCAGATGCGGCTGGGCGGGCCGATCACGGACCCGGTCGGCTGGCTGATCGCCCGGGGCCTGCCCCAGCGTCAGCAGTGCGCCGACATCCGGTGCGACGACGGCGCGCTTCTCGGCTCCGGCCGGGACTGCCCACGCTGCGCGGACCGGCAGGCCGACCGCCATGCCCAGCGTCAAGCGGTCGCGGCCGCCGTCGAGACCGCGATGCCGCACGCCTCCGGGACCGAACGCCGCAAGGCCGCCGAGCAGCGGCTCCACGAGACCGTGACGGCCAGGGGATGGGCCCGCGAGCACGAGCGGGAGCAGGTCCGGGCCCGACGGGCCGCCGCAGGGGACCGCACCGCAGCCGCGGCCGCTGCGAAACCATCGCAGCCCGATGTTGCCCCTTCGGGCGCGCCAACGGTTCCGATCGTGCCGTTCGCGACGCACCCGGCGCCTGTCATTCCGGAAGCCGAAGTCGTCGACGGCGACGGCGACGGCGACGGCGACCAGGAGCTGATCCTCGAAGACCTCACCCGCGAGCAGGTCCTGGACTGGCGTAACCGCGCCGCCGCCGACCACCAGCTCGTCCACGACCACATCGACCGGTACGGCGAGCACTCGGCACAGCGCCTGTTCACCAGGGCATTCGTCGCACAAGTGCAGCGCATCTCCGGCCTTGGGCACCTGAACCTCGGCCACACCACCTGGCGGCAGGCATGAGCGAGGTGTCCGGCGTCGACCTCGCCCGCGTCGCCCTGCGCGCCGCACAGAGCGACGCCCGCCAGCGCGGCAACCGGCCCGCTCGCAAAAACGACGAGAAGCGCCCCCACCGGGCCCGCCGCAGCGGACGCGATCCGCTCGGCCTCGGAGACGCGATCAACGCGTTGGTCGGCGAACGCGGGTGGACGGCCCCGACTGCCGGCGGCGGTGTCTTTGCCGAATGGGAGGCCATCGTGACCGCAGTCGCCCCGGACCTCACCGGGCGCACCCAAGCAGTGCAACTCAACGTCGACACCGGGCAGCTCGACGTCGTTCCCAAAACCGCGGCCGAGGGCACGATGCTCCGGTGGACCGCGCCGAAGCTGATCGCCCGCATCAACCAGTCGGTGCCGGGCTCGAAGGTCCGCACCCTGCACGTCCTGCCGCCCTCCACGCGTGCGGCCGCGCACACCGAGCGAGCCGCAACCGTCGCCCCGGCACCTGCTCCGGCGCCCGAGACTCCGGTACGGACCCGCGAGACCGCCTCGAACGGATACCGGCTCACACTCGCCGCGCACCAGACCAGCCGGCACAACGAGGAAACCGAAATAGACGCCCGCATCCGCGCCGCCGCCGAACGCCAGACCCAGGCCCTTCTCCGCAAGCGAGAACCCGAAGCCGTGCACGTGGAGGCCTACGGCGAGCAGCGGCACGAGCAACGGCAACCGCCCCCGGACCGGCTCGACGCAAGCATCCGGGCTGCGCTCGCCTACAAACACCGCCACAGCAGCCGCAGCTCCGGACAGCCACTCTCCCGAAAACCGTAGACCTTACCGGGGCTTGAGGAACATCGGAACGAAAACCGGCGCTAACCTAAGCCTTGCCTGGTCTTGAGAGGGCTTTGACCTGGGCTTCTGTGGGGGTCGAACCTTCGGCAGTCGTATTGATCGATTGTCTGGAGGTCCGGGGTGCCTGTCGAGTTTTTGACGGATGAGCAGGTAGAGGCGTACGGGACGTTCGCCGAAGAGCCGACGAGGCCCGAGCTGGAGCGGTTCTTCTTCCTGGACGACGTGGACCGGGATCTGATCGCCCTGCGGCGGACGGAGTATCACCGGCTCGGGTTCGCGCTCCAGATGTGCCCGGTTCGGTACGTCGGCCTGTTCCTGGAGGACCCGCTCGCGGTGCCGTGGCCGGTGGTCGAGCACCTGGCCGTGCAGCTCGGCATCGAGGACCCGTCCGTGGTCAAGCGGTACACGGAGCGGCGCCAGACGCTGTACGACCACGCGTGGGAGATCCGGGACGCCTACGGCTACCACCCCTACGAGGACGCCGAATGGGGCCGTCGATTCCGTACGTTCCTGCACGGGCGGGCGTGGACGCACGCTGAGGGCCCGAAGGCGCTGTTCGACCACGCGGTGGGCTGGTTGCGCCGTCACCGGGTCCTGCTGCCTGGGGTGTCGGTGCTGGCCCGGCAGGTGTCGGAGGCGCGGCAGGTCGCGGAGAAGCGCCTGCACGCCACGGTCACGGGCGCCGCCCGCCGCGCTGACCCGGCGCTTCCCGGGGATCTAGTGGCGACGCTGAAGACGCCGGAGGGCTCGCGGTTCTCGGAGCTGGAGCGGCTGCGCCGGCCGCCGACGCGGACGACGGGGACGGCGTTCGCCCGTGCGCTGGAGCGGGTGGACGAGATCGGTGCGTACCGGCTCGGCAGGTTGAGGCTGTCGCAGATCCCGCCGAACCGGATGGCGGCGCTGGCCCGGTACGCGCTGGGGTCGAAGGCGCCGCTGCTGGAGCGGGCGGCGGAGCCGAAGCGCACGGCGATGCTCACTGCGGTGATGCGGCACCAGGAGGCGAAGGCGATCGACGAGGCCCTGGACCTGTTCCAGGTCCTCATGGCCACCCGGCTGCTGAACGCCGCGAAGCGCAAGACGGAGAAGGAGCGGCTGTCGACGCTGCCGCAGCTGGAGAAGGCGTCACGGGTGCTCGCGCGGGCGGCGAAGGTGCTGTTCGAGGAGCTGGAGTTGGTAGAGGAGCACGACGCGGACCTGGACGTGGCCGCCCTGTGGGCAGCCGTGGAGGAAGTGGCCCCGCGCGCCGCCGTGATGAGCGCGGCGGCCACCGTGGTGACCCTGGTGCCCGAGGACGAGAACTCGGCCGAGGTCGCCATGCGGGCCGCGCTCGCGAACCGGTACGCCACGGTGCGTCCGTTCCTCGCGCTGCTGGGCGAGTCGAAGGCGCTGGACGCGGCGAGCGCCGGGAAGCGGGTCCTGGCCGGATTGCGGGGTCTTCCGGCGCTGGCGCGGCGGAAGGTGGGGGTCAAGCCGCTGCTGCCGCGCGAGGTGGACGACAAGCTGGTGCCGCCGGCGTGGCGCAAGGCGGTGTACGCCAACCCGGATCTGCCTCAGGGTGCAGTAGACCGGGACGCGTACGTGGTGTGCGTGCTGGAGCAGCTGCATCGGGCCCTCAACAACCGCGACGTCTTCGCCTCGCCCTCGCACCGCTGGTCCAACCCGCGCGCTCGGCTGCTGGACGGGCCCGACTGGGACGCGGTGGAGGAAGACGTCCTGGCGGCCCTGAGCCTGGACATGCCCGTCACCGAGCATCTGGCGGAGTTGGTGCGCGGCCTGGACGCCGGGTGGAAGCAGCTCGCCGAACGTCTGGAGGAAGCGGGCCCGGCGGCGAAGGTCTCCATCGAGGTCCAGGACGACGGGCGGGTGAAGCTGAACGTCGACAAGCTCGGCGCGCTCGGCGAGCCGAAGTCCCTGACCTGGCTGCGCCAGCGAGTCGAGAAGATGCTCCCGAAGATCGACCTGCCGGACCTGCTGTTCGAGGTGAACGCCTGGACCGGGTTCCTCGACGCCTTCGTCCACCTCGGCGACGGCACCACCCGGATGAAGGACCTGCCCACCTCGGTGGTCGCGCTGCTGGTCTCGGAGGCGTGCAACATCGGCCTGGCCCCGGTGGTCAACCCCGGCTACGAGGCCCTGACCCGGGCCCGGCTCGTGCACGTCGACCAGTACTACCTGCGCGCCGACACCATCGCCGCGGCGAACGCACGGCTCATCGCCGCCCAGGCCGGCATCCCGATCGTGCGCTACTGGGGCGACGGACTGCTCGCCTCCGTGGACGGGCTGCGCTTCCAGGTGCCGGTGCGCACCATCCACGCCGCCCCCTCGCCGAAGTACTTCGGGTTCAAGCGCGGCATCACCTGGCTCAACGCCGTCAACGACCAGGTCGCGGGCATCGGGCAGATGGTCGTGCCCGGCACCCCGCGCGACTCCCTGCACATCCTGGACGCCCTGCTGAACCTGGACGGCGGGGTGAAGCCGGCGATGGTGGCCACCGACAACGCCTCGTACTCCGACATGGTGTTCGGCCTGTTCAAGATCCTCGGCTACAACTTCAGCCCGCGGTTCCGCGACCTGGACGACCAGCGGTTCTGGCGGGCCACGATGCCCGGCGTCGAGACCGGAACGTACGGCGCGGTGGAGGACCTGGCCCGCAACAGGGTGAACCTGAACAAGGTGATCATCCACTGGCCGGACATGCTGAAGGTCGCCGGTTCCCTGGTCACCAACCAGGTCCGCGCCTACGACCTGCTGCGCGTGGTCGACCCGGTGGACGACACCTACCAGCGGCAGATGAACCGGCAGCTCACCGTGCAGGAGTCCCGCCACAAGCTGGCGAGGGACGTGTGCCACGGCAAGCGCGGCACCATCCACCAGGCGTACCGCGACGGGATGGAGGACCAGCTCGGCGCGCTCGGCCTGGTCCTCAACGCCATCGTGCTCTGGACCACGAAGTACATCGACGCCGCCGTCGCCCAGCTCCGCGCCGAGGGCCACGAGATCCGCGACGAGGACATCGCCCGCCTGTCCCCGCTCAAGCACCGCAACCTGAACCTGCTCGGCCGCTACAGCTTCACCGCCAGCGTCCCGGCCGCTGGCGCCCTGCGCCCGTTGCGCGACCCGGACGGGCCGGAGCTGGACGAGGACGACGACGGAAGCGGGCAGGACTAGGCGGGGCCGGAAAGGGTGAGTGCGGGTACGCCTCGGCGATCGCGGCGCGTCCACCCTTCAGCTCGGGCTTCGGCACGTCAAGGGGGCCTCAATAGTCAGTTACGCCTGACTTCCGGTCAAGCATCCACGTATATCTGGCTATCCACCCGGACCGACGTGAGGATGCCTTTTGCGCAGGGCGATGAGCCCCACAATCGCGAGTCGGAAAGGTGTTCCAATGAAGCGTGTGTTAGCAAGTGCGTTCGCTACGCTGGCCCTGGTTGGGGCGAGCGTAGCGACCTCCGCGTCATCCGTGTCGGCGGCTCCTCAAGGCCCGTCCGCGCTGTCGTGCACCAAGGTATTCGATGACGGCAACACTGCGGGCATCAAGTGCACGGGCAGCACCTTCGTAGGTTGGGCCAAGTGTGCGAACGGACGCACCGCCCAGGGTGCAGCCGCAGCATCTGGCACCACCTCGTACGCGTACTGCACCACCTACAACTCACATCTGGCCTCGCCCCGCTCATGGGGTGGAATTCCCTGGTAAGCAGTTGAGATGCTGAGCCTTCGAGGCCACCGAGTGCTTCGACGACTCCGTGCATGACGGTGACGCGGCCGTCCGCCTGTCGTCAAACGATCGTTTGACGACAGGCGGACGGGACGCCCAATGAACCCGTGCAATCAGGGGGTTCGCCGCCGCGCGAATCCAATCAGATCCGATGGTGATTGCTGACAGGGTTTGACGACAGATAGGGTCCGATCCTCCGTACGGAAGGGGCCCCACTGTGGCGAACCTGGTCTACAAGCGGGTCTCGACCGACCAGCAGTCCACCGCCCGACAGGACCTCGTCCTGGCCGAAGCCGGGATCGAGGACCCGGTCGCCTTCGAGGAGGACCCGGGGACCTCCAGCCGCCTCCACCCGCTCCAGCGCCCGAAGTTCCGCGAGCTGCTGACGTACGCGCGGCCGGGCGACACCGTCCACATCTCCGAGATGTTCCGCCTCGTGCGCGGCAACCAGCACATCCTCGACGTGCTGGGTCCTGCACCGCGACCGCCTCGCGCTGCGCATCCACGACGGCGCGTTCTCCGCGATGGACCTCACCGCCCGCCACCCGCGCACCGGAGAGCTGCTGTCCACCGTGAAGTTCATGGTGCAGACCCTCGCCGCCGCCGGCGAACTCCAGCGCGACCTCCAGCGCGAGCTGACCTACGACGGACTGCGCGCCGCCGAGGCCAAGGGCAGCAAGGGCGGACGCCGACCCGCCGTCCCGGCCGCGCAGACCGTCGGCGTACGCACCGCGTACCTGGAGGGCCGGTCCATCTCGGCCCTCGCGCGCGACCACGACGTCAGCCGCGGCGCGATCCGCACAGCCGTCGCCGATCTCCTGCCCGAGCACACGGCTGGCGACCCGGGCGTCCCGGCCCCGGAGCTGCCGGTCGTCCTCGACATGCCCGGCAAGGTCGCCGACTACCTCCGCACCACCGAGCTGGAGCCCGTCGAGCGGGCGGCGCTCGACCAGGGCGTGACCGTACGGCGCGGTCAGGGCTACACCCTGCGCGTCAGCGCCGTCCCCGCCGTGCACCGAGGGCTGCTCGCCCGCTGCCAGCCGCTCGACGGCGTCCAGGGCGCCCCCGCCGTTCCGGCCCAGCGCAAGGCCCGCCGCGAGTACGAGAACCGGGTCAGCACCCTCATGCCCTGACCAAGATCGTTCTCACCGATAACCGCTGTACCAATGTTCCCCAAAGCCGGAGTTGACGCAGATCAAGCGCGAGCGGACCAACCTCCAACACCGGCTCGACGCGGCAGCCACTGTCATCGCCGCACTCCACCACGACAACACAGCCCTCCGCGAAGAACTCGCCGCCCACAGCACGATCGTCGACCTCGACCAACGCCGAACCGCCCGCCCTGACGTCATCGGCCCCTGCTGAGCTCATTCTTCAGGGGTTGGGACGTCCTCGGCGATGAACGTGAAGTTGATGGTCGGGTCGGCCCGAAAGCGGCCGGCCAGGCGACCCTGCATAACACCGAACGCGTGCTGTGCCTCGCGGACGTTGCTGAACCCGTCGGGGTGGTCAGCGCGGCGACGGTCGAACCATTGCTCGACACGCTCCGCGGCGTCCGGCGTGAGGATGTAGCCCTCGGAGGCACTTCTGCGGCGTAGCACCTCGACGAGTTCCTCGGTGGTGTACGAGGGAAACTCCAGACGCTTCGTGAAGCGGGAGGCCATGCTGCTGTTGCTGCGCAAGAACGCGTCCATTTCACGCGGGTAGCCAGCGGCAATCACCACGAGTCGGTCGTTCCAGTACTCCATCTCCCTGACCAAGGTGTCGACAGCCTCATTGCCCGCCAGGGCGTAGGCCTCGTCGATGAAGAGCAACCCGTCGAGGGCCTGATGCACAACTGCGCGGACCTTGGACGCGCTCTGGCCGACGTACTCGGCAACCAATTCAGAGCACGTGACCTCGTGCACGTGGCCCTTGCGTAGCAGCCCCAGGGACTGGAGCCATTCGCCGACATGCCGTGCCACAGTGGTCTTGCCGGTCCCGGGCGGCCCCACGAACACCAGCGCGGGCAGGCTCTCCCCGCGGGCATGGTGGAGCCGAATGCGGTTCTTGAGCTCTGTGAGGGCATCGCGCACCGTGCCGAGGCCGACCATGTCGTCCAACGCAGACACTAGGGTGCCATCTCTGATGAGAGTGTCGGGGTGTTCGGAACTGAGTAGCCGTTCACGATCTGCCAGCACCTGTTTTTGCAGGGTGACGGCCTCGTGCGTCCGCCCCGCCTGCCAGTAAGAGTGGGCGAGGTTGTGGCGGGCGGTGAGAGTGTCAGGGTGCTCAGAACTGAGCAGCCGTTCACGATCGGCCAGCACCTGCTCCAGCAGAACGATGGCCTCCCGCATCCGCCCCGCCTGCCCGTAAGAGACGGCGAGGTTGTGGCGGGCGGTGAGAGTGTCAGGGTGCTCAGAACTGAGCAGCCGTTCACGATCGGCCAGCACCTGCTCCAGCAGAACGATGGCCTCCCGCATCCGCCCCGCCTGCCCGTAAGAGACGGCGAGGTTGTGGCGGGCAGCGAGAGTGTCAGGGTGCTCAGAACTGAGCAGCCGTTCACGATCGGCCAGCACCTGCTCCAGCAGAACGATGGCCTCCCGCATCCGCCCCGCCTGCCCGTAAGAGACGGCGAGGTTGTGGCGGGCAGCGAGAGTGTCAGGGTGCTCGGAACCCAGGGTTTCCACACGCTGTGCGAGCACAGCTGTCCGCAGGGGTATCGCATGACTATCGCGCCCCTGCTGATACAGGTGCTGCGCTGCTGCTTCGTAAGCACGGACGGTGTTGGTGGACGGTGGATTGTGCTCAGGGGTCGAGTCCGCAACCGCCATGAAGTGGGGCAGGACCTGATGCCATTCTGTGGCGGCAGCCCCCGCTGCAGGAGTGGCCTGCTGGATGAGGCGCTCTGCCTCTTCTCTGCCTGGTCCATACGCGCCAGGGGCGCTGGTGCCCCTGTGGCGGAGAACCGTCTGTACGAGACGGTGGACATGAAGGCTCTGCTCGGCGCCGTAGGCGATCATGCTGTAGGCGCGCAGTACGCCTAGAGCCTCGTCGAGGGCGGCTGGTTCCGGGCATAGGGGAGCGAGCAAGGCCCGGGGGATGTCGGCGGGGGCAAACCAAGCAATCGCGCTCAGCACGGTGACCGACTGCGGATTGCGGGCTTCGACAGCGACGAGAGTGTGGTCCCAGATTCGGGCGATGGTGCGTTCGGAGTCGATCCCGCCCGCGTCCGAATCGATGACCTGGCCGAGCAGAGTGCGGTAGTCGGCCGGCGCCATACCGGTCTCGTGGAGGTAGGCGCCCGCCTGCTCCAGTGCCAGGGGCAGGTAGCCCAACTCGGCTGCCAACGCTTCCGCATCCTCTCGCTTCCCTGGTGGGAGCGCGTGCTCGTCTCCGAAAGCGAGGATGCACAACAGCGTGACGGCGGCATCAGGGTCGAGGAGGCCGAGGGGCATAGTAGGAGCGATGCTGTGCCAGCCGGTAGAGATACGGCTGGTTGCCAGGTAATGACCGCCTTGAAGCGTCCCCAGGTAGTGGTTCAGCTTGCGGGGATCCTCGACGTTGTCAAAGATCAGCAGCCACCCGGGATGGATCTGAAGCCACGAGATGGCCCATGCAGCCCGCTCGTCGGTGTCTGCAGTCCCGGCCCACTGCGGGCACAGCCGCATGGCCAGGGCGGCCAGGCTGGAGGGGATGTTGTCAGTTCCGTCTCCGGTCGAAGCTGCGTCGATCCACCACACCAACGTGTACTCGCTGCGATAGCGGTGCGCGTACCGGGCCGCGAGCGTGGATTTACCGATACCGCCCAGTCCGTGGATAGCCCGGGTCCCGGACTCCTGCGTGACCGCCGCCCCACCCTCATCGGTCAGACGTCGCCGCAGTTCAGCGAGTTCATCTTCACGCCCGACGAACACACCTGCGGCAGACCGCGGAAGATTCCCGGTGCCCGGCGGCGCCTCGATCTCCTGGACCCAGCGCACAGCCTCTGGTGGCAGATGCACGATCCGATTGTTGTCTCCGGTGATCGCCACACCGACCGTCCCCGCGGCGACGGACCGGTCACCCGACGCTTGCGGGCCCTTCGACTCAGGCACAGGCGCTCCTGTTAACGCTGGACCGTGTTGTTGTCTCCGGTGATCGCCACACCGACCGTCTTCGCTGCGACAGCCCCCGTACCAGAGGCCGTCACCTGCACCGACTCTCCAGTCGACAAGATCCCAGCCAGCTCAGCCCGCAGGCCGGCGTCATCCCGCAGCGCCCGCTTGATCTGCTGCCGCACCGCACCGACCGCATCGGCGTCTTCCGGCGCTTCTGCCACGTCCTGAACGGCGGCCTCCAACGCGGCCTGCCCCCGCTCGTCCCGCCTGCCCCAGACCGCCTGCAACATGCGTCGACCGGTATTCGCCGTCGCGTCCACTGCAGCGTCCTCGGCCCGCTGGAACACCGCCACCCCGTACGCTCCCACGGCACTCGCCACGTAGGGCCACGCTTGCTCAACCCACTGCGCGATCTCGGCACTCACCCTTATGCCCCCTCGAATCCAGCCGACGTCCTTGGCTCCAGAGCCTGTTCCATCCTCGCAGCTTCGAGAGCACGCTTCAAAAGAAGGCCGCCCGCTGAGCCCGCTGTCACTTCTCTCGGCCGGGGAACACCATCTGCAACTACGTGCCCCAGCTAAAGGGCGGTCGCCTCGCCCGTCAGACCTGCTGGGTACGGAATAAGCCAGCAGGATCGGTGACAGCATTCTTACCGGCACCCCTACCCGTAAGACATTCTCGCGCATACCAGTGTCACGACATTGCGATCGGTAGGGGGGAGTCTTTTTCCTGGGACGCTTGGTGTTCGGCTGCCGACAGCGCGCCCCCGCATCTGCGTCCCCGCTTCCGCCTTGCGCTACGCGTCGTTCTGCCAGCCCCATGCGAGGTGTCCGAGACCAGCGTTGGTGTCTTCGATGGTCTGTCACTCTATCCCTGTGGGGTTCCGTGCCTGGGGTAGGTGCGTGCCGCTGTCCGTGGTGATGTTGTCCTGGTGGGCGTTCTCGGTTTCCTGCGGGGCGTGCTGGGGGAGATCGCCCGGAGAGGTGCCGCTGGGGGAGTGGCTGGTTCGTCGGAGGAGAGGGCAGTTGTGGCTCGGCTGGTCAGCAGGCAGGGCTTGGACGTGGAAGTGGATTTCTACGGCTGGTGTCTGCAGGACGTGGACGACACGGTCGTGCCTGTGCCGTTCCCCGAGGGTTTTGACGGGGAGTCTTTCCTGGCCGCGCATGAGGGCCGTCTTGATTTCAGCAGCGCCGGCCATACCCATACCGCGGCGCTGACCGCCGAGGTCTGGGACGACGAGCCCGCAGAGGCCGGGGCGGAGAACGGCTGGGACGAGGTCGCCGAGGGCGTGATCGTGTGCCGTTCGGGGGAGTTGGCGGTGTGGGCGGTGGCTGGCGGCCCGATGCCGGTGTATGTCCGCCTTTCCGGCCAGGCCGGCCGATGGCGGGTGCGGGCGCACTGTCGGGGACGCGAAGAGGTCCGCCGTCTGGCCCGTGAGGGCGTTCCCGAGGGCGTGGAACGCTATCTGATCCAGTTCTGGCCCACCGAGACCTACTGAGGAAGGGGGGAACTACGGCTCCCCCCTTCCTGTCAGGTGGTCATGAGGTGATTTTGACCAAGAAGCCGTCATCCGGACCGTCGATGATCCGGTTCTTGGTCAGGAAATGGCCAAGTATCCGGCCCGCATCCTGGTTCTGCGTCGCGTCGACCGGCAACACGGAGAAGTTCAGTTTTTCCGAGTGCGGGTCGTATTCTGCCTGCGCGGCACCTTCGTAGGTGGTTGCGAAGGGGTACTCGTCGCAGTCCTTGCCGCCCTTGGTGTAGTCGGCGCCGAAGTACCGGCGGCAGTTGCTGACAGCTCTGGACCGGTTGTCCTTACGGCGTTTCGCATCAAGGTAGAGCCGGTGCAGGGGGGTGTCGACGTTCTGGCCGGGGATCCGCTTGTCGCCGTTCGGCGGCTGTGTTGTCTTCGGCTTGGTGAACGCCTTCTTGATGTGGGCTGCCGCTCCGCGCTCGGGAGCGGTGGCTTTCGTGCTGTACTCGAGTGTCGAGAGGTAGCTGAAGGCGGCGCTGCCCTTGTTCGCCGGTTTGGTGCCGCCGGTCGGGTTGTTGAGGTACTTGGCCGCGTCCCAGCGTGGGGCCAGCAGGAATGGTTTGCCGGTGCTGGGGGCACCGATCCAGCCAGGCACCGCGGACGCGGTGACTACCGGCTGGTACACCGCGAAGACGACATCGGCCGCGCCCGCACCGGTGCCCTGCCCCGGCGCGTAGCGCACCGTATGGGTGAAGTGGGCGGATGGCATAGCCCTCAGTGCGTCGAAGCTCTTGGTGACGGGCAGGCTGCCGCCCTTCGTGTAACGGGCTTTGGACGGCCACGTCTGCGGGATGGTGCCTTCGATCTTGTACATCTCCCGATCGGTCGGAATAGCCCCGACCTTTTTGAACCCGACGACGTCGTAGTCGAACGTCATCGTCCGGTCGGCCTCCTTCGGCACCGTGCCCCGGATGAAGATCTTCGTCTCGCTGGTGCCCACGGGTGCGCCACGTTTGGTCCAGGTGGAGATCATGCGGATGCCCGTGCAGACGGCGAAGCGGGACTTGACGTAGAACTTCCCGCCGTCGGGCCGGTCGATCTGTGCCCGGCACTCGGCAAGTGAGATCGACCGAGCCGGATCGGGATAGGTGACCGCTGCAGGCCCCACTGTCCGAGGGCTTCGGGGTGTCGGTGCTCCAGTGGCCGAGGCTGTCGAGGCGCGCGCTGTATAGCCGGACACCGGGCCGGCAGTCTCCATTGCTGTCGTTCCTTTGCCTGTCAGCGCTGTTCGATGACCCAGCGTCTTGAGTGCCTCGGCGCCGACCAGCCCATCAGGCACGGCGGTCCCGAGAGGCAGGGCATAGGAGATCCGCTCAAATTCGCCCGGGTGGTCCGCGGACGCTGCCGGTGAACTCGCGGCCATAATTACGGTGGTCGCGGCGAACGCCCCGTTCCGTAAGAACCACATGCTCGTACGCATAATGAACCCCCTGTGGTCGTGTGGCCCTCCGAACAGCGGGTCAGGCTGATCCGGACCAAGTCAGGGAGACCCTCGCACCCCATGTGCGAACGGGCGAATGAATTTCAAACACATGGCGGAAACGGGACCCTTCCCCCTGCACTTGAACTCGGTCGCGAACGAACAAAGAAGCATGCCGCCGGATACCCAGGGCACGCGGCCGCTCCCTTTGATCATGTGCCCGTGCCTCGCCCAGGGGCACTGCTCTTCGGATGGTACTTCTGTACGCCCTGGTCCGGAGTGCCCAGGAGGTATCGGGGCTGTGATACGCGGGGTATGAGGGCCGGATCGCATATTCTGACCCTTCCGGGCGTGGTTGCGATCCTCCCCCGCCACGAAATCCGCGCGCCACTTCGGCCGCCGGGCATGACTTCCCACACGGAGTAGGTTGCGATCCTCGCTCACCGCGAGAGGTGAGCGCCACCCTCGGCGACGAAACGAATCTCGGACAGGCGATGTCGTTTGCGACCCTCACTCGCCCTGGGGGACGAGCGCCATTCGATCTCGTCAGTCCAGTGGCTGTTGTAGACGTCGTTGCGATCCTCGCCCGCCCCGAGAGGTGAGCGCCACCTGGGCCGCCACCGCGTTCCACCGCCAGCGCGATGTGTTGCGATCCTCGGTCGCTCCGGAGGGCGAGCGCCACCCGGGAGCGCGGCCACGAGCGCTGCGAGCGGCAGGGAGTTGCGATCCTCGGTCGCCCCGGAGGGCGAGCGCCACTCGCCGAGCCCGGTCTCCCCGCGGTCCAGCCACACGTTGCGATCCTCGCTCGCCCCAAAGGGCGAGCGCCACCGGTGGCTCTCGAATTCGTCTCCGTCTGGCGTGAAGTTGCGATCCTCGCTCGCCCCGAAGGGCGAGCGCCACCGTGGGTGCCCTTCGATGGAGGGTGGCCTGCGAAGACGTTGCGATCCTCGCTCGCCCCGAAGGGCGTGGCGGTCGCCCTCCGGGACGACCGAGGATCGCAACCACGTGGCCGAGATCTCCCGGACCGACGGGAGCCGGTGTGGCGGTCGCCCTCCGGGGCGACCGAGGATCGCAACGGCGCGGAGTGGCAGTCCCGCGCTTTTCCCCGGCTGCGGCTGCCGCAGGCTGACCGGGCCCCAGCGCGCTCTCGCCGAGCGGCTGGCCCGCCGGCCGGGGAGCTGCGGGCCGGGGCCGCCCTAAACGACGGGGACGGCGGGCTGCCGGTGAGTGACGCGGTCGCCCTGGCGGCCGTCCGACTCGGCTTCTCGCCCTCGGGCTGACGGGTACCGGCGGTCTCCTCCCGCCGGCGGGCGGTGTACGGCTGCCGCGGGCGGGAGGAGGATCGGTGCCGCCCCGCGGCCATCGGCCGCCGCGGGGCGGGTGTCCGGGCGTCGGCGGGTCCACCGGCCGGGACGCGACCGCGGACGTCCGGGTGTCCGGGCTGGAGAAGCCCGCGGTCGCACAAGCTCCTTTCCCCGGGCCCGCGCCGCTCTGACACCGTCCGGGCCCTGCCCCACGAACGGGTAACCCGGACCGCCCGGAAGGCGCAGCCCGGGACGCCGGGCCGTGCTGCATGTGGTTGAGCCGAAGTTGGCGTCCCGAGCGTCTCAGTCGGCCACGGGCCGATACACAAGGTGAGGTGGTGAAGTCCAGTGCTGCGACTCGGGGTCCCATACAAGGAAACCGGAGGGGCCACAGGCTACCCAACAGGATCCCGTCCAGTCGATCGCCCCGAACGGCGGGTAGGGGAGGCTGCCATCGATGGCGGCAGGGGGGTCGACACGGCAGAAATCGACTAGCTGTGTCAACCCCTCGACGGGAAGGTCGCCTGTTAGATGCACACGCCATCCATGCTCTGTCTCCAGCGTTATCTCAACCCTGGCCGTCCGCGGCAACACGTCTTCGGATGGGTCGACTTGTTCCTCAGCCTGACGGCGCAGGAAACGCGCCACTGCCCAGCGGGCGCCTTCATCCACCGCACCAGCCAGCCGGTTGCCGAAGTGAGTGGCGAACGCTTGCAGAAAGGGCGCTGCTGCCATTCCGACTGCGACACTCACAAAAGTGTCCGCTTCAATATTCCTAAGTTCAGGTTCCGGCTCTGTACTCATCTCAGCCCCCTTGCCGCAGCGGTGCAATACCCCCCGTAGGGGGCAAGCGTGACATGAACCGCAGTGCTCCATCGCATCAGCTCCGTGCCCGATCCCCACTTTGACGCATCAACAAGGGGCGGCGACTCCGAAGTGAGGATTTCAAAGGCTCACTGGCAAACGAAACGCCCAGCCATAGCCCCGGGCACCAGCGACGACGACCGGTCCGCCTGATCACCCAGCACCTCCCGCCGTCGTACGCGGCCCGCCTCTGCGACGCCCAGGCCGCCGGCGCCACCGATGCGGAGCTCCAAGCCGTCGTCGCCGCCGGCCTCCAGGACCAGTCCAGTACTTCACCGACCGCGGCCGCCGCGCCCCCGGGCTTGCAGGTCGAGTTCACCGACATCGACTGCATCGAAATCCGCTGCCAGTGACCGCACGTTGTCGGAGGCCGGGCTCCTTGGCCTCCCGCAGTACGCGGATCAAGGGATGAGTCGGCGGCGCCACGCTCCGGACGGCGCCCAGCCCGCCGTCGTCGGTATCTGGCCCGGCAACCTTCCGGAGGCCCCGGTGCCCGGTCTGATCTTTCCGGCCAACAGGTCACTTTGCGTCAGCATCCGATAACTGGGCGGCACGGGTGGGAGATCCGGGATACATAAGGGGGGTTGAGCGGCCCGCCCTGTACCGGCCGGGCCCGGATGAAGTCCGACCGGGGGCGGGGACAGACAGAGTGCTGACGATCAATCTGGGGCTGCTGCTCGCCGTCATCGTCGTCTTCCGGCTCCGGCGGCGCACCGAGGCCCGCAGCCGGAGGGACGAGAAGTTCGCGTCGTCATCGTGCTCGCCCTGGGTGTGGTCATCGCCCCGACCCCGGTGGGCGAGGGGATCCTGGAGTTCCTGGGCCAGCTCGTCTCCGGCATCTCCGACTCCGGCCGCTGACGACCGGATCGCCCTGATGGCCACCCGCCGCACACCGCGCCGCCCGGGCCCCGCAACGCCGAAACAGTGAGACGCCTACCTGAAGGAGCCGACCGTGACCGACGACGAGCAGCAGCTCGCCGCCCTCCTCGATGACCTTCCCGGGCATGAGGGCGCCCGGTTCTGGCGCGGGCTCAAGGAAGCCGCGGGTATCTACCGCATTCGCTCGACCATGTCCTCCGCCGTCAGGGAGGCCCAGGACGGCGACTTCGGACCGCTCGCCGCGTTCGTCCTCGACGTGTTCAACCGCGACGCCCAGCTCAAGGACATCACCACCGCCCTCGCCACCCATCTCGGCAGCACCCTGCGCGCCCGGGCCTGGATCACCGACGCCATCGCCACGGCGGACCGGGTCAACCGGACACACACCGGGGATCCCCTCGACGGGCTCAACGGCAAGTGGTGAACACGGTGGCGGGGCCGGCAACAGGAGTCGTCGGACACGGTCACCCGTCAGCCTTCGCTCCCAAGCTCTGCAACGTCTTGAAACCGGTAGGGCCGGGCTCCCCGCCCCTACCGCTGACAGCCTCGCGCGGCAGTGCCATCACTCTGCCTGACGGGCAGGTACTGGATACGGCCGCTGGCCGCTCGGCGCCTGAGTCTGAATGCGTCACGGCGCAGGTGTAGGTGTGTCTTGCGTGCTACAGGAACGGTGGGTCGGGGCCGTGTCTGACCCCCGTCGTCCTATCAGAAGGAAGAGGAATTCACCGTGTACCGCCTACGTCCGGTCGCCAACGGCACCCGTACCGACTACCCGGTCCCTGGCTTGCCGTTCATCAATGACGAGCGTCTGCCCCTGAGTAATCCGGACGCGATCGAACGAACCGGACGCAATCAGGGCAAAGGGCTCTGGGGTCGTACCGATCCGACCGCGGCCGGAGGATGGGTCGCGTTCACCACCGAGCCCAAGAACCCCGCCTACGCCTGGGCTGTGCACCACCACCCGGACTACGGGCGCACCGTCCTGCTCATCCGGGATGGAGACCAGGGCGATCTGCACCACTACTGGAAATACGACCACGACGGCTTCCTTCACCGCAGCGGCGGCTACTGGTGGAACGGAAAGCGCTGGTACCGGCCGAGCCAGGTGTGGGACTCGGCTTTCGAGCACTACGACCTCAGGCCCGTAGACGAGCCCACCACTGTCACTGCCGCGGACCTGCTCAGCAGCTCCGGCAAACCCGAGAACGGCAGGGTCGAGAAGATCGCCAGCTTCACCGGGGCCGGGAACCCCCTGCCTGGCTGGGAGGACCACCTGGCGCTGTGGGCGCAGCTGCGAGCCTCGCAGCCCGGAGCGCGGCCCCTTGAGGACTGCGTCGTCGACCTGCGGACGCCGGAGCTGGAAAGGGCGAAACTGATCGGCAGGACGGGGCTGGCCGAGGCCGCGGGCATCAGCGTGGAGGACCTGCCGGACCCCAGGTACGGTCGCGGCGACCTGCCCGTACCGCAGCACGAGAATGCTGAAGACGGTATGTGGTGGTCGGTGCCGGTGGCACAGGACTGGGCCGAGCACTACCGCCGGAAAAACGGGCCCGAAGCCCTGCTGTCGGCATCCACCGTCTACGGCTCCACCCAGCCCGTCGGCCTCGTCGCCGACCATGACCGGCTGCGCAGGATGTTCCACGACGACCTGACCAGCCGGCGCCAGAAGGGGAAGAAACCTCTACGGCCCTACATGGAGGGGGAATCGGCACAGGAAGCCGCCGACGCTCTCGCATGGGGTGCCGCAGCCAGCTTCATGTACGGCCATGACCAGGGGTTCGTCCCCCACGGGATTCTTCGCGATGTACTGGTCGCGGCCATCCTCCGCAGTCTCATGGAAGACGTCGAGGACGGGGTCGGCTACGGCAAGAAGGTGGAGGACCTCTTCCTCGGTGACCTCCCTCTCAGCACGGTCAAGCTCCTCTCCTGGTACATCCAGCGCCAGCCCGGCTCCACGGCGGGCATCTTCGGGGAAGTGTGCCTCAGCGCGCGTACACGCCTCGGGCTGCGGCCTCTCCAAGTCGGGCGGCTGCTGCGCCGGTCGCTCCGCTTCGACAGCAGCCTCGACGTCGAGATGATCGACGCCTTGCTGGCCATGACTCTGCCTCCCTCGGCGAAGGATCCCAACCGGCAGTAGACCGCCGGGACCTGCCGCCGCTGCTCTCGTTCCATCGAGAGCGGCGGCGGTCGTTCGTTTGGTCGGTCACGGCGGGCGGTTTCCCTGTGTGCCGGTCCCTGGAGGCCGTGCCGTGTTCCTGTTGCCAGGACGTCTGCGTCACCGGGAGCGGTGGCATATGCGCCGTCGCGCCATGTGGGCAGGTGAGGGGAAGTCAGGCCGTGAAGTGGGCGATGTGTCGGGCTTGTGGTGGGCCTGTGCCAAGCATGAGCTGCTGCAGCCACACCTATATCGGACGCCTGACCCATACGGCGAGCGGCAGTCAGCGTCTACTGGCACCATACGGTTAACTCCAGCCATTTCCCCTGATACCACCCCCGCTACTGGTGGTGGCCGCTACTATCCGCAGTTTCTGGATCCGGGGGAAAGGGCGGGATGTGTTCCGGTTACAGGCGTGGCAGCGGTTCCTGGCAGTGACGGTGTGGGACTTCTTTGAGCCGGACAGCACCATGGTCTACCGCAGGGCTGTCTCCAATGTCCTGGCCGAGCCGGCTATGGCACAGCTCCTGGGCAAACGCCCGGGCGTGGACCGCGCAAACGTCGAGGCCGCCCTCCGTGACCCCCACTACGTTGATTTTGCGACCAGCCAGTGCGCGCCGGGCCCGCGGGCCGCGTTCGAGACAGCGTCCGAGGACCTGGAGGAGATTGCCGACAAGCACCGTCAGGTGGCGGCCGAGTCCGAGTGGAACTGGCTGGCGGTCTGCCTGCTGATCGCAGCGGCCATCGTCACCGCCTTCATCCTCGGCGGCGTGTTTTCGGTCCTGGGCCTGTTGGCCGCCGCCGTAGCCGCCGCCACCATCTTCTACTTCCGGGGGACCGCGGTCTGGTTCAACCTCCGCCTCAGCCTCCTCGCCGCTGGCTACGGCGTCGCCTGGCTGGCCCAGCGTGTGGAACTGGGAACCGTCGCTGTCCGGTGGGGTGAGGCTCTGCGCGACGACGGAGCCCGCCTCCTGGTGCAGCCCCTCGTCCGCCACATGCTCGGCCCCGACCCCGACTCCGTGTTCATGCCGGACGGCCACGACGGGCTGCGCACCCCCCGGGCCCGCGCCTACCTCGTCGACACCAAGGCATCCGGCCATCTCAAACGCAAGCTCTCTCACCTGGAAGACGGCACGATCGCGGTATGCGGCCCGCGTGGCGCCGGCAAGACCACACTCCTGGAACAGCAGGTCGACACCGCCGGCTTCGGTGTCCTGGCCCAGGCTCCCGCCACCTATACCCCTCACGAGTTCCTGCTCACTCTGTCGGTCCGTCTGTGCCGCACCTACATGGCCAAGCATGGGGCCGAGCCACCCGAGTTCACCCGGCTCTCCCCCTTCGGCCGCCTCCTCAAGCGAATGTGGAAGCGAGCCGGACGCCTCGGCCGCTGGGGGTCCTACGCGCTACCCGCCACAGCACTGTTGATCCTCTCGTTCTCCAGCCCGGTCCGCGCCCTCTACACCCGCTACGCCGAAGTCCTCACCCAGTTCGCCGTCCGGCAGGCTCACAGGGCCGCGGACCTGGCCCTCGATATCTGGCACGGCCAGGCCGTCGCCGCCAGCGTCATCGCCGTCTTCGTTGCCCTCGGCCTGTGGAACTCCCGGAAGACCTCTTGGATCCCACGCCTCCTGCGCCGCGTCACGACAAGAGGCTGCCTGATCCTCGGATTAGTCCTGATCGGTGGAAGCCTCTTGAGCGTCCTCGTCGACTATGGCGACGTCTCTGTCCACTTTTCCCTCAGACCTCTGGGCCTGACCACGGACCCGGGCCCCTGGCCGCTGGACAAGGAGCCCCCCTGGGATGCACTGATCCGCGCCGGCCTGGTGTTCGCGGTGTGGGTCCTTTTCGCCAGGGCCCGCGACTCCGGCATCGAGTTTCCACTCGGCAGCCGTCACATCCACCTGCGGAGGATCTTCACCCCGCTGACCACCCTGGCCGGCGCCTGCACACTGCTCTACCTCGCCCAGGACCCCGACACCTACCGCCTCATCGCCGACGAGGAAAACCCCCTCCGCCTCGCGGCCTTCAATGCCGGCATCCTCCTTATGCGCGTCGACGACTGGGAGCCCCGGTCCCGCGAGCCCGAACTCGTCTCGCGCTGCCGCGACTACCTCTTCCGCCTCCAGACCGTCCAATCGTCAGGCAGC
Organism: Streptomyces sp. NBC_01237; assembly: GCF_035917275.1. NCBI lineage: Bacteria > Bacillati > Actinomycetota > Actinomycetes > Kitasatosporales > Streptomycetaceae > Streptomyces > Streptomyces sp. NBC_01237. The sequence continues at coordinate 8,036,270 of NZ_CP108508.1, read as the reverse complement.
ACCTTGACCACAGGGATTTCCCAGCTCCTGAGCCTCGGCACCACCCACAACACCTCCCTGTCCACCGTCCCCCCGAACTTCCCCGAACTTGTCGAAGACTTCCGCGCCCTCCTGCGTCTCATCGCCCACGAATATGCCGAAAAGGGCAAAACCGTGATCATCGCCATCGACGAACTCGACCGCCTCGGCTCCGACACCAACGCCCTCGCCTTCCTCAGCGAGATCAAAGCCATCCTCGGCATCCCTCACGTCCACTACCTGATCTCCGTCGCCGAGGACGTCGGGGCCGCCTTCGTCCGCCGCGGCCTCCCCCACCGCGACGTCACCGACAGCTCCCTCGACGACATCGTCCACGTCCAGCCCAGCACCCTCGCCGAATCCCGCACCGTCCTCGCCGAACGCTCGGCCCTCCCCACCCCCTACACCCTCCTCGCCCACACCCTCTCCGGCGGCATCCTCCGCGACCTGCTCCGCTACGCCCTCCAGATCCGCGAAATGCAGGAAAGATCCCGCTCCCACGAACTCGCCGAGATCTCCCGCCACCTCATCCTCGAAGAGCTCTCCGAAACCCTCGCCGGCTTCCGCACGCTCCTGAGCAAGCGCCAGTGGACCCCCGACACCGAAGGCACCCTCAGCGCCTTCCGCACCCTCGGCGGCCACCTCCGCGTCCCCTGCCCGTGCAATCTCCGCACCCTCGCCCATGGACTCGAACAACTCGCCTACCACCCCCTCACCGGTCACCGCCCAGGCTCGGACACCTCCGACACTCTCAGCGAAGACGCACACCAGCTCATTGCCGAAGCCTCCGCCTACGCCTACTTCTCCCTCACCCTCCTCGACATCTTCAGCACCACCGGCTTCGACGAACGCCTCAAGCAAGCCCAGGCCCAAGGCTTCCCCGGAGAACCCGAACGCCTCGCCGAAGCCCGCCAGGAACTCGGTATCTCCCCCTACAGCGCCCGCACCCTCATCACCGACATCCGAAAAGCCTGGTCACTGGCCCTCAGCCCCGAACCCAGCGGACCCATCCCCCCGCAACGCTCCGCGCGCTGCGCGATCCACCCCGCCATCTGACCGGCCCTGCGGTCCTGTTGCGGTGGTGGTTCGGTATCTGTACCGACCGGCACCGCCTGGATCAAGATCCGCAGGCGTCCGCTCGTTCGAGGTCATCGTCGGGGGCTGGGCGCAGGACCGCGCTTGCCTCCTAGAAGGCGCTGGCATTGCCGACCCCGGGAACCGTCCTGGACGACCCACCGTGGGGGGAATGGCGCAGCGGTCATGCCCGCGGGTTCAGCGCTGCCTGATTCCTGTGGGGTTCGGGGTGCTTCCGCTCGGCTTCGAAAGCCCGGTTCCCGGATGGGGCAGAGCCGGGGGTGGGGCGGTGAGCCGCCGCGTCCGTAGGCGCCGGCTCACCGGGGTGCGCCGGTGAGCCAAACACCGGTGCGGTAGTCCCTGCTCGACTGCGGTTGGAGCCGGTAGCGGCACAGGGTGCACGAATCGTTCCAGCGGAACACATCTGACGCAAGTGAAAGTGTGGCAGCGCTGCATGAACATCGGGCGAGATGAAAAACGGAATCCGTGACACCGGAACGGTGCCGGGAAAACCGGCAGGTCGCGTATCGGGTGATTACTGATAGCTGCCGCCTTGGCCTGAGCTTTGGGTGCGAAGACGCGATCGCTGCCCGAAAGGATTACGGCCCTGCCGTAGCTTGCCTCCGGCAAGGCAATGGGACGAACTTCCACGCGTGAGACAGGAGTGAACTTTGTGCCCCTGAACCGGCCTGAATGATCTTCACACAGTGGCACGATGCTCTCACGTGACGTGGCGAGCCAAACGCCCGTACGGATCAAGCCGGTTGGAGCCGGACGCTCTCGTGTTCCGAGAGCGCCTCGTTGGCCGCCCCTGGTGGCAGGCACAGAAAGCGGAGCACCATGTCCTTCATTCGCACTACCCCTCGTCAGCGTCGCCTCGGAGCAGCCGGCGCCGCCGTCATCATCGTGATCGTGGTGGTGGCCGCCATCCTGACCGCGACCACCCCCGGCGGCGCGCCGGCTCAGCCCGCCGGTGTCCTCGGTCTGCTCGCCGCTTCGTCCTTCACCGGCGTGGTCGTGGTCCGTCTCGCCGCTACCGGACTCGTCGATCCCCTGCTCACCCTGATGGCACGCATCCTTGCGTCCGCGCACCCGCAGACCTGAGGATCCGGCTCCATGACGCCCCGGAAGGGCCGGCCACCGGGACCGGTGGCCAACGCCGGCAACGACATAGGCGAGCTGGCGGAGTACCTGCGATCGGCCCGCCTCAAGAAGGAGCTGACACGCGAGCAGCTCGCAAGCAAGCTCGGATGTTCCATCACGACGGTCCAGCGAGCAGAGGGAGGGAAGACCCCTCCCGCACGGGACACCGTCCACGGATACGTCCGTGTCTGCGTCCTAGACCACACCCGAGCCGAAGCCCTGTTCAACAAGGCCACGAACTTCCGCCGCGGCCGCACACGACCCAACTACACGCAGGCTCCCAGGCCCGACCTGGTGCGCACCGCCGATGAACTCGGCGCCGCACTCGCCCGGGCCTGGGAGCGCAACGGCCGCCCCTCCACACGGGAGATGGAGAAACGCGCGGACCGCCGTTACCCGGAGACGAGGGCTTCTCTCTCACGCAGTACCGCGGAGAGGATCTCGCGGCGTAAGTCGCTGCCGGGTTCGGAGCGGACGCTGAAGGCGTATCTGATCGCGTGCGAGGTCCTGGACACGCAGTTCCTCATGTGGACGCAGGCATGGAGACGCGTGCACGAGAGGCGCCTGGCCGCGCGGGAGAGGGACCGCAGAGCGGCCAGGAGGGCGATACGGAGGCAGGCACCCGAGGCCAAGGCCCGCATGCGGGAGGCTGGCCTCATCGCGCTCGACAAGTTTCCCGGGCCGGTGGCCCCGTGGTCCGCCCGGCACATTCCGTGTGACACGGTCAGCCGATTCCGACTCCGGTCGGTACTTCAGGGCACCGCTCAATGCCCCGTCTGCCACGAGCTGGTCGCCGCCGGGGGCAGGGAAGACAGGAAGTGAGAACCGGCGACCCCAGCCGCAGCGGCCCGCGACGTACCGGGCCGCCGCGGGAGCTCCGGGCCCCGCACTCGGTCGGGTGATCACTCCGGAACCGCGGAAATCGCCCGGCCCGTGCGACGTGATGCCGTACACGGACCCGATCAACGAGAGGCACGTGAAGGAGCCGGGGCTGGTCGTCATCGACATGGCGGCCACCCATGACGTGACGGCGCTCGCCCCCAAGGCTTGTCCCGCAATTGATCTCTGGAGCATGGTCGGCTGCTTCGCAGAGACGGGACTGAGCCTGTTAGCTTGTTTTTTAACCGTTTCGTCGGGGTTTGGTGCCGACCTTGTGGTGGGCGGGACGGGTGTATGCCTGGCCAGTGATGAGGACTCTGCCCACGTCGTGGCAGGTAGCGGGGCGTCGGTTCTTTGAGCCGGGCGGGCGTCCGGGGCCGGGGCGGGTGGGTTTCGGTGCACGGGCTGGAGAACCCGTTGTCGTGCGGAGGTTCCTGAACCCGCGTCGGACCCGTGCGGGGGTGAGCTTGCTCGGCGGGGCAGGCTTTTCCCACGGCCGACGGAGATCCGTGGCCAGCGGGCGGGCGAGCCGGAGCTGAGTGTGGGCGACGATCACCAGCCAGGTCCAGCGGTCCGCCGCGGCCGAAGTGCGAAGCCGTGGTCTGGTCCAACCGAGGGTCTGCTTCAGCATGCGGAAGGTGTGTTCGAGGTCGAAGCGGCGGAGAAAGGACTGCCAGCAGCGGTCGACGTCTGCTGTGGTGGCACCGGTGCCCGACCACCACAACCAGACCGGCTTGTTGGCTCCGCCGGAGGGCAGGCGCTCGACAACCAGGCGGATGACGGAGCCCTCGATAAGGGGTAGCGGCCCGTCGTGATCGAGCCAGGCGGCCCGCCGGGTCAGCCTGGGGTGCAGCCGGTCCCACGCTTGCGCGGTCGCCTTCCCATAGAGGCGAGTGTCGGTGACCGTGATGGCCTGCTCGGTTCCCCAGGTGACGGCATCGCCAAAGACGAACTTGCCGCCGTGTTTGGGCGGTCGGCCGCCCTTGGGATCGTAAACCCGCGGCGGTGTCGGACGGCGCATCACACGATCGGAACGGAGCCGACCAAGGATCTGCACCGGCAGGCCAGCCAAGAGGTGGGCGATGCGCGGGGCGTCGTATCCAGAGTCCAACACAACCAGGATCTGTGGGTCGCCCTCCGCCCACTGCCCGGCTTCTATCAGACGCTCGACCACCTCGCGGATCTGCGCGGTGGTGAGCGCGGCGAGGTCTGCTCCAGGCTGTAGACGAACCGCGTCCAGGAGCGCAGTCCAGGAGGTACGGCCGGTTTCCAGCGCGGCCACGATCGAGTACGGCCAGCCGGGCATCATCTGATGCTTGGCCTCGCCACGGCCGTAGGTATGGCAGAACGAGCGGTCGGGCACCGTGGCAGCGTCGGGCCGCAGCCACGGCGAGACGTCCACTGCCAGGACCAGACGGCCGTCTGCCGCCTTTGGCAGCGGCAGCCCTGCCAGCGTCCGACGCAGTCGGTCCAGGTCGATCCGGCCTTGGTTCAACCCGGCGTAGAGAGATCCATGCCCACGGCGGTGTTCCGGCGCGAGAGCCAGCTCGACCAGTGACCGCACGGGCCGGTCCGTGCAGAGCACGGCGTCCGTCAGCTCGAACAGAGCATCGGCGCGGGTGGTCAGGCAGCCGTAGAGGTCGGCCCGGAACTGGGATAAGACGGTCAAGGACTCGGCGTACAGCGAACTAACCCTCGTGGCCATGGCGTGATCAACAGCGTCTCTACAACGCACATGATCACATTCTGGCCGAACCACCGTCACACCAGGAGCCCCAGGCCGAAGTCCTCAGGCCCCAGCTACGCGGGGAGGCAAGCCGGTCGGTAATACCGTGTGTGCTCACCGGGCCAATTCGAGTAGTTCGTCGATCACCGGCTCCTCACCACCGTTACCGAGGTGGGCGATGGCCGCGAACGGTGCGATCACCTGACTCCATGAATGGAGCCGCTCGCCGTCGAGTCGACACGCCACTGCCACGTGCTCGCAGCGGGTCTCGATGCCCTCCAGCCCGGCGCCGGCTACGACGTAGTCCACGGCGTCGAAGCACGGATCGCCGACACAGGCTTTCGGGTCGATTGCCATAAGGTCGCGATCTGCGCCGCCGTCGAGGACGTTGCCCAGGTGCAGGTCGCCGTGGAGCAACACGGTGGTCGCTTCCGTGTCCAGTAGGCGTTCGCACCGCTGGATGGCCCTGTCCCACGCGGTGGCATCCATCCGCGCGCTGATCTCGGGCTCGGACAGCCGCCTGCCGACCCGGGTGAATGCCTCCTCGCACCGCCCACGCAGCAAACGCGTGGGCAGCGGAGGCGGCGCGACCCCGTGCAGAGCGGCGAGCAGATTCGACCATTGTTCCGGAAGCGGCGCCGCGGGCATGTCTCCCGCCGGTGTCCCGGGCACGATCTCCTCCAGCACCATCGCGCCCGCTTCCCTGTCGACGGCCAGCACCGCAGGTACCCGGCCCGAGGCAGCGAACCACCCCAGCATGTCGACCTGTTCGGCCATGAGAGCTTGGTCCGGACTGACCTTCAACACCGCCGGCGTCCCGTCGGGCAGGCAGCACCGTATGGCGATCGACGAAGCGCCATCCGGGAGGGGTTCACCGAGTGAGAGCCCCCACTGGGACGATAGCCGCGCGATGAGATCCGGCGTGTCAGCGCACCATCCGGCCACCCGGGGGCCGAATCGGCGTACCAACCGCGCAGTGACGCCTTCCACATCCACCAGCAGTCGATTCACAAGGGTCAGTGTGCCGCTCACGCGATCTTTGTCCACCGCTTTTCCATGGCTCGCTGTGAACGCGAGCCCACGAGCGAACCGGACTGGAGCAGCCCCCGAGAACCACTCAGCTTCCACTGAGAAGTACCGCATGGACGTTAAAAAACAAGCTTAGAGGTCGTTTTCATCCGTGTTGCCCGTTTGTAAGTGGATTCTCGGAGTGCTCGGTTGCGGTGCAGGTGAGGTGGTGGAGGTGGTCGATGCCTGCGGGGCGGGAGGGGTTGTGGATGGGGCGGAAGGCTATGTGCTTCTGTCTCATCCCGGGATGACCGATCTCCGGGATCGTGTGCTTCCGTCGTCATCGCTGTGCGCCTGGGCGCATTCGGTCCGGCGCGGTACGCCGGAAGGATGCCGAAGCGACGTCCGTACCCGAGCGATCTGTCCGATGCCCGCTGGGAGTTGATCGAGCCGGTCCTGGCTGCGTGGCGTTTCGAGCGCCGCGGCAGAGCCCTGGACTTCGGCCGGCCGCCCGAGCACGACCTGCGCGACATCATGGACGCGATCTTGTACGTGGACCGCACCGGGGTCCAGTGGCGCTACCTCCCACACGACTTCCCGCACTGGAACACCGTCTACGGCTACTTCGCCAAATGGGCCGACGAGGGCGTGTTCGCCCAGCTCAACGGCCTGCTCAGGCAGCTGCTGCGCGAGAAGGAAGGCCGGGACGCCGAGCCGACGGCCTGCGTGATCGACGCCCAGAGCGTCAAGACCTCCACCAGCGTTCCCGCAACCGGCCAGGGCATCGACGCCGGGAAGAAGATCGTCGGACGGAAGCGGAGCATCGTTACCGACACACTCGGCCTTCTCCTCGCAGTGCTGGTCACCGCGGCGAGCGTGCAGGACTCCGTGGCCGGCACCGCGCTCATCGACCAGGTCGCCGCCGAGCACCCCAGCATCCGCAAGGTGTGGGCCGACGGAGGCTACCGCCAGCACCTCGTCGAGCATGCCGCCACCCTCGGCATCGACATGGAGATCACCGCCCGCAAGCCCGGGACCAGGCGATTCACCCCGATCCCGAAACGATGGGCGGTCGAGCGCACCTACGGATGGCTCATGCTCCACCGCCGTCTCGCCCGCGACTACGAAACCCTGCCCACCCGCTCCGGAGCCGTGATCCACATAGCCATGACCGACCTCATGGCCCGCCGCCGAGCGCGAACACCATCTCCTGGCGTCCATCCTCGCGGAAGTCACCGGTACGAGCGTGCACAACGCGACGCGATGGGCCACCTTGGCCAAGCGCGACTGGACGGAGTACATCGCCACCCGCCGACACGACTCCGGAGCTCGCTGAGTGGTCATCCCGATCACGGATGGTTTTGGCTCTGCCTACCGTCGAGGATGTCCACGAGATCTTCGAGTATCCCAACGAGCTCTGCGGTCGGGATTTTCGCTACGAAGACCTGGCCCGCTTGCTCAGGATGCTTGAGCAGGTGTTCGTCCCGCCGGAACTGCAGCGTGATCAGTGACCCGTCCCCGTCTCGGAAGAGGTGGGTCGTCACATTGTCGGTCGTGGGGCCCCAGTCCATGACACGGAACCGGCTGCGAAACTCGAAGTCGGCTTCGGTTTCGTCGTCAGCTCCGGCGCGGAGCATGAGATGCCGGTGTGTGGCTTGCGGGGACAGGCCATCGAATGGCAATGCAGAGGCCATGCCGGACCGCAGCCACGCGGCCGTGTCCCGTACGTCGCGGCGGAACTGCCGGACGAAGACCATGTTGTCGTCGCAGGTCAGCCACTGCCCCGCAGCCCAGATGTCCACCCGGCACAGCTCGTGGTCCCAGTCATCCACTTCCGTGGCGAACCGCTGCCTGTCTCCCAAAATCGTGCTCACGCCGGGACCCTCGCAGGCCACGCCTTCGTCCGCAAGTAAGTTCCCGCGCTGCAGTGGCCGCCACACGGCACTGGGGCTTCAACTGTGTGCCGGGGGTGCTGCCCACCACTCGTGAATCAGGCGAGGCCACCCTTTCTTCAATGCTGCGCTGCTCTGCTGTTGGAAAAGCGGTCCCGCCCGCGCCTCGATACCGCGCCCGCGCAACTGAACGCCACCTACCTGGACCGGAATACGACACCTTCGGAACATGTGCACTCCGCCAGTACCGCTGCGCACCCAGGGCCGTTGCGACCCCTGCGACAAGGGCTACGAGCCCAGCCCCGACAGCTACGTCGCGTCCACGGCGCCGGTGATCCACCGGCTCGCCGCCTGATCAACGATCCCTTCGAAGGAGAGTCACTGTGGCTCTGTTCACCCGCACCGCCCCCACTGCCGTCCCCGAGACGTGGACGCCGGAGGGCACGATCGTCTCCCAGCGCTACCGGGCGCTGGAGGGCGCGACCGTCCTCGTCTACACCGCCGACACCAACCACGGCACGCCGCCCTACGTCGCCGCGTGCCTCGGCTGCACCCACCGCGCGGACCGCAACACCGCGGGCGCCTTGATGACGGAGGCGGAGGCCGCCCGCGCCGCCAACGCGCACGCCACCACATGCCGGGCGCTGCCACGCGGCGTGCCCGCCCGCCCCGACGACACCGCGGCCGCCGCACTGATCCGCACCCGGCTCTGGGCCCACCGCTACAGCACGACCCCGCACCCGGTGCGCCTCTCGGACTTCGACGTGCTCCGCGTCGACCTCCAGCGCCACACCGACTGGATCAAGGCGGCGCTGGCATCCCTCGCACAGACGGAGCCCGGCTTCCTCACCGCGACGCCCACCAGCTCCGGACAGGGCACCCGCTTCACCGTCCAGCCCTGACGTACGAACTCCGCCCCCGGCTACGCAGGCCGGAGACGGAGTTCGTACACCGGGGCGACCGCAGCATCGGCAAAGAGGCCGGCCGCCCCGCTCCCTCACCTGTATCGAGATCAGGAGAACCCCAGCATGCCCCGTCTGTCCCTGACCACCGAGCGCATGGCCCTCTTCGGCACCCTGCTGGCGATCTTCGGCGAGCTGCACGCTGCCTGTGACCACTGGGCGCAGGGATCGAAGACGGCCTCGCGGAAGCGTCTGTACGGCGAGGACCTGGTCCACGCCGACGGCTCCCCCGCCACGCCGGACTCCACCCTGCCGACCATGACCACCAGCACGCTCGGCAGGCGCGCGGTGGCCTGCCACGTCGCCTCGGCACGGGTGACCCTCCGCCAGAACGCCAACGAGGCCCACCGTTTCCATCGGAAACGGCAACCCCCGCGCGAGGTAGGCCGCTGACTCTCCTTGCTCGGACTGCCGACGACGGCCTCACCCTCCCCCGGATCTACCCCAACCGCGACCAGGAGCCCACCCGATGAAGCTGCGACTCTCCCGCCGCCGCTGCGGCAACACCGCTGGCACTGCTCTCACCTCCGAGGACCAGGCCGTCGTCGACGCATTCCGCTCCATGCTCGCCGCCCTGCGCACCCCGCAGCCGTGGGCACCCGGATGCGCCCGGGACATCGCGGTGAGGATCGGCCCGTTCGTCGAGCGCGCCCGCCCCCGCCCCGGCGACGACCACGGCCCCGACCTCATCGCCATCGCCCTGCAACACCCCGACACCCCATACGCCACGGCCTGCCTCCGCAGCAGCCAACTCGGCTACACCAACAAGGGCTGGCTCCGCTGCGAGACAGCCACGATCCTCGGAGTCTGGAACCCCGCCTACACGCCGCTCACCCACGCCGCGGCTGGCCTCGACCTCCCCGACGACGTCGGCATGAAACCCGCGCACTACGGAGTCCACGTCGAAGTCCGCCGCAGCGACGGCACCGGCCACACCCTGCTCCGCCTTGGCCCCTACACACAGACCTGGCTCGCCGCCCGGGACGCAGACCGCCTCAACACCGAACTGGAGGGCAGGGCAGCCACCGCCATCCCCGGATTCACCATCACCGCGCACGGCGCGCCGTTCGACTTCCATGGCCACGAGCGCTACGCCGATCCGTACGAGGCGAACGTCGTCGCGCTCCTGGCCGCCGCCGTCGAGGACGGTGAACGAGGCACGCAAGCTGGCTGACATGTACGACTGACGGGAAAGGTCCGTACCCCCGAGGCCTCGGGGGTACGGACCTTTTGTGTTTCGGACGCCCCGGCACATTTGGATTTGTGCTCGCGGTCCAGCTGTCGCCAGCACATCAATCCGACAAAAGGCCTGAGTTACCAGAAATGCGACGCCCAGAATGGCGCCTCAGGCGGCTGAACGCGATGCACCTGGTGTGAGACTGTGTCGAGCTTCGTGGTGAGCCGCCAGAGAGGCGCACAGCGGTTATTGGTGCCAGGGAAGTGGCGCTGATGCGCCATACGAGCCGCTGAAGCCTGGGAGTGATTGGTCTCTACTGCTCTGACCGGGATGGTTCACCGGGTTGCTTCGCGGTCAGGGGCCGGGGGCCAGTTGGATGTGGGGACACACCCGATCTGGTGCGTGGAGGCATGGTGGCAGAACCGGTCAAAGCCCGCAGACTGACCGACCAGGAGGGGCAGCGGCTGCAGCAGATCGTGCGGCGGGGCAGCACCAGCTCGGTGCGCTACCGGCGCGCGATGATGCTGATGGCATCGGCCGGCGGGAACCGCGTGCCGGTGATCGCCCAACTGGTGGCGGCCGACGAGGACACTGCGCGCGACGTCATTCACCGCTTCAACGAGATCGGCCTGGCCTGTCTGGACCCTCAGTGGGCGGGAGGGCCGTCCCCGCCAACTCACTCCTGAGGAGGCGGACTTCTTCGTTCTGACGGCCACTACTCGCCCGGCCAAGCTCGCTCAGCCCTTCACGCGCTGGTCGATCCGTAAGCTTGCCGCCTACCTCCGCAGAGTCCATGGGCGGGTGATCCGCATCGGTCGTGAGGCTCTGCGCTGCCTGCTCGCCCGACGCGGCGTCACTTTCCAGCGAACCAAGACCTGGAAGGAGTCCACCGATCCTGACCGCGATGCCAAGCCGGATCGGATCGAGCACGTCATGGACCATTTCCCTGACCGCGTTTTCGCGTTCGACGAGTTCGGGCCGCTCGGAATACGCCCGACCGGCGGATCCTGCTGGGCCGAGCAGGGCCGGCCCGACCGGATCCCGGCGACCTACCACCGCACCCACGGCGTGACCCACTTCCACGGCTGCTCCCCCATCGGCGACGACACCCTCTGGGATGCCAACCGCCGCCGCAAGGACACCACCAACAGCCTGGCCGCGCTCAGGTCCATCCGCGCCTCTCGCCCCGACGACGCCCCGATCTACGTGATCATGGACAACCTCTCCGCCCACAAGGGCGCCAAGATCCGCCGGTGGGCGAGGAAGAACAACGTCGAGCTGTGCTTCACCCCGACGAACGCCTCCTGGGCCAATCCGATCGAGGCGCACTTCGGGCCGCTGTGGCAGTTCACCCTGGCCCACTCGAACCACCCCAACCACACCGTTGAGACCCGCGAACTGCACCGCCATCTGCGCTGGCGCAATGCCAACGCCCGCCACCCCGACCTCCTGGCCGCCCAGGCCGCCCAACGCCGCGAACGAGCCCGCATCCGCAGAGAGAAGGGTCTCCGCTGGGGAGGCCGACCGTTGGCCGCGGCCTGAGGCTTCCCGCGATGGCGGCCTACTCGGCCATCTCCTCGGGAGAAAGACGAGTGATCTTCTTTCCCGCTTCGGTCTCGACCAGGGTCAACGCGCCAATCCAGTTCCCGTCTTCGGGATACTCCCAGTTGGCCACGTCTTCGAGAATCGCCGGAAGCTGATCACGAGGCACCAGCTCGCCGGGCTGGAAGCCGTTCTCCCCGGCGGGGGAGGTCCACGGCGCGAGTCGACGGACCTCGATCCACCCGCGATCGATGAGAGCGAGCAAGATTCCCACCAGCTCGTCGACCGGTCGGGACTGGTCGGCTTCGTCGAGGTCGCCCCAGACACCAGGCAGGATGTCGATCTCATAGGAATTGACCAGGAAGGCTTCTTCAGACTTGGTCAATGTGTCCCACTCTTGCTTGCTCACTCAGCAATCGTCGCAGAGCCGGGGCACGACAGGCTCCCTCCACCGCTGACCAGACCATCCCAACTCGGAGCTCACCCTGACCGCCCGGACCCGGTGAACCTTCGCGGTCACAGCACTACCGTCGTCGCCCGCCTCGGGGCACGCACGACGTAGACGCTGACCCCTTCGAGGTCGGCCTCTGAGGAGTCGGTCGGCCAGCCGTTCCCCATTCCGGCCAGCATCAGATCGGGGCCTGAGCGGCTCATTGACTCTTCTCGGTGATCATGCTGATCAGGCCCTGGGCCGTGCTGTACTCGGAGTCGGTCCCCGGAATCTCTCCGCGTTCCGAGGTGGTGGCCGCTGCGCTGCGGGGGAACATGGCCTGCTCGTACTCGGTGAGCGCGGCGAGGGGCTTGCCGAGTTCGGCGCCGTCGTACATGGCAAGGTTGGCGCCGTCGCCGTTCGGGGGCGCGAGGTGGGTGGCGTCGCCGATCAGGGTGACCCCCGGCACCCGGTCCCACCGGTGCCCGGTCGGCAGGGCGTACTGGGGGCGCAGGGCCGGCGCGGTGTCGCCGTCGGTGATCAGCGCGGTGAGTTCCGGTGCCCAGCCGTCGAACTCGGCCGCGATCCGCGCGGTGGCCGCCGCGGTATCGGGGAAGTCGGTACCGCCCTTGCGGAACGCGGCCGGTGCGCTTCAGATCCGCCTGAACTCTTTCGGCTAACTCCACTTGCCCACCGGGCGGGACGGCTCCCCGCCCCGCCCGCTGCCGATCGGACGGCGGACATCCGCGACCAGCACGACCTCGACGGCTCGCTTTCCCTGGAGTTCAGGAATTCATCCTCAGCCAGGAATGGGGTGGTTGGCGGTCCTGGCCCGTCAAAGCCCCGACGGACTGCTGGAAAGCCAGTTGGCATGCCTCTCGCGCGTGAGATCCCGTTCCTCAGGCGTGGTGAGGAAGACGTCAGCGCCCCCGTCGTAGGGGTGGTGGATGCGCCGCATCTGCATGTCGGTGACCAGGACTCCCGCCACTTTCTCGTCGGCGATGTCACGAAGCAGCTCGTCGAGGCAGCCATACCGCCAGGGGCGGCGGGCGGCGAAGAGATGGCAGTAGGTGCGGAGTTCCGGGTCGGGATCGTTCTCCACCAGCAGGCTCTGCCAGTAGGTGGCGTCGGGCCGCAATGGCGGAACGTCGGCTTCGGTCGTCCAGACCGGCGTGATCACGTACACATCCCCACCAGCGAACAACTCATCGAGGACCGCGTTGTACCGCCCCAGGACGACGGCGTACTCGTTCTCGTTCTCCGCGTATCGCTTCGACTCCGGCAGGCTGTGGAAGCGCACCCAGACATCGCGATACGGGTCGCGGAGCTTGTAGCCAACCGGTGGGCAGTCGGGCCAATGCTGCTGCCACAGGTCCGTCAAGTCCGTCCGTACGTCTCCAGACACCTGTCGCACTCGTCCTCTCGGGCATGGGCTCCCGTCGAGGACCATGATGCCCGGCACCTACCCACCAGGAGAAGCAGTGTCTCAGTCCGGAAAAGGGCATCCGGCCTCACGGAACTGATGGTCCGCGGCCGGAAAGCCGAGCAGCTGCACGTCCACCTGCCGCGCGTACTCAAGACACCCGCCAGACAACTGCCCTGCCTGCGCTGCTTGCAGGACTCGCGATCGAAAGCCGACCGACCAGGCAGCCTCCGCTCGGAAACCGGGCTGCGGCCGGCGGACCGGCTCTCAACATTGCTCGGCCAGCTGCGCTACAGCCTCTCCACTGAGGGAGGCAGGTTGTGCCACGTGTGTCCGCAGGTGCCTCTGCAGTAGGTCTGTCTGCGGCGGGTGTCGGCGACGGACAACACCGAGACAAGGACACGGAACGCTTTGACGTGCTCGTCGGCGGGGAGGGCTACGAACCCGTAGCGGGGTGGGTCCATGCAGATCATCACCGCAGGGTTGGCGGTGGGCTTCACTCCGGACCGGGCAACCCCCGCGTGGCCGTCCGCCGACGTGATGTGCGCTTGCATCGCGTAGCCGGCGACCTCCTGCAGCACAACCTGCCGTCCCGACTGGGAGAGGGCTGCGAACCAGGATGTCCCGTCGTCCAACGTGCGGCGTCCTTGCGCGACCCCGTTGACGACTCGCTCGGCCTCACGCCGAAGGGCTCGCCCGTCCTCACTGCTGGTCCCCCGCATTTCTCGATCATCCCACGTCACCTCGGGTCGAGAGGGAGCTGGCGGCATGCCGCACGACTCCTCCCCCGGCCAACGCCAATGATCGACAGGAAACGGCCGCGGACTCTTGCTCGTGACGCATTCCTCGACGCCCGAGGCTGGTCCGCTGGATTCTGGAGCACGTCGGCTTCAAGGACTTCGAGGAGTGGCAGGGAGCCGCAGGATTTTCCTATGCCGCTGGCCGCAAGGGGCGCTGACGACGCCTTTGCGCCGCCACCACGTACGACAACTCAGTACGCGGCCGTTCAGGCTTCATCCCAGCCGGTACAGCCAGCAAGTACCCCCAGCGCACTCAACCGCGCGGCCAGGTTCCCTGAGACAGAATCCGCCGGTGTGTTGGGGCTGGTCCAGATGTGAGGGTGCGGGCTGGTGATAACGCCGTTATCGAGGTGTGCGGTGATCGGGAGGCGTTGACCTGTCTCAGTAGACGCGGGCCATCGTGAAGTCGTGACCTGGGGTGGTTCAGGCTGAGTGAGACGGCGATGGCTGGTCTGTCTCACTCAACCCGAGCGGTTGGAGCCTGTGGCTATGGCCCATCGTCGTAGCGGTGAGCGTGCCAGAGGCGCCTCAGGGCTTCGAGTTCGGTTCGAGGGAAGTGCTCGCCCCATTTGCCTCGGTAGCCGCTCTCGCCGTAGGTGCGAACGACCTCGTCGAAGCAGCGGATCACGGCTCGGGCGAGTGTGTCGATGGGGAGTTGGGCCGACCAGATCTCTGTGCCCCTGATGTCGTGGTCGCTGCCGCGACGTAGTTCCAGCAAGCGGATCCAGACATCCGCAGCTTCGCGGTAGAAGACCCGCCGGTAAGCGGTCGGCTCGGCTTCAAACTGGGCGCGGGCTTCCGTCTCGCCCGCGACGAGCCGGGCCACCGCCGTCAGAAACGCTTCGGGCGCGTTGCTGATGTGGGACGCGGTCAGCTCCGCTGTCGCCTGGTGGTCCTCAACGACGCAGTCGGCCCACCCATGTGCCCCCAGTGTCCAGGTGATTCGTATGCCGGCTGTCACCGCGGTTCCCCGGCGAGGAAGTGCCGGACATCGGCCGCCAGGGAAGCCATCTGCTCACCGGCCTCCAGCCAGGTGGTCACCGAGGTACTCCAGCCGCCGGCGGCCTTCGGCCATGGCCGCAAGGTCCAGGTCAGTCCGACGTGGCCGCCGGACCGGAAGGCGGCTGACACTGCGAGGTCACGGTCGTTGGTCTGCCAGCTCCATTCGCCGTCCCATCCCCGGTAGTCGGCGGCGAGCTCTTCCAGGAACGGGACCAGATCGCTGTCCCAGATCCAGGCGACGACCTCATTGACTCGGGCGGCCAAGCCTGGAGCCTGTAGTTCGACGGCGTAGTGCACGGAGTCTTCGTCGAAGCTGAACCGATCGCAGAACCTCACACCGACAGACGAGTTGTCCTGGCAGCGGATCGTCACGCTGGCCTCATCGTCAGTGCCGATGTCTGTGGTGGTCATGGGCGGAACGCTAGGTCAGCAGCACGTTCGACGTCACTTGGATTCGCTGTCCGTGGGGTGGAGAACGGCTTCGGCGATTTCACGGACGCGCTCCATAGTGATGCCGGTCCGCTGTTCGACTGCGAGAGGGTGGTCGGTCGGCTCCAGCTCGATGAAGGGACGCTGTCCGATGGGGCGGGTGTGGACGTGGGTCTTCAAGTTGATGGTGCTGGGCGAGTAGAGGAAGAGGTTGGTGGAAAGCCACCCGAAGTACGGCTCCTCGGTCTCACGTCCCGGGGTGTCCCAAAGGTCTGCGGTTCGGGCGAAGTTGTCCCGGCTGAGGGAGACCCATGCGGCCCAGGAGAACACCTCGTCCCTGCCGATGATCGGGATCTCGATCAGACCCTTGACGAAGTAGTGCTGTGCCTGGATGACGCACTGATCCGACGAGAGCAGGCAGTCCGCAGAGTCGGCGAAACGCGGATCCCAGACGTAGGGGGCCGTGGCCGAGTAGTTCATCGGCAGCTCGGCGTGATGGCTGCCGCAGCACGAGCAGGCGAATCCGGGGTCGCTGGTCATGAGCGGAGTCTAATGATCGGCTCCGACGTTGCTGACGTCAGTTCCCCTGCTCCGTCGGCCCCGTGTGCTGCCGGTAGGCCCGCGGCGGCGTCGATGGTGTCCGCGATCATGCGGAGCTGGTGGATGAACCACGGCCTGGCGGTGGTGCGGAGGTGGCGCAGAAAGAGCGAGACGGATCGGTAGATGACCCAGATTGACCGGGACGCAAGACCAGATGACTCGGATAGCCCGAGACTGGCCCGCCTTCAGCAAGACAAGTCAAATGGGATGGAAACGGGTCTGATCCCTTGCGAGTCGGGCCCCACGCTGCCAGTGGAGTTAGTAAGGTGCCTTCATGGTCATCCAAAACCCCTCCGGAGACAGAGAGAAAGTTGTCTCCAAGTTGCCAGCCGAGCTGCGCCAGGATCTGAAGGTACGAGCGGCCGAACTCGGCGTGGACATCCAGGACGCTGTCACCGAAGGCGTCGAAGCCTGGCGTACCTCTTCAAGAGTGCACGAAGTCATCGACACGGCAGGGTCCGTGACGTTCTCGACCTGGCTGTTCTCAGGCCAGTGGGAGGACCTGAAGGCGACGTGCGGGCGGCGCGGCATTCCGTTCGTCCAGGGACTCGCACAGTCGGTCGCCCTGTGGCTCGAGATGCACCCCTCCCCCAAATACAGGCCCGTCACTGGGCTCCCCCGACGCATCGTGGTGTGCAACCAGAAAGGCGGTGTGGGGAAGACCGCCATCTCTGCCGGCGTTGGCGAGGCCCTGGCAGAGGGCGAGTCCTACGTAACCGTGGCCAAGAACGTCGAGGCGCTCCTGGAAGAATTTCGGGGGCTGGGTCTGCGAGTTCTGCTCGTCGACTACGACCCTCAGGGCCACCTCACCAAGCAGCTCGGCCTGCAGTCCCTTCCCGCGAAGGGGCCCAGTCTGGCCAAGTTCATGGCCGGGCAGATCAAGGACGCCTCAATCAGGGACCTCGTAGTCGCTGTCGACGATGAGCGATACGGAGACCGCCTACACGTCCTGCCGTCCTGCCCGGACGCGTTCCTCCTCGACATCATGATCGCGATGGACCGCAACCGGCAGGCAACTCTCGAGCGCGCTCTTGAGCCTTTGGAGAAGGACTTCGACGTCATCGTCGTTGATTCGCCTCCCAGCCTGGGTGTGGGCATGGACGCGGCGATCTACTACGGGCGGCGCCGTGAGGGCGAGGCCAAGGAACAGTCCGGCGTGATGATCATCGTGCAGGCGGAAGACTCGTCAGCGGATGCCTACGAGCTGCTGATCGAGCAGATCGAGTCCGGCAAGACGGACTGGAGGATCGACGTCGAGTATTTGGGTCTCGTAGTCAACATGTACGACGCCCGCGACGGCTACGTCGTCACCTCCTCCCTCAAGGAGTGGGAATCACTCAGCGACCCCAGGGTCCTCGCCAAGGTCGCCCGCCTCAAGGAACAGCGCGAGGCAGTCAGAAACAAGATGCCGCTCCTGTCCTACGCACCGGAGTGCGACCAGGCCATGAGCATGCGCAAGATCGTCCGGGAGATCACGTGAGTACCCGCCAGTCCGCCGCAGACCGTGTCGGGAGCTCAAGCTCCTTCGGCCGGGCAGCCCTCGCCCGCAGTACCCGCGGCCAGCTCATCGCAGCCGCGACAGGCGAAACACAAGAGAACACCGTCACCGAACTCAGCCTCGACGACATCAGTCCGAACCCCGACAACCCCCGCGACGCCCTCGGGGACATCGAGGGCCTGGCCTCCAGCCTCACCGAGATCGGACTCGTCCAAGCGATCACAGTCGCCACCGTCGAGGCCTACCTGAACGAGCGGCCCGGACGTGAAGACGAACTCGCCGCCGGTGCGAAGTACGTCGTCATTGACGGCCACCGGCGCCTCGCAGCCGCCCGCGAAGCAGGCATCGACTTCGTCCGTATCACCGTCAACGACGCCCTGGCGGCCACTGACGAGAAGCTGCTCGAAGCCGCCTTCGTCGCCAACGCCCAGCGTGAGAACCTGACCGACCTGGAGGAGGCCCAAGCCCTCAGCCAGCTCGTCAAGCTCTACGGCTCGCAGCACAAGGCAGCCAAGCGGCTGGGAGTGACACAGCCGTACATCTCCCAGCGCCTCTCGCTCCTCGCGCTCGCACCTGACCTCCAGGCAGACCTGGAAGCCGGTCGGCGCAAGGTCGAGCACGTGCGCGGCCTCGCCAAACTCCCCCCCGAGAAGCAGCGGACGACAGCCGACGAACGGGCCGCCGCACCCCAACCACGGCGCCGGAGCGCCGTGCCGGCCCAGCCCTCGGCCCCTGCGACTGATAACGCCGTTATCAACGCGCCGACGGCTGCACACCCAGACGACACCACATTGGTCCCCCCGACGACTGATAACGCCGTTATCGCCTCCAAGTCCGAGGACCAGCGCACAGAGCCGCCGGCGACCGATAACGCCGTTATCAGCGACGAGACCTCCTCCGCCCAGCCGACGGACCCTCGGAAGGTGCCCCCTGCGCTGTGGCACGACGGCAACGCCGTCATGGACCTCGTCATGGCCACCTTGGACGAAGAGCAGCGAACCCGATTCCTGCATCGCTATGTCGAGCGCAGCGGGAGCAAGGAGGCGCTGGTCGCTGACCTCGCACGTGGCCTCCCCCGGGAAGGGCGCCTCCAGCTTGCTTCGATCCTGGCCGCAGTGGCAGCCGACCTGGGCTCTATCTGATCGACACGTAGATCGAGAACTGTGCTCACGTAGCACCTCCATGCAGAGGCCGGACTCGGCGAGAGTCCGGCCTCTGCGTCTGGATGGATCCGTGCTCGGTTGGGGAGCTGTAGAGCGCACGGACAGCCGGATCAAGGGAGGGGATCGGAGCATGGGAACGGGAATGGTGCTGCTCATGGCCTTAGCGGTTCTGGCCGCAGGGGGTGTGACGGTGGCCCTCGTGCACGCCGGCCGCCGCGAGGCCGAAGCCGAGAAGGTCCGGCTCGCGGAGCAGGCGCGGCTCCAAGCGCTGCACTCCATGGAGGTGATCTGGTCACTGGGGGACCGCGAGTTCGAGGAATACGTCGCGGCCCTGTGCCGCCGGGACAGCTGTACCGAAGTTCGCCGCGTAGGCGGCGCGAATGATCTGGGTGCCGACGTGATCGGACGGCTGCCGGACGGTCGGAAAATCGTGGTGCAGTGCAAGCGATACGCGAAGCACCGCACAGTCGGCAGCCCGGACCTTCAGAAGTTCAACGGAACCGCACGCAGCGAACACGG
This sequence comes from Streptomyces sp. NBC_01237, assembly GCF_035917275.1. NCBI lineage: Bacteria > Bacillati > Actinomycetota > Actinomycetes > Kitasatosporales > Streptomycetaceae > Streptomyces > Streptomyces sp. NBC_01237. Next base: position 8,016,985 of record NZ_CP108508.1, on the reverse strand, counting down.
AGCGGACGTACCGCTCTTCGTCGCCTCGTGCAAGTTCACCAAGCAGGCCCGGGCCTTTGCCGCCCGCCACGGTCTGGTCCTCGTCGATGTCGACCTGCTCGGCTTCTGGAACAGTGGCACAGCCCTGGCCTCGCTTCTCGACCTGGACATCAGCCGCTCCGGCACCAACCGGAAGCTGGCCCCCGACAACTGAGCTCTTGTTCCGCTCAGAGGCGTCGACTCCCTTCCAGGCGTGCCGATCCCGCGCCGGCGCAGCTCTCGACTACCAGGAAGCACGCGGTACCCGCGGCAGGCTGGTGCCCAGCGCTGCGAGGCCTGCCGAGCGCAGGCGGTCAGCGTAGTCGTCTCGGCTACTTCGGGTCGCGGTCGAACTGCGTTGTCGACCAGTGGTAGCCGAGCACAGTGAGGTCGACGCACCGGGCGCTCGCGTTCCAGGCGTGTTGCCGGATTCGGTGCCGAGGAGGAGGCCGCGAAGGGTTTCGATGGCGAGGGTGAAGGGCTGGTACTCGGCGATCGGCTGGAACGAGCCCGGCCTCGTTCCAGCGGGGATGAACGCGCTGGAGATGAGCGCCAAGAGGATCAGCGGCATGGCCGTGTGCCGACCGCCTCGGGTTCGAACTGGCCGCCCAAGCCGACCGCGATCCAGGTGAGTGCCAGCGAGAACAGCGTGATCAGCCCGAACACCACAGCAGGAAGCACGGGCGCGGCAACGGGCACGGGGCGGAGCCGGACATGGAGGAGTGCGGGAGCTGCCAGCCGGAGACGGGTCTGGCAGAGGGGTAGGCCAGTCTGGTCCCGCACCAGGTGCGGGCCACCACGGCACACCCACCGTCACCGGACACGGTGTCGGACAACAGCGAGGGCACCGCCGCCTCCTTCGCCTACAGCGCGGCGCGTGTCACGAGTTCTGCAGCAGCTACCTGTCTGTTCCTCGGGTGTGGTGGTGCCGGACCGGCGCGGAGTGTTCGTCGGTACGGCACCACTGTGATCATGCCGTCTTGCAGTCGTGGGGGAGTAGGGGGCGGGTCAGGCCAGCGGCGGGCGCGCCGGTCGTCGGCCTGACCGGCGGTCCGGACCCATTGAAGGGAGGAGAGTTGGACACCCGTAGCTCTTTACGTGCTCGGACCGGTCACGGTGGTCATCGGGACGATCAGTCGGCCAACCGGCGGCCTGAGCTCGAGAGATGGCCGTCGGCCAGGGGCCGGTCCAGGATGCTGTGGGTCCCGATGCGGTGCCACACGATGTGGCGTGCTCCGGTGACCTTCTCCCGGCCGTACGACCATGTCGCGCGCCCGTCCGGTGCCCAGGTCAGCTCGTAGACGCCGGGGGAGACACGCACACCCTTGATGCGCAGGCCGGGGCGGAACGGTCGCCCCGTGCGGAGGTCGGGGACGAAGGAGTCGAGGACGACGCGGCGGAACCGCCGACGCTGGGCGGGGGTGAGGTGCTGGAGGTCGGTGGTGAAGCGGGGGCAGGTCTCGAAGGTGGGCACGGTGGTCTCCTTCGGGGCAGCACGACAAAGCCCCCGGCGGGTGCCGGGGGCTGATGTAGGCGGGGCTCGTTGGTGGTGCACTTTCCTTGGTGCTCAGTGGCGCTCGGTGGTGTTGTCCGGGGCGTGAGATGTGGACTGCCGGAGAGCGATGACATTCGCTGACCGGCCAGAGCTGCTTTCCACCTGACGGGCACTCGACAAGAAAGTTCGGCTGCTACTCCCGCTTGGACGGACGTCCCGCTGATCGGCTCTTTCTTGGAGTTCAGGGCCGTGTGGTGTGGTTCGCATGATGGATATCGCGATCATCGGAGCCGGACAGATGTATCGCTACTACTTGCGCCAGTTCCTCGTCGGCGATGGTCGCCGTCAGTCAGGCCCGCACGCCGCTCCGTGAGGCTCAGGAGGAGGCTGGTGTGCTGACCGGGCGACGGATGGGGTCGTGCTTGGTTTGACGGCGGGGGAGGAGGCCACCGAGCAGCTGCGGAACCTCTTCGGTGAGCGGGGCCGGCACCCGTACGCGGACCGGATCGAGGCCGAAGAGCTGGCCGTGGGAAAGCCACCGAAGCATGAGTTGAGACTCGGGGCCCTCGGGCGACGGGTGACAGCCACCGGTTTCGATCTCGTGCTCCGGCTGCAGCCGACGGTCCACCTGTTGTGGGCGCTGGGTGATGAGGAGACCCGGCGAGAGGGGCCACTCACTGCGGTCGTCGACACCCTCATCCGGGCCGCCGACACGATTGGTGTCCCGCTCGCTGACCTGGTGTGTGAGTAGCCCGGCTGGTCACCAGAGTCCGTGGCGGTTCGGGTTGTGGCAGGCGCCTTTCGTGGTGCCGCATCCGGCGCATCCCTGGCCGCCTTCGTCGTTCGCGGGCGGGGAGGGGATCAGGTTGCTGTGCATGGTGGTTCCGTTCAGGCGGGTTTCAAGGTGTGGCACGGGCACGCGCAGTCGGGACGTCGGCAGTGGTCGTGCCCGTCGGCCAGGTGCGGATGCTGTGCTGCGCGGCAGTGGGCGCTGTGTGTGTCGCCGCGGATCTCCTCGGCGAGGTCGAGCACCTCATCGAGCCGGGCTCCGGCGGCTGTGGCTTGGGCCAGTTCGGTGTTCGTGATCGGTTCGCCGTGCCACAGGAGGGTGATCCCGTGTTCGGGGCACCGGGCCATGTCGTCGGTCTCGATCGGGAAGTCGTGGACGCCGCCGCTGTGGTGGCACTTCACTCGTCGTCCCTCCCTGTGCGGTCCGGGGGAGTGGCCGGGGTGTTTAGCCATTCCCGTTGGTCGCTGGAGGCGCGCCAGTCGTAGTGGGGTCCCGCGTGGTCAGGAGGCTGGGTGCAGCGGGCGTACGAATCGGGGCGCTCCGCCGAGCAGTACCCGTGCCCGATCGGCGCGCTCACCGCCGTGTCTTCTTCCACCCGCGGCCAAGCCGTATGACGGTCGCGCACCGTGCCCCAGCACGGCAGGCGTCGCGTGCCAGGGTGTGCCCGAGGCACGCCTGATACGCGTGGTCCGGGGGCTGGTGCGCGGTCCGCTGCTGCGTTGATGCCATCACCGGGCTGCCCTCCGCCCCGAGCACACGAGGATGTTCACGCACTCGCGGGGGAACCACGCGTACGCGGAACCGTTGGCGGGGGTGACCCGCTGCTCGCCGAGGTCGACACCCAGGTCGGCACCGAGCGGCGCCGCGCACCATACGCAATGCCAACCGCGCTGCTGCTGTTCCGACAGCGCACTGACCGGCGGTAGCTGTTGCACAGTCATGGGGCTCCCTGAGTCATCGCAGTGGACCTCAGACCGTAAGGACCGCCTGTGCGTGCACACCAGCCATGTGCAGATGTGTGCACCTCCGTCCACTCGACCGATTGGACCGGCCGAATCATGCCCTTGACCAGCCGAGACCAGTGGCTCGACTCTGTTGCACAGAACTGCACACCCCGATACCGGAGGTCAGCATGTCGCTACAGTTCGTCGGAATCGACCCCACAACCGGAGACAAGCAGAGCCCTACGGTGTGGGTCGACGCCGACGCCAAGGAGCTGGTCTTGCAGGGTTGGAAGCCGGACCCCGACCTCGAAGCCGAGTGCGCGGCGTTCACCGTGCCCGGTCATGCCGTCGGCATCCCCCAGAACGAGGCTGTCATCCGCATCCCCGCCCGTATGGTCGGCATGATCAGGGAGGCGTGCGATGCCGTCGAGCGTGCCGACCTTCGATGACCTGATCTCCAGCTGCGCCACAGCCGTCCACCTGGAGATGCGGGACAGCTACGCCGTCGACTACGAGGAGGGGCCATTCGCCCAGTGGCGCGCCGGCTTCCGCCACGATCCGGCCGACCGCGCGTCCTGGTGGCGCCCCTGGCTCGACGTGATCCAGGACACCGCCGAGCGGGGAGCAGCGGTCAAGCGAGCCCGGATCGTGTCCGAGCCCGTCAGCGAGTACACCCGGTTCCTGTACGACGGGACGTTCACCAACGTCGCAGCCGGCGAGCAGGTCCGGTGGCTGCCCCGCCGCCAGGCCTCCGACATCGCCCTGCCCGGCAACGACTTCTGGCTCTTCGACGACCAGTGGGTCCACTGGAACCACTTCTCCGGCGACGGCGCGTCACTCGGCGAGGAAATCACCGACGCCCCGGCCGCGGCCAAACTGTGCGCCGACGCCTTCCGCACGGTGTGGGAGCGCGCCACACCACACGAGCACTTCACGACCGGCTGACAGGAACCTCGCCGCCCATGCCTATCTCCCCCTCGTCGTCCGCCCAGGCCGCGCGCGAGAACGTCGCGCTCCGTCTGCGTGACCTCCGGAAGGGGGCGGGACTCACCGTGGTGGAGCTGGCCAGTCAGTGCGGGTGGCACCACGCCAAGACCTCGCGAATCGAGAACGCACGTACCGCCCCGTCGGCCTCTGACATCGGCCGGTGGACCACAGCGTGCGGCGCCTCGGACCAGGCGCCTGACCTGGTGGCCCAGTCCCTCAACGCGGAGTCGATGTACCAGGAGTGGCGACACCAGGTACGAGCCGGGCTGAAGCAGCTGCAGGACAGCTGGGTGGATTTCTACCGGTCCGCCCAACTGTTCCGCGTGTACTCACCGACGCTGATCCCCGGCTTGTTGCAGGCCGAGGGATACGCGGCCGCCCTGCTGTCCTCGATCGGCAGGTTCCGCGGTATTCCGGTCAACGACGGTGCGGAAGCGGGAGCCGCCAGGGTCGACCGGTCCCGCGTCATCCGCGAGCCGGGGCGCAGGTTCGTCTTTCTGATCGAGGAAGCCGCGCTCACCTACCGGGTCGGAGACGCGGACGCGATGGCCGCACAGCTTGGCTACCTCCTGAGCGCAGGGGCGCTTCCGTCCGTGTCGCTGGGTATCATCCCGTCGTCGGTGTCCCGTGATCAGGGCTTGTGGCCGCAGGAGATCTTCCACATGTATGACGACAACTTCGTCTCTGTCGAGCTGCTGTCCGCTCAGGTCAACATCACTCAGCCGTCCGAAGTCGAGCTGTATGTCCGGGCGTTCGAGCAGTTGCGCGGTATGGCCGTATACGGAGCAGCAGCGAGAGCCCTTGTGGTGAAAGCCATCGAAGCCCTCGCCTGACCACAGACGCACGAAAGAGCCCCTCCCGCACCGGCGGAAAGGGCCTGGACCGCCGGCTCGGCTACACGGCGCCGGAGTGGGGCTGATACTCGACGATCTGCTGCCCGCGCCACTCTGCGAGCACGGCCAGTGCCGCAACCTCGGGGCGTCTGTGGTCAGGCTCCAGCGGAGCTTCGTCGAGACCCAGGGCTGTCCCGTAAATGGTGCGCCGAGTGGGGTGCCTGGCATGACTTGGTACGGTTTCCCACATTTGGATGGCGGCCTGGACGTGTAGTGGGCCTCGGATTTCATGGAGGCCGAGCGGTGAGGTTCGCCTGCCGAAACTTTGGACTCTCGGATCTGCCGCGGCGCGGTCTCGCCCTGCACGAGGCTCCCCTGGAGGTGCTTCTCCTTGACATCGAGGCAGAGCTGTCCATCTGGGATGAGGGGAGAGTGGCGTGGTCCGAGAAGTCGTTCCCCGTGGCCGATCTTGCCTACCAACTGGCGCTCTGGCTCCAGGGCCCCGCAAGCCAACAGAGCTTCGAGCTCGACTCGATGCAAACGGATGCGGGACTGATCCGCATCGCGAGTTCTGACGGAGGATGGCGGATTGGCTCCGACTTCACGCCCGACTTCTGGACCTCTCCCGTTGCTTGGGATGCTCTCGTGGCAGAGATCAAGCAGTTCGACCGTTCCGTACGTGGGGGAGTCACTGCGATGGGTATCGAGCCGTCCTTCATCCCCGCGGTCTGACGGCTCTTCCGTCCGATCGGGGCAGGACAGAATGATCATGATATGGATGGTGTGATCACGGCGTCAGAGCCGTCCTGGACAGGCCCGTTCACCGGGCTGAGCCCGCGCCGGTTAGCCAAGCTGGTGACCGCGCTGCGGCGCGACGAGCGGACGCGATCCACAAGGGGCGACCATGGGGTCTTCCGCTGGAAGGCCGAGCGTTTGATCGCGGCGGAACTCGGCGTTCGAAGCGAACGCGTGCCGGGCGTGTCCGCGGTCTCGAACAGCCCACTTCCACACCGCGAATGACCTTGGTGCCCATGGTTTCCGCGATGGCCAGCTCCTGGCGGGCCCGGTGCCCACCGGCCAGCTGGCGGCGCCACGATCTGTACTGGGTCTCCAGGCCGACGAGCCTTCCTTTCAGCTCGGCAGCCAGGTCTGGGCGGCCCACCGCCCCGGCCCACTCCGTGAGGTCCGCTGCGGTGGGGGTCTGCTTTCCGGTCTCCAGACGTGAGACCTTCGAGCGCTGCCATCCGAGAGCCTCGTCTACACCCTTGCCGTCGAGGCCGGCTTCGGTGCGCAGCTCGCGGAGCCGTGCGCCGAGGACAACTCGGGCAGATTGGAAGTCAGTGCTCACGCGGTCGAAGTTACCGTCCTGGTGAAGTCGGCGGTGGGAGTTGCGTGGTGCCAGGCTGCGTCCCTGGTCTGGCAGGCTGCGGCGATCTCGGTCGGGTCCTCGCTCAGGATCACTCCGAGGGTGGTGTCGGCCTCGTCGAAGACGAACCGGGCGAGGAGCTTCGAGTCGAAGAGCCAGAAGTCGGCGTCTGGAACGCCGAGTTGTGCGGCTTGGGAGCGGTTCAGGTTTCGAATGTCCTCGCCTGCGGCGACGTTGCTGTGCCCGCTGTCGAGGAGGAACCGTTGCCCCTCTGTCAAGGGCTGGTCGACGAGCCGTACCCGCTCGAAGCGCTTTCCCTGCTCGGTCTGCCGGCGGATGTTCTCGCGCCACGCGTTGTCCGGCTCCGTTGCGATGTCCGCGCCCTCCTTCCAGCGGGTCCACTTCGGGCTGTTGCGGTCTGAGGCGTAGCCGCGGCGGGTCTCCAGCCGGAAGGCGGTGTGCCTGAACTCACGGAACAGCGAAGCGATCTCAGAGAAGGGGATCATCTTGCGGACGGCGGTGCGCGGGGCGAGCCGGATGAGGAGTTTGCGCGGGACGAGTACGAACGTCTCACTCTCTTTGACGTCGCGGAGACGGGCGAGCTGTTCGGGGTCGGTCACGCGGTCGCCCTGAACGAGGACGTCTATGGTGCCTTCTACCTCGTAGAGGGTCGGGCAGTCGCCGTCGTCGCTGGTCGTGCCGAGGAACCTGAGCGTCATGGTGCCCTCCGTATGCGCTGGGTGAGCGTCCAGGATGCGACGGATAGCGAGGGATCGCTGGCGGATTGCGGCAGATTGCGGATTGCCGTGAGGTGCGGACAGTTGCGTGCAACCGAAAGGATGAGCTGCGCTCTTGCGCCAGACGCACAAAATGCGCCCCCTTCGCCGAAGCCGAAGGGGGCACGGACCGTCGGCTCGGCTACAGGGCGCCGGAGGCAGGCTGATAGTCGACGGTCTCCTGTCCGCACGACTCTGCGAGCACGGCCAGTGCCGCGACTTCAGGGGCGTCTGCGGTCAGGCTCCAGCGGAGCTTCGTGGAGACCCAGTCCGCGGCGTATGTACAGCGGGCGTCGGCCAGCGGCGGCAGCCAAGTGCTCGGGTCCTGGTCGCTCTTGCTGCGGTTCGTCGTCGCGGTCACCGCGACCAAAGAGCGGTCGGCTCCCAGGTCGTTCGCGTATGCCTCCCGGCGAGTGGCCGTCCACTGAGACGCCCCGCTGTCCCAGGCTTCGGCGAGGGGGACCATGTGATCGATGTCCAGACCGCCGGGGGCGGTGACGGTCACGGCGTCGTAGTACGAGTACCACTGGCCAGCGACGATCTTGCACCCGGCTTCGATCGTGGCCGGAACACGGGACTCCGAGATCAGCACCTCAGCCCTGGTGTTGCATGAGTCGTGGTCGGCATCGACCCAGTGCTTGAACTTGGCCCGCTCGTAGCCGTCGCGGGACTCCGCTGCCAGCGGCAGCCGCTGGACCGCTTCGGAGAGAGCGAGGACCTCGGGGACCCCGGTGGCCTGGGACGGGGAAGCAGAGAGCAGGGGCAGGATGGCGAGAACGGCGGCGGCAAGACCCCGCACAGCATTGGTGATCACGCAGCCTTGCTACACGCTGGCGGATCCCCCCGACGCAGAACCGGCTGCCCGTCACCCGGGCGAGTGGGAAGTCGTACCGCAGGCTCGCCTGTCATACGCATCGAACCGACAGCGAGCGGTAGGGGAATCTTGTTGACCTGTCGTTAGGAAGGGCCTTAAGGTGCCCTGGTGGCTTCTGAGGCGTTGTTCGTGATGATTCATGTAGGGCAGAAGGTCGGGCACCAGCGGAACCTGGAGCACGGCATGGTGACGCGTTCCTGGGGATTTCCGAGGAAGCCGGACTGGTACGGCCAGCGGGAGCCGGTCTTCGCGGTGCTGGTGACCGGGGCAGCGCCGCGGGTGCAGCCGGGGGAGTGGGAAGCGAAGTCCGTGCGGATGGTGCTGTGCAAGGTGCAGGTCGGTGTGTACAAGGGCACGGCGCCGCACTGGCCGGACGAGGTCGCCGAGGAGCGGGTCATCTACCCCTACCGGCTGGGCCTGGAGCCACTGGCCGTGCTCGATGAGGTGCCACTGGGCCCGGACGGTCCGCTCAGTGCGGAGGCGTCGGACGCGGCGCGCCGGTCGGGGACCCAGCAGGGAGTGGGGTACCTGGTGGGGATGGACCCGCAGCCTCTGTTCGACGCGGCCGGCATCGAGGCCGACTGGGCCGCGGACCATGATGTCGCGCTCGCCACGACACCCGGCGTCACGCTCGAGCAGCTGGAGGGCCCCAACAGCCCCCGGCGCGGGCGGCGGGGCGCGGGCCGGCAGATGGACCCGGAGAAGCGCAAGGCGGTCGAGCTGTACGCCGAGGAGAAAGCCGTCACCCACTACCAGCATCCCGAGCGGGGCTGGACGGCGCACAAGGTCGGCAAGCCCTACGACCTGCGCCTGGAGCGGGGAGGGCTGGAGCGGCGGGTGGAGGTCAAGGGCACCACCGGCGCTCCCACCAGTGTGGAGCTGACCGTGAATGAGGTCTTCCACGCCCGCGATGCCCGTCACACTGTCGACCTGTTCATCGTCAGCGACATCAAGGTCACCAAGACGGACGGTACATACCACTGCAGTGGCGGCGATGTCCTGCTGCTCGACGACTGGCAGCCGGCCGAGGAAGATCTGCGCCCCACCCGCTACCAGTACCTCGTCCCCCAACCCCTCGCCGCCTCGCACTCATAACTGCGGCCCGGCTCGCCGGATCTGGCCCCCTGCACTCGGAGGCCGGGACAAGCGACACACGCGCGCGGCAGACGCGTTACGGACAGACCCCTCCGGTGCCGAGCGAGGACAGCCCCTGCGGGCCGGTCCGGTCCGCGTGGCCGGGCAACGCCGCCCGACCACCACCAGGCCGCGCTCACCCGCGCGGGGCCGCCCGCGCTGCTTCACCAACCGCATCCGACCGAGGAGACGATGATGCCGTTACTGCGCATGCCCGTGCACGAGTTCGTCGACCGCTGCCAACAGGGCACGTTGGCCGATGACCTGGCGGGCCGTCACCGGCGGGCGCGACTGGGCCGGCTGGAGGACGGGGAGATACGGTCCTGGCGCAACAGCCTGCCCGCCCTGGCCCGCGTGCTGGATGACGCCGGACTGCAGCATGTCGAGGTACTGATCGAGTACCAGCTGGCGCTGTCCAGCCTGCGGGCCGACGTGGTGCTGGCCGGCTGGCACCCCCACACCTCCCAGCCGTCCTACGTCATCGTCGAGCTCAAGCAATGGACCCACGCCCGGGCCCTGACCGACACCGAGGACCTCTGTCTGCCAGGGGCCGGCAACAATAACCGGGCCTTCTTGCATCCGGTCGCCCAGGTACGGCGCTACTGCCAATACCTGCAGGACTTCACCACCGTCCTCGATGCGGAACCCGACGCGGTGGCCGGCGTGGCCTACCTCCACAACGCCAACAGCACGCGTGTAGCCGACCTGCTCGCCCTCGAACCCGACCACCACGGGCGCCTGTTCACTCACAGCACCCGCGATCACCTGATCACCTACCTGCAGTCGCGCCTCTCACCCGCGCACGGCACCACAGCCGCCGACGAACTCATCGACAGCCCCCTGGCACCCAGCCGCTCCCTGCTGCGCGCGACCGCGGAAGAGATCCTGCACACCGACCGGTTCGTCCTGCTCGACGAACAGCAGACCGTGGTCTCGCTGGTGCGCCGCGCGGTGAAGAAGGCCCGGGAAGCGGACAGCAAAGAAGTCCTCATCGTCACCGGCGGCCCCGGCTCCGGCAAAAGCGTCATCGCCCTGCACTTGATGCGCCACCTTGCCCACGACCGCCACACTGTGGTCCACGCCACCGGATCCAAGTCCTTCACCCGTACGCTCCACCACGCCGTCGGCACCGACAACCCCCAGGTCCGTAAGCTTTTCGGCTACTTCATGAACTTCGCCGACGCCCCCAAGAACGGGCTGGATGCACTGATCTGCGACGAAGCCCACCGCATCCGCGCACACTCCGTCCGCCACCGCGGGGTACGCCAGATCGATGAACTTCTCGACGCCGCCCGCGTCCCCGTCTTCCTCCTGGACGACCACCAAGTCGTACGCCCCGGCGAGATGGGCAGCCGCCAGGCGATCGACCAGGCCGCCGCCGCCCGGGGCCTGCAGCCACGCCACATTGACCTCAACGGCCAGTTCCGCAACGGCGGCAGCCGCGCCTACGAGCAGTGGGTCCTGCGCCTGCTGCAGCTCACCGACGAGCCCGCCACCGAGTGGGCCGACGAGCGGACCTTCCACGTCCGCGTGGTCGACTCCCCGCAGCAGATGGAAGACCTCCTGCGGGCCAAGGAGGAGCAGTACCTCACCGCCCGCATCACCGCCGGCTTCTGCTGGCGATGGAGCGACCCGCGCCGCGGTCGTCTGGTCGACGACATCACGATCGGCTCCTGGCGCAAGCCGTGGAACCTGCGCGGCGAGTCCCGCCTCGCCGACGTCCCTCCGTCCTGGCTGTGGGCCACCGACCCTGGTGGCTTCGGTCAGGTCGGCTGTATCTACACCGCCCAGGGCTTCGAGTACGACTGGAACGGTGTCATCCTCGGAGACGACCTCGTCTGGCGCCAGGACCGCTGGCTCCCCAACCATCAGGCCAGCAGAGACCCCGCGCTCAGCAGCACCGACCCCGAGACCTTCCTGCGCCTGGTCCGCAACACCTACAAAGTCCTCCTCACCCGTGGCATGTCCGGAACCCTCTTGTACTCCACCGACTCCGAAACCCAGGAAAGGCTGCGTCAGTTGGTCCCCGCGCCGAATGCGGCAGAGCCCGGCAGTCCTGTGTCACCGGTGGGTGCAGGAACCACTGGGCCTTGACCCTGGATGTTGAACACGTCTATGCGGCTTGGGCCAGGGTATTTGCTGCTGGTTGGAGGTCGTTTTCGTAGGCGATCGGAGATCGCTGGCCGAGGCGGGAGTGCCGGCGGCGGGTGTTGTAGCGGGTCAGCCAGCGGAAGGCGTCGAGTCCGGCCTCGCGTTCGCTCGACCAGGCTTTGCGGCCTTTGAGTGTCTCTCTTGAAGGCGGCGTTGAAGCTTTCCGCGGCGGCGTTGTCCGCGCTGGAGCCGATCGCGCCCATGCTCTGCCGGACCCCGGCTGACCTGCAGAGTTCCGCGAAGGCCCTGCTCGAATATTGAGATCCGTGGTCCGTGTGCATGATCGCTCCGGTCAAGTTCCCGCGGGTCCGCTCGGCCGCCGTCAGGGCGTCGATGACGAGCTCGGTGCGCATGTGGTCGGCGATGGCCCAGCCGGCCAGCCGGCGTGAGGCGAGGTCGATGACGGTTGCGAGGTAGAGCGGCTTCGCGCCGCTGACCGGCAGGTATGTGATGTCGCCGACGTACTTCATGTTGACCTCGGCCGCGGTGAAGTCACGTCCGATCAGGTCCGGTGCCTTCGCCGCGGCCTGGTCCGTGACAGTGGTGCGGTGCCGGCGGCGCAGACGGACTCCCTCGATTCCGATGGTCCGCATGATCCTGGCGACGCGCTTGTGGTTGACTGCCGGGCCGCCCTCGTCGCGGAGTTCCGCGGTAATTCTGGGGGCTCCGTAGGTGCCGTCGGAGTCCTGGTGGACCTTGCGTATCCGGGCCGCGATCCCGGCTTCGACACTCTGGCGGGCCGCTCTCGCGGATGCGGTGCGGCACCAGTAGTAGAAGCTCGAGCGGGCCAGGCCGAGGATGTCGCAGAGCCGCTTCACGCCGTGCCGGCGCTGGTGATCCTGGACGAACTGGTAGCGGTTCACCAGCGCGTCTCCGTCGCGAAATACCGGGCCGCCTTGCGGAGTATGTCCCGCTCTTCCTCCAGCTCACGGATCCTCTTGCGGGCGGCGGCCAGCTCCGCTTGGACGGCGTCACCGCCGGCCTGCGAGGCGGCCGCCGGTGCGGAGTGGGCGCCAGGTCGGCGGCCGTCGGCGGCCCGGATCCAGTTCCTCAGCGTCTCGGTGTTCACCCCGAGATCACCGGCGACCGACTTGATCGTCGCTCCCGGCCTCGACCGGTACAACGCGACCGCGTCCGCCTTGAACTCGGCCGGGTAATGCTTCATCCCCACAGGGACTCCGTTCTCCTGGACCATCAAGATCCAAGTGTCTCCGGTGTCCAAAACCCGGGGTCAAGGCCCCTATCGGCCTCACCCAGGCGTAACCACAGTCGCCCGGCCGCGCGAGCGCGACCAAGCAGCTCAGCTCGCCAACGGAGCAGCGACGAGGGGGACGCGTCCGCCTGATCACCCAGCACCTCCCACCCGTCTACGCCGCTCGCCTCTTCGACGCCCAGGCCGCCGGCGCCACCGACGCGGAGCTCCAGGCCGTCGTCGCCGAAGGACTCCAGGACCAGTACTTCGCCGACCGCGGCCGCCGCGCCCCCGGCCTCCAGGTGGGGTTCACCGACATCGACTACGTGGAACTCGGCTTCTGACCGGCTCGATCGAGCAACCGAAGGGCGTCGCTGCTGGTACTGAGCGTTTCGGTTGGCCATTGAGTGATTCAGTTGGCCGCCCTGGTGCTCAGGGTTGTTGATCAATATCTGGCGCCGCTCAGCCCTCGTCGGGCCGCCACAGCCAGCGGAGGGCATCGGGGAGCAGGACGCCGCCGTGGTTGGGGCTGTGACCGCCGTCGCCCAGGACGAGGCGGAAGTTGTAGCCGGCTTCAGCGAGCGTGGCCGCGACGCGCAGGTTGTTATGGAATCCGGCGCCCACCCGACGCAACAGCCGGACCCTTACCGCACCCGCAACCAGCCACGACCCCGAAATGGTCCGTCGGATATTTCGACGGACCGTAACGAAAGATCGAGGCTAGAAGATCGTTTCCGCGTTGCGCTGTCCTGTTTTCCACCACCTAAAGGTTGTCTCGCTCCCCGGTCTGGGGAGCGAGACAACCTTTAGCAGCCTGGCGTGCCAACACGTCCGAGTGTCTGGCAATGCTGCTGCGCGGGTGACTACTGCCGAGGTGATCGCCCGGGTTCGGGGCGATCACCTAGACGGCGAAGGTCCTCCCTCAGGGTGCTTGGAAGACCTTCTGATGGGTCGAGGTTGACTTACGTCCCGTAGGTTCGCATTCGAGACCTATCAAGGAATTCGAAATTTGAATCAACAAATTCCTCCAAGTCGCAAACGAGAAGCAGCTCATATTTTCGAGTTTCATTCAATCTCGAAAATACGTAACGCGCAAACTGTTCCGCGTCCGACCATTTCGTGTGGTCCGTCGGGTAATGAATATCCACCACTAGCGGATGCTCCTCGAAAACATCCCAGACCTCCCCGCCCCCCGGGGGAAGCGCCATGACATTAGCCACAGCCGATGGACTCCGAATCGTCATTACCTGCGCCGCAAGGGGTGGCGGGGCTCCGATTGCCGTTGCCACGTCGAGTGCCAATTCGTGAGCGAATTCGGACTGACCCTCAACTCCGGACCGCCTGACGTAGATCTCGAAGTCGCCCATAATTATCCGTACACTTTATCGAACCTCTGATCTCTGGGTATCAGAGATCTGTCCGAGTTCCCGAAGATCACCCACACCTCGCTGAAGCTGGGCCCTCCGCCGAATGACTGGACCTGCCCGTTCACGGCGCGCCGGACAGTGTCGAAATCCCAGGAAATATTTGTGCCGCGAACATCCAAGAATACAGTGTCCACATTCTGCGTGTGCGCCTTTTTTAGTCGCTGCTGAACCGCGTTTCTCGAGGATGGCGCCTTAAATTCTGAACGTTTACCATCGACCCAGGCGTCACCGCGCTTATCGGTATCGTCGCGCGAGGTTACTTTACTTTCACGCAGAGCCAGATATATGGCAGTTGCGTATTCCTTGTCTGAAAACCCAAAGCCCTTATTCTCTTTGCGTGTGCCAGAGTCTGCCCAGGATTCGTCAATCCGGTAGACCGCTTTACGCACATCGTTCCACGTTTTGAATTCGTAGGCTTCTTCCATGCCACCGCAGACGGCCTTATCGATCATCTTCGCCATGCAGGTCCATTCAACACCATCGCCACTTTCGTCAATCTCGTCTTTGATGCCGAACTTGCCCGTCATCAGCTGAGCGAACCGCATATCTGCAAGCCGCCGGGCGCTCGCTGGATCAGTATTATGCCTTTCGGATTCGAAACCACCTCCGCCTCCGCCTCCGCCTCCGCCTCCGCCTCCGCCTCCGCCGCCTCCACCGCCGGAAGTACCGCCCGTGTTCGGTGCCGGGTTGGTGTTGATCGGGAAGGCCGGGTCCGGCTTGCCGCTGTTGTTGCCCGGTTGGCAGTGGCCGTTGCCCGGGTCGAGGCAGGTGCCGGTGGGGTCCGAGTTGGTGGCAGGGCTCTGGCCGGCGTAGCTGTAGCCGTTGAGCGTCTGGTGTTTGGTGGTTTCGAGCAGTGGGTCGACGCTGATGAATTGGCCGATGGTGGGGTCGTATTCGCGGGCGCCGATGTGGGTGAGGCCGGTGGTCTTGTCGTCGGTCTTGCCGAGGAAGGACTTGTCGTCGGGCCAGATGCCGGTGGTGTTGCCTCGGGCGGAGCCGAAGGGAGTGGTGTAGCGCTTCGTGACGGTTTGTGCGCTGTCTGCGGTGATGGCGATTGAGCTCGTGCTGTGGTGGTCGGCGGCAAGGAAGCTGAGCTTCTCGGTGCCGGTCTCGTTGGAGCGGATGGCGATGGTGGAGCCGGCCGCGCTGTAGTAGCGGTTGGCCCACTTCTTGCCGGACTTGAGGTGTACCTCGGTGTCGCCGAGGTAGAGGACGGTTTCTCCGGAGGTTGCGTTGTCGCGGCGGATGAGGAGTTCACCGTTGGCGTCGTAGACGTAGTCGGTGGCGGTGGTGCCTTCGGTGAGCTTGACCGGCTTGCCTTCGGCGTTCCACTGCAGGGACTGAGTGGTGGTTGAGCCGGCCTTCTCAACGCGGGTGGTGGTGTTGCCGGTCTTGTCATAGGTGTACTGGGCGGCGACTCCGGTGCAGGTGGAGCTGGTGGTGGCGGTCAGCCCGTGGGGGTGGTCCGGGTCGTTGTAGCAGTAGGTGCGGGTGACCGGGGTGCCGGTGTTTTGCTTCTCAGTCTGGCGCTGCCCTGCCTTGTTGTAGGTGTAGGAGGTCCAGTAAGGAGCTGGGCCGCCGAGGTTGGCGGTGGTGCGGCCTGCCGCGGCGCAGTCGGCGGTCTTAGGGGTCCAGGCTTCGGTGAGGCGGTTGTTGCCGTCGTAGGTGAAGCACTGGTTGTCGGTGCTGGTGCCAATGTCGGCCTGGTCGGCGATGGCGGTGACATTGCCCGCCTGGTCATAGGTGTAGTTGAGGTCCTGGACAGGGCCCCGGGTCTGGTCGTCGGTTGCTGCGGTGATCAAGCGCCCGGTGCCAGCCTCGTAGGCATTGGTCTGGAAGACCCGCTTGGTTCCGGTGGCGGTGGAGGTGCCGAGCTGGAGCTGGGCGACCTGGCCGAGAGAGGTGTAGCTGGCTCCCAGGAGATACCCGGAGGCGCCGGACAGACCGGTGATCAGGCCGCTGTCGGCGTTGTAGTCGGCGGTGACGGTCTCGGCGGCCAGCCCGCCGCCGGCAGCCGTTTTGAGGCTCTTGAGCGTGCCGTCCAGACGGTAGGCGACCTCTGTGGGGCTGTTTGCCGTGACCGCGCCGGAGGTGACCAGGGCGTCGGTGGGCGGCAGGGCCACCGTGGCAGCGGTGGCGCGGCTCAGCGCATCGTAGGCGGTTACCTGCTTTGTATAGGTCTTGCTGCCGCTCTGGCCCTTGCCCTCCTCATAGCGGGTGGAGGCGACCGGGAGCCCCTTGGCTCCGGTGATGCTGTCGAAGGTCCACTCGGCCTGGAGGTTGGTGTCTGTGCGGCTGGTCTGCCACTGCTTCGTCTTGCGGCCGAGTTCGTCGTACTCGTAGAGGAGGACCTTGTTCTCGGAGTCGGTGATGGACTCCATCTGGTCGAGCTCGGTGTAGCCGGTGGTCGCCTTGCCCTTGTCGGGGTCAGTGGCTGTGCGCTGACGGCCGAAGAGGTCGTAGGTGTAGTACCACTTGGTGTCGTCGATACCAGTGATCGTCTCGGGCTTGCCGTCCCTGGTGTGAGTGTGGGCGGCACGGGTGTATGGGGTGCCGAGGGTGGCGCCGTACTGGGTGTCGTCCGGTTGGGTGCCGGCGTAGGTACGGGTCTCCTTCACCCGGCCCAGGACGTCGGTGATGGTGCGGCTGGCGTTGCCTCCGGCCGGGGCCGTGGTGGCGGTGGAGTCACCGGTGTACGTGGTGGTGGTGTCCCACTTCTTGACACCGTCGACCATGAAAGTGGACTTGGTGGGGCGGCCGGCCCCGTCGTAGTCGGTCAGGGTCTGGGAGCCGCTGCCGTAGGGCACCTTGGCGTAGGTGCCCGTGGGGGTGTTGTCCTTGTCGTAGACATCGGCGTACGTCTCGTAGGCGATGCCTCGGGAGTCGTAGCGGGTGTCGGTGAGGATGCGGCCGCCGTTGGGCGAGGGTCCTTGGGTCTGGACCGGACGCAGCATCGAGTCGAGGAGTGCGTAGACGGTCTTGTAGCTGGTGCCGTCGGCTTTGAGGGTGGCGACCGAGGTCCAGGGAGCTTTGTCGCGCTCCAGGCCGTAGTCGTACTTAGCACTGGGGCTGTCGCCGCCGGACTTGGAGCGGTTGGGCATCCAGGTAGCGGTGATCCGGCCCAGCGCGTCGTAGGTGTTCTCGGTGCGCTTGAGGTTGGCGTCGAGGCTGTAGTTGACGGTACCGCGGGAGGGGTCGTGGTAGGTGCTGGTCTGGTGGGCCTGGTTGTTGGAGGTCAGCTTGGGCTTGGTGATCACCACGGTGGCCAGCGGGCCTGCGGCAGCCGGGTAGTAGGTGGTCGTGGTGGTGCGGTACTTGGCGTCGGTCACCTTGAGCGGGCGGCCGAGCTTGGCGGTGGCGGTGTCGTACTCGGTGGTGGCGACGGTCTGCCAGCCGCCGGAGACGGCGGGGTTACGGTCGGCGGTGTCGTTGGCGGCCGGGTATGCCTGGGCCCGTCCGGTCCAGGTGGGCAGGCCCAGAGTGGGCTTCTGACCCGGAGCCCAGCCGGTGACGGTGGAGCCGGCGGTGTCGTAGACGACGGCGGTGTCGGACAGGACGTCGCCTCGCTTGTCCTTGCCTTCCGCGAGGGCCGGCAGGGTGAGCTTGTCGTCGGTGTCGGCGCAAGCCTTGGCGACCGTGCGGGTCCGGGATACCAGGTTGGTCAGACCGACGTCGGTGTTGCGGGCGTACCAGGTGCGGGTGCAGGTCTCGTCACCGGTCGCCGACCAGTTGCCGTGGTCTTCGGTCTTGGTGGCCATGCCGTACGTGTCGTCGAACGTGTTCGAGACGGCGGTGACGCGCCAACTGTTGCTCGCGGTGAGCCAGGTGCGGCTGTAGGTGCGGGCGGTGCGGATGTAGTGCGCTTTGACGTGGGCGTACGACTTCTGCTGGCTGGCGGTCTGCTTGGCCCACAGGTTGTTGAGGTTGGTGGCGATCGGGGTGCTGCCGGTGTAGGTGATCTGCTGGCGGAGCTGGCCGGCCCAGTAGTCGGTGTCGGTGGCATCGGGCATGTCGGCCGACGGCAGGTCGATGCCTTGGACGGTGGCGGTGCGGGTGGTGCCGTCCTTCTTCTTGTCGCCGTGCATGCCTTGCATGTAGAGGCTGACGGTCTTGGATTGAGTGCCGCCGACTTCACCGCTGGTGGTCGTGACCTTCTGGTATCCGCGCCAGGAGGACCAGGTGCGTTCCTTCTCCTTGGTGAAGGGGTCGTCGTTGTAGTGCCAGCCGGGTGTCGCGTAGGAGTACTGGGATTCGGTGCCGGGGTTGCCGGTGGCCGGGTCGTTGGTGGTGACGGCGAGAACGCGGTACTTGTGGAACCAGTCCAGTGCGGGGTCACCGCCGTTGATTGGCCAGTAGACCGGGTAACAGGACTTGTTGTTGTCGTCCTCGGCGGCCGGCATGTTGCTGCCGCGCACGCACTCGGTCGGGGAGAGCGCGACGGTGGTGATCGCGCCGGTCTCGGAGGTGATGTGCTCGATGCGCGGACGCGTCAGCGGCAGGATGTCGTCGAAGGTGGCGTCGACGCGGTTGGGGCGCTGCTGGTAAGTGAACTCTACCGGCGGTGCGCTGACGGCTGGCGTGGCAGTCTTGCCGGTGCGGACGAGCTTGGTCAGGACCAGGCTCTGGTCGGAACTGTTGTCGATGTCCTGGCCGTCCCAGAACTTTTGGGTGAGGGCGTAGGAGTCGACCGGGACGTAGGCGTCCGGTTCGGCGGCACGCGACCACGAGTAGGTGTCGATGTCGGTGAGCCGCTTGCGTGTGAAGAATGCCGGTCCTGTGCCCTTGCAGTCCGTCTCCGAGGCGGAGCAGATGGTGTCGAAGGGGACGTCGGGCCAGTTGTCCGCGGTGTCCTTGGTCAGCGAGGAGCAGTCACTGGCGGTGCAGCGCTCCTTGTAGGTATAGGTCACCTTGCCGGAGGGCTGGCCGGTGAACAGGGTGTCGGCGCGCTGGCCATAGCGGATCTCGCTGACGTAGCCGCCGCGGGTGTATTCGGCGAGCTCGGTCTTGTCGCCGTTCTTGGCATAGTGGTTCGTGTCCGCCTTGTACCAGTAGGTGGCGGCGTTGCCGTGGACGTCGGTGACGAGGTCGAGGTTCCAGCGCCACGCCTGGGTCTTGGCACGGCCGGAGAAGCCGGTGCCGGAGGAGTATCCGGGTTCGCCGGAGTCGTCGCCGAAGACGGGGACGGTCCAGACGGAGTTGGTCCGCTCGGTTCCCGCACCGGGCAGCTTGTTCAGGCCGAAGGTGTAGACCGTTCCGTCACCGGTGACGACCTTCCAGTACTCGCCCTTGCCGTCGCCCTTGCCGCCCACGATGTCGTCACCGTCGTCATCGTTGGTGGCGCCGGTCTCGTGGGTGACCTGGGAGGCGTCGTCGTTCTTCAGCCGCCAGACGCCCGTGCCGTCGTCCTTGACGAGCTCATTGGACTTGCCGTTCAGGACAAGGGAGGCATTCTCGTACTTCCAGCACTGGTCGAACTTGTCGCTCTGGCCGTCGTCCTCGCACGAGCCGTACTTGCGCTCGATGTAGGAGGAAGTCAGGTCAAACCCCTCACCGACCTGGGAGCTCTGGTTGTTGGTGTTCGCGGTGCGGCCGTCAATGCTGCCGGAGTCGTACGACAGAGCCAGCGACGGGACAGGGCCTGCAGCCGCCGGGGGGACGGTCAGCGGGTAGGTCCAGGAGAAAGCGCCCGAGGAGGCGCCGGCTTCCCAGGAGGAGGAGGCCGAAAGCGCAGTCGCCTTGAAATCCCCCAGGCCAGAAGCAGAGGTCGCAGTCGCGGCCGTCACAGCAAAGACGGTGGGGGCGGAGATGGCCTCGGCCTTGTGGGGCACGGTACGCGCACTGGCGGTGTCGGCGGTGGCGATGGCAGTGCGGGCGGTGACCGTCTGGGTCTGGGGGTCGTTGACCGACTCCACCGAAGTGGTGGTGCGGCACTTGTCCTTGTCCGGGGTGGTCAAGACACATGCGGGCATCTGGACGAGTCCGAGTCGCCCGGCCCAGTCACCACCGATGGCTGAGGCGAACCCGGAGTAGTCCACTGTGACTTTGGCCGTGCCGGGCTGCTCGGCGGCGGCAGTGAACAGGACACCGGTGATGCCAGCCTTGTCCGCGACCTTCTGGTCCAGGACTGTGATCTTCGCGGTGCCACCTGCCCTGGGCCGGGCCTGGCGGGAGGACTTGTCGGGGGTGACGGCGTCGACGGTCACCGGGCCGATCGGCTTCGCACCGGCGGCGTCCAGGTCGGTTGCGGCAGAAGTCTGCTTCGGCCATGTGGCGCGGGCACGTTCGGCCTCGGCATGGTCGAAGCTGCGACGATCGTCCCTCTTTGCCGATGCCACCTTGGCACGGGCTTTGGCCGCGCCCGGCGTGGTGGTGTTCTCGACCGTGGTGGACTTCACGTCGGACACGCCGGGACGGCCGGGGCGTTCGGCTGCCGAAGCGAGCGGGGTCAGGGATGTGGGTATCGACAGCACTGCAGCGAGGAAGGCAAGCAGTGCTGTTCGTCTGCCTCGGGGGCGGGACGGTGGTGAGGAACTCTTGGACATGCACTCTCTCCGGGAGAAAAGGGCGGAAGACCCCGTGCCGGCCGGCACGGGGATGGTGAGAATCGAGACCGCGATGGTTGAGCGCCGGAGCAGACAATTGCTTCGGCGCATCACTGCGGTAACCGGCTGGCCCGTCCCTCGCCTGCTGCAGAGCCGCAGCCGGAAGCGCGCGGGCGCCGCATCAGGGGAGGGGGTGTTCCCCGGGCTGTGGGGCCCGGGGAACACCCGTCAGTCGGTCAGTAGCCGACGACTGTCGAGACCTGGGTCTCGTCGGTGACAGCACCGGCCCACAGGCGGATATCGGTGATGCGGCCGGGCAGGAAGTTGCCCCACGCGCTGCTCAGCCAGCCCTGGCCGACCGAGAGTTCACCGGTACCGGCCTGGGCGGTGTAGGCGAGCCGGTCCCCCTGGATCTCGCTGCCGACGTAGAGCGTGATCTGCCCTGTCCTGGAGTCGAAGGTGCCGACCAGGCCCACGGGGGTGTCCAGTGCAGCCAGAGTGTCGCTGGCCACAGAGGTTCCGGTGCCGTCGGCGGTCAGACGGCCGAAGTGCCAGCGGCCGACCGGAACGATCTTGGGAGGAACCGGATTCCCGTTCTCGTCCAGGACAGGGTTTTCGTCCTCGTCGACGACAGGCTCGCTGATGGTGCCGGTCTTCTCAAGCCACAGTCCCCACGAGGAGCCGGTGGCTGTGCGCTGCCCCATGATTTGAGCGCGGTAACCGTCAGGCTTGGAGGCCAGCGCTGAGGTGGTCACGGCAACCTCGGTAGCGACGGTGAACGAACCGGTGTCATCCACCGGGCGACGTGGCGCGGTGGCCGAGCCGGAGCTGCCGTTCAAGACGAGACCCGTACCGTCCAGGGATGCCCCGGAGCCGAGCGTCACCGTGTTGCTGTAGTTACTCAGATCGGTAAGCGAGGTGGCTCCCGATGCGGCGGCCTCGGGGTTGTAGTGGGCGACGAGTTCGGCATACGCCTTGCCGTTGGTGTCCACCGGGTTGGCGTCGCGGGCGATGTCGCCGGCGGTCTTCGCCTCCTGCCACACCGTGACCTCGTCGACCTCGCCGGCGAAGTGGTCAACGTAGCCGCTCTTGTGCTTCACCCGGCCGATCTGGAGCGGACCGGAAGACGACCAAGCCCCGGTGGTGAGGTCATCGGAGTTCTGCAGGACTCCGTTGACGTACAGATGCAACTTCTTGCTCTGGGTATCGACAACGCCGGCCAGATGCGTCCAGACCTTGGCCGAGGCGGGCTGCTTGCTGTCGGCCCGCTGGTTGTCCAGTGATGTCACAGCCGCATCGGCATCTGCCAGCCGGAAGCACCAGCGGTTGACGCTCTCGCAGTAGCCGAGGAAGAAGGGACTAGAGTGCGTGCCGTCCTGGCCGAGCACGGTGAAGTTGCGCCCGATGGTGTCCAACCGTACCCAGGCCGCCACGGTGTAGGACGCCTGCGTCTCCAGTACCTTTCCGGAGGTGGAACCGTAAGCGGAGTTCGCCAGCCACAGCCCCTTATCCTCACCGGTGGCCGTGGTCGCTCCCATCACACCGTCGGTGATGGTCTTCTCGGTTACCACCCCACGACGACCGTTCGAGGTTCGGGAAGCGCCCGCCAGGGTGACATCGTCACGCAGAGCGGAGGTTGTGGCGGAGAGGTCGTAGCCGACACCGGAGGTCTCGTTGAACGACCACTTGCCCAATGGGGCACCACCCTCACCGACCAGGAAGCGGACAGTGTTCTCGCCGGTGCGGTTGAGAGAGTCCTTGGTCATCACGTTGAGAATGACCGTGCCCGAGTCCGTAGGGACGATGTTCTCGGTGACCGTCGCACCCGGCTTCCAGGGCCGCCAGGCAGCGTCACCGGTCAGCTTGTAGGCGTAGGCCACATTCACATCACTAGTGCCAGCCGCAGGGCCAAAGGTCACCTGCCCCACGGCCCCGGGCTTGCCACCGGGTACACAAGAACCCGGAAGGCATGCGCTGTAGACGGAGTTGAAGGTGATCGTGGGCGGCTTGGGTGCCGCACTGTCGATGGTGAAGTAGCAGAAGGGGGAGCCACTGCTTCCGAGATACTTCGCGTACGTGGTGTCGTAGTAGGAACGGGTGTACGCGGCGTAGCGGTACTGCTTCCCATCAGCAAGCGAGACGTCCCACGTCTTGTTCTGGTCCGCTCCGTCACCGACGTGGCCGCTCGTGGGCTTGAGAGAACCGGAAGTAGGCTCAGAGAAGTCCGACCAGCTACCGTCGGTGTTCTTCACATCAATGTCAAAGTAGGCCCGGAGCATCGCCCCGCTCTCGCCTCCAGAGGCGGTCTGCGGGGTCGCTGCCAGGTTCGGCGTCGGGTCGGACCAGACGGTCGGCTTGGCGGAATCCTTGCTACAGACCTGCCCCGTTCCGGTCTCCAAACCGTACTCGGTGGGAACGGCGGGCTTGCCTACGTAGATGACCCTCAGCACCGCGTCGTCGTCGAACCGCTTCCACGCCACGGCGTCGGACTCGTCCTTGGCTTTCAGCATCAGAGTGAGCGTCGAGAACTTGCCCGCAGCAAAGTCCCTCACCGTCGGAGTGAGGTTCTCGTCCGGCTCAGGGGCATAGTCACTGAACGTGACGGGTGCACGAGGCTGAGAGGGGCTGCAGGCGCTACCGCGGCCATGGGAAACATTACGGTCGCCCATCTGGTCCCAGGAGTTGTCCGACTTCGGACCGCCCGGCCCCGGCCACTTCGTGGACGCGGAGATGCCGTCGGTACGCTCCAGGTCCACCCAACGGGCGTCACAGGAGAAGGACCACGTCTCCGTCACCGTGAATTCGGCGTCCAGGACGTGCTTGCCCTTGAGGTTGCCGGCGGTGAACTCGTAGTACATCCGGTTGGTGTAGGGCGTGCCGCTCGTGCAGTAGTACCGTGTCCCGCCGATCACGGCGGAGCCGCAACGGCCCACGCTCATCCCGTTGTCGCCACCGGAGAAGTTGTAGAACACATCGCCGTCGGAGGACAGCACGGTCCTTTCGGACTTGTTCGCATTGACCGCAGGGTCGATGTAGACAGGGAAGTCGGCCGGAGCGGTCTGCTCGATCAGGCCGGCGTCGGGGGTAACGGTCAGAGAATTGTGGGAGACAACGACGTCCATCACTGCTGCCTCGTCGCCGTCGCCAGGGCCCGCCAGCGGGTCGCCCTCCCCTGCGGGAGCGACCGGGGCGGATTCAGCAGACTGAGAGGCTGCGGGGGTAGTCGACGCAGAAAGCGGGCGGACGGCCAGGGACTGAGTGCTGACGCCCTCGTCTGCCCTGTTACCGGCGGAGTTCCACATCTGGGCCGTAGGAGACCGGAAGACCACCCGACCGTTACCGTCCAGGGCCTCCATAGTGCCCACAGCACCGGTACGGACCGTCAGGCCCTCGGCTTCCATGGAGTATTCGATGGACTTCAGCTCCGGATTGGCCGCCGCTTCAGGTGTCTCAACCTCCAGCACCTGCCGGAAGCCCTCCACCGTGGCCGTCATGATCAGATTCACATCGGGCAGCACGTTCTCGTAGACCGCGCGTTCACCGTCGAGCATCGGAGCGGGCAGTGCTCCGGGCCATCCCAGGGAGATCGTCTGCCTGTCCTCACCGATGGTGACAAGACCGTTTCCCTTGCCTCCAGGGGAGAAGGTGAGGTCAACGGTCGCAGCCTTTGGTCCGATCGAACCGTCTGCCCGCTTCACCAACGTCGCGTCCGGCTCCTGCCATCCACCGCCGGGCTTCTCCACGCGGACCGGAGTGATCGACTTCTCCAGCGTGAACGTCGCTCCGTCCGGGTTGGCAAAGGTCGTCTCGTACTCGGTTCGCTCCTCTACGACCTCGACCTGCTGTCCTGAATCAGAGGCCTGCGCCAGGGCGTTCTGGGGAGGATCGGCCGCTGAGGCAGTTTCAGTTACGGATGCCTGCGCGGAAGGCACCGTTATGAGCACCGGGGTGCCCGCGAGGACGGCCAAGACTGCCAGCGAGGTGAGGATTCGACGCTTTCCCCCACGATGACTTTTTTGACCGTTTAGCAACTTTCTCACAGAATCCCCATGGTTACTCCAAAAGATCAATCGACCTGGCACATAGAACAGTCACGATTACGCCAGGTCAACGGCCGTTACAGGAACGCAATTTCCGATCGCGCCCAAGGGTGCACGAAAGGCAAATATGCGGAAAATGCGAGAGGCTCGTGGCTGAGCTCGCGAACATCAGGCGAGCCCCTGCCTGCCGTCGCCTGCGTGCACGCGCTCCTCTGTCCACAGCCAAACCATGAGGCCCTAGCGGTGGTTTGTTAAACCGGGCAGTAGAGATCAAGCGGGTGGCCTGCGCCGACAGCGTTGATCAGTGCTTGGAGTTCGGGTGGTGGCGGCTCGTTGGTCCAGGCTCGCCAGCAGCGTTGGAGGGTGGTCCAGGGGTCGAGCCAGGCCCGGACGGCGCGGATCGCGCATTACCCGGCCGAGTTCAAGGCGGACGCGGTCGCGTTGTACCGGTCGAGGCCGGGAGCGACGATCAAGTCGGTCGCCGGTGATCTCGGGGTGAACACCGAGACGCTGAGGAACTGGATCCGGGCCGCCGACGGCCGCCGACCTGGCGCCCACTCCGCACCGGCGGCCGCCTCGCAGGCCGGCGGTGACGCCGTCCAAGCGGAGCTGGCCGCCGCCCGCAAGAGGATCCGTGAGCTGGAGGAAGAGCGGGACATACTCCGCAAGGCGGCCCGGTATTTCGCGACGGAGACGCGCTGGTGAACCGCTACCAGTTCGTCCAGGATCACCAGCGCCGGCACGGCGTGAAGCGGCTCTGCGACATCCTCGGCCTGGCCCGCTCGAGCTTCTACTACTGGTGCCGCACCGCATCCGCGAGAGCGGCCCGCCAGAGTGTCGAAGCCGGGATCGCGGCCCGGATACGCAAGGTCCACCAGGACTCCGACGGCACCTACGGAGCCCCCAGAATTACCGCGGAACTCCGCGACGAGGGCGGCCCGGCAGTCAACCACAAGCGCGTCGCCAGGATCATGCGGACCATCGGAATCGAGGGAGTCCGTCTGCGCCGCCGGCACCGCACCACTGTCACGGACCAGGCCGCGGCGAAGGCACCGGACCTGATCGGACGTGACTTCACCGCGGCCGAGGTCAACATGAAGTACGTCGGCGACATCACATACCTGCCGGTCAGCGGCGCGAAGCCGCTCTACCTCGCAACCGTCATCGACCTCGCCTCACGCCGGCTGGCCGGCTGGGCCATCGCCGACCACATGCGCACCGAGCTCGTCATCGACGCCCTGACGGCGGCCGAGCGGACCCGCGGGAACTTGACCGGAGCGATCATGCACACGGACCACGGATCTCAATATTCGAGCAGGGCCTTCGCGGAACTCTGCAGGTCAGCCGGGGTCCGGCAGAGCATGGGCGCGATCGGCTCCAGCGCGGACAACGCCGCCGCGGAAAGCTTCAACGCCGCCTTCAAGAGAGACACTCAAAGGCCGCAAAGCCTGGTCGAGCGAACGCGAGGCCGGACTCGACGCCTTCCGCTGGCTGACCCGCTACAACACCCGCCGCCGGCACTCCCGCCTCGGCCAGCGATCTCCGATCGCCTACGAAAACGACCTCCAACCAGCAGCAAATACCCTGGCCCAAGCCGCATAGACGTGTTCAACATCCAGGGTCAAGGCCCGGTCCATGGTCCCCCCAAGGATGATCATTGGCGGTACCAGCCTAGGCGTCCGGACGGTAGGCCGTGACGGCTTGCGCGACCCCGCGCGCCCTGAAGGCAGCTTCCCGGCCGGGGACAATGGCCTCTCCGCCAGCGCCCGATACGAAGGAAGTCCCTTGTCAGAGCAGTGGAGTCCGCAGGCCGCCGAAGAGGCTGTGCTGGCCGTGACCAGGTGGTACGCCGAGCAGATCAGGAAGCGGCAACGCTCCGGGGAGGGCCCGGAGGTGCTCCAGGTGCTGAAGGAGGGCCTGGCCGTATGCGCCGCCGACCTGGAAACGCTCCAGGAAGGCGGGGAGGAAGCGGCTGAGGTCGGGGCCCGTTACGCGGCCCTCGCCCAGGAGCTGGAGGGCCTGTAGGGAGAGCTCGTCCGGACGGGCAGCGGGGCCGGGGTGATCGGCACCGCGAGCACCTCGCACTACACGGCGCTACGGATGCTCCTTATCGAGTTCAGCGAAGAACTGGCGCACAAGATCGACACCTCACGGCCGGAACAGTAGCTCCAATAATCGAGACCAAGTTCCATCTATGAGCCGGAGCCCGCTATGGCGTGAACGGCTTCGCTGGTGGCATTCGACGTCGGTCCAGGGTGTTCAATCCAGTGGCACACGGGCTTCCAGGACTCTGGCGGTGAAGGCCGTCAGGTGAGCCCGCATCTGCTCACGGGTCATCCGCTGTTGGCCGACGAGGTGTTCGACGAGGTCGGCGCGGGTGGCAGCAAGCAGAGCATGCGCAGTGAAACCGCTGTCGGCAAGCCCGGGAATCTGCTCCAGGGCGGCCTGGAGTGTGCTGTGCCACCACTCGTAGTGTTCTGCCGCGTAAGGGCTGTCGCCGCCGGTTCCCTCCAGTGCCAGGGCAAGGTGGCGGTTGTCGATCTTGAAGCACAGCACGGCGTCGACGAGGGCGGGTACGCGCTCCAGTGGCGAGGTGACGGGCCCCAGAGGTGGTGGCCCCTCTTCGGCGGCGAGCCTGATCGGTGCGAGCCGCAACGCGTAGAGCGCGTGGATCAGGCCGGTGCGGTCACCGAAGCCGCGGAAGAGCGTTGCCTTGCCGACGCCGGCTGCTGTCGCGATGTCAGCCATGGTGACCGCCTCAGGGCTCTCGCAACGGGCGAAGAGCGTGTCGGCAGCCGCAAGGACGGCCTCCCGATTGCGAGTGGCGTCCGCGCGTGGCTTGCGTTCGGGCATGCGGTTCCCTCGATCCTCCGATTGCAAAACGGACCCGGGGTCCGTATCGTCAGCTGCGTGAAACGGACTCAGAGTCCGTATCGTACGGGACGGAGCACCCCATGAGCACGAACATCGCATCGGCGGACGTGTACCGCCACGGCCTGCAAGCATTGCTAGACAAGGACATCTCCGCCTGGGTCGGCCTGTGGGACGAGAACGGGATCTTCGAGTTCCCCTTCGCGCCGGAAGGCTGGCCAAAGCGGCTGGAGGGCAAGGCGGCCGTCGCCAAGTACATGCGCGACTACCCCGACCACATAGACCTTCACGACTTCCCCTATGTGGAGATCCATCAGACCATCACCCCCGAGACCATCGTGGTCGAGATGCGCGGTGTGGGCCGTCTGGTGGCCACTGACAGCCCCTTCGACATGTCCTACATCGCCGTGGTCACCGTCAAGAACGGCCTCATCGCCCACTACCGCGACTACTGGAACCCGCTCGCCGTCCAGGACCCCGCCACCCACTTCGCCGGAAGCAACTCATGAACGCATCCCAGGAGTTCGCCCTGGTCATCGGGGCCACCGGCACCACCGGCAGCCGCGTCGCCGCCCAACTGGCCGCCGCAGGCCAGCGCGTCAAGGCTGCCAGCCGACGCGTCACCCCCGTCGACGGGGCCTGTCCCGTACGATTCGACTGGGACGACCCCGCATCTTTCGAAGGCGCACTCGAAGGCGCGGACCGGGTCTATCTCATCCCGCCGCTCGGCTCTCCGGACCCGGCAGCCGTCATGCTGCCCTTCCTCCAGCAGGCCCGCACCGCAGGAGTCCACCGCGCTGTCCTGCTCAGCTCGTCGGCGATCCCCGCCGGCGGCCCCGCCGTGGGACAGGTTCACCAGGCCCTGCCCGGCCTGTTCTCCCAGTGGGCGGTCCTGCGACCCTCGTGGTTCATGCAGAACTTCAGCGGCGACCATGCGCACGCCCGGACCATTCGAGCGGACGGGACCATCCGAACGGCAACCGGCGGGGGCCGCGTCGGGTTCGTCGACGCCGACGACATCGCCGCCGTCGCCGTGCACGCGCTGACCGAGGCGCAGGCCCCGAAGACCGACCTGATCATCACCGGGCCCCAAGCGCTGAGCTACGACGACATCGCCACCGTCCTCGCCCACGTCACCGGCCGGACCATCACCCACCGTCGGCTTACCTACGAGCAAATGCGCGACCGCCTGATGGCCGACGTGCCCGCCGAGTTCGCCGCGATGCTCGCCGGTATGGACCACGCCATCGCCGAAGGCGCCGAGGACCGCACCACCGACACTGTCCAGCGCCTCACTGGCCGTCCGCCGCGCAGCTTCCGCGCTTTCGCGGAACGGGAGATGCACCGAATCCGGGGCTGACGTCCCCCAGTTCCAACATGCGTGACCAAGTTCCAACTAGCGTGTCCTGGCTCAAACGTAGTGGTCGTCCAACTTCCCTGGCAAACGATCCAGGTTCGGTGTCAGAGGACAATCGTAGGGCGGTACTGACGCCTCTCAGCCACCTGCCAGGTATGAGGCTCACACCTCTTTCCCCCAGGTGAACGCGCTGACCTGTAAGGCAATGAGCCTGTGAGATTCAGCCCGGCGATGCGTTGTCACCCTCGCATCCGTCAGCATCCAGTACGCCCCACCCCTCGATCCGGTGAACTGCTGATCAGCAGAGCCCTGAAACCGGCTCATCGGTTCGCTGCCGCACGCCCTGGTGGCGCCCTCCGTTCCGGAGGACGATGGAGTAGTGGGCGAGCACAACGAGGACCAGGACGACGTCGTCGAACCGGCGCGGACGCCGCTCAGCGCGGAGCAGGCCCGCGAGGTCACAGCCGGGCTGCGCGACGCGATGGACGACGTCCGGCGCTCCGTGGCGGTGCTCGCCGCCCGGGTCCGCGACGCGCACGCCGCCCGGGTGGGGCTCCCCCTCGGGCACAGCCGCTGGGAGTCGTACTGCGACGCGGAGTTCGGCATCAGCCGCGCCCAGGCGTACCGGCTGCTCGACGTCGCCCGCTCCCTCGCCTCGATCCACGCCGCCGTTGCCGCCAGCCCCGATCTGTCTCGCATGCGAGACACCGACCCGGCCGCCGCGGCCGCGCTCGACTACGGCCTCTCCCGGCGCGCCCTGATCGACGTCTCCAGTCGCAGCGGCGACGTCGCGGAGCTGATCACCCGCCGACTCGGCACGCTCGCCCACAGCGGCCTCCAGGCCCTCAATGAGGCCACGGTGCGTGCCGTGGTTCGCCAGGCCGTCCGCGACATCCGCACCGCACCGCCGGTGCCACCCGCCGATCCGCCGGCGGACCCGACCGTCGCCGCGCTGCGCCGCGTCGTCGACGACCTTGCCGCCAGCAGCCATGCGATCGGGGAGTTGATGCTCGAAGTCGCCCCGGCCTACCTCTCCGACACCGACGCAGCCGACGTCCTGGCGCTGCTGTGCGACCAGATCGGCGAACCCCTCGAACACGGCCTCGCCGCCCGCCGCTACGCGATGTCCGGCGACCGCCGCGCCCTGCACGGCACCGTCCTGTAGACCTCCCATCCCGGCTGCTCCTATGAGGCACACAGCCCGTTTCCCCAGGTAGACGCGGTGCGCGTGAAGGTGTGAGGTGTGAGCCGCAGGCCTGCGGCAGCTGTCCTCTGACAGATGATCTTGACCGATTACCAAGAGGGTTTGACCGGGTCAGGTGCTCGGCCGGTCGCGGTGAAGCTCCGCTCGACGTTCTTCGACGAAGTCCATCGCTTCGTGGATCGTGCAGCCTGACACGTCCCGGTACGCCTTGATCGCATGGATGATCCGGCCGTTCAGGATCTCGTGATCCACGCTCTCTGGCACGTGCTTCATGGGCCGACCGTACCGACAGACGTTCGACCTCGTCGGTCAAGATCACCTGGCAATCGGTCAAGATCATCTGTCTAAGGACAGCAGCGGAGTGCTGCTGCTCCTGGTCGTGCTGCTCGCCGGGGTGCTGTGCTGGTCCTGGTGGTGGTCCTCGGAGTGCAGCAGGGCTGCATTGCGAGTGCAGCGCAGCATTTGCATGGGCCAGGCGGCCCACGGGTGCTGCACGGGTAGCAGGCTGGCTCCGGCCGGTGCAGCTCGGCCAGCTGCTGCACGCTGCTCGGGCCGTGCTGCCTCCAGCCGGCGCCTGCTGCTCCGCAGTGTCAGCAGGGCCGTTGGCCCGCCCACGCGGCTGCATAACATCGCAGGTCTGCGATGTTCCACGCGAGATCCATGCACAGCTGCTGCATCCAACGCCGGATCGGCTACCAGCAGCTGCGCTCTGTGGGAGGCTGAGGTGCTGCAGCTGAGCCAAAGCACGGTAGTTGTCCCATGGGCGGGCGTGCTGTCACCAGGGCCGCCGGGCGGCGAATGTCGAGCGGGGTTCTGGACCGCATTGCGGTCTCAGTTGTCCACCCCGGCTTCCCACTTGCGTCGGCGCAGCGTGTGGTCGCTGAAGAGGTGTCGGCTCCGGTCGAGCAGTTCGCCCACCTCCGTATCCCCGCGTCGCTCGTCCGGCGACGGATGCCAGTGCTGTACTGATTGCGCGGCCCGGGTGCGCAGCTTCATATCCGAATCTTCGAGCAGACCGACTGCTGCCTGTAGTGCCACGGTGCCGCCGCGGGCGTCGAGCAGACGGAACGCGCCGACGCGGACGTGCCGCAGCCGATCTGTACTGGCGCGCTCCAGTAGCCATTCGGCGGGCAGTTCCTTGGCCAAGGGCAGCAGGGCTGCGGCGGTCTCGCGGACCACCGCGGCGGCAGGGTCGTCGAGGAGCGGCCGCAGCTGCTTCGCATCCACGCAGTCCAGCGCCCGCAACCCTGCCACTGCTCGCGCCCGCACCCCGGCCGCCGGGTGCACGAGCAGTAGCTGCAACAGCCCGGCGTCCGCGTGGT
Organism: Streptomyces sp. NBC_01237; assembly: GCF_035917275.1. NCBI lineage: Bacteria > Bacillati > Actinomycetota > Actinomycetes > Kitasatosporales > Streptomycetaceae > Streptomyces > Streptomyces sp. NBC_01237. The sequence continues at coordinate 7,985,662 of NZ_CP108508.1, read as the reverse complement.
TCCCGCACTCGGCCAGCCCGATGACTGCACCGGGTGGCAACTCGGGGTCGTCCGCTGCCGTGCACCGCTCCCGGTACCAGGCCGCCGGGTCACCACCCTGCTGTCGTACGACATACCGGGCACAAGCACGCACGAGTGAGGAACGGTCACTGAGAAACGGCTCCGCCTGCTCGGACCGCCCCGCTTGTCTCAGCGCGGTGACGCCGGCCGAACGGACACGTGGGTTGCGTGCGGACAGCAGTGGAGGCAGCACATCCTCGTAGGCATCCTCGTCGCCGAGAGCCGTGAGAGCCGCAGTGGCACACAGGTCCTGGACCACGGTGTCCTGGTCCCGGGTGGCCGCGCTGGCCAGCTCGGGGGGACGGAGGAGCCGGCCCTCGATGGCCAGCCGGTAGGCGAACCGCCGGACGAAGCGGTCGGGGGCAGCGAAAAGAACAGCGAGCTGCTCGTGGGATGCCTGACACAGGATGTGGCCGAGCACGTCGACGCCGAAGGCACCTCTGTCGCGGCGGCCGATGCGGAGGATGAGCGACGCGAGGTCGAGGGCAGAGTCCACGTTCAGGGCCTTGCGCAGCAACTGCCGTGCGTGCTCGCGCACGGGGCCGACCCAATCGGCGCAGCGGACAACGACCAACGGCAGCAGACCGGGGTATCGGACCGACTGACGCAGCGCCTCCTGACGGATCCGCCCGTCACGGTGGCAGAGGGCGACTGCGAGCAGAGACTCGCCGAGCTCAGTCAGGGGGCCGGGGTGCTCCCACCCTGGCAGGAACTGCGGACGGTACCAGGCCACGTCACGCGCTCCAGCGTCCAGCGCGAGCCAGCCACCCGGGTCGGCGACATCAAACGTGCTTGAAAGCGGCGCACCGCCCGCGAGCCGGATCGCTGCCGCTGCCCCGTCCTCGATGTCCTCAAGCATTCCCGCCCCTCCAGCAGTCGTACATGTGATCGTAGGACGCGGGGATGGTGTAGGGCGCGTGGAATATGGCCCGTGACCGCCGGGGCCGCCGCCTGGCATCCACCAGAAACCGAAGGCGGTGACATCGCCCATGCTTCGCTTGCCGCTGATGACAGGTAGCACGCTGCACCGGTGACAACCACCACGCTTTGTCCTACTGAAGCCGCAGGCCAGCGGATGCCGATGGTGACAACTATCGTGCTTCGACCACACCAGGCCGGCCCCATCCATCTGCAGCCGGTCCAGCTCCGCCAACAGGGGCAACCGCTGCAGGATCGCTGTGGAGGTCAACGTGTCCGGAGACCGGGCAAACGTCAGCTACGTTCGGTGGCCAGGGAGTCGAAGGTCTCCCTCATCATCCGGTCGATGACTCCGGGCCGTCCGGTGAGGGAATCGAAGAGGTCGGCGAGCAGCCACAACACGAAGCTGTGCACCAGAGCCTCCTCCGGCGGGATCTGCCCGAACCGATCGCGCCAGGCCACGGTGTCCATGCCCATCGCAGCGGCCATGAGAACCCCGGTGACCATCGGCACCTGAGCCGGGTCGGCCATCTCGAAAGTGGGCAGTCTGCGGATCACCGCGGGGATCAGATCGCTGAGCGGGTCAAGACGATCCTCGCCGCCGGCTTGTTCGGCGATCAGGTATCCGGTCAGCACACCTACCAGAAAGACCGTGCCGCGGGACACCTCCTCACGCCCATAAGTGTCCGTCGCAGCCTCGACCCGCTCCCGCGCCTCTTGGCGCTCCTCGGCGGAAGTCCGCTTCTCCAGGATCCGGTAGGAGTCCCACGCCGCATGGATCGCCTCGTCCACGACTACGCCATCACTGTTCATCAGCCAACCGTAACGACACGACGGGTCCCGCAGGATCGGCGTGAGGGAAACGCGCCCGCCACGAAGACCTGATGAGCACTACTCCCTCACGGCAGCGGACGTCCATGAGCCGTGACAAGGCTCCCGCCAGCACTCTTGAAACCTGCCCCGGCCGCAGCGCTGGCTTGCCAGCGCTGCGGCTGACCTGCACCGGAGCATTCGTCGCCGCTGGAGAGGCTCTGCGACGACGACCTGTCAGAAGCCGATCACGGGACTGACGGGACTGAGGTTTGTACATAGCTCAGCCTTCCGGTGACGGGAGTGTTCTTCAGTCCCGCAGGGGCTGAGTCCCGTACCGGGGCTCGGAGGAAAAGGCCAGGTCAGAAGCTACTTGCTGCAACCGTGCGGGACTGACGGGACTCAGCTCCGCAGTTATCACCTGTGTGTGGTGTCTTCGTATACGCGCGGGTGTACATGTACTGAGTAGTCTTGAGGAGCCTATAACTGCCAAGGTTGGTCCCGTCAGTCCCGTGGAGGGCGATGAGGGTAGGGCTGACCTGCGAATATGTGGTGCGGGACTCAAGCGGCCGGTGCCCGGACGGGACTGAACGAAAGCCCTCGCCCTTCGTGAACGGCTGACCCAACGGGTCTGACGGGACTCAACTTCTGCGACACGCGGAAGAACCTGTGTGGGGGCGACATACGGTGAGCTACGCTCTGTCCCGTAATGCAGAAATCTTGGTCCCTTCAGTCCCGTAAGTCCCAGCGAAGACTGCCGCTGATCAGGACTTCCCGTCTCTGGGACAAGAACGTCAAAAACGATACGGACTTCGACAAGGACACAGCCGTTGCCCCGCAAGCCCGCGACATCGTTGACGGTCCCGGACGCACCCCTTGAGTGTCATGCGATCGCCCGGCGAACCCTCCGAGCAGGGCGACCGGTGTGGTCCGTCCCAGCGATCTGGCGTTCTGTGACGGTAGCCGACCGAATCCTTGACCCACTCCAGGCTGAGGGCGACAGCCGCGCGACAACACCGCAAGGCGCAGGAATCACAGAGAAGCTCAACCGAGCCGTCCCCACCGCTGGATGTCTCGTCCAAGAAGGCCGCCTCACCGAGCCCGAGGCGAGGGACCACATGCTGGAGACCTCAGAGTCGGTGCGCCCCCACCAGGATCGCGGCAACTTCACGATCATCGAGTCCGCTCTGTCCGCAGGTGCTCAGCACCCGCTCCACCCCCGAGGACGCTCATGAGCGCCGAGCCCATCCGCTTCGATGCAGAAGGCGCTGCCGAGCAGATCCGCCAGCAAAGCCTCGACCTCGCGCTCCCCGAGACGCCCAGCCTCCCGGCCCAGCAATCCGACGCCCGCAACTCACCCCCCACCAGTGCTCCTGTCGTGCTGCCCGACTCACTGACCGACCGCGGCAACGCCAAACTGTTCGCCCGCTTCTACGCCGACCAGTTCCGCTACGTCGTCGGCATGGGCTGGCACTCATGGGACCAGTACCGCTGGAAACTGACCGGCGGTGACGAAGCAGCTGTCTGGGCAGCCGGCGAGATGGCCGAGCAGTTCGCCGAAACCGACCCCAGAGGACGCTTCAGCAACCGCGAACTCGCCAGCCACCGCAGGCGCTCAGAATCGACCTCGGGCGTGAAGGCTCTGCTGTACCAGGCACAAGCGGCACCGAGCCTTCGCCTGGACCCCGACGTCCTGGACGGCGACATCTACGCCCTGTGCACCCCATGCGGAGTCGTCGACCTGCAGACCGGAGAACTGCGCAAGCCGAACCCGCTCACCGACATGCACTCGCGCGCCACCATGGTGGCACCCCAAAAAATGCCGATCCCTCGATGGGAAAGCTTCCTGCGCGACACCTTCGGCGACGACGCCAAAGGCATGGAAACCACCCGTTTCCTGCACCTGCTGCTCGGCTACTCCATCACCGGTGACGTCGGCGCACAGGTCCTCCCCTTCCTGTACGGCTCGGGAGCGAACGGCAAGTCCGTGCTGCTCGAGGTGATGACACAGATCCTCGGTGACTACGCCAACGCCGCCCCGCCCGGATTCCTCATGGAAAAGGGAAAGTTCGCCGAGCACAGCACCGAGCTCACCGAACTCCACGGCCGCCGTATCGTCGTCTGCAGCGAACTGAAACCCAACGACAAGTTCAACGAGGCCCGCGTCAAGCTCCTCACCGGCGGCGACACCATCACGGCGCGCCGCATGCGCCAGAACTTCTTCACCTTCACCCCGACACACAAGCTGTGGCTGCTGGGCAACCACCGCCCCGAAGTCGGCACCGGCGGCCACGCCTTCTGGCGGCGCATGCGCATCATCCCCTTCGAGCGACGCGTCCCCGACGAGCGGAAGATCGACAACCTCGCCGCCGAACTCGTCCGCGACGAAGGACCAGGCATCCTGCACTGGCTGATCGACGGCGCCCGCCGGTACCTCACCACACGCGACCCGCTCACCGGACCGGCCTCCGTCCGCGTGGCCACCGCTGCCTACGAGACAACCGAAGACCACATCGGCCGCTTCATCACCGAATGCTGCACCAAGGGCAACGACGGTCGGCCCAACCCCGAACTGCGCGTCGAACAGAAACTCCTCTACGAGACCTACGGGCGCTGGTGTGCCGACGAAGGGATCAGGCCCTCGACGAGCCGGGCCTTCGCCAGCCGCATCAGACAGGAACTCGGACTGTCCTCACCCGCCGAGATGATCAAGAACAACGCCACCAAGCTCTACCCCGGCCTGGGACTCCTCCCGGATGACAGCGACCCCGACGGGGAAAGAACCTCGTGACCAGCCACTGCGCCCTGGGATCCCCAGCAGACCGACCGTACGATGGACGCGATGCTCCCCTGAAGGACTGCACACGGTCCGCCAGAGGCCGAAGTCGCATGACCGCCACACCTGCCGACCGGCACCCGGCCGTAGACAACCAGGAGGCCCAATGAGCGCGATGCCCCAAGAAGGCGATCTCGCCCAGGAAGCCGAAGTCGTGTGGCTGGAGAGCACGGAAGATCTCGACTACGTCCGGCAGGCCCTCGACAAGGTCAGCACGCGTAAGGGCAAACCGCGCTACGAACGCGATGGCCGCCTCGTCGGCTACACCAACCTCGCTCCGACCGCGCCGCGGCGGCCTGACAGCGGCCTCTTCGCACGCCGTACGTTCTACCTCTTGCCGCACGACCGTCCCAACCAACCCGACGACCCCGAGTGCCCCTACAAGGTGGGCTCGCCACTCGAAGCGGTAGACCCCCGGACCGTTGAACCGGGAAAGGCCGGGGAAAAAACTCCTCGTTCCCAGGCCACCTTGGAAATAGTGCCTGCCGCCTCCTGACGCGAGCGGCTGCCGCGGTGAGCCCTTTTTCTCACCAGGTGCCTGTGGGCCTGGTGGAAGCTGCCGACAAGTGGGTCTGGCTCAAGTTCTGTGGTCTGTGACGTTGGGTAACCGATTAGATCTCGAAGAGGGCTTCCTCTTGTGGCGGGATCGGAGGGCCAAGGATGTCGCGGAGGCGGGTGATGTCCTGGCGCCACTTTGACCAGTTCGCAGCTTTGGCCCACAGCTCGGCGAGTTCAGACCGGTTGGAGATCACTTGGTCCAGGGCGTCGACGGCGAGCATTCGAAGGTCTGCAGGCAATTCTGGTAGCGGCTCTGATGGGCCATAGTTCGAACACGCCGGATCGCCCTCAGGATGCTGGGCGACGACCAGGGCCGCCGCGGCCACGGCACGCTCGCCGTCGCAGATACCCAGGAAGTCTGCAGACCCGGCGGAACGCTTGAGCACGCTCCGGACCATGGCTTCATGTTCTTCCAGTGCTGCCTCGTCCAGGTCACCGGCGAAGTCGGCGGCGGTGTCGTTGTCGAAGGGGCCGATGTCCCACGTACCCATGTCTCTCCTCGCGTGGTCGTCCCGGGATCGTCGCATTGGCCGCCGACAGCGAGGTCAGGATGCAAGCAGTACCCGCATCCTTCGCTGTGAGGAAAGTTCTCCCAAGGAACGTCGTCGAGGACGGCTCCGTCGATCTTCTCGGGCCGAATGGGCCGCCACCACAGCCCGGATGTCGAACGGACCTCCTACGAACGAGGGCAGATCCGCCCCGTCCACCAGAGCCCGGCACATCGCGAATGTCGGATCGGTCCGCCAGTCCCCCACACCACACCACCCACACCGTCGAATTCTCTGAGGTTCGATCATGAGCGATCCGTACGTCGCGAAGCCACCTCGGCAGTCAGAGCGCTGCACGCCACGGCGTCTTATGACCCATGAACCCACCAGCTCAGTGTGCCCTTACCGCTTTCGCGTGGGCCAACTATTGCGCTCAGTCACAACCCCCACTGTGACTGAGTGTGTTAGATGGCCCGTCTGGCCAGCTGCGGGCTCAGTCTTGCGCCACGGGGACGCCGGGCGCGAGAGGGGACGACGTCGTCCACGGCCTGCAGAGTCTTTAGATGCAGTACGTGCCTGTTGGCACGCCGTGGGCAACTCCGTACGGGGTCAGGGCGATGACGCCGACACCGCGTGAGGTGGTCTCCGAGTTGATGCGGAGAGGGCTGGTCCCGAGATGCTGGGCGATCTGGGGTGCGAGTTCGAACGCTGCCCATTGCCATTCGTCGGCGTCGTCCTCGGATTCCAGCGCGGCGTCCCATACGGGCTGGAGGCCGAGTTCCTCTCTGCGTGTCTGTTCGAACGTAAGGGGATCGCCCAGGGTGAGCAGATGGTCCTCGCCTTCGCCGGTCTCGCTGTAGCGTCGGAGCACCTTGCCGTGATCAGTGACGAGCCACGCGGAGCCATCGCCTTGAGCGCCGTAGTAGTACGCCGCGGCGCGTCCGTAGCGTGAGCTGAGGAGAGTGCAGAGCCTCAGGACGTCCTCGCTCCGTTCCGCGTCGCAGGGGTCGCACCACGCGCCGAGCACGAAGGTCCAGCCTTCGAGGTCCGGGGTGACGAAGACCCTGGTGAAGCGCCCGTGACTCCCCGGTTCGGCGTCGTGTCCGTCGGAGTCCACGATGTCGTTGCCGAGCGCGAAGGTCACCGGTCTCGGGTCCGTGAGGCCCAGGATGCTGATGATCCCGGCCTGATCCCCGCTCGGTACCGCGATCCAGTGATTCCAGCAGGCCCCCGACACCGTCGGCCGGTCATTCGGGAGCTTCACGCGGATGAGGCGCTCGACTGCCGCCACGTCTTGCGCGGGCAGCACGGTCTCACCGCCGAGCGCCGCGAGGACAGTCAGCGCCCGGGCACGCTGTCGGCCGGGCCCCGCCCGCCGGATCTGCTGGAGGAGAGGAACAAGGCTGGCTTCGATCTCCTTGCCACGGATCACCAAGGTGTCCTGCGCCTGTTGGGCGACCTCAGGGTCGGGGTCGCCGAGTAACGGCACCAAAGCAGGGACCGTCGACACGCCGGCCCCATCACAGAGCCGTATCCCGACCACCGCCTGACAGCGGACGAACGCCGAGGTATGAGACATCGCCGTGACGTACTGGTCCAGAAAATTCGCGCCCAGCCATGTGAACGCGAGGCCGACCCTGTCCTTGGCCTCCGCCGTGGACGCGTCGAGGAGTCCCTGGACCAGGCAGTCGAACGCCGCGTCCCCGATGCGCTGGAGCACGGGCACGGCATCCAGCCACTGCACCGGCGACAGCTCATCCGCCAGCTCACGCACGATGGCCTCCGCCGCCACCTTCCCTCCGCTGACCAGTACCTCCGCCGCCGCGACGCACCGGTCCGGGCAGCCCAAGTCCCTCACCAAGCCATTCATCGAAACCCCTCCCAGTGACCTTCCGCCCGGAGACCGCATGATCGCGCAGGCCTACGACAACGCGCCGAGCCGCCGGACCCACCGACCGGTTTCGCCTCGCTGCTGAACGCCGCCGACCACAGCTCCGTCCGGTCACGCTGCACCTTGCGGTGACCCGGCTCGAAAGCGGTGCTGTGGCGCCCCGCGCTGCGGGGGCACGATGTGCCGGGCGAAGGCTGCGCAGGGCGACCACAACACCCACGTCCTGGCTGATACACGTTGCCCAAAACTCGCATGTTCGAATTACTGTTCGATACAGTTGAAATGTAGTTGGGTGTTTGGTATCGATTTGGGGGTATTCAGGCGGAGGGTGTCATGCGTGGAGGAGTTCCTCACTTGCATGTCAGTAGTGGGTTTTCGGCCCGCTACGGTGCCTCGCACCCGCTCGACCTGATCACCCGGGCCGCCGAGCGCGGGATCGGGGCGCTTGCCCTGACCGACCGCGACATGGTCACCGGCACGGTGCGTTTCGCGAAGGCGGCCGCGGCCGCGGGTGTGAAGCCGCTGTTCGGGGTCGATCTGGGTGTCGCCGCCCACGCCCCGCCCGCCACGGTGCGCCGCCGGACCCCGGTGCGCGGCGGCGAGCATGTCGCCGAGGCGCCGTTCCGCGCGACGTTCCTGGCCCGGAACGCAGGCGGATGGGGGCGGCTGTGCCGGATGGTGTCCACCGCACACGCCGACGCCTTCCCCACGGGCACACCGCCGATGGCATCGTGGGAAGCCCTCGCCCGATATGCGGACGAGGGGCTGACGGTGCTGCTCGGCCCCGCCTCCGAGCCCCTGCGCGCTCTCGCCGCCGGCCGCCCGGACGTGGCCGAGCGGCTCCTCGCCCCGTGGCGGCAGACCGCCGGGGACGGGCTGCGCCTGGAGATCGTGTGCTGGGGCCTGTCCGGCACCGGCCCGGGCTCCGTACGCCTGGCCGCGCACACCCTCGCGCTCGCCGACCGCCTCGCCATCCCCGCGGTCGTGACCAACGCCGTCCGCTATGCCGACCCCGCCCAGCACCGGATCGCGGACGTCCTGGACTCGGCCCGCCTGCTGCGGCCCATCGACCGGCGCCGCCTGGACTGCGGTGAGCGCTGGCTCAAGGACGGGCCGGCGATGACCGCGATCGCCGAGCGGGTGGCGGCCGCCGCCGGGGCCGGATGGCGCCGGGCCGGGCAGCTGATCGCCGACACCGTCGCCGTCGCCGACGCGTGCAGGATCGACCCCGTACAGGACCTGGGGCTGGGAGTACCGCATTTCCCCGAGCCCTCCGTGGTCGGCGCCGGACCGGGGCCGGAAGGAGGAATGCGGCTCCTGCGGCAGAGGTGCGAGACAGGCATGACCGCCCGCGGCCTCGACCGGGACCAGCGCGCGATGGACCAGCTCGACTACGAACTCGGCATCATCGGCCGCCTGCACTACGAGCCCTACTTCCTCGCAGTCGCCCAGGTCGTCGCCGACGTGCGGGACATGGGCATCCGGGTCGCGGCGCGCGGCTCCGGCGCCGGATCCATGGTCAACCACAGCCTGTTCGTCGCCACGGCGAACCCGCTGGAGCACCGGCTGCTCTTCGAACGGTTCCTGTCCGAGCGGCGGGCATCGCTGCCGGACATCGACATCGACGTCGAATCCGCGCGCCGCCTGGAGGTCTACGACCGGATCATCACCCGCTTCGGCCGGGAACGGGTCGCGGTCACCGGCATGCCCGAGACCTACCGCGCCCGCCACGCCCTCAGGGACACCGGCCTCGCGCTCGGCCTGGAACCGGCCACCGTGGACCGGATCGCGAAATCCTTCCCGCACATCCGCGCCTGCGACATCCGCTCGGCCCTCACCGAACTCCCCGAGCTCCGGCAACTCGCTGCTGAGGCGGAGAAGTTCGGGCCGCTGTGGGAGCTCGCCGAAGGCCTGGACGCGCTGCCGCGCGGAATCGCCATGCACCCCTGCGGGGTGATCCTCTCCAACGCGAGCCTCCTGGACCGGCTGCCGGTGCAGCCCACACCCGGCGGCGAGTACCCCATGCTCCAGGCCGACAAGGAGGATGTCGAGGACCTGGGCCTCCTCAAGCTCGACGTCCTGGGCGTGCGGATGCAGTCCGCCATGGCCCACGCCGTCACGGAGATCCGCCGCACGACCGGCAAGGCCATCGACCTCGACAATCCCGACCACGTCCCCCTCGACGACCGGTTCGCCTTCGCGCTGATCCAGAACTCGGACACGGTCGGCATGTTCCAGCTGGAGTCACCTGGGCAGCAGGATCTTGTCGGCAGGCTCCAGCCCCGCGGCCCGCAGGACGTGATCGCGGACATCAGCCTGTTCCGGCCGGGCCCGGTCCAGGGCGGCATGCCCGCCCTCTTCATCGCCGCCCGCCACGGCGCCGCACCCGTCTACCCGCATCCCGACCTGGAGCCGGTCCTGCGCGACACGTACGGGGTGACCATCTGGCACGAACAAATTATCGACATTCTCGCGGTCATGACCGGCTGCGACCGCGCGCTGGCCGAGGTAGCCCGCCGCGCACTCAGCAACGAACAGCGCCTGGCACACGTCGAGACGTGGTTCCGGCGACTGGCCGGGGCCCGCGGCTACAGCCCTGAGGTCCTCGACGACGTCTGGGACACCGTCGCCTCGTTCGGAGCGTACGGATTCTGCCGCGCCCACGCCGTGGCCTTCGCCGTTCCCGCACTGCAGTCCGCGTGGCTCAAGGCACACCACCCCGCCGCCCTCTACGCCGGACTGCTGGAGCACGACCCAGGTATGTGGCCGGCCCGGGTGATCGTCGCCGACGCCCGACGCCACGACGTGCCTGTCCTGCCCGTCGACATCAACCTCTCCAAGCCCCAGTACACGGTCGAACAGACCGAATCCGGCGGGGGCGTACGGATCTCCCTCGCCTCGGTGCACGGCATCTCCGACCAGGAGGTCACACGGATCGCCCACGGCCGCCCCTACACCTCACTGCAGGACCTCTACGCCCGCGCCCACCCCAAACTGCCGACCCTCGAACGCCTCATCCGCATCGGCGCCCTCGACCGGCTGAAGGGGAACACCACGCGACGCGACCTCCTGCTCCAGGCGACCGAGATCCACCACCAGGCCCGCACCCGCCCCACCACCGGACAGCTCCCGCTCGACACCCCACTCCACGCCGCAGGCCCGTCCGGACTACGGGAGACGACCGCCCGCGAACAACTGGACGCCGAGCTCGGCGTCCTCAAGATCGACGTCTCCAGACACCTGATGGAGGACCACCACTGGCTCCTGCGCGAGATCGGCGCCACCGACGCCGCACACCTGCGCACGATGCACCCCGGACAACGCGTCCTCGTGGCCGGCGTCCGCGCCTCCACCCAGACCCCGCCCATCGCGTCAGGAAAACGGATCATCTTCGTCACCCTCGAAGACGGCTCCGGCCTCGTCGACCTCGCCTTCTTCGAGAACACCCACGAGGAATGCGCACACACGATCTTCCACCACGGCCTGCTCCTCGTCCGCGGAACCGTCGAAGCCCGGGGCCCACGACGCACCGTCGTCGGCGAAATGGCGTGGGACCTCGACGCACTGGCCACCGCCCGCGCCACCCACGGACCCCAGGCCGTCCTCGACCTCCTGGACCAGGCCCCGGCATCCACACCCGCCCAGCCCCACACCGTCAGGACAATCCCGGACGGCACCGCAGGCGCCCGACTCCACCCGTGGAGCGATCTCCAGCCCGCCGGCACCCGCTCGGCCGACCTCACCCGCCTCGGCCACAAGAGCCCGGGGAGCGCCGGATGACCACGAACACCACGCCGCCGCGGCCACGCGCGATCCTGCGGATCCACTTTCATCCCGCAGAGCGGACCGACAGCCTGTACGGACAGTTCCTCACAGTCCTTGAAGGCATCAGCCCCCGCATCGAGCCCCTGCCCGCCGACTGGTCCGCCTACGCCGACCTCACCGGAGCCCTGAGATTCTGGAACCGCGACGTCGAAGGCATCGTCGACCTGCTCCGCCTCCGACTGCTGGCGCTCCACGGTGTCCAGAGCTCGGCCGGCGCCGGTCCCACACGCGGGATCTCGGCCATGGCCGCAGCCTCCACCCCGCCCGGCGCCGCCACGGTGGTCGGGGACGACCCGTACGAGATCGCCGCATTCCTGCGCCCGAAACCGGCCGCGGCCCTGCCCGGCATCGGCCCCAGGACCGCCCGCACGCTCGCCCGCTACGGCATCACCACCGTCGGCGCCATCGCCGACACCCCGCCCGCCACACTCCAGCGAATCCTCGGCACCGGCGCCGCCCGCCAAGCCCACGACCTCGCCCGCAGTATCGACGAACGCCCCGTCGTCCCATCCGCCGCCCCCAAGACCCGCAGCGCCCACCACCGCTTCGACCACGACGAACTCGACCCCGACCACCCACCACCGCACCGTCCTCGGCCTCGCCGAAGAACTCGGCGCCCGGCTGCGAACCACCGGCGAGATCACCCAGGCCCTCACACTCACCGTCACCTACGCCGACCGCACCCAGACCACCCGCAGCCGCACCCTTACCGAACCCACTGCCCACACCCCCGCCCTCGCCACCACCGGCCGCGAACTCCTCACCGCCCTCGGCCTCCAGCGCGCCCGCGTCCGCACACTGGCTCTGCGCGCAGAGCGCCTTTGCCCCGCCGAGCACGCCGTGCACCAGCTCACCCTCGACGACCGCGACGAGAAACTCCGACGCCTCGAAAATGCCCTCGACCGGGCTCGTGCCCGCTACGGCCCCGGCACCGCCGGAGCAGCCTCCGCCTTCCCGAGAGCCGGATAGCACCAGCAGGCCGACCAGGTGACCGACACCGAGCCGGTGACCCCCGACCACCCCACGAAGAGACCCGGCAGCACCTGCACCGCACACCCATCCGCCCCACCCCGAGCCCAGACCCGGCCCACCGCACGGGCTCGGGCCGCCCGCACCGCCCCGGACGACCGACACCACGCCGACCTGGACCTACGCGGACACGAACCGCAGGGGCGGCATCCCTGCCTCCCGCCCCTGGGTTCGTACCCTGGAGGCCATGAGCATTCAGACCGGTCCCTGCGCCTCGTGCCGTCAGCCCACACAAAGATACGGAGTCGGCGGGAACCCGCTCTGTCCCTCGTGCCGGGCGGACCTGGAGGCAGCGCGGGCACGGAAGTAGGCCATCACGTCTGCCGGCGGAAAGCCCGGGCGAGACACCCTCACCCGGTCGGAGGCCGCCGGACGCGAGAAGCCAGCCCCCACCGGCCCGGATGCGAGGAACCGGGTGCGGCGTGAGGATCAGTACTACGGGCAGCGGCCCGACGCGCCAGGCCCCCCAAGGGGCCGGTTCCCCCTTCCGGCGCTTCCGGCCCGCTTCCCGGCCCAGCCGCCAGGGGGGGCCTGGCGGAAGCGATGCCGCGCCCCCTGTGGACCGGAGCCATCAGCTTCGGCCTGGTCACTTCTCTGAACCAAGCCGCGGTAGGCCGGTTCGCGAGGTGGAGCGCGGCCAGTGGTTGTGGCCTATTGGGTGACATGAAACCGGTGCATTTACCGGCGAACGTTTCCTACCGCTGATGTTCCTCAAATTTGGGTCGTAGGTGTCGAGGGCTGGGCATCTTGTTGTCATGTCGCTTGCAGCAGTCGCCCTCCTTGTCGCCGTGTGTAGCGCTGTTGGGACCATGGCCAACATGGTCGCGTCCTGGGCCACTTATCGCAGGAATGCGCCCCGCCTGAAGCTTCGGGTGCGTCGGCGTCCCCACAACATCCGCGAGGCATACCTGGCGGAAGACAAGAGCCGGTGGTGCACGTCCTTCCATGTCCACGCCATCAATCGATCTGCGGCGGATGTACAGGTCGAGAAGGTCCAAATGATCGGGTGGATGCCGTCCTTTTGGCCGGTCGGCGTCGCCATGAGGTATGCGTTCAGGCGACTGCTGGAAATGCCGGTGATCGCACAGTTCTTCGATTTCACCTTCCTTGAGGGCGAAGATCAAAAAGTGATACCCGCTCATGGCGGGGTCAGGTGGGTTCTGGCCGACTTGATCAGCCGAGGTCCATACCCGCAGAGGTGGTACACCGCCCTGATGGCGTTCCAGCTGCGTGTGACGCTGACTAACGGTCGGGAGATTCGGAGCCGGCCGATGCCCCTGCGGCGAGTAGTCGCGGAACATCGCGAGGTGTACAAGGCGGGCCTGGCATTTGTGGAGCGGAGCAAGGGCGACGTCACCTTGGACGATGCCCTCAAGGAGCTGGAGGAGGAACGGAAGGGCACGGCCTGAGACGGCCTTCTGAGCTCTCTCGTTAGCCTGCGGCTCACACCGATCTCGCTGCTCCACGGCTGGGACTCAGGGTGCGGTGGCCCGTGCGAGGCGCGAGGATCGAGCTGCGGTGGCGGCCGGGCCACGCTGATAGACCGCCAGGCGCGGCCTGCCTCCGCCTCTGAGAGAAGTGACTATCTCTGCACTTCGAGCTGGTCCCGCCCTTCGAGACCAGCGACCTGCTCGCACGAATGAATCATCTATCCCCCTCTTGATGTTCCATCAAGAGCAGGATCCTCCCCGACCACGGGCTACTGGAGGAATACGCGAGGACCGGCCGCACCCCCACCTACCGGGTCGACCCCGTCAGAACGGTGAGCGACGACGAGCACGTAGTCGCCACCACGGACGTGCTCCTCCGCGAACCCCACCCCCTCATCTCGCCCGACCCCGACGACAACACCTACATCCGGGACCCCAGCGGCCACTACATCCCGGGATTCGACGGCACCCTCGGCGACGCGGTGGCCGTCCTCGCCCCCCGCTACGCCTCCACGGTCGGGGTGCCCCTGGCCGAGGCGTCCCAGCGGGTCAGGCACTACCTCAGCGGCGCGTACATGGTCCGCAACAGCGCTCCGGACAGCACCCTCGTGGACGCCCGGAGCGCCCGCCGCGACTACGTAGAGGCGATGAAGGCGACCGGATGCGACCGGTACTGACGCCGCCAACGCCCAACGCACCTCCCACCCGACCACCGGTGCCATGCGCACCAGGAAGCAGACGCCGCCATGATCGATCTGACCGCCAGCTACACCATCACCGACGGACCCGAAGCCGGCACGGTCATCAACGCCAAGGTCAGGACCCGGGAGCGTGACGGCGCGACCATCACGTCGGTACGCGGCATCGCCGCGCTCCTGGCGTGCCGTGCTCCTTCGGGAACGCGGTGAGAGAGGTGCATCCGGACCCCATGGGTGCGTTGACGGGGACTGTCTCTTCGGCGGGGACGGTCTCAGCGAGGTGCGGCACTCCAGTCGAGGAGGGCTCAAGCCGCACTGCGCTAACCCAGAGGTGAGCTTCGACCGCGCGGAGTTCTCCGGCGGCAGCGTGGACTTCCGCAACACGGCCAGTCCGGCTCCTCCGGGGCTTCTTGCTGCCGTCGGCACACCTCCTCCTGCGGAGGTCACCCTGCCTTCCGCTTGGCTACTGCCAGCTCCATAGGACCCTGGGGGGCTTAACCGGTCGTACTGGCCAAGGCCTGTGGTTGTCCTCTGCCGACTGCAACCGTTGACCTTGGCGCCCTGTCTTCATCGTCATGACGTCCAGGCGAAGTTCACGATCACTGAATGAACGCGAGCTGCGGCTGTGGAAGGTCGGCCGCGCCCTGGTTCTGACCTTCGTCGCTGCGGTCTTGGTCGCGGGCGGAGTCTTCTACGGACTGGTCGTCCTGCTGGACTTCAAGGAGATTGGCACCACCGCGAAGCTCGACGCGAAGACGCTCTTCGACTTGGTCAAGCTCTCCTTTGGTGTGGTCGCCGGGGCTGGCGCGCTCGTCGCCCTAGTCGTCGCGTACCGCCGCCAGCGCGTCGACGAAGCCGGCGCCCACCGAGAGGCCACCCGGCTCCATACCGAACGCTTCTCCCAGGCCGTCGACAAGCTCGGCTCGGACTCCCCAGCCGTCCGGCTCGGCGGCGTCCACGCCCTGGCCGGACTTGCCGACGACGCCCCTGACGACAACCTGCGCCAGACCTGCATCGACGTCCTGTGCGCCTACCTCCGCCTGCCCTTCTCTCCCGATCCCGGCGACCTGCCCGGCCCCTTGCCTGATGGGACCTCGCCCTCCGAGGAACGGCGCGATGCCCATCAGGACAAAAGAGACCGGTACCGCGCACTGCGCGAGGTTCGGCACACGATCTTGCGGCTCATCGGAGATCGCTACTGCATCCCCAAAGGCACTCAGCGCTCGTGGCAGGGCTACAACCTTGATCTCACCAGAGTCGTCATCGACAGCGGCGTGGACTTGAACTTCGGCGGCGCGATGTTCTCCGGCGGCACCGTGGACTTCGGCGGCGCGACGTTCTCCGGCGGCAGTGTGTACTTCGGCGGCGCGATGTTCTCCGGCGGCACCGTGGACTTCGGCGGCGCGACGTTCTCCGGCAGCAGGGTGGACTTCCTCCACGTGACGTTCTCCGGCGGCAGGGTGAACTTCTGCGACGTGACGTTCTCCGGCGGCAGGGTGGACTTCATCGACGTGACGTTCTCCGGCGGCAGGGTGGACTTCGGTCCCACGGCGTACACCGGCGGCAGGGTCCGCGGCGCGATGTTCTCCGGCGGCACCGTGGACTTCGGCGGTGCGACGTTCTCCGGCAGCAGGGTGGCCTTCCGCGGCGCGACGTTCTCCGGCGGCACCGTGGACTTCGGCCACGCGATGTTCTCCGGCGGCAGGGTGGACTTCGGCGGCGCGATGTTCTCCGGCAGCACCGTGAACTTCGACTACGCGTCCGGTCCGGCTCCTCATCAGCTTCTGTCTGCCGTCGGCACCCCTGCTCCTGCAGAGGTCAACCTGCCTTCCGCTTGGCTACCCCCAATTCCATAAGACTGCGGGGGGGCTTAATCGGTCCCATCAGGTCGAACATTCACTGCAATATGCGGTCATGGCTCAGCCTGGCGTCCTGAGCTGGCCACTACCCACCCAACGAGAGGCAGCAGTAATGAGCAGCAGCAACATCGACCGGGCTCACGTCCTCGGCTTCGCCCTGGCCACCGCGGCGATGGATGCCAGCAAGAAGATCGCCCGGCGTGACATACAGGGGTTCCTCAGCTACGCCATGGCCGACTTCCTGCGCAATTTCGGGCCGGGCAGCGAGGAACGGAGTGTGCTCTTCAGCACGATCGGCTCGACGGCACGCCGCCGCGGCTACAAGGGTGACCCTCGTCGTCTGTTCGGACTGCTGTGCGGGGCCATGATCGAACACGGCGCAGCGACCAAGGACGAGCTGGACGAGCTGATTGCCGACTAACTCCGAACACCGCCCCGCCGCGCCCCGTCTGCCTCACGGCCAACGGGGCGTTGTCGCTGCCGGGACCCTTGATTGGCCATCGGGGGCGAAAGCGGCCGTCTTAGCTCCCTCCGGCCGATCGAGGCGAGACGAACGAAAGGGTCGCATCGGTGAGCCGATCCGATCCCGTCCAAT
Source organism: Streptomyces sp. NBC_01237 (assembly GCF_035917275.1). Taxonomy (NCBI): domain Bacteria; kingdom Bacillati; phylum Actinomycetota; class Actinomycetes; order Kitasatosporales; family Streptomycetaceae; genus Streptomyces; species Streptomyces sp. NBC_01237. Next base: position 7,968,665 of record NZ_CP108508.1, on the reverse strand, counting down.
CAGGATTACGCCCCGCCATTTCACCCCCGGGAGTGACCAGGGTGCCTGAAGCCGATCCGCTTCCCCTTCCCGGCCTGCACTGGCCACCGCTCACATATCCGGAGTCCACACACTGACGCGTCCTCAGACCCGTCCGCACAGCACCTGAAGCGGAGCACCACGACCCAGGACGCCGCAGACGGATTCGCACAGCTCGACGGCGGCGGCGACGACTTCCTCACCATCTACGACCTCCACAACGCGGCCTTCAGGAAAATGATGGCGGAACGGGCGCAGCAGGCCCAGAACGGCGAAGCCCCGGTCGTCGCCAGCGCCCGTAACGCCTGACGGGTGCGCACCCGTGCGGATGTGGGAGCGGATGTGCGGTGGGGTTTGCCCGGCGGGACGAGTAGACCCGTGAACACCTCCCTGGTGTCTCTTCCGTGTGAACTGCCGTGGTCGCGGTGGGTGGTTGGGTACTGTCCTGTGCGCATGCGGGCTGTGGACTGTCAGCCGACCGGATGAGGACGTGGGGGAGACGGGTGCTGAGCGACGAGGAAGTCCTCAAGGCCGTGCAGGACGAGATCGCGAAGCGAGGGGAATCCCTGTCGGGCACGCCGGGTGCCGCGGCGATCACGTGGCATCCCCTCCTGGAGGGAAGGATCGTACGGTGCGTCGAATCCCGCACGGAGACGGAGCGCTTCCACGCTGGTCCTCTCGACCTCTCGGACCGTCCGGTGTACGACACGACGATCGGCCGGCGCCGGGTCCCGCCGCCCCGGGATCCGTCCAAGCCGACCACCATGAGACTGGTACAACGGGGGTCGGTCGATGCCCGGTCCTGTGACTGCGGCAACGGGAACGTTGCCTGCCAACGCTGCAAAGGCGCAGGTGACATCCCCTGCGAGCAGTACCGCCCCTGCGGCGCATGCCGCAGCCTCGACAGCTGCCTCCGCTGCGACGGCACCGGCATCCCCACCCCCAAACCGGCCGGCCCCTCCGCGCAGGACACAGACGAGCGCGTCCCGTGCGGGCAGTGCGGCGCCCTCGACGCCGCATGCGCCGCATGCCGCGGCCGCGGCCGGATCCAGTGCACCGCCTGCCAGGCCACAGGATCCCGCTCCTGCCCCGACTGCGACGGCGACGGCACCGTGCAGCACCGGCGCTGCGCGGGCACGGGCAGGACCGTGACCTGGACAGAAGGCGTCATCACCAGAACGCCCAGCACCGGCGAGGTCAAACTTCCCGCATACGGCGTGCCCTACCTCGCACGCCAACAAGTACGCGAACGCGGCACCTGGACCCCGACGGACCTCACCGACAACGACCCCCTGCGCGACCACCTCACCAAAGCGTTCGGCCCGACCCTGAAGACGCTGCTCCTCCCGCACGACCAGGAAATCGCACGTCACGCAACAGCCCGGTACATCCGGCTCGCACGAGTCGTCGTGACGGAGCACCCGCACAGGGTCTACTTCGTCTTCCCCGCCTCCACGGGGCCGCACGTGCTGGTGCTTCCCTCGCAGAAGCGAACCTGGCAGATCACCGCGATCGTGCTCGGAGCACTCGTACTCCTCGCTCTGATCGCCCGCCTCGTCCCCTGACCCAGGCAGCCCGGCACCGCCCGCCCGACAGCCGGTCATGCGCTCGGGGGTGAACTCTGCGCCTCGTGCGGGTGAGTTGATCCGTGGTTGCGTGCGGGCGGACCCGTTGCACCGCTACAACCCGTTTCATGATCAGGAAATGGATGCGTGGTTGGGCCGCGCTCGCTCTGGCTCTTCCTCTGCTCGCCACCGCCCCGGCCGCTCACGCCACCAGCACGCCGCAGGCCGCGCCCGTGGTCCCTTCTGCGCGGACGGCGTTGCCGTTGTTCGATGCGATCGACCGGATCCCGGTAGCGGAGGAGCACCGGGAGGGCTACAAGCGGGATCTGTACAAGCACTGGAACCGCGGCCTGCTCTCCGACGGGTGTGACACCCGTAAGGAGGTCATCCTCTCCGAGGCTGTCGTCGCCCCGGAGGCCGCTCCGGGGTGCAAGCTGACGGGCGGGTCCTGGCGCAGCGCCTACGACGGTGTGCTCATCACCGACGCCGCCCGTCTCGACGTCGACCACTTCGTCCCGCTCGCCGAGGTGTACGACTCCAAGTAGGCGGAGTTGGGGTGGCTGCATCATTCCGCGCCGTCCGCGGGTCCTGCGGCGGCGGCCGGGAGCGGGGGTGTCGCTCGTCCAGGTGACGCTGTGGGGTTCTGGACCTGGGGCGGTGTATCTGACGCCACGATGTTGCATTCGGTGCAACCGTCGGAGGTGTGGGGTGGGTGTGGCAGATGTGCCGGGTGCGATCCGGCTGGTCCGCGCGGGCAACGTCCGCGCTCTGGACCCGGAGCCCGCCATGTTCGACGCGATGCTGCGGGGGTGGCAGGACCAGCAGCGGAGCAGGCTGCTGGCGAGGAAGACGATCGTGGACCGGTTGAGCCTGGTGCGCCGGTTCGCCCAGTTCACGGGCACGTATCCGTGGGACTGGACGCCCGAGGACGTCGAGGCGTACTTCTCGGTCCGGCTCTCCCGCGGTGAACTCGCCTGGTCGACGGTGCGGGGGCAGCAGGGCTCCCTGGAGCTGTTCTGCGCGTTCGTCACCGATCCGCGGTACGGGTGGGCGGCGGGCTGCCTGGAGGAGTTCGGCCGGTTCCCGGTCCAGGTGTGCCACGACTGGAACACCGCCCAGCACGTCGCCGCCTACGAGGGGCGCCCGGGCCGGCGCGCGTTCACCTACGACGAGCTGCAGACGCTTTTCGACGCAGCGGACGACCGGGTGGAGCAGGTCCGCAAGCGGGGCCGGAAGGGGGTGCTGGCCGCTTGGCGGGACTCGGTGCTGGTCAAGCAGGTCTACGCGTACGGTACCCGGCGCCGGGAGACGTCGATGCTCGACCTGCCGGATCTGCGGCACAACCCCCGCGCGCCCCAGTATGGGCGGCTTGGAGCCCTCGAAGTCCGGTATGGGAAGGCGTCGCGGGGTAGTCCGCCGAAGCGGCGGACCGTGCTGACGGTGCCCGAGCTCGACTGGATCGTCCCGGTCGTCCTGGAGTGGGTCGAGGAGGTCCGGGGCGGGTTCTCCCCGGGGCGTCATCCGGCCCTGTGGGTGTCGGAGCGGCGGGGCCGCCTCGGCGGACGCCGGCTCGACGAGATCTTCGCGGTCCTGCGGGAGCACGCTGGTCTGTCCGCGGAGCTGGACCTGCACTGCCTGCGGCACACCTACATCACGCACCTGATCGAGTTCGGGTATCCGGAGCGGTTCGTGCAGGAGCAGGTCGGGCACTCCTACGCGGCGACGACCGCCCTGTACACGTGGGTGTCGGACGAGTTCCGCAACCGGCTGATCGAGTCCGCGCTCCAGCGGCGTCTGGAGCCTGCTGCTGGAGGGGTGTTGCCGCGGTGATGAAGCGGATGGGCTTCACGTGGAATCTGCGCCGGCTGATGGCGGAGCGGGACATGTACCAGACCACCGACCTGGTCCCGCTGCTGGCCGAGTACGGGGTCCACCTCTCGCGAGAGCAGGTGTTCCGGCTGGTCACCCAACCTCCGCAACGCCTCTCGATGGACACCCTCGCCGCCCTCTGCGGCATCCTCGGCGTCACCCCGGCGGACCTGATCGAGGTAGCCGAGACCCGTGTCCAGGTCGCGAAGCCGACGGCGACCGGCGAGAACGCGGGTACGGCGAAGGCTCCGCCTGCCCGCCGTGTTCGAGTCCTGCGCCCGGGCGATCGGTGAGCGGCCCGGTGCCCGCTCGGGCCTCGTGGGAGGAACTCGCGGAGCAGGTCGCCCGGTTCCTGCCCGCTCTCGTGCCGGACGAGGCGGCCCGGATCGTGGCCGGGCTGACCCCGTCGGCCCGGGGGCGGATCCGTGCTCACCTCGCAGCGCACCCCGACGCGCTGGTCAGCGGGTCCTCCCTCGCCCCGCTGTCGGTCCAGGCCCTCATCACCACCCTCACCGCCATGGGCGTCGCCGGGGTCCGGACACCGGCCTGCCTGCGGTGCGGCCGCATCCGGCCGCTGCGCCGGGCGGTGCCCGGCGGCAGGGTCTGCCTCGGCTGCGAGGGCATCCTGGCCGCGCAGGCCGACGTCGGCCCCTGCACCGCCTGCGGGGAGACCCGGCCCCGCCCGAGCCACAAGACCTGCGGGCCCTGCCGCCGGGACCAGCTCTCAACCGGCCGGGCCTGCTCGGACTGCGGGAACCGCTCCCTCATGGATCCGTGCGCGAACTGCCGCCCCCGCCCGCTCGCGTCGTGCGCCGTGTGCGGGGACCGGGCACCGGTGTGTGCCCGGTGGCCGCTCGGGCCGGTCTGCAAGCCGTGCTACCGCCAGGCCCGCCGCAATCCCGCCCCGTGCCCGGGGTGCGACCGCCGCCGCGTGCTCATCGCCCGCGCGAAGGGACGCCGGGTCTGCGGACCCTGCGCCGGGCACCCGGATCCGCATGCCTGCCCGCGCTGCGCCGAACCCCGCTCCTACCAGGTCAAAGGGCTATGCGACCGATGCGCGGTGCACGACCAGCTCACCGCACTGTTCCCCACCGTCCCTGACGACGGCGCGTACGCGCACCTGCGCGCGACCCTGGCCGACAGCCCGGAGCCCGGCACCGTCCTGACCTGGCTGCGCAACTCCCGCTCCGCCCCGCTGCTCGCCGACCTCGTGGCCACCGGCCGGCCCGTCACCCACGCCGATCTCGACCTCACCGCGGCCGAAGGCCGGGCCGCCGCCCGGACCGTGGAGTACCTGCGCGGCCTCCTCACCGCCTACCAGGTACTGCCCGAGCGCGACGAGCTGTCCGCGCGGATCGAGCGCCACCTCCAACGGGTTGCCGCCCGCCACCCCGAACACGCCCTCCTGCTCCGCTCCTACGTGCGCTGGTCGCTGCTGCCGCGAGCCCGCCGCCACGAGCGGCTGCGCGGCGGCGGATTCCTCTTCCGGGCCCGCGGCGCCTACGCCCGCATCAACCGCGCCGCCGAGTTCCTGAGCGCGATGACCGCGCGCGGACTGCCCCTGCAGGAAGTGACCCAGCACGAGGTCGACGGCTGGCTCGCAGTGAGCCCCGGCACCCGCTTCGCCGTCCGAGACTTCGTCATCTGGGCCACCCGCCGCGGGCACGCCCGCATCCTTCATGTCCCGCACTGGCCGAAAAAGGACCCGGTCGCGCTGGACGAGGACTCCCACTGGGAACTCCTCCACCAGTGCCTCACCGACACCGACCTGCCGCTCGAAGTCCGCGGAGCCGGCGCGATCCTCCTCCTCTTCGGCCAGCACCTGACCCGGATCACCGCTCTGACCACCCAGGCCGTGACCACCGTCGGCGAGGACACCTTCCTCACCCTCGACCGCACCCCCATTCCCCTGCCCGTTCCCCTGGGCGCCCTGCTGGCCGACCTCGCCAACCGGCCTCCGCCCACCAACTGGGCGGCGAACACCGCCCGGGGCTGGCTCTTTCCCGGGGGCCGCCCCGGACAACACCTCTCCGCCACCGTGCTCGGCCGCCGCCTGGCCGCCCACCAGATCCCCAGCCGGCCCGCCCGGGCCACCGCCCTCGTCACCCTCGCCCAGGACCTTCCCCCCGCGGTCCTCGGCCCGATGCTCGGCCTCCACCCCGTCACCGCCGCCCACTGGCGCCGACGTGCCGCCACCGACTGGACCGCCTACCTCGAAGCACGCCTGGCCGCCCCACCCTCCTGACCAGCCCCCGTCGACCCCGCTCCGTGGGCCGGTCCGCAGAGCGGGAGTGTCGTTTCGCCGGTGAATCCGGCCGCGCATTCGGGTGACCCCTGCGGAGCAACGGCCCGCCGACGGCGGGCAGGCGGCTACAACCGGCTCCGTGATGATCACTGTGATGCGCGCGGCCGCCGCCTTGGCCCTGACCGTGCTGCCCCTGTCCCTGCCCACCACCGCCCAGGCCGCGGCCGCCGCCCCCGAGGTCCTGCCGATCGGGGTTGCGGTCTCCGCGCTGCGGATCGCGGACGAGTCCCGGGACGGCTACGACCGTGACGCGTTCAGGCACTGGAACGCGGGCGAGAACCGTACCGACGGCTGCGACACCCGCCGGGAGGTCCTGATCGCCGAGGCCGTCGAGCCGCCGGTGGTGGGCCCGCGGTGCACACTGACGGGGGGCAGCTGGTGGTCGTACTACGACGAGCAGACCGTCACCTCCGCCACCGCGCTGGACATCGACCACATGGTGCCCCTCGCCGAAGCCTGGGACTCCGGCGCCTCCACCTGGACACCGGCTCGGCGTGAGGCGTACGCGAACGACCAGCAGCAGACGTCCAGCCTCGTCGAGGTCACCGCGCGGTCGAACCGGCAGAAGGCCGACCAGGACCCCTTCGAGTGGCTGCCGCCGGCCTCGGAGGCGCTGTGCCGGTACGCCTCGGAGTGGACCGCGACCAAGCTCCGCTGGCAGCTCGCCGTCGACCGAGACGAGCAGGACCGCCTGTACGACATCGCGGCCGGCTGCGGCGGCAACACCGTCACCTACACCCCCGCCCCGTAGCGTCGACGAGATTGATCGGCAGACTCTCCTCGGACTCGTCGAGGCTTGTCCCGCCACCCACCGTCGTCTACGAGGCCGCCCCCAGGGCCGGGGCAGTTTCCGCTCGTGCTGTGGCCCCGGTGCTGAACGGTGCACCGGGGCCCGCCGACGTACACGGATCCCCGTGGGGGTCGTTCGGAATCCGTGCGCGTCGGAGAACCAACGATGCGGCACCCTTGCCAGTTGCGGTGACGCGGATGACGGATGTCAGCCGAACACCCAGTCCGCAGTCATCCGTCCACACTGGCGGCCACCCCGTCGGCTCAGCACCGCGCGGCGCCGTGTCAGATCTGGCCGTTGAAGCTGAACTTGCGCGTCACGTTCTGCCCGTCGATGGTGACGGCGACGCTGCCTTCCATGCTGAAGCTCAGGTTCTCGTCACCGCCGGCAGTGCCGCCGGGTGCGCCGCCCGCCGAGGGGAGGGCAGCGCTCCAGGTGCCGGAGCCGGGGGTGCCCGTGTTGCCCGCGCAGGAGAGGGTCTGGGTGGTGGCGCCGAGCGGGAGGCCGGTGATGCGGTCGGCCGCCGTGAGGCGGAGCGTCACCGTGCCGACCGGGGTCTCGCAGTCGAAGCCGCCGGAGACGGTCAGGCCGCTCGGGGTGGGGGTGACGCCGTCCAGGGACGCCTTGTTGAGGCGATTGCCGACCAGGGCGACCTGGTCGGAGGCCAAGGTGGCGCCGAGCAGGCCGCGCATCGTGGTCGTCAGGGTGATCTCCCTGCCCCAGGAGCCGCCGAGTCCCAGCAGTCCGGTGCTGACGGTGCCGCTGACGGATGCGCCGGTGACCTTGCCCAGGCAGGTGATGACGGCCAGGCCCGTCGCGCTGTGGCCGAGTTCGTCACTGGCGTGAACCGTCACCGTGTTGGCGACACCGCCCGCGCACGAGTAGCTCCCCGACCAGGCAAGGGTGCCCCCGGAGCTCTGCGCGGAGACGATCCTCACCCCGGTCCCGGCAGGCTCCGCGGCGTGTGCCACGCCGGAGAGCGACCCGGCCGCTACCACCGCACCGCAGGCCGCCGCACCCGCGACCAGAGCGCCTCTGCGCACCGCCGGACTCTTCGATATCAACGCAGGAACCCTTCCAGGACATGACCAGGACATGACGATCATGCCCCATCCGGCAGGCCTGGTACCGGCGTTCGCGAAGAACCCGATCAGGTGTCACATGCCGGCTCCTGCGATACCCGCCCACCGCCGGCTTCTGCCCCTCGTGCATGGCGTGGTGCTTCGGCTCGCCCTGCGGCAGCGGCATTTCCGCCAGTTCGCCGCAGGTCCGGTAGGGGATTCCACCCCTTGGGGTGGGCTGCCCCGCTGAGCCTGGCGGGCTGCCGGCGGGCCTGGAACGATCTGCTGAGACGACTGTTTCGGTCGCCGCCTGTCGCGTCGGCCGTCCGCAAGGTCGCAGACCCGCAGGACGGCAGCGAAGTCCCTGGCGCAGATGCGGACGGCCAGGCCGCTGGCGCGCAGGTGCGGACGCGCGCCAGCGGCCTTGTCAGTGGCCAGCGGATCTTCCCGGCTGGTGGCCAGCATGGTGCGGGCTGCTGGCCACGACGATTCCAGACGGATGGCCAACGGGTGACAGTGTGTGATGATTTCCGGTCGCCGTCGGGGGTCTTGGGCAGGGGACCGTTCGGGCCGCGTCGGCCTCCGGTCCGGCGAGTTCCGGAGTCGGGCCGTTGGACTGGGGCTGGGCCAGGACCGTTACCGCCCCCGGGCGGCAGTCGTTGTGGATCATGGCCGTCCGGCCGACATCCTGAGCGAAGGTGCGACTGTCCGATGCCGCCGAATACCAGCCCTCCGTCCCGCCTGCCCTCGGCCCAGCTGGAGGCCGGTGGCGGCACCGGGCCGCTGGCGGTGCACCCGAAGGTGTTCCGCGACGAACTGACCGCCGCGGCAGGCTGGGTCGCCGACTACCTCGGGCAGATCAACGAGCATCCGGTGGCCCGGCCCATCCCGCCGGCGCACCGGCAGACCCTGGCAGCCGGGGCGCTGCCGCAGGAGGGCCAGGACCTCGGCGCCCTGCTGGAGTTCGTCGACCAGGCGATCGCCCCGTACCCGACCGGGAACGGCCATCCCGCCTTCTTCGCCTGGATCAACTCACCGCCGTCGCCGGCCGGGGTGATCGCGGAACTGCTGGCCACTGCGGTCAACGCGACCTGCGGCATGGGCGAGCACGCCCTTATGGACCTCGAACGCGGAGTGGTGCGCGACCTGGCCTCGCTGGCGGGCATGGCACCGACCGCCCGCGGAGTGCTGACCAGCGGCGGCTCGATGGCCAACCTGCTCTGCCTGGGCGCCGCCCGCACCTGGTTCCTGCGCCAGAACGGCGCCACCGACGGCCCCGCCTACGACCAGGCCCACGCGCGCCTGACCGCCTACCACAGCGACCAGGCCCACATGTCGGTCGCGAAGGCCGCCGCCGTGATCGGCCTCCCGCCGTGGCGGCTGCGCGCGGTGCCCACCACAGCGGAGCGGCGCATGGACGTCGAGGCCCTGGAGGAGATGATCGACGCCGACCGCGTGAACGGCCTGCTGCCGTTCTGCGTCGTGTCCAACCTGGGCAGCACCGCCAGCGGCGCCGTCGACCCGATCGAGGCGATCAGCCGCGTGTGCCGCCGTCAGGGTCTGTGGCACCACGCCGACGGCGCGTGGGGCGGGCTCGGCGCCCTCGTCCCCGAACTGGCCACCCTCTACCGAGGCGTCGCAGACCTCGACTCACTCACCGTCGACCCGCACAAGACCCTGTCCGTCCCCGTCGGCTGCGGCGCCGCCCTCGTCACCGAACCCTCCAGGCTGCGCGACGCGTTCACCTTCCGCGCCTCCTACCTCGAAGGCGACCAGGACTGGCCCTGGATGTCCGACTACACGATCGAGCTCACCCGTCCCGGCACCCGCGCCCTCGCCCTCTGGGCCACCCTTCGCCAGCTCGGCCGCTCCGGCGTGATCGCCCTCCTTCAGCACTACCAGGACCTCGCCCAATACCTGCGCCAACGCGTTCAGGAGCACCCCGGACTGGAACTGTGTAGCGACGGCCCACTGCCTGTGGTCTGCTTCCGCCTGACCGACAGCCCCGACACAGGGCGTCGGGATGCGCGAGCGGACCTGCACACGGCGGTGGCCGCACGCGTCCAGGCCCGCAGCCACGCCTATCTCGCCACCGTCTGCCACGACGGCGAAACGGTCCTGCGCGCCTGCGTCTGCAACTACCTCACCACCACCGACGACGTGGACACCCTCCTCCAGGAAGTCCAGGCCGCCGTCGACCATCTCCGGACCACCGACCCCTCAGGCACCCCGTTCGAACCCCAGACTTAGTCACCCTGCGTCAGGCAATTCGAGGAACCTCCTGGTGGCCACCGGCCTGGACTTTCCGATGGCCACGAACAGGCCTGATGGGCCAAGGCCAGAGGTAGCTGGGCACCGAGAGCGGGCGGTGCTGCCTCCTGACCACCCCACCCTCCTTCGGCCGGCATGGCCACGCCTGGCCTGAGCTCGTCGGCGCAGGTACGGCATGCCGGTCCCCTCGATCCGGACGTACAGCTCACCGATCTTGTGAACACCATCATCCGATCGAGGGGATCTTGGTCTTCCGATGCGGTGCCCGTGGCGGCGATCGACCAAGATCGTCGCATGAGCAGCCCCATGACACGACGTCACATTCTCGGTGCGGCAACGGCGGCCGGCGCCACCGTCCTCCTTGGCAGCGGGACCGCAGCATCCGCCGCCCGGGCCGCATTGGGCCCCGCACCCGTACCGTCGCGGGCCACCGCGGCTGATGTCGCCCCCGAGGAGAGGGCGTTTCTGGAGGGCCTGAAGCAGGTCGCGGACCCCCAGTGCGACGAGGCCGTGAGCGAGGCATTCGAGCGGGGACAGGGAGCGGCTGTCAACGAGGCGCTCAAGGGGTGGAAGACCAACGGCCAGGCGATCCCCGGCGGTCTGCCTGCGAAGCTGCGCGACTTCCTGGAGACGACCCGCCGACTGCCGTCCTGGGTGGACCCGGAGGCGCTGGCCGCCGGTCACCGTTTCGGGATGGCGCACGCGCAGCAGATCTCCTTCGCCGCGGTGCTGGACGTCACGCCGGAGAGGATGCGCTTCCCCGCCGCGGCAGCGGCCATCATCGGCATCGAGGGCCCGCACGACAACAAGCAGGGCTTCGCCAAGGCGCTGCGCGCGGTGGGTGACATCCTGCACAAGACCCCCTACGGGCCCGAGGGCGCGGCCTTCGTCACCCCTGCGCGGGTACGGATGGCGCACTCCGCCGTGCGCTACCTGCTGCACACCGAAGGGCACTGGGACACCGCCAAGTGGGGCCTGCCCATCAACCAGCTGGACCTGCTCGCCGAGGGAAGCCTGTTCACCAGCTACCTGATCGACCACCTGGACAAGCTGGGCGTCCACCCCAGTGAGCAGGAGGCGGAGGCCTATTTCCACGAGTGCCGCGTCGGCGGTTATCTGATGGGGATCAGGGCGGACGGCATGCCCCCGACGCTGGCCGCGGCGCGCAAGCGCGCGGCGGCCGTCGACGCCGTCCACGCGCGGGTGACGCCGCAGTCCGCGAAGTACGTGAAGGCCACCATCGAGTACTTCTCCTCGTTGGCCGGCCCGAAGGAGATCACCGTCCCGCCCGCGACCGCGCTGGTGCGGTACATGATCGGCGACGTGGACGCCGACGCGTTCGACCTCGCCCGCTCCACGTGGGACGCGGTCGTGCCGACTGCCGTTCACGGCTTTTTCACCGGCACCCAGGCGGGCGGCCTGCCGACGCCGTCCGCGACCATGACCCGCGTGGCGGTGCAGATGGTGGAGCGTGCGATGAACGACGGCAAGAGGGCGGAACTGACGATGCCCCTGCACCTATACGGGCACCGGTAGAGCGGGGTTGCTCACCACAGGCGCCGTCCCCTTCGCCCCCTGCTGTCTTCGCCCCGGCCCCGGCCGCCGCCCGGGTCCTGGGTGGGGACGGCGGCTCGCGGCGATGATCGCGTGCTCGCAGGCGCAGGGGGCGCCGGGGCCTGATCGGCACACCGGAGGACGAGCCGACGGCCTCGGCGCGTGCTCCACCTTGACGTAGCGGACGGTGTCGGCCACCTCGGCCAGCGGGCATTCATGGTCGACGACCGGTGTCAGGTGTCCTGCCCTGACCAGCGCCGTCAGTGCCCCAGGCTGTTGCGGTCCGGCGCCGCCGTGAGCACCCACAGCCGCCGGGTGACCGGGCTCGGAGACGCCCCGATGCCGAACGCCGGCCCGCTCGTGGGTGGCCGGGCTCCGGCCGTACGCAGGACACCGCAGCCCTACCAGTCGGCAGAGAAGCCTTGCCCCTCACCTGCCGGGCAGCCGGCGGGATGCGGGCGCAGTGGTGGGAGGGGTTCGGTGAGGCTGAGCCGGCCGGAGGTGGAGCCGTCGGGGACGTGACCGTCACCGAAGTAGCGTGGGGTGAGGTAGTGGTGCGCCTGGGTGCCGCCGATGAGGTGGCCCACCGCCCCGAAGCCGGCGGCGACATCGGGGCGGGCGCCGAGGGGGCCCTGCAGGGTGCGGGCTTTGGGGTAGGCCTAGACCTCGATCAGCCGGGTGGTGTTGCCGCCGCACGCATCCTGCTGGAGGAAGCCCCGGGATTCGTTGGCCAGGCATTCGGTCCTGCCCTTGAACGGCTGGGAGATCTCGGTGAATCCCTCGCTGTCGGGCTCGTTGATGCGCCAAGCCTTGCGGGCGAAGATGTCCGAGCAGGCCTTGGAGGTAACCCAGGTGGGTTCATGGGGCCTGGGCGCGGAGACGCCGAGGCACTTACCGGACGAGGCGCTGCGGAAGGTCGTCACGGTGAGGGTGGTGGTCACGTTCCACACGGTTGACGTCGAACAGTCGTTGCCGAGCGCGATCATGTATTCCGATCCCTTTGCGATTTCCTTCGCGCACTGACCGCCCACTTGGATCCGGTACTTCCCGTTGGGAGTCGCGGCCGATGCCGGTGAGGCGGCGAGACCGACGGCGACAGCGGCGGCCAGCAGACCGCCCAGCACGTGACGACTACGCATGAAATCTCCCTCTGAGAACGGGCCTTGTGACGTCGTCCGGTGACGAGGCGGTCCGCTTTCTGCATGATCACATAAGACCGATGGAGCCCGGCTGCGGGAGGCCGACCTTGTCCGGTTCCAAGCGTGCCGCGAGCGTTTCCCGCCTGCAGGGCTCCGATCCCATATAGCGCGTGGCCGCGAAGAGCCCAGCCAACGGCACAGGCTGTGAGTCGGCCGCGACCGGATCGCTAGGAGATCATGTTGATCTTCTTCGTCTCGTACGCCTCGGCGGTTGCGCCGGTGGCCCTGGCCAGCTCGGCGAACGTCGTGGCAGAGGTTTCGTCGAAGAACGCCAGCGTGAACGAGGAGTCGGAGCGTCCCAGCAGGTTGTCGATCTCCGCGGGGCCGTATTGGTCACCGACCCTCTCCTCGAGGACGGCCCGCAGCAGGTCCTGGTCCCCGCCGGAGACGTCGACGTTCCACAGGTAGGAGATGGGCCTGCCCGAGGAGGTCAGGGTGCCGTTCATTTGGTCGCTGCCGAGCCCGTTGTCGTAGTAGCCCATGATGCTTGCCTTCCGGTCGGTGTGACGAGGGGCGGGAGGACCTTCGCCGTGGCCGGGCCACGGGCGTGGACCCTCATCCCCCAGATGGAGCGGCCCCAGGTGCGGGAGGGCCGTCGTGAGCGTTCAACCGCCCTGACGCCGTCCGGTTACGGCCGCAGGCCGCGTGACCGGGACTTCCGGCAGTGGGCTCGGGCCGGGGCTCGACGGACGGCCCGGCCATGCCGACGCCCTTGCCGTGGAACACATCGGGGCACACCGGCGATCCCGGATCCGCCCTACGTGCCGGGCCCCGTAGGGCGGCCGTCGGCCCACGACCGTGCGGCGTTGATCCCGGAATCCCCGACAGGCCGACCGGACCGTGTCCCGCACGGTGACCGGCGCGGCCTGTTCTCGTTGACCATTACATGATCAAGAAGACCGCGCAGGCCGCACTCGTCGTAGGCACCGTCCTGCTCTCCGCCGGCTTGGCGCACGCCGACGACGCCGTCGACGAAGCCGCCCTCAGGGACCGTGTCAACATCCTCACGGCAAACGTCGAGGAGCAAAACCTTTACAGTTCAGGGCTGCCGGCGGTCACCGACACCCTGGGCATGCCCCGGCCCGGCGACAACATTCCCCTTCCCATCGAGGTCGACTTCACCGCCAACGAAGACAGCAAGACGGCCCAACTGGATGTGACGGCCGACCAGGCCTGAACCCGGCATCCACACGGTGCGAGACCCCTGCCCACGCAGCCCGATCTCATCATCCTCACCGGCAAACGCAAGGGCCGGGCGCCCAGCGTGGCGAGCATCTACCGCGCACTCGCCGTGGGCGGCGGGCTCCGCCTCCAGCCCGAGCGCCGTCAGGATGGTCGGCTGCACGCTCTCCCACCACTGCCCGGCCAGGAGCTTGGCCCGCGGATCACCCCACCGGTCCCCGCTCCTTGCGTACACGTCCCGCCGCCGCAGGGCCCCGTGAGGGTGTTTCATCACGCAGAGCGAGTACGCCGCCTTGTCCGCCAGGCCCGGTTCGGTGCCGGGAGCGGCGAAGACCGGCGCCGCCACGACCCGGTCACCAGCTCCCGCTCGACGTCCGCGGCAGGAAGCTTCTTGGTGGATCAGGTGCGGCAGCTGGCGAAGCGCCCTGGCCATCGGGGCGCCGGCCGGAGCCGCGCCGAAGTCGACGACAACTCCCCGCTCTCGGTTGCCGGGGCGGTCTCCAGCAGGAACCCGACCTTCGCGACCCGGCCCGCGGCCCGCTTCTGCTTCGGCAGCGCCTTGAGTTTCTTGTCCTTGCCGACCTGGTCCGCCCGTGCGAGGAGGCGGAAGGCCATCAGGACGTCGAGGAGGTCCAGGGCGCCGTCCACGCTCGCCAACTCCAGATGCCGCACCGTCGCCTGCAGCGTCGTCGTCTTCCGGCTCTCCTCCAGCTCCCGCAAGGTCGGCGCCTTCGAGCCCAACCCATACCGGGCCAGGCCCGCCATCCGCGCCGCCGGCACCACCGACGTTGGCACGAGGTGCGCACGAGCCCCCGTACGCCCTTCGCCCGTTCCAGCGCGCCCGTCATCGCCGACCCCGACACCCGCATCGGGCCGATCCGCAGCCGCTCCAGCTCCGAGACCCGCTTCCCGGCGGGACCCCAGAGTCCGGTACGGCAGCAGTGCCTGCGGTCGGCCGGGGTGTTCTGGTGCCGGAGGGGTGGGTCGACGGCCACCGCCGCCCCATCAGGCGACCGCGGGGCGGTCCGTGGCCGGGCACAAGCGTGCGAACCCTGGTGGAAGGCTGTGGAGCGGCGCAGGTCTCGTCGCTCGATCGGCTCCGTTGCCGCAAGGGCGGTCCAAAAACGATCTAGTCGTCACGTGGTGCGACGGATACGGTTCGTACCGTAAAGGCGGTATAACGCAAGGGGATTTTTCATGACCGGACTGGACTACGCTGCCGTGCTCGCCGAGGTCGAGGCCGACGCTGCCGCTCTCGGCAGGTCGTTGAAGAAGCTGGAAGGCGCTCCGGAGCCGATCAGGGCACAGGCCCGCAAGGCTGTGGTCCAAGTGCAGCAAGCCGCGGTCGGCGGCGGCGGGTTCGCTGGCTACGGCGGTGGCGCGGCGTACGATCAGGCGATTCAGGCCCAGTTGGCGCGGCAGGCGCAACAGGGCTAACACGCCCCGTGAACGGCAGCAGCTGGTGGATGCAGCCAGCCTCATTAGGCCGGTGGTTGTGGACGCCGCCGGTGCTACGGCGGTACCCGGCGCCGGGTCAAGGCGGACAGGTCGGCGCTATTCGCGGGTAGCTCCGACCGGTCCGCCGTGCCATCGGCTGAGGATGTCCCCTTGGCGCCGGGCGGCGGCTCGACCCGGTGCCCGGCGCGGAGCCCCTGTGTCACCGAATCCCGTGCCTGGGTGTGGTACCCGTCAGAGTTTCCGGCCGGGGCCTGCCCCCTACGCCACGGTGGGCGTCCTCTGCGGCTGGGGGCGCAGTCGGGCGAGGGGTTCGGTGAGGCTGAGCCAGCCGGAGGTGGAGCCGTCGGGTGCGTAGCCGTCGCCGAAGTAGCGCGGGGTGAGGTAATGGTATGCCTGGGTGCCGCCGATGAGGTGGTCGAGGGCGTCGAGGTAGGTTGCGACGTCGGTGCGGCCTCCGAGGGGGCCGTTGAGGATACGGTCGCGGGCGGTGAGGTAGGCGCGGCCTTCGGCCTCGATGAGGTGGCAAAGCGCGTTGACGGCGTCCTGGAGGTCGAGGTTGTCGTTGTGCTGCAGGACGGCGACGGCGTTCATGGTGTCGGCCCGGGCATGTTCCTTGCGCCAGGACAGCAGGTCGTTGACGAGGATCATCTGGCGCACCGCGTGCCCGTTGGCCTTCTCGAACTCGGGGGTCGGGTGGAGGTCGATCATGTCGACGCGGGCGCCGTACTCGGTCATCAGTGCGACGAAGGGCCAGCCGAAGCTGACCACGCGCAACTTCATGTAGCCGTCGAGGGCCAGGACGTGGCCCGCGTGGCGGTGGGGTACCTCATCGGCGTAGCCGCCCAGGCTGATGGCCAGGCTCTCCTTGAACCGGCCCACCTGCGCCGGGGAGAGACCGGGGGTGATGCGACGCCACAGGTCGGCGCCGGCGCGGATCAGCGGCGAGGTGTCGTCGGTTTCGGTCCCGAAGCCGTGGGTGATCCTGGCGAGGGCGCCGCGGGCCTGCTGTTCGGAGGTGGATGTGCCTGCGATGGCGTCGTCGACGATGGTGACGTATTGGTAGAAGTCGGCGATGTCACCAGCCCGTTGCCCGTCCGCGAGCGGTGAGACGGCCGGGCCGTAGAGACCGGCGCGCTGGCGCAGATACGAGAGCAGGGCCTGCTCGTCGGTGAAGCAGGACTGAAGGTGGCGGCACACCCACGCGTTGGATCGGACCTCGATCTCGACGGCGTTGGGGTGGTACGCGGACGGCAGCAGACGCGGGAGTTCCGGAAGATAGAACTCGGTCTCCTGCGTGCCGTGAGCGGCCTGCGGTGGTGTACCGACCAAGGGCAGTTCCTGCGGCCGGTCGGTGTCCTGGCGGCTGGAGGGTACTGCGCTGGTCATCGTCGTTCCCGCATGGTGGTGAAGTGCCCGGGGCCGGGCGCGGGCCCGCCCGCGGCGACCCCGGTGGATCATGCCCGAAGCGAAGCGCCGAGGGGAACACCGGCCCGGATCCGCATCGACTGCCAGCGGTCGGGGCCGAAGGCGGCAGCCCGTTGAGTCATGGCTGCCGGCCGCCAGGCTCCTGGTCCGCACCCGTCGGCGCCCAGGGCGGTCCGCGCCCGCTCCTCGCAGGCGGGAGGGTCTCTGTAAGCTGGCTGGGGCTCCGTCACGGCGGCCGTGGGCACCGGCTACCTTCCCTTTGGGATCATCCGATCGGTGGCGCGTCCGCCGTGTTCTCCGCTTCGAAGAGCCCTGGGGGAAAGTCCTGATGCACCGTCCGATCAGGCCGCCCGGCCTAGATGCCACTCACGCGTGCCACACCGGCGGCCCGCAGGGAGGGCTCGGGTGACACCGGCTCCTTCCCCCGAGAGCCTGGGTGGGAACGCCGGGCTGATCTTGCGTCAAGCCCGCGATCTGGTCGATCCGGAGCTGCGTAAGGCGGTGGGGCGGCTTCCCCCATCGGCGCGGACCGTGGCCGGGTACCACTTCGGCTGGTGGGACCGCAACGGAGTGCCGGAGCCGAGCGCTTCAGGCAAGGCCCTGCGTCCGGCATTGGCGCTGCTCGCGTGCCAGGGCGTCGGCGGCCGGGCGGAGCAGGCGCTGGAGGCCGCGACGGCGGTCGAGCTCGTGCATAACATGTCGCTGCTGCACGACGACGTCATCGACGGTGACACCCTGCGGCGCCACCGTCCTGCCGCTTGGTCGGTGTTCGGGCTGCCCGCCGCGATCCTGACCGGCGACGCCCTGCTCTCCCTGGCGATGCGGATCCTGTCCGAGGCGCCCGCTCCGACCAGCGGGGCGGGTCCGGGGTGGCTGGACGACGCCGTGCAGCAGCTTGTCGAGGGCGAGTTCGCCGACACCGCGGCCGAGGACCGCCATGACGTCACCTTGGCCGAGAGCATGGCCGTCGCGGAGGCGAAGACGGGTTCCCTGATCGCCCTGTCGTGCGCGCTCGGGGCGCTGGCCGGTGGCGCGGATGCGGCCCGGACGGCCCACCTGCGCCGGTTCGGACACCACGCGGGAGCCGCGTTCCAGCTCGTCGACGACATCCTGGGTATCTGGGGCGACCCGCAGGCCACCGGGAAGCCGCACCTGTCCGACCTGCGGTCCCGCAAGAAGTCTCTGCCAGTGGTGGCCGCTCTCACCGCGACCAACCCCGCCTCGGAGGAACTGGCACACCTCTACCGTTTGCCCGCCCCGCTCACCGAAACCCAGCTGGCAGACGCCGCGGCGCTGGTGGAGGCAGCGGGCGGCAGGACGTGGGCCGAACGCGAGGCTGAGCGACGCACGGCTGACGCGACGGTGGCACTCGAGGCCGCCGAACTGATCGGGCCCGCCCGCGCCGGCCTGCTCACCCTCACCCGCATGATCAGCGACCGCTCTCACTGACCCCGGCTGCTCTAGGCCTCCGGTTCGGCAGGAGCAACACAGCGCCGGACCGCCTCCAGACTGCTCAGTCTCTCGGGAGATCCGCACTGATCGTGATTCCGACGCCCGGAGAGGGACCTGCGGCCAGCGCCCGCCACAGCACATGCGGAACCGCCCAGCTCACGGGCGGCCGCCCCCTCCGCTATACCGGTGCGTGCCGGGGACTCGGCTCAGACCGGTACCGGCAACGCCTGCCGAGAGAAGGCGCCGGTGGAGTAGCCGTCAGACTTGGCGACCACACGGTGATGTCCGTTCCGCCTCGTCGAAGAAGACGCGACACCTCACCCGCGGTCCCACCAGCCCCGAGGGCCTTGCACGCCCGACCGCCTTCGGGCATCACCGGCGACGTGGCACCGGACCGTATCCGGCGTGAACCCGGTCCCGCCTGCGGAGAACCCGCCGAGCCCTTGAGGGTGCTTCGGCCGAGAGCGGGCACACCGGCGGCTGCCCCCGAGCCGCACTCCCCACCACCCGTCGGCTTCTCGCCGACGACCGGGTTGCCGGGGCACGGACACCATCGGCGGCGACCCTCCGCTGTCGGATCACCACCTTGCGTAGTGGCATCATCGGCGGGCGGCCGGCGCCCTGCCGCCGCATGAGGAGGATTCGCCATGACCGAGAAGGACCTCTACGCCGACGAGCCCGAACTCGTCATCACCACCGTCGCCGGTGACGAGGGCGCCCAGGACGGCTCGGAGGAGGGGGCACCTGCCGAAGGGCAGGCGCAGGCGCGCAACATGATGCAGCAAGGCCAGTCCTGACCCACACCGACAGGTCTCCCGGCCCTGTCCTGTCCGCCCGAAGACAGGCCCGCCGGCCGCGGTCGCCGTTCCGCCGGGGCGAGCGGTAATCGGTCACCGGCCTGATGTGAGTCCGGTGATGAATTTGCGGCAGTGCCCCTGGTGGACGGGGTTGATGCCATGGATGAGCTGGGCCCCGTAGACGGTGGCGGTGCCGGTGTCGGCGGGCAGGACGGTGGGGCTGCCGGTGACGGTGTGGATCCAGGACGTGTCCTGCTCGCCGCGGGAGATCTTGTCGTGGGGTGCGATACGGGTGAACCGCATGCCCGGCTCGTAGCCGGTGTGGGGTCCGGCGTCGAGCCGTGTGTCCCATACGGCTTCGCCGGGGCCGGTCTCGATGAAGAACCCGCCTCCGGCGGTGGCGTCCTCGATGGTCACGCCGATGCGGGCGACATGCCGCGGGTGGGCCAGCGGGTCGGGCCCGATGCCGTCGAGGTGGCGGACCGCGCCCTCGCCCGGCCCGAACTGGATGAACTGCCACGGCGAGGCCCCCACAGCCGAGGGGAACACCTGGCGGATCTCCGGCAGGTGCCGGGCGACCGCACGGTCGAGTACCTCGTGCACGCGGGCGGGAAGGTCGTCGAGTTCCTCGCCCACGTACGCGGGGCGCCAGCTGATGGCCGCGAGATGATCGTCAAGGAGCGCGGTGAGCTCGGTGATCTCTTTCGGGTCCAGGAATCCGGGCACGGTGCGGACGGCGAGCGTCTCGGTCAGGGTGATCACGGTCATCCCTTCGGGCAGGCGACGGAGCGTCCGGCCGCATGAGGCGGGCGGGCGGGCTTCATCCTCGAACAGTGTTCGGGAGCCCGGCGGGGCGCGGCGGCGGCGCACGGGCGCACATGCGCAGCGGCACCGAGGCCTTCGTGGCCCGCCTAGTCTCGGCCTTCCCGCTGTGCCGACCTGCGAGGTTTCCCCCGTGAGTGAGCTCGACGACTACGCCGCCAAGATGGCGGCCCGCTTCCACACCTTCGACCAGGACGGTGACGGACACATCACCCGCCGGGACTTCCAGCTCATGGCCGAGCGGGTCGCTCGCGCCTTCGACGTCGCCGACGACACGGGCCAGGCCGCTCTGCGGGAGGCGGCCGACCGGTACTGGGAGGGCATGGCCGGCCTCGCGGACGGCGACCTCGACGGACTCATCACCCGCGGGGAGTTCGTCGGCGCCGCCCTGGCCGGCCTGCACCAGGACCCGGAAGCGTTCACCCGGATCGCCCTGCCCTGGCACCGGGCGGTGTTCACGGCCGCCGACCACGACGGCGACCGCCGCGTCACCGTCAACGCGGTCGACCTCATGCTCGTCACGCTCGGCGCGGAACCGGACCAGGCACGCCGCGTCGCCGCCGAACACCACACCGACCCCACCGGCCTGATCACCGAGGACGAGATCCTCACCGCCGTCACCGCCTACTACACCACCGGCCAACCCCAGCAGGCCTTCGCCGTACCAGTCTGACGCGTCTCGTCCCGTACCGGGTGAGACGGCCGTGCCGGATCCTGGCCTCGCAAAAGGGCGCGGCCGGTGGCGCATTGGTGCGCCGGGCGTGCGCCCTGTCGAACCCGCTTGGCTCCGCGTTGGCTACGGGCATGACAGACGCTCTGAGAGACGGACGGCAGACGGCCCCGGCAGACACCTTCGTAGGGCCGCGGACCCTGTCCGGCCCGGTGAAGCCGGTGGCGGTGATCCCGGCTCCGATCCTGCGTCTGGACGGTTTCCTCGGCGCCGAGAACGCGGAACGCCTACACGCCTTCGCCGTCGATCACCAAGCCGAGTACGTGGCCGGCGACGACTCCGAGTTCGGGCGACAGGCGGCCTACCTGCCCATCGACAGCCCGTTCCTGCGCCAGGCCCTCGCGAACGCCGTGCCGCTAGCCCGTTCCGTCCTGGGCAGCCAGGCACCCGGCGTCAAGGTCGCCACCCAGATCACGGCCTACGGCGACGGCGCCGGCTTCGCCCCTCACACCGACGCCGGTGAACTCGGCTTCGACCCCGTCCACCAACTCACTGCCCTCTACTACTTCCACCGTCGGCCGAAACCGTTCACCGGCGGGGCCCTGCGCCTGTACGACGTCGCTGCTGCTGACGGCAAGGCGTGGCGTGCGGACTCCTACCAGGAGATCGAGCCCGCCTTCGACACCTTGCTCCTCTTCCCTGGGACCGTCTACCACGAGGTACTGCCCATCAGCTGTCCGTCCGGCAAGTTCGCTGACAACCGCTTCGCCGTGAACGCCTGGATCTCCTGAACCGCACCGGCACCACTCATCACCACCCGAAGGGAACCTGCACATGGAATCGACCCAGCCCAGCCCCGTCCTCGTCCTGCTCCGTCACGCCGCCGAAACCGACCCGCGCGGCTGGGGCCGCGAGCCCGCCGTCACCGAGCTTCCCAGCCCCGACGCGAACCGCCTGGACCCGCTGCACGTCCTCTGACACGGCCGCAGCACCCGCGTCCGACCGACCTGTGATGCCGGCGCCCCCTGAGCACAGGGGGCGCCGGCATCGTGCGTACCCGATCCGGATCGGCTGGGACTGGACTCCGCCGTCTCGGCTGCGCCTGGCAATCGACCGGCCGACTCGGGGCCCGGCGGGCGGGACCAAGGCCTGCGATCAGCGCGCGGTGGTGCACGGTGGTCTGTCGCGACCCTGTGGTGCGATTTGCTTGGGTACCCGAGGGACTTCCCGGTGGATGCTGACGGACCAGGCGGTAATCGCCTCGGGCGCCGAGCCCCCCGGAATTGGTCGCGACACACACGCCAGCCGCCATGAGCGCCAGACGGGAATACCGCACGATTCGAATACCGCTCCCTGCCAGCTGAGCCGACGCCGTGGAGTGCGGCGCGGCGGGAGGCGTACGCGAACGACCAGGGCAGCCCCGACACGCTGATCGCGGTCTCCGCGGCCTCCAACCGCTCCAAGTCCGACAAGGACCCGGCCCAGTGGCTGCCCTCGGACGGCGCCTACCACTGCACCTACGCCGCTGCCTGGGTCGGGACGAAGCTGCGCTGGGACCTGGCCATGGACGAGGCGGAGCGGCAGGCGCTGCTCGGCCTCGCGGAGGACTGCCCCACCACCACGGTCGTCTACGAGCACGCCGCGTGACCTCCGGCATACGCAAGTCTGACCGTTCGTCCGGGCGCCCGGACTGGTTCAGCGGCTCCTGACCCGCACGGCGGAGCCCCCTCGGTCGAGGGGGCTTCGTCATGCGGGCTGGGGTTCGTGGGTTGTGGTGGGGTTACCGGCCGGTCCAGGTGGTGGCGGGGGTGATGGGGGCGGGGTGCCGGCGTCGGGGTGCGGTGGGGGAGTTGGCGGGGCGGGTGGTGTTGCTGAGGACGTTGCCGAAGGCGGTGATGAGTTCTTCGATCCGGTTGGTGCTGCTGTGGCCGGTGGAGGCGGGCGCGGCTGTACTGGTACCGGTGTTGGTGCCGGCGGGGGGTGTGGGGGCACTGCCGCTGTGGTGGGTGGTTGCCTGGTGCCAGAGCGGTTCGAAGTAGGTGTATTCGCCGTCGAGGGTCTGGACCAGGATCTGGATCTCCTCCCAGGTTCCTGTCGTGGTTCCTTCGAGGAGGCCGGTGATGTGGTCCTGGGTCAGGAGGTGGCCGCTGTTGAGGGACATCGACCAGGCGGTGGGGCTGCCGGCCCGGTGGTGTAAGTAGCGGAGTGCCGAGTCCAGGGTCTCGGGTCGGGGCTTGCGGCTGCGGCGGATGTCGGCGTCCTCCCAGACCTTTCTGAGGACTTCGGGGTCGGCGCCGCAGGCGCGGGCGATGGAGACGGTCGCTTCCCAGCTCGGGAAGCGCTCGCCGCTCATGGTCCGGGACAGGAAGCTGGGGGAGAGGGCGGTCTTCTTGCTCAGGGTCCTGAGGCTGTGCCGGGAGGCGCGCTGGAGGTTGCTGAGCACGCAGGCGAAGTCCAGCGGTGCGGGGCGGGTGCTGAGCGGTGCGGGTGAGGGGGCGGGGTCTGTGTCCGGTGCGGGTTCGGTGTTCTCGTTGTCGGTGTCCTCGGTGCCGGGGTGCTGGACGGAGGGCTGCTGCTGGGGCCGGCGCTGCGCGGGAATGGACGGGGCGGGCCGGGGGGTCGGGCCGGCGGGCGCCGTCCTGCAGTGGCGGCGGGTCAGGGCGCGCTGGACGACGGAGGAGTTGTACTTCTTGCGGACGGTGTCCTTGTTCATGCCGAGGAGCTGGCTGATCATCTCCCAGGAGGAGCCGAGGCGTTTGGTGCGGCCGACCACGGCCGGGGTGAGCTGCTCTATGCGCCGCTGCAGTTCCAGCAGGCGTTCCAGGGGCGTTTCGGCGGGGCTGGGGGTGTGCAGGGCCCGCTGGAGATCGCGGATCTCGGCGCAGGCGGAGTCCAGCTCGCTGTGGAGGAAGGTGTCGAAGTCGGCGGTGTCGGGGAGCAGCCCCTTCTGGCGTTGGGTGTGGGCTGCCTGCCGGCACTTGGTGCTGCAGTACTCGCCGGGGCGCCCGGTGTGCCGCTGGTCGCGTTTGCCGCCGCACCACTTACAGTGGTCGGACGAAAATGTGTTCCCCATCGTTCGCTTTCTTGGGTCCGGTCCCGGGCGACGAAACGGGTGTCGCCGCCCGGGAATCGTGAGGAAAAGCGGTGCTCGCCCGGCCGTTTCGTCGGATGCGCCGGTGCAGGGTCACTGCTGAGGGCTGGTCAGCGCGATGTCGTACTGCCGCGCGAGGCCAGCCATACGGTGAGCGTCCACAGGGCCACCGGGGCCAGCATCAGGGCCAGGGCGGTGTAGCCGGGCGAGCCGGGAACAATCAGCAGGGGCGGAAAGGCGATACCCGCGGCAGGGTGGGGAACCTGCGGGGTGTTGCCCAGCTGTGCCGCGTTGTTGACAGGCATATCGCGGGCCGCGACCTGTTTGTTACTGTCACCTGCGAGTCGGCGCCATACGCGTTTGGCTTTGAAGCGATCCGGGGACGAAGGCATAGAGCCCTCCTCTGGGTTGTAGTCGCATTGGGGGCGCGAACCCAGGTCCGTGAGAAGAGCGGGTTCGCGCTCCGTGAGCGTAGTTTCACGCTCTGCCCAAAGCCATTCGGACATTTGGGCCCATTCCCTATAGAAGTCCGGTCCGATCGGACACTTTCGTCGGCACCGGGCGGGCAATCGGCATGCATTTCCGATAAGCGCACCCATTCGGGGCGTGATCTTGGTATTCCAGCCCCCGCCCCGCCCGCCCCACCGCTCCGAACATCCCCGCCCGGAGACCCTCTTCGTGCGGCGAGCCAAGGCCGGCCCGCCCACCGCCCCGCGCAGCGGATCGCGGGCAGGGCCCGGCTGCCGGAGCTGTCGACCGTCATCTCGACGCACCCGTTCCGCCAGGCCCCGGGCACCGGGGACACGTCGGTGCGTGCGCCTCACCGCGGTGGTTCTCCCGCGTCCGGCGACGGGAAGGTGCCGGGACGCCGGGTGTCGGCGTAGACGCGTGCCCGGATGCCCGGATACCCGGGAGTCCGCTGCCCGGTACTGATGCCGGATGTCGCCCACCGTTCCTGAAGGCCGGCCATCACGGTGTCCAGGGTGGTCTCGTCGGGGGCGGTGATGTCCAGGACCACCAGGCCGGGCTCGGACAGATGCTGCTCATGGATCGGGTGCATGCCCTCACCGACGCCCTTTCCCGCGCCGTCGGTTCGGGGGAGCGGCCGGCCCAACCCGGACGGGGGATCCCGTGCGAGTCCCACCAGGGTGAGTTCCGCTGCCGGAGGCATGGTCCTCGTCGCGACGTCACCGCGAGAATCGTTGCCGTCGCAGCTCAGCCCGCTGACGGGATGGATTGTCAGCGGGCTGAGGGCAGGCGTTTCCAGGGCGTCTCCCAGGAATTCCGTAGAAATACGGGATCGGACCGAGCCCGGTACCACGGGCCGTACCGTCAGTGCATCAACCGCTATCGAGCGAGGGGCACCCATGACTCGGGAGGAAGTTCTTGAGCGGCTGAAAGGCTTGTCCGGCACCATCCGTACAACGGCAGCACTCCTCCATGAGGGGTGGACAACAGCCGAGGCAGCCGAATTTTACGGAGTCGTCCCGGAGACCATCCGGCAGCGCGTACGCAAGGCACAGCGCGTGCTCGGCATCACCCGGGCCGAGTGGGAGACGTTCCTGCGGGACCACGGGCAGCTGCTCGCCCCCTGCCTGGTGCCGTCCGACCCTGCCCGGGCAGACGGCACACCCTGCCCGAGAATCAGGGGGGCTGCTCAGTGTGCCGCTTGCGACGAACTCGCGGAAAGGAACCGAGAGCTTCTGGGACGAGACTGTCCCCCTCTTGCTGATGGTGTGTCTGATTAGTCCCGGCACCGTACGAAGCGGGGCGGCCGTCGGTCACGGTGACCGGGTCACGGCCAGCTGCCGGCCCGAGCGGAACTGCAGCTGCTGGCCGGGTGGTTGGCCGGTCCCGCAGCATCGCGAATCCGGCAACGCGCTGTCCGGGCGGCTCCCACGGTGCCCGTTCGAGGGCCCCGGAGATGGCCAGGCCGACACGTCGGCCGATGGCCCGATCCAAGTCACCGTTGCCGTTTCCCTGCCACGGCGTTGGTTCCGGGGATCTGGGTCAGCGGCGGGGCGGACGGGCCGGCGCTGACCCGGCCCGGCCGGTGGTGCGGCGGTATTCTGGGATCAGACGGTCTTCCTCCGGGGTGCGGCGCTTCATGGCCCCCCTCACGAAGGCCGCCGCCACGTGTCCCGTGCCATGTGCCGCCACCGTCCGGCTCCGGCTACGCGCGCAGTCCGGGGCACTCGGCCGCCCAGTGCAGTGCCTGGGTGGGCGTGAGGCTGTGCTCGGGGCAGTCGGCATCCTCGGTCCCGGCCGCTACGCCCCCGCAGGCGGCCTTGGGGCAGACGCACACGGGGTAGGAGTGGCCGTTCCTGGTGAGGCCGCCGTGCCGCACGTAGTCGCTCGCCTCCATGACCCCCCGGATGTCCGGGGCCGTGGCCGTGGCCGGTGCGGGCGAGGAGATCCGTCATGTGCCCGGCGGTCGTCATCAGCCGTGCCGCGTGGCCGGGGTCGTCGGCCGCCTCGCGTCCGGCGGAGTGGGAGAGCAGGCGGACCGCGTGCGCGAGGGCGCCCCGTAGCTCCTCGATGTGCTGGTGCAGGGCGGCGATGGGCTGGTCGCCGCGGATGGTGGGGTCGGTGTCGGTCATGGGTCGGGTCCTCTCGTGCGGCCGACTGTCCCGGCCGGGGTGGCCGTGTGCGTCGTCGTGCGACCCGGCGCGTGACCGGGATGACGTACGGCGGTGAGCACCAGGAGCACGGCGCCGTGGCTCTGTTTACGAGTCCCGGCGGCAGAAGACCCTGGACGGATGAGCGCCCAGGGTCTCCGTGCGACATGACGTGACGTCTGTCCCGACAGGGTTCAACGACCGGCCACGCCCGGTGTCACGCCCTGCCCCGCCCCGGGTCCCGCAGGCAGGGGCTCCGTGCCCCGTGGGCGCCGTAGGGCCGGGCGGCGGCATGGGGCGGCCCTGCGGTTTCCGTAGGGCGCCAGCGCGCCCGTCAGGCAGCGTCTTCGTCCTCGTCCTGGGGCCACGCCTCCTCGCGGAGGAGTTCGGCGCAGGTGCACGATTCCGGCGGGTCGGCGTAGGTCGGGTACATGCAGTCCTCGTGGTGGTCCTGGCCGTCGTACACGATCTCGATCACGCGGGTCCTCCCGGTGGGTGAAGCGGTGCGGTTCTCCCGTACACCGCCGCGTGGTCGGAAGGCGGTGGATCCGGGCGGAGGACATCAGAGTTGAGGCAGGTGTGACGGGTGTGACGTGCCGGGGCGCGGTCGCCGAGGACGGCGCCGGCCGGGCCGGAGTCACCGGGAGGGTCAGGGCACACCGCGCTCCCGGACCCACGGGCCGCAGGGCAGCTGATGGCCGGCAACACGGGCGGGAAGCCACCAGGAGCTACTGGGGCTCAAAAGGCAACTGCGTATCGCTGTCAGTAATGGATGAGTCAGTCTGCCCCTTTATCATGTCCGCGCCGCGCAGGTCCGCGCCGCGCAGGTCCGCGCCGCGCAGGTCCGCGCCGCGCAGGTCCGCGCCGCGCAGGTCCGCGCCGCGCAGGTCCGCTTCGCGCAGGTATGCGTCGCGCAGTTTTGCCTCGGGCAGGTCCGCGTCGCGCAGTTTTGCCTCGGGCAGGAACGCGCGGCGCAGGTTCGCGCCGCGCAGGTACGCGTCGCGCAGGTTCGTGCCGCCCAGGCTCGTGCCGCGCAGTTTTGCGTAGGGCAGGTACGCGCGGCTCAGGTCCGCGCCGCTCAGGTTTGCCTTGTCCAGAGCTGCCTCGGAGTCGCCGAGGATGAGGGTGATGTTGGGGAGCTTGGCGCCATGGAGGTCAAGGCGGAAGGTGCCGTCCCGGGTCGCGTCGCGGGCGGCGAGGGCGGTGAAGGCGGCTTGGACGTCGGCCTCGACGTCCTGGCCTTTCGCCGGGGGTTTGGCGGCGTGGGTGCGGATGTAGGTGGCGAGGACGTTGGCGATGGTGGGCTGGTCACGGCGGGAGTCCTGCATGATCCGCTGCAGGGCGTAGATGCCGCCCAGCCGTACGTCCATCTTGTCCTCACCGAGGTTTCCCACCGCCGCCGTGTACCGGTCGGTGATCTGCCCCTCCTTGGCCAGCGCCCGGTCATCCCGCGCCTGCTCATTGGTCTGCCTGGTCTGAACGTTCGAGTACCAGAGACCCACCACCGCCACCACAGCGGCGACCACGACCGTGAACAACTCGATCCGCCGCGCCCAGTCCAGGGTCTCCGGACGTTCCTCGGGGGCAGGAGCCGGGGCCGGGCCAGGGCCAGGGCCGGGGGCAGGGCCGGGGGCAGGGGCAGGGGCAGGGACAGCGGGGGTGCCTGGTGGCTGGGTGGAGCCTGCTCCCGGGCCGGCGGAGGTCCGGGCAGTGAGTCGGGTGCTACGGCGTAACCGCGGGCGACGGGCAGGCGTGGAAGGCATACCTGTATTCGATCCCAACACCCCACTCCGGCGCAGCGATTCGGGTCGATGAAGCTGCGGTCTCGGTGCGGCACACCCGTGGTGTGGCGGGTTTCCGGGAGCGGCGGCACTCCAGCGGTGACGGGTTGCTCCGCACCTGCCTTCTGGCTGGATTGCTCACCTGTGGGGGTGTCTGCCTCGTACGGTGAGGTGGTGGACGACACGACGACCGAGGTGGAGCTGTACGGCGGGCCGCTCGATGGGTGGGTGGTGCCGGTGGGCACCGACGATCCGGATCCCTGGACCGCGATCATCAGCGACTACGGCCAGTTCTCCGGCGGCCGGTCGCTGTACGCACCGGACGGCTCCGGCGTCTGGCGATGGGTGAGGGATCTGCGCCCGGAAGAGCTGTGACCTTCTTTACCCCGCTCGGCTGGGCCGGGCGCCGGGCCCAGCCGAGCGGGGCGCTTCTTTGGGCCTCGTTTCGGGTGCGGTTTTTGAAACCGGGGTTCAGGCCCAGAGGGTGACAGGCACTGACGCCAGGGTGGGGTGTTGCCGGTGGGTACCGCCCCGTGCGGCACGCGGGCGTACGGAGACTGACGCGTCATCCGGACCCGTATGCGCTCCCCGCATCACCCATGCGCGGGGCGGGTGCGGTGGAGGGCTCGTCCCAAGGGAACTGGTACCGCACGAAGCAGAGACGATGGGCGCGTGCACCTGGCTCCAGTGGCAGGGAGCAGAGCCGCGCTACCGGTTCGTGAGCGAAGCGGCAGCGAAGGAATGGCTGCAACGCAACGAGCACGACGACATCGTGACGACGTGGTTCGGCCCGGTGGAGGAGGAGTTCGGCCCGACGAGCGTCGGCGGGCGCCCTGCGGTAGGCACGAAGGCCGAGCCCCGGCTCCCGGACGACATCCTGGCCGCCCTGGACGCACGGGTTGCTGCTGAGGGCCTCACGCGCACAGACGATCCGCAGCCTCGTGACCGCCGGCCTCCAGCCCGCCTGACCCACACACAACACCGACAGCACGAGACCCCGGACGACACCGCCCGGGGTCTCTCTGTGCAGTGCCGTTCCACCGGTTCAACGATTCGTGGCCGACGTCGCTCCAAACGGCCGCCGTCTAAGAGGTTCACCGGCGGAGGCCGCTACAGCTGGCGAGTGCCTCCAAGCGCTGCATCCGCCCGGCCCGTCCCTCCCTGCCTACGGAGCTGGACGTCGTAGTCAGGGTTTTGCCCGGAGAGCGTCATTGGCGAGTCGGTTGAGCTTCGCGCTGTACTTCTTCAGCTCGGGCGAAACATGGTCGGAGTCCTCTATGAGCTTCCGCGCCTTGCGTGCCTGTTTCTGCACGCATTGTTCCACTGATTCGGCGTCGCCTTGCTTCACTGCGTCATCGACAAACCAAAGTACGGCCTCGGTGAATGAAGAGTCCATGTACGTCATCTCTGGGACTTCGATGCGAGATCCATCATCAAGGTCGAGATTGATCTTAAAAATGTAGACGAGTGGAAGGGCCCCCTCACCGGAAAACTTCTGACCGACGGTGAAGGCCACCCGCTCCTGTTTGTGAGGTGGAATAGTGTACTTCATCTTGCGGACCATTTCAAAGGGCGCACGTGCTTCTCCAGGGACCTTGATGTCATACCGGGCATAGATTTCGGTTCCCCCGGCACCGTACGGGCAGCCCAATTCGTCCATCGAGCTAAAATTTAATGTGGCTTGCGATACTAGAACGGGATTATTGCTTTTGTTTCTGAGGGTTATGGTAATGAAAGATGCCTTCCAGTCTTTAATCACCCCTTTCCCTAAGGAGCCTTCGTCGACCTGCCAGTCTGCCTGAATGTTTGATTCCTTATCAATGTCGAAGTCCATCAGTTCAATTGCTGACTCAGGGGTTGGCTCGGGCTGAATATCGGGGAACAGTAAGAACAGGAGTCCGAGGATTCCGGCGACGATGGTCACCACCCCGCCTGCAACCGCAAGCACCCCCTGAGGGCGCTGCAAGAAGGGGCGCTCACTGCCTCTGGGCTGTTCGCCGTCCGAGGTGCTCGGCTGCCCGGTTGTTAATTCGGCGCGCGAAGTGTCTCGATTTTCCGTCATGTGTGCTTCCACCTCATTCGGATACAGCTCCCCAAGCCCATAACCCTGATGGGGCAGGCTCGGCTGCTTCCTAGTTCCCCAGGTTTTCCCAGGGGGCATAGCCACCTGGGAAGTTGGCCGGTCGCGAGAGTGTTATTCACAGTGATGGTGATGCCCAACACGTCCAGCGTATGCCGACCTTGGACAACTGCTCTACCCGTTCCTCTCGAATCAACCCGGAGCGTGCTCCGCGATGAGCCGACGGCACTGTCCTGCACGGTAGGCCAGTTCGTCACCCAAAACGGAGAGCTCATCCAGGTAGCGCAACAGGTCCGCGGTGGCATCGTGGTCCGGGCCACCAGCGAGAAACAATCGAGTTGCTTCCACCACGCTGCTCTCCGGTTCGATAAGCAGCACCCGGAACAGCCCGAAGAACCTGGTGGCATCCCCTTCTGGCGTACTCACCGGAGAGGCGAGCAACTGATCCCACCGCTCCGCACACCCTTCGAGCCCCGACTCCACTGTCTCAAGCATGAGCTTCTCGAACGCGAAACCGCGATGCCCAACATCGGCTTCGACAGCACGTTCCAGATCCTCCCGAGCTTCGCCGTAGTGGCCTGCCTGCCGGTGCGCCACTCCGCGAGACGTGAGTACCGAGGTGAGTGTGGGGTCGAGTTCGAGTGCGGCGGTGTAGTCGGCGATGGCTTGGTCGTAGTGGCCTGCTTGCCGGTGTGTCTCTCCGCGAGACGTGAGTGCCCAGGTGAGTGTGGGGTCGAGTTCGAGTGCGGCGGTGTAGTCGGCGATGGCTTGGTCGTAGTGGCCTGCTTGCCGGTGTGTCTCTCCGCGAGACGTGAGTACCGAGGTGAGTGTGGGGTCGAGTTCGAGTGCGGCGGTGTAGTCGGCGATGGCTTGGTCGTAGTGGCCTGCTTGCCGGTGTGTCTCTCCGCGAGACGTGAGTGCCCAGGTGAGTGTGGGGTCGAGTTCGAGTGCGGCGGTGTAGTCGGCGACGGCCTGGTCGTACCGGCCAACCTGCTGGTGTGCTCGGCCGCGGTAGCCGAGTGCCCAGGCATCGGCAGGGTTGAGTTCGAGTGCGGCGGTGAAGTCGGCGATGGCTTGGTCGTAGCGGCCGGCCTGCCGGTGTGTTTGGCCGCGGTAGCCGAGTGCCCAGGTGAGTGTGGGGTCGAGTTCGAGCGCGGTGGTGAGGTCGGCGATGGCTTGGTCGTACAGGCCGGCCCGCCGGTGTGTCTCTCCGCGAGATGCGAGTACCCAGGCGAGTGTGGGGTCGAGTTCGAGCGCCGCGGTGAAGTCTGCGACGGCCTGGTCGTACAGGCCTGCTTGCCGGTGTGTTTGGCCGCGCAGGCACAGTGCCCAGGTGAGTGTGGGGTTGAGTTCGAGTGCGGTGGTGAGGTCGGCGATGGCTTGGTCGTAGTGGCCTGCTTGCCGGTGTGTCTCTCCGCGAGATGCGAGTGCCCAGGTGAGTGTGGGGTCGAGTTCGAGCGCCGCGGTGAAGTCTGCGACGGCCTGGTCGTACAGGTCGGCCTGCAGGTGTGTCTCTCCACGAGACACGAGTGCCCAGGTGAGTGTGGGGTTGAGTTCGAGTGCCGCGGTGAAGTCGGTGACGGCCTGGTCGTACCGGCCAGCTTCCATGTGTGTTTGGCCGCGTTGGCCCAGTGCCCAGGCGTAGGTGGGGTTGAGTTCGAGTGCGGTGGTGAGGTCGGTGATGGCCTGGTCGTCGTGGCCGAGCAATCGATGGGTTTCCCCGCGACGAGCCCAGGCACGGGCGTTGCGGGCGTTGTGCCCGATGGCTCGGTCGAACTCGGCGAGCGCATCGTTCTCCCGGTCGCAGAAGTGGAGGCGGATGCCCCGATAGGTGAAGGCCCAGCTTCTGCTTTCAGCACTCAGATGGCTGTGGGACAGCAGGGCCCGAAGACACACGAGAGCGGGCTCGTCGCCGGTGAGTGCGCCCCGAAGGCGCTCCGCCCAGGAGAGCAGGGCTGTGTCGGTGGTGTCCTGCGCGGCCTGTTCCAGGGTCTCGATCCACTGCCGCAGCACGGTGGCGTCCTGACCCGCAGCGTGCACGAGGTCTTCCAGAGCGGCCGTCAGATACGCAACCGGGTGGGCACACAGCCGGTGGTACGTCTCGTCAAGGCGGTGCCGACGCCATCCAGCGTCTCTCCAGCGCTTGCCCTCGGGGAGCCGTTCCTCGGCCGCGGCACGCCAGGCGGCATGAGTGTCAGCGAGCCGCAGATGCGCCGAAGCCCAGCCCTGCGGGGAGTGGATACGCTGCTGGCCTACCATGCTGGCGCGGACTACCGCATGGTAGTGCTTGTAGTCGCCACGGCCACTGACGAACGGCTGCCCACACAGCCACTCCCACAGCCCCGCTGCGCCAGGGCCTGCCGCGGCGGCGAAGACATCCTCGTTCAGCTGCAACGGCAGCGCGCATGCCCGCACCGCCTCACGCTTTTCCGGGTCCGTGATCCACTGGACGAAGCGCTCGACGGCCACGTCGGCGAGGTCTCCGCCCGCGTCGACGTCCTCGACCGTGTGCGGCCGGGCCAGAGCAAGAAGCTCGACGAGCAGCGGAAGCCCCATCGACAGCTGCAGCACCGCTTCCACCACCCCCGGATCGGTCACCTCCCGCGCAGTCAGCAGCGAGCGTGTCTCCGCCTCGGTGAAGACTCCCAACGGCACGTCCGCGACCTGATCCCGCAGCGGCGCCCACTCCCGCTCCGTCAGCTCGTCACGGCCCGCCATCACGACGATGACGTTCGCCGGCACCGGACCAAACTCCTCGTCCAGCAACCGCAGCAGCCACCCGTCCAAGTACTGCGCGGTCTGCTCCCACGTGTCGAAGAACAGCACCACCCACCGCTGCCGACGACACAACCGCTCCAGCTCGCCGACGAAAGCACGGCTCAACCCCGTCTCATCACCCCGGCCACCACGCCGCTGGGCACGAGTCCGGGACGCCGACCTCAGCCGGTCCAGCCCCTGAGCCGCAACGTCCGGATTCGCCATCGCCGCCACGACACCGGCCCCCGGTATCAACGACGCCGCTCCCAACGCGACCTGCGTCACCGCCCGGCTCGATACCGACGCTTCACCCTCCACAGGCGTCGGCTCCGCCTGAACCGCCTGCTCCCGCCTGAACTGCTCCACCGCCTTGTCGAACTCCTTGCACGGCCCCGCCTGCTCCGACAGCTGTCGGGCCAGCTCGACCAAGGCCTGCTCCACCCCATGGACATCGTTCTCGTCCACCACTGCCGTCACCGCGTCCGCACGCCGGGCCGCCTCCTGCCACTGCCGCAGCAGCGTGGACTTCCCCACACCGCCAACACCGCGCACATGGAACAGAAAGTCCGCAGGAGCCTCCTCGGAGAAAGGGTCCTTCGACAAATTCTCCGTGAACAGCGCCAACTGCGCCCGCCGACCCACGAACCGCGCTTTCGCACGCTGCCGGATCAACGCCCCCCGCGACAGACCCCGCATACCCGACCCCGACCCCGACCCCGACATCCCGCCACCCCCGCCACTCGCCTACCTCACCCGGAGGACGACATCACGCCCGCCCACGCTCGCTGCGTCAGACGCAGACCATCAGTGTCCAATCCAGAGCTCCCGTCTGTCAGCCAAGCGCACCAGAGCGCCAGCATTCAAAAATCTCGCGGTCAGAGCGAACTCGGTGCTCTACGCCGCCCACTCCAGCCCCAGACCGGCGAGAAGTTCGCGCTGCTCGGGGGTGAGCTTGTCCCTCCGGGTGCGATCTCTCGGGTTGGTGTCAGTGGTGGTGAGGGTCAGTGGCGGGGATTGTTGTCGTGGGTTCTTGTTGCTGGTCAGAGCGGTGTCGATCGTCTGGTTTCACTGTCATGAAGTGAGAGATTTTGCTGTCATGAGGCGTTGTCTCATGGTGGGTGACGCTGTCTTAAGGTTCGAGAGTTCTTATGCAGTGAGGCCGGTGGGTGCGGTCTGATCGCAGGGTGGGGTCTGCGGACCGGGTGTTGGGGAGACCGCGGGCCGCCCGCGGTCTCGGCAGGGTCACGGTGGAGCAGGGCGACCCGACGGCGGAGGTGGCCATGACCGCCGCGGAGCTCCGGACCGTCGCGGCGGGCAGCGAGCAGTCGGAGAAGGGCCTGTCCATTCGGCCTCGGCCCTGTTCATGAGGGGAGGCCGGTAGACATGCCCGTCCTGCCGTCGCCCGGTCTATCCGGCGGGTGATGTCTCGTCGATGATCCTCAGGATGGTGACGTGGTCGTCGGGGACGGTGTGGGCGGTGGTGGTGTTCTGGGTTGTCCACCAGGTGTCGCTGACGGGTTGTCCGGCGGTGCCCCACTGGGTGAGGGTGAGCTCCTCGCCCTGGGTGAAGTGGCGGTGGATGGGTGGGTCCGCGGTGACGGCGGTGTGGTCGCGGATGATCCTGACGCGGGCCCGTACGTACCGGTCGCTGCGGGCGACGGCGGGCTCGGCCCTGTTCTGCATGGGGGTGGTTCCTCCGGTCGGTGCGGGTGTTCTTGTGCGGGTGCTTTCCCGCCCAACGTCCGGAGCGGCCGGGGAAGTGCCTGATTCGAACGGAGGATCCCGGGCACCGATGTCCGGGATCCCGCTGGCTCTCCCTTCGTGTTTCTATTGCCCCATGGACGAACGGCAGGCGCTGGGGTGCCTGGACCTCTACCACGCGCAATTGCGGGGGCGTGTGCTCGGAGAGCGGGGTGACCTCATCGGATGGCTGAGCCCGGCCGCCGAGGACGCGGGGCCGGTGGCGCGCATGTTCGATCCCGTGGAGGGACGGCTGTTGCTGTATCCGGCGCCGACCGCCGCAGGCGGGTGGGATCCGGACATGCTCATCGCCGGTGAGTGCGCCCGCAGCGTGGCGATGAACGTACCGCTGACGTGGTACTGCCGAGACGACGCCTCCGACGGCCTGCCCGCCGGTCTGCGGGCGGCCGGCTTCGTGGCCGAGGACCGTGAATACGTCATGGTGGGCCGTTCCGCCGACATCGCGACCGGCCCCGGCGCCCACCCCGCCCTGCCCGAAGGTTTCGTGGTGCGCCAGGTGGCGACGGCACAGGACTTCACGCGGGTCCGGGAGCTGACCGAGAGGGCCCGCGGCGGCTGCTGGAGCTGGCTCCCTCCGGCCCTGGAGCACTGGGCAGCCGACGAGAGGGACCCGGCCGTCGTGACGGTGGTCGAGACACCGGACGGGGACGTCGCCGCCGCGACGCTGCTCCGCTGTCACACCGGCACCGACTTCGCGTCGCTGTGGAGCACCTCGACCCTGCCGGCCTGGCGGGGCCGCGGCCTGTACCGACTCCTGGTTGGACACCGCGCCGCGCTCGCGGCCCGCCGCGGCCATCGGTACCTCTATGTCGAGGCCCTCCCCGCCAGCCGGCCGATCCTCACGCGACTGGGGATGGCGGTCGCGAGCACGCAGACCCCCTATCGCCTCACACCGCTCACCGACGACAACGCGAGCTCGGCCCGGTGACCGGGCGCGGGCGGAACACCGCCGGACAACAGGACCGCGCCGCACCGTGAACACCACCCCGGACGCGTCGGGCGAACCCGGGAGTTCACCGGTCGGGAACCCAGACCGGCGTGGCTCGCCTTCAGGTACCCCGGCCAGGATGGCGAGATCGATGCTGCGGTGGCCGACGCCGCAGGCCCTGCGCGGATGCCCCCTTGTCCTCCAGGGCGGAGCATGTTTTCCGGGGTCCGCCGCGCGAGTACCCCGGCGCGACTGATGGTGCGCCCCACGACGGCACCCAGGGCACGACTCAGGGCTCGACCTGATCCGTCACCACCCCTGGCCGCTGTACCGGACTGCGGGATCCTGCCCGCCGCGGCAAGTGCATTTGCTCCTTCCAGTGCTGGCTGCCCGGTCGTCTGACCAGCATCGCCGACCGCGACTTCTCGCTGATGTCGGGCCGCCGATTCATGTTCCCGGCGAAGCCGTGCTGGAGCACTACGAGAGGGTGGCGGCATGCTCGCGCAGGAAGGCTCCGGCATGAGCGGCGGCCTCTTCCTTCGTCGCGTACCAAGTGCCGCCCTCGGCGGCGCCGCAGGTTTCGTCCTCGCCTTCGCCTGCCCAGGCCCAGCCACCGGACGACGGGTCCTGCACGAGTTCGGCTGTGCCGCCGAAGAGTTCGAGCGTCGCGCCCCTCTGTGCCGTCACGGCAGCGGGTCGGGGAACGGCGTCGGGCCATTTCTTGCGCGCGCCCTGGCGGGTTATGCCCCAGACGGCGCCCATCTGCTCGTAGTTCGCGCCGTAGGAGCCGGCTGTGGCACCCGGGCGGGCGCTGCGCTGGCTTGCCGGGCCTGTGTTCGGCCGGTGCACGGTCCCGTGCCCGGGGTGAGCGCGGGCACGGGACCGTGCACCGGCTTGCTGGGTATCAGTCTGGCTCTTGCGGGCGGGGGCGTCAGCGTGGGCGGGATGGGTCATCCGTTGAGCGCAAGACCACCGCCAGGCAGCATCCCGACCGGGATGCCCAGTTCCACCACATCAACGACCGTGCTGACGTGTTGTCCGAACGGCTGCGCCAGTCAGACAGCTTGCGCCCGTGACAGTGGGGCCAGTTGATAGCGCTTTTGAGACAGCCGCCGTTAAAGCGGTGGCCAGCTGACTGAGGGTGACAGAGGATACGTGCCGCTGCCGACCTTCCGTGAAGAATGCGAAGTGGAGCAGCTAAAAGGGGAGGGAACACCATGCTTAGGAAGACTGCGGCTGTGGCCGTGTCGCTCACCAGCATCATGGCTCTCAGCGCTGGAACGGCTGCTGCCTTCGGCTCCAAGAGCACCACGCTGTCCAACGGCGTGCTGACCATCACGGCGGACGACGGCTGCTCTGTCAGCGGCAACTGCACGCTGTACTACTCCGCGACCACGTACAAAAAGACCGGCGGCGGTACCGTTTCCATCGAGCTCGCAATGAGCACATCAGATGCCCTCTACAAGGCTGCCGCCGTGAATATTTCGTCCGGGCAGACCAAGACGCATAGCTGGGGCGGGAAGGCGAAGTCCCAGGTATCGGACTGTGACATCACCGGATACATGGTGGCGTCCACCGGCAGCTACTACACCCCTCCCGTCGACGTCTGTTAGTCCCGCTGATCCGGGGCTGGGCAAGGAAATTGCCCAGCCCCGGACCGTTTCTTGAGGTCACGCTGTGATTGAAGCCTCCATCGGCGCCGTCCCGGGCCTGATTATCTCTTTCCTTGTCCTGGCTGCGATCACCGCGATCCCCGCAGCCCTCATCTGCAGGGCCTGCGGCAGCCCAGCTCTCCTGCCAGCTCTGGCCGTAGCGGCGACCGCGGGAATCGTGACAGTCACGCTGCTTCCCAGCAGCGCCGGAATTTCGAGCGGGCAGTGCGACGCGGGCATGCCGCGACACGTGCTCACCTCCTCCAGCGCCCTGCTCAACATCGCCCTGTTCGTTCCGGCTACGGTTCTTGCCGTTACGGCTTCCCGGCGGCCGGTGACCATCGCAGCGACGTTCGTGGCGTCCAGTGGCGGCATTGAGTTCCTGCAGTCGGTGCTGCCTCTCGGCCGTGCCTGCAGTGTCACCGACATGGTGGCCAACTCGATAGGCTCCCTGATCGGCACTGCCCTTGGCGTCCTTGGGATGAAGCTGGGCAAGCGGCCCATCCAACGGCTTAGACGTGATGCGGTCTGGGGCATCGGTGTCGCTGCGGTCTCCGCGGCGATACTCGCGGGGTCGTTCCAGACGCAGGTTCGGGCGGTCGACGCCGTGGCGATCGAGGACCGGAACAGAGCGTATGGCGACAGTCTAGACGGTTCGGACGAGTGGATCCGTGACGCAGCGGTCGGCGTTTTCGGCAAGGGGACGCAGGTCACGGAGACTTCAGCCGAGAAGAGTGGACAGCGTTCCCTGATCACCGCCGTGACCAACCGGGGCCCCATCTCTGGGTGGTGGCCCGACCGGACGCTGGTGCAGGCATGGGCGACGGACAATCAGGGCGACGAAGGGAAACTCTCCGAGGCCCAAGCTGGGGAAGTCGCTCACTCGTACGCCCAGAAGTGGTTTCCCGACAGCGTCCAGGGCAGCACGAAGAAGATTCGGCAGGTCGGTGAGGACCACGCACAGGCCGTCTATGCCGTGACCTAC
Organism: Streptomyces sp. NBC_01237; assembly: GCF_035917275.1. Lineage (NCBI taxonomy): Bacteria > Bacillati > Actinomycetota > Actinomycetes > Kitasatosporales > Streptomycetaceae > Streptomyces > Streptomyces sp. NBC_01237. The sequence goes on along the minus strand of NZ_CP108508.1, from coordinate 7,930,574 downwards.
CGGCGCTACGTCCACGACGTGATGATGCCGATGCGCCTCGACGTAACCGTCACCAAAACGGGCCGCATCATGGGTTTCACCTCCAAGCCCGTCAGGGACCCCGTACTACCACCGACAGCAATTACGGAGAAGGGCGCTCTGAGGCGCGTGGCAGAGCAAACCAGAGCGAAGCCAACGAGCACGAAGCTGCTCGCTCAGCAAGTAAGAGGGAAGTGGCGGCCGGTCTGGCTGATCGGCGTGAACGGAGACGACGTTTTCATCGACGCTGCCACGGGACAGAAGACTCAACCCGATAGGTGAGGATCAGGGACCACTCCCGGCAAGCCTGAGGCGGCCCTGGGCAAGCCCACCCGGTGACGGGCTTGCCCGGGGTCGTTCGTACGTAGGAGCGCGAGCACACCCCGGTGTCCAGACACCCTGAACCCAGCCGTCCGCAGGGGCGGATCGCAGGCCGTCCCAGGCGCCGCCGGACCGTTTCTTCCTCTCTCGCCTATGAGCCCCGGCCCGGTCGAATCTTCAAAGTCCGCCGCGAAGCCAAGTCAGATGGTTGCCACTTTCCGCCCGCACCCACGGCCTACTCCCAACCCGCCTCGGACGCCTCATGGTGCTACCGACGCTGCTCCGCGCTGTCCGAGAACGACGACGGCGCCCTCCATGTCGGGGGCGCCATCGTGCTATGCGGGATGCAGCTCAGGTTCACCCGGCAAGCCGGAGGGCGGGCCGGGCCTCGGGGGCGGGCGCGTCCTGGCCGCCGTCCGGGTCGGGGTCGAAGTCGGTGCCGGTGCCGGTGCGCCCGTCCCGTACGCGGGCGGGCGGATGACGCCGCCGGGGAAGTTGATGGGCCACACGTGGGCCTGCGGGACTTGCCGGCGACATCGACCAGCACCGGCGCCTGCATGTGGTCGGTCTCCCACACGTGGTTGCGCCAGCTCCGTGGCCGGGCTAGCTCGGCAGCGGTCTCGGGCAGCTTCTCCGCGAACGCGCGGGCCTCCTCGACCTTCTGGTGGGCGGCCTTCCTCCGGACGCGGGTCTACCGGCCGGAGTCCCTGGTGTGGCTGGAGGGCTACCGGCGACACGCCCAGGCGTTGAGCGAGTTCCTGCTGACGGATGTGGACCAGGCTTCGACGTGCTCACCGCGCGCCAGGAGCCGCGGCAATCCCTGCGGGCGGGTGAGCTGGAGGAGCGGCACAAGACTGCGAGCACACCGCGACCATCGGCGCCTGGTGGCCTACCAGGCGCCACGCCTGGGCGGTCTGCGCGAGCAGGTCCAGGGTCGGCACCGTGACGAGGATCCGGCCGTCCGCGGAGCTCTCCAGCGCGCACGCGGCGGCCGTGATCGTCTTGCCGGAGCCGGTCGCGGACACGATCGTGCCCCGCGCCCTTTGCGGGGGCACGGATGACCGTGCGGGGAATCCCACCCACTCTCGGAAGGCCGCCTTCTGGACCACCTGGTGTTCGCGCAGCTTGATGACGGACATGGACGCCCTCCCCTCGGATTCGGTACGGGTTAGTGCTGCGGATCGTTCCGCCGGAGTTCACGCCGGAGATCGTCTAGTGTGCGTCCGTCGGGCAGGTGCCACAGTGTCCAGCCGTTGATCACGTTGCCGGTGATCGCCTCAGCCGCTTTCGACGGGGAGGGAAACGGGGAAGCATGCCCGTCGACGATGAGCCGCCCCTCGGCAGTGACGACGGCCCGCCCCCTGCGGTTGGCGCGCCGCTGGAAGAAGGTGAGTTCGGTACCCGCGCTGAGCAGGCCGGCCTGCAGGAGTTCGGCGAGCGGGCCGTGAGGAGCTACCGGGGCGGGGCGTGACCTTGAGGGCCTCGTCGCCTCCGCCGAGGGACAGGGTCAGGTGGACGGTGTCGCCGCCCGTCGCGCGGGCGAGATGAGCGAAGACAGACGGATCGAAGTGAAGGCTGACCGTGGGCATGAACACTCTCCAAGTACTGAGGCTGAACTCGTGGTGTCGTAGGGGGTGACGGCTGGTCGGTGGCTGCGGTATCACCGGAGTCATGCGGTATCCACAAGGAGGCGGGCTGACCGTCGAACGGCAGCAGTTCCGCGAGGAGTTACGACTCAAGGCGGCCGAGCGGTTCGCCTTGGGCGAGGGCAGTTCAGCGATCGCCAGAGATCTGCGAGTCAGCGTCCGCTCGGTCCAGCGATGGCGTCACGCGTGGGCGGAGGACGGCCCGCGGTCCTTGCGGTCGCAGGGGCCGGCGTCGTTGCCGAGGCTGAGCGAAAAGCAGTTCACCCAGTTGGAGGCGGAGCTGGCCAAAGGGCCGACCGCGCACGGCTGGGAGGACCAGCGCTGGACTCTCAGCCGGGTCAGGACAGTGATCGGGCGACGCTTCCATCTGACGTACACGATCCAGGGCGTGCGGAAGCTGTTGGTACGAAACGGCTGGTCCTGCCAGGTGCCGGCTCGTAGAGCGATGGAGCGGGACGACGACGCGGTCGCGGGGTGGGTCAAGGAGGTGTGGCCCTGCGCGGAAGGCTCGCGGCGGCCCGTGGAGCCTGGCTGGTCTTCGAGGACGAGGCCGGATTCTCCATGACGCCGCCGCACGCGAAGACGTGGTCGCCACGCGGCCGGACCCCGGTAGTTCGGGTCCGCGGACGTTCCCGCAGACGCATATCCATCGCAGCTCTGACCTGCTACAAACCCGGCCACCGGTCAAGGCTGATCTACCGGCCCCGCCGCGACGACGGCAACCGTGACGGGCGCAAGAGCTTCTCCTGGCGCGACTACCGCGACCTGCTCATCGCCGCCCACCAGCAGCTCGACGGCCCGATCGTTCTCGTCTGGGACAACCTCAATGTGCACAAGGCCGCCGGTCTGCGGAAGTTCGCCGAAGCCCGGGACTGGCTGACCATCTACTACCTGCCGCCCTACGCACCCGACCTCAACCCAGCCGAAGGCATCTGGTCCCTCCTGCGGCGCGGCTGGCTCTCCAACGTCGCCTTCAGCACCCCGGAACACCTCGTCCAGACCATCCGGCACGGCCTACGGCACATCCAGTACCGCAGCAACCTCATCGACGGCTGCCTCACCGAGACCGGCCTGACCATCCGACCCCCTAATCAGCAACACGACATCCCGAGTTAGACCTCAGTAACTTATGGATTTTCATCCATTAGGTCTTCGAGACTGTTATGCAAGCGCTCGCTCTGCATTCTGGTGGACGACCAAGCCCGACTGAAATGCACGAGATGCTTGGCATCTGATCGACTGCTCAATCCGAGATCCACAACAGCGCGAATGCACTCGACTTGCGATAGGCCCGCCTCCTTCAACTTGATCAGGATGGCTTCACGGCCAGCACCGTCTTCAAAGTCCCCGCGCGCTGAGCTCAGCGCACTTAGGTATCTATCCATGCAGATACTCTTCCCATCGTTTGGTGAGCTTTCGCTAGCATCCCTTAGGAAGGTCGATATTCCATTTTCCCGACTTACCATTCTCCGGACCTGAGCTTGTGCGAAGCCAATTGACCTCAAGCTTCCCAAATCCCTGGGCTGCAGCCGCTTCTATGATATTTCTCTTAAGAGCCAAGAAATCACTTGCACCGACAGAGCCTCGGGGAAGATCGCCGTCCGCTCCATAGATAGCCACATTATCTAGTACGAGCTTATTTCCATCGATTTCGACGAAGGCTCCGACGTCTATGTTCCCCTGGGCTGTGTTCAGCACCGTATGAAAGTAGGATCCGCCTCTAAAGTCATCGATAGATGCGTTACCCGAGCTGTTGTGCACGAGTACTGGTGTGCTGCCTGCGAGGACATAGTACGTGTGCAGGTCTGCGACCGTCAGGTTGTAGACCTTGGCTACCTGGGCCCAGTTCTTTACGTCGGCTACGCGCTCAAGCTTTCCGGCACTCGTACGAAGGTGCTGACCTGCACGAAGATCTTCGGCATCGACCCATTGCCTGAGCTCCGCCACCCAGAAGGGATGGCCGGCTGTGGCTGTGATTGACGCTGCTTCGGAGTTTCCATTGGGGTCAAAGGTGACTCTTACGAGGGTCTTGGGGCCCTGCCCAAGGATCTCTGCCGTTACGGTCTTCGCTATGGTTTCGCCGGTTTCTGGGTCCGTGGCCAGAACCTTGTCGCCGACTTCAACATCGGCAATCGCTTTGCGTGTCCCGTCAGCCATGAGAACGCTGGTGTCGGGCAGGAAGCTGTTGCACTTGCCGCGCTTCGCCATTTTGGCGATCTTGGCGATCTTGGCGATTTTTCCAACCGGAATGAGCCCTGCGACCGTCCAGACGCAAGAACTGGCGCTCCCTCCGACGCAACGCATTGCGTCTCGGACACCGATGAGCTCGAGAAAGTCCTCGGTTGGGCTAATCCACCCGAGATCATGAGCTGCCTTGCAGAAATCAGTACCGCTATCGGACGAGCACTTATTCTGAGCCCATTTCACAATCAGTTCGCTGTACGAAGCAGGCTTGCCGTAAGAATACCCGCTGTAGTAGAGCTCGGCTTTGGTAGGAATCGGCTCACCGCCAACCACCGGCCGTTCGTCAGAGCCGTTCGCGGAGCCGGAATTATCGCCTGTGGGATTCGCTGACCCGCTCCCGCCACTGCTGCCAGTAGCTTTATCCTTGTATTCCCAGCCGTCATCGGTCTTTGTGTAGCTACCGGTATCCGCGGAGCACTGGTGGGCTCCGCCACAGGCACCGTCGGGACGTAGACCGCTCGGGTCGGAGAGTGTGGCGGGATTGTTGTTGGCGTAGGTGTAGCCGTGCATCTGCTGGGGGTCGGACAGGTCGAGGATCGGGTCCACGGATATGAACCGGCCTGTGTCCGGGTCGTATTCGCGGGCGCCGAGGTGAGTCAAGCCAGTTGTTTTGGTGTCGTCGGTGCCGCCGACGAAGCCCTTGGTGCCCGGCCAGTTGGTTGGCGTCTGGCCACGTATTTCACCGAAGGGGAGGGTGCGGCGTTGCGTGATGGAGAGGTTGTTTGCCTGGATGGCGAGTTCGCCGGTGCCATGGTGATCGGCGATGGTGAAGGCGAAGGAGCCGTCGTCGCTGCGTATGGCCGTGTGACCGCCGCCGAGGCTGACGTAGCGAGTGGCTTTGGCCTGGTCGGCCCCTGTGGCAAGGGTGACCTCGGTGTGCCCCAGGTGAAGCGTGGTTTCGGTGGGTGTGCGGCTGATCAGCCGATTGCCGGAGGTGTCATACAGATAGCTGGTGGTTTTGCCGTTCTCGGTGACCGTGGCGAGGTGGTTCTCGGCGTCCCAGGTCAGCTCCTGTTCTGGGCGGGTGGTTGTGTTGCCGGCCGGATCGTACACGTACGACTCGGTGCTGGTTCCGGTGGAGTCCGTCGTGGTTCGTGAGGTGAGGCTGTGTGGGTTCTTCGATCCCGCCGGCGGATAGTTGTAGGAGCGCGTGATGTCCTTGGCCGCGTTGCCTGTGCTGTCGTGCAGGGTTTCGGTTTTGCGGTTTCCAGCCTTGTCATACGTGAATGACTGCCAGTAGGGTTCCGGCCCTCCTAGCTTTTCAGCAGCGGGAGCCGTTGCGCAGGTCGTGACGGGCTGGGTCCATGCCTCAGTGAGTCGGGTGAGGTAGTCGTAGGTGAAGCATTGGTTGTCCGTACCGGTGCGGGACACATCGGCGATGGACAAGACGTTGCCGGCCTCGTCGTATCCGTAGGTGGCGTGACGATCGACTCCAGCCTGATCCTCACGGTCGACCCGTGCAGTGGACAGCCGCTGCGTGCCCCACTCATAGGAGTTGGTGACGGTGGTCTTCTTGCCGCCGTCCGTCAGGCCCATCTCATACTGCAATGGCTTGCCGGTGGAGCTGAAGGAGGCGCTGGCCGTTACGCCTTGTCCGTATACGCCGATGGGCCTGAGCGTCTGCTCCTCGTAGGTGTACCCGACCGAGCCTCCGGGCAGCGATCCGGCCGCAGAGTAGTTGGTGCCGTCAGGCAGCCCTGAGGGGAGGAACGTGGCACCGGTCTGGTACGTCCCCTGAAGCTTGCCCTCGACCGCAGGGATGACGACGGAGGTTCTGATCGCGCGGTAGAGCGCATCGTAGGAAGTGACCTTGGTCGTGTATTCCTGCTCGCCGACGTACCGTGTGGACTCGGCGAGCTGCCCCTTCGCACGAGCAACCGTGTCGTACACGTGCTTGATGCGCGGCGCCCCGGTGACAGAGCCCTCACGCACTTCGGTCTGTCGGCCGAGGCCGTCGTAGATGTATGCGAGTCCCGGCACGTCGGCGCGGGACCCCTTACTGAACGTCAGTTGGCCACGATCGTCATACGTGCTCTCGCTACGGCCCTTGTCCGGGTCCGTGGCGGTCTTCTGGCGTCCGAGCTGGTCATACTCGTATGTCCAGTTGTTGCCGAGGGGGTCGGTGACCTTGCTCAGCTGACCGCGCGGCGTGTACTGGTAGGAGGTGCTGTCGAAGGGGGCGTCGGCACTGGGTGTGTGGTGCTGGCGCAGCTCCGTCGTGTTTCCGCGGACGTCCGTGAGTGTCGTGGTCGCCGTCGAGCCCACAGGCGGGATGGTGGTGGTCCGGTCACCGTCGTAGATGGTCTTCGCGGTGCTGAGTACCTTGCCGCCGTCTCCGTTGCCTGCGATCTGGCGTGCTTCGACCGGACGGTTCAGGCCGTCGAATGTGGTATGGGTCTGAGTTTCGATAGACCAGGCGTTGTCAGGTTTGAAGATCGTGGCGGACGGCTTTCCGGTCACGAAGTAGGGCGCGAACGACTTCGTGGCCAGGCCGCGCTCGTCGTAGAAGACGTCGCTGAGGATGCTTCCGCCTTCTGGCCCGGGGGCCTGATTCTGACGCTGGCGCAGCAATCCGTCGTACAGCACGTAGGAGGTGAGTTGGCCGCCCTTGTTGTCCAGTGTTTTCGCGGCCACGGCAACTGCTTTGCCCTCAGTGATCGTATAGATGAACTCCTCGCTAGGCGTCTTGCTGACAGGCCGGTCGGGGCGCCACACCTTGACTGTGCGGCCGAGTGCGTCGTAGGCGATATGCGTGGCGTTGTTGTTCGCGTCGGTCTGCTTAACAGCGGTACCCCGTCGGGGGTCGATCGTGGTGATACTTGTCAGCGCTGAAGCCGCATCACCGGCTTTGGCAGGCGGGGTGGTCATCTTGATCGTTGCGGGCAGTCCGCTGGAGGGTGTGTACGTTGTCGTCGTGGTGAGCCCGTCGTTTCGAACTGCGCGAACGGGTACCGAGGTGCCAGTCACCGTGACGTCGGCAGCCAAGTCCACCATGGTCAGCTGACGGCCGTATGCGTCGTGGGTGCTGCTGGCCTCCAGGTAGGTGGCCTTGGTGCCGTCGTGGCTCTTCAGAGTGGCCGCAGCTGTGACGTCGCCCCTGGTCGGTGCGGCGCCGTACGCACCGCCGTCATAGGCCGCTCTTGCGTCGGAGATGACGTCCTTGGACCTGTCGATCTGGGTGATGCCGCATGCCTTGGCTATCGTCTCGATGCGAGACGTGAGGCCGAGAATGTTCTTGGTCGTCACCTCTGGATACGTCGTACGTGTGCACTGGTCGTCGGTGTCGGTGGAGTCGTCAGCGAAGTCGTCGATCTGGACGACTCTCCCAGCTATCGTGTCTTGTTTGGTTGCCTTTGACGTGGTGCGCCACTTGGCGCCGGCACCTCTGTCCAGGGAGACCCATTGCTTCGCGTTCGACGTACCGGTGAAGTTGGCGGTAACCGTGCCCCAGTCGCGGACCTTCTTCGCGGTCTCGTGGTGCCATGGGCGATCGACAGCCTTCTGAAGGACCTTGCCGCCCGGTTGGTCGAAGGTCACGGTCTTGTAGCTGAAACCGGCAGCGGACTCGTGGTCGGTGATCGAGTCACCCTCGTTGTCGGGGAGGGCGACGGAGACACTCTTGACTCCGCCGGTCTTGTTCTTGCGGTCTCCGTCCATTCCCCTCAGGAAATACGAGTCGCGCTGTGTCTTCATCGCGGCGTCGCCCCCCTGGCCTCCGCTCAGGACGCGGACTTGCCCGTATCCACGCCACTGCGACCAGGTCTTTTCCTTCTCCTTGATCAAGCCGTCGTCATCGTTGTAGTGCCAGGCAGCGCTGCCCAGGTACTGATAGCGCGTCAGCTGATCGGGAGCGCCACCGGTACGGTCCTTGGCGGTGACCGAAGTTGTCACATACTTGTTGAACCAGTGCTGTTCAGCGGGTATCGAGCTGGTCCCTCCGATGAACTGAGGGAAGCATCGGGTTGAGTTTGTCTCCGGGGTCGGGAGCGCGTTCCAGTCGCAGGCAGGGGCCGAGTAGTTGGCGCTGACCTGCCCTCCGTACTCGTCGTCGACGGTGGAAAGGCGCTCCTTGATGAATGGAGCGTATCCGTCCCCCGTCTTGTCCAGGCGGTTGGCGAGCTGGGTGTAGGCGAACGTTGTCTTCGGGAGAGTGAGGGCTGGGGTCGCAGACTCACCGGTGTGCTGAATGCTCTCCAGAAGAAGCTGGTAGTCGGTGTCGGCCATGCCCCAGCGGTGGTCGAGTTTCCAGGAGTCGACCTTGTCGTATGTGCCGCCGGTGTTCAGTACCTGAGTGGTGATGCCGGTGAGACGGTTGCGGGTCCAGAAGGAGGGAGACAGCCGGCCGTTGTCGCAGCTGGTTCCTTCATCGCAGTTGAGGTCCCAGGGCGTGTCGTACCAGTAGAACGCCTTGGCGTCGATGGTGTCTGGGGCGCAGGTGACGCCGGTCTGCGGGAGGCAGCGTTCGAGGCTGTCGAAGACGACCTGTGAGAGAGGTTTTGAGGCATACAGGTCGTTTGACTTCTGTCCGTAGTCGATGCGCTTGAGAGTGCCGCCGCGGGTGTACGGGGTGTCGTCGTTGGCCTTGAGATTGCGGCCGTAGGAGTTGGTTTCCTTGGCGTAGTGGTAGCTGACTGTATTGCCGTGGGTATCGACGGCATAGTCGAGGTTCCAGCGCCATGCCTGCTGACACCAGGAGTCCGAGAATGCCGAAGTGTGGCACTCCTCCCCGGTGTCGTTGCCGTAGACCGGGTGCGTCCAGGTCGAGTCGGTGGTGGGTTTTCCGGCGGCCCAACCCGGCAGGCGGTGATAGCCGAAGAAGTACTGAGTTCCGTCATTCGTGGTGAGTCGCCAGTACTCGTTGTCGTTGTCACCGTTGGCACGGTCGGCTGACTCCAGACGATTAATCCGGGTGCCGTCATCGCTCTTGAGCTTGAACTCGTCCTTTCCTGCTGGCACGAGTTCACCGCTGGAACCGTTGAAGGAAATGAACGCGTTGTCGTAAGCCCAGCACATATCACCGGGCTCACTACCATCGGTGTTCTTGACACCATCGTCCACGCACGGTTTGTAGCGTCGCTCGATGAATCCGGGCCACAGGTCAAAACCGTCGCCGACCCAGGAACCCTGGTTGTTCGTTCCCCCGGTGCGGCCGTCCATCGATCCGGAGGAGTAGGAGAGTCCGAGCCGCGGTTTGAGACCCCCCGGCACATCAGGGACAGGTATGTCATAGGACCAGGTGAAGTCACCTGTGTTGAGGCTAGTGATCCAGGTAGACGAGGGGGACAGAGGAGTCGCTTTGTAGTCGCCCTTGTCCCCGGTGGCAGTTGCGGTGGCAGCCAGCACCGTGGCGGCGCCGGACCTTAGAGTCACCGCATTTGTGGTCAGGGTTTGACCTGCCGTGTCATTGGTTGCGGTCAGCGGCTTGCCGCTGCGGCACTGCTTCCTTTCCGGCGTGGTGAGTGCGCAGACGGGCAGTTCGATCAGCTTCATGCGTGAGGCATAGGCGCCCCCGTAGGACTCCGCGAATTCCGAGTAGTCCACTGTCACGGCGAACGGTGACTTGGCCGGGTCTTGGGGCGTGCGGTCCGAAGCGGCAGGACTCTTCGGGGTGAGTGTGAACATCATCCCGTTCACACCAGCGCGCTCGGCCTGGGTGCGGTCGAGGATGCGTGATGTCACTTCAGTCGTGGCGGGGGTTGAGCCCGTCCCGACACTTGCGGCCTTGTTGGCCACAGTGCGGGCACTGGTACGACCGATGCTGATCGGTTGTCCCTTGGGCCGGACGAAGTGTGGCGCATCCTTCGCCCCGGTCGTCGGAACTGTGACCGTCCCCTTGGTGGGGGCTGGTTTTGACGCCTTCGGCGCGTTGGCGGGTATCCGGGGCCCCTTCGTCACTGCGCGGGGCTTGACCGTGTTGTTCTTGGCGCCCGTGATGGGCTTCTCCGAAGCGGGCAGGCCGGGGAGGTTCGAGGAAGCGGCAGCGACGACCGGAGCTGCTGCGGTCTGCAGCAGGCTGGCGATCATCACTGCGGACAGCGCGAAGGAAGAGCGGCGGAGCATCCTGGCTCTTGGTGGGGATATGCGTGCGGTTCTCATGAGGTGGTATATCCATCGCTGCTGGGTGCTGTGCCCGGTAGCGGGCAAAACACGAAACGTAGAAAGGTCAGGACGGCCCCGGGGCGAGCGCGACCTGTAGCAGGGCCCGCCCCGGGTGCGATGGTGTCATCTGCCGCTGGGTACTTCGGTGGGGGTGTCGTACCAGGCCCGGTACAGCTCACCAATCTGGCTTTCGGTCAGCGATCCCTGGAAGGTCCAGACGTCGTCGATCGAGCCGGCGAAGTACTCGCCGGGGTTGTCTTCCTGAGCGCACCCGACCTGGAGCGACTTGGTCGCCTTGACGGTCAGGACGTCATCGGCCCAGGCGATGAGTTCTTGACACGCCGCGTCGCCAGCTTCAGGGTCGCTGCAGGCAACTTCCTGAAGGATGCCATTGACATACAGGCTCGCTTCCTTGGCGAATCCGTCATAGACCACCGCGATGTGGTTCCAGTCCCGGGCGTCGTTGAACTCAGTGCTGCTCAGCTGCTTGACGGTGGCCGTCGCACTGTCCTTGTCGGGAATGGCGAGCCCGAAAGAGCCCAGTCCATCGGGGCTTGCCGCATCGGGGTGGAACCGGACCTCCAGGGCGCTTCGTGTTGTGCCCCCGGCGCTGAAGACCGCCATGTCGTGGTCTGGCAAGGCAGCCGCCTGGGCCCAGGCCGTCATCGTGAAACTGGTGCTCGTGTCGACAGGCATGATCGCCGTCGCCGCGTAAGCGTCCGTGCCATTCAGCTGAAGACTGCTGCTGTCGACCATGCCCGCACCCAACCGGGCCGCTCCGTACAGGCTCAGACGGTTCTTCTCCGTTGAGGAGTCCGGAGTGGTCACCGGCGTTCCGGCAGCCGTCTCCTCGAAGTTCCACCGGCTCTTCACCAGAGGGCGCTGACGGAACAGTTGCTGGACCTCTTCGGCAGAGACGGGCCGCTCGAAGAGTCGGACGTCGTCGATCACGCCAGGGAAGTAGTTCCTGATGACCTTGCTGGAGGCACCGGCTCCGATCAGCATCGACTGGGCGGCGTAAAATGCGTCACCGAGTGCGACGGACTCGGCCTTCTGCCCGTTGACGTAGAGCGTCAGGGTGTGCGCCACGGTGTCGTGCACACCAGTCAGGTGGGCCCATTCACCGGCCCGGGCGGTCGCACCGTCCGGCTGCATCGCGCGGACCGGTGTGGCGTCCGCAGTATCGGCCGAGTACTGGTTGAACGCCCACCGGTCGTAGGTAGCCGAGTAGTACAGCTCGAAGCCGGGAGCATAGCTTCCGGTCTGGGAGGCGACGATCGCCGCGCTCTTGGGTTTGACGGTATCCATCTTTACCCAGGCGCTCACACTGAAGCTGCGCGAGGTGTTCACGTGAGGACCGCTGGTCTGGCCGATCTTGGCGTATCCGGTGGTCCCGTCGAACTGTGCTGCCTTTCCCGCGATACCCGGGACTCCGGTGTTGACACCGCCGATGTAACGAGCGGGCAGCACACCACCGTGGCCGCGGATCTCTGTGGCATCCGGTTCTTCGTCGAGAGCGAAGACGGCCACGGCCGGGCGACCTGGGTCGCCTACGGGCTGCTTCTGGTACAGCTTGTCGACTTCCGACTGCACGATCACCTTGTCGAAAATCTGTATCTCGTCCACGGCTCCGGGGAAGAATGCCTTCGCGACCCCGCCGTACGAACCGGCACCGATCTGGAGACCGCGACGGCCATTCCACGCGTTGGGCAATGGCGCTTCACCGACAAGTTTGCCGTTGACGAAGAGGCTCAGCTTTTTGGCCACACCGTCGTAGGAGCCGACCAAATGCGTCCATACGTTCGGGCTTACGCCTCCCGGCTGTGCAGCCATGGCGCGGATGACGCCTGCACCGGGCGTGTCCGTCTCGTACTGGTTGAACACCCAGCGATCGAGCGCGGCGGAGTAATACAGCTCGAAGCTCGGACTGTGGTTGCCCGGCTGCGCCGCGACGATCGCCGCACTGGTGGGCAGCTTGGACAGCTTCACCCACGACGAGACGGTGAAGCCGCGCGTCGTATCGACTGCTGAGAGGTCCGACGAGGCATAGCCGTCGATGCCGTTCAGCTCAAGCGCCGTGCCCTTGGCGCCAGCAACGCCGGTGGTGACCCCTCCATGGAGAGCGAGGGCCCTCGGCGGGGTTGAGCCATCGGCCTGGGCAGCTCCGGCGGGCTCGTCAAGCTGCCACGTGGCGCGTTCGGGCTGGCCGGCCTTGACGCGGAACTGATACGTACGGATTTCCGAACCGTTCCCGGCGGCGTCGAAAGCCTGGGAAGTGATGAAATTCAGGCCCGGTTTGGATGGGAGGAAATCTATGTCCTTCGGCGCACCGCCGGTGGTGGCCAGCTGGCGTGCCGACGTCGGGTCGCTGTTTATGCCATACCAGTAGCGAGTCACATCAGTCGATGCCGTGTCGAACGTGAAGGTGCCGTACTGACCCACACCGTCCAGCCACGGATCGTTCGGGTCATCGGGACGGGATGCGGGATACTCCCCGGACGCAATGCTGGGTGCTGCCGGAACCGTCTTGTCGTAGACGAAATAGCAGCCGGTCGGGTCTCCCGCAGAAGACCAGGGCGAGTAGTGTCCCCCATCAAAGGCACGCACGTACCAATTGACTGTCTTACTCTGCGGGATCGTGGTGGGAAGACTCAATGCGAAGCTTGCACCTGACCTGCCGTATGACGTTCGAGCAGGCTGCCATCGAACGATCAGGCCCTTGCCATCGCCTGCGTCCCAGGCGGCACGCACTTCCACAGCGACGTTGTCGCCGTCCGGGTCGGTGACACCGTTTATGTAGATCTCGCCGAGAGTGCGTACGCGCGGAGCACTGTCAGGGCGCTTGCAGAACCCTCCGTACTTCATGGAAAGCTGAGACATCTTCACCTGGGGGGGGCGGACGGTTGTACAACACCCTCAGATGTGCCTTGTCCGAGAACCGCTTCCACCCGAGAGCGTCCTCCTCGCTCTCCGCGCGCAGCCCGAACGTCAGCGAAGGCGACTTGCCGTTCGCGGACTCCTGCACCGCGGACTTCACATTGAACTCGGCATCCTTCGCCGCGCATCCGTCGTGGCCGTACGCGAACGATTCCGTGGCAAGTTTCTTGATCCAGAAGTCCGATTTGTTCTGCGAGGTCCAAGTCGTCGAGGAGGAGATGTCGTCGGTCCGCCACAGCTCGACGCTCTTGGCCGTACAGGAAGCAGCCCACGTACTGCGGACGACGAATGTAGCCTCCAAGATCGACTTCCCGGCGAACTTGGAAGTGGGGATCCGATACATCAGGCGCTTCGTGTCGTGGGGTGCGCAATAGCTCCAATTGCAGTAGCCCATACCGGCGGTCGACTCACCATTGAACTTCCATTGCGGTGAGGAAGCCCAGTATTTCGAGGCCATCGTCCACGCCGAAGCCCTGGGCGAATACCACTGTGGATCGATGAACACCGGATACGTGGTGTCCTTCCCACGAAGCACATCGGCGTCCGGCGTCAGAATCAGCTCCGTGCCGTGCTCGGGCAGCGTCACTCCGACGGGAGCGAGCTTTCCCGATTCCGTGGCCGCAGGTTCGCTCGCACCGTCAGATGTGGGGGCCTCAGGTGCCGCACGCTCCGGCGCCACGGACGGCTCTTTGTTCGGCACGCCTGCGGCCGGGGTGCTGGAGTCCCACATCATGGGTTTGGGCGCTTCAAACACGGCTCCTAGAGCACCTTTGTCGACTGCCTCCAGGCCGCCTTCACTGGTCTCCTTCACGTCCATACCGTCTGCAGCCAGTTTCAGGCGCAGTTCGGAGAGTGCGTCGTTCGCCGCAGCCACTGCGGAGTTGACCACCAGCAGCTGTGTGAAGCCGTCCTCTTGAGCCTCCATGCGCAGATCGACATCGGGCAGTACGTCGCGGTATATGGCGGTGGCACCGTTGAGTTCAGGGGCCGGCAGCCGCCCGGGCCACGAAAGGGCCAGCTCACGGCCGGACTTCGTCATCCGTACGAGCGGAGCGTCACCGCCCCCGGAGAACGTCATGCCCACAGTGGTTGTCCTCGGGCTGACGGAGCCGTCCGCCGACCTGATCAAGTCTGTCTCTATGGGCTGCCACTTGCCCTCGATACGTGCACGCACGGGACGCAGATACTCCCGCGCCTCCAGGTTCCCTTCCGGCGTCGCGAAGACATCGCTGCTCTCACCGCGCATCGACGTCACCTCAACAAGGCGGCCGGTCTGTTCGGCGGCATCCTGCGCGGCGTCCAAGCCCTTTCCGTCGTCCGCGGCTTGCCTCGCGGAAGAGGCAAGCCGCTCTGACGGACCGGCGGCCGCTTGAGGTGTCACGGTCACCAGTACGGCGAGGCTGACTCCCGCCACCACCGCACGAGTGCCTCTAGGCGAACGCAGACGTCTCCACACAGTCCCCACCCCAACCCGAAGAAGAAGATCCCCGACAGTGAGGAGCTCAGCGGGACTCTATGAAGATCCTGTGTGAATATCTAGATGATTATCTGGACCTCAAGCGTCTGAAACTGGACGCCAGGTAGGTGACTTGCCCCACATCTGGTCGGCCTCCAACTTGGTGCATGATGGGGGTGAGGTGCCCTCCGGAGTGTGGACACAGGGGTTCATGCCGCGAGTGGGGTTCTATGTTCTATTTGGTGCTGTTGTTCGAACTCGACGGGTGAGAGGTAGCCGAGCGAGCTGTGGCGCCTTCGCCCGTTGTAGTACGTCAGCCACTGGAAGAGTTCCAGTCTGGCCTGGCTGATCGTCGTGAAGAGCCTCTGGTGCATCGTCTCTCTCTTCAGCCCCTGCCAGAAGCTCTCGGCGCGGCGCTGTCGTATCTCGACCCGATGCGGCCCATGCTCCTGCGGATCCCGAAACGGTCGCAGACCTAGGCGAACGTGTTCGAGGTGTATTGGGATCCCCTGTCCGCGTGGAAGATCACCCCGGTCACGCTGCCGCCCCGGGTCGCCACCGCCATCTTCAGTGCGTCGACGACGAGTTCGGTCCGCATGTGGGTGGCCATCGACCAGCCGAGCACCCGGCGTGAGCAGACGTCCAGGACGCAGGCGAGATACAGCCATGTGCCACCGGCCTGCACGTATGTGATGTCGCCGCACCACTTTCGTGGAGCTGCCCGGCATGGAACACGCGGTTCACCAGGTCCGGGGCCTGCGGCGCGAGCCGGTCCGGGACTGTGGTGCGTTTGCGCCGCCGCAGATGGCGGCCCTCGACACTGTTGACGCGCATCAGCTGCTCGACGCGTTTGAGATTGACGGTGTGCCCGAAGCCGCGCAGTTCGGCGTGGATGCGGCGGACTCCGTACGTGCCCTTGTGATCGGCGTGGATCTCGCGGTTCTCCTCGACCAGGGCGTCGTCGGCCGCCCGGCGGGCTCGCCGGGCCTCCGCCCCCGCAAGCCACCGATAGTAGCCCGAGCGCGAGACCTCAAGGACCCGGCATATCCTCTGCACGCCGAAGTCGGCGCGGTGGGCGGAGATGAAGTCCCAGCGACCGGTCATGCCCTCATCTCCTTGGCGAAATACTGGGCCGCCCGGCGCAGGATCTCCCGCTCGAGTTCCCACTCCTTCTCGGCCTTGTGCAACCGGCCGAGTTCGGCCCGGAGCCTCACCAGTTCCTCGTCCCGATCCTCTGCCGTCTCCTCACCGCGGACCTGCCCACGGCCGGCGGCCTCGTCGGCCTGCCGGACCCAACTGCGCAGCGTCTCGCCGGTCACCCCGACGTCCGCGGCGACAGCGACATTTGTCCGCTTCCCTCCCCCACACGGTACAAAGCCACCGCGTCGTTCCTGAACTCCACCGACTTCCGTCCCACCAGAGCGCCCTTGCTCGGACCTACAGGATCCATTTTTGTCAGAGTGTCCACACCACGGGAGTCACCTCAATCCGTCCCGCGGCCCGGGTACTGGACGGTTAGGGTCGGCAGTGACCGGTCAGTTGCCGCAGCCTGTGAGGTATTCATGTCTTCCCCCGTACCGGACAGCCGTGCCGAGTTGGTACAGCATTTTGGCGTCGAGGGGCTGCGGCTGTTCGGACGCGGCAGCTTGCTGGGGGCTCAACTACCGGCTGCGGCATCGGTACTGCTGGAGGAGACCGGGGTGCCGAAGGCTGTCTCGCCGTACTTCCAGGCGCCGGCGGCTGACGAGCCGGTCACTCTCGGGGTCGTGGCCGCTCGTTCGGGTGGGCTGAGGCCGCACTCTTCGTTCGATGCGTGGCCTCGGATAGGGTCCGACGGACTCGCCCAGCTGTGTGTGCGTCCCGATGGTGCCGTCCAGGCAGTTCTGTTCGGTGATGTCGGAGACGACATGTTCGTCAACACGGATGTCTCCACCTTCAACGCGTCACTTCTGGCGCTGGACCGTGCCCTGCCTCTGATCTCGGCGGCTTCGGGCCTGACCGAAGCCGCAGGCGTCTTCCGTAACCTGAGTTCGGAGGTTCGGCTGATCGATGCGGCCGCGTTCGAGGCCCGTGAGGCGTGGTGGCCGCGAGTGCTCGACGACGTCCGGCACACCCTGAACTTTCCCTTCTCCGCCGCGATCGAGTACGTCGATGCAGCCGGCGCCAAACAGGTTGTTACAGAAGCGACGGGGCCTGGGCAGCCGCACCCGGAGGAGATCATCTGGCGGCATTTGTCCGGAGATGGAGTGGAGGCGTCCCAGGTCCGTCGCGTCTACTGCGAGCTTGCCCCCTGCCTGATGCCGGGCCACTACTGTGCGGTGTGGATGCAAGACCTCTTCACGCAGGCCGAGTTCAGCCACAGTTTCGACTACGGGCAGGACGCCGAGTCCCGCGAAGAGGGGATGAAGCAGTTGATCACGCATGCCGCCGAGCAGGCGAGGCGTCGCTGATGCGCTGGGAGCGGCCGCTGGGTGGGCGCGAGCCGGCGGCAGCGGCCCTGCTGGGCTGGCTCGCCGATCCGCACGCTCCGGGTCTGTGTCTGGTTTCCGGATCGCAGGGGTGTGGGAAGTCGGCATTGCTCGCCTGGCTCGTCCGCCACGGAAGCAGGAGCGGAACCCCAGCAGAACGCGCTGTTCACGCCGTTGTTCCTGACGCCGGGCAGAGCGTCCGGGGAACCGTGTGGGCGCTGGCTGACCAGCTCGGTGTCATAGCCCGGTCTCCGGACGAGCTGGTGCACGCACTGGGCCATGACCCGCGCCGCACGGTGATTGTCCTGCCGGATCTGCACGGCGGCACGCTGGTCGATCTTGTCCTGGATCTGATGCGCCTGCCGCATCTTCGTCTGGTGGTGGAATCCCGGTCCGGGGGTACGGCCCATCGCCTTCTGGCCGAGGTCGAGTGCGCCGAAATGGACTTGGACCTGGAGCAGTGGAGGGACAGGGGTCGCTTCGCGCAGGGGCGGGCTTTCCCGCCCGCGGACCAGGGGTCTGGCGGGGTGGCCGGAAGTTGTGCGGTCGTGGATCTCTCCGACCCGGCTGCAGTCTGCTGTGCTGATCCCTGGGAGGTCACCGCCCTCTACGAAGCGGCGGATGGCCAGTCTCACGGGGGGCTTCGGCAGGCGTGGTTGAGAGCTGGGCAGTCGCTCTGTCAGGAGCAGGCGCCGGCTTCCCGGGCTCTGATCCTTCTGACCGCTCTGGGTGACCGTGCCGATCCCGACGTCATATCCGTACTGTCCGAGCTGGCCTCGGACGCGTCCTGGTCCATGGAGTGGAGCCGTGTGCGCGGTGATCTTGCCCCGCCCTGGCCGGGGCCCGTGTCCGCGCTGGCCGTGGGAAAGGGCCCCCTTGGCGGTCGTCTGCTGGTGACCGCAGGCCAAGGCACCGTGCGGGCTGTGGACATGGACGACGCCCGATCACGCGGACGCTTGGCCGTGCACGGTGTTCAACCGGTGTCGGTTTCCGTGCTGGGAGACGGAACCGTGCTGCTGCTCGATGACAGCGGCCACGTACATGCAGACAGCACGTGGGCCTCCCGGGCCGCGGGATCAGGTATCGAGGGGCTGCTCAACGATCAGCCCACGCGGCTCGAACTGCTGATGGCAGCGCTGCAGAGCCACATTGGTACCGCCGTCGCCTCGGCGACGGACGACAGCGTCACCGGGGTTGTGGCGCTCGGAGACGCCTCTGGAACGGTGCGCTCCTTCGGCGACGTGACGGACTCGGCGGAACTGCACAGCGGGCCCGTGAGCGCCCTCTCCGTGCTCAGCGTGCCGCTGGTCGGGGAATCAAGGGCGACCTTCGTCTACAGCGGCGGGGCCGACGGCAGGGTTCGGGCCTGGTCTCCGGGCCACACTCCTATGAGCGCTCCGCTTCTGGAACGGTCCTGCCGTGTGACCGCCCTCGATGCCGCCATGACGGCCGCGGGGCCTGCGCTTGCGGTCGCCTGGGGCGATGGTGCCGTCGACCGGATCCTCTGGGACACAGGTGAGCAGCGAACGTTCCGGCCAGGACCACCCGTCCGGGCTGTTGCGCTCGGTGCCGACGGCCGGGTCGTGATCGGCATGGACGAAGCACTGACCTGCCTGGCCCCCGCCCCCTCACACCCCGCCAGTGAAGGCTCTGGGCAGATGTTCATCTGACTCATTCACGGCGCCCTCACCTGAACGAAGTTGACGGCCAATCAGAGTGCGTCGGAGGGTGGTGTCAATGATCACGCGACGGGGGGACGGGTGGGAAAGCAGCTTCCGGACGATCTGGTCGATGTCCTGGACCTCATCGGCATCGACTGGCCGCAGATAGACGAGGACGAGGTCGAGAGCTCCGCGAAGGACTACCGGCATCTGGCCGAGGGCATCCGGGACGCGGTCAAGGAAGGCAACAACGCCTGCTCGCACATCGTTGCCGGCAAGAGCCGGGGCGAGACCGTCACGGCCATCGACCGGCGCTGGGGCAAGCTCACCACGCGGGACCTGGCAACGTTCGCCAACGGATGCGACGATCTGGCCGACGCCCTGGACGAGTGCGCCGGTCTCATCCTCACCTGCAAGATCGCCATCATCGCCAAACTGTCGGCCACCGCGGCCACCGCCACCGCGGGCGTCGTCGGCATGTTCTTCACCGCCGGGGTCAGCGGCCTGTTGTCCGCCGCCGCAATCGCCGCCGCGCGGTTCATCATCCAGGAAGCCATCGACTACGCAGTCGGCCAGATCACGTCGATCGTCACCGACAAGATCGAGGCAAAAGTCCTCGCGGAGATCGAGAAGCTGTTCTCCGACCGGCTCGGTGGCGGCAGCACCTACGACGTCATGGCTTCCGGTGACGCCGGCATGGCCCAGGACCTGGTCATCGAGTTCGACGAGTTCGACCGTGCCGCCGGCGACTACCGGAAGACCGCCACCAACTTCGACAAGAAGAAAGGCGACTTCAAAGGCGGAGGAGGCACACGAAAGACGTCCGTCAGGAAAGACAGCCGGTTCCACAAGCTCGCCACCGTCATGGACAAAGCCGAAGACGCGGTCGAGAAGAAGGCCGACGAGATGGTCAAGACGCTTGAGGACCACGGCGGCAAGATCGACAAGAGCAAGGGCGACCACAAGGGTCACGACGAAGAACGCAAGCGGGACTTCGACAGATGCAAAGACGATGATGACGAAGTCCCGATGTACTTGCTCAACGCCGACGGTTCCGTCAAGGTCCTACACACCGACGGCTCGACCAGCGACGTTTCCAAGACTGACAAGTCAGGTGTCTGGGGCTTCCTCGAAAAGGACGGCACCGTCTGGCGGCCGGCCCCCCGGGAGAAACACGGCTTCAACCTACCCACCAGCCGCAAAGGCCCCAAGGTCACGTCCACGAAGATCGCCCCCGGGAGCACCGACCTGTCCCGGGCGACGGAAATCGCCCGCTTCGCGAAACAGGACTACCGCGGCACCAATTTCGCCGCCGGCCGCTATATCGACCCGGACTCCAACAAAGAAATCATCCTCGTCGGCGACAGCGAAGGACCGCATTCCGAGCGGACGCTCGGCTACCCACTGCTCAGGCACAACAAGGAGGCCAACCTGAAGGAGGTGTACACGGAGCGGGAACCCTGCCAACTGTCCCCCAAGTGCGACCAGTGGTTAGACCTTCACTTCAAGTCAAAGAATCCAGACCTTGAAGTAACACATGCCAATTCATACGACCAGACAGACAAAAGCTCCAAGAGAGACAATGAACACAGGCTGTACGTGAGAGAATTAGCGAAACGCCACAACGCCCAAGGGCATCCGTAAGAAAGGCCGCCCGTGCTGATCGACATCCAGCCCGAACAAGCCACGCGCACGTTCGGGCTGACAGGCATCACCTACTTCCCGCGCACCAGGGGGGGCCACCTGCACGCGGCAACAGCCCAGTTCCTGTCCACCGTCGGCCTCCCGTCGAACAAGTTCTTCTCCCCCAAGCTCGATCTCGACGACCCCACACGCCTCGAATGCCGACCATCCCTCAAGACAATGTTCGACGCCGATGGCACACCCTGCCCGGCCGAGGCCGAAAACTGGGAAATCCTCGGCGAGTTCCAGTACGCAACAGTCGCCATCGACCCGGAGTCCGGGAAGATCTACTCCTTCGGCGAAGGGGAAGAATTCGCCGTCCCCATGCACGGCGACGCTTCCTCCCTCGTGCATGCGCTCGTCACCCTGGAGATCAGTCTCACTGAGCTCAAGAAGATCGCACCCGATGACGACCCCGCCCGGGAGTTGGCGGTCGACAGCCTTCGCCAGCAGATCCTCAAGTCCGACGCCACCCCGTTCGCCAGCGAGGACGGAGAGTGGAGCAAGCTCCTGGAAGAGATCGGCTTCGGCATGTGGGGATGACCGAGCCCGCGCCAGGCCGACGGAACTGCCCACGAACCCAGGCTCTGAATGGACGACGGTCAGGAACCGGTCGTTCTGGACGGCGGGGAGGACACCACCGCAGAATGGCAGTCCAGAACGCACACGGTCCCTTGGCTGCTGACCCCTGACTGATCTCCCGCTCGCATCAATCCGAGGAGACGCTCGCGCGGAGATCACATCGAGTCCTTGGGGAAGTTGCACTTGCCGCACGACTCACCTCTGCTTGCGCGGAGAGCACTGGAGGTCGAGCGCCTCCCGCTCCTGCTGCTGCGGCTCACCTCCGCTCGCGCGGAGAGCACTCCAGGCAGCAACCGCGGCCCGACTTGCGGACCGGCTCACCTCCGCTCGCGGAGAGCACGGCCGGAGGCTCGGCCGCCGTCGCCGCCGTCGCGGTTCACCTCCGCTCGAGCGGAGGTGAGCCGGCATCTGCTGGGCCGTCAGAATGAGGATGCCGGTGCTCTCCGCGCGAGCGGAGGTGAACCGGAGTGGAAGATGGCGTGGATCGACGGCATCACGTGTCTCTCCGCGCGGAGCGGAGGTGAGTCGGCGGTAGCCGGGACTCTGCATCAGGGGGCCAGCGGGGCAGGAGAGACGTTTAGGGCGAGGCGGATGACGCTGCGGGCGCCAGTTCCGAGCCAGGACATGATGGTTTCCGGCCTCGGATGGCGGCTGACAGGGATTCGGCGGCGCAGAAGTGGAACTGATGCGCGTGTGCGGACACTTGTTGCTGTGGACATCCCATTGCATGAACGGGTCCGATCTGGTGATCGGGCGGCGTTCGCCGAGATTTTTGACGAGCATGCGCGCGTCGTCTATGCCCACGCGATCCGCACGACGGGTGACTGGGCCCTGTCCGAAGACGTCATGTCGCTCACCTTTCTGGAGGCCTGGCGGCTTCGGGACAAGCTGCGGGGAGAGGTCAGGAGCGTCCGGCCGTGGCTGCTGGGCATTGCGACCAATGTGATGCGCAACATCGCACGGGCTGCACGTCGGCATCGGGATGCGATGTCCCGTCTGCCGCCGCCGGAAGTGATGCCTGACTTCTCGAACGAGGTGGTCGGGCAGATGAACGACGCTCGGCGGCTTGCCGCTGCGGCGAGAGCGCTTCAACGCCTGAAGCGGAGTGAGCGCGAGGTCTTCTCGCTGGTCGTCTGGTCCGACCTGGGGTATGCGGCGACTGCTGAGGCGCTGGGGATTCCTGTGGGCACCGTGCGCTCCCGGCTCTCACGAGCACGGCAGAAACTGCGCGTGCTGGTTGAGGAGGAACTTGCCGTGGACCCCCGTACTGCGGAACTGCGGACCGGTAGCGGACACATGTCACAGAGCGGAGTGAACGCGACCCGCACAGGACACAGGAGGAGTACAGGATGAATCCGCAGCAGCAGGAGCAATCCGAGCGTGAGCAGGCGAGCCGGACGCTGCCTCCGCCTCCCGCTCCGGAGCCGGCACCCGGGCGAGTCGCAGCTCGTCGCGTGCACTTCCTGAGCGAGATTGACCGGCAGACACCGGCCCGCTCCTACCGCCCGATGCTGCGGCCGGGAAAGCGCTGGGGCCTGGCGCTGGGTACTGCAGTGGCTGCCGCAGCCTCCATTGCCGTTCTCAGCCTCGGCTCTGGATCCCCCGCCGCTCCCGCCAAGGTGCCACCGGCCTCTGCAGCGTCGGTCCAACTGCTGGAGAGAGCGGCTCTGGTGGCTGCTGCGACGCCGCAGACGAAAGCCCGCGCAGGGCAGTACACGTACATCAAGACGGTCGGCCATACGTCTGTACTGTCCGAAACGAAAACTGGCGAGATGGCACTCCTCCGCCAGGACGAGGGCATGGAGCAGTGGACCTCGGTGGACGGCAGCGCGCAAACGCTGCAGCGCAAGAATGGCAGCGACACCCTGCTTCCGGGAAACCCGGGTCAAGGCAATCTGAACTCTCCGACCTACAACCTCCTGGACGGCCTGCCGACCGATCCCGAAGCCCTACTGAAACGCATCAGCGATGACGCCGAGGAAAACCACGGTGCCGGTTCCGAGTCCACGACCGGACCGCACCAGGAAGCTTTCGTCACCATCGGAGACCTTCTGCGCAACGGTGGGACTCCCCCCGACACCACTGCTGCTCTCTACCGTGCCGCTGCTCTCATTCCCGGCGTCGACGTCGTCCCCGACGCCGTGGACGCAGCAGGCCGGCACGGGGTCGCTGTGGCCAGGACACACGACGGCGAACGCATCGAGTGGATCTTCGACGAGAGCACCGTCCGCCTTCTGGGCGAACGCACGGTGCTCGTGGAAGACAACGCCTGGGGTAAGGCTGGCACCGTCGTCACCTCCGTTGCCCTCATCGACTCCGGAATTGTCGACGAGGCTGGGCAGACCGACTAAGGGCGAGCCCTTTCGCGGAACAGCGCTGTACACCCATGCCCTCGCCCCCGCAAGGTCGAACATCCGGACGATTTCGATCGAAAACTCGACGCACCCGACCCCGTCCGCCCCATGACCCCTACGCATGCTGTGGGATCACTGTGACTCAACAACACATCACCACCACAGGAGCACCACATGCACCGCATGCGTATCCTCGTTCCGCTTCTTGCTCTGTGTGCCTTAGCCGTGGGCGTGGCACCGACCGCAGCCGCGGAACCGCTCCCGTCCGGCGTCCCCGAGGTCGGCCTTGCCACGCCGGCGGAAGAGGCCCTGCTACAGCAGCAGCTTGCCGAGGCCATGCCTGTGATTGCTACCTACAAAGGAAAGAAGATCGATCTGGCCGATGGGTGGCAAGGTGCGCAAGCTTGTTCCGAAGTAGCGACCGGTGAGGTCTATTGCTACGACAGTGCAGAAGAAGCTGACCAGGCGCTCGCTTCCATCGCCCCTGCAGCCGGAGGAACCCCCGAAGGCGGCGCGGCCTCAGCAAAGGGCAGCGGCGATTTCGGTCCCACAGCCATCGGGGACTGCCTCTACCGGTGGGTCTGTCTCTGGGAGCACTCGAACTTCACGGGGCGGCGGCTTCAGTGGCAGGCGGGAGGTACGAAGCAGCTCTCGACCTGGGACTTCCGGGACAAGGCCAGTGCCGCCTGCGTGAACCGTGATCAGGGTGGTCTTCTGGCTTATGACGCCAGGACGGCGCAGCCCGATCCGTACATGGCCCTGGGTGTCGGCTACTGCTACAAGTTCACCGACTCCAGCTACCCCTACGGTGGCACCTTCAACGACAAGGTCGACTACATCAAAATGTAGCCGCCCGGGAGTGACATAGCCCCCGATGACGGCGGTTTTTGAGGTACCGACACATGGGGGCGTGTTCTGCCCTTCCTGGCTGTGATCCCAGTTGATCCCAGCCGGGGACCCGGCTATCCGGTCGGCCATCTGGGGCGCCCTGTTCAGCAACTAAGGGCTTGCAGGGAATTAACCTGCTGTCGAACACCCGGCCTGAGCTGTGGTGTCAAGACTGGCAACACGCAACTTATTTTTCTGCAAGCCCTAAGGGTTGTCCCGTAAGTTGCGGGCGCCCGCGATCCGGTGGTCAGCCGAAGATGATCTCAACGTCTTTGTCCAGGCAGAACTTCATGACGGTGACCAGTTGGCGGGTGTCATCGATGCGTCGTTCGAGAGCGGGGTCGCTGCCATCGTGGCGCCGCTCATCGATGATGGCTTCCAGCCGGGGCAGCATGGCCGCGCATTGAGCGGGCGTGAGGTCCGGACCATTGTCATCTGGATGGTCGAGTAGTGGTGTCAGCGTTGTGGAGACGCTGCTCCACGGGCGGTCTCCGTCGAAGCCGTGCATCTCGGAGAGGGTGAACCCCTCGGCCTGGGCCAGCCAGAGTAATGCTGCGCCCCAGAGCCTGGGGCGCAGCAAGTTGGGAGCTGCCATTAGTTGCAGGCACCTATCTTGAGGTAGTTGTCGACTACCACCGTGCTTCCGGCCTTCATGTACGAGTACACCTGGCCGCAGTAGCCCTTGTTCTGGTAGACGGGTCCCGCGTAGGTGCTGTACGTGCCGAAGTCTTCAACGTCGGGGGTGGCGGTGTAGTTGTCCTTCAGGCGGATGCCCATGGAGCGTGCGACGCCGGTGTCGTTGAAGAACACAGCACAGATCGGGGCGTCCTGTCCACCGGCCCGTCCGCCGGAGCCGTCGCCTGCCTGGGAGTACTGCTTAGGTTCCCTTACTGATTCCTTGGTCACTGCTCCCGCCACGCCGAGTAGTTTGCCGAGCACCCGGACAGCGCCTGATGTCAAGCCTGAACCGTCGCCATCTATCAGCTACTTGGGGAAAACAAAGGTTGTCACGCTCGGCGCCACCGAGATACGGGCCACTCGTAACGCACTCGGCATTAATGTCGCCTGCAACACAACCAACACCACTGACTCGAATCGCAACATCAGAGTCACAGTTAGCGTCGGCAACGGAACGGACTGGGTGCAAGTCAACAACTTTGAATTTCAACAAGTAGCGCCAGGTCAGATCGGCAGAGAATCCGTACTCATGGGCGCTTCCTATGAAGGCAACCTGCCGGACGACCCGAAAATCTACATCGATTCAGTCATGTACTACTGATGGACCAGGTTCCCCACTGGTACTTGCTGAGCGGCTCACCATGTCGACCATGGTAACGAGCGAACATTATTTTCACTCAATGTTAGGGAAGGTGGGTTATCGTGGCTGATGCGAAGGTCCTCGAGGGTCAGAAGTGGGTCAATGCCACTTATGCCGGCGTGTCGGGGTACGTCAAGTGCCCGGAAAACGGTCAGACCAGCTGGGCTACCATGAACTCACTGATCATGGGCCTACAGCATGAGCTGGGGATTAGTCCTGTCGTTGCCTCGTTCGGAGCAACGACAATGAGTAAGCTCGAGGCGCTCAAGGGCATCACGGACGGAGAAAACCAGCCTAACAAAAATATTCCCTACATCGTTCGCTACGGCTTGTTCTGCAAAGGCTACTGGGGCGAAGCCGGGGACACGTTCAACGCCGACGCGCTTGAGTCGATGAAGAAGAACATGGGTATATGGCAAGAGGGCCAGGGGGCTTGGAACCGCATGGTTCAGGCCAAGGTTTTCAAGGCCCTTCTCACCATGGATGCCTACGTTGTGGTCGCAGGCGGAACTGACAAGATCCGCGGAATTCAGCAATGGCTAAACGGCCTGTACTGGGAAAAGTCAGCCTACTCAATTGGCCCGTGTGACGGCCTGTATTCGCGAGACGTGCAAAAATCCCTGGTGATTGCCCTGCAGTATGAAATGGGCATCGCGTCACCGAATGGCAACTTCGGTCCTGGCACCCAGGACGCCTTGAGGAACCATACGCTCACCGAGGGTGCCACCGGAATCATGGTGCGACTGTTCACTGCTGCCTGCGTGTTCAATGAACCGGTACCGGTCGGGGAGTTTGCGGAACGTACCACCTTTACCTCTACTTTCGACGCAGCCACCACCAGGTACGTGAAACTGTTCCAGAAGTTTTCCTACCTAGAGGATTCCGGCAAGGGCGACTATGACACTTGGTGCCAGTTGCTCGTATCCATGGGAAATCCCGACCGTCAGGTGTTCGGCTCCGATACCCGGTTCGTCATCAATGCCGACCGCGCCACCTGGCTAAAGAACCACGACTACCAGATCGTCGGCCGGTATCTATACAGCCCGGATCCCAACTTCGAAAAGGAGATCAAGCCCGGCGAGCTTGAAGTTATTCTCGATGCTGGCCTGAGATTCTTCCCGATTATGCAGGTCCACGGCCGGGACGCGACTGAGTACACGTACACCACTGGTTTCCAGCACGCTTTGATAGCCCATGAGAAGGCGACGACGTTCGGCGTTCCACGTGGGTCGGTCATCTACTTCGCGGTGGACTACGATGCCACCCAGGACCAGATGGACTACATCGTGAGGTATTTCAACGGCGTGGTCGCCGGCCTTGCAGATCGCGGAAAAAAGTACGTCCATGGCGTGTACGGGTCGAGGAACGTGTGCATCAACGTCACCAACAAGACCTATGCTCGGTACTCATTCGTTTCGGGTATGTCCTGGGGCTTCTCCGGGAATCTCGGCTTTCCCCTCCCGGCGAACTGGTCGCTGAACCAGATCAAGGAGATCTCCGGCATCGAGATCGGCGGCGCCGGGGGAAAAATCGACCTGGATAACACCGTATGGCGACTGCATGACGACGGCGGAGACCCCGGCGTGTCCTCCTTGGCCACCGCTGCCTCCCCGGCGGCAGATTTTATATCCTATATTGACCAACTGTATGCCACCGCTCAGGACTACAAGGCTGCCAACTCCACCCACCGCAGTGCATCCCAATTGGTGATGGAGTTCGTCCGCCACGAAGATTACGGCGGGGCGGACTGGGGCTATCTGATCGGCCCCTACGACCGGGATTGGGTCGCCTACGCCAAGAGTAAGGGCCACAAGATAAAAAAGGATTTCATCGATCCGAACTCGGGCTATGAAATGGGCCCCGAGCACTTGCTGGCCACCGCTAACGGCCACTTGCTCTTTACTCAACCCGCGAACGTGAAGTCCGTGAACGCTGGGGACATCGCCGGGTGGGTCGGCGATCTCATGACCTTCTACGCTAACTGGCGCAACGACGAGCAGCAGTATGCATCCGGCAAGGCATACTGTGACGCAAAGCTCGCCAAGCCGGGCGTGGCCTCTTCCTTCTCCTTCAAGGACCTACTCGAAGACGCCGACGGCTACCTGATTGCCCGCGCCTGCACTGCCGGGACCCCGATTAACCAGATCGTGCGTGAGCACTACGGCGACGGCGGTGGCCACCGCACCCGGTTCACCCAATATTTCTCCAAGCGGTTTTTCACCGCAGCAGATTGCAAGGACCAGGCGTACAACGCTCTGACGATGGAGAACGAGACCTACAACGTGGCGCGCGGCGCGCTGATCCTGGCAACGGGGGCGCAGTCTCCGACAGTACTTGCGAACCTTCCTGGCGGGTTTGATAAACTGCAGAGCTTCTGCCAGGGGTTTGTCGACGCGATCGTCGCAAGGGTTGGTGCCGAGTCCTAATGTTCCTCCTCGTCTTCGCAGCTCTCGGCCCGGCCATCCTGGCAGGACTGATGCTGCGTCGCAGCATTAGATCGCGATGGTACGAGCAGCCTATTGAGCTCATTGGTGCCGCCGCAGCAGCCGGCGGTTTCGCGGTCGTGGTATGGGGGGTCGGCGTCTTCGCCGGCGGGCTGGACGATCGCGAGACCTGCCAGCTTACCCACCACACCACCTACGACCAAGCGTGGCGTGAACGCACGGGAGCAAACGGCCAGTCGTTTTTCCCGTTGGCCAACGCATGCAACGAGCACATCAGCCTGGTTCCCGCATGGGTGAACCCAACGATCACCGTTCTCGCTGCCTTCACCATCAGCGCTCTCGCCCTTGCTCTGTTCCGAATCGTTTATGCGATTTTCCACAGAAAGGAGCTGGTCTCCTCATGATCGGTATAACCAGCCGTAGAAGTTTGCTCGGAGTAGGCGCAGCTACCGCTGCCGGCCTCGCTCTCGCCACCACCGGGAGCCCCGCGCAGGCATCTGCCCGGCCGAAGCCACTGCCGAAGGCCAAGCAAGTAGAGCTACCGGAAGGCAAGGAATGGATCGGACGGAAGTCTGCAAACGGATGGGACATCCCAGCCGAGGCCACCAAGTACCAGGTGCAGGGCGCATCGAAGCTCACCGTTAGCCTTGCAGCGGGCCCCGCTGCAACCGTGCTGCTGTACGTAGTCCGCCGCTATGCCTACGAGATCGACATGCTCCGGCCCGAGGAACTGACAGGGCACACCACGGACCGTACAGTGGGTGCAGCTTTCGAATCGAATTACCTGTCGGGGACAGCCGTAGCGATTCAGTCAGCGCTCTACCCGCTGGGAGGTACGGCAGTTAACGGCATGAGCGAGCTTGCAGTGACAGTGGTAGAGGACATTCTTGCCGACGTGGGCGAAGTCGTAGCCTGGGGCGGAGAGCTAGACCCGCTCAAACAGTCCCATTTCCATATAGCCACCCCCCCAGGCGATCGGCGCCTTGAAGCGTTGGCTGACCGCATCGGCGAATGGAACACCCGTCCCGGAAAGGGCGCTGGCTGCATCGACGCCTTCACCCACTCCCGAATCTCTCGTTCTCGAGCGGCAAAGAACGCACGCTGAAAACTGAGCCTTTTCCAACCTGATGGCGCTGGCCGCGTGTTGGTCGGATCTGCGGAACGACGAAGCTCCTGGTAGACGGGTTCACGACCAAGATCCACCGCCCGCCAGGAGCTTCGTGTGCTTGTCTACCCGTCATCGATCGACCTGTCCAGTCGCTCCCTGCGGTGCCTGCCCGGACGACTCGCTGCACGGCGAGGGGAGAGCGGGACCGGGTGGCGGTGTCTGACCGCCGGCCGTCATGCTCTCCTCGCCCTGGCCCATCTGCGGTGCGGTGACACCTACGCCCAGCTCGCGCCGGATTCGGTATCCGCATCGCGACGCATAACGCTCCATACGCGAAGCCGTCGACGTACTGGCCGCGCTCGCGCCCACCGTGGCCGAGGCGATGCGCATCGCGCGGACCAAGGCGTTCCTGATCCTGGACGGCACCCTGCTGCCGATCGACCGGATCGCCGCCGGCACCCCGTACTACTTGGGCAAACACAAGCGCCACGGCATGAACGTCCAGGTCCTCGCCGACCCGATCGGCCGCCTGCTGTGGGCCTCGCCCGCGCTGCCCGGCTCTACCCACTACTTGACCGCCGCCCGCGCCCACGGCATCGTCGAAGCACTCGCCAACGCCGGCCTCAAGTGCTGGGCCGACAAGGCATACCAAGGCGCCGGCGGTTCCATCCGGGTGCTCTTCCGCGGTCAGCGCCTCAAGCGGTGGCAGCACCACCACAACAGCACACACGCCAAGACCCTCTGCCTCAGCGAGCAGGCCATGGCCACCCTGAAGGGCTGGCGTCTCCTGCGGAAGCTCCGCTGCAGCACCAACCGCATCACCGCGATCGTCCAGGCCGTCCTCGTTCTTCACCACACGCCAGCGTGAGGTTGGAGAGGCCAGTACCGCGCCCCAGGCCGACCTCACCGCGACGCCTAGGGCTCTGACCTGCCCGAACTCCTGGACGCTGCAACGTCCGACGACATCGGTACCGAGAACCCGTTCCGGTAGAACGCGGGGTCGTATACCCGACGATCCCCGGTTACCGAAACCGGGGATCGTCCGGATGCTTGTTCCTCCCACCGCCTCCCCGCGCACCTCGTGGAAGGAACCTCCTGCTGTGCCCGTCTCCCGCCACCCGCATGCCCCAGGTGACATCGTCACCCCCGAACGCGACATCACCCACGCCCACTTCCGGCCCGGCGACCAGGTCGTGATCCTCAAGGGCGTCGCCGGAAGCGAACTGTGGGGCGATGCTTACAAGGTCGTCACCCCCTCGTGGCACACCCCGACCGACGAGGACGGCTGGCGCCTGTTCGACCCGTCCGGAGGTGAGCGCACCTACATCACCTCGCACCCGCGCTACCTCGTCCACCTCTCCAGCCGGTGCCCCGACTGCCTCATCTACCAGCAAGCCCTGCGCACGTACCTGGTACCGCGCCTGGCCGGCGCCGACGAGGACATCGACTGCGGCTGGTACTCGGTCACCCACCTCAACCAGGTGGTGCACGTCGCCGACGCCCGGGGTGGTAAGTGACACACGCACTCGACTCGGAGCGCACCGCAGCCCTGACTGGTGCGGCTTCAGTGGCCATCGAGGCGATCACCGGGAGCGAGTGGCCGACGCTGCTCGCCGAGGCTCTGCGCGAGATAGAGGCGACGTGGCAGGAGTCGGCCGAAGTGTGCGCCGACATCGCCTGGCAGGCCCGCGCAGCCCAAAATAGCGCGCTGGTCGTACTCCACCCCGAGCACGTCACCGCCGCCGGCCCGGACCCGGTGATTCGGCGGACGTACCGGCACCTCTACCTCAGCACTTTGCGCTACGACTTCCGCTGCCGCGACATCGAGGACCTCATGAACAAGGTGCCGGTGAGCGTGCTGAACGAAGACCCGTACAGCGAAGCCCTCTACGGCTTCTCACGGTTGGGGCAGTCACGCTCCGACGGCCTCGCCGTCATGCACCGGGTCCTCGTTGCCGCACCCGGCCACCCCAAGACCCTGCACGTCCTGCTGCACGGTGTGTGGCTGGGCACCTTCCTTCCCGGCCGAGCGCCCATGCTGCTGATGCTGGTGGGGCTGCTCCCCGAGGGCGGACTCGACGATCCGATCGCACTGTTCCGCATGGCCTCGGCCCGGCGCGCCCTGGGCCACTATCCCGAGGCCCTCACCGCCATCGACCACGCCGTGGAGCTGCTGGCGCCCGGCGAACTGGCAGTTCACGCCGACCTGGTACGCGAACGCCTCCTCATCACCGCCGCACACGACCTGACCCGCCTCATCCACAACCGTCCGGACCCCACCCCATGATCATCCGCGTCAACCCGCGCGACCTCAGCCCCAACGAGCCGCTCGCCGAAGCCCTCGGCCGCCCAGTCAGCGGCCAGGAGGGCCCGACCGACCACACGGTGGTCGGCCACTGGCCGGGGCTGGACTACTACACCCCCTTCGACGAACAGCAGATCTGGACGTGCACCGAGTGGGCCGAGCACCTGGACGCCCCCACCTGGCAGCGCTCCTTCCCCGCCAACCCGAACGACGACCACCGCACCATCTGGCACGCGGACGTGCGCCTGGCCCCCGACGACCGCGACCTCACCGGACCGGAGTGGTCCGAGATCGCCCACCGGATCGCCCGCACCGCCGGCATCCAGCGCCCCGGAGACGAACAGGGCTGCCGCTGGATCGCCGTGCAGGCGCAGCCCGGCCGCCTCGATCTGCTCGCCAACCTCATCCGGTCGGACGGCACATGGACCGCACAGCCGCATCGGCTTCTCGCGCTCCTGACCGCTGAGGGCCGACGCATCGAGGCTGAGCTGGGCCTCATTTCGCCCCGGGCCGGAGGCCCTGACCTGGATTCAGCCGCCCGGTTCGCCCGGCGCGCCACCCCGCAGGCCGACATTGCTGACGCCACCACGCAACTCGCCGGGCTGCTGAGGCAACTCGCCGACGAGAACACCGGGCCGCTGTCCACCGTCCGCGGCCTCGTCGAGCACGCGGCTCATCGCCTCGGCCGCCTCCCACACGCTCACGCCCAAGACACCGCACACCAACTGGAATTGATCGCACGCCGCCTCCACGGCATCCAGCAGGACCTCGACGCCACCGCCGCCGCCCTGCCCACCGCCCCAGTGGCCCCGGCGCGACCGACACCCCCGCCGTACCGGGCCCCGGCAGCCCCCGCCCCGCCCGGCGCCCGCCTTGCCCGCTGACCCGCCAGAAAGAACCACCACTTGGCCCTTGCCGATCGCTCCCTGACCCTGCGGCGCGCCTGCGCCGCCGAGGTCGGACGGGACGAACGCGAAGCATCCGCCGTCTGCGCCTGCCCGCCTCATCCACCGCGCCTGGCCACCAGCCCTGTCGCACCGCCGACCGCACCTGCCCCCGCAGCACGCCCCCGGCACTGAGCCCGCTCCCCTTCCTTGTCTGAGGAGACCATGCACGACCCCACCCCCGACACCGGTCTCGGCTCGTTCGCTGCCGTCCTGGCCGACGAACTGCCCGGCGACTGGACCAGCACGTACCACCCGGACCGTGGCGGCCTCAACGTCCATCACGTCCTCACCAACCGCGTGTGGGACATGAATGACGTAGCCGATGCCCTGGCCAAACGCAATGTGGACCACTGCGCCGTCCTGCACCGGCATGACGGCACCCGCCTCTTCGTCGCCGAGCAGCCAGGACGCGGCGAGGGATACCTCATCGCCGCCATGGCCCCGGACGACGCACCGGAGGAGGCATTCCGCGGCGTACGCGAGCCCGACGGTCTCGCGGTCGACGCCGATCCGTTCAGCGCCGCCGAGGACGTCACCGTCGACCTGCTGCCCCGGTACTACGTAGCGCTCGCCCAGGTGCGCGGCGACGCCGACCGGCTGGCGATGCCGCAGGCCGACCCGCAGCGCGTCGTTATGACCTGGTCTGACGGCTCGCTCGTCGTCGACAAGCCCGACCGCGCCGACATCGCTCGGGCCCTGACGGACAACGGCTTCACCTTCGACCCGGACCGCGACGTCCTCGTCCTGTCCGGTGACGACATCGCCCACCAGGCCGCCTCCGCACGAGCCGCCGGAACCCGCCTGGATGAACTGGGCATCGGCGTCGTCCTGCGGCACCCGCAGGCCCGGCCGGCACTGGGCACCGCCTCGGTCGCGCCGCCGACCCCGACGGTCGCCGCACCGCACCGAAGCCGATGACGCACCGCGACGACGAACCAACCTTCTTCGCCCTGGACTACGTCACCATCACCCGCGATCCCGGAACCCAGCTGGTCGTCGCGATCGGCGGCGACCCCCGTGCGGCGGGCATCCTGCAGACCACGGGAGGTTTCCACTCAGCCCCGAGCGCCGGCCGCGACTACCACCGCCCCCGCACCACATGCCGGTCGAGCACCAGCGCCATGGCGCCACGGCCGCAGCCCACGCCCTGCTTCTCGCCGGGTACAGCGTCCATCTCGCCCCCTCCCTGAACACCCTGACCGCTCCGGACGGCGACCGGCAGGCCGCCCGCCGCTACCTCGACCGACTCGCCGAGCGCGCCCGTGCCGCCGAGACCGAGCAGGACTTCGCCGACGTCTTGGCCGAGATCGCCGCCCCGGAGGTAGGGCTGCTCCCGCAGCTGGTGCAGTCCCTGATCTCCACGTGGGCGACATGGGGCGAGCGCCGCCGCGAAGCCGGCCTTGATGAAGAACCCGCGGACCAGCTGATGGAGATCACCAGCAACCTGTCCAACCACGCCTGGCGGATCACTCAGATCCGTAACCAGGCCGCCCGGCACACCTCGCCGGCCGCCGTTTCCGGAAAGGCCGTCCCGCCTCCAGCCCCTCGGCCGCGCCGTCTGCGCGACGGCGATAGCCCCGACTCGTAGGAGCCACCCTCACGGTGGGAAACCGTGCCGACGACGAAGGCACCGACGTCACGATCTACCGCAAGGCCCTGACCGACACCGTCCACGCCGACACCCCAACCGGCGCGCCCGAACAGCTCCTGGCCCTGCTCGACCGCCTCGGCTTCGAGCGCCAGACTCTGGCCACCGCCGGGTCGGTCTACATCTGGCACGAAGTGCCCGGCCACCTCGACGAAGCCGCGAAGAAGCAGCTCGCCACCCATGCGGTGCCCTGGCTGCGCAAGGCCGGATACATGGTCCACATCACCGATGACGTCTGGGACTCCGCCGCCTACACCGACGCCGCCGCGGCGATACGCAACCAGAACGTCCCGGCACCGCCGCCGGCCGTGGCCGCAGTCCGGACCACCGAGCGTCCGCCAGGCACCCGCCGCCGGTGAGACGACCAGCACCAGGAGCATGCCCCGGCCTCCGCACCGCGCTCTGCGCGTGCGCGCCGTACCCGCTGGCCACCCGACCACGCCAGCCCCTTACCACCGGGGCCGGCGCCCGCCCTCACCAGGAGCCCCCGTCACCGACGAACCCGACCGCACACCACCGCCCATCAGCACCAGCCGCAAACCCCGCCTGGCCACCGCCCTGTTCCGCCGATACCTGCGAGCCGTGACCGTCGGCAGCGCTGAACGCACCATCACGCTGGCCAGCGGACGCCCCGAGGCAGCACTCGACGAAGCCCGCCGCCGCGACGCCCTCCTCCTCGTCGACAGCTACCGCCTCCGCCACCACGACTAACACCCCGAACCGCCCTGTTCAGGAGGCCCATGACTGACTCGAACCTCCCTTCCGTACAACTGGCTGAAGCCATCGCCGGGCAGCTCGGCCAGCTCCGTCGCCTCCTCGCCCTGGCGCCGCCGCACGAGGCGGCCCAGATCCTGGCAGGCGTCCTCGACTACGACACCGGCATCCTCGGCGAGGTCACCCAACTCGTCGAAACCGGATCGCCCTTCGCGAAGGTCCACTCCGAGCACGGCGTCCTGCCCCCCGAGGTCTGGCTGGCCCTCGGCCGCGCCGCCAACGAACTCGACAGCGTGGGCGGCGACCTCGCCGAACACACCGGCACGATCAAGCAGGTGGCCAAGCCCACCGCTCCCTCCAGCAGGCCGACCGCCGCGCCGGTCGCGTCCGCGATGGTCATCAGGCGGCGCCGGTGAAGAAGAACCAGCAGTGGGCCGGCTGGGGCCTCACCAGTCAGCAGGCCCAGCAGCACTACCTCGTCGAGCCCCGCCACCTCGCCGGCGGCGGCGACGTGCGCTACGTCACCGAGTTCCTGCGCGCCTCCGGGTGGAAGGACAGGTCCAAGAACGGCGGACCGGCCGTCTTCGACAGCCCCGACAAGTCCGTGCGCATCGGATACGACCCGTTCGCCCAGCCCGGCGGCTGGACCATCAGCGGGAAGCAGACCGCGACGCAGGAGGCATGGCACGCCGCCCTCGGCCGCCAGGTCCCCGTCGAGATCGTGGCCGGCGTCACCGACGCGCTCACCTGGCCCCGATCCGCGCACGCCCCCAACGTGTGGGAACCCCTCCAGCAACAGGGCTGGGAAACCGAGCGAGGACAGCACTTCACCGCGCGCAGCCCTGACGGAGACGCGTTCGTCCGCTTTCACCAGTCCGCTCCCGGACAGGCGCACTGGTGGGCCGGCGCCCGCAATGAACACGGCCGGGTGTGGGAGGCCGTGTTCACGCCGACCACACCGATGCACCTCGTGCAAGCGTTCAGCACCGCGCTCGCCGATCCGGAGCCGGTGATGCGGCCCCTCGGCCACGTGCCGCCCTCCCAGAGAATCCGTACCACCTCGGTGTCCGTGCTGCCCTCGCAGCTCAGTGCCTGGCAGCAGGCCCGGATCACCGCGGCGCGCGCCGCCACCTGGGCCAGCAACGCCTTCGCCACCAACAAGGCGCGCTCTCAAGGCCCCGGAGCCCGCCCGTTCGCCAAGGCCGGGCGGACGCGGTGAGCCACGAACGCTTCTACTCGCGCGTCAACGGCCCCACCCTGCATCGCGTCAACACCGTCCGATGGCTGGACGAGGTCTCGCCGCGGCACCTGGCCGGCGGGGGCGACCCCCGGCACGTGACCGAGCACCTGCTTGCGTCGGGCTGGAGCAGCCACTCGGTGCCCGGCTTCCCGCACGTCCTGCTGGAGAGCCCCGACCACCGCCTGCACCTCACGCTGGAGCCCCAACCCGACGCACACAGTGCCTGGTGGCGGATCCACCCGGCCGAGAACCGCATGTGGTCCGCCCAGTTCAACGGCCATACGCCCGTCGAGATGATCGCGAAATTCACCGACGCCCTCGACAGCCCAGCTCCACGCCCGGACACGGACCTGTGGCACCTGGCTGCCAGCCGGGGCTGGTCCCGGCTGGCAGGCAGAGAGCAGGCGAGCGTCCAGGTCTCCGTCCCCCTCTCCGACGGGCAGCATCGGTGGGTCTGGAACGCCTCCATCGACGAAACCGCTCCGGCCGCCGCGCTCGCCGGGTTCGTCACCGCGCTCACCGAGCCCGGCCCGCTGCTGCGCGACGAGGGCCAGACCCCAGCCCTCACGTTCGGATACCTCGACTCCCACCGGAGCGTCGTCACCCCGGAACAGCACCGTCGCCAGCATCTGCAGCGCCTCGAAGCCGCTCAGCATCCCGGCCCGCCCGATCCATCGCCGTCAGCACCGGCCCCGCCTCCTCCGCAGCGGCAGCCCCGCCACAAGAAGCACCGCTGACCAGGCGCGCCCGTACGCCTTCCTCTTTCCCCCTTCACGAAGGACGTTGATGCCCAACCCCTCTGTGCCCAGCGCCGACCAGGTCGCGCAGGCGACCGCCACCCTGGCCCAGGCCAAGGACTACCTGCGGACCCATCCGCCGGTATCCGACGTACTGCCGCTTCTCGCCGGGCTCCTCGACGAGGACACCGGCGTGCCCATTCTGCTCGGCGATGTCCTGCGCAGCGCAGCGCGCCTCATCGCCCAGCAGACCAGCGCCGAGACCGACGAGATCCGCCTGATCATCACCGGACTCCGGGAGGCCGCCCAGGAGGCCACCGACTGGTATGTCCTGCACTGGGACGTGCAGCGCCTGCGCGGCTACACGTCCGAGGCCGCCGGGCCGCCGCCGGCCACGTGACGCGTCCCTACATCGCCAGCAAGGGCCGACGCCCCCTGGTCCCGAATCTGGTTCGACACCACACCCCGCCACCTCGCCGGACCCGGCGACCCGCGCCATGTCACTCAGGCGCTACGAGCCGGCGGATGGAAGAACTTCGGCGACCCCGACTTCCCCCACGTCGTTCTCGCCAGCCCCGATTACCGACACACGCTGGTCCTGGAACCCACACCGGAGACGTACGGCTCCTGGTGGCGCATCTCCTCGACGCCGTGGGGCGGGTGGCACGCGTCCTTCGGCGGCAACACGCCCGCCGAGATCATCGCCGGATTCACCGACGCGCTCCCGCACCCCCCGCCCGAGACCGAGCCGGGCATCTGGCCCGTGCTGCAGGCGGCTGGCTGGACCTACGAACGCGACGAACGAGGCAACGAGCACGCACGTCACCCGGACGGCATCACCACCATGGAGCGGTCGGCCACGCTGACCAGCGACCACTTCGCCTGGACTACCGAAGTCGCTCTGCCCACCGGGCTCGGCGGCCACAACCGGCTGTGGCACGCGTACTTCGACGACCGCACCCCTCGCCACCTGCTCGCAGGATTCGCCGCCGCCCTCACCGATCCGGCCCCCGTCTCCCGTGGCCACTACGACGTCCCCCACTCCCACCTGGTCACGCAGGTGGAACGCGGAGCCCAGGGTGATCATCTCGCTGCCGCCCACGACGCGCGGCTGAAGGCCATCCGGACCGCCGCCCGCAAGTCCCGCCGCACTTCCGCACCCACCACACGTCCGGCCTCGCCGCCCGGCGCCGAGGCGACCGCGCCTGCGGCCCGAAGCCGCTGAACGGTGCGGAGCGGCCCCAACCGCTCCGCACCCGGCCCGACCACAACCGCACGCCCGAAGGCCCTTCTTGACGATCTCACTCGAACCCGGGAGCCAGGAGCACCGGCTCTACCTGAGCCAGCTCGCGCTCTACCTGCGGCACAGCCGGCAGATCCTCGCCGCCTGGGACCACTACTCCGCCCGGCACTCCGACCCCGTAACGTTCCAGCCCCACGACGAGGACGCCTACGGCCTGCGCCAGCAGCAACGCGACGCCCACACCGTGTCCGCCTTCGGCCGCGTGTACTACCACGCCGACGAACTGGTGCATGTCGCCGAACAGCAGCTCGCCCAGCTGGCGGTGTCTGACCGTACGCGGCGCTACGCCTGGCAGGTACGGGAACTGCAGGAGGCCACGGAATGCCTGTATGCCGTCTACGACGACTGGCTTACCGTACGCGCCGCGCTGCCCGAGAGCGCCCGGCCCGGCACGACGGCGTATGAGGGACCGCTCGCCGAGAGCAACGCGGAAGCATGGCACTACCTGGACCAGTGGGCGATCCACGGCCAGGCCCTCTTCGCCGTCAACGCGCTGGCCGAGCGGCAGTCGAAGACCGGCGCACCCACGGCGGTCGCCGCCCCTCCGGCACCCTCCGCTGTGCGGCGGTGGGCGCCGTGACCGAGTCCATCGAGCAGACGCTCATCTCTCCCCGCTATCTGGCCGGTAGCGGCGACCCGGCCTGGGTCACTGTTCCCCTCCGTCGCGCCTGCGGCTGGAGCACCGCCGAAGATCCGCTGGTGCCGCGGGTCATCCTCACCAGCCCCGACCAGCTCGCCCAGCTGCGCATCGCGCCGGACCCGGACCCGGCCGAGCCGTGGTGGACCCTGCGTCATGCGCATCACGGTGATCAACGCGCCTGGGAGATCACCTTCGACGCCCAGACTCCGGTCGAGATCATCGCCGCGGTCACCGACACGCTCACCTGCTCCCCGCCACCACGACGGTCTCACCTCGCCCAAGGGGATGAGTTCCCCCGACGGCCTGGCACGGGTCGACCGGATCGTCGACGAGAGCGGGCGCAGCGCCGGCTGGATCGTCGAAACGTCCGTCCATCACCTCCCCGCCATCTGGCGCGCGTATGCAGACGGCAACACTCCGTCCCACGTGGTCTCCGCGTTCTTCGGCGCGCTGGCCGACACGACGCCCCTCATCCGGCATCCACACCGCGTTCCTTCTCTGGCCGTCGCTCACGGCAGTACCAGCACCCGGCAGGTCAGCGCAGAGTCCGTCGCCTTCGCGCTCAGGAACCGCGCCACCGCCCTCGCCCAGCGGAACCCCGCATCGCCGCCGTCGGCGCCTCCCGCTCCGCCGCACGCCTCGACGGCGCGTCGCGCCCGCTGAACGGCACCACCGCGCCCCACCTCCACGCTCCCTGGAACAGCCCCTTGCCCCAGCCCAACTCCACGTCCACTGACGGATACGACATAGCCTTCCGCGTCCTGGGCATCGTCCTTGCCATCGCGATCCCCCTGGCCAACCTGGCCTGGGTGGGCGGCACTATCACCGCCCGGGTCACCGACGCCGACACCGGTGCCCCGTACCAGCCCGTCGCAGCCCTGCTCCATCCCGAGCAGCTGTGGCCCCACCTCGGTGAAACGTCACTGCTGATCTGGACACGCATCGTTCCCGGCGCCCTGCTGCTGTCCCTCGCCGTCACCACCGCCGTGCTCTACAAGCGGCACAAGGACGGCGGAAGCGGACGCAAGAAGCGCGTCGTGGGCATGGCCAAACACAAGGACATCGAACCTCTGATGTCCAAGGCCATCACCGCCAAGGCCCGTTCGCTGCGCCCGAGTTTGAAGGACGCCAAGCACATCGACGCAGCCGATTCCGGCATCCTGCTCGGCAACCTCCAGGGCACCAAGTACGAGGTGCGGATGGGATACGAGGACGTGGCCGTCGCGATCATGGCGCCCCGCTCCGGGAAGACCACCAGCCTGGCGATCCCCTCCATCCTGGCAGCGCCCGGCCCGGTCCTGCTCACCTCCAACAAGGCCGCCGGGGATGCCTACACCGCAACGATCGACGCACGGGCAGCCGTCGGCCGGACATGGTCGATGGACCCGCAGCAGATCGCCCACGCCGAACGGGCGATGTGGTGGAATCCCTTGGCCGACGCCAAAACCCTCGACGGTGCCGGGCGCCTTGCCGGCCACTTCCTCGCCGCCAGCGTCGACGCCAGTCAGCAGGGTGACTTCTGGTCCAAGGCCGGGTCGAACATCCTGAGCCAGCTGTTCTTGGCCGCCGCGCTCGCCGAGCGGCCGATCACCGACGTGATGGCATGGCTCGCCTTCCCCGCCGACCGAACCCCGCTCGACATCCTGCGTGACCACGGCTTCGCCGCAGTCGCCGCTCAGCTCAAGGGAACGGTCGAGGGGCCGCCGGAAACGAGGGATGGGATCTATGAGACGGCCCGCCAGTACGCCGCAGCCCTCCTCAACACGGAGATCGCTGCCTGGGTGACCCCGCAGAAGAACGTGCCGGAGTTCACACCGTCCACGTTCGTCACCTCCAAGGACACGCTCTACCTGCTGTCGAAGGACGGCGGAGGCGGCGCCAGCGCACTGATCGCCGCGTGCGCGGACAGCGTGATGCGGGCCGCGACCGCCCAGGCCGAACGTGCTGGTGGACGCCTCGACCCGCCGATGCTCGCGATCCTCGACGAGGCCGCGAACGTGTGCAAAATCAGCGACTTGCCCGACCTGTACTCCCACCTCGGCTCGCGGGGCATCATCCCGATGACCATCCTGCAGTCCTACCGCCAGGGCCAGAAGGTGTGGGGGGACGCGGGCATGGACGCCATGTGGAGCGCCTCCACGATCAAGGTCATCGGCTCCGGCATCGACGACCCGGACTTCGCGGACAAGCTGTCCCGCCTGATCGGCGACCACGATGTCGAGACGACCTCGACCTCGACGTCGGATTCGGGTAAGTCCACCTCCGTGTCGATGCGGCAGGAACGGATCCTGGCCGCCGACGCCATCCGCGCCCTGCCCAAGGGAACCGCGCTCGCATTCGCCACCGGCATGCGCGCGGCCATGCTCGACCTGCGGCCCTGGTATCTCGAGCCCGGCGCCGGCGAACTCTCCGCCGCCTCCGCCCGCGCGTCCAAGGGCATCACCGAACGCGCCATCGCCAAGGCGGCACCGAAGCAGAGCGACTTCGGCCCGGCCGCTTAACCGTCACCGCACCCGCGGCCCCGCCCCACTCGACTGGAGAAGAGACTCATCGCCCCCGCCCGCCCGCACGGCGGCGCTCATGACCGAGCCACCCGCCGAAGCCCTGCTGTTCGATGTCCCGCCGCCGCCCACCCCCGTCGAGCGGCTGCTCCACCTGGCCGACCAGTACACCCAGCACAACGACGCACTCGACCTCCACCTGCGCACCACCGCCCCGTCCGGGCCGGACACCCACGCCGACTCGGCGCTGCGCCTGGCAGCCGACACCCAGTCCGCGATCAAGGCGATCCAGAGCGAACGACTCTACGAGAGCGTGGAACTGACCGAGACGGTCATGCGCCTGCAGCAGCTCGCCTTCCTCGCCACCGCCTCGGCGGACCTCCGTACCGGGGCGGCTCGCGGGCTGACCGCCCTGGCCCCGGAAGCGGCCGTCAGTTGCGCGGTGACCCTGGCCGCCGAGACTCGCCGGCGCCGCTGGGCCTCCGCCCCGGCCGCCGATCAACGGCTGACTGAGGCGTGGGCGGTACCGACGGATATCCCGAAGGCTGCGGCGATCTGGGCGAGGGTGTCGTGGCGGCGCAGGTATACGAGTGCGACCAGCGCGCGGCGGTGCGGCGGAAGTTTGCACCGCCGGTCACCCTCGCGGGTGACGATGAGCATCGTGACCCACTCGACCAAGGCGTGGGGCAGGTCGAGTGCGGCAGGATAGGGAACCAAGAGGGCTCCAGTGCTGCTGAGTTGAGACGTCGAACACCTCCCTCAACGGCACGGGGGCCGTGTCCGTTGCCCACCCGACCTCACACTGGCCCGTCACCTGATCAGTGGCCACACTGAAAATGCTCTCTGACTCAGGTCACTAGGGCCGAGCAGGCAAACGCAGTAGCCCCACCTCATTCTGGGAATTCTCTTGCGCTTCTCACCCGCATCCACACTGCACCATTCTGGACAAGATCGACCTTTCGAATCTGACGGGGTGGCGCGAAACACGCTTGAATCCATGCATCACACAAGTTAAGGTAAGTCAGTCCGTCGAGCCTTTCCGGAAAAGCGAGGGAAACAGATGGCCGAACAAGAGAGTATTGGCGTTTTTTTAGTATGTGAAGACCAATTGGAATGCGCCGGCCTGATTGCCCTCCTCAACAATGACCGGGGAATCTCTATTGTCGGAGACGCTCCCTCTGCGGCTACGGCGCAAAGAATGATCTCCACACTGAGACCTAATGTGGTTCTCCGCAGTGAGCGCGCATTGTCACATCAGACGATCGAGCTTGCCGAAAAGCTTGCAGAGCAGTCCAATGAATTCAATCCCATCCATCTCATCGTCCTGCTCCCCTCGCTTAACGACCCGGACATCGAACTCCTGCGCATCGACCGATGCATCGTGCTGGACCGACGCATGAGTTCGGCCGAGCTTGTCGCCGCCATCCGAGTTACCGCCGCTGGTTACCTTCCAGTACGCAGTGACTTGGCCGGCAGTTTGGCTCGAGCGTCGGTAAGTCTCAAAGGAGCCAGCGGGACAGCGGGGAAGCAGGTGCTGAATCTGACCAAGCGCGAGCGCCGCGTGTTCGAACTCATGATCCAGGGGCTCTCCAACCCAGAAATCGCCGCTGCGCTCAACGTGGCCGAGTCGACCGTCAAGTCACATGTGCAGGGCATCTTGAACAAACTTGACCTGCGCGATCGCATCCAGGCGGTGATCTACGCCTACGAAGCGGGATTCGTGCAGCGGTCGTTCCAGCTGGAGGAGCAGTGCATGCTTGCCCACTGTTGAGCACGATCCCATCCTGCGGAGCACACGCCTCCGGCTGCAGCCGGGCGAAAGATCCTTTCGCCCGGCTGCAGCCGTCTCCGCGGCCACGTCACGGGGCCAGACTGCGGCTCGGGGGCCCGGGCTGCCCGGTGAACGACCGAGCCTCCCGAACCAGAGGGTCCGCTTCCCCGTTATCTTTTTCGCGGTCCTGCAACGGGGCCGCTGGCCTCCGGGCTCGGCATGACTGTGTCCCCCTGTCGAAGGAATGACCTGGGGGGTGGTGTCACCGGGCCCGGGGGTGTTCGTCGGAGACGCTGATCAGAGGTCCGGCCACCGTCCGGTCCGGCGCAATGCCGGACAGTTCGCGGGCGGTAGGTCTGCATAACGTGGATGCGCGAGCACGACACCCGAGCCGAGGCCAGCACCGTCAACACCCTGGAAAGGGCACGATGTTCGAGATCGAAGACGTGGGCGTGTTCCTCGGTTTGGACGTCGGCAAGTCCGCTCACCACGGCCATGGGCTGACGCCGGCGGGCAAGAAGGTCTTCGACAAGCCGCTACCCAACAGCGAACCGAAACTGCGGGCCGTCTTCGACAAGCTGACCGCGAAGTTCGGCACCGTCCTGGTCATCGTGGACCAGCCCGCCTCCATCGGTGCCCTGCCGCTGACCGTCGCACGCGACGCCGGCTGCCGCGTCGCCTACCTGCCCGGCCTGTCCATGCGCCGGATCGCCGACCTCTACCCCGGAGAGGCCAAGACCGACGCCAAGGACGCGGCCGTCATCGCCGATGCCGCGCGGACCATGCCGCACACCCTGCGCTCGCTGGAACTGACCGACGAGATCACCGCCGAGCTGACCGTGCTGACCGGCTTCGACCAGGACCTGGCCGCCGAGGCCACCCGCACCTCCAACCGGATACGCGGCCTGCTCACCCAGTTCCACCCCTCCCTGGAACGCGTCCTGGGACCGCGCCTGGACCACCAGGCCGTCACCTGGCTCCTGGAGCGTTACGGCTCCCCGGCCGCCCTGCGCAAGGCCGGCCGCCGCAGACTCGTGGAACTGATCCGCCCGAAGGCCCCACGCATGGCCGCCCGGCTGATCGACGAGGTCTTCGACGCGCTCGATGAGCAGACCGTCGTCGTCCCTGGCACCAGCACCCTGGACATCGTCGTGCCCTCCCTGGCCGCTTCCCTGACCGCCGTGCACACCCAGCGCCGGGCGATGGAGGCCCAGATCAACGCCCTGCTGGAGGCCCACCCTCTTTCCCAGGTCCTGACCTCGATGCCCGGCGTCGGCGTCAGGACCGCCGCTGTCCTGCTGGTCACCGTCGGCGACGGCACCAGCTTCCCCACCGCCGCCCACCTCGCCTCCTACGCCGGCCTCGCGCCGACGACGAAGTCGTCGGGCACCTCGATCCACGGCGAACACGCACCCCGAGGCGGCAACCGGCAGCTCAAACGGGCGATGTTCCTGTCCGCCTTCGCCTGCATGAACGCCGATCCGACCTCCCGCGCCTACTACGACAAGCAACGCGCCCGCGGCAAGACCCATACCCAAGCCCTCCTCCGCCTCGCCCGCCAACGCATCAGCGTCCTGTTCGCCATGCTCCGCGACGGCACCTTCTACGAGTCACGCGTCCCCGAAACAGCTACCGCATGACCAGCCTCGGACTTGCGTAGCTGAACCAAACGGCCTCACAGGCAGTCGCATCCTGTGGAGTAGAGCAGCAGGAAGAGGGCCGTCATGGCGGTCACGGT
Organism: Streptomyces sp. NBC_01237; assembly: GCF_035917275.1. Taxonomy (NCBI): domain Bacteria; kingdom Bacillati; phylum Actinomycetota; class Actinomycetes; order Kitasatosporales; family Streptomycetaceae; genus Streptomyces; species Streptomyces sp. NBC_01237. The sequence goes on along the minus strand of NZ_CP108508.1, from coordinate 7,885,803 downwards.
GAAACCGACAGCGGTCAGGGCGGCGAGGCCCCGACGGCGCCCCTTCGCGGGGGTGCGGAAGGTCTGCCAGGCGCCGTGGGCGAGGAGGAGGCTGAGCAGCCCAGCCCCCGCGATGGTGAAGCGCGGGCTGAGGGACCAGCTCAGGTAGGCGATCAGAGCCAGGCAGCCGAGCAGGGCACAGGCGAGCAGGCTGAGGATCACCTCGGCGACGGCTTCTCCCAGCGCCTCGACCAGGAAGTCGCCGACGCCTTTCGCTGCCCTGCGGACCCCCATGACGCTCCTCCCTCTTGCGTCGAGGCCCCGAGCGGGGCCTGGTATGGAGGACCCCCGCCGAGCCGGAATGGTTGCCGGGGTGCTCAAGAGTCGCCTACTGCGGCACACGGTCACACCTTGACGAAGGACATAGAGGCACCCCCCGTTATCTTTTTCGCGGTCCTGCAATGGGGCCGTTGGCCTCCGGGCCCGGTACGACTGTGTCCCCTCTGTCGAAGTGATGACCTGGGGGGTGGTGTCGCCGGGTCCGTGGGGTGCCGTCGGAGACGCTGATGAGAGGTCCGGCCACCGCCTGGCCCGGTGCAATGCCGGGCAGCTCGCGGGCGGCAGGTCTGCATAACGTGGATGCGCGAGCACGGTGCCACCGCCGAGGCCGGCAAGGTCAACCACTTGGGAGGGGTGCGATGTTCGACACCGGCGATGTGGGCGTCTTCCTGGGCATGGACGTCGGCAAGAGTGCCCATCACGGCCACGGGCTGACCCCGGCCGGGAAGAAGGTCTTCGACAAGCCGATGCCCAACAGCGAACCGAAACTGCGGGCCGTCCTCGACAAGCTGACCGCGAAGTTCGGCACCGTGCTGGTGATTGTCGACCAGCCCGCCTCGATCGGTGCTCTGCCCCTGACCGTCGCCCGGGACGCGGGCTGCCAGGTCGCCTACCTGCCCGGCCTGTCCATGCGCCGGATCGCCGACCTCTACCCCGGAGAGGCCAAGACCGACGCCAAGGACGCGGCCGTCATCGCCGATGCCGCGCGGACCATGCCGCACACCCTGCGCTCGCTGGAGCTGACCGACGAGATCACCGCCGAGCTCACCGTCCTGACCGGCTTCGACCAGGACCTCGCCGCGGAAGCCACCCGCACCAGCAACCGGATACGCGGCCTGCTCACCCAGTTCCACCCCAGCCTCGAGCGCGTCCTGGGCCCGCGACTGGACCACCGGGCCGTCACCTGGCTCCTCGAACGATACGGATCCCCGGACGCCCTGAGGAAAGCCGGCCGCCGCAGACTCGTCGAACTCATCCGGCCCAAGGCCCCGCGGATGGCACAGAGGCTGATCGACGACGTCTTCGACGCCCTCGACGAACAGACCGTCATCGTTCCCGGCACGGGCACCCTCGACATCGTGATCCCGTCCCTGGCCGCCTCGCTCGCAGCGGTCCACGACCAGCGCAGAGCGCTCGAAGCCCAGATCACCACCCTGTTGGAGGCCCACCCTCTTCACCCGGTCCTGACCTCGATGCCCGGAGTCGGAGTCAGGACCGCCGCCGTCCTGCTGGTCACGGTCGGCGACGGCACCGGGTTTCCCAGCGCAGCCCACCTCGCCTCCTACGCCGGCCTCGCCCCCACAACCAAGTCGTCCGGGACCTCGATCCACGGCGAACACGCACCACGAGGAGGAAACCGGCAGCTCAAACGCGCGATGTTCCTCTCCGCCTTCGCCTGCATGAACGCAGACCCCGCCTCCCGCACCTACTACGATCGCCAACGCGCCCACGGCAAGACCCACACCCAAGCACTCCTCCGCCTCGCCCGCCAACGCATCAGCGTCCTGTTCGCCATGCTCCGCGACGGCACCTTCTACGAGTCCAAAGCCCCCACCGCCATCCTGGCCGCATAACCACCCCAAAAGCCCGCACACCCGGCGCCACGTCCTTGACGAAGGACATAGAGGCACCCCCCCCATCGGACGAGAACGGGCCGGAAACCGCATCCTTCGATGGACCCATATCCCTGGACGTTAAGCCTGGGGAGGGATTTACCACGCGCCACAGGGACCGTAGCGTCTCCAATCGAGCTCAGAACCCGCACTTCGGATATCCAGAGAGGTCCTTGTGCGCCCTTCAAGAACCTCCCCACCCAGAGCCGAGAAGGGGGAATCCGCGTTCGTCGTTTCTTGATCAGCTGTTGCCGCGCGACGGTTGTACAGGTTATTGATTTCTAATGTCCGGAGAACCCTTGGCGTTCTCCACATGTGTGGACACGTCACACCGGACAGCCCAGACCGTCCTAGCCTGCCGAAAGTCGGCATTAACGAAGACCGTGTCATCGCCGACCTGTAGCAACCACTGAAGATGCCGCATTGGCGGCAGGGCCTCTTCCATAGAACGAGGCATTCCCTGGACTATTCGGAAGGGTTGAGCCGCCATTACCTCCCATAATTTCAACGCTGAGTCTCGGCAGCCGGCCCACATCGAAAAGGACGGGTTTCCGCTGTCGTTCGCACAGCAACGGCTCTGGTTCCTGAGCCAATTGGGGCTCAACCAACAGGAGTATCTGGTTCCCCGAGTGTTACGGGTGTGGGGACGCTTGGATGTGGAGGCGTTGAGGGCGGCGTTCTCGGGTTTGGTGGCGCGGCATGAGGTGTTGCGCACGCGGTTCGTCATCGGTGCCGGAGGCGAGCCGGTTCAGGTGGTCGACGAGCCCGGCCCGGTACGGATACGCCTAATCGACCTGTCCGGTGTCCAAGACTCGGAGGCCCGCGAGGTCCAGGTGCGCGAGACGGTCGACGCGGAGGCCCTCAAGCCGTTCGATCTCGCCAAGGATGCGCTGCTGCGGGTGTGCCTGGTCCGAGTCTCCGACGAGGACCACGTCCTGGTGCTGGCGATGCATCACATCGTCTCGGACGGCTGGTCGATCGGCGTCCTCACCCGGGAACTGAGCGAACTGTACGCCGCAGCGGTCCACCACCGTGACGCCAAACTGCCCGAACTGCCCCTGCAATACGCCGACTTCGCGATCTGGCAACGCCAATGGCTCCAGGGAGACGTCCTGGAACGCCAGCTCGGCTACTGGCGCGACCAGCTCGCCGCACTGGAACCGCTGGAACTGCCCACCGACCACCCCCGACCGGCCGAACGCACCGGCAAAGGCGCCACGGTCGAATTCGACCTCCCCAGCGACCTGACAGCCGGTCTGCGCGCCGTGGCCGCCGACACCGGCACCTCCCTGTACATGGTGCTGCTGACCGCGTTCAACATCCTGCTCGGCACCTACGCCCGCCGCGACGACATCGCCATCGGCACCCCGATCGCAGGCCGCAACCGCGCCGAGATCGAAGGCCTCATCGGCTTCTTCGTCAACACCCTCGTCATCCGCGCCGACCTCCGCGCCAACCCCACCTTCAAAGACCTCCTGGCCCAGATCAAAGACACCACCCTCGCCGCCTACGACCACCAAGACCTCCCCTTCGAACGCCTCGTCGAAGAACTCGCCCCCGAACGCGACCTCTCCCGCACCCCCCTCTTCCAAGTCATGTTCATCCTCCAGAACGCCAGCGACGAAACCTGGCAGTTCACCGACCTGGACACGGAGCTCAGGGCGCCGAACGAGACCACGGCGACCTTCGATCTGGTCATGTCGCTTCAGGAGTCCGGCGACGGTCTCTGTGCCCAGCTGATGTACAGCACGGACCTGTTCGAGGCGCCGACCATGAAGCGGCTGGCCGGCCACTTCGAGAACCTGCTGACCTCGGTGGTCGCCGATCCGACGGCGTCGCTCAACGACCTGGACATGCTCTCCGACACAGAGAAGCACCAGCTGATCGTCGAATGGAACGACACAGCAGCGGACTTCCCCCGCGACCGTTGCATTCACGAACTCGTCGAAGCACAGGCAGCCCAACGGCCCGACGCCCCGGCCGTGATCTTCGGCAACCAGGAACTCACCTACGCCCAGCTCAACGCCAAAGCCAACCAACTCGCCCACCACCTACGCACCCTCGGCGTCGGCCCGGACACCCTCGTCGCCATATGCCTCGAACGCAGCCCCGACATGATCGTGTCACTGCTCGCCGTCCTGAAGGCCGGCGGCGCCTACGTCCCACTCGACCCCCAATACCCGGCCGAACGACTCACGTTCATGCTGACCGACACCGCCGCCCCCGTCCTCCTCACCCAAAGCAACCTCCACAACCAACTACCCCACAACAACGCCCAGACGGTCTGCATCGACACCGACATCAACACGATCGCCAGCTTCCCGGTCACCGACCCTGACCGCCGGGCCACTTCGGACGACCTCTTCTACGTCATCTACACCTCCGGCTCGACCGGCACCCCCAAGGGCGTCATGGTCGAGCACCACTCCGTCGTACGGCAGGTGCGCTACAACTGGCTGGAGCGGCTCACGCCTGATGACTGCGTGGCCCAGGTGACGAGCTTCTCCTGGGATTCGTGTGCCATCGAAATCTGGAGTGCGCTGGTCGCGGGGGCCAGGCTCGCGATACTTCTGCCTAACGAGATCCGCAACCCCTTCCAGCTCCGGAATGTCGTACGCGAGCGTGGCGTGACGGCGATGATGATGACGGCGTCGCTGTTCAATCATCATGTGACGGCCTGCCCGGACGTCTTCGAGACCGTGCGGTACACGAAGTACTGCGGTGAGAAAGTCACCCGGGCCGAAGCCGACTCACTGATTCATGGTGCGCACGCACCCGAGTACTTGCTGCACACCTATGGTCCGACGGAGAACTGGGGAGACACGACGCTGCTCCGGGTGTCCCCGGACAGCCCGAGTGCGGCGTCCATGCCGATCGGTGGACCCGCACCGAACACGGACCTCTTCGTGGTGGACGGTGCCGACGGGCTGGTGCCGGTCGGTGTGCCCGGAGAGCTGCTGGTGGGTGGCACCGGGCTGGCGCGAGGGTATCTGAACCGCCCGTACCTGACCGCCGAGAAGTTCGTGACGGTCCGGGTCGCGGGCACGACGCGGGAGGTGTATCGCACCGGCGACCTGGTCCGGTGGTTGCCCAGCGGTGTGCTGGAGTTTCTCGGCAGGATCGACGACCAGGTCAAGGTCCGTGGGATGCGGATCGAACTCGGTGAGATCGAATCGCAGTTGGTGGCGCACGAGGATGTGGCGTCGGCGGTGGTCACCGTGCGGGAGGACTCCCCGGGGGACAAGCGTCTGATCGCCTATGTGGTCCCGCGCAAGGGTGCACGGCCGGAGACGTCGATGCTGCGGCGCTGGTGTGCCAACAGGTTGCCCGACTACATGCTGCCCGCCGGTTTCGTGGTCCTGGAGAAGCTGCCGTCGACCCCGAACGGGAAGGTGGACCGCAGATCGCTGCCCGCTCCGGACAGTGACCGGCGCGACCTCGCGGTGGAGTACGTGGCCCCGCGCGACCGGATCGAAGCCACCGTCGCCGACATCTGGTCCCAGGTTCTCGGCGTGGACCGGGTCGGCATCCACGACAACTTCTTTGACCTCGGCGGACACTCCCTCCTCGCAACCCGAACGGTCTCTCTTCTGCGGCAGGAACTCGGTCGGGAAGTGCCGGTGCGGGAGCTGTTCACCTCCCCCACCGTGGAGCAACTGGCCGACGCGATCAGCAGGGCAGGCTCGGCGGCGGATGGCGTGAAGCTGGTACCGGTCGCGCGCGGCGAGGACGGGTCGCCCTTGTCCTTCGCACAGCAGCGGCTGTGGTTCCTCGAACAGCTCGAACTCGGCATCGACCGGCTGACGTACCCGTTACGGGTGTGGGGGCGCTTGGATGTGGAGGCGTTGAGGGCGGCGTTCTCGGGTTTGGTGGCGCGGCATGAGGTGTTGCGCACGCGGTTCGTCATCGGTGCCGGAGGCGAGCCGGTTCAGGTGGTCGACGAGCCCGGCCCGGTACGGATACGCCTAATCGACCTGTCCGGTGTCCAAGACTCGGAGGCCCGCGAGGTCCAGGTGCGCGAGACGGTCGACGCGGAGGCCCTCAAGCCGTTCGATCTCGCCAAGGATGCGCTGCTGCGGGTGTGCCTGGTCCGAGTCTCCGACGAGGACCACGTCCTGGTGCTGGCGATGCATCACATCGTCTCGGACGGCTGGTCGATCGGCGTCCTCACCCGGGAACTGAGCGAACTGTACGCCGCAGCGGTCCACCACCGTGACGCCAAACTGCCCGAACTGCCCCTGCAATACGCCGACTTCGCGATCTGGCAACGCCAATGGCTCCAGGGAGACGTCCTGGAACGCCAGCTCGGCTACTGGCGCGACCAGCTCGCCGCACTGGAACCGCTGGAACTGCCCACCGACCACCCCCGACCGGCCGAACGCACCGGCAAAGGCGCCACGGTCGAATTCGACCTCCCCAGCGACCTGACAGCCGGTCTGCGCGCCGTGGCCGCCGACACCGGCACCTCCCTGTACATGGTGCTGCTGACCGCGTTCAACATCCTGCTCGGCACCTACGCCCGCCGCGACGACATCGCCATCGGCACCCCGATCGCAGGCCGCAACCGCGCCGAGATCGAAGGCCTCATCGGCTTCTTCGTCAACACCCTCGTCATCCGCGCCGACCTCCGCGCCAACCCCACCTTCAAAGACCTCCTGGCCCAGATCAAAGACACCACCCTCGCCGCCTACGACCACCAAGACCTCCCCTTCGAACGCCTCGTCGAAGAACTCGCCCCCGAACGCGACCTCTCCCGCACCCCCCTCTTCCAAGTCATGTTCATCCTCCAGAACGCCAGCGACGAAACCTGGCAGTTCACCGACCTGGACATCGACACCTACCCCAACGCATCACGAGTCGCCCAGTTCGACCTGACCCTCTCCATCCAGGAGACAAGCGAAGGACTGAAGGGCCTGCTCCTCTACAGCACCGACCTCTTCGACGCACCGACCATGAAGCGACTGGCCGGACACTTCGAAAACCTGCTGACCTCGGTGGTCGCCGATCCGACGGCGTCGCTCAACGACCTGGACATGCTCTCCGACACAGAGAAGCACCAGCTGATCGTCGAATGGAACGACACAGCAGCGGACTTCCCCCGCGACCGTTGCATTCACGAACTCGTCGAAGCACAGGCAGCCCAACGGCCCGACGCCCCGGCCGTGATCTTCGGCAACCAGGAACTCACCTACGCCCAGCTCAACGCCAAAGCCAACCAACTCGCCCACCACCTACGCACCCTCGGCGTCGGCCCGGACACCCTCGTCGCCATATGCCTCGAACGCAGCCCCGACATGATCGTGTCACTGCTCGCCGTCCTGAAGGCCGGCGGCGCCTACGTCCCACTCGACCCCCAATACCCGGCCGAACGACTCACGTTCATGCTGACCGACACCGCCGCCCCCGTCCTCCTCACCCAAAGCAACCTCCACAACCAACTACCCCACAACAACACCAAGACGGTCTGCATCGACACCGACACCGACACGATCGCCAACTTCCCCGACACCAACCCGGACCACCACACCACCCCGGACCACCTCGCCTACGTCATCTACACCTCCGGCTCCACCGGCACCCCCAAGGGCGTCATGATCCAGCACTCCGGGATGGTGAACATGGCCGGTGCGCTGGGGAGGGAATACCGACTCCATACCGGCAGCCGGATTCTTCAGTTCGCGTCGCTCGCATTCGATGCCTCGACCTTCGAGATCTTCTCGATTCTCGGGGTCGGCGGAGCGGTGGTGCTCGCCTCTCGTCCGCAGCTGATGCCCGGAGGTGAGCTGGAGAACACCATCCGAGCCTACGGAATCAACACGATCACGCTTCCTCCTTCGGTTCTTGAGCGAGCGGACACGAGCTTCCTGGAGCAGTTGGACGTGCTGATCGTCGGCGGTGAAGCGTCCAATCCGGAGTCCTGGCAGGCGTGGCAGCGGTGCCCGCGGCTGATCAACGGTTACGGCCCGTCAGAGGCGACCGTGTGCGTGATCACGTTCGATGGAAGGGGAGCCGTGTCGGGCTCCGTGCCGATCGGCCGTCCTGTCGCGAACACCGAGGTGTTCGTGGTGGACCAGGCCGACAGGCTGGTGCCGGTCGGCGTGCCCGGGGAACTGCTGGTGAGTGGGTCCAGTGTGGGGCGGGGCTACCTGAACCGGCCGGAGCTCACGGCCGAGAAGTTCGTCGAGGTGGAGATCGGCGGAACGACTCGCCGGGTGTATCGCACCGGTGACCTGGTCCGATGGCTGCCCAGCGGTGACCTGGAGTTCCTCGGCCGGATCGACACCCAGGTGAAGATGCGGGGCATCCGCATCGAGCTGGGTGAGGTCGAGTCACGGTTGGTGGCGCACCAGGACGTGGCGTCGGCCGTGGCGGTCGTACGTGAGGACTCCGTCGGGGACAAGCGGCTCGTCGCCTATGTGGTGCCGTACCAGGGCGCCACGTTGGACACCACGGGGATGCGGCGCTGGTGTGGCGACAGCCTGCCCGACTACATGGTGCCCGCCGCGTTCGTGGTCCTGGACGCCCTGCCGCTCGCGCCCAACGGCAAGGTGAACCGCCGGGCCCTGCCCGCCCCCGAGAGCGACCGGCCCGACCTCGCCGCCCAGTACGTGGCGCCGCGCGACGAGATCGAGGCCGCCGTCGCCGGCATCTGGGCCGAAGTGCTGGGCGTCGACCAGGTCGGCGTTCACGACAACTTCTTCGACCTCGGCGGACACTCCCTGCTGCTGACACAGGTACGCGGTCACCTCGCCACGCGACTGGACGTGTCGATTCCCATCGTCGCCTTGTTCCAGCACACCTCGGTACGCGCCCTGACCCGGTATCTGTCCGACCGCGACACGGCGCCGGTGGACGGCACGGCGCTCGCGCGGTCCCGGCAGAGCGGCAGGACGAGGCTGAGTCAGAGGCGCCGCCGCAGCTCTTCGAGGGGAGACAGCTGATGACCGACGGCGACACCTTCGAGGTGAACCCTTCGCATATCGCCGTCATCGGGATGGCGGGCCGCTTCCCGGAGGCGGAGGACCTGGACGGGTTCTGGCAGAACCTGGCTCAGGGTACGGAGTCGGTCAAACCTGTACGGGTTTCGGGCGACGTGTCGCACCGTCCCGCGTTCGCCGAGCTCGGCGATCCCGACTGCTTCGACTCGGACTACTTCGGCTACGCGCCAAGAGAATCCCTGATCATCGATCCGCAGCATCGCCTCTTCATGGAATGCGCGGTCGAGGCTCTCGAATGCGCGGGAGAGGACCCGGCACGTTTCCCCGGGCCCATCGGCGTCTACGCGGGCGGCAGCCAGACGGGCCACCTGGAGTCGCTGCGTGCCGTGCGGGACCGGCTGGGGAATCCGAGCGAGATGATGCTCGGATTCGGCACCGGCATCGCCTTTCTGACCACGCGCGTCGCCTATCAGCTCGGCCTCCGGGGTCCCGCCGTCACCGTGCAGACCGCCTGCTCCACGTCGCTGGTGGCCGTCCACCAGGCCGCACAGGCGCTGCTGGCGGGTGACTGCGACATGGCGCTGGCCGGCGGGGCCAGTGTCCACATACCGACGCCCGTAGCCGAGTACACCGAGGACGGGGCGATGTCCGGCGATGGACACTGCCGGGCGTTCGACGCTGCCGCCAGCGGTTCGGTGGGCGGCGACGCGGTGGGCATCGTGGTCCTGAAGCGCCTGGAGGACGCGGTAGCGGACGGGAACACGATTCACGCCGTGCTGATAGGCACCGCGGTGAACAACGACGGTCACGACAAGATCGGATTCACGGCGCCGAGCGTGTCGGGGCAGGCCGAGGTGATGCGGACCGCGTTGAAGATCGCGGAGATCGGTCCGGACACCGTTTCCTATGTCGAGACCCACGGCACGGGCACGCGATTGGGTGATCCGATCGAGGTCGCCGCGCTCACCGCGGCGTACGGGCCGGGGCTGGTCGCCGATCGACCGCGGGGTCCGATCTGGATCGGTTCGCTCAAGACCAACATCGGCCATTCCGATGCAGCCGCCGGGGTCGCCGGCCTGATCAAGACGATCCTGGCACTGCGCCACCGGCTGATACCGCCGAGCCTGAACTTCGAGACGCCCAATCCGGAGATCGACTTCGAGAACTCTCCGTTCCGGGTGAACGCGGCACTGCGCGAGTGGGAGTCCCACGGTGCTCCTCGCCGGGCAGCGGTCAACGCCATCGGCGTCGGCGGCACCAACGCCCACGTGCTGCTTGAAGAGGCGCCGCCGGTCCCCCGCACGACGGCGGAGAAGCCGTCCCAGCTGGTGGTGATCTCGGCCAAGTCGCGTCCGGCCCTGTCCGACGCACGCAGTCGGCTCGCCGAGCACCTCAAGAAGCACCCCGCCACGGACCTCGCGGACGTGGCCTGGACCACCCAGATGGGCCGTCAGGGCCATCCGTACCGGCAGGCCTTCGTCGCCTCGACCGGGCACGATCTCGTGGCGCGGCTGGCCGACACCGATTCCGCCCCGGTCGAGCCTGTCAGGGGGACCGATCGTTCGGTCGCCATGGTCTTTCCCGGTCATGGGGGCCAGAAGCTGGGCATGGCCCGGGAGCTCTACCTCCATGAGGAGGCCTTCAGGGCGTCCTTCGACTCATGCGCGGCGGCGTTCGCTCCCCATCTCGATGTCTCGCTGCCCGATGTCCTCTTCGGCGAGGCATCCTCGTCGGCGGGGACGGACTTCGCGGAGTTGCCGGTCGCGCACGCGGCGATCTTCAGTGTCGAGATGGCCCTGTACCGGCTGTGGGAGTCATGGGGGATCACGCCGGACGTGGTCGCCGGTCAGAGCCTCGGAAGCTACGCGGCAGCATGTGTGGCCGGGGTCTTCACCCTGGCCGACGCGGCGGCGGTCGTGACCTGCCGCAGTCGACTGCTCGAAACGCTGCCGAGTGGAGGAATGCTCGCGGTCTCTCTGCCGGAGTCCGAAGTGTCCGGGCTCCTGACGGACGGAGTCTCGCTCGGAGCAGTGAACGGACCCGACCAGTGTGTGGTGTCCGGACCGATGACGGCGGTCGTGGAACTGGCCGCACGGTTGGAGAAGGACGGAGTCGACGTTCGCCGGCTGCACATCCCGGGCGCCGGTCACTCCTCGCTGGTGGACTCGATCACCGGGCGATTCGCCGACTACTTGGCGTCCGTCGAGTTCGGCCGACCGGTCGTCCCGTTCGTCTCCGACAGCGACGGCCGTCTGATGGACCCGGATCGGCTGACCACCCCGCAGTACTGGGTGAACCACATGCGCAGCACCGTGCGGTTCGGTGACGTCGTCTCGACACTGCTCGATGCCGACAACAAAACGATCCTCGAAGTGGGGCCAGGACGCAGCATGACCACGCTGGTCCGCAGGCATCCGGATCTCAGGAAGGACCACCTCGTCGTCTCAAGCTTGCCCCACCCCTCGGCGCCGGTCTCCGATCTTGAGCACATTCTCGGCTCGGCGGGCTCCCTCTGGGGCGCCGGCCACGACCTCGACTGGCACGGAGTCCACTCCGGAGCTGCGAGACGACGCATCGCGCTGCCCACCTACCCGTTCCAGCGCACCAGGTTCCGGCTGGACCCCACAGCTGAGGAGCCGGTGCAGATCGAGCGGGTGGCTGTAGCGGACGTCGATCCCGAAGTGCTGCTGGAGGAGCCGGGGACGACTACCGAAGCCGCCGTGGCACGTGTCTTCGAGGAAGTGCTCGGCATCTCCCAGCCCGCCAGGCAGCACGACTTCTTCAAGCTGGGTGGAGACTCCCTGCTGGCGACGCAGCTCACCTCACGGCTGCGCAAGGACCTGTCCATTCGAGTTTCGGTCCGGGAGGTCTTCCACGCCCCCACGGTCGCGGCACTCGCCGAGCTCGTCGAGACGAAGCTGGCCTCAGCCTCCGCCGACCGCAACGATGCCGCGACATCCGACGGGGCGGCGCTCGTGCCGGTGCCGCGTGCGGAAGACGGCATGCCGCTGTCGTTCGCACAGCAGCGCCTGTGGTTCCTTGAACAACTGGGACTGGACGGGCTGGATCTGTCCATTCCTGGGATGCTGCGGGTGCGGGGGCGCTTGGATGTGGAGGCGTTGGGGGCAGCGTTCTCGGGTTTGGTGGCGCGGCATGAGGTGTTGCGCACGCGGTTCGTCATCGGTGCCGGAGGCGAGCCGGTTCAGGTGGTCGACGAGCCCGGCCCGGTACGGATACGCCTAATCGACCTGTCCGGTGTCCAAGACTCGGAGGCCCGCGAGGTCCAGGTGCGCGAGACGGTCGACGCGGAGGCCCTCAAGCCGTTCGATCTCGCCAAGGATGCGCTGCTGCGGGTGTGCCTGGTCCGAGTCTCCGACGAGGACCACGTCCTGGTGCTGGCGATGCATCACATCGTCTCGGACGGCTGGTCGATCGGCGTCCTCACCCGGGAACTGAGCGAACTGTACGCCGCAGCGGTCCACCACCGTGACGCCAAACTGCCCGAACTGCCCCTGCAATACGCCGACTTCGCGATCTGGCAACGCCAATGGCTCCAGGGAGACGTCCTGGAACGCCAGCTCGGCTACTGGCGCGACCAGCTCGCCGCACTGGAACCGCTGGAACTGCCCACCGACCACCCCCGACCGGCCGAACGCACCGGCAAAGGCGCCACGGTCGAATTCGACCTCCCCAGCGACCTGACAGCCGGTCTGCGCGCCGTGGCCGCCGACACCGGCACCTCCCTGTACATGGTGCTGCTGACCGCGTTCAACATCCTGCTCGGCACCTACGCCCGCCGCGACGACATCGCCATCGGCACCCCGATCGCAGGCCGCAACCGCGCCGAGATCGAAGGCCTCATCGGCTTCTTCGTCAACACCCTCGTCATCCGCGCCGACCTCCGCGCCAACCCCACCTTCAAAGACCTCCTGGCCCAGATCAAAGACACCACCCTCGCCGCCTACGACCACCAAGACCTCCCCTTCGAACGCCTCGTCGAAGAACTCGCCCCCGAACGCGACCTCTCCCGCACCCCCCTCTTCCAAGTCATGTTCATCCTCCAGAACGCCAGCGACGAAACCTGGCAGTTCACCGACCTGGACATCGACACCTACCCCAACGCATCACGAGTCGCCCAGTTCGACCTGACCCTCTCCATCCAGGAGACAAGCGAAGGACTGAAGGGCCTGCTCCTCTACAGCACCGACCTCTTCGACGCACCGACCATGAAGCGACTGGCCGGACACTTCGAAAACCTGCTGACCTCGGTGGTCGCCGATCCGACGGCGTCGCTCAACGACCTGGACATGCTCTCCGACACAGAGAAGCACCAGCTGATCGTCGAATGGAACGACACAGCAGCGGACTTCCCCCGCGACCGTTGCATTCACGAACTCGTCGAAGCACAGGCAGCCCAACGGCCCGACGCCCCGGCCGTGATCTTCGGCAACCAGGAACTCACCTACGCCCAGCTCAACGCCAAAGCCAACCAACTCGCCCACCACCTACGCACCCTCGGCGTCGGCCCGGACACCCTCGTCGCCATATGCCTCGAACGCAGCCCCGACATGATCGTGTCACTGCTCGCCGTCCTGAAGGCCGGCGGCGCCTACGTCCCACTCGACCCCCAATACCCGGCCGAACGACTCACGTTCATGCTGACCGACACCGCCGCCCCCGTCCTCCTCACCCAAAGCAACCTCCACAACCAACTACCCCACAACAACACCAAGACGGTCTGCATCGACACCGACACCGACACGATCGCCAACTTCCCCGACACCAACCCGGACCACCACACCACCCCGGACCACCTCGCCTACGTCATCTACACCTCCGGCTCCACCGGCACCCCCAAGGGCGTCATGATCCAGCACCGATCACTCGGTGCCCGGGTCTGGGACATGCGGCGGCACTACGGGCTCGGGCAGGGCGACGCGTTTCTTCAGTTCGCCTCGATGACGTTCGACGTGGGTACGGAGAACGTGTTCACCACGCTGCTGGCGGGCGGGCAGCTGGTTCTCCGGGCTGTGGAGTGGACGCCGGAGGAACTCGCCGAGATCATCACGCGCCGGGGCATCTCTGCTGCGAATCTGCCTCCGGCGGTGTGGGAGCAGATGCTCCCCCATCTCGATCCTGCGAAGGCCGCTTCGCTGCGGCGGCTGGTTCTCGGGGGCGAGGCGCTCTCTGCGGCGCTCGTGTCCGAGTGGTTCCAGCGGTTCTCGGTTCCGCTCGTCAATGCCTACGGTCCGACGGAGACCACGGTCACGGCGACTACGGCGGTCATCACGTCTGCGGATGCCGGTGTGCCGATCGGTCGTCCCGTCGCCAACACCGAGCTGTTCGTGGTGGACCAGGCCGACAGGCTGGTGCCGGTCGGTGTGCCCGGGGAACTGCTGGTGGGTGGAGTAGGTGTGGGGCGGGGCTACCTGAACCGGCCGGAGCTCACGGCCGAGAAGTTCGTCGAGATGGAGATCGGCGGAACGACCCGTCGGGTGTATCGCACCGGTGACCTGGTCCGATGGCTGCCCAGCGGCGACCTGGAGTTCCTCGGCCGGATCGACACCCAGGTGAAGATGCGGGGCATCCGCATCGAACTGGGTGAGATCGAAGCCCGGTTGGTGGCGCACCAGGACGTGGCATCCGCGGTGGTCGACGTCCGGGAGGACTCTCCGGGGGACAAGCGCCTGACCGCCTACGTGGTGCCGCGACCCGGTGCGCGGCCGGGGGCGTCGGCGTTGCGCCGCTGGTGTGCCGACGGCCTGCCCGACTTCATCGTGCCCGGGGCCTTCATGGTCCTGAGCGAGCTGCCGCTCACGCCCAACGGCAAGGTGGACCGCCGGGCGCTGCCCGCCCCCGACGCCGACCGTCCCGAGCTCGCCGCCGCCTACGTGGCGCCGCGCGACGAAACCGAAGCGGCCATCGCCGGCATCTGGGCCCAGGTGCTCGGCGTCGACCGGGTCGGTGTCCACGACAACTTCTTCGACCTCGGCGGACACTCCCTGCTCGCCACCCGGGTCGTGGTCGATGCCCGCGCAAGGGGCTTTCGGCTGCTGCCCAAGGACATCCTGAAGACTCCGACGGTCGCAGGTCTCGGTGCTGTACTGCGGTCGCCCGGGAAGAGCGTCCGGGCCCTGTCGGTACCGGATCCGTCCGCTCCGGAGATTGTGCGTCTGAACCTCCATGTGCCCGGCCGTCCGACGTTGTTCTGCGTGCACGAGATCGGTGGCGGCACGAGTGCCTACGCTCATCTGGCCCATCAGCTCGACGGGCAGGTGAACGTGCTCGGGATCGACGTGCCGGCGGACGGGACCGCCGTGGAGAGGGACATCACCGAGCAGGCCGCGCGGTACTTGGCGGCCGTTTGTGAGCTCGACCCCGAAGGGCCCTACTGCCTGGCGGGTTGGTCGTTCGGTGGGCTCGTGGCGATGGAGATGGCGAGGCAGGCCAGGGCGTCGAACCTGGAGGTCGGCATGCTTGCCGTGATCGACTCCGTGCTCCCTTCGGAGCAGGTACGGAAACGGACCACCGAGGATGCCGAAGCCATCGACGCTCTGCTCGCGGACATCGACAGCCTGCGGAGCGTTGACGAGCCGAACGGGATCAGGCCGGACGCCATGGACGTGATGCGAGCAGCCGGGGTGAGCGACGACATCCTGCTGCTGGGGCACGACGCGGTGGAATCCCACCTCAGGATCAGGAAATTCCAGATCCAGGCGATGGCCTCGTTCGTGCCACGCCCCGTGGACTGCAATCTTCGGCTGTACACCGCCCTCGACAACCAGTGGATGAATTCCCTGGAAGCCGTCTGGAGCCCCTTCGTCGACTCGATCGAAGTATCGGACCTGGCGGGAGACCACTACTCGATCATGCGGCTCCCGAGCATTGGCCTGATAGCCGACGACATCGTGCGGCACATGGCGGAGATCCGGAATTAGCGGCCTGTCGTTCTGAACTTTCACCATTCGAAAACAGGAGATTGCGTTGAACTCCTCGAACACCAGCACTCTGTACGAGGTGGGGGATCTGCCCCCACTCGGGGCCGTCCCCCGCTCCATGTACGCGTCGGTGATTCGTCCCGAGCGGTACGGCGATCCTGAAACGGCATTCCGGACGGAAGTCGTCGACACCCCCGAGGTTCCGCCGGGATTCGTTCTGGTAGCGGTCATGGCCGCCGGAATCAACTTCAATAATGTCTGGGCCGCCAAGGGCAAGCCCGTCGACGTCGTCGCGATGCGCCAGAAGCAAGGAAGCAACGAGCCGTTTCACATCGGCGGTTCGGAGGGCTCCGGCATCGTCTGGAAAGTCGGATCCGGCGTACGACGAGTCAAGGTGGGCGACGAGGTCGTACTCTCCGGCTGCCGGTGGGACGAGGACGACCCCGACGTCCGGCTGGGCGTCGATCCCATGCTCGCGGCGTCGCAGCAGGTATGGGGGTACGAGCTGAACTGGGGCTCGTTCGCCCAGTTCACACTGGTGGCAGAGTTCCAGTGCCTGCCCAAGCCCAGCAGGCTCGACTGGGCGGAGGCTGCGGGGTACCTCCTCACCGGTGCTACTGCGTACCGGCAGCTCAACGGCTGGCCGCCCAACACGGTGCAGCCCGGGGACACGGTTCTCATCTGGGGCGGGTCCGGCGGACTCGGCTCGATGGCCATCTCCTTGACGCTCCAGATGGGAGGAAGACCCATCGCGGTGGTGTCGTCTCCAGAGAAGGCCAAATACTGCCTGGAGTTGGGCGCCGTGGGAGTCATCGACCGGACCGTATACCAGCATTGGGGCCGCGTGCCGCCGGCCGGTACCGAGGAACACAATCGGTGGGCGGCGGACCTGCGGGCCTTCGGGCGGGAGATCTGGAATATTCTTGGCGAAAAGGCGTCTCCCAAGATAGTGTTCGAACATCCTGGCAGCGACACCATACCGACGTCGGTTTTCGTGTGCGCCCCGGGTGGGATGATCGTGATCTGCGGTGCCACGTCCGGCTTCAATGTCGACGTCGACCTCAGATATCTCTGGATGCGGCAGAAGCGGCTCCAGGGCTCTCATTTCGCCAATCCACGAGAATGCCAGGCCGTAACACGTCTGGTCGACATGGGCCTTCTTCCTCCTCATCTCGGCCATACCTACACCTTCGACCAGATCGGCCAGGCCCATCAGCACCTCATGGAAGGTGTACAAGCACCGGGCAATGTCGCCGCACTGGTCGGTGCAAGCAATTAGTTCAGGTCAAGCCGTTCGACGGGAAACGACTGTGGAATTGCAGTTCTACGCGCATCCACCCGACACCGCGGGCCTGGACGTCGTGGTCAGCAGCGTGCCTTCGGACGCTCACACCTGGAATCTGGTCTACCTGCAGCTCCTCCTCGAAGAGCTGGGGCACCGGGTGACCAACCTCGGTGCCTGTGTGCCCGACCAGCTGGTGGTCGACGAATGTCGTGCCCGGCGTCCCGATCTGATCGTGGTCTCCACGGTCAACGGGCACGGCTTCGTCGATGGCAAGCGCGTGGTGAGACTGCTGCGCAGCTGCCCCGAACTGCACGCCACCCCCATGGTCATAGGGGGCAAGCTCGGCATCGCGGGTGGAGAACATGGGCGCGGTGTCCGGGAGTTGAGCGAGGCCGGATTCGACGCAGTCTTCGAGGAGGGCGCCGGGATCGTCAGCTTCCGTGACTTCGTCCAGTCGCTGCCGTCCGGGGTGACGCGATGAGCGGGGGCAAGCACGCACGGCTCGTGCCGCATCTCGGCGACCGGCCCGGCACCGGGCCGTCGGCCAGGTCCTTCGGGGCGTTCGTCGACGCCGCTCAGCGCGCCGGTCATCTGGTGGTCCAGCCTCGGATGGGAATGAGTGACCCGCGGCTGATGCGCTCGGGGCTGCGGGCCACCCGGCAGGCCGAGGCGGTCACGGTGGGCACGATCACGCTGGACAGCTATACCCGTCTGGACTCCCACGAGTTCGCTCGTCGCGCGCTGGCCGAGGGCGTGGCGCTCAACGGCTACCCCATCGTGGCCCACGGCACCGCGACCACGCTCGCCGTCATCGATGGGATCGCCGGTCCGGACTTTCCCATCCAGGTCCGGCACGGTTCACCATCTCCCTACGCGATCTTCGAGGCCTTGACGGCCGCGGGACTGGCCGCCACCGAGGGCGGCCCGGTCTCCTACTGTCTGCCGTACAGCCGCAACCCGTTGGAGCGGTCCGTGGCGGACTGGGCTCGCTGCTGCGAGATGTTCGCGCGTCTCCAGGAGACCGGCGCCGAGCCGCACTTGGAGACGTTCGGCGGCTGCATGATGGGCCAGTTGTGCCCGCCCGGTCTGCTGGTCGCTCTGGCGGTGCTGGAGGCGCTCTTCTTCAAGCAGCACGGGCTGCGCAGCGTCTCGCTGAGCTATGCGCAGCAGACGAGTGCCGCGCAGGACGAAGAGGCGATCGCCGCTCTGGCCACGATCGCCGACGAGCTGCTGGGCACCATGGACTGGCACATCGTTCTCTATGCGTACATGGGGGTGTTTCCGCGTACGCCGGCCGGGGCCGCGCTGCTCCTGGAGGACGCCGCCCGTCTGGCGGTGCGGACCGGAGCAGCCCGGCTCATCGTCAAGACCTCCGCCGAGGCACATCGGATCCCGAACATCGCGGAGAACGTCGCGGCCCTGGAGCTCGCCGCGCAAGCTGCCGCGCGTGAACCGGTCAGGCACACGGCGTCCGGCAGGGAGAGCACCGGCATCCTCGACGAGGCGCGGACGATCATCGATGCCGTTCTCGCTCTCGCCCCCTCCGTCGGCGGGGCACTGGTCCAGGCGTTCGCGACGGGGTTGCTGGACGTTCCGTACTGCCTGCATCCGGACAACGCCGGGCGCACGCGGAGCTACTTGGACGGCGAGGGACGGCTGCACTGGTGCGACGTCGGCTCGATGCCGGTCCGCCGAACGGTCCACAGCCGGGTCCGGCTCTCGTCCGCCGACCTGCTTCGCTCCCTCTCCTTCGTCGAGCGCACCTACGACCAGCTCGCACTGGCCGGCGCGACGTTCTCCCGAGTCATTCGAACCCGACACGAGAAGGAATCCGTCTCATGACGCATGTTCCGCAGTCCGCGCTGCTCGGGCAGCCGCTGCCGTCCCCCAGTCGGGTCCGGCAGCACCTCACCTCGGACATCACCAGGGCCGTGCTGGCCATCCAGCGGCACATGCTGGTCGCGGCCCGTGAGCACCTCACCGCGGCCGGGTTCGTGGAGATGCTGCCGCCGATCATCGGCCCGGTGACCGACCCCGGGACCCGTGGTTCGAAACAGGTGGACGTGGATTTCTACGGCCACCGGTACAAGCTGATGACCAGTGCAATTCTCTACAAGCAGGCCTCCCTGCTGACCTACGACAAGATCTTCTGCATCGCGCCCAATGTCCGCCTGGAGCCACTGGAGACCACCAGCACCAGCCGCCACCTGGCCGAGTTCCATCAGATCGACGTCGAGATGGCCGGTGCCTCGCGCGAGGAGATCACCGGTGTTCTGGAGCAGTTGGTCCGGCAGATCGTGCGGCGGGTGATCGCCGATCTGCCGGCGGAGCTGAAGACACTGGGCCGTGATCCCTCGGCCTTCGAATCGCTGGTGTCACAGACCTTTCCGACCATGACTCATGCTCAGGCCTTGGAGCAGCTCCGGGAACTGGGTCATGTGCAGAGCACGGGCACCGAGATCGAATGGTCGGGTGAGGCGCTGCTGTCCCGCCACCTGGGTCGGCCGGTGTTCGTCACCGACTACCCGAAGGGGTCACGTGGCTTCTACGACCGTGAAAGCAAGACCGAACCGGGCGTGCTGCGCAACTTCGACCTGCTGGCCCCGGAAGGGTACGGCGAGCTGTGCAGCGGCAGTGAGCGGGAGTACGACTACACGCGCATCGTCAGCCGCATCCGGGAGACCGGCGAGAACCCGGCCAAGTACGGCTGGTATCTGGACCTGCTGCGCGAGGGCATTCCCGCCAGCGCCGGTTTCGGGATCGGCCTGGAGCGGTTCACCCGTTACATCGCCGGCCTCGACAGTGTCTGGCAGGCGTCCGCGTTCCCGAAGCTGCCGGGAGTGGTGTCGCCGTGACCGATCTGCACACCCACGGCTTCGGCGAGGAAGCGGTCCGAAGACGCGCTCGCGAGGGCACGGCGGCTGCCTTCCCCGACCGGCGGGTCTACGGGCAGCTCCTCTTCGGCTCGGCCCCGGTGCCCGCCGGCACCGGCGATCCCCTGGACGGCATCCGGCTGACTCCGCCCGTGTTCATGCCGCAGCGCCTGGAGAAGCTGCTCGAACTCGGCCGGGAACCCCTGCACGGCGACGTGGACCTGGACACGGTGATCGGCGGGCTGCGCTCCACGCTGCCGCTCTATGTGTCCGCCTTCGGATCGACCAGGGCCGCCGGCACGGAGCAGGTGCTGAACGCCGGCCGGCAAGCCGGTCGCCTGGGCATCCCGATGACCATCGGCGAAAACATCGTGCCCATGACGGGCTACGGCAGGGCCGGTGAGCAGAGCCGTCGCAGTGTTCTTAGCCGGCTCTCCGCCTACCAGGAGGAACTGCCGGAGGGATACGGCGGGGTGGCGATCCAGCAGTGCACCGAGGACGCCGATGCCGAGGTCTGGAACCTCGTCTACAGTGACCCGTCCGCCCAGCCGCTGCTGGACAGCGGGCGGCTGGCGTTCGAGCTCAAGGTCGGTCAGGGAGCCAAGCCCGGCCTCGGCGGGATGGCCTTGCTGAACCGCTCGGCCGTCGCGCAGGTGGACAAGCAGTTCGCGATGGACGAGATCTTCGGCCGGGGCTCGGACGAGGTCCTGCGTTCCGCCAGTGCGGGGACCTTCACGGAGGAGATCCTGCGCCAGCAGATCCGGCTGATGCGCAACAACTTCCCCCGGGTGAAGGTGTGGGTGAAGCTGCATCCGGGGCGGGACATCGCGCACGCCGCGGCCACCGCCTGGGAAGCCGGCGCGGACGCCGTCGTCCTCGACGGCGCGGAGGGCGGCACCGGCTGGGTCCCGCTCGCCACGATCGGCCAGGTCGGACTGCCGCTGGGCGAAGGTCTGGCCCGGATCGGGAACCGTGATGCGTGCCTGCTCGCCTCCGGCCGGATGTGGGAGGGCGGCCGAGCCGTCAAGTGCCTGGCGCTGGGTGCCACTGCGGTCGGACTCGGGCGCGCGGCGCTCGTGGCCGTGGATGAGGATCCGGCGGCGGGACTGTCCCGTCTGGTGTCCTGTCTGGCTTTAGAACTCCGGCTGCTGATCCACGCGTTGGGAAAGTACACCCCCGGTTCTCTGGGGCCAGAGGACCTGTGGCCCGTGCCCGCCCACGGCGGCTCCCGCGACCAGTTGACCGACTACCCCTTGGGAATTCCCAGATGACTCCACCAGCTTTCGATCAGGCCCGGCTCTGGCTTCACGACCTTCCGGAGGGTCCCCGCCCACAGGGCACCGTCCCGTTGAGCATCAGGCTGCGGGGACCGTTGAACGTCGACGCCCTGCGGGATGCGGTCACCGACCTCTTACCGGAATGGCGACTCCCCCGGGCGGTGTCCCACTGCTCCGAAGAGGACCTTCACGACGCACTGGCAGCGGCCGTGCGCGACTGCGTACGAGCGGGCGAGGCGTCCGTGCACGCTCAGCTGTTCTCGGTGAGCGCCGAGGACCATGTGGTGCTGTTGGTGACACAGCACCCGAACGGTGTGCGCGGGTCACTCGGCCAGTGGCTCGGCGATCTGGCCACGGCCTACACCGCGCGGTGTCAGGGCGGCACGCCTGATGTGCACCTGCGTCGTGAGGCTCCGGTGTCCGACGGGCGGAGCGAGCTGTCGCGGCAACTCGCCCACTGGCGGCGTGTCCTGGCCGATCTGCCCGAGGAGTCGGCCCTGCCCACCGACCGGCCGCGCCCTGCGTCGCCGTCGCTGCACGCCGCGGTCCATGCGGCACGGATCGAGGCCGGACCGCACGAACGACTCATCGCTTTCGCGCAGGAGCATCAGGTGCCGGTGTTCCTGGTGCTCCAGGCAGCCATGGCGGGCCTGGTGTCCCGGCTGGGCGTGGGCACGGACATTTCCCTGGGCACCACCCCCGCTCCCGAACGAGGAGCGGCCGGAGTGGTCAACACCGTTGTGCTGCGTACCGATGTGTCCGGGGACCCCTCGTTCCGTGAACTCGTCGCGCGGGTCCGCAAGACCGCCCTCAAGGCCGACGCCCACCAGGACGTGCCCTTCGAGCGCCTCGTGGAGGAACTGGCACCTGCTCGCCTCCCGTCCCGCCACCCGTTCTTCCAGGTGCTGCTGGCCCCCGGCGAACTCATCACGAGGCACGCCGAGTTCGCCGGCCTGACCGCCGAGGCACGCGTGTTCGACCTGAACCTCGCCGCCGTCGATCTCGTCATGGAGCTCTCCGAGGGACACTGCTCGGACGGGTCCGCAGCCGGCGTCGATGTCTGCGTGAGGTACTCCGTCGAGCTGTTCGACCGATCGTCGATCGTCGCCCTGACGAATCGTCTGGTCCGTTTCGTGGAGGCGGCACTCGCCGGCGCGGATCAGCCGTTGAGCCAGTTGGAGGTGGTGTCGGACGCCGAGCGCCGGACCTTGCTGGTCGACTGGAACGGCTCGCCGGCACGGCAGCCGGCGGACCGGCTGGTGCATGAGCTGTTCGAGCGGCGGGCGGCGGAGCGGCCGGACGCCGACGCCCTGGTCTTCGAGCGGGAGCGGCTGTCGTATCGCGAGCTGGACGTGCGGGCCGGCCGGCTGGCCCACCACCTCGTCGCCGCCGGGTTGCAGCGCGGCGATGTCGTCGGGGTGTATCTGGAGCGCGAAATCGAGCTGGTGGTCGCCGTGCTGGCCGTGCTCAAGGCCGGCGGAACGTACACGATGCTCGACCCCGGCCTGCCGGTCGCTCGTGTGGAGGCCTTGCTCGCCCATGCCTGCGCCCGGGCCGTGGTGACCGGGACGCAGCTCGCCGGGCGGCTGTCCGTGCGTCCCGGCCTGCTGGTGCGTCTCGACGCCGAAGCGGAGGCGATCGCCCGTCGGCCGGCCCACGGGCTCGGGCACCGTGCCGGTCCGCAGGACGCCGCCTGTGTGATGTTCACGTCGGGCTCGACGGGCGTGCCGAAGGGCGTGGTCACTGCGCACCGCGCGATCGTCGGCACGATGATGGGCCAGGACTTCGCGGCCATGGAGCCCTCCCAGGTGTGGCTTCAGTGTTCGCCCGTGTCCTGGGACGCCTTCGCGCTCGAACTGTTCGGTGCCTTGTTCTCCGGCGGCGTGTGTGTGCTCCAGCCGGGGCCGCGCCCCGAACCTGCGGTGATCGCCTCCCTCGTGCGCGAGCACGGCATCACCACTTTGCATGTGTCGGCGAGCCTGCTGAACTTCCTGCTGGACGAGCACCCGGAGACCTTCACCGGCCTGCGGCAGGTGATGACCGGCGGGGAGGCCGCGTCGGTGCACCATGTGATGCGGCTGGTGCGGGAGTTCCCGCAGATCCGACTGATCAACGGCTACTCGCCGGTCGAGTCGACGATCTTCACCCTGGCCCACCGGATCGCCGCCGGGGACGGGGCCCGGGCCTCCATCCCGGTCGGGCGGCCCCTGCACGGCAAACGCCTGTACGTGCTGGACGACAGCCTCGCTCTGTCGGCTCCGGGGACCGTGGGTGAGCTCTACATGTCCGGGGTGGGGCTCGCTCACGGGTATCTCGGCCGGCCGGACCTGACGTCCGAACGGTTCGTCGCCTGCCCCTTCGGCGGGCCCGGCGACCGCATGTACCGCACCGGTGATCTGGTGCGCTGGCGGGCCGACGGGGTCATGGAGTACCTGGGTCGTGCCGACGGCCAGGTGAAGATCCGCGGCTTCCGGGTCGAACCCGGCGAGGTGCAGTCGGCGCTGGCCGACTACCCGGGGCTGGTGCGCACCGCAGTTGTCGTACGGGAGGACGTGCCCGGCGACAAACGTCTGGTGGCATACGTCGTGGCCGGGGCCGGCAGTGGTGTGGATCCGGTGGCGGTCCGTGCGTTCCTGGCCGAACGGCTGCCCCACCACCTGGTGCCGTCCGCGGTGGTCCCGGTGGACGCGCTCCCCATGACGGCGACCGGCAAGCTCGATCGGCGCGCCCTGCCGCTTCCCGTCGTCGCTCCGCGCGAAGCCGGCCGTGAACCGCGCACCGGGCAGGAAGCCGCCCTGTGCGACCTGTTCGCCGAGGTCCTCGGAATCGACCGCGTCGGCATCGACGACAGCTTCTTCGACCTGGGCGGTCACTCCCTGCACGTCACCAAGCTGATCAACCGGATCCGCTCGGCTCTCGGGGCGGAGCTGTCCATCAAGGCGGTCTTCGAAGCTCCCACGGTCGCCGTCCTCGCCGGCCGGCTCGCATCGGCTCGCCCCGCCGGACCCGCGCTGACCGCCCGCCGCCGAGGCGACTCATGACTACCCGTCCGCATCGAGGAGGTACGACAGTGACCACCGCCCCCGACCGACAGCTCGCGATCCGCACGGTCCGCCGCTTCTACGACCTGGTCGACAGCGCAGACGTGCACGGCCTGGCTGCTCTGTTCGCCCCCGACGCCGCCTATCGGCGGCCCGGCTACGACCTCATGGTCGGACCCGAGGGGCTGCGCGGCTTCTACGGCCGGGACCGGACGATCCGCGCCGGCCGGCACGCTCTGACCACGCTGCTCACGGACGGTCACACCGTCGGTGCGTTCGGCGAGTTCCAGGGCGAGCTGCACGACGGCACCCCGGTGCATCTGCGCTTCGCGGACAGCTTCACCGTGCGTCCCGACGGCCTCTTCTCCAGCCGCGACACCTATTTCTTCGCCCCTCTCGTCTGAGACCACCCTTCCGAAGGAGCCGCCCGCATGTCCGCCGTATCCGAACCGAGCATCGCCTCCTCCAGCCGTGTGGTGCGGCACCCCGGCCATGGCGAATCGTTCACCGAACACCTGATCAGCATGGAGTGGACCGAGGGCGAGGGCTGGTCCGAGGGCCGGATGACTCCGTTGCAGAACCTGTCCGTCCACCCCGGGATGATCGGCCTGCACTACGGTCAGGTCGCCTACGAGGGGCTTAAGGCACACCGGCGCGCCGACGGTTCGATGGGTGTCTGGCGTCCCTACGACCATGCCGCGCGCTTCCAGCGTTCCTGCCGGCGGCTCGCCATGCCCGAGCTGCCCGTCGAGACGTTCGTGGCGGCCATCGACCAGCTGATCAACGCCGACGAGGGCAGCCTGTCCGACGATCCCGCCCACAGCATCTACGTACGGCCGATCATGTTCGGGACCGACACATCGCTCATGCTGCGTCCGTCGCGGACGTACCGGTTCCTGGTCATGGCGTTCGTCGCCGGGGGCTTCTTCGGTGACGACGTCGAGTCGGTCTCGGTCTTCGCGAGCCATGAGTACAGCCGCGCCTTCCCCGGCGGCACCGGTGACGTCAAGGTGGCCGCCAACTACGCCCCCTCGTTCCTGGCCCAGCGGCAGGCGGAAGCGGCGGGCTGCCAGCAGGTCCTCTGGCTGGACGCCGCCGAGCGGCGCTACCTGGAGGAGATGGGCGGCATGAACCTCTTCCTGGTCCGTGGCCAGGGGGCGCAGGCGCAGGTAGTCACCCCGAAACTGACCGGCACCCTGCTGCCCGGTGTCACGCGCACCACGATCCTCACCCTGGCCGAACGCCTCGGCTACGCCGCGGTGGAGGAGCGCGTCTCCCTGGACCAGTGGCGCACCGAGTGCGACGAGGGCCTGATGTCCGAGGCGTTCGCCTGCGGAACGGCCGCCGTGATCACCCCGATCAGCACCGTCGTGGACCGCGGCAGCACCTGGAGCATCGGGGACGGCAAGCCGGGCCCGGTCACGCTGGCGCTGCGCACGGCTCTGACCGATCTGCACCATGGGCTGGCCCCGGATCCGGACGGCTGGCTGCACTCTCCGGCCGGCCCGGGCCGCGCCGCGCACTGAGCCGCCCGTGCGGCAGGGCTCGGTGCCCATCGACGACGTGGACGACCTCATCGTCGCGAATCCAATAGCTTCCCGAAGGAGTGGATCCTCCATGCCCGCTGTGGGCCAGGCGGCCGTCAACGGCCAGGTCGTGCGCAACGTACTCGACCGGTACTTCCAGCAGATCCGGGCAGCCGCGCGCAAGACTGCTGCCGCACGTACCGCCCCACCGCCGCTGATACCTCTGGAGATGGACGCGAAACCAGCCGCGTTCACCAGGTTCACCGAGGTCACGGATGTCGGCCTGACCCAGGTCCGGCCGCAGCTGTACCTGCTCGATCTGATGCGCAATCCGGGTGCGCGGACGACGAAGACGGTCGCGTCGCTGCTGATGATCGCCCGCGCGGCGGCGCACATCCGCCGCACCGGCGAGCGGGTGCTCCTGGTCACGCCGACGTCCGGCAACAAGGGGACGGCGCTGCGCGACGCGGTGGCCCGCGCCTACGAGACCGGCCTGGCCACGCCGGACGAGCTGCGGATCGTCATGCTCGCCCCCGAGGCGTCACGGTCCAAGCTGCGTGACTGCCCGCTGACCGCCGAGCCGTCGCTGCGGATCGCGAATCCCGTGGTGGTCGCCGATGTCGATCGGCCGGGCGATGTGAAGCTGCTCAGCAGTGAGGTCGTCGAGCGGTCCGCCGCGGAGATCTTCGACACCACCGGCTTCCGGATCTGGTACACACTGGACCTCGACAACTACCGCATCGCGGACGCGGTACGTGCCTTCGTGGAGGCCGAACTGCTGCCCGTGACCGAGCAGTCGGCGCCACGGCTCCACGCCCACGCCGTCTCCAGCGCCTTCGGTCTGCTCGGCTACCACCTCGGGCACCAGCTGCTCGGCGATGGCGCGACCGGCCTGCCGTCGCCCGCCCGGCACCCCGGGTTCTTCCTGGTCCAGCAGCTCGCCACGGCTGACATGGTGACCAGCCTGCTCGGCATGAAGGTTCCCGAGTACACCCACGACGAGGAGTCCGGGCTCTGGCGGCAGTCCACGGCGGCAGAGTTTCCCGCGGTCACGGACCACCCGCAGGAGGTGATCGACGCCACCTTCTACACCAAGGAGCCGCCGACCCGGACACAGGTCAACGAGATAGTCGCCCGGCACGGGGGCGGCGGTGTCGTGGTGTCCCGCCGGGAGTGCCTCGACAAGTTCGAGGAGGTGCGCTCGCTCGCCGTCGACGCCGGCATCACGATCGCCGCCGACCCGTCCCTGATCCGTGAGTGGTCGCTGGTCAAGGCGATCACCGGGGTGCTCGTGGCCCGTGAACGCGGCCTGATCGCGGCGGACACCGACGTGGTGGTGCACGCCTCCGGCTACTACAGCGACGAACTGCTCGCCCCGCTGCGGGACGAACACCTCACGCGGGTGTCCGCCGCGGACGACCTGGCCAAGGTCGTGCTCGCGGCCGCGCACGCCTAGGGGCTGCTCCACCAGGAATAGCGGGACCTCCCTTGGCCCAGGTCCGACCGCCCCACCGACCCGAGAGGGGACAGCCATGTTCCGTACGATGCTCAAATCCAAGATCCACCGCGCCACGGTCACCCAGTGCGATCTGAACTACGTCGGCTCACTCACCGTCGACGCCGATCTGATGGACGCCGCCGATCTGCTCCCCGGCGAGCTGGTCCACCTGGTGGACATCAACAACGGCAACCGGCTAGAGACCTATGTGATCGAGGGGCCGCGCGGCAGTGGCGTCATCGGGGTCAACGGTGCGGCGGCCCGCCTCGTCCACAACGGTGACCTCGTCATCGTCATCGCCTACGCGACGGTGCCCGACGAGGACGCGGCCGAGCTCGTGCCCAGCGTGGTGTTCGTGGACGAGCACAACCGTGTCGTGGGCCGCGACGCCGCTCTCGCGTCCGCTCCCGACGGCTCCGGTCTGATCGCCGGGGACACGGTGGATGCGGGGTGATCCCACCGACCTGGCGGTACGTCTGGCACAACAGCGCCGACCCTCGCGTCGTACGGGCGCACACCCTGGCCGACGCCGTCCTCGCCGCGCGGCCCCGGGTCACGCTGTCCCGGTCGCACGGGCCGGGCCCGGTGCTGGCGTACGGCGGTCTGCCCCAGGGCCTGACGCACGTGCTGCCCTTCCTGGAGCAGCGGCGCGGTACGGCGTCGCATCACACCCGGCGGGGAACGACGTGGGCCGACCTGTTGCACGGTCGGGCCGCCCCCGGTGCCGACATCCTCGCGGTCGGGATGCTGCGCGACCGCGTCCCGGCCCGGCTGCCGCGGCACAGCCTGCTGCTGCCGTTCCGGGTCACTCTGGCCGTGCCGGTCGGGCCCGACCCGCAGGACGTGCTCGGCAGGCTCTCCCGCAAGGCGCGGCAGCAGCACGCGCGCGAACTGCGCTCCCACCACCGCACGCTCGAAGTGGCCGCCGGCGAGGACGATTTCGCGTTCTTCTACGACGGCATGCACCGGCCGACCATGGTGAACAGGCACGGTGATGCCGCCCGTTCGGAGGACCGGGACAGCGCGCTGCTGTGTCTCTTCCGACGCGGGGTGCTCTTCTTCCTGTGCGAGTCCGGCCGCCGAGTGGCGGGGATGCTGTGCCGGCTCGAAGGGCGGACGCTGGTCGTCCGCCTGGCCGGTGTGGCCCGGGGCGATGATCAGGCGTACGCATCCGGCACCTACTTGGCGATGTACGTGCTGATCCTGCAGTGGGCGGCCGAGCACGGCCTCACCCGTGTGGACCTGTCGGGGTGCGAGCCGTTCCTGAGCAAGGGGATCTTCCAGTTCAAACGGAAGATGCACCCGGAAGTGGCCCTGCCCGGCAACCACTTCAGCGGCAAGAGGCTGATGCTGCGGGTCCGCCGGGACAGCCCGTCGGTCCGCGACTTCCTGGCCGCCAACCCCGTCCTCGCGTTCGGGCAGCAGCAGGGCTTCGAGGCGGTCTACTTCCACGACGAGGACCGTCCGCCCCGGCTCGACCTGCGCTGGAATTGTCCCGGGGTGCGGGGGCAGCGCCTCGTCCATTTCGACGACTTCCTCGCCGGCCTCCCGGACACCGCGCGGCAGCCGCCCGCCGTCCACCCGAACCTTCCCTGACGATTGCACCAGGAGCGCATGATGTGCGGCATTGCCGGCTGGATCGACTTCTCCCGGGACCTCACCCTGGAACGGCAGACCGTGGAGGCGATGACAGCTTCCCTGCACCGGCGGGGCCCGGACTCGGACGGAGTGTGGCTCGCCCCGCACGTCGCCCTCGGGCACCGGCGTCTTGCCATCGTCGACCTGGAGGGCGGCAAGCAGCCCATGGTGGTGCACCCGCGCTCGACCGGGGCGCCGGTGGTGCTGACGTACAGCGGCGAGGTGTACAACTTCCGTGAGCTGCGGGCCCAGTTGACGGCACGCGGGCACCGGTTCGAGACTGTGTCCGACACCGAGGTGCTGCTGCATGCCTATCTGGAGTGGGGTGCGGCCTTCGTCGACCACCTGACGGGGATGTTCGCCTTTGCGATCTGGGACGCCGGCCGCGAGGAACTGCTCCTGGTGCGCGACCGGCTCGGCGTGAAGCCCTTGTACTACCACGTCTACGACGGGGGTCTGCTCTTCGGCTCCGAACCCAAGGCGATCCTGGCCAACCCGCTGTTCACGGCCCGCACCAGCGAGGACAAGCTTCCCATTCTGTTCAACCCCCGCCTGTCCATGCCCTGGGAGACGCCCTTCACGGATCTGCGTCAGGTGCAGCCGGGCCACCTGGTGCGCTTCGACCGGGCGGGCGGGCACGAGTCTCCCTACTGGCGGCTGGTGAGCCGGGAGCACCACGACGACACCGCGACCACCGCGGCCCGGGTCCGCGAAATCCTGGAGGACGTCGTCGTTCACCAGCTGGTAGCGGACGTGCCACTGTGCACGCTGCTGTCGGGCGGCCTGGACTCGTCGGCGATCACCGCGCTGGCCGCCGCACACCAGCCGCCGGGACTGCGCTCCTTCTCCGTCGACTTCCAGGGCGCCGACGACGACTTCCGCGCCACCGCCCTGCGCCCCGAACGCGACACCCCCTTCGCCCTGGCGGCCGCCGCACACCTGGGTGTCGAGCACACCTCGCTCATGCTCGACCCGGAAGCGCTCCCCGGGGTCGTACCGGAGACGCTGCTCGCCCGGGACACGCCCAGCCTCGGCCAGTTCGACTCCTCCATGTACCTGCTCTTCCGGGCGATCCGGGAGCGGTCCACGGTCGCCCTGTCCGGGGAGGCGGCCGACGAGGTGTTCGGCGGGTACCCCTGGTTCTTCGATCAGGACACCGTCTGGGGTGACACCTTCCCCTGGCTCGGCAACAGCCCCCGGCTCACCGACTGCCTGGCACCCGACGTCCGGGCCCGGATCCGCCCGGACGACGACGAACGCGACCGCTATGCCACGCTCCGCGCCCGTGTCCCGCGTCTGCCGGGCGAGTCAGGTCTTCAGGCCCGGATGCGCGAGGTGCTGTATCTGAGCCTCCAGGGGCCGCTGGTCTATCTCCTGGACCGCAAGGACCGGATGAGCATGGCCGTGGGCCTGGAGGTGCGGGTGCCGTTCTGCGATCACACGCTCCTTGAGTACGTGTGGAACGTGCCCTGGAAGATGAAGTTCGCCGACGGCCGGGAGAAGAGCCTGCTGCGCGCCGCTGTCGCCGACCTGCTCCCGGCCGAGGTGCTCGAACGCCGCAAGAGCGCCTACCCCGCCACCTTCTCGCCGGCCCACGCCAAGACGGTCCGTGCCGCGCTGGACGCCGTGCTGGACGACGGCGACTCACCGCTCGCCGGGCTGCTCGACGTGCCCAGGGTGCGGGAACTGGCCGCCGGGCAGGGCCGGATGATGACCATGGCCGACAACCTGCATCTGCTGCTGCCCCTGATCGAGGTGGATCGCTGGATGCGCGGTTACAACGTCTCGTTGACCGCATGAGGACCCGACTTGCCCGGGCCTCCCACGGATCGAGAGCGAGGAGACGACGATGAGCGGTGGCAGCACCGAACTCGGCGGGCTGGCCGAGGAGTTCTGGGCATGGCGTACGGCCACCCAGCCCGACTCCCACGACGATGTCACCCGGATCGAACGACCGGCAGGCCTGCTGGCCGACTGGTCACCCGACGCGATCGCGGAACGGCGCCGGGCCCTGGCCGGGTTCACGCAGCGCCACGGCGACCTGAAGGTTGGCGGGGAACCGGTCGCCACCCGGGTCGACGCGACCCTGCTGGGTTCCGCGCTCGCCCGGGTGCACTGGGAGCTGGACCTGCTGCGCGACTGGCGCCGCAATCCCTGCTTCTACCTCGACCAGGCCCTGGTGCCCCTCTACAACCTGCTTCTTCAGCCACCTCCGTGGCCCGGCACGCGCGGCCGGGAGATCGTGGCGCTCCTCGGCCATGTGCCGGACGTTCTGGAGCAGGCGAGGCGCAACCTCACCGGGCACGCGGCGGGCCCGTTCGCCCGGTACGCGCTGCGCCTGCTCGACACCGCCGACAAGGCGCTGGGTACGGCCATGACGGCACTCGGTCCGTTCCTGCCGACCGCGCGGACGGAAGAGCTCGCCGCCGCAACGGGCGGGGCACAGCGCGCACTCGTCGGCTTCCGGGAATGGCTGCGGGAGCACCTGCCCGGTTTCGGGGCGCCGATCAGCGTCGGCCCGGAGGCCTTCCGCTACTTCCTGCACCATGTGGCCCTGCTGCCGTACTCGATGCGGCAGTTGCTGGACATGGGCCGCCAGGAGTACGCCCGCACCGCCGCGGCCGAGGTCATGCTGCGTCGCCGGCACCGGGACCTGCCCGAGCCGCCCCCCTTCGCCGACACGGCGCGACAGGTCGAACGGCAGCGCACAGACGAGCAGGACGTCAGGGCCCTGCTGCGCCGCGAAGGCATCATCGACCTGCCTGACGACCTGCGCCACTACCGCAATACCCCCATGCCCGCCTACTTGGAACCGCTCACGTGGCTCGGCGTTCCGCACTACATCGCCTCGGCGCGCCGCCCCGGCGATGACGCCTTGCGGTATCTGCGTCCGCCCCGGGCGGACCTGCCCTACTTCCAGCGGGTCGAGGCCTACGATCCGCGCGTGGGCATCGTCCACGAGGGCGTGCACGCCTGGCAGGCGGCGCTCTCCTGGCGCCACCCCGATCCACTGCGGCGCCACTACTACGACTCGGCGGCCAACGAGGGCATCGCCTTTCACGCCGAGGAACTCGCTCTGCAGGCGGGGCTGTTCGACGGCACTCCGACGAGCGCCCTGTTTCTGGTGAACGCGATGCGCCTGCGGGCTCTGCGGGTGGAGGTCGACATCGCCCTGGCCGTCGGCGAACTCACCCTGGAGCAGGCCGCCGCAAGGCTCGCCGAGCAGGTTCCCCTGGATCCCGGCACGGCCTGGGAGGAGGCGGCCTTCTTCGCCGGGCATCCGGGGCAGGGGCTGAGCTACCTCACCGGGAAGATCCAGATCCATGGCCTTCTCGCCGACGCGGCGCGGCGCCGGGGCGAGGGCTTCCGGCTCGATGCCTTCCTGGGCCGACTGTGGCGCGACGGCAACGTTCCCTTCGCCCTCCAGCGCTGGGAACTGCTCGACGACCGAAGCCACTTGGACGCGGCTCAACGACGGGGAGGTGACCGAGGTGCGTCTGCTGTCGGCCTGGCGGAAGCTGCTGAGGGGTGACGAGGACGGCGCAGGACCGGACAACGGGAGCAGGTCGCACTGGCACGCCGGAATCCTCGCGGGCCTGGCCGGCGGTTCGGTGGCGATCCACGCGCTCGCGTCGAAGCGTCTCAAACGCGCCGAGGCACCCGATTCGAATTACTCCAACGAGAGGCGCAGGACATGAACACCAACCGCATTCGGTACCTCCACACCCTCGGCCCGCACGGCACCAACCTGGAATCCGCGGCTCATGAATGGCTGCACAGACGCGGTATCGACGGCAACGTCGAGCTCCACGCATCGTTGGAAACCGCCCTCGAAGCGGTGCCCGACGACGGGGAACACGCCCTGGTGGCCTGTGCGGTCTATCCGGCACTGCACACGCTGACCTTCGGGAACCTGCACCGACTGCACATGGTCGACAGCTTCGTCATGCCGACCCACAACATGGTGCTGGCCAGTGCGGGAGCGGAGGCTCCTCGTACCGTCGCCACCCATCCGGCCCCGGTGGGGCTGGTCCCTGATGGTGCCGAAGCCCGGCTGGTGCTGAGCAATGCGCAGGCGGCCATCGACTGCGCGGCCGGCCTCACCGACGGGTGCGTCACGACCGTCGTCGCGGCGGAGCGGAACGGGCTGCGGGTCCTGCAGGACTTCGGCCCGGTGCCCATGGTCTTCACCATCCACCAGGTGTGCGGACTGGACACGGCGCAGGACCGCCTGGAGAGCGCCGGAGTTCCGCGGTGACGAACGTGGCGAGCGGTTCCGCTCTCGACGACCGCGACGGCGTCATCTGGCTCGACGGCCTGTTCGTCCCCTGGCGGGACGCCCGACTGCACGTCCTCACGCACGGCCTCCACTACGGCGGCAGCGTCTTCGAGGGTGAACGCGTCTACGACGGCCATGTCTTCAAGCTGGCCGAGCACACCCGACGGCTCCACAAATCGGCTCGGGAGCTGGGCTATCGACTGCCCTTCACCGAGGCGGAGTTGATGGATGCGACGCTTGAGGTCGTCCGTCGGCAGGGAATCGACGACGGGTATATCCGACCGGTGGCATGGCGTGGCAGCGAGCACATCGGCGTGGCCGGCGGGGACGCATCCGTTCATGTCGCCATCGCCACCTGGGAGTGGCCCCCTGTCTTCTCGGCCGAGGCCAAGGAGCGGGGCATCCGGTTGGGCACCTCGCGCTGGCGCCGGCCCTCACCGGACACGGCACCGGTTCGGGCCAAGGCGGCTTCCCTGTACAACATCTGCACCCTCGCACGCGATGAGGCCCATCGGCTCGGCTACGACGACGCACTGCTGCTCGACTACCGCGGCCAGGTCACGGAGGCCACCGGGGCCAACCTCTTTCTCGTGGCCGGGGAGACTCTGCACACGCCCGTGCCGGACTGCTTCCTCGCCGGCATCACACGCGCGACGGTGCTCGACCTGGCGGGCGACCTCGGGATCCCGGTGGTGGAACGGCACGTCCGACCCGAGGAACTCGGCGGGTTCGACGAGTGCTTCCTCACCGGCACGGCATACGAGATCCAGCCCGTGCGGTCGATCGATCAGCATGAGTACCGGACGGGCAAGACGACCAATGCCGTGGTGGAGGCCTACGGCCGCCTGGTACACCAGGTCATGGCGTAACCTCTACGATCCCCCTAAGTAGGTACTTGAATGCCAACATCCTCTCGCCTCGGACTCCTGCGGGATCCGGACTTCGGCCGCCTGTTCGCGGCCACCGCGCTCGGCCAGCTGGGTGATCGCATCATCTTTCTGGCCCTTCCGCTGGTGGCCATCATGGCGCTGGACGCCGATGAGTTCCAGGTCGGGCTGCTGACCACAATGACCACCGCGGGTTCCCTCCTGGTCGGGCTGCCGGCGGGGGCGTGGGTGGACCGTATGCGGAAGCGGTCGGTGTTGATCAGCACCGATATAGCAAGGTCTCTGGCGCTCGTGACGATCCCGGTGGCCTGGTCGACGGACCTGCTGACGATCTGGTGGCTCTACGCCGTCGCCTTGTTCCACGGGATTCTGACCGTCTTCTTCGACGTCGCCTACATCAGCTACCTCCCACATCTGGTGGGACGAAGCCATCTCGTCGAGGGGAACTCGAAACTCTCGGCGATCCGCTCCGTATCCAGCATCAGTGGGCCCTCGATCGCGGGGCCGATGGTGGGGTGGGTCGGAGCCCCCGCGACAGTCCTGGCGAGCTCGATCGGGATGGCCATGTCGGGTCTGCTCGCGATGAGCATCCGGGCCCGCGAGCAGAAGCCGGAGCCCAGCGAGCGCCCGCAATTGGGCCGGGAGATCAAGGAAGGGCTCAGGTTCGTCCTCAAGTATCCCGCGCTGCGCGCGATCGTTCTGGGGGACGGAATTTTCAATCTCTTCCTGGTCATGTATCAAGCCATGCTGCTCGTCTTCCTGAAGAGGGAGATCGGCCTCGACTCCTTCGAGATCGGACTCGTCCTGTCGGGCATGGGGTGCGGTGCCCTGCTGGGTGCGCTACTGGCCACCAGGATCTCCCGGCGGGTCGGGCACGGCCCGGTCATCTGGATCGCGCCCCTGGTCACGTGTCCGCTGACGGCGTTGATGCCGATGGCTCAGCCGGGCTGGAGCGTGTACGTGGCCGCCGTCGGGCTCGCCTCGCTCTCGATGGGCGGTGTGGTCCGTGTGGTGGCTCAGTCGAGCTTCCAGCAGGCCCTCACGCCGGATCATCTCCTGGGCCGCATGAGCGCGACGGCCCGGTTCGTGTCCTGGGGTGGCATTCCGCTCGGCGGCTTTCTGGGCGGGGTCTCGGGCTCAGCTTTCGGAGCGAAGACCACGCTGTGGATCGGTGTCGTGGGGATGACGCTGAGCATCATTCCGAACTTCCTGTCCCCGCTGCGCACCATGCGCGAACTGCCCGAGCAAATCAACACCCCTCCCCTGCCCGAGCCCGACCGCCGGAGGTAGGCATGCGTGTCGGAGTGCGCATTCTCCCGTCAGAGCACTGGAAAGCCGCTAGGCATGCCTGGCGCCTCGCCGAA
The DNA here is from genome assembly GCF_035917275.1 of Streptomyces sp. NBC_01237. Classification (NCBI taxonomy): domain Bacteria; kingdom Bacillati; phylum Actinomycetota; class Actinomycetes; order Kitasatosporales; family Streptomycetaceae; genus Streptomyces; species Streptomyces sp. NBC_01237. The sequence continues at coordinate 7,850,328 of NZ_CP108508.1, read as the reverse complement.
GAGATGGGCTTCGAGCATGCGTGGACGTACGACCATGTGGCCTGGCGCGAGCGCATGGGGTCCACCTGGTATGCGGCGATGCCCACGCTCGCGGCCGCTGCGGGAATCACCGAGAGAATCCAATTGGGAACCTTGGTGTCCTCGCCCAACTTCCGCCACCCCGTGCCTTTCGCGAAAGAGATTGTGACGCTGGACGATCTGTCGGACGGGCGTTTCATCCTGGGTCTTGGAGCCGGCTCGGGTGGCGTAGACGCAGAGGTCACGGGGAACGCTCCGTGGTCGGCGGCCGAGCGGTCCGCGAGGTTCCAGGAGTTCGTCGAGCTGACGGACAAGCTGCTCCGTACGTCGACCACCGACTACGCGGGTCGGTATTACCGGGCCAAGGAAGCCTGCATCGATCCGGATGGCCTGACGCGCGCGCGAGTGCCGGTCGCCGTCGCCGCCACCGGCCCGCGAGGCATGCGGACGGCCGCCCGGCATGCCGACATCTGGGTGACCAACGGGCACTCCCCCAAGCCCGGCGTAATCGCACCGAGAGCTTCTCCCGGCCTGGTGCGAGAGCAGATCAGCCGGCTCTCGCGCATCTGCACGGGCGAGAATCGGGATCCGAGCACTCTTCGCAAGCTCGTGCACCTCGGCCAGGACCGATCGATCCTCGAATCGGTAGACACATTCATCGAAGTGGCAACGCAATACCGGGACGCCGGCGTCACCGACCTGGTGGTTCCATTCCCCGACGGGACGGCCAGAGACCATGGAGATATGAAAGTGCTGGAACATATAGCGACCGTTGTGCTTCCCTGAGGGCTGTCCCACAATTCCTGGTGGAACAACGTGCGGCGTCAGATGCGGTGCATCGCAAGCCGAAGGGACGTCCACATACTGGATTTATGTGGACGTTTCGACAACGCGGCGAGGTGCCGGAGCCGTCGTCGCACATCCGCCAGGAATTGCGGGACAGCCCTTAGCCGATCCGTCCGGATCGAACACCCACGGCTACGGGCTGTGGCGACATGCGAGAGACCTGTCAGGTAGGCTGGCCGCTCGAAAAGAGCGGCTGGAGGCTATGCGCATGTTAGGTACGTGGATTATGTTTTCCGCCTTCCCCCTGTTTCTTCTGGTGGGAGTATGGTTCGTGCGCTGGATCAACCGGAGGCGTCGCGAATCCTCAGGATTCGCCGGAAACTTCGAAGTCCTCGAAGTGTTCCATCCGTCTCAGCGGCATGTCAGCGAAGAGGTCCAACGGCAGCGGCTGACCAAGCAGGACGACGGTGACGCCGCCCCGCCGCTGGACCTTGATTCGGGGCGGGCATCATTCGTGGTACGTCGCCCCGCCGACAGCGACAAACAGAACTAGTACACGGGTGCCGACAGCCCGGGTGTGAGCCCGGGCGGGCAGGTCGAGGTGACCGAACCGGTCAATGAGCGGCGTCACCCATGGCCACGGCCAGGCTCTTCGGCCGCATGTCCGTCCAGTGCTGCTCCACGAACTCCAGGCATGCGGCCCGCTTGTCCGCATGTTTCGCGACGGCCCAGCCGACCGGAACGTCGTTGGCGGCGGGCCACAGGGAGTACTGCCCCTCATCGTTCAGCAGCACCAGGTAGTGCGTGTCGTCGTTCTCAAAAGGGTTCGTCATCAACATCTCCACAGCATCTGATTCTGAATCTGATTCCGTTGTGCCAGGCTCAGGCTATGGCCGCTCAGCGCGGCGGTAAATCCTTCAGCCGTGGCACGGAAGATTCCTCTCGTACCGTCGGAGGACCTGTAATCCCCCCTCCCCCTCCGACAGGAGGAGATGAGGGCCACCCGTGGAGCGTTCTCCGCCTGCCATCTCTGGCCGGATTCGTTCGGTATCCCGACGGCGAGAATTAGCCCCCGGGTTCCCCTCCGACTGGAGGAGATGATCACGAAACGCGTCGATGGGACGATTCACCTCTCCACTTCGGAGTACGTACGATCCCGACTTGTGAAAGCCATTCCCGGATTGAGATCTACCGGGACTTGACAGGGGATCAGCGTGATACGGGGGAATGACAGCATGCACACGCCTGAGGGGCTGCTCTGCCGAATCGTGGCCGATTTGGTGGGGCGGGCCCGAGTTGATGTCGACGACAGGTTCTTCGACCTCGGCGGAGACAGCATCACGGCCATGCAGTTGGTCAGCCGGGCACGGGAAGCCGGGCTGGTCATCACCCGGCGTGATGTGTTCCGCTGCCAGAGTGTGGCCGAACTGGCCAGCGTAGCACGGGAGGTGGCGCCGTCCGCAGGCGCCGACGCCAGGCAGGGTGACGGCGGTGCGGGGCAGGCCGGGGACGGTGTGGGCAGTGCGTCCCCAACCCCGGCGATGCGCGCTTTCGACATCGACGGTATGGGTGTCGACTCGCTCCAGCAGGCGGTCGTGGTGCGGGTCCCGGCAGGTGCCTCGCTTCCCCAACTCACCACTGTGATAGAGGCGTTGCTGGACCAGCATGACGTACTGCGTGCCCGCGTGTCCGGGCCTGTCGGAGACAGGCACCTGGAGATTCCCGAGCCCGGCTCGGTCGATGCCGCCGCGTGCATCGAGCGCGTCGCCCTGGCGTCGGACGTCGACGCCGATGGTCTGGCCTCCGTGGTGTCGGAAGGTATGCGCCGGGCCCAGGACCTGCTGGATCCGGCCGCCGGGGTGATGTTCCGCGCGGTTTGGTTCGACGCCGGCCCCGGGGCACCCGGACGGCTGCTGCTCGTCGCCCACCAGCTCGTCATCGACGGTGCCTCCTGGCACATCCTCCTGCCCGACCTGCCCGCGGCCTGGGAAGCGGTCACCCAGGGACGCCCGGTCGACCTGGCCCCGACGGGCACCTCATTCCGCGCTTGGTCGCAGCTCCTGGACGAAGAGGCTCAGAACCCTGCCCGCGTCAAGGACCTCCCCTACTGGGCCAGGGTTCTGAAGGGCTCCGAACCGCTGCTGCACAGCCGGGAGTTGTGCGCCACCCGTGACACGCTGGGCACGGCCGGGACGGCAACATGGACCCTGCCCGCCTCGGAGACAGTCCCTCTGCTGACGAGCCTGCCCTCGATGTACTCCTGCGGCGTCGACGACATCCTGCTCACCGGACTCGCGCTCGCCTTCGCCCGGTGGCGACGGGCCCAGGGGCGGGAAGAACACCAGTCGCTCCTGGTGGACTTGGAGGTACACGGCCGCCAGGAGATCACCGCGGGTGTGGATGTCTCCCGGACGGTGGGCTGGTTCACCCGCGTCCACCCGGTCCGGCTGGACGCGGGCACCGACACCTCGGTCGGCACGGCCCTCAAGAAGGTCAAGGAGCAACTGCGATCCGTGCCGGACTCCGGCATCGGCTACGGCATGCTGCGCCACCTCAACCGACACACCGCGCAGCGGCTGGAGAAGCTCCCGCAGCCCCAGATCGCGTTCCACTACCTGGGCCGGTCCTCCGCGCCCCAGGACGCCGACTGGGCCATGACCGTGGAGAACGCCGCGATCGAAGGCGCCGGTGACGAGCGGATGCCCCTGCGCCACGCCCTGCGCCTCACGGCTGCCGCTCAGGACCACGTGGACGGGCCGCAGTTGACGTTCACCTGCACCTGGGCCGGGGAACTGCTGGACGAGCAGGACGTCCGCAACCTGGGCGACGCCTGGGTCACCGCCCTGACCGCCCTGGCCGAGCACGCGCAGGACCCGCACGCCGGCGGGCGGACCCCTTCGGACCTCTCGCTGGTCTCCCTCGACCAGTCGGAGATCGATGACATCGCCCAGCAGCTGAGTCTCTGAGCGCGACCTGACGTCTCCGCTCCGCTGTTCCACGAGCGTCCCTGGCTATCGCACGCGACGCCGACATCGCGTGCCCGGATCTCGTCGGCCTGCGCCCGTCGCGCTGCCACCCGTCACACCCGTATCACCGCCCGTAACGCACGAAGGTCATGAGAGAGGTATTTGCAATGCAGCGGGGATTCCTTGACATCCTTCCTCTGTCTCCGTTGCAGGAGGGGTTGCTCTTCCACGCTGCCTACGACGAGCAGGGCCCGGACGTCTACGTCGTGCAGCTGGCCCTGGAGCTCGAAGGACGGGTGGACGCACAACGCCTGCGGTCAGCCGGTGACGCCCTGCTGCGACGCCACCCGAACCTCTCCGCCGGCTTCGTCATGCGCGGTACGGGCCAGCCGGTCCAGGTGATCCCGGCGGAGGTGGAACTGCCCTGGCACGAAGTGGACCTGCGAGCCTTCACCGACGACGACCGGTCGGCCCGACTCGACGATGTCGTGGCGGACCAGGCAGCACACCGATTCGACATGAAGCAGCCGCCCCTGCTGCGCTTCGCACTCGCCCGACTCGAAGAAGAGCGCTACACCTTCATCCTCACGGTCCACCACATCCTCGTGGACGGCTGGTCGGTGTCCGTGCTGATGCGTGAGCTGTTCGCGCTGTACGACAGCGCCGGTGACGACACCGGTCTGCCGGACGCGGCACCGTACAAGACGTATCTCGCCTGGCTCTCGGGGCACGGCCGCGAGGAGAGCAGTGCGGTGTGGACCGAGGCCCTGTCCGGTCTGGAGGAGCCGTGCCGCCTTGTCCCCGGGGATTCCGCACGCGCGGCGGCGACGGCTCCCCAGCAGATCGTCCAGACGCTTCCCGCAGACATTTCCGCACTGTTGCAGGAGCAGGCTCGCAGCCGTGGTCTGACGATGAACACGGTGGTGCAGGGCGCCTGGGGGCTGCTGCTCGGGGCGCTGACGGGCCGTGACGACGTCGTGTTCGGCGCGACGGTCTCCGGGCGTCCGCCGGAGCTGCCCGGCATCGAGTCGATGGTCGGCCTGTTCATCAACACCGTCCCCGTACGCATACGCCTGGACTCCTCCGAGACCCTCCTGGACCTCCTCGCCCGCGTACAACGCGAGCAGACCGACCTGCTGGACCACCAATACCTCAGCCTCGCCGAAATCCAGCAGACCGCCGGCATCGGAGAACTCTTCGACACCACCACCGTCTTCGAGAACTACCCCCTCGACGCGGAAGGGTTCGTCGACGCCATCGACGACCTGAGCATCGTTTCCTTCACCGCGTACGGCGACGGCATCACGCACTACCCGCTCACCCTCGCCGTCGTGCCGGGCCGGGAGCTTCAGCTGAAGCTGGCCTATCGCCCTGATCTCTTCGACCGGGAGGCCGTTGAGGAGATCGCGTCGCGCTTTGTGGCTGTGCTGCGGGCGATAGCAGACGACCCCGCGCTGCGGGTGGGACGGGTCGATGTCCTCTCCACAGCCGAGCGACAGCGACTGCTGGTCGACTTCAACGGCCCCGGTGTGGAGACGGAGCCCGGGTGCATCCCGGCGGTGTTCGAACAGCACGCGGCCCAGACGCCGGACGCGGTCGCGGTCTCCTTCGAAGACGAGTCCCTGACCTACGCCGAGCTCAACGAACGCGCCAACCGACTGGCCCACCTCCTGATCGGCCAGGGCGTCGGCCCGGAACAGACCGTGGCACTCGCCCTGCCCCGCTCCCTCGAACTCGTGATCAGTGTCCTGGCGGTACTCAAGACCGGGGCAGCCTATCTGCCGCTGGACCCCGACTACCCGGCGGACCGTCTCACCTACACCCTGACCGACGCCCGGCCCACCCGCCTGGTGACGGTGTCCCCGGCAGCCTCCGCTCTGCCGGAGTCCGAGACGCCCGTCCTTCTCCTGGACGCCCCGCAGACCCAGACGGAACTGGCGGCTGCGGCAGCAACGAACCCCCAGAACATCGGCCTGCGCCCGGACAACGCCGCCTACATCATCTACACCTCCGGCTCCACCGGCCGCCCCAAGGGCGTCGTCATCCCCCACCAAAACGTACTGCGCCTCCTCGACGCCACCGACCACTGGTTCGGCTTCAACAACACCGACGTATGGACCCTCTTCCACTCCTACGCCTTCGACTTCTCCGTCTGGGAAATCTGGGGCGCCCTGCTCCGCGGCGGGCGCCTGGCCGTGGTCCCCCACACCACCACCCGCACCCCCGCAGACTTCCTCAACCTCCTCGTCCGCGAACACGTCACCGTCCTCAACCAAACCCCCTCAGCCTTCTACCAACTCGCACAGGCAGACGCGGAAGAACCAACCCTGGGCGCTGAACTGGCCCTGCGGCATGTGGTGTTCGGCGGCGAAGCCCTCGACCCCAGCCGCCTCACCAGCTGGTACGAACGGCACACCCCGGACACACCCATCCTGGTGAACATGTACGGCATCACCGAGACCACCGTGCACGTCACCCACACCGCACTGGACACCTCGCACACCACCAGCACGCTCAGCACCATCGGCGTACCCATCCCCGACCTGCGCGCCTACATACTCGACGCAGACCTGCGCCTGGCACCCACCGGAACCACCGGCGAGCTCTACATCGCCGGAGCCGGCCTCGCCCGCGGCTACCTCAACCGCCCAGGACTCACCGCAGAACGCTTCATCGCCGACCCCTACAGCACCCCCGGCACCCGCATGTACCGAAGCGGCGACCTCGCCCGCTGGAACACCCACGGACAACTCCAATACCTCGGACGCGCCGACCAACAAGTCAAGATCCGCGGCTTCCGCATCGAACTCGGCGAGATCGAAGCCGCCCTCGCCGCCCACACCGACATCGCCCAGGCCGCCGCCGTCGCCCGCGACGAACAACAACTCGTCGGCTACATCGTGCCCACCGAAGGCAACACACCCGACCCCACCCAAATCCGCGACGCACTGTCCGAATCACTGCCGGACCACATGGTCCCCTCCGCCATCGTCGTACTCGACCACCTCCCCCTGACCTCCAACGGCAAGCTCGACCGAAAAGCCCTGCCCGCCCCCGACTTCGCCGCCGTCGTCGGGGACCGTGCTCCGCGCACGCCCCGCGAAGAGCTGCTGTGCGATCTGTTCGCCGAGGTGCTGGGGCTCCCCCGGGTCGGCATCGACGACAACTTCTTCGAACTCGGCGGACACTCCCTCCTCGCCACCCGCCTCATCAGCCGCATCCGGACCGGTCTCAGCACCGAGATCCCGCTGCGTGCACTGTTCGAGGCGCCGACCGTCGCCGCGCTCGCCGGGCGTTTCGACGAACCCGCGGATGAGGTCAGGCCCGAGCTGGTCCCGGCAGATCGCCCGGACGAGGTTCCCCTGTCGTTCGCGCAGCGGAGACTGTGGTTCCTCAATCAGCTGGAGGGCCCCAGCCCCACCTACAACGTCCCCTTCGCCCTGCGGCTGTCCGGCAGGCTCGACCACCACGCGCTCGATGCCGCCCTGGCAGACCTCGTGGCCCGGCACGAGAGCCTGCGCACCGTCTTCCCCGACCGTTCCGGTGTCCCCCACCAGGTCGTCCTGGACCCGGCCGTCGCCTTCCCGGGGCTGGCGGAGGCTGTACGGACCGGCGAAGCTGAGCTGTCGGGCGCCCTCGACGAGGTCGTGCGCCAGGGATTCGACCTCGCGGTCGAGGCCCCATTGCGCGCCCGGCTGTTCCGTCTGGGCGCTGACGAGCACGTACTGGCGGTGGTGATTCACCACATCGCGGCGGACGGCGAATCGGTGTCGCCGCTCCTTACCGACCTTCTTGATGCATACCGCGCTCGGAGCGCTGGTACGGCACCATCCTGGGCCGCCCTGCCGGTGCAGTACGCCGACTACACGCTGTGGCACCACGCCCTGCTCGGCGACGAGAGCGACCCGGACAGCCTGGTCTCGCGCCAGCTCGGCTACTGGCGTGAGGCGCTGGCCGGTCTGCCCGAGGAGACGCCTCTGCCGCACGACCGGCCGCGTCCGGCCGTGGCGAGCCAGCGCGGGGAACTGCTCTCCTTCCGGTTGAGCCCGGAGCTGCACCAGCGCCTCTCCGAGGTCGCCCGCACCAACGGTTCCAGCATGTTCATGGTGATGCAGGCCGCGCTCGGCACTCTGCTCAGCCGGATGGGTTCGGGGCCGGACATCCCGATCGGCAGCCCGGTCGCGGGGCGCAGCGACGCGGCGCTCGACGGTCTGGTCGGGTTCTTCGTGAACACGCTCGTCCTGCGCGTCGACACCTCGGGCAGCCCTTCCTTCGGCGATGTCCTCACGCGGGTGCGGGAGGCCGACCTGGCCGGCTTCGCTCACCAGGACCTCCCATTCGAGCGGCTGGTGGAGGTGCTCAACCCCGTCCGCTCCATGGCACGGCACCCGCTCTTCCAGGTGATGCTCACGGTGCAGAACCAGCCGAGGCCGACGGTCGAACTCCCGGGTCTCGCGGTGGGTGTCGAGACACTTCCGTTCGGTGTCGCGAAGTTCGACCTCTCGATCGCCCTGACGGAGCACACAGGCCCGGACGGCGCCCCCGACGGCATCGGCGGACTTCTCGAATACGCGCACGACCTCTTCGACCGGCAGACCGCCGAGGACCTTTCGGCACGCTTCGTCCGGCTCCTTGAGCAGGTCGCCGCCGACCCCGGCGTTCACGTCGACGAGATCGACATCCTCACCGAGGGCGAGCGTCATCGCGTCCTCTCCGAGTGGAACGCGACGAACCGCGAGCTGGCGTCCGGCTGCCTGGCGGATGTGTTCGAGTCCGTGGTGGCGGAATCGCCGGAGCGGACGGCCGTCGTCTTCGGCGAGGAGTCGGTCACCTACTCCGACCTCAACCACCGGGCCAACCGACTGGCCCACCTCCTCATCAACCAGGGCGTCGGCCCGGAACAGACCGTCGCACTGGCCCTACCACGCTCGGTCGACATGGTCGTCGCCGTCCTGGCCGTGATGAAGGCCGGAGCCGCCTACCTGCCCGTCGACGCGAACTACCCGGCCGACCGGGTCGCCTTCATGCTCGACGACGCCCAACCCATACGCGTGCTGACCACCTCCACCACCGCCCAGCAGCTCCCGCTGAACAGCACACCCCAGATACTGCTCGACACCCCACACACCGCCGCCGCCCTCGCCGAGTGCCGCGACAGCAACCCCACCAACACCGACCGCACCCACCCCCTCCACCCCGGCAACACCGCCTACGTCATCTACACCTCCGGCTCCACCGGCCGCCCCAAGGGCGTCACGGTCACCCACACCGGCATCCACAGCCTGGTGACCGCCGAAATCGAACAGTTCGCGGTGGACGCGACGAGCCGTGTCCTGCAACTGGCGTCCTTCAGCTTCGACGCCGCCTTGATGGAGATCCTCATGGCGTTTAGCGCGGGGGCGACCCTGGTCGTCCCGCCACCGGGGCCGCTGGTCGGCAACGCGCTGGCCACCGAGATCGTGGAACGCCGGATCAGTCACGCACTGATCCCGCCGACGGTTCTCTCGGGCCTGCCCCGGGTCGCCGGACCGGAGTTTCGGACGCTCGTGGTCGGAGGCGAGGCGTGCTCCGCGGAACTGGTAGCGCACTGGTCTCCGGGCCGCCGCATGGTGAACGCCTACGGTCCGACGGAAGCGACCGCCTGTGTGGCCATGGCGGGCCCGCTGGAGGGCGGGCGCCCGCCCATCGGGCGGCCCGTTCCGAACGCGCGCCTCTATGTGCTGGACGCGGGTCTTCGGGTGCTGCCGGTGGGCGTGGCCGGAGAGCTGTATGTGTCGGGTGCGGGTCTGGCCCGGGGTTACCTGGGCCGGCGTGGCCTGACGGCGGAGCGGTTCGTCGCGGACCCGTACGGCGAACCCGGGACACGCATGTACCGCACCGGAGACCTGGTGCGCTGGCGCGCCGACGGACAACTGGACTACATCGGACGCGCCGACGACCAGGTCAAGATCCGCGGCTTCCGCATCGAACTCGGCGAAATCGAGACCGCCCTGTCCGCCCACCCCGGCATCGCCCAGGCCACCGCCATCGTCCGCACCGACCAGCCCGGCGAAAAACGCCTCGTCGGATACGCCGTCCCCACCGAAGGAACCACCCTCGACCCCACCGACATCCGCCGCACCCTCGCCGACACACTGCCCGAGTACATGATCCCCTCAGCCGTCGTCGTCCTCGATCGGCTGCCTCTCACCTCTAACGGCAAACTGGACCGCAAGGCCCTGCCCACCCCCGACTTCGCCGCCGCCGTGGACGGCCGCGCACCCCGCACACCCCGCGAAGAACTCCTCTGCGACCTGTTCGCCGAAGTTCTCGGTCTCCCCCACGTCGGCATCGACGACAACTTCTTCGACCTCGGCGGGCACTCTCTCCTGGCCACCCGCCTCATCAGCCGCATCAGGACCGCCCTTCGGGCCGAGATTCCCCTGCGTACTCTCTTCGACGCCCCGACCGTCGCCGCACTCGCGGAGCGGTCTGACACCGGCGCCGAGACCCGCATCCCGCTGACACGGCGGGAACGTCCCGAACGCGTGCCCCTGTCGTTCGCGCAGCAGAGACTGTGGTTCCTCAATCAGCTGGAGGGCCCCAGCCCCACCTACAACATCCCCTTCGCCCTGCGGCTGTCCGGCAGGCTCGACCACCACGCGCTCGATGCCGCCCTGGCAGACCTCGTGGCCCGGCACGAGAGCCTGCGCACCGTCTTCCCCGACCTGTCCGGAAAGCCTCACCAGCATCTGTTGCAGGTCGACGAGGCCTACACGAGGCTTCCGGTGGCCCAGCACGTCGACGGGGGCGAACTCGACGAGCGCCTCCATGAGTTCGCGTGTCAGGGCTTCGACCTGGCCACCGAGGTCCCGCTGCGCGTCGCGCTGTTCCGGCCCGCCGACGACGAGCATGTGCTGTCCGTCGTCGTCCACCACATCGCCGCCGACGGCGAGTCCGTCGCCCCGCTCTTCGCCGACCTCGTCGCCGCGTACGAGGCCCGCTGCCGCGGTGAGGCCCCCAACTGGACCGCCCTGCCGGTGCAGTACGCGGACTACACGCTGTGGCAGCACGAGCTGCTCGGTGACGAGGAGGACCCGGACAGTCTGGCGGCACGCCAACTCCACTACTGGAGCGAGACCTTGGCAGGGTTGCCGGAGGAACTCCCGCTGCCCTACGACCGGCCTCGCCCTGCCGTTGCCGACCATCACGGCGACACCGTCGCCTTCCGGCTGCCGCCCCGGCTCCACCGGGAACTCGCAGCGCTCTCCCGCCGCACGGGCACCAGCCTCTTCATGACCGTCCAGGCGGCACTGGCCGCCCTGCTCACCCGGCTGGGCGCCGGAACCGACATCCCCCTGGGCAGCCCCGTCGCCGGACGGAACGACGACGCGCTCGACGACCTTGTCGGGTTCTTCGTCAACACCCTCGTGCTGCGCATGGACACGTCCGGCGACCCCACCTTCCACGAGCTCCTGGAGCGCGTACGCGAGACCGACCTCGCGGCCTACACCCACCAGGACCTCCCCTTCGAACGCCTGGTGGAGGTCGTCAACCCCGTCCGCTCCCTGGCACGCCACCCCCTGTTCCAGATTCTCCTCACCGTGCAGGGCGACCCGGCTCCCGGCGCCGACCTGCCGGACCTCCGGATCGGCCTGGAAGCCCTGGCGCCCGGGGTGGCCAAGTTCGACCTCGCCTTCGGTCTGGTCGAGCGGACCGACGCCGCCGGCGGGCACGGCGGGATCGACGGGCTCCTGGAGTACGCGAGCGAACTCTTCAACCCGGAGACCGCCGAGGCACTCGCCGCCCGCTTCGTCCGTGTACTGGAAGCCCTCGTCTCCGACCCCGATGCCCCCATCGGGCGGATGGACATCCTGACGGACGAGGAGCACCGGCAGATCGTCGAGGACTGGAATCGGACCGGCAATGGGCTTCCCGAAGCCGCCGGGACACTGCAGCGCTGCTTCGCCGACCAGGCCGCTCGTACGCCGTCGGCCGTGGCGCTCCGACAGGGCGACGACGTCCTGACCTACCGCGAGCTCGACCTGCGTTCGTCCCGCCTGGCCCGGCGGCTCGCTCAAGCCGGCGTCGGCTCGGAAGACGTCGTCGGCGTGCTGCTCGACCGCTCGCCCGCGCTCGTCGTCGCCCTGCTCGCGGTGCTGAGGGCGGGGGGCGCATACCTCCCCCTGGACCCCGCCGAGCCCGAGGCCCGCAGACAACGCATGCTGGCGGAGACCGGAGCCCGGGTGCTCCTCACCGACCGGTCCGGCTCAGACCGGGGCGGCGTGTCCGACGACGTCGTGCTGCTCGCCCCGGGCACCGACGAGACCCCGGCCGCCGACCAGACCCTGTTCTGCGCCCCGGGCCACGCCCAGAACGCGGCGTACGTGATCTACACATCGGGGTCCACGGGTGAGCCCAAGGGTGTGGCGGTCCCCCACTCCGCAGTAGTCCACCTGGCTCTCGACCGGCGCTGGCAGGGTGAGGCGCATCGCCGCGTCCTCTTCCACTCGAAGCACTCGTTCGACGCCGCCACGTACGAGATCTGGGCGCCCCTGCTGTCCGGCGGCGAGGTGGTCGTCGCCCCGGCGACCAGCCTCGGTGCGGACGAACTGGAGCACCTGACCGCCGACGGCCGGGTGACCGGCCTCTGGCTCACGGCCGGACTCTTCAACCTCATCGCACGCGAGCGCCCCGGCAGCTTGGCCGGTGTGCGAGAACTCTGGGTGGGCGGCGACGTCGTCGACCCCCACGCGGTGCGCCGCGTCCAGGGAGCATGCCCCGGCATCAGCATCGTGGACGGCTACGGCCCCACCGAGAACACGACGTTCACCACGTCGTACCGAATCCCCGACGCGGACGCGGACGAGATCCGCTCGGTGCCGATCGGCCGCCCCATGGACAACACCCGCGTGTATGTCCTGGACGCGGCTCTGCGCCCGGTGCCGGTCGGCGTGGCCGGCGAGCTCTATGCGGCCGGTGCGGGTCTGGCGCGCGGCTATGTGGGCCGGCGTGGCCTGACGGCGGAGCGGTTCGTCGCGGACCCGTACGGCGAACCCGGGACACGCATGTACCGCACCGGAGACCTGGTGCGCTGGCGCGCCGACGGACAACTGGACTACATCGGACGCGCCGACGACCAGGTCAAGATCCGCGGCTTCCGCATCGAACTCGGCGAAATCGAGACCGCCCTGTCCGCCCACCCCGGCATCGCCCAGGCCACCGCCATCGTCCGCACCGACCAGCCCGGCGAAAAACGCCTCGTCGGATACGCCGTCCCCACCGAAGGAACCACCCTCGACCCCACCGACATCCGCCGCACCCTCGCCGACACACTGCCCGAGTACATGATCCCCTCAGCCGTCGTCGTCCTCGATCGGCTGCCTCTCACCTCTAACGGCAAACTGGACCGCAAGGCCCTGCCCACCCCCGACTTCGCCGCCGCCGTGGACGGCCGCGCACCCCGCACACCCCGCGAAGAACTCCTCTGCGACCTGTTCGCCGAAGTCCTCGGTCTCCCCCACGTCGGCATCGACGACAACTTCTTCGACCTCGGCGGAGACAGCATCGTCTCCATCCAGCTCGTCAGCCGGGCACGAGAAGCCGGACTGATCATCACCCCACGAGACGTGTTCCAGTGCCGGACGACCGCAGAACTCGCGGAGGTGGCCAAGGAGCTGACACCGACCGCTGGTACGGGTGAGGCCAGGGACGGTGTGGGCAGTGTGCCGCTGACCCCGGTGATGCACACCTTCGACGTCGACAGCACCGACTTCGACACGTTCCAGCAGTCGGTCGTCGTCCGTGCCCCCGCAGGTGCCTCCCTTCCGCAACTCATCGCGGTACTACAGGCGTTGCTGGATCACCACGATGTGCTGCGAGCCCGCCTGACCGGGCCCGTCGGAGACAGGCACCTGGAGATCCCCGAGCCCGGCTCGGTGAACGCGGACTCGCGCATCGAGCGAGTCGACGTGTCGGACCTGGAGGCCGGGGGGCTCGCCTCTGCGCTGTCGTCCGGGATGCGCCGAGCCCAGGACCTTCTGGACCCCACCGCCGGTGTCATGCTCCGCGCAGTCTGGTTCGACGCCGGCCCCAGCACACCAGGACGACTCCTCCTCGTCGCCCACCACCTGGTCATCGACGGCGTCTCCTGGCGCATCCTCCTGCCCGACCTCACCACCGCCTGGCACGCAGTCACCCAAGGACACCCAGTCACCCTGGCACCCACCGGCACCTCCTTCCGCCGCTGGTCACACCTACTCACCGAAGATGCCCGGAGCGAAGCCCGCATCAGCGAACTGACCCAATGGGAGAAGCTCCTCCATGAGCCCGAACCTCCCCTGGGAAGCAGGGAGTTGGATCCGGCGCGTGACACACTGGGCACGGCCGCGTCGGCAAGGTGGACCCTGCCCACCGCGGAGACGACACCTCTGCTGACGAGCCTGCCCGCCCTCTACTCCTGCGGCGTCAACGACGTACTGCTGACCGGACTCGCCCTCGCCTTCACTCAATGGCGCCAGGCCAAGGGACGGGAAGAACACCACTCCCTCCTGGTCGACCTCGAAGGACACGGCCGCCAAGAAATCACCCCGGGCATGGACCTCTCCCGCACCGTGGGCTGGTTCACCAGCATCCACCCCGCCCGCCTGGACCTCGGCACCATGAACAGCTCCTTGGGTGCAGCTCTCAAGGGAGTCAAGGAGCAGCTGCGGAGCGTGCCCGACACCGGCATCGGCCACGGCATGCTGCGCCACCTCAATCCACGCACAGCGCAGCGGCTGGAGTTGCTCCCCCAGCCTCAGATCGCATTCAACTACCTGGGCCGCTTCCCGGCACCCCAGGACGCCGACTGGGCCGTCGCCGTCGACGCGGAGGTTCTGACTGCCGGGGCGGACGATCGTTTGCCTCTCGCCCATGTTGTCAGCGTGAACGCTGTCACCCATGACCACGTGGACGGGCCGCAGTTGACGATCACCTGCACCTGTGCCGGGGAACTGCTGGACGAGCAGGACGTCCGCAACCTGGGCGACGCCTGGGTCACCGCCCTGACCGCCCTGGCCGAGCACGCGCAGGACCCGCACGCCGGCGGGCGCACTCCTTCGGACCTCCCGCTGGTCTCCGTCACGCAGCAGGAGATCGACCACTTCGAGGAGCAATCGAAGGTCTCCGACGTCCTCCCGCTCTCCTCGCTTCAGGAGGGGTTGCTCTTCCACGCCGTCTACGACGAGCAGGGCCCGGACGTCTACGTCGTGCAGCTGGCCCTGGAGCTCGAAGGACGGGTGGACGCACAACGCCTGCGATGGGCCGGTGACGCCCTGCTGCGACGCCACCCGAACCTCTCCGCCGGCTTCGTCACACGGGGCACGGGCCAGCCGGTCCAGGTGATCCCGGCGGAGGTGGAACTGCCCTGGCACGAAGTGGATCTGCGAGCCTTCACCGACGACGACCGGTCGGCCCGACTCGACGATGTCGTGGCGGACCAGGCAGCGCGCCGATTCGACATGAAGCAGCCGCCCCTGCTGCGCTTCGCACTCGCCCGACTCGAAGAAGAGCGCTACACCTTCGTCCTCACCTTCCACCACATCCTGCTCGACGGCTGGTCCATGCCGGTGGTCATACACGAGCTGTTCGCGCTGTACGGCAGCGGCGGTGACGACGCCGATCTGCCGCGCGTGGCCCCGTACCGGGGCTACCTGTCGTGGCTGGCGACCAGAGACCGGGAAGCGACCAGGGCGGCGTGGGCCAAGACCCTGTCCGGCCTGGAGGAGCCGTGCCGCCTCGTCCCGAGCGCGTCGGGGGACGTCGCGACCGCGCCGGAGCAGGTGCTGCGATCGGTCCCGGCGGAGCTGACCGGAGCCTTGCAGGAGCGGGCGCGCAGCCGTGGTCTGACGATGAACACCCTGATACAAGGCGCCTGGGCACTGCTCCTCGGCACCCTCACCGGCCGCGACGACGTCGTGTTCGGCACAACCGTCTCCGGCCGCCCGCCGGAGCTGCCCGGCATCGAGTCGATGGTCGGCCTGTTCATCAACACCGTCCCCGTACGCATACGCCTGGACTCCTCCGAAACCCTCCTGGACCTCCTCGCCCGCGTACAACACGAGCAGACCGACCTGCTGGACCACCAATACCTCAGCCTCGCCGAAATCCAGCAGACCGCCGGCATCGGAGAACTCTTCGACACCACCACCGTCTTCGAGAACTACCCCCTCGACGCAGAGAACCTCGCCGGGCCGACGGACGGGCTGCGCCTGGTGAAGGCCGAGGGCCGTGACGCCACGCACTACCCGCTGAGCCTCGCCGTACTGCCCGGCCGGGAACTCCAGCTGAAGCTGGGCTATCGGCCCGATCAGCTCGACGCGGACACGGTCGCGGACACCGCCGCTCGCTTCCTGCTGATCCTGGAGAGGATCGCCACACACCCGGACGAGCTGATCGGCCGGATCGATCTTCTGTCGGACGACGAGCGCCACCGGATGCTGGTGCAGTGGAATTCCACCCACGGTGATGCGGAACTGCGATGCCTGGCGGATGTGTTCGAGTCCGTGGTGGCGGGATCGCCGGAGCGGACGGCCGTCGTCTTCGGCGAGGAGTCGGTCACCTACTCCGACCTCAACCACCGGGCCAACCGACTGGCCCACCTCCTCATCAACCAGGGCGTCGGCCCGGAACAGACCGTCGCACTGGCCCTACCACGCTCGGTCGACATGGTCGTCGCCGTCCTGGCCGTAGTGAAGGCCGGAGCCGCCTACCTGCCCGTCGACGCGAACTACCCGGCCGACCGGGTCGCCTTCATGCTCGACGACGCCCAACCCATACGCGTGCTGACCACCTCCACCACCGCCCAGCAGCTCCCGCTGAACAGCACACCCCAGATACTGCTCGACACCCCACACACCGCCGCCGCCCTCGCCGAGTGCCGCGACAGCAACCCCACCAACACCGACCGCACCCACCCCCTCCACCCCGGCAACACCGCCTACGTCATCTACACCTCCGGCTCCACCGGCCGCCCCAAGGGCGTCACGGTCACCCACACCGGCATCCACAGCCTGGCCGTGGCGCAGATCGAGCGTTTCGGAATCGACGCGTCGAGCCGTCTGCTCCAGTTCGCCTCGTTCAGCTTCGACGCCGCGGTGTCGGAACTCGCCACGACCCTGCTGGCCGGTGCCGCTCTGGTGCTCGGTCCGGCGGAAGGGCCGCTCGCAGGACCGGAGCTCGCCCAGTTGCTCTCCCGGCAGCGGGTGACACATGTGACCCTGCCGCCCGCGGCGCTGCACGCCTTCCCTGAAGGCGTCGGACTGCCCGACGGCTGCACGCTGGTGGTGGCCGGTGAAGCGGTGTCCGGGGAGCTGGTGGCCCAATGGTCCCCGGGCCGGCGAATGATCAACGCCTACGGTCCGACCGAGTCGACGGTGTGCGTCGCCATGTCGGAACCGCTGGCCGGAGGCGCGCAGCCTCCGATCGGCCGTCCGATCATGAACACCCGGGTGTATGTGCTGGACGCGGCTCTGCGCCCGGTGCCGGTCGGCGTGGCCGGCGAGCTCTATGCGGCCGGTGCGGGTCTGGCCCGCGGCTACCTGGGCCGGCGTGGCCTGACGGCGGAGCGGTTCGTCGCGGACCCGTACGGCGAACCCGGGACACGCATGTACCGCACCGGAGACCTGGTGCGCTGGCGCGCCGACGGACAACTGGACTACATCGGACGCGCCGACGACCAGGTCAAGATCCGCGGCTTCCGCATCGAACTCGGCGAAATCGAGACCGCCCTGTCCGCCCACCCCGGCATCGCCCAGGCCACCGCCATCGTCCGCACCGACCAGCCCGGCGAAAAACGCCTCGTCGGATACGCCGTCCCCACCGAAGGAACCACCCTCGACCCCACCGACATCCGCCGCACCCTCGCCGACACACTGCCCGAGTACATGATCCCCTCAGCCGTCATCATCCTTGACCACTTCCCGCTGACGTCGAACGGCAAGCTGGACCGCAAAGCTCTGCCCGCCCCCGACTTCACCACCGCCGTCGGAGACCGTGCACCGCGCACACCCCGCGAAGAACTCCTCTGCCACCTCTTCGCCGAAGTCCTCCGACTCCGCCACGTCGGCATCGACGACAGCTTCTTCGACCTCGGCGGAGACAGCATCGTCTCCATCCAGCTCGTCAGCCGGGCACGAGAAGCCGGACTGATCATCACCCCACGAGACGTGTTCCAGTGCCAGACAGTCGCCGAACTGGCCCACACTGCACGGGACATGGCCTCAACCGCCGAACCGAACGAGACCGGCCACGGTATCGGCAGCGCACCACTGACCCCCGTGATGCACACCTTCGACGTCGACAGCACCGGCTTCAGCACCTTCCAGCAGTCCGTCGTGCTGCGAGCCCCGGCGGAAACATCACGCGAACAGCTGACCTCCGTACTCCAGGCACTGTTGGACCACCACGATGTGCTGCGAGCCCGCCTGACCGGGCCCGTCGGAGACAGGCACCTGGAGATCCCCGAGCCCGGCTCGGTGAACGCGGACTCGCGCATCGAGCGAGTCGACATGTCAGAGGTCGCGGCCGAGAACCTGGCCTCCGTGATCTCGGAGGGCATGTGCCGAGCCCAGGACCTCCTGGACCCCACCGCCGGTGTCATGCTCCGCGCAGTCTGGTTCGACGCCGGCCCCAGCACACCAGGACGACTCCTCCTCGTCGCCCACCACCTGGTCATCGACGGCGTCTCCTGGCGCATCCTCCTGCCCGACCTCACCACCGCCTGGCACGCAGTCACCCAAGGACACCCAGTCACCCTGGCACCCACCGGCACCTCCTTCCGCCGCTGGTCACACCTACTCACCAAAAACGCCCTGAGCGACACCCGCACCGGCGAGCTCACCCAGTGGGAAGAACTCCTCCAAGGGCCCGAACCACTCCTTGGCAAGCGTGAGTTGGACCCGGAACGCGACACACTCAGCACCGCCGCCTCCGCAACATGGACCCTGCCCACCACAGACACAACACCCCTGCTGACGACCCTGCCCGCCCTCTACTCCTGCGGCATCAACGACGTACTGCTGACCGCACTCACCCTCGCCTTCACCCAATGGCGCCAGACCAAGCAACCAGAAGAACACCACTCCCTCCTGGTCGACCTCGAAGGACACGGCCGCCAAGAAGTCACCCCGGGCATCGACCTCTCCCGCACCGTGGGCTGGTTCACCAGCATCCACCCCGCCCGCCTGGACCTCGGCATGGTCGCCACCGGCTCCTGGTCTCTGGACGGTGCTGTCGCCGGTGAGGCGCTCAAGCACATCAAGGAGCAGCTGCGGACCGTGCCTGGAACGGGCATCGGCTACGGCGTACTCCGCCATCTCAACCCGGACACGGCACGGCAGTTGGCGGCCCTGCCGCAGCCCCAGATCGCGTTCAACTACCTGGGGCGCTTCGCCGCGCCCCAGGACGCCGACTGGGCCATGACCGCGGAGAACGCCGCGATCGAAGGTGCCGGTGACGAGCGGATGCCGCTGCACCATGCGCTGGAGATCAACGCCATCACCCATGACCACGTGGACGGGCCGCAGTTGACGATCACCTGCACCTGGGCCGGGCAACTGCTGGACGAGCAGGACATCCGCAACCTGGGCGACGCCTGGGTCACCGCCCTGACCGCCCTGGCCGAGCACGCGCAGGACCCGCACGCCGGCGGGCGCACCCCCTCCGATATGCCCTTGCTGGAGTTGAGTCAGAGCGAAATTGATGAATTCGAAGACGAGCTGGGCTTTTGAGTAGGGAGACCCCATGAGCAAGTCACGCCTGGAAAGCATTCTTCCGCTCTCTCCGCTGCAGGAGGGGCTTCTGTTCCACGCCCTGTACGACGAACAGTCTCCGGACGTCTATGTCGTGCAACTGGCCTTGGAATTCGAGGGAAATCTGGACCCCGAGCGGCTGCGCGCCGCCGCGGACGCGGTATTGAAGCGGCATGCCAATCTCCGTGCCGGGATCCGTCAGCGTCGTCAGCAGGAGGGCCAACCCGTTCAGCTGATCGCGGCAGACGTCAAGGCGCCATGGAAGCTGGTCGATCTGCGCGGCCACGAGGCGGAGGAGCGGATCGCCGTTCTCGAACGCGGCGTGGCGGAGGAAAAGGCCCGCCGCTTCGACATGGCCCGCCCGCCACTGCTGCGTTTCACGCTGTTCCAGCTGGCGGAGAAGCGCTTCGTTCTCCTTTTGACGGCACATCACATCCTGCTCGACGGCTGGTCCATGCCCATCCTGATGCGCGAGCTGTTCGAGCTGTACGGCACCGGCGGCAGCGATGCTGGTCTGCCACGCGTGGCCCCGTACCGGGACTACCTGTCGTGGCTGGCGGCCAGGGACCGTGAGACGGGCAAGGCCGCTTGGGCTGCCGCTCTGTCCGGTCTGGAGGAGCCGTGCCTCCTCGCCCCCGTTGGGGCGGCCGACGGGGTGGCCCGCCCCGAGAAGATCACGCGCATGGTCCCGGCGGAGCTGACCGGAGCCTTGCAGGAGCGGGCTCGCAGCCGTGGTCTGACGATGAACACCCTGATACAAGGCGCCTGGGCACTACTCCTCGGCACCCTCACCGGCCGCGACGACGTCGTGTTCGGCACAACCGTCTCCGGCCGCCCGCCGGAGCTGCCCGGCATCGAGTCGATGGTCGGCCTGTTCATCAACACCGTCCCCGTACGCATACGCCTGAACTCCTCCGAAACCCTCCTGGACCTCCTCGCCCGCGTACAACACGAGCAGACCGACCTGCTGGACCACCAATACCTCAGCCTCGCCGAAATCCAGCAGACCGCCGGCATCGGAGAACTCTTCGACACCACCACCGTCTTCGAGAACTACCCCCTCGACGCAGAGGAGTTCTCCAGCTCGATCGGCGGCCTGCGTCTGGTCCGTGCGGAGGGTGACGACGCGACGCACTACCCGCTGAGCCTCGCCGTACTGCCCGGCCGGGAACTCCAGCTGAAGCTGGGCTACCGGTCCGACCTTCTCGACGCGGACACGGTGGACAGCATCGCGTCGCGCTTTGTGGCTGTGCTGCGGGCGATAGCAGACGACCCCGCGCTGCGGGTGGGACGGGTCGATGTCCTCTCCACAGCCGAGCGACAGCGACTGCTGGTCGACTTCAACGGCCCCGGTGTGGAGACGGAGCCCGGGTGCATCCCGGCGGTGTTCGAACAGCACGCGGCCCAGACGCCGGACGCGGTCGCGGTCTCCTTCGAAGACGAGTCCCTGACCTACGCCGAGCTCAACGAACGCGCCAACCGACTGGCCCACCTCCTGATCGGCCAGGGCGTCGGCCCGGAACAGACCGTGGCACTCGCCCTGCCCCGCTCCCTCGAACTCGTGATCAGTGTCCTGGCGGTACTCAAGACCGGGGCAGCCTATCTGCCGCTGGACCCCGACTACCCGGCGGACCGTCTCACCTACACCCTGACCGACGCCCGGCCCACCCGCCTGGTGACGGTGTCCCCGGCAGCCTCCGCTCTGCCGGAGTCCGAGACGCCCGTCCTTCTCCTGGACGCCCCGCAGACCCAGACGGAACTGGCGGCTGCGGCAGCAACGAACCCCCAGAACATCGGCCTGCGCCCGGACAACGCCGCCTACATCATCTACACCTCCGGCTCCACCGGCCGCCCCAAGGGCGTCGTCATCCCCCACCAAAACGTACTGCGCCTCCTCGACGCCACCGACCACTGGTTCGGCTTCAACAACACCGACGTATGGACCCTCTTCCACTCCTACGCCTTCGACTTCTCCGTCTGGGAAATCTGGGGCGCCCTGCTCCGCGGCGGGCGCCTGGCCGTGGTCCCCCACACCACCACCCGCACCCCCGCAGACTTCCTCAACCTCCTCGTCCGCGAACACGTCACCGTCCTCAACCAAACCCCCTCAGCCTTCTACCAACTCGCCCAGGCAGACGCGGAAGAACCAACCCTGGGCGCTGAACTGGCCCTGCGGCATGTGGTGTTCGGCGGCGAAGCCCTCGACCCCAGCCGCCTCACCAGCTGGTACGAACGGCACACCCCGGACACACCCATCCTGGTGAACATGTACGGCATCACCGAGACCACCGTGCACGTCACCCACACCGCACTGGACACCTCGCACACCACCAGCACGCTCAGCACCATCGGCGTACCCATCCCCGACCTGCGCGCCTACATACTCGACGCAGACCTGCGCCTGGCACCCACCGGAACCACCGGCGAGCTCTACATCGCCGGAGCCGGCCTCGCCCGCGGCTACCTCAACCGCCCAGGACTCACCGCAGAACGCTTCATCGCCGACCCCTACAGCACCCCCGGCACCCGCATGTACCGAAGCGGCGACCTCGCCCGCTGGAACACCCACGGACAACTCCAATACCTCGGACGCGCCGACCAACAAGTCAAGATCCGCGGCTTCCGCATCGAACTCGGCGAGATCGAAGCCGCCCTCGCCGCCCACACCGACATCGCCCAGGCCGCCGCCGTCGCCCGCGACGAACAACAACTCGTCGGCTACATCGTGCCCACCGAAGGCAACACACCCGACCCCACCCAAATCCGCGACGCACTGTCCGAATCACTGCCGGACCACATGGTCCCCTCCGCCATCGTCGTACTCGACCACCTCCCCCTGACCTCCAACGGCAAGCTCGACCGAAAAGCCCTGCCCGCCCCCGACTTCGCCGCCGTCGTCGGGGACCGTGCTCCGCGCACGCCCCGCGAAGAGCTGCTGTGCGATCTGTTCGCCGAGGTGCTGGGGCTCCCCCGGGTCGGCATCGACGACAACTTCTTCGAACTCGGCGGACACTCCCTCCTCGCCACCCGCCTCATCAGCCGCATCCAGGCGACCTTCGGGGTCAAGCACACGATCAGGACCTTGTTCGAGGCGCCCACGGTGGCCGGGCTGGCCGAGCGGCTCAACTCCGACGATGTCGGCGAGGCGCTCGAAACCGTGCTCCCGCTCCGTCCGGAGGGCAGCCGCACCCCGCTGTTCTGCGTCCATCCGGCGGGCGGTCTGAGCTGGTGCTACTCGGGTCTGATGAGCGGCCTGCACACGGAGTACCCGATCTACGGCCTTCAGGCGCGCGGTATCTCGGGAGACGAGCCCCGGCCGACCAGCCTGACCCAGATGGCGGCCGACTACGTCGAGACGCTGCGCAGCATCCAGCCGCACGGCCCCTACCAGCTCCTCGGCTGGTCCTACGGCGGCACCGTCGCCTTCGCCATGGCCGTGCACCTGCGCCGGCTGGGTGAGGAAGTGGGCCTCCTGGCGATGCTCGACGCGTACCCCGAGACCCAGTTTGGGGAAAAGGTCCCCGGCGACCTGGACGCCCTCAAGCTGCTCCTCGACTACGTCGGTCTGGACATCGACGAGGAGATCACGGAGTCCACCGACATCACGCGGCTCCTGGAACTCATCCGTACGGAGAGCAGTGTGCTGGCGAACCTTGAGACCGAGCAGGTACGCGGGCTCGTCGACATCGTCATCAACAACATCCACCTGATGGACGCCTACGCCCCCGAGATGTTCGACGGCGACGTCCTCTTCTTCACCGCAACCGAGGGCAAGGCCGAGGACTGGATGAGCTACGAGGCGTGGGTGCCCTATGTGAAGGGCCAGGTGGAGAACCACCTCATCGCCTGCGAACACACCGAGATGACGGAACCCGGCCCCCTGCGGGAGATCGGCGCCGTCGTCAGCCGCGCCCTCTCGCGCCGTCCCGCGCAGCAGTGACCGACCAGGAGACATGAGTGAAACTCGACCACCTTCACGTCAGCGGCCTCGGGACCTACCTGCCCGAACGCATGAGCAGTCGGCGGGCCGTGGAACTGGGCCTGTACGAAGAGATCCTCATGCTGGACTCCGGGGTCACCGGCACCCTCGTCGCGGGTGACACACCACCCGTGGAGATGGCGGCCTCGGCTGCCCGGGAGGCCGTCGAACGCGCGGCCCAGGACCCCGCGGCCATCGACCTCCTGGTGCACTCCTGCGTGCTGCAGCCGGGCCCGGAGATGTGGTACCCGGGCGGCTACATAGCGCGTGAGCTCGGCACCGGCCACATCCCCGTCTTCGAGGTGCGGCAGGGCTGCAACGGCATGCTGGCCGCCCTGGAGCTGGCCGCCGGCCAGCTCGCCCTCGATTCCTCGCGCACCACCGCGCTGCTGACGACCTCCGACAACGCCGGAGCGGCGAGGTTCGACCGGTGGCGCGGCTACGGCCCGGGCACCGTGGTCGGTGACGCCGGAAGTGCCCTGCTGCTGGACACCGCCAGCGGATTCGCGCAAGTGCGCTCGATCAACCATGTGCTGATTCCGGAACTGGAGGCGCTGCACCGCGGGGCCGAGCCGCTGTTCGGCGGGCAGGCCCGGGAGACCGTCGACATGGTCGAGCGGGCGCGGCACTTCGGCCGTACGGGCACCTCACTCGCCGAGGTCAACGAGACCATCGCGAAGTGGCAGGGAGAGGTGGCCCGGCGCTCCCTGGACGAGGCCGGAATCGGCGTCGACGACATCGCCAAGGCCATCTACGTCAACCAGGGCCAGTACCTGGTCGAGCAGTACTTCCTGGAGCCGCTGGGCCTGCCCGAGGACAAGTCGAGCTGGGACTTCGGCCGGACGGTCGGTCACTTGGGGGCGAGCGACCACGTCGTCGCGCTCGACCACCTGGTGACGACAGGTCAGCTGCAACCGGGGGATCACGTCCTGCTGGCGGGTGCGGCACCGGGATTCGTGGTCAGCAGCGCTGTGCTGACCATCGGTGCCACCGCGTCATGGGCGATCTGAAGAGCGAGAGGAAACACAGCATGACCGGCCGCAAGCGCCAGGACAGCAAGGGCGCCGCCCTGGAGAAAAACGGGGCGGGTCGCTCCGCGACCACGAGGACCACCAGGACGAGTCCGAGGACGACCACGAAGACCACAGGGACCGCGGGAACCACGAGGACGAGAACGAAGACGACGGCCAGAACCAAGCAGGCCGAATCCGGGACGCCAAAAGTCGGCGGACCTGCCATCGCCGTCATCGGCATGGCCTGCAAGTTCCCGGGGGCGGACGGCCTCGCGGAGTTCTGGGAGCGGCTGTCCGCCGGCCACGACAGCATCGTGGAGGTGCCGCCGAGCCGGTTCGACATCGACGAGGTGTACGACCCGCGCCCCGGCACGCCCGGCAAGCTCATCAGCCGGTACGGCGGGTTCCTCGACGGCATCGACGCGTTCGACGCCGATTTCTTCGGCATCGCGCCGCGCGAGGCCCAGCACATGGACCCGCAGCAGCGGCTGCTCCTGGAGACCGCCGCGGCGGCCACGGAGGACGCGGGCCTCACTCGCGCACAGCTGGCGGCCGGCAGCACCGGTGTGTTCATCGGCTCGATGGGGCGCAACTACTGGGACACGATGAGCCGGGCCGGCGTCCTGAACCTGTACGCGAACCCCGGCACCGCCCCCAGTGTCCTGTCGGGACGGTTGTCCTACGCCTTCGACCTCAAGGGCCCGAGCTTCACCGTCGACACCGCGTGCTCCTCGTCCCTGACGGCCGTGCATCTGGCCTGTCAGAGCCTGCGCAACGGCGAGTCGTCCACGGCGCTGGTCGGTGGGGCCAACCTCGTCCTGGTCCCCGAGGAGAGCATCACCTTCTCCGACGGGAAGATGCTGTCACCCGACGGCAGGTGCAAGTTCGCCTCCGCCACCGCGGACGGTTTTGTGCGCAGTGAGGGCATCGGCGTCGTCGTCCTGAAGCTCCTGGACGATGCGATCGCGGACGGCGACGCCATCCGTGCGGTCATCCACGGTTCGGCGACCCTCAACGACGGCCGCAACGGCGGCGCGATGATCGCGCCGGCCCGGTCGGGCCAGGAGCAGACGCTGCGGGCGGCCTACGCCGACGCCGGGGTGGACCCCGCTCAGGTCGACTACGTGGAGGCCCATGGGACGGGCACCAAGGTCGGTGACCCGGTCGAACTGGGCGCGCTGACCGCGGTGCTCGGTGAGGGGCGTCCGGCAGGCCGGCCGCTGGTCGTGGGTTCGGTGAAGACGAACATCGGCCACTGTGAGGGTGCCGCCGGCATCGCCGGTCTGATCAAGGCGGTGCTGTGCCTGGAGAAGGGGGTGATCCCGGCCAGTCTGCACAGTGCGGAGCTCACGCCCGCGGTCGACTGGTCGAACGTTCCGCTGGAGGTGCCCCAGGAGCTGCGGCCGTGGCCGCAGAACGAGCGGCCGGGCCTCGCGGGCGTCAGCTCGTTCGGTATCTCCGGCACCAACGCCCATGTGGTCCTGGGTGCCTACCGGCCCGAGCCGGTCCCCGAGACCGAGGTCGAGGAGCGGCCGCGGCTGCTCGCTCTGTCCTCGCACACGCCGGAGACACTGCGGGAGACGGCGGCCGGCTATCTGCACTACCTCACCACGGGCGGGTCGGGCGGCGACCTGTCCTTGCGGGACATCGGCTTCAGTGCGGCCACCCGGCGTGAGCACCGGGAGAGCCGTCTGACCGTGGTCGGCACGTCCCACAAGGAGATCGCCGGGAAGCTGGGCTCGTTCCTCGACGGCGCGTCCACGCCGCTGCTGCGGTCGGCCGACGATGTGTACGAGTCGCCCGCGCAGGTGGTATTCGTGTTTCCCGGCCAAGGCTCCCAGTGGGTCGGCATGGGGCGTGAACTGCTGTGTACACAGCCGGAGTTCAGGCGGGCGATGGAGGAGTGCGACGCGGCGATCCGTGCCGAGGCGGGCTGGTCCGTGATCGAGCGGCTGACCGAGGGTTCGGCGCTCGACGGCGTCGACGTCATTCAGCCGACGCTGTGGGCGATGGAGGTCGCCCTGGCCGCGGTCTGGCGGGCGTGGGGCGTCGAGCCCGACTACGTCGTGGGCCACAGCATGGGTGAGGCCGCCGCCGCGTGTGTGTCGGGAGCGCTGAGCGTCGCCGACGCCGCCGCCGTCATCTGCCGCCGCAGCGCCCTGGCGAAGGAGGTGTCCGGCCGTGGCGCCATGGCCTCTGTGGAGCTGAGTGCCGAGGAGGCCCGTCGCGAGCTGGAGCCGTACGCCGACACTATTTCGGTGGCCGCGATCAACGGCCCCCGGTCGACGATCCTGTCCGGTGACGGGGACGCGATGCGGGGCCTGCTGGCCTCGCTCCAGCAGCGCGGTGTGTTCTGCCGTCTGGTGCGGGTCGACTTCGCCTCGCACGGCCCGCAGGTGGAGCCGATACGGCAGCCCCTGCTCGACGGGCTGCGGACGCTGAGCCCGCGGGCCGGAAGCGTGCCGATGTATTCCACGGTCCTGACGGAGCCCGTGGACGGCAGCGGTCTCGACGCCGACTACTGGGCCCGCAACCTGCGCGAGCCGGTGCATTTCGGGCCGGTCATCGAGCGGCTCCTGGAGGGCGGCCGCACCCTCTTCGTCGAGATCAGCCCGCACCCGATCCTCACCCCGGCGATGAGCGAGTACATCGACCGGTCGGACGGCGGGAGCCTCGCGGTCGGCTCCACCCGGCGCGGCGAGCCCGAAGTACCGGCTCTGCTGGACTCGTTCGGCGCGCTCCATCTCAGTGGGCATCCGGTGGACCTGGCCAGGCCCTTCGAGCCGGAGGCGCGGTATGTCCGGCTGCCCGGGCCCGCGTGGCAGCGGCAGACATACTGGTTCCCCGAGGCGCCGGAGGGCGGCGGGCCGGTCACCCGCCGCACGGTGTCTTCCGGGGCGGCGGGCGACGGTCACCCGTTGCTGGGCGCTCCCGTCCAGGGCGTCGACCATGTCTGGGAGGGGGCCCTCGACCTCGGGCGCAACGCTTACCTGCGGGACCATCAGGTGCAGGGTGTGGTGATCCTGCCCGGTACGGCCTCCGTCGAGCTGGTGTCCGCTGCCGGTGCGGTCGCCTTCGGGGCGCCGCCCGCGCTCCGCGACATCACGTACCACGAGGGCATCTTCGTCAACCCCGCCGAGGAGCCGCCGGTCCTGCGTGTCTCCCTGGACCGGAAGTCCGACGGCACCTGGACCTTCGAGATCAGCACCCGGTACGCCGACGACGAGCCTCGGCGCAATGTCACCGGGCGCGTCGACCCGTCCGAGCCGGCCGCACCCCGTGGTCCCGGCGAGTCGCGGGAAGCCGTTCAGCGGCGCGGCCGGACGGCCGAGGGGCAGGAGTTCTACCGCCGGTTCGCGGCGAAGGGCAATCAGTGGCTGGGGGCCTTCCAGGGCATCGAGCGGCTGTGGACCCGGGACGGCGAGGCTCTCGCCCGTGTCGAGATCCCGGCGTCGATCCGCGACGGTGTGGCGCACCATCTCTTCCACCCCGCCCTCCTCGACGCCTGCGGGCACACTTTGGCCGCGGTGGTGGAGGAGTCCGCCCCGGGGAGCGAGCACGACGCATTCGTCCTGGGCGGGATCGACCGGGTGCGCCTCCACGGCACTCCGCGGGGCACGCTCTGGAGTCACGCGGTGCGTACCGAGATCCGCTCTGACGCCCTGGTGGGCGATGTCGAGATCCGGGACGAGGACGGCACGCTGCTCGCCGAGTTCCAGGGCCTGCGGCTGCGGTACCTCATACCGCAGGAGCCTGCGCGAGACGCGTCCGGGTGGGTGCACGAGGTGATGTGGCGGCCGGCCGTGCCCGCCGTCGCCGGCCGCCCGGACACCGGGTTCTGGCTGGTGTTCGCCGATTCCGGCGGTACCGCCGAAGCGCTCACCGCCCGCCTGGGCGGGCGGTGCATCGTCGTCGCGCCGGGCGCCGGGTACGCGAAGCGTGACGCCGACCGGTACGACATCGACCCCGTGGCGGCCGATGACTACCGAGCGCTGCTGGACGACGTCCGGCGGGAGACCGGCGACCTGGTGTGCGAGGGCATCGTTCACCTGTGGTCGTGCGACACCTCGGACCCGCGTTCCGCCGACGCGGACCCTGCCGCTTCGGTGGCGCTGGCCGAGCGGCTCGGCTGCCACAGTGTGCTGCGGCTGTTCCACGCCCTGGACGCGACGGCGTGGCCCGACACCCGCGTCTGGCTGGTCACCGGCGGCGCCCAGCAACTGCCGGGGCACGAGGGCCTGGTCTCGGTCGGCCAGGCCATGCTGTGGGGATTCGGCCGTTCACTGATCCAGGAGTACGGCCAGTGGCGTGGCGCCCTGGTCGACCTGCCCGCGGGCGGAGGCGCCCGTGCCGCCGAGCAGCTCGCAGCCGAGTTGCTGTCGGACGGGACGGAGAACCAGATCGCCTACCGCGCCGGGAAGCGATACGTGGCACGTCTGACGCGCCGCCATGTGCCCGCCGCGGATCACTCAGGCACGGGTCCGGCGCCCGGGTCGCAGGCCGCCGGCCAGGGCCGCTTCGAGGTCAACACCCCTGAGGTCGGCCTCCTCGACCGGCTCGGGCCGCTGCCCGCCAAACACCGCCGGCCCGGCCCGGGCGAGGTCGAGATCCGCGTGCGCCATGCGGCACTGAACTACCGCGACGTCCTGACCGCTCTGGGCCGTTACCCGGGCGCGCCACGGGGCGCCAAGCTCGGCTGGGAGTGTGCGGGCGTCGTCACTACGCTCGGTGACGGTGTCGCCGGCCTGCGCGTCGGTGACGAGGTGGTCGCCGTCGCCGAGGGGGCGCTCGCCAGCCACGTGGTCGCCGACGCCCACCTGGTGGCTCCGGTTCCGGCACGGTTGCTGGCGGAGGAGGCGCTCACCCTGCCGGCCGCCTACCTCACGGCGTACTACGGCCTGTGCGAGCTGGCTGCCCTCGCTCCCGGCGAGCGGGTCCTGATCCATGCGGCGACCGGCGGCGTGGGACTGGCCGCGCTGCAGATCGCCCGCTGGCGGGGAGCGGAGGTCTACGCGACTGCCGGCAGTCCGCACAAGCGGGCGCTGCTGAGGGCCATGGGCGTCAAGCACGTCGCCGATTCCCGCTCCGGGGACTTCGCCGAGTCGGTCTTGGCCGCGACACGCGGGAAGGGCGTGCACGTGGTCCTCAACTCCCTCGCGGGCGAGGCGATCGAGCAGAATCTGTCCCTGCTCGCGCCGTACGGCAGGTATGTGGAGCTGAGCAAGAAGGACCTGCTGGAGAACAGTGCCATCGGTCTGCTGCCCTTCTCGAAGAACCTCTCGTTCTTCTCGGTGGACGTCATCGATCTCTTCCGCAACCGTCCCGAGAAGGCGGGGGCGCTGCTGGAGCGCATCTTCGAACTCGTCGACGGGCGGGTGCTCGAACCGCTGCCGTACGAGGTGTACGACGTCGGGGACGTGGAGTCGGCGTTCCGGCAGATGGCCCGGGCGAGGCACGTCGGCAAGATTCTGGTGCGTTTCGACGAGGCGCCGGAGCCGTCCCGGTCCGTCGCGCCGGCCGGCGGTGGTCAGCGGCTCTCGGCCGACGGCACGTATCTGGTCACGGGCGGGCTCGGCGGCATCGGCCTGAAGCTGGCCGAATGGCTGGTCGGATGCGGGGCGGGGCATGTGATGCTGCTCGGCCGCAGCCCTCTGGGCGATCGGGCCGTGGCACTTGACCGCCTGAACCGCACCGGCGCGCAGGTCACCTACCACGCGGTGGACGTGGCCGACGAAACGGCGATGCGCGGTCTGCTGCAGGAGCACACGGGCGGCGGCCGGCCGCCGGTGAAGGGCGTGATCCACGCCGCCGGGGTGCTCGACCTGGTCTCCGCAGCCGAGCTGGGCATCGAGCAGTTCGAGGCCATGGTCCGGCCGAAGGCCCTCGGAGCGTGGACGCTGCACCGGCTGCTGGAGCGCGAGCAGCTCGACTTCTTCGTGTTGTTCTCCTCCGCTTCGGCAATCCTCGGCTCGCCGCGCCTGAGCGCGTACGCGGCCGCCAACGCGTCCCTGGACGCCATGGCGCACCTGCGCCGGTCGCAGGGGCTGCCGGCACTCTCGGTGAACTGGGGCTTCTGGGCGTCCGTCGGCATGGTGGCCCGGTATGCGGAGCAGCACGGCCGGGTACTGACGCCGCAGGGCATGCAGAGTTTCACGCCGGAGGAAGGCATCGCCCTGCTCCAGCATCTCCTCGACGCCTCGGTCACCCAGGTCACCGTCCTCCCTGCGGACTGGGTCCGCTGGCGCGCCGCATACCCCGACGCCGCACGCGACCCGCTGCTGAGCGAAATGTTCCACTCCGCGTCGGAATCCACCCAGGTACCGGAGTCGAAGTCTGCACCGGTGGTCGTGGAGCCAGTCGCGGCTCCGGCGCCCTCCACACGCAGGAGCACTGATATACAGAACTTCCTGGTGAATCGGGTCGCAAAGGTACTGGCACTTCCCGCCGACCGATTGAGTGTGCGCAAGCCGCTGAACCGGATGGGAATGGACTCCCTCATGGCGACGGAAGTACGCAGCGAAATCCAACGCGAATTCGGCGTGATCCTACCGCTGGCCAAAATACTCAGCGGTCAGAGCCTGGCCGACCTCACCGACTTCGTTTCCTCGCAGAACGGGGCGCGCACGGAATCCGTCCCCGCCGAACCCTCGACTCCATCCGTACCGGATCCTGCATCGATGGTTGGGGAGACAGCGGCGGCTGAGACAGCTTCCGCAGAGAGAAGCAGTGATGTACAGAGCTTCCTGGTGAAACGGGTCGCAAAGGTACTGGCACTTCCCGCCGACCGATTGAGTGTGCGCAAGCCGCTGAACCGGATGGGAATGGACTCCCTCATGGCGACGGAAGTACGCAGCGAAATCCAACGTGAGTTCGGTGTGATCCTTCCGCTGGCCAAAATACTCAGCGGTCAGAGCCTGGCCGACCTCACCGACTTCGTCTCGGAGGAACTGACCACGAAGGGCTGAGGTCACAGCCGACGAGCCCGGGCCTCATGGGTCCGGGCCCCTCGGAGTCACGGCTTCGGCGTAGTCGAACGACGTCCGGTTCGCGACGAGAAGTCAGAAACGTGGCGGGGTGGCAAGCGAAGCAGGCACGGCTTCCAAGGTCATGGGGTTCTCGACGCCCCGTGATCCCGGTGGAAGACCGTGCCTGCCGACGCAGCATCCCCGATCCCTGCCGCTCTTGACCAACTCCGCGCGCCCGCCTCGGCAGAAATGCCCGGACTGCTGGAGCGCCTGGCTGACGTCCCCGGCCCGCGTGATCCACGCGGAGTGCGCCACTCAATGTCGACCACCGTGTCCGCCTTCGCCTGAGCGGCCCGCAGCATCCGGTCGAACGTCCCGTCCGCCGCCCACCGGCGAAAACGCGTGTGCAACGTGACCCACGGACCCTAGCGCCCGAGTACATCCCGCCAGGCGACACCGGTGTGGAACTTCCACACGATCCCGTTCACGACCTGGCGCCGGTCCCGCACGGGTCTGCCCATGCGCCCCGGCGCCAGCAACGGAGCGATCAACGCCCAGGACTCATCCGTCAGTTCATATCGTCGCACCACAAACGGAGCAACGAGCAATCGATTACGGACACGGCCTATTAGGGCGTGTATCGAATGTGCTGGTCACAGCCACTCATTGATGACTGCGATGAGGACGGTCGCTTCGTATCGGACCGCAAGCTTGTCGTACCTCGTGGCCACGGCCCGGTTTCGCTTGAGGCGATTGATGCCGCACTCAACCGCGTGGCGTTCGCGGTAGTCGATCTTGTCGAACTTCGGCGGCCGTCCACCGTGCGAGCCGAGGTTCTTGCGGTTCCGGGCCTGGTCCGCCTTGTCTGGAATCGTGCAGCGGATACCGCGCCTGCGCAGGTAGGCGCGGTTCTTTCGGGAGGCGTACGCCTTGTCGGCGCGGACCCGATTCGGACGGGTGCGTGGCCTGCCCGGACCGGGACGGGAGACGCGGATCTTCTCCAGGACGGGTTCGAACTGCGGAGAGTCCCCTCGCTGTCCGGCAGTGATCACGATCGACATCGGCTTCTGGCCCTGCTCGACGGCCAGATGCAGCTTGGTCGTCAGACCGCCGCGCGAGCGTCCAAGGCCGTGGTCGTCCGGCTCCGCCGTGCCGACACCGCCGGGCGGCTCCTTTTGTAGATCCCCCTTTTCCGCGCCCCGGCGGCGTGCTGGTGGGCCCGGCACACGGTGGAGTCGACGTTGATGTCCCAGGTTATGAGTTCCTTGGCGTCCGACTGGGCCTGCAGTTCGACAAGGATGCTCTGCCAGGTCCCGTCCCGCTGCCAGCGGCGGAACAAGTCGTACACCCGGCCCCAGGGGCCGTACCTCTCCGGGACATCTCGCCATGGGACGCCAGTGCGGGTCCGAAACCGTATGCCGTCGATCAGCTGCCGTCTTGTCCATATCGGTGGACGTCCCGGCTTCTTGCCCCCGGGCAGCAACGGCGCCAGCCGGTCCCACTGGGTATCCGTCAGATCTCCACGCGCCACCTGGCGATCATCGCAGAGGCTGATCGACTTCAGAACTGGAGGCCAGACTGGTCGCAGTCAGGATCGTTTCGACTGTCCCTTCAACCGTCTGCGCAGCGTTGTCGATCCAGGTTCCCTGCTGCCCGAGCTCGGAGCGCATCGCCCCATCCAGTGGCGACCAGTCCGTGGCCAGGGCCTTCTCCCGAGCCTGGTTGCGCCGCCATGCCTCCGCCGGGCCGGGAGCCAGGACGACGATGTGGAGTGGCACGGCCGCCAGCGTCGTGCGGTAGAAGTCAAGGTGGGAACGACGGACCACGACATCATCGAGCACCGGGATGAAACCGGCCCGCACGAAACTGTCCGCCAGAAGGCACGCGTTGCGGGCCCGCAGGAAAATCTGCCGGTCGGCTTCCGCGTTCGCGGTCGGCGAGGGCCATTGCCCACCGCTGACGATCATCTGCTGAAGTGCGTCCACCTCGATATGGGCCGACATCCGGAACCGGCCGGCCAGCGCAGCGGCCACCGTCGACTTCCCACTCCCGGGGATGCCGGTCAGCAGGACAGCCCCGGCGGCCGGCTCGCGGTCGACGGGCACCAGATCCAAGCTCATACGACTCCTCCAAGCGCAAATGATCAGGGCTTTGAGGGTACGTGCTGCCCCTGATTCGCCGAGTCGGCGACTGCTTGATCCACTTTCAACACACTCCCTAGTGCTTGGTCAGGTCGGTTGTGGTGGTGCGTGTCTATCGGGTTCGGTGTGGCGTTGAGGGTGTGTGACTCCGGACGAGATTGTGGCGGTGCGTGGTGAGTTGGAGGCGTTCGCGGCGGAGGTGTTCGAGCCGTTCGCGCGGAAGGATCAGCGTCGGTGGGGGCAGGTCTATCTGCGGGGGCTGCTGACCGACGGGCGGCGCAAGTCGGTCGAGCCGATGGCGGCCCGGCTGGGCGAGGACGGGAATCGGCAGGCGCTGGCCAATTTCGTGACCACCAGTCCCTGGGATCCGGCGCATGTGCGGGCCAGGGTGGCCTGGAGAATGGAAACGGCGATCCGGCCGTCCGCGCTCATTTTCGACGACACGGGGTTCCTCAAGGACGGGGCGCTTCGGCGTGCGTGGCGCGGCAGTACACCGGCACGGCGGGCAAGGTCACCAAGGGCATCGACCACAACCCCTCCCTCGAACAGGCCCTCGCCTACCTCCGTCACCGCCACGGCGATCTTCTTCCCGACCAACTGCGCCAGCCGGCCGCAGTTCCCACGCCCCGCACCGGGGCAGCCCATAATCCGGCTGTCTGATCCGGCCCGGGCGAAGGTCTGGGCCCGCCCAAGAGCTCTCCACGCCAGACCATAGCCCCGACCACGGGTCCGACCATGCCGTGTCGAAAGACGGACGCGAACTGCGTCTCGCACTGGCCTGGTAGTGCGCGCAACCGGCGACCAACTCCAGATCGTGGGCACCAATCGCAAGGCGACACGGTGACGAGTCGGCCCGGCCGCCGCCTCACCTCATACGGCCCCCTGTTGCGCTGGAGGTTGCGACAGGTGTTGGGTGGTGTTGCCGACGTACTCACGTTTCACTCGACGACCTGTTCCGCCAGGCCGAGGCAGCAGGCCGCGGGCTGTGGTCCGCTGGGTACGAGGAGCGGGATATCGCGTCATTCGTTGCCGCCCTGCTCTCTGCCCAGATCAGCATGGTCGCCGACGTCCGCCCGACGCCCATCAGCCGCAAGCTGGGCTTACCAAGACCCACCTCACACGCGCCGTCGATGAGGCCGGCATCGCCTACACCCACCTGCGCGCCCCGGGCAACCCGAAGGATAACCGGGCCCTGTTGCGGGACGGGCGGGTCAGCGAGGGCGAGCGCGCTTCCGTAGCCTGCTGCACTCCGATGCGCGGGCCACGCAACACGTCTCATCCGAACGAACGTCCTCTCACAAAGCTCCGAATTACCGCGGAAGTTACGGGCATCGTCTCCGGGGCAACACACCCGGGAACCGCGAGAGGTCCACATGCACCAGACCCTCAACGAGCGGCAGCAGACCGTGCTCGATTGGGTGGGCCAGGGATGTCCCGACGGAGTCTGGCCGGACAGCACATTCAAGGTCAGCGCTCAGGCACTACAGAGTCGCGGACTCATCAAAATCACCAAACGCCGAGGACATTGGAGCGCCAACCTCACCGACAGAGGGCGGCAGCATCTCACCGACCGCGGCATCTGCCCCGTCGAGCAGAACGCTGCACCACCCGCGCAGCCCAGCCGCAAACCGGCACCACGCCCCAAGACCGCACCCAGGGCCCGTACGAACTACACAGACCAACTCCTCGAAGAACTGGCCGCGAACGACGGCTGCCTCATCAAGCCCATCGAACCCGGCCCACACGCAGTGAATTGGACATCACGGGTGAACACCGCCCGCAAGTCCGGCAAGATCCCGCGCACACAAGAGCTCTACGCATACCGCACCCACCGCGGCTACGAAATCAAACTCGTCGACATCCCCGCCTGGCGCCTCGCCGAACTCACCCCGCTCCCCGTTCCGGCCAGACTCACCAAACCCCACTCCCTCGTGGCCGCCCTCCAACAACGGCCACAGCCCATGGGGCTCACCAAATCCATCCAAGGCCGAGCCCTGCGCATCATCCAGGCCCTCATCATCGCCACCGAATCACAAGGCCATAAGACAGCACTCGGAACCACGCAAGGCGCTCCCCCACCCCACCGTCGCCGCAGCGCACCACCACACTTCACCATCACCGCCCAAGGCGAAAGCGTCGGATTCCTCGTCCTTCAAGAACAGGACCGCAGCGAACACATCCCCACAGACAAGGAACTCGCCGACGCCAAGAAGCACTCATGGATGCGCATCGCCCGCTTCGACTACACCCCCTCAAACCGCCTGCGCTTCATCCTCCGCGGCGGCAGCCCGCACCGTGCGAGCGAATGGGCCGATGTCCCCGAGAGGCCACTAGAAGACCAACTCGCCGAAATCGCACAAGAAGTCGACCTCCGCGGCAAAGCCGCAGAACACAAACGCCTTGCAGACCAGCAGGCCAGGGAAGCCCAGCAGAGGCGCTGGGAAAGCGCCATGGAGGAAGCGCGCACCGCATACGCCTACGCCTATCGCGTTACGCACCTCGAAGAACAAGCAGACGCCTGGCACCAGTCCAAGCGCCTGACCGAATACGTCACAGCAGTACGCGACCACGCCACATCGCTGCCACCCGGACAGGAAAGAACAGAGATCGAGGCGTGGCTCGCCTTCACGGACGCCCGGCTCCAGCACCTCACCGAGTCCGCCGCAGCGCCGAAGCTGCCCACCCCACCCAAGCCCAGCGGCGACGACCTCAAGCCTTTCCTCGGCCACTGGAGCCCTTACGGACCCCGTTCCTACTGAGCCTTAAATCAGGCGATATCGAGCACCGTTTCACCAAGAGGCGGTAAAGAGGGAGCCTCTCAAGCCGCACTCGACACACCGCCACCTGCAGGAATGACCACGTGACGCCTCATCAGGACGTGCGTCAAACGTGCGTCAGACGTGCGTCACGTGCGTCGAATATGCGTCAAGATATCGCCCGTAACGCCCACAGCGCACATAACGCACACTCGGCGAAACCGCAGGTCAGACGCCCTTTGCGGCGGGCTCAAGGATCGCGACGCACTCGACATGGTGGGTCATCGAGAAACATTGATCGGCACAGTACGTGATACTCACCGCGTCGCAAACGAGGGCAACATAGCCGAACATCGCCGGTTAGCCAAACCGGCGCTTCTGCAGACGATTGTTGTCCACCGTTTGCCCAGAGCACCACTGCGGATCAGTTCCATCAGAAGGGACTCACCGCTTCTGTGCATGCAGAACCCCACGGTTCTCCACCTGCGGGACGCGTCGCTTGTCGCCGAACGCCTTCTTCGGTATCCCTTTGGTGCTCCATACCCCCGGAGATCCACCACCCTTGCCCACCGAACCGATAGCAGACTACACAGACCGTCAAACGCACATGAAGAATGAGGGCGATGCCCCATTCGTCCGAGATGACAGCCGGTCGTCTCTCCTGGCCAATGCCTGGTATTCGACGAGCGACCTCGCCGCCTGCCTGCGTGTAGATTCCTCGACCCTGCGCCGTTGGCGCACCGCTCGACCTCCCCAGGGCCCGCCGTTTGTCGCCGTTTCGAAACGCGTCATCATGTACAGCACGCTCGACGTTGAGGAATGGCTGCACAGCGTCCGGACCGTCCCGCCTCGAGAAGCCTGATGGCCGATAAAGCCGTTGTACCGGTCGGTGTCCGACTCACCACCGACATCGAGTACCGGCCTGATCGCCCCAACCCGTACCGCGCGCGAGTCCGCTGGTTCGATCCGGCTACGAAGCGGCGTCTGTCCCTGTCGGAGGGGAAGGCGGACGAGGATAAAGCGCAGGAGTGGCTCCAGTCCATCATCGAAGCGGCTGAGGCAGGACTGTCCCCGTCGCTCGCCACCATGAAGCTCGCCGAATACGGCAACGCGAACATGGACCTCGCCCTGCGCGGCCTGGAGTTGAAAACACTCGACCCCTACCTGTCAGGCTGGCGGATGCGTGTCGTGCCCGCCCTGGGCCACGTCGCGGTCCGGATGATCACCAACGGCGCTGTCGACCGCACCGTGCAGAACTGGATCGCCGACGAGCTCAGCCGCTCAACGGTCAAGAACACCATCGCCGTCCTGGTCCGCGTCATGGAGCAGGCAGTCCGCGACGGCATCATCAAGGTGAACCCCGCCCGGGTGACCGGCTGGCAGAAGCTCTACAAGCAGGCCGAGGACGAACTGCTCGACCCACGCGCGCTCGCCCTGCCCGACTGGGAAACACTCGTCGCACTGGCCGACGCACTCGTGGCCGCCTCCCACGACGAGTACCGCGGCTGGGGAGACGTGGTCATCTTCGCCGCGTGCACCGCCGCACGGATCGGCGAGATCTCAGGCTGCCGCGTCGGAGACATCGACACCACCCAGTGGATCTGGACCGTGCGGCGTCAGACCACACCCGCGCCCGGCGGACTGACCGACAAGGGCACCAAGGGCAAGCGGGTCCGCAAGGTTCCCATCGTCGAGGAGATCCGCCCCCTCGTCGCCCAGCGCATCCTGTCCGCAGGCCCCAATCCCGACGCCCGCCTGTTCACGGGCCCACGAGGCGGACGCATCTCCACCGCCGTCCTGCGCGACGCCACACACTGGGACGACGTGGTCACCAAGCTCGGCTACGAGCATCTGCGCCGCCACGACCTCCGGCACACCGGACTGACCTGGTTCGCCGACGCCGGGGTCCAAGTACACGTCCTCCGCAGAATCGCCGGCCACGGTTCACTGACCACCACCCAGCGCTACCTTCACCCGGATGTCCACAAGATCACCGCAGCCGGGGCGGCGCTCTCGGCCCACTTCAGCGCGCTGCGCGCACCACGCTCACTGCCGAGCCCCATCGTCATGACCCGCTGACCCGGTCAAGGACGCCGGATCCTCGCTGGTCCCCAACTGGTCCCCAAAAATGGTCAAGGGCCGGTTTCGGATTGCTCCGAAACCGGCCCTTGATCTGCGACTGTCTCCAGTCGGGACGACAGGATTTGAACCTGCGACCCCTTGACCCCCAGTCAAGTGCGCTACCAAGCTGCGCCACGTCCCGTTGCCCGCTTGACCTGGGCTTTTCCCCTGGCCGAACGCGCATGAGAACAATACCGCACTTGAGCGGGTGGTCACGAACCCCTTTACGCTTGACCTCAACCTTGGTCGAGGTTGAACACTGAGGGGTATGACGCACACGACTGCCGCACCGGTCCGCGGATACCGCGACCTGAACCGTCTGATCAGCCTGATGACGGGCGACGAGAAGCACGGCCCCGCCGCCCATTCCACGCTCGATGCCCTGTGGGTGCTGTACGACCGGGTGCTGCGGGTCGCGCCCGACACCGTCGACGCCCCGGGGCGGGACCGCTTCCTGCTCTCCAAGGGGCACGGGCCGATGGCGTACTACGCCGTTCTCGCGGCGCGCGGATTCTTCGGCGAGGAACTGCTGCCCGGCTTCGGGTCCTACGACTCGCCGCTGGGGCACCACCCGGACCGGCTGCTGGTGCCGGGCGCGGAGATCGGCAGCGGGTCGCTGGGCCACGGGCTTCCGCTGGCCGTGGGGAGCGTGCTGGGGCTGCGGGCCCAGGGGCTCACCGATCCGCGGGTGTGGGTGCTGGTCGGGGACGCGGAGCTGGACGAGGGCAGCAACCACGAGGCGATCGCCTACGCCGGTCCCGCCGGGCTGGAGCAGCTGCACACCCTGGTGATCGACAACGCCTCCGCGACCCACGCGCTGCCCGGTGGCATCACCGCCCGGTTCGAGGCCGCCGGATGGTCGGCGGTGACCGTGGACGGGCGGGATCACGAGGCGCTGTACGAGGCGTTCACCACGCCGCACCCGGGGCGGCCCCTGGCCGTGGTCGCCCGCGTGGAACCCAAGCCCTGACATCCCACGAGCGACGCGTGCACGAGCCGTCGGTCCGGCTGCGCCCGGACCGGCGCGAAGACCAGCGACAACGGAGGAACATCCCCATGGACACCATGCGTGACCGCTTCATCGCCACCACCTCACAGCTCCTGGACGAGGACCCGCGGCTGGCCGTCGTACTGGCCGAGATCAGCCGCGACGGCTTCGACGCCGCCCAGCGGGCCCATCCGGACCGGGTGATCAACGTGGGCATCCGGGAGCAGCTGCTGATCGGAGCGGGCGCCGGGATGGCGCTGACCGGGATGCGGCCCCTCATCCACACCTTCGCGAGCTTCCTGGTGGAGAGGCCGTTCGAGCAGGTCAAGCTGGACCTCGGGCATCAGGGCGTGGGTGCGGTCCTGGTCAGCGCCGGAGCCTCCTACGACTGGCCGGCCGGAGGTTTCACCCATATGTCCCCGGGTGATGTGGCGCTCCTGGACACGCTCGACGACTGGACCGTGCTGGTGCCGGGCCACCCCGACGAGGCCGAGGCGCTGCTGCGGCAGGCGGTCGTGGGTGACGGCCGGGTGTACGTGCGGCTCTCGCTCCAGTCGAACCGGGAGGGGCGGCCCGTTGGCGGGCCCGGCTTCACCGTGGCGCGCGAAGGACGCGGCGGCACGGTGATCGCGGTCGGGCCGATGCTGGACAACGTCCTCGCGGCGGTCGCGGACCTGGATGTGACGGTGCTGTACGCGACGACGGTGCGCCCCTTCGACGCGGCCGGGCTGCGGCGTGCCGTCGGCGCGGGCACCGGCGCCGATGTGGTGATCGTGGAGCCGTATCTGGCGGGCACCTCGACGGCGGCGGCCAACGACGCGCTCGCGGAGCAGCCCCACCGGGTGCTCGGCCTGGGGGTGGGCCGGGCGGAGCTGCGCCGGTACGGGCAGTTGGACGAGCACATGACGGCGCACGGGCTGGACCCCCGGGGGCTGCGCGAGCGGATCACGGGATTCCTGCGGGCCTGAGCCCCGGCCCGCAAAACCCGGCGGGCCGGCCCCTCGGCCGGCCGGCACGATCCGCCGCCCGGCCTCCGCGCCGGGCGGCGCCCGCCCGTCACCCGCGGTCCCAGCGAGCCTCCGCAGACCGCGCCCGTCACCGCGCGGTCACAGCGAGCCCCGCAGACCCATTGACCCCGCGGAAGAGGTGAACCTACGCTGAACGGCGTACTCCAGAAAGCGCTTTCTACACCCCCGCAGCCGGCATCTACCGCACAGGGAGCGCCCATGAGTCATCGTCCGTTACGCCATGCCCCGTCGGGCAGACAGCCTTTGCGTGATCGCGTTCCACGCGGCCTCCCCTCGCCGCTCATCGCTCTCACCTCGCTCCTGGCGCTGATTGTCGCTCTGCTGGTGGCCACACCACCCGGAGCGCAGGCAGCGCCTTTTCGTGTCCTCGTCTACTCCGAGGTCACCAACTTCACCCATGACTCGATCCCCGCCGGAATCGCGGCGGTCAAGAAGCTCGGCGCCGAGAACGGCTTCGAGGTGGAGGCGACAGACGATTCCGCTGTCTTCAACGACACCGATCTGTCCCGCTTCCAGGCAGTCGTCTTCAACAACACCAACTCCACACCGGAGAAGGGCGATCTGCTGACTGCCGCGGAACGGGCCGCCCTGCAGAAGTACATCCGCGCGGGCGGCGGCTGGGTGGGGCTGCATGCCGCGTCCGCCAGCGAGCGGGACTGGGACTGGTACGAGGGGCTGGTCGGCGCGATATTCGACCAGCACCCGGCCGTGCAGACCGGCAGGGTGAAGGTGCTGGACCACGCGCACCCCTCCACCAAGGATCTGCCCGAACTCTGGGAGCGTACGGAGGAGTGGTACAACTGGCGCTCCAATCCGACCTCCAAGGTGCACACCCTCGCGCAGATCAAGGTGCGTGACGGCATCACCGGCCTGGACGAGGGCGTGGACCATCCGTGGTCCTGGTGCCAGAACTACGACGGCGGCCGTTCCTGGTTCACCGCGGGCGGGCACGCCGCGTCCGCGTTCCAGGAGGAGGGCTTCGTCAAGCACCTGCTGGGCGGCATCCAGTGGGCGGCGGGCGCCGAGCAGGGTGACTGCACCGCCACCCGGACCGGTTCGTTCCAGCGCACCGCGCTGGCCACCGAAGATCTCGCCGACCCGTTCGAACTGGCCGTCGCTCCCGACCGGCGGGTGTTCTTCGCCCAGCGCACCGGGAAGCTGAAGGTCATCGACCAGCAGACCATGAAGGTGTCCACGGCGCTGGACCTCGCGTACACCCCGGAGATGACCAGCCAGTCCGACGGGCTGCTCGGTCTGGCCCTCGATCCGGACTTCGCGCGGAACAACTGGCTCTATCTGCTGCACTCCGACAAGAGCGAGAAGCGGCTGAACCTGTCCCGGTTCACGGTCAACGGCAACACCGTCGACACGGCGTCGGAGAAGAGGCTGCTGACGATCCCGACCCTGCGGGGCGAGGGCCGGGCCAATTCCCATATGGCCGGTTCGCTCGCCTTCGACAAGAGCGGCAACCTGTACGCGGCGACGGGCGACAACACCGATCCCTTCGCCTCGGACGGCTTCACCCCGATCGACGAGGGTGAGGGGCGGCGAGCCTGGGACGCGCAGGGCACCTCGGGCAACACGAACGACCTGCGCGGCAAGGTCCTGCGGATCACTCCGCAGGACGACGGCACCTACACCGTGCCCGAGGACAACCTCTTCGCGCCCGGTACGCGGAAGACGCGGCCCGAGATCTACGCGATGGGGATGCGCAATCCGTTCCGGATCACCACGGACCCGGTGAGCGGTGCGCTGATGGTCGCGGACTACGGGCCGGACGCCCGGTCGGCGGTGGCGGACCGGGGACCCGAGGGAACCGTCGAGTACACCCGTATCACCGAGGCGGGCAACTTCGGCTGGCCGTACTGCGTGGGCGACAACACCCCCTTCAACGACTACGACTTCACGACGAAGAAGTCGGGCGCGAAGTTCGACTGCGCGGCGCTCGTCAACGACTCGCCGAACAACACGGGGCTGCGGGAACTCCCGCCCGCCCAGCCGGCCACGGTCTGGTACGCCTACTCCGCGTCCCCCGAGTTCCCGGAGCTGGGCACCGGAGGCGGCGGCCCGATGAGCGGTCCGGTCTACGACTACGACCCGGCGAACACGTACCGCACCAAGT
Source organism: Streptomyces sp. NBC_01237 (assembly GCF_035917275.1). Taxonomy (NCBI): domain Bacteria; kingdom Bacillati; phylum Actinomycetota; class Actinomycetes; order Kitasatosporales; family Streptomycetaceae; genus Streptomyces; species Streptomyces sp. NBC_01237. The sequence continues at coordinate 7,807,675 of NZ_CP108508.1, read as the reverse complement.
TCCCCGAGTACTTCGAGGGGAAGTGGCTGAACTACGAACTGACACGGCGCTGGTTCAAGACGTTCTCGTTCCAGCAGAAGGACCAGACGTTCACCGATCCCCGGTTCGCACCCGCCAGGGCCGGTGATCTCCAGTCGGTCAACGGCATCTTCGAGGACATGGCGTGGAACCAGCCCTTCGACGCGGACTTCGGTCCCGACGGGGCGCTGTACGTCATCGACTTCGGGCTCGGCAGCGGCACCGGACGCGGCGGCAGCAACGAGGGGGCGGGCATCTACCGGATCGACTACGTCGGTGACGGCCGGCTGCCCGACGCCAAGGTCTCCACCGACCGGGACAACGGCCCGGCACCGCTCACCGTCGCCTTCTCCAGCGCGGGTTCCGGCCTCCCGGACGATCGGCCGGTCTCCTACGCCTGGGACTTCGACGGAAACGGCAGCACCGACTCGACGGAGGCGAACCCCTCGTACACCTACCGGGCCAAGGGGCTGTTCACGGCGCGCCTGACGGTCACCGGCCCCGGCGGGCTGACGGGGCTGGCGGTGCGGGACATCACCGTCGGCAACACGCGGCCCGAGGTGACGATCCAGCACCCCCCGAAAGGCGGGATGTTCAGCTTCGGCGACACCGTCCCGTTCACCGTGAAGGTGAAGGACAAGGAGGACGGGCGCAGCGGTCCGATCGACTGCTCGCGCGTGGTGGTGCAGTCCCAGCTCGGCCATGACACCCATCTGCATCCGCTCGACAACTACACCGGCTGCACGGGCGAGATCGTCACGGATGCCGGGGACAGCCACGGTCCGGGCCAGAACCTCTACTACGGGATCACCGCCCAGTACGAGGACAAGGGCGCCCCGGGCGCCCCCGCGCTCACCGGCTCCACCTCGCTGACGCTGCGCACCACGTTCCGGGAGGCCGAGCACTTCACGGCGACCGGTGGCACCCACGACGGTGTCGTGGTCGGCAGCCGGGCGGACGCCTCCGGCGGAAAGCGGCTGACCGAGATCGAGGACGGGGACTGGATCGCCCTCGATCCGGTCAGCCTCAAGGGCATCGGCTCGGTGACGGTCGGCGCGGCCTCCGGCGGCATCGGTGGCAGCGTCGAATTCCGGGCGGGCTCCCCGGCCGGCCGGCTGCTCGGCACGGTGAACGTCCCGAACACCGGCGGCTGGGGCAGCGTCGTCTCGCCCACGACGGCGCTGAAGGACCCGGGTGGCACCACCAAGCTCTACGCGGTGTTCACGAATCCGGAGTGGAGCAGCGAGAAGGCCGACCTGTTCGCGGTCGACTGGCTGCACTTCAACGGTCCGGGCGTCGAGAAGAGGCCCGGCACGAACGTCACGGTGAAGGCTGCCCCGGCAACGGGCACCGCACCCCTGACCGTGGCGCTGAGCAGTGCGGTCGTGCCGGTGGCGGGGCGCGAAATCGCCTCGTACCACTGGGACTTCGGCGACAACGCCGCACCTGCTGGGGCCGAGGGGGCGAGCGCGAAGCACACCTATGGCCGCAAGGGCGCCTACACCGCGCGTCTGACCGTCACCGACGACAAGGGGGATACGAGCACCGGTTCCGTTCGCATCGACGTGAGGTGAGAGGAGAAGCCATGAACAGCACACGCAGAGCGTTCCTCGGTACCGCCCTGGGAGTCGCCGCGGCCACCGTCCCCGGCACCCTCCCGGCAGCCGCCGTCGGAGCGGGACACCACCGGCGCATCCCCCGGTCCGGGATCGGCATGCACCTCTACACCATGCGCACGGCGCTGGCGACGGACTTCAGGGGCACGCTGGAGCGGCTGGCGGAGATCGGTTACGCCACGGTCGGGGTGAGCGGCCGGCACGGCAACAGCGCGTCCGCCATCCGCCGCATGCTCGACGGGACCCGCCTCAGGGCCGTGCTCGAACACGTCGGCTACGACATCGTGCGGGGGGCCGGGCTGCCGCAGGCGCTGGAGGACATCCACACACTCGGCGGGAAGTGGATCGTCGTGCCCAGCCTGCCGGGCACGCTGCACTCTCCGGCGGGATACCGGGAGGTGGCGAAGGAGTTCAACAGGGCGGGGCTGGCCGCCCGTGAGTCCGGGCTGAAGCTGCTGTACCACAACCACGGCAGCGACCACGAGGTGGTGGACGGGGTGAGCCTGTACGACATCCTGCTCACCGAGACCGATCCCGAGCTGGTCGGCTTCGAGCTGGATCTGTACTGGGCGGCCAACGGCGGCGCCTCCGCCCCGGGCGAACTCTTCGTACGCCATCCGCGGCGCTTCCCCGCGCTGCATGTGAAGGACATGGCGCCGAACGGGGACTTCGCCGATGTCGGATCGGGAGTGCTGGACTTTCCCGCCATGTTCGACACGGCACGGCAGGGCGGGGTGAGGCAGTGGCTGGTGGAGCACGACTCACCGGCCGATCCGTTCGCGTCGGCGCTGGCCAGTTACCGGTATCTGGCGCGGCTGCGGTACTGAGCGGACGAAGCACGGTCCGGCCCCGGGTGTCTCGCGGCGCCCGGGGCCGGACCACCGTGTCCCTCGCGACACCCGGCGCCGGACCGTACCCGGTGTCTCAGTCGTGGGCCGAGACCGCGCCCAGGAGGTCGCGGATGTGCCCGGCGGCCTCGCGGAACTCCGGGCGGCCCAGCGTCCGGCCGTAGTCCCGCTCCGCGGGCAGCCCGACCTCGATGATCTCCTGGATCGTGCCCGGCCGTGGGCTCATCACCACCACGCGGTCCGCCAGGTAGACGGCCTCCGAGATCGAGTGGGTGACCAGCAGCACCGTGGTGCCGGTGTCCCGCCAGATGCGGTGGAGCTCGGTGTTCATCTGCTCCCGGGTGAGGGCGTCCAGCGCCCCGAACGGCTCGTCCATCAGCAGGACCGGCGGTTCGTGCAGCAACGCGCGGCACAGGGCGACCCGTTGCTGCATCCCTCCCGACAGCTCGTGCGGATAGGCGTCCTCGAAGCCCGTCAGACCCGTCATCCGGATCAGTTCGTCGGCCCGCCCGCGTGCCCGCGCCGCGGGCATTCTGCGGATCTCCGCCTGGAGCAGGATGTTGCGCAGCGCCGATCTCCATTCCAGCAGGGCGGCGCGCTGGAACACATAACCGATGTCGTGCCGTGGCCCCTCGACCCGCTCCGCACCGAGCCGTACCTCCCCCGAGGACGCCTTGAGCAGTCCCGCGACCAGCTTGAGCAGGGTCGACTTGCCGCATCCCGAGGGCCCGACGATGGCGACGAACTCGCCGGGGCGCACATCGAGCGAGACCTCGCTCAGGGCCGTGACGTCACGTTTCCTGCTGCGGAAACGGACCGCCACGCCGGTCAGGGAGACCGCGGCGGCGGGCGACAGTACGTCGGTCACGGCCGAGTGCGTCGCGTTCGTGTCCGGCATCGTCATCCCTTCAGCGCCGTCTTCTGGTCCCAGTACTCCGACACCGCCCCGGGCTCGGTGACCATGCCCGCCTCGGCGAACACGTCGATGGTCTGCTGCCAGTCCGCCTCGGTGTTGACCCCGGGGGCCTTGTCCTTCGTCGCCTCCGTGTGGAGCAGGGTGAGGGTGGTGCGGAACTGGTCCGCCAGGACCGTCTTCGGCGGCAGTTGTTCCGAGGCCCCGTCCATCGCCGCGACCGCCGGGCCGGGTGCCTTCTCCGCCGCCGCCCACGACTCGCTGACGGCCCGCACCATGCGCCCGGCCAGATCGGGCTCGGACGCGAGGATCCGCTGTCCGGCGAGCAGACCGTTGGAGTAGAAGTTCAGTCCGTTCTCGGAGAAGCGCAGATACGAGACGGGCTTCTTGGCCTTGTCCTGCATGGTGGGTCCCTGGTCGCTGGCGTAGCCCAGCAGCCCGTCGGTCCGTCCCGAGATCACGGCGGCGATCTTGCCCGCGGGGTCGGTGTTCTGGACCGTGACGTCCGACGCGCCGATGCTGTTCTTCTTCAGGAAGATCGGGAACGTCTTGGAGAGCGCGTCACCGGCCGTCCCGGCGATCGTCCTCCCCTTCAGGTCGGCGGGCGACTGAATGCCCTTGGCGTCGAAGGACTGCACCGACGCGGGGGTGGTCTGGAGGAAGACGCCGAGGCTCTTCACCTTCACTCCCTGGTCCACGCCCGCCAGCAGGGCGGGGGTGTCCGCCCAGCCGAAGTCGGTCTGGCCCGCGGCGGTCGCCTGCACGGTCTTCTGCGAGCCCTGGCCCGCCCGGATGTCCAGGTCGATGCCGTGCTTCTCGAAGATCTTCTGCTGCTCGCCGTAGTAGAACGGTGCGTGTTCGCCGTACGGATACCAGTTGAGCGTCAGCGTGACCCTGTCCAGTTTCCGGCCGGAGTCACTGGTGGTGGTCGATGTGCCGTTGCCACCGCAGGCCGTGGCCACCAGGGCGAGGGGGACGACACCGATCAGGAGTCTGCGCGCATGCATGGGCTGGCCCTTCTCGCGACGAGGTCAGTACGAGGTGGTGGCTGAGCTGTCCCGGCGGCTGGCGTGCCAGGGCAGGAGGAGCTTCTCCGCGATCTCGACGACGACGAAGAGGACGACGCCGATCAGGGACATCACGAGCAGTCCCGCGAAGAGCATCGGGGTGTCGAGGTTGCCGTTGGCCTGGAGGATCACATAGCCGAGTCCCTCGTTCGCGCCGACGAACTCGCCGACGACGGCACCGGTCACGGCCAGCGTGACGGCGACCTTGAGGCCCGAGAAGAGATGCGGGAGGGAGGCCGGGAAGCGGATCTTGAGGAAGGTCTGCCAGGGCTTGGCGCCCATCGTCGCCGACAGCTGGAGCATCTCCGGATCGACGGCCTTCAGGCCGGTGACCATCGAGATCACCACCGGGAAGAAGGCGATGAGGACGGCGATGAGGATCTTCGGCGTGATCCCGAAACCCAGCCAGACCACGAACAGCGGAGCGATGGCGATCTTGGGTACGACCTGGGCGAACAGCAGGATCGGATAGAGGGTGCGCTCGACGGTCGCGGAGTACACCATGACGACGGCCGCCAGCACGCCGACGACGACCGCGATCACGAAACCGAGCAGGGTCTCGTACGTGGTGACCCAGCTGTGCTGCCACAGATAGTCCGTCCTGCCGGTCAGCACATCGAGGGTCGCGCCGGGTGACGGTACGAGATACGGCTCGACCAGTTCGGCCGCCGAGATCACCCACCAGGCGGCGAAGCAGACCAGCAGCAGGGCGACGGGGCGCCAGCTCCGCTCGGCCGCCCGGCCGAGCCGCTCCCCCGCCGACGGTCCCGGCCTTCTGGCAACTCCCGCCACATCAGGGGGGCTTTTGGCCAACGCGCTCTGGGTCACTGTGAACTCCCTGCACTTCGGGGGCAGTTGTGGAGAGCTGTGCGATCCTGCGGTGCCGGAGAAGGCGCTTTCAGAAAGCGCTTTCTGGTAGGGTTGCCGCCACGCTAATGACTGTCCGTACGCACGGTCAATAGGTCGTCCCGAAGTTTCGGGGCCCTGCCACCACCGCACCCCCGGGGGTCGAGTTGAGTGAACGGGAAGCACCGGCCCGCCCGGAGCAGCGACGCCGCGGAACGGCCCATGTGACGCTCGACGCCGTGGCCCGCGAGGCCCGGGTCTCGCTCGCCACCGCCTCACGTGTCCTCAACGGCACCGCCCGGGTCCGCGAGGATCTGAGCCAGCGGGTGCGCACGGCGGCCGGCCTGCTCGGCTACACCCCGAACGCGCACGCCCAGGCCCTGGCCGGTGCCGACGGCAACCGCACGGTGGGGGTGATCTGCCACGACGTCAGCGACCCCTACTTCGCGGCCATCGCCAGCGGGGTGATGCGGGCGGCCGCGGAGCGGAACCTGCTGGTGATGCTGGCCTCCACGTTCCGGGAGCCGGCCCGGGAGATCCGTTACGTCTCCCTGCTGCGGGCGCAGCGCGCGCGGGCCATCCTGCTGATCGGCTCCGGGTTCCAGGACCGGGCCTGGGAGCGCGCGATGGACGCCGAACTGGAGCCGTACGTAGGCGCGGGCGGGCGGGTGGCCGTGGTCAGCCGGCACCGGAGTCTGCGGGTGGACACCGTGCAGCCGGAGAACCGGGCGGGTGCGGCGGCCCTCGCCCGGACGCTGGTGGGGCTGGGGCACCGGACCTTCGCGGTGCTCACCGGGCCGCCCGGGCTGACGACGGTCGCCGACCGGCTCGGCGGGTTCCGGGAAGGGCTCGCCGAGTCGGGCATCCCGCTCGGCCGGGTGGTGGCGGGTGCCTTCACCCGCGACGGCGGGTATGCCGCGGCGCGTCAACTGCTTTCGGCCGGGGCGCCGTTGCCGACCTGTGTGTTCGCGGTGACCGATGTGATGGCCGTGGGCGCGCTGGCCGCCCTGCGGGAGGCGGGACTGCGGGTGCCCGAGGACGTGTCGCTCGCGGGGTTCGACGACATTCCCCTCGTACGGGAGCTGACCCCGCCGCTCACCACGGTGGCGCTGCCGCTCACCGCGATGGGCGAGAGCGTGATCGCGCTGGCGCTCCGGGAACCGACGGGGACCGGCCGGTCCCGGGTGCTGCGGATCGAGGGGGACGTGGTGCTGCGGGGCAGTACGGGGGCGCCGCCGAGCGGATGACGGGCCGGCCGGGGCGGCCCGGCGCCCGAGGGGAGGACGCGCCCTGTGGCGGGCCGGGTGCCCACGGCCCCGTACAGGCGAGGTGGGCGTACGCGCACGGGGCCGGGCCGGGCGCACACGCGGAGGTGCGCGCCGGCCGGCCCTCAGCGCCTGCCGCGCCGTGGCGTCCACACAGACACGCGGACGTGCGCGCCGGCCGGCGCCGGGGCGGTGGTCAGTCCTCGCGGACCTGGCCCCGTTCGAAGTACGCCGCCAGTTCCGGGTCCAGCGCGGGCACCCGGGCCGGGGTGCCGCCGTCGCGCAGCGAGGCCGTGGCGTGCACCCCCGCGGCGACCGCCATCCGGGCCGCCACCGGTGAGGTGTCCGTACGACCCCCCTCCCGGACGAACCGCAGGAACTCGTCCACCAGCAGCGGATCGGCGCCGCCGTGCCCGGCGTTGTCCTCGGCGGCCGGGATCTCGTGGATCTCGTCCGCGTCCGGGCGGTAGCCGGAGCGCCGGGTGTTCCAGACCTTCACACAGCCGCCGGGGCCGTCGCCGAAGTTCTCCAGCCGGCCCGCGTCGCCGATGACGGTGTAGTTGCGCCAGTAGTCGGGGGTGAAATGGCACTGCTGGTAGGAGGCCAGCACACCGTTGTCGAGGCGCATGTTGAGCAGGGACACGTCCTCGACGTCGATGACGGGGTTGAGCGCCCGCTGGGTGTGCGGGGGCCAGCGGCCGTCCTTGGTGTACCAGTCGTCGGCCTTGGGCTCCCCCGGCTCGCGGCGGTGCGGGTTGTCGCCGTAGACCATCAGGTCGCCGAGGGCCTGGACGTCCTTCGCGTAGCCGCCCGCGAGCCAGTGCAGGACGTCGATGTCGTGGGCGGCCTTCTGGAGCAGCAGCCCGGTCGTGTACCGGCGTTCGGCGTGCCAGTCCTTGAAGTACCAGTCGCCGCCGTAGCCGACGAAGTGCCGGATCCAGACCGTCTTGATCTCGCCGATGGCGCCGTCCCGGATCAGGTCGCGCATCAGTCGGACGACGGGCATGTGGCGCATGTTGTGGCCGATGTAGAGCCGGGTGCCGGTCTCGTACGCCGTGCGCAGGATCGTGTCGCAGCGCTCGACGCTGATGTCGAGGGGCTTCTCCACGAAGACCGGCTTGCCCGCCCGGAGCGCTTCGCAGGCCAGGTCGGCGTGGGTGTGGTCGGGGGTGAGGACCAGGACCGCGTCGATGTCCGGGGCCTCGATGACCGCGCGGTGGTCACTGGACAGGGTCGCGCCGGGGAAGGCCGTGGCCGCCTCCGCACGGGCGCGCGGGTCCGGTTCCGCCAGCGCGGTGACGCGGGAGCCGGAGCCCGGCCGGTGGGCGGTGCGGGCGAGTGAGCCGCGCAGGCCGTAGCCGAGCACGCCGATGCGGAGGTCGGTCATGGGGACTTCCTTCGTTGTTCCGTGGTGCGTGGTGGTCGGTGTCAGGGGTGGACGAGGACCTGGGAGAGGGCCACGCGTCCGGCACCCCGGGCCATGATCCGCACGGTGCGGGTGCCGCTGTCCAGGTCCAGGACGGTCGGGCGCAGGGACTTCCCGCTGACATGGATGGTCCGGTCGTCCGTGATGACGTCGAAGTCCGCCGTCGTGGAGGAGGCGTTGTTCCAGATCTCGATCTGCCGGACGCGCCGCTTCGTGCCGAGGTCGACCTGCCACCAGGCGCCCGCCTCGGCGAGCGTGCGGGTGTCGGTGTTGGTGTCGGCGTCCAGGGCGAGGGCGGCGGTGGCCGCACCCTCGGTCGAGGACTGGGTCGCCGTGCCGCTGCGGGCCAGGTCGGTGCGCAGTTGCTCGACGCGCCCGCCGTGGGCACCGGCCCGGGAGGCGACGGCGAGTGCGGCGGCCGGCAGCCGGTCGAGCCCGGTGAGGTTGTCCGTCATGACGGAGCCGGTGCCGCCGAGGGCGGGGGCCGCGGTGTCGGTCCAGTTGCCGCGGGCGGTGTTCCGGATTCCGTAGTCCGCCCAGTTGGAGACCCACTTGTAGCCGATGCGGGTGATGACGTTCTTCTCGACGAGGATGTGCGAGGACTGCTCGTCGAGGTAGATGCCGTTGCCGTCGCGCTCGGTGTTGCCGAAGGCGGAACGGTTGATGTAGTTCCCGGACAGGACGGTGCCGGGCTGGGCGCCCTGGGTGTAGATCGCGCCGCCGTCGTGCTGTTCCTGGGCGACTTCCATCACGTCGGTGATGCGGTTGTCCGTCACCCTGTTGTCGCGCAGGACGGACTTCTGGGCCTCGGGCTGGTTCCAGCCCCAGCCGACGGAGATCCCGGAGTACGGCAGGTGTCGCAGGGTGTTGTGGTCGACGGTCAGCTCGGCCTCGTACCCGGCCCAGATGCCCACCGAGTCGGTGTACTCGACGCCGGAGCGGTGGATCGTGTTGTACGAGACGGTGTTCCGCTCCCCCGCGAGGGCCGTGCCGGGCAGCGGCTCGGTGTCGCCGACGTACACCGCGCCGGAGGACAGGTCGGTGAAGGCGGACCGGGTCAGGGTGCTGTCCTTGGTGCCCGCTTCGAGGATCGCGCCCGCTCCGCCGAGGTGGTCGAAGCGCGCGCCGTCGATGCTGACGCGCTGTCCGCCGCGCACGGTGAGTGCGGCGGCGGGCTTGGTGTAGTAGCGGCCCGCGTGGTCGACGGGGCCCGTCGCGCCGGTCAGGGTGAGACCGGCCTGCATGCCCGCGTAGCCCTCGTCGGTGCCGGGCTGACGGTAGGCCGCGTAGGCGAATCCGATGCCGCTGACGGCGATGTCGTGGGCGCCGTCCAGGACGAGGAGCTGCTCGGTGTGCGGGGTGACCGCCTGGGCGCGGCGCATGTTCTCGCCCTTGCGCGGCAGGTAGGTGACGGTCCGGTCCTGCGAGTTCCAGGTGAACTCACCCGGTGTGTCGAGGAGTTCGGGGGCGTTCTCGAAGAAGGCGACGCCGCTGTAGCGGGTGGAGTCGACGGTGGTGGAGTCCCAGGCGGGACCGGTGCGGTCGGTGCCGCTCGCGGAGTTGGTCCAGCAGGGCTGGGCGAAGGTCATGATGTCGCCGCTGACGCCCGCGATCCGGCAGTGGTAGTTGCGCCAGCGGACCCTGACCACGGCTTCGGCGTCGGTGGGGCGCTGCCACTGGGCGATGCCGGTGGCGTTCGCGCCGGTCATCCCGGTCGTGGTGGCATCGCAGACGGCGGCCGCGCAGGCCCCGCCCCGTGCCCTGACCGCCCGTTCGCCGTCGATGAAGAGCTGGCGCGGGGTGACTCCGGCCGGTACGGACGCGGTCCAGGTGCGGTCGGCGTTGCGCTGCCATCCGGTGAGGTCCCGGCCGCCGGACAGTACGGGGCGGGCGCCGGGGGCCGCGGCCCAGGTGACGGTGCGGCCGTTCTTCCCGGAGTCGTCGGCGCCGAGCTTCAGGGGCTCCGCGAGCCGGTACGTACCGCCCTTGAGGAGCACCCGGACGTCCCGGCCGCTCTCGGTGCGGGCGAGGTCCCGGGCGCCTTCGAGGGTGCAGGGGCGGGAGACCGTACAGGAGGTGCCGCGCCCGTCGGGGGCCGCGTACAGGGTGTGGGCCCCGGGGGCGGCCTGGGCGGTGGGGGCGGCGAGGAGTGCCGCGAGGAAGGCGGTGGTGGCGGCTGCGGCGGTTCCTCGCAGGATGTGCGCGGTGCGGTTCACGCGGTGGCCTTCCAGTCGGGGTGGCCGGGCATGGGCGGGTTGACGGCTCCGAAGAGCCAGTCGCGCAGGAACGGGTCGAGCGACTTCCTGCCGGTGACCTTGACGGTGTGCCGGATGAAGTCCTCGCTGGAGACGTTGCGGTCCTTGAAGCGCTCGGGCCACAGCCGCATCACCCGGTCGAAGTCCCGGTCGCCGATCTGCCGGCGCAGGGCGTAGAGGACCAGGGCGCCGCCGTCGTAGATGTTGGTCCCGCCGAGCGCCTTGGGCAGTCCGGGCGGGCCGTCCTTGGCGCGGATCGCGTCGAGCTTGCCGTAGGTGGCCTTCATCTTGTCGGCGAGGACGGACCAGCCGCGCTCCTCGCCGTACACGGCGGCGTAGTAGACGGCGGGGCCCTCGTTCAGCCATGCCTGCTGCCAGTCGGCGGGGGTGACCGAGTCGCCCCACCACTGGTGGACCAGCTCGTGGACCATGGTGGTCTCATAGCCGGGGTGGCCGTCGGGGTGGGGTTTGAACCAGTTGGTGGAGAAGAGGGAGAGGGTCTGGTTCTCCAGGGCGTCGGTGTAGCCGTCGTAGATGTGGACGCCGTAGACGGAGAACGGGTAGCGGCCGAACTTCGCCTCGCACCAGGCCAGATGGTCGGCCGTCCGGGCGACGATCGGGGCGTACGTGTCCTCCAGGCCCTGGGGCACGATGTGCCGGAGCGGCAGGCCGCGGTGGCCGGTGCCGTACAGATAGGTGCCCTTGACGACGGCGATGCCGATCAGTTCGGTCGCCATCCGCTCGCGGAGCGCGAAGTGCCAGACGGTGGAGCCGTCGGCGCGCGGGGTCCGGTGCAGCAGTTCGCCGTTGGCGGTGGCGACGAAGCCCTTGGGGGCGCTGATGTGGAAGGTCCAGGTCGCCTTGTCCGACGGGGTGTCGTTGCAGGGCAGGAAGGTGTCGGCGCGGGAGGACTGGGCGGCGGAGGCGAATCCGCCGTCGGTGCCGAACTTCCATCCGGTGAGGCCGAGCCGGGGTGCCTTGCCGTTGCCCCGGTAGCGGACCTCGACGGTGAACGCCTGTCCGTCGCGCAGGGGGCGGGCGGGGGTGACGGTGAGTTCCTGGCCGCTCCGGCCGGCCGTGATCGCCCAGGTGGCCGCCCGGCCCTGGACGGTGATGGCCTCGATGGTGTGGCCGTCGGTGTCCAGGTTGAACGCGGACAGGTCCTGGGTGGCGCGGGCGTTCATCCTCACGGCGGCGGTGAAGTCGTACGTCACCGGGGTGAAGTCGAAGGTGAGGTCGTAGTGGAGGACCTGGTAGCCGCCGTTGCCGAGGGTCGGGAAGAGCGGGTCGCCGACGCCGTCCGCGCCGGGCTTCGGGTCGAAGCGGTGCGGGCGTGCCGCGGCGGGCGTACCGAGGACGGGTACGGCCACGGCCGCGGCGACCGCCGTGCCCGCGAGTCTGAGGGCGGAGCGTCGCGTCGTCACTTCTTCCCCTTCTGGAACGCCTCTTCGAACTCGCCGCGGGCCTGCTCGCCGCCCTTGGCCAGGTAGTCCTTGACGAGCTGGTCGTAGGCGGACATGGGCTTGCGGCCCGCGACGATGTCCTTGAGCGCGTCCTGCTTGAACGAGTAGAGACTGCCGTAGCCCTTGGAGTCCCAGGTGGGCGAGGAGTACTGGAGCGTCGGGTCCTGCTCCATCATCGGGATCATCCTGGTGAAGGCCTCGTGGACGTGGCGGACGCCCTGCTCGGAGTCGGCGCTGTAGATCGCGGGGACGGCCGAGGCCATGAACTTCCACGGCACGGTGACGTCCTGGGTGCCCTGCTTGGTGAGCGTCGGGTTGCCCTTGGCGTCGCGGGTGAAGTCGGTTCCTTCGACGCCGTAGTTGATGAGGGTGTACTCCTGGCTGCCGAAGGGCGAGGCGGCGAAGTCCGCCAGCGCGAGGACCTGCCGGACCCGCTCGCCGGACGCCTTCTTCAGATGGGTGTTCTCCAGCTTGACGTTGTCCATCCAGGCGACGGCTCCGGTGCCGAACGGGACGAAGGGCCGCGGGTCGTACGTCTTGTCGATCGCCTTCATGGCGGCGATGTAGCCGACGCCGGGCGCCAGGTAGGTGGGCATGCCGTCGTAGACGTACGCCCCCTTGCCGTTCTTGAACATGTCCGTGTACTGGGCCTTCTGCGCCCCGGACATCTGGAGGGTGCCCGGGTAGTAGCAGCCCGCCTTGTACAGCGAGCGGGCCGTCTCGATGGCGAGGCGGTACTCGGGGGTCTCCAGGTCGGTGGTGAACTTCCCGGTCTTCGCGTCCATCCGCCAGGCGTAGGGCGCGCCCGCCGACATCGCGAGGACGTTGTTGGCGCCCGCGATGATCGCGTACTGGTCCTTCTTGGGGCGGGTCAGTTCCTTGCACGCCTCGACGAACCGGTCCAGGCCGGTGATCTGGTCGAGGTTCGTGATGCCGATCTCCTCGAAGAGATCGTGGCGGTAGAAGCCGGCGCCGCCGGTGCCGGTGCGGGCGATCGGGACACCGTAGAGCTTGCCGCCGAAGATGGCGGCCTGCCAGGCGCCCTTCGGGATCGCGGCGAGGTTCGGGTAGTCCTTGATCTTGTCCCCGGCCAGGTACGGGGTCAGGTCGGCGCACTTGGCCTGGAGGAAGGCGGACTTGTTGTCGACGCCACCGACCTCGGGGTACATGAAGAGGTCGGGCAGGCTGTCGCTGGCCACCATCGTGGAGAACTTGGTGCCGTAGTCGTCGGCGGGGACGGCGGTGATGTTCACCTCGCCGCCGAGGAGCTTCTCGATGCTCTGCCATGCGGCGTTCTTGCCCCGCGCGGGCGGCGGCGGCGAGAAGGTCTCCATGGTCGCGCTGATCGGTGCCGCCCCCTTGAGCGGGGTGTTCTTCGTCGCGCGCAGCGGCTTGGCCGGGTAGCCGAAGAAGCCCTGCGGCACTCCGGCGGCGGTACCGGCCAGGTCGGGCTTGAGTCCGATGTTGCGGATCGCCGTGGTGGGCAGCAGCGAGGCGCTCTTGGCCTCCGCCTTGGCGACGGTGCCGCCGTCGCCGCAGGCGGCGAGCAGTGGGGCGGCGGCAAGCCCGAGACCCAGGCCCGCTCCCATACGGAACAGGGATCTGCGGTTGATGGGGGTGGAGCTCGACACGGAATCTCCTTGGGTGAAGGGAGGAAAAGGCCGGGAAGGTCGCGTTCAGCCCTTGATGGCGCCGGTGAGCACGCCCTTGGTGAAGTAGCGCTGGAGGAAGGGGTAGACGAGCAGGATCGGCACGACGGCGATCACGAGGACGGCCATCTGTACGGCCTGCTGCGGGGCGAGGGCCTCACCGGCCGAGGCGCTGTTGAGGCTCTGGCCCTGGAGGACATAGGTCCGCAGCACCATGGGCAGCGGCCACTTGTCGGAGTCGTTGAGATACAGGAGCGCGTTGAAGAAGGCGTTCCAGTACGTCACGGCGTAGAAGAGGCTGATCACGGCGAGGACGGCCTTGGACAGCGGCAGGACGATCCGCACGAGGATGCGGAAGTCTCCGGCGCCGTCGACCTTCGCGGCGTCGTACAGCTCCTCCGGCAGGTTCATGAAGAAGGAGCGCAGGACGACCAGGTTGAAGGCGCTGACCAGGGTGGGCATGACGAGCGCCGCGTAGGTGTCGTACAGCCCCAGGCCCTTGATCAGGAGGAAGTTGGGGATGATGCCCGCGTTGAAGAGCATCGTGAACAGCGCGATCATCAGGATGAAGCGGGAGCCGGTGACGTCCCGGCGGGAGAGCCCGTAGGCCATGCCGACCGTGACGAGCAGACTGGCCAGGGTGCCGACGAGCGTGATGCCGATGCTGACGAACAGCGCCCGGGTGACGACGCCGCCGGTGAAGATGGTGCGGTAGGCGTCGAGGGTGGGGTGGTCGGGCCACAGGACGAGCCCGGTGGAGCGGATGATGTCGCTCTGCGAGGCGAAGCTCGTGCCGATGACGCCGAGCAGCGGGTAGGCGACGGCGGCGACCACGACGACGATGGCGAGGCCCTTGGCGAACTGGCCGAGCCGGGTGGGCCGCTCCATCCATGGCGGCCGGCCGTCGGACTTCGCACCGCGCGCGGTACGGGTGGGTCGGAGGGTCTTCTTCGCCGGTGCCGTGGGGACGGGCTTGGCGGGCGGCTTCTCAGCGGTCAGCACCGCGGTACACCCCTTCGTGGCCGAGGCGGTGGGCGAACTTGTTGGCGCCCAGGACGAGTGCGGTACCGATGACCGCCTTGACGAGTCCGACGGCGGCGGCGACGCCCCAGTCGTTGTCCTTGATGCCGTGGTAGTAGACGTAGGTGTCCAGGACTTCACCGGCGTCCGGGCCGACCGCGTCGCGCTGGAGCAGGATCTGCTCGAAGCCGACGGAGAGGATCTGCCCGAGGTTGAGGATGAGCAGCAGGATCAGGACCGGGGCGATACCGGGCAGGGTGACGTGCCAGAGCCGTCGCCGGGGTCCCGCGCCGTCGATGGCGGCGGCCTCGTACTGCTGCTTGTCGATGTTCAGCAGGGCGGCCAGGATGATGATCGTGCCCCAGCCTGCGTCCTTCCAGGCCACCTGGAGGGTGAGCAGCCAGGGGAAGACGTCGGGGTCGCTCATCATGTCGTAGCGCGGGAGACCCAGTTGTCCCAGGACGTCGGGCAGGAGCCCGGCGCCGCCCAGGATCTGCTGGAAGATCGAGACGATGATGACCCAGCCGATGAAGTGCGGCAGATAGACGACGCTCTGCACGAAGCGCCGCAGCCGCTCGCTGACGATGCTGTTGAGCAGCAGCGCCAGGGCGATCGGGATGGGGAAGAAGAACACCAGCTGGACGAGGGCGATCTCCAGGGTGTTGAAGGTCGCGGACCAGAAGGCCGCGTCACCGAACGCCGCCGTGAAGTTGGCGAAGCCGACCCAGACGCTGTGCATGTAGCCGAGGTAGGGCTGGTAGTCCTGGAACGCCACCACGTACCCGAGCAGCGGGATGTAGTGGAAGACGATGAAGTACAGCAGACCGGGCAGCGTCAGCAGAAGCATCACCCGGTCCCGCTTGAGGCGCTGCCGGAGCGTCAGGCGGTGCGGTACGGGGGCCGGCCGCCCGGCGGGCGAGGCGTTCGACGGTGCGGGTTCTTCGGCCCCCTTCCGCCGTTTTGACCGCTTCTGCCGCGGCAGCGGGGGTGCTGTTTCAGCCATGGTGCGTCCTGTTCGGCTGGGTGGCGCGTGGTGAGCCTTCTGCCGCCGCAAGTTAGTAAGCGGTTAACCCATAGGTCAAGAGATCTGAGAGAAAGCCCGCGATACGGGATCATCACGAGATCAATTCCGGGGGCACAGAACCCCTAAATCCCCTATCAAATAGGGCAATCAACAGGGACCGCCGCTTGACGCTCGACCATCCGGGTCCTTAGCGTGCCGGTCATTCCATAGAACGCGATTACTGTCCGGAGGCAGGGTGCGAACCACCGAAGAGGCACCGGCTCGGTCCGATGCCGATGCCGCGACACCGCCCCCCGAGCGGCCGCGCACGGTCCTGGTCATGAGCCCCGGACTGCTGGACGACGTCTTCCCACCACCCGTACGGGCCCGGCTGGAGGAGACCGCCGACCTGCACAACCCCGCGGTGATCAGTGAGTTCGACTCCGCGCAGGCCGCGGAGGCGCTGGCCGGCGCGGAGGTGCTGCTGACCGGCTGGGGCTGCCCGCCGGTGGACGCCGCCCTGCTGGACCGGGCGCCCCGGCTGCGGGCCGTGATCCACGCGGCGGGCACGGTGAAGACGTTTCTGTCGCCCGACGCGTTCGACCGCGGCATCGCCGTCTCCTCGGCCGCGGCGGCCAACGCCGTACCGGTCGCGGAGTACACGCTCGCCGCGATCATCATGGGCGCCAAGCGGGTCTTCCCGCTGGCCGAGCTGTTCCGCACCCGGCGCACCCACCGCACCGGCGCCGACCTCGACCGGCAGCACTGGCTCGGCACGCACGGGCTGACCATCGGCGTCGTCGGCGCCTCCAGGATCGGCCGCCGCGTCATCGAACTGCTCCGGGTCCTGGACGCCGACGTGCTCCTGTACGACCCCTACGTCGGCCCGGCCGAGGCGGAACTGCTCGGCGTCACCCCGGCCGACCTGGACACCCTGGTGGCGACGAGCGACGTGGTCACCGTGCACGCCCCGGACACCCCGGAGACCCGTGGGCTGATCGACGCACGCCGGATCGGCCTGATGCGCCCCGGCACCCTGCTGGTCAACACCGCGCGCGGCCCGCTGGTGGACACCGAGGCGCTGACCGGACACCTGGTCAGCGGACGGCTCGACGCGGTCCTGGACGTCACCTTCCCCGAACCGCTGCCGCCCGGCCACCCGCTGTGGGACCTGCCGAACGTCTTCATCACCCCGCACCTGGCGGGCGCCCAGGGCAACGAGGTCGGGCGCCTGGGCGCACTCGCCGTCGACGAACTGGCGCGGTACGCGGCCGGATCACCCTTCGCCCACCCGGTGCACCGGGCCGACCTGGGGAGGATCGCATGAACCCCACCCCCGCACAGGCTCTAGGCTCGGCGTCACACAACAGCCAGCAGGGGGTGAGCCGGATGCGCCGGCAGAGCACGGCCGCGGACGGACAGCGGCGGGCGACGGTCACCGATGTGGCACGGCGCGCGGGAGTCTCCACGGCAACCGTCTCCCGGGTCCTGAACCGCAACTACCCGGTGGCCGAGGCCACTCGGGTGCGGGTCGAGGCCGCCATGCGCGACCTCGGCTATGTGGTCAACGCCCACGCCCGCGCGCTGGCCGGGGTCTCCAACCGCACCGTCGGCATCATCGTCAACGAGGTCATCGACCCGTTCTACGCCTACATCGCCCGGGGCGTGGAGCGCGAGGCGGCGCTCGGCGGCCGGCTCTGCCTGGTCTGCTGCACCCAGGGCGACCCTCAGCGCGAGCTGGCCTTCATCGACCTGATGCACGAGCGCCGCGCGGACGCGGTGGTGGTGGTCGGCGGCAGCATCGCCGACCGCGGCTACACCTCCGAACTGGCCCGCCGGGCACGGGAGCTGGACGCGGGCGGCTCCAAGCTGGTGCTGTGCGGAAGACCGCCGCTGGACGAGCCGGCGCCGACCGTGGCGGTCGAGTACGACAACGAGGGCGGCGCCTTCGCCATCACCGACCACCTCCTGACGCAGGGCCATGAGCGGATCCTCTACCTGGGCGGCCCGCCCAAGCTCTCCACCACCCGTGACCGGCTGGCCGGGCATCTGCGGGCCCTGGAGCTGCGCGGCGTGACGCGGGACCCGGACCTGGTGCAGCCCGGCGCGTTCAGCCGCAACTTCGGCTTCCGCAGGATGAGCGAACTCCTGCGGGAGGGACTGGACTTCACGGCCGTCTTCGCCGCCAACGACATGGTGGCGGCGGGAGCCGCGCAGGCCCTGGAGGAGGCCGGGCTGCGGGTGCCCAAGGACGTCTCCCTGGTGGGGTACGACGACATCCCGGTAGCCCAGGAGCTACGGCCCCGGCTGACCACGGTCCACGTACCGCTGGAGGAGATGGGCCGGCAGGCGGTGCGCCTCGCGGTCTCCGGCGGGGACGACGACGACTGGCGCGAGCCGACGACGGGTGCGCTGCGGCTCGGCACCCACATCGTGGTACGCGATTCCGTGGCACCGAGGCCGGGGCGAAGCGGTCGGGCGTGACCGGTTACCGAACGCCGGACGGCGCTCGGCCATAGTAAATCGTAGTAACTTCCCGACTCCCCTTGCGGCTTCATAGCAACCGCTTACATGCTGACGGCGGGTTCACCACCCCCGCACGCTTTGGCCCCTCACTCATTTCTGCAGGGAGAGTTCCGCATGCGCTTCTCCGCTTCAGCCGCCACGGATGCCACCGCTGCCGCCGCAGCCACCCCCGTCGGCCGTCGTTCCGTCCTCGCCGCGGCGGCCGGCGCCGGGGCCCTGGCCGCGCTCGGCGCCGCGGCAGCCCCGGCGTCCGCCCAGGGTTCCGCGCACGCCCACGGCTCCGCGTCCGCCCACCGGCCGGTCGGGGTGACCGTGACCGCCCGCCCCGCCGCCGAGACCGAGCGGCTGCGTCTCGCACAGGCCCTGCGCGGCAGCGAGTTCACGCCCACCGGCCGCTATGTGCCGCCCGGCGCCCCGCTGAGCCTCACCGTCCAGCCGCACGACGGTGCCGTGCCCACGCTCTGGATCGGCGCCTGGGACTACTACGGCGAGATCAAGGAACCCCGCAGCTACCCGCTCACGGCGGGCGCGAACACCGTCACCGACCCGCACGGCGGCCCGGTCTACCTCACCCTCGCCGGGGACGGCGAACGGGCGGGCGTGGTGTTCCGGTCCGGCTCGTCCGCCATGCCCGTCTTCACCCTGGGAAGCACCCGGGAGGCCGAGTACCAGCGGCAGTTGGACACCCTGACGGCCTCTCCGTACGTCGAGCTCCACGCACCGCACACGATCATGACGCTCACCCGCGAGGGCGCGCTGCTGTACCGCGGCGAGGACCACGCCGCCCTGCTGCGGCTGGTCGAGCAGATCATCGACTCGGCCGCCCGGATCAGCGGTCTCGACGGTTCGAAGCCGGTCCACCGGCGCAAGTCGGGGCCGTACCACTTCACCGAGGTCAGCAAGGTCCCCACCGGCGTCGGCGCCTACGCGACGCACGGGTACAACGGCTTCCCGCGCGCCTACCTCGACCGGGCGACCACCGTGGAGGGGCTGCGCACCCGCGGCTGGGGGCTCTACCACGAGCTCGGCCACCTCCACCAGCAGATGGCGTACAAGCCGGGCGGCCTCACCGAGGTCACGGTGAACATCTACTCGCTGGCCGCCCAGCGGGCCCTGCGGCAGCCCTCCAACCTCCTCACCGTCGACCCGGTGACCGGCCTCACCGCCTTCCAGACGTCGCGGGCCAAGTTCGGCACGGCCGGGCTGACCTACGAGAAGTCCTTCGGCGCCTACGAGAAGCTCGTCCCGCTCCGACAGCTCGAACTGGCCTTCGGCGACGACTTCTGGCCCCGGCTGCACCGACTCGTGCGCGAGGAGAACCCGCAGTCCGACTACACGGAGAACGCCAAGCGCTACCGGGCACTGGCCACCTACTCCAGCCGCGTCGCGGGCCACGACCTCACCGACTTCTTCATCGGCACCTGGGCGTTCCCGATCGACGCCACCGGGAAGGCCGAGCTGGCCGCGCTGAACCTGCCGAAGCCGCCCGTCGACCCGAGCACCCTCAGCGACTGACCGCGCGGAAGAGAAGCAGACAAGGAACCAGCATGGATCTGAGCAGAAGAACTCTTCTCGCCGTCACCGGTGCCACGGCCGCCACCGCGCTCGTCACGGCGGCGGGACCCGCCGCCGCCACCGGGCGCTCCGGCGGCGCGGCGGCCGAACCCGGCTTCGGCACCCTCCTCCAACGGGCCGAAACCCTCCTCACCGGCGGCGCGTTCGACCCGTCCGACAGCGATTTCGCCGCCGCGGTCGCCGCGCTCGACACCACGGCGCGCGGCCTCTGGGACACCCTCGACCGCGCCCCTGTCCGTACCGCGCTGTGGCCGGACCTCGCCCCGGTCACCGACGCCGGCAACTTCGGCCAGAGCTACACCCGGCTGCGCACCCTCGCCACCGCCTGGGCCACCCCCGGCACCTCGCTCGCCGCCGACGCGGAGGTGGCCGACGCCCTCGTCGCCGCACTGCGCTTCGTCCACGACACCGCCTACAACCCCGCCAAGCCGGAGAAGGGCAACTGGTGGTTCTGGGAGATCGGTGCGCCGCGCGCCCTGATGGACTGCTGCGTGCTGCTGCGCGAGAGGCTGCCCGCCGCCGATCTGGCGGCCCATCTCGCGGTCGTCGACCGGTTCTGCCCGGACGCGGACCGGCGTACCAACTCCCCCACGCTCGCCGAGACCGGCGCCAACCGCACCGACAAGGCCGTGATCGTCGCCCTGCGGGGACTGCTGGGGGGGAACGCGGACAAGCTGGTCTCGGCCCGGGACGCCCTGTCCGACGTACGCGACGGAGGCCGCAACAGCCTCTTCCGGTACGCCGCTTCGGGTGACGGGTTCTACGAGGACGGTTCGTTCGTCCAGCACGATGTGGTCGCGTACACCGGTTCGTACGGCACGGTGCTGCTGAGCGGCTCGGCCTGTCTGCTCGCGCTGCTGGCCGGTTCGCCGTGGGCCGTCGCCGATCCGGCGGTCTCGGTGATGTACGAGGCGGTCGAGCGGTCCTTCACTCCGGTGATCTTCGACGGGCTGATGATGGACGCGGTGCGCGGCCGGGCGGTGTCCCGGGAGCGGGCCGGTGACCACCGGGACGGTGCCTCGGCCGTGGCGGCGATCCTGCTGCTGGCCTCGGGTGCGCCCGAGGCGTACGCCGACCGCTGGCGCTCCGTCGCCAAGGGCTGGCTGACCCGCAACCGCACCGCACCCTTCGCCTCGTTCGCCTCGCTCCCCCAGCTCGCCCTGGCCAAAGCGGTCCTGAGCGACCGCGCTGTACCGACCGGGCACCGCACCACCGGCTCGTACGTCTTCGCCGACATGGACCGGGTGGTCCACCGGCGGCCGGGCTGGGCGTACACCCTGTCGCTGTCCTCGAAACGGATCTCGGCCTACGAGGCGGGCAACGGCGAGAACCTGCACGGCTGGTACACCGGCGACGGCATGACCTATCTCTACGACGCCGATGACCTGGGGCAGTTCAACGACGGTTTCTGGCCCACCGTCGACCCGTACCGGCTGCCCGGCACGACCGTCGACACCCGGCGGCGCACCGATCTCGGCACCGGCGCGGGCACGTCCACCTACCGGCCCTCCAACGCAGTCGCGGGCGGCGCGGTCCTCCACGCCCGGTACGCCGCCGCGGCCATGGAGCTCGTCGGCGCCCCGGGCACGACGCTGCGGGCGAAGAAGTCGTGGTTCCTGCTCGACAACGCGGTGATCGCGCTCGGCGCGGGCATCACCTCGCGCGACGGGCAGCCGGTCGAGACGGTCGTCGAGAACCGCAACCTCGGTACGGACGGCCGTCATCGGCTGGTCGTGGACGGCGTCCGGCAACCCCTCGCACAGGGCTGGTCCAAGGAGTTCGGCCGGGCCCGCTGGGCGCACATCGAGGGCGTGGGCGGCTATGTGCTGCCCGACGGCGCCGCGCTGCACGCCCTGCGCGAGGAACGCACCGGCACCTGGCGCGCTCTCAACACCGGAGCGGACACCGGAGGTTCGACCACACCGGTCACCCGCCGCTATCTCACGCTGTGGGCCGATCACGGGGCCTCCCCCACCGACGCGGGGTACGCCCATGTCCTGCTGCCCGGGGCATCGGCCGCCGCCACGGCCGTCTGGTCGCACTCCCGGCCGGTGCGGGTCCTCGCCAACGACGCCACCGCGCAGGCGGTGGAGGTGCGCCGGCACGGACTGACGGCGGTGAACTTCTGGGCCGCGGGCACCGCGGGCGGCATCACCTCGTCCGGTCCCGCGTCGGTCCTGGTGCGGCGCCACGGCTCCCGCGTCTCGGTCGCCGTCGCGGACCCGGGCCGTACCCTCACCGGTCTCACCATCGAACTGCCGCACCATGTGCGTACGGTGGCGAGCGCCGATGACACCGTGAGCGTGGTGCCGGGCCGCCGTCCGGTCCTGACCGTGGCGGTCGGTGGCTCCCGCGGCCATACCCACCGCGCCGAACTCGTCCAGTAACCCACACCAGAGGAGCAGCACCACCATGTCCGTCGCCCCGCATCTGCGTCTGCCGCCGCCCGACCGGCTCCTGTCCTCCCGCACCGGCTGGACGCGGGCCCACTGGGAGGTGACGGCGGACCGGATGCTGGACGCGCTGGTGCCGTACGCGACACCCGGCTTCGCCCAGTACCGGCTGCCCGGCCGGTCCAGCTGGTCGGGTGTCGTGTCGGACGGTCTGGAGGGGTTCGCCCGCTCGTTCCTGCTCGCCGCGTGCCGTATCGCGGGTGCGGGCGGGGCGGTCGACCCGGCACTGATCGACCGGTACGCGGCGGGACTCGCCGCGGGCACCGACCGTGCGAGCGGCGAGTCCTGGCCGGAACTGACGGACTGCTCGCAGCAGATGGTGGAGGCGGCCTCGATCGCGGTCGCGCTGCACGAGACCCGGCCGTGGATCTGGGACCGGCTGGACGCCCGGGTACAGGAGCGGGTCGTCGACTGGTTCTCCGGGTTCGTCGGCGGGCGCACCTGGGACAACAACTGGCGGCTGTTCCAGGTGGTGTCCGAGCAGTTCCTCGCCTCGGTGGGCGCGCCGTACAGCCGCTCCGACATCGAGTCCAACCTCGACAGGATCGAGGACTGGTACGTCGGCGACGGCTGGTACACCGATGGGGACGGCCGGAACTTCGACTACTACATCGGCTGGGCGATGCATCTGTACCCGCTGCTGTGGTCACGGATCGCGGGTCCGGACGACGGGGGCCGGACCGCGGTCCACCGGGAGCGGCTCAGCCGCTTCCTGGAGGACTATCCGCACTTCTTCGGTGCCGACGGCGCACCGGTGCATCAGGGGCGTTCACTGACGTACCGGTTCGCCGCGCTCGCGCCGGTGTGGATGGGTGCGCTGGCGGACTGCACTCCGCTGGCGCCGGGTCTGACGCGCCGGCTCGCCTCCGGCACGCTGCGGCATTTCGTCGAGCGCGGGGTGCCGGACGAGCGGGGGCTGCTGACGCTGGGCTGGTACGACACGTTCCTGCCGGTCACCCAGCCGTACTCGGGGCCCGCGTCCCCGTACTGGGCGAGCAAGGGCTTCCTCGGCCTGCTGCTCCCGGCGGACCACGCGGTGTGGACGGCGCGGGAGCTGCCGCTGCCGATCGAGGAGTCCGACCAGTACACCGCGCTGCCCGCTCCCGGCTGGCTGCTGCACGGCACCCGGCACGACGGCATCGTCCGGCTGATCAACCACGGCAGCGACCACAATCCGCCGTACTCCCCCGCCGATGATCCGGCCGACGGCGAGGAGGACCCGCACTACGCGAAGCTCGCCTACTCCACGGCGACCGCGCCGGAGTCGGCCCCGCACGCGATGGCCCGGGGAATCGACAACCACCTGGCGCTGCTCGCCCCTGACGGCACGCCCAGCCGCCGCGGCCGTGTCCACCCGCTGCACTGCGAGGGCCGCACGGCGGCTTCCTGGTACGCGGCCCGGCTGCCGGGCGACGAGCGGACGTACCGGATCGGGACGACGAGCGTGCTGCACGGCCCGTGGGAGATCCGCGTGCACCGGATCGACGCGCCCGAGGGGGCGGCGGTGCGGGAGGGCGGTCACGCGGTGGCGCACGCACAGGCTCCGGTCGCGACGTCCGGACCCGGGTGGGCCATGGCCCGTACGGCCGACGGGCTGAGCAGCGCGGTGGTCGCGCTGTACGGCTGGGGGGATGCGCCGGGCGCCGACGGGGCGGGCGGGGTCGCGGCGGAGGTGGCCCGGGACGTGCAGTCCAACGCGTTCGGGCCGCATTCCGCGATCCCGTATCTGCGCCGGGACAGCCATCCGGGCGGCCGGAGCGTCCAGGTGTCCCTGGTCGCGCTGTCCCGCGACACGTTGCATCCGCGGGCGCTGCGGGATTCGGTCGCGGTACGGGTGGCCGACGGTGGGGCGTCGGTGGTGCTGACCTTCCTGGACGGCTCGACGGTCGAGGTGGCGGGCTGACCGGCGGCGTGCTCCGTGCCGGCGTCGAAGTGCCGGAAGCGTCGGCGGCGCTTCGAAGTGCTGAGACCGTCGGCCGCGCTTCGAGGTGCCGGGGTGTCAGCCGCGCTTCGAAGTGCTGAGACCGTCAGCGGCGCTTCGAGGTGCCGGGGGTGTCAGCGGCGCGGGGCCTCCCTGCGGTCGATCTGGCCGATGAGTTCCTGGGCCAGCGACTTGATGGTGGCGAGCCCGGGGCGCCCCCAGGGACGTGGCACGGTGTCGACGGCGCAGACAGTGCCCAGGGCGACGCCCGTGCGGTCGATGAGTGGTGCCCCGAGGTAGGAGCGGATGCCTATTTCGTCGACGACCGGGTTCCCGGCGAAGCGCGGATAGTCGCAGACGTCCTCCAGGACGAGGGCCTTGCGCCGTACGAGGACATGCGGGCAGTAACCGTGGTCGCGGGCCATGTAGCGGCCGCTGCGGTTGCAGCTCGCCGCGGCCGCGCCGAGGTCGGCGCCGCTCCGGTTGCCCGCGGGGGTGTGCAGTCCCGCGAAGAACTGCCGGTTCTCGTCGATGAAGTTGACCATCGAGTAGGGGGTGGAGGTCACTTCGGCGACCCTGTCGGCGAAGGCGTCGAAGCTGTCGAACGAGGCGTCGGCCCGTTCGCCGAGGCCGAGTGTGCGCAGCCGTTCCGCGCGGACGTGGCCGTCCCGGTCGACGGGCGTCAGCAGCAGCCGGCCGGTGGCGTAGTGGGTCATGGATGGGCTCCGAAACTCTGCAGCGGAGCCGGGGCGGAGGTGGCGTTGATCAGGTGCTGGACGAGGGTGACCAGCGCGCCCGTGCCCGAGCTGGCGATCCGGGCGTCGCACAGGACGACCGGCACTTCGGGTCCGAGGTCGAGCGCGGCCCGGACCTCGTCGGGTTCGTAGCGGTAGGCCCCGTCGAACTCGTTGACGGCGACGATGAATCCGATGCCGCGCCGTTCGAAGAAGTCGACCGCGGCGAAGCATTCCGCCAGGCGGCGGGTGTCCGCCAGTACGACGGCCCCGAGCGCGCCTTTGGACAGTTCGTCCCACATGAACCAGAACCGTTCCTGGCCGGGGGTGCCGAACAGATAGAGCACATGCTGATCGGAGAGGGTGATCCGGCCGAAGTCCATCGCCACGGTGGTGGATGTCTTCGACTCGACGCCTTCGAGGTTGTCGGTCGCCATGCTGACCTGGGTCAGCAGTTCCTCCGTGCTCAGCGGGGCGATTTCGCTGACCGCGCCGACGAAGGTCGTCTTGCCGACGCCGAATCCTCCCGCGACCAGGACTTTGAGGGCGACGGGGAAGAACACGGAGGTTCCGGTGCTGTCAGAGCTGTCGTCGTAGACCATCGAGCACTGCCTCCAGCAGGTGTCGGTCGGTGGGCATGTCATGGAAAGCGGGGGCGTGGGCGGTGACCGCGCCGCAGTCGACCAGGTCGGAGAGAAGGACCTTGGTGACGACTGCGGGCAGCCGGAGGTGTGCGGCGATCTCGGCGACGGACATCGGGCCGTCGCACAGGCCCAGGGCCACGGTGTGCTCGGGGCCGAGGGGCGACTGGGGCTCGCTTCCGGTGGCCATGATCAGGGAGAGCAGATCGAGCATGGCGGACGGCCGGGTGCGGCCGTTGCTCACGGTGTACGGGCGGATGAGCCGGCCGGCCGCGTCGTCGAGCAGGGGCCCGTCCTGCGGGGCCGGCATCCTCACAGCCCCGGAGTGAACGGCGCCCCGGCCGGCTGCCGCAGCGGGGTCATCAGATAGGGCCGGACGCTCTTGACCAGCATGGCCATCTCGTAGCCGAGCACCGCGGCGTCCGCCTCGCGTCCGGCGAGGACGGCCAGGCAGGTGCCCGATCCGGCGGTGGAGACGAACAACAGCGTGGAGTCCAGCTCGACGACCACCTGCCGGACGTCTCCGTTGTCGCCGAAGCGGGCCCCGGCGCTCCGGCCCAGTGAGTACAGGCCGGCGGCCAGGGCCGCCATGTGGTCGGCGCTGTCGGAGTCCATGCCGTGGACGGACTTCACCAGCCCGTCGGCGGAGAGCAGGACCGCGCTGCGCGTGTAGGGCACGCGTTGGACCAGCCCGCTCAGCAGCCAGTCCAGGTCCGAGACCTGACCGGACGGCATATCGCTCGCCATGGTGCATCTACTCCTTGAAAGTGGTGTCGTCACGGGGTTCCGGGACGGACGGACCCGGTACGGATCGGTCGGGGGCGGCGGGGTCGGGCGCGGGAGGCCCCGGCTCGGGACTGAAACGGCCCGGTTCGGCGAGGTAGGGCTCCGGCGCCTGCCACACGGGCTGCTCCGGTCGGTGCCGTTCCTGCACGAACTGCTCCGGTACGGACTCCGGCACGTACTGTTCCGGCACGTCTTGTTCGTGGACGTACTGTTCCGGTGCGTGCTGCTCCTGGACGTACTGTTCCGGCACGTCTTGTTCGTGGACGTACTGCTCCGGTGCGTACTGCTCCTGGACGTACTGTTCCGGTGCGTGCTGCTCCTGGACGTACGGCTCCGGTGCGTGCTGCTCCGGTACGTGCCGTTCCTGGATGTACGGCTCCGGTACGTGCTGCTCCGGTACGGCCGGTGCCGTGAGACCTCGGACGGGCAGCGGGGCCGGCGCCTGCGGCGGAGCATCCAGCGCGCTCGGCACCGCCGACCCGAATCCGGCGCCCTCGTCGTACGGGGCCGAGGCGGCCGCCTCCTCGGCGGACTGCGCCTCGGCGAGGCCGACCCCCCGCCGGAAGGCCGCCATCAGGCCCGGGTCGTGCACGGCGTACTCGTCCCCGGCACGCGGGACGGGTGCCTCCCTCAACTGCGGGACCAGATGTTCCTGGTTGGCCCGCCGGGGAAGCTCGGGACGGGACGGGACGGGCACGGGACCGTCGGCGTGTTCGGCCGGCACCGGACGGTCGACGCGTTCGGCGCGCAGCGGCAGCGGTGGCGCCTGCTCCTCGCGCCGCGTCTGCTGCGGTGGCCGGTGCGAGTGGCCCGGCGCCGGCCCGGAGGGGAAGGACGGTGGCTGCGGCGTCCGTCCCCCGTCCTCGGCGGTTGGCCGGTGAACCGCCCCCGGTGGCGGGACGGGGGCGGCGTCGGCGGGTGCCGGGCCGTCGCCGTCGATGCCGAGCAGGCACTGGGGCAGGACGAGTACCGCCTGTGTCCCCCCGTAGATGTTGCTCTGGAGGCGGACCGCGATGCCGTGGCGGCGGGCCAGCGCCGAGACGACGAACAGGCCGATCCTGCCGTCCTGGAGCAGATGGCCGACATTGACCTGGTCGGGGTCGGCGAGCAGGGCGTTCATGCGTTTCTGTTCATGGCCCGGCATCCCGAGCCCGCGGTCCTCGACCTCCAGTGCGAGCCCGGCCGTGACGTGCTGGGCGCGCAGCAGTACTTGGGTGTGCGGGGCCGAGAACACCGTGGCGTTCTCCACGAGTTCGGCCAGCAGGTGGATCACGTCGGCCACGGCGTGCCCGCGCAGGGTGCCGTCGAGCGGCGGCACCAGCTTCACCCGGGGGTACTGCTCGACCTCGGCGATCGCCGAACGCAGCACCTCGGTGATGGTGACCGGGTTGCTCCACTGCCGACGGGAGACCGCCCCGCCGAGTACGGCCAGGTTCTCCGCGTGGCGGCGGATCCGGGTGGCCAGATGATCGACGTGGAAGAGGCCCTTGAGCAGGTCGGGGTCCTCGACCTCGTGCTCCAGCTCGTCGAGGATCTGGATCTCGCGGTGGACGAGTGACTGCAGTCGCCGGGCGAGGTTGACGAAGACCTCGACCTTCTGTTCGTTGCCCGCGTTGCTGAAGAGCTGGGACGCCTGGACGACGGCGGCCGCCGCCGCGTCGTGGGCCCGGCCCAGTTCCTGGCCGAGCAGGTCGAAGGCGTCGGCGCCGGGGGCGGCGGGCGGCTGGGGCCGCCGGGCCGGCACCGGATCCCCGTTGCGGAGCTGTTCCATCACCTGTTGCAGCTCGGCCTGCCCCTGGGCACTGATGCGGCGGAGCGCCAGCACCCGGTCGAGCACACCGGAGGCCACCCGGTGGGCCCCCAGATAGGCGGCCGCGACGGCGGCTACGGCCAGCGCCGCGGATCCGCCGAGCGCTGCCCAGAGGCTGCCGGACGGGCTGACCGCGCTGGAGCGGATGGTGAAGATGACGGCGGCGGCGCCGCTCAGCAGCGCGGCGACCGTCGGCAGCAGGGCGGTGCGCAGCAGTTGGGGGCGTATGCGGACCTCGGGTGGCGGCTGAGCAGCGCGCGGCCTGCTCGCGGCCGAGTGGGAGCGTGCCCCGGGGCGGCCGTGCCGCCCGCCCTCTCGGCGTTCCGGTCGCGCGTCGGGTGCGCGAAGTTGAGACATCAGCGTCCTCGGTACATGGGGCACCAGGAATCGGCGTTCATGCGGTGGCACCTACGGTGGTCGGTCAGGCTCGGGGATCGGTCGGGCGGGCTCACGGGATGGGAGCCCACTGTTGATCACCGGCCACACACGGTAGTCGTCAATCACGCATGTGCGACGGGCAGTTGTCGAACTTGCCCGCCATCCGTCCCGCTCTGGTATGACCTCTCGCACGAGCGACCGATTTACGCCGCATTGACGCCCGGCGTCCGGCACCCCACCGGGGCCGCAGGCGGCGCCCCGGCAGCACCCCGTCCGGGGCCGTGCCCACGGGTGCACCGGGCACGCCTCACGCCGTCCCCCGGGACCGAACGGCCACTGGGGTGCCGCCGGGGACTCACGACCTGAGCCGTGACGCCCGACAGCACCCCAGTGCCCGCTCTTCGCCCGTTACGCCGTCGGAGCGACCTCGGCATGTCCGGAATCCGCTTCGGCCGCGGAGGAGGCTCCCCCCGCCGGCCCTCCCGCACCGCCGGGCGCCAGGGCGGGCACGCCCTCCGCCATCCGCGCCGCACCGGCGGGCCGGAACTCGATCGGCTGCGGTGCCACCGCACGCCACCACGGATCGGCGGGGACGTGCTGGCCGCCCGGCTCGAAGGGCTCACCCGGACGGGGCAGCGCCAACGGCTGGCCCGCGTCGTCGGCTGCTGCGAGCGTTCCCTCGCCGGGCTCGGCCCACGGGTGCGGGGCGAGGTTGAAGGTGGCCCAGTGGATGGGCAGCATGACCCCGTGCGGGCGCCCGCCCTGGAGGTCCAGATGGGCGCGCATACCCTCGGCGGGCGTCATGTGGATGTCGGGCCAGTACTCGCTGTACGCGCCGATCTGGATCATCGTCGCGTCGAACGGGCCGTGCTCCGCGCCGATGTCCTCGAAGCCCGGGAAGTAGCCGGTGTCGCCGCTGTGGTAGATCCGGTGCTCGGGCCCCGCGACGGCCCAGGAGGCCCAGAGCGTGTGCTGCTGATTGCGCAGACCGCGGCCGCAGAAGTGGCGTGCGGGGGTGGCGGTCAGGCTGATCCCGGCGACCTTCGCGGTCTCGTTCCAGTCGAGCTCGTACATCCGGTCGGCGGGCACCCCCCACCGCTCCAGGTGGGCGCCGACGCCGAGCGGCACGGCGAAGACGGTGTCCGTACCCGCCAGGGCCCGGATCGTGGGCAGGTCGAGATGGTCGTAGTGGTCGTGGGAGATCACGACCACGTCGACCGGTCCGAGCGCCGCCAGCGACAGCGGCACCGGGTGCAGCCGCTTCGGGCCCGCGAAGGCGAACGGGGAGCAGCGCTCGCCCCAGACGGGGTCGAACAGGACCCGGCGTCCGTCGATCTCGGCGAGGACGCTGGAGTGCCCCATCCAGGTCAGCCGCAGGCCCGTGGCGGGCGGTGCGGCCAGATCGGCGAGCGTGGTGGCGTGGACCGGCACGGTGCCGGTCGGCGCCCGGTGGACCCGCTGCTGCTTGTGGAAGTAGACCTTCGCGAATTCGAGCGTGGACCCGGACGGCCTCGTCCGCGCCCCCACCGGGTTCTGGAACACTCCGTCGGCGAAATTCGGCGAGCGGCGGATGCGCTCCATCCGGGCTCCGGCCGGATCGGCACCGAAGGCGTCGGTGCGCAGGGAACGCAGTCTGGTACGGAGCGGAAGCAGATAATCGGCGCCGGTCACAACATCTCCTGAGGGAGTCGGTGTCGTCTCATTATGGTCGGGCAGTACGACAGGGCGAGAGCGGAGCGGTGAACGGAGCAGTGCGGCCCCCGGTACGGCGCGTACGGTGAGCGGCCGGTCGTCCCTCAGGCACGCGGCTGCCCGTACACATGCTCGACGTGCAGGGTCAGCAGGACCCGGCCGTCCCTGACCATCGCCTGCCGGTAGTCGTCCCAGTCCGGGTGCTCACCGGCGACGTCGCGGTACAGCGTGATCAGCGCCTCCACCGTGGCGTCATGGGGATCGGCGGCGGGCGGGGTGAGCTCGGCGGCGCAGTCCGCGACCGTCCAGGCCCAGCGGTCGGCGCTGGTGACGTGGTAGGCGGCCCGCGGGTCACGGCGCAGGTTCCGGGTCTTGGCCCGGCCCTCGGTGATCGAGACCCGGATCAGGTGCTCGTCGGGGTAGTAGGCGTGATTGACGTTGGACAGCTGGGGCCTTCCGTCCCGCTTCAGCGTCACGAGCACTCCGCCGTCGTGCTCACCGATGAGCCGCAGCAGCGCTTCCTGCGCGGGTTCGAATTCCGTCATGCCGACTCCAACGTCCATGCGCGCCCAAGGATTCCGTTCGGTTCGCGCCCCGATGTCGCATCCGCGGACCGTCGTGCGTCCCACCGGTGACGTGTCCGAGGCCGGCGTCCCGCGCCGTGCCGCATCTCGCACCGGGAGACCTCCATGACCGCCCGTATTTCGTTCGACCCGCCGCACCCCGTCCTCTAGCGTGCCGTGCTGGTACTCCAACCGAACGTACGGCAAAGTCACCGACCCCGTACGGGTCACCGCCCCCACGCCGAGGTGCTGCGGGCGGGCCCGCGCTTCGAGCCGTCCGCGGGCCGCCGGAAGGCCCCGGGCCCGGATGACGGCCACCTCGCCGCAGGTCGGGGACGTGTTCGTCGACCGGTCGCGGGGCACCGCGGCGGCGGTGGGACCGACGACCACGATCTCCGCCGAGACCATGCGCTCACGCACCGATGCCGCGCCCGGCCCGGCCGGCCAGGGCTTCGGGGACCACGGCGACGGCCCGTGCCCGGCCGGGGACCGAACGGCCGGCCGACGGTGGGCCCGGTCGGCCGTTTATCGCTTTGACAGGGGCGCCACCACCTCCCAATACTGAACGACGATTCAGTAGCGCGACGCGTTCGCGGAGGGAGGCAGCATGTCCGATCAGACCGGATGTACGTCGCTGACCGGCGGCGAGGCAGTGGTCCGCGCGCTGGCGGCACATGGTGTGACGCAGGCGTTCGGCATTCCCGGCACACACAATCTGGAGATCTACCGGCACCTCGGCCCGTACGGGATCGGCCATGTCGCACCCCGCCATGAGCAGGGTGCGGGCTACGCCGCCGACGCGTACGCGCGGGTCACCGGACGGCCCGGCGTCGCGATCACCACCACGGGCCCCGCCCTGCTCAATATCGCCGCGGCGGTCGGCCAGGCGTACTCCGACAGCGTTCCTCTGCTCGTCGTGTCGCCCGGCATGCCCCTGCGCCACCCCCGGCAGGCGACCGGACTGCTCCACGAGATGCGCAGCCAGACCGAGGCACTGCGCGGGGTCGCGGCGTTCAGCCACCGGGTGTCGTCGGTCGAGGAGATCGGCTCGGCGGTGGCGCGGGCGTTCGCCCTGCTGCGCCACGAGCGCCCGCGCCCCGTCCATGTCGAGGTGCCGCTCGATCTGCTGGAGGCCGCGGAACCCGCAGGTCCGGTGCGGCTCGCCCCGCCCCTGGCCCGTCCGGGTGCGGAGGCGTCCGCGGTGCGCGAGGCGGCGCGGGTCCTGCGGTCGGCGAAGCGGCCCGCGCTGGTGCTCGGCGGCGGGGCCAGGCAGGCCGCTGCCGCGTGCCTGACGCTCGCCGAACTGCTCGGCGCCCCCGTCGTCACCACGGCCAACGGAAAGGGCATCGTCGACGAGAGGCATCACCTGGCGCTCGGGGTGTCCCTGCACAGCCCCGCCGTCCAGCGGTGGCTGACCGGCTGCGACGCGGTGCTGGCCATCGGTACGGAACTGGCGGAGTCCGACCTCTGGTCCGCGCCGCCCGCCCTCACGGGCACCCTGATCCGCGTCGATCTGGACCCGGCCCAGATGTACACGGGGCTGCCCGCCGGACAACCGCTGGTCGGAGACGCGCGGACCACGCTCACGGCGTTGCTGACGGCGCTCACGGAGCCGCCGTCAGCCATCGATCCGGGGCCGGAAAACTGCGGCGAGAACAGCCGCGGGATCCGGGAAAGCGGCGCGGACGGGCCCGGGACCAGGACCGGCGGCACCAGCGCGGACAGGTGCGGGTCACCGGACCGTGCCGGTTCCGTGGCGACCCTGCGCGCCGCCCGGGATGCGGAGACGGCCGGCCGCGACGCCCGGTGGCTGCCGTATCTGCGTGCGGTACGGAGCGTGCTCGCCCACGACGCGGTCCTCACCTCCGACAGTGCGCAGTGCTGCTACTACGGCGCGCTGCCGCACCTGCCCGTCGGCCCCGAGGGGCGCTTCCTCCACCCGACCGGCTTCGGCACCCTCGGCTACGCGCTGCCCGCTGCCGTCGGCGCGAAGACGGCGTACCCGCGACGTCAGGTCGTGGCGCTGAGCGGCGACGGCGGCCTGCAGTTCTCCGTGCAGGAGCTGGCGACGGCCGCGCAACTGGGGCTGCCGCTGCCCGTCGTCGTCTTCGACAACGGCGGCTACGGCGAGATCCGCGACGGAATGACGGCCCGCGGGGACCGGCCGTTCGCCGTCGACCTGCCCGCCGTCGACCTGCCCGCGCTGGCCCGCGCCTACGGCGGCCGGGGCAGCCACGCCGACTCGCCCGAGGCTCTCGCCCGCGCCCTTTCCCTGGCCCTGACCACCCCGGGGCCCACCGTGATCACCGTGACCGAGGAGCCTTTCCGATGACCGCCACGAAGCCGCAGAGCCCGCTGATCTCCCTCACCTGGACGGATCATGTCACCGACCGCCGGGGGTACTTGGTCGTCGACCGGCTGGTGCGCGGCGTCTCCAGCGGTGGCCTGCGGATGCGGGAGGGGTGTACCCAGGCCGAAGTGGCGGGACTCGCCCGCGGCATGACGATGAAGGAGGCGCTGCACTACGACGCCGACCGCACCGAGGCCCGCTACATCCCACTGGGCGGCGCCAAGGGGGGCATCGACTGCGACCCCCGTGACCCCGAGGCGTACGGCGTCCTCGTCCGCTACCTGCGGGCGGTGCGCCCGTACATCGAGAACGTCTGGACGACCGGTGAGGATCTCGGGCTCACCCAGGAGCTGGTCGACCGGGCGGCGGCCGAGGCCGGGCTCGTCTCGTCCGTCCAGGCGGTCTACCCGCTCCTCGACGACGAGGCGGCGGCCCGCAAGCGGCTGGCCGACGCCTTCGAGGTGACCGTGGACGGCATCGGGCTCGACGCGCTGGTCGGCGGATGCGGCGTCGCCGAGTCGGCCCTCGCCGCCCTGGACCGCGCGGGTGTCCCGTACGGGAACGCCCGGGTGTCCGTCCAGGGGCTCGGCACGATGGGCGGGGCCACGGCACGTTTCCTCGCCCGAGCCGGTCTCCGGGTCGTCGCCGTCGCCGATGTGAAGGGCACGATCGCCAACCCGGCGGGGCTGGACATCGAGGCGCTCCTGAGCGCGCGTGACGCCCACGGGACGGTGGACCGGGGCGCGCTGCGCGCAGGGGACCGGGAACTGCCGGGCGACGCCTGGCTGACGACGGACGCGGAGGTGCTGGTCCCGGCCGCCGTGTCGTACGCCATCGACGCCACGAACCAGTCCGGCATCAGGGCGCGCTGGGTCGTCGAGGCGGCCAACATGCCGGTGCTCGCGGAGGCCGAGGAACTGCTGACGGCGCGCGGGATCACGGTCCTGCCCGACGTCGTGGTCAACTCCGGTACGAACGCCTGGTGGTGGTGGACCCTCTTCGGAGACATAGAGGCCGACGCCGAAGAGGCGTTCGGACACACCCGCCGGGCGATGCGGGAGCTGATCGACCGGATACTGGCCCACGCGGAGGCCCATGGCACCACACCGAGGGCGGCGGCACACGCCCTTGTCGCCGAGCGGCTGCCGGTGATGGCCGAGCGGTTCGGCTGGTACCGGTAGCGGCCCTCCCCCGGTCCCCGGCCGGGCGGACGGCGGCGGCTACGGCACAGCCCGTACGTTGGTTAGGGTGGCTGTGTGGCGAGAGTGCGGTTGGGTGTGGCGGAACGGCGTGAGGAATTGCTGCGCGCCGCGGTGGAGCAGATCGAGGTGCGCGGGGTCTCCTCCGTACGGATCGCCGATGTGGCCTCCGTGCTGGGGGTGAGCAACGCACTGGTGCTCTACCACTTCTCGACCAAGGAGAAGCTGGTCGCCGCCGCGTTCGCGTACGCGGCGGAGGCCGACCTCGCCCACCTGCGCAAGCTGCTGGCCCGCCGTACCAGCGCGGTGCGACGGCTGCGGGCGGCCGTCCGCTGGTACGCGCCCACCGGGCAGGCCAAGGGCTGGCGCCTGTGGATCGAGGGCTGGGCCGCCTCCCTGCGCGAGCCCGCGCTGCGCGAGGTGGCGGGCGATCTCGACCAGCAGTGGAAGGCGGAGCTGGCCGCGGTCCTCGAAGAGGGCGCTGCCGCCGGTGAGTTCCGCTGCGAGGACCCGGTGTCGGCGGCCTGGCGCCTGACCGCCCTGCTGGACGGTCTGGCCGTGCAGATGACGTCGTACGCGGGTCCGCTCTCCCGTGCCACGATGCTGCGGTGGACCGACGAGGCGCTCGCCCGCGAACTCGGCGTCGACCAGAAGACCTTGACGGCCTGACGCCTCTTCCCTCCGGCGCCATGTGCCTCTCCCCTCCGGTCGCCGTGCCTCTCTTCCCTCCCGCCTGTCCTTCCTCCCTGCCCTTCCTCCCTGTCCTCGCCCCTCCCCGGGCCGTCGTGCCGGGTCAGGTCTGACGTACCGGTGCGTAGGCCGATCCGTCGATCCCGAACGTCCAGGCCACCCCGTCCTTCGCCGTCCTTGTCGTGGGCGGCACCCGCAGCCAGTAGGTGCGGTGCGTGCCGTCCGGTTCCGGGGTGGAGTTGACCACTTCGACCATCACCACGTCCTCGTCCCCGTCCAGCGAGATCCGCCAGAGGATGCCCGTCTCGTCGCGGTGGACCGGTTCGGCGCGGGACTCGGTGAGGTAGCGGTCGTAGCCGTAGTACTCCAGCATCACGCGGCGCAGCTCCGCGTTCTCCTCGGCCCGTATCCGCTGTGGGGTCAGCGTCGCCAGCTCCGCCAGGAACGCCGCGGGAACCGGCATGCCGCGCCAGGCGTACAGCGCGAAGCCGTCCGTGTAGGCGAGTGCCGGCCCCTCCCCGTGGTCGAGCCGCCCCGCCTCGTCGCGGTGGAGCACCTCGGGCCGCTCGCTGATCACGACGGCGTGCTCGTAGGGCCACCACCAGCCGGCGTTGCGCGCCACCTCCGCCAGGCCGGTCAGCCGGTCGCCGCGCCCGTCGAAGGCGGCGAGCCAGGCGGCGTCGTGCTGTCCGAGGACGGCGTCGAGCAGCCGCAGCCGGATGGCGGACTCGTCCTCGGGCCGCGCGGCGAGGTCCGCGACGACACCCGTCCGTATCCGGTCGGCGAGGGCGCCCGTGGTCTCCCAGAGCTGGGCCCCCGTGGCGGACCAGAGCGCGGACCAGCCCGCGGCGCCCAACTCGTCGTACATGCGGCGCCGTTCCTCGGCCCAGGGCCGGGTGCGGATGTCGTCGCGCACCGAGCGTCCGGCGTCGGTCAGCTTCGCCACCGCTTCGACCGCCGCGCGGGGCGAGTCGGCCCAGATGATGCGCTCCGGCTCGGCGAGACCGGCGCTGCGGTAGGCGAGCCGCACCCCGTCCTCGGCCGCGGCCCGGTCCGCCGCGCCCGTCGCCGCCGCCACGGCCCGCCAAGAGTTCACGTACTGCATCGGTTGTCCCGTCCCCTGTTTCTCGATCTCGGTCTCGGATCCCGGATGTGAGATCTCTGTGCTCGAATGGCTGCCGCGCCGCCCGGTCGCCGGTCGCGGCGGCCGGATCAGTCCGCGACGATACGGATCGCGCCCGGCGCGTACTCCCGCTGGCGCACCACGCGGAACCAGCCCTTCGGCAGCGAGATCGCCGCGTGCTCCTCGTGCACCACGCGTCCCCCGTCCGGAAG
Source organism: Streptomyces sp. NBC_01237 (assembly GCF_035917275.1). NCBI lineage: Bacteria > Bacillati > Actinomycetota > Actinomycetes > Kitasatosporales > Streptomycetaceae > Streptomyces > Streptomyces sp. NBC_01237. The sequence goes on along the minus strand of NZ_CP108508.1, from coordinate 7,771,633 downwards.
ATGGAGCAGCATCGGCCCGAACTGCCCCGCCTCCCTCATCAGTCGGCCGGGGCCCTGCACCGCATGGGCGTGTCCCGTGACCTCGCCCAGTGCGAGCACCAGGCGTCCCCGGCCGTCGCGCAGCTCGCCCGTCGCCTTCAGGAAGTGGGCGGGCACGGCCGACTCCTCCACCGCCACGATCAGTACATCGCCCTGCCGGTACACAGACGTCTCCCCTCGTCGCGGCACCCGCTGTGCCGAACACGAGGAAAACGCTACGGGGAGGGTCTGACAATCGGCCGGTGCGGTGCGCGGGCCGGATCCCGGTCATCGCGTTGTCAGTGGGGCTTGATAGACCTTGCGGACAACAACCGTTCCCAGCATCAGGAGCTCAGGGCCATGTCCGGTGTGGACCACCTCAGCGAGCTGTGCGGCCTCGCGGCCGTCGACTTCCAGCGCAATGCCACCGAAACCCCCCGTCCGGCCGCCGACGCCGCCGCGTGGCGCATCAGCGTCGATCCGTACGACGACGAGGACGCGGACCACACCTGGGAGCAGGAGTTCTCGGCGTTCCTGGAAGCCGTCGACCCGGCCGGGGTCCGCGCCCTGATCATCGGGCAGTGGGGCGAGTCGTACGACGACAAGTCCGATGTCCCGATCGACCTCGTCATCGCCGCGGCCGACAGGCTGACCTCGCTGGAGGCGGTGTTCGTCGGAGACCTGGTGCTGGAGGAGGCGGAGATCTCCTGGATCGAGCAGTCGGACGTCACCAAGCTGCTCGCCGCGTTCCCCTCGCTGGTGGAGCTCGGGGTGCGCGGCGGCAGCGAACTGGAGTTCCCGGCGACCAAGCACGAGCGGCTGCGCTCGCTCACCATCGAGGCGGGCGGGCTGCCCGTGCAGGTGGTCCGCGGCGTGCTCGACAGTGAACTGCCCGCGCTGGAGAAGCTCGATCTGTGGCTGGGAGTCTCGGCGTACGGCGGCGATGCCGATGTGGCGGACCTGGCGCCGCTGCTCTCCGGCACCCGCTTCCCCCGGCTGCACCACCTGGGCCTGCGCAACAGCGAGGTGGAGAACGAGATCGCGGCGGCCGTCGCCTCGGCCCCGGTGGTCGCGCGGCTGCGCACGCTCGACCTGTCGAACGGCACGCTCGGGGACGAGGGCGCGGCGGCACTGCTCGAAGGCCAGCCGCTCACCCATCTCGATGTGCTCGACCTTCACCACCACTTCCTGTCCGAGGCGATGGAGCGCCGGATCACCGAGTCGCTGGTGCCCCACGGGGTCCGGGTCGATCTGTCCGAGCGCAGCAAGCCGTGGGACGACGGCGGCCCCAGGGGCCGGTACACGGCTGTGGCGGAGTGACACGATGTCCGGCATCGCACACCCCGAGCTCTTCCACAGCCTGCCGGTCCTCACCCTGCCGGGACCTGCCGCGGAGCAGCCCGAGGAGTTTCCGGCCGCGCACACGGTCGCCTGGCGGCTGGACTGCGGCTGGGAGGGTTCGCTGACGTTCCCCGTCCTGTGGCAGCACTTCCTGGACTCGGTCGACAGCGAGCAGGTCGAGGCGCTGGTGATCGGTCCGTGGTGGCAGGGGCACTACAGCGAACTCACCCCCGTGGTGGAGCTGATCGCCGCGGACGCGGACCGCTTCCCGGCGCTGCGGGCGCTGTTCCTCGCGGATGTGGAGCGCGAGGAGTGCGAGGTTTCCTGGCTGAAGATGTCGGACATCACTCCGGTGCTCAGCGCTCTTCCCCTGCTGGAGGAGCTGGTGGTGCGCGGCGGCGGTGACTCCGCCGCCGAAGGGGCGGGGCTGCGGTTGTCGCCGGTGCGGCACGGCGCTCTGCGGTCCCTCCGCTTCGAGTCCGGCGGTCTGCCGTCCCATGTCGTGCGGGCGGTCGCCGCGTCCGAGCTCCCGGCGCTGGAGCGGCTGGAGATCTGGCTCGGGACCCGCTGGTACGGCGGCGACGCGCAGGTGGAGGACCTGGGCCCGCTCCTGTCGGGCGGCACGTTTCCGCGATTGCGGCATCTGGCTCTGCGGAACAGCGAGATCCAGGACGAGATCGCTGCGGCGCTGGCCTCGGCGCCCGTGGTCGCTCAGCTGACGTCGCTGTCGCTCGCCATGGGGACCCTCGGCGACACCGGTGCGGAGGCGCTGCTGGCGGGGCAGCCGCTGAGCCATCTGTCCACGCTCGACCTGCGACACCACTACCTGAGCGAGGTGATGCTCGACCGCATCCGTCAGGCGTGCGCGCCGGCTTCGGTCAACAGTGAGGAACCGGTGGACTACTGGGACCCCGAGGAGGACGAGGAGCGCTATGTCGCGGTCAGTGAGTAGCCCCGCGCCGCGCTTCACGGTCGTCGGCAATCCGGACAACCGCCGCGTCGCCCTGTTCCAGGAGGCCGTGCGCGCGGCCGGGCTGCCGGACGCCCGTGTCGTGTCCTGGCTCCAGGTGCTCGCCGGTGAGGCGGCGTTCCGGCCTGCGGAGACCGTACGGATGGACTCGCCGGGCGAGGACCCCGAGGTGGATCGGCTGCTGCGCGGGGTCGGCGATCCGACCCGTGTGGAGGGGACGGCCCGTTGGTACGCCACGTTCCTCACGGCCGTGCGGGAGGTGGCGCGGGCCGCTTCGGCGGCGGGCGCCGATCTGCTCGGCACTCCCGGGGACATCGCGGCACTGTTCGACAAACGGCTGTGTCATGCCGTGCTGGACGGTGCCGGGATTCCGGTGCCCGCGTCGCCGACGTCCGGTCCGGGGGCGCCGGTGGTGCGGGGCTGGGCGGATGTGCGCGGGCTGATGGCGGAGCACGGCATGCCGCGGGTGTTCGTGAAGCTCGCCCACGGCTCGTCCGCCTCGGGGGTGCTGGCCGTGGAGACGGCCGGCCCCGGACGGCTCCGGGCGAGCACGTCGGTGGAGCGGGACGCGGAGGGACGGCTGTTCAATTCGCTCCGGGTGCGCCGGTACACCACGGAGCGGGAAGTGGGCGCGATCATCGACACGCTCGCCCCGGACGGGCTGCACATCGAGCGCTGGCTGCCGAAGGCGGCGCAGCGGGGGCGCGCCGCGGATCTGCGGGTCGTGGTGGTCGGCGGGCGTGCGACCCATGCCGTCGTGCGCACCAGCACTTCCCCGATGACCAATCTCCATCTCGGCGGCGTCCGCGGCGATCTCGACGAGGTGCGGGCCGCCGTGGGGGCGGCGGGCGGGAGTTGGCGGGACGCGCTCGCGATGTGTGAGCGGGCCGCCGCCTGTTTCCCGGGGACGCCGTGTGTGGGCGTGGATCTGCTGCCCGCGACCGGCTGGCGGCGGTTCGCCGTCGGCGAGGTCAATGCCTTCGGTGATCTGCTGCCGGGTCTGACCGGTCTGCCGGGCAGCGGCGCCGAGGGGCTGGACACCTATGCGGCGCAGGTCGCCGCCGTACTGGAACGAGCAAGGAACCACCGTGTCGTCGCTGCCCCCTGACCCCACCCGCGTCAACCCCATCCCCGCCGGCCCCGTCCACGTCGATCCCGTCCACGTCGGTCCCGTGCATCCCGTCCGGGACGTCGGTGGCCAGGATGCCGGTGGCCGGGACACCGACGGCCCGGAGACGGGTGAAACCGACATGAGTGACATCGTCGGGAGTCACGATCTGCTGTTCGTCACCATCGACACCCTGCGCTACGACGTCGCCGTGGAGCTGGCCGCCGCCGGACGCATTCCGCATCTGGCCCGGCACCTGCCCGGTGGTGTCTGGGAGAAGCGCCATGCGCCGGGGAGTTTCACCTATGCCTCGCACCAGGCGATGTTCGCCGGTTTCCTGCCGACACCCGCCACGCCGGGGCCGCACCCGCGGCTGTTCGCGGCACGTTTCGCGGGCAGCGAGACGACGGCGGACGGCACGTTCGTCTTCGACGCCCCCGATCTGCTGTCCGGCCTCGCCGCCGTGGGCTACCGCACGGTGTGCGTCGGTGGCGTCGGCTTCTTCAACCGGCAGGGCCCGCTCGGCTCCGTACTGCCCGGCATGTTCCAGGAGAGCCACTGGGAGCCCGGTTTCGGTGTCGCCTCGCCCACCTCGTTCGAGCAGCAGGTGACCCGCGCCGAGGAAGTCGTCGCCGAACTCCCGAAGGACCAGCGGCTGTTCCTGTTCGTCAATGTGTCGGCGCTCCACCAGCCCAACTGGTTCCACCGGGCGGGGGCCACCCGTGAGGCGGGCGACTCCCGCGCCACGCACGCCGCCGCCCTGGAGTACGTCGACCGGCACATCGGCCGGCTCTTCGCGGCGGCGAGCAGCCGCCGCCGCTGCTTCGCCATCGTCTGTTCCGACCACGGCACGGCCTACGGCGACGACGGCTTCACCGGCCACCGGCTCGGTCACGAAGCCGTCTGGACCGTGCCGTACGCCCATTTCTTCCTTGAGCCCGGGGACGCAAGATGACCAGCACGACCCTTCCCTCGACAGCGGCGGCAACCGCCGCCGCCCCCGCCGCCACGGCCCTTCCCGCCGTCAGGCCGTACGAGAGCTACGTCTACGCCTATCCGCACAAGACGGCCTACCGGCCGCTCACCGGCCGGCCCGCGCTGCGTGAGCTGTGGGCGGCGGAGCCCAAGGACGCGCTCTCCCTCTATCTCCACATACCGTTCTGCGAGGTCCGCTGCGGCTTCTGCAACCTGTTCACCCGGATCGGCGCTCCCGGGGAACTGACGACCCGCTATCTCGACGCGCTGGACCGGCAGGCCGTCGCTGTCCGGGACGCGCTGGGCGACCGGGAGCCGGTGCGGTTCGCCGCCGCGGCGTTCGGCGGCGGCACACCCACGTTCCTGACCGCCGCCGAGCTGGAGCGGCTCTGCGACATCGCGGAGAAGCGGATGGGGGCCCGGCTGCGTGCGGTACCGCTGTCCGTGGAGACCTCGCCGTCGACCGCGACGGCGGACCGGCTGGCCGTGCTCGCCGACCGCGGGACGACCAGGATCAGCATCGGTGTGCAGAGCTTCGTGGACGACGAGGCGCGCGCTGCGGTGCGCCCGCAGCGCCGTGCCGAGGTGGAGGCGGCTCTCGGACGGATCCGTGATGCCCGCATTCCGGTGCTCAACATCGACCTGATCTACGGCATCGACGGACAGACGGAAGAGAGCTGGCGGACCTCGCTGGACGCCGCGCTGGCCTGGCGGCCCGAGGAGCTGTATCTCTACCCGCTGTACGTGCGCCCGCTGACCGGACTCGGCCGGCTCGGTGCGGCGGGGCCGGCCGCCGAGGAGCTCGCGTCCGCCGCCTGGGACGAGCAGCGGCTGCGGCTCTACCGGGCGGGCCGCGACCATCTCCTGGCCCGCGGATACGAGCAGGTGTCGATGCGGATGTTCCGCCGCGCGGACGCCCCGCAGGAGGGCCCCGACGACTACGCGTGCCAGACCGACGGCATGATCGGGCTCGGCTGCGGCGCCCGCTCGTACACCGCGTCTCTGCACTACTCCTTCGACTACGCGGTGGAGATGCGGGAGATCCGCGGCATCATCGACGGTTTCACCGCCACCGAGGACTTCTCCCGTGCCGAGGTCGGGCGGTACGTGGACGCCGGCGAGGCGCGCAGGCGCCACCTCCTCCAGTCGCTGCTCCAGGCCGCGGGGCTGCGGGCGGACGAGTACCGGCAGCGCTTCGGTACGGATCCGCGCGAGGACTTCCCGGCCGAGCTGGACCGTTTCGCGGCGCGCGGCTGGCTGGACGGGAGCGCGGGTGAGGGTCTGCTGCGGCTCTCCGCCGAGGGGCTGGCCCACTCCGACGCCCTGGGCCCGGAGCTGTTCTCCCCCGCGGTACGGGCCGCGATGGCCTCGTACGAACGGAAGTAGCACCGCCATGGACCTGACGATTCTCTACCGGGGCCCGCTGGCCTCGTGCGACTACGACTGTCCGTACTGCCCGTTCGCCAAGCGGCGCGACAGCCGGGAGCGGCTGACGGCGGACCGGGCGGCGCTGGAGCGGTTCACCGCCTGGGCGGCGGAGCAGACCGGTGACCGGCTGTCCGTGCTGTTCACGCCGTGGGGCGAGGGGCTGGTGCGGTCCTGGTACCGGCGCGCGCTGGTCGAGCTGTCGCTGCTTCCGCATGTGGGCCGGGTGGCCATCCAGACCAATCTGAGCGGCCGTACCGACTGGCTGGAAGGGGCCGATACGGACCGGGTCGCGCTGTGGTGCACCTACCACCCGGGGCAGACGCCGTTCGAGCGCTTCCTCGGCAAGTGCCGGGAGCTGACCGGGCTCGGGGTCCGCTACAGCGTGGGTGTGGTCGGTTTCGACGATCATCTCGACGAGGCGCGGCGGCTGCGGGCCGCGCTGCCCGACGAGGTCTATCTCTGGGTCAACGCCGCCGAGGGGCACACCTACACGGACGAGGAGGCGGACCGCTGGACGGCGCTGGACCCGCTGTTCCCGTACAGCAGACATCCGCACCGATCGGCCGGGATGCCCTGCCGGACGGGTGAGTCGGTCATCTCGGTGGACGGCGACGGCACGGTGCGGCGGTGTCACTTCGTCCGCGCGGAGCTGGGCAATCTGTACGACGGCAGCTATCGGCGGGCGCTGGGGCCGCGGGCCTGCCCGCTCGGCGTGTGCGACTGCCACATCGGCTATGTGCATCTGGAGACGCTGCCGCTGTACGACGTCTTCGCGGGCGGTGTGCTGGAGCGGATACCGGCTCCGGGCAGCGGGATCACGCCGCCGGACGGGCTCGTGGTGCCGAGCCCGTCCCGGCGTGCCCTTCCCCTCACGGTCCTGCGCGACGCCCGCTGAGGGCCGGCAGGTCCGGTCAGAGGGGAAGCAGGTCCGGGCGCTTCGCCTCGGCGTGGTCGCCGGAGGACTCGCCGCGCAGCCTTCGGCCGATCCACGGGACCAGGTAGTCGCGCGCCCAGTGGATGTCGTCGCGCCGTTCCTCGAAGGTGCCGCGCTGGGCCCGCGGCGGCCACGCCTGGTCCGGATCGGCCGGCACGTCGACGCCGAGGACCTGTGCCGCGCGCAGCGCGACCCGGGTGTGCCCCTCGGGCGACAGATGCAGCCGGTCGTCGTCCCAGGCACGCCTGTCCTGCACCGAGCGCAGGGACCACAGGTCCAGGACGGGGCAGTGGTAGCGGTCCGCGATGGCCCGCAGATGGATGTTGTACGTCGCGATCTTGCCGCGCATGTGCCGCAGTACCGGCACGCCCCGGGTGTCGAATCCGGTGGTGACCATGACGGTGCCGACCGCGTTGCTCAGATCGGCGACCGCGCGCTCGAAGCGCTCGGCCAGATCGTCGGGGTCGGTGCCCGGCCTGATGATGTCGTTGCCGCCCGCGCAGAAGCTGACCATGTCCGGGGCCAGTTCCTTGGCACGGGGCACCTGCTCCTCGACTATCTGGTCGAGAAGGCGTCCGCGTACGGCGAGATTGGCGTACCGGAAATTCCCGTGCGGGGAATCCTCCGGGCTCGTCGCTGCATCGGGGACCGGGAGCTGGTCCGCCAGCAGCACCGCGAAGCGGTCCGCCCAGCCGACAAAGGTCCCGTCGGGGCCGGGGTCTCCGACGCCTTCGGTGAAGCTGTCGCCAATCGCCGCGTACGACCCGATGATGCCTGGTTGATTGATTCTCGAATCGTCTGCCACAAGCGCATATCCTGCACCTTCGAATGTGACCTACGCGACCGTAATACGGGGTTGACGGGTGGTGAGATAGACCACCCGGTCAGTTTTTGGTAAAGCCGGAATAAGTACAGGGGCGGTGCGCTCGTGCGCACCGCCCCTGGGGGAACCGCTCGTCACCGCTCCATCAGATGGAGACGCCGTGCTGACGCAGGTACGAGATCGGGTCGACGTCGGAGCCGTAGCTCGGGCCGGTGCGGACCTCGAAGTGCAGGTGCGGGCCGGTCGAGTTGCCGGTGGAGCCGGAGAGGCCGATCTGCTGGCCGCCGGTGACGGTCTCGCCCACGGAGACGTTGAGCGAGGACTGGTGGGCGTACTGGGAGTACATGCCGTCGGCGTGCTTGATGACGACCTCGTTGCCGTACGAGCCGCTCCAGCCGGCCGAGACCACGGTGCCCGGACCGATGGCGCGGACGACGGTGCCCGAGGCGGCCTGGAAGTCCGAGCCGGTGTGGTAGCCGCTGGACCAGCTGGCGCCGGAGGCCCGGTACTGGGTGGTGACGTTGGCGTTGGCCACCGGGGTCGTCCAGCCGGAGCTGTTGCTCTGGGAGGCGCTGGTGTTCGTGGAGGTGGTGGACTTGCCGGCCGCGGCGGACGAGTCCGGGGAGGACGTGGTCTTCGGGGCGGGCTTCGCCTTCGGGGCGGCCGGGGCGGCCTTCTTCGGCTCGGCCTTCGAGGGAGCCGGCGCGGACTGCGCGGCGTCCGGGGCGGCGGCGGAGCCGGACGCCTTGGCGCCGAGGGTCAGCTTCATGCCGGGGAAGATCAGGCTCGGGTTCCCGCCGACGACGTCGCGGTTGTCCTGGTACAGCTTCTGCCAGCCACCCTTGAGCTTCTGCTCGGCGGCGATCTTCGACAGGTAGTCGCCGGAGACCACGGAGTAGGTCTTCGACGCGGTCTGCGTCTTCACCACGGCGGCACCGGGGGCGGTGTGCGCGGCGGCGACCGAGGCGGCGGCGGGCGCGGCCTTCTCCGCGGCGTGCGCTCCGGTGGCACCGATCAGCGGGAGGGCGAGGACGGCGCCGCCGGTCCCTGCGGCGAGGACACCGCGGGCGATCGGGCCGGTCTTCGTACGACGGTGCTTACCCTGTGCGGGCATGGGGGAATTCCTCTCCGGCGCCTACGAGGTGAGCTGTCGGGTTCGGGCTGGAGATGCCCGGTCGCTGGCTGCGACTTCACCCCGAGCCGGTCCGGATCTCTCCGGGCCGGCGGCTTACCTGGGTCCCCCGCTCCTGCCACGCGTATGTGGGTGGGTGTGAATTCCGGGCGGCGGCAGGATTAGGCGGTCCGTCCGGATTGACGGTGACCGTAAACGAGTCAGGACGACGGGAACAAGCCATCGGTTGCGTACCGGAATCCCCGATTCAATTTCGGTTCGGATTTCCGGTGACACTCCGTGGATTACGGATCTTGGCTTTCCGCGCGGCGCCCGGATTACCTCCGGGCGCCGCCACCACACACCGTCACGGATATGATCCCGCTCACCAGCGGGTCACCATCTCCCCCACAAGTGGGGCATGTTCCACTAAATGCACCAATACGGACATGTCATGGCCATCACCTCTGACGCAACCTCAGCACCCGCGCGTCGAGATCTCCCGTCAGCCCCGTGTGCAGCCCCCGGTGCAGCAGTGCCGATCCCTCGTACACCGTCCCGGTGTCCTGGCAGACGTACACCGCCGAGGGGTCAAGACCGCGGAGCCGCAGAGCCGGGGGGCGCTGCCCGTACCGCTGCGCTTCGAGCCACATCAGCACCACGGTCTCCTCGCCCCGCACGTACTGCACCGCGCTCAGCCCACCGCGCGGAGCCGCGAGCCGGTACAGGGCGCCGTGCTGGACGACCGGGCGGATCTCCTTGTACAGGGACACCCAGTCCCGCGCCTCGGCCAGCTCCTCCTCGCTCCACTCGGTGAGGTCGCCGCCGACCCCGAGCACCCCCGCCATGGCGCTGACGAAGCGGAAGCGCAGCGAACTCGCCCGCCCGTTCATCTGCTCGTTCGGGCTGTCGGTGACCCAGGCGGCCATCACCCGTGCCGGGTGGATCTGGCCGAAGCCCTCCTGGATGGCGAGCCGGTCCAGCGGGTCGGTGTTGTCGGAGGTCCACACCTGATCGGTCCGGGCGAGCACCCCGAGGTCGACCCGGCCCCCACCGCCCGAGCAGGACTCGAAGGCCACCCCGGGGTGTGCGGCACGCAACCGGTCGAGCAGCGCGTACAGCGCGTGCACATGCTCGATCCAGAGCTTCTGCGGATACTCCTCGCCCGGCCAGCCCGCATCGGTGAAGCAGCGGTTGAAGTCCCACTTCACATAGTCGATCGGAGCACTGGAGAGCAGGGTGTCGAGCTGTTCCCACAGGTATTCCTGCACGTCCGGCCGGGCCAGGTTGAGCACCAGCTGATGACGGAACTCCGTCCGCGTCCGCCCGGGGACGTGCTGGACCCAGTCGGGATGGGCCCGGTAGAGATCACTGTCGGGGTTGACCATCTCCGGCTCGACCCAGATACCGAACCGCATGCCCAGTCCGCGCACCTCTTCGGCCAGCGGCCTCAGCCCACCGGGGAAACGGTCGGGGTTCGGCGTCCAGTCCCCGAGTCCGGCCCGGTCACTGGTGCGCTGCCCGAACCAGGCGTCGTCCACCACGAACAGCTCGACACCCATCTCCGCGGCCCGCACCGCGAGCTCCCGCTGCTGCTCCTCGACGATGTCGAATCCGGTCGCCTCCCAGGAGTTGTAGAGCACCGGGCGCAGCGCCTCGGCGTCCGGAATCACATGGGCCAGCTGCCAGGCGTGCCAGGCGCGGCTCGCGCCGCCGAATCCGTCGGGGCTCCACAGCCCGGCGAAGACGGGTGTGGTGTACGACTCCCCCGGCGCGAGCCGCAGCAGCCCGGACTCGTCGTAACCCGCACCGCCGGTGATCTGCACCAGGCCGTCGGGCAGCTGGTGCACGGCGATCCGCCAGGACCCGGACCAGCCCAGCGCGCAGCCGTACACCTCGCCGTGCTCCTCGGTCGCCGCGGCGTCCGCGTCCAGCGCCACCCAGGGCAGATGCTGGTGTCCGGTGTGTCCCCGGCGGCTGGAGAGGATCTTCTCGCCGTACGTCAGTTCCGACCGCACCAGCCGGGACTCGGCCCCCCAGCTGCCGTGGAGCTGGCTCAGCCGCCAGCCCTCACGGGCCGGCAGCGTCCAGGTCGCCGCGTCGGCGCGCAGCAGCTCCAGGGGCGGGCCGTCCGGCCCGGCGTGCGTGACGGTGGCCCAGCGCTCGATCACATCGGAGTCCCCGCGCATCCGGTAGTGCAGGGTCAGCGCGAGCCGGTGGACTGCGTCGGTGAAGCCGAGCCGGAGTTCGTCACCCCGCGTCTCGGCGTCCGCGAACGCCCACTGCGTACCCCTGACCTCGGCGGTCCGTACGGAGAGGGCCGGGCGGACGAATCGGGGTCCACCCTCGACCGGATACTCCTCGCGGCCGTCGAGCGGGGAGTCGAAGCCCGGACCGGGCGGGAAGGGCTCGGCCGCCAGCGCCTCGGCCGCGGCCATCGTGAGTCGCGGCCCCCAGTGGAGATGGAGCAGCTCATCGCGGTCCGTGAGGTGGAGCGCGTAGCTGCCGGTCGCGCCGCCGAGCACCCAGGTACGGCCCGTGACACCAGTCTCGATCATCATTCCCCCACGTTCGAACAGTTCCGCACATCATCAACCATTCGCACGGTGAGGGGCAATGCCCTCACGGCACGACTGGCCGGCATGCGGCCGACCGTCGCGCGGCAGAGCGCCGCACGGTCGGGACGATTGCCCGAGGAACCGATGTCGTATCGTCACGAGAGTGCCCTCGTCGGCGAGCAGCGCCGACGCCAGACACCCCAGGAGCCACCCGTGACGCAGCAGGTGCCGCAGGTCCCGCCGACAGAAGCCGAGCTGACCGGAGTGCGCAATTTCCGGGACGTGGGCGGGCTCCCGACGACGGACGGGCGCCGCGTGGCGTTCGGGCGGCTCTACCGCAGCGGTCACCTGGCGCACGCCACGGAGCAGGACACGGCGATCCTCGGCGGGCTCGGCCTGCACACCGTCTTCGACTTCCGCAACGCCGCCGACCGGAGGCTGGACGGCCATGACGTCGAGCTGGCCGGGGTGCGCAATGTCAACATCCCGCTCTCGGACCCGGCCGACGGCGCGGAGTTCTGGCGGCTGGTCCGCGACGGCGACATCGAGCAGCTGCGCTCGATCCTCTCCGGCACCAAGGGCGCGGAGCGCATGATCACCTCGTACCGGTCGATCATCAGGGACCGCACAGCCGAGCACAGCCGGGTGCTGCACGCCCTGGCCGAGGACAGCGTCCCCGCCCTGATGCACTGTGCCGCGGGCAAGGACCGCGCCGGTCTCTCGATAGCCGTGTCGCTGCTCGCCGTCGGCGTGGAGCGCGACGCCATCGAGGCCGACTACCTCAAGTCCAACGACGCGCACCGCCGGTACCGGGTACGGCGCACCGACATGTCGGAGACGGGGATGTCCCAGGAGGTGCTGGAACTCCTGAACCCGCTGTTCGGCGCGCACGCCGAGTACCTCGCCGCGGCCTTCACCGCCATCGAGGAGACCTGGGGAACCACGGACCGCTACCTCACCGAGGGCCTGAAGGTCACCCCGGAGACCCGGGAGCGGCTGCGCGGACGCCTGCTGGACCCGGCGTAGGCGCTCCACTCCCCCCGGCGGACGGCATCGGACGGCGGATCGTTCCGGGCCGTGTCCGCGCGTTTCCGCCCGGCGGGCAGGACTACTTGTTGCCGCCGGCCACGGCGAACAGCAGGTAGAGGAAGCCCGCGATGACGTGTCCGGCCACCAGATACGCGAACAGCCGGATCACGACTCCGCGCGGCATCTTCCGCTCGTGCGGGTCGTAGTTCTTGGGCCGCTGCGGGGTCAGGGGGTCGTAGTGCTCGGAATCGGACATGACAGTCCTCTCTGCCGGCCTCACGGCCGGTGAAGCGAAGGATGGAGCAGGTGCGGCGACGGGGCCGACGGCCCGGTCAGCGCCGATGGATCCCGTTGCCGAGACACAGCTCGGCGGCGGGGCTCTGCATCAGTGAGTGGACGAAGAGGAGCTCCGCGCCGCCGCGGTCGACCGCCGCGATCCGGTGCGGGGTGAGCGAATCGAAGTGCGCGCTGTCGCCGGGGTCGAGGTCGTGCACCGTCTCCCCCAGGACGACCCGCAGCCGGCCGTCCAGGACGTACAGCCACTCCTCGCCGGGGTGGACCCGCACGAGATCGCCCTGGGCGCCGTGGGGCACTCTGACCCGCAGTGCCTGCATGGCACGGCCGGAGCCGCCCGCCTGCCGGTACATCCAGCCGTCGGCCTCGGCGCCATCGAAGCGGCCGCCGCGGACGATCGCGTCACGTTCGGGAGGCGTCTCGCCGAGCAGCTCGGAAACCGTCGTACCGTAGATACGGGCGAGCCCGAGCAGCATCGGCAGCGAGGGTTGCCTGCGGCCCGTTTCGAGCCGGGAGAGATGGGCCGGGGAGAGTCCCGCCCGCTGGGCGGCGCTCTCCAGGGTGAGACCGCGACCGCGTCGCAGTTCGCGCAGGCGGGGTGCGACGCCGGGAAGCTCGTCCGCCACCCCTCCGTCCGGAGGATTCATACCTTCATTGGGCCAGGAACTTTCCTCCGAGGCAAATTTCTTACCTCCGAGGCAAATCCCCCGGACGTCGGCCCGGTGACCGTCAGCGGTCGGCCGTCAGCGGTCGGCCGTCAGCGGCCGACGGACCTCGGCCGGCGGACCTCGGCCGGCGGTCCTCGGCCGGCGGTCAGCGGTTGGCGACGGCCTGCTTCACCAGGGTCCGCCCGAAGTCCCACATCAGCCCGCCACCGTTGTGCGCGTCGTCCATGACGGCGGTGAACGCCGCCACGAAGCGCTCCACCTCCGGCTCCCCGATGACCAGCGGCGGAATCAGCTTGATCACTTCCAGATGGTCGCCGGACACCTGTGTGAGGATGCGGTGCTTCCGCAGCAGCGGCACGACGACCATCTGTGCGAAGAGCCCCTTGCGGGCCGCCTGGAGCATGGTCCAGCGGCTGCGGAGCTTCAGCGAGGCCGGCCGGCCGAACTCGATACCGATCATCAGCCCGCGCCCGCGCACCTCGTGCAGCAGCTCGTAGCGGTCGACGAGGGCGGCCAGCCGCTCCCGCAGCAGATCGCCGGTGCGCCGGGCGTTCGCGACGGTCTCCTCGTCCTCCATCACCGCGAGCACGGCGAGCCCCGCCGCCATCGCCTGGGCGTTGGAGCCGAAACTCGCGGAGTGGACGAGGACCCGGTCCATGGACGAGTAGACGCGTTTGAAGATCCAGTCCTTGCCCAGGGTCGCCCCGACGGGCACATAGCCGCCGGAGAGCGCCTTGGCGACACAGACCAGATCGGGCTCGACGCCTTCCTCGTGCTGGTACGCGTAGAAGTCGCCGGTCCTGCCGAGCCCGGTCTGCACCTCGTCGGCGATGAGGAGCGCCTTGTGCTGATGCAGCAGTTCCTGCGCCGCCCGCAGGAAGCCCGGCGGCGCGGCGTGCACGCCCTTGCCCTGGACGGGTTCCACGACCAGGGCCGCCACATCGCCCCGCTTCAGCTCGCGCCGCAGGGCGTCGAGGTCACCGAGCTCGATCGCGGTATCGGGCAGCAACGGGGCGAAGCCGTCCCGGAATCCGTTCTCGCCGTTGACCGAGAGCGAACCGGTGGTGAGTCCGTGGAAGGCGTGGGTGCAGTAGAGGACCCGCGGTTTCCCGGTGGCGTAGCGGGCGAACTTCAGCGCCGTCTCGACCGCCTCCGTGCCGCTGTTGCCGAAGAAGACCCGGTCCAGATGCGGGCTGTGGGTGAGCAGTTTCTCGGCGAGCAGTCCCGGCAGCGGCTGGCAGTCGAAGCGGGTGAGGTCGGCCAGCGAGGCGTCCAGGACGTCGTGCAGGGCCTTGCGGACGACGGGGTGGTGCCGCCCCAGGCCCATCACCCCGAATCCGGCGAGCATGTCGAGGTAGTCGTTGCCGTCGGCGTCCCAGAAGTACGCGCCCTCGGCCCGCTCGTACACCTTGTCGAAGCCGATGGTGTGCAGCATCCGCGGCAGTTGGTGGTTGAGGTGCCGTGCGTGCAGCTCGTAGCGTTCGGCGCCGCGTTCCGCGAGGAGCCGCGTGAGGTCGAAGCCCCCGGATTCGCCGTCCTTCATCGCCCGTTCTCTCCTTCGGCAGGTCCAGCTGGGCCGCCGGCCCGGCCCGGACGCGCCACGAGGGGCGGCGCGTCCGGGCGGCCGGGCCGGCGGGACGGGGAGAACCGGCGTCCCGGTTCTCCGGCGGTCAGGACGTCACCGGTTGCCGGTGACGGTCTCCCGTGCGGCCCTCAGGGACTCCTTCAGCGACCCCATGGTGGCGAGCACCGCCGTGGGCTCGTATCCGCAGTGCGCCATGCAGTTGGCGCAGCGTGGGTCCTTGCCCCGGCCGTACTTCTCCCAGTCGGTCTCCTCGATGAGCTGACGGTACGTCGGGACGTATCCGTCGCTCATCAGGTAGCAGGGGCGCTGCCAGCCGAAGAGCGAGTAGTTCGGGATCGCCCACGCGGTGCAGGAGAAGTCCGCCTTGCCTTCCAGGAAGTCCAGGAAGAGCGGCGAGTGGTTCAGCCGCCAGCGGGCCCGGTTGCCGCCCGCGAAGGCCTTCTTGAACAGCTCGCGGGTCTGCTCGACGCCGAGGAAGTGCTCCTGGTCGGGTGCCTTCTCGTACGCGTAGGCGGGCGAGATCATCATCTCGTCGACCTTCAGATCGTCATTGAGGAAGTTGAGGACCTCGATGATGGTCTGCGGGGTATCGGTGTTGAAGAAGGTCGAGTTCGTGGTGACGCGGAATCCGCGGCTCTTGGCCTCCTTCATCGCCGCCACCGCCTCGTCGAAGACGCCTTCCTTGGCGACCGATTCGTCGTGCCGTTCTCGCAGCCCGTCGATGTGCACGGCGAAGGCGAAGTAGGGCGACGGTGTGAATTTGTCGAGCTTCTTCCGCATGAGCATCGCGTTGGTGCAGAGGAAGACGTATTTCTTCTTCGCGACGAGCTGACGCACGATTTCATCGATCTGCGGGTGCATCAGCGGCTCACCACCCGCGATGGAGACCATCGGCGCGCCCGATTCGAGCACCGCGCCGACGGCCTGGGCGACCGGCATGCGCTGTTTCAGGACTCCGGCCGGATGCTGGATCTTCCCGCATCCCTCACAGGCCAGATTGCAGGCGAACAAGGGCTCCAGCTCGACAATGAGCGGGAACTTCTCTCGCCTGCGGAGCTTTTGTTCAATGAGGTACGTCGCAACCTTGATGGACTGACGAAGCGGCATGGCCATCTGGCTCACCTCCTGGGGAGCAGCAAAGATCGGTGCCATTCATGGAAAGCCGGCAGGACGGCACGGAGAACGCGGAAGGCTGATATTCCACCGCGGACCGTACCGATGCGGACGAGCTCATGCTCTGGAGCGTCCACGACCACCCGTACGGCCGCAACCGGGCGTGGACCGTGGTGCAGGGCGGTGCGCAGTGTGGCGGCGGACTCCATGTCCACCGCGATGGCGCCGGTGGCCCTCAGCTCGGCCCGCTCGGGCCCTCGTACGACATGGTCGGAGCCGAACAGCGGCCCGGTGTGGACGGTGCGGCCGGGCACCGCCCTGGCGAGGGCCGCGACGAGCAGACCCGTGCCGGTGCAGACGGTGGAGCCGGTCGCGTCCCGGGTCTCCTCGGCGACGACCAGGTCCCCGGGGTGCATCCCGGGGGCCAGTCCGGCGCAGAAGCCGGAAGCGATGACCGCGGCGCCCCGCGCTCCGTCCCGGCCCAGCGAGCGCCCCATGGCCGTCTCGGCGGCCTTCGGGCCCATCCCGGTCCGGATGACGCTCACCGGGCCCGGGGCACCGCCGCCCCGGGCACTGCGCAGGGCGAGCTGTTCGATGCCGAGGGCGCAGGCGATCAGCAGCGGTGCGGCGGGCCCGGACGGCCTCGGTGCATCGCCCATCAGGCCCCCTCGCCGACGGACGTGCGGCCGGCGAACGGATCGCCGTACACATAGCGCCCCAGCGCGGTGAGCGGGAAGACCTGCCGGTAGAGGTGGTAGTTGATGGAGAAGTCCCAGGGGAAGCCGGTCCCGGTGAAGTACGGCTCGTCCCAGGAGCCGTCGGCCTGCTGGGTCTCGGACAGCCAGGTGACGCCACGGGTCACCGAGGGGCTGTCGTGTTCGCCCGCGGCGAGGAGTGCCAGCAGCGCCCAGGCGGTCTGGGACGCGGTCGACTCACCGTGTCCGATCCACTTCTCCTCCTGGTAGGAGCGCAGGTCCTCGCCCCAGCCGCCGTCGTCGTTCTGGACGGACTTGAGCCAGCTCACGGCCCGGCGGATCGACGGGTGACCCGCGGGCAGTCCGGCGGCGACCAGCGCGGGCACCACGGATCCTGTCCCGTAGACGTAGTTGACGCCCCAGCGGCCGAACCAGGCGCCGCACGCCTCCTGTTCGGCGAGCAGCCACTCGATGCCCCGCCGGGTACGGGGGTGCCGGGACCGGCCCTCCACGGCGAGCATCTCCACGACATGGCCGGTGACATCGGCCGACGGCGGATCGATGACCTCCCCGAAGTCGCAGAACGGCAGACGGTTGGGGAACGGGCTGGTGTTGTCCGCGTCGAACGCGCCCCAGGCCCCGTTGCGGGACTGCATACCGAGGTTCCAGCGCACTCCGCGCTCGATCGCGGCTTCCAGCCGGGCGGGGTCGGGATGCGCGACCCGGCGCAGCGCCAGGACCACTTCGGCCGTGTCGTCGATATCCGGATAGTTGTCGTTGTGGAATTCGAACGCCCAGCCGCCCGGCTTGAGTTCGGGCTTGCGCACGGACCAGTCGCCGGGCCGTGCGATCTCCTCGCCGAGCATCCAGTCGGCGGCCCTCACGAGCGCCGGGTGGTCGGGCGGGAGCCCCGCGTCGGCGAGTGCGATGGTGGCGAGGCAGGTGTCCCAGACGGGCGACTGGCACGCCTCGATCATGCGGGCGCCGTCCTCGCGCCACACGGCGAACCGGTCCAGCGAGGCGAGCCCGGCCCGCATCACCGGGTGGTCCAGGTCGTAGCCGAGCAGATGGAGGGCGATGATGGAGTAGACCGCGGGTGGCTGGATGCCGCCCCAGCAACCGTCGTTCTCCTGGCGCTCGATGATCCAGCGGGCCGCCGCGTTCATCGCGATGCGTCTCAACGGACGCGGCGCGACCTTGTGGTAGAGGTGCATCCCCTTGTCGATCCGCTGGAAGATCCCGTCCCAACTGGCCGCCGGAGCCATGCGTTTGGGAGGATTGGGGCGCGCGGGGTCGGTGTGCAGCTCGTCCAGGGCGAACGGCGCGGGCCGGACCGGCCGCTTCGCCGAGACGACGGTCAGCGGAACAATGGTCTGACGGGCCCAGCAGCCGAAGTCATAGATATTGAGTGGCAGCCACTTGGGAAAGAACATCAACTCGGGTGGCAGCTCCGGCAGGTCATCCCATTTCCACCAGCCGAAGAGGGCCAGCCAGATCCGGGTGAAGACCCGGGCGGCCGCGATGCCGCCCTGTTCCCTGACCCACCCGGCGGCACGCGCCATGTGCGGGTCGTCCGGCCGGTCCCCGGCCAGCCGCAGCGCCACGTACGCCTCGATGGTGGCGGAGAGGTCTCCCGGTCCGCCGTAGAATGTGGCCCAGGTACCGTCACCGAGCTGTTCGCCACGGATGAACCGGGCCGATGCCTGGACCGTGGCCGGGTCCTGGATCCCGATGAACTGACGGAGCAGCAGGTCCTCGGCGTCCATCGTGACGTTGGTGGCGAGGTCGCCCTTCCACCAGCCCTGCTCGTCCTGCCTGCCGAGGAGATGCTCCACCGAGCGTTCCGCGGCCCGCCGCGCGACGGCGAGTACGCCGTCCGCGGCGATGTTGGATTCGGTCGGATCGCCGTCCGAGGCTGCGCGAGGGTTCGCGGCTCCGGTGCTTCCGTCGGTCGTCGCTGTCATGGCTTCCCCTTCGTGCAGTGTGGTCCTCTGCTGTGCTGGGGTCTCCGTCGGCCGGCGCCCGGTACGGGCACCGGCCGGCGACTGCGAGTCATATGCGAATGGTGATCATCTCTTTCGTACGACGACGAAGTCGGCGAGCGCGGTGAGCTGCGCCCGTACGTGCTGCGGCATGTCGACACCGTGCAGCGCCTCGATGGCGACCGCATGCTGACGGCGGGCCTCCTGGGCGGTCCACTCGCGACCGCCCGCCTCCTCGATGAGTGCCGCGCGGGCGGCGAACTCCTCCTCGGAGAAACTCTCGAAGTCATTGCTCTTGGCGTCGGCGGCGAGCAGCTCGCCGAGACGCTCGGAGGCGGGGCCGCCCGCGGCGAGCGCGGCGACGACCGGCAGGGACTTCTTGCGCTGACGCAGATCGCTCCAGGTCTGCTTGCCCGTGGACTCCGGGTCGCCCCAGATGCCGAGCAGATCGTCGACCGCCTGGAAGGCGAGGCCCAGGTGGTAGCCGTACGCCTCCAGGGTGTCGGCGGTGCGGTCGTCGGCACCGCCGAGGACCGCACCGATGGAGACGGCACAGGCGAGCAGGGCGCCGGTCTTGTTGCCCTCCATCTCCAGGCACTCCTCGACGGTGACCCGCTCGCGGTGCTCGTAGGAGATGTCCTGGGCCTGCCCGTCGATGAGCTTGCGGGAGGCGGTGGTCAGCCGACGGGCCGCCCGGCCCGCCTCGACGGTGCCAAGTTCCAGCAGGATCTCGTTGGCGAGCGCGAAGAGGGCGTCGCCCACCAGGATCGCCTGGGCGGGACCGTGCACCTTCCAGACGGTGTCGCGGTGGCGGCGCTGCTCGTCGCCGTCCATCAGGTCGTCGTGCAGCAGCGAGAAGTTGTGCACGAGTTCGACCGCCACCGCGCCGGGGATACCGGCCTCGGCCGGAGCGCCCGCGGCCTCGGCGGACAGCAGGGCGAGCGCGGGGCGCACGGCCTTGCCGCCGTCGCCGTCGGCGGGCCGGCCATCGGCGTCGATCCAGCCGAAGTGGTAGGCGGCGACGGTGTCCATGGGCGGCGCGAGCCGGTCCACGGCAGCCCGCAGCACCGGCGCTGACAGGGCCCGTCCACGCTCCAGAAGCGCGGTGACGTCCGCGGTGTCTGCCACGGTGTCGAAAGCCGGATTCGCCGGGGTCACTGACTCTCCTCTTGTTCCGGTGGTACTGCTCATGCCGCCTCCTGCAGCGGATGTCCAAGGGTGCGACCGAGGTCCACGAGCGCGGCGTCGGCGGCGCTGACGCCACTGCGCACGGCGCCCTCCATCGTCGCGGGCCAGCCGGTGGCGGTCCACGCGCCCGCCAGGTGCAGGCCGGGGGCACGGGTGCGGGGTCCGGGTCGCAGCCGGCCGACGCCCGGCGCGGGCGCGAAGGTCGCGGTGCGTTCGCGGGTGACGAAGAAGTCGCGGATACCGGCCCCCCGGGCGGCCGGCAGGAGCCGTTCCAGTTCGGGCAGATAGCGGGCGCGCAGCTCGGCGACGGGCAGGTCGATCTCGTCCTGGGCCGCGGACTGGGAGACCGCCAGATACTGTCCGCCGCCGGTGAGGCCGGAGGATTCGGTGCGGTCGAAGACCCACTGGACCGGGGAGCCGAGCGCGGCGAAGAACGGCCGGCGCAGGACCTTGCGGTCGTAGACGACGTGCACGTTGAGGATCGGCGCGGAGTCGATGTCGAGCAGCAGCTCCGGCTCGTCCAGCGCGCCTTCGGGCAGCAGGCCGTGGGTCTCGGTCTGCGGCACGGCCAGGACGACGGTGTCCGCCACGATCCGTTCCCCGCCGCTCTCGACGGCCCAGCCGCCGTCCTCGGTGCGGCTCAGGGAGCCCACCTTGGCGCGCAGCTCGGTCCGTACCCCCGCGGAGTCGAGCGCCTTGCGGGCGAGGGTGTCGTGCAGTTCGCCGAGCGGCACGACGGCCCAGCCGATGTCGGCGGCGCCGGGCTCGGAGAGCAGACCGGTCTTGAAGACCTTCGCGGCGAGTGCCATGGAGGCGTTCGGCGCGGTCGCGTTCAGGGTGGCCACGCCGACGAGGTCCCAGAGCGCTTCGATGGTCCGCTGCGACTGGCCGTGCTGTCGCAGCCAGGTGGCGAAGTCGATCTCGTCGAGCGCGGGGTCGGCCGGATCCAGCCGCCCGAGCGCCAGCGCCGCCCGCCCGACGCTCGCCTTCTCGGCGAGCGAGAGGTGCGGGTAGGCCGCGAGCCCGGCGGCCAGGTGCAGGGGTACGGGGAGGTTGTTGCGGCGCAGCCGTCCCAGGCGGGGGCCCGCGGCCCGCCCGACATCGAGCACGGGCACGTCGAGGCGGTCCTGGAGGGGCGCCAGATGGGCGCCTCCGACCCGGTCCAGGAACCAGCGGTAGCCGGTGCAGCAGCGCAGATAGACGTGCTGGCCGTTGTCGACGGTCAGCTCGCCGCGCTGGAAGGAGAAGGCGAGTCCGCCGAGCCGGGGCCGCCCTTCGAGCAGGGTCACGTCAAGTCCGGCATCGGCCAGCCGGAGGGCCGCTGTGATCCCCGCGATACCGCCGCCGACGACCACCGCGCGGGAGCGCGGGCTCTCGTCGCTCATGCGTCCCCCTTTCGTGACCTCGTCGCCGCATCGGGCGCCGTCGGCCGGAACATCGGCATCCAGATCGTCGCAGTCAGGGACGCGCCGGGCCACCGGAGGGTTGCCCGGTGGCCGGGCCCGGTGCGGTCCATCAGGTCCGCCCCCTGGCCGTGAGCTTCGAGATGTGGCGGGCGTCGAGGCCCGACAGACCGCGCACCGCGACATACGCCTTCTCGTGGCCGGGCAGCGAGACCCGGCCGCGGAGCACGGCCTCGGGGTCGCGTTCGATCCGGTCCAGGAGGCGGCGGTAGATCCCGGCCATGGCGGCCACACAGGCTCCGCTGCGGCGGTCCAGCATCGGCAGCAGCCGGTAGCCCTCGGCGAACAGGGCGCGGGCCCGGCGGACCTCGAAGTGGATCAGACCCGCGAAGTCCGAGCCGGGCGGCGGAGTGGCCCGGTGGAATCCCGCGGAGCAGCCGAACTTGGCGAGGTCGTCGGCGGGCAGGTAGGTGCGCCCGTTGCCGGCGTCCTCGCGGACGTCGCGCAGGATGTTGGTGAGCTGGAGGGCGAGGCCGAGGGTGTCGGCGTACTCCGCGGCGCGGTCGGCGCCGGGTGCGCCCGGCTCGGTACCGAAGACGCCCAGGCTGAGCCGCCCGATGGCGCCCGCGACACAGCGGCAGTAGATCTTCAGGTCGTCCCAGGTCTCGTACGTCGCGCCGCGCACATCCATCAGCACGCCGTCGATCAGCTCGTCGAGACCGCCCAGGGGCAGCGGGAAGCGCCGGGCGGCGTCGGCGAGCGCGACGGCCACCGGGTCGGTGTCGTCCTCGTCGACGGCGCCGTTGCGGATCCGGTCGAGCAGCCCGCGGGTGCTCTCCAGCCGGGTCCGCTTGATCTCCGGGGCCAGCTCACCGTCGCCGATGTCGTCGACCCGACGGGAGAAGGCGTACAGCGCCGACATGGCCTGCCGCTTCTCGTACGGCAGCAGCCTGATGCCGTACGCGAAGTTACGCGCCTGCTGTCCGGTGACGGCCTCGCAGTAGCTGTATGCGGCCTGTACCGGTGCCGACATGTACGTCGTCTGTCCCTCCACGGTCCGGCTCATCCCTCTCCACGCGCTCTTCGCAAGACGACTCCCACTTCGCGCAGCAGGCTGGGCTTGGTGGGTCTGGGCGGTCCGGGCAGTACGTCGAACCCGGCGGCCGAGATCGCCGTGAGGGCGGAGCGCCCTCCGGCGACGAATCCGGCGAGGAGCAGCTTGAGTCTGCCGTGGACGCTGCCCACCAGCGGGGCGCCCTCGTCCAGCAGTTCTCGCGCACGTTCCGCTTCGTAGGCGACCAGGGCACGTACCGATGCGCCCGCGGAGGGCAGCGCCAGGTCGGATTCGCTGACATGGAACCGGGCCATGTCCTCGGCGGGCAGATAGATCCGGTCACGGCCGAGGTCCTCGGCGACGTCCTGGAGGTGCTCGACGATCTGCAGGGCGGTGCAGACGGCGTCGGAGCGGCGGATCCGTTCGGGACTGGCGGTTCCGGTGATCGCGAGGACCAGGCGGCCGACGGGGTTGGCGGAGAGCTCGCAGTACGCGCTGAGCTCCTCGTACGTCCCGTAGCGGCGGATCTTCTGGTCCTGCCGGTTGGCCTCGATGAGGCCGAGGAAGGGCTCGGGGGTGAGCGCGCGGCGCCGCACGGTGGGGCGCAGGGCACGCAGCAGCGGGTGGCGCGGACCGTCGCCCGTGGTGGCGAAGACCCGGTGCAGATCGGCCTCGAAGGCGTCGAGCATGGCGAGCCGGTCGTCGGTCTGCGCGGGGTCGAGGCCGAGGTGGCGGGCGTCGGCACCGCCGGGGGCGAGATCGCCGTCGCCGATGTCGTCGACGAGCCGGGCGTATCCGTAGACCGCCATCAGATCGTCGCGCCAGGCGCGGGGCAGGAAGAAGGGGGCCACGGGGAAGTTCTCGTCCGCGGCCTTGTCGAGGGTGCCGGTGGCGGCGGCGTCGTGGCGCGCCTGCCGGGTACGCGTCACCGCGTACCGCCCGGCGCGGAGACGGCCGAACCACGTCGGAGCTGGAGATCTTCCGTCATTGCCGTCACATCTCCCGTTCTACACTGCCGACCCAAAACATCCCTTTTCGGACACGCCGCTGCTCCTCCCGAGTGCACAGGCGCACCGCGGGTGTCGTGCCGAGGGGGTATCGCCCCACTTGCCACGAATCAGCACCGGTACAGCTTACGTTGTACAGCTCACAGAGCGGCGCCGGGGTGCGGCACGCCCGGCGCGTGCACCTCTCCGCCCGTCAACCTTCCCCGTACTCAAGGGAATTGACCTCATCCGGCGGGAGGAGATCGTCCGGGAACCGTACTGCGTATGGTCTCCCGGACCGGTGCGCGTCGCCGTGGCGGCCGGCACGGACACCGCGGACACCGCCGTGGCCTCCGCCGGAGTGTTCCGGAGGAGGCCACGGGGAGTGCGGGAGACTACTTGCCGGTCTCGCGCTCGTACGCCTTGAGGACTTCCTCGGTCGGGCCGTCCATCAGGAGCTCGCCCTTCTCCAGCCACAGCACCCGGTCGCAGGTGTCCCTGATCGACTTGTTGTTGTGGCTGACCAGGAAGACGGTGCCCGCCTCCTTGCGCAGTTCACGGATCCGCTCCTCCGAACGGATCCGGAACTTGCGGTCACCGGTGGCCAGCGCCTCGTCGATCATGAGGACGTCGTGGTTCTTGGCGGCGGCGATCGAGAAGCGCAGCCGCGCGGCCATCCCGGAGGAGTACGTCCGCATCGGCAGGGTGATGAAGTCACCCTTCTCGTTGATGCCGGAGAAGTCCACGATGCTCCGGTAGCGCTCGCGGATCTCCTCGCGGCTCATGCCCATGGCGAGTCCGCCGAGCACCACGTTGCGCTCGCCGGTCAGGTCGCTCATCAGCGCCGCGTTCACACCGAGCAGCGAGGGCTGACCGTCCGTGTACACCATGCCGGACTCGGTCGGCAGCAGTCCGGCGATGGCCCGCAGCAGGGTCGACTTGCCCGAACCGTTGGTGCCGATGAGCCCGATGGCCTCGCCCCGGTAGGCGGTGAAGGAGACACCGCGTACGGCGTGCACCTTCCTCACCCCGCGCGGCTCGCCCTTGCCGCGGCGCACCATGCGGCTGAGCGCGGCGGTGGCGCTGCCCCTGCCGCCTCCCGCGCCGTTGACGCGGTACACGATGTGCACGTCGTCGGCGATGACGGTGGGAACATGACGTCCCTGCGTGTTGTCCTCAGCCACGGCCGTACCGTTCCTCTGCCTTCCAGAAGTACACGAAGCCCACGATGCCCACGAGCAGCGCCCAGCCGAGCCCGACCGCCCAGACGTGCTGCGGCAGGTTCTCGGAGCCGTACCCGTCGATCAGCGCGAAGCGGACCAGGTCCATGTAGATGGCCGCCGGGTTGTACTGGAGCACGTCCGCGATCCACGCCGGCTTGTCCGCCAGCATCACGGGGATGGAGAACATGACGCCCGACGCGTACATCCACGTCCGCATGACGAAGGGCATCAGCTGCGCCAGGTCGGGGGTCTTGCTGCCGAGCCTGGCCATCACCAGCGCCAGACCGGTGTTGAAGAAGAACTGCATGGCCAGCGCGGGAATGACCAGCAGCCAGGAGAGCGTGGGATAGCTGCCGAAGCCGACCGCCACGAGCACCAGGACGATCATCGAGTACAGCAGCTGCTGGAGCTGCTGGAGCGAGAAGGAGATGGGCAGCGAGGCACGGGGGAAGTGCAGGGCCCGGACCAGCCCGAGGTTGCCGGAAATGGACCGGACCCCCGCCATCACCGAGCTCTGGGTGAAGGTGAAGACGAAGACGCCGGTCACCAGGAACGGGATGAAGATCTCCTGGCTCATCCCCTTCCGGGTCCCCAGGATCAGGCCGAAGATCAGGAAGTATACCAGGGCGTTCAGCAGAGGGGTCGCCACCTGCCACAGCTGGCCGAGTTTGGCCTGGCTGTACTGGGCGGTCAGCTTCGCCCTGGAGAAGGCCATGATGAAGTGGCGTCGGCCCCAGAGCTGCCTGATGTATTCGAACAGCCCAGGCCGGGCGCCGCTCACGGTCAGGCCGTACTTGGCGGCCGTCTGGGCCGCGCTCAGCCCCTCGTCGGCGGACGACAGGGTGCCGAGGGCTACCCCACCGTCGTGGGTTGTGTCACTCACAAGTTGAAACTCTCGTCTTCAAGATGCGCAGCCAGTCGCGGGCGCGGCTCAGGCGGACAGGTCCCGGAAAGAAGAAATACGCCTCATGCTCTCAGAGGAAAGCCTCTCAGATCACGGGAGGTCGGCCCAGCCTCGTCAGCCGCCATACCGTACGCCACTTCATGGGGCGCCGCGGCCCGCAGGGCTTCGCCCAGCCTTCCCGGAAACCGCCGATCCACGCCTTGAGCGCGGGCCCGGAAGGTCTGCGCAGCAGGGTCAGCAGCAGCCAGACCCCGACGTACACGGGGACCAGCGGCGCGGGCAGGTTCCGGCGGGCGAGCCAGACCCGGTTGCGGGCCACCATGCGGTGGTAGACCGCGTGCCGCGAAGGTGCGGTGGTCGGATGGTTGAGCACCATGTCCGCGCGGTAGTCGATCATCCAGCCGGCGTCCAGCGCCCGCCAGGCCAGATCGGTCTCCTCATGGGCGTAGAAGAACTCGTCCGGCAGCGCGCCGACCTCGGCGATCACCTGGGTGCGTACGGCGTTGGCGCCGCCCAGGAAGGTCGTCACGCGCGAGGAGCGCATCGGGTCGGAGGCACGGAGCCTGGGCACGTGCCGGCGCTGGGTGGCGCCGGTGTCCGGGTCGGCGATCCGGAAGGTGATGATGCCCAGCTTCGGGTCCGTGTCGAACGCCCGCCGGCACAGCTCGGCGGTGTCGGTGTTCGGCAGCAGGCCGTCGTCGTCGAGGAAGAGCAGGCCGTCCACGTCGGCGCCGGAGGGTCCGAACGCCTCGATGCCGACGTTGCGGCCGCCGGGGATGCCCAGATTCTCGGGCAGCTCCACCGTCCGTACACCGGCCGGGACGTCCGGGACCGGGGCGCCGTTGCCGACGACCACCACCTCGATCCGGTCACCGTCCTGCGCGGTGACCGAATCCAGGAGGGCGCGCAGCTCGTCGGGGCGGTTGCCCATGGTGATGATGACCGCGCCGAGTTTCATGGGAGAGCTCACTTCAACCTGCTGGAAGCGAGCACGGACACGAGGTGGAGCAGGGTCTGCAGGAGAGCGATCCCGGCCAGGACGGCGACGCCGAGCCGCGAGAAGAACAGGTCGTCCCGGACGCTGTCCGCGATCGCCGCGGCGAGGATCAGCAGCGACGCCTCGACGCCGAGGACCAGCCGGTGGAACTTCAGCGCCGCGGCGGCCCTGCGGGCCAGCGCCATTCCGGACGAGCGCGGCTCGGAGGCCGTCTCCTTCACCGGCGGCATCCCGCCCTGGTGACGGGCGACACCGACCAGGTCGGTCTCGGCCTTGATCAGGATCGCGCCGAGCGCGGCCAGGGTTCCGAGGAAGGCCCACAGCCAGTCGATCCGCCCCTCGCCCCAGATGTCGGCGGCGCGCAGGCCGAAGCCGACCAGGACCGCGGCGTCGCACAGATACGCGGCGACCCGGTCCAGGTAGACCCCGGCGAGCGAGTACTGCTTCTTCCAGCGGGCGATCTCGCCGTCGACGCAGTCGAGCAGCAGATAGAGCTGGACCATCAGCACGCCGAGCAGGGCGCCCGTGATGCCCGGTACGAGCAGCGCCGGGGCCGCGAGGGCACCCGCGACCGTCATCACGTAGGTCAGCTGGTTGGGCGTGACCCGTGTGTTCACCAGATGCCGGTCGATGCGCAGGGAGACCTCGCGCATGTAGAGCCGGCCGGCCCAGTGCTCGCCGCTCCGCCGGTCCTTCACACCCGGGGGGTGAACGACCGGTCGAAGCTCAGCTACCGATGGCTTTTGCATAGTCTGCGTAAGCGTCCTTGATCTGGTCGGTGGACAGGTTGAGGTGTTCCAGGATCGTGAAGCGTCCCGGACGCGTCTGCGGGGCGTACTCGACGGCGGTCACGAACTCGTCCGCCGTGAAGCCGATCTCGTCCGGCAGGACCGGCAGGCCGTGGCGCCGCAGTACCGACGTCATCAGCAGCGCCTCCTGACGGGCGCCGCGCAGATGCATCGCGAAGCAGGCGCCGAGGCCGACCTGTTCGCCGTGGCTGGCCGCCCGCTGGGGGTACAGCAGGTCGAAGGCGTGGTTGATCTCGTGGCAGGCGCCGGAGGCCGGCCGGGAGTCCCCCGCGACCGACATCGAGATACCGGTCAGCACGAGCCCTTCGGCCAGCACCTTCAGGAAGGCGTCGTCGCCGACCCCGCCGGGGTGGCGCAGCACGGCCTCGCCGGCCTGCCGCGCCATGGCGGCCGCGAGACCGTCTATCTCCTCGCCGTTGACCTCGTGGGCGAGCTCCCAGTCGGCGACGCAGGAGATGTTCGAGATCGCGTCGCCGATGCCGGAGCGGACGTAGCGGGCGGGCGCCTCACGGATGATGTCGAGGTCGATCACCACGGCGATCGGGGTGGGCACCCCGTAGGAGCCCCGCCCGTTGTCGTTGTCCAGCGTCGCCACCGGCGAGCACAGACCGTCGTGCGAGAGGTTCGTCGCGACGGCGACCATCGGCAGTCCGACGCGCGCCGCGGCGTACTTCGCCACGTCGATGATCTTGCCGCCGCCGAGGCCGACCACGGCGTCGTACCGGTTGCCCTTGATGCCGTCGGCGAGCTTCACCGCCGAGTCGATCGTGCCGTCGGACACCGGGTACCAGTCGGCACCCGGCAGGACCGGAGCGAGCCTCTCGCGCAGGGCGCGCCCGGAACCGTCGCTGATCGCGACGGCGAGCTTGCCCGAGGAGGAGATCCGCTGGTCGGCCAGCAGGCCCGCCAGATCGTCCATGGCGCCGCGCCTGATGTCGACGACGACCGGGGACGGAATGAGCCGGGTCAGTACTGGCACGCGATCTCACGGCCCTTCGCGAGGTCGTCGTGGTTGTCGATCTCGACCCACGTCACTTCGCCGATGGGGGCCACGTCGACGGTGAAGCCGCGGTTGACGAGCTCCTGGTAGCCGTCCTCGTAGTACAGGTCGGGGTCGCGCTCGAACGTCGTCCGCAGCGCGTCGGCCAGCTCCTCGGCGGCCTCGGGCTCGATGAGCGTGACGCCGATGTACTCGCCGGTCGCGGTGGCCGGGTCCATCAGCTTGGTGATCCGGCGGACACCCTTGCCGTCCTCGGTGATGACCTTCATCTCCTCGTCGGCGAGGTTCTTCACCGTGTCGAGGGCGAGGATGATCTTCTGGCCCTTGCCGCGGGCGTCCAGGAGGGTCTTCTCGACGGAGACCGGGTGCACGGTGTCGCCGTTGGCGAGGATGACGCCCTTCTTCAGGACCTCACGGGCGCACCACAGGGAGTAGGCGTTGTTCCACTCCTCGGCCTTGTCGTTGTCGATGAGGGTGAGCGTCACGCCGTACTTGGCCTCGAACTCCGCCTTGCGGTCGTAGACCGCCTCCTTGCGGTAGCCGACCACGATCGCGACCTCGGTGAGCCCGACCTCGGCGAAGTTGGCCAGCGTGAGGTCGAGGACCGTCTTGTCGCCGTCCACAGGGACCAGCGCCTTGGGCAGCGTGTCCGTGTAGGGGCGCAGACGTCGTCCTGCACCGGCTGCCAGTACGAGGCCGATCATGCGAGTTCTCCTTCGTCGTGTACGGCGGGGGCCGAGGAGGACACCCAGAAGCGGATGGACTCCACGAGCACCACCAGAGCCACGGCCACCGCGAGCGCGGTGAGAGCCGTGGTGAAACCTGAATGCTGAGTCAGTACGGCGGCGAGCACGGCCACCAGCGCGGTCCGGCCCTCGTGCCCACCGATCGTCCGCACCAGCCACTGGGGCGGCGCGCCGGTGCCGCCGCGGATGCGGTACACCGTGTCGTAGTGATGGTAGGCGACGGCCGACACCAGGCCGAAGGCCGCGGGAACGGCGTGCGGTACGTCGCTGCGGGCGGCCAGGATCAGGATCGTGCAGTACTCCGCGGCCCGGAAGACCGGCGGGACCAGCCAGTCGAGGACGCCCTTGAGCGGACGGGCGACGGCGATGCCGGAGAGGACCGTGTAGATCCCGGCGGCGGCGACGGTCAGCCAGCTGCCGAACGGGAGGAGGAGGGCTCCGCCGACCATGACGAGCGCGCCGAGGAGGGCGAGCGCGGGAGCGGTGAAGGTGCCGCCCGGCCGGGGGATCACGGCGCCGACGGCCTGTGCGAGCGGCCCGGAGTCGGCCAGGTCGGCGAGGGCCCGTGCGGCACGGTCGGTGCGCCGGGCCTTGCGGGTCAGCGAGCGCAGCAGCCGGCCGGCCGTGGTGTAGCAGGCGGCCAGGGCGCAGCCGATGAGCAGGGCGTAGAAGACGATCCGCGGGGTGGTGACGGCCGTGAGGACGGCGATCATCGCCCATCGCTCGCCGATCGGCAGGACTATCATCCGGCGCAGCCAGACGGTCCAGCCGACGCTGTCGAGCCTGTCGGACAGGGCGGCGGTGGGGCTCGTGTTGGAGACCGCGTCGTGATTGGCCTCGTTGAACGAGAAGTCGACGACATGCCGGCATGCCTGGAGCACCATCGCGCCGAGTGCCAGCACCCAGACGTCGTCGCCGCCGCGGGCCGCTCCGAGGGCGAGGCCCGCGTAGTACGCGTACTCCTTCGCCCGGTCGAACGTGGCGTCCAGCCAGGCGCCCATCGTCGAGTACTGGAGCGAGTAGCGGGCGAGCTGCCCGTCGGTGCAGTCCAGGACGAAGGAGAGGAGCAGCAGCACTCCGGCGGCGACATAGCCGCCCCGGGTGCCGGTCGCCGCGCTGCCGGCCGCGATGAGCGCGGTGATCAGCGAGGCGGTGGTGACCTGGTTCGGGGTGAGGCCGCGGCGTGCGCACCAGCGGGCGATGTAGCGGGAGTACGGGCTGATGAAGAACGTGGTGAAGAAGCCGTCGTGGGCCTTCACCGCGTTGCGCAGCCGTACGGCCTCGTCGTCGACCGAGGCGACGGCGGCCTCGGCGGCCGTCCGCTGCTCGGGTCCGGTGGGGACGGCGGCGGCGAGCGAACCGAGTTCGGGGCGCTGCACGGCGATGCCTTCGGCGTCCAGCGCGACGGCGAGTCGGCCGGGCACGCTGCGGTCCTCGGCGTCCTGCCGGTCGTCGGGGGACCCCACGGGGCTGCCCGCGCCGACCGCCGCGACGGTCCGGTGCAGGGCCCGGACGAGCGCGGCACGTGCCTCCGGCTGCGCGGTGAGCGCGCCGGGGACGGTGGCCGCGGCGAAGCGGGGGTCGGTCAGTCCGAGCCGGAGGGCGTGGCGGTGCCCGACGAAGCGGGGGTCGACGAGCGCGACGCGGCGGCTCGCGGGAACCGCCGCGAGCAGCTGGGCGGCATTCGTGGCGTCGGTGGCTGTTTGTACCTCGAAGCCGAGTGACCGCAGATCGTCCGCGAGCGACGATCCGGGTACCGGCGCACCGGTGAGGATGGCGGTCGACAGACGAACTCACTCCTTGGTACTGGCGTGGACGGCGCGCGACAGTGCGGCCCTGAGGCGGACCGGCGGCGCGTCGGCTGAGGCTATCGGATGAACGGAAGACCGAGTTCACCGCCCGTTTGTGCTCCGTTCGGGGCGGACCCGCACCATGGGGCGCCGTTCGCGATCATCATTGTCGATCAGCGCCTCGCCCCACAAACCGCGCGGGGAGCAGCGCATAGGCTGACGGCCATGACGTGGCTGATCACAGGCGGAGCGGGGTACATCGGGGCACATGTGGCGAGGGCCATGGCCTCGGCGGGGGAACGGGTCGTCGCCCTCGACGACATGTCGACGGGCATCGCGGGGCGGCTTCCCGCGGACATCCCGCTGGTGCGCGGCTCGTTCGCGGACCGGGCGCTGATGGACCGGGTGCTCACGGAGCACGCGGTGAGCGGTGTGGTGCATCTCGCCGCGCGGAAGCAGGTGGGTGAGTCCGTCGAGAAGCCGCTGCTGTACTACCGGGACAACGTCGCCGGGCTGACCGTCCTGCTGGAGGCCGTGGTCGCGGCGGGCGTGCGGCGCTTCCTCTTCTCCTCCTCGGCCGCGGTCTACGGCGTTCCGGATGTCGGCCTCATCACCGAGGAGACGCCGTGCTCCCCGATCAACCCGTACGGCGAGACCAAGCTCACCGGCGAGTGGCTGGTGCGGGCGACGGGCCGGGCGCACGGGATCTCGACCGCCTGTCTGCGGTACTTCAACGTGGCGGGGGCGGCCGAACCGGAGCTCTCGGACACCGGGGTCTCCAATGTCATCCCGATGTTCTTCGACCGGCTGACGCGCGGCGAGGCTCCGCGGATCTTCGGCGACGGCTATCCGACGCCGGACGGCACCGGCGTCCGTGACTACATCCATGTCGCCGATCTGGCCGAGGCGCATCTCGCCGTCGCGCGGCACCTGGACGCGCGGAGTCCGGGCGGGCCCGAGGGCGGCGATCTGACGGTGAACATCGGCCGGGGCGAGGGCGTCTCGGTGCGGGAGCTCACCACCCTGGTCGCGGAGGTCACCGGTCACCGGGTGGAGCCGGTGGTCGAACCGCCGCGGCCCGGCGACGCGGCGAGGGCCGTGGCCTCGGCCGCCCGGATGACCGAGGAGCTGGGGTGGACGGCGCGCCACGGAGTGCGCGAGATGGTCGAGTCGGCCTGGGAGGGCTGGTGCCTGCGCCACCCGGAGGCCCGCGCCCAGTAACCCGCGAACGATCAGGTCACGGCTCTGACCTGGGAAGCATTTGCGCAGGTCAGAGCATATGACAACGGTGTTCAGTCCCGTGTTGCCGGATACCCCCCACCCGTAGTTCACTGGCTGCACCGGGCGATCCGCGTCCGCGTCGCAGCACTGACCTGGAGGCGTTTTCATGGGGGCTGGCCACGATCACGGACACACGCACGGCGGGCCGCCCCCGACGGGCACGGCGGCCGCCGCGTACCAGGGGCGGCTGCGGATCGCCCTGGGGATCACGCTGAGCGTGATGGTCATGGAAATCGTCGGCGGGGTGCTGTCCGACTCGCTCGCCCTGATCGCCGACGCGGCGCATATGGCGACCGACGCACTGGGCCTGGGCATGGCCCTGCTCGCGATCCACTTCGCCAACAAGCCGGCCGGTCTCAACCGCACCTTCGGCTTCGCCCGCGCCGAGATCCTGGCGGCGCTGGCCAACTGTCTGCTGCTGCTCGGCGTCGGCGGGTTCCTGGTCTTCGAGGCCGTCGAGCGGTTCATCACCCCGGCCGACACCAAGGGCGGCCTGGCCATCGCCTTCGCCGCGGTCGGCATGGTGGCCAACCTGATCTCCCTGTCCCTGCTGATGCGCGGACAACAGGAGAGTCTCAATGTGCGGGGCGCCTATCTGGAGGTCCTCGCCGACACCCTCGGTTCGGTCACGGTGCTCGTGTCCGCGGGCATCATCATGGCCACCGGCTGGCAGCCGGCCGACCCGATCGCCTCACTCGTCATCGGCCTCATGATCGTCCCCCGTACCGTCAAACTGCTGCGGGAGACCCTGAACGTGCTGCTGGAGGCGGCCCCCAAGGGCGTGGACATGGGCGAGGTGCGCGCCCACATCACCGCGCTGCCCGGCGTACTGGGCGTCCATGACCTGCACGCCTGGACGATCACTTCGGGGATGCCGGTGCTCTCCGCCCATGTGGTGGTGCACCAGGAGATGCTGGACTCGATCGGACACGAGAAGCTGCTGCACGATCTGCAGGGCTGCCTCGGCGATCACTTCGACGTGGAGCACTGCACCTTCCAGCTGGAGCCGAGCGGCCATGCGGAGCACGAGGCGAAGCTCTGTCTCTGAGGCCGCTGAGCGCACCGGGGCAGGCGAGGTCGCCGAGGCCGCCGTAGGGCCGGGGCCGGGGCTGTCGCCGCCCCCGGGTACCCGGGCCCCCGGGTACCCGGGGGCCGGGCCCCCGGGTAGCCGGGGGCGGCGGTGCTACGGTTCCGGGGTGGGACGTTTCGAGTCTCGCGTTCACGTTTTCGCAGTGGAGCGAAACCCTTTCCCGAGAGGAGCTGAGGTTGATGACTGTCGCGACGACGGCTGCCCGGCGCAGCGATCGGTCCTTCCTCATCTCCCGGGTTCCCGGCTGACCCCGGCGTCACCACGTCGCCGCGTCGGCCGGAGCCCCCTCACAAGGGTTTCCCACGTTGACCGACCACACCGACGCCTCGCGCGATGACGCGCGTACCGAGGCGTTCTTCTCCCTGCACCACCGTCTTCCCCGGCAGAGCCCCGGCTCCGACGCCACCACGCGCCGGCTCCTGGGCCTGGCCGGCCCCCTGCCCGCCCGTCCGCGCGTCCTCGACCTGGGCTGCGGCCCCGGCCGGGCCGCCCTGCTGCTCGCCGCCGAGGCGGGCGCCGAGGTGACCGCGGTGGACCTGCACGAGCCGTTCCTCGACGAGCTGCGCACCGCGGCCGAGGCCCGCGGTCTCGGTGACCGGGTGCGTACCGTCAAGGCCGATATGGGCGACCTCACCGGTCCCGACTTCCCGGCCGGCTCCTTCGACCTGGTCTGGGCCGAGGGCTCGGCGTACTGCATCGGCTTCGACAACGCCGTACGGGACTGGCAGCGGCTGCTCGCCCCCGGCGGCACCCTGGTGGTCTCCGAATGTGTCTGGACCACCGATGCGCCCACCGGGCGGGCACGTGCCTTCTGGGAGCGGCACGGTACGACGCTGCGCCAGGCACCGGCCACCGCGGCGGCGGCCGTCGACGCCGGCTGCCATGTCCTGGCGGCCCTCATCCAGCCCGGGAGCGACTGGGACGAGTACTACGTCCCGCTCGCCGAGCGGGTCGCGGCCGCCGATCCCGCGGCTCCCGGCATGGCGTGGGCGCTGGCGTCCACCCGCGAGGAGCTGGACATGCGGCGCGAGCACGGCACGGAGTACGGCTATGCCGCCTATGTGCTGCGCCCCGCCGATCCGCGCTGGCCGGTCCGTCCCGAGTCGGCGGCG
This sequence comes from Streptomyces sp. NBC_01237, assembly GCF_035917275.1. NCBI lineage: Bacteria > Bacillati > Actinomycetota > Actinomycetes > Kitasatosporales > Streptomycetaceae > Streptomyces > Streptomyces sp. NBC_01237. The sequence goes on along the minus strand of NZ_CP108508.1, from coordinate 7,737,418 downwards.
GACCGTGCGGCGGTGCACGCGGTCAACGCGGCGGCGTTCGAGACCCGGGCCGAGGCCGATCTGGTGGACGCCCTGCGGGCCGACGCCGACGCGTGGCTGCCGGGCCTGTCGTACGTCGCCGAGAGCCAGGACGGTCAGGTCGCCGCGTACGCCCTGCTGACCCGGTGCCGGGTCGGTGACGCTCCGGCGCTCGCGCTGGCCCCGGTCGCGACCTCGCCCGCGTACCAGCGGCAGGGCGCGGGCCGGGCCGTGGTGCGGGCCGTGCTGGACGCGGCCCGGGTGCGGGGCGAAGCACTCGTGCTGGTGCTCGGCCATCCCGAGTACTACCCGGAGTTCGGTTTCGTACCGGCGTCCCGCTACGGGATCGCGCCGGCCTTCGAGGTGCCCGACGAGGCGATGATGGCCCTGGTCCTCGACGAAGCGGTGCCCGTGCCGGCGGGCGTGATCCGCTACCCGGCGCCCTTCGGCGTCTGACGCCTCGTCCGCCCCCGCCGCGCCGTCCTGGCACGGCGGGGGCGGACATGCGGGACCCGCAGTACGGACAAGCGGCTTTTGTGCGGCAGACTTGACCGGACTCCAGGGGTCCGGCGCACGAGGCCGGGGACCAAAGCGAAGGATGGGTATGCCGACCACACCAGCCACCGCGACGCACAGCTCGTCGAACGGCACAGCAGAAGCGATCATGCTCGAACTGGTCGACGAGAACGGCACCACCATCGGCACCGCGGAGAAGCTCGCCGCTCATCAGGCTCCCGGTCAGCTGCACCGCGCGTTCTCCGTGTTCCTCTTCGACGAGAAGGGGCGGCTGCTGCTCCAGCGCCGCGCGCTCGGCAAGTACCACTCCCCCGGTGTCTGGTCGAACACCTGCTGCGGCCATCCGTACCCGGGTGAGGCGCCGTTCGCGGCGGCCGCCCGGCGCACGTACGAGGAGCTGGGGATCTCGCCCTCGCTCCTCGCCGAGGCGGGCACCGTCCGCTACAACCACCCCGACCCGGCCTCGGGTCTGGTGGAGCAGGAGTTCAACCATCTCTTCGTGGGGATGGCCCAGGAGCCGCCGAAGCCGGATCCGGAGGAGGTCGGCGAGACGGCCTTCGTGACCGCCGCGGAGCTGACCGCACAGCACGCCGAGGCGCCGTTCTCGGCCTGGTTCATGACGGTGCTCGACGCGGCGCGGCCCGCGATCAGAGAGCTGACGGGGCCGTCCGCGGGCTGGTGACACCCCGCGCGGTACGGGGCGGTCAGAGCTGCGTCCTCAACGGCAGCGCCGCCCAGATGATCTTGCCGCCGCCCGCGGTGTGCTCCACGTCGCAGGTCCCGCCCGCCTCCGCGGTGATCTCCCTGACCAGCAGCAGCCCCCGGCCGCCCGTCTGGGCGTGGTCGGTCTCCAGCGCGGTGGGCCGGTAGGGATGGTTGTCCTCCACCGACACCCTGATCCAGTCGGCACCGATCGCCACCTCGACGGCCAGCTCGGGCGAGAGCAGCGCGGCGTGCTTGACCGCGTTGGTGACCAGTTCCGAGACGATGAGCAGCAGCCCCTGGAGGGTGTCGTCGCCGAGCGGCACGCCCTGCCGGTCCAGCAGGTCGCGCACGGCGTGCCGGGACTGCGGCACGGACACGTCGACGGCGGGGGCGGTGAAACGCCACACCCCTTCGTACGACGCGGGACGGGCCGGGACACTCCCGCGGCTCTCCATAGACCGGCACCCGCTCTCGACTCGCACATCACTGACCGTCGAGTAAAGAGTGTTCGGAATCGCACGGTCCGACCCATGCCACTGATCAGAAGTAGTCGACTATCGACGTCATTTGATCGAATGCGGAGGACAGTGACAGCTGCGGGACTATTTTTAGTCTTTTTCCGATGTCTTGCCCGGACCGTCCCGGTCCGTCTCCGGTGCCATCTGCTCCGAGACAAGACCGACGATGCGCCGGCCGCCCACTCCGATGGCGATCAGGCCGAGACCGTCGAACAGCAGGGCCAGCGAGAAGAAACAGCCCAGCACGTACAGGCTGCTGTGCGGCCAGTCGAACAGCACCAGCAGACCCAGCAGCAGCCCGAACGCGCCCTGCAGCAGCGTCCAGCCGAACTGCGGGCCGCGCACCACGACGCTGCCGACCAGCCGGAACACCCCTCCGGTGAGGAAGAGCAGCGCGGCGAACATGGTCAGCGCCTCGGCCGTGCCGTGCGGATGGCGGATCACGACGACTCCGGCCGCGAGGTTCAGCGCGGCCACCACGACACCCAACCAGAAGTAGTTGGTGCCGCGGGACTGGACCGCGTGCAGCAGTCCGACCAGACCGCCGACGAGCAGCAGCCACCCGAAGAGCAGCATCGAGGTGAGGGTGGCGACGCCGGTGTAGACGAGGCCGACGATCCCCGCGACGACGAGCACGGCCCCGAGCAGGGCGAGCCAGCTGAAACTCCGGCTGAGCTTCTTGCCTTCGACTCCGGGACCGGCCATCGACAGCTCCCTACGGTGCGTGCCCGCTTCGTGACCCCTTCCTGATCATAGGTTCGAACGGTACGGATAGCATCCGGCGCATGGACCGTATGGACAGCGGGGAACGCGGGACCCGGCCGGAGGCGCGGCTGGAGCACGGTGTCGCCGACGGCGTCGCCACCGTCGTCATCAGCAACCCCGCCAAGCGCAATGCGATGACGGCCGCCATGTGGCGGGCCCTGCCGGATCTGCTGGAGCGGCTGGCGGCCGATCCCGCGGTGCGGGTCCTGGTGCTGACGGGGGCCGGGGACACCTTCTGCGCCGGGGCGGACATCTCCTCGCTCCGGGACTCCTCCGGTGATCCGCAGGTGCTCGCCGTGGCGGCCGAGGAGGCGCTGGCCGCGTTCCCGCTGCCGACGCTCGCCGCGGTGCGCGGGTTCTGCGTGGGGGGCGGCAGCCAGCTGGCTGCCGCCTGCGACCTGCGGTTCGCCGAGGAGGGCGCGTCGTTCGGGGTCACCCCGGCCAAGCTCGGAATCGTCTACCCCTCGTCGTCCACGCGACGGCTGGTCTCCCTGATCGGGCCGGCCGCCACCAAGCACCTGCTGTTCTCCGGCGAACTGATCGATACGCGGCGGGCGCTGGGGTCCGGTCTCGTCGACGAGGTGCTGCCGCCCGGCGGGCTGGACCGGCGGGTCGAGGCGTACGCAGGGATCCTGACGTCCCGCTCGCGGCTGACGCAGGCGGCGGCGAAGGAGTTCGCCGCGGGGCGCCAGGACCGTGACGGGTACTGGGCGGAGCAGGCACGCGGAAGCGGCGACACCGCGGAGGGGGTCGCCGCTTTCCTGGAACGCCGCACGCCCCGGTTCACCTGGACGACAGGGGCTGCCGGAGGTGCTCCTACCGGAAGGTGAACCGGCTGTTGGCGCGGAACTCCGCGACCAGCGCGGCCGGGGCCTTGTCCGGCGATCCGGCGTCGTAGGGCGGCTGCGGGTCGTACTCGGTGAGCAGCTGTACAGCCCGGGCGTGCTCGTCGCCCGCGATCCGGCCGAGCAGGGTGAGGCCCATGTCGATCCCGGAGGAGACCCCCGCGGCGGTGACGTACTTGCCGTCGAGGACGACGCGTTCACCGGTCGGCTCGACGTCGAACTCCTTCAGGATGTCCAGGGCGAGCCAGTGCGAGGTGGCCCGCCGCCCCGTCAGCAGACCGGCCGCCGCCAGCAGCAGCGAGCCGGTGCACACGGAGGTCGTCCAGGTGCTGGTGGCATCGGCGGCGCGCAGCCAGCCGAGCAGCGCCTCGTTCTCCATCTGGTCGCTCTGGCCGGGCCCGCCGGGCACGATCACGACATCGGGTGCGGGGACCTCGGCGAGGGTCTTCGCCGCGACGAGTTCGAGGCTTCCGCTGTCGTTGCGCACGGGACCGGTCCGCTCGGCGACGAACACGGTTTCGGCGCCGGGGGTGCGGCTGAGGATCTCGTACGGTCCCACCGCGTCCAGGGCGGTGAAGCGGTCGAAGAGCAGGATGGCGATCTGCACGGTCGTGGCCTTTCGATCTGTCAGTCGGTGGCTGCTGAGGTGCGGAAGCGGCGGCGGTATTCGGACGGCGTCGTTCCGAGGGCTTTGACGAAGGCGCGGCGCATGGCTTCCGGGGTGCCGTACCCGCTGGCCCGCGAGACTTGGGTGACGCCTTCCGCGGTGTCCTCCAGGAGCCGTCGGGCGTGCTCCAGGCGCACTTGGTCCACGTACCGGCCGGGTGTCAGACCGGTCTCCGCCCGGAAGGCGCGGGCGAAGTGGCGGGGCGAGAGACTGGCCCGGTGCGCGAGCGCCTCCACGCAGAGATCGCCGTCGGGGTTCTCGGTGATCCAGTGCTGGACGTCCCGCAGGGGCTCGCGGCCGGCCGTCTGGGCGGTGAGCTGGGCGCTGAACTGGGCCTGATTGCCCGGTCGCCGCAGGAACACCACGAGATGGCGGGCGACGGTGAGTGCGACGTCGCGGCCGTGGTCCTCCTCGACCAGGGCGAGTGCGAGGTCGATGCCCGCGGTGACGCCCGCCGATGTGGCCAGCTTCCCGTCACGCACGAAGATCGGGTCCGGGTCCACCCGGACGGCCGGGAAGTCACGGGCCAGCTGCTCGCAGTAGTTCCAGTGCGTGGTCACCCGGTGGCCGTCCAGCAGGCCCGCCCCGGCCAGCAGCAGGGCGCCGGTGCATACCGAGACGAGCCGCTCCGCGTGCGGTGCCGTCGTGCGCAGCCAGTCGGTCAGGGCCGGGTCGGCGGCGCGGGTGCCGTGTCCGCCGGGGACCAGGAGGGTGTGCGGCACGGCGGCATCGGCCAGGCGGCTGTCGGGAAGGAGGGTGAGTCCGCTGGTGCAGCGGACCGGGCCGCCGTCGAGCGAGGCGGTGCGCAGCTCGTACGGAATCCCGGTGACGAGGGAGGCTCCGGCGAAGACCTCCACCGGACCGCTCACATCGAGGCTCTGGACGCCGTCGAAGAGAACGACGAGCACGGATCGCTGCTTCATGGGTGCCATCCTGGGCGACGTGCCGGATGGCCGCAATGACGTGTTCCCCACCTTTCCTGCCACGGCAAAACGGCCCGCGCCGGGCGGCGGCGCCGGGCTCTCCCGGGGGTTCCGCAACGTACTAACCAGTCGGTAACGTGCGGGCATGAGTACTCTGCCGCCCCGCGCCGGACGCCGCTGTCACCACGCCCTCAACCCGTTCCACTCGACCGTCTACTTCTCCCCCGACCTCGGCAAGGAGTTCGGGGAGCTCGGCATCGACAATGCGAGCGCCGCCTACTTCGCCGCCCGCGGCGCCGCGCTGGGCGCGGTCGGCGCGGGCACGGTCACGGCGACCTTCTACAACTTCAACCATGAGCTGGTGGCCCGTCATGTGCCCGCCGTCTGGTCGGCCGCCACGCCCGCGGCGGTCCTCGACGCCCGGCTGCGGGCCGTCGACTCGACGCTGCGCCGGCTGCTCGGGGAGGAGACCCTCGCCTCCGCCGAGCTGGCCGAGGCGGCCCGGCTCGCGCTGCGCGCCACCGAGGCGTGCACCCGACACGCCCGGCCGTTGTACGCCGCCCACGCGGATCTGCCGGTGCCCGAGCAGCCGCATCTGGCGTACTGGCACGCCGCGACCCTGCTGCGCGAACACCGCGGCGACGCCCATGTCGCCGCCCTGCTCGCCGCCGGTCTCGACCCGGTCGAGGCCCTGGTCAGCCACACCGCGACCGGCAAGGGCATGCCGCCGCGCTGGATCCTCGCCACCCGGGGCTGGCGCCGCGACGACTGGGACGCCGCGGCCGAGCGGCTGCGCGGCCGCGGGCTGCTGGACGGCGAGGGCGGGTTGACCGAGTCCGGCGCGGCCCTGCGGGCGGAGCTGGAGGAGGCGACGGACCGGATGGACGCCGCACCGTACGAGCACCTGGGCGCGGCCGGTGTGGAGCGTCTGACGGAGCTGGGGCGCGGCTTCCTGTTCGCGGCGGCCACGGCGGGCGCGTTCCCCGAGGACCTGACCGGCAAGGGCTGAGCCTGCCTCCGGGCCGTGTTCGTGGAGGGCGCGCGACACGGCCCCCGGCCACCCGGCACAATGCAGGCGAAGGGGACCACCCCCGAAACAGCGTGCAGCGGTAGGAGCGGAAAGCTCTGTGCACGGCCAGCACAGCCAGTACAGCCAGTACGAGAAGGCGAGTCGGGAAAACCGTGACGACGTCCATCGAAGGCAGGATCGCCGAGGAGCTCGGCGTACGTGAGCGCCAGGTGAAGGCGGCCGTCGAGCTGCTCGACGGCGGGTCGACCGTGCCGTTCATCGCGCGCTACCGCAAGGAAGCGACCGAGATGCTCGACGACGCGCAGTTGCGCACGTTGGAGGAGCGGCTGCGGTATCTGCGGGAGCTGGAGGAGCGGCGCACGTCGATCCTCGACTCCGTACGTGAGCAGGGCAAGCTCGACGAGGCGCTGGAGGCGCGGATCCGGGCCGCCGACACCAAGGCGCGTCTTGAGGACATCTATCTGCCGTTCAAGCCGAAGCGCCGCACGAAGGCACAGATCGCCCGGGAGGCGGGGCTCGAACCGCTGGCGGACGGACTGCTCGGCGACCCGTCGGTGGACCCGCTCGTGTCCGCCGCCGCGTTCGTCGACGCCGACAAGGGGGTCACGGACCCGGCGGCGGCACTGGAGGGCGCCCGCTCCATCCTCACCGAGCGCTTCTCCGAGGACGCCGATCTGACCGGTGAGCTGCGCGAGCGCATGTGGTCGCGCGGGCGGCTCGCGGCGAAGGTCCGGGACGGCAAGGAGGAGGCGGGCGCGAAGTTCGCCGACTACTTCGCCTTCTCGGAGCCGTTCACCGCGCTGCCCTCGCACCGGATCCTCGCGATGCTGCGGGGCGAGAAGGAGGACGTGCTCGACCTGGTCCTGGAACCCGAGGAGCCCTCGGAGGCGGACCGGCCCGGTGCGTCCGCCTACGAGAACATGATCGCCCGCCGCTTCGGCGTCGCCGACCGCGGCCGCCCCGGCGACAAGTGGCTCGGTGACACGGTGCGCTGGGCGTGGCGGACCCGGATCCTGGTGCACCTCGGCATCGATGTGCGGCTGCGGCTGCGTACGGCGGCGGAGGACGAGGCGGTACGCGTCTTCGCGTCGAACCTGCGCGATCTGCTGCTCGCCGCCCCGGCCGGGACGCGGGCCACGCTGGGGCTCGACCCCGGTTTCCGTACGGGGGTCAAGGTCGCCGTGGTCGACGCGACCGGCAAGGTCGTGGCCACCGACGTCATCCACCCGCATGTCCCGGCCAACAAGTGGGACCGGTCGCTGGCGCAGCTGGAGCGGCTGGCGAAGGCGCACGACGTCGATCTGATCGCGATCGGCAACGGCACGGCGTCCCGCGAGACGGACAAGCTCGCCGGTGAACTCATCGACAAGCACCCGGAGTTGAAGCTCACCAAGGTGATGGTGTCGGAGGCGGGTGCCTCCGTCTACTCCGCTTCGGCGTTCGCCTCGCAGGAACTGCCCGACATGGACGTGTCGTTGCGCGGCGCCGTCTCGATCGCACGGCGACTGCAGGACCCGCTGGCCGAGCTGGTGAAGATCGACCCGAAGTCGATCGGGGTCGGCCAGTACCAGCACGACCTGTCCGAGGTGAAGCTGTCGCGTTCGCTGGACGCGGTGGTCGAGGACTGTGTGAACGGTGTCGGAGTCGACGTCAACACCGCCTCGGCGCCCCTGCTTTCGCGGGTCTCGGGGATCAGCTCCGGGCTCGCCGAGAACATCGTCGCGCACCGGGACGGCAACGGCCCCTTCCGGTCCCGCAAGGCGCTCAAGGACGTGGCGCGGCTCGGCCCGAAGGCGTACGAGCAGTGTGCGGGCTTCCTCCGGATCCGTGACGGCGACGACCCGCTGGACGGGTCGAGCGTGCACCCCGAGGCGTACCCCGTGGTGCGGCGGATGGTGAGGACGACGGGCGGCGAGGTCGCCTCCCTGATCGGGAACGCGACCGCGCTGAAGTCGCTGCGGGCGGCCGACTTCGTGGACGACACCTTCGGTCTGCCCACGGTGACCGACATCCTGAAGGAGCTGGAGAAGCCGGGCCGCGACCCGCGCCCGGCGTTCCGGACGGCCACGTTCAAGGAGGGCGTCGAGAAGCTCGGCGATCTGTCTCCCGGGATGGTGCTGGAGGGCGTCGTCACGAACGTCGCCGCGTTCGGCGCGTTCGTCGACATCGGCGTCCACCAGGACGGTCTGGTGCATGTCTCGGCTCTGTCGAAGACCTTCGTGAAGGACCCCCGGGATGTCGTGAAGCCCGGGGACATCGTGAAGGTCAAGGTCATGGACGTCGACATTCCGCGCAAGCGGATCTCGTTGACGCTGCGGCTGGACGACGAGGACCGGCCGGCCGCGGGCGCCGGGTCCGGGCAGTCGGGACAGGGCGGTGGCCGGGGCGGCCGGCCGCCGAAGCAGCGGCAGGGACAGGCGCAGGGGCAGCAGCAGGCCGGCGGTCAGGCGGCGCGCGGTGAGCGCGGCCGGGACGGCCAGGGCGGCCGGGACCGGCGCGGTGGTGGCGGTGCGCCTCGTGGCGGGGGCGGTGCCGCTCGTGGTGGCACGGGGGCTCCCGCTCCGGCCAACAGCGCGATGGCCGACGCACTGCGGCGGGCCGGGCTGACGGATCCGCAGCAGGGCGGCCGGAAGCGCTGAGCCTGACGGGGACGGGGTGGGGACGGGCCGCTGCGCGCGGCACCGTCCCCACCCCGCTCGGTCGCCCCCGCGTTCCTTCGCCCCCCGCGTTCCTCCACGGGACGGGGGCCGGGCCCTCAGAGTTCCCTGACGCCGCCGTCGGCCACCTCGACCCGCCGGGTCGTCCGCACCGCTTCCAGCATCCGCCGGTCGTGCGTGACCAGCAGCAGCGTGCCGGTGTACGACTCCAGCGCCGACTCCAGCTGCTCGATCGCGGGCAGGTCCAGGTGGTTCGTCGGCTCGTCGAGGACCAGGAGATTGACGCCCCGGCCCTGGAGGAGGGCGAGGGCCGACCGGGTGCGTTCGCCCGGGGACAGGGTCGTCGCCGGGCGCATCACATGGTCCGCGCGCAGGCCGAACTTGGCGAGCAGGGTGCGGACCTCGGCCGGCTCGGTGTCGGGGACCGCCGCGCAGAACGCCTCCAGCAGCGACTCCGCGCCGAGGAACAGCTTCCGTGCCTGGTCGACCTCACCGACCACCACTCCCGAGCCGAGCGTGGCGTACCCGGAATCCAGCGGCAGCCGGCCCAGGAGGGCGGCGAGGAGGGTGGACTTGCCGGCGCCGTTGGCCCCGGTGATGGCGACCCGGTCCGCCCAGTCGATCTGGAGTGATGCCGGGCCGAACGTGAAGTCGCCGCGCACGACCTGTGCGTCGCGCAGGGTGGCGACGACCGATCCGGAGCGGGGTGCGGTGGCGATCTCCATCCGCAGCTCCCACTCCTTGCGCGGCTCGTCGACGACATCGAGCCGCTCGATCATGCGCTGCGTCTGCCGGGCCTTCGCCGCCTGCTTCTCGCTCGCCTCGCTGCGCGCGTTGCGGCCGAGCTTGTCGCCGTCGGTGGCCTTGCGCCGGGCGTTCTTGACACCCTTGTCCATCCAGGAACGCTGCATGTGGCCGCGAGCTTCGAGGGCGGACCGCTTGCCGGCGTACTCCTCGTATCCCTCGCGGGCGTGCCTGCGGGCCGTCTCGCGCTCCTCCAAGTATGCCTCGTAGCCACCGCCGTACAGGTTGATCTGCTGCTGGGCGAGGTCGAGTTCGAGGACCTTGGTGACCGTACGCAGCAGGAACTCGCGGTCGTGGCTGATGACGACCGTACCCGCGCGCAGTCCGGCCACGAAGCGTTCGAGGCGTTCCAGACCGTCCAGGTCGAGATCGTTGGTGGGCTCGTCGAGCAGGAAGATGTCGTAGCGGGACAGGAGGAGCGAGGCGAGTCCGGCGCGGGCCGCCTGGCCGCCGGAGAGTGCCGTCATCGGGAGATCGAGGCCGATGGTCAGTCCCAGGTCGGCGGCGGTCTCCTCGGCCCGCTCGTCCAGGTCGGCCCCGCCGAGGGCGAGCCAGCGCTCCAGGGTGTCGGAGTACGCGTCGTCCGCGCCCGGCGCCCCGTCGACCAGGCCCTGCGTCGCGGCGTCCATCGCTCTCTGGGCGTCGGCGACCCCCGTACGGCGGGCCAGGAACTCCCGCACGGTCTCCCCCGGGCGCCGCTCGGGTTCCTGCGGGAGGTGCCCGACCGTGGCGGTGGGCGGGGAGAGCTTCAGCTCCCCCTCCTCCGGCCGGTCGAGCCCGGCGAACAGCCGGAGGAGGGACGATTTACCGGCGCCGTTGACTCCGACGAGACCGATCACATCACCGGGTGCGACCACGAGGTCGAGCCCGGCGAAGAGCGTGCGGTCGCCGTGTCCGGCGGCGAGGTCCTTGGCGACGAGAGTGGCAGTCATCAGGGGTCGATAGTAATCCGCGACCGGGCCGCCGGTCAGCCCGGCCCGGCCCGATGGCCGGTCCTCGACGGGTCCCCGCCGCGCGCCGGGACCGGTGCGCGGCGGCTCCCGTACGGTGGGCCGGGCCGCCGCCGCACCCCTGCGCGCGGTTCCCGGTACTCGCTTCCCGGAGGGGGCCGTCAGTCGGTGGGGCCGGACGTGTGGCGCCGGTCCGTGGTGATCTGGGTGGTCCCCGGACCGATCCGGATCTCGAAGTCCCCGTCGTACTTGGCGTGGCCCTCGATCACGGCGGACTCGACCGCTTCGACCCCGAACTCCTGCCGGACGATCATCGGGTCCTGCCGCAGGTCCCGCATCAGGGACACACACATCCCGATCATCACGATGGTGAACGGCGCGGCCACCAGGATGGTGAGGTTCTGGAGCCCGGCCAGCGCATCGCCCTTGCCGTCGCCGATGAGCAGCATGACCGCGGCGACGGCGCCGGTGACGACGCCCCAGAAGATCACGACCCACTTGGCCGGTTCGAGAACGCCCTTCTGGGAGAGCGTGCCCATCACGATGGAGGCGGCGTCCGCGCCGGAGACGAAGAAGATGCCGACGAGGACCATGACCAGGACGCTCATCGCGGTGGCGATCGGGAATTCCTGGAGGACACCGAAGAGCTGGGCCTCCGGAGTGTTGGCGTCGTTGAGCTTCCCGGCCTCCTGGAGCTTGATGGCCGAGCCTCCGAACACCGCGAACCAGACCAGGCTGACGGTGCTGGGCACCAGGATGACGCCGCCGATGAACTGCCGGATCGTCCGGCCGCGGCTGATCCGGGCGATGAACATGCCGACGAAGGGCGTCCAGGAGATCCACCAGGCCCAGTAGAAGACCGTCCAGTCGCCGAGCCAGGTGGCCACCTCACCCTTGCCGGTCGCCTCGGTGCGTCCGGCGAGCTGTGCGAGGTCGCCGAAGTACGCGGCCAGCGAGGTGGGCAGCAGGTCCAGCACGATGATGGTGGGACCGGCGATGAAGACGAACACGACCAGGACCAGGGCGAGCACCATATTGGTGTTGGACAGCCACTGAATGCCCTTTTCCACGCCGGACACGGCGGAGGCGACGAAGGCGACGGTCAGGACCGCGATGATGGTGACCAGCAGTCCCGTGCCGGTCTTCTCCTTCCAGTTCAGCTCGTGAAATCCACTGCCGATCTGGAGGGCGCCCAGGCCCAGGGAGGCGGCCGAGCCGAAGAGGGTCGCGAAGATCGCGAGGATGTCGATGAACCGGCCGACGCCTCCGTGGGCGTGCCGTTCGCCGATCAGCGGCTCGAAGACCGCGCTGATCGTCTGCCGCCTGCGCCGCCGGTAGGTGCTGTACGCGATGGCCAGCCCGACGACCGCGTAGATCGCCCAGGGGTGCAGCGTCCAGTGGAAGAGGGTGGTGGCCATGGCCGTCTGCATGGCCTCGGCCGCGTCGGCGGGGTGGGTGCCCGGCGGCGGATCGATGAAGTGGGCCAGCGGCTCACTCACTCCGTAGAACATCAGACCGATGCCCATCCCGGCGCTGAACATCATCGCGACCCAGGAGACCGTACGGAATTCGGGCTTCTCGCCCTCCTGGCCCAGCGAGATCTTCCCGTAGCGGCTGATGGCGAGCCACAGCGCGAAGACCACGAAGCCGGAGGCCGCGAGCATGAAGGCCCAACCACCGTTGTGGATCAGCCCGTTGAGCAGTCGGCTGGACACCCTTTCCAGCGAGTCGGTGGCGATCGAACCCCAGAGCACAAAAGCGAGGGTGAGGACCGCCGTGACACCGAACACCACCCGGTCGGTCGTGGGGCGCCTGCCGTGGGGCGACTCGGCGGGGAGGTCCGCCGTGACCGACAGATCTCCCCGCCCACCCGTTCTCTCATCGTCCTGCGACACAAATGGCACCTTTCACGGAGTCCGAAAATCGCTCTCCGTAGGCAGTACCACATCGGCCGCACAACTCAGGGGATCAACAAGCGGTATCGGCTTGACCGTTTGTGAGGTGATATGTCGCCCGCTCGTCCAGCAGCAGGGGAACCAGGTCCCGCGCCGACTGACGCAGGGGTACGTACGCTCCGTCACCGTCGCGCCGGGAGGTGACACCGTGCAGGGCCAGTTCGTCCTTGACATCGGCGTACTGGGCGGCGTCGAGCCGGTAGCCGCACGGCGGATCCTGAAGCACCTCGTCCGGCTCCGCCGGGTCGTTGTCCGCCCCGCCGAGGTGGATGGGACCGCGGTCGCTGAACCCCGCGAGGCGCGAGGCGGTGGTGGCGGCCTCGATCCGGCCGCGCTGTTCACCGGTGAAGGCGAACAGACCGTCGAGCGCCGCCTGCTGCGACTGGACCCGGCGCCGCTGGTTGAGCGGGTGGTCGGCCTTCTCCGCGTCGGAGAGCGCGTCGACCCGGGACTCGATGAGGAGGCCGACCGCGTGCTTGATGCCCGAGGTGTTGCGCAGGATGCGCTCCTGGCCGTCGCCCGCCGTCTGCTTGATGGGGTCACCGGTGACCGGGTCCGTCCAGATGCCGTACAGACCGCTGCTGTACCCGGCCGCCGTGGCCGCCGTCCTGACATAGCGGTCGGAGAGGGTCTGCGAGGCGTCGTGCACCCCGTCGTCGACATTGAGGTTGCGCGGCCACAGGACGAAGAGGTCCTTGTCGTAGTACGGAGGCGTCGCACCGTACTCGTGCAAGTCGTAGATGACGTCGGGCCGTTGGTCACGGATCACCGCGGCCATGGCGCGGCCCTCGGCGGTCCGCAGGGCGATGTGGTCGCGGTTGATGTCGACGCCGTCCGAGTTGCCCCGGGTGTTGGCGGCGCGCCCGTCGGGGTTGGCCGTCGGCAGGACCAGCACCGTCGTGCGGGACAGGAAGGCACGGGTCGCGCGGTCCTCGGCGAAGGCGAGATCGCGGACCGTGGACAGACACGCCTCGCGGCCGGAGGGTTCATTGCCGTGCTGACTGCAGATCAGCAGCATCGTGTTCGCCGTGGGGCGGTGACCACCGATGCGGACGAGCTGGAGCGGCCGGCCCTGCTCGGTCGTGCCGATCCGGTCGATGGAGACCCGGTCGCTGCCCCGGTCGACGGCGGCGAGGAAGGACCGCTCCTCCGGCTGCCCGGTCCAGCGGGCCCCGTCGCTGAGCTCGAAGCCGGTGCGGGGCGGCGGGTGCGCGGCCTCGGCGGGGACGGTGGCGAACGGTACGGCGAGTGCGGCGACCGAGGCCGCCAGCGCCACTTGGCGCAGGGCCGTGCGACGGCGTGGGAGCCCCGGTGCGCTCGTCCGTCGCCCGTCGCCCGGCATGGGGGCCGGGCGACGGGTGAGGATGCGGAGAGCTCGGGCGATGCGAGGGGTCATCAGCGACTGCCTCCCGGGATGCGGAGGACGGGCACGGGGGTACCCGCCGGCCTGTCGGCGTGTGCGGAAGGTACCCCGGTGAACTCCTGTGCAACAGGGGGCGATCACCTGGCCACCGTGACAGCCGGATGGCGATCGTGTGACAGAAATGGCCATGAGCCGGTCAAAAGCGGTCGCGCCTGATTAGTCTCACCAACGACCGGTCGGAAGATCATCCGTCCCGACGACTTGGAGCATTCGTGCACCGCAGACTCATCGTCCCCAGCGCACTCGCGGCCACCCTCGTGCTGGCGATCCCGGCATCGGCCGCCGAAGGCACCGTGGGCGCCCCGGGTATCGGCGACCCCTACTACCCGGCCAGCGGAAACGGTGGCTACGACGTGTCCCACTACGACCTGCGGCTGAAGTATCAGCCCGCGACCGATCTGCTGGAGGGCACGGCGACGCTGGTCGCCACCCCCACGCAGCAGTTGTCCCGCTTCAACCTCGACTTCGCACTCGCCGTCTCCGAGGTACGGGTGAACGGCAAGAAGGCGCGCTTCACGAAGACCGGGGAGCAGGAGCTGGAGATCACCCCGTCGGCCGCCCTCACCAAGGGCAGGCCGGTCTCGGTCGTCGTCCGCTACGCCGGAAAGCCCTCCGAGGTGAAGGTCAACGGCTGGACCGCCTGGGCCCGTACCCCGGACGGCGGCGTCGCCGCGCAGGAGCCGGACTCGGCGGTGTGGTGGTTCCCGAGCAACGACCACCCGTTGGACAAGGCGACGTACGACGTGTCGGTTTCCGTGCCGGACGGCACCCAGGCGATCAGCAACGGGGTCCTCCAGTCGCAGAGCTCGAAGCTCGGCTGGACCCGCTTCAACTGGCGTTCGAACAAGCCGCAGGCGACCTATCTGACGACGCTCGCGGTCGGCAAGTTCGACATCACGACGGACAAGACGGCGGACGGTCTGCCGGTCCTGAACGCGTACAGCAAGGACCTCGGCGACAACGACGGTGCCGCGCGCGCCAGCATCGAGCGCACGGGCGAGGTCGCCGAGTGGCTGACCGAGGTGTTCGGGCCGTATCCGTTCAACGCGCTCGGCGGCTACGTCCCCAATGTGACCAGCGGATTCGCCCTGGAGACCCAGACCCGCCCGTTCTACAGCCCGAAGCAGTTCGCGAACGGCGCCAATGTGTCGGTCGTCGTGCATGAGCTGGCGCACCAGTGGTACGGCGACAGCGTGTCGGTCGAGGGCTGGAAGGACATCTGGATCAACGAGGGCTTCGCCCGCTACAGCCAGTGGCTGTGGTCGGAGAAGGAGGGCGAGGGCACGGCGCAGGAGCTGGCCGACTACACCTACGCCCAGCACCCGGCCGACGACAGCTTCTGGACCGTGAAGCCGGGCGACCCGGGCCCGGACAACCAGTTCGCCGGGGCCGTCTACGACCGGGGTGCGCTGGCGCTCCAGGCACTGCGCAACAAGGTCGGCGACGAGACGTTCTTCGAACTGCTGAAGGGCTGGCCGGCCGAGCACGCCCACGGCAACGCGAGCGTGGGCGACTTCGTACGGTACGCGGAGCGGGTCTCGGGCAAGCCGCTCGCCGCCTTCTTCGACACCTGGCTGTACCAGCCGTCACGGCCCAAGTCCCCGGCGGCCGACGCCTCCGCGGGCGCACGGACCCAGGCACCGGCCGCGCGGGAGGCCGCGCGCAGGGCCGCCCGTGAGGTGGCGAGCCCGGAGCGGCCCGCCTCCTGGAAGAAGATCGCGGCGACGAACACCATCCACGACCACCGCTGACCCTCACCGGTACGCTCCGGGCGCCGCCGCCGTCACCCGACGACGGCGGCGCCCTGTTCCGTCCTCCGGCGAAAAACGGCTCCACGCTTCCCGTGAGGGACGGCGCCGGGCTTCCGGGGGAGGGACGGCGCTCCGGCACCCGGCAAGGGGCGGCGGATAGGCTGGCGGTGTTCGAGCAGTTCCGCCAGTCCCCGGCTGTTCCCGGCCGGATTCCCGTGCGTACGAGGAGCGTCCCTTGTCCGGTCCGAGCCCCGATTCCCTGCGTGCCGCCCGGCCCACCCTGGAGGCGGTGGCGGCCCGTGCGGGAGTCTCCCGGGCGACGGCCTCCCGGGTCGTCAACGGTGGCGCCGGGGTGCGGCAGCCGCTGGTGGATCAGGTACGCAAGGCCGTCGAGGAGCTCGGCTACATACCGAACCACGCCGCGCGGACGCTGGTCACCCGGCGCAACGGGGCGGTCGCGGTGATCATCGACGAGCCCGAGTTCCGCATCTTCTCCGATCCGTTCTTCTCCCGGCAGATTCGCGGCATCAGCCGCGAACTGAATCTGCACGACGCCCAGCTGGTTCTCCTCCTCGTGGAGGGCAGCGGTGACTTCGACCGGGTCACGCGCTATCTCGCCGGTGGCCACGTCGATGGCGTGCTGGCGTTCTCGCTGCACACCGACGACGAACTGCCCGCGATCATCCGCCGGTTCCATGTCCCCACGGTGTACGGCGGCCGCCCCGGGGCGGGTTCCGGACCGGCGGTGCCCTATGTCGACTGCGACAACCGGGGCGGTGCGCGCGAGGCCGTGCGCCATCTGGTCTCGCTCGGCCGACGGCGGATCGCACACATCGCAGGACCGCGCGACCAGACCTCGGCGCTGGACCGCATCGACGGTTACCTCGATGTACTGCCCGACGGCGATCCCGGCCTGATCGTGGACGCCGACTTCACCGCCGAGGGCGGCGCACGGGCCATGACGGAACTGCTGGAGCGCCACCCCGATCTGGACGCCGTCTTCGTCTCCAACGACCTGATGGCCTCGGGGGCCCTGCGGGTGCTGCGGGAGAACGGCAGGCAGGTGCCCGAGGACGTGGCTCTGGTGGGCTTCGACGACATGACGTCCGTCGCGGAGGCCACACAGCCGCCCCTGACGACGGTGCGTCAGGATGTCGAGGGTATGGGCAGGTTGATGGTGCGGCTGCTGATGGAGCGGCTGAACGGCGCCTCGGGCGACGGGGTCGAGTCCGTGATCACCCCGACCGAGCTGATCCACCGCGCCTCGGCCTGATCCCCGCCGACCGCCTCCGTCTACTCTCCTCTCCTCTTCCCTTCCTCCTCCCGTCGGCCCGCTTCCCGCTCCCGGGACGCGGGCCGACGGGATGCCCGCCGACGGCCGCCCCACCCCTTCCTGGAATATGTGTCAGCAGTGTTGACGCGACTCATGAAACAAGTCGATAGTCTTTGTAACATTGACTCCCGTGGAACAGATGTCTCCTCAGAAGCCGTCCGCATCATGGGAGTTGAGCCGGAAGATCATCGTCACCGCTCGCACAGGAGGGTGCACCATGGGCCGCTACAGCCGTCTCCGCGAGATCCGCCAGATGGATCCCAGCCGCGACTATGCCGAGATCCTCCGGCTGATCACGCAGTACGAGTTCCCCTGGGACTACCGGCAGGGCGTGAGCATCGCGTTCCTCCGTGACTTCGGGGTCCCCCGGATCTCCGTACTCCTGGACCGCACCCAGGAGTTCGAGCGGTCCGGGCAGAAGCGGTACGACGACACCGTCCTGATCGGGTACGAGATGTCCGCGGACGGCTTCGACTCGGCGCGCGGCCGGGCCGCCGCCCGCCATCTGAACCGGATCCACGGCAAATACCGCATTCCGAACGAGGACTTTCTCTATGTGCTGGCCACGACGGTCGTGGGACCGAAGCGCTGGATCGACCGGTTCGGCTGGCGGCCCCTGTGCGTCCAGGAGGTCGAGGCGCTGACGCAGGTCGCGCGGAAGACGGCGGCCATGATGGGCATCGAGGGAGCCCCCGCCACCTACGAGGGCTTCGAGCTGCTCCTCGATGCCTACGAGGAGCGGATGTTCGCGTACGACCCGGCGAACCGGCGGGTCGCGAGCGCCACGTTCCGGACGATGGCGAGCTGGTATCCGCGCCCGGTCCGCCCGCTGACCGCACGCTTCTCGCTCGCGCTGCTGGACGAGCCGCTGCTGCGGGCGCTGGGCTTCCGCGTGCAGCCCCTCCCGGTCCGGTCGGCGGCCGCAGGTGCCCTGAGGGCACGGTCCCGGCTGGTGCGGCTGCTGCCGGCCCGGCCGCGGTGGCTGCCCTCACGCCCGCAGCCCCGCTCGTACCCGTTCGGCTGGCGGCTGGATGATCTCGGTCCCCACTGGGCCCGCAACCGTCCCCTGGAGCCCCTGCCCGACGAGGTCCGGGCGGCGGCGCCCCCGGCCCGGGAACCGTCGTGAGCACCCGTCCGGGCCGGGGACGCCCGGCACCGGACGCCCGGCCGAGCCCCGGCAGCGGAGGCTGACCGACGGACCGGCTGACCGGCTATCCGGCGGCGAGCAGCGGCACGAAGTAGCGGCGCGCGAAGGACCGGACCTGCGCGTCGTCGTCCAGCGCGAAACAGCTGACCGGGTTGAGCAGGAACGAGACGGTGATCCGCACCATCAGCTCGGCGACGGGTGTCGGATCGCTCTCCGGTCTGCCTTCGGCCCGTCGTGCCTCGCGCAGCCGGTCGGCCAGATATCCACGCATGGCGAGAAAGGCCGGCCCGCTCTCCAGGGTGAGGAAAGGAAGCATGATCTCCGGTTCGAGCCTCAGCAGTCCGCCGACGAGCGGGTGTTCACGGATGTGCCTGAGGACGGCGACAAACCCCTCGACCATCCGGTCCTCGATGGTGGGCAGCATGGCGACCGCGTCGTCCACCTCCACCAGGAAGCGCCGGTACTCACGCAGCAGACAGGCCGAGACGAGGCCGTCCTTGTTGCCGATCCGCCGGTAGACGGTCACACGCGAGACCTTGGCCCGTTTGGCGACATCGTCCACGGTCGAACGGCGCAGTCCGAACGTGATGAACTGCTCGCGCGCCGCGTCGAGGATCTGTTCGCTGAGCGCGTCGGACGGCGGGGTCTGCGTGAGCGCCCCCGCGAGCAGCGCCTCGTTGGTGTCCTGCGTCGGCATGAGCCCTCCCCCCGTCACTGCGGTCCGACTCCACCATAGCCATGCCGGGACAGAGCGACATGATCCGTCACCCCGTAACTCTCCCCCGCTCAGGCAGCCTTCCGGAAGCTTCCGCCGCGAGGTCGGTCCGAGCCGTGGTCGTACACCGTCACGGGTATGTCCTTGCCGACGAGCCGTTGTCCGATCAGCGGCTCGATCCTGGACCACTTGCCCCCCGCCAGACCGCAGCCGATCCGCGGCATATGGACCGATGCCCCCAGCTCCGCCGCCCGTTCGGCCACGGAGCCCAGGGCCGCGTCCACCGCCTCGTACCGTATGGGCACCCCCTTGCTGCCCGTACGCATTCCCCGCTGCCCGATCATGTTCGCCACCCAGAGGTACGGACCGACCTGCACGAACTGCACGGCCCCCAGGGCGAAGTCGTTCCCCGCGCGCTCCCGGTGCCAGCGGCGGTACTCCCGCTCCGGCTCGGGCCAGCGGCGCGAGAGGGCCAGGACGAAGCCCTTGCCCCAGCCGCCCAGGTCGTTGCAGACGTGCGCGATCAGCTTGACACCCTTGCCCTGCGGAGCGGTGGCGTCCCCCCGTACATACGTGATCTCCAGCATGTCACCACCGTACGGACCACCACTGACAATCGCTTTCCGACGTCGGCGACCACTTTCACAACAGTGGTGAGACAGCAATACTGATGAACCGGATCGGCGCACGGGTACAGCCGTGGGACGCAAGGAGCAGACATCGTGACCGGGACCGACGAGCCGACGCTGACCGTCGACGAGCTGGCGGCACGCGCCGGAGTCACCGTGCGTACGGTGCGCTTCTACAGCACCCGGGGCCTGCTGCCGCCTCCGGTCATCGGTCCGCGCCGGGTCGGGCACTACGGGCGCGAGCACCTGTCCCGTCTCGCCCTGATCGAGGAGCTCCAGCACCAGGGCATGACGCTGGCCGCCATCGAACGGTATCTGGAGCAGCTGCCGCCGGATCTGAGCGCCCGTGACCTGGCGATCCACCGGGCCCTCGTGGCGTCCTGGGCTCCGGACAAGGCGGAGGAGACGACCAGGGCCGAGCTGGAGCGCCGGGCGGGCCGGGCCCTGACCGAGGGGGACCTGGACCGGCTGGCCGCGATGGAGGTGCTGGAGCGTCCCGAGGTGGCCGGGGGCACCTACCGGGTGGACCCCGGGCTGCTGCGGCTCGGCGTGGAACTGCTGGACGTGCCGATCGCGCACGAGACGATCCTGGCGGCGCGCACGGTCCTGCTGGAGCACACCCGGTCGGCCTCCCAGGAGCTGACACGGCTGTTCCGGGACGAGGTGTGGAATCCCTACCGTGAGCGCGAGTCGGACCCGGAACACGTCGCGGCGATGAAGTCGTTGTCGGCCCATATGCAGCCGATGGTGGTCCAGGCGCTGGTGACCGCGTTCCAGCGGTCGTTGAAGCAGGAGCTGCGGGCCGCGTTCACGGCGGAGTGAGCACGCCGTGCACACGGCCCGCGCCGCCCGGCCTCAGTCGTGGAAGGTCTCGCCCTTCCCGGCCATCTCCACGAGCAGTGCGGGCGGCAGGAACCGGTCCCCGTAGCGCTCGGCGAGTTCGCGGGCGCGGGCCACGAAACCGGGCAGGCCGCCCTCGTACCCGTTGATGTACTGGAGCACACCGCCGGTCCACGGCGGGAATCCGATGCCCATGATGGAGCCGATGTTGGCGTCCGCGACGGAGATCAGGACGTTCTCCTCCAGGCAGCGGACGCTGTCCAGCGCCTCGGAGAACAGCATCCGCTCCTTCATGTCGATGAAGGGCACATCGGCGTCCGGCTTCGTGAAGTGCTCGCGCAGCCCCGGCCACAGGCGGGCCCGCTTGCCGTCCTCGTCGTACTCGTAGAAGCCCGCGCCGCCACTGCGTCCCGGCCGCCCGAACTCGTCGACCATCCGGTCGATGACCTCGTCGGAGGGGTGCCCGGCCCAGGTGCCGCCCGCCTCCTCGACGGCCCGCCGGGTCTCGTCGCGGATCTTGCGCGGCAGGGTGAGGGTCAGCTCGTCCATCAGGGAGAGCACCTTGGCCGGGTAGCCGGACTGCGCGGCGGCCTGCTCGACCGAAGCGGGCTCGACGCCCTCGCCGACCATGGCGACGCCCTCGTTGATGAACTGGCCGATGACGCGCGAGGTGAAGAAGCCGCGTGAGTCGTTGACCACGATCGGCGTCTTCTTGATCCGGCGGACCAGGTCGAAGGCGCGGGCCAGGGCCTCGTCGCCGGTCCGCTCCCCCTTGATGATCTCGACGAGCGGCATCTTGTCGACGGGAGAGAAGAAGTGGAGGCCGATGAAGTCGGCCGGCCGTGACACACCTTCGGCGAGGACCGTGATCGGCAGCGTGGAGGTGTTGGAGCAGAGCAGGGCGTCGGGCTCGATGACGTCCTGGATCTCCTGGAACACCTTGTGCTTGAGCGAGGTGTCCTCGAAGACCGCCTCGATCACGGCGTCGCAGCCCGCCAGATCGGCCGCGTCACCGGTCGGGGTGATGCGGGCCAGCAGCTCGTCGCGCTTCGCCTCGGTCGTGCGGCCCCGCGAGAGCGCCTTGGCGAGGAGCTTCTCGCTGTACGCCTTGCCCTTGGCCGCCGCCTCCGCGGAGACGTCCTTCAGGACGACGTCGATGCCCGCGCGGGCGCAGGAGTACGCGATTCCGGCGCCCATCATCCCGGCTCCGAGGACGGCGACCCTGCGGACCGGGCGCTCCGGGACGCCCTTGGGACGGTTGGCGCCGGAGTTGACGGCCTGGAGGTCGAAGAAGAACGCCTGGATCATGTTCTTCGCGACCTGGCCGGTGACCAGCTCGGTGAAGTAGCGGGCCTCGATGGTCAGCGCGGTCTCGAAGTCGACCTGTGAGCCCTCGACCGCGGCGGCCAGGATGTTGCGGGGCGCGGGCATGGGGGCGCCGGCGATCTGCTTCTTCAGGTTGGACGGGAAGGCGGGCAGATTGGCGGCGAACCGCGGGTTGGACGGGGTGCCGCCGGGGATCTTGTAACCCTTGACGTCCCAGGGCTGCTGCGACTCGGGGTGCGCGTCGATGAAGGCGCGGGCCTTGGTGAGCATCTCCTCGCGGGTGGCCGCGACCTCGTGGACCAGACCGTTCTCCAGGGCGCGCGCGGGCGTGTACTGGGTGCCCTGGAGAAGCACCTTCAGGAGCGCGTCGGCGATGCCCATGAGGCGTACGGTGCGGGTGACACCGCCGCCCGCGGGCAGCAGTCCGAGGGTGACCTCGGGCAGGCCGATGCGGGAGCCGGGCGCGTCGAGGGCGACCCGGTGGTGGGAGGCGAGCGCGATCTCGTAACCGCCGCCGAGGGCGGCGCCGTTGATGGCGGCGACGACGGGCTTGCCGAGGGTCTCGATGCGGCGCAGCGACCTCTTGATGGCGGTGCCGGTGTCGAAGGCGGCCCGGGCGTTCTCGGGGCCGACCTTGATCATGTCCTTGAGGTCGCCGCCCGCGAAGAAGGTCTTCTTGGCGGAGGTGTAGATGATGCCGCGGATGGAGTCCTTCTCGGCCTCGGCGCGGTCGGCGACGGCGGCGATGGAGTCCTTGAACGCCTGGTTCATCGTGTTGGCGGACTGGTCGGGGTCGTCGAGGACGAGGGTGACGACGCCGGTCTCGTCCTGTTCCCAGCGGATGGTCGTGCTCTCGGTCATTGCTCTTCTTCTCCGTAAGCAGGGGTGGCCGGGGACGGTCAGAGACGTTCGATGACGGTGGCGATGCCCATCCCGCCGCCGACGCAGAGGGTGACGAGGCCGTACCGCTTGTCGCGCCGCTCCAGTTCGTCGATGAGCGTGCCGAGGATCATCGCGCCGGTCGCGCCGAGCGGGTGGCCGAGCGCGATGGCGCCGCCGTTGACGTTGACCTTGTCCAGGGAGAGGCCCATGTCCTTGACGAAGCGCAGGACCACTCCGGCGAACGCCTCGTTGATCTCGACGAGGTCGATGTCGTCGATGGTCAGCCCGGCCTTGGCCAGCGCCTTGCGGGTGGCGGGAGCGGGGCCGGTCAGCATGATGGTCGGCTCGGAGCCGGAGACGGCGGCGGAGACGATCCGGGCGCGCGGGGTGAGGCCGTAGCGCTCGCCGACCTCCTTGGAGCCGATCGCGACGAGGGCGGCGCCGTCCACGATGCCGGAGGAGTTGCCCGCATGGTGGACGTGGTCGATCTTCTCGACCCAGTGGTACTTCTGCAGCGCGACGGCGTCGAAGCCGCCCATCTCGCCGATCGCCGCGAAGGACGGCTTGAGGGCGGCGAGCGAGTCGGCGGTGGTGCCGGGCCGCAGGTGCTCGTCGCGGTCGAGGACGACGAGGCCGTTGCGGTCCTTGACGGGAACGACGGAACGGGCGAACCGCTCGTCCTTCCAGGCCGCGGCGGCGCGCTCCTGGGACAGGGCGGCGTACTCGTCGACATCGCGGCGGGAGAAGCCCTCGATGGTGGCGATGAGGTCGGCGCCGATGCCCTGCGGGGCGAAGCCGGTCTCGAAGTTGGTCATCGGGTCCATCGCCCAGGCGCCGCCGTCGGAGCCCATCGGGACCCGGGACATCGACTCGACGCCACCGGCCAGGACGAGGTCCTCCCAGCCCGAACGGACCTTGGCGGCGGCCAGGTTGACCGCTTCGAGGCCGGAGGCACAGAAGCGGTTCTCCTGGACACCGGCGACGGAGTCGGGGAGCCCCGCCGCGATGGCGGCGATCCTCGCGATGTCGGAACCCTGGTCGCCGAGCGGGCTGACCACGCCGAGCACGATGTCGTCGATGGCCGCCGGGTCGAGGTCCGGGAATCGGCCGCGGATCTCGTGGATGAGGCCGACGACCAGGTCGATCGGCTTGGTGCCGTGCAGGGCGCCATTGGCCTTGCCGCGGCCGCGCGGAGTGCGGATCGCGTCGTAGACGAATGCTTCGGTACTCAAGACAGCTGCCTTTCGGGGGTGGTTGGGCGACGAGGGGTCGGACGGGGAGGATCAGGCGAGCAGCGAGCGGCCGATGATCTCCTTCATGATCTCGGTCGTACCGCCGTAGATGGTCTGGATACGGCCGTCGGTGAACGCCTTGGCGACCCGGTACTCCGCCATGTAGCCGTAGCCGCCGTGCAGTTGGAGGCACCGGTCGGCGACGCGCTTTTGCAGTTCGGTGGCCCACCACTTCGCCATGGAGGCGTGTACCGCGTCGAGGACGCCCTCCGAGTGGTCGACGATGCACCGGTCCAGGAAGGTCCTGGTGACGGCGCACTCGGTGGCCATCTCGGCGATCTCGAACCGGATGTGCTGGAGCTTGGAGAGCGGCCGCCCGAACGCCTCGCGCTCCTTGACGTACTGCGTGGTGATCTCCAGAAGGTGTTCGGCGGCGGCGATCCCGGCGACCGCGATGCCCATCCGCTCCTGGGCGAGGTTGGTCATCAGGTGGACGAAGGCGCCGTCCCGCTCACCGAGGAGGTTCTCCTTGGGCACCCGGACGTCGTGGAAGAACAGCTCGGCGGTGTCCTGGGACTTCTGGCCGATCTTGTCGAGATTGCGGCCCCGCTCGAAGCCCTCCGCGCCGCGTTCGACGACGATCAGGGAGAGTCCCTTCGCGCCGCCCTCGGCCGTGGTCTTCGCGACGACGATCACCAGATCGGCGAGGACCCCGTTGGAGATGAAGGTCTTCGAGCCGTTGAGCAGCCAGTGGTCGCCCCTGTCCTCGGCCGTGGTGCGGATGCCCTGGAGGTCGGAGCCCGCGCCCGGTTCGGTCATGGCGATCGCGGTGATGGTCCCGCCGCTGCAGAAGCCGGGCAGCCAGCGGCGCTTCTGCTCCTCGGTGGCCAGGCCCGTGAGGTAGGGGCCGATGATGTCGTTGTGCAGACCTACGGCGAATCCGGGCGCCCCGGCCCGGGTGAACTCCTCGGCGAGAACGGCGCTGTAGCGGAAGTCGGCGTTGCCCCCGCCGCCGTACTCCTCGGGGACGGCGAAGCCGAGCAGGCCCTGCCGTCCGGCGGCGAGCCATGCCTCGCGGGAGACGATGCCGTCCTTCTCCCACTGCTCGTAGTGCGGGAGGACCTCCTTGGCCAGGAAGGTCCGGACGGTCTCGCGGAACGCGTGGTGCTCCTCGGTGAAGATCTGCCGCTGCACGGGGCCCCCTAGAGCCGGTTCTTGACGGTGGAGGTCGGCCGGGCGGCCTCGGGGCCGCCCGGCGTGACGGTGGGTGTGCTGACGCCCGCGTCGCGGAGTGCGCGCCCCATCAGCCGGTGGCGCCCTTGCGTGTGGCGGCTGTTCCGGTGGTGTCCGTTCCGGCCGTTTCCGCCCCGGCGGCGTCCGTTCCCGGCGTCCGTGCGGCCCGCAGGCCCGGTACGTCCCAGTCGGCGGCGACCGCCTCGGTGTCCGCACCGGGCCGCGCGGGTCCGCCGCGTACGGAGACCGGGGTCACCGAGAAGCGGGGGGCCGGCGCGGGCTGGGTGAGGCCGCCGTGCTCGACGAAGGTGCCGCGGGCGGCGAGATGCGGATGGTGCGGGGCCTCGCGGAGCGAGAGCACCGGGGCGACGCAGGCGTCCGTGCCCTCGAACACCTCGGTCCACTCCTCGCGCGTCCGGGTCAGAAACCGCTCGGCGACAGCGGTGCGCAGGTCGTCCCAGCGGGTGAGGTCCTTGCGGTCCGGGGCCCGGTCCGCGATACCGAGCAGGGTGATGAACTCGTCGTAGAACCGCTGCTCCAGCGGCCCCACCGCCATGTACTGCCCGTCGGCGGTCTCGTACGAGCCGTAGAACGGGCAGCCGCCGTCGAGGAGGTTGGAGCCGCGCCGGTCCTGCCAGCCGCCGGCCGCCAGCATTCCGTGGATCATCGTCGCGAGGTGGGCGGCGCCGTCGACGATCGCGGCGTCCACGACCTGGCCCGCCCCGCCGGGCGTGCGGGCGTGCTGGAGGGCGGCGAGGACGCCGACGACGAGATACAGCGAGCCGCCGGCGTAGTCGCCGACCAGGTTGGCGGGGACGGTGGGCGGCTCACCGGGTCTGCCGATCATGGAGAGGGTGCCGGTGAGGGCGATGTACGCGATGTCGTGCCCGGCCCGCTCCGCGAGGGGGCCGTCCTGTCCCCAGCCGGTCATCCGCCCGTAGACGAGTCGCGGATTGCGGGCCAGACAGCTCGCGGGCCCGACCCCGAGACGTTCGGCGACACCCGGCCGGTATCCCTCGATGAGGATGTCGGCACGTTCGGCGAGGTCCAGGACCCGGCCGGGCCCGCCCTCGGCCTTGAGGTCGACGAGGACCGAGCGCTTGTTGCGGTTGGTGAGGTCGTACGCGGGGTCGATGCCCAGACCCGAGCCGCCGGGGCGGTCGACCCGCACCACGTCGGCCCCGAGGTCGGCCAGCAGCATCGCGGCGAACGGACCGGGCCCGATCCCCGCCAGCTCGACGACGCGCACCCCCGTCAGCGGGCCTCGCGGGCTGTGCTCTGTCCTTGCCATCAAGCCCCCAGCGGTGTGACACAACCGATGTAACATCGATGATGCTAAGAACGCGTCACGCTCCGCACAACCCCTAGGACCGAGCAAGCGCTTAGTTCTCCCTCCCGATCCTCCCTCAAAGTCGCCGCCCGGCCGTGCCCCGCCGCGTCCCGCTCCGCTAGCCTCTGCCTGCCACATCGGCACCGGCTCCCTGCGGAGGTACTCGTGAACAGGCAGAGCGGGGCGAAACGCCCCTATGACGTCGTCCTTTTCGGTGCCACCGGATTCGTGGGGGTACTCACCGCCGAATATCTGGCCGCGAACGCGCCCGCCGACTGCCGCTGGGCACTGGCCGGCCGCGATCGCACCAAGCTGGAACGGCTGCGCGAGCGGCTGACCGCCATCGAGCCGCGCTGCGCCGAACTGCCCCTGGTGCAGGCGGACGCCGACGACGCCGACGCGCTGCGCGCGCTGGCCGAGTCGGCGCGGGTGGTGGCCACGACGGTGGGTCCGTACGTCTGGTACGGCGAGAAACTGGTCGCCGCCTGCGCCGAGGCGGGAACGGACTATGTGGACCTCACCGGTGAGGCGGAGTTCATCGACCGGGTGTACCTGGAGCACGACACCCGGGCGCGCGAGACGGGGGCACGCATCGTGCACGCCTGCGGATTCGACTCCGTACCGCACGACCTGGGCGCGTACTTCACCGTTCAGCAGCTGCCCCGCGACGTACCGCTCGTCATCGACGGCTTCGTCCGGAGCAACGCCGCGTTCTCCGGCGGCACGTTCGCCTCCGCCCTGACGGCGATGGGGCGCGGCCCCCAGATGCTCCAGGCGGCCAAGGAGCGGCGTCTGCACGAACCCCGGCTGGTCGGCCGACGCGTGCGGGCCCCGCTGGGCACCCCGCACTTCAGCGCCGCGACCGGCACCTGGGCGCTCCCGCTGCCGACCGTGGACGCCGGGATCATCGGCCGTTCCGCGCGGGCGCTGGAGCGTTACGGCCCCGACTTCCAGTACCGGCACTTCGCCTCGGTGAAGCACCTGCCGGTGGCCATCGGCTCGACGGCGGCTCTCGGCGCGCTGGTCACGGCCGCCCAACTCCCGTCCGTACGCGAGTGGCTGATGAGCCGATACGAGCCGGGCGAGGGGCCCGACGCGGAGCGCAGGAAGCGGAGCTGGTTCACGGTGCGCTTCGTCGGGGAGGGCGGCGGACGCCGGGTCTTCACGGAGGTGTCCGGCGGCGATCCCGGCTACGGGGAGACGGCGAAGATGCTGGCCGAGTCGGCGCTCTGCCTGGCCCTGGACGAGCTTCCGGCGACGTCCGGGCAGGTCACCACGGCGGTGGCGATGGGTGACGCGCTGCTGGGACGGCTCAGGGCGGCCGGTCTGGGCTTCCGGGTCGCGGCGGTCCGCTGAGCGCCTGCGCCCCGTTCGGTCCGGTGGCCACCGTCTCTTCCGGTGGCCACCGTTCACAGGAGCCAGGCGGCCAGGGTGTAGAGCATCGCGCCGAGCCAGACGAGCCCCACGGCACTGCCGAGGGCCATGCCCACCGCGATCCGGCGCTGAGCGGGGTGCAGAGGTGCCGTACGGACAGCCGTACGAGAAGTGTTCATACGTACCAGCCTGCCGATCATGACCGGCAGGCGCTATCCGTACGCGTACTCAGGCGGTCTCCTCGCGCAGGGCCCGCCTGCACAGCGCGTCGGCCTTGCGGGTCGTCTCCGGCTGCCGGAAGCGACGGGCCAGCCGCAGGGTGTGGGCGCAGGCGTTGTCCAGGCTGATCCGGTGGCCGACCGAGACGAAGACCGGATTCGTGCCGACCTGGGTGCGCAGGGCCCGGCCCACCACCTCGTCGCCGTCGAGCAGCGGCGAGGAGCCACCGCGCAGGGGTCCGGGGGCTTCGTACGAAAAGGTGAACGGGTTCTTGCCGACGCCGATGACCGGCAGCCCGGTGAGGACTCCCAGGTGGCTGGCCAGCCCGAAGCGGCGCGGGTGCGCCAGCCCGTAGCCGTCGCAGACCACGAGGCCGGGATCGACGGAGAGCGACTCCAGCGCCGCCAGGACCGTGGGCATCTCGCGGAAGGCGAGCAGCCCGGGAATGTACGGGAAGGTGACCTTGCCGACGGAGGTGGCCTCCTCGACCACGTCCAGGGTCGCGGCGTCCAGGACCACGGCCGCCGCGACGACGACGTTGCGTTCCTCGTCGTAGGCGACGTCCACCCCGGTCACCAGGCCGGTGCCGGGCGCCGGTCCCGGCTCGTCGAGCACCACGCGCGAGCGCAGGGTCTCCTGGATCGCGCGGGCCTCGGACTCGTCGGCGGGCATCGTCACTGCGGGCATCTCGTCGGCGGGCAGCCCGTCGTCGGGCATCCCGTCGGCCGGCATGGGGGGCTTCGTCATAGTGAGGTCCACCATAGGGAACGGCCGGGGGAAGAGGCGCGGCGGGCGGGTCCGGGGCCGCACGGCGGGAGCGCCCCCGGGCGGGCCGGGGCGGGGGCGCGACGGATCGGCGCGGGCGGGGCAACGGATTCTGCGGGCGGCGGGCGCCCCGGTAGCCTGACGATCATGTTCGTACTCGAATTGACCTATACCGCTCCGGTCGAGCGGGTGGACGCGCTGCTGCAGGACCACGTCGCCTGGCTGGACGCGCAGTACGCGGCCGGGGTGTTCATCGCCTCGGGCCGCAAGGACCCCCGGGACGGCGGGGTGATCCTGGCCGTCGGGGACGACCGCGCGCGGATCGAGAGGATCGCGGCGGCCGACCCCTTCGTGGTGCACGCCGTGTGCGCGTACCGGATCACGGAGTTCATCGCGACCAAGACGTCGCCCGAACTGGCCTCGTACAAGCAGCGGTTGCCCGGCTGAGGGCTCTCCCGCCACCCCTGTGCGCGAACGGGGGCGGGGCGGCCTAGAAGCCGAGCCGTGCCACCCGGCCCCGCTCTCCGGCGGCCCAGCAGCCGAAGTCGGATGTGCAGTCGACGGTGTCGTAGGAGCCCGTGTCGACCGTGCGCCAG
Source organism: Streptomyces sp. NBC_01237 (assembly GCF_035917275.1). Lineage (NCBI taxonomy): Bacteria > Bacillati > Actinomycetota > Actinomycetes > Kitasatosporales > Streptomycetaceae > Streptomyces > Streptomyces sp. NBC_01237. Next base: position 7,708,270 of record NZ_CP108508.1, on the reverse strand, counting down.
GTACGGCCGCCGTCACGGGTGAGATCGGTGCCCGTCGGGCCGACCGCCAGCGCGGCGGACCTGCTGTGCGGCAGCCAGGCGACACCCGAGCGGTAGGCGGCGGGCGGGGTGGCGGACTGCCGCCACCTGCGGCCGCCGTCGGCGGTGACGGCCGAGGCGTTCGGCGACGCCTGGTCGGCGCGGTAGTCGCCGCCGACCGCGATGCCGTGCGTGCGGTCGCGGAACGCGACGCCGAAGACGCCCCGCGCCGGGTCCCCCGCCGGGATCGTGGACGCGGTCGCCGTCCAGGTCAGGCCACGGTCCCCGGAGTGCAGCACCCGTGCGGTGGCGGCACCGCCGGTGGTCAGCCAGACGTCCCTGGGCCCCGAGCTGACCAGGCACTGGCCGCTCGCGGCGAAGCCCGCCTCCCCGGTCTGTGCCGCCGGCATCCCGGCATCGGGCAGGACATTCCAGCTGCGGCCGCCGTCCGCCGTGGACAGGATGCGGAACTTGCCGTCCACCGGATCGCTCATGGCGAGCCCGTGCCGGCTGTCGAAGAAGGTCAGGCAGTCGTAGAAGGCGCGGGCGTCGGTGTTGCGGAACGATTCGGTCCAGGTGGCGCCGCCGTCGTCGGTGCGCAGGACCCGGGACGCCTCTCCCTCGCCGATGGCCAGCACCACCGCGCGGCGGCTGTCGAATGCCTCGATGTCGCGGAACTCCAGATCTGCCGCGCCGGGCGGTGACACGGTGCGCCAGTTCCGGCCGCCGTCGGTCGTCCGCAGGACCGTGCCCTTCGATCCGGCGACCCAGGCGGTACGCCGGTCGACAGCGGCGAGTCCGCGGAACCGGGCGTCGGTGCCGGTGTCGGTGAGTACCCATCCCGGTGCGGTGTGTGCGCCGCGCGTTGCCGGCGCGGCGGGTGTTGCCGATGTTGTGTCTGCTGCCGTTGCTGTGTCTGCTGCTGATGTTGCGTGCGCTGTTGGTGCGGCCAGTGCGGCAGTCACTGCCGCCCCGCACAGCACCAGCGACATCAGTCGTCTCGTCTTCCCCAAGGCCCTCATGGCGCTGGAAGCTAGCCCACCGGCAGCGGGCCGTCCAGGGTCCGGCGTCCGGAACCGGGCATCCGTACGGCGACGTGTTCTTCGGTGACGCAGCTCACGCCACCCGCCAGTGCACGGATCGAGGAGATCCGTCGTCTACTCCCATGCCGGGAGCCGTTCACCCAGCCGTGAGAGGGAGCAGGTCTTGTCCAGCGTTATCGAGCAGTCCGTGCAGGCCCGCATGGTCGCATCCGCTCCGCAGATGGAGACCCTGCCCGCCACCCTGCAGTACGACCGCGAGGACCCGTTCGCCGTACGCATGGCGTTCCCCGGCCCGGCGACCCTGGAGGGCACCGAGGTGTCGTGGGAGTTCTCGCGCGAGCTGCTCGCCACGGGGATCGACGCACCGGCCGGTGTCGGCGACGTCCGGGTGCGGCCGTTCGGTTTCGAGCGGACCGTGCTGGAGTTCCATGCCGTCGAGGGTGTCGCGATGGTGCACGTGCGGACGGCGGAGCTGCGGCAGTTCCTCGACCGGGCCCAGGAGATGGTGCCGGTCGGTGACGAACACCGGTTCATGGACCTCGACCGCAGTCTGACCGACCTGCTCGGTGGGGCCTGTTGACGCTACGGGTGAAGTAACGCCCAGGTCTTGGAGCCGCCGGAGGGTGTCAGCGCCGGAGCCAGTCCCCAGTCCCCGCCGTGTTCGTCGACCGCGGCGGCCAGCAGCCACATGCTCGCGCTGCGTCGTTCCCGGCACTCCTCGGACCGCTCGGCCTCCTCGTGCGCCGGGTGCTGGTCGTAGAGGACGATGCGCAGCGCGTCGAACTGCCAGTGGACCTTCAGCAGCATCTCCCGGTCGGGGGTGAACCGGTAGGCGGCCGCCACCAGTTCGGAGGCCGCCAGGACTGCCGGGTCCCGCAGTCCGGCGAGTCCGTGCCGCTCCAGGAGTCCGTGCACGGCTTCGCGGGCGAGCCCCGCGCAATACGCGCCGCCCGGCAGGGCGAAGGAATAGCTGAGATTGTCCGGCACCGGCGGGCGGGGTCCCGCGGGTACGGGTGCCGGGAGGCAACACATGGCGCCCTTCATCCAGGTACTCACATTTCTCGGTACATGTGGGGACGATCACACACAGGCACGGTCGCCCCGTGTGAGACTTGCGCTACCGACCGTAGCGCACACCGGAGCACAGTGCTACTACTTGTGCTGTTCCGGTCATTTCGCCGACCGCCCAACCGGAAGGAGGCCACAGTGCCCCCCAGGAGCACCCCGACAGCCAGGCAGCAGCGCCTCGGCTACGAGCTGCGCAAGCTGCGGGAACAATCCGGAATGTCGGCCCAGCAGGCCGCCGCCCTGCTGGGCGTCGACCGCACCCGCATCCCGAACATCGAGTCGGGTCGGTTCGGCATAAGTTCCGAACGGGTGCGGACGCTGGCCTTCAACTACGGCTGCCCCGACACCGGCCTGATCGACCTGCTCGCCGAAATCGCCCAGGAGCGGGCCAGGGGCTGGTGGGAGGAGCACCGCGGACTCCTGCTTCCGAGCCTGCTCGACATCGCCGAACTCGAATACCATGCAGTGGAGTTGAACACTTCGACCACCACGCACATCCCCGGTCTCCTCCAGACGGAGGAGCACGCGCGAGCGGTGTTCGACACCGCCGACCCCCGGCTGCCGGGGCCGGATCTGCAAGCCCGGCTCTCGCTCCGGCTGCGTCGCCAGGAGGTTCTGGACCGGGACCGGCCCCCGTTGTACGAGGCGGTGATCCATGAAGCGGCGCTGCGCATGCAGTTCGGCGGACCCAAGGTGAGCGGCGCCCAGCTGGCCCACATCCTGGAGCAGTCCGAACGGGACCGGACGACGGTCCGGGTGATCCCGTTCACGGCCGGCGGCTTCCCCGGAGCGGGACAGTCCTTCACCTATGTGGGCGCCGCGGTTCCTCAGCTCGACACCGTGCAGCTCGACTCCTCGCACGGTTCGATGCTGCTGGACGCGGACATGCAACTGCGCCGCTACCGGGGCCTGCTGGAACGACTGCGGACGCTCGCACTGCCCGTCCAGGAGTCGCGCGACTTCATCAGGTGCATAGCCCAGGACCTCTGAGGAGAGAGACCATGACCGATATCCGCTGGGACGAAGCCTTCTGCAGCGAGGGCGCGAACTGCTTCCGCTTCGGCCAGGACGACCAGGGAAGGGCCTACATCGGGTCCACCACCGACACCGCCACGTACATCACCGACTCCATCGAGGCGATGCGCGCGCTGATCGCCGCGGTGAAGTCCGGCGCCGCGGACCATCTGCTCTGACCCCTCGCCCCTGCGAACGCCCCGTGCCCCCGTGCCCGGCGCTCCGAGTACGCCGACCACTCTGAGCGGAAATCAGCACCGGGGGCCCGCGGTCTCGCGGGTTCCCGGGCCGGGCCGGGCCCGGTCCGAAAGCCCGGCTCGGGAGCCCGGCCCAGGAGCCCGATAAATCACGACAGGACCTGTCCGGTATTACGGTTAGCTTCGCGACCATGGATCGGAACATGGACCGGAGCATCATCATCACCGGCGCGCGCGAGAACAACCTCCGCGACGTCTCCCTCACTCTCCCCAAGGGCCGCATCACCGTCTTCACCGGGGTGTCCGGGTCGGGCAAGTCCTCGATCGTCTTCGACACCATCGCCGTCGAATCGCGGCGGCAGCTGAACGAGACCTTCACCTCGTTCCTCAGGAACCGGCTGCCGAAGTACGAGCGGCCGCACGTCGAGTCCGTCGAGGACCTGTCGGTGGCGATCATCGTCGACCAGAAGCCCGTGGGCGGCAATGTGCGCTCCACCGTCGGCACGATGACCGACATCTGGTCAGTGATCCGGGTGCTGTTCTCCCGGCACGGCACGCCGAGCGCCGGGCCGGCGACCGCGTACTCGTTCAACGATCCCGGCGGTATGTGCCCCGAGTGCGACGGCGTGGGCCGCACGGTCCGGCTGGACCTCGACCGGGCGGTCGACTGGTCGAAGTCGCTCAACGAAGGGGCTCTCCTGCTGCCCGGCCTCTCGGTCGGCAGCTGGGAGTGGAACCTGTACGCCGGTTCGGGGCGCTTCGACAACGACCGGCCGCTGGCGGACTACACCGAGGAGGAGCGCCGCCTCCTGCTGCACGGCAAGGGGTTCACGGTCCGCCTGGAGCTGCGGACCGCCTCGGCGGACATGCGGTTCGAGGGCGTCGTGGAACGCTTCGAGCGGCTCTACCTCAAGCGGGACACGGAGTCGCTCTCCGAGAAACGGCGCGAGGCCGCCCGCCGGTTCACCGTCGAGACGGTGTGCGGCTCCTGCGACGGTGCGCGGCTCAACGCGGCGGCGCTCGCCACCCGTATCGACGGGCACTCCCCCGCCGACTACGCGAGGATGGAGGTGGCCGACCTCGTCGGCGTACTGGCGAAGATCGACGATCCGGTGGCGGGTCCGATCGCGGTGGCCGCCCGCGAACGGCTGGAGCGTCTGGTCGGCATCGGCCTCGGCTATCTCAGTCTGGACCGGGAGACCACCACGCTGTCGGGCGGTGAGGGACAGCGGCTCAAGATGGTGCGCCATCTGGGCAGTTCACTCACCGGCCTGACCTTCGTCTTCGACGAACCGAGCGTCGGACTGCATCCGCGCGACGTCGGCAGGCTCAACGATCTGCTGGTACGGCTCCGGGACAAGGGCAACACCGTGCTGGTGGTGGAACACGACCCGGATGTGATGGCCGTCGCCGACCATGTCGTCGACATGGGGCCGGGCGCCGGCACCGACGGCGGGCGCGTCGTCTTCGAGGGGTCCTTCGACCGGCTGCGCGAGGCCGGTACGCTCACCGGCCGGTGTCTGCGCCGGCGCACCCCGGTGAAGGAGGCGTTCCGCTCCCCGACCGGGTGGCTCCCGGTGTCCGGCGCCGACCTGCACAACCTCAAGGGCGTGGACGTGTCGTTCCCCGTCGGGGTGCTGACGGCGGTGACCGGGGTGGCCGGGTCCGGCAAGTCGACTCTGGTGTCGCGGGTATTCACGGCGGCGTACCCGGACGCGGTGGTCGTCGACCAGACGGCGATCACCGCCTCGTCCCGTTCCACCCCGGCCTCGTACCTCGGCGCGCTCGACACCATCCGCAAGGTCTTCGCCAAGGAGAACGGTGTCGATCCGGGACTGTTCAGCTTCAACTCCTCGGGGGCCTGCGCCGCGTGTGCGGGACGAGGCGTGATCATCACCGATCTCGCGTTCATGGATCCGGTCACCACGACCTGCCGGATGTGCGAGGGGCGGCGCTTCCAGGACCACGTCCTCGCGCACCGGGTCGGCGGCAAGTCCATCGTCGACGTACTGGACATGACGGCCGCTCAGGCCGTCGGGCTGTTCGACGACCCTGCTCTGCTGCGGAAGTTGCGCACGCTGGACGAGGTCGGGCTCGGGTACCTCACGCTGGGCCGGCCCCTCAGTTCGCTCTCGGGCGGTGAGCTCCAGCGCATCAAGTTCGCGACGCGGCTGCACCGTACGGGCAGTGTGTACGTCCTGGACGAGCCGACGACCGGACTGCACATGGCCGACACCGGCACACTGGTGGATCTGCTGGACCGGCTGGTCGACGCGGGCAACACCGTCATCTGCGTCGAGCACAACCTGGATGTGGTCAAGCGGGCGGACTGGGTGATCGACCTCGGCCCCGACGGCGGCAGGAACGGCGGCGAGCTGGTCTTCGAGGGCACCCCAGCGGCGCTGGCGGCGCATCGCACCTCGTTCACCGCCGCGTATCTGCGCCGGGATCTGGAGCAATGGCGAGGCCGCGGGGCATGATGGCGGCCCGACCGCCGCCACGCCCCTGGAGAGCCCTCGTGCCCAGCAGAACAGCCCTGGTCCGCCGTGCGAGCCCGCGACTCAGCGAGGGGCTCGTGACCCATGCCGAGCGCATACCCGTCGATGTCGGACTGGCCGCGGAGCAGTGGGAGCGGTACGTCGCCGTGCTCGCCGAGCACGGCTGGGACACGGTCGAGGCGGACCGGGCCGACGACTGCCCGGACGGGGTGTTCGTCGAGGACGCCGTCGTGATGTTCCGCAACGTGGCGCTGATCGCCCGGTCCGGGGCGGAGTCCCGCCGGGGCGAGACCCCGGGCGTCGAGGAGGCGCTGGTGCGGCTCGGCTGCTCGGTCAACCGGATCCGCGAGCCCGGCACGCTCGACGGCGGCGATGTCCTGAAGATCGGCGACACGGTGTACGTCGGGTGCGGCGGGCGGACGAACGCGGAGGGGGTCCGGCAGCTCCGGGCCGCCTTCGAGCCCTTGGGCGCCTGTGTCGTGGCGGTGCCGGTCAGCAAGGTTCTGCATCTGAAGTCCGCGGTGACGGCGCTCCCCGACGGGACGGTCATCGGGTACCCGCCCCTGGTCGACGAGCCCTCGGTGTTCGGACGGTTCCTGCCGGTGCCGGAGGAGGCGGGCGCACATGTGGTGCTGCTCGGGGGTGGCGATCTGCTGCTGGCGGCGAGCGCCCCGAAGTCCGCGGAACTGTTCCGGGAGCTCGGATTCCGGCCCGTCGCGGTCGATATCAGCGAGTTCGAAAAACTGGAAGGCTGCGTGACGTGCCTCTCCGTACGCCTCCGTGACCTGCACACATAACGGTACGTAAGCGGATGCCCGGAGGGACGGGCTTGGCTTGGGCCTTAACGTCGCTTTAACCTACGGTCACGTAACCTACGAAGCCGTAGGTAATTCTCCCGTCCCCAGGAGCTCCCCGTGACGATCACCTCTCCCCACCTCGGCAGTTCGAAGGCGTGGACCGACGCCCAGCTGCTGTACGCGCTGGAAGAGGTGGTGGAGAAGGAACTCAACCGCCATCTCAAGGTCGCCAAGGACTGGATGCCGCACGAGTACGTCCCGTTCTCCGACGGCCGGAATTTCCCCGGTGTCTTCGCGGACGGCGACGCCTGGGCGCCGGAGCAGTCCAAGGTGACCGACATCGGCAAGATCGCGCTGGTCGTGAATCTGCTGACCGAGGACAACCTCCCCAGCTACCACCACGAGATCGCCTCGCTCTTCGGCCGTGACGGCGCCTGGGGCACCTGGGTGCACCGCTGGACCGCGGAGGAGGGCCGGCACGGCATCGTGATGCGCGACTATCTGCTCACCTCGCGCGCCGTGGACCCGGACAAGCTGGAGCAGTTCCGCATGGCGCACATGGCGGAGGGCTTCGAGTCGGACAACCGCCACTCGATGCTGCACTCCGTCGCGTACGTCGCCTTCCAGGAGCTGGCGACCCGGGTCTCGCACCGCAACACCGGCCACCAGTCGGGCGACCCGGTCTGCGACCGGATGCTGGCCCGGATCGCGACCGACGAGAACCTCCACATGGTCTTCTACCGCAACCTCCTGGGCGCCGCCTTCGAACTCGCCCCGGATCTGACGATGCAGTCCGTGCGCGATGTCGTCGTGAACTTCCGGATGCCGGGACACGGCATGCCGGGCTTCGAGCGGGCCGCCGCGCAGATGGCGATCGGTGAGATCTACAACATGCGTATCCACCACGACGACGTGATCCAGCCGGTCCTGCGCTACCTGAAGGTCCTCGACATCGACGGGCTCGGCCCGGAGGGTCTGAAGGCACAGGACGAACTGGGCCTGTACATGGGCGGCCTGGACAGCGAGGCGTCGAAGTTCGACGAGAAGCTGGCGGCCCGCAAGGCACGCATGGTCGCGCGCGGCCGGGCCTGACCCTCCCCGTGCGGGACTGACACCCCCGCACACGACAGCGAGCACCGGCACCGAGCGCCGGACGGGCCCGACACCACGGACCGTCCGGCGCTCGCGTCGCTCCGGCCCCGGTCGGCTCCCGCGCTCAGCCCCGCACTCGTGTGAGGTCGGGCCCCGCTCACTCGCGCGCCCGTGCCAGGCCGGCCCCCGGCTCACTCGCGCGCCGTCACCTCCGCGTACGCGGCGTCCCGCACATCGGCGGCCGGGTGCTGGCGCAGCATGCGCAGCTGGGTGCGCCAGGGCCCCGTCCATCCCGTGCGGCGGCCTCCCGCCACGGTCAGCCCGGCGGCGAACAGCCCTTCGGCCGGGTCGCCGCTGTCCGTGAGGCGTGCGGTGACGACGAGCAGCGTGTCGAGGCCGCCGACGGCCGGACCGTCCGCAGCACCTGCCCGCAGGCCGACACTCTGCGCGGTACGGGCGGCGAGCACCGGCCGCCCGTGGTGCAGTCCGGCGAGCCGGACCAGCGCGGAGTGCAGGGGCTCCGCGTCCGCGTCGAGATCCACGGCGTGCGCGAGCAGACCGGCCGCCTGCGGCACGAAGTCCCGGAATCCGGCGAGTACTTCCCCGGTGGCGCCGAGCACGGCCCGTGCCTGCGGGCCGCGGCCCGGGCCCCGCCGGCCGAGCGCCTCGGCCATGTACACCACCCGCTGCCGGGCGGGCCGGTCCCGCTCGGCGCCCGCCTCGTCCGCCGTGTCGCCGGTGGCCAGGGCCGTCAGTACCCGGTTGAGCGCGTCCACCGCCTCCGGGGCCGCCATGGCCGCCCCGATCAGCGCGTCCGCCGCGGACCGCCAGGTGCCTCGCCGGTCCAGGTCGGTGAGCGCGCCCACCAGGACCTCGCACGCGCCGGGCGCCCACGGCAGCCAGCGGGCCACCGCGTGGTGGGCGAGGGCGGCGAGCTCCTCGTCGTCGGTGTCGCACACCCGCTGGACCAGCCCGGCGTACCGCTGCCGGTGTCCGGCGGCCAGCTCCGCCGGGTCCGCCCGCAGCACGGCGGAACGCGGTGCACCGGCACCGCTCGCCGCGTCGGCCATCACGTCCCATATCCGCTCGTCGTCGAGGAGGGGGACGCCGAAGGCCACACAGGCGGCCCGCACGTCCGGATGCTGGTCCGGCAGGGCGTACGCGTGGGCGAGCAGCCCCGCCGCGTGGGTGATGGGCAGCCGGAGCGCGGCGAGCCGCACCACCTCCTTGCGGCTGGTCACCTTGCCGGAGCCGGGGGCCACCCGCGCGGCCAGCGACCCGGCCAGCTGGGAAGGCCGCACGAACAGGGAGACGCGGCCCGCCGCGTACACGGCGACGCGGGCGCGGTCGTCACCGGTGTGCGCGAGCAGATCGGGCAGCACCTCGGCGGGCCTGTCGGTGCGGGCGAGCGCGGCGAGGGCCGCCTCGGCGAGCACGATGTCGGCCGAGCCGGTCCAGGGGCGTACGGCTTCGGCGCCGATGCCCGGCAGCCGGGCCAGTTGCCCGAGGGCCGAGGCCCGGGAGTACAGCGGCAGCTTCTCGTCCCGCACGACCCGTTCCAGGTCCCGGCCGGCGGCCCGGTGCTGCCGCGGCACCCAGCGGATCACGTCGTTGTCGACGGGCACGGTCCATGGGGTGCCCGCGGCGAGGAACCTTCCCCACGGCGGTGTCTCGCCGAGGAACCGGTCGAGCAGATCGGTGCGGCGCCCGGTGACCACCTGCCGCACGGCGGGCAGGCCGATGGCCGACGGATCGCGGGTCAGAATGCTCTCGACGCGTTCGTCCCGGTGCGCGGGAGGCTCCAGCCGGAAGCCGATCGCGGCACCGGCGGTGGAGCTGTTGCCGTAGAGAACCGCCTGCCGGAGCATTTCCTGAAGGTCCGGCATGGCCGTGGCGCGGCGGCCGACGGCCCGTGCCAGGGCGAGGACGAGGCCGTAGTCCGACCGTTCGGCCCCCGCCTCCAGCCAGGGCCTGAGCGCTTCGAGCACGGTGTGCTCCTGGCCCCGGCGCAGGGTCCGGTCGAGCCGGCCGAGGTCCGCGCTCCCGCTGTTCCCGGAGATCCGGACCAGGGTGCGCAGGGCCCAGTTCAGCAGGGCGCGCTGCCCGGTGACCGCGTGTTCGCGCAGGACGCCCACGGCGAGCGCGCTGAGTGCGGAGCGGGTGGCCGCCGACGAGTCGCGGGCCTCCACCGCGTCCGCGGCTATCCGGTCCAGCAGGGGTTCCACGGCGTCGGTGCAGAGCGCGGGCGGGACGGTGAGCAGGGCGCGCAGCGCGGCGGAGCGGACCGGGTCCTGTTCGTTGCGCAGCCGCAGCATGTCGTCGAGCACGGTGGCGACGGCGGCCGGGTCCGCGGAGCGGCCCGCGTTGCGGATGAGCAGCGACCAGGCTTCGGCCCGGTCGTCGGCGGCGGGCCTGCGCGTCGCCGCCAGGAGCCGTTCGCGTACCTCGGCGACCGGCAGATACGACTCGGCGAGCAGGACCGTGTCCCGGCCGGCTCCTCGGTCACGGGCTCTCGCCGCCATCCGCCGGGCCACGGGCGCCACATGGCTGCGGGGCAGCGCGTCCAGCACCGTGGTGTCGACGGTGCCGGACGCGCCGTCGCCCCGGCCCTCCACGACCGCGTCGTAGAAGGCGCCACGACGGCCCGGCGGAAGGGCCAGGACCAGCCCGGCGAGCAGCTCCCCGAAGTCCGCGACGGACCGGCCGAGTTCGACGAGGAGCTCGTCGGGCACCGTACGGGCAAGGCGCCGCAGCAGCACCTTGCTGAGCACTCTGCCGCGTGGCGGCCGAAAGCCTTCGGGGCCGAGGAACAGACGCGCGAAGCGGACCGGGTCGGCCGCGAGGAGCTCGCCGAGCCCTTGGCGCACCGGAAGTGCCGAAGGGCCGTACCGCTCCAGGAGGTCGAGGACCCGGTGCGGGTGGGTCGCCGCCGCCGCGGCGACCCCGCGTTCATGGCCGTACCACTGCCACCAGGCGTCACGTCGCGTCCTGGGCTGCGACGCCAGGTCGCGTTCCGCGGCGTCGAGGAACGGGCGGGGGTGGTGGGTGCCGAGGGAGGACCAGCAGCTCACCGAACGGAACAGTTCGGGCAGCAGCCGGTCCACCACCTCGGACGAACAGCCGGGCAGCAGCCGGGACGCCTCGGCGTCGCCCCAGGTCCGGCGCAGGGGTTCGATCAGCCGGTCGGCCAGTGCGGTGCGGCGGTCGGCGACGACCGCCCGGATCAACTGGCGGCGTACGGCCGCCGGCGCGTCGTCGAGGGCCGCCTCGTACGCGGTGTCCGGTACGCCGAGACCGCGCGCCACCCGCAGGGCCACGCCCCTGACGCGGGGGTCCTCGTCGGCGATGCGGTCCTCGATCCACCCCGTGTCGTGGGCGACGGCCGCGGCGACGACGGCGAGGTGACGCTCGTAGGGGTCGCCGCCCGCCAGTTCCTCCAGGACGGGCCGAAGTACCCCGTCCGCGGCCAGGCGCCGGGCGCGCACGGCGAGTTCCCGCATGCGCCGGTGGTACGGGAGCGGCTCCAGGGCGTCGAGCAGGGTGCAGGCGAGGACGAGCGGCTGAGCGTCGGTCATGGAGCGATTCTGCCGTGTACGGACAGGATCACCCCAGAAGTTTACGGAGCGTATCCACAACGGCCCCGCCGCGGCCGGACGCCGCCGACCGGCCGCGGCCCCCTATCCGACGGTCCGGTGGACGCTGCGCACCGCGGCGACATCGGCGTGCGCCGTGGGACGCGGCAGGTGCGCGCTGAACGCGTCGAGCCGACGCCGGACACTGGTCGCGATGCCCTTGCCCAGGACGTAGCGGGTCGCCGTGCTCGCGTCCGCCGCGGTGTCCAGGATGCGGTGGGCCTCCCGGCTGCGCATGCCCGTGTGGCTGAGGACGAGGTGGGTCAGCAGGTGCGGGAGCGCCGCGAGAGAGGACCCGATCCGTGCGGCGGCCTCGGTGTCGATGTGGTTGTCCGGCGCTCCGAGCGTCCCGGCGGCCCGGACCCGGCCCAGGTCGAGCAGGCGCACACCCGCCGTCGCGGCCGCCGTCACCAGCCGGGCCGCGGCGCGGGGCCCGATCCCGTTGCTGGCGACGGAGATCCGGGCGGTACGGCCGTACGGCGCGCGGGCCAGGCCGGCTGCGAGCACATCGGCCCCCTCGTCCCCCAACCGGGCCGCCGATACGTAGAGTTCGGTGATCGCCCCGGCGGCCAGGAGTGCCGCCAGCGGTGCCGCGCCGACGGGTCCGAGCGCGTTGCCGCCGATGAACAGCCGCTCCACGGGCCGCCCCGCCACTGCCGCGGTGAGCATCGCCTCGGCGAGGACGGCGGTGCCCGCCGCGTCGAGTCCGGTCTGAACGAGGTCGAGGGTACGGAGCGTGGCGGCGGCCTCGACGAGCTGGGCCGCCGCCTGTCCGCCTCCGGTGCCGAGCGGGTTCCGCTTGAGCCAGACCCCGGTCACCAGGTGCTCCGAGGCGCGCAGGCTGTCAGCGATCCGGCAGGCGCCGCCCGCGGTGATCCGGTTGCAGCCCAGGTAGAGGGTCTCCACACCGGTTCCCGCGCTGCGGTCCGCGACGGCTCCGGCACCCTCGTCACCCAGCCCGTCGGTGCCGAGCAGCAGATGCCGTACGGGGGCGGGTCCGCCGTCCGCCGCACGGGGGCGCAGGGCACCGGCCACCAGTGCGGCTCCCCGGGGGCCGAGCGCCTGTTTGCACAGGTCCAGACGACCGTCGGGCAGCGCGGTGCCCGACGGGAAGTCCAGCCGTTCGCCGGCGCTCACGCCGGAGTGCAACCAGCCCAGCAACGGGCCGAGTTCCGCGACCGAGCGGGGCAGCACCGGGGGCACTCCCGCGTACGGGGGCGAGGACGTGACCGACGCGGAGCCCGGGGAGGACGGCGAGGCGGGCACGGCCGGCGAGGACGGTGGCACGGGCATGGGCTGGGGCGCGGGCGGGGGCGGGGGCGGGGGCGTTCCGGGGGTCACCACGACGCCTCCCGGTAGTCCTTGAGGAACACACCGGAGACGGGGGATCCGGCCTCGCCCCGGACGATCGGGTCGTAGACGCGGGCCGCCCCGTCGACTGTGTCGAGGGGCGTCCGGAAACCTCCGGCGGCGAGCCTTCGCTTCTTCGGGGCCGGGTTCTCGTCCGTGATCCAACCGGTGTCGACGGCACACATATGGACGCCCTGTTCGGAGAGTTCGGCGCCGCTGGTACGGGTGAGCATGTTGAGTGCCGCCTTGGCCATATTGGTGTGCGGGTGGCCGCCCGTCTTGTTGCGCACCGCGAACCGGCCCTCCACCGCCGTCACATTGACGATGTAGCGACGCGGCCCCGGCGAGGCCAGGAGCAACGGGAGCAGCCGGTCGCAGAGCAGTGCCGGGGCCAGCGCGTTGACCAGCTGGGTCTCCAGAACCTCGGCGGGGTCGAGCGAACCGAGCCGCGCCGACCAGGAGTTCACGGGTGAGGTGTCGGGCAGCAGACCCGCCTCGTCCGCGTCGGGCAGCAGGAGGGCCAGCGCCCCGGGGGCGACGGTGCCCTCGACGGCGGACATCGGTGTGTAGCCGGGTGCGCGCAGCGCGCCGGTGGGCAGCGCGCCGTGCTCCCCCGCGGTCAGCAGGGCGTACGCACCGGGTGGCCGACGCACGGTCTGGGCCGCGTTGTTGACGAGGATGTCGAGCGGTTCACCGGCTTCCCGCAGCTGCTCGCACAGGCCCAGGACCTGGCGCGGGTCGCGCAGGTCCACGGCGAGCACGGTGAGCCGTTCCAGCCACTGCGGGCTGTCCGCCTCGGCCCGGAACCGGCGCAGCAGATCGTGCGGGAAGCGGGTGGTGACGAGAAGGTCGGCACCGTCCCTGAGCATCATCAGCGCCAGCTGGAATCCGATCTTGACGCGCCCTCCGGTCAGCAGGGCGCGCCGCCCCGACAGATCCGTACGGCTGGTGCGCCGGGCCCTGTTCTCCGTCGCGCACTGCGGGCACAGGAGGTGGTAGAAGGAGTCGACCCGGCGGTACCCCGCCTTGCAGATGTAGCAGCGTCGGGGCCGGGCCAGAGTGCCCGCGGGGGCCGGGGCCGCACCCGCGGGGTCGAGCGGGGCGTCCTCCCGCCGGTTCTCGGCGCCGGTCGCGGTGGCCGCCAGGACGGTGGCGTCCGCGGCGGCGCGCCGCTCGCCGCTCGCCCTGCGGCGCTTGCCGCGGCCGTCGCGGGTGAACGACGCGGCGACCTGTTCGGCGCGGAGGCGGACGGGGTCGTCGGCGGGCAGTGCGCGAAACCGGGCGACGAGCCGGTCGAAGTCGGCCGACTCCGCTTCGGTGACGGTCCGTCCGGGGCCCGCCCCGTGCGGGTCCGCGGACGCGGGGCGCGCGCTTCCGCCCGGGGTCCGGCCCCCGGCCGGTCCGTCATGGCGGTACGTCGCTTCGTGGTGCATGCGTCTGCGCTCCCCGTGGTCCCGACCGGATTCGAACCGGCGTCCCTCCGCATGTCATACGGACGCGTCTGCCTCTGCGCTACGGGACCCCGGGGGCGGCCTGCCCCGACGACGCGCCTGCTTCTGCGACTCGTCCGGGCATGGGGAGATACTAAGGGCTGTCCCGTCATCCCTGGTGAATCAGCGCACGGCGTCGGATGCGGTGCATCGCAAGACGGAGGGACGTCCGCGTACGGGATGTATCCGGGCGTTCCGACAACGCCGCGAGGTGGCGTAGCTGTCGTCGTGCGCCCGCCAGGGATCACGGGACAGCCCTTGGCCAGCTGTCACCCGGGCGTCCGCACGAATAAGCGGCCGTCCGCCGCCCGGCCGGGGCGGCCATGGGGGCGTGGGGGTGCCAACGGGTAACGCGGGGCCGGTCCGCCGTTCCGTACGGCGGACGTACCGGGCGGGCGCGGACCCCTCGGTACGGTGGTTCAGGCCCGGTCGCGATCGGCTCGGCGCAGCCGTTCGCGCTCCTTCTCGGAGAGTCCGCCCCAGACGCCGAACCGCTCGTCGTTGGTGAGTGCGTACTCCAGGCAGGCCACTCGTCCCTCGCAGGCGTTGCACAACTGCTTGGCCTCGCGCGTCGAGCTGCCCGGAGCGGGGAAGAAGAACTCGGGTCCGGCCTGCGCGCACAGCGCGCTCTCCTGCCAGGCGAGTGTCTCGTCTTCGGTCACGGTGTTGATCAGCATGGGCCTCACGGTGCCCGGTCCCGATAAACGACCGATCAACGATTCATCAATCGGGGTCACGGCCCGAGGCGGAACGGCCCGGTCCGCGACCGCCCGGTCAGCCGGCCTGCCTCGGTGCGGGCCTGATCACCGCGAAGGCGGCGCCGTAGGGGTCGGCGAGATTGGCCATCCTGCCGACCTCCGGGATGTCCATGGCCGCCAGGGTCTCCTTGCCGCCGAGCCGCTTCGCCGCGGCCACCGCGGCGTCGACGTCGTCGACCGTGAAGTACGGCAGCCAGTGCGGACCTGCCGCCGCCTCGGTCGGTGAGTCCTTGAAGGGCACGAGGCCGCCGAAGGCCGAATCGGGTCCGGTGTTCGCGGGGCGCACCGTGGTGTAGGTGTACTCGCCGCCGCCGAACCCCATCTCGTCGGTCTGCCAGCCGAAGACCTTCTGGAAGAACGCGGCGGCCGGGGGCACCTGCGGGGTGTAGAGCTCGGCCCAGAGGAACGAGCCCGGTTCCCGGACGACGCCCAGGCCCGGATTCTCCTTCGGCTGCCAGACGCCGAAGTACGCCCCGGCGTTGTCCTTGAAGCCGGCCATGCGGCCGAACTCCATGACGTCCATGGGTTCCAGCAGCACGGCGCCGCCCGCCCGCTCCACCTTCTTGGCCGTGGCGGAGGCGTCGGGCGACTGGAAGAAGACCGACCAGGCACTCTTCGACTGCTCCGCGGGGACCTTCATCACACCGGCGGCGGTACGGCCGCCCAGTGTGTACATCCCGTAGCCCCCGACCTCGGGACCTCCCGGAACCAGATCCCAGCCGAAGAGACCGTGGTAGAAGGCGGTGGCGCCGTCGAGGTCCGGTGTACCGAGGTCGATCCAGTTGGGGATGCCGTCGACGAAAGTGGGGCTGAGCATGGTGTGCTCCTTCAGCGAGTCCCATGGTCTCGCTTGTCCTGATGCGCGGGCCTTTCTCCTGACTTTTCGAGTCTCGCACCGGGCACCGAGAGCCGCAGTCCGCGCGAGGCCGGGTCCGCCGCGTGAAACGCGGACACGGGAGGGGCCCTCTTCGGCGCACCGGCGCGGGCCGTGGGCCATGGGGGGCGTCACGGCGGCCGACGGCCCGCCGGTCTGCTCGGCCGAAGGGGTGAGGAGCCGTCGCCGGACGGCAGCGGGGTGGTGCCCCGGGGCGCCCGCCCGGGGCGGCATCACGGTCCCGGCCGGACCGTTCGGCCCTGATCCGACGATGATCGCGTGTGCCATGCCGCCCAGCGTAGGGGCGGCTCCCCGGACGGGCCGAAGCATTGCGGCGGTGCGGCGCGTCTCTTCTCAGCGGCGTACGCCGAGTGCCGGAAGTACCGTCTCGGCGACCCGGTACGCCTCCTCCAGCAGCGGGTTGCCGGACAGGATGAAGGTGTCGACGCCCAGGTCCTCGAACTCCTTGAGCCGTTCGACGACCTGGGCCGTCGACCCGACCACCGCGGTGCCGGGACCCGGCCGGAACAGGCTCATGCCCGGCCACATATTGGGGTGGACCTCCAACTCCCGCGCCCTGGCGGGGACCTTGCCGCCGTGCTGGCGGAACTGACGCTGCCAGCCGACCCCGTCCTCCCCCGCCCGGTCGCCGAGCTGCCGCGCGTACGTGGCGTCGCTGGTGACGTCGAGGAGCCGGTCCGCCGCCGCCCACGCCTGGTCCTCCGTGTCGCGGACGATGAGGTGGAGGCGCAGCCCTATGCGCAGGGTGCGGCCGTACGCGGCGGCCCGCGCACGGACCCGGTCCAGCTTCTCCTTCAGCAGGTGCGGAGGCTCGCCCCAGGTCAGGAACACATCGACATGCTCGGCCGCCATCTCGATACCGGGCGCCGATGAACCGCCGAACCAGAGCGGGATGTGCGGGTCCTGGACGGGCTTCAGCTCACGGAAGGAAGCGCCCGCGTTCTTCAGGTCGTAGAAGCGCCCCTTGTGGTCGAAGACCTCGCCCGCGGTGAGGCGCTTCACGATCGACCAGTATTCGGCGCTCAGTTCGTACCGTTCGTCGTGCTCCACATGGAGGCCGTACTCCCGGAGGGACGCGGTCGAGCCGTTGACCACGTTGAAGCGCAGTCGCCCGCCGAACAGGGTGTCGAAGCTGAGCGCCATCTTGGCCAGCAGCGTCGGCGCGATCAGCCCGGGGTGGACGGCCAGCAGGGGTTTGAACCGGGTGCTGGTGGTGGCGGCGAGCGCACTCCCGAGCGGCCAGACGTCGTAGAGATCCGTGGCGAGCAACGCCCCGCTGTAGCCGAGCTGTTCGACCGTTCCGGCGAGGCGGCTCAGATAGCCGAGGTCGACGGGGCGGCGACCGGCCTGCTCCCAGGGATAGGCGCCTTCGCGCGGGATGATGTACCAGAGGACTTCGCTCGGCATGACGCTCAGGCCGCCTTCGGCGCGGAGGGGCGGGCGACGGCGGCGGCCACGGTGACGGGCCGTTCGACGAAGCCGGTGCGGTGGAAGATGTCGGCGGCCTCCTGCTGCTCGGCGAGGAACTCCTCGCTCACCGCCTCGATCAGCCAGGGCAGGGAGCGCAGCGCGCTCTCCCAGTCGTCGGCGCTCCCGCCCAGGTCGGCCGCGGCGATCTCGGCAGCCCGGCGCGGGTGTGCGGCGACCCATGCGTCGGCGTGGCGCAGGGCGCGGGTCAGCGCCTCGATGATCTCGGGACGCTCCTCGGCGAGTTCGCGCCGGGTGAAGAACACGGAGCGGTCGGTGATGACGTCGGCGGTGGGCACGAGGGTGCGCAGTCCGCCGGTGCGCCGGGCGGCGGCGAGCTGGGCGCCCTGGGCGACCCAGGCGGCGATCCCGCCGGTGCGCAGGAGCTGTTCGCTGTCCTCGGTGCCTCGTACGGCGGTGATGTCGTCGGCGTACGAGAGCCCGGCGTCGTGGAGCGCCTTGGCGATGAGGTGGGTCTGCCAGGAGCCGATCGCCAGATGGACGACCGTGCCCTTGAGGTCGGCGACGGTACGGACCGGGCTGTCCACGGGCACCAGCAGGGCGCCGTGATCCGGGCGCGGGGCGGAGACGGCGGTGTAGACGAGGTCGTGACCCGCGGCCTGGGCGGTGACGGGCGGGGTCGAACCGGTGCCGCCGAAGTCGATGACGCCCCGGGTGAGCAGTTCGCCGGTGCGGACGCCGTTCGTGTACGGGTGGAAGACGACGCTCTCGCCGAGCGGGGCCAGCTCCTCCTGGGCGAAGCCGAGCCGGGTGAGGTGGTACAGGTAGTAGAGGGACGGATTGCTGCTGTGGACTCCGATGGTGATGGTCATTCAGATCACTCCGATTTCGGTGCGTTCGGTAGCCGGCGCGGGGACGGTGGCAGGCGCGGCGGGCTGGGCGGGGGCGGGCGGTGGGGGCGTGTGGACCCCGAGGTCCTGGAGCAGACGGCGGCGCAGGGCGACGAACGCCGGGTCTCCGGGTTCGCGCGGCCGGTCGACGTCGACCGGCTCGTCCGTGACGAGCCGCCCGTCCCGCAGGACGGCGACCCGGTCGGCGAGCCGTACCGCTTCGTCCACGTCGTGGGTGACGAGGAGGACGGCGGGGCGGTGCTTCCGGCACAGTTCACCGACCAGGTCCTGCATCTTCAGCCGGGTCAGCGCGTCCAGTGCGGCGAACGGCTCGTCCAGCAGCAGCAGTTCGGGCTCACGGACCAGGGCGCGGGCGAGGGCGACGCGCTGGGCCTCACCGCCGGAGAGGGTGGCGGGCCACGCCTGTGCGTGCCGTTCCAGACCGACCTCCGCCAGGGCCCGGATGCCGTCCTCGGAGCGGCTTCGCGGCAGGGCGACGGTCACATTGGCGAGGACCTTCTTGGACGGTACGAGGCGGGGTTCCTGGAAGACGACGGTGCGGGCCTCGGGTACCAGGACCTCTCCCCCGTCGGCGCCGTCCAGTGCCCCCAGGATGCGCAGCAGGGTGGTCTTCCCGCTGCCGCTCGCGCCGAGCAGGGCGACGAACTCGCCGCGTGCGATGTCCAGTTCCAGATCGTCCAGTACGGCGCGGGCGCCGAAGACGCGGCGCAGCCCCCGTACCCGTACGGCGGGCGTCGTCGTTCCGTGGTCGGTCATCGGGAGGCTCCCTGCGGGGTACGCCACGGCATCAGGACCCGCTCCAGCAGCCGTACGGCGATGTCGGCGCCCAGGCCCAGCAGGCCGTAGACCAGGATGCAGACGGCGAGGATGTCGGTGCGGGCGTAGCTCTGGGCCTGCGACATCAGATAGCCGATGCCCGCGGTGGCGTTGATCTCCTCGGCGGCGATGAGCGCGATGACGCTGAGGGTCATCGACAGGCGCAGTCCGGCGAGCAGGGACGGCAGCGCGCCGGGCAGCACGACCTCGCGGACGATACCGAGGCGGCTCATGCCGAAGCTGCGCATCGCCTCGATGAGTTTGGGGTCGGTGTTGCGCACGCCGCTCGACGTCGAGACGTACATCGGGAAGGTGGTGGCGACGGCGATGAGCAGGATCTTGGCGGTCTCGTTGATGCCGAACCAGACCATGAACAGCGGCACCAGGGAGAGGAAGGGGATGGTGCGCAGGGTCTGGAGCGAGGAGTCGAGGAGTTCGTCGCCCAGGCGGGTGAATCCGGTGGTGATGCCGAGCGTCAGTCCGGCGGCCAGCCCGATGAGCAGGCCGAGACCGGAGCGGGTGAGGGAGGTGGTGAGGGCATCGGGCAGCTGCCCGTTCCCCCACAGCTCGCCCACGGCGCGGATGACTTCGGCGGGCGAGGCCAGCACGTCCGCGGTCAGGACTCCGGTCGCGGAGGCCGTCCACCACAGGGCGAGCAGCGCCACGGGGCCCAGTGCCCGTACGGTCAGGGCGTAGGTACGGCCGCGGGCCTTGCGCAGCTGCGGGCGCGGGGGGACGAGTGAGGTGGTCGCGGTGTCGCTCATGTCAGCTTCTCGACGTCGAGCAGATGGGCCGCGACGTCGACCTGCGTCTTGGTGACCTTCTGCTCGGCGTAGAACGCGGCGACCGCCTTGAAGCGTGCGATGTCCTCGGGGCCGATCGGATCGACCGTGCCGCCCTGGGCGGTGAAGCCGGTCTGGACTTCCGCCGCCTTGCCGGTGACGGCGGTGGGGCCGACGTCGGTGAAGACGTTCAGATACGCGGCCGGGTTCTTCTTCTCCTCGGCACTGGCGTCGTGGAGGTACTGGTAGAGCGCCTGGACGACCTTGGGGTGCTGCTCGGCGAAGGCCGTACGGACCGCGTTCAGGCTGTAGTTGTCGGAGCCGATGGCGGTGCCGTCGGCGACGAAGTGCGCCTTGGCGCTGCCGATCTCGGCGACGGCGTAGGTGGCCCAGACCGCCCAGGCATCGACCTTGCCCGCGTTGAAGACGGCGGCGGTCTGGTCGGGGCGCAGATAGACGCGCTGCACCTTGTCGGCCGGGATGTTCGCCTTGGCGAGTGCCTTGAGCAGCAGGTATTCGCCGGTGCCGCCCTGGTTGACGGCGACCTTCCGGCCGACGAGGTCGGCGACGGACTCGATACCGGAGCCGTTGCGGACCAGGATGCCCTCGCCAGCCGCGTCCGGGTCGACGGCGGTGAAGAACTTGAAGCCGGGGCGCTGGGCGAGCGAGGTGATGCCGGAGGTGATGGAGCCGGTGGCGATGTCGAGCTGGTCGGCGTTCATCGCCTGGGCGGCCGGGGCGAAGGGGCCGGCGCTGCCGGTCCACTCCACCTTGGCCCCGACCTTGCCGAGCGCCTTGTCGAGGCTGCCGTCCTTCTTGCCGAGGGCGAGCACCCCGGAGTTGCCGGGGTCGGGGATGCGTACGGAGACCGTGCTCCCCGCGCCGGAGCCGGAGGCGCTGTCGGCCTCGGACGTGCCGCAGCCGGTGACCGCGAGCAGCGCGGTGGCCGTGAGGAGGGCGGGGAGTGCGGCGTTGCGCAGTGGTCGGGTCGCATTCATGGTGGCGGGGATCCTCAAGGCTCAGGGGGCGGCGGGCAGTCGGGCGGGGGGCGGGCCGGTCAGGGCCGCGGCGCGGCGGAGCGGCCCGGGGTCGGCCCAGGCGGTGATGTCGACGCGTTCGGGCAGGAAGCCATGGGCGTACAGCGCGGACTCCTGCTCGGCGAGCAGGGCGAGGCGCCGCGGTGTCAGGTCGGGGTGCAGGGTGAGGTGGGTGCCGGGGCGGTACGCTCCCGCGACTCCGTCGGCTCCGGCACCGGTCTCGGCGCCGAGGATCCGGGCGACCTCGTCGGGCCGGCCGGCGGCCCAGTCGGCGGCCCTGAGCAGGACGGCGAGGAAGCGGTCGACGAGGTCCGGGTGTTCGTCCAGGAGATCCTGGTGGACGGTGATGGGGCGGGGGGTGCCGTTGTTGATCCGGAAGCGGTGGCCGGGCAGTTCGTCGAGTTCGACGGCGACCTCCGCGCCGGAGCGCCGGGCCGCCTCGACGGCGAGGGCACCCTTCACGTACACCGCGTCCACGTCCCCGCGGCGCAGCGCGGCGAGTTCGGCCGCCCACTGCCCCTCGTGCCCGTCGGCGGGTACGTCGACGAGTACGGCGTCCTGCTGGCTCAGCCCGGCGGAGGCGAGTGCGCCCTCGAAGCCGCGCAGGGCCATGGCCCGCCAGAAGTCGATGGCGATGGTGTGCTTCGGCACGGCGAGCCGCAGTCCTCGCAGGGCCTCGGCGCCCCGGATACCGGAGCCCGGCGCGACGAGCACGCTCTGGCGCTCCTCGATCCAGGTGAGTCCGATCAGCCGGGTGCGCTCTCCCCGCGAACGCGCCCACAGGGCGGGCACGTTGCCGCCCTCACGGAACAGTCCGGGGAGCGCGTGGGTGAAGTGCGCGGCGCGGTCGGCACCGGGGGCGGCGTCCTGGAGGGAGCGCACCTCGATGCCGTCGGGGGCGAAGGCGTCGGTGAGCCAGCCGCGGTCGGCGGCGATGCCGGTGGCGGTGGGTACGGGGCAGCGGGTGAACCAGAGTGTCCGGGGCAGGACGGCGGCATGCGGCATGGGTGTCATCCCGGTCGGTCGGCGAAGTGGGCGCGGGCATGCGTGACCGGACCGCTCGGGAGCGGCGCGGTGAACGCGGGAGGGTGAGGCGGCGGGGAGATCGCGGTGATGCGGCGGCGGGTGCCTGTCGGTACCCCGGATCAACGGATCACCGGGTCACCGGGTCACCGGGTCACCCATGGATCGGTACGGGGCCCGCGACGACGACGCCGACAGGCCGACGGAAGATCCGGAAGTCTGAAAATCCTGGGTGCACCGGAAGGCGCGGGAGGAGAGAAGCGTGCGGAGGGTCAGCGACAGGCCGCGCTGGAGACGCGCGCCAGATCGATGTGACGGCGCAGCGTGAGGGCGAGCGGCACCGGAGCGGCGGTGGCGCGGGAGTGGTCCGCGATGCGGCGGCCGGCCATGGCACTGCTCCTTTCCTGCTCGTCGGTGGTGACGGCTGAAGCCTGCCACGGATGCGAGCACCCGGACAACTCGCTTCCCATCATGTGGGATTACATATGAACGGAGTGTTTCTTGACCCGGTTGAGCCATGGGTCAACTCCCGTAATGTGGCAATGAAAGGCACCCCTCCCACCCCACGAGCGGAGAGTGAGACCGACATGACCGAGGCCGCGACAGCGCGCGCTCCGGGCGGGGCCCAGGCGGTCCGGCGCGCGCTGGACGTCCTGCACTGTTTCCACGACAACGGCCCCGACCTCAGCGCCTCCGACCTGGCCCGGCGTCTGGAGCTGTCGGTGTCCACGGCCCACCGGCTGGCCCGTACGCTGCTGGGCGCGGGCTTCCTGGAACAGGACCCGCGCACGTCCCGGTACCGGCTCGGCCCCTCGGTCACCGAACTGGGCCGGCTCTCCTACCACCAGCGGGGGCTGCATCTGGCCGCCCCCGAACTGGCCGACCTCGCCGAACGCACCGGCGCCACCACCGACCTGGCGCTGCGCAGCGGCCCGCACGCGGTGATCGTGGCGGGCGGTTCGGTGACTCCGAAGGTGGGTCTGCGCAGACCGCTGCACTCCACGGCGCTGGGCAAGGTGCTGCTGGCCTGGGCGCGCCCCGGCGAGGGCGGCCCCGACTCACTGCCTCCGCTGCCCGCGTTCACCGATCGCACGATCGTCGAACCTGCCGCGTTGCGGGCCGAGTTGGCACGCGTACGGGCCGACGAGTACGCGCTCAATGACGGCGAATCGGCGTACGGGGTGCGGACGCTGGCGGTTCCGGTGCTGGACGGCGCGGGTCACTCGCGGTTCGCCCTGGCGGTACGGGCCACCCC
The DNA here is from genome assembly GCF_035917275.1 of Streptomyces sp. NBC_01237. Classification (NCBI taxonomy): domain Bacteria; kingdom Bacillati; phylum Actinomycetota; class Actinomycetes; order Kitasatosporales; family Streptomycetaceae; genus Streptomyces; species Streptomyces sp. NBC_01237. Next base: position 7,685,166 of record NZ_CP108508.1, on the reverse strand, counting down.
GAGCGTGATCACACCGGAGCGGACCGACTGGCTCCTGACGCAGGCGCGGTCCTGCGCGCGGGCGCTGGAGGTGCTGCTGCTGTCCCCTGCCGAGCGGCGACCGCCCGCACGGTAGCGGCCGAGCGGCGACCGCCCGCACGGTAGACGCGTGCGGGCCCGGTCCCGGCACGCGGGCGCGCTCCGGCGCGGGCATGGCCGCACCGCGCGAGCCGGAGTGCGGGGTACAGGTGCCGGACGGACGGTTGTTGAGGTGCGGGTGCCGGGGGGAGAGACCGCCCCCCGGCGCGTTCCGCTCAGTGCTCGTGCTGCCCGGCCGCCTTGTCCGTGCTCGCCGCCTCGTCCGCGCCCGCCGCCCTGTCGGCCTTGGCCGTGGGGCTCTTCGCGCTCGACACGTGGTGCGGTTCGTGCCCCGGGACCGTGCCGTCGGGCTTGGCGACCAGCAGCAGTCCGGCCATGCCCATGTCGGAGTGGCTCTGGACATGGCAGTGGTACATCCAGGCGCCCGCGCCCACGTTCTCGCCCGCGATGATCTGGAATCCGAACGAGTCGGCGGGGCCGCAGATCTTGGTGTCCACCACCCGACTGGGGTCGTCCGGACCGGTGAGCAGCCCGGTCCTGTTGTCCGCCCAGCGATGACCGTGGATGTGGAACGTGTGGTAGTACTCGCCGTGCGTGATCATCACGACCTCGACCCGGTCACCCACCGTGGCCTCGAAGTTCGGACTCTCGTGGCCCGCCTTGTTGTTGATCGTCATGTCGTTGAAGACGATCGTGATCGTCCTGTCCGGCAGGATGTCGCCCTGGCGCCGCACGACCAGCGGCCCGTAGAGCCCCTTGCGGATGCCGCCCGTGCCGTGGTCCGTGCCGACGACATGGTCGTGGTAGTGCCAGTAGCCCGCGCTGCCCGGCCGCCAGGTGCCGTCCTTGCGACGGCCAGGGGCGTGGGTGCGCCAGGTGTAGGTACGGGTGCCGCCCGGCTCCACATGGCTCTTGTTCATCCGGGTGCCGTCGCTGGCGATGTCGTAGTCGACGCCGTGGACATGGAGGCTGGCGTCGACGTCCGTCGTGTTCTCGAACTCGATGTGCAGGGTGTCGCCCTCGTTGATCTCGATGAGCGGCCCGGGAATCGACGCCTTGCCCTTCTCGAAGCCGTACCCGAGGGAGCCGTCCGCCAGCTTCTCGGCGTACATCTTCAGCCGGCGCACCACCCCTCCCGCCGGTGCCGTCCTTGGCGGGTTCTCCGCCGAACTCGCCTCGACCGCGCCGAGAGACAACGATGTCACGCCGGTCGCCGCCGCCGCTGCGCCACCCACCAGCATCCGCCGGCTGAAGGTCCTTCGATCCATGCCGAACTCCCCAATGCGTGAAGGAAATTGCTGAGGCTCAGAGCCCAGTCGGGCACAGGAGATCCCCGGGACGGCCCATACCGTAGCCGGGGGATCCTCGTTTATCCACACCCAGGACAAAGTTAGTTCGAATGCTGCCATAGCTATTGGCGCGCCACGAAAAGAGGTCTAGCTTCATGCGCTGTTGCAGTGACCGAAAAGTTGCAGTGACCAAGAGGGGTGGGTGACACATGCAGCGCACACCGCATCACCGGTCCAGAACACGCCGCGGTCTCGCGGCGGCCGTGGCGACCGGCGCACTGACCGCGTCCTTGCTGGGCGGCAACGCCGCCAGCGCCAGGCCCTATCCGGAGCCGGCCGACCGGCTTCCGACAACGTTGTCCCTTCCGTCGCCGCCCGGCGGGGCCAATGTCAAGGTGCTGGTCTTCCACGCCTCGGCGGGCGACGAGTCGCCGACCGTGGACGCCGGTATCGCGGCGATCGAGAAGATCGGGCTGAGCGGGCCGGAGGCCGGACGTTTCAAGACGGTCGCCTCGGACGACGCCGGGGTGTTCACCAACGCCAAGCGGCTCGGCACGTTCAACGCCGTCGTCTTCCTCACCGGCGGCGGCGATGTCCTCGACCCGGAGCAGGAGGCCGGTCTGGAGGCGTACATGGAGGCGGGCGGAGGGTTCCTCGGCATCCATGACGCGGCACGCACCGAGCCGTACTCGGACTGGTTCACCGGTCTGGTCGGGGCCCGTCCGGCCGCGAACAGCCCCACCACCGCGCAGCGCGCGACGGTGGAGATCGGGGACCGGAGCCACCCGGCGACCAAGAACCTGCCGCTGGAGTGGAAGCGCCCCGACAAGTGGCTGAACTGGACGAAGAACCCGTCCGGTGACGTGCACACCGTGGCCAGGGTCCGCGAGCTCACCTACAAGCCCGGCGCGAGCGCCAACGGCTGGGACCACCCGGTCTCCTGGTGCCGCGACTACGACGGCGGCCGGTCCTTCTACACCGCGATGGGCGGCACCGTCGACAGCTTCGCGGAGACGGACTTCCGTGACCATCTGCGCGGTGCGCTGTCCTGGACCACCCGTCTCTCGCAGGCCGACTGCACGGCCACGATCAACGCCAACTACAAGGCCGAGCGCCTGACCCAGCCCAACCAGCCGGGGAAGAACGACCAGATCGGCGAGCCGCACGGCCTGGTCACCGCCGCCGACGGCAAGGTCTTCTACATCGGCCGCGGCGGCGCGGACAGCAGCGTCCCGGTCGTCACGGACTGGAAGGACCCGAACGTCGGCAAGGGCCTGGGCGAGATCCACGTCTACGACCCGAAGACCAAGAAGGTCACGCTCGCCGGGGCGCTGACCGTGTTCGGCAACAAGGGCGGCGGCGACGAGCTGGTCAAGGTGGAGGAGGGACTGCTCGGCATCGAGCTGGACCCGGACTTCGCCTCCAACGGCTGGGTGTATCTGCACTACACGCCGCACGCGAAGATCGACCGCGACAAGCAGATGGCGGTACGCCAGGTCTCCCGCTTCACCTTCGACCCGGCCACCGCCGAACTGGACCTCGCCTCCGAGAAGGTACTGCTGAGCTGGCCGGTCCAGATCCACAGCTGCTGCCACGCGGGCGGCGGAATGGCCTGGGACTCCAAGGACAATCTTTACATCGCGACCGGCGACAACAACTCCTCCGGTTTCAGCGACGGTTACTCCGGCAACAACCCCCAGCCGAACTACAAGGGCGTGTCGTTCGCCGACGCCCGCCGCACCGCGGGCAACACCAACAACCTCAACGGGAAGATCCTGCGGATCCACCCCGAGGACAACGGCACGTACACGCTGCCCGAGGGCAATCTCTTCACCGGCAAGGAGCCGGACGAGGGCGGCGGCAGGACCCGCGGCGAGATCTATGTGATGGGGGTGCGCAACCCGGCCAGGATCTCCATCGACAAGTCGACCGACACGTTGTACGCGGGCTGGGTCGGCCCGGACGCCGGGGAACCGAGCACCACCTGGGGTCCGGCCAAGTACGACACGTTCGCCGCGATCACCAAGCCCGGCAACCACGGCTGGCCGTACTGCATGGGCAACAAGCAGCCCTACCGGGACCGCAATCTGCCCGACCCGGGCAAGCCGCTCGGCTGGTACGACTGCGACGCCCCGAAGAACGAGTCGCCGAACAACGACGGGCTGGTGAAGCTGCCGCCGGTCACCTCCAACACCATCTGGTACTCGCCCCAGGGCGGCGGCGTGGACTACCCGCGCAACGCCGACGGCGTCCCCAGCTACAAGGTCGAGGAGCAGAAGCAGCTCCTGCCGTGGCTGAAGGGCGGCGGACAGGCCACGATGAACGGTCCGGTCTACCGGTACGACGCCGCGAGCACGAGCGCCGACAAGTGGCCCGCGTACTGGGACGGCAAGTGGTTCGTCGGTGACTTCTACGACGCCGACCAGCCGCGGCACGCCGTACTCACCGACCCGAAGACCGTCGGCAAGGGCGGTCTGCCCACCCACGCCGAGTCCCTGAAGAAGATCATCCCGGTCGGGGCCGACGGCATCCGCAACCTGATGGACTGGAAGTTCGCCCCGGACGGTTCGCTGTACGTCCTGGACTACGGGCGCGGGTTCTTCACCTCCGACTCCAAGTCCGCGCTGTGGCGTGTGACGTACAAGGGCGGCGGCCCGACCCCGGCCGCCGCCGAACTGGCCAGGAAGGCGGCAGCGCAGTGAGACACCCCTCGCTCCTCGCACGACGGCGATACCGTCCCGCCCGGCTGTGGGTGGCCCTGCTGGGATCGTTCCTGATGGTCCTCGGGCTGACCTCGACGGCGGCGTACGGCCGCACGGACGACGACCGTGCGGCGGCGGCCGACCAGGTCCTCAACTGGACCGCGGGCGACCCCATCGACCACTATCTGTCGGCACCCAGGACCGCGGTGGCGGGCAGGGCCACCATCGTCTTCGAGAACAGCACGGCCACCGGCAACACGACCGGGATGCCGCACACGCTGACGTTCGGCGTCTCGGACCCCGAGTTCAACGACGACGTCCAGCTGAACATCCTCGCCAACCCCAGCGACAGCGAGGGCGGCAAGCACAGCGTCGAGGTCACCCTCACCCCCGGCCGGTACTTCTACCACTGCACCATTCCGGGGCACGGGTCGATGCAGGGCATCCTCACCGTGACGGACGGCGGTGGCGGTGAGGACACCACCGCCCCGGAGACGTCCGCCGTGGTCGACGGCGACAAGAACGCCGACGGCGCGTACCTCGGCCAGGCCACCGTCACCGTGGCGGCGACCGACGAGGGCTCCGGCGTCGACACCGTCGAGTACGCCCTCGGTGCGGACGGCGCCTGGCAGCCGTACACCGCCCCCGTCGTGGTCAGCGAGGTCGGCACCCACAAGGTCCGCTACCGGGCCACCGACAAGTCGGGGAACGCGGCGGCGGAGAAGGCCGTCGACTTCAGCGTGGCCGCCCCGCCGACCGACGACGGGACACCGCCGGAGACCTCGGCGACCGTATCGGGCGAGAAGGACGACCAGGGCGCGTACCTGGGCATGGCCACGGTCACCGTGACGGCGTCCGACACCGGCTCCGGCGTCAACACCATCGAGTACGCCCTCGGTGCGGACGGCGCCTGGCAGCCGTACACCGCCCCCGTGATGGTGCACGAGGTGGGGACGCACAAGGTCCGCTACCGGGCCACCGACCGGTCGGGGAACGTGGCCGGCGAGAAGGCCGTCGACTTCACCGTCGTCGAGCCGCCCTCGCAGGACACGACCGCGCCGGAGACCTCGGTGAAGGTGGCGGGCGACAAGAACTCGGACGGCGCCTTCATCACCAGCGCCAGGGCCACGATCACGGCGAGCGACGACGACTCCGGGGTGGACAAGGTCGAGTACTCCCTCGACGGCGGGCCGTATCTCGCCTACACCGCTGTCGTGATCGTCGACCGGGTCGGGTACCACACGCTCGCCCACCGGGCCACGGACAAGGCGGGCAACACCTCCCAGGCGCAGAAGGTGTCGTTCACCGTCGCGCAGAGCGGCGGAGTCCCGGCGCCGAACTGCGCGGAGTTCGACGAACGGCTCACCGTCATCGTGGGCACCGTCGACACCGGTGTGCCCAACCGGATCACCCGCAACCGCTGCACGATCAACGAGCTGATCGAGGACGAGAAGGACTGGTCCTCGCACGCGCTGTTCCTCAAGCACGTGGACAAGGTCCTCGACCGGCTGCTGACCGACGGTGTGATCGACACCCGTGAGCACAAGAAGATCTACCGCGCGGCCAAGCAGTCCGGTATCGGCAGTCCGGGGCAGTCCGAGGGCTACACCAAGCTCTTCGACGGCACGGCCGCCTCGCTGACCAAGTGGCAGCAGGTGGGCGGCGGGCAGTTCGCGCTCAACGAGGAGGAGGGCTCGATCACCAGCTCCACGACGGTGGACGGCATGGGCATGCTGTGGTTCCCGTCCCGGAGTTACGGGGACTTCTCGCTGAAGCTCCAGTGGCGGGACGACGCTCCCGGCGCGGGCAACGCCAACGGCGGCGTGTTCGTCCGCTTCCCGAACGTCCACGACAACCCGGAGGAGGCCCGTCCGGAGTGGGTCGCCATCAAGTACGGCCATGAGATCCAGATCAACGACCGGCCGGACGGCGACATGTACAAGACGGGCTCGCTCTACGGCTTCGACCGGGTGGGTCTCGGCGGCGCCGGGGTCACGCCCAAGGGCACCTGGAACGACTACGAGATCCGTGTGGTCGACCAGCACTACTCGGTCTACCGCAACGGTGTCCTGCTGAACGAGTTCGACAACAACGGCGGACAGCTCTTCGAGCCGCCGCGGGGCGACGACCCGGGCACCGACGGCCGGCGGTTCGCCTCCGGCCACATCGGGCTCCAGGTCCACAGCACCTCGGACGTCATCTCGTACCGCGACATCCGGGTCAAGGAGCTGTAACCCGCACACGCACCTCAGGAGGCCGCGGCCGCATGCTCCGGCATGTGGTCGCGGCCTCCGGGGTGCCGGTGCCGCCACACCCAGAACACCGTGCAGGACACCAGCGCCCAGGCGCCGAGCACCAGATACGGGAAGAGGAACTGGTGCCCCCGGTAGTAGACCGCGGTGTGCTGGGCGTTGACCGAGGCACCCGGCGGCAGCCAGCGGCCGATGTGGCCGAGCACCGAGGGCAGCAGCGGCCAGGACACCGCGCCGCCGGACGAGGGATTGCCCAACAGCACCATGAGGCCCCAGGTCGGGATCATCGCCCAGCGCCCCATCAGGGTGTTGAACATCGTGAAGACCATGCCCGTGGTGAACATCGTGAGCGACAGGATCAGCCATGAGTGGACGAAGGGCAGCTCCACCGCGCCGAGCAGCCAGTCCACGACCGCGACGATGGCGAAGCCGCCGAGCAGGGCGTAGGCGACGGTGAACGCGATCCGCTCCAGCGGCACCAGGGCGCGCGCGTGCACGCTCAGCTGGATCGATCCGACGAAGCCGATGATGACGGCGGCGAGCGAGATGTAGAAGAGGGCGAGACCGCGCGGATCGCCCTTCTGGAGCGGCTTGAGGTCCGTGACCGTGACCGGCACACCGAGGGTGTCGCCGACCTTCACCCCGGTCTCGGTGAGCAGTTGGGCCACCGTGGCGCCGGAGGCCGCGGCCACGTCGAGGGCCACACCCGGTCCCCGGGGCCGCACGATCGTGAACACCTTCTGCTCCTCCAGCGCCTCCCGGGCCCCCGCCGGGGTGGCGTAGACACGCAGGTCGAGCGAGGCGTCGAGCGCCTTCTCCATCCCGGCGACGAACGCCCTGGTCCCCGGTTCCCGGGCATCACCCACCAGGGCACCCGGAATCCGGTGCGGGGTGGGGTTGGCCATGGCGTACGTGTACGAGCCCGCGAAGAGTCCGGCCGCGGCCGCGATGATGAACAGCAGCACGGTCGCGGGCAGATACGGCGACTTCTTGAACGCCTCCCACCGGTCCCGGCTCGTCGGCGGCCGACCGTGCGCACCGTGCGCCGCGCTCCGTTCCCTCATGCCGCGTCGCCGTCACCGTCGCCGCCGTCACCGCCGTCGTCGCCGCGCCCGTCCGCGCCGTCGTCGTGCCGGGCGCGGCTGGGCTGCACCCGCTTCGGTTCGCCGGGCATCTTCGGGTACTCCGGCGGGTAGGGCATGTCGCCGAGCCCGCGCTCCTTCTCGTCCCGGTCGGCGAGTTCCAGCAGCGCGTCGAGCCGGAACGCGTGCTCGTCCATGTCGGCGTGGACATCGCCGAGTTCGGCGTAGCGCGCGGGCAGGGTCCTGATGTCGAAGTCGCGGGGCTCGGCGTCGTCGACCTCCTCCCAGCGCAGGGGTGCGGAGACGGGGGCGTGCGGGAAGGGCCGTACGGAGTAGGCGGAGGCGATCGTGCGGTCGCGGGCGGTCTGGTTGAAGTCGACGAAGATCCGCTCGCCGCGCTCCTCCTTCCACCATGCGGTCGTCACGCGCTTGGGCATGCGCCGTTCCAGTTCGCGCCCGGCGGCGATGGCCGCCCGTCGCACCTCGGTGAAGGTCCACCGCGGGGCGATGGGCACGAAGACATGGATGCCGCGGCCGCCGGAGGTCTTGGGCCAGCCGCGCAGCCCGTGGTCGTCGAGGACGGAGCGCAGTTCGTGGGCGGCGGCCACGGCGTCCGCGTAGTCCGTGCCGGGCTGCGGATCGAGGTCGATGCGCAGCTCGTCGGGGTGGTCGGTGTCGGCGCTCCGTACCGGCCAGGGGTGGAAGGTGAGGGTGCCGAGGTTGGCCGCCCAGATCACCGCGGCGAGCTCGGTGGGGCTGATCTCGTCGGCGGGACGGCCGCTGGGGAAGGCGATCCTGGCGGTCGGGATCCAGTCGGGGAGGTTCTTCGGCGCCCGCTTCTGGTAGAAGAAGTCCCCCTCGACACCGTCCACGAACCGCTGGAGGGTGGTCGGCCGGTCGCGCAGGGCACGGGTGATTCCGGGCCCCACGGCCAGGAAGTACTCGGCCACGTCCCTCTTCGTGTAGCCCTTCTCCGGGAAGTACACCTTGTCCGGGTTGGACAGCCGTACGGCTCGTCCGCCCGCGTCCAGCTCCACCGCTGCTCCCATGACGGCCACCGTAGGCCGCTCGCACATATGCCGCATATCGGGAGACGTACGGCGGCGGGCGGGTGAGAATCGGGCCATGGATCTACCGGTGATGCCACCCGTGAAGCCGATGCTCGCCAAATCCGTGTCCACGATCCCGCCGGGCATGCAGTACGAGGCGAAGTGGGACGGCTTCCGGGCGATCGTGCACCGGGACGGCGACGAGGTGGTGATCGGCAGCCGCACCGGCAAACCCCTGACCCGCTACTTCCCGGAGCTGGTCACGGCGGTGCGGGACAATCTCCCGCCGCGCTGTGTCATCGACGGGGAGATCGTCGTCCCGTACGAGGGGCGCCTGGACTTCGACCGGCTCGGGGAGCGGATCCATCCGGCGGACTCACGGGTGCGGCTGCTGGCCGAGCAGACCCCGGCCGGTCTGATCGCCTTCGACATCCTCGCGGTGAACGACGATTCGCTGCTCACCACCCCTCAGTCGGACCGGCGGGAGGTGCTGGAGGCGGCGCTCGCCGATGCCTCGGCGCCGGTCCATCTCGCTCCGGCGACCACGGATCAAGCACTCGCCCGGCAGTGGTTCGAACGGTACGAGGGCGCGGGGCTCGACGGTGTCGTGGCCAAGCCGCTCGACCTTCCCTACCGGCCCGACGCCCGGGTGATGTACAAGATCAAGCACGAGCGGACCGCGGACTGTGTGGTCGCGGGATACCGCGTGCACAAGAGCGGCCCGGTCGTCGGCTCGCTGCTGCTGGGCCTGTACGACACCGGGGGCGTCCTCCAGCACGTCGGGGTGTGCGCGGCCTTCCCGATGAAGCGGCGCGCGGAGCTGGCCGAGGAACTGGAGCCGCTGCGCACCGGGTTCGCCGAGCACCCGTGGGCGGCCTGGGCGGACGCCGGGGCGCACGAGAGCGCCCGGCTGCCCGGGACGCAGAACCGCTGGTCGGGCAAGAAGGACCAGTCCTGGGTGCCGCTGCGCCCGGAGCGGGTCTGCGAGGTCGCCTACGACCACATGGAGGGCGACAGGTTCCGGCACACCACACAGTTCCGGCGGTGGCGGCCGGACCGCACTCCCTCCGGCTGCACCTACGGGCAGTTGGAGGAAGTGGTGCGGTACGACCTGGCCGAGGTGCTGTCAGGCGGGTGATCCCGGCTCGCCCGACGGGGTGGCGCAGGGGTCCTCGCTCCCGCCGGGGTCCGGCGTGGGCGTGGGTGCGGTGTCGGACGGGTCGGGGCTCGGGGAGCCGGTGGGGCAGCCCGGCCCGGTGGGACCGGGGTCGGTGGGACCGGTGTCCGTCGGGTCGGGGCTCGGACCGGGGTCGGTCGGGCCGGTGTCCGTGGGGTCGGGGCTCGGACCGGGGTCGGTGGGACCCGTGTCCGTGGGGTCGGGGCTCGGGCCGGGTGAGGCGGAGCCCGTGGGGCGGGGCGTGGGGGACGGGCCCGGTGTGCGGGTGGGCTGCGGTCCGATGACGATGCCGCCCCCCTTGCCGGGGGTACCGGGGCCGCCGACCGGGGCCTTGGGTTCGGCCCGGCCGCCCGCGCCGGGGCTCGTGGGGATCACGCCCTTGCCGTCGGCCACCGGATGGGTGCCCTCGCGGTAGAACGCCAGCCAGGACAGCACGGTGCGCAGGTAGGTGTCGGAGTGGTTGTAGCTGAGGATCGCCCGGTCCAGGTCGCCCCCAACGGCCAGGTCGCGGGGACCGGCGCAGAGGTAGTGGCCGGCGGCGAGGGCGGCGTCGTAGATGTTGTTGGGGTCCTTGCGGCCGTCGGCGTTGCCGTCCTTCCCCCAGTGCGCCCAGGTGGAGGGGATGAACTGCATCGGGCCGACCGCCCGGTCGTAAGCGGTGTCGCCGTCGTACGCGCCGTTGTCGGTGTCCCGGATCGTGGCGAAGCCCGCCCCGTTGAGCACGGGGCCCAGGATCGGGGTGAGTGTGGTGCCGCGGGCGTCGACGCGGCCGCCGCGGGCCTGGCCCGACTCGACCTTGCCGATCGCCGCGAGCAGCTGCCACGGAAGACGGCACCCCGGGTCGCTCCGCCCCAGGGCGCTCTCGGACGCGCGGTACGCGGCCAGCACGGTGGCCGGAATCCCGGACTGCGCCCAGGACTTGGCGACGGCCGGGTTCGGCCGCGTGCCGGCCTTCGGCGGCTCGGGCGACCTCAGTGGGGGCAGCTCGGTGTGGTACGAGTCGTCGTTGGGCACCTGGGTCCACACCACGTCGTCCGCCGCCGCGGCCTTCTTCGGGTGCTGTGCGGGGCCGGCGAATCCCGGCGCCTGGGACGCGGTGAGCGCGGCCATCGCGGCGAAGGCCGTGGCCGTGCCGGTGAGTCCGCGGCGCATCGTGCCGTTGAACCTCATGCGTGCTCCCTTCTCCTGCGGGTCACCGGGTGAACGTATCGATGGCGGCGATCCGCCAGGTGTCGCCGCGGCGAACGGCGTCCACGGCGAACATGGCCGCCGCGTAGGTGGTCTCCTCGGCCTTGCCGGTACGGGTGTTGCTCTGGTCGGCGAAGATCAGCAGCCGGGCCCGGTCGCCGTCGAGCAGCTCCACACCGCTCTCGGTGACGGTCGTGGTGAGGACGAGCTTCTGCTTCGGCGCCTGGGCCCGCACCTCGGCGAGCATGTCCTTGTGCTGCCCCACCGCCTTGCCGACGAGATAGGTGCTCGCGGCCCGGTCGGACTTGGCGGGCGAGGCGTAGTCGTACGAGAAGACGGCCCCGACGGCCTCGGTGATCTGGCCCTTCACCTCACTGGTGCGGCCGATGTCGGTGAGGGCGGTGTTCTGCCGGGACGGGTCCTCGCGCAGGCTTCCGGCGGAGGTGAACGCCCAGGCCGCGAAGGCGCCGAGGAGCACGGTGAGGGCGCACAGGAGGGCGGGCAGAACGGTCCGGAGGCGGGGCGGGCGCCTCTTGGGCCGGGGCTCCGGTCCGGCTTCGGTCCTCTTCCCGGCCTCGTGCCGGGTGGGTGTCCTGTCGTCCGGCTCCGCTTCGGGGCCGGGGGTGTTGATCTCCCCGGACTCCTTGGGCGGTGCGGGCGCGGCGGTGCGGTCCGCGGCGGCGGTGGCCAAGCGGCGCTGCCGGTTGACGAGGTGACGGGTCGTCGACATGTCGGGGTCCTCTCGGTGGCGGGGCGGGGAGCGGGCGTCAGTCGGCCGTGTTGCCGACGGGCGCCTGGCCGAGGGCGCTGAGCTTCCACCCCTGAGAGGTCCGGGTGAGCTGCCCGAGCATCCTGCTCTCCTTCACCGCGGGTTCGCCCTTCGGTGCGGTGACGGTGACCCGCAGCGCCACCATGACCCCCGCACGCCCGGCCCGGTCGTCGAGTTCGGTGACCGCGCCGGAGAGGACCTTCGCGGTGCTGACCGTCTTCGCGGCCTGGATCTGCTTCACGAACTCGTCCCGGCCGTCGATGAGTTGCTTGTGCAGATCGCCGGTGGTGGAGCTCTCCCAGCTGTCCAGCCCCTGTTCCAGCTTCTGGTGGTCGAGGGTGTTCATGTTCTGCACGGCCTGCTCCCCCGCGGCCAGTGCGTCGTCGCGGGCCTGCGCGTACGCCGCCGAGTCGTCGTGCACGGCGTCGTACCGGGACCAGCCGCCCCAGCCCGCCGCACCGGCCGCCACGACCGTCAGCGCGATCGCCACCATCACCAGTGGATTCCTCGTCGTGCGTACCCGTGCCATTGCTTTGCCTCTCCCCTGCCCGCTGAGCCGATCCGGGCCTTGTGCGTTGTCTGCGTGCGCTACCTGGAAGTGATCTCGACGATGCGCCAGTGCCCGTCCCGCAGTTGGGCGGTCACCGAGAGCTGCGCGGCCGCTGTCGTGGCGGGCTTGCCCCGGCGCTCGTAGACCTGGTCGAGAAGGACGAGGAGGTGGGCGCTGCTGTCGGTCAGCCGGGTCACCCCGGCGCGTACGACATGGGTGGTGAGCGTCAGTTCCTGGTCGCCGGACTGTTTCTCGACCTGGCCGAACAGCGCCGCGTACTGCTGGAGCGCCTTCCCCGCCAGGACCTCCTTCGCCGCCTCCTTGGTGACGGCGGTGGCCTGCGGGCTGTACGAGAACACCTTGCCGAGCGCGTTGCTGACATCGCCCACGACCCGTGTGGTCGCCTCGGCGTCGGTGAGCGCACGGTTGGACGTGGCGGGGGTGTCCCGCAGCTGCCGCCCCTCGGCGAAGAGCAGACCGCCCGCCACGAGCAGTGCGCACACGAGGACCCCGCCGATGACCCGGAGCCGACCGCGGTCCCGGCGGGGCGTCCCGAGCGCGGGCGCGTCGGCCCGCGTGGGTGTCCTGTCCTCGGGCCGCTCCGCGTCGGCTCCCTCGTCGCGTTCCTCGGTCCGCCCTGCCGTGCTCGTGCCGTTCACCGTCGCCGTCCCTCCCCGCTGTCTCATCCGCCGCCTCCGACCCCGATCGCCGTGAGCGCCTCGACCTTCCAGCCGTCCGCCGTTCTCACGAGGGTGGCCTCGAAGCGTTTGCGCTGGGTACCGGCCTTCCCGGTGCGCGGGGTGACCTCGATGTCGACGGTCGCGATCAGTCGCGCCGTCCGGGTCCGCTCGTCGAGCGCGGTGAGCGCGGCGTCGGTGACCCTGCCGCGTGCGGTGGCTCCGGACGCCGTCAGCTCTCTCTCGTCCGTCTTCCGGGTCCGCTTGAGCTGGTCGTGCAGCGGTCCGGTCGAGGAGTCGAGCCAGGCGCGCAGACCGGTGTCCACGCTCCCGGCGCTCTTGCCGTCCAGGCTGTTCAGCGTGGCGATGTGCCGGCGCCCTTCGGACAGTGCGGCGTCCCGGCTCTTCGCGAACGCGAGCGTGTCGTCGCCGCGCGCACCGGCGTACGACCAGCCGCCGAGGGCGCAGACCAGCACGGCGGCGAGCAGCACTCCCCAGCCGCTCAGGGTTCTGGTGCGGCGCGTCATTCGTCTCCTCCCAGGCCGAGCAGACCGGACATGCCGTCGGCCGGGGGCGCGGTCCGGGCGTCGAGGCCCAGCGCTCCGGGCAGCCGGTCCGCCGCGTCGGTTCCCCGGAACACCGTTCCCGCGGTGGCGGGCTCGGGTACGGGTCCGCCCTTCGGGGCGTTCGCGCTGCCCCGTACGTTGATGCCGGTGCCGGGCGACGAGGTGCAGCGGGCCTTGGTGTTGAGCGGGGGTGCGGCCGAGGTGTCGAGGCCGTTGCGGTAGGTCGTCGCGCCGTATCCGGCGGTGCAGGGCAGCGGTTCGAAGAAGGTGACCGACATCCCGAACCGGGCGCCGCCCTCGTCCACCGCTGTCGCGCCCGCCGCCGCCACGGCGGGCAGCTTCACGAGCAGTTCCTCCAGGCCGCGCTGGCGTGTGACGGCGACCTCGGACGTGGTGAGGAGGTTGGCGACGACGACTCCGAAGCTGGGGTCGAGGTCGCGCAGCAGTCCGCTGACCTGCCCGGCCGCGTCCGGGGCGGCCGCGATGAGCTTGCGCAGGTCGGTGTCGGAGCCCTTGAGTTCGGCAGCCAGCTCCTTGGCCCCGGAGGCGAAGCCCTTCAGTGCCTCGCCCTGTTCGGCCTGGGTCCGCAGCACGGTCTCGCCGTCGGCCATCAGCCTGGTGGTGACCGGCAGGGACCTGTCCGCCGCGTCGATGAACTCGCTGCTGGTGTCCAGGAGCACCTGGAGGTCGTCGCCACGCCCGTTGAACGCGGTGCCGAACTCGTCGACGACCGTGCGCAGGTTCTCCAGGTCGACGGAGCCCGCCAGGTCGTTGACGCTGGTGAGGACCTCGGTGGGCGGTGCCGGGATGGTGGTGTCGGCCTGGTCGATCACCGAACCGTTGCCGAGGAAGGGGCCGTCCCCGCGGGTCGGCCGCAGGTCGACGTACTGCTCGCCGACCGCCGAGAGGTTGGCGACGACGGCCTGGAGGCTGTCCGGGATGGGAGGTGAGTCCTTCTCGATGCGCAGTTCGGCCTCGACCCCTTCGTCGGTCAGCTCGATGGGTCCGACGCGGCCGACGGAGACACCCCGGTAGGTGACGTTGGAGTGGGTGTACAGGCCGCCCGTCTGCGGGAGTTGCACCGTGACGGTGTAGTAGCTGCGCAGTCCGACGTAGTGGCCGAGGTCGGCGTAGCGCACGCCGAGGTAGCCGAGCACGAGGACCGCGATGACGAGGAAGGCGATGTTCTTGAGCCGGATGGCGAGGGTGATCATCGGTTGCTCCCCTGCGAGGTCTCGGGGACTGAGGGCAGCGGGAGCGGGAGCGTGTCCTTCAGGGGCGCCCCGCCGCCCGTACCGCCCGTGGGCTGCGGGGGTACGGGGTCGCCGGGGATGAGGGCCGGAATGACCTGGGTGCCGGGCCGGGCCGTCACATCGAGGTAGACGTTGAGGTAGTCGCCCTTCACCCCGCGCAGCACCTCGTCGGTGAACGGGTAGGTGAGCAGCACCTGGAGGGAGTCCGGCAGGTCGTTGCCGGAGTCGGCGAGGGCCTTGAGGGTCGGGGCGAGGGCCTTGAGGTCGGCGATCATGTCGGCCTTGCTCTTGTTGATCGTGTCCACGGCCACGGTGGAGAGCGTGTCGAGCGAGCGCAGCATCGTCAGGAGCGAGCCGCGCTGCTTCTCCAGGACCTTCATGCCGGGGCTGAGCCCGGTGAGGACCGTGCCGACGTCCTGTTTGCGGGTGGCCAGCGTGGCGGCGAGCCGGTTGACGCCGTCGAGGGCCTGGGTGATGTCCTCCTTGTGGCCGTCGAGGTTGGTGACGAGGGTGTCGACCCGGTTCAGCATCGAGCGGACCTGGGGTTCCTGTCCGGCGAGCGCCTTGTTCAGTTCGGTCGTGATGGTCTTCAGCTGGTTGACCCCGCCGCCGTTGAGGAGCAGGGACAGGGCGCCGAACACCTCCTCGACCTCCGGGTTCCGGTTGGTGCGGGCCAGCGGGATGCGGTCGCCGTCCGCGAGGGAGCCCCGGGCGCTGCCGCCCGCGGGGGGTGAGAGCTGGACGAACTTCTCGCCGAGGAGGCTGGACTGTTCCAGGTGGGCGTAGGCGTTCCGGGGAAGTTCGACCTTCCCGTTGACGCGCATGGTGACCTTCGCGGTCCAGCCGCCGGGGGCGAGGGAGATCTTGGTGACGCGTCCGACGGAGACGTCGTTGACCTTCACCGAGGACTGCGGGGCCAGGCTCAGCACGTCCCCGAACTCGGCGGTGATCTCGTAGGGGTGTTCCCCGAGGTCGGCGCCGCCGGGCAGCGGCACCTGTTCGATGCCGGTGAAGGCCGGCGCGTCCACGCTCGTCACCACGAGGGCGATGCCGACTCCGGCGGCGAGCAGCGCGGCGGCACCGGTGAGCACCCGGGGCCCGGGTCTGCGCAGGGCACGGCTCATCGCTTCGCTCCCTTCCTGTCCGGTGTCGGGTCCTTCTCCGGGGTGCCGTAGACGGTGCCGACCTCCGGAAGCGGCAGTGCCGGCAGGGCCTTTCTGCGGGTGGGGTCGACCGGGGCGAGTCCGGTGAGGGAGGGGTTGCGCGCGTCGCTCTCCGGTTCGACGAGCGGTCCGCCCATGGAGAGTTCGTTGAGGTTCGTACGTCCGTTGAGCGTCCGGTTCACCGGGTCGTAGGCGTTGAGGACGTTCCCCGCGGCGAGCGGGAGGGTGTCCATGGCCTCGGCGAGGGAGGCCCGTTGGTCGACCAGGGTCTGGGTGAGGGGCACCAGTGCGTCCACGTTCTCCTTCAGGGCGCCGCGGTTGTCCTCGATGAAGGTCTTGACCCGGCCGAGCGCGGTGCCGAGTTCCCGCAGTGCGGCGCTGAGGTTCTCCTTGTCCTCGGCGAGGAAGCCGGTGACCGAGTTGAGCTGCTGCTCGGCGGTGCGGACGTCGCTGTCGTTGTCCTTCAGCATGGTGGTGAAGGACTGGAGGTAGGACAGCGTGTCGAAGAGGTCGCCGCTGCTCCTGTCCAGGGTCTTGGTGGCCTTGCCGAACTGCTCGATGGAGTCCCCGATGGCCTTGCCGTTGCCGTCGAGGTTCTTGGCTCCGGTGTCCAGGAGTCCGGCCAGCGCTCCGTCGGCGTTGGCCCCTTCGGGGCCGAGCGCGGTGGACAGCTCGGTGATCGACGCGTACAGCTGGTCGACCTCGACGGGTGTGGCGTTGCGTGCGGCGGGCAGTACGGCGTTGTCGGCGAGCCGGGGCCCGCCGTCGTAGGCGGGCGCGAGCTGGATGTACCGGTCGGCGACGAGGCTGGGCGCGACGACGACCGCGTGGGCGTCCTTCGGGACCGTGATGCCCCGGTCGAGCCGGAGGACGACCCTGACCTCCTTGCCCCGCGGCTTCACGGATTCGACCGTGCCGACCCGTACGCCGAGGATCCGCAGGTCCGATCCGGCGTAGACGCCGGTGGCCTGGTCGAAGTAGGCGGTGACGGTGGTCGTCCCCTCTTCGTCCAGCGCCATCACCCCGCTGGTGGCCGCGACGGCGACGACCGCGAGTCCGGCGCCGATGCCGGCGATGCGCGTGAGTCTCATGTCAGCGGCCGCCTTGCTGCTTGGGTGGCATGCATCCGGTCGCCGGGGGCGTGCCGGCGGGCAGGTAGTTCTTCGGGACGACCCCGCAGACGTAGTTGTCGAACCAGCGCCCGCTGCCGAGGGTGTTGCCGATGAGGCGGCTGTACGACCCGGTCATGGCCAGTACCTTGTCGAGGCTCTTGCGGTTCTTGATCAGGACGGCGGTGACCCGGCCGAGCGAGTCCAGGGTGGGTTTCAGCTGCTTCTCGTTGTCCTCGACGAGCCCGGTGAGCTGGGTGCCGAGGTTCCTGGTGCCGGTGAGCAGCAGATGGATGGAGTCGCGGCGCGCCTGGATCTCGCCGAGGAGCAGATTGCCGTCCTCCAGCAGGGTTTCGAAGCTGCTCTTCTTGTTGGCGAGGGTCCTGGTGAGCTGCTTGCTGCCCTGGAGGAGGGTGGCGAGCTGGGCGTCGCGCTCGGAGACCGTCTTCGACAGCGCGGAGAGGCCGTCCGCGGCGCTGCGTACGTCGGGGGGTGAGTCCTTGAAGGTGGCGGAGATCGTCTCGAAGCTCTTGGCGAGCTGGGCGGTGTCGATCTCCCCGATGGTCTCGCCCAGGCCGTTGAACGCCTGGGTGACGTCGTACGGGGAGGTGGTGCGGCTCGCGGTGATGCGCGCGTCCGGGTCCTGCGGGGCGTTGCCCAGCGGGTCGACGGCGAGGTACTTCTCGCCCAGCAGCGTCTTGATGGCGATGCCGACCGTGGAGGAGTTGCCGATCCAGGCGTCCTTCACCCGGAAGTCGACCTTGACCTTGGGGCCGTCGAGGGAGACGCCGGTGACCTCGCCGACCTTCACTCCGGCGATCCGTACCTCGTCGCCGTCGGTGAGCCCGGCCGACTCGGTGAAGTCGGCGCTGTAGGTGGTGCCGCCGCCGATGAAGGGCAGCGAGTCCGCGCGGTAGGCGGCGAGACCGATGAGGGTCAGGACGAGGAGTCCGACGATGCTGACGGCGACCGGGTTGCGTTCCCGGATGGGTGTGATTCTCATGCCAGGCACCTCGGTTGGGTGATCGCGATGCCGGTGGGCGGCGCGCTGCCGTCGTCGGTCGTGACCCCGCTGACCTTGGCTTCGCAGAGGTAGAGGTTGAGCCAGGATCCGTAGGACGTGAGGCGGCTGATCGCCTCCATCTTGGCCGGCGTCTTCTGCAGGAAGTTCTCGATCTTCGGTGTGTTGTCGCCCAGCCGGTCGGAGAGGCGGCCCAGTTGCCTGATGTCGTCCTTGAGCGGCTTGCGGCCGTCCTCGAAGAGACCGGCGGTGACCGTGGTGAGGGCGCCCATCGCCGTCACCGCATCGCCGAGCGGTTTGCGGTCACCGGAGAAGCCGGTGACGAGCTTCTGGAGGGTGACGACGAGGTCGTTGAAGCCCGCCTCCCGGTCGTTGACCGTCTTCAGGACGGTATTGAGGTTCTTGATCACCTCGCCGATCACCTTGTCCTTCGCGGCGACGGTGCTCGTCAGCGAACCGACGTGCTGGAGGATGCTGTCGACGGTTCCGCCCTCGCCCTGGAGCACCTGGACGATGGACCCGGCGAGCTGGTTGACGTCCGGCGGGGACAGCCCCTCGAACAGCGGCTGGAAGCCGTTGAACAGCTGGGTGAGGTCGAGGGCCGGGGTGGTGCGGGCGAGCGGGATGGTGTCTCCTGCGGCGAAGCTCGCCCCGACCCGGCCGGCGCCCTGGTCGAGGTCGATGTAGCGCTGGCCGACCATGTTGAGGTACTTGATGGAGGCGGTCACCGAGGCGGGCAGCTTGCGGCTCTTGCGCACGGCGAAGGACACCTCGGCGAGCCGTTTGTCGGCGACCTCGATGGACTCGACCTGGCCGACCTTGACCCCGGCGATCCGGACGCTGTCCCCCTCGATCAGCCCGGTGGCGTCGGTGAACCTCGCCTTGTACGTGGTGGTGTCCCCGACCCCCGTATTGGCGATGGAGAGCCCCAGCACGGTGGTGGCCAGCACTGTCACCAGGATGAAGACGATCGATTTCGTGAGCGGTCCCGCGAGGGAGCGGCGATTCACTTGAGCTTCACCTCCGCACCGCGGAAGGCCGGACCGATGAGCACGCTGCTCCAGTCGGGCAGGGTCTGCGGCTGGACTTTCAGTGAGGGAGCGACCAGTTCGTTCACGAGCCGGGACTCCTGCGGCGAGTTGGGCAGGCCGAGGGCGGTGTCCTCGGCCGGGGGGCCTGCTGCCGCGTCCCGGCCGGCGGCGCCGTCGGGGGTGACGGCCTGCGCCTTTCGGGCATCGGCGGTGGGTACGTGCTTGCCGACGTAGGGCACCGAGTAGCAGTGCGGGCCGCCGTCGGCGTCGTAGACCGGGGTGTCCTTGCCCGCCACGTACTTCCCCTTGGACGGGACGGACTTGACGCTGACATGCAGGCCCGGCCGATCGGTCCCCTTGCCCAGGGCCTTGTCCATGGCGGGCACGAACCCGGCCACGGTGCGCAGCGTGCAGGGGAAGGAGGACGAGTACTTCGCGAGGACTTCGAGCGTCGGCCTGCCGGACGCGGAGAGCCTGATGAGGTTGTCCTTGTTCGCCCGGAGGAAGGAGGTGATGTCCTGCGCGGTGGCGGTGGTGGCCCCGTACAGGTCGGCGAGCTCCGCCTGCTGGTCGGCGATGGTGCCACTGGTGGTGGTGAAGTCGGTCAGCGCGTCCAGGACATCGGGCGCGGCGTCCCCGTACACCTTGCTCACCTTGACGAGTTCCTTGATGTCGGCGTTGAGCGTGGGGAGTTGGGGGTTGAACTTCTTCAGGTGGGCGTCGAGCGTGACCAGTGTGTCGCCGAGCTTGTCGCCCCGGCCCTCAAGCGCCTGGGCGACGGCGTTGAGCGTGGCGGACAGCTTCTCCGGCTTCACCGCGGTGAGCAGCGGCAGCACGTTGTCGAGGACCTGTTCCAGTTCGATGGCGTTGCTGGAGCGGTCCTGCGGGATCACCGCCCCGGCCCGCAGCGTCCGGTCGGAGGGGATGCGTGGTGGCACGAGGGCCACGAACCGTTCGCCGAAGAGCGTGGTGGGCAGCATCTGCGCGGTGACGTCGGCGGGGATCTGCCCGAGCTTGCCGGGCTCGATGTCCAGGGTGAGACGGGCTCCGTCGCCCTCGGACGCGATGTGGCGCACCTGGCCGATGACGACTCCGCGCAGCTTCACATCGGCGTTGTCGTGCATCTCGTTCCCGGCGGAACCGGTGTGTACGGTCACGGTGGCGTTGTCGGTGAAGTCCTTCTCGTACACCGAGACCGACACCCACACCAGGACGACGGGCACGAGCAGGAAGGCGACTCCGGCGAGTCTGCGACGGACCGTCCGGGTGCTGCTGCGGGCATTCATCAGCCGGCCACCTTCACCGTCGTCGTGGCGCCCCAGATGGCGAGCGAGAGGAAGAAGTCGGTGACGCTGATGAGCACGATGGCGTTGCGCACCGACCGGCCGACCGCCACTCCCACCCCGGCGGGGCCTCCGCTGGCGTGGAAGCCGTAGTAGCAGTGGGCCAGGATCACCAGCACGCTGAAGATCAGCACCTTGAGCACCGACAGGATCACATCGTCCGGGGAGAGGAAGAGATCGAAGTAGTGGTCGTACGTTCCCGCCGACTGGCCGTTGAAGAAGATCGTGATGTAGCGGGAGGCGACGTACGAGGAGAGCAGCCCGATCGCGTACAGCGGGATGATCGCGACGACCCCGGCGATGATCCGTGTCGTGACGAGGTACGGCATCGACCGCACGCCCATCGCTTCCAGGGCGTCGACCTCCTCGTTGATCCGCATCGCCCCGAGCTGGGCGGTGAAGCCCGCGCCGACGGTGGCGGAGAGTGCGAGACCGGCGACGAGGGGCGCGATCTCACGGGTGTTGAAGTAGGCGGAGATGAAGCCGGTGAAGGCGGAGGTGCCGATCTGGTTGAGCGCCGCGTATCCCTGGAGGCCGACGACCGTACCGGTGAAGAGGGTCATCGCGATCATCACGCCGATGGTTCCGCCGATGACACCGAGGCCCCCACTGCCGAAGGCCACTTCGGCCAGGAGGCGCTGCACCTCCTTCAGATAGCGGCGCAGGGTGCGCGGGATCCACACCAGTGCCCGTACGTAGAAGGTGAGCTGGTCGCCCGATCTGTCGAGCCAGCTGAGCATCGACATCGGTCAGCTCCCCTTCGCGGGGACGATCTGGAGGTAGATCGCCGTGAGGACCATGTTCACGAAGAACAGGAGCATGAAGGTGATGACGACGGACTGGTTGACCGCGTCACCGACCCCTTTGGGACCGCCCCTGGGGTTCAGGCCCCGGTAGGCGGCCACGATCCCCGCGATGAAGCCGAAGATCAGCGCCTTGAACTCGCTGATGTACAGGTCGGGCAGCTGGGCCAGGGCGGAGAAGCTGGCCAGATAGGCGCCCGGCGTGCCGTCCTGCATGATCACGTTGAAGAAGTAGCCGCCGAGGGTGCCGACGACGGAGATCAGCCCGTTGAGCAGGACGGCGACGAACATGGTCGCCAGGACCCGCGGGACGACGAGGCGCTGGATGGGCGAGACGCCCATGACCTCCATCGCGTCGAGCTCCTCGCGGATCTTGCGCGAGCCCAGATCCGCGCAGATGGCCGATCCGGCCGCTCCGGAGATCAGCAGCGCCACGATGATCGGGCTGGCCTGCTGGATGACGGCCAGCACGCTGGCGCCACCGGTGAAGGACTGCGCGCCGAGCTGCTGGGTGAGCGAGCCGACCTGGAGGGCGATGACCGCGCCGAACGGGATGGAGACGAGGGCGGCGGGCAGGATGGTGACGCTGGCGACGAACCAGAACTGCTCGATGAACTCGCGTACCTGGAAGGGTCTGCGGAAGATGGCCCGGCTCACCGCGAGGCCGAGCGCGAACAGCTTCCCGGTCTCCCGCAGCGGGGCGAGCAGCCGTGTCGGGGGCTTGTTCCCGGGCGGTCGGGGCGCGGACTCCCCGGTCGTGGGCGGCTCCGGGGGCCGTACCGGCATGGGGGCCGTCACGGGCGCACCCCGCCCGCGGCCGGCGAGTAGCTGTTCATGATGGCCGTACGGGCGGCCTCCGGCAGCTGGCCCATCATCGACATGACCCGCTCCCGGCGGCGCAGCGCCCCCTGGCGTACGGGCATGCCGGGCGAGGGTTCCAGCTGCGGGACGACGGTGCGCGGCCCGGTCGCGGGCGCGGCGCTGCTGTCCCGCTGCTCGGCGGCGAGGGTGGCGGCGTCCTTCTCCTCGGACATCCCGATGGGGCCTTCCCGGCGTCCGGCGAGGAACTGGGAGACGACCGGGGTGTCGCTGGTGAGCAGCACCTCGCGCGGGCCGAAGGTGACGAGATTGCGGCAGAACAGCATGCCCATGTTGTCGGGGACGGTCGCCGCGATGTCGAGGTTGTGGGTGACGATGAGCATCGTCGCGTCGATCTGCGCGTTGAGATCGATGAGGAGCTGGGAGAGGAAGGCGGTGCGGACCGGGTCGAGTCCGGAGTCGGGCTCGTCGCAGAGGATGATCTGCGGGTCCAGGACGAGGGCGCGGGCGAGGCCGGCGCGCTTGCGCATACCGCCGGATATCTCGCCCGGCAGCTTCCCTTCGGCACCGAGAAGTCCGACGACGTCGATCCGCTCCATGACGATGCGGCGGATCTCGGATTCCTTCTTGCGGGTGTGTTCACGCAGTGGGAAGGCGATGTTGTCGAAGAGCGACATCGAGCCGAAGAGCGCGCCGTCCTGGAACATGAGCCCGAACAGCTTCCGGGTCTCCATGATTTCGCGCTCGGGGCTGTTCACCATGTCGACGCCGTTGATGAGGACGCGCCCCTGCTCGGGCTTGAGCAGTCCGATGATGGATTTCAGGAAGACGGTCTTTCCGGTGCCGGAGGGGCCGAGCATCACGCTCACCTCACCGGCGGGCAGGGTGAGGCTGACGTCCTGCCAGATGTTCTGTTTGCCGAAGGACTTCGTGAGGCCCTCGACGACTACTTCGATTCCCATCGGCCCTCCTTCGAAGTGGTCGTGAACGTAGTCATCTGTCTGCGCTCCGGCTCTGAGAAATCCAATGGCGGCTCGTCACACGTGCACCAGGAGGCGCACGTTATGTCCGTCGAAACCGCCAGGACAAGCAGTTGAACAGCGGAAATCGGCGAACGAGGCGCTGGAAGTGGATCACTTGTCACTCGATGACAAATCCGCCCCCCGCTTTTGTCGCACAGTGCGCAAACGATTCGGCGCCCGAGCCGGGGCCCTGACCTGCCGATTCGCCGCACCGTGCATGCGAACGGGAATCCACGAACGCCGAACGAGCAGGTGCCGAGGGGTTCCGAGTCGCTCATCCGGGACGCTACGGCCGAGTAACCTGACTGCGCAATACCGGATACGGAACTTTCTGCCAGGTGATTGCGGGGCCGCGAATACTTGTCCGGAGGTGAGTAATCGGCGCGCGAAACCTGTGAAAAAGTGAGGACCCATTCGCCAATGACGCGGGAGACATCCGCCGGCGCTGCGCCCGCCACGTGGCTCTTCCGCGCCGATTCCACACCGATGAGCCCTTCCGGTGAGGTGCCACCGGAAGGGCTCATGGGACGGTTCGTACGGAGGTCGGGGCGGAGGTCACCGCTCCGGCTTCGGCACCTTCGGCGGGCAGTCGGGGCCGTCCGGGTTCGTGGACACGCACAGGGGTGCCTGGGTCATCTTGATGTAGTTCCCGCCGCCCGAGATGGACGCGGTGAGCAGCGGATCCAGGTCCTCCCCGACGCCGCATCCCTCGAAGGCCGGGATATAGGTGTTTCCGTCCATGGTTCCGCCGTACTGGACGGTGTATCCGGCGCGGGGGTAGGTCGTCCCGAATGCCTTCAGCGTCTGGTCGATCGGCTTGGACGCCCGGCAGTTCGGCCCGACGTCGAGGGGCACGCCGTTGACCTTGACGTCCTTGACGCGCAGTTCGAACTTGGCCGTGATGGTGGTGTATTCGGGGTATCGCGGGTCGACGATGAGGTCGTTGATGGTGAGGGAGTCGATGTTGGCCGTCGGGCCGACCTGGCTCAGGATCATCGTCGCCGTGGTCGGCATGAACCCGAACGAGAGGAACGTGCCCCGGGACGGCGGGAGCTGCCGCTTTCCCTCGTGCTCGAACTCCGCGCCGCTCAGTACCCGCACGGTCTTCAGGCAGGGGTCGTTGGTGTAGTTCATCATCATCGTCACGTTCGTGCGGGCGGGCCCCAGGAGCGCCGCAC
The DNA here is from genome assembly GCF_035917275.1 of Streptomyces sp. NBC_01237. Lineage (NCBI taxonomy): Bacteria > Bacillati > Actinomycetota > Actinomycetes > Kitasatosporales > Streptomycetaceae > Streptomyces > Streptomyces sp. NBC_01237. The sequence goes on along the minus strand of NZ_CP108508.1, from coordinate 7,661,045 downwards.
CGTTCAGCTTCTTGACGTTGGTGAACCCCGCCACGTACGCCTCGGAGGGCGTCGGGAGCTGCATCGAGAAGGGGCACGGTTCGACGTCGCCCTCGCTCCCCTCCTGCGCCCGGCCGGCTTCCCGGCGCGCGTCGTCCAGCTTCTCCCGCTGATCGGGCGGGAGCGTGTCGTCGCGGTCGGGGTCGGCCGGAGGCGGCTCGACGGGTTCCTCCGTCGGGGTGCCGCTGATGGGCAGTGAGGCCAGGACGGTGTCAGCTCCCGGCACGGGACGGCAGGTCACGTCGATGCCGGCCGGTTCGGCGGGTGAGCCGTCCGCCTTCAGCGGGCTCAGTGTGAGGGTCAGGTCGGAGGCCGACAGGGTGGCTCTGCCGGGTGAGCCGAAGGTGGCTGTCGGGACCGGCCCGGCGGCCTCCAGCGTGACGCTCTCCCGGCCCGTGATGTCCTGTGCGGGGGCCGCCAGACCGGACCAGTCGGCCTTGGCCGAGTCCGTCGAGTCGGTGTACAGGACCGCGAGCTGGGCCAGGGCGGAGACCGCGGTGGCATCGAGCTGTTCCAGTTCGCCCAGCACTCCGCGCGGCAGGTCGAGGCCGACCGTCACCTCACGGGCGGCGACGGGGTCGCCCACCGTGCCGGCCGCCGGATATCCGGCGGCCACGACGGCGGTCACCGCGCGGCTGCCGGAGGGGAACCGGCAGTCGTAGTCGATGACGGCCTCGGTCCGCTGTCCGTCGGCCGCCGACTGGGCACCCGGCAGAAAGGTGGCGGCGACGACCAGGAGGCCGCCCGCGGTCATCCGCGCGGTGCGGCCGGGGGCCGGACGTGCATTGGCTGCCATGCTTCTCTGCCTTCCGGACTCGAATGTACAAGATCGCCCAGGGGCGGGCGGCCGTTGCGCGTTGCACCGGGAATGCCTCGGACCCGCACGGCCGTCCGAAACGAGGAAATGACGTGCGTCCCAGGGGAATTGACCGGGTCTCCGCAGGCGTCCACGGCCGCTTACCGGTCGGTACGCTACGCGGCGCCCGAGAGGATTGGGAAGCGGTTCGCGCCCGGCTCTTCCGGACCGGGGCGAGAACACGAGAAGAGTGACAAGAAACGCGGGCTCTTTTATCAGTTGATGAGTATTCCGGCGCCCTTCACCGACGGGTCCGGCCCGGCCGCGGATACCGCGGCCGGGCCGGAGCGCTCGGGCGATGCGACAGGACCCGAGCGATTCCCGCCCGCGGATCAGCTGTAGCTGATGACGGGCGAGCCGCCCACGGCGGCCACGACGTTGTACGTGCCCTTGAAGGTCGCCGTCGCGCCGACGATGCCGCAGCCGCCGCCGACCTTGCTGCCGATGGTCAGCAGACGGGGGCTGGTGGCGGCCGGAGCCACGGCCAGCGTGCCGTTGGCGCCTCCGGCGCTCGGGTTGTTGTAGGCGCCGTCCACCGTGCCGGTCACCTTGAAGGTGCACGGGCCGAGGACGCTGGAGCCGGTGACGGTGGCGCTGATGCCGCCGATCCAGCCGGTGGTCTTTCCGGTGCCGTTGGTGCCGCCCCCCGCGGCGTACCCGCCCGGGGTGTTGCCGTTGAGCGTCCAGGGGGTGGTGGCCGTGACGGTCCAGGTACTGCCGAACGGACCGGTGCACGGCGCGTTGAACGAGGCGCCGGTGATCTGGGCCAGGACCGGCCCGGCGACGGGCGAGGAGGCGGTGCCGTTGGCGGAGGCGGTGGCGCACTGGATCACGTTGCCGACGTTGTCCGTCAGGGTCGTGACACCGGCCGTGCCGGTGAACGCTCCGGCCGGCGCGATGGTCCAGGCGGCGGTGGGTCCGGCGATCGCGGACGGTGTGGCCAGGGCGACCGCGGCGGCGGCGGCACCGACTGCGGCGAGCATACGCGTCTTCTTGAGCATGGAACTTCTCCTGTCCCGTTGGGGAATTGGGCCGGCGGAATTTGCACCCGAAAGGGCACTCCACTGTCCGGCACGGATTTCTTGGGGAAGTACTCCCGTTCGCGAACGAAGGGGATACAGCTGTACGTGAACCTATCGATGCCTTGATCAGGCGGCTCTCCCGGGCAACGATCGTGCCAGGCATTCGATTTCCGGTTCCCGAATTGATGCCGATCCATTTGATGACTCAATGACTACTGACCGGTACTTTACTGCGCCAATTCCGAGTTGAGAAGAGTTGGTGCAGAATTCCGTTCCGCTCTTCGGTTCTTACTTCAGCGCCGAGTGCCAGAACCGCGAGAGCTCCTTGCCCTCGTTCGGCGCGAGGCTCGCCGGGGTGTAGGGACTGGCGAAGTAGGTCGAGGTGTTGTCGAGGACCACGTTGTTGTTGCCGGCGGCCGACGGCAGCCCCGTCTTGAGGTTCACCGCCCAGTCCAGGAGCCCGGCCCCGCAGCCGCTGGCACCCGGGACGGCGAACGTGGCGTCTCCCTGATCGGCGCTGTCGAAGGTGTACCGGCCCATCTCGCCCGCCTCGTCCGAGGCCCCGTTCGCCGCGAACCGCTGGAGCGAGAGCGTGGGCTGGGTCAGGTTCTGCGGCTTGAGCAGAACCGGATTCGCCGTGGTGCCGATGTAGCACTTGTCCCCGAGGAACGGGTTCTTCAGGTGGATGCGGACCGGGATGGTGAGAATCGGCTGACCGGTGGAGAAGGCCCCTGCCATGTGGAAGTCGCGCGGCGCCCCGGCCGGTTCGATGGTGGCCGTCACCCGGTTGAGGTTGTTGTCCGTGAGCTGCTTGCAGATGCCCGAGATGACGGGGATGCCGTTCGGGCACATGAGACCGAGCAGCCCACCGGGGATTTCCGCGGAATCCGCGATGAGCGCACCGTCGGACGGGGGGACCAGGGTGGTGGTTCCGTCACTGTGCTGGATCACTCCGAGCTGGAGGTCGCTGTTGCCGGTCGGCACCTGCGACTTGCCGAGCTTGATGGAGCCGCTGGCCGAGCTCGACGAGATACAGGTGGCGACGTCGTTGACGCCGTCCGCCGCGAGCATGGCGGGAGCGTCCACCGGGCAGCGGCTGAACGGCGCCCAGTGGCCGTTCAGCTGACTCGCCGCGGTGGCCGAGCCGGTGGAGAGCAGGGCGGAGAACGCCGTGAAGGCTGCGAGCAGCCCCACACGCGTTCTGGTGGAAGCGGATCTCATGTCGTCCCCTCTTGACTGCCGCCGCGGTGACGGCCTTGTCCACGGAGTTGATCGGTTTCGGCAATGCCCGGACGTGGAGGTGGCGTGCGTCGGCAGCTCGACGTCCGCGGTGCATCGTGGTGGACCGGAAGAACGAAAGGTCTGAGCATCAAATTTCAGGCAGATTTCATGCCCGAATTGACCGAGGCGTGATGTTACTCGCGAGAAACAGGGCGACACAATCCGTCCGTCTAAGATCTTTTACAGAGCACGGATTTTGATCCGGAAATGAGCACAGCAACGGTTCCGCTTTATCAAGTGGTGCGCATTTATGGGACCGGGCGCGGTTCCGCGGGGCAGGAATCCCGCCGGTCGCGCACACCGGGCCGGTGTACGGCGGCGCCCGGAGGCCGGCGCCTCGATCCCGCGCTCGGGCACGGCTCCCGCACCCTCCGGCAGCGGCCGTCGCGGACACCCGGTTCGCGTTCCCCGTGGTGAGCGCCCCCGCACCCGCCGAATCCCGTACGCCCGCCGGGTGTTCCGGAGCCCTTGGCCCGATCCGCGCCGGCGGCGAATTGAGTTTCTTGTCGGCCGCCGAGCAAGCGGCCGAAATACATTGTCCGAAAGTGAGCAGTCCGCCCCACCTGCACCGCAGCACCACAACACGGCCGAGATGTGTGCCCCCTGCACTCCGATCTTGTCGAAGAGGTGGGCAGTGCCCGTGACTTGGTCTATCTTCATCGCGGACTTGGTACGCACCTGTCGGTTCGTGGGAGCGCCTCCCCCCACCGCCTCACCCCACCACCGGGCGCCGAGAGCAAGGGGACACGCATGCCACATCTCATACAGCCGTTGGATACCGAAGACCCCCTGGGGCCCCTCCCCCAGGAATTCGCCGCGATGATGCGGCCCGAACTTCCCAGTCTCATCAAGGAAATCGGCATAGAAGTCACGCGGGCGTACCCGGAATACGCCCGGCTGCTCGACGGCCCGAACGGACTGGCCATACGCGTGGGCGTGGAGCAGAGCCTTTCCTCGTTCGTCGACCTGGTGGCCGAGCCCTCCGCCTCCACCACCCTCCGCGACGACATGTGCCGTCGTTTCGGACGGTTCGAGGCGTACGAGGGAAGGAGCATGGACACCCTCCAGGGCGCCTATCGCCTCGGGGCGAGGGTCGCGCTGCGGCGCGCGAAGAAGGTCGGGCAGAGCTACCACCTCTCCCCCACGCTCATGCTGAGCTTCGCCGACGCGCTCTTCACCTATGTCGATGAGCTGGAATCCCTTTCCCGCGAGGGATTCCTGGAGGTGCAGTCCCAGTCCGGCGAGCAGGGCGAGGCCGTGCGCCGCCGCCTTCTGCACCTCATCCTCGCCGGCCGCCCGGTGCCCCGCAGCGCCATCGCCGACCTGTGCGAGCAGACCGGCTGGGCCCTGCCCGAGCAGGTCACCCTGATCGCCGTACGAGCCCCGGTGGGCCTGGACCGGCTCTGCGCCGACCGTGACGTCCTGTCCGATCTCAGCGATCCGCAGCCGCACTTACTGATTCCCGGGCCGATCGACGACGCACGAAGATCCATGCTGGAACAGGCCCTGCCCACCGCGCGCGCCGCGATCGGGCTGACCGTCCCGACCGCCCTGGCCTCGGACTCGATCCGCTGGGCCCGCCGGGTGCTCGAACTCGTCGACACGGGCGTGATCGACGACGCACCGTTCATCCGGTGCGAGGACCACCTGATCACCCTGTGGCTCCTGTCCGACCCGGCCCTTCTCGACCAGCTCGCCCAGCGGGAGTTGGCCCCGGTCGCCGCCATCAGCGTCAACCGTCGCGAACGGCTGATCGAGACGCTCAGGATCTGGCTCGACACCCGCGGCACCGCGGCCCAGATGGGCGAACTGCTCGATGTCCATCCGCAGACCGTCCGCTACCGCATGCGTAATCTGGAGAACATCTTCGGCGACCAACTGGTCGACCCGGAGAGCCGGTTCTCCACGGAAGCGGTATTGCGCGCACTGCGACTGCGTGCCCGCAGCGACGCCCCACCCGCCTGAAGGGGCGCGCGCTCCCGCCCTTCGGGGCAGATGCACGATCGGCGCCGCAGATCAACTTACCGGCGGGTAAGGCGAAATAGACGGTCAGTCCCAAACGGTTGCGACACGGAGACGTATCCAACGAGAAACCCGGAACCTCGTCCCGTAGACATGGAGGAGCCGGCCGCCCACCAGGCGGCCGCATCCCGGCACCGCCTCCTGGCCAACCATCCGAGAGGGAACCCCCCCATGACCGCCTCGCACCTGCTCGTCCCCGTCCCGATCCCGGACCGGGTCGCCGCGCTGATCGGCTCCTGCATCCCACCGCACATCCTCCAGGCGGAGTTCGACGCGGACTGCGCGGCCCGTGAGGTCCGCCGGTTCCGCGGGCCGCGCCTGGGGATCGAGGACCAGGCCGACCGCGAACAGGCGCTGGCCGAACTGGCCCGCGCCAACAAGGTGCTCGCCGCCCATCACCCCCGGCTGGCGGTGCGTCCGGGCTCCACCTGGTGACCGGTGGCCGCCGTCCGCCCGGTCGCACCGACCGCTTGCGGAGCGACGGGACGGCCCTTACCTTACTCAAAAGTAAGTTTACTTCAGAGTAAGGAACTGGCGTGGCCGACAACAGCAGCGGCAACCTGACGGACGAACTGGCCGGGCTCGACTTCTCGGCCGTCTCCCCCGAGGAGTTCGCACGGATCGTCAAGGGCCTGTCCGCCGGTCAGCTCGGCGAGGTGATGCGCGGCCCCCTGCGCACCCGCATCCTCGACGAGGTCTTCGGCAGGATGAAGCAGCAGTTCCGCCCGGCGGCGGCGGGACAGCTCAAGGCCCTCATCCGCTGGAAGATCACGGGCGAGAGCGACGAGATCTTCGAGACCGCCATCGCCGGGGGAACCTGCGAGATCACCCGGGGCCGCTCGGAGGCCGAGCCCCGCACGACACTCGTCATGGCGGACGCCGAATTCCTCCGGCTCGTCTCCGGCAACGGCAACCCCGTGACGATGTTCATGATGCGCAAGCTGAAGATCGCCGGTGATGTCGGCCTGGCCTCGGGGCTCACCCGCTACTTCGACATCCCGAAGGTCTGAGCCGATGAGCTTCTTCTCCCTGGCCCTGACCGAGGAACAGCAGGACCTGCGCAACTGGGTGCACGGCTTCGCCGCCCAGGTGGTCCGCCCGGCGGCGGCCGAATGGGACGCCCGGGAGGAGACCCCGTGGCCCGTCATCCAGGAGGCGGCCCGGATCGGTCTCTACGGCTTCGAATCGCTGGCGGACATGTACGGGGACCCGACGGGGCTCTCCCTCCAGATCGCCAACGAGGAACTGTTCTGGGGCGACGCCGGGATCGGCATGGCACTCTTCGGCACCTCGCTCGCCGTCGCCGGGATCTTCGCCTCCGGCACGCCCGACCAGCTCGCCGAGTGGGTGCCGCAGTGCTACGGCGACGCGGACGACCCCAAGGTCGCGGCCTTCTGCGTCTCCGAACCCCAGGCCGGGTCGGACGTCTCCGCCATGGCCACCGGGGCCCGTTACGACGAGGCCCGCGACGAATGGGTGCTCCGGGGCCAGAAGGCGTGGATCACCAACGGCGGGATCGCCGACATCCATGTCGTCGTCGCCTCGGTCGACCCGGCGCTCGGCTCCCGCGGACAGGCCGCGTTCATCGTCCCGGCGGGAACCGAGGGCCTGGTGGCGGGCCGCACCGTCAAGAAGCTGGGGCTGCGCGCCTCGCACACGGCGGACCTGTTCCTCGACGACGTACGGATACCCGGCCGCTGTCTGCTCGGCGGCAAGGAGAGGCTCGACAGACGCCTCGCGCGGGCCCGCGAGGGCGGCACCGCCAAGGGCCAGGCGGCGATGGCCACCTTCGAGGTCAGCCGCCCCACCGTCGGCGCGCAGGCGCTCGGCATCGCGCGGGCGGCGTACGAGTACGCGCTGGAGTACGCCGGGGAGCGGGAGGCGTTCGGCCGCCCCATCATCGAGAACCAGTCGATCGCGTTCGCCCTCGCCGACCTCCGTACCGAGATCGAGGCCGTACGCCTGCTGATCTGGCAGGCCGCCTGGATGGCCCGCAACGACCGGACCTTCGACGCGGGCCAGGGCTCCATGTCCAAGCTGCGGGCCGGTGAACTGGCGGTCTCGGCAACGGAGAAGGCCATCCAGATCCTCGGCGGCGCCGGGTACAGCAGGGAACACCCGGTCGAGCGGATGTACCGCGACGCCAAGATCTACACGATCTTCGAGGGGACCAGCGAGATCCAGCGACTGGTCATCGCGCGGGCGATCTCCGGACGTCACATCCGCTGAGAGGGACGGCCACCGTGCCGCCCGGTACGCCCATGGGGTCACCGGGCGGCTCGCCGCGCCGACCGGCCCGGCCCGGCCCCTCGGTCACCCCCGGTCCGGTCGGGCTCCGACCGGGGTGAACCGCACCGGCAGCGAGGTAGGCCCACGGGTGAAGACTCCCTGTTCCGACGGGACGTAACCGTCCGCGAGGCGCACGTCCGGCATCGCGTCGAGCAACTGGTTCACCCCGGCCTCCACCTCGGCCCTGGCCAGCAGCGCACCCACACAGAAGTGCCGGCCGAGCGCGAACGCCAGATGGTCCGCCGCCGCCGAGAACGCGGTGGTGCCGGTCAGATCGGTGCGGAAGATGTCGAAGCGGTCGGGGTCCCGGTAGCGGGACTCGTCCCGGTTCGCCGCGCCGATCAGACAGGTGACGGTGGCACCGGCCGGGACCGTGCCACCGCTCAGCTCCACCTCCACCGCCGTCTGCCGCATGATCATGTGCACCGGCGGGGTGAAGCGCAGGGTCTCGGCGAAGGCCCGGTCGATGAGGGAGCGGTCCTCGCGTACCGCCGCGAGCTGCTCGGGGTGGCCGAGCAGATTGGCGAAGATCGAGGCGATGGCCTTGTCGGTGGTCTCGCCGCCCGCCGCGAGCAGCAGACTGCAGAACGCCTTGATGTCCTCGTCGCTCATCCGTACGCCGTCGACCTCGGCGGCACAGAGCGCGGAGAGGAGGTCGTCGCCGGGCGCGCTCCGGCGCCGCTGGATGACCGGGATCATGTACGCGGCGAATTCCTGGCGGGTGCGCTCCCCGGCCGCCGCCACGTCCGGGTCCCCGGCGAGGTTGCCCAGAAAGGCGATGACCGTGGTGTACCAGGCGTGGAACCGGTCGTGGTCCGCCTTGTCCAGGCCGAGCATGTCGGCGATGACCAGGACGGGGAAGCGGGTCGCGAACGCCTCGACGAGGTCGGTCTCGCCGGAGTGCCGGAAGGCGTCGATCAGCTCGCGGGCATTGCGTTCGATGACCGGCAGGAACTTCTCCTGGAGCTCCCTGCCCCGGAAGGCGGGCGCCACCAGGGCCCGTCGTACGGCGTGCTCCCGGCCGCTGAGCTGGAGGATCGTCCTGCCGTGGACCGGTTCGATCTGCCAGTCGTAGTTGTCCGTGGTGAACTCGCCGGCCTTGTCCCTGAAGACCCGCTCGACGTCCTCGTACCGGGAGATGAGGTAACTGTCCGTGGCCTCGTGCCGGATCAGCGGCGCATGGGCGCGCATGGTCCGGTAGGCCCCGTAGGGATCGGCGGCGAAGGCGGGCGAGAGAATGTCGGGCGAAGACGACGCGTGCGATGCGGTCGGCTCCTGCGGCGCGGTGGTCATGATGCTCCAGGGTCGGGAACGGGCAACGCCGTCAAGGCTATTGATCATCCGTCCGTCCACACACCCTCTGGGGAACGCCATGTCTGCCGGTCCGCGGCCCTCCGTCCTCCTGGTCACCGATCTCACCTACGAGGCGCGCGGTCGCCGCTACTGCGACGAGGACATATTCCTGAGCTCCCGGCTGCGCGAGGAGTTCGACGTCGCGCTGTGTCACCCCCGGGACGCGGCCGCGCTGCTGGCCGGTTTCGATACGGTCCTCATACGCAACAGTGGCCCGGTTCTGCACTACCAGGAGGCGTACGACGCGTTCTGCGCGCGGGCGCGGGAGCTGGGGACCCGGAGGTACAACCCGCTCGGCGGACGCGGGGACATGGCGGGCAAGCAGTATCTGGTCGATCTGAGCCGTGCCGGGTATCCGGTGATCCCGACCGTGGACCGGGCTGCGGATCTGGGGCTCCTGCCCCGGGCGGACGAGTACGTGGTGAAGCCGAAGCTGGGGGCGGACTCGGTGGGGCTGCGGTTCCTGCGGGAGGCCGCGCTGCCCGAGGGGGCAGACGGCACGCTGCTCGTCCAGCCGAGGATCGACTTCCGCCACGAGGTGTCCTTCTACTTCGTCGATCACGACTTCCAGTACGCGCTGTACGCCCCGCACCCCGAGCGGCGGTGGGAGCTGGAGCCGTACGCGCCGAGCTCGGCGGATCTGGAGTTCGCCCGGCGCTTCATCGCGTGGAACAGTCTCGCCCACGGCGTGCAGCGGGTCGACGCCTGCCGGACGGCCCGGGGTGAACTGCTGCTCGTCGAGCTGGAGGACCTCAATCCGTATCTCTCGCTCGACCGGGTGGCGAAGGAGGTCCAGGAGGCGTTCGTGGCCCGGCTGAAGAGCTCTCTGCGGGCGCTGCCGGCCTGACCCGTCCGGCCTCGGTCCGCATGCGGTCGGTGCGGGCCGGTGTGAGGGTGCAAGCGTGACCACTGCCAGCGAGACCGCCCCCGCCGCGCAGAGTGCCGCCGCGCCGCCCGTACTCGACCGACGCCGCCGCAATATCGTCTTCGCCACGATCGTGCTCGGGATGCTGCTGGCGGCGCTGGACCAGACGATCGTGGGAACGGCCCTGCCCACGATCGTCTCGGACCTCGGGGGCGCCTCCCATATGTCCTGGGTGGTCACCGCGTATCTGCTCGCCGAGACGGTGGCGACGGTCCTGGTCGGCAAGTTCGGTGACCTGTTCGGGCGGAAACTGGTCTTCCAGGTTTCGGCGATCATCTTCATCACCGGATCGTTCCTCTGCGGTCTCGCGTCGAACATGCTGCTGCTGATCATCTGGCGCGGCATGCAGGGCATCGGCGCGGGCGGTCTCATGGTGACGTCGATGGCGCTCATCGCCGATGTGATCCCGCTGCGGGAACGCGGCAAGTACCAGGGGGCGATCGGGGCCGTCTTCGGTATCTCCACGGTCATCGGACCGCTGCTGGGCGGGCTGTTCACCGACCATCTGACCTGGCGCTGGGCGTTCTACGTCAATGTGCCGATCGCGATCGTGGTGGTCATCGCCGCCGCCCGGAACATTCCGTCCGTGAAGGCGGCCGGCCGGCCGGTCATCGACTATCTCGGCATCGCGCTGGTCACGGTGGGGGCGAGCGCCCTGATCCTGGCGACGAGCTGGGGCGGCAACGAGTACGCCTGGGGCTCGCCGGTCATCATCGGTCTGTTCATCGGCGGCCTCGTCGCCCTGGCGCTGTTCTGCGTGGTGGAGACACGGGCGCGGGAACCGATGCTGCCGATGCGGCTGTTCCGCAATCCGGTCTTCACGGTCTGCTCGATCCTCAGTTTCATCGTGGGCTTCGCGATGCTGGGCGCGATGATCTTCCTGCCGACGTATCTCCAGTACGTGGACGGGGACTCGGCGACGCTGTCGGGGGTGCGGACGCTGCCGATGGTCATCGGTCTGCTGATCGCCTCGATCTTCAGCGGCAATGTGGTGAGCAAGACCGGCCAGTACCGGCTGTTCCCCATCATCGGCTCCATGATCATGGCCGTCGGGCTCTTCCTCCTCTCCCGGATGGGACCGGAGAGCGGGGTGTGGCTGGAGTCGCTCTACATGCTGGTGCTGGGGCTCGGCATCGGGCTGTCCATGCAGGTGCTGACGATCGCCGTGCAGAACACCGTCGACTACGCGGACCTGGGCACGGCCACGTCGGGCGTGACCTTCTTCCGTACGCTCGGCAGCGCCTTCGGCACGGCGGTGTTCGGCACGATCTACGCCAACTCGCTCAAGCCCAACCTGGCCCGGGGCGTCGCCGAGGCGGCACGGACGGGTGGTGATCCCGCGACGTTGGTCAAGGCCTCGCAGAACCCGCAGGCCCTGCACGCCCTGCCCGGCGCGCAGTCGGCGCCCCTGGCACAGGCGTACGCGGACACCCTGCACACGGTCTTCCTGTGGACGGTGCCGGTGGCCCTGATCGGGTTCGTCGTGGCGCTCTTCCTGAAGCAGGTGAAGCTGCGGGACTCCGCGCGCGCCGGATCGACGGACATGGGTGAGGGGTTCGCCCAGCCCAGTACCGGGGACTCGGCGAAGCTGCTCGAATTCGCCGTGGCCACCATCCTGCACGACGCGGGTCCCGACACGGCGCGCCGGATCGTGGCCGAATCCGACACCCGGCTCGACATGGCCGGGGCGTGGGCGGTGATGCAGGTCGATCTGTTCACCCGGATGGTGGGCCACGCGGGCCTGGGCCTGATCGCGACCCGGCACCGGATCCCGCCCGAGGTGCTGGTGCCGGTCTTCGACCGGATGATCGAGGAGGGCTATCTGACCGGGGACGGCCGGCTGTTCACCCACACGGCGGCGGGCCGCCGTGAGGCCGCGACGATCTCCGGCGCCTGGGGGCACTGGCTGAACGCCCGGCTGGCCGAGGACGGTGCCCGGCCGGACGACCGTCAGCTGCGGGCGGCCGTCGATGTGATCGCCAAGCGGCTCCTGGCGGAGGACCTGGCCCAGGAGCTGTCCCCGGCGGCGCGGGCGAGGGGGGCGACGCGGGTGGGCGCCCCGGTCTGACGTCAGCCCTGCTCGTGGTCGCCACCCGCCCGGTGGTCGCGGAGCAGGCGCCGCCATTCCGCGGTGCCGCCGGGCAGGGGCCATGCCCAGGTGGGCCGGCGAGCCGAGTGGAGTTCCCGGAGCCGGGTGGCCAGAAGCGGTCCGGCGACCCGCGCGCCGTCGGGCACCCGGCTTCCGCGGCCGGGCCCCATCCGTTCCCGCAGCCAGGAGAACCGTTCCAGTTCGCTCTCGTACGCCGCGACGGCCGCCGCCGTACCGGAGTCCTTCTCGTCCTGCGGCACCGTCCGGTGGAGATCGAGCAGCGTCGGCTCCACCGACTCCGCGAGGGCCGCCGCCAGCCGGGCGTGACCGTCGAGCACGGCGAAGCAGTCGAGTCCGCTGACCCACCACAGCAGCACGGGCGGCAGGATGCCCTCGCGGGCCTGCTTGCGGTACGCCTTGACGCGGGCGTCGTCGGCCTCCGGCAGGGCGCGCAGCGGCAGGAGCTCCCACGAACCGTTGTGGACGAACCAGTCGATCTCCCCGCTGGGGTGGCCCTCGATCAGCAGGGACCGCCAGTACTCGCCGGGCGGCCGGGACCAGCGGTTCCAGTGGTGCGAGGCGGCCTCGCGGCCGAGTACCCAGCGGCCGTCGTGCAGGGGGCCGCACGCCGTGTCGACGAGCCCGTCGGCGAAGTGATACGCCCAGCGCCGGGCGCTGCCCCCGTATCGGCGTGCGGTCTCCGCCCGCAGCGGCGGCAGGACCGGGCGGAAGCCGTCGGTGCGGTAGAAGTCCACGCCGCAGTGGTCCGGGGTCACCGCGGCGAACAGCAGCGGGTCGGGTCCCTGGGTGAGGAGCATCCGGCGTTCCGCGGTGCGCACGCCGAGTGCGGGCGTCGGCCGTCCGCCGACGTCCAGGAGGAGTCCCGCCCAGGCGCCGTCGGCACCGGTCAGCGGGGCGCGGCGCGCCCGGACCGTCGGGGTCGCCACGGCGTCAGTGCTCCCAGGACCGGGGGCGGCTCTGCGCCTCCCACTCCTCGCGGAGCAGCGAGAGGAGCGCGCTGTCGTAGCGGCGGCCCCGGTGCAGGCATGCGGAGCGGCGTACGCCCTCCCGGACGAAGCCCGCGCCGGCCAGGACGGCGAGCGCGGCGGTGTTGTCGGTGTGGGTGACCGCCTCGATACGTTGCAGCGGCAGTTCGCCGAAGGCCAGATCGGTCAGGGCGGCCAGGGCGTCGGCGGCGTACCCCTGGCCCCGGTGCTCGGGGGCCAGCAGCAGATACGCCTCCGCGGTGCCGTCGACGAAGTCCTCGTCGCTGAGCGAGATGTGGCCGGCCGGGGTGCCGTCCGGGAGGAGGACGAGGAAGTCGTCACGGGTCCGGTCGTCGATCCAGCCCTCGATGCGTTCGCGGAGTTCGTGCAGCGCACCCGGCCAGATGCCTGTCTCGTGGGCGGCGACCGGGTCGGAACGCCAGTGCTGGATCAGCCCGGCGTCGTCGGGCTCGATCGGGGTGAAGGCCACGGTGCGGCCCCGCCAGAAGCGCTCCCGTACGGTGTCCGGCTGCTCGGCATCCTCGTTCATGCGCGGATCGTACGGGGCCGTCGGCACCACCGTGAACAGCTTTTCAGTCGACGAAGACGGCTGCCGCGTAGACCCAGGCACCCTGGTGGCGGACGAAGCGGCTCTGCTCGTGGAGCGAGTCGGGCCGCCCGTCGTCCGTGTAGTGGGCCCGGAAGGTGACCGTGCCCGTCGTGTGGAAGGCGCTGCCTTCCGTGGTGTCCAGGATCTCCAGCCGCACCCAGCGCATCGCGGGGTCGAAGTCGACGGCGGGCGGCCGGGTGTCGGGGTGCCAGCTGCGCAGCAGGTAGGCCGCGTCCTGGACCACGAAGGCCGTGTACCGGGAGCGCATCAGCGCTTCGCAGCTGCGGGCGGCGGCCGTTCCGGAGTGCAGGGGGCCGCAGCAGTCCCCGTAGGCGGCGGGCAGGCCGCACGGGCAGGGTGAGGTGGGGGTGATCCGTGGGGCCTGCGGTGCGGCGGTGGCGGGCCGCCGCGTTCGGGAGGTGCGTCGTGACATGGGTCCATTGTGACCGGTGCGGCGTGGGGTCCGGCTGTCACCCGGTGGTTCATCGGGACACGGGGCCGGGGCGGCATCGGGCCGGTTGCCGCCCGGTGCGGCATCCGCTCAGGGGGCCGGGGTGAAGCGGCGGCGGTACTCGGTGGGGGTCAGGCCCGTACGGCGGCGGAGCTGGGTACGCAGATTGGTCGCGGTGCCGAGTCCGCTGGTGCGGGCGACCACGTCGAGGCGTTCCTCACCGCGCTCCATGAGGCGGCAGGCCAGGGTGACGCGCTGTTCGGTCAGCCAGGCCAGCGGGGTGGTGCCGAGCTGGGCCCGGAAGCGGCGGTGCAGGGTGGCGGGGCTGACGGCGGCACGGGCGGCGAGTCCGGGCACGTCGAGGGCGGCGCCGATGTGCGCTCCGGCCCATTCCAGGAGCGGGCCGAGCGAGGTGTCGGGGACCTCGGGCACGGGGTGCTCGACGAACTGACGCTGGCCGCCGTCGCGGTGCGCCGTGAACACCAGACGCCTGCCGACCGCCGCGGCGATCTCCGCGCCGTGGTCGCTGCGCACCAGGTGGAGGGCGGTGTCGAGAGCGGCGGCACTGCCCGCGCCCGTGATGATCTGCCCGTCGTCGACGAAGAGGACGTCGGGGTCGAGACGCACCTGGGGGTAGCGGGCGGTGAAGGTGTCGGCCCACCGCCAGTGCGTGGTGGCGCGCCGGCCGTCCAGCACTCCGGCGGCGGCGAGCGTGAACGAGCCCGTGCAGAAGCTGACCAGCCGGGCGCCGCGTGCGGCGGCGCGCCGGATGGCGTCGAGGACGGCCGGGTCGGCGGCGGCCTCGGGATCGGGGCGGTTCGGCACGATCACGGTGTCGGCGCGGTCCACGGCGTCGAGCCCGGCGATGCCGGTGAGCCGGAAGAAGCCGGAGTGCATACGGACCGTCGGGGTCGCGGCGCAGAGCGCGAAGTCGTACCAGGGAACGGTCAGCTCGGGGCGGCGCAGACCGAAGATCTCGGTGGCCACGCTCATCTCGAAGGGGTTGGAACCGGCCGAGACGATCATGACGACCCGGTGAGAGGATTCTTTCGCCATATGCGATTCCTATCACTCCCCCGGTCCGGGGGTCGAACGGCACGATGGTGGGCATGAGCGATGACACGACAGGCCCCGCCACGGACCCGATCCTGCTGAGCGACGCGCTGAGCACCTTCGACGCGCTGTGGAGCCCGCGCATCGTGACCCGCGTCAATGACTACGACGTGCGGGCCGCGAAGGTGCGCGGCGAGCATGTGTGGCATGTCCACGAGGACACGGACGAGTTCTTCCTGGTGCTGGAGGGGGCTCTGGAGATCGCTCTGCGCGAGGAGGGCGGCGAGCGGGCGGTCACGCTGGAGCGCGGTGCGGTGTTCGTCGTCCCACGCGGGATCTGGCACCGGCCGTCGTCGGCGGACGGCGCCTCGATCATGCTCTTCGAGCCGTCCGGTACGTCGACGGTGGGCGACGCGCACGACGAGGTCCCCGCCCATGTGGACGCGACGACCGGTCACGCGCTCGCGCTCTGAACACACGAGGACCGGGTGGCCGCCGGCGACGACGATCGCCGTGGGGCATCCCCCGGCCCCTGGGCGGCGGTGACGGTGGCGGGCGCGGTCAGGGCTTGCGGGCGACGCCCGCGTATCCGGGGATCGGCTCGTCGCCGGGGACCTCGATGACCTCGCCGAGTTCCGGGTGCCAGTCGGCGGAGAGCGAGACGCCCGGCTCCACGAGGTCGAGTCCGTCGAAGAACGCGGTGAGTTCGGCACGGGTGCGTGGCCGCAGCGTCATCCCGCGCGCCTTGTACATGGCACGCGCCTGCGCCGCGCCCTCCGGGTTGAAGTCACCGGTGGTGTGCGAGAGGACGAGATAGCTGCCGGGGGCCAGTTGTCCCACGAGACGGTCGACGAGCTCCGCGGCGCCGTCCTCGTCGTCCAGGAAGTGCAGCAGCGCGAGCAGCGACAGCGCGATCGGCCTGTCGAAGTCGAGGACCTTTCCCGCCTCGGCCAGGATCGCCGCCGGCTCCCGCGCGTCGGCCTGGATGTACTCGGTGGCCCCCTGCGAGGTGGAACGCAGCAGGGCCGCGGCGTGGGCGAGCACGATCGGATCGTTGTCGCAGTAGACGATGCGCGCGTCGGGGGCGGCCTGCTGGGCGATCTGGTGGAGGTTCGGCTCGGTCGGTATGCCGGTGCCGATGTCCAGGAACTGGCGCACGCCCTGCTCGGCCAGCCAGCGGGTGGCCCGGTGCATGAACGCCCGGTTGACTCGTGCCATGTCACGGCCGCGGGAGTCCAGCACGAGCAGTTGCCGGGCCATCTGTTCGTCGACCGGGTAGTTGTCCTTGCCGCCGAGGAACCAGTCGTACATCCGCGCGGGATGCGGCTTGCTGGTGTCGATCTCGATGGACTGGGGGTCTTGCCCGGTCATGGCACGCTCCGTAACTGGCTGTCCGTACGTCGACGTTCACAGTGAACAAAGAGATATGGGGCGAGAATAGGTGCCGGTACGTCAGGTGAGAAGGAAGTCGGCCTGCCCCGCCTTGGCACCCTGGATGAACGCGGCGATCTCGCCGTTGGAGTAGATCAGCGCCGGACCGTCGGGATCCGCGGACTGGCGTACGGCGACCCTGCCGTCGGCCAGCTTCATGGCCTCGATGCAGTTGCCGCCGTTGCCGCCGCTCCACGGCTTGTACCAGCCTTCGGAGCCCAGGTCTCCGGCCGGCATGCCGTTGTATATGTGGTTCATCACAGCTCCTTGCGGAAGTCCCTGAGGATTTCCTTCGTGCGTTGTGCAGTTGCCGCCTGAGCCGCCATACGGTCCATGACTTCGAGGTAGGAGGCCACCTCGGGGCGCGCGTCGAAGTAGACGGCGCCGGTCAGGTATTCGCTGTAGACCATGTCGGGCAGTTCGGGGACGGCGAACCGGAAGAGCACGAAGGGGCCGTACGTGCCGGGGTGATGGCCGGTGGCGAATTCCGCGATCTGGATCGTCACATGGGGCATCTCGGTGGCGTCGAGCAGCTTGTCGATCTGTCCGCGCATCGCGTCGACACTGCCGACCGGGCGCCGCAGGACGGTCTCGTCCATGACCACCCACAGCTTCGGGGCGTCACCCTTGGCGAGCAGTGCCTGGCGCTCCATCCGCAGCGCGACATGGCGCTCGATGTCCTCGGGCCTGGTCTGGCCGACGGCGCCGGTACGCATCACGGAGCGCGCGTAGTCCTCGGTCTGGAGCAGCCCGGGGACGAAGTGCGGCTCGTACATGCGGAGCAGACTCGCGGCACCCTCCAGGCTGACGTACATGCTGAACCAGTCGGGCAGCACATCGTGGAAGCGCTGCCACCAGCCCGGCTTGTTGGCCTCCTCGGCGAGCTCGACGAAGGCCTCGGCCTCGTCGTCGGCTATCCCGTACGCCTTCAGCAACAGCTGGACATAAGGGATTTTCAGCCCGACTTCGGCCGTCTCCATCCTGCGTATCGTCGCGGGGGCGACCCTGAGCACCTTCGCGGCCTGGTCACGGTTCAGGCCGACACGCTCCCGCAGATCCTGCAGGCGCTTGCCCAGAACGACCTGTCCCACGGTCGGGGCGGACCGCGGTTCGCTCACTTCAGACCTCCCCATGCACTGTTTGGCAGCAGTGTGCCATGTGCGTGCCACCAAGGACACATCCACTCTGAAATTTTCAGAGTGCCCCTTGCCAAGTGTTCACGTCAGGGGGAGAGTTGGCGAGTGAACCAGTTCACTTGGTCGCGCCCGCCTTTTTCACAAAGGAACAAAGCGTGACGCAGCCCCCACTGTGAGGAATCGGTCGTGGCACCTGGCAGTGCGCTCATCCCCCGGCTCATGGACCTCAGCCCCGGGACGGAAGCGCTCCGTTACTGCTTCGCGCTGCCCGCGCAACCGGAGTCGGTAGCCGGTGCGCGACGGCTGACCCGGGCCCGGCTCGACGCCTGGAAGCTGGACGGTGACACCTACGACGCCGCGATCCTCATCGTTTCGGAGCTGGTGACCAACGCGATCGTGCACACCGCGAGCGCCCGTGTGGTGTGCGAGCTCCGATGTCTCGGCAGGCGGCTGCGCATAGCCGTACAGGACCAGGGGCACCAGCCGGGCGGCCCGCGCCTGCGCCGCACGGCCGACGACGAGCACGGGCGCGGCCTGCTGCTCGTCGACTCGATGAGCAGCGCCTGGGGGTCCGAGGACGCGGGGGACGCCTCCGGGCGCATCGTCTGGGCGGAACTGCCGCACGGCACGGAGCAGCCATGCTGAGGAACGCCATGTCCCGGCTGCGTGGAGCGCAGCACTCCGCCGACCGGGACGAGACCCGCGAGGGCCGGGTACGGCTTCCCCTGCCCCCCGCGCTGTCGGCCAGCCTCGGCTGTGACGCGGTGGGGGTTCCCGCGCGGTACGGATTCCGGCTGATGTCGCACCTGCCGCGCACCGGGTGCGTCTTCGCCGATGCCGAGCGGTGGTGGTGGATCGTTCCGGCGGGCTCGGATCTGGACCTGGACTGGCCCGAGCAGGTTTCGTACGAGACCGGGGTGTACGTCCCCGCCGTGCGGCCCCGGCTCATTCACGCCCCCGACAGCCTCACGCCCTACACCCCGCCCATTCCGCTTTTTCTGATGGCATGCCAGGTGACCGGCGTGACCCCGTCCTGGGCCGCGGCCGGACGGCCCAGCGTCGTGTCCGCGCCCTGACGGAAGTCCCCCTCGCGGACGGCCCCGCGGTGCCGTTCGGACCCGGTCGGCACCCTTGTCACGCTGCGTTGTCAGTGGTCGGCCCTACTGTGGCAGCACTGATCGAAACGCCCGCGGCGGAGCGGGCTGTCGGGGTGTGAAGGGGGCGTTCCTGTGCGGCGCTGGGAGTATGTCGAGGGCACTGCTTCGAAGTTCTGGGAGACCGGCGCGGAGGGTGCCACGGTCACCGTGCGGTACGGGCGTTGCGGGAGCGACGGCCGGACGCAGACGAAGGAGTTCGCGTCGGCGGACGCCGCCGAGGAGCAGATCCGCAGGACGATCGCGGAGAAGGAACGCAAGGGCTACCGCGAGGTGGGTGCGGCGGTCGCGGACTCTGCGGAGACTTCGGCGCCTTCCGCTTCCCCGGCTTCAACGGTCCCGGCGGCATCTTCGGCTTCCTCGGCGTCATCGGGCGCCACGGTCCCCTCGGTGTCTTCGGTCCCGGCGGCGTCTTCGGCGGGTGTCCTCCCCGACGAGGACACCTTCGAACTCCCCGCGAACTGGCGGCGGGTGCTCCACCCCCGTCGGGGCGGCGTGCCGCGGCCGCCCGGGAAGCCCCGGCGCCAGGTGCTGGAGGCGGTCGAGGCACGGGTGGCCGAGGAGGCCGCGTGGATCGAGGAGTTCCTGCTCGCGCCGCGCACCGATACCGCCCTCGCCGAGAAGGTGCGCTCGCAGCTCGCCGGTGATCCGTCCCCCGTCGGCGCGGCCGCGGTGGCCGCGATCGTCACGATCTCCGGGTCGCACTCGGCGTGGGCGGACACCTGGGTCGCCCGGCACGGGCTGCCGTTCGCCGCGCGCGCGGCGGTGGAGTTCTTCCAGATCGACGCGCGCTGGAACCAGAACGGGCGCCAACGGAACAAGCCCCTGCTCCAGCCGCTCGGCGGCGCCCGGCACACCTACTGGTCCAGCGAGCGCCGCCCGGCGCTCGACCGCTTGCGGGTCCTGATCGCGGCGGCCGACGAGGAGACCTACCGCGCGACGGTCGCGGCACTCGCCGACTGCCGCACCGACACGCAACGCAAGATCATCGCGGCCTATCTGGCACCGAGCGAGAGCGGCTGGGTCGCCGATCTGTGCTCGGACGCACAGGTGATCGCGGAGCACGACCTGACCCTGCGCTCCCTGGTGTTCTGCTCGCTCAACTCCGTCGACCAGATCGAGCTGTTCGACGAACCGCCCGGCTTCGACCACAGCGTCGCGCTGATCGCGACAGTCGCCGAAGGCATCGGCACAGCCATCACTCCGCTGCTCGCGGAGGCCCTCACCGGCTACTACTACGCGGACGGGGAGAAGCTCGTCGCCCAGGCGCTGATCGAGATCCCGACCGACGAGGCGTTCCTCGTCCTGCTGCACCACTCGGACAAGAAGCACTCGCGCGCCGCCTTCCTCGATGCGATGCGCCGCTATCCCGTACGGGCGCTGCGGCTGCTCGGCGCCGACGTGCGGGACACGGACAGCCCGACGTCCAAGGCATCGCGGAAGCTGCTCCTCGGCCATATCGGCGCCCACCGTGAGCTGGTGGCGACCGTGCTCCCGACCTTCTCCCCCGAGCTCGCGGAGATCGTCGAACCACTCCTCAACCCCGTGGACCGGATCGCCGACGCGCCCCTGCACGCGCTGCCGGCCGTGCTGACGTCGCCGCCGTGGTCCCGGCCGCGCACCCAGGCCGGGACGGTCGTCGTGACCGGACTGGAAGCGGTGCACGAGCCCTCGGTGCACTGGCAGCCCGACGAACGGGACCGGTGGGCGGCATGCACCAGCTGGTACACCCGCGAGCACAATATCCACGACTGGGAGAAGGAGATGACGCAGCTGCGTCACACCCTCGACTCCGACAGCCTCCAGCCCGCCTGGGTCTACATCCACGGGCCCGAGGAACTGGTCGCACCCCACCTCGCCACCTGGGACCCGACCGACCTGTGGGACGCCGGGGACACGCTCAGGCCGATCACCGCCCGTTTCGGGCTCGCCGCCCTGCCGTTGCTGCTGCGGGCCGTACCCCGCCAGCCCGGTCAGCTCGCGCCGCTGCTGCTCCCGTTCCTCGATGTGCGCGTCGCACGGCAGATGGCCCACTGGGCGGTGCGGCTCAAGTCCGCCGCGACGACGGCGCGCGCCTGGTTCGCGCGGCACGGAGCCGAGGCCGCCGCACTGCTGGTTCCCGACGCGGTCGGCAAGGCCGGTGCCACCCGGCGCTCCGCCGAGCACGCCCTGCTCCAGATCGCCGCGGTGCACGGCGACCAGGTGGTGCGCGAGGCCGCCGCGTCGTACGGTCCGCGGGCCGCGGAAGCCGTCGAGGCGCTGCTCGCCACCGATCCGCTGGAGCGCGTCCTGCCCTCGAAGATGCCGGCCGTACCGGGGTGGGCGGAGCCCGTGCTGCTGCCGCAGATCCTGGTCCGGACCGGTGGCGCGCTCCCCGAGCAGTCGGTGCGCGACGCCGTGATGATGCTGGCCCTGTCCAGGCCCGGGGAGGCGTACGCGGGTGTCGCCGCGCTCACGGAGACCGCGGACGCCGGTTCGCTCGCGGAGTTCGCCTGGGCCCTGTTCCAGCAGTGGCAGCACGCCGATCTGCCGGCCGCGGAGTCCTGGGCCCTGCATGCGCTGGGCCTCCTGGGCGACGACGGGACGGTGCGCCGATTGACTCCGATCATCCGGTCCTGGCCCGGAGAGGGCGCACACCACCGGGCCGTGGAGGGCCTCGACGTGCTCGCCGCCATCGGCAGTGATGTCGCGCTGCTGCATCTGAACGGCATCTCGCAGCGGGTGAAGTTCAAGGGGCTGAAGGTCCGGGCCCAGGAGAAGATCGCCGAGGTGGCGTCGGCACTGGAGCTGACCGGGGAGCAGCTCGCGGACCGGCTGGTGCCCGACTTCGGGCTGGACGACAACGGCTCGACGGTCATCGACTACGGCACGCGGACGTTCACGGTCGGCTTCGACGAGCAGCTGAGGCCGTATGTGCTGGACGCCGACGGCAAGCGGCGCAAGGACCTGCCGACGCCCGGCGCTCGGGACGACACGGAGCTGGCCCCGGCGGAGCGCAAGCGGTTCATGGCCCTGAAGAAGGACGTGCGCACGGTCGCCTCCGATCAGGTGCGGCGGCTGGAAGCGGCCATGGTGACGGACCGTTCCTGGACGGCTCAGGAGTTCCGCGAGCTGTTCGTCGGCCATCCGCTGCTCCGGCACCTGGTACGCCGGCTGGTGTGGCTGAGCGAGCTGGACGGGGTGCGGACACCGTTCCGGGTGGCGGAGGACCGTACGTTCGCCGACGCCGAGGACGAGGTGTTCGCCCTGCCCGACGGGGCCACGGTCGGCCTCGCGCACCCGCTGCACCTGGGGGACGAACTGACCCTCTGGTCGGAGATGTTCGCGGACTACGAGATCCTTCAGCCGTTCCCGCAGCTCGGCCGGGCGGTGTACGCGCTGACGGAGGAGGAGGCCGGAGGCTACCGGCTGCCCCGGTTCGAGGGGCTCACGGTGCCGATAGGCAAGGTGCTGGGACTGGAGCGGCGCGGCTGGCAGCGCGGAGTGCCGCAGGACGCGGGCGTGGAGCGCTGGATCTCCAAGCGGCTCGGCGAGGACTGCTATCTGGTGATCGGCCTGTACGAGGGCATCGCCGTCGGAGTCGTCGACATGTTCCCGGACCAGAAGCTCGAAACGGTCTGGCTCGACACCGAGCCCACCGATCACTGGGAGAGGCGCGCCCACCCGCTGCGTTTCGGCGGCCTCGGTGCGGTGGTCGTGTCCGAACTGCTCGCCGACCTGGCGGAGCTGACCGAGGGTGTCGTGGCATGAGCGTGCGGACGAGGGAAGAGGACGGGGCCGTGGTGCCGGGAGACGGTGCCGCCGAGGCGAGCGGTGCGTCGGTACGGGGGAGCTCCCCCGTCGAGGAGGGCGGGCCGGCCGCCGTGCAGCGGCCACCGGCCGAGGTGCGGTACGCGGACGAGCTGGCGGCGCTGCGGGCCGCGGACCGCGATCCGCGGCCACCGGGCTGGGAGCTGAGCCTGCGGGCGGCCAGGCGGTTCGTCATCGGCGACGACAGCGCGGGCGTCAGCCGCAAGTTCGTCGGCAATCCGTCGCTGGTCGACCGGGCTCTGGTGACGCTCGCCACCAGCCGCGGGCTGATGCTCGTCGGCGAACCGGGCACGGCGAAGTCCCTGCTGTCCGAGCTGATCGCGGCGGCGGTCAGCGGGGTCTCGACACTCACCGTGCAGGGCGGCGCGGCCACCAGCGAGGACCAGATCAAGTACGGCTGGAACTACGCGCTGCTGGTGGCCGAGGGCCCCTCGCCCCGGTCGCTGGTACCGGCCCCGATGCTGCGCGGGATGGCGGAGGGCCGGATCGTACGCTTCGAGGAGATCACCCGCTGTCCGCTGGAGGTCCAGGACTCGCTGCTCTCGCTGCTCTCCGAGCGGGTCGTGGCCATTCCCGAACTCCCGGGCGCCGACGGCATGGTCTTCGCCCGTCAGGGGTTCAATGTCATCGCCACCGCCAACACCCGGGACCGGGGCGTCAATGAGATGAGCGCGGCGCTCAAGCGGCGGTTCAACTTCGAGACGGTATTCCCGATCCCCGATCTGGACACCGAGCTGGCCCTGGTCGAGGCCGAGGTGGCCACGCTGCTGCGGCGTTCGGGGGTGGAGCCGCCGCCGGACCGGGATGTGCTGGAGGTCCTGGTCGGTACGTTCCGGGACTTGCGGGCGGGCGGCGGCGCCAGGGGCGGCGCGGGCCCGGACCGGCCCGCGGCGGTGATGAGCACGGCCGAGGCGGTCTCGGTGGCCCATGCGGTGGGGGTGCGCGGCTGGTTCCTGCGCGGTGAGCCGGGCAGCGCCGCCGATGTCGTGGCCTGTCTGGCCGGTACGGCGGCGAAGGACAGTCCGGAGGACCTGGCCCGGCTGCGCCGCTATCTCGAACAGCAGGTGCAGCGTCGCCGGGGCCCGCAGTGGCAGGCCCTGTACGACGCGCGTCATCTGCTGGCCGACTGATGTCCGCCGTGTTCCTGGGGGTACGCCACCACTCCCCGGCCTGCGCCCGGCTCGTCGAGCGGACCATCGAGCGCCTGCGGCCCGCCCATGTGCTGGTGGAGGGCCCGGCCGAGATGAACACCCGGCTGGACGAACTGCTGCTCGGGCACGACCTGCCGGTCGCGGTGTTCAGCCACTACCGCGACGAGGACCGGTCGGCCACGTCCTGGGCGCCGCTGTGCGACTACTCCCCCGAGTGGGTCGCGCTGCGGGCGGGCCGGGCGGCCGGGGCCGAGGTCCGCTTCATCGATCTGCCCGCCTGGCACCCGGCGTTCGCCGACCGCTCAAACCGGTACGCCGATGCGGAGGCCCGGTACGCGCACGCCACGGCGCGACTGTGCGAGCACTTCGCGGTGGACTCCTCGGACGCCCTGTGGGACCGGCTCTTCGAGGTCGAACCGGACGACGGGCTCGCGGAGCGGCTCGACGCCTACTTCGCCCTGGTGCGCGGCGACGCGGAGGCCGATGACCGCGACCGGGCGCGCGAGGGGTACATGGCCGCGTGGGTGCGGTCGGCTCTCGCCGCGTCCGGCGGCCGCCCGGTACTGGTGGTCACCGGCGGCTTCCACCAGCCGGCGTTGCGCGCGCTGGTGGCGGGTGGCACCGAGGGCGGGTGGACCGTCGGCGCGGACGGGTGGCCGGAGGTGCCCGTTCCGCCTGCCGGTGCGCAGGCCGGGAGTTTCCTGGTGCCCTACTCCTTCCGCCAGTTGGACTCCTTCTCCGGCTATCAGTCGGGCATGCCGTCGCCCGGCTACTACCAACAGGTGTGGGAGGCGGGCCCCGAAGCCGCGGCGGACGGGTTGCTGCGTGTCGTCGTCGAGCGGCTGCGGGCCCGTAAGCACGTCGTGTCCACCGCCGATCTGATCGCGGCCCGGAGCATGGCCCAGGGCCTCACGGCGCTGCGCGGCCATCCCCGTCCCGCGAGGATCGATGTCCTGGACGGCCTGGCGGGCGCGCTGATCACGGACGATCTGGACGGCCCGCTCCCCTGGACGTCCAGGGGAGCGCTGGCGGCGGGCACCCATCCCGCCGTTGTCGAGATGGTGGCGGCGTGCAGCGGTGACCGTACGGGACGGCTGCATCCCGCCACCCCGGCGCCCCCGCTGGTGCACGATGTGGCGGCACAGCTCGCCCGGCTGCGGCTGGACGGCGCCCGGGAGACGGCGTACAGCCTCGATCTCATGGACGCCGGCGATCTGGAACGCAGCCGGGTCCTGCACCGGCTGCGGGTCCTCGGCGTGCCCGGCCACACCCGGACCGCGGGCCCCGAGCACGGCATCGACCCCGTGTTCACCGAGCGCTGGGAGTCCACCCCGGCACCGGGCCGGGACGCCGCACTCGTCGAGGCCGGGGCGTACGGGGCGAGTCTCGCGGAAGCCGCGGCGGCCTCGCTCACCGAGCGCACGCGCGTGATCGAGGCGGGGGCGGACACGCTGGCGGGCGCCCTGTTCGACGCCGTGCTGTGCGGAGCGGGCGCCCTGTCCGAACCTCTCCTGACCGAACTGGCGGACCGGGTCGACGGGTTGAAGGTGCCCGGCCCGCTCGGTGAGGTGCTTGCCACGGCGCTCGGCCTGTGGCGGCACGACCGGGTGTACGGGGTGGCCCGCGGCCCGCTCCTCGGCTCCGTGATCGACGGCGCCGCGGTCCGGCTGCTCTGGCTGATCGAAGGGGCTCGCGGGGCTCCGGGCGTGGACTTCCCCCGGCTGCGGGCGGTGGCCGCGGTGCGGGACGCGGTGCTGCACGCGCCCGGACTGCTGTCGGTGGCACGGGAGACCGTGACCGGGATCGCCCTGCGGGTCAGCCGCGACCTGGCCGCGCCGCTCGACCTGCGCGGCGCGGCCTTCGGCCTGTACCGCACGCTGGAATCCGGTGTCCCCGACGATCCGGGCCCCGCCGTGCACTCGGTCGCGGCAGGCGGTGCGGACGCGCTCGGCGACTGGCTGGCCGGGCTGTTCGCGGTGGCCCGCGAGGAGGTGACCGGTGTGCCGGCCGACGGTTCCGCGTCGCTGATCGCGGTGCTGGACGATCTCCTCGGCGCCCTCCCCGACGCGGACTTCATGTCCGGGCTGCCCGCCCTGCGCCAGGCGTTCGCGTACTTCCCGCCCCGCGAGCGGGAGCGGATCGCGGCCCGGCTCCTGGAGCGCCGCGGAGTACGGGGCTCCGCACGCTCGCTGCTGCGGACCACGGCCGACCCGCTGCTGACCGTCCGGGCCGGCGCCCTGGAGGAGGACGTGTCCCGTTTGCTGGCCCGTTACGGACTGGGAGTCGCACCATGACCGCATCCGCACCCCTGCCCGCCCACGGGCATGATGGGCCGGACGGGCCGGAGGGAAGCGACCGTTCCGGCGTTCCCGGCGTTGCTGCGACTGCGGTGACTGCCGTGGCTCCCAGTGCTTCTGACACTCCTGGTGCTTCTGGCACTTCCGGCGCTCCTGGCGCTCCTGACGCGGGACTTGAACGCTGGCGGCTGGTGCTGGGGTCCCCGGCCGAGACCCGTACCGGGCCGTTGGGCGAGGGGGCCGCCGCACAGGACGCCGCGCTGGACTGGCTCTACGGCCGGGATCCCGACCTCGGACGGCGCGGTGTCCGGCGCTCCGGATCCACCACCCGGCGTACCGCGGGCGACGGGCCTTCGGCCGTGACCGCGATCGACTGGCTGGAGGACATCCACCGGCTCTTCCCGAAGGACACCGTCGAACGCCTGGAGCGCGACGCCGTCGAGCGGTACGGCATCCAGGAGATCGTCACGGACCCGGCGGTGCTGGAGCGGGTCGAGCCGAGCCCCACCCTGCTGCGCGCGGTGCTGCGTACGAAGCATCTGATGAACCCGCAGGTGCTGCTGCTCGCCCGGCGCATCGTCGCCTCGGTCGTCGAGCAGTTGCTCGCCCGGCTGCGACCGGAGATCCGCCGGTCCTTCCACGGCACCCGCTCCCGCAGACCGAGCCGGGTACCGCTGGCGAGGGACTTCGACTTCCGGCAGACGGTGCGGGCCAATCTCGCGCACTACCAGCCCGAGGAACGCCGCATCCTCATCGAGCGCGCCTACTTCCACTCCCGTACCCAGCGGCATCTGACGCAGTGGCAGCTGATCCTGCTGGTGGACCAGTCGGGCTCGATGGCGGGTTCGGTGATCCACTCCGCGGTGACCGCCGCCTGTCTGTGGGGGGTCCCCGGCCTCAAGACCCATCTCGTGGCCTTCGACAGCAATGTCGTCGACCTGACCTCCGATGTGACCGATCCGGTGGAGCTGTTGATGCGGGTACAGCTCGGCGGCGGCACGGACATCGCCCGCGCCGTGTCGTACGGGGCGGGCCTGGTGGAGAATCCGCGCCGCACGATCGTCGCCCTGATCACCGACTTCTACGAGGGGGGCGACCCCGTCCGGCTGGTGCGTTCGGTGCGTGCGCTCACCGAGCAGGGCACCACCGTGCTGGGGCTCGCGGCGCTCGACGAGGACGCGACCCCCGACTACGACCGCGAGCTGGCCGGCCGGCTGGCCGGGGCCGGGGCGCACATCGGTGCCATGACACCGGCGCGGCTGGCCGAGTTCGTCGCCGAGAGGCTGGGCCGATGACCGACACGACCGCCCTCACGAACGCCCTGCCGGGTACGGGCGGGGCGGGCGCCGCCACCCGCCGCGACCTGCTGGCCCTGACCCCGGACACCCTCGCCGCCCTCGCCAACCGCGGCCTGGTCAAGCGCGCCACGAAGGAGCTGGACGCGGGGACGGTCCCGGCGGTCACCATCGATGCCGACGCCACCGTGGGGGCCCGCTTCGGGGACGGGACGGCCACCTCACTGCCGCCCGGCGCGGGGCTGGAGAACGGTGCGTGCAGTTGTGCGGCTCCCGGTGTCTGCCGCCACCTCATCGCGCTGGTGATCGCCTACCAGCGCACCGCCACGCCGCCGGAGCACCCACCGGCCGCGCCCACATCCGGCGAGGCACCGGACGCGGGACCAGGAGCGGGGACGGAGCCGGGGTCGGCAACGGGGGCGGCGCCAAAACCGAGAGCGGGAACAGGGGCGGGTGCGGTCCCGGCCCCCGTCCTTGCCTGGTCCCCCGGTTCCGCGGACGACGCAGTACTGACGGCCGCCTTCGGGGCCCGCGCACTCGCCTCGGCCCGTCGCACCTTCGAACGCGGTTACGGTGCACGCGTCCACCGCCCCACGGCACAACGGCCCGGCCCCTGGGTCGAACTGCCCACGTGCACGGTGAGCTTCCCGATCCCCGGCGAGATCGCGTATGCCCTGACCGACGCGGCCGCGATGCTGAAGGGCGAGGTGGTGACCCTCGCCGTGTGGGCGTTCCGCGAGGCGGACCGGACGGGTGAGTCCGCCGTCCGGGTGGGCGGCGGTGCCACCGTCCGGGCCGCGGCGGGCCGCGGGCTGGACACGGTCGCCGGTCTGGCCGACGAGCTGCTGCTGTCGGGCGCGGCGCACGCGAGCCCGGTCCTCGGGGGTGCGCTGACCCGTGCCGGTGAGGCGCTGACCGCGAGTTCCCTGCACTGGCCGGCCGGTGCCGTGGCCGAACTGACCGACCAGCTCTCGGCGTACGCCGACCGCAGCGCCCGATACCGCCCCGAGCGGGTCGCCGAACTGCTCACGGAGATCCATGCGCGGCGCCGGGCGGCGGCGCTCCCCGGCGTTCTCGGCACCCAGGAAGCGGGCGACACCCCCCTGCGCCGGGTCCGGCTCATCTCCCTCGGCTGCCGGATACGTACCGTCGGGAACAGTTCCGTCGCCGAGGTGTACTTCGCGCATCCGGGCGCCGCCACCGTGCTCGTACTCCGCAAGGAGTGGGCCGCGGCGGACGGGGAGCGGACCACCGGGGCCCGGCTCTCCACCCGGCGTGTCCTCGGTACGAGCCTGGCCGCGCTGGCCACCGGCAGCCTGGTCAGCGAAAGCGTGCGACGGACGGCGAGCCGCGCCCTGACGGTCGCCCGCGGCCGGCTGGGCACGACCAGCATCACTCCGGTCGGCGGCGCCTGGACGGAGCTCGCCGAACCCCTGCTCGTACGCGATCTGGCGGCGCTGACCGCCTCGTGGGAGGGCAGGCCGCCCCGGCTGATCCGCCCGCGTGTCGAGGCGGAGACGGTGCGGGTCATCGCGCTGTCGGAGGTGGAGAGCATCGGTTACGACCCGGCCGAGCAGCGGCTCGAAGCGGTGGTGCGGGATGCGGCGGGCACGTCGGCCCTGGTGTGTTCCGATTACCGGCCGGAGTGTCCCGGGGCGCTGGACGCCCTGGCCGACGCGTTGTCGGGCGGGCCCACACTCATCAGCGGCGCGGTGCACCGCTCGGGCGGCGGTATCCGGATCGACCCGATCGCGGTGCTGACACCGGCCGGGGTGACCGTGCCCGATCTGACCCCCGGCGACGGCTCCGCGGTCCTGGCCGCGGTGGTGCGGCCCTCGCCCGATCCGCTGGCCGTCGCGCTGGACGAGGCGCTCGCCGCCCTCGCGGCGGTGGCCCACAGTGGCCTGCGCCATCTGTCGGCCCCGGCGCGCGACCGGATCGACGAGGCGGCCACCGCACTGGCCCGGACCGGACTGACCCGGTCGGCGGCGCTGCTGCGCGCCTTCCTGAACGCCGGCACCACCACCGACGGAGACGGAGACCACAGCACCGGTGACGGGAGTGGCGGCGGCGAGCGCTCGGGTGAGACGGCCCGCTCCGCCGCCTGGCTGGAGGCTCAGCTCCAGCTCCTGGTCAGCGCCGAACTCCGGGCCGCCGACACCCCGTGACGTGAACGGAAGGTCACCCGTGCGGCCCGGGAACCCACCCGGGACGCCATCTGAGACGTCGTCCGGGAAGCGGCGCCGGAACCGTACCGGGCCGACCGACGACGGCCGGTTACGGCTTGTCGAGGTAGGCGAGGCCCGGGTGGGCACGGAGGTATCCGTCGAGCAGCCGGCGGGCCACCGCGACGGAGTCGACCAGCGGGTGCAGCGCGAACGCCTGCGTCGCTGTGGTGCGTGAACCGCTCGCGGCCGCGTCGAGCACCGCCCGTTCGACCGCCTTCACCGAGGTGACGAGGCCGACCGCGTGGTACGGAAGGGGCGAGACGGCGACCGGGTGGGCGCCGTTCGCGTCGACGAGGCAGGGCACCTCGATGACGGCGTCCGCGTCGAGCACCGACAGGGTGGTGCGGTTGCGGACGTTGAGGATCAGCGAGGTCCGCTCGTTGCGGGCGATGGCCCGCATCAGGGCCAGGGCGACCTGTTCGTAACCGCCGGACTCCAGGTCGCTCCCGTCGCGCTCGCCGACCCCGGCCACGTCCCGGTTCTCCGACATGTACGTGGCTTCCCGCTCGGCGCGCGTCCGGTCCCAGGTGGTCCACGCCGGGGCGTCCGGCTGCTGCATCCGGGCGTAGAAACCCTGCTGCTGCTCGCGCAGGAAGGCGCCCCGGGTCTGCTCCGCCTCCTGGTAGGCGCGGACCGCCTCCCGGTTGAAGTAGTAGTAGTGCAGATACTCGTTGGGGATCGCACCCAGCGACCGGAGCAGTTCGGCGCCGAAGAGCCTGCCCTCCTCGAAGGAGCCGAGCAGTGCCGGGTCGGCGAGCAGCCGGGGCAGCTCGTCACGGCCGTCGACGTACAGGCCCCGGACCCAGCCGAGGTGATTGAGTCCGGCGTAGTCGACCCAGGCCCGGTCCGGGTCGGCGCCGAGCACCCGGGCGATCCGTCGGCCGAGCCCCACCGGGGAGTCGCAGATGCCGATGACCCGGTCGCCGAGGTGGCGGGACATGGCCTCGGTGACCAGGCCCGCGGGGTTGGTGAAGTTGATGACCCAGGCGTGCGGGGCGAGCCGGGCGATGCGCCGGGCGAGGCCGACCGCGACGGGCACGGTGCGCAGTCCGTACGCGATACCGCCCGCACCGACGGTCTCCTGGCCGAGCACACCCTCATCGAGGGCCACCCGTTCGTCGGCAGCGCGTCCTTCGAGTCCGCCGACACGGATCGCCGAGAAGATGAAGTCGGCGCCGCGCAGGGCTTCGTCGAGTTCGGTGGTGGCCACGACGGCGGGGGCGTCCGGGACCCCCGCGGACTGTTCGTCGAGCACCCGGGCGACGGCCGTGAGCCGGTCGGCGTCCGTGTCGTACAGGGTCACCCGGGAAACGCGGCCCTCGGCATGATCGCCGAGCAGAGCCCCGTACACGAGAGGCACCCGGAATCCGCCACCGCCAAGAATTGTCAGCTTCACGCTGCTCGATGGTACGGGGGTGGCCGGACGAATCCACGGTGCGCGCCGGTCGGCGGGGTGCCCCCTGCGCGCCGTGGCGGGGCAGCGGCGGGGTTCGGCCGAATCATGGGCGTACGCGGGCCATTACGCACACACGGCGTAGACAGCGCTTACCACCAGGAGGGTCAATGCCTTCCGTGCGCCACCTGGCATGCCCATGAAAATCCTGATCCCGGCGCAGGACGTGCGCCGGGGCAGGACGGCCCCGCACCGCAAGGGGAGGAATCAGCACCCATGAACATCGACACTCCACCGGACGGACGCCGTTGGCGACGGCGCGCCTCGCTCACCACGCTCGCCGCAGCCGTGGCGCTGGGCAGCGTGCTGACCGCGGCAGCCGTGTCATCGGCCGACAGCGCCGACGGCGCCGCCGATACCGCGAGTACCACCGGTACCGGTCGTGCCACTTCCCAGGTGGTCACCTGGGCCGCGAGCGCCGACCGTCAGGTCGCTCCCACCCAGGACCGCACCTACCGCCTCGTCGTGCGCACGAGCACCGGCGGCCAGGGCCTGCGGATCCGTCTGTCCAACGCCTTCGGCGATCAGCCCGTCACCTTCGGACGGGCGTACGCCGGAGAGCGGGCGACCGGCGCCACGGTGGTCCCCGGCACCAACCGGGCCCTGTCGTTCGGGGGTTCGCCGTCCGTCACCGTACCGGCGGGCGGTTCCGTGTACAGCGACGCGCTGCCCGGCACCGTCCGGCCGGGATCGGACCTCGCGGTCAGCATCTACGTACGGACGTCCGGAACTATCGCGTCCGGTCACCGGATGGCGCTCCAGACCTCGTATGTCGCGCCCGTCGGTGATCACACGGCGCAGGAGTCGGCCGACGCGTTCACGCAGCGGATCTCGTCCTGGTTCTATCTCGACGCCGTCGTGGTGGGCGCCCGCCTCGGCACGGGTGCGGTGGCGGCGCTGGGCGACTCGATCACGGACGGGTCGAGTTCGACGCAGGACACCAACCGCCGCTGGCCCGACCTGCTGGCGGGACGGCTCGCCGTCGACCGGAGCACGCGCGTCAAGGGTGTCGCCAATGAGGGCATCTCCGGCAACAAGGTGCTCAGCGACGGCGCCGGGCAGAGCGCCCTGAAGCGGCTCGACCGGGACGTCCTGTCGCAGCGCGGGCTGGAGACGGTGATTCTGCTGGAGGGGGTCAACGACATCAAGTCCGTCCCGGCCCCCACCGCCGGCCAAATGATCGCGGGATACCGGGAGATCATCGCGCGTTCGCACGCGGCGGGTGTCTGTGTGGTCGGGGCGACCGTCATGCCGTACGAGGGCTGGCGCGACTGGAACACGGGCGGTGAGCAGGTCCGGCAGGCGGTGAACGCGTTCATCCGCGACAGCGGAGCCTTCGACGCGGTCGCCGACTTCGACGCGGCGACCAGGGACCCGTCGGCTCCCGCCCGGATGCTGCCCGCCTTCGACAGCGGTGACCATCTCCACCCCAACGACGCGGGCATGGAGGTCATGAGCCGCACCGTCGACCCCGACGACCTGCGGTGCGACCTGAGCTGAGCGGGCGCAGCCGGGTACAGCCGGAGCCGAACCGGGCGCAGCCGGGTGTATCCGGAGTTCTCCCCCTGCCGGGTGGCCCCGGACCGCGCGGGTCCGGGGCCCCCGGTGGCGTCGTGCGACGGGCGTCAACGGGGCTTCAGCTGCCGTACCACCAGCGCGACACCGCCCGCCACAGTCGGGCCGGCGCCCCCGGGCCACGTTGTTGCGGAATCGCGGCGGTACCGGCCGGGTCACCGCCCGCCGGATCGTCGCTCTCCCGGACGGCCGCCGGGTCTGCCGTCGGGCCGCCCGTCGGAACGGACGGCGGAGCGGGCACCGGATCGACCGGCGGAGCGACTGCGGGCACGACCGGCCGGACCGCCGTCGGCTCCGGCTCCGGCGCCATCACCGGATCCGGGTAGGGCACCGCTCCCGGAGCATGGGCGGGCGGCGTCCCCACCGCGCTGGACGCCGGCGCGGGGACGGGGCGTGACGGGGAGGAGACCTCCCAGTCGACGGCCGGCCGGGAGCGGGCCATCATCGACAGCGGATCGGAGTCCACCGCCTGCTGCGGGCTCGGCGCGAACGTGGCGGGCAGCTCCACCAGGTGCCGCGACATGATGTTGCCCACCCAGCGCAGTTCGCTCTCCTCGACGCCGAGTTCCAGGTCCGGCAGGCGCATCAGCAGGGCGTCGACGCCGACATCGGCGATGGCACGGCCGATGTCCTGGCCGGGGCATTCGTGCGGGCCGCCGCTGAAGGCGAGATGCGAGCGGTTGCCCTCCATGTTGGCGGCGAGGTCCGGCCGTACCCTCGGGTCGGTGTTGGCCGCGGCGATGCCGACGAGCAGGGCGTCACCCGCCTTGATCTGCTGGCCGCCGAGTTCGGTGTCGCCGACCGCCCAGCGGCCGAAGACCGCGGTGAACGGCGGCTCGTCCCACAGCGTCTGTTCCACGGCCTCCGGCACCGTCATGTGGCCGCCGCTGAGACGGGCGCGGAAGCGCGGGTCGGTGAGGACCATCCGCAGCACGTTGGCCATCAGATTGGCCGTCGACTCGTAGGCGGCGATGAGGATCAGCCGCAGGTGCTCGACGACCTCGACATCCGTCAGCGAGGCCGGATGCTCAAGGAGCCAGCTGGCGAGGTCCGGAGCGGGGGCGGCGCGGCGCCCTTCGACGAGCCGGGTCAGCGCGGCGACGACATGGGCGTTGCTCGCGACGGCGGTCTCGGTGCCCCGGATCATGTCGCGTGCCGCCTGCACCAGGGCGTCGTCGTACTCCTCCGGCATGCCGAAGATCGCACACACCACCATCATCGGCAGATGCTCGGCGAACTGGCCGACCAGGTCGGCGGTGCCCTTCTCGCAGAAGTCGTTGACGAGCCGGTTGCTGAACCGGTTGATGTGGCGGCGCACCCCACGGGTGTCGATGCGCTCCATGCTGTCGGTGACCGCGCCGCGCTGACGTTCATGGGTGGCTCCGTCGGCGAACACGCAGACCGGCTGCCAGGTGAAGATCGGGGCCAGCGGGTGGTCCGGGGCGACGCTGCCGTCCTGCAGGGCCCGCCAGCGCCGGGAGTCCCGGGAGAACTGGGAGGGTGTCCGGGTCAGGTGCAGGTTCTCGCTGTGCCCGAGGACGAGCCAGGCGGGTACGTCCCCGTGCAGCAGCACCGGGGCGACCGAGCCGTGTTCGGCACGCAGCTTGTCGTAGAGACCGGCGGGGTCGTTCTCCGCCTCGGGTCCGTAGAACCGACGCAGCCCGCCAGGTCCGACTCCGACGCCGTGGGCGGGGCATTCGGGAGGCGGGACCGGTCCGGAAGCCGCTCCGGGTTCGTCGTGGAAGGGGATGGTCACAGTCGCTCCAGGATCAGGATTCCAAGGATCGGGCAAGGGGCGCGGACGAGGGGCGCGCCGACCGATCGGCGCACGGGGTGGTGCCGCGCGGGACAAAGGCGCGCGCAGGGGTGTGCGCGCGCCTTTGTCTTCAGTTGGTGCGTCGGGTGAACAGTCAGCGGACCCGGTGCCGACGGACGAAGTCCGCGGGTGGCCTCCGCGGGTGGTCTCCGTGGGCGTTGTCCGTGGGCGTAGCCCAGGGGCGGTGCCGTCGGCAGGAGTCCGCGGCCGAGGTCCTCAGGTGAGGGGGACGGCCAGGCTGTGCAGGTAACGCATCAGAGTCATCAGCACATCGCGGCTGGATGTCCGCGTCCGGGCGTCGCAGTCGATCATCGGGATCTCGTCCGCCAGGTCGAGCGCTCTGCGCAGGGCCTCGACCGGATGGTGCGGTGCGTCGGGGAAGGTGTTCACGGCGACGACGAACGGGACACCGCGCTCCTCCAGCCGGCCGATCACGTCGAAGCTGACCTGGAGCCGCCTGGTGTCGATGAGGACGACGGCGCCGAGGGCCCCTTCGAAGAGTCCGTTCCACAGGAACCAGAAGCGTTCCTGGCCCGGGGTGCCGAACAGATAGAGGATCAGTTCCTCGCTGAGACTGATCCGGCCGAAGTCCATGGCGACGGTGGTGGCGGTCTTGCTCTCCACACCGACGTTGTTGTCGACGCCGACCCCGGCCTCGGTCATGGTCTCTTCGGTCGTCAGCGGCCGGATCTCGCTCACCGAGCCGACCATGGTGGTCTTGCCGACCCCGAACCCGCCGACGATCACGACCTTCACCGCGGCGTTGGCCGTGGTGGGAAGGACGTCCTCGCTGCGGGGTCCGGTGATCGTGTCAGAGTTTCTGAAGTCCATGCATCACCGCTTCGAGAAGGGACCTGTCGGGCAGAGTGGCTCGGACGAGAGGGGCGCGCGACTCGATGAGTTCGGTCGCGAGCAGATCCGTCAGGAGCGAAGTGACCACGCTGAACGGCAGGCTGAGGTAGGCCGAGATCTCGGCGACGGATAAGGGTGCCCGGCAGATCCGCAGGATCGCGGCCTGCTCGGGCTGGCACGTCGGCGTGGGCTCGGCGTGCGCCACGACCATGGTGACCAGGTCGAGCGAGGCCCGCCCGTCGCCGTCGAGTTCGCCGGTGATCACATACAGCCGTTCCGGATCGCTCAGCGCCGGATCGGCCTTGCGGCGTTCTCGTCGGGGAGCATTCATCCGGACTGCCTGTCGTGGCGCGGCGGACTGGTCAGATGGGCACCGATCCGGACGACGAGATCACGCATGCGGGCGCCGACCATCCCTGCGTCGATGGTCTGACCGGCCAGGACCGCGAGATACGCGCCGGTCCCGGCCGCCATCAGGTAGAAGAACCCGCCGGTGACTTCGATGACGACGAGCTTCATCAGCCCGTCGCTGTAAGGGATTTCGGTGGCGACCGCCGCGGCCAGGCTCTGCAGTCCGGCGCAGGCCGCCGCGAGGCGGTCGGCGACGTCGGGGTCTCCCCCGTGCATGGCGATGCGCAGACCGTCCGACGAGAGCACCACGATCTGGTGGATGCTGGGTACGTCGTCGGCCAGTTCCTTGAGCATCCAGTCCATGTTCCCGCGCTGCTGGATCACTTCAGGTCTCCCTTGTCCCACGCATCGTCAGAGTCCTCGCCGTTCCTGGGTTCCTGCGGCACGCCGTTGACGGCCTTGGTGAAGGCCTCCAGCCAAAGGCCGGGGGGCTTCTCCTCGCCCCTGGCGGGCCCGCCCTCCTCATCGCCCGCCGCACCCCACCGGCCGCCGTGCCCGCCGTTCGCGGAGTCGACGACGGGCTGTACGGGCTGCTGCGGCGGGAGGTTGTGCGAGCCGAGCGGGGCACGGCCCCTGCTGCGGCGCTGCGGAAGACCGCCCTCGGTCCACTCGGTCACGATCGGGCCGTCGTCCTCCATGGCCGTTGGCGTGGCGGTCGGATGCGGCGAGGGTCCGGACACCGAGCCCTCGGGGAGACCCGCGACCACGGAGGGCGGCAGGCCGGTGGACGGGGGCTTCGGCTTGCGCTTGCCGGGCGGCGGCACGACGTGCTGGAGCTGTGTCATGTCCAGCGAGCTGTTGGGCCGCGAGGTGGCACCGATGCCGTGGGCGATGCCGGGTGCCGGACCGGTGGTGATCATGTCGCGCGGGACGATCAGCACGGCACGGACCCCGCCGTACGCCGACTGGCGCAGCGACACCTGGAGTTGGTACATGCGGGAGAGGCGGCCGACGACGGCCATGCCCAGGCGCGGGGACTCCCCGAGGTCGTTCATGTTGATGCCGGCCTGGGCCTGCGCCAGCATGTTCTCGGCGCGGGCGCGGGCCTCCTCGCTGAGGCTGACACCGCCGTCCTCGATCTCGATGGCGATGCCGGTCTGCACCTCGACCGCGGTGACGTGCACCTTGGTCTGCGGGGGCGAGTAGCGGGTCGCGTTGTCGAGGAGTTCGGCGCAGGCGTGGATGAGCGGCTCGACCGCGGTCCCCACGATGGCGATCTTGGAGATCGAGTGCAGCTCGATGCGCGGGTACTCCAGGATGCGGGACATCGCGCCGCGCAACACGCTGAACAGCGGTACCGGCTTGGGCCACTGGCGGCTGGGCCGGGCTCCGCCGAGTACGGAGATCGAGTCGGCGAGCCGGCCGATCAGCGCGGTGCCGTGGTCGATGCGGAGCAGGTCGTCGAAGACCTCGGGATTGCGCCCGTAGTGGTCCTCCATCTCGCGCAGTTCGCTCGCCTGACGGTTCACGATGGCCTGGACCCGCCGGGCGACGGCGACGAAGGCGCGCTGCGCGGAGTCACGCCGCGCCTCTTCGCCGTCGATGATGTCGAGGACCTGGAAGACCTGCTCGCGCAGCGCCTTGGGCAGGTGCCGGTTGGCCGCGTCCGCGTCGAAGACGTCGCGCATCACCTCTTCGGGTGAATTGCCCACGCGCAGCTGTCGGATCGCGGCAGGCATGACCTCCTTGGTGAGCCGCACCGTCTCGGCGTCGTGCGAGTGAATGCGGTGTTCCAGGTAGGCGATGCGCTGTTCGTACTCGGCCCGCTGGACGCTCATCGCGCGTCGGCGGCGGTTCAGCGCGACGGCGAGCGCGGAGACCACGATGGTGGCGATCGCGCCGCACACGGCGACTGGTATCCGCGCGATCTCGGTCACCAGCGCCGCACCGGCGGCAGTGGCGCCGGCGAGCAGCACCACGGGCAACAGGACTACGCGGACAACGGGAATTTCTCGGTCGGTCGGCGGTGATTCAACACGGACCATCTAAACCCTCTGGCGGTTGATTCCGGGATGTATGCATGCGTGTGCGGATACTGCGGATACTCATGAACAAGTGCTCGAATTCGTATCAACTCGACTTCACTGCGCGTGAGCTTAGCCAGATCAGAACAGTGCTTCGGCATATTCACCCAACCCTCTGCGCGAGGACTCCGGCAGTAATACACTCACCAGTTTTTGCACTCTGCGCCGTCGCACGTGCGCAGGGAGTGACGACAGGGGGGAGGTGGCCGAAATTTACCCCGCCCGTACCGCACAGAAGGACAGCAGCGGCATGCTGATGCCGATTCAGGTCCAGGAGACCCATCACGTACCGCAGAGCAGGACAGGGGCACATGTGAGCGAACCGGATCGAAAGGAGCAGATTAGTGACCGCCGGAAGGGTGGACGTCAAAATGTCCGTGGTGACGAACCGCTCGGTCGCCCGTGCGGGCCGCCG
The DNA here is from genome assembly GCF_035917275.1 of Streptomyces sp. NBC_01237. NCBI lineage: Bacteria > Bacillati > Actinomycetota > Actinomycetes > Kitasatosporales > Streptomycetaceae > Streptomyces > Streptomyces sp. NBC_01237. The sequence goes on along the minus strand of NZ_CP108508.1, from coordinate 7,623,021 downwards.
GTCACGGCCGGACGAGGACGACGCACGGGGCCGCGAACTCGCGTGCCCACAACGGCCCGAGCCCGCGTCGCACACGGGCCGGCCGCACGTACGGGGCGAACGGGAGCGGCATGACGGCGGCACGCGACTACACCATCGAATCGCTGGACACGGGTCTGCGGCTGATGCGGCTGTTCCTCACCCATGACACCCTCACCGTCACCGGGGCCGCCGAACGGCTGGGCGTCGGCAGGTCCACCGCGCACCGGGTGCTCAGCACCCTGGAAGGCCGGGGTTTCGCCGTCCGGGACACCTCGGGCCGCGGCTACTCGGCGGGCCCGGAGCTGGTGCGGCTCGGCCGCCCCGCGGGCTTCGGCGCGGCGGTCCGGGAGCAGCTCGCGGCCGTGCTGGAGGACGCGGCACGACGGACCGGTGAGACGGTACAGAGCGTCGCGCTGATGGGTGACCAGATCATCGTCACCGACGGCAGGGAGTCCTCCCACCCGGTGCGGGTGATGCTGGAGAGGGGACGCACCCACCCCGCGCACGCCACCTCCGGCGGCAGGATGCTGCTCTCCCGGATGACGACGGATCAGGTGTGCGCCCTGTATCCGTACGAGGAGTTGGAGCGGGCCGCCCCGCACACCCCGGCCTCCCGCACGGCTCTGCTGGCCGAGTTGGACGAGATCCGTGCGGCCGGGCACGCGCTGAGCCGGAGTGAGCCGGTCCCGGGGATGTACACCGTCGCGGTGCCACTGGCCGGGTCCAGCTGGCGCGACCGCCTCGCCCTGGTGGCATCGGCCCCCGCCGACCGTTCCGGGGACAGCGCCCTGGCCGAACGGGCGGGGCTGCTGCGGCAGTCGGCCGCGCTGCTGAGATCCGGGCACGGCCTCTGACCCCGGGAGCAGGGCGATGGCCGGGGCACCCGGCCGGGCGCCCCGCTGTCAGCGCCGGGCTCCGCCGATACGTCCCTCCAACTGCACCAGCAACTCACCGAGCTGGGTGCTGAGCAGGCCCCGGGTCCGGTCGTCGAGGCCGGAGAGCACCGCGCGTTCGTACGCGAGCTGCTCGGGCAGCAGCCGGTCGACCAGACCGAGGCCCTCCTCGGTGAGACGGACATGGGCGACCCTGCGGTCGCGGTCGTCGCCCCGGCGGTCGATGAGTCCGCGCTCCTGGAGGGCCCGGAGCCGTTTGGTGACGGCGGCGCCGGAGGAGAAGGTCTCACGGGCCAGTTCACCGGGGGTCAACTCCCGGTCGTTGCGGCGTACGGCTCCGAGCAGGTCGAACTCGGCGCGGGTCAGTCCGGCGGCGCGCAGCGGGGCGTCCTCCGCCTGCTGGAGGAGCGCGGCGCAGCGGTTGATGCGGCCGATGACTTCCATCGGTCCGGTGTCGAGCTCGGGGTTGACGGCCTGCCACTGCCGTACCACCGAGGCAACGATGTCGTCGGTCACACCGCTCCGTTCTCCGGGGCGAGGGCGATCAGCCCCCGCCGTTGTGCTGTCGCGGCGAGCGTACGGTGTCCGGCCCGCTCGGCCGCGAGGAGCTCCTGCTCGGGCAGCGCGCGCTGCCACCACTCGCCGGCCGCGGTGTCCCCGGCCTCGCGGAGTTCGACGAGTGACCCGGTCAGGCGGCGGCGCGCCCGGTCCAGGGAGGCGGGGCCGGAAGCGGGGTCGGCGAGGGCGCGTACGGCGTGGGCGCGGGCGGTGCCGGTGGCGGCGAGAGCCTTCTCGACGCGCCCGGCGGCCCGTCGGTTGGTGACGAGCATCGCGGCGAGGAAGCCCACGGAGGCGCCGACGAGGGTGTCCAGTACCCGGTCGCCGATGAGTTCTCCGGCCGGGTGGGTGCCGCCGAACTCCAGGACCAGCAGGGCCATCGGGGTGACGGCGACGGAGCCGAGCCAGTAGTTGCGGGTGATCAGGGCTTCCGCGGCGAAGCTGAAGAACAGGACACAGGCGATGAGGGCGAGCGGACCGGTCCGGGTGAGGGGGAGGACCGCGGCGAAGACCAGTACGCCGAGGAGGTTGCCGAGGGTGCGCTGGAGGGTCCGGTTCCAGGACAGGGTGACATTGGCCTGGTAGAGGGAGGCGGCGGTGACGATCGCCCAGTAGGGGCGTCCGACGCCGAGGGCGGCGCAGAGATATCCGGCGAGCGCGCAGCCGATCAGCGTACGGGCGGCGACGGGCAGCAGCGGGGAGCCGGGGGCGAGGGCGCGCAGCAGGGTGCGACGGGCGTCCCGGCGGCTGCCGGCGCGCCGCAGCTCGGCCCGTTCCGCCTCGATCCCGAAGAGTTCGTCCGCGGTGCCGGGGGCGGTCGGCGGGGTGGGGACCGGGCCGCGGGCGCGGGTCGCGGCGGCCCAGGCGCGCAGCCGCTCGGGCGGGGCGGCGCCGGTGCCGCCGGTGAGTCCCGAGCCGGCGAGGGCCGCTTCGGCGTGCACGACGAGCCGCTCCAGGGCCTGTCGTACGGGGGTGGGGCGGCCCGTGGTGAGCAGGGACTGCCAGGCCATGTGCACGGCGGCGGCCGCGGCGTGCCGGGTACGGGGGCCGGGGTCGGCGGCACAGGCCGCCGCCGCGTCGAGCGCACGGGCGGTGGCCCGGCGCTCGGGGCCCTCGCGGCGGATCAGCGCGGGTCCGACGGAGACCAGCCAGGAGACGGCACCCGCGGCCAGGGTCAGGGCGAGGTGACCGGGGATCTGTCCGAGGTGCTGCGGTGCGAACAGCGCGGCGGAGGTGACGAAGGTGAAGATGACATGGCCGGGCGGGCCGATCCGGGTCGCGTCGCAGAGCGTCTTCTGGGCAGCGGCCAGGAGTGCGGCGACCGCGATCAGGACGGCGGTCGAGCCGGTGAGCGAGGCGGTGAGCAGCGATATCGCGAGGCCGGCGAGCATGCCGAGCACGACGCGCGCCACGGTTCCGGCACGCCGGGCGTACGGCAGGCTGTGGCCGTACAGCGCGCACAGCGAACCGGCCATCGTGTACATCACGAGGTCCAGCCGGTCGACGGCGAAGAGCAGCAGGTTCGGTACGGCGGAGGCGACGACGACGCTCAGCGCCGGCTTGAACCAGGTGTCCGAGGGGCGGGCGAGGCGGAGCGCACCGGCCAGCGGGAGTCTGCGGACGGAGGGCTGCCGGGATCGCACAGGTGTATCACTCACCCATATACGTTAACAGGTATTACACCTGTAAAAGATATGCCGAGCCCTCCTCCCGGCCACCCCGGCGGTCAGTCACCCCGGCGGTCAGCCGCCCTGCCGCTCAGCCGCCCTGTTCATCGGTCGCCTGGACATGGTCGGCGATGCCGACGACGAGGACCCGGGTGTCCGGGGCGATGGGCCGCCACCGGTGGACGAGGCCGCCCGCGCAGTAGAGCGTGTCGCCCCGTTCCAGCCGGTAGAAGTTGCCGTCCGCCTCGACCTCCGCGGCACCGTCGGCGACGTACAGGATCTCGTCGTTACGGTGCCGGAACTCGCGGCCCCAGTCGTGGGCGCCGGTGAACTCCAGCGCGTGCAGGCGCTGATGCCCCCGGACGAGCGGGCGCATCCGGCCGTCGGCCTCGCCCTCGGCACCCGCCTCCCGCACCGAGGCGGAGGCGCCGCGCACGACGTCGACGGGGCGCGGCGCCTCCGCCGTCGACAGCAGCTGTACCGCCGTGGTGTCGAGAGCGTCGGCGATCCGCTGCAGGGAAGCCATGCTCGGCCGGGAGCGGCCGTTCTCGATCTGGCTGAGGAAGGGCACCGACAGTCCGGCCCGCCGGGCGACCTCCGCGAGGGTCAGCTCCAGGGCACGGCGCCGTCGGCGGATTCCGGGGCCGACCTGTGGGGTGTCCGCCTCGCTCATGTCACTACTCACTCCGTGTCCCGCGTGCCGCACACCACAGCCGGCGGGGCGGAAATCAGCCTACCGGGCCGGTTAACATTTTAAGCACCACCTAAAAAAGTTAACCGGAGGATCGATCCATGCCCCTCGTGGACCAGAATCAGCGTCGGCGCCGCGGTACCGGGCTCATAGCCCTGGACGAAGAGGCCAGCTCCGGCGGCTACACCCTGTTCGCCCCGCTGACCGGCAGCGGCGAGGTCTACCTCATCGACCTGCGCGGCGAGGTGGTCCACCAGTGGAACCTCCCCTACCGTCCGGGGCGGCACGCCCGGATCCTGCCCAACGGCAACCTCGCCTACAGCGGGGTCCTGCCCGACGAGCCGGCGCTCTTCCCGATGTGGCACAAGTACCGCGGCGGGATCATGCAGGAGATCACCCCGGACGGCACCGTGGTCCGCGAGCACCGTGACCGCTACCAGCACCACGACGCGTACCACTACGGCGACGGCCGGCTCCTGTACAGCGCCCTGGAACCGCTGACCGGTGCGGCGGCCGACTCCGTACGGGGCGGCGTGACCGGCTCCGAACCGGACGGCACGGTGTGGGCGGACACCATCGTCGAGGTGGACGCCGAGGGCCGCACGGTGTGGGAGTGGAAGGTCTCCGAGCACCTGGACCGCGAAGAGTTCCCGCTGCACCCGGACTACTCCCGCGAGCACTACCCGCTGATCAACAGCGTGCTGCCGACCAGCGACGGCAACATCCTGGCCAGCTTCCGCTCCGTCTCGGCCGTCGTGGTCATCAGCCGGGAGACCGGCGAGATCATCTGGCGCAGCGAGCCCGGAACCGTATCGCAGCAGCACTGCCCGACGGAGCTGGAGAACGGCAACTTCCTGGTCTTCGACAACGGCGTCTTCCGGCCCCGGTGGGACGTGCCGTTCAGCCGGGTCATCGAGATCGAGCGGGCCAGTGGCACCATTGTCTGGGAGTACCACGACCCGGCGCGCGAGTCGTTCTTCGCCCCGTTCATGGGCAGTGCCCAGCGCCTGCCCAACGGCAACACGCTCGTGACGGACTCCCCCGCGGGCCGCCTCTTCGAGGTGACCCCGGACGGCTATCTGTGCTGGGAGTACATCGTGCCGTTCTTCGGCGGCTACCAGGAAGAAGAAGTGCGCAAGCTGTTCCCCTCCGAGCCCAACGCCGTGTTCCGCTCCTACCGCTACTCGGCCCAGGAGCTCCCCTGGCTCGACGTCCCGAAGGGCTGAGCCCGGACCATGGCTTCCCCCGTCCCCGAAACCGGCACCGCGGCGCGTGCCGCCGACGACGGCTCCCCCGCCGCCGATGCCGTCGTGCCCACCGCCGAAGCCGTTTCCCCCGTCGCCCCGGTCGACGAGCGGCTTCCCCTGCCGAGGCTGGCACCGCTGGCCTTCCAGCATCTGCTCGCCGGGGTCGCCGCCCCGGTCTCCTCGGTGATCCTGATCGCCACCACCCTGTCGCTGTCCGCCTCCCAGACCGCGTCCCTGCTCAGCGCGACGCTGGTGCTGTGCGGCATCGGCGCGCTGCTCCAGTCGCTGGGGGTCAAGGCGCTGCGGATCGGCGCCCGGCTGCCGTTCCTGATGCTGCCGGGCGGTGCGGCGGTGGCGATCTTCCTCCAGGTGGCCAAGGAGCACGGTCCCGCCACCGCGTCGGGCTCGGTACTGATCGCCTCGGTCTTCCTGCTGCTCGTGCTGCCGTTCTACGGGCGCCTGGTGCGGTACTTCCCGCCCCTGGTGATGGGGACGACCGTGGTCCTGATCGGGATCAACATGATCAAGATCACCTCGCCGATGATCGCGTCGGGGCCGGGGCTCGGCTTCGCCACGCTGGGCATCACCGCGCTGTTCTTCCTGCTGATGCGGGGTGTCTGGCGGCAGATGTCGGTGCTGTTCGGGCTCGTGGGCGGCACGGTCGTCGCGGCCGTCAGCGGCACGACGTTCCACATGGCGCAGGGCGCCGCCTTCGCGCTCCCGGACCCGTTCCCGTACGGCACACCGCACTTCGATCTGCTGGCCGCCGTCCCGCTGCTGGTCTTCGCCCTCGCCTCGCTGGCGGAGGCGACCGGGCAGACGGTGCTGAACAGTGAGGCCGTGGGGCGTACGCCGGACGCGGCACGCGACGTACCGCGCATCTCCCGCGCCGACGCGGTGGCCTCGCTGGGTGCCGGAGTCTTCGGTACGTCGCTGATGGTGACGAGCGCCGAGAACATCGGCATCGTTCAGCTGACCCGGGTGCGCAGCAGGTTCGTCACGGCGGGCGCCGGGGTGCTGCTGATCGCGTGCGGGCTGATCACTCCGCTCACCCGGCTGCTGGCCGCCATCCCCGAGCCGGTGGTCGGGGCCGCGGGCCTGATCATCTACGCGGTGATCGCGACGATGGGGTTCGGGATGCTCAGCCGCGAGAACCTCTCGCACGGGACCAACGGCATCGTGGTGGCGCTGGCGCTCTGCGTCGGACTGCTGCCGGTCTTCGCGCCCGAGATGTACGCCGGGCTGCCGGTGTGGGCCCGCACGGTCTTCGGCAGCGGGGTCGCCGCCGGGGCGCTGGCCGCGGTGATCCTGGCAGCGGTGTTCAGCAGACTGGGCCCGCCGCAGGACAAGGGCGACGCGGCCTGAGGCCGGGTACGGCCCGGCGGTGCCCCCGGACGCGGACGGTCCGGGGGCACTGCCAGGTCCGCGGCCGCGGGTCAGCCGAGGCCGCGGGAGTCCTGCTTGAGTGCGGTGTCCACGGTCAGGGCCGTCGCGACGACGAGACTCAGGAGCGGCTCGGGCAGCTGGTAGTGGATCTGCAGCACGTAGTTGTCCGCCGTGGTGAACATGGTCTTCGCGAGACCTTCCCAGGTCTTCGTGATCCGGGCGATCTCGGCGTCGTTGTGGTCGACGATCGCGAAGTTCCAGGCACGCCAGTTCTCCGCCTTGATCGCACCGACCTTCCGGCCGTCGGCCATCATCGCAAAGTTGATCTTGCCGATGGCGTTCTGCTGGACGATCTCGCCGACCGGCTGTCCGTCGGGACGCTGGACGACCACCCGCGACTTGATGAACTTCGCGGGGCGGGTCAGCAGCAGCTGCGGCACTCCGTAAGCGTCACGGATCTCCAGCCGGTGCGTCAGGTACTGGTCGATGCTGGAGACGAACCGGAGCACCTTGCGCAGGGCGCTCTGCCCGACCTGTACGACCGAGCCGATGGTGGTGCCGTGCTGGTCGAAGACGCTGTACTCGTTCGTGACCTCGATCAGCTTGGCCTTCTGGTTCACCACCAGGACCTGCTGGGTGAACAACGAACCGGCACCGGGCGCGGTCTGCTGCTGCGGTGCGTGGGCCTGCTGGGGCACGTGGGCCGACTGAGCCGCTTGAGCCTGCTGCGGCGCATGGGCCGGCTGGGCCGGCTGCGGCGCGTGGACCGGCTGGGCCTGCTGGGCTGCTTGAGCCTGCTGGACCGGCCGGGACGGAGACTGGGCGGGAGCCGCGGCCTGCTGGCCCTCGGCCGGGTGCGTGTGCTCGGTCCACTGCGAGCCGTCCCAGTAACGCAGCAACTGGGGCGCGCCGTGGGGATCCGGAAACCAGCCCGCAGGTATGTTCGATTGCATGGTCACCGGGGCACACTATCCCGCGAACCTGTGACCCACACTCCTTGAACCTTCATATACCTACTACGATGGCGGCGATGAACAGGCTGAGCGTGCGGACCGACCGGAGACCGGGCGGCGTACGCGTGCCCGCCTCGCTGGGCTGGGTGTTCGTCCTCCTGGCGATGTTCTTCTGCTGCTCGCTCACCGCCCCGGCCGCCGCCGCGCCTTCGACGGGCGCCCACGGCACGGCCGCAGCCCACGCGATGACTCCGACGCCCGAGGCGGAGGCCGCCCGCGTGGTCGCGGACGCCCCCGCCGACCGCGGCATGGGAACCTCCTGCCACGGCGCGTCGGACCACTCCAGGGCCGTGGTGCTGCCGGGGCCTTCCGCTCCCGTCGCGCTGCCCTCCCCCGTGGCCGTCGTCCCGGTCGCCCCGCTCACCGGCGCGGCCGCCATCCGCGGCCCCGCGAACGACGGTGTGCGCGCCGTCGACCACCTGCGTCTTCAGGTCCAACGGATCTAGAGGTCCGGGTCCGTCCCCCCTTCCACCGCGTTCCGGGCAACCGCCGGAGCACCGGGGACGGCCGCCCGCATGCCCTCTTCCCTCCATGCATCACCACGTATGCATCCCGTTCGAACCCGAGGACCCTCCATGGCTTCCGCCAAGAACACGTCTTCCCCCAAGAGCCAGAACAGCTCCACCGCCGCCCGCCGCGCCAAGCTCGAAGAGGCGCGCCGCAAGGAACGGGCCCGCGAGCGCCGCAACCGGATCATCACCATCGGCGCCTCCGTGGCCGTGGTCGCCGCACTCGTCGCCGGGGGCGGTTATCTGATGGCGCAGGCCGACGAGCAGGACAAGGCCGAGGAGCAGGCCAAGTCCTCCCCCGTGACGGGCGAGCGCAGCTGGGACAAGCTGACCCAGAACCATGTGGACAAGCCGGTCTCGTACCCGATGAACCCGCCCGTCGGCGGTGACCACAACCAGGTCTGGATGAACTGCAACGCCGACGTCTACACCGAGGCGATACCGAAGGAGAACGCCGTCCACTCCCTGGAGCACGGCGCCGTCTGGGTCACGTACAACGAGAAGGCGAAGCCCGCCGACATCAAGGCTCTCGGCGAACGCGTCTCGTCCACCCCGTACTCGCTGATGAGCCCCATCAATGACCAGGACGCCCCGCTGATGCTCAGCGCCTGGGGCAAGCAGGTCACGGTGAAGAGCGCCTCGGACGCCCGCGTCGCGCAGTTCTTCACCAAGTACGTCCAGGGCCCGCAGACGCCGGAGCCGGGCGCCGCCTGCACCGGTGGGCTCGCCAAGTGACCGCCGACGCGCGCTCGGGCGGCTCGGTCCGCATGGTCGTGGCGGGAGCCGCGGTGCTGCTGGTGGCCCTGGGGCTGGTGGCGCTGATCGTGGTACGGCCGTCCGCCGCGTCCCCGTCGGATGCCTCGTCCTCCCCGGGCTCGTCCTCGCGGTCGGCGCCCGCCGAGAGCTCCGTCGACGCGGGATTCGCCCGGGACATGTCGATCCACCATCAGCAGGCCGTCGAGATGTCGTTCATCGTCCGGGACCGCACCGACGACGAGGACGTCCGCCGTCTCGCGTACGACATCATCAACACGCAGGCCAATCAGCGCGGCATGATGCTGGGCTGGCTGGAGCTGTGGGACCTGCCGAAGAGCGCGTCCGGACCCCCCATGAAGTGGATGGGGCACACCGTCACGCCCCGGGGTGACGGCTCGCTGATGCCGGGCATGGCCACCGACGCGGAGCTGGACGCGCTGCGGTCGGCCGAGGGCCGGAAGGCGGAGGTGCTGTTCCTCCGGCTGATGACCGTTCACCACCGTGCGGGCGCCGACATGGCACAGGCGGCGGCCGGTTCCGCGGAGACGGAAGCGATCAGGAATCTGGCGGCCGGCATGGTGCGCGGCCAGGAGTCGGAGATCGGGCTCATGGCGGACATGCTCAAGGCGCGCGGCGCGAAGGCCTGAGCGTCGGCCGGGGCCAACAGCACACCCGGCCGGGGACGGACCGCGTTCCGGGCCGGGGCGGGAGGGCGGGCGGCGTGGCGGAGGCCGGCCGCCCTCCGGCCCGTGAGGAGCCCGCTCTCCCCCGCCGGGCATCACATAGGCTCGGCGACGACATGAAGAGCAACCTCACACCGCTGGGTCCCAAGGCCGACAAGGACACCGTGCGCCGGAACAATCTGAGCCTGGTGCTGCGCGCCGTCCGGGACGAGGGCGTGGCCGGCGAGGCGACCAGGGCGGGTGTGGCCGCCCGCGTCGGACTGACCCGGGCCGCGGTCTCCTCGCTGGTCGAGCAGCTGATCGACAGCGGCTTCCTCACGGAGTCGGGCAAGACCTTCAGCGGGCAGGCCGGGCGCCCCGGTACGGCGTTGAAGGTGGCGCGCACCGGTCCCGCCGGGCTCGGCGTGGAGATCAACATCGACTATGTGTCGGTCTGTGTCGTGGACCTGGCGGGCACCGGACGGGTCCGGCAGACCGAACACCTCGACAACCGGGGCGCCCCGCCCGGTGAGGTCCTGGCGCGGGCCGCGCGGATCGCTGCCCGGACCCTGGAGTCGGCGCGCGAGCAGGAACTGCGCCCGGTCGGCGTGGCACTCGCGCTGCCGGGGCTCGTCTCCGGCGGTTCGGTGCGCCAGGCGCCCAACCTGGGCTGGAACCGGGTTCCGGCCGAGGAGCTGTTCGCGCGCGCCCTCGCCGAGCTGCGCCCCGACGGCGCCGTGCTGCCGGTGAGTTCGGAGAACGAGGCCAATCTGGCGGCGCTGGCCGAGCTGTGGTTCGGCGGGCTCGGCGAGGTCCGGAGCTTTCTGTATCTGACCGGTGAGATCGGCGTCGGCGGTGCGCTGGTGATCGACGGGGAGCTGCTGCGCGGCGCGCACGGCTTCGCCGGGGAGATCGGGCATGTGGTGGTGGACCCGGCGGGTCCGGAGTGCCGGTGCGGATCGCGGGGCTGTCTGGAGCAGTACGCGGGTCAGACGGCGCTGTTGCGGGCGGCCGGGATCGAAGGCGCCGGGGGTGGTGCCGGGGTGGTGGAACTGGAACGGCGCGCGCAGGCCGGGGACGCGCGTGCGGTGGCGGCGGTCGCCGAGGCGGGCCGGATGCTGGGGCAGGTGCTGTCGGGTGCGGTGAATCTGGTCGACCCGGACGCGGTGGTGCTCGGCGGGATCTACCGCGGTCTGATGCCGTGGCTGTCGCCGCCCGCCGACGAGGAGCTGACCGGCCGTGTGGTCTCCGGCCTCTGGTCCCGGGGCGGTGGCCGGCTGCGCGCGTCGTCCGTCGCGGGGGACGCGGCCCGGGGCGCGGCGGCGCTGGTGGTGCAGAACGTACTGGCGGATCCGGTGGCGTACGCACGGTGAACCCGCCCGGCGATCGGGTGCGGGGCGGCGGGTACCGGAGTGCGGTGCGGGACGTCCGCCGGAGCGGGGTGCGGGCCCGCCGCCGGAGTGCGGGGCGGACCCGCCGCCCGGCGGGATCGGGGGGCTCTAGATGCCCAGCAGGTGGTCCATGGCCAGTTGGTCCAGGGCCTCGAAGGCCATACCGCGTTCGGCGGCGGCCGTGACGTCGAAGTCCTCGTACGCCGAGCGGTCGGCGAGCAGTCCGGTGACGCCGTCCTCGGCGGTGGGCCGGGCCAGTTCGTCCAGGCGGGAGGCGCGCAGGGCTTCCTGTACGGCGGGGTCGGCCCGGAAGGCGGCCGCCCGCTCCTTGAGGATGAGGTAGTTGCGCATGCAGCCGGCGGCCGAGGCCCAGACACCGTCGTAGTCCTCGGTCCGCGGCGGCTTGAAGTCGAAGTGGCGCGGGCCCTCGTAGCCGCCCGTCGACTCCAGCAGGTCGACCAGCCAGAACGCCTGGCGCAGGTCACCGGCGCCGAAGCGGAGGTCCTGGTCGTACTTGATGCCGGACTGGCCGTTGAGGTCGATGTGGAAGAGCTTGCCCGCCCACATGGCCTGGGCGATGCCGTGCGGGAAGTTCAGCCCGGCCATCTGCTCGTGACCGGTCTCCGGGTTGACGCCGACCAGTCCGGGCCGCTCCAGGCGTTCGATGAAGGCGAGGGCGTGGCCGATCGTGGGCAGCAGGATGTCGCCGCGCGGCTCGTTCGGCTTGGGTTCGATGGCGAAGCGCAGGTCGTAGCCCTGCTCGGTGACGTAGTCGCCCAGCAGGTCGAAGGCTTCCTTCATCCGGTCCAGCGCGACCCGGATGTCCTTGGCGGCACCGGATTCGGAGCCCTCGCGGCCGCCCCAGGCGACATAGGTGGTGGCGCCGAGTTCGACGGCGAGATCGATGTTGCGCAGCGTCTTGCGCAGCGCGTACCGGCGGACGTCCCGGTCGTTGGCGGTGAACGCGCCGTCCTTGAACACCGGGTGGGTGAAGAGGTTCGTCGTCGCCATGGGCACGACGAGCCCGGTGGCGTCCAGCGCCTGCCGGAACCGCTTGACGATTCCTTCACGCTCGGTGTCCGTCGAGCCGAACGGGATCAGGTCGTCGTCGTGGAAGGTCACTCCGTAGGCGCCCAGTTCGGCGAGCCGCCGCACGGAGTCGACCGGGTCGATCGGGGCCCGGGTCGCGTCGCCGAAGGGGTCGCGACCCTGCCAGCCCACCGTCCACAGACCGAAGCTGAACTTGTCCGCCGGAGTGGGAGTGAAGCGTTCCGTCATCGCCTGGCCGCCTTCGGGTACCGTCGGTCCGCCGACGGGCACACCGGCCGGACCTTATTTGTTCAGTGTCATGACTAATCATGCACGGAACACCTCCACGACAAAACCCCCCGACCAGCTGTTGATCGGAGTCAACCCTGTTCCGTGAGGGCCCCTTCACGTAATTTGTTTGCCACACAACCAAATTCCAGAGCGAGAATGAGGTAGCCCATGCCGCCGCGTACCGTCGTCATCGGGGTGGACAGCTCCACGCAGTCCACCAAGGCGGCCGTCATCGACGCCGTGACCGGTGAGCTGCTCGCCGTCGGCCGCGCCCCGCACCGGGTCGACGGGGACGCCGGAGCCCGCGAGAGCGACCCCGAGGTCTGGTGGCGGGCGCTGTGCGAGGCCGTGGCCACCGGGGTGAAGGAGTCCGGAGTCCCCGCCTCCGCCGTCAGCGGCATCGCGGTGGCCGGTCAGCAGCACGGGCTCGTCGTACTGGACCGGTCGGGCCGGCCGCTGCGCCCCGCGCTCCTGTGGAACGACACCCGCTCCGCCCCGCAGGCCGCCGCCCTCACCGCCGCGCTCGGCGGCCCCGACGCGTGGACCGCGCGCACCGGTTCGGTGCCGGTGGCGTCCCTCACCGCGTCGAAGTGGCAGTGGCTGCGCGAGAACGACCCCGCGAACGCCGCGGCGGCCGAGGCCGTACGCCTCCCCCACGACTTCCTCACCGAACGGCTCGCGGGCACCGCCGCCACCGACCCCGGCGACGCCTCGGGCACCGGCTGGTACAGCACCGCCACCGGCACCTACGACCCGGAACTCCTGGAACTCCTCGGGCTGGACGCCGCCCTGCTCCCCGAGGTCGCCCCCACCGGAGCGGCCCGCGTCGGCTCCCTGACCCCGGCCGCCGCCGAAGCCCTGGGACTGCCCGGAGGCATCGCCGTCGCCGCAGGGACCGGCGACAACATGAGCGCCGCCGTCGGTCTCGGACTCGGCGGCGCCGGGCTGCTCGACCACCCGGTCCTGAGCCTCGGCACGTCCGGCACCGTCTTCGCGGCGTCCCGCACCCGGCCCACGTCGACGGCCCTGTCCGGCTTCGCCGCCGCGGACGGCACGTACCTCCCCCTGGCCTGCACGCTGAACTGCACGCTCGCCGTCGACAAGGTCGCCGCCCTGCTCGGCCTGAACCGCGAGGACGCGGCCCCCGGGGGCGCGGCCGTGCTGCTCCCCTACCTGGACGGCGAGCGCACTCCCGATCTCCCCGCCGCCTCCGGACTGCTCACCGGGCTGCGCCACGACACGACCCCGCAGCAACTGCTCGGCGCCGCCTACGAGGGCGCGGCCGTCACCGTCCTGCGGGCGATGGACGAACTGCTGCGGGCCTGCGGTCTCGACCCGGACGCGCCCGAGGTGGCCGCCCGGCCGCTGCGGCTGATCGGCGGCGGCGCCCGGGGGCGGGCCTGGGTGGAGACCGTACGCCGGCTCTCCGGCCGTCCCCTGATCGTCCCCGGCAGCGGCGAACTGGTCGCCGTCGGCGCGGCCGCACTCGCCGCCTCGGCGGCCGGTGGCGGCGATCCGGTGGCCCTGGCGGCCTCCTGGAACGAACGGACGGCCGAAACGTCGGACCGTCAACTCCCTTGTGTCGAAAGGGATGTGGAGACCTGGCAACGGGTCACCTCGGTACTGGAACAGGCTGCCGCGCCACTGCTGGGCGGCTGAGCGCCGGCCGGGCACCGGATCGACCCGCATCCGTTTGGGGATGCGAACCGATCTTCAATAGGATCCGGCGATGATCATAAGAAAACGGCTGACGGCCGGGGTGTGCATCGTGCTCGCCACCCTGACCGCCGGACTGGGCACCGCGCTCCCGGCCGCCGCCGACGAACCCCCCTCCTCCGCATCGCCCAAGGTCGAACTGGTCCTCGACGTCAGCGGTTCCATGCGCACCCGCGACATCGACGGCAAGTCCCGGATGACCGCGGCCAAGCAGGCGTTCAACGACGTCCTGGACGCGGTGCCCGAGCAGGTGCAGCTCGGCATCCGGACCCTGGGCGCCGACTACCCCGGCGACGACCGGAAGGTCGGCTGCAAGGACACCAAGCAGCTCTACCCGGTCGGCCCGCTCGACCGCACCGAGGCGAAGACCGCGGTCGCCACCCTGGCGCCCACCGGCTGGACCCCGATCGGTCCCGCCCTGCTGGGCGCCGCCGACGACCTCGAAGGCGGCGAATCGACCCGGCGCATCGTCCTCATCACGGACGGCGAGGACACCTGCGGGCCGCTCGACCCCTGTGAGGTGGCCCGGGACATCGCCGCGCGCGGGGTCCACCTGGTCATCGACACACTGGGCCTCGTACCCAACGCCAAGATCCGCCAGCAGCTGACCTGCATCGCGGAGGCCACCGGCGGTACGTACACCGCCGTCCAGCACACCGAGGAACTCTCCGACCGGGTCACGCAGTTGGTGGACCGGGCCGCCGCACCCGTCATCACCCCGGTGGCGACCGAGGGCGCCGACAGCTGCTCGGCGGCACCACAGCTCAAGGCCGGTCTCTACACCGACCGCGAGAAGTTCGGCCAGCACCGCTGGTACCGGGTGGACGTGCTGCCCGGTCAGGAGCTGCGCGCCTCGGTGAGCGTGGCGGCGGACCGCGCCGTCGACAACGACTACGGCGTACTGCTGCGGGCGGTGACGAAGCACGGACGCGAGATCGTACGGGGCTCGGAGTCCGGCACCGGCCGTACGGACGTGATCTCGTCCGGGCTGCGTTACCCCAAGCCGGAGCAGGACGACAGCGAGGACGAGAAGCCGGCCGCCGAGGCCGTCTGCCTCCAGCTCAGCAACTCCTTCTCGGCCGCCGCCTCGGTGAAGACCTCCCCCGGACTGCCGGTCGAACTGACCGTGGACCTGGTGGACGGCCCCGACAACGCCGCCGACCCGGCCGCGTTCGGCCTCGGCCGGGGCTGGTGGCTGCTGGGCGTCCTGGTCCTCACCGGCCTGGTCGCCGGTCTGCTGACCGGCTGGATCTCGCGCTGGCGCGTCGCCGTATGGAGGACCAACTGATGCGTAGGACCCACCACCGCGCCAACGGTGTCACACACACGAACGGAGTCTGGCGCGCCTTCGCCGGAGCGCTGCTCGCCGGGCTCACCCTGCTCACCTCGGCGGGGGCCGCCGTCGCCGACGGCCCGTCCGCGACCGCGAGCCCCGGCGGGGACGACACCGAGAAGTCCGGCCCCACCGAGGCCGGCACCACCTTCCGTACCGCGACCTCGCTCCAGCAGGGACAGCGCGGCACCGCCGAAGCCTCGGCGGGCGACTACCTGTACTGGGTCTTCCCCGCCGACGCGGGGCAGCGCGCCACCGTCGAGGCCACGGTCAGGCTGCCGGAGAGTGCCACCCGGCACGGCGCGTCCACCTGGCAGATCGATGTCTACGACGGGCTGCGGCGCCGCCAGGCCTGTATGTACGGCCACCAGACCCGGAAGGCGGCGGCCGACGCGGCGACCGTCGAGCTGTCGTGCGTGCTGCGCACCGTGCGCGCCTGGTCCGAGCCCTGGGCCGACGACCCGCTGCCCGGCAGCTACTACGTGCGGCTGACCGTCCTGGATCTGCCCGCCACGGACCTCGGCCTGCCGGTCGGGGCCGAGATGACGGTCACCTCGTCCGACCGGGGAGGCGCCCACGACGTCGACGGGGCGCTCGCCGAGCCGCTGGTGCCCGGCGCGTCCTCCGTCGACCAGGCGTCCGACGACGCCTCGTCGGACAGTGACCCGGCGGACGGTGACGCGCGGCGGGTGTCGCTGGGCAGCGAACCGGACGACGGCTGGAGCTCCGGCTGGTGGACGGACCGCTGGCTGTGGACCGTGGGCGGCGGGGTGCTCGCCGCACTCGCGGCCGTCTTCGGCTACTCCCTCACACGGGGCGGCGGCCGTCCGTCCCGGGTCCCGCCGGGCGTCTGACCGGCCGTCCGACGGCGCCCCGGACCCGCGAACGGGGCCGGGGCGCCGCGGCGGGCCGAGTGGCGGACCGCTCCCTCCTCGAAGACCCTGGGCCGCGACAGGAGCTCCAGCACTTCGCTACGGGGAGGCACACCAGGTGTGGCAGTTCTTCGCGGACAATCCGTGGGTGGCCGTGTTCACCGTGATCACGCTCGGTGCGCTGCTCGGCATGGTGAGGTTCGGCCCGGTGAAGCTCGGCGCGGCCGGAGTGCTGTTCGTCGGCCTGTTCGTCGGGGCGCTCGACAAGGACATCGCCGCGGCCGTGCCCGCCGGGGTCTCCGCGCTGGGGCTCGCCCTGTACGTGTACACGGTCGGGCTGGAGTCGGGCCCCGCGTTCTTCCGTGAACTGCGCGGCCAGCTCGCGGTGATGGCCGGAGCGGTCGTGGCCCTCGCCCTCACCGCCGTCGTCGTCGGCTTCGTCGGCCACCGGGGCTTCGGCATCAGCGGACCGTTCCTCGCCGGTGGGTACGCGGGCATCGGAACCACCACCCCCGGCCTGGCCGCCGCGCAGGCCGCCTCGCAGGACCCCACGCAGCCCGCCGTGGGCTACGCCATCGGCTACCCGCTCGCCGTCGTCATCACCATCATGTTCGTCTCCGCGCTCGCCGTCCGCCGCAGCTGGGTCGCCCGCCGCGACCCCGACTCCGGGCTGCCGTCCACCCTCGTCACCCGTACGGTCCAAGTGACCCGCGACCGCGTCTGGGCCGATGTGCCCGGAGTCGCCACGCACCGCGTGCTGGCCAGCGAGTACCGCCCCGTCGGGGGTGACACCGGGGTCGCCGGGAGGCTGGAGCGGCTGCGCCCCGGTGACCTGGTGGTGCTGGTCGGCGGCGAGGAGGACGTACGGGCCGCGACCGAGGCCCTCGGCGCCCTGGCCCCGTTCCATCTGCTGGACGACCGCAGTGCCGTGGACTACCGGCGGATCCTGCTCACCAACCCCGACCTCGCCGGCCGCACGGTCGCCGAGCTCGGTCTGGGCGAGCGGTACGGCGCCGCCGTGAGCCGGGTGCGCCGCGGGGACTTCGACATGCTCGCCCACGACGGACTGGTGCTTCAGCTGGACGACCGGGTCCGGGTGGTCATGCCGCGCGAGCGGACCACGGAGGTCACCACGTATCTCGGCGACACGGAGGCCAAGGTCAGCGAGGTGAGCGCGGTCAGCCTGGGCCTCGGGCTCGCCCTCGGCTTCCTCATCGGCATCCCCTCGCTGACCCTGGGCTCCACCACCCTGGCACTCGGCACCGGGGCCGGGCCGCTGGTGATGGGCATGATCCTCGGCTGGCGGCGGCGCACCGGGCCGCTCGTGTGGACCCTGCCCACCCGGGCCAACCTGACCCTGCGCCAGATCGGTCTGCTGCTCTTCCTCGCCATCGTGGGACTCACCTCCGGCTACTCGTTCCGGGAGAACGCCTTCTCCCTGTTCGGGCTGAAGCTCGTGGCGGTCCTGGCGATCGGCGCGGTGGTCAGCTACGCGCTGATGGTGCTCGTCGCGAGGGTCCTGGGGCAGAGCCGGGAGCGGACCATGGGCCTGCTGTCCGGCTATGTGGGCAACCCCGCGATCGTGGCGTACGCCAACAGCAGGGTGAGCGACAGCCGGATCAACAACGGCTACTCGACGCTGTTCGCGCTCGCCATCCTGGTCAAGATCGTCTGCATTCAGCTCATCGTCGGCCTGTGACACCGACCGCCCAGGTGGACCGGCGCCCCTACCCTGGAGCCTTCACTCACCGACGCGGAGGGAGAGGGCTCTTGAGCGAGGCGCCGTACGTGAGGTTCCAGGGCACCGAGCGCAGCCCTCGGGGACACTTCCCCGGGGTGTTCGCCCTGGCCAACGGTCTGGCCCGGGAGGGCAGGCTGAGCGAGGAGCAGCACCGGTTCTGGCGCGCGGGGAACGACTGGTACGACAGCAGCTTCACCAATCCGTCCGATGTCGATCCATCCGTCTACGATCCCGCGGTGAACCCGGGAGCGGTGGCCTGGTTCAAGGTGACGGCCGTGGAACTCATCGCGCGGGTCGACGGCTATCTGACGCTGCTGGCCGCGCACCGGGTGCCGTGCGAACGGGTCGAGTCCGCCGATCCCGGCACGATCGTGTACGAGGACGCCGACCAGGTCGTGGTCGTGCCCCATCCCCGTTCGAACGAGTCCGCCACTGCGACTACCCTCGACAACTCGCGTACCCCACAGGGCTGATGGCGGATACCGGCCATGACCCCGCCAGGTGCTGGTGGAGTGCCGGCCCCGTCCTGTTCGATGGGGAGCGAGTCACCGCGCGACGGCCGCGGTGCGCCACCAGTGAGCGGAGTTCTCCGATGTCCACGCAGACCGGCACGGCACTCGAAGCCGAGCGGCGCGGCCACACACTCGTACCGGGCCCCAAGGGGCTGCCGTTCCTGGGGAGCATGCCGCAGTTCGCGAAGAACCCGCTCGCCTTCTTCGAGCGTCTTCGCGGTCACGGGGACATGGTGCGCTGGCGTTTCGGCCGGAACCGGTGCGTGTTCATATCCGACCCGGACTGCATAGGCGAACTGCTCACCGAGACGGAACGCTCCTTCGACCAGCCCACGCTGGGCATCGCCTTCCGTACGGTGATGGGCAACGGCGTGGTCGTGGCGCAGGGTGCGGACTGGCGGCGGAAGCGGTCGCTGGTCCAGCCATCGGTGCGGCCGAAGCAGGTGAAGTCGTACGCGTCGACCATGGCCGACAGCACGGTGGAGCTGGCGGACACCTGGAAGGGCGGCGAACGCGTCGACATCAAGCGGGAGATGGCCGCCCTGACCCAGCGGATCGCGGTCCGCACCATCTTCGGCGTGGACACTCCGGCGGACGCCGAGTCGATGGGCCGGGCGATGGATGTCGCACAGCGCGAGATCGGCAAGGAGTTCAGCGGCATCGGGGCACTGCTCCCGGACTGGGTGCCGACGCCGGGCCGGGCCAGGATCAAGAAGGCCGCCGCGGTCATCGACGCCGAGGTGGGCCGGGTCGTGGCCCGCCACCGCGACGGGGACGGGGAGCGCCCCGACCTGCTGAGCCGGCTGCTGACCGCGGTGGACGAGACCGGCGCGCACCTGACCGACCAGGAGATCCGCGACGAGACGGTCACCCTGTACATCGGGGGCCACGAGACGACCAGTTCCACCCTGGTGTGGGCCTGGTATCTGCTGTCCCGCAATCCGCGCGCGCGGGCCGCCCTAGCCGAGGAGCTGGACCGGGTACTCGGCGACCGCGAGCCCACGTTCGACGACTACACGCGCCTCACGTACGCCCAGTCGGTGGTGAAGGAGACCCTGCGCCTGTACCCCACGATCTGGCTGATCACCGGTGTGGCGAAGGAGGACGCGCACATCGGCGGCGTACCCATTCCCCAGGGGACCAGGGTGTGGAGCAGCCAGTGGGCCACGCAGCGCGACGCGCGGTGGTTCCCGGAGCCCGAGGAGTTCCGGCCCGAGCGGTGGGACGCCGAGCAGGGCGACGAGATCGCGGAGTACGCGTGGTTCCCGTTCGGCGGCGGCCCCAGGGTCTGTCTCGGTACGCGCTTCGCGATGGTCGAGGCGGTCCTGATCCTGGCCGTGCTGGCCCGGCGTTTCGAGCTGGACGTGGACCCGGGCACGGTCCGTCCCGTACCGACCCTGACGCTTCAGCCGGACCGGGACATCATGGCTACGGTGCGGGCGCGTCAGTCGTAGCGCGTCATCGTCAGCACAGCGGCCAGCAGCCACAGCGCGAGCGCCCACTTCGCGCCGCCCGGCATGACGGGCGCCGTGCCCTCGTCACGGAACCGGCGGCGCCGGTGCAGCCAGATCCCGAGCACCGACCCGCCGACCACGAGGTGGCCCAGGCGCAGCGCAAGCGTGATCCACAGCGGGGCGCCGGGCAGTTCGGGCGTTCCGGTGAGCGCGGAACCGAGGAAGAAGACCACGGGAACGAGCCACAGCTTCCCCGGCGGCGGGCCCGCGGCCGGGGAACCCGGTGCGGAGGCCGGTGCGGAGGCCGGTGCTGGGCCGGGTACGGAGGCTGGTGCTGGGGCCGGGGCCGGGGCGGGTGCGGAGGCCGGTGCCGGGGCCCAGGGGACACCCGGCGGCGTGATGCCCGGTGCGGTGCGCGCCGTGGTGCCGTCGTGCGGTGCGGACCGGGCGCGCTGCCGGGGGATCGGCGCGAGGGGGTCCGTACGCCGTGCACCCGATCCGGTGCGCCGCAGCCTCGCCCCGAGGCCACCGTGCGCGGCGTCCAGGGCGTCGAGTTCGGCCTCCAGGCGCAGGAGTTCCTCGGCCAGCGCGTCGTAGCGGGCCCGCCGCGCCCGCGCCTCGGCATCGGCGCCGCGGGCGGCGTCGGCGAGCTGGGCCAGGGTCTGCGCACGGTGCCGGTCCGCCTCCGCGCACGCCTGGTCCGCGGTGACCCCCGCGGCGGCGGACATCGCCGTGAGTTCGGCCCGCCGCCGGGCCGCCAGCTCTTCGACGCGGCGCCGGTCGGCGGCCGTGATGCGTTTCGGCGCGCGTTCCTCGGCACGGCGCAGATGCGACTGCCGCCACTGGACGAGCGCCTTCGCCCGGTGCTCGCCGATGCCGTTGACCCGGACCTTGGCACCGCCGGCCAGATGGATCCAGATGACCTCGCCGCCCTTGCCGTTCGGCGCGGTCCCCCGGCTGGTGTGGGTGAAGTCGGCCGCGGTGCGGACGCCTCGGACGGCGAGGTCGTTGATCAGGCCCGCGCCCAGCCCATTGAGTTCCTTGACGTTCAGCGGGGCGCGGCGGAGGGCGGCGTCGATGTAGGCGCTGCGCAGGAGCTGAAGCTCCCGGGCCTCGGAGTTCTGCCGGTCGTCGTCCAGGGCGCGCAGCCGGCCGGCGACGAGCTGCTCCGTGCGCTGCCGTTCGTTCGCGGCCCGCTCCCGTACGGCCGTGTGCGCCCGGACGGCGGTGTCCCGGGCCGCCGACTCCTGGAAGACCCGGCGGGCGTCGGCCCGTTCGAAAGCCCTGCGGCCCTTCAGCAGCGAGCGCTTGGCGCGGATGGCCTCCCGCAGCCTGCGGCGCTCGGCGCGCAGCACGGCGCGGGCGGGAGGAGGGGAGGCAGGGGGCGCGGACGGCATTTTGTCATCTTATTGTGCGGCGCGGGGGCGGAGACGCCTGCCTCCGCCCCGCCCCGGCCTCTGCCCCTGCCCCGCCGTGCGGCCGCCCCGGCTATCGGGGAAGCCACTTCTTCCATACGTCCGGGTTCGCCGCGATCCAGCGATCGGCGGCTTCCTCCGGGGTGAGCTTCTGCGAGGCGATCAGCTCCGACACCTCGTTCTGCGCGTCCTCGGACCACCTGAACCTCTTCAGGAACGCGGCCGCCTCGCCACCGCGCCCGGCGAAGTCGGCGTTGAGGTACTTCTGGAGCGGTGTCCTCGGATAGGCGCAGTCGATGTCCTCGGGGTCCTTCGCCCCGCACGCCTCGGTGTACTCCGGGAGTTCCACCTCCACCATCGGCACCTCGTTGAACAGCCACTGCGGCTGGTACCAGTAGCTGAGGAAGGGCTTCTTCTCCTTGGCGAACTGCTGGATCTGCGTGATCTGGGCGGCCTCGGAGCCGGCGAAGACCACCTTGTAGTCCAGGTCGAGGTTCTTCA
Organism: Streptomyces sp. NBC_01237; assembly: GCF_035917275.1. Lineage (NCBI taxonomy): Bacteria > Bacillati > Actinomycetota > Actinomycetes > Kitasatosporales > Streptomycetaceae > Streptomyces > Streptomyces sp. NBC_01237. The sequence continues at coordinate 7,601,363 of NZ_CP108508.1, read as the reverse complement.
CCAGCGCCGTGTCATTGGTGACGTAGGACGGTGAACCGTCCATCAGCTGGCCCTTGTCGCCGCTCTCCGCGGTGCGCAGTTCGTCCGCGTACGCGTTCAGGTTCTTCCAGTCGGTGACGTCGGGGTGCTGGTCCGCCCAGTACTTCGGTACGTACCAGCCGATGTGCCCGGTGACACCGAGGTCCCCGCCGCGCACGATGGTCTTCTTCTCGTCGACGTACAGCTTCTCCTGGTCCGGGTGGCCCCAGTCCTCCAGGATCGCGTCGACGCGGCCCTGGCTGAGGGCGTCCCAGGCGGGGACCTCGTCCGTCTGGACCAGATCGACCCGGTAGCCGAGCTCGTCCTCCAGGAGTTGCCGGGCGACCGCCACATTGGCCTGGGCGCCGACCCACGACTGTACGGAGAGGGTGACGGTCCTGATCCCGGCGGGCGCCGCGAACGGCGACGTCTGCCGGGTCATGTCGGCGGCGCCGCAGCCGGTGACCGCCAGCAGGGCCGCGGCCGAGGAAACGGCCGCGGCCATACGCGTACGGACACGGGTGCGGCCGCCGGTACGAGGACGGGTGCCGTGACGGCGCCGGGCACCGCCGGGGGCGGGGGCAGGGGTGCGCGTCATCTCAGCTCTCCTGTCGCTGGCGGCGGATGGTGGGCTGGGTGACCCGGTCGAGCATCAGGCCGAGGCAGACGATCGCGGCTCCCGCGACGAGCCCGGTGGCCAGGTCGCCCTGACCGAGGCCGAGCACCACCTGGTAGCCGAGCGCGCCCGATCCGACGAGGCCGCCGATGATGACCACCGCGAGGACCAGCACGACGCCCTGGTTGACGGCGAGCAGCAGTGCGGGCCGGGCCAGGGGCAGTTGGACCTGGCGCAGCTGCTGGCCGCTCGTCGCGCCGAGCGAGCGGGCGCACTCCATCGCGGCGGGGTCGACGCCCCGCAGCCCCTGGGTGGTGATGCGGACGACGGCGGGCAGCGCGTAGACGACGGCCGCCGCGGCGGCGGGGGCGCGGCCGACGCCGAACAGCGCGACGACGGGGATCAGGTACACGAACTGCGGCATCGTCTGGAAGACGTCCAGGACCGGTCGCAGCAGCCGCTCCAGGCGCTCGCTCCGGGCCGCCGCGACGGCGATCGCGAAGCCCAGCACGAGGGTGACCGCCACGGCGGCGATGACCTGGCTGAGCGTGTCCATCGACGGTTCCCAGACACCGAGGACGCCGATGGCCGCCATGGCCAGTACGGCGGTGGCCGCCGTGCGCCAGGTGCCGATGGTCCAGGCGAGGGCCGCGACGATCAGCAGCACCGACCACCAGGGCAGGCCCTGGAGCCCGTCGCGCAGCGGGTTGAGTATCCCGTCGGTGAAGTGGGCGGCCCAGTCGGCGGTGCCGCCGACGACGGGCACACCGGTGTAGAGGTGGTCGACCATCCAGTCCTTGGCGGTGTTGACCGGTTGGGCGATGGCCACGGTCGCGCTCTCGGGCCAGACCCGGCCGCCGGCCGACCGGCCCGCCGCGGCGGCGGCCGCCGCGATCACGGCGGCCAGGGCCCAGCCGCGCCGGCCCCGCAGGGCGGCGGGGCCGGCGGGCGAGCCGCCGATCCGCCGTCCGGCCGCCTCGGTCGTACGGTCCAGGACGACGGCCAGCAGCACGATCGGGATGCCCGCCGCGAGGGCGGCTCCCACATCGACCGAGGACAGCGCCTGGTAGACACGGTCGCCGAGACCCCCGGCACCGATGACGGAGGCGATGACGGCCATGGACAGGGCCATCATGATCGTCTGGTTGAGGCCGAGCAGGAGTTCCTTGCGGGCCAACGGCAGCCGGGCGGTCAGCAGGCGCTGTCGGCCGGTCGCGCCGAGCGAGGCCACCGCTTCCATGACCCCCCGGTCGGCACCGCGCAGCCCGAGCGCGGTGAGCCGGGCCATCGGCGGAGCCGCGTACACGACGGTGGCGAGGACGGCTCCGGGCACACCGATGCCGAAGACGAGCACCACGGGCAGCAGATAGGCGAAGGCGGGCAGCACCTGCATCGTGTCGAGTACGGGGCGCAGCACCCGGAACGTGCGGTCCGAGAGCCCGGCGGCGAGCCCGAGGAGCAGGCCGAGCGCGACGGAGGCGAGAACCGCGACGACCATCAGCGCGAGCGTCTGCATGGTCGGCACCCACATGCCCAGCAGCCCGCACACGAGGAACGACACCGCCGCCGTCAGCGCGAGCCGGACACCGGCCGCGCGCCACGCGACAACGGCGGCGAGGGCGGTGACGCCCGCCCAGCCGAGGGCCAGCAGGAGGAGGTAGACGGCGCGCACGGAGATGACGACCGCGTTGCTGATGTGGCCGAAGAAGTAGAGGAACAGCGGATGGCTGTCGCGGTTGGCCACGATCCACGCGGTCACGTCGCCGAGCGGCGCCGACAGGTCGACGGTCAGCGCCTGGGGCCACATTCCCCCGCCCCAGCGGGCGTGGACGACCGGGACGGCGACGGCGGCGATCACCGCGAGCAGCAGGAGCTTGACGAGGGCGGGCCGGCCGCGCAGCGCGGCCACCGGCCCCCGGCGCGGACTGCCGGACGCCGGGCCGGAGGTGGGCGTGGAGACGGCTCGGGCGGTGGCCATCAGGCGGTCACCCCGTGCGGCCCGTCCTCGGCTCCCCCGCGGGACCCGGTCCCCGCGACGACGTCGAGCAGGCACGCGTGGTCGACGATGCCGACCAGTCGGCCCCTGTCCATGACACGGGCCGCCGGGTCGCCGGAGCGGGCCACCGCTTCGATGGCCTGGGAGACGGTGGCGTCGGGGCGCAGGGCCGGGCCGCGTTCGCTCTCTCCGGCGGCCGGGGGCCGCATGGCGGTGGCGACGGTGAGGACCTGCTCGCGCGGCACATCGCGGACGAACGCGCGCACATAGTCGTCGGCGGGCGATCCGACGATCTCCTCGGGGGTGCCGAGCTGCACGATGCCGCCGTCGCGCATCAGGGCGATCCGGGTCCCCAGGCGCAGCGCCTCGCCGAGGTCATGGGTGATGAACACCATCGTGCGGCCCTCCTCGCGGTGGAGCCTGACCACTTCGTCCTGCATCTCGCGGCGGATCAGCGGGTCGAGCGCGCTGAACGGTTCGTCGAAGAGGAGGACGGACGGGTCGACGGCGAGCGCCCGTGCCAGCCCGACGCGCTGCTGCTGGCCGCCGGAGAGCTGTGCGGGACGGCGGTCCTCCAGCCCGGCCAGCCCGACCTTCGCGACGAGTTCCGCCGCCCTGGCCCGGCGTTCGGCCCGGCCCAGGCCCTGGATCTCCAGTCCGTAGGCGACATTGTCGAGGACCGTGCGGTGCGGCAGCAGTCCGAAGTGCTGGAAGACCATCGCGGCCCGGTGGCGGCGCAGTTCGCGCAGCCGGGCGCGGTCCATCGCGAGGACGTCCTCGCCGTCGATGGCGACCGTGCCGCCGGTGGGCTCGATCAGCCGGGTGAGGCAGCGTACGAGGGTCGACTTGCCGGAGCCCGACAGGCCCATCACGACGAAGACCTCTCCCTTGCGGACGTCGAAGGAGACGTCGCGCACGGCGGCGGTGCAGCCGGTGCGCTCGCGCAGTTCGGCGGCGGGCAGGTCGGCGTACGCGCCGCCGGGGATCCGTTCGGCCCCGGGGCCGAACACCTTCCACAGGTTCCGGACGGCGAAGACGGGGGTATCGGCTCCGGTCATCGGCCCTCGCCTCCGGCCGGGACCTCGGCCGTGAGCAGTTCGGCGCACTTCTCGCCCACCATCAGGACTCCGATCATCGGGTTCACCGCGGGCATGGTCGGGAAGACGGAGGCATCCGCGATCCGGATGCCGTCGAGTCCCCGGACGCGCAGCTGGGGATCGACAACGGCCGCCGGGTCCCCGGGGGCACCCATCCGGCAGGTGCCCGCCGGGTGGTAGACGGTGTGCGCGACCTTTCGGGCGTACGCGCTGATGTCCTCGTCCGACGTGATGTCCGGACCGGGGCACACCTCGCGCTTGAGCCAGTGCGCGAGCGGTTCGGTCCTCGCTATCTCGCGGGCCAGCTTGATGCCGTCGACCAGGGTGCGGCCGTCGTGGTCGTCCTCGTCGGTGAAGTAGCGGAAGTCCAGGGCGGGTTTGACCTCGGGATCGGGGCTGGTGAGGTAGAGGCGGCCGCGGCTGCGCGGTTTGGGGACGTTCGGGGTCATCGACACACCGTGCTCGGGCTTCTCGTAGCCGATCCGCTCCGGGTTGTCGGTGAACGGGATCTGGTAGAAGTGGAACATCAGGTCCGGGCCCCGGGATTCGGGGGCGCGGCGGACGAAGAGCCCCGCGTCCGAGTCCATCGCGGAGTTCTCGGGGATGGGACCGTCGGTCTCCCAGACGATGACCGACTCGGGGTGGTCGAGCAGGTTCTCGCCGACGCCGGGCAGGTCGTGGACGACGGGAATGCCGAGCCGTTCCAGGTCCTCGCGCGGCCCGATCCCGGAGTGCAGCAGCAGCCGCGGGGTGTCCACCGCGCCCGCGCAGACCAGGACTTCGCGCGTGGCGCGCAGCAGGACCTCCTCGCCGTCCTTCGTCCGGACGTGCACTCCCGTGGCGCGCGTGCCGTCGAATTCCAGGCGGTACGCCCAGGTCTCCAGCAGGATCGAGAGGTTGGGGCGGTCACCGGCCTCGATGTGCGGGTGGAGGTAGGCGACGGAGGCGGAGGAGCGCTTGTTGTCCTCCGGGTGGTAGGCCAGGTCGAAGAAGCCGACGCCCTCGTGGAACGGCTCGCGGTTGAAGCTGTCGACGCGCGGGACTCCGGCCGCGGTCCGCGCCGCGTCGACGAAGTCGCGGGCGATGGCGTTACGGTCCTTCTCGTCGACGGGCACGATGTTGTTGCGCAGTCTGGCGAAGTACGGGTCCATCGCGGCCGCGTCCCAGCCGTCGGCGCCCGCCTCGGCCCACTCGTCCCAGTCGCCGGGCAGCGGTCTGAAGCTGATCAGCGTGTTGTGGGAGGAGCAGCCGCCGAGCACCCGGGCCCGGCTGTGGCGTATGTGGGAGTTGCCGCGCGGCTGTTCGGTGGTGGGGTAGTCGTAGTCGAGGTCGCCGCCGAGGAGGCCGAGCCAGCGGCGCAGCGTGAGCACGTCGTCGCGGCCGATGTCCGTGGGGCCGCCCTCGATGACCGTGACGGTGACGCCGGGGTCCTCGGTGAGGCGGGAGGCGATGACCGAACCGGCGGTGCCGCCGCCGACGATCACGTAGTCGACAGGTTCGGGGAGTGCGGTGCGGTGGGGGGACGGGGGCATCGGCTTCACTGCTCCTTCTGCAAAGTGCGTACGTGAACGTGCGTGCGAGCGAGAGGGCGAGCGGACGTGAACGTGCGAGCGGGCGCGGCCACGCGTACGAGCGTGAGCGCGCGGGCGTACTGCTCCTGCGGCTTCTCTGTTGCGGCTTCTCTGTTGCGGCTTCTGCTTCTGCTTCTGCTCCGAGCAGGCGGGCGGAATCAGCCGGCGAACCAGCGCTGCGGACGCGGGTTGAGGTTCTGGTAGATGTGCTTGGACTCCCGGTACTCCGCGAGACCGGTGGGGCCCAGCTCGCGCCCCGTACCGGACTTGCCGAAGCCGCCCCATTCGGCCTGCGGGAGATAGGGGTGGTAGTCGTTGATCCATACGGTGCCGTGGCGCAGCCGCCCCGCCACGCGACGGGCGCGGCCCCCGTCCGTGGTCCAGACGGCGCCGGCGAGGCCGTAGTCCGTGTCGTTGGCCAGGGTGACGGCCTCCTCCTCGGTACGGAACGTCTCGACCGTGAGGATCGGGCCGAAGGTCTCCTCGCGGACGACCCGCATCTCCCGGTGGCAGCCGTCCAGCACGGTCGGGCGGTAGAAGTAGCCGCCGGCCGGCCGCTGCGCGGAGGGCTCGGGGCGGGCGCCGCCGGAGCGGACGACCGCGCCCTCCGCACGGGCGGAGGCGACGTACGCCTCGACCTTGGCGAGCTGCTGCGCGGAGACGAGCGGGCCGCACTCGACACCCGCCTCGGTGCCCCGGCCGAGCCGGATCGCGTCGGCGCGGCGGGCCAGTTCGGTGACGAAGCGCTCGCTGACGGACTCCTCGACGATGAGCCGGGCCCCGGCCGAGCAGACCTGCCCGCTGTGGAAGAACGCGGCGTTCAGGGCCTGGTCGACGGCGGTGTCGAAGCCGTCCTCGGTGGCGCAGGCGTCGGCGAACACCACGTTGGGGTTCTTGCCGCCGAGCTCCAGGGCGACCTTCTTCACGGTGGGCGCGGCGGCCTGCGCGACCTTGGTGCCGCTGGCCAGGCCGCCGGTGAAGGAGACCAGGTCCACGTCCGGATGCTCCGAGAGCCGGGCCCCGACCGGGTCGCCCGCACCGGTGACGAGATTGGCCGCGCCGTCGGGCAGCCCGGCCTCGGAGAGCAGCCGGATCAGGTGGACGGTGGAGAGCGGCGTGACCTCGCTGGGCTTGAGCACGAAGGTGTTGCCCGCGGCGAGCGCCGGGGCGATCTTCCAGCTGGCCTGGAGGAGCGGGTAGTTCCAGGGGGCGATCAGGGCGCAGACACCGACCGGCTCGTGCACGACGATGCTGTGGACGTCGGGGTCGCCCGCGTCGACGACCCGGCCGCCGCTCTCGTTCATGACGAGGTCGGCGAAGTAACGGAAGGCGTTGGTCACGTCGTCGACGTCGACGCGGCCCTCTTCGAGGGTCTTGCCGGTGTCGCGGCTCTCGGTGAGCGCGATCTCCTCGCGGTCGCGCTGGAGCAGGCCGGCGACGCGGCGGAGCAGCCCGGCACGCTCGGCGACGGGCCTGTGCGGCCACGGGCCGTCGTCGAAGGCGCGGCGCGCGGCGGCGACGGCGGCGTCGGTGTCCGTGACGTCGCCCTCGGCGACGACCGCGAGGACGGTGGCGTCGGCGGGGTCGAGGATCTCGCGGGTCGCGCCGGACCCGGCGGCCCGCCAGACGCCGTCGATGTGGATGGTGCTGAGCGCCGACATGTCGTGTTCTGCCTTCCGTGCCCGAAATGCCCCCGCCGGTTCGGCCGGGAGCGTTCTGCGCGGTGGACCGGAGTGCGGCCGCACCAGCAGCCTGGACCCCTCCCCGGTACGGCGGAATGTATGCCCGGATCTTCACCCTGGGTGACATGCCTCACTTCGGGCAACCGGACGGCGCCGGACCTCATCGCCGGCCCGCCACTGCGGCCCCGGACACGGCCCCGGCCCCGGACACGGACATCGGCCCGCCCCGCTCCCCGGTGCGGACACGGACATCGGCCCCGCCCCCGCCCCCCGGTGGGGAGGCGGCGGCGGGCCGGGTCGGGCGGCGGCCGGCGCCCGACGGCCGGGCGGGGCCTCAGCCGACGCGGATCGTCCCGGAACCCGCCCCCTCGCCCGTCGCGCCCGTGTCCTCCACGATCACGCGGTACGGCAGTTCCGTCCCCTCCGCGCTCACGCGTACGTGGTCCCCTTCGCGCACGACGCGGTAGACGGCTGCCGGACTGCCCGTCAGATCCAGGACGGTGAGCGCCCTTTCACCGGCAGGGGCCTCGGAACCGGGACCCCGCCCGTCTCCGTACACCCGCAGGGTGATCCCGTCCGGCCAGTCCCCGTCCGGGCGTTGACCGTCCGCGCCCCAGGGCAGGACGGCTCCCGGCCTGACCAGCAGGGGCAGGCTGTCGAAGCCATGGGTCTCGTGGCGCCAGACCGGTCCGGTGATCCGCTCACCGGTCAGCAGCGAGGTCCAGGTCCCTTCGGGGACGTAGTACTCCACCTCGCCGTCCGCCGAGAAGACCGGGGCGACCAGCAGATCGGGGCCCAGCATGTACTGGCGGTCCAGGGTGCGGGCCGTCGGGTCCTCGGGGAATTCGAGCAGCATCGGGCGCATCACGGGGATGCCGGTGCGGTGGGCCTCGGCCGCCGCACCGTACAGATAGGGCATGAGCCGGTGCTTGAGCACGGTGAACTGCCGTGCCACGTCGACCGCTTCCTCGCCGAACGCCCACGGCACCCGGTAGGACACATTGCCGTGCAGGCGGCTGTGCGAGGACAACAGACCGAAGGCGAGCCACCGTTTGAAGACCGCCGGGTCGGGGGTGCCCTCGAAGCCGCCGATGTCATGGCTCCAGAAGCCGAAGCCGGACAGCCCGAGCGACAGGCCGCCGCGCAGTGATTCCGCCATCGCGGTGAAGGAGGCGAAGCAGTCGCCGCCCCAGTGCACCGGGAACTGCTGGCCGCCGGCCGTCGCCGACCGGGCGAAGAGCACCGCCTCTCCGCTGCCGCGCTCCTTCTCCAGGAGCTCGAAGACCGTGCGGTTGTAGAGCTGCGCGTAGTAGTTGTGCATCCGCTCCGGATCGGAGCCGTCGTGCCACACCACGTCCGTGGGCACCCGTTCGCCGAAGTCCGTCTTGAAGCAGTCCACTCCCTGCTCCAGCAGCACCCGGAGCTTGTCGTTGTACCAGGAGCGGGCGGCGGGGCTGGTGAAGTCGACCAGTGCCATGCCGGGCTGCCACAGGTCCCACTGCCAGATGTCTCCGTCCGGCCGTCGCACCAGGTGGCCGAGTGCCGCCGCCTCCGCGAACAGGGCGGACTTCTGGGCGATGTAGGGGTTGATCCACATACTGATGCGCAGTCCGCGCTCCTTGAGCCGGGCCAGCATCCCCTGGGGGTCGGGGAACACCTCCGGGTCCCACGCGAAGTCCGACCACTGGTACTCGCGCATCCAGAAGCAGTCGAAGTGGAAGACGGTGAGGGGGATGCCGCGCTCGGCCATGCCGTCGACGAACGAGGTGACGGTCTCCTCGTCGTACGAGGTGCAGAACGAGGTGGTCAGCCAGAGCCCGAACGACCAGGCCGGCGGCAGGGCGGGCCGGCCGGTGAGTGCGGTGTAGCGGGCGAGGACGTCCTTGGGGGTCGGCCCGGCGACGACGTAGTACTCCAGTGTCTGGTCCTCGACGCTGAACTGCACCTGCCCGACCGACTCGGAGCCGATCTCGAAGGAGACCTTTCCGGGGTGGTTGACGAAGACGCCGTAGCCGCGCGAGGAGAGATAGAACGGGACGTTCTTGTAGGCCTGTTCACTGCTGGTGCCGCCGTCCGCCTGCCAGATGTCCACGGTCTGGCCGTTCTTGACGAACGGGGTGAAGCGCTCACCGAGCCCGTAGACGTTCTCACCTACGCCCAGGGCGAGTTGGGCGAGCATGTGATGGGCGCCGTCGGGGGTGGTCGCGAAGGCCGTGCCCAGGGCGTCGGCGCCGGTGAGGCGGCGCCCATCGCCGTCGAGGAACGTCATGCCCCACGGCCCGTCGCCGTCCATCCGCAGCGTCAGGGGCCCGCTGGTCAGTTCGGTGACCGTGCCGTCCACACGGGTGCGCGCGGTGCGGGAGAGGTCCGGACGCACGTCGAACTCCGGTCCGCGCCGCCTCTTTCCCGCGTGATGAGTGGCGCGTACGCCGATGACGCCCTCGGCCGGGGAGAAGCATTCGACGGTGATCAGCGGGGTGTTGAGGGTGTCGCCGCGCCGGGCGACCCGTTTGACCGCGGCGTACGCGGTGAACCGGTCGGCTTCGAGGCGCAGATCACGGATCTCGGTGGCGTAGGAGGCGCGGACGCCCTCACGCATGAGCCAGAAGCCGTCGGTGAACTTCATCAGGACTCCTTGCCGGGGACGGCGGTGAGCGGGGTGAAGGCGAGCCGGGCCAGGCGCACCCGGCCGTGCAGGGCGACCCGGAGGTCCCGTACCCCGTCGGCCCTCAGTGGCGCCTCGACGGTGCGGTAGTCGTAGCGCCCTTCGGTGGCCGGGACGTCGACGGACACGGCGGACTCGCCCTCCACGAGCAGTTCCACGGCCCCGGCACCGGATGCCGACACGGTCACCGTGCCCACACCCGCCCCGAAGTCGCACTGCCGGTAGAGGAGTCGGCCGTGATCCGCGTCGGGGGTGACCGCGTCGCCGTCCGTCCTTGCGCGGTCGGTGATCCGGGTGGACCCCTGCTCGTCGTAGTCGGCCGCTTCGAGTCCGCGGCGCAGGACGGGCCGGGGCCCGGACGGTTCGCCGTCGATGACGATGGCGGCGGTCAGCCTGATGTCCGCGCTGGAGGCCCCGGCCAGGAGTTCGTACGCTCCCGGCTCGACGCTCCAGCGGCCGTGCGCCACGTCCCAGTGTCCGAGCTCGGCCACGGGTACGAGGAATTCGACGCGGGTCCGCGCACCGGGCGTGAGGTGCAGCCTGCGGTGGCCGACCAGCTTGCGCAGCGGCAGCGGCAGCGGCACGGCGGACGGCTCCGCGCGCCGTACGTAGAGCTGGGCGACCTCGTCGGAGGCGACCGGGCCGGTGTTGGTGACGGTCAGCCCCACCCGCAGCCCGTCGTCCTCGACCACGGCGGCCAGGTCGGTGTAGCCGAACGCGGTGTACGAGAGCCCGTGGCCGAACGGGTGGAGCGGGGTGCCGTCGAAGTAGAGGTAGGTCTGCCGTGAGCCGATGATGTCGTAGTCCAGCAGTGCGGGGAGGTCGGCGTCCCGTGCGTACCACGTCTGCGGGAGCCGCCCGGCCGGGGAGACGTCCCCGGCGAGGGTCCGGGCGAGTGCGGTACCGGCCGCCTGGCCGCCGTGCGCGGTCCACAGCATGGCGGGCAGGGCGGCCACCGCGTCGGGGACGGCGTACGGGTAGGCGGAGGTCAGGACGAGGACCGTGCGCGGGTTCGCCGCGTGGGCCGCGCGCCAGAGCCGGTCCTGCTGGGGCGGCAGGGCGAGCGTGGTGCGGTCCTCGGTCTCGCGGCCGTTGATGTGCGGGTCGTTCCCGGCGACGACGATCACCGTGTCGGCCGCCGCCGCGACCCGGGCGACGGCGTCCTCGCCGCGCTCGACGGTCTCGACCGCGAAGACCGTGCCCCGGCGGGCCGGAACTGTCTCCCCTTCTTCGGCAACCTTCGCGCCGTCGGCGGCGACAGACACGTACCCACCTGTCCCGATATGCAGAAGGCGATGACCTCCGTCGTGCCCCGCAGCCGCCCCGCCTCCTCCGAATCCTCCGGCCGCCCCGGCCGCCTCGACCGCCTCCACCGCCTCCACCGCCTCCACCGCCTCCAGCCGGAAGGTCTCCTGGACGACCCACCCGCCGGGTTCGTCCGCCGACGCACGTACGAACCCGTCCTCGGCGACCGACAGATACCGTCCACCGGCCGTCCGCAGGGTGAGGACGCCGTCGCCCCAGTCGACGAGCGCCAGCTCCGTGCCCGTATCGCCGCGGGTCAGCGGTGGCAGGTCGGTGCGGCCCGCCGACAGTGCGGGATCGAGGGCGCCTTCGGCGGCGGGCAGCGGGCCGTCGCGGCCAGGAGCTCCGAGGGTTTCGGGGGTTTCGGGGACCTGGAGATAGCCTCCGGCGCACTTCAGCAGGACCCGGTCGGCGCCTTCCGCGTACCGGACGCTGTCCGCTCCGTAGCGCTCCCGCAGCGCGTCGAGCGGGGTCGAGCGGTGCATGAGCGTGCCGCTGTACCAGTCGAGCTTGCAGGCGTCGGCGAGGAGGCCGACGACCGCGACGGTCCGTCCGGCCGCCGGGGCGAGGGGCAGCAGGCCGTCGTTCCTGAGCAGCACGACGGCCTGTTCGGCGGCCTCCCGGGCCAGGGCCCGGTGCGCGGGCGTGTCCAGCGGGGCGCCTTCGGCGTACGGGTCCAGGCCGGGGTCGAACTCGCCGAGCGAGAAGCGCAGGGCGAGCAGCCGGCGTACCGCCGTGTCGATGTCGCCCGGGTCGATCAAGCCCTCGGCGAGCGCGTCGCGGAGGCGTCCGGTGATGACCGTCGGGTCCTGTCCGTGGTCGGTGAAGCTGTCGACCCCGGCCCTGAGCGAGGCGGCGGTGGCTTCCTCGTGGGTGTCGAAGTAGTGCTCGGAGTCGACCAGGTTGGAGGGCGCACCGGCGTCCGAGCAGACGACGAGCGGCCGGTCGGTCCAGCGGCGCAGCTGCTGGGAGAGGAGCGGGGAGACGTGGTTGGGGCGGCCGTTGACGAGGTTGTACGCGGGCATGATCCCGGCCACCGCTCCGGCCCGCACGGTGTCGCGGAACGCCCGCAGGTCGTACTCGTGCAGGACGCGCGGGCGGACCGAGGAGGAGGCCGTGTCGCGGTCGGTCTCGTTGTTGTGGGCGAGCCAGTGCTTGAGAACCGGGGCCGTCCGCCAGTACGTGGGGTCATCGCCGCGCAGTCCGCGGGTGTAGGCGATGGCGATGGCGGAGGTGAGGGCGGGGTCCTCGGAGTAGCCCTCCTCGCCGCGGCCCCACAGGGGATGGCGCAACAGATTCACCGTCGGGGCCCAGACGTTGAGGCCGACCCTGTCGTCCTGGGCCCGCTTGGCCCGCACCTCGTTTCCGACGGCTTCGCCGATGCGGCGGACCAGTTCGCCGTTCCAGGTCGCGCCGAGGCCGACGGCCTGCGGGAAGACGGTGGCGGCGCCCATCCAGGCGACTCCGTGCAGCGCCTCCTGTCCGGTGCGGAACGCCGCGAGGCCCAGCCGCTCGACCGCGGGGGCGAACTGGTGCAGCATCGCGATCCGCTCCTCGGGCGTGAGCCGCCCGAGGAGATCGTCGACGCGCAGGTCGAAGGGCAGCCGCGGATCGCGAAAGGGCAGCAAATGGTCCGTCACGTGCGGGTCCCCTTGGAGAGGTGGGAGGTCTGGGCACTCCGCCGAACCGCGGAGTCACGAGAAAAGGCTTCGAAGCGCTTCGATGCTCCGTTCCCGACCTGGCGGGTGTCAAGGGCGCGACATGCCATGCCTGCGGGGAACCCGGCTCGCACTCTTCGTGAACGGCTCCCGCCGCCAAGGCGGCTTGCACGCACGGTTCCTGACACCCGGGCGGGTGGCGCGGAACAGCTCCGAGGAATCTGCGAACCGGCTCTTGTGCGGCCGGACCCCTTCACTTAACCTCGCTGCAACATCGAAGCGCTTCGACAGTGCGTCGCACCCGCTTCGGCGAAGCTCGACAGCGCCTCGGAAGTGCCTTGGAGGGGGTGTCCCGCACTCTCGGTCCACCCCGGTCCACCTCGGTCCACCCCGGTCCTTCTTGATCCGCCCCGTGATCCGCCCTCTTGATCGCTCTTTTGATCGCTCTTTTGATCGCTCTTTTGATCCACGCTCAGTTCTCCGCAGCCGGCGGCAGATTGTGCCACCGCCTTGTCGAACCGCTGCGCCTCGGCGGGTTCGACCAGTTACGCCCCACCTCAGACACAGGAGCCGATCGGCGGTCGCCCGCCGGGTGTCGTCCTGGTGCGCCATGAAGGGTTGACGCAATGACGCCGAATTCCTCCCCCGGAGCCCCCGGAGCCCCTGTGGCCCCCGCGGCCTCGGCCGCTCCCGGATCACCCGCCCCGAGCCGGCGGCGTTTCCTCGCATCGGGCGCCGTCGCCGCGGTCGCCGCGGCGGGCGGCGTGCCGCTGCTCGCCGCCTGCGGCGGATCCGGTGCGGGCTCCGGGAACAAGGAGGGGACGACGACGGGCAGGGCGCTCAGGAAGATCCTGCCGAGCTACGTCCCGTCGAACCTGGTCCAGCCCGACGTGGCGGGCGTGAACGGCTCCAGCCCCGGCTTCACCAGGCTTCCCGACCCGCTGGTGAGGTCGGTGCCGTCGGTCCCCGGCAAGGGCTCGCGGTTCCGCGTCATGACCCCGCTGTGGGGCTCGGTCCCGAAGAAGGACAACGCGTACTACACGGCCGTGAACAAGGCGGTCGGCGCGACGCTGAGCTTCGACCCGCAGGACGGCAACACCTATCAGGACAAGATCGGCGCGGTCCTCGCCGGTTCGGACATCCCCGACGCCATGACCATCCCCGGCTGGAACATGCAGGGCCAGATCCGCAACGCGATCACCGCGAAGTTCGCCGACCTGAGCCCGTATCTGGCGGGCGACGCCATCAAGAAGTACCCGAACCTGGCGAACATCCCCACCGGCGCCTGGCAGTACTCCGTGTTCGGCGGCAAGGTACGCGGGCTGCCCATGCCCTCGCCGGTCCTCGGCAACGCGATCTTCTACCGCAAGGACCTGACCGGCTCCGGCGCCCTGCCCGCCGGCGCCGACGAACTGCTGGCCTTCGGCAAGGAGTACACATCCGCCAGGAGCAAGGTCTGGGCCTTCGACGACCTCTGGACCTGCATCCAGAAGATCTTCGGCCTGCTGCCCGACGCCCCGCACTACTGGAGGCTGGAGGGCGGAAAGCTCGTCCACAAGATCGAGACGCCGGAGTACCGGGAGGCACTCGCCTTCGCCCGCAAGCTCCACGACGGCGGATACGTCCACCCGGACGCCGAGGCCAACAAGGACGCCGACGCCAAGATCCGTTTCACCGGCGGCCACACCGTGATGTACAACGACGGCACCGGCGGCTGGAAGGGCATGGTCACCGAACAGGCCACCGCCAACCCGAAGTTCGACATGCGGGCACTCGACTTCTTCGGCCACGACGGCGGGGCGCCCGTGCTGTGGCAGGACGACCCGGCCTCGATCTTCACCTTCCTCAGCAAGAAGCTGCCGAAGGCGAGGATCGAGGAGCTGCTCGCCATCGCCGACTACGCGGCGGCGCCGTACGGCACCCAGGAGTTCATGCTCACCAACTACGGGGTCGCGGGCACCCACCACACCGTCGAGGACGGCGTGCCGACCTTCACCGAACAGGGCATCCAGGAGGCCCAGCCCTCCACGTTCCTGTTTCTCGCGTCGCCTCCGCACACCGTCGCCTTCCCGGACGAGCCGGGGCTGGTGAAGGAGTACGCGGGCTGGATGGCCCGCCAGGCCCCGCACGTGAAGAAGCCGATGTTCTTCGGGATGCAGATCGTCGAACCCCAGCGGTACGCCTCGCTCTACACACCCTTCGACGACCTCCAGAAGGACATCCGGCGCGGGCGCAAGAAGGTCGGCGACCTCGAAGCGGCCGTGACGACCTGGAAGCAGAGCGGCGGCGACAAGCTGCGCGGCTGGTACCAGGACATTCTCGACAAGGACGGCTCCGGCAACTGATCCCGTACGGGCGGCGCGCGACACGTGCGGCAGGCGCGCGACCCGCACGGCAGCGCACACGACCCGCACGGCAGGACGCACCACCCGCACGTACGACGCGTACGGCAGGGCGCACCACCCGCACGCACGAGCCGTACGGGCGCACGCACGACCCGTACGTACGAGAGAGACAGGCCGCCGGGCACGCGGGGCAGCGCGGTGGCCGGGGCGGAGCAGCACGACATGGGGAGCACACGGTGAAGCCACGGGCCGCGGCAGCGACCGACACGGACCGGACGGCCGACGGGCCGGACGGCAGCGGACCGGCACCCGGCGCGGGGCCGCGCCGCGCGCCGGGCGACCCCGCGCCGCCGCCGTCCCCGGCCCCGCCCGCTCCCGCGGCCGGCGGCATCACGCGCGGGCTGCGATTCCGCCGGGACCGCACTCTGATCCTGATGACCGTGCCCGCCCTCGCGCTGCTGCTGGTCTTCACCTACATACCGCTGCTCGGCAATGTCGTGGCCTTCCAGGAATACGACGTCTACGACCTCGGCATCACCGGCAGCCCGTTCGTCGGCTTCGACAACTTCGCCCGGATCTTCGACGACTACCGCTTCTGGCAGGTCCTGCTCAACACCCTGGTCATCTTTCTGACCCAGCTGATCCTCTTCTTCCCCGTCCCGATCGCCGTCGCACTGTTGCTGAACAGCGTGATGAGCGCCCGGGTCCGGGCGTGGGTGCAGGCCATCGTCTATCTGCCGCACTTCTTCTCCTGGGTCCTCGTCGTCACCGTGTTCCAGCAGATGTTCGGCGGCGCGGGGCTGGTCGCCCAGTGGCTGCGCGAGCGCGGCCACGAGGGCTTCGACCTGATGACCGATCCGGGGTTCTTCAAGTTCCTCGTCACCGCGCAGTCGGTGTGGAAGGACGCGGGCTGGGGAGTGATCGTCTTCCTCGCCGCGCTCGCGGCCGTCAACACCGATCTCTACGAGGCCGCCGCGGTCGACGGCGCGGGACGGTGGCGTCGCATGTGGCATGTCACACTTCCCGCGCTGCGGCCCGTCATCGCTCTGCTGCTCGTCCTGCGGGTGGGCAGCGCGCTCAATCTCGACTTCGAACAGATCCTGCTCCAGCGCGACCAGGTCGGTCCCGGCGCCGCCGAGATCCTCGACACCTACATCTGGTGGACGGGCATCAAGACCGGCGACTTCGGCTATGCCGCCGCGGCCGGGATCTTCAAGGGGCTGTTCAGCGTCGTCATGGTGCTGGGCGCCAACAAGGCCGCCCACATGCTGGGTGAGCAGGGGGTGTACTCCAAGAAATGACGAATCTCCTGGAACCGGAAGTGACGGAGCACCGGCAGCCGTCCCCGCCGCGGCGCGGCGACTCCCCCCTCCGGCGCGCGCTGCGCGTCGAGCCGCGCCCCGTGTGGGAGGAGGAACCCACGAAGGCGGGCCTCGCCCTCAAGGGCTTCGGGCTCGTCGCGATCTGCGCGATGGTCCTCGTCCCTCTCTGGGTGGTGGTCGTCACCAGCCTGTCGGACACCCGGGCCGTCAACGAGGCGGGCGGCCTGGTCGTCTGGCCCGAGAGCATCACCTTCGTCGCCTACACGGAGCTGCTGAGCGGCGGCGCGGTCACCCGGGCGGCCCTGGTGAGCATCGGACTGACGGTGGTCGGCACGGCGTTCAGCGTGGTGGTCTCGGTGCTGTGCGCGTACGGGCTGAGCCGGCGGGACTCGTTCGCGCACCGCCCGCTGCTGATGACGCTGATGGCCACGATGTTCTTCGGTGCCGGACTCATCCCCACGTATCTCCTGGTGACCGGTATCGGGCTGAGCGACAGCTACTGGTCGATGATCCTGCCGAGCGCCGTCAGCGTCTTCAACATCCTGGTCCTGCGCGGCTTCTTCATGGACACCGCGCCCGAGCTCATCGACGCGGCCCGGATCGACGGGGCGGGCGAGTGGCGCATCCTGTTCCAGATCGTCATGCCGCTGTCCCGCGCGGTGATCGCGGTGATCTCCCTCTTCTACGCGGTCGGCTACTGGAGCCAGTGGTTCAACGCGATGCTCTACATCCAGGACAGTGAGAAGTACCCGCTCCAGATGATCCTGCGCCAGCTGGTGCTCCAGCACCAGGTGCCGCCGGGCGCGATGGGACAGGCCGTGAGCAGCGGTCGGATCAACAGTCTCGCCGTGCAGATGGCGGTGATGGTGCTCGCCCTGATCCCGGTGGCCGTGCTGTCGCCGTTCGTCCAGAGGCACTTCCAGAAAGGCATGCTCACCGGCGCCGTCAAGGGCTGAGCACCGTCCGGGCCGGCCCTGCCCCCGGCTGTCCGGGAGGGTCCATGTCCCCCTCGCGGCCCACACCGCCTCCCCGCCCTTTCGCACCGTACGACCCCGAAGGCTCCCGCACCGTACGACCCCACCACTCCCCCACCGGAAGGTGCTCGTCATGCGCGCTTCGTCCCTCCCGCAGCCCGACCCGGCCGGACCCGTGCCTGCCGGACCCGTGCCTGCGCCCGGCCGCCGAGCCGTGCTCGCCGGGGCCGCGGCCGTCGCCGCCACGGTCTGCGCGCTGCCCGCCGCCGCACCCGCCGCGGCAGCCCCCCGGCCGCCGGGGGCGCGGGCCGAGGTCCACCGCTGGCGTACGGCGGCGATCGGCGGCACCGGCTTCGTGACCGGCCTCCTGTTCCACCCGGCCGTCCGGCATCTCGCCTACGCCCGTACGGACATCGGGGGCGCCTACCGGTGGGACGACGCCGAGGCCCGCTGGACCGCGCTCACCGATCACCTCGGCTGGGACGACTGGAACCTGCTCGGCATCGAGGCCCTCGCCGTGGACCCGGCCTTCCCGGACCGGCTGTATCTCGCGTGCGGGACCTACGCCCAGTCCTGGGCCGGGCCGGGTGCGGTGCTCCGCTCCGAGGACCGGGGCGCCACCTGGGCGCGTTCGGATCTGACGGTACGGCTCGGTGCCAACGAGGACGGCCGGGGCGCCGGGGAACGGCTCCTGGTCGACCCGCGCGACAGCGAGACGCTGTGGCTCGGCACCCGGCACGACGGGCTGCTGCGCTCCGCCGACCGGGGTGCCACCTGGGCCGCCGCGACCGGCTTCCCGGCCGTCCCCTCGGCGAGCGGTCAGGGCGTCACGCTGCTCGTCGCGGCGGGCCGCACGGTGTACGCGGGCTGGGGCGACGGCGGGAGCGCCCTCTACCGTACGGACTCCTCGGGAGGCTGGGAGGCCGTCCCCGGGCAGCCGTCCAACGGCCCGGCGGCGACGGGGTTCCCCGTCCGGGGCGCCTACGACGCCGGATCGCGGGCGCTGTACGTGACGTACGCGAGCGGCCCCGGACCCAACAACCAGACCGACGGCTCCGTGCACCGCCTCGACACGGTGAACGGCACCTGGACCGACGTCACGCCCGTCACGCCGGGCGGCGGCGACGCCTTCGGCTACGGCGGGGTGGCCGTCGACGCGCGGCTCCCCGGGACGGTCGTCGTCTCCACCAACAACCGCTGGGGTGCCGTCGACACCCTGTTCCGCACGACGGACCACGGGGTGCACTGGACCTCGCTCAAGGACACGGCGGTCGTCGATGTGGCGGAGACCCCGTATCTGCGGTGGGGCGAGGCAGCGGCGAAGTTCGGCTGGTGGATCCAGTCCGTCGCCATCGACCCGTACGACTCCCGGCATCTGGTGTTCGGCACCGGCGCGACCGTCTTCGGGACGCGCGACCTGGTGCGCTGGGCGCCCGAGATCCGTGGTCTCGAGGAGTCCGCGGTACGTCAGCTGATCGCCCCGCCCACCGATTCCGGCGCCGTGCTCCTCAGCGGACTGGGAGACATCGGCGTGATGCGCCACGACTCGCTGACCGCATCCCCGTCGCGCGGCATGGCGTCGAACCCGGTGTTCGGCACCGCGACCGGCCTGGCGCTGGCCACCCTGAAGCCCTCGTACGTCGTACGGACCGGCTGGCCGTCCGGTTCGGGCGGGGCCGGGGCCTTCTCGAACGACGGCGGCGCGAGCTGGCAGCCCTTCGCCGCCCAGCCCTCCCTCGCCGCCTCGGCCCCCGGCCCCGTGGCCGTCGGCGCGGACGGGGCCACCCTGCTCTGGTCGTTCATCCACTGGGACGGGACGAAGTACGCAGCCCACCGCTCCACGGACGGCGGCGCGAGCTGGCACGAGGTCCCGACCTTCCCCAAGGGCGGCACACCGGTCGCCGACCCGCTCGATCCCGATCGCTTCTACGTCTACGACACGGACACGGGCGCGGTGTTCCGTTCCACGGACGCGGGGGCGACCTTCACCAGGGGCGCCTCGCAACTCCCTTCCGGAGACGTTCAGTTCAAGATCGCCGCAGCGCCGGGCCGGAGCGGCGATCTATGGCTGTCGGCCAAGGACGACGGGCTGTTCCGCTCGACGGACGGCGGTGCGGCGTTCACCGCGGTGGCGGGCTGCCAGGCGTCGCACGCACTGGGCTTCGGCAGGGCGGCACCGGCCGCGCGGCGACGGGGGCAGCGGGGACGGCGGACCCCGGCCGGCTATCCGGCGGTGTTCCAGACCGGCAGGGTGGCCGCCACCCACGACGGGGTGGCGGTGCTGCGTTCGGACGACGCGGGAGCGACCTGGGTCCGGATCAACGACGACGCCCACCAATGGGGGTGGACCGGCGAGGTGATCACCGGCGACCCCCGCGTCCACGGCCGCGTCTATCTGGGCACCAACGGCCGCGGCATCCAGTACGCCGACCCCGCGTGAGGAACGAGAAGTCCATGCCGAACCTGCACGACGCCACCCGGGGCCGCGTCCTCTTCGGCGGCGACTACAACCCCGAACAGTGGCCCGAGGAGGTCTGGGCGCAGGACGCCCGGCTGATGGAGGAGGCGGGTGTCAACTCCGTCACGCTCGGCGTATTCTCCTGGGCGAAGATCGAACCACGCCCCGGAGCACGGGAGTTCGGCTGGCTCGACCGGCTGATGCACCTGATGGACACGCACGGCATCACCGTCGTGCTCGCCACCCCGACGGCCTCGCCGCCCCCGTGGCTGGGCGCCCTGTACCCGGAGACCCTGCCGCGGGCCGAGGACGGCTCGGTGGTCTGGTACGGGTCACGGCAGCACTTCTGCCCCAGCTCTCCCGTGTACCGCCGCTACGCCGCCGCGCTCACCGAGGACCTGGCGGCCCGGTACGCGGACCATCCGGCGCTCGGCGTGTGGCACATCAACAACGAGTACTGCACACACTGCTGGTGCGACGCGAGCGCGGCGCACTTCCGGCGGTGGCTGGCCGCCCGGTACGGCACCACGGCCGCCCTCAACGAGGCGTGGGGCACGGCCTTCTGGAGCCAGCGCTACGACAGCTGGGAGGAGATCCTGGCGCCGCGCCGGGCTCAGTACCTGCGCAATCCGGCGCAGCTGCTGGACTTCAAACGGTTCACCTCCGACGCCCTGCTGGAGTGCTACACCGCCGAACGGGACATCGTCGCCCGGCACACTCCGCACATCCCGGTGACCACCAACTTCATGCCTCTGTGGGCCGGGCAGGACGCCTGGGAGTGGTCCCGGCACGAGGACATCGTCTCCGTGGACATCTATCCCGATCCCAAGGACCCGCGGGGCGGCCAGTACAACGCGATGCTCGCCGACATGACACGCTCGCAGGCGGCGGGCCCCTGGATGCTGATGGAACAGGCGGCGGGCCGGGTCAACTGGCGTGGGGTCAACCACCCCAAACCGGCGGGCCTCAACCGGCTGTGGTCGCTCCAGGCCGTGGCCCGGGGTGCGGATGCCGTCTGCTACTTCCAGTGGCGGCAGTCCCGGCAGGGAGCGGAGAAGTTCCACTCCGGGATGCTCACGCACGCGGGTGAACACGGCCGCACCTTCCGGGAGATCACACGCATCGGTGCCGAACTCGCCCTGATCGGCGCCGAGGTGTCGGGCACGGAGCTGTCGGCCGATGTGGCGGTCCTGCACGACTGGGACGCGTGGTGGGCCGGTGGGCAGGAGGGCCGTCCGTCCTCGCTCCTGGAGTACACCGATGTCGTCCGGGCCTGGCACCGGGCGCTCTGGGAGCAGGGCGCCGCCACCGACTTCGCCCACCCCGAGGGGGACCTGAGCGGCTACCGTATGGTCGTCGTGCCGCAGCTCTACCTCCTGACGGACGCGGCGGTCGACAACCTTCTCGCCCATGTGCGCGGCGGCGGAACCCTGGTCTGCGGGTTCTTCACGGGGATCGCCGACGGCGACGACCGGATCAGGCCCGGCGGCATGGACGGCAGGCTGCGGGAGCTGTTCGGTGTGCGTACGGTGCACGAGTGGTGGCCCCTGGAGGCGGACGCGACCGTGGAGTGCGACGGATTCACGGGCGGGCTCTGGTCCGAGGAACTGGAGGCGGACGGCACCGGGGAGGTCCTGGCCACGTACGTGGGCGGTGAACTGGACGGGCTGCCCGCCGTGCTGCGCAAGGGCGGCGCCTGGTACGTGTCGACGCTGCCCGAGCCGCGGGCCCTGCGGGACCTGCTCGGCCGGGCGGCGACGGCCGCGGGTGTACGGCCCGTACGGTCCGGACTGCCCGAGGGGGTGGAGGCGGTACGCCGCGGCACTCTGCTGTTCCTGCTCCACCACGGCCGGGACACGGTGACGGTGGAACTGCCCGGTGCGTACGTCGATCTGCTGACCGGCGCGAAGACCGGGGGCCGGGTGGAGCTGGGCCGCTACGGCGTCGCCGTGCTCAAGGAGACCGGCGCGCCGTGACCGACGGAACGGAACCCGGGGGACGAGCCCCGCAGTGGTCCGTGCGCCCGGCCCCGGGCGGCTTCGTGTGCCCTCACCCGGAGGTCAGGGTGAGGTCCGGCTTGCCGGTGCCGTCCGTGCCAGCCATCGCGCGATCCGGTCCCAGCTTCCGGGGTCGTACTCCCCCGCCACCGCCGCGAACCGCTCCGGCCGGGCGAGCAACCGGCGGTGTCCGGGGCACAGTGCGGCCTGGGCGAGCAGCCAGCCCGCCATCGGGTGCGGGTCGCCCGCGCGGGCGCGCGCCCCGGCCTCGTACCGGTCCCGCGCCGCTGTCGCGTCGCCCGCGGTCAGCAGTTCGTCGGCGGTGGCCGCCGCGCCGGGTGCCGGACGCGGGCGGAGGTAGAGGCTGCCGCGGGTGTCCTGCCAGTACGCGCGGTCCGCGGCCGCCGGAGTGATCAGGGGCGGCTGTCCGGGGACGGACACGGGGACGTCCCCGGAGCCGAACGCCGCGAGCAGCGCGGTGCGTTCGCTCTCCGGGCACCGCAGATTGCGCAGCCGCCACTCGACGCGGTGGCCGGCCGCGGCGGCTCCCGCCCGCTCCGCCGCTCCGCCGTCCACCGGTTCGCGCAGCCAGCCGTCGACGGTGTGCGTAAGCCCCGCGACGAGGCGGCGCCCGGGGCCGGTGAGGCGCGCCCGGGTGGCGAGGGTGCGCAGCACCATACGGGTCTGGAGCCGGCGCAGCGCGAACTGGAAGGGCGCCAGCTCCTCGGGGTCGGCCGCCTTGTCCCCCATCCGGTCCCGCCAGAATCCGGCCACGCCGACGAAGGCGTAGGCGCCGTGGAGCAGTCCCGGCAGATGCCTCGGGTCGGAGCGCCACGGTGCGTAGTACCGCTCGTCGCGGTCGTCGTCGAGCATCGGGAAGAGGTGGAGCAGGGCGCCGAGTTTGCTGTGCTGGAACTCGTGGACGAGGGTCTCGGCGAGCGCCAGTCCGTTCCCGGGCCTGGCCACCACCATCGAGCCGAACGCGTCGCCGGTGGAGGCACTGAGTCCGGCGGCGGGCACGGGGAGCTTTCGGCCGCTGTCCTGCGGGTGCCAGGGGACGATCCTGCTGATCTCCTCGGGGCGCAGCGCTCCGGCTTCCGCGTCGTCGCGGCGCAGGACCGACAGCGCGTCCCGGAAGAGGTCCTGCCAGCGGCTCAGTTCCTCGGGACCGACGCGCGAGGGGGCGATCGGCTCGTCCAGGTCGCGGTACGGGTCGATGTCGTCCAGCTGCACCTGGTGCGGTCCGGTGCCCGCGCGAGGCCCGGCCTGGGCGGGCGGGTGCACCGGGAGCCGGTGCACCGGAAGCCAGTGGGTGGATTCGGGGTCGGTGAGCGGTCGCACGACGACCAAGTCTCCCTGGCGCCCGCCGGTTCCCCCGCTCGTCCCCCCGCCCCTCGTCTCCCCCGTCCCCGCGCTTGTCGCCCGGCCCGTCTTCTCCTGCCGCACCGTGAGCGTGCCCGAGGACACCGAGACGCGCACCGGGTGGAAGGCGTCCGCCGGGGGCCGGGGCAGCCTGATGAGGCCCAGCGTGGGGAGGCTGAGCGTCGCCGCCCGCGCGGGAAGCGTCAGCTCGGCGCCGGTCCCGGCGAGCAGCGCCGCCGTAGCGGCCACCGCGGCGAGCTGTCCGGCGTCCGCCCACAGCGGCGGCCCCGACGCGGTGCCGTGCAGGCGGCGCAGGGTGTGGGCGAGCCAGCTGCCGACCTGGGGGCTGAGCAGCAACCGTTCCACGGGCCGCGGTGCCCGTGCGGCGGCCCTCTCCAGGACGGGCCAGATCTCGGCCGCGTCCAGGGGACCCAGGATGCCGGGATGTTCGTCGAGCCGGTCGAGGAGTTCGCGCAGCAGCAGGAGGCGTCGCGTCCGCTCGCCCTCGACCAGGAACGCGACGGCCTCGCGCGAGCCACCGCCTGCGGCGATCTCGTCGAACAGCGGGCCGGGCATGCGGATCGGGGCGTACACATCGCTCCCTGTCGTAGGCGGTGGCTCCCTGTCCCGGCGTCCTCCTGCTGGGTCCGTCCCGGCTATTCGGCCCGTCCTGGTTCGGAACCGCCGACCATGGCGTTGCCCCGGGCGCGCCGGAGTTCCGCCAGCAGCCGTGGGCCCGGGTCAGGGGCCGGAAGACGACGCAGATCGGCGACGCTCACGGCCGCCAGGTCCAGGACATCGCTCTCGACATGGTCGGTGGTGCGGTCGGCGGATACCGGCTCGTACAAGGCGCGCTCCCCCTTCGCGAGCGGTGGCACACGATGCCACCGTTTACTCCATCATGACGAACGGGACCCCTTCCGGAAACCCGTGTGATCACGCCGGTCGATCATTTTCCTGCCCCCTGGGAGGCGATCAACTCCTGTATGGCATGCCCGAGTTCGGCGGCACGCACCGGATCGACGTCGAACAGGGTCACCGCGTCGAACAGTTCTCCCAGTCTGTCCGGATGCGCCCTGAGCGTCCGTACGATCCCGATGACATCGGTACGCGGCATCGAGTGCCGGGGCATCCGCTCGACGACGCGTGCGGGCAACTCGTTGACCAGAGCCTGCCGTTCGTCGCGGTCGTTCATCAGCGGGTAGGCCAGCAGCGCCTCGATGAGCCGGGCGAGCGACCGGGCGGGCGACTGCGCGGGAGTGGGCGAAGGGGCAGGAGCCGGCGGCGGGACCCGTGGGGCTTCCGGGGTCCGGTCGGGCGC
The DNA here is from genome assembly GCF_035917275.1 of Streptomyces sp. NBC_01237. Lineage (NCBI taxonomy): Bacteria > Bacillati > Actinomycetota > Actinomycetes > Kitasatosporales > Streptomycetaceae > Streptomyces > Streptomyces sp. NBC_01237. Next base: position 7,576,976 of record NZ_CP108508.1, on the reverse strand, counting down.
CGGGCCGCTCTCGGTACGGCCGGGCCGGTGGAGCAGGAGCGTCGGCTCCTGGTCGGTGCGGCCCCCCGCCCGGAGGGTTTCCAGCCTGGCCCGTACCGCGTCGAAGAGGACGTCGGGGTCGGGCACCGGATCGTCGTCGGGGAGTTCGCCCAGCACGATGTCCGAGAACACCCCGGTCCGGCGCTCGGGATCGTTGGCCGCCCGCTGCCCCCGGGTGGCCGCGAACATCAGGACCTGCTCGTGGGCCTGGACCCGCTGCCCCGCCGGAAGGCGTTCGTCCGGCAGCGAGTGCGGGAAGTGGTGGCGCTCGTCGAACGTCTGGCAGGCGTCGACCATCCAGGTCTGCCGCCCGAAGCCGGTGACCGCGTCGCTTCTGAGGGTGGTGCGGGCCGACTCGACATCGATGTTGCGCCGGTCGGGCACGGTGGCGTCGGCGGTGTAGAGCCGCAGGTGTTCGTCCTTGTCCAGCACCCCGTGTCCGCCCCACCATACCCACAGCGCGTCACCACCGCGGGCGGGGATGTCGGTGACGAAGGCGCTGCGCAGGGAGTTGTGGTCGGCCGGGCGGTGGGGGACGTCCGGGGTCCCGCCCTCCAGCGGCGCCAGATGCAGCAGGACATTGCCGGGCGGCACGCCGCGGGCCAGCAGCCAGTCGCGGAAGCGCAGGGCGTCCCTGACCGGTCCCGGCAGGTTCCAGCCGTCCCCGGCCGCGTACCGCTCGATGCCGACCACCAGGGCGACGACCCGGTGCGGGGCGATCCGTTCCTGTTTCACGGGAGCCGTTCCCCGATCGCGCGGTAGACGGCGGGATCGGTCCAGTAGGCGCTGTGCGCGACGGGGAAGGGCTGCCGGCTGTCGGTGGCGATGTCGTGGGCGCGGCCGGGGAAGAGCGGTTCGGCCGCGTACCCGAGCAGATCCCTGCGGTCGTAGAGATTCAGCCAGTCGGGAACGTGTGCGGGCAGCGGGTCGGGGTGCGCGAGCGTGGGCAGTGCGCCCGTCTCGTACAGGAACGGTCCCTGCGAGCCCACGGTCACCAGAAGTTCCACACCGGGCAGCGGGCCCGATATCAGCGTGTCCAGGGCGATGATGCCGCCGAGGCTGTGGCCCAGCAGGACCACCGGGGGGTCGGTGGCGGCGACGAGATCGCGCAGCCCCTGGCGCGCCCGCTCGCCCCTGGCCAGGTACATGAGAATGTCTCCGGCGGCCGGGTGGGCGGCGTCGGTGAGCGCCCGGCGCCGCCGGACGGCGTAGCGGGACCCCAGGCGTACGAAGGGCTTGCCGAGCAGGCCGAGCACCGGGCCGCGGCCGGTTCCCGCCGGAGCGGCGCCGAGCCGGACGGCGAGTGCCCCGACGGCGGCGTCCCTGGTGTCCCCGGTGACCTGGAGCGGTTCGTCGGTGTCGACGGCCGCCGCGATGACGGTGGCCGCCAACGAGCGGGCCAGTACCCAGGCCAGCGCCTCGGCATCCAGCGCCTCGGCCGCGGGGGCGAGCAGGGGGCTGCGCGCCAGGTCGGCGGCCGCCCGCGCGAGTCCGGGACCGAGCCGTTCGGCCTGTTCCTCGCCGCGTACGGCCAGGTCGGCGAGCAGGGCTCCGGGGCGCTCGTCGGGGAACGCGGCACCGGGCGGTGTGAGCCTTGCGGTGGCTCCCGCGGCGGCCAGGGCCAGTTCGCAGCGGGGGTCGTCGTACAGCCGGGCCCAGCCGTCGGCCTCGTCGCCCGGTTCACCGGGGCCCTCGGCGCTCCGGCCGGTCCCGGTGCCCGGACCGGACGGGATGCTCGCACCGCCCGCCGCGAGCGTGGCGCCGTACCGGTCGCCCCAGGGGTAGGCGGCCGTGTGCACCCCGGGGGCCACCGCGGCGAGGCCTTCCGTGATCCGGCCGAACAGGCCGGTGAGGTGCGGTTCGCGCACCCCTGTGCCGTGGACGAAGAGCACCGTGGTCATGTGTTCACCCCGTTGGTCATGGTTACCGGAACCGCTCCGTCGGTCATGGTCGCTGCCGGAACCGCTCCGTCGGACGTGGCCGCCGGAACCGGTCCCTTGACCGTGCTCGCCGGAACCGGCCCGCCGACCGTGAGGCCGGCGGGCCGGGCACCGCACTCCGCCGCGACGGGCCGGCCGCGCGGCCGGCCGGTCAGAGCGGCAGTGCGGCGATGTCGCATTCGATCCGCTGGTGCAGCCGGGCCGCCGTCTGCCAGGGGTGGTCGTCCCCCAGCACCCGTGAGAACCCGTCGATCGCGACCGCGTTGAGCCGGTCCGCCTCCGCCGACTGTCCGAGCCCGCGCTGGTCCAGGGCCAGGTTCGCCGTGCAGACGAGGGTCAGCGGGTGATCGGCCCCGGCGCTCTCGGTGAGCCGTGCCAGGACCGCCGCGTCGGCCTCCTTGGCGCGGGCGAAGTCGAGCCGGGCGTAGTGGTTGTTGGCCCGGCTCATGGCGGCGGTGAGCGTATTGAGGTGGCCCTCTCCCAGGGTGCTCTCCAGCAGTTGCCAGGCCTGGATGTCCAGGGCCTCGGCCTTGTCGATGTCGCCCTGCGCCCGCAGGGTCGCCGCCAGGTTGACCTTGGCGAACTGGGTGTGCGGGTGCCGGGCACCGACCACGGTGCGCAGACCGGCGAGCGCCTGCTCGCCGAGCTCCCGGGAGCCCGTGAGGTCGCCGTTGAGCCGCCGCTCGACCATGGTGTGGATGGCGGCCGCCAGGGCGTCCAGGTTGTTGAGGCCGTAGCGGGTGGTGAACCGTTCGAGGTTCTGCTCCGCGAACGCGGCTCCTCCTTCGAGGACTCCGGCCCTGCGCCGGCACACGGCCAGGAGGAGTGCGGCACGGATGGTGGCCGCGTTGCTCTCGCCGAAGTGGGTCACGTACGCCTGGTAGTTGGACTCCTGGAGGGCGCGGGCGCCCAGGTAGTCGCCGTTCTCGCGGAGGTCGATGGCGAGACCGTTCAGCGTGTTGAGCGTGAGGCCGCTCGCGGGTCCGTACAGCAGCTCGCGCTGGCGTGCCGTCTCCTCGTCGATCTCCCTGGCGGCGGCGAAGCGCCCACTGGCCCGCAGGGAGACGCAGTAGTCGTGCGCGGCGCTCAACGTGGCCGGGTCCTCCGGCCCGAACATGTCGCTCGCCCGGGTGAACGCCTCCTCGTCGAGATCGCACGCGGCCTGGAACTCGCCCCGCTGGCGCAGCGCTCCGGCCATCTGCCACATGGAGTCGATGAGTTCCTCGTCCGGGATCTGCGCCCCGCGCGAGATCGCCAGCGCCCGTTCGTTGTGGGCGGCCGCCTCCTCCGAACGGCCGAGCAGCCGGAGGTAGAAGCCCAGCAGCTTGGTCATCCGGATGACGTGCAGGTCCTCGTCGCCGGACTGGGCGCGCCAGGCGTTCCACGCCAGGCTGGCCTGCGCCGCGCCCGACTCGTGGGCGCCCCAGTAGTAGAGGAAGAACACCATGTCGTAGACCAGGTCGCGGACCCAGGCGTCGGAGCTCTCCACCGCTCCGGAGGCGATCACATGGGGCAGGATCGCCTGGTAGGCGGGCCATTGGTCCGGCGAGGCGGGGGCCCCGGGCTTGGCCGTGGTCAGCAGCAGGTGGGCGGCCCGGGTCATCCTGACCCGCTCCTCATCGTCGAGCCTGGCCACGATGACGTTCTGCATCAGCCGGTGCATCTGGAGGGTGCCGGACTTGTGGTCCAGCCGCACCAGGGACAGCTTGCTGAGGTCGCGTGTGGCGCGCGCGAGCAGCAGGGGGTCGCGCAGGACCGGGTCCAGCTCCGGTGTGATCTCGACGTTCCGGCCGCCCCTGAGAATGTTCAGCGGGATGGGCTCGGGCGCCATGCAGGCGCAGATCTCCAGGAGTTGGCGGGCGGCCGGGTTGTCCTGCGACAGGCGTCCCAGCGAGATGTCCCAGACCGCGGCGACCGGCAGCGGGTAGTCGGGGGACGGGTCGAGCTCCAGGATCTCGGGCCGGCGCTGGTCCAGCAGGTCGAGGTACTCGCTCACCGGCATGCCGGTGGCGGCGTGCCACGCGCCCGCCTGCTCGACGGCGAGCGGCAGGTCGCCGAGGGCGGCGGCGAGCCGGTTCGCGTCGTCGGTGCTCATACCGCGGGCCCGGCGCTGCAACAGCGTGATGCTCTCGTCCCGGTCGAACACGTCGACGCTGAGCGGGGTCGCCACCCGTTCCCACTCGCGGTTGCGCGAGGTGACGATGATCTTTCCGGGGCCGCCGTTGGGGAAGTAGGACCGTACGGCCTCGATGTCCTCGGCGTTGTCGAAGACCAGCAGCCAGTTGTCGAACGGCTTGCCGGTACGCAGCGCCTCGCGGACGGCCGGGACCGCGGCGTTGGCCTGGGGGCCCACTTCCAGGCCCAGACCGCGGGCCAGGTCGGCGAGGGCGCCGAGGATCAGGTTCTCCTGCTCCGCCGGGATCCACCAGATGACGTTGAACTCGGCGCTGTGGCGGTACACATACTCGACGGCGATCTGCGACTTGCCGACCCCGCCCATGCCGTGCAGCGCGTGCGGGAGGACGGCGGTGGTCTCGTCCTCCTGCAACTGCCGCTCCACCGCGGCCAGAAGGCTCTCCCGTCCGGTGAAGTTGGGGTTCTTGGGCGGCACATTGCCCATGATCTTCGGCTGGCCGGTGCGGACGAATCGTAGCTCCGGTGCGGTGCCGTCCATGCTCTGCTCGTCCCTCCGGACATCCTTGGCAGCTGTTACGGGTGTCGTGGGCGACACAGATCCTCCTGGTGAAGCGGCCGGATGCGACCGGAGAGCTGGAGCATTCACATCAAATGCCTCTTTATCATCCCTGATCGCCTCCGCTGCAGATCCCGCGCCGTGCAGCAGCCGGTCGGCCAGGCGAGCCGCACGGTGTCTGTACGGCAGACCGCCCAGAGCACGCAGTACGGCCAGTTCGATACGGAGCCAGGAGGGCCCGACTCCGCTGTCCGGGAGCGCCGTTCGCGCCGGGTCCCGCAGGGCCGCCCGCAGCCCGATGCCCTGCGCCCGGCCGGCCCGCGATTCGGCGAGCAGGCCCACGGCCCTGGCGAGCTGGGTGCGGTTGCCGGTCGCCAGCAGCGCCTCGCGCACCCCTTCGGCGAAGTCGGGGCCCCCTTCGCCGTCGCGCTCCCAGTCGATCAGCCCGCCCATCATGATCTCCGCCAGATGGTCGGGCCCGGACTCGGGCAGGGCCCTGTCGCGCAGTTCCTCGATGACGTCGAACCGCATCGGGGCGACCGCCAGCAGCACGGCGAGCTGCCGGGCGAGCGGACTGGCCAGCGAGACGAACCTCCGTACGGCGGCGACCGCCGCACGGGGACCGTCGATCCGGGGGCGGCGCAGGCCCGGCGCCGGTACGCCCTTGGCCATGGCTCCGGCCAGAACGACCGGGAGCGTACGGCGCACACCTCGCTCACCGATGATCAGATCGGCCCACGAACGGAACGATCCGGGACGCAGACTCAGCACGGGCACCGGTACGGAACCGTCGTCCGGGTCGGGCAGCCGGCGCGCCCGCTCCCCTTCGCCGTGCGGTGGACGGCAGTGGAAGTGCCGGTTGAGCGCGCCGAATCCGGCCGCGTCCAGCTCGGCGCGGAACGGGTACAGCGAGGACCTGTGGCGCAGATACGGCGGCAGCAGATGGACCAGCGCGGTGGGCCCGCCGGAGGTGAGCCGCTTCAGCAGTTCGTCGGCGCCCCGGCCCGCCCAGCCCTTCGCCAGACCGTCGGTGACGACGAGGAAGAGCCGTGAGCCGCGTCCGTCGAGCAGTTCGGCGGGGTCCGCGTGCCGGTCGCCCGGCCAGCGCAGCACCGGTGCCCCGTCTCCGGGGAGGGCGACCTCGACCGTACGGACGTCGCGGAAGGCTCCGCTGCGTACCGCCTCATCGGCCAACTGGCGGACGGTGCCGCTCCATACGGGCATGGTGGGGGCGCTGTCGACGAGCAGCATCAGGTCGAAGGCGCGCTCGCGCACCGGCCGGAGGTAGGGGATCCACAGCCCGTCGCTCAGTCCGCACTCCGCGGTGCGCGCCTCGTCCAGCCGGCTCAGGTACCGCGAGGGAACACGCCGTCCCAGCCCGCGCAGGGACTTGGCCAGGCGGAGCGGCGCCAACCGCCGTACGGGGCGCGTCGCCGCGGGAATGGCCTCGTCCGGCCGGGCGGCCCGGGTCTCCTCGACCGAGCGCAGGACGAGCTCGCGCAGCTCCGTGTCGTAGGTGCTCCCGGCGGGCACCACCTCCGGCGACGTGTCGCCCGGCGGCGGCGGTACCGCGTCGGGAAGGACCTCCGGATCACCCGGTAAGGGTGCCGGTGCGCCGGACTCCTGGGGTGAGGTGCGTCCCGCCCGCCGCCAGGCTGCCGCCAGCCAGGCCGCGTCGGCGATGTCCTGCCAGCCGAGGTCGCCGCTCGCCTCACGCGCGGTGGCATCGCCGCCCGCCGTGGACGGCGCGTCCGGAGCACGCTCCCGGGGCAAGCCGTTCATCAGCGGCCTTTCGAGAGGTCGCGGAGCAGCATCTCAATCAGCTTACGCCCGTCCGCCTCGGCCTGGAATCCGTCGGCCGTGGTGAGTTGCACGGCGTTCAGCAGCTGGTCGACCGACTGGGTACCGCCGCCGTGCAGCCGTCGTTCGAACTCGTCCACCAGGGCCGTGATGCCCTCCGGCCGTCGGCGCAGATGGCTGACGACGATGGAGATCAGCTGCTCCCGGCTGGGCGGGCGCATCTCCAGCGGCAGACAGCGGCGCCGGAACGCGGCCGGGAACTCGCGTTCCCCGTTGCTGGTGATCACCACGACGGGGAACTCCGCGCACTCGACACGGCCGGCTTCGATGACGGCGCGGCGCTCGGGGTCGTCGGTGAAGACCGACACCTCGCCCACACTGCTGCGGACCAGCTCCGGAATGTCGTAGCTGCCGTTCTCCAGCACATGGAGCAGGTCGTTCGGCAGGTCGATGTCGCTCTTGTCCAGCTCGTCGACCAGCAGTACCCGCGGGCGCCCGTAGGCGAGCAGGGCGGTCCCCAGGGGTCCCAGGGTCACGAAGTCCCCCAGGTCGGGCGCGCTCGTCGCGTCGGCCGCGGGCGCCGTGATCCCGTTGTCGCCGCCCGCCCGCCAGGCCGCGATGGCCTGGGCCCTGCCGATGGCGTCGTACTCGTACAGGCCGCCGCGCAGCGTCGTGCGGCTGACGATGCTCCACGGCAGCACCCGGCCCAGAGCCAGCTCGTGGGCGATCAGATAGGCGAGGGTCGACTTGCCCACTCCGGGCGGTCCCGTGATGAGCAGCGGGCGGCGCAGCAGGAGCGCCGCGTTGACGGCGTCGATCTCCTCCTCCCGCAGTTGCGGGCCTTCCTGCACGACGCCGAGGCGGCGCCGGGTGGCCTGGGCGTCGTCCGGCGGCGCGGGCTGCAGGGGGCTTCCGGCGAACACCCGCCAGGGCGGCGGTTCGGGAAGCCGGGGAGGCTCCCCGGCGGGTTCCTGCCCGGTCGCGTGGAACACCCTCCAGGAGGGCGGCGTCACCTGCGGTACGGATGTGTCCTGCTCGGTCATGCTGTCAGCTCCTCCTCGCAGTCGACCAGCCGGTTGGGGTCGTCCCAGAAGAATGCGATGTGCCTTCCCAGAAGCAGGCTTCCGCCATCCAATTCCTCAGCGCCTTTACGCAACTGTCGTACTTTTGATGCCAGTTGGGCCGGATTATGTCCCATCAGCACCGTCAGCACCTCACCGGACTGGGCCGGGCTGTCCGGTCGGCGGTCCCATGCGGCGAGGCCCACCCCCTCCGCTATCGCGGCGGTGAGAGCCTCCAGGCCGTGTCCCGGCAGGGCGGGCACGTCGAGGATCACGGCGGTCAGCCGCGGCTCGGATGCCAGCGTGGCTCGCCAGCGGTCGAGCTGTTCGGTCTCTCCGGTGCGCCAGCGGTGGGGCTCGGCGGCTCCGGCCGTTCTCAGCCGCTTCCAACGGGCCCGCCAGCGCCGCAGCTGTGCGGGGTCGCGCGTCCTCATCCGTTCGAGGCTCCGCAGGTTGATGTGGTAGCGAAGGCCGATGGGAAGCGGGTCGAGAGACTCTGTACCCAGTTCGAGACGGGCCATGTCGTGATTGAGCAAGGGGAACGGGAGCACGAACTCGACCTGCACGGGAGGCTCGTTCTCCAGCTCCGGCACATCCGCCCAGCGGGCCTCACCGCTGCCGATCGCCCGGTCGACCGCTCCGGCGAGGGTGTCGAGGGTCGCGCGCTCCACCTCACCCGCCACCGGCTCCCAGTAGCCGGGGGCCGGATTGACCCAGTGCCGTACGAAGACATCGGCCGAGCCGTCATCGGCGGGCTCCACCATCACGACGAGACAGCGCGGCACTTCCGGGTCGGCCCTCGACGGGGCCGCGATCCCGCGCCGCCGCTCCGCCAGCGCCTCCACGGCGTCCGTACCCGCTTCGCGGGCCCAGCGGTCCGACCACTCGCGCAACTTGCCCCCGACCGCCTTGGACTGCTGGGCGATCACCTCGACCAGCACCAGGGCGGGAGGTAACCCGTCGGCCTGTGTGTTGACTTCGCGCAGATAGTCGAAGCGCTGCAGAGGCGACAGGCCGTAGGGGACGTCCACCCCCAGTTCATGGCCGAGCACCGCGTGCAGACGGCCGTCGTCGGAGTCGCGCACCTCGCCGAGCAGCCGCCCGATCTCCCGCAGGGCGCCCTCGCTGAAGACCGGGGCCAGGTCCGCGGTCGCCCCGCCGGGGCCGGAGCTGTCGACCAGTCTGGCCAGCCGCGCCGAGTCCTCGGGTCCCGAGGCGACGCTGACACCGAAGATCAGCGCGTCGAGCCCGCCGTCACGTTTCAGAACGTCCATGACGAGCGACAGCATGTCGACCCGCGGGTTCTTGCGCAGGTAGTTGATCTCGGTCCGGAGCTGGAACGCGACCAGGGCGACGAAATGGATGCACTGCTCCGGATCGCGCACGCAGGCCAGCGCGCACAACTCGTCGACCAGCGCTCCGACCAGAAGCGGATCGGTCTCCCGCGATCCCCTCGGCGCGTGTGCCACCACCGACCCCATCCCCCGCTGCGCCGGTACTTCCTTCCACGATCGATCGCGAAGTTATCACGCCGGATCTACCGCAACCAGGTTCGATTACAGGCTCGTTGGGACCATTCCGCCACTTCGGACGGGTTGCGCCACGTGGATCGGGCACGATGCGAGACGGCGGGGCACCGCGCCGGACCGGACGGCTCACCCGGACGGGTGGAGCGGCCGGGAATCCCAGCCGGGCGACGGCCCCGTACTGGCCCGGACGGTGAGCTCCGGAGCCAGCAGCTCGACCTCGTCGGCGCCTCGTCCGGCCAGCTTCGCCACGACCTGCTCCACGGCCCGGCGGCCCATCTCCTGTGCGGGTATGGCGACCGAGGTGAGCCGCACCGACGCCTGGGACGCCACCTGATCGGGGCAGACGGCGAGAACCGACACATCCTCGGGGACGGCGCGCCCCTGCTGCTGGAGCAGATTGAGCAGCGGTTCGACGGCGGCCTCGTTCTGGACGATGAATCCGGTGGTGCCCGGCCGCTCGTCGAAGATCCGCGCCAGGGTCCGCGCCATCGAGGCGTACCCGCCCTCGCACGGCCGGTGCAGCACGCGTACGCCGGCCTCCCGGGCCGCCGCCCGGACCCCGTCGACCGTCCGCTCGGCGAAACCGGTGTGCCGCTCGTACACGGCCTCCGCCTCCCCGATCAGGGCGAGTTCGCGGTGTCCGAGACCGACGAGATGCTGTACGCACAGGGCTCCGGTCGCCTCGAAGTCGAGGTCCACGCAGGTCAGCCCGGCGGTGTCGGCGGGCAGCCCGATGAGTACCGCGGCCCGGTCGGTCTCCCGGATCAGCGGCAGCCGCTCGTCGTGCAGTTCGACGTCCATCAGGATCATCGCGTCGGCGAGTGAGCTCCCCGCGATCCGCCGCACAGCCTCGGGCCCCTCCTCGCCGGTGAGCAGCAGGACGTCGTAGCCGTGGGTGCGGGCGGTGGTGGCGACGGCGATGGCGATCTCCATCATCACCGGCACATACATGTCGGTACGCAGGGGCACCATGAGGGCGATGATGTTGGAGCGGCTGCTGGCGAGGGCGCGCGCACCCGCGTTGGGGTGGTAGCCGAGCTGTTGAATGCTGAGTTCCACGCGCTCCCGGGTGGAGGCGGAGATGGACCGCTTGCCGCTGAGGACATAGCTCACCGTGCTCGCTGACACTCCGGCGTGCCGGGCGACCTCGGCAAGGGTGACCATTCAGCTCTCCATTACGGGTTGACGGGCGCGCGGGTCGACGGGCGTCATGGGTTCACGGGACGTGACGAGTTCACCGAACCGGGAGACGCCGGGTGGTATCGCGAAGCGCTTCGACGCACCTCACCCACCACCCTCCCCGCTGATCCGACGGGCACAGACATCCGGAGACTAGACGGGACGCCCCCGCACTGTCCAGGGCGTCATCGAAGCGCTTCGACAACCTGGGCAGTGCGCGGGCCTGTGCCCATCCGCTCACCCCAGCAGCACGGGGAAGGACTCCATGTCGTTCTGTGTCATCACCGGCAGCTTGCGGAGCTCGTCGTCCGGGACGGCGAGGCGCAGTCCGGGGAACCTTCCGAACAGGGCGGGCAGCGCGATGGCCGCCTCCACCCGTGAGAGGGCGGCTCCCGGGCAGATGTGCGGACCGTGGCCGAACGTCATGTGCCGGATGGGCGCGGGCCGGGTGATGTCGAAGGCGTCGGCGTCGGCGCCGTGCTGCTCGGTGTCCCGCCCGATGGCCCGGTAGGAGATGACGACCCCCTCGCCCTCCTTGATCACGTCGTCGCCGACCGGGATGTCCTCGGTGGCGAACCGCATCAGCAGATGGGTGGTGGGGGTGTCCCAGCGCAGCGTCTCCTCGATCACCGCCTCCCACCCGATGTGCCCGTCCAGGACCATCCGCAACTGGTCGGGGTGGGCGAGCAGAGCGCGTACGGCGTTGAGCACGAGCCCGATGGTGGTCTCGTGACCGGCGGCCACCATCGCCTTCAGGTTGCCCACCACCTCCTCCTCGGTGAGCGGCTCCCCGCCCTCCTCGGCCAGGATCAGTGCGCTGGTGAGGTCGTCGCCCGGCCGCGCGGTCCGCTCCCGCACCAGGGCGTAGTAGAAGACGTCCAGCTCGTCGAGCAGTGCCAGCCGTTCCTCCTGCGGGGTGAGCATCGAGAAGAACGCCTTGTAGCGCTTCATCAGCATCGGGTGCTGCTCCTCGTCCACCCCCATCAGCATGCCGACGACCCGCATCGGCAGTGGCTGGGCGAACACGGCCTTGAGGTCGACGACCCCGTCCCTGCCCTGTTCCGCGAGGGAGTCGAGCAGTTCCCCGGTGAACTTCTCGATGTCCGGACGCAGCGCTTCGAGCCGGCGCGGGGTGAGGGCCTGGGAGGTCTTGGTGCGCAGCCGCCGGTGTTCGGCTCCGTCCACCGTGAACATCGAACGCCCCGCGTCGATCATTCCGATCAGCGGCCAGGCCCGGGTCACCGCCCCGCTGCGCCAGAGCCCCCAGGCGTCGATGTCCTTCACCAGCCTTGGATCGACGAGGAGTTGACGGGCCTCCGCGTGCCGGGTGACGGTCCAGGCCGGGACGCCGAGCAGCTCGATCCGGGCGAGCGCCCCGGCGTCCCGCAGCCGGGCGGTCTCGCCGTCCAGATCCTGGACCATCGGGTCGACGACCACGGTCCCGGCACCCGGTTCGGCGCCATGGGCGGCAGCGTGAGGGCAGTTCACGACGGGTCTCCTGTCGTACGTACGGGAGTGAAGCGGACGGGAAGCGCGGTCATCCCGCGCAGGAACGCGGACGGCCGGCGGACCAGTTCCGCGGCGGGGACGGCCAGTTCGAGGTCGGGCAGCCGGTCCAGCAGGACCTCGATACCGGTGCGGGCGATGGTCTCGGCGATCTCCTGGGCGGGGAACGGGCAGCGGTACTCGCCGTGGCTGAACGCGAGATGCGCGCTGTTGCCGCCCTGCCCCGAACCGGTTCCGGGGGAGGCGAGCTGCTGGCGGATGTGCGGATCGGCGTTGGCCGCGCCGAGACCGAGCAGCAGCATGTCGCCGCTCCGGATGTTGCGGCCGCCCAGATGCGTGTCGCGGGCCGCCCAGCGTCCGGCGAGGATCTGGGTCGGACCGTCCTCCCACAGGACCTCGTTCATGGCTTCGGCGACGCTGTGCCGCCCGCCGGAGAGGGAGGCGGCGAACTGGTCCTCCGTGAGCATCAGGCGCATGGAGTTGCCGATCCAGTCGGCGGTGGTCAGGTGCCCGGCCGCGGTGATGGCCATGAGGTCGAGCGCGTACTCCTCGTCGGTGAACGCCTCGGGGTGCGCGAGCATCCGGGAGGTCACGTCGTCCCCGGGTGCCGACCGCTTGGTCTCCACCAGCCGCCGCATGTGCTCGCCGAAGCGGGCATGGGCCTCCTGGGCTCCCGCCCCGCCGTCGGCCAGGTCCTTGAGCACCCGGGCGATGTCCGCGCCTTCGGCGTCGGGGAAGCCGACCAGCCGGGCGAGCACCAGGACGGGGAGCGGTACGGCGAACTCGGCGACGAGGTCGGCCGTGCCCCGGCTGCACACGCCGTCGACGAGCCGGTCGGCGAGCTGTTCGCAGTGCGACCGGATCTCGAACGGGTCCGCGCCTTCGAGGGCGGGCCCCACCATCCGGGCGTGCCGCAGGTGCTCGGCCCCCGCGGTGAAGTAGATGGACGGCATGGGCCGGCCGACCATCGGCAGCAGCGGCCAGTCCTCGGGGATGTGCCCCCACTGATTCCACAGCGCGACGTCCCGGGGGAAGAGTTCCCCGTCGCTGGTGACCTGGTGGAGTTCGCGGTAGCCGATGACCAGCCAGGCGGGTACCCCGCCGGGCAGTTCGACGGGCACGACGGGCCCGTGCTCGCTCCGCATGGCGCGGTAGAGCACCTGGGGCTCGGTGGTGAAGTCGGCTCCCCCCAGGGGCACGGCGCCCGGAGCGCGGCCTAACGGGCAGCCACCACCGGCACTTGTCGTGGAAGCGGACGCGGCGGGCAGGGGGTTCGTCATCGTACGGACTCCAATGGCGACGGCTTCGCGCGTTGCGACCATACGATCAACGCGGCACCACTATAAGGAGGTTCCGTGAAGCCCAGAGGGTCTCACAGGCCCTTTTCTGGCCCTTTCCGATCATGCGCGCCCGACATCTGCGCATGATTGATCACAAGATCGGCAGGGGGGGTAGCTGGCTACCAGGCCCCTCTGGGGGATAACCCTCAGTGAAGTCGGGGTCTATTCGGGTCGCCCGGAGGACGCCCGGCCCATAGATTCTGAGGTGGAATCAACGCACCGCTTGCCATCCCCTACGGAGGAACCCCCGTGACCGCCCCCTCGCACCGTCCGCACCGGCAGCCGCTCGCGGCCCACCCGCTTGTCGCGGCCTTCGTGCGCTTCGTCGTCTGCGGCGGCGGGGTCGGGGTCGCCTCCAGCGGCGTGCTGATGCTGCTGGACGGACGGCTGCCGCTGGTGGTGGCCAACGCCCTGGTCACGGTCGTCTCCACGGTGATCGCGACGGAACTGCACCGCCGCATATCCTTCCGGAGCGGGCGCGGGGGCTGGGGTGTTCACCTCCAGTCCGGCCTGACCGCCGCCGTGAGCTACGCGTTCACCACCGGCGCGCTGCTCGCCCTGTACGCCATCGACCCGTCGCCGTCCGCGCTCCTCGCGCAGACCGTCTATCTGTCGGCATCCGCGCTGGCCGGGGTCGGCCGTTTCGCGCTGCTGCGGATCGTGGTCTTCGCCGAGCGGCCGAGCAGGGCGAAGACCGCCGTTCTCGGCAAGTCCGCCGTGACGATGGCCGCGTAACGCCTCCGGCGGACCGGATCGCCGCCCACGCTCCGCAGGACAGCGCCGCGCCCCGGCACGTCTCCGCCTCCGGCCGGGCGGCGGCTCACGCCCTCGCACCGCCGGGATCCGCCGCCGGTTCCGCCTGAGCCCGTCCGGGCCGTGTTTCGCACTCGCATACGATCGGCCGTGTGTGTGCAAACGTCATAGTCGCCGAAGACGACGAGAAGCAGGCCGAACTCGTACGCCGCTACCTCGAACGGGAGGGGCACACCGTACGGGTCGTGGGCGACGGGCTCGCCGCGCTCGAAGAGGTGCGGCACCGGGAGCCGGACCTGCTCCTGCTCGATGTGATGATGCCGCGGGCCGACGGCCTGGACGTGGTACGGGTGCTGCGGGCCGAGTGCCGGGAGCTGCCCGTGCTGATGCTGACGGCCCGCACCACGGAGGACGATCTGCTGCTCGGGCTCGATCTCGGGGCGGACGACTACATGACCAAGCCGTACAGCCCGCGCGAGCTGATGGCACGGGTCCGTACGCTGCTGCGCCGCACCCGTCGTACGGGACCGGAGGCGCCCGCGGTGTCCCAGGTGCTGCGGGTGGGGACGCTGACGGTGGATCCCGAACGGCACGAGGTGTCGGTGGGGGGTGAGCACAAGGAGTGCACACCGGGTGAGTTCAGGATCCTGGCCGCGATGGCCGCCGAGCCCGACCGGGTCTTCAGCCGTCAGCGGCTCCTGGAGGAGCTGCACGGTTTCGACCGCTACATCGGGGACCGGACGGTCGATGTGCACGTGATGAACCTGCGCAAGAAGATCGAGCCGGCCCCGCGCCGCCCGGTCAGACTGCTGACGGTCTTCGGTGTCGGCTACAAACTGACGGACCCGGCCAAGGGACTCCCGCGTGCCTAGGGTCCCCCGCGCGCCCGGCGGCTCCCGCCCGGACAACGCCGATGAGGCCCGAGCCGGAGCGCACGAGCCCGGTCCGACGGGCCCGGAGGGCACCGCGGGGACGGCCCGGACCCGCCTGCCCCTGCGCAAGAGCCTGTTCGGGCGGCTGCTCGGCGTGTCCGCGCTGGTGGCGGCCTGTTCGGTGGCGGCGACCGCCTGGCTGGCCGTGCAGACCACCTCCGGGGCGATCAAGCAGGAGCAGGGGCAGAACCTCACCGCCGACGCCCGGATCTACGACACCCTGCTGGGTTACGCGGCCCGCAACTCCACCTGGGACGGTGTCGAGGCGACCGTGGCGGAACTGGCCCGGCAGTCCGGACGCAGGGTCGCGCTGACCACCCAGAGCCGTCAGCCCCTCGCCGACTCCGCCACCCAGCAGACCCCGCCCGCACTGCCCCCACAGGCGTCCGCGGTCGTCGACCCGCTGTCCGTGGACACCGTCCTGGCCTCCGCGAACGCCGACCGCGCCGGGGCGGCCGACGGCCGGGTCGACGCGCGTGCGGTCGGCCCGTTCCGGCTGTCGGCCGCGGAGCGTACGAGGTTGCGGCAGGCCGCCGACCGGAACGTGGCGTGCCTGAGCCGGGCGGGGATCGCCTCGGACGTGGTCGTGGAACCGAGCGGTCGGCCCCGTATCCAGATCGTGGGCAACGATCCCGAGCGGGCACTGGGCACCAGGTGCGACACCGAGGCGCTGAACGGTCCCACCCGCACCGAGAAGAAGGCGCTGGCCGCGCTCAACGAGCTGGCCGACGCCTGCCTCGAACGCCAGGACCGCGGCGCCGTGCGGCTCAACCAGGATCTCTCCTGGGGGCAGGCGGCCACGCCCATGCCCATGCCGGCCAGGGGCCCGGTGAAGCTCCCCGCCCCGACCGACAGGCCCGCGGTACAGACCGGTGAGGGCGACCGGGCCATCGCCTCGTGTGTGGGCACGGCGCGCCGCGAGCAGCTCAGCTCCTACGTGGCCTCCCCCGCCCTGCTGTTCATCGGTGACGAGGGCGGCACCACCGTGCCCGGTTTCGCTCTCTCTCCGGCGAACACCGCCAAGATCGCCGGTGTCGCGGCTCTCGTGCTGGCGCTCACCGTGGGTGCCTCGGTGCTCGCGGGCGCCCGGCTGGTGCGCCCGCTGCATGCGCTGACCGGCGCCGCACAGCGTATGCGCGACGGCGAGGAACCGGCCTCGGTCCCCGTCACGTCCGACAATGAGATCGGCCGGCTGGCCACCGCGTTCAACGACATGTCGGCACACCGGGCGCGCCTGGAGGCGCAGCGCAAGGCGATGGTCAGCGATGTCGCCCATGAGCTGCGGACCCCGCTGAGCAATATCCGGGGCTGGCTGGAGGCGGCCCAGGACGGTCTGGCCGATCCCGATCCGGCGTTCGTCTCCTCGCTGCTGGAGGAGGCGGTGCAGTTGCAGCACATCATCGACGACCTCCAGGACCTGTCCGCTGCCGACGCGGGTGTGCTGCGGCTGCACCCCGAGCGGGTACGGATGGAGGAGCTGCTGGCCCAGGTCGCCGCCGCGCACCAGGGCCGGGCGGAGACCGCGGGCGTGACGCTGACGGTGGACGCCGCACCCGGCCCCGCGGGCGCGGCACATCCCGTGTTGGAAGCGGACCCCGTGCGGCTGCGGCAGGCCATCGGCAATCTCGTCTCCAACGCGCTGCGCCACACCCCGGCGGGCGGCCGGGTGACGCTGCGTGCGTACGGCTCCGGGTCCGGGGAGCACATCGTCGTCGAGGTGGTGGACACGGGCAACGGCATCTCGGCCGAGGACCTCCCCCATGTCTTCGACCGCTTCTGGCGCGCGGAGAAGTCCCGCAGCCGCCGCACGGGCGGCAGTGGCCTCGGTCTCTCCATCGTCCGCAAGCTCACCGAGGCCCACGGCGGTACGGCCGGTGCGGCCAGCACCGAGGGCGCCGGATCGGTCTTCACGCTCCGGCTGCCCACGACGTCCCGTGCCGCGGCGGAGGGGCCTGGAGCGAGGGCCTGAGGGCGGGTGGGCAGGGGCCCGGCGCGAGGGCTGATGGGATGACCACAGCGTCCTGACAGCTTCTTCATAACTTCACGCCAGCCTGGCCCCATGCCCCGTACCCGGTGCGAACCACCTCCGGGTCCGACACGGGGCCGAGCTGGAATGGAGCCATCTGTATGACCGCTCGTCTCACACTGCGTACCGTCGTGCTCGCCGCCGTCGCGGCAGGTGCGGTGCTCGCCCCGTCGGCCGCGGCCTTCGCCGACAGCACGCCCAAGCCGGCGACCCCGCGCGTCGAGAAGACCCCTTCACCGGTCGCCGAGCAGCCGACGGCCAGGCCCGCTGACAGCGGTGCGGGCGACCGCCCCGCACCGGCCGTCAAGCCCCGCGGTGGCGTTGCCGCCGGCGACCGCCCGGCACCGGCCGTCAAGACCCGTGGCGACGCGGGCGCCGGCGAAAGCGCTGCACCGGCCGTCAAGCCCCGCGGCGGTGTCGCCGCCGGTGAACGTCCCGCCGGTGACGGGGACAGCACCACCGCACTCGTCGGATCGGCCGCCGGCGCGATGCTGCTGGCGGGCGCGGGCACCATCGTGCTGCGTCGCCGTTCCGCGGCCCACCGCAACGGCTGACCTGCCGTCAACACCCACCAGTGACCGTGGCGCCGTCCCACCGGACGGCGCCACGGTCGGTCGTCGTCCCGTCCGGCTGGAGCCTGCCCGTGTCCCGTACGTACCACCCGTTCCGGCGCGCTGCCGCACTACTGCCCGCCATCGCCGCCTGCGTCGCCCTGGCGGGGTGTTCCTCCACGGCGTCGGACACCCCACCGTCCGCCGCCGGGTCCGCGTCCGCCACGCGCTCCGGCCCGGAGTCGCCCGGCACCGGGTCCACCGGGTCCACCGCGCCTCCGCGGGCGGGGAAGACCGAACCGGTGAGTCCGGCCTCGGTCTCCATCCCGTCCGTCGGCGTGGACAGCACCCTCATGCGGCTCGGCCTCAACGCGGACGGCACCGTCGAGGTCCCGCCCGCCGAACAGGGCATGACCGTGGGCTGGTACACCGGCGGAGCCGTACCGGGGCAGCCCGGTGCCGCGGTGCTCATAGGCCACAACGACACCCGGTTCGGCAGGGCCGTCTTCCACGACCTGAAGAAGATCCGCGAGGGCGCCGACATCTCGGTGCGCGACAAGGCCGGAAAGACCGTCCACTTCACGGTCACCGGCACGGAGACCGTCGACAAGAAGGCGTTCCCCACCGACAAGGTCTACGGATCCACCGACGGCAGCACGTTGCGGCTCATCACCTGTGACGGTGCCTTCGACGCGGACGGACATCCCGTGGACAACCTCATCGTGTACGCCGCGCTGCGCTGAATCCGGATGGCAGCCGACCGTAAAGATTGCGGGCATCCCATGTCTACCGGCGGGTAACTGCCGCTGCTTTGATGGGTGGCACGGTCCACCCCTCTCAGCAGAAGCAGGAGACCCCGTGCCCCACACCGCACTCCGCCGCCTTTCCGGCGTGACGCTTTCCGCCGCGCTCACCGCCGTCACGCTGGCCGTCAGCACCCCGCAGGCGACGGCAGCCGAAACGCCGTCGCTACGGGTACTGACGTACAACGCGTTCATCTTCAGCAAGAATCTCTACCCCAACTGGGGCCAGGACCACCGGGCGTCGGAGATACCCAAGACGTCGTTCTTCCGGGGCAACGACGTGGTCGTGCTCCAGGAGGCGTTCGACAACTCGGCCTCCGACGCACTGCTGCGCAACGCGTCCGCCCAGTACCCGCACCAGACCCCGGTAGTGGGCCGGAGCAAGAGCGGATGGGACGCCACCGGCGGCTCCTACTCGGCCACGACTCCTGAGGACGGCGGGGTGTCCGTGCTGAGCAAGTGGCCGATCGTCCGCAAGGAACAGTACGTCTTCAAGGACGCCTGCGGCGGCGACTGGTGGTCCAACAAGGGTTTCGCCTATGCCCAGTTGAACGTGAACGGCACCCCGGTACACATCGTCGGCACCCACACCCAGTCGACGGACCCCGGATGTTCGGCGGGCGAGGCGGCCCAGATGCGCAGCCGTCAGTTCAAGGCGATCGACGCCTTCCTCGACGCCAAGAAGATCCCCGCCTCCGAACAGGTCATCGTGGCGGGTGACTTCAACGTCGACTTCCACTCCGCCGAATTCGCGTCCCTGCTCACCGACGCGGACCTGACCGCCGCCGACGCGCGGACCGGCCACCCGTACTCCTTCGACACCCGGGACAACTCGATCGCCGCCGAGCGCTACCCCGACGACCCCCGCGAGGACCTCGACCACGTCCTGCACCGCGCGGGCCACGCGAAACCGTCCGGGTGGACGAACGATGTGGTCAAGGAGGAGAGCGCACCCTGGACGGTCTCCAGCTGGGGCACGGGCTACACGTACACCAACCTCTCCGACCACTACCCGGTGATCGCCTCGGGGCGCTAGCCCTTCCGGGACCACGTGGGAACGTCGCGGAGCGAGCGAGGTGCTCCGCGACGTCAGAACAGTGAGCTTTTTCAGCGTTGCCGCTCCAGGGTGAGGACCGCAGCCGCGATCGACGACATTCGATGTGGGCTGAAGCGCGCGTGGTGGAAGATCCGCCAGGACTTCAGGCGGGCCACGCCTCGTTCGACTGGTGCCCGTGTTGCCGACAGCGCGCGGTTGACTGTGTGCTGGGTCGTTGACAGGTCACGACCGGGTGGGCGTCCGGCCGGTGTCGTCACCCAGGGGCCGGCTCCAAGGTAGGCGCGGTCGGCGAGGATCGGGACGCCCTGGCGTTCGCAGATCCGGATGATCCGGTGGGTGCGGGCCGCGGTCAGGTCGTGGTTCCGGCCCGGCAGGGCGGGTGAAAACCGCAGAACCCGGCCGACCGGGTCGGTCACGACCTGGACGTTCACCCCGTGGCGTCGGTACTTGGCGGAGTAGTCGTTCCGGCCATCGCCCAGGCGGCCGCATGCGGCGAGGGTGCCGTCGGGCAGGACGAAGTCCGGGTCGGCTTCGCGCGGGACTTCGAGCAGGCCGGGTGCCCGCACGGCGAGCAGGTCGACCACGGTGCTGGTGCAGGTGTGGGTGGTGCCCACCGAGATGCCGAAGCCGACGGCGGTCTGCGTGAGGGTGTCGTGTTTGCGCAGGTACGCCAAGGCGACCAGCGCGCGCTGGTGCGGTGGGAGCGTGCAGCGGCGGTCGCCCTCACGGGTGACGATGGGCATGGTGACCCACTCGACCAGGGCGTGCGGCAGGGCGGTTGCGGCAGGTTGGGGAACCAACGTGGCCCCTGCGCCGACGGGTTGGGACTTCGAACACCCCTCCAACGGCACAGGAGCTTCGCGCGCTGCGGGTCCCGCCGCGGTGAGGCGAACGGGCTTGTCGCACACCCTGACGCGGCGGCACTTCTGCCACCGACGGCGGAGGTGTGTGACAGGCCCGGTAGCTCACTGGATCAGGTCGGTGTGCGGATGCTCGGGGGAGGTCGGACAAACGTAGATCTGCATGTTGTCGGCGCTGCCGACTTCGACCTTGGTCGGCTGCGAGGGGCTCTGGCCACAGCAACGCCCGACGGTGTTGTCGGCGTAGGCGGCGGCCTGTTCTTCGCGAGGCGCCCAGCTGTGTCCCTCACCGCCGTCCCATTCGAATGAGGCGATCGTCAGCAGCGGGACCATCCGCACATCACAGACAGTGCAGTATCGGGGATGGGGATCGGTGCGGCCCCACGGAGGCCAGCCGCCGACCTTCCATCCAGGCGCGCCTGCGAGACTGACGTCATAGAAGTCCCGCGGGCAGTCCGCGTAGGAGCTGTCCACGTCGGTGCCGGCTGCCTGCCATCTGTGCCAGTCCTCCATCATCCGCAGCATCTGCGGGCTCAGATCGAGGCTGTTGGGGTACTCAGTGATCGCTTCCGGTGCGAGCACGCACGGCTCCGGCAGATAGCCGTCCGCGTTCACCTCGTACGGTTCGGGCGGTGTGGCGAGGATGTCGACGACCGCGGCGGCGGACCGCCAGAACAGTGCGGTTGACGGCTTGTGATGCGGATCGTGGTCGTAGGGGCACCACAGAACCTGGAGCAGATCGGCCTGTCCGGGCGGACGCAACAGGGGTATGTCGCGCAGATACAGCTGGGCCACGGGCAGCATGGGGACCGGGCAGTCTGCGGGCGGAGGGCCGACAGCGAATCGCTCCGCGAGCATCGCGGCGTTCTGCTCCTTGGCCGCCGCCTCCTCGGGCGTTGTCCCACGGCCATGGTGATCACGGTGCCACCGGGCCTGCATGCGTCTCTTGAGCCGCACGTCCGCCGGCGATTGGCGGAACCCGCTGTCCACGTGCAGGTGCGAGGCTTCACAGTGCGGCCACGGGTCCTCGGCCGGCCACAGCAACGGCCCCCCGACCGAGCTCTCCCCGACCGAAGGCGACCCGGGACGAGGGTGCAACCGCATCACAGGCCGCGCCAACGGCGCCAGCTCGGGAAAGACCGCGGTCACATCCACGGGCCGCGGCGGAGTAGTACGTACGAAAACCATGCCGGTGATCCTGCCACCAGCCACTGACAATCCCTGGCCGCCTCAACCAGCTTCCGTGGCATGAGTGTTCAGCTGATCAAGTCCAACGCACGCAGCCCCGGCCACTGCAAGTCCGCCTGCGTGACAACCAGCGTGCTTCGGCTCAGCCATCACTCGATCAGTGGCCACTCCGAAAAGCCCAATCACTTTCACCTGCACGGACAGCGACTGGCCGCGCCCGTCGGAGTTCCCGGGCGTTCACCTGAACCTCACGGCCGCCGGCTGCACGGAAGCCGCACAGCCATAGCCACACGATCCTCGCCTCTCGGGCCCACACGGAAAGCGCGGGCCCGGGGTACGAAGGCGCCGCAGCCGGCCGGCGGCTGACCACAGCGCTGGAGTGAATGTGTGCCCTGTGCCGTTGTCCTCTGCCTCCCGAGGCGGAGTAACCCGGTCCAGGACGACTCACCGGGGTGATGGCGATCGACTCCACCGACTACGAGACCTGGGCGCGGCGTCGCGCCTGGACCTCGCAGTCCGACGTCGCCCCGAACCGCGCGCCACCCAGCACCCGCACCACGAGCCGCTCCAGCATGCGCCCACGCACGGGCAACCACGCATCAAAAGCCCGAGGCGAACCGACCGTCCCACCAACACCAATCGGATGAACCGGCCGGACGTCACCGTCCAGGCCCCTCAGCCGCCCCTCACCGAACAAGATCCCGAACACAAAAAACTCCCAGCCCGGACGAATCCGTGCTGGGAGTTATGTAAAGCCAACCTGGGCAGTTGTGTGAACCACCCCTGGTGCTGGTGTCCGAGGGGGGACTTGAACCCCCACGCCCGATAAAGGGCACTAGCACCTCAAGCTAGCGCGTCTGCCATTCCGCCACCCGGACAAGGTGTCTGCCGTTCGCGGTGCGTTTCCCCGCGGCGACAAAGAAAACAATACCAGGGGTTCAGAGCGGCTCTCACCTGTATATCCGGTGGTCAGTGCGGTGCGGCGGGTCCTGGTGACCCGGTCGGGCCGCACCACCGGCGGGTGTTCACCCGGTGTCGTCGACCGCGCACACAGCGTGCGGCTTGCCGGGTGTCCGGCGATGTCCACGGTCCTCGGGGTCCGCGGCGTTACCTTCGCGTGCATGAGTGATCGCGGCTATCGGCGGCCCCGTGCGCTGTCCCCCCTGCGCGAGCATCTGCGCGACACGTTCTGGTTCGCGCCGACCCTGGGGTGCGTGTGTGTCTTCGTGCTGTGGTGGATCACCTCCACGCTGGACACGGAGATCGTCACGTACCTCCAGGACGAACGGGCGTACGAGGAACTCGGCGACCTGATCTCGTTCGCCCAGGACGCGAAGACGATCGTCACCACGATCAGCTCGGCGATGATGACCTTCATCGGTGTCGTGTTCAGCATCTCGCTGGTGGCGGTGCAGATGGCGAGCGGGCAGCTCACGCCGCGGGTGGTGCGGATCTTCGTCAGGAGCCGGATCAGCAAGCTCACGCTGACGGTGTTCCTGGCGACGTTCCTGTTCTCGCTGCTGGTCCTGACCTCGTACGAGAGTGAGGCCGACCCGCGCCGGGTCACCTCCGTACCGCTGGTGCAGAGCATGCTGACGCTGGGGCTGGTCGGCCTGAGTCTGCTGCTGTTCATCGCCTATGTCAGCGCCACCCTGCGGCTCATGCAGGTGGGACCGGTCGTCGACCGCATCACACGTGAGTCGTTGAGGGTGCTCGGGCGGATGCCCGGTGGGGCGCTGTCCCAGGAGCCTCTCGCGCCCGAGACCGGCCGGCTCATGCATACGGGGCGGGCCGGGGTTCTGCGGGACGTGAATGTGGCGCGGCTGGTACGAGCCGCGCGGCGGCAGGACGTCGTGCTGCGGCTGATCCCGCGGATCGGTGATTTCGTGGTGCCCGGGACGCCGGTCCTGGCCGTCCACGGCGGGGCCGCCCCGCCCCGGCACGCGCTGACGTACACGGTGTCGGTCGGGGTCGAACGCGCGCTGCACCAGGATCTTGGCTTCGGACTGCGCCAGCTCTCGGACATCGCGTTGCGGGCCCTGTCCGCGGCGGTGAACGACCCGACCACCGCCGTGCAGTGCCTGGACCGGATCGTGCAGTTCCTCGCGGCGGTGGTGCGGCTGCCGCTCGGCGCGGTGCACCACCGGGACAAGACCGGCCGGGTGAGGCTCGTCCAGGACGTGCCCGGGTGGACGGATCTGGTGGATCTCGCCTTCGAGGAGATCCGCGGGTGCTCGGCGGGGACTCCGCAGGTCACCCGGCGCCTGCTGGCCGGGATCGACGATCTGCTGCTGCTCGCTCCCGAGGAACGGCGAAGGCCCCTGCTCCGGCACCGTGCGCTGCTGGTGCAGGCGGTGGAGCGCACGGTGCCGGAGGCGGCGGAGCGGGAGTTCGCGCTGTCCCCCGACCATCAGGGGATCGGCTGAGCGGGCCGTCAGTCCCCGCAGCGGCCCTCGCGCAGCGAGTGCAGGTGCTCGCTGGACTTGCGGGCGAAGGCCATGGAGTCGACCGGGTTGTCGTGCTCGGTCTGCCAGTGGTGGTACGTGCGGCCGCGATGGGTCCGGTGGGTCACCTTGGACAGGAACGTCTTGTAGTCGATGTCCCCGTCACCGACGTCCGACATGCGGTAGCCGTCGCGGGCGGTGTCGTCGCGGACGCCGTCCTTGACATGGAACAGGGGGTAGCGGTCGGGGTGCTTGAGCACGTACTTGAGCGGGTCCAGGGGCGCCGGGGTGCCGTCCGCCCTCCTGGAGAAGCGGAACTGCGCGCAGTAGGCCCAGTAGATGTCCAGCTCCAGATAGACCAGGTCGGGATCGGTCTCGGCGAGCAGGACATCGTAGAGGCGTACGTCCGGCCTGTCGGTCGCGAAGGAGAACTCCTCGGCGTGGTTGTGCTGGTAGAACTTCATGCCGCGTTTGCGGGCGGCGGCACCGTAGGTGTTGAACTCCTCGGCGACCCGCTTCCAGCCGTCGACCGTGGAGCCGTAGCGGAACGGTCCGGAGGGCGTGCCTATGTGCTTGAGGCCGAGGGCCTCGGCGTCGTCCAGGACCTTGGTGAGGTTCTGGGCGAAGGTGTACGCCCCCGGGTTGTTGTCGTCGGAGTGGCCGACATGGCTGCCGATGGGGTTCAGCCCGTGGTCCCGGGCCAGCCTCTTGAGCTGGGCGAGGGTGAGGGCGCCGGCCGAGCCCTGGGTGTATCCGGCGAACTCGATCTCGTCGTAGCCGTACTCCTCCAGCTCGGCGAAGACGGCGGCGAAGCCGAGGGTGGAGATCTTGTCGCGGAGGCTGTAGAGCTGGATGCCCAGGCGGCCGGGGGGCAGGACGGCGCGGCCCTTGCCGTGGCCCTCGTGCTGGTGGCCGTGGCCGTGACCCTTGCCGTGGGCGCCCTCCCGGTCGCGGCTGTCGGCACTGGCGGTGGCGGCGCCGACGATGGAGGCCGCGGTGGCTCCGGCGGCGACGCCCAGGATGTTGCGGCGGCTGAGTCTGCGCGCGAGTTCGGAGTCCTTCGGGGTGCGGCTCATGATCACGTAACTCCCTTGATGAGACCTGATGGGTGAGCGGGTCCGGCAGGGCTGTCAGTGCAGTCCGGCAAGCTGGAGGAGCAGGGACTTCACTTCGGTGGCCCGGACCCGTCCGGGGAAGGCGTGGGGGGTGGAGCAGAGGATGAGCGGACCTTCGTCGTCGCTCGTGGGGAGGCGGCCGTGGCTGCCGCGGATAGGTGACGGGTCGAGAGGGACGACCGCCATGCGATAGCGCATGCCCAGCTTCTTGCGGGCGACCGCCGTGACGGCCTTGACCCGGACGTAGGGGTCCTGAGGGTCCATGAAGAGCTCGACGGGGTCGTAGCCGGGTTTGCGGTGGATCTCGACGAGCTGTGCGAAGTCGGGGGCGCGGGCGTCGTCGAGCCAGTAGTAGTACGTGAACCAGGCGTCCTTCTCCGCCACGGCGACGAGTTCGCCGGAGCGGGGGTGGTCCAGGTGGTGGGCCTTCTTGCCCTCGTCGTCCAGGAGTTGGTCGATGCCGGGCAGGTCCGCGAGGGCTTCGCGGGTGGCTTCGAGGTCCTCGGGACGGCGTACGTAGATATGGGCGATCTGGTGGTCGGCGACGGCGAAGGCACGGGAGGCCATCGGGTCGAGGTATTCCATGCCGTCCTGGGTGTGCACCTCCAGCAGGCCCGCCCGGCGCAGCGCCCGGTTGATGTCGACGGGCCGCTCGACGCGGGTGATCCCGTATTCGGAGAGCGCGACGACGGTACGGCCTTCGGCGCGGGCGTCGGCGAGCAGCGGGGCGACGGCCCGGTCGAGATCGGCGGCCGCCCGGTGGGAGCGGGGGTCGTCGGGGCCGTAGCGCTGGAGGTCGTAGTCGAGGTGGGGCAGGTAGCACAGGGCCAGGTCGGGGGTGCGGGTGGCGAGGATGTGCCGGGTGGCGTCGATGATCCACTGGGAGGAGACGAGGTCGGCTCCGGGGCCCCAGAAGTGGAAGAGGGGGAAGGTGCCGAGCTTGTCGGTGAGCTCGTCGTGCAGGGCCGGGGGCCTGGTGTAGCAGTCGGGCTCCTTGCGGCCGTCGGCGTAGTAGACGGGGCGCGGGGTCACGGTGTAGTCGGTGTCGGCGCCCATCGCGTACCACCAGCAGATGTTGGCGACGGTGTAGCCGGGGTGGGCGCGGCGGGCCGCGTCCCAGAGCCTGTCGCCCTCGACGAGT
This sequence comes from Streptomyces sp. NBC_01237, assembly GCF_035917275.1. NCBI lineage: Bacteria > Bacillati > Actinomycetota > Actinomycetes > Kitasatosporales > Streptomycetaceae > Streptomyces > Streptomyces sp. NBC_01237. The sequence goes on along the minus strand of NZ_CP108508.1, from coordinate 7,551,020 downwards.
CCGTTGTGCTGGCGCCACAGCAGGACGTCGCCGAGTTCGCGGAAGTACCAGCCGTTGGCGACGATGCCGTGCTCGGCGGGCGTGGTTCCGGTGAGGAAGGTGGACTGGGCGGCACAGGTGACGGCGGGCAGGACGGTGGAGAGCGGTGCCTGGGCGCCCGACGCGGCCATGGCCCGGAGGTTGGGCATATGGGCGAGGAGCTGGGGGGTGAGGCCGACGACGTCCAGGACGAGGAGGGGGGTGGGGGCGCTGTCCTTCACGGGGGTGCTCATGGGAGCTCCTTGAGGCCGAGGTCGACCAGGAGGTCGCGGGCGAGGGTGAGTTCGGCGGCGATCCCGTCGGCCAGCTGGGTGCGGTTGCGGGGCCGCAGCTCGGCCGGGAGTGCCTGCCAGGTGTACGTCTCGACCTCCAGGTGCCGGGTCAGGGGCAGCGCGCCGCCGACGAGCCGGGCGAGCGTGTCGCGGAGCACGGGGAGGGTGGAGGTGAGCGGGGGCGCCGGTGGTGCGTGCAGCGGTACGTGGAAGTGGGAGCGCCACGGGCCGCTGTCCGGTAACGCCCGTCCGGCCAGTGCCTCGTCGAGGTCGTCGGTTCCGAGCAGCCCGGTGGCGGTACGGGTGCGGGTCTGGTGCAGGAAGCGGGGCTCGGCGAAGGCGGCGAGCGCGGTGCGCACCTCGGGCCGATGGGGGTGTTCGGCGTGCAGGGCGGCGGAGAGCTGGGACTTGACGACGGGCACACCGGCGGCGGCCAGGGCGTCCAGCGCGGTGCCGGGGTCCTCGAAGGAGGTGGCGAGGTGGCAGGTGTCGACGCAGATACCGATGCGGTCGTGCCCCACCCCGGTGAGCGGGGTGATGGCGTCGGCGGTGGTCTCCACGGTGCAGCCGGGTTCCGGTTCGAGGCCGATGCGGATCGACTTGCCGGTCAGCTCGGCGAGGACGTCGAGGCGCTGGGCCAGGGTGATGAGGGCCTTGCGCGCGGCGCGGGCGGCCTCGGCGTCCCCGGAGTACGGGGTGCGCCAGGCGATCGGCAGGGTGGAGATGGTGCCTTCGCCGACATCGTCGGGCAGCAGGGCGGCGAGGAGGCGGGCGAGGTCGGTGGTGTGGGAGAGCCGTTCGGGGTCGGTCCAGTCCGGTTTGTAGACGCGGTACTTGACCTCCTCGGCGCCGAAGCCCTCGTAGGGGAAGCCGTTGAGGGTGACCACTTCGAGACCGCGGCGGTCCAGCTCGGCGCGGAGCGACCGCAGTTCGGCGGGGTCGTTGATCAGGGCGTGTGCGGCGTCCTTGGCGAGCCAGAGGCCGATGCCCAGGCGGTCGCGTCCGAGGCGTCTGCGTACCGGTTCGCAGTGGTCGCGCAGTTGGGCGCGGACTCCGTCGAGGCTCTCGGCGGGATGCACGTTGGTGCAGTAGGAGAGGTGGACGGTGGAGCCGTCCGGATGGCGGAAGCGCATCGCCTCACTCCCCGCCGCGCAGGATGGAGTTGCCTTCGTGGAGCGGGTCGGGGGCGGCGATGTCGAGCTGGAGGCGGCCGCTCTGCCCGTAGAAGGCGACGGGGTTGCGCCAGAGCACCTGGTCGACGTCGTCCTCGGTGAACCCGGCCTTCAGCATGGCGTCGGCGACCTTGCGGGTCTTCAGCGGGTCGCTCCTTCCCCAGTCGGCGGCGGAGTTGACGAGGATCTTCTCGGTGCCGTGGTCCTTGAGGATCGCGACCATCCGGTCCTCGTCCATCTTGGTGTCGGGGTAGATGGAGAAGCCGGCCCAGCAGCCGCTGTCGGTGGCGGCCTTCACGGTCGTCTCGTTGAGGTGATCGAGCAGCACGTGCTCCGGGGGGAGGTGCGATTCGCGGATGACGTCGATGGTGCGGTGCAGACCGGCGAGCTTGTCGCGGTGCGGGGTGTGGACGAGGGCGGGCAGCCCGTGGTCGGCGGCGAGCTGGAGCTGGGCGGCGAGGGCGACGTCCTCGGCGGGGGTCATGGAGTCGTAGCCGATCTCACCGACGGCGACGACGGAGTCCTTGACGAGGTAGCGGGGCAGCGCGTCCAGGACCGGGGTGCAACGGGGGTCGTTCGCCTCTTTGGGGTTGAGGGCGAGCGTGCAGTGGTGGGCGATGCCGTACTGGGAGGCGCGGAAGGGTTCCCAGCCGAGCAGGGCGTCGAAGTAGTCGAAGAAGCTGGCGGGCGAGGTGCGGGGCTGGCCGAGCCAGAAGGAGGGTTCGACGAGCGCCCGGACCCCGGCGTCGTACATCGCCCGGTAGTCGTCGGTGGTACGGGAGGTCATATGGATGTGGGGGTCGAAGATGCGCATCAGGACTCCTCCGTGGGGGCGGCGGGTGCGGGGGCCGGGGCAGCGGCTGCGGTGGCTTCCGTGAGGGCGAGGACCGTGCGCAGACCGGCGGGGACGGTACGGCCGGCGGCGGTGCGCTCGGCGGCGAAGTCCCCGAGCATGCGCGCGAGTTCGGTATCCCCCTGAGCACGGCGGGCGAGCTCGGCGACGGCTTCGACGGGGACCTCGGTGAACAGGCACTTGAGGACGGCGTGCCGCCAGCCGTGCGCGTCGAGGTGGGCGGCCGCGTAGGGTCCGACGGCCGCGGCGACCAGCCGGGTGTCGTTGGTGCGCAGGGCGTCCTCGACGAGCGGGAGTGCCGAGGGGCCGAGAGCCAGCCGGTGCAGGGTGAGCAGGACGGCGCGGCGTTCGGCGGCGGTGCCCCGTTCGTAGAGCCGGGTCACGGAGGGCAGGGCGGCACGGGCCTCGACGAGGAGGAGGCAGCGTACGGAGTCGGCGTGTTCGAGTCCGCAGTGCCGGCCCGCCGCGGCGTACCGCAGCTCCCACGGCGGCGCGGCGTACGGGCTGTCCGCCGCGGGGCCGGACCGGGTGCGGGCGGCGTCGTGCGCGGCTTCGGCGAGCGCTTCGTCGAGCCAGGCCCTGGCGGCTCCGCCGAGCTCGCCGTCGAGTTCCTCGCGGGACTTCAGCACGGGAGGGCTCCCTTCGTCGTGACCTCGCGCAGGAATTCGATCGACCGGCGGGCGAGTTCGGGTCCCGCGTGGGAGTGGCGGGGCAGTTCGACGACGGTGAGGCCCTGGTAGTCCGACTCGGCGAGTGCGGCGAGCACCGGCGGGAAGTCGATCTCGCCGTCGCCGAAGGGGAGGTGTTCATGGACGCCGCGCCGCATGTCCTCGATCTGGACATGGCGGAGCCAGGGCGCGGACTCCCGGACGCAGTCCACGGGCGAGGCCGTCTCCAGGCACTGGCAGTGGCCGATGTCGAGGGTGAGCCCGAGGGGGGCGGGGTCCCCGAGGAGTGCGCGCAGATGGTGGAAGTCGGCGAGTGTGGCGAGCAGATGACCGGGTTCGGGCTCGATGGCGAGGGGGATGCCCGCGCGGTCGGCGGCGTCGAGCACGGGGGTGAGCCCGTCGGCCAGCCGCTTCCAGGCGGTGTCCGAGGCGGTGTCCGGTATCGATCCCCGTGCGGCGTCCGGTGCCGCATGCGCTGCCGAATCCGGTGCGGTGTCCGGCGTCGCGCCCGGAGAGAGGTTCGCGGAGACGTCCGGAGAGAGGTCCGCGGAGAGGTCGGGTGGTGTGATTCCGCTGAAGCAGTGCACGGCGTGGGCGCCGAGGTCGGCGGCCACATCGACGGCCCGGACGAGCAGCCGGGTACGGGCGGCGCGGGCCTCCGGGTCCGGGTCGAGGAGGGAGGGGCCGTGCTTGCGGCGGGGGTCGAGGACATAGCGGGCGCCGGTCTCCACGGTGACGCCCAGCCCCAGGGCGTCGAGCCTGCGGCGCACCTGGCGGGTGCGCTCGGCGAGGTCCGGGGCGAGGGGGTCGAGGTGCATGTGGTCGAGGGTCAGGCCGACCCCCTCGTACCCGAGGTCGGCGAGGAGCCCGAGGGCGTCGTCGAGGCGGAGGTCGGTGAGCCCGTTGGTGCCGTAGCCGAGGTGGAGGGTCATGTGGGGCTCACCTTCCGTGCGAGTTTCCGGGCGAGGGGGACGAGGCTCATGACGACGAGCCCGGCACCGGGTGCCCCGGCTCGGGCGGCCAGCGCGGCCTGGAGCGGGATCATGGCCCGGATACCGCCGCCCACCGCGCGCTGGGTGAGGTCCGGGGACGGGTTGAGGGCGGCGTGCAGGAGGGGTGGCCCGGCGGTACGGAGGTAGACGGCGGCGAGCGCGGTGAGCAGGAGCCGGTCCGGTGTCGAGGCGAACGCGGAGGCCCGGAGCGCGGTGGCGCGCGGTGGCCCGGCGAGGTGCTCCCCCGCACCGGCGCCGCCCTGGACCGGGGGCGGCCCCCCGCCCCCGTGGCGCCCGCCCGCCACGGCGATGCCGAACACCGCCGTGGCACCGAGCGCGGCGAGCGGCGCCACGGTGGACCCGCCCTGCGCCTCGTGCCGCGAGACGGCGGTGACGGCGTAGGTGTGCGCTCCCAGCAGGGCGGCGGCGGGGACCGCTGCGCGGGCGGCGGCGAAGGGGCGCGGCGCGACGGCGCCCACGACGGTGCGAGCGCCTGCGGGGACCGGCGGCACGCCGGTTCGCGGCGGGGCGGTGACGGCCGGGCCCCGTCCCGGGCGGGTGGTGGCGACGGCGGCAGCCGCCGTCGGTGCGGGGGCGGTGCGCCGCGCCGGAGCAGCGGCATCGCCGGGAGCCCCTGCCGTCGCCGTCGCGCCCAGCAGCAGGTCGAGTCCGCGCGCCGCGGCCATCGCCGCCGGGCCCGCCTTCGTGTGCTTGAGACGCAGGTCGTACGCCCAGACCGTGGCCGCGAGACCCGAGGCCGCCAGCAGCGCGGGGCGGCCCGCGCGGGCCGCCAGGGCGAGGCCCGCGACCGTCAGCGCTCCGGCCGCGCCCAGCGCGGCGGCCGGGGCGATCCGGCCCGAGGGAATCGGGCGGTGCGGGCGGTCGACGGCGTCCTCGTCCCGGTCCGCCCAGTCGTTGAGGGCCATCCCCGCCTCGTACAGGCAGAGCGAGGCGCCCACGGCGAGCGCGGTGCGGCGGTTGGGGCGCAGGCCCGCCGCCGCCGCTCCGGCGAGCGCGTCGCCGGGCACCGTGAACAGTGCGGACACCCGAAGGAGTTCCGCCCACGCACGGGCCCGGCCGCCTCGCGGCGTCGTGCGCCTGTCCGGTGCGGGCGCAGTCCCGCCCGCACCGGACAGGCTGTCGGTGGGCACCGCGGCGGCGGCCGGACCCGCGGGCGCGGCGGGCGCGGCGGCCGGACGTGACGGCGTGGCGGCTCCGGCCGCCGTGGCCTGCCGTGTCCCGGTCACGGTGCTCAGCAGGGCCGCCGGCAGACGCCACCTCACTGCTGCCCCCGCAGCCGCTCGGCGAAGGCCACCAGGGCCGCGTACTGCTCGGACAGCGCGGCCGGGGCGCCGCCGTCCGGGTCCTTGAAGTAGAAGCCCAGCTCCGGCAGGGGGCCCGTCAGACCGGCCTCGTGGGCGCGGGCCAGCAGCCGGGCCAGGTCCAGGACCAGGGGGGCCGCCAGCGCGGAGTCGCAGCCCTGCCAGATCGTCTGGAGGATCATCCGGGAGCCGAGGAAGCCGTCGAAGGCGATGTGGTCCCAGGCCGTCTTCCAGTCCCCCATCGCCGGGACGTCGTCGATGTGCACCTCGCCCTCGGGGGCGGTGCCGAAGGTGTCGGCCAGGACGCGTTCCTTGCCCGCGTTCTTGGCCGCCGCCGCGGCCGGGTCGGCCAGCGCGGCCCCGTCCCCGCCACCGAGCAGGTTCGTGCCGGACCAGGCCCGGACGGGCAGGGCGCGTTGCAGGAACATCGGGGCGAGGACGGAACGGAGCAGTGTCTGGCCGGTCTTGCCGTCGCGGCCCGCGTGGGGAAGCGCACAGGTGGCGAGGGTGTCCTGAAGGGCCGGGCTGCGCAGGCCCGTTGAGGGGGTGAAGTTGACGTAGGGACAGCCGGCCCGGAGCGCGGCGGCGGCGTAGAGGGAGCTGGCGGGCAGCCGGGGGTCGTCAGGGCCGGGGGCGGGTTCGGTCGAGGAGACATTGATGACGACGGTGCGCGCCAGTTCGTTGCGGCGGGCGAAGTCGGTGAGGTCGGCGGTGAACGCCGTGATGAGTTCCTCGTCGGTGCGGGTGTCGCCGGGGAGCGGTCCGCCGATCCGTATCTCCGCGTCGGCCGTGGTGAGTTCGGCGCGTACGGCGGAGGGCAGGCCGTGCGGGAGGACCTCTCCGGCGGCCAGCGCCTCGGCCCGTTTGGGCAGCGGGCAGTCGATGGTGTCGTGACCGCCGAAGACCAGGGAGGCCAGGGGTGGCAGTCCGACGTCGGCGAAGGGGGGTGTCTCGGTGACCATGCCGGTCGCCGGGTGGAGCCCCGCCGCGATGGCGGCGCAGCCGGTGGTGGCGGTGGTGGCGACGGAGCCGCGTGCTCCGATGAACCAGACTCCGGTACGAACGGCATGTGCGGTCACGGGGCTGCCTCCCTGGGGGGATGAAGAGGGGTGGAGGACGGCGGGCGGGGGAAGGTGTGTGAGCCTCCCCCGCCCGCCGTCGGCAGAGGTGGCCGCCCTACGTCGAGGGCAGCTCCTTGAGCTGGATGTTGCGGAAGGACACCTGGTCGTCGGCTCCGTGGTTCTGGAGGCCGATGTAGCCGTCCTTCAGGCTGCGGGCCGGATCGGTGTTGGTGAAGTCGTTGATCCTGACTCCGTTGAGGAAGATCTGGAGCCGTTCGCCCTGGACCCGGATCTCGTAGCTGTTCCACTGACCGGGCGGCCGCAGGACCTGGTCACGGGCCTTGATGTTGGCCGACTTGAAGGTGTAGACGGCGCCCGTGGTGCGGTCGACGGCGTCCGTGGCGTCGATCTGGATCTCGTAGCCCTTGTTCACCGCGGACCACGGGTCGTCCGACTCCGGGAAGCCGACGAAGACGCCGGAGTTGTCGTCGCCCGCCATCTTCCAGTCGAGCTTCAGGGAGTACGACTTCAGCTCCTTGGCCTGGTAGGTGAGCAGGCCCATGCCGCCCTCGGAGCGCAGTTCACCGTCCGTGACGTCGAACTTTCCGGGGCCCGCCTGCTTCCACCCTTCGAGCGTCCTGCCGTTGAAGATGGTGCGGTAGCCGGTGTCGGGCTTGCAGTCGGCCTTGACCTGGCCGGCGGCGTAGCGCATGCCGCCCAGCAGGTGTTGGCGGAAGGCCGGTTCGGTGTAGGACTCCTTGGTGTGGCCGAGCCCGGTGTAGAAGGAGCGGCCGCCCTGGTAGGTCTGGCACCAGGAGATCGGGTGATCGCCCTTCATCGTGCCGCCGGTGTAGGTGGTCTCGTCCAGGGTGGCGAGGACGTTGGCCTTGTCGCGCGGGTTGGTGCGGTAGTTGTACCACTCGTCGGTGCGGTCCCAGGCCTCGTCCAGATGGGCGGTGGCCGGGTGGTCGTGGTCCTCGACGCGGACGGTCGCGGGCTGGATCTGCGGGTGCGAGGAGAAGTAGGCGCCGACCAGGCCGCCGTAGAACTCCCAGTCGTACTCGGTGTCGGCGGCGGCGTGGACGCCCATGTAGCCGCCTCCGCCCGCCACGTAGTTCTCGAACGCCTTCTGCTGTTCGGCGTTGAGGACGTCACCGGTGGTGGAGAGGAAGACGACGGCGTCGTAGCGCGCCAGGTTGCTGGTGGTGAACTGGCCGGCCGCCTCGGTGGAGTCGACGGTGATGTTGGTGTCCTTGCCCAGTTCCTTCAGGGCGGTGATGCCGGCCGGGATCGAGTCGTGGCGGAAGCCACCGGTCTTGGAGAAGACCAGGATGCGCTTGGCGGTCCTGTCCACGGGGCTGTTGGAGAGTTCGAAGTCGTCGACGTCGTAGAGCGCGCCGTCACCGCCCTTGAAGACCAGGAAGAGTTCGGTGGCCTTCTTGGGCGCCCCGCGCAGGGGTACGTCGATGTCCTGGAAGGTGTCCCAGCCGCCGGTCACCGGTACGGGTGCGGAGCCGAGGATCTTGCCGGTGGCCGATCCGGCGCGTACCTCCAGGAAGCCTCCCGCGCCGTCGGAGGACACCCGGGCCGTGAGCTTGGTGGACCCGGCGAGGATGTACGGCTTGAAGGAGATCCAGTCGTCGTTGTTGATGTCACCGACGGTCTTGCCGCCGCGGGCGCTCGCCTTGTCGTAGATCTTGACGCCCGACGAGTCGCCGAAGTGCTCGGCCTGACGGTGCTTGGGCTGGAGCTGTGCCTGGTCGCGGCCGGTCAGCGCGGCCTGGCCGCCGCCCCCGCCGTCGGTGTAGGAGGCCGAGATGCCGCCGTAGATGTTGGCGTTGGGGTCGTGCCCGCCCTCCATCGCGGTCTTGATGGTGCCTTCGCAGCCGTGCTCGGTGGTGATGTCATGGCCGTGGCTGTCGTGGCCGAGCGTGAACTTGACCTCGACCTTGGTGCAGTCGATGGCCCCGTCCTCGGGGTCACTGACGTCGACCTTGAACGGCACCGCGTCACCGAACTCGAACTGCTGGCCGTCCGAGGGGAAGACGAGGTCCACGCTCGGCGCGGTGTTGCCGACGGTCACATGGACGCTGGCCGAGCCGGTGCGGCCCGTGGGGTCCTTGGCGGTGAGGGTCGCCGTGTACGTACCGTTCTTCTTGTACGTGTACGAGGGGTTGGCGGCCGTGGACTTTCCGCCGTCGCCGAAGTCCCAGGCGTATGTGAGCGCGTCGCCGTCACCGTCGGCGGTGCCCGCCGAGGAGAACTTCGCCTTCAGCGGTGCGGTGCCCGAGGTCTTGTTCACCGCTGCCTCGGCGACGGGTGAGCGCCCTCCGGTGGCGTTCTCGATGCGGTAGAGCGCGGAGTTCTCGTCGCCGCCGAACCAGGCCAGGCCGTAGTCGAGGACGTACAGCGCACCGTCCGGGCCGAAGGCCATGTCCATGATCTGCGTGCCGGTCCACGGGATGTCGTTGATGGACTGGACGGCGCCTTCCCCGTCCTGCTCGATGCGCTTGATCCACTTCCGGCCGAACTCTCCGGCGAAGAAGTCTCCGTCGTACGCCTCGGGGAACTTCACCGGCGAGTCGAGGGCCGCGTCGTAGCGGTAGACCGGGCCGCCCATCGGGGACTCGGAGCCGGTGCCGAACTCGGGCAGGGAGCCGCCGTCGTACGGAATCCAGGCGGGCTGGGCCGGAGGCAGGTCGACGAGTCCGGTGTTGTGCGCCGACTCGTTCTTCGGAGCGGCGCAGTCGAAGGCCGCACCCGAGGTCTTCGTCCCGAAGTCGTAGTCGACGTAGGGCTTGTTGTCGCCCACGCAGAAGGGCCAGCCGAAGTTCCCGGCCTTCGTCACCCGGGCGAACTCGACCTGTCCGGACGGTCCGCGCTTGGGGTCGGCGGCACCCGCGTCGGGGCCGTAGTCGCCGACGTAGACGATGCCGGTGGGCTTGTCGACGGTGAAGCGGAACGGGTTGCGGAAGCCCATCGCGTAGATCTCGGGGCGGGTCTTCGCGGTGCCCGGGGCGAACAGGTTGCCGTCGGGAACGGTGTACGTCCCGTCGTCGGCGACCTTGATGCGCAGGATCTTGCCGCGCAGGTCGTTGGTGTTGCCGGAGGTGCGGCGGGCGTCGAACGCCGGGTTGCGGTCGGGCCGGTCATCGATCGGCGTGAAGCCGTCGGAGGCGAAGGGGTTGGAGTCGTCACCCGTCGACAGATACAGGTTGCCCTGCGCGTCGAAGTCCATGTCGCCGCCGACGTGGCAGCACATGCCGCGCGAGGTGGGAACGTCGAGGACCTTCTTCTCGCTGGCGGTGTCGAGGGTGCCGTCGGCCTTGAGGACGAACCGGGAGAGCCGGTTCACACCGTCGAACTTGGCGAAGTCCGCGGCGGTCCCGTTCTCCGGGGCGTCGCCGGCGGGGGTGCTGAGCGGGGGCGCGTAGAAGAGGTAGATCGCCCGGTTCTCGGCGAAGTCCGGGTCGACGCCGACCCCCTGGAGCCCTTCCTCGTCGTGCGAGTACACCGGGAGGGTGCCGGATATCCGGGTGTTGCCGGCGCTGTCGGTGATCCGCAGCTCGCCGCTGCGCGAGGTGTGCAGCACGCTGCGGTCCGGGAGGACGGCGAGCGACATGGGCTCGCCGGTCTCGGCGGCCCCCTTGGCGAGGGTGACCTGCTGGAAGTCCTCCGCCGCGGCGTCCTGCGCGGCCTGCGCGGCCGGGTCGGCGATGGCCCCCGGCGCGGAGCTCAGGGTGAGCGTCGCGGCGGCGAGGAGTCCGCCGGTGAACAGGGCGAGGGTTTTGTGTACGCGGAGCCGCTTTCTGGTTCGGTGCACGAATGTCCTCCGGAGAGTGCCGGTTGTACGGGCGGGTGGTGCCTTGCCGTGCCGCGCGGGGACTGCCGCGCGCTCGTCATCCGGAACCTGGCGGGGCCCCGGTGACGCGAGTCATGTGGTGTACACGTTGGGGACGGTAGACCTGTTCTTCCCGGACGGAAAGCCCTTGTGCAGGAGTGAAGTCGACCTTCTTCCCGCGTCAGGACAAAGCGCCGTCCGGGCAGCCCGGACCGACCCGGTGGCGGGTGTGCCGCCGGGTTGTACGGGCAGGGTCCCCCGAGCGCTCCACCCCGTGACCTGCTGGTTCTCGGCGGGGTGGAGCGCTCGGGGACGGGTCAGCCGTTGCCGCCGAACGCCGCGTCGAAGGAGGCCGACGGCGGGTCGAAATCGAACCGCTTCAGTGAGGCAAGCGCTTCCGGCGCACCGGTCAGCCGGTCCATGCCGGCGTCCTCCCACTCGACGGAGACGGGCCCGTCGTAGCCGATGGACCGGAGCATCCGGAAGACGTCCTCCCACGGCACGTCGCCGTGCCCGGCCGAGACGAAGTCCCAGCCGCGCCGGGGATCGCCCCAGGGCAGGTGCGAGCCGAGCCGCCCGTTTCGTCCGTCGAGGCGCTTGCGGGCCTCCTTGCAGTCCACGTGGTAGATCCGGTCCCGGAAGTCGTACAGGAATCCGACCGGGTCGAGGTCCTGCCAGACGAAGTGGCTCGGGTCGAAGTTCAGCCCGAACGCCGGACGGTGGCCGACGGCCTCCAGGGCCCGGTGCGTGGTCCAGTAGTCGTACGCGATCTCGCTGGGGTGCACCTCGTGGGCGAAGCGCACCCCCTCCGCGTCGAAGACGTCGAGGATCGGGTTCCAGCGCTCCGCGAAGTCCTCGTAGCCCCGCTCGATCATGTGCGGCGGGACCGGCGGGAACATGGCGACCAGGTGCCAGATCGAGGAGCCGGTGAAGCCGATGACCGTCCGCACCCCGAACGCCGCCGCCGCTCGCGCGGTGTCCTTGATCTCCTCGGCGGCCCGCCGGCGTACGCCTTCGGGTTCGCCGTCGCCCCAGATGCGGGCGGGCAGGATCGCCTGGTGCCGTTCGTCGATCGGGTTGTCGCAGACCGCCTGCCCGACCAGGTGGTTGGAGATGGCGAAGCAGCTGAGCCCGTACTTGTCGAGCAGCTGCCGCCGCCCGTCCAGGTAGCCGGGCTCGGACAGGGCCCGGTCGACCTCGAAGTGGTCGCCCCAGCAGGCGAGTTCGAGTCCGTCGTAACCGAAGTCCCGGGCGTGCCGGCAGACCTCCTCCAGCGGAAGGTCTGCCCACTGGCCGGTGAAGAGAGTGAAGGGTCGGGGCATGGGGCGCGGAACCTCCTAGAACGGGACGGGAGTGTGTACGGAGTTCTTCTCGGCGCTTTCCTCGACCGCCGCGAGCACCCGTTGCACCTGGAGTCCGTCGGCGAAGGACGGCACCGGGGCCGATCCGGTGGCGATCGTGCGGACCACGTCCCGGGCCTGGTGGACGAAGGTGTGCTCGTAGCCGAGAGCGTGGCCCGGCGGCCACCACGCCTCCAGGTAGGGGTGCTCGGGTTCGGTGACGAGGATGCGCCGGAACCCCGCCGTGGTGGCCGGTTCGGTGTGGTCGTGGAAGGACAGTTCGTTGAGCCGCTCCAGATCGAAGGCGAGCGAGCCCAGTTCCCCGTTGATCTCCAGCCGCAGCGCGTTCTTGCGGCCCGCCGCCATCCGGGTCGCCTCGAAGGAGGCCAGCGCCCCGGAGGCGAGCCTGCCGGTGAACAGCGCCGCGTCGTCCACCGTCACCGCCCCGTGCCCGGCCGTGTCCGCGGCCCCGGAGAGCCCGGAGGGGGCACCGGCGAGCAGCGGCCGCTGCCGTACGAACGTCTCGCTGACGGCCGACACTCCGACCAGCAGCTCCCCCGACAGGTACTGGGCGAGGTCGACGATGTGCGCCCCGAGGTCGCCCAGCGCCCCGGACCCGGCGTGCTCACGCTTGAGCCGCCAGGTGAGCGGCGACTTCGGGTCCACCAGCCAGTCCTGGAGATAGGTGGCCCGCACGTGGCGCAGGGTGCCGAGCCTTCCGTCGGCGATCAGTTTGCGCGCGTAGGTGATCGCGGGCACCTTGCGGTAGTTGAAGCCCACGATCGCCACCTGACCGCGGGCCGCGGCGCGCTCCGCGGCCCGGGTCATCGCCTCCGCCTCCGCGACGGTGTTGGCCAGCGGTTTCTCGCACAGCACGTGCTTGCCGGCTTCGAGGGCGGCGATGGCGATCTCCGCATGGCTGTCGCCGGGGGTGCAGATGTCGACCAGCTGCACATCGTCCCGGGCGATCAGCGCCCGCCAGTCGGTCTCCGCCGCCGCCCAGCCGTGCCGGGCCGCGGCGGCGTCGACCGCCGTACGGTCGCGTCCGCAGATCGCGGCGAGAGCGGGTCTCATCGGCAGGTCGAAGACGTGTCCCGCGGTGCGCCACCCCTGTGAGTGGGCGGCTCCCATGAACGCGTATCCGACCATGCCGACCCCGAGCGTCGGCGGCTGCTGCGGCGGCGCTGCGGCCTCCTGCTCCGTCTCTTCCCTACGGGCCATACGGGCTTCCTCCTCGTCGGTGGTTCGGTGGCGGCGGTGGGGCTCTGTCAGCTGAAGCCCGTCGGCAGGTACTGGTCGACGTTCTCCTTGGTGACGACGGCCGAGTAGAGCGTCAGGGAGGTCGGGATCTCCATCTCGGCCAGTCCCCCGACGCCCTTGCCCTGGCCCAGGGCGCGCGCCAGGTCGATGGCGGACGCGGCCATCGTCGGCGGGTAGAGGACGGTGGCCTTCAGGACGCTGTTGCCGGCCTTGATGGCGTCCATCGCGGACTTGGCCCCGGCGCCGCCGACCATCATGAACTCGTCGCGGCCGGCCTGCTGGATGGCGCGCAGCGCGCCGACGCCCTGGTCGTCGTCGTGGTTCCACAGGGCGTCGAACTGCTTCTGTGCCTGGAGGAGTTGGGCCATCTTGGCCTGACCCGACTCGACGGTGAAGTCGGCGGCCTGACGGGCCACCAGCTTGATGTTGGAGTAGTTCTTCAGGGCGTCGGCGAAGCCCTGGCTGCGCTGCTTGGTGAGCTCCAGGTTGTCGATGCCCGCCAGTTCGACGACCTTGGCGTTCGGCTTGTCCTTGAGCTGTTCGCCGATGTAGTGACCGGCGTTGAGGCCCATGCCGTAGTTGTCGCCGCCGACCCAGCAGCGGTACGCCTGCGGGGAGGCGAAGATGCGGTCCAGGTTGACGACGGGGATGCCCGCCCTCATGGCTTCCAGGCCCACCTGGGTGAGCGCCTTGCCGTCGGCGGGGAGGATGACGAGGACGTCGACCTTCTTGTTGATGAGGGTCTTGACCTGGCCGATCTGGGCGGCGGTGTCGTTGGAGCCCTCGGTGATCTCCAGGGTCACCTCCGAGTACTTCTCCGCACGCGACTTGGCGTTCACGTTGATCGCGTTGAGCCAGCCGTGGTCGGCCTGCGGGCCGGCGTAGCCGATGGTGACGGGCTTGCCCGGCTTGTCGTCGGCGGCCGGCTGGTTGGTCGCGACGGTTTCGCTCTTCTTCGGTTCATTGCTGGTGCAGGCGGTGAGGAGAGCTCCCGCGGATACGGCCGCGGTGCCGAACAGCAGTCCTCTGCGACTGGTTTCTGGCATGGCTGTCAAACCCTTCATCCGGTGCGTGGCATACGGAACAGCAGGGGGAAGCGGGGTGGTGCGGTGCGGTGCGGCGGTGGGCGCCGCCGTGGGAAACGGTGTTCGGCTCAGGTCTCGCCGTGGCGCAGGGTGCGGCGCTGGATGAGGACGGCGGCGACGATGATCGCGCCCTTGGCGATCTGCTGGACGTCGCTCTGGAGGTTGTTGAGCGCGAAGATGTTGGTGATCGTGGTGAAGACGAGGACGCCGAGTACGGAACCGATGATGGTGCCCCGGCCGCCGGTGAGGAGAGTGCCGCCGATGATCGCCGCGGCGATGGCGTCGAGTTCGTAGAGGTTTCCGTTGGTGTTCTGCCCGGAACCGGCCAGGATGATCAGCATGAAGGCGGCGATGCCGCAGCACAGCCCGGAGACCAGATAGAGGTAGAGGCGCTGGCGGCGTACGTCGATTCCGGCGAGCCGGGCCGCCTCCGCGTTGCCGCCGACCGCGACCGTACGGCGTCCGAACGTGGTCCGGTTCAGGACCAGCCAGCCGACGAGGGTGACCGCGGCGAACATCAGGACCAGGGGCGGTATCCCGAGGATGTAGGAGTCGGGCAGACCGAGGTCCAGGACCGAGGGGACGGTGACGATCTGTGTCTTGCCGTCGGTGATCTGGAGCGCGAGCCCGCGGGCCGAGGCGAGCATGGCCAGGGTCGCGATGAACGGCACCATGCCGCCGTACGCGATGAGCACTCCGTTGACGAGTCCGGCGGCGAGCCCGACGATCACGGCGGTGAAGAGGATCCCGGCGAAGCCGAACTCCTGGGTGGCCAGCGTCGTCGCCCAGACGGAGGCGAGCGCGACCATGGCCCCGACCGAGAGGTCGATGCCGCCGCTGGTGATGACGAAGGTCATGCCGACGGTGACCACACCGATGACGGACGCCTGGGTCAGGATCAGCTGAAGGTTCCCGGTGTCCAGGAACGCGTCGGGCTCCGTGAAGCCGCCGACGGCGACGAGGACGACGAGAACACCGAGCAGCGACAGGTTGCGGACATCGAGGCGCAGGCCGAGTCCGCGCGGGCCGCCGCCCGCCTTCGAGGGGGGCGTGGCGGAGGGGCCGGTGGCGGCCCCCCGGTCCGTCCCCTTGTGCTGCGCCGACGGGGCGGGCTGTGTCATGACGTCGGGCTCCCTTCCATCACGAGGTCGAGTACGCGGTGCTCGTCGAGCTCCTGGGCGGGCGCCGTGTGCACGACGCGTCCCTCACGGAGCACCAGCACCCGGTCGGCGAGGCCCAGTACTTCGGGCACTTCGCTGGAGACGAGCAGTACGGCGAGGCCGTCGTCGGCCAGCCGGCGGATCACGGCGTAGAGCTCGGCGCGGGCGCCGACGTCGACGCCGCGGGTGGGTTCGTCCAGCAGCAGGACCCGGCAGCCGCGCAGCAGCCAGCGGGCCAGGACGGCCTTCTGCTGGTTGCCGCCGGAGAGGGTACGGATGAGGGTGTCCGGGTTGTCGGGCCGCAGCGACAGCTCGCGGGTGGCGTTCCGCGCGGCCCGCCGCTCGGCTCCCCGGTCGATCCAGCCGGACCGGGCGAAGCGGGAGAGCGAGGAGACCGAGACATTGCGGGTGACCGATTCGGTCATGAGCAGGGCCTGGGCCTTGCGTTCCTCGGGAGCGAGCCCGATTCCGGCGGCGACGGCCGCGCGGACGCTGCCGGTGCGCAGCGGCTTGCCCGCCACGGTGACGCGCCCGGTGCTGGGCTTGCGGGCGCCGTAGATCGTCTCCAGGATCTCGGAGCGTCCGGAGCCCACGAGTCCGGCGAGCCCGACGATCTCGCCGGGCCGGAGCTCCAGGTCGACGGGGGCGAACTCGCCCTTCCTGGACAGCCCTTCGACCTTCAGCACCGGTTCCGCGAGGGCCGGTGCGGCGGACCCCGCACCGTCCTGGACGGCGGGCCCGGAGCGCTGCGGGAAGACGTACTCGACATTGCGGCCGGTCATCATGGCAACGATGTCGCGCGTGGGGGTGGACTCCGCGGGCAGACCGACGGCGACGGCCCGGCCGTCCTTGAGGACGGTCACCCGGTCCCCGATCCGGCGGATCTCCTCCAGGCGGTGGGAGATGTAGACGACGGCGACGCCGTCCGCGGTGAGGTCGGCGACGATACGGAACAGGTTGTCGACCTCGTCGGGGTCCAGGGCGGCGGACGGCTCGTCCATCACGATGAGCCGCACGTCGTGGGAGAGCGCGCGTGCCATGGAGACGATCTGCTGCTGGGCCGCGGAGAGTTCACCGACCGGGCGGGCGGGGTCGATCTCCGGGTGGCCGAGCCGCTTGAGGAGCGCGGCGGCCGCGGTGCGGCCCTCGCGGGTGCGGACGACGAAGCGGGCGGTGGTCGGTTCATGGCCGAGGAAGACGTTCTCGGCGACCGAGAGCCCTTCGACCAGGTCGAGTTCCTGATAGATGGTGGCGATGCCGAGCCGCATCGCCGTGATCGGCGACTTCAGCGAGGCGGGCTCGCCGCGCCAGGTGATCTCGCCGCCGTCGGGCTGATGGGCTCCGGCCAGCACCTTGATGAGGGTGGACTTGCCGGCGCCGTTCTGGCCGAGGAGGCAGTGGACCTCACCGGGCAGGACTTCCAGGTCCACGCCGTCGAGGGCGCGCACGCCGGGAAATGACTTGGTGATGCCGGACATGGTGAGCAGGGGTGGTGGTGATGCCATGACAAATCCCCTCGGCGGTGCGGCCGGTGAGCGGACAGGGGGCAGGGGAGCAGGGCCGGTGGTGCCGTACTGCCGACGGCACCGCGGACAGCTGCTGACAGAAGGCGCGGGTGAAACGGCTTACGGAAGAGCTGCGGAACGGCTCGTGGAACGGCTCATCGAACGGCTCATCGAACGGCTTGCTGGCAAACAGACGGACGGCTGGACGGACAGGCGGACGGACGGGTCGGGCGGGTCGGGCGGAACGCTTGCCGAGCTGGGTGATTGCGTCATACCGGCCGGCCCGGGATCAGGCCGGTGAGAACAGATGGTCGCTGATGAGCCGGGCCGCGCCGATCACTCCGGCGACGGGTCCCAACTCACCGAGCACGATGGGGAGATTGCCGGTGGCCAGCGGCAGGGACTGCCGGTAGACCTGGGTCCGGACGCTGGCGAGGAGATTGTGGCCGAGGCCGGTCACTCCCCCGCCGATCACCACCAGACCGGGGTTGAAGAAGCTGACGAGTCCGGCGATGACCTGGCCGACGCGGTTCCCGCCCTCACGGATCAGGTCGAGCGCGGTGGCGTCCCCGGCCGCCGCGGCGGCGGCCACATCGGCGGCGGTGAGCCTGCCCGCCTCCGCCAGCCGGGCCGCGAGTTCCGGCGACCGCCCGGCGCACGCCGCGTCCTCGGCGTCGCGGGCGAGCGCGGCACCGCTGAAGTGCGCCTCCAGGCAGCCCCGGTTGCCGCAGGCGCAGGCGCGCCCGTCCGGTTCCACCTGGATGTGCCCGATGTCGCCGGCGCTGCCCGTCGTCCCGCGGTAGACCTGGCCACCGACGACGATGCCGCAGCCGATACCCGTACCGATCTTGACGCAGAGGAAGTCGCCCACGGAGCGTGCGACGCCCGCGTGCTGCTCCCCCATCGCCATGAGGTTCACGTCGTTGTCGACCATGACGGGGCAGCCCAGCTCCTGGCTGAGCGCCTCGCGGACCGGGAAGCCGTCCCAGCCCGGCATGATCGGCGGCGCGACCGGCACGCCTTCGGGGAAGCGGACGGGTCCGGGTACGCCGATGCCCGCGCCGTCGAATCCCTCGGCGAGTCCGGAGGCCCGGAGCTTGGCCGCCAGGGACAGGACCTGCTCGAAGATGGCGACGGGGCCTTCGCGTACGTCCATGGGGTGGTTGAGGTGTCCCAGGACCTCCAACTCGGCGTTGGTGACGGCCACGTCGATGGAGGTGGCACCGATGTCGACACCGAGGAACCGGAGTGCGGGAGCGAGCCGGATGTTGTGCGAGCGACGTCCCCCGCGGGATGCGGCGAGTCCGTCGGCCACCACGAGTCCGGTCTCCAGCAGCCGGTCGACCTCGACGGCGAGCTTGGAGCGGGAGAGATCGACCTGATCCCCCAGCTGTGCCCGTGAGTTGGGGCCACCGTCCCGCAACAGCCGGAGCAGCTGCGCCTGATGCGCGTTCGCGGGTCGTGCTGTCATGCGTCTCACGCGTCCCTCCCCGCCACATCGGCCAGTCCGTCGGGCTTTCGATGGGGAACGTAGCAGCGCTTTGCCGGAGTGGGAAGAAGTTGAGCAGGAATCCGCTCCAACTTTCTCCACACCCAGGACAAAGATGGGCGGGGCGCACTGCCGAGGGGGCGGGAAACGTCCCGAGGGGCGTGAAGCAGCACCCCGCAACAAGGGGAAGGGCCGGGGCACTCGGCCCCGGCCCTTCCCCCACGGCATGCACTGCCGGTTTCCCGCACCCGCCGCGTACGGGCCGTCAGCCGCGTTCGCGCCGGTGGTACGTCTGGCGCGTCTGCTCCGTGTGCGAACGCATGATCTCGGTCGCCCGGCGCTCGTCCCGCGAGGAGATCGCCGCGATGAGCTCGCGGTGCTCGATCCAGGACCGGGTGCCGCGCTGACGGGCGACCGGCGTGTAGTACCAGCGGACGCGGCGGTCCACCTGTCCGGCCAGTTCGGCGAGAACGACGTTCCCGGCCAGCTCCATGACCTTGGCGTGGAAGGCGGCATTGGTCGCGACGGCCAGGTCCACGTCGTCGTCGGCGACGGCCTGCTCGCCCTTGGCGCAGAGCTCTTCGAGGGCGGCGATCCCCGTCTCGCCGGAGTTGGCGGCGGCCAGCCGGGCCGCCTCCGCTTCGAGCAGCGCACGGACCGAGAGCAGTTGGTCGGCCTCCTCCTCGGTGGGCTCGTGCACGAAGGCACCCTGCGCGGGGCGCAGGTCGACCCACCCTTCGGTGTTCAGCCGCTGGAGCGCCTCGCGCACCGGCTGCCTGGACACGCCCAGATGTCCGGCCAGTTCGCTCTCGACCAGGTGCTGACCCGGCCGGAGTGCTCGCGTGGTGATCAGTTCGAGGAGCGTCTCGTAGACGCGCTCGCGCAGCGGACCGGGCCGTTCCAGCTTCGGCACAGCCCCGTGCGGCAGTCCTGTGGACAACATCGCGGTCCCCCTCCGGGCGACGAGCAATTGCTTATCGTCTACAGTCTACCGAGCGCAAGGCCCCTCAGGGACAGCGGATCACCTGGCCCGCGTAGGAGAGATTCCCGCCGAACCCGAACAGCAGGACCGGAGCGCCGCTCTCGACCTCGCCGCGCTCCACCAGCTTGGACAGGGCCATGGGAATCGACGCGGCGGAGGTGTTGCCGGAATCCACCACATCGCGGGCGATGACCGCGTTGATCGCGCCGATCTTCCTGGCGACCGGTTCGATGATCCTCAAGTTGGCCTGGTGCAGCACCACCGCGGCAAGATCCTCCGGCGCGATTCCCGCCTTCTCGCACACCTTGCGGGCGATCGGCGGCAGCTGTGTGGTGGCCCAGCGGTAGACGGACTGCCCCTCCTGCGCGAAACGCGGCGGTGTCCCCTCGATCCGTACCGCGTTGCCCATCTCCGGGACCGAACCCCAGAGCACCGGCCCGATCCCGGGTCCGGCGGCACCGTCCGCACCGTCCGCGGCGGAGGGATCGGCCGTGACGACCGCGGCGCCCGCGCCGTCCCCGAGCAGGACGCAGGTGGTGCGGTCGGTCCAGTCGGCGATGTCCGCCATCTTGTCGGCGCCGATGACCAGGGCGCGGGTGGCCGCACCGGCCCGGATGGCGTGATCGGCGGTGGCCAGGGCGTGGGTGAACCCGGAGCAGACCACGTTGATGTCCATCACCGCGGGCGAGCCCATGCCGAGACGGGCCGCGACCCGGGCCGACATGCTCGGGGAGCGGTCGATCGCGGTGGAGGTGGCGACGAGGACCAGATCGATGTCGGCGGGCTGAAGGCCGGCCGCCGCCAGCGCCTTGGCTCCCGCCTGCGCGGCCATTTCGTCCACCGGCTCGTCGGGGCCGCCCACATGACGGGTCTTGATGCCGACGCGACTGGTGATCCACTCGTCGCTGGTGTCGACCATGGCTGCCAGATCGTCGTTGGTGAGCACCTTGGCGGGCTGATAGTGGCCGAGCGCCACGATACGTGAGCCGGTCATTACGGGTTCCCCTCGCTACGTATGGCAGGAACCATCCAGTCTTGGTCGCTACCGCCCGGTACGAGGGCACGTGATCCCACAGGAATATGGGCCACGGGTTGGAGCCTTGACAACAGCCTCGACCCTCCAAAAGGAATACTGTAGACAACATTCCGCCGAATGACGCCCACTGGCGGCCTCATGATCGGCCGAACCGGTCTGCACAAGAGAATCCGGATCAAACTTCTCAGCGATTTTTCGTGGGATCCGGTCAGTACGCCGTTCCGGCCACCATACGGCCGGGCGTGGGCTGCGGTGTCACCCGCACGTGCCGGACAATGAGATCGAGAACCTCCGCAGCAAGGGCCGCTTCGGCCTCACCCACGTACAGAATCGGGATCATCGGCTATGGGACGGGCCACCGAGCGACGCCGCACGATCCGGATCCGGGACGGGGTGCTCTCCACCCGGCCCGACACGCTCGTCGCCGAGGAACCGCTGGAGATCCGGCTGAACGGCAGGCCGCTCGCCATCACGATGCGCACCCCCGGCGACGACTTCGCGCTCGCGGCAGGCTTCCTGGTGAGCGAGGGCGTGATCGGCCTGGGCTCCGAGGTGCGGTCGATCGTGTACTGCGCCGGGGCGACGGCGGACGGTGCGAACACCTACAACGTGGTGGACGTGCGGCTCGCGCCCGGTGTCGTGGTGCCCGACATCACCCTGGAACGCAATGTCTACACGACCTCGTCCTGCGGCCTGTGCGGCAAGGCCAGTCTGGACGCGGTACGCACCACGACCCGGCACCCGGTCGCCGACGCTCCCCCGGTCCGGGTGACGCCCGCACTGCTCTCGGACCTTCCCGGCCGGCTGCGCGAGTCGCAGCGGCTCTTCGACCGGACCGGAGGGCTGCACGCGGCCGCCCTGTTCTCGGAGGACGGCGAACTGCTGGACATCCGGGAGGACGTGGGCCGGCACAACGCGGTCGACAAGCTGGTGGGCCGGGCGCTGACGGACGACCGGCTGCCGTTGTCGCGGGCCATCCTGCTGGTGTCGGGCCGTGCCTCGTTCGAGCTGGCACAGAAGGCGGTGATGGCGGGAATCCCGATGCTCGCGTCGGTGTCCGCGCCGTCGTCGCTGGCCGTGGACCTGGCGGCCGAGACCGGACTGACCCTGGTCGGGTTCCTGCGGGGCCCCTCGATGAACGTGTACGCGGGCGAGCACCGCATCGTCCTGGAAGCCGAGGCCGACGGGGCCGGGGCACCCGCCCGGAGCGCCGGGGCGGCGGGCGCGTAAGGCCCGCGCCGGACGTGCCCGACGCGCCGGAAGATCCGTACGGCGGGGTCGGGTGCGCCAGGCAGTCACGGCCGTCGGGCACATCGGGCCGCCCGGCCGTCGGATACGTACGCCGGTCAGGCGCGGCCGGTGGCCGGGGAGAGCTCTTCGGCCGGTCCGGGAGCGGTCCCGGGTACCGGGTCCGGTTCGGGGTCGTGCGAGCGGCGCTTCGCGATCACCGCGCAGACCATCAGCTGCATCTGGTGGAAGAGCATCAGCGGCAGCACGGCCGGGCTCGCGTGCGCCCCGAACAGGACGCTCGCCATCGGCAGCCCGGCGGCCAGGCTCTTCTTCGACCCGGCGAACTGGATCGCGATCCGGTCCCCGCGGTCGAACCCGAGCCGCTTCGCCCCGTACCAGGTCAGCGAGAGCATCAGCGCCAGCAGCACCGCTTCGGCGCCGAGCAGCGCGCCGAGACGGGCCGGAGTCACCTGGTGCCAGACACCGGCGACCATGCCCTCACTGAAGGCGGTGTAGACGACCAGCAGTATCGAACCGCGGTCGACATAACCGAGGACCTTCTTGTGCCGGACGAGGAAGCCGCCGATCCAGCGGCGCATCAGCTGTCCGGCGACGAACGGGACCAGCAGCTGGAGCACGATCTTCAGCAGCGAGTCGGCCGAGAACCCCCCGCCGGTGCCGCCGAGCAGGAGGGCGGCGAGGAGCGGGGTGAGGAAGATCCCGGCGATGCTGGAGAAGGACCCCGCGCAGATCGCCGCGGGCACGTTGCCCCGGGCGATCGAGGTGAAGGCGATCGAGGACTGGATGGTGGACGGAACCAGGCAGAGGAAGAGGAATCCGGCCTGGAGCTGCGGGGTCAGCACGTAGGGCACCAGGCCCTTACTGGCCAGCCCCAGCAGCGGGAAAGCGACGAAGGTGCAGATCAGGACCGTGAGGTGGAGCCGCCAGTGCTTCAGGCCGTCGAGCGCCTCCCCGGTCGAGAGACGGGCCCCGTAGAGGAAGAAGAGCAGGGCGACCGCGCCGGTCGACGCCCCGCCGGCCACATCGGCGGCCCGGCCCGACGCGGGCAGCAACGCCGCGAGCACCACGGTGCCGATCAGCGCGAGGATGTACAGGTCGATCGGCAGCCAGGACGGCAGCTTCGGGGTGCGGCGGCTCATGTGCTCCACGTGTCTCTCGTTCAGATCGTGCCCACCCATCCTGCGACGGATCGCCCCCATCGGGAATCCGGCATACCGCTCTGACTGTCATCACGGAACGCGATAGCGTGGGTTCATGTACGACCCCGCTCAGCTGCGCACCTTCCTCGCCGTCGCCCAGACCCTCAGCTTCACCCAGGCCGCCCGCAGGCTCGGCGTCCGGCAGTCCACGGTGAGCCAGCACGTGCGGCGGCTGGAGGAGGCGACGGGGCGGCAGCTGTTCGTCCGCGACACGCACCGGGTCGATCTCACCGAGGACGGCGAGGCGATGCTCGGCTTCGCCCGGACGATCCTTCAGGCGCACGAGCGGGCCGCGACGTTCTTCGCCGGCACCCGGCTGCGTGGCCGGCTGCGGTTCGGCGCCTCCGAGGACTTCGTCCTGACCCGGTTGCCGGAGATCCTGGAGTCCTTCCGCCGCGACCACCCGGAGGTCGAACTGGAGCTGACCGTGGAGCTGTCCGGGACGCTGCACCAGCAGCTGGCGGCGGGGCGCCTGGACCTGGTGCTCGCCAAGCGGCGCACCGGCGACACGCACGGCGAGCTGGTCTGGCAGGACACGCTGACCTGGATCGGCGCCCCGCAGCTGCGGATCGATCCGGAGCGCCCGGTGCCACTGATCGTCTTCCCGCCGCCGGGCATCACCCGGGCCCGCGCGCTGGAGGTCCTGGAGGAGCACGGCAGGTCCTGGCGGATCGCGTGTACGAGCACGAGTCTGAGCGGGCTGATCGCGGCGGCCCGCGCGGGGCTCGGCGTGATGGCCCACACCCGGGGGCTGATCCCGCCGGGACTGGTCCCGGTACCGGCCAGGGCGGGACTGCCCGAGCTCGGCGACGTGGACTTCGTCCTGCGGCACGGCCACCGCCGGGACGCCGCGCAGGAGGCCGCGGACGCGCTGGCGGCGGCGATCCTGGCGGGCGGCGACCGGCTCCACCGCGGAATCAGCGGCCGCGACGGGGCGTGACCCCCGTACGTGAAGGACGCACCCCCCGTAGGTGAAAGACAGGACGGACCGCCCGTACGCGAGGGACAGCACGGACCACGGCGGACGGGGCGGACACGGACGGACTCGCCGGACAGGACGGGCGGGCCGGACACGGCGGACGGACGCGGAACAACTCCCCGTACCGTCGTAGAGCGGGAGTGATCGCAACGTTCAGATTCGGTGGAGATTCCCGCGCGAGCCACTTACTCCGCGGTCAGAAGTGCGCCCGAGCCTTGCCCATCTGGCCGGATTTCGACGGTTGACCTGTGCAGATGGCACGTTTTACGCAGACTTCCACCCCTCCCGCAGGCGCGTTCCGTGGGGTAGCGTCGCGGCGCTGTGCGGAGTGCCGGAGGAGCAGGTCATTTGCGCGAGTTCACTGTCCCACCCATGGCGGCGGCGCCCCTGGTCGGCGGTCTCGCCGACGTGGTGTTCGATTACGCGGAGGACGACCCGCACCGGGTCGCCCTCGGCCGCAAGGACGCGTCCGGACAGTGGCGCGATGTCACCTCCGCGGTCTTCCGCGACGAGGTGCTGGCCCTGGCCAAGGGGCTGATCGCCCACGGCGTCCGGTTCGGTGACCGGGTCGCCCTGATGTCCCGTACGCGGTACGAGTGGACGCTGTTCGACTACGCCCTCTGGTCGATCGGCGCCCAGTCGGTGCCCGTCTATCCCACGTCGTCGGCCGAGCAGGTGCTGTGGATGCTGCACGACGCCGAGGTCGCGGCCGTGATGGTCGAGCACGAGGACCACGCCATGACGGTCGGTTCGGTGATCGACCGGCTGCCGCATCTCAAGCGGCTGTGGCAGCTGGACGCCGACGCGGTAACCGGGCTGATGGCGGCGGGCGCCGAGATCGACGACGAGGTGGTGCACCGGCACCGGCGTGCGGTGACGCCCGAGTCCGTGGCGACCGTGATCTACACCTCCGGGACGACGGGCCGCCCCAAGGGGTGCGTGATCACCCATGCCCACTTCATGTTCGAGACCGACACCATGGTCAGCCGCTGGGAGCCGGTGTTCCACTCCAAGGCGGGCGACGAGGCGTCCACCCTCCTCTTCCTCCCGCTGGCGCACGTCTTCGGCCGCATGGTGGAGATCGCGGCGGTCCGGGGCCGGGTGAAGCTCGGCCATCAGCCGGAGCTGTCGGTGTCCGCGCTGATGCCGGACCTGTTGACGTTCCGGCCGACGTTCATCCTGGCGGTGCCGTACATCTTCGAGAAGGTCTTCAACGGCGCCCGCCGCAGGGCGGAGGCGGAAGGCCGCGCCGGGGCGTTCGGCAAGGCCGTCGAGATCGCGGTGAAGTACGCCGAGGCGCTGGAGGAGCGGGCGTTCGGGAAGGGCCCGGGGCCGTCCGCCGGGCTGCGGATGCAGCACCAGTTCTTCGACAAGGTCGTCTACAGGAAGGTCCGGGACGCCATGGGCGGCCGGGTGCGGCACGCGATGTCGGGCGGCT
The DNA here is from genome assembly GCF_035917275.1 of Streptomyces sp. NBC_01237. NCBI lineage: Bacteria > Bacillati > Actinomycetota > Actinomycetes > Kitasatosporales > Streptomycetaceae > Streptomyces > Streptomyces sp. NBC_01237. The sequence goes on along the minus strand of NZ_CP108508.1, from coordinate 7,526,076 downwards.
CGGGCATGGAGCGCGGGCTCGGGCTGTTCTTCGAGGGTGCGGGCGTGACGGTCTTCGAGGGGTACGGGCTCACCGAGTCGACGGCGGCGGCGACGGCCAATCCGCCCGAGCGCACCCGCTACGGCACGGTCGGCCTGCCGATCCCGGGCACCACGGTGCACATCGCCGAGGACGGTGAGGTGTGGGTGCACGGCGCCAACGTCTTCTCCGGCTACCTGGGCGATCCGGAGTCCACCCGCGCCGTACTGAACGACGGCTGGCTCGCCACGGGGGACATCGGCGCACTGGACGAGGACGGCTATCTGACGATCACCGGGCGGAAGAAGGAGATCCTGGTGACGTCGGGCGGCAAGAGCGTGTCCCCGGCCGGTCTGGAGGAGCGGGTGCGGGCGCATCCGCTGGTCGCGCAGTGCATCGTCGTCGGCAACGACCGGCCCTACATCGCGGCGCTGGTGACCTTGGACCAGGAGTCGGTGGACCACTGGCTCGCCATGCGGGGCCGGCCCCCGCTGAGCGGCATCGAACTGGTGCGGGACCCCGACCTGGAGCGGGAGGTGCGCCGGGCGGTGGTGGCCGCCAACACGGCGGTGTCGCAGGCGGAGTCGATCCGTACGTTCCGGATTCTGGCGCACCAGTTCACCGAGGAAGCCGGTCTGCTGACTCCTTCCCTGAAGCTGAAGCGCAAGGCGATCGAGGCGGCGTACGCGGTCGAGGTGGACGCGCTGTACGGCTGACGCCGTCCACCCCGCGGGAGCCGGGACCGGCATCCGTACGGAGGACGCGTGGGTGCCCGCCGGGGGGAACGGTCCGGTGCCCGTCGGGGGAATGCTTCGGCCGAGCTGATCGTTGACCTCAGGAGTACCAACCGACGACGTAAGGATCGACCGCTCGTGAGCCAGGTCCCCTCCATCACCCTCAACAACGGCCTCGAAATGCCGCAGCTCGGTTTCGGTGTCTGGCAGGTGCCGGACGACGAGGCCGCGAAGGCGGTCGCCACGGCCATCGAATCCGGGTACCGGAGCATCGACACCGCCGCGATCTACGAGAACGAGGTGGGCACCGGCAAGGCCATCGCCGCCTCCGGGGTCGCCCGTGACGAGCTCTTCGTCACCACGAAGCTGTGGAACAGCGAGCAGGGTTACGACTCCACGCTGCGCGCCTTCGACGCCTCGCTCGACAAGCTCGGTCTGGACTACGTCGACCTGTACCTGATCCACTGGCCGCTGCCCGCCACCGACCGGTACGTCGACACGTACAAGGCCCTGGAGACGATCTACGCCGACGGCCGCGCCAAGGCCATCGGCGTGTCGAACTTCCTGCCGGAGCACCTCGACCGGCTGCTCGGCGAGACCTCCGTGGTCCCGGTGATCAACCAGATCGAGCTCCACCCGCAGCTCCAGCAGGCGGAGTCCCGCGCGCTGCACGCCGAGCACGGCATCGCCACCGAGGCGTGGTCGCCGCTGGGCCAGGGCAAGGGCCTCCTGGAGGTCCCGACGGTCGTGGCGGTCGCGCAGAAGCACGGCCGCACGCCCGCCCAGGCCGTGCTGCGCTGGCACATCCAGACGGGCAACGTGGTGATCCCGAAGTCCGTGACCCCGTCGCGGATCGTGGAGAACCTCGATGTGTTCGGCTTCGAGCTGGACGCCGACGACCTCGCCGCGTTCGCCGCCCTGGACGAGGGCAAGCGCCTCGGCCCGGACCCGGCCGAGTTCAACTACGGCGCCTGAGCCGCACCCTTCGTTCCGGATTCTCTTCCGGCGCCCCCACCGTGCCGACGGTGGGGGCGCCGTCGTACCCCGCCACCGCCATCCCCCTCCGCCGTCGTATCCCTCCGAAGGAGCACCAGAGCATGAGCAGGGACGCCGCGCCCGTCGTCGAGGCCGGTCTGTACCGTCTGCGCAACGTCGGCAGCGGGCTGCTGCTGGAGGTGTACGGCGCGGCCAAGGGCGGCGGCGCCCCGGTGCTCCAGGGTGAGGAGAGCGGGTCGGCCGCGCAGCTCTGGCAGCTGTCCCCGGTGCACGAGGGTGCCGCGCTCCACCACTTGGTCAACGCGCACAGCGGCAAGCGGCTGGACGTCGCCAACGCCTCCACGGAGAACGGCGCGACCATCCAGCAGTGGCGGGCCAACAACTACGGCGCCCAGGAATGGCTGATCGAACAGCACCTGGAGGCGCCGGGCACGGTGACCCTGGTCAGCTTCGTCAGCGGGCTCGTCCTCGAAGTCGCCGACGGCTCCACGGAGGCCGGGGCCAGGATCCAGCAGTGGGAGGACACCGACTCCCCGTCCCAGTGGTGGCGGTTGGAGGCCGTGGCGGCCTGACCGTCCCGCTCGCCCGGCCCCGGCCCCTGGCTCAGCCGCGCCGGGCCAGCTGGACCGTGCGGGCGGTGAGCAGGTAGGCATCGGACCGGTGGTGCAGTCCGGCCGGGTCCTGGGGATCGAGCAGCCGGTCGAGTACGGCGACGTCATCGGCGTCGAGCCGGTCGCCGAACGCCTCGCGCGCCCGGGTGAAGGTATCCACGATGTACTCACGGGCCTGGGCGGAGAGCGGGGCCGGCAGGTCGAGGAGGAAGCTGCGGGTACCGTTCGGCGTCAGTCCCACCGCGCCGAACAGGGCGTTCCAGTCCTCGGTCTCGTGCTTCGCGTCCGGCAGCTCGACCCGCATCCGCTGGAACCACTCCGTCGAGACCGCGTCCAGCCTGGCCTCCAGACCGGGCCGGCCGATGCCGATGTCCCGGGGCAGCCGCCGCACCGGAAGCCCGCCCTCCACGAGCGCCACCGTTCCGCCGGGCCGCAGGGCCCCGGCGAAGCCGGCCAGAACGGCGCGCTGGTCGCCCATGTGGTGCAGGGAGTTGCCCGCCCAGATCAGGTCGGCCTCACCCAACCGGGAGATATCGTGCGGGAGTTCAGCCTCCAGCGTACGGAAGCGTTCACCCACTCCCAGCCGCCGGGCACGGGCGGCCGCCCGCTCCAGGAGTGCCGGGGTGGCATCCACGGCGACGACCTCCGCCTCGGGGAACACCTCGGCCAGCAGGCAGGCGACCACACCCGGGCCACTGCCGATGTCGAGCACGCGGCGCACGGTCGGGGCGTCGGGCAGCGAGGCGATCCAGCGGGCCGCCTCCTCGTACTGCGGGGCGCTGAGCTCGGCTTCCCGCTCCAGCCGGGGGCCCATCGCGTCCCAGTCGAAGTCCTTGGTGTCATGCGCGTGCGCGTGCGGCCGCGGACCCGGATGCGGCTGCGCGTGCGACTGCTCGTGGTGGCCGTGACCGGCGTGATCGCTCATGGGGCCAGCCTTCCCGAGAATTGCTCTCCCGGCCACTTCTGTTGCCACTTCGGCAAACCGGCACGGGCCTGGTCCCCCGCGACTTTCCCGGCGGGCGTATTGCCGGTGGGCCTCCGGGCCCATAACTTGCCGTTATGGAGCTGGAGTTGCGCCATCTACGGACCGTACGTGCCATCGCCGACACCGGCAGCCTCACCAAGGCGGCCGCAGCGCTCGGGCTCGCGCAGCCCGCCCTGAGCGCTCAGCTGCGGCGGATCGAGAAGGCTCTCGGCGGCGTGCTCTTCGAGCGGGACCACACGGGCGCCCGGCCGACCCCGCTCGGTGAGCTGGTACTCGAACGGGCGCGGGTGGTACTGCCCGCGGTGAGCGAGCTGCAGGCGGAGGCGGTGCGGTTCGCCAATGCGACGGGGGCCATGGACCGGTTCCGGCTCGGCGGGACGCATGGACCGTTGCTCGGCGGTCTCGTCGACCGGCTCGCCACCGCGCACCCCTCCACGCCGGTGTCCACGTACACCTCGTGGTCGGTGGCCGAGATCGCCTCGCTGGTCATCGACGGACGGCTGGACTTCGCTCTGATCGGGGCCTGCGGCGAGAGCCCGCCGCCGATGGCTGAGCGCCTGGTCTGGCAGGTCGTCGGCGTCGACCCGGTGTTCGTGATGCTGCCGGAGAACCATCCGCTGGCGGGCGAGCCCGAACTGGGCCTGGCCGCGCTGTCCGACGAGTGCTGGGCCGATGTGCCGGGCGACGGCTGTTTCGCGGACTGCTTCGCCGGGGCCTGCGCACGGGCGGGCTTCACCCCGGTGTCGGTGTACGAGACGGACACGTCCTCCGTCGTCCACCTGGTGCAGGTGGGGCGGGCGATCGGGCTGTGCCGGGCGACGTTCCCGCCGACGCCCGGCCTGGTGACCCGGCCGATCACCGGTTCACCGCTGAGCTGGCGCCATCTGCTGGGCTGGCACCCCCGCTCTCCCGCCGCGGACGCCGCCGCGGGAGCGGTGAGCGGGCTGACCCGGTCGGCGTACGCGGAGGCGGTGTCGCGCAGCCCGGACTACGCGGCGTGGCTCGCCGCGCATCCGGCGTTCGGCACGGTGGCCTGAGAGCCCGGAACCGAGTTCCGGTCCTACTCCGCGCCGTGCGCCGGAGCCGCTGCCGCCACCCGGGTGGCGAGCGCCAGGTCCTTCTCCGTGATCGCACCGCCCGCGTCATGGGTGTTCACGGACAGGGCGACGGTGTTGTAACCGAGCGTCAGATCGGAGTGGTGCCCGAGCTCCTCCTGGATCTGCGCGACATGGACGGTCAGGGCCGCGGCGGCGAAGTGGGAGGGCAGCCGGTAGGTACGGGTGATCCGGCCCCCTTCCCGCGCCCAGCCGGGCAGCGCGCGCAGCCGGGTCTCGATCTCGGAGGGCAACAGAGGTTCGGCGGGCATGGAACGGCTCCCTGCATCACGAAGTGGATCAACGGACGGTCCGGCAGTGCGGGTGACGTTACGGTCTGCGTATGACAACTGTCGCGCGTGACACGGGAGTGGGGCAGCTGCTGCGGGGCTGGCGGCAGCAGCGGCGGATCAGCCAGTTGGAGCTGGCCCTGCGCGCGGACTCCTCGGCCCGGCACATCTCGTTCATCGAGACGGGCCGCTCCCGGCCCAGCGAGGAGATGGTCCTGCGGCTGGCCGAACACCTCGATGTGCCGGTCCGGGAACGCAACGCCCTGCTCGTGGTGGCCGGATACGCGCCCCGGTACACCGAGACCGCGCTGGACGACCCGTCGATGGGCGCGCTGCGCGAGGGCATGGAGCGGCTGCTCCAGTGCTACGACCCCTATCCGGCCCTCGTCCTGGACGGCATGTACACCGTGGTGGCCGCCAACCGGGCCAGCTCGCTGCTGATGACGGGGGTGGCCGAGCATCTGCTCACCCCTCCGCCGAACGTCATGCGGATCACCCTGCATCCGGAGGGTCTCGCCCCGCGCATCGTGAATCTGCCGGAGTGGCGGGCGGATCTGCTCGCGCAGATGGAACGGCAGATCGCCCTGGTCCGTTCGCCGGAACTGCGGGCCCTGCACGAGGAGGTCGCCGCCTATCCGCCGCCCGAGCGGGGTGCCGGCGGGCGGAGGGGGTACGCGTCCGGCCCGCGGCCGGCCGGGGGCGGGCGGGCGGCGTTCGCGCTGCCGATGCTGGTCGAGCACGAGGGCCGGGTGCTGTCGTTCATCTCCTCCATCGCGACGTTCAACACGCCGATGGATGTGACGGTCGCCGAGCTGGCCATCGAGACGTTCCTGCCCGCCGACCGGGAGACCGCCGCGTATCTGCACTCCCTCACGTCGTGAGCGTCGCGGTCCAGGGGGCGTCGCTGCGGGCCAGAACGGTCGCCACCGTGCTCGCGGCGGCGAGGATCACCACCGTCAGCACCAGGGGCAGTGTCGGCCGGCCGTGCAGGACCGCGGCGGCTCCGGCCATGGCGCCGAGCAGCATCGCGGCGGCGGACGGGATCCGCCGTCCGGCCCGGCTCCCGCCTCCCCCGGCCGGACGGCTGTCCGAGGCGACCCCGGTGAGTGTGCGCGTCAGCACGGTGGTGGTGAGGTCGGGGACCGCGAGCGCGCGGGAGGCCGCGTTCTGCACGCCGAGGCCGAGACCGAGCAGCACGATGAGGGCGAACCTGACCCCTCCCGTGTACGGCGTGCCGGAGACCAGGGTGACACCTGCCGCCGCCGCCACGAAGACGGTCTCGGCCAGGAGCGCGTACTGGAGCATCCGGCCCCGGTGGGTGCGGGCGCGGTGGACGAGCAGGCCGCCCGCCAGTGCCCCGGCGAGGAAGGCGGCCAGCGCCACCAGGGAGGCGGCCAGCGAGAAGCCGGGGGCTCCGGCGAAGGCGAAGCCGGAGAAGACCACGTTGCCGGTCATGTTGGCGACGAAGACCCGGCCCAGGAGCAGATAGCTGACCGCGTCGACGAGTCCGGTGACGAAGGTCAGGGCGAGCATCAGGGGCGGGAGGGGGCCGTGCCGGCCGTTCGGGTCCGGTACGACCATGGACCACGCCTCGCGCAGGACGACAGCCATGGGCACGCTCCGATCACTGGGTGTGGTCCGGATTGTCCGTGCCTGGCCCGCGGTCCGCCGCGACCGACGCGCGCACCGCCCCCGCGGTCGGCGGGGGCGGTGGCCCGGTCGGGAGGCGGTGGGCCGCAGGCGGTGCCGGAGACGGCGGGCCGGCGGTGGGTCAGACCCGGGCGCCGTTGTCCAGCGGGGCGCGGCGTGCCGCCGGGGCCGTGCGGCGGCCCTTCGCGCGGGTCGGGGGCGGAGCCTTGCTGCCCTTCTCCAGTACGAGTGCGCCCGGCACGGCGGTGAGCACCGAGGAGTACGTACCGACGCAGACGCCGATGAGCAGGGCGAGCGCGAAGTCGGCGAGCGAGTCGCCGCCCAGCACCGCGAGCGCGGCCAGGATGAACAGGGCGCCCATCCCGGTGTTCACGGTTCTGGGAACGGTCTGCAGGACGGCCCGTTCGGCGACGGTGGCCAGCGGTGCGCGGGGGCTCCTGGCCCACAGCTCCCGCACCCGGTCGAAGACCACCACCGAGTCGTTGACCGAGTAGCCGATGACCGTGAGCAGCGCGGCCAGGAAGATGCCGTCGACGGTACGTCCCAGCCAGGCGAAGGCGCCGACGAGGATGATCACGTCGTGGACGAGCGCTCCGACCGAGGCGACGGCGAACGTCCAGCGGAACCGGACCGCCAGATAGGCGAGCTGGACGAACACGGCGACCGCGAGGGCGATCAGCGCGTTGCGCCGCAGCTCGTCGCCGAGGCTGGGCCCGATCAGCTCGTCGCGCACCTTCGTGGTCTCACCGCCCTCGGCCGCGAGCGCGGCCCTCAGGGCGTGTTCCCCGTCGTTGTCGAGCTTCCCGGTGCGTACGGAGAGGTCGCCCGCGCCCGCGGTGGTGACCTCGGCGTCACCGAAGCCCGCGGCGGCCAGCGTCGTGCGGGCCGTGTCGACGTCGACGGGGCGGCTGGTGGAGTACTCGACGAGACGGCCACCGGTGAACTCGACGCCGAGGTTGACGCCGCGGACCACGATGCCGAGCACGGCGACGGCGATCAGCGCCGTGGAGAACAGCAGCCAGCGGCGCGGCGAGCGGAACAGCCGCGGATCGCGGCGGGTCAGCCAGGTCCGTACCCGGCCGGGGCGTGCGATGCCGTTGACGCCCCGGTAGTCGCTGACGAACCGTGAGTTCGCCGCGGTCTCGGTGAGCGCGCGGGCGATGACGAGCGCGGAGAACATCGAGGCGATGACGCCGATGGCCAGGGTGACTCCGAAGCCCTTGACCGGCCCCGAACCGAGGAAGAAGAGGAGCCCCGCCGCGATCAGCGTGGTCACGTTGGAGTCGGCGACCGCGCTCCAGGCGTTGCGGAATCCGGCGGTGAGCGCGGAGCGCAGGGAGCCGTTCGGCCGGGCGACGCACTCCTCGCGGGCGCGCTCGAAGACCAGGACGTTCGCGTCGACGGCCATGCCGATGGCGAGCACGAATCCGGCGAGGCCGGGCAGGGTGAGGGTGACGCCGAGCGCGACCAGTGCGGCGTACGAGATCACCCCGTAGGCGGCCAGGGCCACGGCGGCGAGGGCCCCGAAGAGCCGGTAGACGAAGGTGATGAACAGCGCGGTGGCAGCGGCTCCGATGAGTGCCGCCTTGGCGCTGGCGTCGATGGCCTCGGCACCGAGCGTCGGACCCACGGTCCGCTGTTCGACGATCTCGACGGGTACGGGGAGCGCGCCGCCCTTGATGAGCAGGGCCAGGTCGCGGGCCTCGTCGGCGCTGAAGGAGCCGGTGATCCGGGTGGTCCCGGACGGGAGTCCGACGTCACAGCCGATCGACGGGTCGACCTGCGGAGAGGAGATCACCTGCCGGTCGAGAACGATGGCGACCCGGCGCCGGTCGTCCTGGGCGGGGTGGCAGGCGGCCGCACCGGTCAGCCGGGTCCAGTCCCGGCCCGCGTCCTTCTCGAAGTCGAGCGAGACGGTCCACCCGGCGCCCCCCTCGGCGTCGAAGGTGGCGGTGGCGTCCTTGACGCCCGCGCCGGAGAGCTGCACGGGGCCCAGGGCGAGCGGGCGGCCCTGCTCGTCGGGCAGCGTCAGGGGTTCCCCGGCGGTGGGTGCGGAGTCCGGTTCCCCGGCGGGGGTGGTGTCGGTCGTGGCGCCCGGTCCCTGTACGGCGTGGAAGCTCAGCTGGGCGGTTCTGCCGATCACCTCGGCGGCCTGGCGCGGGTCCTGGACGTCCGGGAGTTCGACGATGATCCGGTCCTCGCCGGAACGGGTCAGGGTCGGTTCGGAGACGCCGAGCGAGTCGATGCGCTGGCGCAGCACCTCCAGGGTGCGGTCGGTGCTCTCCCGGTCCGCCCGGGTCGTGGCGGAGTCCTTGGCCTGGAGCACCATACGGGTGCCGCCCTGGAGATCGAGGCCGAGTCTGGGTGACATGGTCAGCGTGATGAACACGGAGACGAGCAGTACGGCGGCAGCCAGAACCGCTCGCACCGCGGTGGCGCGAGTCATGGGAATCCTCCGGTGGGGCGTCTACCGCCCTCACCTCAGCGAGGACGGGACGGCAGGTCTGTGGGACAGGACCGGTGACCGGTGCTCGGACCGGTTGCCGTCCCGGGAGGACCCCGTACACCGGGGAGCCCGGCCGGGCTCCCGTCGGGTACGCGGGAGGCGGCTTCGGCGCGGCGTTGCGTGGCGGCGCGCGGTGCGGGCAGGACCGGCGTGCGGGGCGGCAGCGCGCTGTGGGCGGGCGGCGGCGAGTGGTTCGGCGCCTGGGCCCGGAGGATGCCCGCCCGGGGGTGCGGGGCGGAGGTGACCGCGGCCCGCGGGTGGTCGTGGCCGGTTGCCGCGACGGTCCGGCCGCGACGGGTGTCCTGACCGGAGGTGACGGTGCGGGTGTCGTGGCCGCCGGCCGCCCCGGCGCGGAAGCGGCGGGTGTCATGGATCTGGCCGGCCCGTGCGGTCCGGTCGGTGTGCTGGGCGGGGGCGGGGGCGACGGGCGCGTACGCGGTGACGGGGGCCGGACCCGTGAGGGCGCGGACCGGGAGCGCGGCACCGGTGGCCGCGGGCCCGCCGCCGATCAGGGTGAGGACGGCGAGGAGCAGCGCGGCCAGGGCGTGCCGTGCCCGCCGGGCCGGTGCGTCCGGTCGGCCGCGCCGGGGTGTGTTCCCCCGTGGCGGCTCGGGGAAGGGGGTCACCCCGCCGGGCCGGGCAGGACGGCCGGTGCGGCGGCGTGGCGGAGCACGGAGCTGAGGATCAGCCCGGCGCCGCGTACGACGGTGGTCGACGGGTCGTCGGCGAGACGGACCCGTACCCCGAGACGGAGGGCGAGCCGGTCGGTGATGTCGGGGCGCAGCGCGCCGCCTCCGGCGAGGACCGGGCCCTTGCGCAGGGCTCCCAGGACGGTGCCGTGCCGGTCCTGCCGCCACATGGACATGATCATGTCGAGCACGGTGCGGACGAGGGCCGCGGGCAGCGTGGCCGGGTCCAGGTCGCTGAGCCCCGACTCGGCCTGGCGGGCGTCGGCCACCATGCCGTCCACGAGCAGGGTCACTTCGGTCAGCTCGGCGCCCATGTCGATGACGAGCAGGGGGCCGCTGTCCTGCGGTCCTGCGTACGCCGCGGCGGCACGGGCGCTGTTGAGCACCACGACACCGGTCGGACCGAGCGCGGCGAGCAGTTCGCGTGCCGCGGTACGGTGCTCGGCTCCGGCGAGGACCGGATGGCTCAGCACGATCACGCTGTCACTGCGGTCGGTTCCGAGGGCTGCGTCGGCGATACGGCTGAGCAGTCTGCCGCAGGACTCGGGGTCGACGATACGGCCGCGACGGACGGGCCGGAGGGATCCGTCGTCCGGGAGCGGGTCGGTCATGAGGCCGTGTCCGGGGACCCAGGCACGGGTCCGGGAACTGCCGAGGTCGAGGGCGAGGCCCCGGGTGGCGACGGGCCGGTCGCCGCGTGACGGGTGGTTGCGGGGGGCCCGGATCGCCGGGGTCCCCCGGTGGACGGGCCGGACGTAGCGCTGTCCGTCGCGCAAAGAACTCATCGCTCCTCACCCCCCGGCCTGCCACCACAGCCGTCCGCTCACCAGTGACCCGCTGATAGCGAGGCATGACCGAGCCCTCACTATGCAATACCGGGGCAAGGAAAGCCACTTCCTTGCCCATTCGAAGGCCCCGCTACCGGAGACCGGTCAGCGGACACCCGCCACCGGGCACTCGGCACCGGGTGCCCGCCATATGACGCGCGGCACGGTGCCGCGTCATCTGCGTGCGGCACGAAGACGCGTCATCGGGTGTGCGGCAGGCGCACCCGCGCCCTCATTCCTCCTCGCTCAGGAACGAGGCGATCAGCTCCGCGAATTCGTCCGGTGCCGCGATCCGGACACCCAGGCCCTCCGCCTTGGTCCGCTTCGATCCGGCCTTCTCCCCGGCGACCAGAAGGCTCGTGCGCTTGGAGACGCTGGAGGAGGACTTCCCGCCGGCCCGCTCGATCAGCTCGTTCATCTGGTTGCGGGACAGCTTCTCCAGGCTGCCCGTCATGGCCCCGGTGACCACCACGGTCATCCCGTCCAGCGGCAGGTCCGACGGTGCGACGGCGGCCTGCGTGCCCGCTTCCCCGTCCGCCTCCCCGTCCTGCTCGGTCCCGGGCTCCGGCGGCGGCGTGACGCCGGGCTCCGTCATGTTGACCCCGGCGCTCACCAGCTTCTCGATCAGCGGTGCCAGCTCCGCAAGCTCCGCGACCACGCCCGCCGCCTTCTCCTTGCCGATGCCGTCGACCAGCTGGAGCGTCTCGATGTCGGCGGCGACGATCCGGTCCATGGTCGCGAAGTAGCGGGCGATCCGGCGGGACATGGAACGCCCCGTGCCCCGTACTCCCAGGGCGCAGAAGACGCGGGACAGCGGGCGGGAGCGGGCCGTCGCGATGGCGGCCAGCAGATTGTCGGTGGAGGTCTCGCCCATCCGGTCGAGGGCGAGCAGCTGCTCCCGCTCCAGGGTGAACAGGTCGGCGAAATCGGTGACCAGCCCCGCGTCGACGAGCTGGACGACACGGGTGGCGCCCAGTCCCTCGATGTCGAGCTGGTCGCGCCCGGCGGCATAGGACACGGAGGCGACCAGCCGGCAGTCACGGCCCCGGGTGCAGCGCCAGCGCTGCTCGCTCGTGTCGATCTCGGAGCCGCACTGCGGGCAGCTCGCGGGGAACTCGATCGGCTGCTCGTCACCGGTCCGCAGATGTGCGACGGGCGCTTCGATGCGCGGAATGATGTCGCCCGCCTTGTAGACCATCACCTGGTCCCCGAGCCGCAGATCGCGGCGGGTGATGTCGGCCGGGTTGTGCAGGGTGGCGTAGCTGACGGTCGACCCGTCGATCTCGACGGGCTCCAGCACGGCGCGCGGCGCGATGATGCCGGTGCGGCCCACATTCCACTCGACGGCCAGGAGCCGGGTGACCTTCTCCACCGCCGGAAGCTTGTACGCGATGGCCCAGCGCGGCGCCCGGGTCCCGGAACCGGCCTCGCGCTGGTCGGCGGCGAGGTCCGCCTTGATGACGATGCCGTCGATACCGAACGGCAACGAGGCCCGCAGAGCACCGATCTCCGCCACCCTCGACTGCACCGCCTCGACCGTGGTGACCGTGCGCGGGGCGACGTCCGTGTCCGCCGCCGTGTGCACGCCGAGCCCGGCGACGTACGCCAGGACCTCGCTGTGCGGCAGCTCGGCCAGGGTGTCGGTCAGCTCCCCGGAACCGGGCAGCGCGAGCGCCCCGTACGCGAAGAAGGTCATCTCCACCCGGTAGGGCCGGTCCTTGGCGCGCAGGGTGCCGGCCGCCCCGTTGCGCGGATTGGCGAAGGGGGCTCCGCCGTGTTCCGTGCGCACCGTGTTGGCCTGTTCGAACTGCTCGTCCGTCATGAGGATCTCGCCGCGCACCTCGATGGTGACCGGTGCGCCGAGCCGCTCGGGGAGGCCGAGCACCGTACCGATGGCGTGCGAGACGTCCTCGCCCGCGGTGCCGTCGCCCCGGGTGATCAGCCGGTCGAGCCTTCCCTGCTCGTACCGGGCGGCCACGGCGAGGCCGTCGAGCTTGGGCTCCACGCTCCAGGCGGCCACGGGTCTGCCGATCCGCCGCTCCAGGGAGACGGTCCAGGTGGCGAACTGCTCGGCGGAGAAGACGTTGTCCAAGGACAGCATGGGCACCGTGTGCGGTATGTCGCCGACGGCCGCGCCACCCGCGACCTTGCCCGTCGGCGAGGCTGCCAGCACCTCCCGCGGGTGCGCGTCCTCGTAGGCGGCGATCCCGCGCGCCAGCCGGTCGTACGCGTCGTCGTCGAGCGGGCTCTCGCCCGTGGCGTAGTACGCGGCGGCGGCCTGCGACGCCTGTTCGACAGCGGCGGCGTAGGAGGACGCGTCGGCGAGCACAACAGCTGAGTTCGTCATGGCCACCATCCTGCCGCCCACCACTGACAACACCCGATGGACACAGGCGCGGGACCGGTACGCGGACGGGGCCGCGGGACGCGCCGTCCGCCGCGCGCCCCGCGCGTAACGGCGATGTCGACACGGCGTCCCCTCCCCGAAACACGGCCACGGCAGAGTCACCCGCATCGCGCACGCATCGCGTGCCAGCCCACGAACGGATCGTGGCCGGGGCCGAGGGATCCGCTCCCGGAGCCCGGTGGGAGTGCAGGGGCGGTGACTGCACTCCGTCAGCCGTCGAAGGTGACCTCCGGAACGGAGCACTGCCGCTGTGAACGCACACCCTTCCCCTCCCACTCCGCCGCCCTCGCCCTCGCCCTACGGACTCTCCGAACTCGACAGGGAGAGCCGTATGGGCGGCCGGGGCACCGAGGTGTCCGACCGGGAGATCCGGCGTATCGATCTCTCCGACTTCGACCGGCGCAGGGCCGGCATCACCCAGGAACTGTGGGAGGCGGCGACCGACGTCGGCTTCTTCCAGATCTACCACCACGGCATCGAACAGAGCGATATCGAGGGGGCGTTCGCCGCCGCGCGGGCGTTCTTCGCCCTTCCCGAAGAAGTCAAGGCCAACTACCCGCTGCGGAAGGGAACGAATTCCGGCTGGGAGAGCCGGAGTCAGGTACGCCCTTCGATCGGCACTCCGGACACCAAGGAGTCGTACCAGGTCACCCGCCCGCTCATGACGGGGCTCTGGCCCGACGACGGTGAGATCGCGGGATTCCGGACGACCGTCCTGGCATTCGAGGCGCAGTGCCGGCAGGTCGCCATGCGGGTGCTGTCCTGCTTCGCCGACCGGCTGGGATTCGCCAGGGACTTCTTCGACGCCGCCCACGACCCGACGGCGGATTCGTACCGCAGCACTCTGCGCATGCTCCACTATTTCGCGGTCCCGGCCGGTGCGCGCGGCTCCATGGACACCTGGCGTGCGGGTGCGCACACCGATTTCGACTGTCTCACCCTGCTGTTCCAGCAGGAAGGGCAGGGCGGTCTCCAGGTCTGCCCGGGAAAGGAGGCGGAGGCCGAGGAATGGACGCCCATCGTGCCGTCCGCGGATTCCATCACCTGCAACATCGGCGACATGCTGATGCGCTGGAGCGAGGACCGGCTGCCGTCGAATTTCCACCGGGTGCGGAATCCGGGCCCGGACGAATACCAGGGCGCCCGCTACAGTCTGGCGTTCTTCGCCCAGGCGAACGATGACGTGGTGATCGAGGGCCCCGGCTCCAGCTATCCGGCGATCACCGCCGGGGAGTATCTGCGGCAGCGGATCAGCGCCAACTTCGCGGGCCCGCGCACCGGCTGAACATCGCCCGGTCCGGGCTCGCCTCAGCCGGGACTGCCGGGCACCGCCCCGTCGGAGCCGGAGCCGGAGCCGGATTCCGCACCGGCGTCGGTGCCCGGGAAGGGCTCGTCCGCCCGTGCCGCACCGGTGAAACCCTCCGAACGCAGCGGCACCTGCGGCCCCGAGAGCTCGCTCAGCCAACGGCTCAGTACCCGGTGCACGCTCTCGGCGCCCACCAGGCCGCCCCCGGACGGCGGGGGCGTGCCCCGGGCGGCCTCGGCGGCGACGATGTCCAGCGGGTCCGTCATGGCGCGCGGCCACAGCAGGAAGGGGCGCGACTGCTCACCGCCCAGCCCGCCGTGCGAGCCGATCTGCTCCTCGAAGGCGTGGACGAAGCCGGTGTCGGGGTCGTACATCGAATTGACCATCACATCCGCGACGTGGGGGAAGGTGTCGGTGCGCCGCACCGCGGCCGCCGCACCCGCGCCGAAGACGGCCAGCGGCCCCGCCCCGTCCACCAGCTCCCGCACCGGGACCTCGGCCCCGCCCGGCCCCAGCACCACGGAGCCGTGTTCCTCGCTGCGTACGAGGAGGAAGCCGATCCCCGGATGGTTGGCGAGCGTGCTGAGCAGCGCGGGGTGGCGGCGGTCGAGCTGTTCGCGCGAGGCACGGCCCTCGATGTCCGGGAAGGACAGCAGCCCCAGGTTGCCGGAGGCGAGCACGATCGGGTCGGAGGGCTTGGCGCGGTGTTCGGCCTCCTTCTCCTCCACCGGGCGGTGCAGCGCGATCCGTACCGCGTCGCGCGCCTCCGAAGCGCTGCGGGTGCGCTGCGCCCTGCGCGGCACGGGCAGCCCGCAGCCCGCGCGCACGAGGTCCTTGAGGGTCAGCCCGTACGTTCCGGCGAATGTCTCCCCCGGGCTCTGGCCGTGGTCGGAGAGCAGCACGATCCGGTAGGTCCTCGGGGTGTGATCGGCGACCTTGGCGATGAGGGCGAGGGAGCGGTCGAGCCGTTCGAGGACCTTCTCCGCGTCGCGGCTGTGCGGCCCGGAGTGATGGGCGACCTCGTCGTAGGCGACGAGGTCGGCGTAGACGGCGGTGCGTCCGGCGAACATGTCGCCGATGACGGCGGAGACCACCACATCGCGTTCGACGACGGTCGCGAACGCCCGGATGAAGGGGTAGAGCCCGCCCCGTTTGATCCTGGGCGTGTCCTTGCGCACCCGGGACGCGGTCGACTGGCCGATCTCGCGACAGACCTCGGCGACGAAGGACAGGGCGGTGCGGACGGCGTTGGCGGGGTCGGAGAAGTACGCGAAGTACCCGGCGCGGGAGCGGCGCCCCTTGCCGCGCCGGGCGGCCATCGAGAGGACGAGGGCGAGCTGGTCGGCGCCGCCGCTGAAGAGGTTGCCGCGGCTCGCGCCGTCGACGGTGAGCAGTCCGCCGTCGTGGGTGCGTCTGATGGCCCGGCGCTGCATTTCGAGGGCGCTCGCCGGTCTGCTGGAGACCATGACGGTGCCGGTCTCCTTCTCGTACCAGCGGAAGGCGGGCACATCGTGGTTGCTGCCGTGCAGGATGGCGAGCTGGCTGGCGCCGGTCTGACTGGACCAGTCGGTGCGCCAGGGGGTGAGCCGGTGGCCGGACTCGTCCGCGAGCCAGTCGGCCACGGTCGGCATCAGTCCGTCGGCCGCCGCCCCGGTCAGGACGTCATGGCCGACGCCGTCGAGCTGGAGGAAGACGGTGCCGGGCGGTCCGCCGCGGCCGCCGTCCGCGGTACCGGCCGTGCCGCTGCGGCGGCGGCGCCGGTCGGCGAGCCGGGAGAGCCTGCGCCGGTAGGCGTCGTCGTCCCGGACCGCGAGGGCGGTGGAGGTCGCGGAGGCGACGGCGGACATGACGGCGGCGACGACCACCGCCGTCTCCGGGTCGGCCGCGCCGCGCCCGTCCGGAATGAGCCGCAGGGCGATCAGCAGCAGGGAGCCGTTGAGGAAGAAGACCAGCATCCCGAGGACGAGGGCGGGCACGATGAGCAGCGCCCGGACGAGGACGGGCCAGACCAGCGCGGAGAGCAGGCCGAACGCGCCCGCGCCCCAGGCGGCGGTGAACGCGGTCTTGGTGATGCTGTCGCCGTCGTCGGACTGGAGCTGGAAGTCGGGCAGGATCCCGGCGAGCACCAGCATCGTCAGGGTCGACACCGCCCACACCGCGATCACGCGCATCAGGGCTCTGCCAGCCGTACGCCATCGCCCGTCACCCACGCCGTTCCACCTCACGTCCGGGCCCGGCCGTCGTGGGCCCGGACCCAGCCTTTCACAGCGGTGCCCACGGGCGAGGGTGCGGACGGGGACGGGGACGACGGGCGGCGGCCGGGCTGATCAGCGGCTGTGCCGGCCCCCGCGTGATCCGCAGCCGGAGCGACAGGCCGGATCAACAGCCGTCGTAACCGGCGGTGGGCATGGAGAGCCGTCGGTGGACGCTGGCCTTCGACCGTGAGGTGTACTCCGGTTCGTCCAGACCGGCGAGCTCCAGTCGTACGCCGCGCCGCTCGCACTCCGCGGTGAAGTCACGGACCGAGCTGAGCGCGCGGGCGAGCACCCGGTCGTTGGGCGCCACGAACAGGTCGACCTGGCCGTCCTCGATGTCGTTCCACAGGGCGTGGTGGTCGGGGCGCAGCCCGTAGACCCGGAGCTGCCGGGTGACGACGTAGCCCCGGCCGGCCGCCCAGCGGGCGCACATGGCCTGCTGGCCGCGGGTGTCGACGAGGAACGGATCGCCGTCGAGCTCTTCGAGCGGCGTGAGACTGGCGATGGCCGCCACCCGTACGTCTCCCATGGACGGTCCCCCCCGCACTAGGAATTCTGCGCCCGACCCTACCCCTTCGGTAGCCGTCCGTAACCGGTCGCACCTGTGCGGAACGGGCCGACAAGGCGTGCACCGGCGTGCCACCGGCGCGCGGCGCTTACGCTCGTACCCGGGGACAGGATTCACAGGGGGACGAGCGAGGAGGCGGGGCGTGCCGGTGGAGGTCACCTGGTGGGGTCATGCCACCTGCACGGTCGAGGATTCCGGCGTCCGGCTGCTGACCGATCCGCTGTTCGTACGGCGCTTCGCGCATCTGCGCCGCCGCCGGGGCGAGGTGCCGCCGCCCATGGCGGCGGTGGCCGACGTGGTCCTGATCTCGCATCTGCACTCCGACCATCTGCATCTGCCGTCGCTGGCGCGGCTGGCTCCCGGCAGCCGGCTGATCGTGCCGAGCGGAGCGGTGGCCGCGGTGGCGGGGCTGCGGATGCTGCGCCGGATGCGCGGGCTCCTCATCAGTGAGGTGGCGCCGGGCGATGTGGTGCGGGTCGGCGAGGTACGGGTACGGGCGGTCCCCGCGCTGCACGACGGGCGGCGGCTGCCGGTCGGCCCGCGTCGGGTGCCCGCGCTCGGCTATGTGGTCGAGGGGGAGGCACGGACGTACTTCGCCGGTGACACCGGTCTGTTCGACGGGATGGCCGAAGCGGTGGGTCCGGTGGACGTGGCGCTGTTGCCGGTGGGCGGCTGGGGGCCGAACCTCGGCCACAGCCATCTGAACCCGGCCCGTGCCGCCGAGGCGCTGACCCGGCTGGAGCCGGGTTCGGCGGTGCCGGTGCACTACGGCACGTACTGGCCGATCGGGATGGACGGTGTGCGGCCGCACGAGTTCCACTCACCCGGCGACGAGTTCGTCCGGCAGGCGGCGCTGGTGGCTCCGAAGGTGGCGGTGCACCTGCTGGGGCACGGCGAGCGGGTCCGGCCGGAGGCCGGCCGGTGATCCACGAGATCCAGGGAGTGGTGCGGGAGCTGCCGACCGAGTCGACGCAGCAGGCCGTCGGCTATCCGTCGTTGTTCCTCCTGGTGGCCCTGGGGTCGCTGGTTCCGGTGGTGCCGACGGGTGCGCTGGTGAGTTCGGCGGCGGTGGTGGCGTTCCATCAGACGGCGCCCTTCGCGTTGCTCGTGGTGTTCGTCGTGGCGTCGGCCGCCGCGTTCCTCGGGGACATCTGCCTGTACTGGCTGGGGAAGCGCGGGGTCCGCTCCAGGAACGGTTCGAAGTGGCTCAGGACGATCAGCGACCGGGCCGCCCCGGAGCGGCTGGCCCAGGCGCAGCGGAAGCTCCAGGAGCACGGGGCGATGGTGCTGGTGCTGTCCCGGCTGGTTCCGGCCGGGCGGATTCCGGTGATGCTTGCCTGTCTGCTCGGCCGGATGCCGCTGCGCCGGTTCGCGCGGGGTGATGTACCGGCGTGCCTGGCGTGGGCGGCGACGTATCAGCTGATCGGCATTCTGGGCGGTTCGCTCTTCCCCGAGCCGTGGCAGGGGGTGGTCGCGGCGGTGGGTCTGACGCTGCTGATCAGCGCGGCTCCGGCGGTGTGGCGCAGGCTGCGGACGAAGCTCGGTCACTGACGCCGTCGAGTACGCGCGAGGCGCCGATGGGCAGGTCCCAGAGCTGTTCGCGCGGGTGACCGGCCCGCCGCCAGGCGGTACGGAGCCGGGTGAGCGGTTCGAGCACCGGCTCGGCGGAGAGCAGGAACGTCGCCCAGTGCATCGGTGCCATGGCGCGGGCCCCGAGGTCCTCGTACGCCTGTACGGCCTCTTCGGGGTCGGTGTGCACATCGGCGAGCCACCAGCGTGGTTCGTACGCTCCGATCGGCAGCATCGCCAGATCGAGACCGGGGTGGCGGCGGCCGATCTCCTTGAACCAGTGGCCGTATCCGGTGTCCCCGGCGAAGTAGATCCGCTGCCCGGTGCCCTGCCGGTCGCCGAGCACCCAGCCGCCCCAGAGGGACCGGCAGGTGTCGATGAGCGTGCGTCTGGACCAGTGGTGGGAAGGGACGAAGTCGAAGCGGACACCGTCGAGCTCCGCCGACTCCCACCAGTCGAGTTCGGTGACGCGGGTGAAGCGCCGGCGCCGGAACCAGCGGCCGAGACCCGCGGGGACGAACAACGGGGTCTCCCTCGGCAGCCGGCGCAGGGTGGGGGCGTCGAGGTGGTCGTAGTGGTTGTGGCTGATCACGACCGCGTCCACGGGCGGCAGATCCTCCCAGCGGACGCCCACCGGCGTGATCCTGGCCGGGGTGCCGAGGATGCGCCGGGACCAGACGGGGTCGGTCAGGACCGTGAGCCCGCCGATGCGGACGATCCAGCTGGCGTGTCCGGCCCAGGTGACGGCGACCGTGCCGGTGACGGGAACGGGCAGGGGCGCGGGGGCGTGGGGCAGCCGGTGGATGCCGCGCAGTCCTTCGGCGTCGGGCCGCAGGGAGCGCTCGCGGGCCAGTCGAGTCATGCCCCTGACACCCGGAAGGGGCGCGGTGAGGCGGTCCGCGAAGGTGCGGGGCCAGACTCTGACCTCGCCGGGCGGCCGCACCGCGGTGTCCTCGCCGAGGCGGCCCGGAGCCGGGGTCCGGTCCGTCGCGCCCGCTCCGGTGGGAGCGCGCTCGCCCTGTTCCGTCATCGAGAGGCTCCTGTCGGCAGAGTCCGTTCCCCCGCGCCGGTCATCTCAACCCGTCGTTCAGCCCACCGCGCCGGTCATCTCAGCTCGTCGAAGGCCGCTGCGAAAATACTCAGCGCCGCCGCCACGTGCGGCAATTTCAAGGGCTCCACAGCGGTGAGGGACTCCCCCTGCTGCTCCGGGGTCGCCCCGAGCAGCGGTCCGGTGCCCAGCCGCACGCGCAGCGCGCCCAGTTCGTCCCCGAACCGGTGTCCGCCGGGGGCCGGGGCACCGAGACGGGCCGTCAGGTACTCCTCCAGCTCCATGGAGTCCGTGACGCCCCGGGAGACCAGCCGGGAGCGGAGCGGGCCGAGGTCGGCGTAGAGGTGGCGGCCCGCCTGCGGGGGTCTGGCCAGCGCGCCGGAGCTGAGCACCGCGCGGTGCGCGGCGGAGGCGACCTGGGCGTGGAGCTCCGCGGCCTGCCGGATCCTGGCGGTGACGGACTCCGGCTCCCGCAGCGCGTGGGCTGCGGCCTGCGCGACGGGCCCGGCGACCAGGGCTCCCGACGCGGTGAGGACGTCGAGCGCACGGGCATGGCGCACGGCGGCCCGCTCGGTGTCCGGGAACCGGGCGATCGCCACCGGCCAGGCGGCCGGGGTCAGCGCACCGGCCAGGTCGCTCAGCACCGTGACATCGTCCGGGCACATCTCGGCGGGGCTGAGCAGGACCGTGTCGTGGGGCCGGTGCAGGGTGTCGCGCCAGGTCTCGTCACTGATGATGTGCAGCCCCTCCGCGACCGCGGCCTCGCACGCCTCGCGGACCAGTTCGGGCGGGGCCACGGTGGCGGTCGGGTCGTCCACCACGGAGATCAGCAGCAGCCGGGGCCGGCCGCCCTCGGCCCGCACCCGGCGCACGGTCTCCAGCAGGGCGTACGGATCGGGTACGCCACCGCATTCGGCCGGGGTCGGCACATGGTAGGCGGGCCGGCCGAGCAGCCGGGCCTGCGGTGTCCAGGTGGCGGGGCAGGGGCGCGGCATGAGGACATCGCCGCCGTGCGCGGCGATCAGCGCGAGGAGCAGGGGCTGGGCGCCGGGTGCGGCCGCGACGTGCTGCGGGCCGCCCCGCAGCCCGCGCCGCTCCCAGTAGGAGACGGCCGCCCCGCGCAGGGCGGTTCCGCCGCCGGGCGGTTCGGGAAGGGCACGGGAGGCCGCGGCGGCCAGCACGTCAGCCAGCTCGGGCAGTACGGGCAGGCCGGGGCCGGGGGCGGGCGGCCCGTACCTGACGGGCCCGCGGTCCTCACGCGGATGAGGCGGAGGGGGGCCGCCCCGCCCGCTTCGTCCGGCGTGCCCGTACCGCTCGCCGGTTCGCTCGCCGTCGCCGGTTCCCTCGCCCCGGCCGCGGGTTCCCTCGCGCTGCTCGCCGGTCCGCCCGCTCCGGTCGCCCTGCCCGGTGTCCTCGGTCCGGTGCATCCCGGCCCTCCTCCGCCTCCGCCGACCCGTCCCCGTCCGTCCTCGCCTCGTGCCCACGCGGCTCTCAGGGCCTTTATACGGAGGTTTGGAGCGGGGCGCCCGCCCAACTGTGCGAGTGGGGGACGGCGGCACGCGGGATGCGCGCGCTCCCGGTCAGCCCGCGAACGGCGTGCCCGGCATACCGAGCCCCGCGTCCGGCAGTACCAGCAGTGATCCGGCGAGCGGGTGCGGGGCACCGCCGCCCGTGCGGGCGGAGGTGATGTAGAGGTCACGCAGATCCCGGCCGCCGAACGCGCACGCCGTCGGGCGCCGGACGGGCAGCCCGATGATCCGGTCCAGCCTGCCGTCGGGGGCGTAACGGCGCAGTGCCGAGCCGTTCCAGAGCGCGACCCAGACGCAGCCCTCGGCATCGACCGTCAGTCCGTCGGGGGCGCCCGCACCGGGTTCGATCGTCGCGAACGGCCGGCGGTCGCGCACCCGCTCGCCGTCCACGTCGAAGACGTCGATACGGAGCGTGGGGGTGTCGATGTAGTACATGAGCCGGCCGTCCGGACTCCACCCGGTGCCGTTGCTGCACGCCACCGCGCCCACCATGTCCGTCACCGTGCCGTCGGGCGCGACGCGGCAGAGGCCGCCGCCGGTCTCGGCCTCGTCGTCGCGCATGGTGCCCGCCCACAGCGCCCCGTCCGGCGCCACGGCGGCATCGTTGCCCCGCCGGCCCGCGACCGGGTCGTGGAACAGCCACGAGAAGGCGCCGTCCGCGTCGTAGCGGCCGATGCCCTCGCGCAGGTTGACGACCAGTCCACCGCCGGCCCGCGGCTTCGCCGCTCCGACGTGCTGCCCGGTGGCCATGACGGTGCGGCGGCCGGATTCCGGATCGTAGGTGTGGACGCGGGAGGAGAGGATGTCGACCCAGATCAGGCGCCCGGTGGCCGGGTCCCAGGTGGGCCCCTCGCCGAGCTGCGCCTGTTCGCGCACGGCCACTTCCGGTACGACGTTCATGACTGCTCCAGGTGGTGTCCGGGCCGCACCGTGAACGCCTCCTGTACACGCGTTCGATGCCCCGGTCATCGTACGGATGCCTGACCGGGCCCCCTCTCCCCGGCCCCCCGTTCCCGGCTGTGTGGCAATCGTCTCGGCGCGCCTTCGGCTTCATCGGGGCCGGGCCGGGTATTCGCTGACCCATGTCTACCGCGAGCACCAGACCCTCCATCCCCTTCCCCACCTCCTCTTCCGCCTCCCCCCTCGCCTCCTCCCGGCTGCGCGGCCTGCTGCACAACCGGGACCTCGCCCTGTTCCGCGGTGTCGCCGGCCGGCGCTGGCCGGGCGCCGATCAGGTACTGCCGCGGTTGAGCCGCAGCGCCGATCACGGGCTGCTCTGGTTCGGCGCCGCGGCCGGTATGGCGGCACTGGGCAGCAGCGCGCGGGCACGCCGGGCGGCGTTGCGCGGGGTCGCGTCGCTGGCCGTCGCCTCGGCCGCGATCAACACCGTCGGCAAGCGGGCCGTGCGCCGGGAGCGGCCGATACTGGACCTGGTTCCGGTGGTGCGGCAGCTCAAGCGGCAGCCGTTCACCACGTCCTTCCCCTCCGGGCACGCGGCGTCCGCCGCCGCCTTCGCCACCGGCGTCGCCCTGGAATCGAAGGGCTGGGGCGCGGTCGTCGCCCCGGTCGCGGTGGCGGTGGCCGCCTCCCGGGTCTACACGGGGGTGCACTATCCGGGCGATGTGCTGGCCGGTGCGGCGCTCGGCATAGGGGCGGCGTTCGCGTTGCGCGGGGTCGTACCGACGCGGGGCCAGCTGCCCGCACCGGGCCGTCCTCCGGCGACGGCTCCCGCACTGCCCGCCGGAAAGGACCTGGTCGTCGTGGTGAACCAGGAGTCCGGCACGGCCACCGCGACCGCCTCGCTGGTGCGCGAGGCGCTGCCGCTGGCCGAGGTCGTGGAGTGCGCGCCCGACGAGCTGTCCGGGGCGCTGGCCGACGCGGCGGACCGGGGCCGGGCACTGGGGATCTGCGGGGGTGACGGCACGGTGAATCTGGCGGCGTCCGTCGCGGCGACCCACGGGATGCCGCTCGCCGTCTTTCCCGGGGGAACCCTCAATCACTTCGCGTACGACCTGGGCATCGAGACGGTGCACGACACGGCGGCCGCCCTCACCTCGGGGGACGCGGTCCGGGTGGACCTGGGCAGGTTCCGGCCCGGCCCCGAGGGGCCCGGCGGGGCGGACGGCTACTTCCTCAACGCGTTCAGCCTGGGGGTCTACCCGGAGCTCGTACGGACCCGGGAACACTGGGCGCCCCGTATCGGCGGCTGGCCCGCCGGGGTCCTGGCGGCCTTCGAAGTACTGCGTGGCCGACGACCGCTGGAGGCCGAACTCCAGGGCAAACGGCGGCCGTTGTGGCTCCTGTTCGTGGGCAACGGTCTCTTCCAGCGGGTGGGGCCCGCCCCCGGGCGGCGGCACAACCTGGCGGACGGCCTGCTGGACATCAGGGCGGTCCACGGCGGCCGCACTCCGGGCCTGCGACTGCTGGCGGCGGCGGTGGCCGGTCCACTGACCCGCTCCCCCGTCCATGCGGCGGTACGTCGGCGCCGGGTCCGGATCGCCGGCCTGACGCCCGGGACCCCCTACGCGTACGACGGCGAAGTGGCCCGTTCCGGAACGGAGCTGACGATCGACAAGCTGACGGAAGCACTCACCGTCTACTGCCCCATGCCCGTGTGACAGAACCGGCGTGACCACATCGCAAGACGCATATCTCAATATGCGACATCGCGGCGTACCGTGGCCGTACCGCTTGCGAGAGAACACGTCGAGAGAGGACCAACGGCCATGCCGAAGGAGGCCGCCGTCTACACCCACGGCCACCACGAGTCGGTGCTGCGCTCGCACCGTTGGCGGACCGCCGCCAACTCGGCGGCCTATCTGATCGGCGAGCTCCGCCCCGGCCTGGCGGTGCTGGACGTCGGCTGCGGCCCCGGGACCATCACGGCCGACCTGGCCGCACTGGTCGCGCCCGGCCCGGTGACCGCGGTCGACACCGGCCGCGACATCCTCGACCAGGCCGCCTCGGTCGCCGCCGAACGCGGTCTGGACAACATCACGTTCGCCACCGCCGACGTCCACGCGCTGGACTTCCCGGACGACTCCTTCGATGTCGTCCACGCCCATCAGGTGCTCCAGCACGTGGGCGATCCGGTGCAGGCGCTGCGTGAGATGCGGCGCGTCTGCCGGCCGGGCGGCCTCGTCGCCGTGCGCGACAGCGACTACGCGGCGATGACCTGGTATCCGGAAGTGCCGGGCCTGGACGAGTGGCAGGAGCTGTACGGCCGGGTGGCCC
The DNA here is from genome assembly GCF_035917275.1 of Streptomyces sp. NBC_01237. NCBI lineage: Bacteria > Bacillati > Actinomycetota > Actinomycetes > Kitasatosporales > Streptomycetaceae > Streptomyces > Streptomyces sp. NBC_01237. Next base: position 7,501,760 of record NZ_CP108508.1, on the reverse strand, counting down.
GCGCCAACGGGGGCGAGCCCGACGCCGGCCGGCGGCTGGTCTCCTGGGCCCGGCGGGCCGGCTTCACCGACCTCACCCCGACGGCTGCCGCCTGGTGCTTCGCCACCCCGGAGTCCCGCGACTGGTGGAGCGCGCTGTGGGCCGACCGTACGACCGGATCGGTGTACGCGAAGCTGGCGGTGGAGGGCGGCCACACGGACCCGGAGCGGCTGACGGCGATCGCGGCGGCCTGGCGCGCCTGGGGCGCCGAGGACGACGGCTGGTTCATGGTCCCGCACGGTGAACTGCTGTGCCGCGCCTGACATCCGGCGGCGGCCCCGCCGCCTGAGGAACACGGCGTTCCCACCGCGCCGGGTGGCGGCGGGAACGCCCGGTCGCCCGGCCATCCGGTCGCCCGGAAGCGATCACATGCCCAGGGGTCGCCAACTACCCTCGTACGCATGGAAATCATCGGAACCACGCTGCGCATCTGCGTCGACGACCTGGAGGCCTCGGTGGCCTTCTACGAGAGCCTCACGAGCACTCCGGCGCTGCGCTTCGAGCGCGGCGGGGTCTCGGTCGCCGCGATCGGCTGCTTTCTGCTGATGAGCGGTCCCGAGTCGGAGCTGGAGGTGCTGCGCAAGGTGAGTGCGACGATCGCGGTCAAGGACGTCGACGCGGCCCATGCGGCGCTGACCCGGGTCGGCGCCCACATCGTGGCGGGCCCGGTGCCGACCCCGGCCGGCCGCAATCTCATCGCGCTGCACCCGGACGGCTCGGTCTTCGAGTACGCCGACCGCAACGCACCCGCCTGACCCGGCCGCCCGGGGCGCGTCCTCAGCGCTTCGGGCGCATCCGGTAGTTGTATGCGTCCGGCAACGGCTCCTCGCTGACCGCGGCCCAGAGGTCGCCCAGGATCTCGGCGCCCTCGCGCAGGTCGGCGACCTCGAACCCGGTGTCGAAGAGCGCCCTCGCCGCCGCGGTCTCCCCCTCGGCGACCAGGACGCGGGCATCGAGCAGCCGGAACCGGCCGCGCTCACGGACGTCCGGGTCCAGGGCCGCCAGGACGGTGCGCGCCGCCGCCTGCCGCCCGGCGGCGAGCTGGGCCTCGATCGTCTCGCGGGCGAGGGCCGCGGTCGCGGCGGACCAGCACTCCTCGTCCGCGCGCTCTCCGCAGAGGTCCTCGAACGCCTCGGTGTAGAGATCGGCGGCGCGGGAGACCTGACCGCTGTCCTGGGCGGCGACGGCCAGACAGCGCAGCAGCGGCCAGCGCGACACGGCGAGGGCGAGGCCGCGCTCCCAGCTGCGGACGGCCTGGGCGCGGTCGTCGGCGTGCCACTGGGCGATCCCGAGGTGGTATTCGGTGAGCGGATCGGCGGGCGCGGTCTCCAGCATGTCGCGCCAGTGCGACGAGACCAGCGTGGGTCCGGGCGGGCCCGCCCGGCGCGGCCGGGGCACGGCGCCCTGATGCAGCAACTCCAGCCAGGGACGCTGCTGTTCACCGAGCGTGGACTCGGCGAAGGGAGTGCCCGGCAGCGTGAGACCGGCCCGCTTCACCTCCAGGGCGCCCCAGCCGGAGCCGGTGGCCAGCACCTCCACCGGCTCGGCGTCGGCGAACGGCAGCCAGGCCGCGTACGCCTCCTCGACATCGGTGCGCGACAGGGCCGCGGCGAGCCGCTGTTCGGTCTCGGCGCGGGCGGCGGACCAGTCCGCGCCGTGCACGGTGGCGGGGTCCGCGGAGAGCGGACCGTACGACTCCAGCCAGCTGAACTCGGCACCCGGTTCGAGGGGGACGTGTTCCAGCTGCGTGCGGGCGAGCCCGGCCTGGATCTCGGCGTAGCCCCCGGTGCCCGGCTCGGTCAGCCACTGCTGCCAGCGGCGTCCGCCCGTGCCGCTGCCCCAGAGGAAGAGCTTGCGGCCGCGCAGCAGGTCGGTGGAGGTCTGGACGAGCCCGTGGCCGTCCTCGTCCAGGGCGGCGATCCAGCGGCGGGCGCCGTCGGGTACCTCGTAGAAGTAGTCGGCCGGGTAGGTGCTGCGCAGCGGGTACGTCACGTCGGTGCCGCCGGTCTCCGGGACGGCGACCCGGTCGAGGGTCCGCTCGTACCCGAAGTGCCAGGCTTCCTCGGCGGGGGCCAGGACCCGGGTGCCCTCGCTCTCGGGGACGGCGATGTTGGACCACCAGTAGACGGGCGCGGGATGCTCGTGCGGATTGCGTATCCGTACGCCGACGTGCAGGAAGTCGGAGTCGTCGGGCAGCCACAGATCCACCTGGAAGGGCAGGTCGCGCAGCCGCTCCCACTCCCAGAGCCGGACCATCCGGCCGCCGTCCGGGGCGGGGACCAGGGCGGCGTGGACGGGTGCGCAGGAGAGGGTGGAGTGGCCGGTGGCGCCGATGTTCCATTCGATGCCGCCGGAGAACCAGGCGCCGTTGAGTGCGAAGTCGGCGGGCTGGAGGACGGGGTTGCGGTAGGCGAGTTCACGGCCGGTCGGCTTGTGGTGCAGGGAGTGGACGCGGCCTCCGAGACCGGGCAGCACGGTGACGCGCAGCCGGTCGTTCTCGATGACGATCGCGTCCAGCTCGGTGGGGGTGCGCTCACGTCCGTATCCGTCCAGGACACGTACCGGCAGGACCGTGCGCAGCGGCTCGTGGCCGAGCTGCCGCGCCATCTCCCGGGGCAGATCGGCCCGCTCGCGCTCGTCCACGGCATGCGGCTCGTCGAGCGTCCGCAGGGCGGGCAGCGGGTTCTCCGGTCCCCGTGGTGCTGCGGGCAGAGTCAGTACGGCACGTCGTACGGTCGTGGCCAAGGCAACCTCGCTCCCTCGCACGGGCCGCCACAGGTCCGGGCGCCCCCCGATGACCATGGAACACGTTGGATGCCGCCCCGACCAGGGGCGAAGCCGTCCGACTTCGTCGAAGGGCCGCCGATCGCCCCTCCGCCCGTCGTGCGGCCGCCCCCTCCGCCCGTCGTCCACCCGCCCCTCCGCCCGTCGTCCGCCCGCCCCTCCGGCCGTCTTCCACCCGCCCCTCCGCCGGCCGTCCTCGGCCCTTCGCTCTCCGTCCTCGGCTTTCCGCCGAATATTCCCGGTGCCCCGCGGTCCGGCAGCCGTAGCCTTGCCCCTCGGCTGTTTCGAGCGGAGGGCGGCACCACGATGGGCACGCAGCACACGTACCGGGTGATCGTGCGGGGTACCTGGGAGAGGCTGACGGACGGGGACCGGGCGCGGCTGCTGTCGGAGGTGGAGGAGCACGGTCTGACGGCGATGCGGTTCACCGAGGAGGGCACGCTGGCCTACGACGCCGTGCTCAAGCACTTCAGCTTCCGCTATGTGGTGGTGTCCGACGCGGCGGACGGCGAGGAGATGGCGGCGGCCATCGCCGAGGACCGGGCGCAGAGCGCGCTGAAGGAGCGGGGGTACGCGCACGGCGAGCTGCGCTCCACGGTGACGGACATGGACACGATGAAGGTGAACTACAAGGGACGGCGGGCTCCGGGAGCGGCATGACACCGGGCGACGGCCGCTCCGACTCCCTCCGTGCCGCCTTCACGCCCTTCGGGAGGCGGGCTCAGCGTCGCGTCGCCCGCGCGGAGGTGGCACGGTTCGGCGGGTCGTGGGGGATGTGGCCGCGGATGAGGAACTCCTGGAGCTCGCGGTGGCGGAACTGGTAGGCGATCCCGGCGGTGCGCGTCAGACCCGCGTCGCAGCACCAGTCGAGAAATCGGCCGAGGCGCCAGGGCAGTGGCTGGCCGGACCACCAGCGGCGGGTGCAGAGCAGGAACGCCAGGTAGCGGACGCCCGCGGCGCCGAGGGCCGGGCCGGCGCCGGTCCCGAACAGGGGGCCGAACACCCGCCAGGGCCTGACCAGCGAGTCGAGCGCGCCCCGGTATCCGCATCTGAACAGGCGGTTGTAGAGGAGCGCCAGCGCCCGCCCGCCGCCGAGGCCGAACAGAAGCATGTAGATGATCACTGCCCCGAGCGCGATCACGGGGCCCCCGGCGAACCAGTAGTACGGCACGAACCCCAGGCCGACCACGAGGCCGGTCGCGAACCCGCTCACGAGGTCGTCCCGGACCGTGCCGCGCGGCGACGCGTTTCCGTGTGACCTGCCGAAATCGGGTGCGTCCGAGAGCACGCCCGCCAGCCCGAAACCGACCATCGCTCCACCGGCGAGCCCCACCACCAGGCCGTACACGAGCCCGGCCACCGGCCCGAGGACATTCCCCATGTCGGCCACGACGATGAGCCCTCCCCAGAAGAGCCCTCCCACCAGCCCGTTCACCAGCTGACCTCGTGCCGCCGGTCCTCCGGCGTTCACTCGTTCCAGCCGGGACGGTACGGGCCACGGGGGGATTGCGATGAGAAGACTGCCCACCACCATCAGCGTCACGTTCGCCGCGTACACGTACCAGGAGTCGAGCAGGGCGGCAGGCAGGTCGATGGTGGCCCACACCGCGATGGTCGACAGGACCTGGACGGTGCGGGCGCGGCGGTGGCCGGTGAGCGGCCACAGTTCATGGAGTACGAGATCGGTTCCGGACAGGCGCCGTCCCGCCACGTCGCGGGGGCTGATGGTGTTGGTGTGCAGGTAGCGGGCGAGGACCGTCAGCCAGGTGCGTATCTGCGGCTGGGTGTAGGGCGCTGTGGTGCCGCCTGTCGAGGAAGCGGCGAGGATGAACAGATTCAGCAGGTGGTCCCGGATCTGTTCGGGGGTTCGCGGGGTGAGCGCGAGGAGATCCACGGGATCGCGGACCCAGCCACCGCCGGGGTGACGTTCGTCGTGGACGGCGAGGGCTATGGTCAGCCGCCAGGGTGTGGACAGGCTCTGGGCCAAGGGACTTTCCGGGGCTGCGCGGAGTGCGTCCAGGACGGGTTCCCAGCGGGCCGGTCTGCGGGCGCGGGCGGCGACGAACGCCTCGGTCGCGGCCTGGTCGACGGGGGCGATGTCGATCCGGGAGGCGTCCTCCGCCCACAGTTCCGCACCTTCGAGAGCGGCGTAGGCGCCGCTGCGGCAGGTGAGGACGAGTTGGCCCTTGGTGGTGCCGTGGAGGTAGCTGTTCATGGCCTCCAGAGCGGCAGCGGCACGGGAGTGGTCCCCAAAGACCTCTCCGGCGTCCATTTCGTCGAGGCCGTCGAGCACGGGGAGCATCAGCCGGGCGGTGACGAGGGCGGCTGCCGCGGCGGGGCGTAGCTGGTACGTGCGGGTGAGCTGGTCGGCGAGCCAGTCGTCGAGCTTGTACCGCTCGGGGTCGTAGGTGGACAACGACAGGCGTACGGGAACGGGGGCGCCCGGCGCCCGGTCGGCGAGGAGGAGCAGCATGAGGTGGAGAGCGAGGACGGTCTTGCCGGCTCCGGGTGCGCCGGTGATGACGAGGCGGCCGAGCCGGAGATCGCGGTAGTGGGTGGCGATGTCCTCCAACGTGCCCCGGGGCGCCGCCGCGTCCGTGGCGTGGTGGGCCGGGGAGGGGAGGAAGGCGAACTCGACGTTGATGGTGCGGTCGCTGCCGCCGAGGAGTCTCCGGCGGGCTTCCTCCTCACGTTTCCTGATGTGGTCGGCGAGGCGGTCGGCCAGTCCGGCGGTGTCGGTGTCCTGCGAGGTCGGGGAGAGCGTCGCCTGGTACAGGCCGGCTATCGCCAGCATCAGGCTGACCAGCCCCAACGCCAGCCCGCCCGGGTCCACATCCCCGGTTCCCGCCCGAATGGCGATGGTGACCGCCACTCCCACGGTCACCACACTGAGCGCCACCCATCCCCACAGTGTGCGACGTGCCGTCCTCATGTGCCTGTCCTCACCATCGGCTCCGTCGTCCAGGAAGCCGGACACCGCGACGGTGTTCACCGGGTCCGTCGATACCGGTGCCCCGGCCCCCTCGGGGCACCCGGCCCGGAGCGCCACTCATCGACCCGGCGTCGGGCTGCCCGCCTCGGCGGACCGCACGAGGTGAGCTTCCCGGCGGGCCACCGCAGCACCCGCCCGGCACCTGGATCGGCCCCCGGGGTTTCTCGCGTCCTCGTCCGCGGATGTCAGGGTGCGCCCCGGTCACCTGGCGCGGCGTGAACGGAAGCGGAAAGCGGCGGCCACGGCAAGGGCCCCCAGGACAACGGTTCCCGCGACCACCGGGATCAGACTCATGACGCCCTGGCTGCCAGTCGTAGCCAGGCCGCCGGAGGGGCCGGCCGGGCCTTCGGTGGCCGCACCCGCCCTCGCGCCTTCGCTCGGGTTCTGTGACCCGGTGGTGCCCGAGGTGGCCGCTGCCGGCACCTTGGACGGGGTCGGGGCGGTCGTCGGTCTCGTCCTGGTGATGCCGATCGATGCCACGACGTTGTTCTGCCCGCTGTCCAGCTTGCACGGCACGTCGAGTCGGACCGTCATGCCACCACTCGCGGAGACGTGCGCGACGAGGTCACCGACGGTGATTCTCGCCCTGCCCGGCCGGCTGAAGGTGAGACTCGGCGCGACGCCGGTCGCCTCGACCGAGAACGGTCCGGACTTCGGGACATCGGTTCTGGCCACCTGGAAGGGCACCTTGAGGTTGGTGTCACCCCCCGGCGCTTTCACCAGGACCTTCGCGTCCACCGTGCCCTTGATGACCTGGATACCGGCGCTGCGCAGCCCGTTCGCGTCAGCCCCGCTCACCGGCACCGTCGCACGGATGACGAACTTCGAGGTGGGCCTGCCGACCACCGCCGATGTCGGGACATCCGCGTCGATCTCCACCGTGCCTGCCCGGTCGGGGAGCATCTGGACCGCGCACACGTACCGCAGTTCGAGCGATACCGGGTCCGCGGCCGCGGACCCGGCTCCGAACACCCCCACGCTCGCGCCCGCGACCCCTGCGGCCAGCGTCAGTCCCACGGCTCTGCGGGTCGCCGGACCGCTCGGGACGGCACGGGATGTCCGGTGCCGCCCACGCAGGTTCTGGATCATCCTGTCACTCGCCATCTTGATCCTCAGTCAGGTACCTGGGCCTCTGGACGAGACCCATGGGTTCCTCCCCCGGGTGGGACGGTCGCGGAACCGGCCCACATCGGTCGGGCGGGGACCCGCCCTGCCCTGGTGCACAGCGGATCCTGTGACCGACCGTAGGGCTGGATCTCGCAACGGGAATTGCGCCTGCGCGTAAGAAAGTTGTCACAGTGCGCAACGCTCGATGCGATCAGCGTGAGAACCGGCCGCGGAATGGGCACACTGAAAGAAGGCTGCGGTGAAGGGTGTCTCGGATGGCCTCGGAAACCTACGTCGTGCATGCGTCGACGACCCGGGACGTGGCCTTGCGTGAGCGCACCGACTTCTGGAGCGAGCACGTGACGTCGTGTCAAAGCCGGATGGGCTACGGCTACCCGCGCACCGACGACTTTCACGCGGGGACGATCCGCCAGTTCACGGACACTCATCAGCTCGTCATGTTCTGGTCGGACACGATCACGTACACCCGGACCGCGGGCCAGACACGGCACGCCCCTGACGAGGACTACCGCTTGCTGCTGCCGGTCACCGGGGAAATGGTGATGCGCCAGGGCGACCAGGAGCTGCGGCTGGTGCCGGGGGCCGGGTGCCTGGTCACGTTCGCCACACCGTTCGAGCTCCGGCAGGACGTCTCCGCGCGGGCGCTCATCATGTCGATCGCCGCTCAAGAGGTGAACGGACGGTTGAACCGGTCCTCGCCGCTCACCGCGGCCATCGATCTGGCCTCCGGCCTGGGCCGGGTGGTGGGTGACATGCTGACCGGTCTGCACGAGGAGCGCGACACCCTCACCACGGGCCAGTTCGACGCGGTGTCGGACCGGCTGGTCGAGCTGCTGTGCATGCTCGCCGCAGGAGACGACCGCCCCACCGCCCCGGGCCATCTGACCGATGTGGAGACGATGGTCCGCCGGTACATCCGCGAGCATGCGGCCGACCCCGGGATGACCGGCATCACCGTGGCGCAGGCGCTGGGCTGGTCGCTGCGCCAGGTGCAGCTGGCCCTGCAGCATGCAGGGACGACCCCCCGCGAGCTGATCCGCGAGGAACGGCTGCGGTTGGTACGGGACCGGCTGCCGGCACCCGCGTACCGGCATATGACGATCACCGAGCTGGCGTACGCGTCGGGATTCTCCTCCTCCAGTGCGCTCAGCACGGCATTCCGGCAGCGCTTCGGGGTGTGCCCCCGCGAGGTACGGCACGCGGGCCCCCGGCCCGTCGGCGATACGCGCCCGAGTTGATCGGCAGCGGGCGGCCGAGCGGGGAGTCGGCGCCTTTCAGCGCTGTCGGGGCTCACCGGTCCGCGCACCGGACCGACCGGCGACGTCCCTTCCGACAGAGCCGAAAGCCACTGAACAACTCGGGAACGGCTCTCAGGAGACCCCGCATCCCGTGGTGTCCGGCTGGTTGATGGGGTAGCGCAGGAGCACGTCGTCGGCGACGAAGAGCCCCTGGCCGAGGGCCATCGCCTTCGGTTCGAGATCGGCGACCGACGTCTCGGCGAGGTCGGGGAGCGACCTGACCTGGTCGGGCGTCAGGCGCCCCTCGGCGAGCAGGTCCCCGCTGTGGCCGCTGATCTGACGGAGAGCGAACAGACGGTGCAGAGACCGCAGGATCTCTTGGGCCTCGGAGTCGGGAGTCTCCTCGGCGGCGGCCAGCAGGGCTTCGGCGGCCTGTCGGTGGGCGTGGGCGTCGACCAGCTTGAGGGCGGGAGTGACGGCCACGTTCCAGCGGTTGAGCGGATTGCCGGGCTCGGCGCCCCGCAGACGCGTTCGCGCCCGTTGTTGCCAGATGCGCTCGATGTCCGCCAGGAGCTCCTGGAGGAAGGCCGGATCGGTGAGTTCACGGTCCCCCGGCGGTGTGGAGCCGGCCTCTTCCGGAGTGAAGTGACCGAGGAGCATCTCACCGGCCGCCTTGACCCATATGACCAGGTTGTCGCCCTCCGCGGTGATGGTGCCCTCATTGGCCGCCAGCTGACCGGCGATTCCGTTGGCCAGGAGCAGTCCCTGCGCACCGCAGCGCTCACGGCACTCGGTCATGACAGCGCGCGCCTGCCACGTGATCCAGCCCTTGGCTATGGCGATGAACCGTTCACCGTCTTCGCGTTGGTCCTCCGTTCCCTCCGCCCACCGTCGCAGGGCCGTGCGGTGCAGCAGGGTCGCGGCATAGGTCGTGGCAACGGCATCGAGGAGCGGGGCGTGGTGGCTGCGATGGGCGAACAGGGGGACGGTCCTGCGCGGGGTCACGCTCGCCGTGTGCCTGGTGTGAGCATGACGCAGGGCCACGGCCAGGGCCTGGCGGGCGGTTCCCAGGCTGTAGGCGCTCATGCACAGCTTTCCGGTGGTGACGCGGCCTATGGAGCGCAGGAATCGCATGCGGGGGCTGCCGATGGAGCTGGTGAACACGCCCTCCGGTGTCAGCCGCCCGTGATCGCCCTGGAGGAGTGCGCCGTGGGGCAGGCGGACGTGGGTGAACGAGGTCACGCAGTGGTCCACGGGGCTGCTGGCGGTCTGCGGCAGCCGGTGTATCTCCACTCCCGGCAGCGGGCTCCCGGTGTCGTCGCTGAGCGGCGTGAGGAACAGGAAGACACCCCGGTCCGTGCCGTCCGTGATCAGCCGGGCCGCGACGACCGCGGTCTTGGGCCCTCCCGTCGAGCTGGTGTTCGGCATGAATTTGCGCGCACCGGGTGTCGGCGTGTGCAGCACGAATACGCCGGCCGCCGCGTCGTACACCGCTGTCGTCTCCAGCTGCGAGGCGCTGTTGCCGTGTCCGGCCTCGGTGCACAGGAACGTCCCCGTGCGAGCCATCGCGATGTATTCACGCAGGTCGCGCTCCTGCCCGGGTCCGAGGTCAAGGAGGCTGCCGAGGAACAGGTTGTAGTGGATACTCGCCACGGTCGCCATTGCGGGGTCGGCGGGTCCGGCCCACTCGTGGAACGCGCTGAGACGCTCCACGTCGGTCGCGAGCTCCTCGGGACTGTCCATCGCGTCGTTGACAGCGCGTAACCGTTCATAGGAGAGAGTGGCGCGCTCCTGCGGTGTGAGCCCCTCCCGGAAGCTGAACCGCTCGGCGCGGAAGAGATCGCGCCAAGGCTCGTGCACCTTCTCCAGCCGGTCGCCGAAAAGGGCCCGAACAAGCGCTTCACCTGCGGAAGTGCCCCGGTCATATGAGTTCTGAGTATTCACGCTTCGGCACGCTAGCCCATACGGTCAGTAACGACAGCGTGATGATCAACACGATTAAAACCCGAAAACCCCGTGGTGGCGGCCCGGCCGCCCCGTCGACGGGGCGGGAAGATGCCGGGGCGCGGACACCCGCCCGCGCCCCGGACGTCCGGCCCCGGACGACTCACGCGATCATGAAGTCCTTCGTACGGAGGGCGCGTTCGACGATCCTGACGTCCCCGATCCAGCCGTGCATCAACTGGTCCAGTTTCCCCCCGTACTCGTAGCCGCCGAGCAGCCAGGGCAGTCCGGCCGTGGCCAGCCCGACGGTGCGGGTGGCGGGGTTGCGTGCGACGACGCAGCCGTCGACGTACATCGTCGTGTGCCTGCCGTCGTTGACGAGGGCCACGTGATACCAGCGGTCACGTGTCAGCTCGTGGCTCCAGTGGGTGACGGCCCCGGGCTGGTTGAGCGGCGCGGCCGCCCACTGGAGTCCGGGACCGTCCGACAGGGACAGGGTGGCCACGGGCTCCTCCGGGTCGCCGGCGGTCTTGCCCGCCGCGCGGAGTGTGCCCTGCCGGCCGAGTACACCACCCCAGGCGTGGTGCCCGGCGTCCCAGTCGGCGGGCACGCTCAGGAATGCCTCGACGGTGTAACCGGACTTGAATGTGAGGGTGTTGATCGGTGCGTTGTCCACGGTACGCAGGTACGCGCCCCGCAGCGGTGGCTTCCCGCCGTCGAAGTAGAGGCTGCCGTGGCCCGGCTGGTCCGGGTGGTGCGCGGTCGACCAGCGCAGGGCGTCGGGCCCGCTGCCGGGGACGTCCTGGCGCACCAGGTCGTTGCGGTGGCCGGAGAGGTCGGGGACGCGCAGGGCGGCGTCGGCGGCCGAGCCGTCCCGGCGCCCGCCGTCGAAGCGCCAGTACGCGACCGTGCCGCGCACCAGCATCCGCGCGGCCGGACGGGGGCCGCGTACGGGGACGGGAGCAAAGCCCGCAAACCGCTGCGCGAAGTCGACGGGGACGGAGAACCGGTCCTGGGGGCCGGTCAGCTCGATCTCACCGCGCTCCAGATCATTGAGCTTTTCGCCCGCACGGCCCAGTACCCACGGGGAGATCGTCTCCACGTCGATGGTGTTCCTGGCCAGGTCGAAGCGGTAGAGGCGGATCATCGCGCTGCCGCCGTAGTAGCGGTTCTGGTAGTTGGTGATGTGCAGGTGCACATCATTGCCCGCGGCGTTCTTCCGGGTGGTCCGTCCGGCGGGCCAGTAGTGCCCGTTGAGGGTGAGGAAGATCTGGTCGTGGTCGGCTATCAGCTCGTCCCACAGATGTCTGCCGTGGTCGGAGAACTCCGCCTCGTCGCCGTCCGCGTCGGCGTACACGAGCTCGTGCGTGGTGAGGACGACCGGGGTGTGCGGGTGCCGGGCGATGACGTCGCGCGCCCAGGCCAGCCCGGCCGCCGACGGCCGCCAGTCGAGCGCCAGCACCAGCCATTCGCGACCGGCGGCGCGGAACAGGTGGTAGGTGTTGTAGCCGTCGGGGGTCGCCCCGCCGAACGTCGGCAGGCGCCGCATGCGCTGCGGGCCGAAGGTGTCCAGATACGGGGTGCGGCCGCGCTGGTCGTCGGTGGACGACGCGATGTCGTGGTTGCCCGCGACGACGCTGTAGCCGACCCGCCGCCGGTCGAGCAGCTCGAACGCCTCGCCGATCGCCCCGAATTCGCTCGCCCGACCGCTTTCGGTCAGGTCGCCCAGATGGGACAGGAAGACGATGTTCTCGTCGCGCCCGTTGTCGAGCACATAGCGCAGCGATGCCTCGACCGGCGCCTTGTGGATGCTGGCCCCGTCGAAGAGGTACTGGGTGTCCGGCATGACCACGACGGTGAACCGCGGGTGTTCGGGATCCGGGTGACGGACCGCGCCCGACGCGGTGGACTGCTGCGGAAGAGCGGCGGCGGGACCGGCGGCCAGCAGCCCGGAGGCGGCGGTCGCGGCACCGGTGAGCGCGGTGGCACGCAGGAAGGAACGGCGGCCGGCGGCGGGCAGGACCGGACCGTCGGGCCGGTGGGTCGGGCTACACATGGATCTCTCCGTGGCGGATCGAGCATCGGGGGGCGACTGAAAGCTAGCCACAGGAAGCGGGGAGGAACCGGGCCGTAACGGCGACAGATGGGCGAAGAGTGCATGAAGAGGAGACGTGTGCGCGGGTCGCCCCGCCCGGATGGCGGCGGGCCTGCGCCTGATGTCCGGCCGGCACGGCCGACCTGGGTGAACGAGGCCCGGGTTGCCCGGGCGGCGGTCCGACCCGCCGCCGTACGGCAGTTGGCCCGGCACGGAGGCGGGACGGAGACGGGACGGAGGCGGTCGGAGGCGGTCGGAGGCGGTCGGAGGCAGGTCGGCGACGGATCGGTGGCGGGTCGGTGCACTGTGGCCCGGGGGAAGAGGGTCGGCCCCTCACCGGGCCGTGATCGCCCACCGTTCGTGGTCGCGCCAGGCGCCGTCGACGAAGAGGAAGTCCGGGGAGAGGCCCTCCAGCCGGAACCCGGCCTGCCGGACCAGCGCGATCGAGGGCGCGTTGGCGGGCTGGATGTTGGCCTCCAGGCGGTGCAGGCCGAGCGGCCCGAAGGCGTGGGCGATGACGAGGCCCAGCGCCTCGGACATCAGGCCGCGCCCGGCCGCGTGCGCGAAGGCCCCGTAGCCCAGGGCACCGCAGCAGAATCCGCCGAGGACGATGTTGTTGATGTTGATGAATCCGGCGATGCCGCCGCCCGCGGCGCGTTCGCAGACGAGGAAACCCTCCCGGGCCGGGTCCGTGCGGAGGTGACCGGCGTACTCCCCGTAGGCGCCGGGGTCCTCCGGCGGGAAGAGCCACGGATGGTGGAGGGCGCGGCTCTCCCTCGCGCGGGCGGTGAACTCCTCGGCATCCGCGCGGGTGAAGTGCCGCAGCGCCGTCCTGGGGCCTTCGGCCAGGTACGCGGCGGGCGGGAGGGGATCGGTCGGCTCGGGCATCCGCTCAGCGTACGACGCGGCGCGCCGCCGGACCGCGTGCGCGCCGGTCCGCGTACGTACCGCCGATCCGTGTGCGTACGCCGGGGCGCGCGACGACCGGTCGCCGCCCGGTGCGTTCCGGTGTCGCAGGCCGCTACTTCGTGCGCCGGCGGAACACATAGCCGCCGCAGAGCAGCCCGGCCGCGAACACGCCCAGCAGGGCGAGCCAGAGCGGCATCGAGACCTCGGGGACGATCAGCCGGATGGTGACGTCGTCGGTGTTCACGCAGATGAAGACGAGCGCGAGCACGGCCACGACGGCGACGGCGACGCGTGCCGGGGTGAACAGCCCTGTACTGCCCTTGCCGCCGCTCGATACGTCCTTGGGGCTCATGGTCAGGCCCTTTCGCTGGCTCCTCGTGTCCGGCCCGGCGCCGTACCGCCCTACGGCAGCCGCCCCCGGGTCCCAGGATGTCTCCATCCCCGGACCGGGGGGCGGTGCAGTACGGCCGTTCGGGTGATGCGACGGGGTGGTGGGGCGGCAGCGGGGGCGGCGGTCAGCCTGCGGGGACCACCGGGAGTTCCAGTACTCCCGTGTCCTGCGGGGCGCTCACGACGGTGACCGGCTTGATGCCCCGGTTGCCGAAGTACGCCGAGTCGCTGGCCGCGATCACGAATTCGAGCCGGTGCCCCGCCTCGTACCGGTGGACGATGCCCGGAAGCTCCACGGTGAAGGGCAGGGTGACGTCGGGCACGCGGACGGGCGAGACCAGCCGGTTCACCAGCTTCTTGCTGCCGTCGGGGGCCACGTCGTACACCTTGGCGAACAGGACGAGCTTGTCCGCGGCGTCCCCGCTGTTCTGGACGCGTTCCGTCTTCGGCGAGACGACCTTCAGGGTGGCCCTCGGGGCGCCGACGACATCGACGGGCGAGGCCAGCGGCTCGCTGGTCCAGCCGAGGTAGGTGCCCTTGGTGTCGTACGGCTTCGGGTCGGGCAGGCCGATGACACCGGCGAGCGAGCTCTCGGAGTGGCTGGTCGGCACGAGCCAGTTGGTGTACTGGCGGCTGCCGCGGATCACCTTGGAGCGGTTGTCGACCAGCTTGCCGTCGCCGGAGAGATACATCTTCCGCGACAGGGACGGCACGGCGGCCGCGGTGCCGTATCCGCTCCGCCAGTCGCGGTAGTACGCGAACGCGGGGCCGGTGTCGGTGTCCGTCTTCTTCTGGAGGTAGCGGTCGAACCAGGCGAGGACGCGCTGTCCGACGTAGCTCGTCTCCAGATTGCCCTGCCCCAGGTCGAGTTCCCCGTCCGTCTGGCCGCCGCTGTGGCCCCATGCCTGCCAGATCATCTTCGCCGTGGCGCCCCGGGCCTTGAGGGTCTTGTACGTGGCGGTGGCCTCGTTCAGGTTGAACAGGCTGTCGGCCTGGCCCTGGATGAGCAAGGTGGGGGCCTTGACCTGTCCGAGGTAGGAGACGGGTGAGACGCTGCGCGCGTACGCGAGCATCGCGGCGGCCTCGTCGGCGGGGTAGCGGCCGGAGTTGAGCAGCCGGATGGTCTCGCAGGCGCGGGCGGCGAAGTGCAGGCAGTCCAGGCTGCCGAACCGGGACGGGTCGAGGCTCGGGTTCAGGATGGTCTGCCCCTCCCCGATCAGGTAGAACCCGTTGGTCCACTGCCACTTGAAGACGCCGGGGGTGTCGGAGGAGACCCCGGCGCGCGCACCAGTGTTGTTGGGTGCGAGGGCGTATCCGAGGTCGTTCCAGGTGATCAGCGGGACGAGGGCGTCGACCCGGCGGTCGACGGCGGCGGTGGCCATCTGTACGGCGCCGCCGTACGAGCCGCCGATCATGCCGACGCGCGGGTCGCCCTCGCCGTCCTTGGTGACGAAGTCCGCCTCGGTGCCGTCGTCGGCGGCACGGGTCCCGGCGAGGAAGTCGAGGAGTCCGCTCGCCGCCGCACCGTCGACGGCGGGGTCGTCGAGCGTGATGAGACAGCCGGACTTGCCGAAGCCGAGGCCCGAGTAGACGAGGCCCACGTAGCCGCGGGTGGCGAAGGCCTTGCCGATGGTGCCCGTCGAGCCGTCGGACTTGCTGCCGCCGAAGCCGTTGGTGGCGAGGACCGCGGGGGCCGGGTGGGCGGCGTCGACCCCGGCGGGGCGGTAGAGGTCGGCATCGACGGTGCAGGAGCGGCCACCGGCCTGGACGGTGAACTTCAGCGGGGTGACGGTGTATTGGGCGGCATCGGCCTGTGCCGGCCCGGCGAACGCGAGAGGGGCGACGAGGGCCGCCCCCGCGACGGCGATGAGTGGCTTGCGGAACCGGGAGACAGCACCTGACACGTAGACCTCCACACCGAGGACACCTTACCGACCGGTAAGTATTGGGCCGGGCCCATGGTGTGGCAGGCGTCATCACCGCGTCAACGCCCAGGACGGCGTTCCTTGAAAGATGTTCACGCTCTGCACACACGCCGGGGCCGGGTCCGCGGCGGCCCGCGTCCCGCGCCGCCGGCCCCGCGTTCCGCGGCCCCGATCCGGCCCCGGCCCCGCGGCCTCACAGCAGCGCGGGAACCTCCGCCGTCAGGGTCGGTCGGCCACCGTCGGCCGGGGCGTCCAGCACCGCGGGCAGGCCCAGCGGAATCGTCAGTGCCGACGGCGAGTGCCCGAAACCCAGCTCCTCGACGACGGGTACGCCCAGGCCGCCGAGCCGGTCGGCGAGGACCGCACGCACCTGTTCATAGGGGCCGCACTCCTCCCACGATCCGCACACCACACCGCAGACGCCGTCGAGCGCCCCGGCCCGCAGCAGTCTGGTGAGGATGCCGTCGAGCCGGTAGGGGTCCTCCGTGACGTCCTCGATCGCCAGCAGCCCGCCCCGGGCCGACGTCCGGGCCCCCGGGGTACCCAGGTCGGCGGCGAGCAGGCTGACACAGCCGCCGTACGTGACGCCCCGGACCCGGCCGGGCACCAGCACCGCCGCCGTGTCCAGGCCGAGGGTGCGCACGGACTCGGGAGCGAACAGTGTGGCGCGCAGATGCTCCTGGGTGGGCGCGTCCTTGAGGAACTCCTCGGTCGCGACCATCGGACCGTGCAGCGTGGAGAACCCGGCCCGCAGTGCGAACGCCTCGTGGAGCACGGTGATGTCGCTGTACCCGACGAACACCTTCGGCCCGGCCGCCCGGATCGCCGACCAGTCCAGCAGATCGACCATGCGGTGGGTGCCGTAGCCGCCGCGGGCGCACAGCACGGCATCGACGGACGGGTCGCACCAGGCATCCTGGAGATCGGCGGCACGGTTCTCATCCGTACCGGCGAGGTAGTCCAACTCGGGGTGGACATCAAGGACATGAGGTGCGACGACCGGCTCCAGATCCCAGCCGCGCAGCAGATCGAGGCCCACCGCCAGCCGGTCGGCGGGCACCGGCCCACTGGGCGCCACCACCGCGACCCGCGCACCGGGTCGCAGCCGGGCGGGCCGGGCGAGGGTTTCCAGCGGGGCGCGGGAGTCCCGCGGTTTCGTGGGACCCGCCGGTCCGGGGGTCACTTCCTCAGCTCCAGCCGCGGGACGTCGGGGCGGTCGATGCCGAACGTCTGGGCGTAGAGGGAGAGTTCGGCCTCCAGCGCGCGGACCATGGTGTCCGCGCGCCGGAACCCATGGCTCTCCCCCTCGAAGGCGATGTACGCGTGCGCGATGCCGCGGCCCTCGACGGCCGCGAGGAACCGCTCGCACTGTGCGGGCGGGCAGATCACGTCGTCGAGCCCCTGGAGCAGCAGGAACGGTGTGGTGAGGCGGTCGGTGCGGTGCATCGGCGAACGCTCGCGGTAGCGCTCCGGCACCTCGGCGAACGGTCCGACGAGCGATTCCAGATACCGCGACTCGAAGTCGTGGGTCTCGTCGGTGGCCCAGCCCGCGAGGTCCAGGATGGGGTAGCTGATCGTCCCGCAGGCGTAGAGGCCGGTGGAGGTCAGCGAGGCGGCGGTGGTCCAGCCGCCCGCGCTGCCGCCCCTGATCGCGAGGCGGTCCCGGTCGGCCGAGCCCTCGGCGGCCAGCGCCTCGGCGACGGCGGCGCAGTCCTCCACGTCGACGACGCCCCACTGGCCGCGCAGCCGCTCGCGGTAACGGCGGCCGTAGCCGGTGGAGCCGCCGTAGTTGACCTCGGCGACACCGATGCCGCGCGAGGTGAAGTAGGCGATCTCCAGGTCGAGGACGAGCGGCGCGTGGCCGGTCGGGCCGCCGTGCGCCCAGACCACGTACGGCGGGAGCTCCCCCTCGGGCCCGCCGCGGTCGGGGCTGTGCGGCGGGTAGATGTGGGCGTGGATCTCACGGCCGTCGGGACCGGTGAAGGTGCGGTCGCGGGGTTCGGGGTAGTACGCGGGATCGACCGCGTCGCGGTGGGGTACGCCGATGATCCGGGTGTGTCCGGTCGCGGTGTCCAGCTCCACCACCTCGGCACCGCTGCGCGGGCTCGCGGCGACGCCGATGACCCTGCTGCCCCGTACGGCGAGCGTGTCGGCCCAGGCCGTCCAGGGTCCCGGCACATCGGCGAGTTCCCCGGTCTCCGGGTCGAGCACGCCGAGCCGGGTGGTGCCCCTGCCGTGGATGACGGCGATCAGTCCGTTGTCCAGCGGCCGGAACCAGCGCAGCCCGATCTTCCACAGCGCTCCGCCGAACTCCTCGCCCCGGCCGGAGCAGAGCCGGCTGGTGGGGAGGGCCCCGCCCGCCGGGGCGTCGGGCCGGATGCGCTGGAGTTCCCACCAGTCGCCGAGGTCCGAGACGAACAGCAGGGTGCCGTCCCGGTCCCACTCGATCTGGCAGACGGACTCGTCGATGTCGCCGACGAGCGGGCGTACGCCGGTGAAGGTGCCCTCCTCGCTGACCTCGGCCAGCATCACCACCGTGCCGTCCCAGGGCATCCGCGGGTGGTCCCAGGCGATCCAGGCGGCCCGCCGCCCGTCGTGCGAGAGCCGCGGCCCCGTGACGAACCGGTGCCGGTCGTCGGAGAGTTCGCGTACGGCCGTGCGGTCGTCGGCGGCCGAGCCGTCCAGCGGCACGGCGGCGACGACCCGGCGCACATCGGTCGGTGCCTCGCCGGTGAACTCCTCCAGGACACACCAGACTTCGCCCCGGGCACCCCGGCCGAGGTGCAGCTCCGGGTCCACCCAGCGCAGTCCGCCGCCGATGTCCGACACCGGAGTGAGCGGCCAGGGTTCGTCGGGGCCGTCGGGGGCGTAGGCGTAGAGCCGCTGGTCGGTGAAGTGGACGAAGACGACGAGCGGGCCGCCCTCGGTGCGTTCGGTGCCTGCCCAGGGCTGCCCGCCGTACTCGATGACCCGGCTGCGGGTGTTCCACGGTGCGGGCAGCACGGCTGCGGTGGTGCCGTCCGCGCGCCGGCGCACCAGCGCCCGCCGACCGCCCTCGGCCGGGCGCGGCTCGGTCCACCACACTTCCTCGCCGACGGTGCCGACGTGGTCCGGGCGTCCGTCGTGCGAGGCGGCGAGTGCCGCGTCGATCGGTGAGGGCCAGGTTCCGTACGGCGCTGTGGAAACGTTGGGCGTGGTGGACACGTTCGGCTCTGTGGTCACGGTGGACTGTCCCCCCGGTACGGGTCAGGCGGTGCGCAGATAGTGGTCGAGGACACGGACGCCGAAGTGCAGGGCGTCGACGGGGACGCGCTCGTCGACGCCGTGGAAGAGCGCCTGGTAGTCGAAGCCGACGGGCAGCTTCAGCGGCGAGAAGCCGTATCCGGTGATGCCGAGGCGGGAGAACTGCTTGGCGTCCGTGCCGCCCGACATGCAGTAGGGGACGGCGTGCCCGTCCGGGTCGAAGTGTTCGACGGCGGCGCGCAGTTTGGCGTACGTGGGTGAGTCGACGGGCGCCTGGAGGGCGACCTCACGGTGGTGGAACTCCCACTGGACGGCGGGGCCGGTGAGCCGGTCCATCGTCTCGGTGAACTCGTCCTCGCCGCCCGGCAGCATCCGGCCGTCGATGAAGGCGGTGGCGCGGCCGGGGATCACGTTGACCTTGTATCCGGCGTCCAGCATCGTCGGGTTGCTGCTGTTGCGGACGACGGGTTCGAGGAGGGAGGCGACCGGGCCCAGCTTGCCCAGCAGCTCGTCCACGTCGAAGCCGGGGGCGTCGACATCGACGTCGATGCCGTGCAGCGCGGCGATCTCGGTGAGCGCGGCCCGTACCGTCGGGGTGATCCGCACCGGCCACTCGTGCTCCCCGATCCGGGCGACGGCGGCGGCGAGCGCGCTGACCGCGTTGGCCCGGTTGACCTTGGAGCCATGGCCGGCGGTGCCCTCGGCGGTCAGCTTCAGCCAGCCGGTGCCGCGCTCGCCCGCGGCGATCGGGTACAGCGACAGCCCCTCCCCGGCGTGGAAGGTGAAGGCGCCGGATTCGCTGATGCCCTCCGTACAGCCCTCGAAGAGCCCGGGGTGGTGGTCGGCGAGGAAGCCGGAGCCGTCGTCGGCGCTGGCCTCCTCGTCCGCGGTGTACGCGATGACGATGTCGCGGCGGGGGCGCACACCGGCGCGCGCCCAGCCGCGGACGACGGCGAGCACCATCGCGTCCATGTTCTTCATGTCGACGGCGCCGCGCCCCCACACCACCCCGTCACGCACCTCGCCGGAGAAGGGGTGCACGGTCCAGTCGGCGGCTTCGGCGGGCACCACGTCGAGGTGCCCGTGCACGAGGAGCGCGTCGGCGGACGGGTCGGTGCCCTCGATCCGGGCGACCACGTTGGTGCGTCCCGCGGTGCGCTCCAGCAGGGTGGGTTCCAGGCCGGTGGCGGCCAGGCGCTCGGCGACGTACTCGGCCGCCGGCCTCTCCCGGCAGTCGCCGCCGCCGTGGTTGGTGGTGTCGATCCGGATGAGTTCGGAGGTGAACGTCACCACTTCGTCGAGTGCCTGCTCGTCCACCTGTCCGAGCGGGTCGGGCGCCTCAGCCATATTGTTCCTCCACGGCGGACGACACGATGGTGGTCACCGCCTTGAACGTGCGAATACCTTCGTACATCGTCGCGCTGGTGTACGCGACGCGCCTCTCGCCGCTCGGCGCCACGCCGGGGACCACGGTCGCCGCGGCGGCCAGATGCTCGGCGTCGAACTCCAGCTCCACCGTGAAGGAGCCGCCCGTCACCGGGGTGTGCCGCACGGCGAGCGCCGTCGCGTCCCTGGCCGCGGCCCTGATGTCGGCGGCGGTACGGGCCGGGGTGCGGCACACCGCCGCGTACCGCGAGACGTAGTCCTTGACGGCGACCTTGCGCGCCTCGGGGGCGTATCCCTCGGCGTCCACACAGGTGAGGTCGTCACCGGTGACGAGCACGACCGGGACGCCGTACTCGGCGGCGACATGCGCGTTGAGCAGGCCCTCACTGGCGCGGACGCCGTTCAGCCAGACCCCGGTGATGGAGTTGGCCAGATAGGTGTGGGCGAGAACGCCCTCCGTGCCCGCCCCCGTGTGATAGCCGACGAAGGCGATGGCGTCGACATCGCCGTGCTGGATGCCCTCCACCATGGAGAGGGACTTGTGCCTGCCGGTGAGCATCTGGACCCGGTCGTCGAGGCGCTCCAGCAGGAGGTTGCGCATGGACCAGTGCGCCTCGTTGATCAGCACGTCGTCGGCGCCGCCGTCGTAGAACCCGAGGGCCGCGGCGTTCACGTCGGAGGTGAACATCGAGCGGCAGCGCTCCCACTGCGCGGTGCCGGGCAGCACATCGGCCGGCCAGGTCACTCCGGTGGCGCCCTCCATGTCGGCGCTGATGAGGATCTTCACGCCCCACCGTCCCGCGGTAGGTCATGGGCGGGCGATCCGGCCGTGACGGCGGTCGGTCGGCCATCACTCCGGTGAGCCGCGTCGTCGGCCCGCGGCACAGCGCAACAGATCTTCACGCTGGCTCACGCTACGCGACGGCGATGGGTCGAGCCAGAGCCGGGCGAACGTTCGGGGGGCCCGGAACGCTCTTCCCGTCGGGAGGGGGACCTGACGCGCGGAATGTCCGCGTCCTCGCCGAGAGCGGCGATGGGGCCGGTGGCGAGGACGCGGCACTCGGGGTACGACGGCGGCGGGCTGTCGTGGGCGGGCCCGCGCCCGATGCGCTCAGCCCCGGCCCGTGCCCGTTCCCGTGAGGAGCTGCTCGATCCTGGCCAGCTCCTCCTCGGCGAACTCCAGGTTGCGGACGGTCTCCACGTTGTTCTCCAGCTGGGCGACGCTGCTCGCGCCGACCACGGCGGAGGTGACCCGGCCGCCGCGCAGCACCCAGGCCAGTGCCAGCTGGGCGAGCGACTGGCCGCGCTCCTTCGCCAGGGCGTCGAGCGCGCGCAGCCGGTCCACCAGCTCGGGGGTGACGGCGTCCGGGGTCAGGAAGGGGCTGTCGCCCGCAGCCCGGGAACCGGCCGGGATGCCGTTCAGATAGCGGTCGGTGAGGATGCCCTGCTCCAGCGGGGAGTAGGCGATGGAGCCGGTGCCCAGTTCGTCGAGCGCGCCGAGCAGCCCGTCCTCGGGGCGGCGGTCGAGCATCGAGTAGCGGGGCTGGTGGATGAGCAGGGGCGTGCCGAGGTCCCTGAGGATCGCGGCGGCCTCGCGGGTCTGCTCGGCGGAGTAGTTGGAGAGGCCGACGTAGAGGGCCTTGCCCTGCCGTACGGCGGTGTCGAGGGCGCCCATCGTCTCTTCGAGCGGGGTCTCGGGGTCGAAGCGGTGGGAGTAGAAGATGTCGACGTACTCCAGGCCGAGCCGCCGCAGGCTCTGGTCCAGCGAGGAGCGCAGGTACTTCCGGGAGCCCCACTCGCCGTACGGGCCGTCCCACATGTCGTAGCCCGCCTTGGTGGACACGACGATCTCGTCCCGGAGCCGGGCGAAGTCCGTCTTCAGCGCGCGGCCGAAGGTGAGCTCGGCGGAGCCGGGCGGCGGGCCGTAGTTGTTGGCGAGGTCGAAGTGGGTGATGCCCAGGTCGAAGGCCCTGCGCAGGATGCGGCCCTGCTCCTCGGGGCTCCGGTCGCCTCCGAAGTTGTGCCAGAGGCCGAGCGACAGCGCGGGAAGCAGCAGCCCGCTCCGGCCGGTGCGCCGGTAGGGCATGGCGGTGTAACGGTCGGCGGACGGGAGGTACATGTGTGCTCCGCGGGAGAGTTCCGAGGGAGCGCTCCGGGCTCGGTGCGCAGGGTCCAGGCTGACGGAGAACGATCCAGCAGTCCAACCGGAGATTCCGCTGGGATTCATCGTCTACCTTTCTCAATCATGGAACTGCGTCAGCTGGAGCACTTCGTCGCCGTCGCCGAGGAGCAGCACTTCACCCGCGCCGCCGAGCGCCTCTCCGTCTCGCAGTCGGGTCTCTCGGCGTCCGTCCGGGCGCTGGAGCGGGAGCTGCGCACCCCGTTGTTCAGCCGGACCACGCGTTCGGTGCGCCTCACCGAGGCGGGGCGCGCCCTGCTGGTGGAGGCGGAGCGCACGCTGGCGGGGGCGCGGGCGGCACGGGACGCGGTCGATGCCGTACGGGGGCTGCTGCGCGGCACCCTGACGGTGGGGGTCGAACAATGCGTGGCGGGGGTCAGTCCGGCGCGGCTGCTCGCCGCCTTCCACCGTGCCCATCCGCACATGGAGCTACGGCTCCGGCAGGAGGGCACCACGAGCCTGCTGGACGGGGTGGCCGAGGGCCGGCTCGACATCGCGTTCGCCGCCACGGTCAGTCCGCCGGAGTGGCGCGGCGAGCTGATCCCGCTGGCCCGGGAGCCGATGGTCGTCCTGTGCGCTCCCGGTCACCGGTTCGCCGGGCGGCCCGTGGTGGCGTGGGACGAACTGCGCGGTGAGTCCTTCATCGACTTCCATCCGGACTGGGGGCCGCGGCGGGCGGCGGACGAGGCGTTCGCCTGCGCGCGGGTGCGCCGGAGCGTGGCCCTGGAGGTGAACGACGTGCACAGCCTGCTGGAGCTGGTGCACGAGGGGCTGGGCATCGCGGTGGTGCCGCACCACTTCACCCGTAAGCCCGAGGCCCGGGGCCTGGTCACGGGGGAGCTCGAAGGCCCGGACGCGCCGGTGTACGAGAGTGTGGTGGTGCTTCCTGCGGCGCGGGGCCTGAGCCCGGGTGCGCGGGCGCTGACGCATCTGGTGCGCGAGGACGCCCTGCGCTGAGCGTCACCCCGTCCGGCCCACCACCAGCCAGTTCGAGGGGAGGGCGATACGGATGCCGTCGGCCACGTACTCCGTTGTCAGCAGCGGCAGTTCGCCCCGGGCGAGCACGGAGAGCCCGGCCGTGCGGATGAACTGGGGCAGCGCCGCGTCCCGGACCGTGCCGGTGGCGATGCCGTGGGTGAGGACCGGGCGGAGCTTGGGGGGCGGTCCTGCCGGTCGCTGCGCCAGCACCGTGAGTTCGGCGCTCGCCGCCTCGGCCGGTTCCACGACGAAGGCCCTGCCCCGCTCCCCCACGAGGGTCGCGATGGAGTCGATCAGCGGCTGCCGGTCGGCCGGATCGCACTGGTGGAGCACGCCGCGCATATAGACGTGGGTGTCGCCCAGTTCACCGTGGAGGCGGCGCACCGCGTCCGGGTCCGCCGCGTCGATCTCGCGGAACGGCACCGCCCCGAGCGGGTCGCGGCGCCGGGCGTGGGCCAGCGCCGCCGCGGAGAGGTCGACGCCGGTGACCCGGGGCAGCCGTTCGGCGAGGAAGAACGTCTGTGTGCCGTTGCCGCAGCCGAGGTCGACCAGGGGAAGGTCCGCCGCCATCAGGTGCGGCTCGAAGAGCGCGAGGTGCAGCCCCGAGGTGAGGGCGGGTTCGGCGTCCCAGAAGACGGCGCCGGGGTCGTCGGGAGCTTCGCTCCAGAAGCTCTCCCAGGCACGCTTGTACTGACTCGTCACGCTCATGACCCGCTCCCCAGGGCGATCCGCACAACCTGTCATGACTTTTCGTCAGGGACGGTCTACCGCGCTCCGGTTGCAGCGACAAGCGACCGGCGCATTCTTTCACCGCGCGTTCGATCCGTAGGCGCCCCCCGTGCGCCGCGTACGCCCCCGCGCACGCCGTTATGGCGGGCCCCGCGCACGGCATGGCGAACCCCGCGCACGGCGCCATGGCGACCGTGCGCGGGGTGCCGGGACAGCTCCCGGGGGTCAAGTCCTCTTCCCGGCCGGAGGTCAGTCCTCGACCCGGCCGGAGGTCAGTCCTCGTGTCCGAGCTGGAGGTCGCGCTCGGTGCGCCCGCCGCCCGCGACCTGGAGCACGGTCGCGACCGGCGGATAGCCCGCGGCGATCACGGTGTACTCGCCGGACGACAGGTCGACGAACCGGAACGCTCCGTCCGGCCCGGTGGTGAGGGTGTCCACCACATTGCCCGCCGCGTCGAGCAGGGTGACCCGGGCGTCCTCGACGGGCCGCCCGCCGCTCGCCCGGACGACCCCGCGCAGGACGGCGCCGCCGGCCAGTTCGATGTCCTGGCGGGTCTCCCTGGCGGCCTGCACACTGACCGGCAGCGCGGCGGGCCGGAAGGCCGGGGCGCTGGCGGCGAGGGTGTACTCACCGGCCACCAGCTCGGTGATCACATAGCCGCCCTCACGGCCGCTACGGGTGGTCGACACGACGTCGCCGCGCACATCGGTGAGGGTCACCGCGGCGTCCCGGACCGGGACCCCGTCGGCCGTGACGACCGTACCGGCGAGCCGTCCCGCGCCGCCGAGGACCACGTCGAGTTCGACGGGCCGCTCGCCCACCGTGACGCTGACGGCCTGCGGCTGGTGCCCGCCCGCGGCCGCGATCAGCACATAGGAACCGGCGCCGGGGACACTCAGCGCGTACCGCCCGTCGTCACCGCTCGCGCCGCGCCCGACCTGCTTCCCCTGGACGTCGATCAGGGTGAGGGCCGCCCGGGGGACCTTCGTACCGTCCGGGTGCTGGACGCTCCCGCAGACGGGGACACCGGACAGGTAACCGACGGACGGGGAAGCGGAGTCGGTCCGCGCGGCGGGGATCGGCGAGGGCTCGGTGGCCGTTTCGGGGCTGTGGTGGGACACCAGCGGTTTCTCCTTGAGGAAGAAGGCGAGGAACAGGCCGAGCACGAGCACCGGCACCAGGTAGAGGAAGATGCGCGGCATCGCGTCGGCGTACGCCTGGACATAGGCGTCACGCAGTGCGGGCTCCATCGCGTGGACGAGCTGCGGGGTGATCGACGCGGGATCGGGGAGGTCGGCGCCGGACGGAAGGTGTACGGCGAGGGCGTCGGCGAGCCGCCCCGCGAAGAGGGTGCCGAAGACGGCGGCACCGATACTGCCGCCGATCTGCCGGAAGTAGTTGTTGGCACTGGTGGCGGTGCCGAGGTCGGCGGGCCGTACGGAGTTCTGCACGGCCAGCACGAGAACGGACATGACCAGGCCGATCCCGATGCCGAGGACGGCCTGCGCGAGGCTGTACTCCAGCCGGGAGGTGCCGGTCTCCAGCCGGGAGAGCAGCCACATGCCGACGGCGGAGAGGGCGCAGCCGACGAGTGGGTGGATCCGGTAGCGGCCGGTCCTGGAGATCAGCTGTCCGGAGACGACGGAGGCCACGACGATGCCGCCCATCATCGGCAGCATCAGGAGCCCGGATCCGGTGGCGCTGGCTCCGTCGACCATCTGGAGATACGTCGGCAGATAGCTGGCGGCACCGAAGAGCGCGACACCGACGACGGCACCCACGAGAGAGGTGACGTTGAAGATCGAGTCGCGGAACAGCCGCAGCGGGATGACGGGTTCGGCGGCGCGGTGCTCGACGGCGATGAAGAGCAGGACCGTGCCGAGCGCGCCCGCGGCGAGGCCCAGGATGGTGCGCGAGCCCCAGGCGTACTCGGTCCCGCCCCAGCTGGTGAGCAGCACCAGGAAGGTGGAGGCGGCGGCCAGGAGCAGCGCGCCGAGCACATCGAGCCGGGGGCGGACGGTGGGCTTGGGAAGCTTCAGCACGACGGCGATGACGGCGAGGGTGACCAGGCCGAAGGGCACGTTGATGTAGAAGCACCAGCGCCAGGAGGCGTGGTCGGTGAAGAAGCCGCCGAGCAGCGGGCCCGCGACGGACGCGAGGCCGAAGACGGCACCGATGAGGCCCATGTAGCGGCCTCGCTCGCGGGGCGGGACGATGTCCGCGATGATCGCCTGGACACCGATCATGAGCCCGCCGCCGCCGATGCCCTGGACGGCCCGGAAGGCGATCAGCTCGTCCATGGTGCGCGACCAGCCGGCGAGCGCGGAGCCGATGACGAAGACGACGATGGCGAACTGGAAGACGCCCTTGCGGCCGAAGAGATCGCCGAGCTTCCCATAGATCGGGAGGCCGATGGTGGAGGCGAGCAGATAGGCGGTGACCGCCCACGACATCTTCTCCAGGCCGTGCAGCTCACCGACGATCTTCGGCAGGGCGGTGGCGACGATCATCTGGTCGAGCGCCGCGAGCAGCAGGGTGAGCATCAGCCCGAGGAAGACCATCCGGACCCGGCGCGGGCCGATCCCGTCGGGCGGGGCGACCGCCGCGGCGCCGGGGCCGGGAGTCGTGGGTGGCGGCGGGAGCACGGTCGTGGTGTCGGCGCCCCCTGCCGAGTCGCCCGGCTCGTCCTTCACCAGCGTGATCCCACCCACCACGTAACGCTCCCCTAGTCGCCTCTGCGCCGCCCATTTCTCGCACCGTGCGGCGAGGCAGGGCAAACGCGAAGCGGGGGGCGTACAGCGCGGGCAAAGGGCTTATGCGCCGGTCGGAGCCACTACGGCGCACAACCGGCCACCCCGGAAAAACCACCCGTTCCGGTGAGGCCGGCCGTCAAGCGGGCGGCCGGGCCGAACGTGGTGTCGGCCTGGCCGCGTTCGGTCTACTTCTCGACCGCGGTGGCGAGGTTCTGGAGCAGTTCGTCGTAGATGCGTCCGAGGCCCTTGGGCGCGAAGGTCTTCTCGAAGAATCCACCGATGCCGCCCGCGCCGTTCCAGACGGTCGAGACGACGGCCTTGGACTTGCCCTCACCGGCCGGGGTCACGGTCCAGGTGGTGACCATGGAGGAGTTGCGGTCCTTCTCGACGAGCTGTCCGTCGGTCGGCTCGGAGACCTCCAGCAGGCAGTCGCGGACCCGCTTGCTGGTGGCCTGGAGCTTCCAGTGGACGAGAGTGCCCTCGCCGTCACCGCCCTCGCGCACCTCGTACTCGCTGAAGTGTCCGGTCAGCACCTTGCCCCGGACCTCCTGGTAGTCGGCCAGCGCATCGAACACCGTCTCCGCGTCCGCCGCGATGATCCGCTCTGTCGTGGCCTCGACCTGCGCCATGGCTGTTCCTCCAGCACTCGGTTGTTCGGGGGGGGGTGAGCTGAGCCAACCACCTCGGGTACGGCCCCTCAAAATCGGGGTCCGCGAGCCGCCCCGCACGATCAAGGGAACAAGTGTTCTATTCTGTGCCCAGTTCTACCGAGGAGGCGTCCATGCGCTGGGACAATCTGGTCGAGAACGGCACAATGACCGGGAACAGCGCGCTCTTCGCCGCCGACGCGGTGACCACGCGCACGTTCGACACCCCCGAATTCCGGGGGATCACCTTCCATGAGATCCGGGCCCGCTCGATCGTGAACCGGGTGCCGGGGGCATCCCGGATGCCGTTCGAATGGACCGTGAATCCGTACCGGGGCTGCTCCCACGCCTGTGTGTACTGCTTCGCCCGCAAGACCCACAGCTATCTGGATCTGGACACCGGACTCGGCTTCGACTCCCAGATCGTCGTCAAGATCAACGCGGCGGAGCTGGTACGGCGGCAGCTCGCCTCCCGCCGCTGGCAGGGCGACCACATCGCGATGGGCACGAACGTCGACTGCTACCAGCGCGCCGAGGGCCGCTACCGGCTGATGCCCGGCATCATCGAGGCCCTGCGCGATCGCGCGAACCCGTTCTCGATCCTGACGAAGGGCACGCTGATCCTGCGGGATCTGGAGCTGCTGCGGCAGGCCGCCGAGGTCACCGAGATCGGGGTGTCCGTCTCCGTCGGCTTCACCGACCGTGAGCTGTGGCGCACGGTCGAGCCCGGCACGCCCTCCCCCGAGCGGCGCCTCGACGTGGTGCGCACCCTCACCGACAACGGCATCGGCTGCGCGGTCCTGATGGCCCCCGTCATCCCGTTCCTCGGCGACCGGCCCGACCAGCTGCGCGACACGGTCCGCGCGATCGCCGCGGCAGGGGCGACGTCGGTGACCCCGCTCGTGCTCCATCTGCGGCCCGGCGCCCGGGAGTGGTTCACGCAGTGGCTCGCCCGCCACCACCCGCACCTCGTGCCGCGCTACGAGCGGATGTACGCGGACGGCTCGTACGCGCCGACGTGGTACCAGCGCCGGATCACCCGCCAGGTGCACGAGCTGGCCACCGAGTTCGGGATCGGGCCCCCCGACTGGGGCGCGGCCCGGCGGGTCGCCGCGTCCGGCACACCGGAGCGGGCCGACCCGGCACCGGGGCCGACCCAGCTGACTCTGCTGTGACATCCGCCCCTCCTGTGACAGTGCGGGCGCATCACGGCGTCGGCGTGACCAATCGGGTCAACTCTCGACAGAACGTGTCCGCTTCCGCCTGAATTCGGGGACCATGCCGCGGGGGCTGTGCCACCCACAGCCGCGTTCCCTCCACCACGGGAGGCCGTATGACGAATCGTGCAGGAATTCTGGTCGCCGTCGGCGCGACGGTCGCCGGGCTGGTGAGCGCCGTGCCGGCCTCGGCGACAGCCGACACGGGCGCGCCACGCGCCCCGCAGCTCAAGTGGACCGACTGCGCGACGGAGGACTATCCGACGCTCCAGTGCGCGACGGTCCGCTCCCCGTTGGACCATGACCGCCCCTCGGGCCGCCAGGTGACGCTCGCCCTGTCCCGGATCCCGCACACCGCGAAGACCTCGCAGGGCCCGCTGCTGGTCAACCCGGGCGGTCCCGGCGGCAGCGGACTCTCGATGGCGGGTTTCGTGGCCTCCTCGCTGCCCTCGAAGGTCGCCGCGGCGTACGACGTGATCGGGTTCGATCCCCGCGGGGTGGGCAAGAGCCGCCCGGCTCTGAACTGCGTGCCGAAGTACTTCGATCCGGTGCGCCCCGACTCGGTGCCGACGTCGTACCGGGACGAGCGGGCCAAGCGGGACCGGGCCGCGTCGTTCGCCGCCGCGTGCGGGGAGAAGCACGGCGACCTGCTGCCGTACATGGACACCGTCAGCGCCGCCAAGGACCTCGACGTGATCCGCCGGGCGCTCGGCTCACGGCAGATCAACTACTTCGGCTACTCGTACGGCACCTACCTCGGCGCGGTCTACGCGAAGCTGTACCCCGAGCGGGTGCGACGCCTGGTGCTCGACTCGATCGTCGACCCGGACGGGGTCTGGTACGACGACAACCTCAGCCAGGACTACGCGTTCGACGCCCGTCACCGGGCGTTCACCGCCTGGGTCGCGAAGAACGACGCCACGTACCGGCTCGGCACCGACCCGTCGCGGGTCGAGGCCGCCTGGTACGCGATGCGCGCCGCGGTCAAGGAGCACCCCGCGGGCGGCAAGGTCGGTCCGGGCGAGCTGGAGGACACCTTCATGCCCGGCGGGTACTACAACGGCTACTGGCCCTATCTGGCCGAGGCGTTCGCCGCGTACGTGAACGAGGGCGACCAGGAGGCGCTGGTCGAGAGCTACGAGAACTTCGGCGCGGTCGGGGCCGGCGGCGAGAACGGCTACTCGGTCTACACGGCCGTCCAGTGCCGCGACGCCGCGTGGCCGCAGGACTGGAACACCTGGCGCGACGACACCCGCGCGGTGAACGCCAAGGCGCCCTTCATCACGTGGAACAACACCTGGTACAACGCGCCGTGCGCGTCCTGGCCGGTGGAACCGCTCAATCCGGTACGGGTGACCAACCATGAGCTCCCGCCGGCGCTGCTCTTCCAGGCCACCGACGACGCGGCCACCCCCTACGAGGGCGGTGTCACCATGCACCGCAAGCTCAAGGGCTCCAGCCTGGTCGTGGAGCAGGGCGGCGGCAACCACGGGATCACCCTGAGCGGCAGCAACTGCCTGGACGCGTATCTGGCGGACTACCTCGCCACCGGCACGGTCCCGCGCGGCGACGGCAGCCGCGCCGGGGCGGACGCGGTCTGCCGCGCCCTGCCCGACCCGAAGCCGCTGCCCGCCGAGAAGGCGGCAGCGGGGAGCGCGAACGACAGCAAGGGCAGCCGGCTCCACGGCCTGCTGGGCTTCCGCGGCTGACCGCGCGGCCGGGGGCGTACTCCGGGACGGTCACCGTGCCCCGCGGGACCGGCCGGACGTACGCCCCCAGGTACGCCGGATCAGCCGGCCGGGAGTCTGCTGAGGGCTTCGGCCGCCGCGCCGGCGAGACGCGGGTGGGGCAGCGCCGCCCGCAGGACCGGGCGGGCCCGGTCGTCGCCCAGCCGCCCCAGCCCCTCCACGCAGGCGAGGGCCACCCGCCAGTGCGGCTCCTGCGGGGCCAGCAGCCGCTCCAGCGTGCCGACGAGGGCGGGGACCGACTCGGGTGCGCGCAGGGCGGTGAGCAGCCGCACCGGGTGCAGGGCGTAGGCCGTGCGCAGGGTGTTGGTGGCGAGCGCGGCCGCCGCCCGGGGCGTACGGGGATCGCCCAGGCGCTCCAGGGCGTGGGCCGCGGACACACAGCGTTCGGGGTCGCGGTGGTTGAGCAGCAGGACCAGCGCCTCGAACGCGCGCCGGTCGCCCGCGCAGCCGAGCCGGAAGGCGGCGATCTCGCGCGCCCACAGCGGGCGTCCTGGTTCGACGAGGACCCGGGCAAGCTCCTCGTCGTCGTCGGTGGCGATCAGCCGGTCGTACGCCGCCGACCCGTCCGCCTCGTCCCGCAACCGGTCCATGAGGGACTGGAACTCCTCGTCCATGACGCTCAGCGTATCGGCGGGCACGCTCCGTGTGGACCCCGGTGGCGTACTCCCCGGGGCGTGCGGTGTGGTCCAGTGCACACCGGCGCAGGGCTGGCGCGCTCGTTACTCGCCGGTTAATCTCATGTGAGCGGGACACACCCCCCGCAGGCTCCGGTGGCCTGGTGACGCAGCCATCCGGAGTGCTTGTCGGTTCGGCAGCTTTGTGAGACGTGACTCCGGGACAGAGTCCGTCGCCCCTTCCCGGTCCGGGCGCCCCTCGCGTGTCCGGGCCCTGTGCACCACGACACGCACCTTCCGCACGCCGTACGCCGGTCGATCCTTCCCGGCGCGCCGTGCTCCTCACAGTCGTCACTCACCCTGGAGTCCCGTGATGGACACCCCGCTCAGCACCATTGCCGTCGTCGGCCTCGGCACCATGGGCACCGGCATCGCCGAGGTCCTGGCCCGTGCGGGCCGCGAGGTCATCGGTATCGACACCGACGAGGCGGCCGCCCGCCGGGCCGTCGCCTCCCTCGAAGCCTCCACCGCCCGCGCCGTGCGGCGCGAGCGGATCACCGAGCGGGAGCGGGACGGCATCCTCTCCCGGTTCCGCACCTTCTCCGACCTCCGGGCCGCCGCGGAGGCGGAGCTCGTCATCGAGGTCGTGCCGGAGACGTACGAGCTCAAGCAGCAGGTGTTCCGGGATCTCGACGCGGTCGTCTCCCCCACCGCGATTCTCGCCACGGGCACCAACGCCCTGTCGGTGACCCGGCTGGCCGCCGAGTCGCAGCACCCCGAGCGGGTTCTGGGCCTGCACTTCTTCAACCCGGCGCCCGCGATGAAGCTGGTCGAGGTCGTGTCCTCGGTGCTGACCGCGCCGCCCGCCGTCGAGACCGTCACCCGGCTCGCCCGCGAGCTGGGCAAGGAGCCGGTCGCGGTCGGCGACCGGCCCGGCTTCGTCGCGGACGGCCTGCTGTTCGGCTACCTCAACCAGGCCGCCGCGATGTACGAGGCGAACTACGCCTCCCGTGAGGACATCGACGCGGCGATGAAGCTGGGCTGCGGGCTGCCGATGGGCCCCCTCGCCCTGCTCGACCTGATCGGCATCGACACCGCCCGTACGGTCCTGGAGGCCATGTACTCCGCCTCGCACGACCGGCTGCACGCCCCGGCACCGGTGCTGGGCCAGCTCAGCCAGGCGGGCCTGACCGGCCGCAAGGCGGGCCGCGGCTTCTACACGTACGAGGCCCCGGGCGGCCAGACGGTGGTGCCGGACGCGCTGACACCGGCGGCCGGCGCGGGGGGCACGGCCGGGCGCCCGGTGCGTTCGGTGGGGGTCGCGGGCTCCGGGACGATGGCTTCGGGCATCGCCGAGGTCTTCGCCAAGGCCGGCTACGACGTGGTGCTGGCGGCCCGCGGCCAGGAGAAGGCCGACACGGCGAAGGGCCGGATCGCCGCGTCGCTGGAGCGCTCGGTCGCCAAGGGACGGCTGACCGCCGAGGCACGGGACGGGGCGCTGGCCCGGATCACCGCGGCGGGTTCGCTGGACGCGTTCGCGGACGTGGACCTCGCGGTCGAGGCGGTCGCCGAGGACCTGGAGGTCAAGCGGCAGCTCTTCGCGACCCTGGACAAGGTGTGCAGGCCGGGCGCGGTGCTGGCCACCACGACCTCGTCGCTGCCCGTCGTCGCGATCGCCCGCGCGACCGCACGGCCCGAGGACGTCGTCGGGATGCACTTCTTCAACCCGGCGCCCGCGATGAAGCTCGTCGAGGTGGTCCGTACGGTGCTGACCGCCGACGAGGTGCACGCCACGGTCCGCGAGGTGTGCGCGAAGGTCCGCAAGCACCCGGTGGACTGCGGGGACCGGGCCGGATTCATCGTGAACGCGCTGCTGTTCCCGTATCTCAACAACGCGATCAAGATGGTCGAGGAGCACTACGCGACCCTCGACGACATCGATGCCGCCATGAAGCTGGGCGGCGGTTACCCGATGGGCCCCTTCGAACTGCTGGACGTCGTCGGCCTCGATGTCTCGCTCGCCATCGAGAAGGTCCTGCACAGCGAGTTCCGTGACCCGGGCCTGGCCCCTGCGCCGCTCCTG
Organism: Streptomyces sp. NBC_01237; assembly: GCF_035917275.1. Lineage (NCBI taxonomy): Bacteria > Bacillati > Actinomycetota > Actinomycetes > Kitasatosporales > Streptomycetaceae > Streptomyces > Streptomyces sp. NBC_01237. The sequence goes on along the minus strand of NZ_CP108508.1, from coordinate 7,468,739 downwards.
GAGCATCTGGTCGCCGCGGGCTGCCTGGGCCGCAAGACGGGGCGCGGCTTCCGCGAATATGCCCGTCGCTGAGCCGGGAGCCGAGTGGGGCGGGCTGCTGGGACCTTCGGGCGGCCCGCCCCCGCAGGCGCGCTCTCCAGCACGGATGCAGTACGTTCACACCATGTCCCAGCCCGCCAAGTCACCCCGTGCCTCCGCCGCGCCCGACGCCCCGGAAAGTGCCGCAGGCACGCGCGCCGCCGCCCAACGGCTCAAAATGCGCCGCGAACTGGCCGCCGCGGCGATGGAACTCTTCGCCACGAAGGGGTACGAGGCGACGACCGTCGACGAGATCGCGGGCGCCGCGGGGGTCGCACGGCGGACCTTCTTCCGGCACTTCCGTTCCAAGGAAGAGGCGATCTTCCCCGACCACGACGACACCCTCGTCAGGGCCGAGGCCGTCCTCAACGCGGCCCCCGCGCACGAGCACCCGCTCGACACCGTGTGCCGCGGCATCAAGGAAGTCATGAAGATGTACGCGGCCAAGCCCGCCGTCTCCGTGGCCCGTTACAAACTGACCCGTGAGGTACCCACCCTGCGGGAGGCCGAGATCGCGTCGGTCGCCCGCTACGAGCGGCTGTTCACCCGCTATCTGCTGGGCCACTTCGACGAGCGCGACCATCACGTGGGCAATGACGACCCGCTGCTGGCCGAGGTGGCCGCGTCCGCCGTGGTCACCGCGCACAACCATGTGCTGCGCCGCTGGCTGCGGGCGGGCGGCCAGGGCGATGTGGAGGCCCAGCTCGACCACGCGTTCTCGATCGTCCGCGAGACGTTCGGGACGGGTATCGGAGCCGGGCGGATCGCCGGGACCGAGCCCGCGAAGGCGCCCGCCGCGACGGTGGCGGCCGAGGGCGAGGTGCTGGTCGCCGTGGCGCGGACCGACGCACCGCTCGACGAGGTCATGCGCACGATCCAGCAGGCGCTCAGCAAGGAGCGCTGAGCCACCGGCCGGTGCCGCGGCTCCGGCCGGCCGGTGTCCCCCGCCCACCGGCCGGCGGCAGCCCGCCCACCGCCCGCCGAAACCTGGTTGCCGGGTCCCGCCCCCGGTGCTGAGCTGGGCGGATGGATTCCGACCGCGCCACCCTGCTGGCCCTGTTCGACCGTGAGATGCGGGAGTACGCCCGCCCCGACGGCCCCGGTGTACGGGTCGAACGCGACGGCCCGGTCGTCCGCCAGGTCGGTGCCGCACACGACTGGAACGGCGTCGTCTGGTCCGCCCGGGAGCTGGACGCCGAGGGGGCGGACGCGGCCGTCGCCGCGCAGGTGGCGTACTACACGGGGCTCGGTCACGACGAGTTCGAGTGGAAGCTGTACGCGCACGACCGGCCCGCCGATCTGGGCCGGCGGCTGCGGGCGGCCGGTTTCGTCGCGGAGCCGCCGGAGACCTTGCTGATCGCGCCGGTCGAGTCGCTGCCCACCGCCGTCGAACCGCCCGAGGGCATCTCGCTGCGCAGGGTGACCGACGCCGCGGACGTGGAGCTGATGGCGAAAGCCCATGAGCGGGCGTTCGGCTCGGACTGTCCGGGGCTGCGCCGGCAGGTGGCGGCCCGACTGGCGCAGGACCCGGACGGCTTCGTCGGGGTGCTGGCCATGGCGGGCGACGAGCCGGTGAGCTCGGCCCGGATGGAGCTGTACCCCGGCACGGGCTTCGCGGGGCTCTGGGGCGGTGGGACGGTCGCCCCGTGGCGCGGCAGGGGCGTCTACCGGGCCCTGGTCGCCTTCCGCACCCGTATCGCCGCCGAGCGCGGCTACCGCTACCTCCAGGCCGACGCCACCGACCGGTCCGCACCGATCCTGCGCCGGCTCGGCTTCCTCACCGTGGGCACCACGACGCCGTACGTGTACCGCGTGGCGCCGTAACCACCCGGCAGCAGGACAGAACGGCCCGGAACGCCCATCGTATTGCTCATGCGTGCCCATCAGATGACAAGTGAGAGAAATTGTTGGCACTCGGTGCCTTGTCAGGTGTCACGGAGTGCCATACGTTGAAGGTGTCCGGGCGGCCGGCGTGCTGGGACCTCACGCACGCCGGCTGTCCCCGCCAACCACGTGTCGGCGCGCCCGGACGCCTGCGTCACAGGCACCCTTCTGCTCCACAGAGCAAGCCGAAGCACCACCCGCCGAACCGACGGCAGCACCTCCACACCGCACCGCTCCCCCTGCCCGCAGGGACCTCTCAAGCGTTCCCTCGACGCCAGCTTTGCCGGAGGCAACACCGTGAAGGAAATCCTGGACGCGATCCAATCGCAGGACAGCACCGCCGCGGACTTCGCGGCCCTGTCCATCCCCGAGTCGTACCGCGCGGTGACCGTGCACAAGGACGAGACGGACATGTTCGCCGGGCTCGCCACCCGCGACAAGGACCCCCGCAAGTCGCTGCACCTGGACGAGGTCCCGGTGCCCGAACTGGGCCCCGGCGAGGCGCTGGTCGCCGTCATGGCCAGCTCGGTGAACTACAACTCCGTCTGGACCTCCATCTTCGAGCCGATGTCCACCTTCGGCTTCCTGGAGCGGTACGGAAAGCTCAGTGAGCTCACCAAGCGCCATGACCTCCCGTACCACGTCATCGGCTCCGACCTGGCGGGCGTCGTCCTGCGCACCGGCCCCGGCGTCAACGCCTGGAAGCCGGGCGACGAGGTCGTCGCGCACTGCCTCTCGGTCGAGCTGGAGTCCTCGGACGGCCACAACGACACGATGCTCGACCCCGAGCAGCGCATCTGGGGCTTCGAGACCAACTTCGGCGGTCTCGCGGAGATCGCCCTCGTCAAGTCCAACCAGCTGATGCCCAAGCCGCAGCACCTCAGTTGGGAGGAGGCCGCGGCTCCCGGCCTGGTCAACTCCACCGCGTACCGCCAGCTCGTCTCGCGCAACGGCGCGGGCATGAAGCAGGGCGACAATGTGCTGATCTGGGGTGCCAGCGGCGGCCTCGGCTCCTACGCGACGCAGTTCGCGCTGGCCGGCGGCGCCAATCCGGTCTGTGTCGTCTCCAGCGACCAGAAGGCGGACATCTGCCGACGGATGGGCGCGACCGCCATCATCGACCGCAGCGCCGAGGACTACCGGTTCTGGAAGGACGAGCACCACCAGGACCCGCGCGAGTGGAAGCGGTTCGGCAAGCGCATCCGCGAGCTGACCGGCGGCGAGGACGTGGACATCGTCTTCGAACACCCGGGCCGCGAGACGTTCGGCGCCTCGGTCTACGTGACCCGCAAGGGAGGCACGATCGTCACCTGCGCCTCGACCTCGGGCTACAACCACGAGTACGACAACCGCTATCTGTGGATGTCGCTGAAGCGGATCGTGGGCTCGCACTTCGCCAACTACCGCGAGGCGTGGGAGGCCAACCGGCTGGTCGCCAAGGGGAAGATCCACCCCACGCTCTCCAAGGTCTACACCCTGGAGCAGACCGGCCAGGCCGCCCACGACGTCCACCGCAATCTCCACCAGGGCAAGGTCGGCGTCCTCGCGCTGGCACCCCGCGAGGGTCTGGGCGTGCGGGACGAGGAGCTGCGCGAGCGGCACATCGACGCCATCAACCTGTTCCGGGACGCTCCCGCGGAGCGGACCGTCCGATCCAGCCGGAACGTCTGAGGTTCTCCGATGACTGAGCGTCACAAGGACAGGCCCTGGCTCATGCGGACGTACGCCGGTCACTCGACCGCCGAGGCGTCCAACGAGCTGTACCGGCGCAACCTCGCCAAGGGCCAGACGGGTCTGTCGGTCGCCTTCGACCTGCCGACACAGACCGGCTACGACCCCGATCACATCCTCGCCCGGGGCGAGGTGGGCCGGGTCGGTGTGCCCGTCTCCCACCTCGGCGACATGCGACGGCTGTTCCAGGACATCCCGCTGGAGCAGATGAACACGTCGATGACCATCAACGCGACCGCGATGTGGCTGCTGGCGCTCTATCAGGTGGTCGCGGAGGAGCAGGGCGCGGACCCCGACAAGCTCCAGGGCACCACGCAGAACGACATCGTGAAGGAGTACCTCTCGCGCGGGACCCATGTCTTCCCGCCGGGTCCCTCGCTGCGGCTGACCACCGACATGATCACCTACACGGTCGGCCGCATCCCCAAGTGGAACCCGATCAACATCTGCAGCTACCACCTCCAGGAGGCGGGAGCCACTCCCGTCCAGGAGATCGCCTACGCGATGTCGACCGCCATCGCGGTGCTGGACGCGGTGCGCGACTCCGGACAGGTGCCCGAGGAGAAGTTCGGCGACGTCGTCGCGCGCATCTCCTTCTTCGTGAACGCGGGTGTCCGCTTCATCGAGGAGATGTGCAAGATGCGCGCCTTCGGCCGCATCTGGGACCGTGTCACCCGCGAGCGGTACGGCATCGCCGATCCCCGGCAGCGCCGCTTCCGCTACGGCGTCCAGGTCAACTCCCTCGGCCTGACCGAGGCACAGCCGGAGAACAACGTCCAGCGCATCGTCCTGGAGATGCTGGCCGTCACCCTCTCCAAGGACGCCCGCGCCCGCGCCGTCCAGCTGCCGGCCTGGAACGAGGCGCTGGGGCTCCCGCGCCCCTGGGACCAGCAGTGGTCGCTCCGCATCCAGCAGGTCCTGGCCCATGAGAGCGACCTGCTGGAGTACGAGGACATCTTCGCCGGTTCGCATGTCATCGAGGCCAAGGTGGACTCGCTGGTCACCGAGTCGCTCGCGGAGATCGACCGGATCCAGCGGATGGGCGGCGCGATGGCCGCCGTCGAGTCCGGCTACCTCAAGTCCGAGCTGGTCTCCTCGCACGCCGCGCGGCGGGCCCGGATCGAGGGCGGCGAGGAGAAGATCGTCGGGGTCAACATCTACGAGACGACCGAACCCAACCCGCTCACCGCCGACCTGGACGGCGCGATCATGACGGTGGACCCTGCGAACGAGGCCCGTGTCGTCGCCGCCCTGCACCAGTGGCGCGACAACCGGGACGAGGCCCGCGCCACCGAGGCGCTCGCCGCGCTGAAGAAGGCCGCGGCGGGCACCGCGAACATGATGGAAGCGACCGTGGAGTGCGCCCGCGCGGGGGTCACGACCGGCGAGTGGTCCTGGGCGCTGCGGGACGTCTTCGGCGAGTTCCGGGCACCGACGGGTGTCTCGTCCGCGCCGGTCGCCGTCACCGCCGAGGCGGGCACCCCGCTCGCCCTCGTCCGGGAGAAGGTCACCCGCACTGCGGGCGACCTCGGCGTGGGGCGGCTGCGGCTGCTGGTCGGCAAGCCGGGGCTGGACGGGCACTCCAACGGCGCCGAACAGATCGCCGTACGGGCCCGTGACGCCGGGTTCGAAGTGGTCTACCAGGGGATCAGGCTGACCCCCGAGCAGATCGTCGACGCCGCCCTGGCCGAGGACGTGCACTGCGTCGGCCTGTCCATCCTGTCCGGTTCGCACGCCGAGCTGGTTCCGGATGTGCTCCACCGGCTGCGCGAGGCCGGCGCGACCGACATCCCGGTGATCGCGGGAGGCATCATTCCGCCCGCCGACGCCGCCGCCCTGATCAGCGCCGGTGTCGCCGCCGTCTTCACCCCGAAGGACTTCGGCATCACGGAGATCATCGGCCGTATCGTCGACGAGATCCGGAAAGCGAACAAGCTCGACCCTCTGGAGGTCCCCGCATGACCACGCCCACGACGCCCGTGAACCGTCTGCGTCCGCGCCGTTCCTGTCTCGCCGTGCCGGGCTCGAACCCGCGCTTCCTGGAGAAGGCCCAGGGCCTCCCGGCCGACCAGGTCTTCCTGGACCTGGAGGACGCCTGCGCGCCGCTCGCCAAGGAGGGCGCCCGCCACCACATCGTCGACGCGCTCAACAAGGGTGACTGGACGGGCAAGACCCGGGTCGTGCGGGTCAACGACTGGACGACGCACTGGACGTACCGCGACGTCATCACGGTCGTCGAGGGCGCCGGGCCGAACCTCGACTGCATCATGCTGCCGAAGGTCCAGGACGCCCAGCAGGTCGTGGCCCTGGACCTCCTGCTGACCCAGATCGAGAAGACGATGGGCTTCGAGGTCGGCCGGATCGGCATCGAGGCGCAGATCGAGAACGCCAAGGGCCTGGTGAACATCGACGACATCGCCGCGGCCTCGCCCCGGCTGGAGACACTGATCTTCGGCCCGGCCGACTTCATGGCCTCGATCAACATGAAGACCCTGGTGGTGGGCCAGCAGCCGCCCGGCTACGGCGCGGACGCCTACCACTACATCCTGATGCGCATCCTGATGGCCGCCCGTACCCACGACCTCCAGGCGATCGACGGCCCCTTCCTCCAGATCCGCGACGTGGACGCCTACCGCGAGGTCGCGGGCCGTGCCGCCGCTCTCGGCTTCGACGGCAAGTGGGTACTGCACCCCGGCCAGGTCGACGCGGCCAACGAGGTGTTCTCGCCCTCGCAGGAGGACTACGACCACGCCGAACTGATCCTGGACGCCTACGACTGGTACACCTCCGAGGCCGGCGGCAAGAAGGGCTCGGCGATGCTCGGCGACGAGATGATCGACGAGGCCAGCCGCAAGATGGCGCTCGTCATCGCGGGCAAGGGCCGTGCGGCCGGTATGCCGCGCACCTCGACGTTCGAAGCGCCGGAGGCCTGATCATGCAGTTCGGACGCACTTTTGAGGAGTTCGAGGTCGGTGCCGTCTACAAGCACTGGCCCGGAAAGACGGTCACGGAATACGACGACCACCTCTTCTGCCTGCTGACCATGAATCACCATCCGCTGCACATGGACAGCAACTACGCCGAGAACACGACCGATTTCGGGAAGAACGTCGTCGTCGGCAACTACATCTACTCGCTGCTGCTCGGTATGTCGGTGCCGGACGTCTCCGGAAAGGCCATCGCCAACCTGGAGGTCGAATCGCTCAAGCACATCGCGCCGACCTTCCACGGCGACACGCTCTACGGCGAGACCACGGTCCTGGACAAGACCCCGTCGAAGTCCCGCCCGGACCGCGGAATCGTGTACGTGGAGACCAGGGGATACAAGCAGGACGGCACTGTGGTCTGCGTGTTCCGCCGCAAGGTGATGGTTCCCACCGAGACGTACATCAAGGAGCGCGGCGGCGAGCAGCCCGGCCGCCCGACGCCTTCCAACTAGCCGTGTGAAGCCACAGGAGAAGCAGCCATGACGCGACTCGCCCAGACCGCCGGTCTGAACGACATCCAGCAGGAAATCCTCGCCACGGTCCGGGATTTCGTCGACAAGGAGATCATTCCGGTCGCGACCCGGCTGGAGCACCGCGACGAGTACCCCACCGAGATCGTCGAGGGGCTCAAGGAACTCGGCCTGTTCGGGCTGATGATTCCCGAGGAGTACGGGGGGCTGGGTGAGTCGCTTCTCACCTATGCGCTGTGCGTGGAGGAAATCGCCCGCGGCTGGATGAGTGTGTCGGGAATCATCAACACCCATTTCATCGTGGCGTACATGCTCAAGCAGCACGGCACACAGGAGCAGAAGGACACGTTCCTGCCGCGGATGGCGCTGGGCGAGGTGCGGGGCGCGTTCTCGATGTCCGAGCCGGCGCTCGGCTCGGACGTTTCCGCCATCACGTCCAAGGGCGTCAAGGACGGCGACGAGTACGTCCTGAACGGCCAGAAGATGTGGCTCACGAACGGCGGCACGTCGAATCTGGTGGCCGTGCTGTGCCGGAGTGACGAAGGACACCCCGAGGGGACGGCGCCCCACAAGTCGATGACGACCTTCCTGGTGGAGAAGGAGGCGGGCTTCGGTGAGGTCCGTCCGGGCCTCACCATCCCCGGGAAGATCGACAAGATGGGCTACAAGGGCGTCGACACGACCGAGCTGATCATGGACGGGCTACGTATTCCGGCCAATCGTGTGCTGGGGGGCACCACCGGCCGGGGGTTTTACCAAATGATGGACGGGGTCGAGGTCGGCCGGGTAAATGTGGCGGCGCGTGGCTGCGGCGTCGCACAGCGTGCATTCGAGCTGGGTGTTTCGTACGCCCAGCAGCGCCATACCTTCGGAAAGCCCATCGCTCAGCACCAGGCGATCCAGTTTAAATTGGCCGAAATGGCCACCAAGGTCGAGGCCGCCCATGCAATGATGGTAAACGCGGCCCGCAAAAAGGACTCCGGGGAACGAAACGACCTGGAGGCAGGGATGGCGAAGTACCTCGCCTCCGAGTACTGCAAGGAAGTCGTCGAGGACGCCTTCCGCATCCACGGCGGTTACGGCTTCTCCAAGGAGTACGAGATCGAGCGCCTCTACCGCGAGGCGCCGATGCTGCTGATCGGCGAAGGTACCGCCGAGATCCAGAAAATGATCATTGGTCGCCGCCTCCTGGAGGAGTACCGACTTCAGGGTTGATTGTCCCTTTCGAGGTGATTTAGTCGCGAAGAACATCACACCCTGTCATCCTCGGCCGGTGCCTCTGAGCTGTCCGACTCGGCTGCTGGCTTGCCCAGTTGCGGCTCGCAACCGATAGCATCGCCGGAAAGCCGCCGTCCCCCGTTGCCAGCGCGGCATCATCCGCTACGAAGGTCATTCATGCCCGACAGCCATACCTCCGCATCACGCGGTGGGGTCCGCATCGCACGCGGAGCATCGCCGTGGCTCCTGCCGACCGTCGCCACCGCCGCTCTCAGCCTCGCCCGGGCCCGCAAGTCCGGGCGCTGGGCAGCAGTGGCCGTGCCCACCACCGCGCTCGCGGCGGGCATGCTCTGGTTCTTCCGTGACCCCGAGCGCGAGATCACCGAGGGCCGGGTCATCTCTCCGGCCGACGGTGTGGTGCAGAGCATCATGCCGTGGAAGGACGGGCGCACCCGCGTCGCGATCTTCATGAGCCCTCTGAATGTCCACGTCAACCGGGCGCCGCTGGCCGGCACCGTGACGTCCGTCGAGCACATTCCCGGCGGCTTCGTTCCGGCGTTCAACAAGGAGAGCGAGAACAACGAGCGCGTTGTCTGGCACTTCGACACCGAGCTCGGCGACATCGAGATGGTGCAGATCGCCGGAGCGGTCGCCCGTCGTATCGTGCCGTACCTCCCGCAGGGTACGAAGGTGGAGCAGGGCGAGCGCATCGGTCTGATCCGCTTCGGCTCGCGCGTCGACATCTACCTTCCGGAAGGTATCGATGTCGCGGTCGAGGTCGGCCAGGCCACCACCGCGGGGGTGACTCGAATTGACCGTGATTGATCCAGAGACACAGACAGGCTGGGTGCCGCAGAGCGCCGAGGAGAGCGACTCCGACGGCACGGAGGACATGCCGCTCTCGATGCGGCTGTCGATAGCGGACACCCTCACCCTCGGTAACGCCACGTGCGGATTCATGGCGGTGTACTTCACCACCACGGGCATCCTCATCCCGCACCTCACGGGCAGCGACGAGTCCGGTATGGCCCGGCACTCGGCGGCCACCGCGGTCATCCTCATGCTCATGGCGGCGGTCTTCGACCTGTTCGACGGGCTCGTGGCACGCAAGCTGCGCTCCTCCCCCATGGGCGCCGAGCTGGACAACCTGTCGGACCTGATCAGCTTCGGGCTCGCCCCGGCCTACTTCGTGCTCGTGTACGGAATGGTCGCGGACGACGCCTACCAGCGGGTATCGGCACTGGCGGCGATCGTGGTGCTGCTGGCGGTGGTGCTCAGGCTGGCGAGATTCTCCTGCGTGACGCTGAAGGACGGCATGTTCCAGGGCATGCCGAGCCCCTTCGGAGCGCTGACGGTCGTCTCGATCGTGCTCCTGGAGCTGCCCTTCGTACCGACGCTCCTCGCGATCATCGGTGTGGCGTGGCTGATGGTGAGCCGGGTCGAGTACCCCAAGCCGCGGGGCGTTCTCGCGGTGGCGATGCTCAGCTGGATCGTGGCCGCGATGGGACTGCTCGCCGCTTGGGCCTTCGACGCCCCCGGCGGTCAGCTGCTCCTCCAGACCGGCTGCGCGCTCCAGGTCGTGCTGGGTGCGGTGATCCCGCTCTTCGCGACGGCACGGCGCGTGAACACGTTCCGCGACAACCGGCGCGAGGCACGGGCGGCACAGCTCCCGTAGCCAGAGGACACAGGCACACGTATGAGGGCCCGGATGCTCCCCAGCATCCGGGCCCTCATACGTGTGTCCGCCGTACGCCTGTGTGCTCGCTACCGGGAGGTGTCGGCGGTGGCGAGGGGTTCCAGGCTCCAGATCCGCTCGGTGCGCAGCGGGCCGTTCCGGACCAGGAAGTCGCCATGGCCGGGGACGAGCGCGGCGAGCTGCGAGGCGTGGCACAGGACCGCCTCCCGCTTCGCCGCCCAGCGGTCGTCGTCCAGCCGCAGTTCGTGCCGGACGGTGAGACGGTGGTCGCGCCGCAGCTCCTGGTACGCGAGGCCGTACGCCTCGCTCTCCGCCAGGGCCTCGCACGCCTGCGCGGTGTCCCACTCGGGCAGGTGCCCGGTGTACGGCAGGTCGGCGTACACCCAGGGTGCGGGGGCTCCCGTCTCGGCGAGGACGCGCATGGCGCGCAGCCGTACGGCCCGGTGGTCGCGCTGGTTGGTGCCGAGCGGGGTGAGGACCCGGGTGCCGGGGGCGAGGCTCCTCAGCAGGGTGTCCAGCGCGGTGGGCTGGAGGCCGCCCTCGACGTACGGGCCGTCGGGATGGTCGATCGTCACCTGCTCGACGCCGAGCAGCGCGCAGGCCCGCGCGTCCTCGGCCCGGCGGACCCGGTGGGCCTCCGCGCCGGTGGAGAAGCCGCCGAGGTCGTCCCATCCGGAGGCCGGGACGCCGGCGTCCGGGGCTCCGCCGTGGACGGTGACGACGGCGGTGGGGCCCGGCAGTTCGGGCAGCAGTCCGGCCAGGGACAGCACGGCGTCGTCGAAGTGCGGCGAGAGGATGACGGTGCGCCAGGGGGGTGGTTCGGATATGGGCAGGGAGGACATGTGGTGCTCCGGAAGTGCTGCGGCAGGGGTGGTGGGCGCGAAGGGCCCGGTCGGCCGGACACGGGCCCGGTCGAAATGGAGCTAACCATCACAACCGCGATGAGGTCCAGACCAAACGGCCGACGCATTGCCCCGGGGACGCAACTCCCTCGACGCGTCACACCGGCCCGACGCGTCGCACCGCCCCGACCCGCCGCACCGCTCCGACGCGTCGGCCCGAGAGCCTCGGTCGGCCGCGGCGCACGTCATGAGTCCTTCGATCGGGCGCTGATGGACGTCCGGCTGTTCTCCGTCGCCTCGTCCCACAACGGCGGCATCGCCACTCTGTTCATCGGTCTCGGCGAGTTCGGCATCGTCGCGGTGCTCCCCCGGTGGCTCCAGTTCACGCTCGGAGACAGCGCTCCAGGACTCGCCCTGGTCCCGGTGGCACGAGGACGCCCGAACGGGTCCGGCCGGGGTCGGCCGGGCCCGTTCGGGCGTTCGTCATGGGCTGGGTCCTTCGGCGCCCGATCGGATCGGAGCAGGGCCGGGGCGGGTTCAGCGCGTCAGGGGGTCAGTACGTCAGGGGTGACCGCTTCGACGTGGGTGACCGCTTCGACGTGGGTGACCGCTTCGACCTGGAGGACCCAGCGCGTCACGGCTGCGATACGACGGACCGGCCGGTCACGGCTTCGACGTGAACGACTCGGCGGCCGGGGCCACCGCGGCCGGACGGATCACCTTCAGGCCGCCGGGAGTCCCGGCGTCGGGCTTCATGATGACGCTCTGCCGGGTGGAGGGTGCCGCCGGGTCCGAGAAGTCGTGCGACATCCCGAAGTCCGCCCCGTACCCCTTGATCGTGAGCAGCGCCTTGTCGATTCCCGCGCGGGTGAGGTCCTTGGACTCGCACGCCTTCTTCAGCGCCTCGCCGTAGACGGACGCCGCCGTGTATCCGGCGACGACGCCGTTGTCGAGCCCGTCCTTCGGGTACTGGGCCGCGTAGTCCTTGGCGAGCTTCGACGGGCCGGCGCCCGGGTCACCGATCGGCAGGGTGGAGGCCGCCACGTAGTAGTCCTTGAGCAGGGCGGGACCCGCCTGGGTCTTCAACAGCTGCGGTGCGAAGGCCGAGTTGTTGCCGACGACCGGTACGTCGAACCCGGTGGCGGCCGCCACACCGACGAGCGAGGCGGCCTGGCGCGGGCCCGCGCTCACGACGACCGCCTTCACACCGGCCTGCTTGAGCGCGGCGACCTGGGCGGTCATGTCGTTGTCGGTCGGCTTGATCTTCTGCTCGAACACGCCGAGGCCCAGTTCCTTCGCCGCGTGCTTCGCGCCGGCCAGGGCGTTCTCGCCGTAGTCGCCCTCGAAGTAGACATGGCCGATCCTGTCGCCCTTGGCGATGCGCTTCTCGGTCAGCAGATAGTCGAGCAGGTTGATCGTCTCGATGTCGTACGTGGCGCCGATGACCCGTACGTACTTCGAGCCGAGCAGACTCGCCGACCAGGCCTGCGGCAGGACGAGCCCCTTGTCCTGGCCGTCGATGCGCTGTTCGACGGCGGCGACGAACGGGGAGCCGATGAACTGGGTGAAGCCCAGTACCTCCGGCTCCAGTTCGGTGTAGGCGGCGATGGCCTTCTGCGGGTCGTAGCCGTGGTCACGGACGGTCAGTTCGATCTTCCGGTCACAGATGCCGCCCGCGGCGTTGGTCTCCTTCACCCACAGCTGCTGGGCCTGGGTGACGCTCTTGCCCAGCGAGGCGTACACCCCGGTCATGTCGGTCAGGGCGCCGAGGGAGATCTTCGAGGAGGTGACCCCCTCACCGGTCTTGACCCCGCTCTTGTCCTTCTCGTTGCCGTCCCCCTCGGTGGCCTTCCCGCTGCATCCCACGAGGGTGACGGTGAGGGCCGCGACCACGGCCGTGAGTGCTCTCAGTTTCATTTCTTCTCCCCAGATTTCTTCAGACGCGCGATGCCGCCGGGCAGGAACAGGACCACCGCGACCACCGCGGCGCCGTACAGGTAGCGGGACGCCTCACCCGGTGCGAGTCCGCCCGTACCGGGGGCGGAGACCAGCGGGAGGGAGTCGCTGTAGTGAGTGAGCACCTGCGGGAGCAGGGAGACGAAGGCCGCGCCGACGACCGCCCCCGCGACGCTGCCGAGCCCGCCGATGACGATCATGGCGAGGTATTCGAGCGACAGGATCATGCCGAAGTACTCGGGCACGGTCCGCTGGAAGAGCAGGGCGAGCAGGACGCCCGCCAGGCCCGCGTACATCGAGGACAGGACGAACACCCCGGCCCGGTAGCGGGCCACCGGCACGCCCATCACGCCTGCGGCGATCCGGTGGTCCCGGATGGCGTTCATGGCCCGGCCCGGCCTGCCGCGCAGCACTCCGCGGGCGAACAGGCCACTGACGAGCAGCGCGAGCAGGGCCACGTACCAGAGCTTCTCGGCGGACTGGAACGGTACGGCGGCGATGACGAGCTCACTGTCGTCGAAGGTGAACCCGAACACCGAGAGCGGCGGTACGGCGCGGCCGTTGAAGCCGCCGGTGAGCGAGCCCGCGTTGAACAGCACATGCTGGCCGATGAAGATCAGCGCGAGGGTGGCGATACCGAGGTACGCGCCGCGCAGCCGCCCCGCGATGGGGCTGAAGACCCCGCCCGCGGCTCCCGCGAGCAGCACGGCGAGGATCGCCGCGAGCCAGGTCGGCAGACCGAGACCGCTGAGCGCGTGCCCGTTCTCGGTGCCGCTCTCCCCCGCCAGGATGCAGTAGCTGTACGCGCCCACGGCGAGGAAGAAGGCGTGGCCCATGGAGAGCTGGCCCGTGGCTCCGGTGAGGAGGTTGATGCCGATGGCCCCGATCGCGGCGGCCATCGCGAAGAGCCCGGCCTGGAGCCAGAAGCGGTCCAGGTAGAACGGGAAGGCCAGCAGCAGGACCGAACCGATGAGCAGGAGGTACGTACGGGGGCGGCGCAGCCGGTCGGCGAAGGTTCCCGCGGTCCCGTTCGTGGCCTCGGCCGCGGGCAGGACGGACGTCGCGGTGCTGGGACCGGTGGTGGGTTCGGTGGTGGGTTCGGTGCTGGGACCGGTGGTGGCGTCAGACACGGGCGAGCTCCTTCGTACCGAAGAGTCCCGCGGGCCGGATGAGCAGCACGATCACCATCACCAGGTAGGGCGCGAGATCGCCGATGCCCCGGCCGAGGAAGGAGAGATCGCTCTGGTAGCCGGTGGCGAGCGACTCGGTGACACCGACGATGAGTCCGCCGGCGAGTGCCCCCGTCGTGGAGTCGAGGCCGCCGAGGATCGCGGCGGGGAACGCCTTGAGCGCGGCGAGCGAGGTGGCCCGTTCGAGGCCGGGGGTCGGGAACACGGTGAGGAAGAGCGCGGCGACGGCGGCGAGGGCTCCGGCGACCGCCCACGCGGCGAGCGAGACCCGGCCGAGCTTGATCCCCATCAGCGCCGCGGTCTGCGGGTTCTCGGCGGCGGCCCGCATCGACACACCCCATGAGGTGTAGCGGAAGGCGAGCAGGAACACCGTGATGAGCAGCCCGGCCGCGACGAACGCGGCGATGCGGGTCTGGGCGAGGGTGACCCCGCCGACGGTGACGACCTCGTCGCCCCACGGGTCGCCGAGCGCCAGTACGTCCGTGCCCATGCGGCGGGTGAGTTCGGTGGTCAGCAGGATGTCGACGCCGATGGTGACGATGGCCAGGACGCTGTGGTCGCTGCCCCGGTAGCGGCGCATCACGAAGAACTCGATCGCGGCGCCGACGACCGCGGCACCCGCGATACCGACGCCCAGCGCGGGCCAGAAGCCGATGTCGTCGTGGAGGACCGCGGTGACGTAGCCGCCCGCCAGCAGGAGGGAGGCATGGGCGAAGTTGACGACCTCGGTGGCCTTGAAGATCACGACGAAGCCGAGCGCGATCAGCGCGTAGACCGAACCGATCGACAGCCCGCCGAGGAGGAGTTCGATGAACGTGGTCATTCCGGTGCCCCCAAGTAGGCCTGGACGACGGCCGGGTCGTTCTGGACCTCGGCGGGTGTACCGCCCGCGATCCTGCGTCCGAAGTCGAGTACGGTCACCGCGTCCGCGAGCCGCATCACCACCCCCATGTCGTGCTCGACCAGCACGATCGAGATGCCGAGGCTGTCGCGCACATTCGCCACGACGGCCGCGGTACGGCGCCGTTCGTCGGCGGTCATCCCGGCGATGGGTTCGTCCAGCAGCAGCACCTGTGGCTCCATGCACAGGGCGCGGCCGAACTCGACGAGCTTCTGCTGTCCGTACGGCAGCGCCCCGGCGGGACGCTCCAACTCCTTCTCCAGACCGATGAATTCGGCGATCTCACGGACCCGGTCCAGATGGCGTCGCTCCTCACGGGCGGCGGACGGCAGTCGCAGACCGGTGGCGAGGAACCCGGAGCGGGTGAGGCGGTGGCGGCCGAGCAGCAGGCTGTCGGCGACCGTGGCGTGCGGTGGCAGCGCCAGGTTCTGGAAGGTGCGCGCGACGCCGAGTCCGGCGATCCGGTGCGGCGGGAGGCCGGTCAGCTCGGTGGTGCCCAGGTGGACGCTGCCCGAGGTGGCCCGGTAGACGCCGGAAAGCACGTTGAAGCAGGTGGACTTGCCCGCGCCGTTGGGGCCGATGACGGCGTGCACACTGCCCGGTTCCACGGTGAACGAGACGCCGTCGAGGGCGGTGAGCCCGGCGAAGCGCACGGTCACGTCGCGGACGGTGAGCGCGGTGGGGGCCGGTGCCGCGGTGGCCGCCGGGGTGGCGGAAGGTGCGGTCCTCACGCGGACCACCTGCTCAGGGTGCGCGCGGACCGGCCCGCCGGGTCGGCGTCCTCGGCGGCCGTCTCGTCCACGACGCCGAGATAGCGGCGGCGCACCTCGTCGGACGCCGCGAGTTCGTCGGCCGGTCCGGACAGGGCGACCTCGCCGACGTCCAGGACGTACGCGGTCGAGGCGAGCCGCAGGGCGATGGACGCGTTCTGCTCGACGAGCATGACGGAGGTGCCGGCCGCGTTGATCTCCTGGATGGTCTCGGCGATCCTGGCCGCCATCAGCGGGGCGAGGCCGAGGGACGGCTCGTCCAGCAGGAGCAGCCGGGGCCCGGCCATCAGCGCCCGCCCCATCGCCAGCATCTGCTGCTCGCCGCCGGAGAGCAGCCCGGCCCGCTGGTGCGCGCGTTGGGCGAGCACCGGGAACAGTTCGTGTACGCGGGCCAGCGCGGCGGTCACGTCCTTGCGCCCGCCGCGGGCCCCCAGTGCGCCCGCCCGCAGATTGTCGGCCACCGTCATCCGGGCGAACACCTGTCGCCCTTCCGGCACCTGGACCACTCCCGCGGCCACCACCTGGGCGGGCCGCAGCCCGTCCAGGGGCCGGCCGTCGAAGCGGATGGTGCCCGTGCCCGTTCCGCGGTGGAAGCCGAGGGTCCGCGATACGGCCCGCAGCAGTGTGGTCTTGCCGGCGCCGTTGCCACCGAGTACGGCGGTGATCGCGCCGGCCGGCACGTCGACGGAGACATCGCGCAGGGCCCGTACCGGGCCGTAGCCCACGGACAGCGCGCGGATCTCTAGCGTTGCCATGCGTCCTCCTCCTTCCGCCTTGTCGTGTCGTGTCGTGTTCGAGTGCTGTGGTGCTTGTGTCGCGTCGTGCTGGTGTTGGTGCTGCTGGTGCTCGTGCTGGCGTGATGTTCGTGCGCGGTGCTCGTGCTCGCGTTGTGCTCGTGCGCGGTGCCATGTCACGTGTCGCGTTGCGGGGTGTGCGTCGTGCGGTGCCATGTCACGTGTCGCGTCGTGGGTGCGCTGTGTGTGGTGCGCGATGCGCTGTGCCATGTCAGGTGTCGCGTCGCCGTTGTGTGCGTCGTGTGGTGCCACAGACCAGCACCGGGCGGGCCGGGCGTCCACGGCGCGGGACCGACTCGATGCGGGTGACCAGCGAGCGAAGGGCGTCGTTGTGCACGCGCACAGAGGGCGGTGACACGGGCTGGTGCCCGCTACCGCCGGTGGCATCCTCACCGGGCATGAGCGGCCGCAGAGCCCGCGGAACGGAGCAGAGGATGCAGCGGCGCAGTGACGAGCGGGTCCGGGCACTGCTCGACGCGCTGCTGGAGAGCCGCCCGTCGCCGGGCCTCGCCCGGCGCGCGGCGGCGGGCCTGGGGCTGCCCGAGCGGGGGCGTTACGCGGTGGCCGTCCTGGGCACCGGGCACGGTGGGCCGACCCGGCACGAGCCGGTGCGGTGGGCCCGGGACGCGGACGGCATGCGGTGGTGCTGGCGGACGCGGGCGGACTGTGAGATCGCCGTCGTCGCGCTGGGGGAAGGGAGCCTCACCGGGCCTGCCGCGCTGCTGACGGAGCGGGACGCCGGTCCGGGCGGTATCAGCCCGGTGGTGGACGGCCTGGCCGAACTCGCCCTGGCCCGCAGGCTGGCCGGTTTCGCCCTGCTGACCTGCGCCCCGCGGACGCGGGAGATCGTCCGGCTGGACGAGCGGCTGCCCTCCGCCCTGCTGGTGAGCCGGCCGGAGCTGAGCGCCAGTCTGGTCACCGAGGTGTTCGGACCGCTGCTGGCCCTGGCTCCGGCGGAGCGGGAACTGCTGGTGGGGACGCTGGAGGAGTGGCTGGAGTGCGGTGGGTCGGTGGGACGGACCGCACAACGCCTGCGCTGCCACCGGAACACGGTGTTCAACCGCTTGCGGCGGCTGGAGCGGCTGACGTCGCGCTCGTTGTCGACGCCGCGGGAGCTGATCGAGGTCATGCTGGCGCTGGACGCGTTCCGGCTGCCGCCACCAACGGCACGGCCCGCGGGGCACATAGGGTCCGCGGGGTACGCGGACGGGGGTCCGGGGGCCGGTGACCGCGCCCCCCGACCCCCGTGACCGAACGTGCCGCCCGCCGTCAGCTCAGGAAGTCCCGGGCGATCGAGGCGGCCACCCGCTCCAGCAGCGGCCCGGCCTGGGCCATGGAGACCGCCGGGTCCGGTTCCAGCTCGGTGAGGGCGTAGGCGCGCCGGATGCCCGCGGTGCCCAGCGCCTGTGGCGACAGGGCGAGCCGGCCGCAGACCGCGACGACCTCGATTCCGGCGGCTCGGGCGGCCGCGGCGACGCCCGCCGGGGCCTTGCCGTGCAGGGTCTGCTCGTCCAGCGAGCCCTCGCCGGTGATGACCAGCGTGGCCCGGGCGAGCGCCGGTGCGAAGCCGAGGACGTCCAGCATGACCTCGATGCCCGGCCGGAAGCGGGCGCCGAGGGCGACCAGCGCTCCGTAGCCGATGCCTCCGGCCGCGCCCGCGCCGGGCAGGACGGCGTACTCGGGGCCCAGGACCGAGGCGTAGTGGGTGAGGGCCGCGTCGAGGACCGCGATGTCCTCCTCGGTCGCGCCCTTCTGCCGCCCGTACACCTCGGGGGCGCCCTTCGGCCCGGTCAGCGGGTTGTCCACGTCGCTGGCCAGGATCAGGTCGACGTCCGCGAGGCGCGGGTCGAGCCCCGCCAGATCGGCCTCGGCCAGATCGGCGAGGCCGCCCCCGCCGGGGCCGACGGGCTTGCCGTCCGCGTCCAGGAAGCGGGCGCCGAGCGCGGCCAGCATGCCCGCGCCACCGTCCGTGGTGGCGCTGCCGCCGACCCCGAACACCACGGTCCGGGCGCCCGCGTCGAGCGCGGCCCGCAGCAGTTCGCCGGAGCCGTACGTGGTGGCGGTGAGCGGGGCGAACACCCCTGCGGGGAGGTGCTGGAGGCCCGATGCCTCGGCCATCTCCACCACCGCGGTTCCCTCGCGCAGCGCGTACGCCGCGGTCACCGGCTCCCCGAGCGGACCGGTCACCCGCGCCTCACGGCGTTCGAATCCGGCCGCCACCGCCGCCGCGACCGTGCCGTCGCCACCGTCCGCGACGGGCAGGGTCTCGACCCGTACATCGGGGACGACGGACCGCAGCCCGGCCGTCACCCGCTCCGCGACCTGTACGGCCGTGAGCGATCCCTTGAACTTGTCCGCCGCGACGAGCACGCGCGCGGTCTCCATCTCTGCTCCGTCCGTCACCTTGCATCCCTTGCTTTCGAACAGGCAGTCGCGCCGCCCCGACCCTATCCGCAGGACCCCTGATCTGCCCATGGGCGTCCATAAGCGCACCCGGCCGCCCCACTACGCTGCGTGGGGTGACCACCACTGACTACGCCACGTACATCGCCGGACTCCCCCGGGTCCTGGCAGCCGCTGCCTCGCTGTTCCGGGACGACCGGGGCCGGGTCCTGCTCGTCGAGCCGAACTACCGGGACGGCTGGGCCCTGCCCGGCGGAACGGTCGAGTCCGACACCGGTGAGAGCCCTCGGCAGGGGGCGCGCCGGGAGACGGCCGAGGAGATCGGGCTCGACCTGGAACCGGGCCGGCTGCTCGCCGTCGACTGGACACGCGGCACGGCGCGACCGCCGATCGCCGCGTATCTGTACGACGGAGGGGTGCTGACCGAGGAGCAGTTCGCGGCGATCCGGCTCCAGGAGGAGGAACTCCTGTCCTGGAAGCTGGTGGAGCCCGCCGAACTGGACGACCATCTGCCGGGCACCCTGCGGCTGCGGGTACGGGCGGGGCTGGAGGTGGTGAATTCGGGCGCGGGAACAGTGGAGTTGGAGGACGGCAAGCCGGTCACCTCCTGAACCGGAACCACCTCCGACACGCGCACGCGGCACTCGGACGCAGGACGCCCTCTCGCTTCGATCATCATGCCCATGCCAACCTCCTGGAGTGCCGCCGCGCGCCGGACTCGCTCGTTCACGCGCCATTGGTCCGTCGTGCATCCACGCCCGGCATCATCCGAGCTCCACGACAGCGGAGGGGTCATGCGCAGACTCGAGGGACATTTCGGCGGCCTGTGGAGGACGGCGACAACGGCACTGGCCTGTACGGCGGTTATCGGCACGGCAGGGGGCGCGGCCGCGGCTGCCGCACCCGTCCCCGTACCCGCACGCAACTCCGTATCCGCTCCGGCGCCCGCCCCCTCGACCGCCGCGCGGACCGGCGTACCGGACGGGCAACGGGTGGGCGTTCCGCGCCGGTTGCCGTCGTCGGTCGACGGCGGCGCCTGGCAGTCCGGTCACGTCCAGGGCATGGCCATCGACCGCCGCAAGGGCTTCGTGTACTTCTCGTTCACGAATCTGCTGGTCAAGACCGATCTCAGGGGCAGGCCGGTGGGTTCGGTCACCGGGTTCACCGGCCACCTCGGCGATCTGGACTTCAACGCGCAGGACGGCAGGGTCTACGGCTCGTTGGAGTACAAGGCCGCGAAGTCGTTCTACATCGCGATCCTCGACGGTGACCGCATCAACCGCATGGGCATGGACGCCCAGGCCACGGGTGTCGTCTCGACCGTCTATCTCAAGGAGGTCGTACGGGACTTCACGGCCGACATGAACGGCGACGGGGTCTTCGACGGGGACACCGGCAACACCCCCGACCACCGGTACGGCTGCAGCGGCATCGACGGGGTGGCCTTCGGCCCGGAGTTCGGCAGGAAGCACGGGAAGCAGCGGCTGACCGTCGCGTACGGCGTGTACGCCAACACCGCGCGCACGGACAACGACCACCAGGTCCTGCTCCAGTACGACATCGGACGGTGGAGGACGTACGAGCGCCCGCTGACCGAGGCCGCCCCGCACACCAGCGGCCCCGCCCGGGTCGACGGCAAGTACTTCGCGTACACCGGGAACACCACGTACGGCGTGCAGAATCTGGAGTTCGACGGATACAGCGGCAACTGGCTGCTGGCCGCCTACAAGGGCACCAAGCCGGGCTTCCCCAACTACACGGTCTTCGCTCTCGACGGCTCGAAGAAGCCGGTACGGGGCACCGTCCGCGGGCAGCGGAAGCCCGAGCGCGGGCTGCTGCTCCCGCTGCTGCGCGGGGGCCTGCACGATGCGCCGACCGGGACGTACGGCTGGCCGGCCCCGGGACAGTACGGCCAGTACGGGCTGGTCTCGCTCGACGACGGACGCTTCTACGTGGCGCGCAGCGGCACGGTTCAGGACGGCGGGGTGACCAAGCAGACCGCGACCGCCGTGCTCAACACCTGGACCGGGCGCACCCCGTCGCCGTTCAGCCCTGTTGTCCCTGCGGTCTGACACCCGCACGCGCGGCGACCGGGGCATCGCGGACACGGCCGCGGCCACGGCTCTCGGATACGGGCTAGTGGTCGAGTTCCGCCTGGACGCGGCGCGAGGGCTTGAAGACGTACAGGTCGAGGATCTCCGGAGCGTCCGCGAGCCCCGGCCCGCCCGCCGCCGCCCAGGTCGCGATGTCCGCCACGGCGTCCGGGTCGTTGACCAGACCGAGCCAGACCGGGCGGCCCCCGGCCCGCCGGCCGTCGGACGAGGGCTGGACGACGATGACATTGCCCTGCTCACAGGCGTCCAGGCACTCCACCGCACGCACCGTGGCGGCGGGGCCGAGGGATTCCCGCAACTGGGCGAGCTGCCCGGCATGGTCCACGCCGGGGATCTTCTCCGTCCCGCAGCAGCAGCCCCGGCAGACACTGACGGTGGGCCGGGGCGGGCCCTCGGCGGGGGCGGCCTTGCGGGGGCGTCGGCTCATGCGGGGCACTTCCGGTCGTGACGGGCGCTGATGATCACCGGCGACTCTACCGAGCGCCCTCCGCCTCGAACAGCTACACCCCCGGCGGACCCGGTGGGGTAATGTTGATGGCTGCGAAGGGGAGTAGCCCCGCAAACCGGTCGTCGACACACTGGAGCCCTCGGGTTCCCGGTGGCCGGGCTCGTAGATGCTTACGGGCGGGCGAGACCTTCGGTCAGGTATGACACGCCCGCGCCCTGCGGGCGCTGCCGTCATGCCGGGCCGAGTGGTCCTCCGAAAAGCCCGAACGGCGCTTCGCGAGACCCGGGGCCCGGCTCTCAACAGAAAGCCACCCGGAATGCATCTCGACCCACTGGCGATCCTTACCGCCTTCGGGCTGATCTTCCTCGCGGAGCTCCCCGACAAGACGATGTTCGCCTCGCTGGCCATGGGCACGCGCATGCGTCCGCTCTACGTCTGGTTCGGCACCTCGTCCGCGTTCATCGTGCATGTGGCCATCGCGGTCGGTGCCGGCAGCCTGATCGGGCTGCTGCCCGACTGGATCGTCAAGCTGGTCTCGGCCTCGCTCTTCGCGTTCGGTGCGTTCATGCTGCTGCGCAGCGGGAGCGGCGACGACGAGGAGGACGGCGAGGTCAAGACCGTCACGGGCTTCTGGCCGGTCTACTCGACCGCGTTCATGGCGGTCTTCATCAGCGAATGGGGCGACCTCACCCAGATCACCACCGCCAACCTCGCAGCGAGCAACGGCACCTGGTCCACGGCGATCGGTTCCGCCGCCGCCCTGATGTCCGTCTCCGCGCTGGCACTGCTGGCGGGCCGCTTCATCGCCAAGCGGGTGCCGCTGAAGACCGTTCAGCGCATCGGCGGCTTCTGCATGCTCGGCCTCGCCATCTGGTCGGTCGTGGAGATCTTCACCGCCTGACGCGGCAAGCGTGCGGCGGGAGCCGGGGCCGAGCGGCCCGGCTCCCGCCGCCGGGCCGTCCCGTGGGGGGCTGGTCAGAACAGCGCCGGTACGTCGATCTCCGTACCGTTCTCGAAGGCGAGCAGCCGCTGCTTGCGGTCGAGCCCACCGCCGTATCCGGTGAGGCTGCCCGACGCACCGATGACCCGGTGGCACGGGACGACGATCGAGACCGGATTCTTGCCGTTGGCGAGGCCGACCGCCCGGGAGGCGCCGGGCTTGCCGAGCTGTTCGGCCAGTTCGCCGTAGGAGCGGGTCTCTCCGTACGGGATCTTCAGCAGCTCGGCCCAGACACTCTGCTGGAACGGGGTTCCGGCCAGCCGCAGCGGCAGGTCGAACTCGGTCAGCTCGCCCGCGAAGTACGCGTCCAACTGGCGGATCACCTCGGGGAACGGGCGCGGGTCGGGCTCGCCGAAGGTCTCCTCCGGGGGGCGGTGGCGCTGCCCGGTCATATAGATGGCGGACAGGACACCGTCCGTGGCGACGAGCGTCAGGGGGCCGTACGGGCTGTCGGTGACCGTGTACCGCTTGGTCTCCGCGTGGTCGGCAGACATGGGGTGGGGGTCCTTTCGCGGTCAGGCGGGCAGGTGGTTGATGGGGTGGTCGTCAACGGTCCACAGGTACTGGACCGCGTACGCCCGCCAGGGCCGCCAGTCCGCGGCGCGTGCGGTGAGGGCGGCGGGGGTGGCGGGGAGACCGAGCCGCTCCGCCGCCCTGCGGATGCCGAGATCGGTGGGCAGGAAGGCGTCCGGGTCGCCGAGGGCCCGCATGGCGATCACCTCGACCGTCCAGGGGCCGAAGCCGGGCAGTGCGGTGAGTTCCGCTCGGGACCTGCCCCAGTCGCTGTCGTTGCCCAGGCGCAGCGATCCGTCGGCGAGGGCGGTGACGAGCGTGGTGAGGGTGGTACGGCGGCTGCGGGGCAGGGCGAGCGACTCGGGGTCGAGCCCCGCCAGCGCCTCCGGGGTGGGGAAGAGGTGGGTCAGGCCCCCCTCGGGGTCCTCGACGGGGACACCGTGGGCGGTGACCAGCCGGGCCGCGTGGGTACGGGCGGCGGCGGTGGAGACCTGTTGGCCGAGCACCGCCCGTACGGCGAACTCCGCCGCGTCGACGGTGCGCGGCACACGCCTTCCCGGGGCCTTGTCGACCAGCGGGGCGAGCAGCGGGTCGGTGCGCAGCTGCTCGTCGACGGCGACCGGATCGGCGTCCAGGTCGAGCAGCCAGCGGCAGCGGCTGATGGCGAGCGTGAGATCGCGCGGGTCGGTGAGGGAGAGCCGGCAGGCGATGTGGTCGGACTGCGGGGCCAGGGCGACGATGCCGTGCCCGTACGGGAGGGTGAGCGTGCGGCGGTAGGCGCCGTCGCGCCATTCCTCGACGCCGGGCACGGCGGTCGCGGCGAGGTGCCCGAAGAGGTTGCTGGGGTTGAGCGGGGCCCGGTACGGCAGCCGCAGCGCGATGACGCCGGGGGTGGCGGGCGCCTTGGGCCCCCGGGCGGCCCGGGTGCGCAGTTCGCCGGGGGCGAGGGCGAAGACCTCGCGGACGGTGTCGTTGAAGGTGCGGATGGAGGCGAAACCGGCGGCGAACGCCACCTCGGCCATGGGGAGCGCGGTGGTCTCGATGAGCAGGCGGGCGGTCTGGGCCCGCTGGGCGCGGGCCAGGGCCAGGGGTCCGGCGCCCAGCTCGGCGAGGAGCTGGCGCTCGATCTGCCGGGCGGAGTAGCCGAGCCGGGCCGCGAGACCCGGTACGCCCTCACGGTCGACGACCCCGTCCTGGATGAGTCGCATGGCACGGGCCACCGAGTCGGCGCGGGCGTTCCACTCCGGGGAGCCGGGGCTGGTGTCGGGCCGGCAGCGCTTGCAGGCCCGGAATCCGGCCTGCTGACAGGCGGCGGCGCTGGGGTAGAAGGTCATGTTGCGGACCTTGGGCGGTACGACGGGGCAGCTGGGACGGCAGTAGATCCGGGTGGTGAGGACCGCGGTGAAGAACCAGCCGTCGAAGCGGGCGTCCTTGGACTGGACCGCCCGCACGCAGCGCTCGGTGTCGGTGTGCATGGTTCAAGCATCGGTCACCGGCGAGGGCAGGGCTGGCGGAAATCCGACATCAAGGTTGCGCGGAAATGCGACACGGCGGCTGTGTGGAAGGTGACATAGCAGCTGTCCGAAGGGGGGACACGGCGGCTGTGTGAAGGGTGACATGGCAGGCGTGTGAACGGTGACATGGCAGGCGCCCACGAAAGCGCGGGCGCCTGCCATGTTCTGCTCCGGACGGGGCGGGGCGGGGCGGATGCGGGCCCCCACGCCTCCGGGTGCGGGGCACGAGCCCTCTACGCCTCCGGGTTCAGGGGGGTGCGAGCCCGACGCCTCCGGTGCGAGGCCGCGGGCTCCCTATACCTCCGGGTTCAAGGGGCGCGGGACCCCTACGCCCCGTCGCCGAAGGTCCACACGGCACGGCTTCCCGGGCCGACGACGAGGGTCGACCGGCCGATCCGCTCGGTGTGCCGTTCCGCCACGGGCCGGTTCAACGACAGCTCGACCTTTCGCAGGCCCGCCCGGTCGCGCGCGACGGCGTCGAGGCGGATCTCGGTGCCCCCGCGTACGGCGACGACTCCCCCGTCCGGCTCGGTCCGGACGACGAACCCGCCCGCCCGCAGCAACGGCACCGTGCGGTCCAGGTCCCCTTCCGTGACCGCGAGGCGGATGGACACCACGTCGCGCATCAGATGGCCGCGGTAGTCGTCGGAGAGGTAGCGCTCCCGGCCGACGTCACCGGGGTAGGAGGCCGGCTCGGTGTTGCCGCGCGGGTCGGCGAAGTACTCCGGCAGGTACTCCATCCCCCAGGCCCCGAACGCGTCGTACTGGGCGGAGGTGAAGACGGCGTCGAACCAGGGCACCGGGACACCGTCGCCGAAGTCACGTGTCTGGCGGAACTCGACGGGGTCGGTGATGCCCTGGTCCCGCAGCCGCTGGATCACCGTCGTCAGGTCTCCGGACCGCTCGGTCGAGACGCCCGTCCCGGCCGATCCGAGGGTGCCGTCCTGGCCGGGCAGATCGCCCACTCCGAACAGTTCGAGATACGTCTCACGGCCCATCAGATAGCGGCCGGTCCAGATCTGTCCATCGGCGCCGGTGGTGGTGCGGACCTGGAAGTTGGCGAAGTCCCGGAGGTAGTCGGAGTGTTCGATGGCGTCGGCGGTCTCCCGGTCGAACACCCCGTAGGCGTGGTTGAAGAAGAGCAGTTGCCGGTCGTGCGGTTGTCGGCTTCCCTCGGCGCGCGCGGTCCCCGTACCGTGCTCGATCACGCCGGGAAGGGTCACCGCGAGTGCCACCGCGAGAACCATGGCCATCCGTAACATCTGGCGAAACAGCATGCGTGGATCGTAGGGCGGGCGGTGGACGGCCGCCGATATTTTCGCGGAAGCCCGGAGCGCGTGGCGAGTGGCGCCGGCCGGGCGGCTCCGGGCCGCCGCCGCCCTGCATGCCGACCCGCACGCAACCCCGCCCTGCCCTGCCCCGGTTGCCGCCCCGCCCGGCCGTCGGCCGCCTGCCCGGCCGCCTTGCCCTCCTGGCCGCCGGCCCCCCGGCTGTCGGCCGCCCGCAGCTACGGGAGTGTCTTCCGCATCAACGTGCACATCGTTTCGTAGCGGCGCGGCGATCCGTCCGGGGCGCGCTCCTCCCACGAATCCGGCTGCCGGTCGTAGGCGACGTAGCCCAGTCGCTCGTAGAGCGCCCGTGCGCGGGGGTTGCTCTCCTCCACCGCCAGTTCGCTACGCCGCAGACCGCGTTCCCTGATCCGCAGTTCGGCGGCTTGGACGAGGAACGTACCGATGCCGCACGACTGCAACGCGGGGTGCACAGCGAGCTGCCAGAGCGTCCCGGCGCCCTCCTTGACCAGATAGTCGATGCCGCCCTTCGCCACGGGGATGTCCGATGCCGGGCAGATCGCCAGGTAGTCGACCTCACCCAGCCGGGCACGCTCGATCTGCTTCGCCACGCCGGTCAGATGGTGGGGGGACCCCGACCACCCGCACGACACCAGGTCCGCGTACGTCAGGTCACGTACCAACAGTGCCAGCACGACGCGGCCCGCCGAGGGCCCCACTCCCGCGCTCATCGGGACCGCAGCCGACGCCAGACGGCCTTCGCCGCGTGATGACCCGACATGCCGTGCACGCCGGGGCCCGGCGGAGTGGCCGAGGAGCAGAGGAAGACCGCCGGGCGGGCGGTGGCGTAGGGAACACGGGCGAGCTTGGGGCGGATCAGGGTCTGGAGTCCGGAGAAGGCCCCGCAGGCGATGTCACCGCCGACGTAATTGGCGTTGCGCGCGGCGAGTTGGGGAGGGCCGGAGAGGGCGCGGGCGAGCACCAGATCACGGAACCCCGGGGCGAAACGCTCCAGTTGGCGCTCGATGACCTCGGTGGCGTCGCCCTGCCACCCGGCCGGGACGTGCCCGTACACCCAGAAGACATGGCGGCCCTCGGGAGCTCTGGACGGATCGATGAGGCTCGGCTGTGCGGTGATCAGGAACGGAACGCTCGGGTCCCGGCCCTCCACGGCGGCCCGCAGCGCGGTGTCGATCTCGCCCGCGGTGGGCCCGATATGGACCGTGCCGGCGCGCCGGGCGTCCTCCGCGGTCCAGGGGACAGGGCCCGACAGCGCGTAGTCGATCTTGAAGGCGGAGGCGCCGTAGCGGTAGCCGCGGTACGTGTCGCCGAGCCCGGCGATCCGGGCCAGGGCGGTCGGCGAGGTGTCGAAGACATAGGCGCGGGCGGGCGGGAGTTCGTCCAGGCGCTTGACCTCGATGCCGGTGCGGATGGTGCCGCCCTGTTCGCGGAGGTACGAGGCGAGGGCGTCGGAGATGGCCTGCGAGCCGCCGCGCGGCACCGGCCAGCCGTTCTCGTGGGCGGCGAGCGCGAAGACCAGGGCGATGGCCCCGGTGGCGAATCCGCTGGTCGGCGCTATGGCATGGGCGCCGAGCCCGGCGATGAGACCTCGGGCCCGGTCGCCGCCGAAGCGCCGGGAGAGCCAGGTCGCGGGCTGCAGTCCGAGTGCGCCGAACCGGGCCAGGCGGTACGGGTCCCGGGGCAGCCCGTCCCACGGGGTGCGCAGGAAGTCGGCGGCGAGGGTGTCCCAGTGGCCGAGGAAGGGGGCGACGAGCCGACGGTAGGCCCCGGCGTCCCGCGGCCCGAGCGACATCGCGCTCCTCCCCACCGACCGGGCG
Organism: Streptomyces sp. NBC_01237; assembly: GCF_035917275.1. Classification (NCBI taxonomy): domain Bacteria; kingdom Bacillati; phylum Actinomycetota; class Actinomycetes; order Kitasatosporales; family Streptomycetaceae; genus Streptomyces; species Streptomyces sp. NBC_01237. The sequence continues at coordinate 7,441,103 of NZ_CP108508.1, read as the reverse complement.
AGCACGGCGGCCGTACCGTCGGGGAAGGGGTGGGCGAGCGCCAGTTCGGGCTGGAGCCACTCCAGGCCGTGGCGGGCCAGGGGCATCTGCCGGAACGCGGGTGAGCCGATACCCAGCGGGTGCACGGCGGAGCACGGGTCGTGCCGGAAACCGGGGAGGGTCAGCTCCTCGGTGCGGGCGCCTCCGCCGACGCGGTCCGCCGCCTCGTACACCTCCACGGCGAGGCCCCGGCGGGCCAGTTCGACTGCGGCGGTCAGTCCGTTGGGGCCCGCCCCCACGACGACAGCATCGAGCATCGACGGCACCTTCGGACTCCTTCGTCAGCCGATGGGCAAGGAACCCAGGATATGAGGCCCCTCGGACAGTGGGGCCGGGGGTGGCCCCTCATCGGCCCCGGCATCCGTCCGACGGGGCCGGTCCGGCCGGTTGCTCGTCCCCGGACCGGCACCGTCCTCTGCTCAGGCGCTCGTGCGCAGCGCGTCGAGGATGCGCCGCGCGGTGGCCTCGTCCCTGGCAGCGGTGAAGGGCAGGTCGTTGCCGCCGGCGATACGGAAGGGGGCGCCGGACAGGGTGGCCTGCGTGCCGCCCGCCTCGGTGACCAGGAGCAGGCCCGCCGCGTGGTCCCAGGCGTACTCCCAGTTGAAGGCGACCGCGTCCGACGTACCGCGGGCCACGGCGAGGTACTCCAGGCCGGCCGAACCGCAGGGCCGGGCGTCGATGCCGTCGGTGCGCAGGCCGAGGAGGGCCCGCTTCTGGGCGTCGGTGGTGTAGTCGGGGTGGGACATCGCCACCTTCAGGACGGCACCCGGAGCGGGCGAGCCGGACCGTATCGGCACGCCGTTGAGCGTGGCTCCCCGGCCGCGTACCGCGACGGCCATCTCGTCCAGTGCCGCGGCGTACGTCCAGGAGGCGAGGAGCTCACCGTGGTGCGCGAGCGCGACGAGTGTGCAGAAGCCCGTCTCCCCGCGTACGAACTGGCGGGTGCCGTCGACCGGGTCGACGATCCACACCGGCGCGTCGCCGCCCAGCGCGTCGTACACCGCCGGGTCGGCGTGGACCGCCTCCTCGCCGACGACGACCGAACCGGGCAGCAGCTTGGTCAGGGAGGCGGTGAGGTGCTCCTCGGCGAGCCGGTCGGCGGTGGTGACCAGGTCGTGGGGGCCGTTCTTCTCGATGATCTCGTGCGCGGCGAGCTGCCGGTACCTCGGCATGATCTCGGCGGCGGCCGCGGCGCGGACCGCCGCATCGACCTCGGTCAGCGGCCCGGTGTCCCCGGCGGTCTCGGCCAGAAAGTCATCGATCATGACTCCAGCTAAGCACGCTCCGCCGGGGACTCCTCGGGCGGGCGGTCAGCGGCCGACCGCGTATCCCTGCATCCCGCGCGGATTGGCGGCGGCGGACAGGATGCCGGTCCTCGGGTCCCTGGCGACCGCGCACATCCGGCCCTCCGACCAGGCGCTGCCGACCGTGACGTCATGGCCGCGGCGGCGCAGTTCCCCGATCACCTCCGGGTCCATGCCCTCCTCGACGGTGACGCTTCCCGGGTGCATGCCGCGGGGGAAGAAGGAGCCGGGGAAGCTGTCGTTGTGCCAGTTCGGGGCGTCGATGGCGCCCTGGAGGTCGAGGCCGCCGCGGACCTCGGCGCGCAGGGCGACGGCGAGGAAGAAGTGCACCTGCCACTGGTCCTGCTGGTCGCCGCCGGGCGTGCCGAACGCCATGACGGGGACGCCGTCGCGCAGCGCGAGGGACGGGGTGAGCGTGGTGCGGGGGCGGCGGCCGGGGGTCAGCGAGTTCGGCAGTCCCTCCTCCAGCCAGGCCATCTGGAGCCGGGTGCCGAGCGGGAAGCCCAGCTCGGGCACGACCGGGTTGGACTGGAGCCAGCCGCCGCTGGGGGTGGCCGAGACCATGTTGCCCCAGCGGTCGACGATGTCGACGTGACAGGTGTCGCCGCGGGTGGCGCCGTCCGGGGCGACCACCTGCTCACCGGCGCCCGCGCCGTGCCCGGCAACGGTCGGCTCGCCCACTCCGGCCGTCGGGATGCCCAGGGCGTCGAAGCCGGACTCGCCGGAGGCGACCGCGTGGGCGTGCGCGCTCAGGAGCGGGGTGCGGCCGTCGGGGCTGCCGGGGCGCAGCTCCAGCGACGCGGTGTCGCTGATCAGGGCGCGGCGCTCGGCGTTGTACGGCTCGGAGAGCAGCGCGTCGAGCGGTACGTCGGTGGCGTCGCCGTACCAGGCCTCGCGGTCGGCCATCGCGAGCTTGCAGCCCTCGATCAGCAGGTGGACGTAGTCGGCGGAGCCGTACGCGGGCAGTTCGGCGGGGAGCAGGGCGAGCTGCTGGAGGAAGGCGGGGCCCTGGCTCCAGCCGGCCGCCTTGGCCAGCGTCCAGCCGTTCCAGTCGTACGTGGCCGGCGCCTCGTACGACGCGGACCAGCCCGCCAGGTCGGCGGCGGTGAGGGTGCCGGTGTGGCGGTTTCCGCTGGTGTCCTTGGTGGGGACGGCGGCCTGGCGGACCAGCGCCTCGGCGATGAAGCCCGTACGCCAGATCGCGCGGGCGGCCTCGATCTGCGCGGTGCGGTCCTCGCCGCCGGTCTCCTCGGCCTCCGCTATCAGACGGCGCCAGGTCGCGGCCAGGGCCGGGTTGCGGAACAGCTCGCCGGCCCGGGGTGCCCTGCCACCGGGGAGGTAGACGTCGGCGGAGGTGCGCCACTCGGTCTCGAAGAGCTCCCGGACGGTCTCCACGGTCTGGCCGATGCGCTCCACGGGGGCGTGGCCGTCCTCGGCGTACCCGATCGCGTAGCGCAGGACCTCCGCGACGGTCCGGGTCCCGTGGTCGCGCAGCAGCAGCATCCAGGCGTCGAAGGCACCCGGCACGGCGGCGGCGAGCGGTCCGGTACCGGGGACCAGGTCGAGGCCGAGGGAGCGGTAGTGCGCGACGGTGGCACCCGCGGGGGCGGGGCCCTGGCCGCACAGCACCTGTACGGCGCCGTCCTTGGGCGCCAGGATCATCGGGACCTCACCGGCCGGGCCGTTGAGGTGCGGTTCGACGACGTGCAGGACGAACCCGGCGGCGACGGCCGCGTCGTAGGCGTTGCCGCCCTCCTCCAGGACGGCCATCGCGGACTGCGAGGCGAGCCAGTGGGTGGAGGACACCATGCCGAAGGTGCCCTGAAGGGTCGGCCGGGTGGTGAACACGGATGCGGCTCCTTGCTGCGACGTGCGAGGTTCTGAGGGACGGGATTCGGGGGTGCCCGGGGTGCTCGGGTCGTTGGGGTGCCCGGGTCGTTGGGGTGCTCGGGGCTCTGGAGTGCTCGGGTCGTTGGGGTGCTCGGGTCTACAGGCTGCAGTGCGGATCGTACGTACGCGCCGTCCTGCTGTACGGCCGTCCTGTCTGTACCGCGGGTCGGCTGTCCGGCTGTCCGTGCCCGATGTCAGGCGGTGGCGCCCGGTGCGGTGGCGTCGGGTGCGGTGCCGTCGTCGGTCACGAGGTGGCAGGAGACCTGCCGTCCGCCGGGGATCTCACGCAGTACGGGGATCTCGGTGCAGCACCGGTCGGTGGCGAGCGGGCAGCGGGTGTGGAAGCGGCAGCCGGGCGGCGGGTCGAGCGGGCTGGGCAATTCGCCGTGCAGCACGATGCGTTCGCGGGAGCGCTGGAGAACCGGGTCGGGGACGGGGGCGGCGGAGAGCAGGGCCTGCGTGTACGGGTGCTTGGGGGCGGCGAAGAGCTCGGCGGTCGGGGCCTGTTCGACGATCTGCCCGAGGTACATCACGGCGATCCGGTCGGCGAGGAATTCGACGGCGGCCAGGTCGTGGGTGATGAACAGGCAGCCGAAGCCCCGGTCGCGCTGAAGGTCGGCGAGGAGGTTGAGCACGGATGCCTGGACGGACACGTCGAGCGCCGAGGTCGGTTCGTCGGCGACGAGCAGATCGGGGTCGCAGGAGAGCGCTCGGGCGATCGAGATGCGCTGGCGCTGCCCGCCGGACAGCTCGTGGGGGTGCCGGTCGGCGTGCTCGGGGCGCAGCCCGACCTGGCCGAGCAGTTGCTCGACCCGTTCCCGTACGGCCGCGCCCCGTGCCCTGCGGTGCAGCCTGATGGGTTCGGCGATGATCTGGCCGATGGTCATGCGCGGGTCGAGCGAGGACGAGGGGTCCTGGAAGACCAGGTGGAAGTCCTTGCGCAGGGGCCGCAGGGCGCGGCGGGAGAGGTGGGTGATGTCCGTGCCGTTGATGTGGACGGTTCCGGCGGTGGGTTCGTCCAGGCGTACGGCGCAGCGGCCGACGGTCGACTTGCCGCTGCCGGACTCGCCGACGAGGCCGACGACCTCGCCGCGTCCGATGGTGATCGAGACTCCGTCGACGGCCCGGACGGTGCCGCCGCCGGAGGCCCCGAAGTGCCGTTCCATGGCGTTGATCTCCAGCACCGGGGGGTGCGGGTGAGGGGTGTCCTCGCCTGCTCCGCCGCTTTCGCGCGGTGCGGGGACGGTCTGTGCGGTGGTCACTTTCCGGCCTCCTGGTCGGGTCGCGCGTCATGGGCGGCGGTCACGGCACCCGCAGCTTCGGCGGCGGTCGCCGCTCCCGCGGCCCCGGTGACGGTTACCTCACCCGCGGCCTCGGCGGCAGTCACTCCACCGGCGTCGAGAGTGGTGGTGGTCGCCTCGCCCGCGGCGTACGGGTGCCAGCAGGCCGTCCGGTGCGCGGCGTCCGTTCCGGCCTGTGGGCCGACGGCCCGGAAGCCGGGGCGGCCCCCGGTGCACGTGGCGTCGGCGCGGGCACAGCGCGGGGTGAAGGTGCAGGCGTCGGGCTGGCTGTCGAGGCTCGGCACGAGGCCGGGGATCTCGGGGAGCCGGCGTTTGCCCTCGCCGCCGGGCCGGAGCACGGCGCCGAGCAGGCCGCGGGTGTAGGGGTGGCGGCCGGAGGAGAACAGGTCGTGGACCGGGGCCTGTTCGACGGCGCGGCCCGCGTACATCACGAGCACCCGGTCGGCGGCGTCGGCGACGACACCGAGGTCGTGGGTGACCAGGACGATGGCGGTGCCGAGGCGTTCGCGCAGTGACTGGAGGACTTCGAGGATGCCCGCCTGCACCGTGACGTCGAGCGCGGTCGTCGGCTCGTCGGCGATGAGGACGGACGGGTCGCAGGCCACGGCGATGGCGATCATGACGCGCTGGCGCATGCCGCCGGACAGCTGGTGCGGGTATTCGTCGACGCGGCGGGACGGGGCGGGGATGCCGACCAGTTCGAGGAGGTCCACGGCGCGCGCCTTGGCCTCCCTCTTGCTCAGTCCCTGGTGCCGGCGCAGCACTTCGCCGATCTGCCGGCCGATGGTGAGGACCGGGTTCAGCGAGGTCATCGGTTCCTGGAAGATCATCGCGATGTCCTTGCCGCGGATCCTCTGGAGTTCCCTCTCCGGTGCGCCGACCAGTTCGCGCCCGCCGAGCCTGATCGATCCGCCGACGCGGGCGGTGGGCGGGAGCAGTCCCATGGTCGCCATCGAGGTGACGGACTTGCCGCAGCCCGACTCCCCCACCACGGCGAGGACTTCACCGGGTGCGAGGTCGTAGGAGACCCCGTCGACGGCGTGCACGGTGCGGGTGTCGGAGCGGAAGGAGACCGAGAGGTCGCGCACGCTCAGGACGGGTCCGGGCTGTGGGCTCCGTACGGTCTCGGGAAGGGTCTCGGTCATCGGGTCCCTCCACGGGGGTCGAGGACGTCACGCAGCCCGTCGCCGAGCAGGTTGAAGGCGAGGGTCGCCGCGACGATCGCCAGGCCCGGGAAGACGGCCAGCCAGGGCGCGGGGGCCAGGAAGGACTGGGCCCCGGAGAGCATCACGCCGAGCGAGGGATCGGGCGGCTGGACGCCGAGGCCGAGGAAGCTCAGCAGCGCCTCACCGATGATCGCGGCGGGGATGCCGACCGTGGCCTGGACGATCAGGGCGGAGGTGGCGTTGGGCAGGATGTGCCGGAAGAGCACGGTGGCGTCGCCGCCGCCGTTGACGATGGCCGCGCCCACGTAGTCCACATGCTTGAGCCGCAGGGTCTCGGCCCGGGTGATGCGGATGACGGCGGGGATCTGGGAGATGCCGATGGCGATGGTCGCGTTGGTCAGCGACGGGCCGAGGATCGCGGCGAGTCCGACGGCGAGCACCAGGAACGGGAACGCCAGCATGGTGTCGGTGAGGCGTGACACCGCACTGTCCGCGAACCGGCCGTAGTAGCCGCCGAGCAGTCCCAGCGGTACGCCGACGACGAAGGCCAGCACCACGGCGACCAGGCCGACCTGCATGGAGGCGCGGGCGCCGTGGACGATGCGGGAGAGCTGGTCGCGGCCGAGGTCGTCGGTGCCCAGCCAGTGCGCCCAGCTGGGTTCGGCGAGTACGTTCCCGAAGTCGGGCTGCGCCGGGTCGTACGGGGCGATGAGCGGGGCGAACAGGGCGGCGAGGATGAAGACGGCGGCGATGACCGCGCCGGTGAGGGCGAGCCGGTTGCGCCGCAGGGCGCGGAGTTTGCCGCCGCCCCGCCTCCTGCGCTCGGTGACCGGTGGCGGCGTGGGGAGCGCCGAGGTCTCTGGGGTCGCTGTGGTCACCGGGCACCTCCGAGCCGGATGCGCGGGTCGATGACCGAATAGACCACGTCGACCAGCAGATTGATGAGGATGTACGCGGCGGAGGTGCAGAGCACCACGGCCTGGAGCGTCGCGTAGTCACGGGTGAAGACGGCGTCGATGGTGAGCTTGCCGAAGCCGGGCAGGACGAAGATCTGCTCGGTGACGACGGCGCCGGAGATCAGATGGCCGAGCTGGAGGCCGAGCACGGTCACCACGGTGACGAGCGAGTTGCGCAGCGCGTGTCCGCCGATGACGGAGCGCCTGGACAGACCCTTGGCGCGGGCGGTGCGGACGTAGTCGGCGGAGAGCGAGTCGAGCATCGCGGCGCGGGTCTGCCGCATCACGACCGCGGCGAGCCCTGAGCCGAGCACGATCGCGGGCAGCACCATGCGGCGCAGGTTGTCGATCGGATCGGTGCCGAAGGGGACGTATCCCGAAGCGGCGAACACGGGGACGGCGATGGCGAATCCGAGGACGAGCACGATGCCGAGCCAGAAGGTCGGGATGGAGAGGCCGATCAGCGCGATGGCGTTGGCGACCCACTCCTCCGGCTTCCCGCGCCGTACGGCGGCGACGACTCCGGCGCCGATGCCGACGACGATGGCCAGGAGCAGGGAGAGCGCGGCCAGTTCCAGGGTGACGGGCAGGGCCTGTGCGATGGCGTCGGCGACCGGGAGTCCGGTACGGGAGGAGGTGCCGAGGTCTCCGGTGAGGGCGTGGCCGATGAACCGTCCGTACTGGACCACGACGTTGTCGTTCAGTCCGTAGCTCTCGCGGATCGCGGCGAGCGCCTCGGGGCTGCGCTCCTCCCCGGCCAGGGCGAGCGCCGGGTCGCCGGGCAGCGCCCGGATTCCGGCGAAGACCACGATGCTGACGAGGAAGAGGGTGATGAGGGACTGCCGCAGGCGCGTCAGCAGGTATTTCGTCATCGGGTGTACCCCGCAGTCTTGACCCGGACCAGTCCGTCGCCGTAGACGCGGATGCCCGCGACGTCCTTGGTGGCGACGACGTAGTTCTTCTGCCGGTAGAGGTAGATCATCGCGTGGGCGTCCTGGACGCGACGGGTGAGTTCGTTGTAGATCCCGGTGCGCCGGGCCGGGTCGGCGACGGTGCGCCCCTGGGCGATCAGCCGGTCGATCTCCGGGTCACCGAGTCCGTAGGCGTTCATGGCGCCCGCGGTCTTGAGGAAGTTGGAGACGTTGCCGTCCGGGTCGAGCCGGCCGGACCAGCCGCTGGTGAAGACGTCGTAGTCACCGGCGTCGGTCTCCGCGAGCATGGTGGCGTACTCGGTGGGCCGCAGCGTCAGCTCGAAGCCCGCCTCCTTGACCATGGCCTGGAGGACCTGGCCGACGCGTCCCTGTTCGGGGGTGGTGGAGGTCTTCAGCTCGATCCTGACCGGGGTCTTCACCCCGGCGTCCTTCAGCAGCTTCCTGGCCTTGGCGACATCGCGCCGGGGGCAGTCCTCCGGTTCGATGCCGGGGGCGATGGCGGACTGCGGGGAGATCGGGCCGCAGGCCGGTTCGTACATGCCCTGGAAGACGACCCTGTTGATCAGGTCGCGGTCGATGGCGAGCTCGAAGGCTTCCCTGACGCGGACGTCCCTGGCGAGCGGGGTGTCGAGTTTCCCGGGCTTCTGTCCGAGGCCGTTCACATTGCCGACGTTGAGGCCGATGCCCTGGTAGCCGAGGGAGGGTGAGTTGAACAGCTGGAGCTTCGGCTCGGTCAGCGCGCTCCGTACGTCGACGGGCCCCATCTGGTCGCCGATCTGGAGGTCGCCGGAGCGCAGGTTGGCGAGGCGGACATTGCCGTCGGGGATGGGTTTGTAGACGACGCCGTCCAGGTGGACCTTGCCGGCGTCGTAGTAGTGCGGGTCCTTCTTGAGCACGATCCGGTCGCCGCCGACGCGCTCGACGAAGCGGAAGGGGCCGACGCAGGAGGGGTGGTTGGTGAAGTCCTTCCCGTACTTCTTGAGCGCGGTCGGTGACATCACCATCCCGGCCCGGTCGGCGAGCACACCGGTGAGGGGTACGTAGGGGTGGTCGAGGACCATGCGGACGGTGAGCGGTCCGGTGGCCAGCGCCGTGCGGACCGGGGCCAGCTCGGTACCGCGCGCCGATCCGGGGAGGTCGCGGTGGCGCAGCAGCGAGGTGACGACCGCCTTCGCGTCGAGCCGGGTTCCGTCGCTGAACGTCAGGCCGGGGCGCACCCGCAGGGTGACGGTGCGGCCGTCGGCCGAGACATCGGGCAGCGCGGCGGCGAGCTGCGGCACCACGGTGCCGTCCGCGTCGATGTCGTAGAGCTTCTCGCACATACCGGCGAAGACCGTGCGGCCCACGAGGGTCTGGGCAAGGGTGGGGTCCAGTTTGTCCGGGTCGGAGTTGAGAGCCACGGTGAGTGTCCCGCCGTCGCGTACGGACCGGTCATCGGTCTTCCGTACACCGCCGACCTCGGTCGCCGAGGACTGCAACGACGCGCAGCCCGAGGTGAGGGACACCAACGCAACTGCCACCAGGGCAACCGCTTTTCGGCGCACGAGGGCCTACCTCCCGCCAGGGGTGATCAAGGGAATATCGCAGACCGTATTTCGCATACAGTCCGCAAGGCAAGAGTTCCGCCCACATAGCGGACAGGATTTTCCTGACGATCGGATAACGGAGCCCGCGAATCGGAGCCGTGGACCGGAGCTGCGCGCCGGGGCCGCGGGATCGGAGCCGTGGACCGCGGCTACGGGCCGGAGCGGCGGTGGACCAGCGGGGTTACGGCCGGGGCCACGGTGGACCGGGGCTACGGACCGGGGCCGCAGGGTCGGGGCCGCGGATCACCAGGCGCGGGCGGCTCGCACCAGGTGGTCACGGACGCGGGCGACATCGGGGTTGGCGGTGGAGCCGGGGCGCTGGACCAGGTACGCGGTGTTGAGCGGGGGGTCCGCGGGCTCGTGCAGTGCGACGAGGGCGCCCGAGGCCAGTTCGGCCCGGCAGAGATAGCGGGGCAGCACCGTGAAGCCCGCCCCCGCCGTGACGGCCGACAGAACACCGCGCAGGTCGGGGACGGTAAGAGCGGCCCGACCGCTGAGACGCCCGCCGAAGACATGGCGCCAGTAGCGGCGGGCGATGGGCAGGTCCTCGGCGTACGTGACCAGCGGGACGCCGTGCAGCACGGCGGGGCCTTCGGCGGCGATCCGCGCCGGGCCGCCCGTGCGTGCCGCCCAGACGGGCGCGGCCACCAGCACGAACTCCTCGTCCATCAGCGGCACCGACGCCAGCGCCCGCCCGCGCGGCCGGGCGGTGGCGATGACCAGGTCGTGGCGGCCCGCGCGCAACTCGTCCAGGAGCGGGTCGGTGAGGCCGGTGACCACCCGCAGCCGTACGCCGTCGGCCACCAGGGACGCCAGCGCGGGCAGCACCTGCACGCACATCGCCTCGGCCGGGCCCGCCAGATGTACGGGCTCGGCCGGGAACTCCTCGTCCGTCGAGCCGAGGCCGCCGCCCGCCACCGCGGCGAGGGCGTCGAGCGGGGCGTCGACCCTGGCGGCGAGTTCGTCGGCGAAGGGCGAGGCGGCGACACCGCGCGGCAGCCGCTCGAACAGCTCGCGGCCCAGCTGCCGCTCCAGGGACCGGATCTGTGTGGTGACCGTCGGCTGCGACAGGCCGAGCAGGCGCGCGGCGGCGGTGAACGATCCGGACCGATGGACGGCGAGGAAGGTGCGCAGGAGATTCAGGTCCGCCGGACGGCCGGGTACTGCGGCTGTCCGGCCCAGTCCCGCCAACCCATTGGATTCCTTATTTCTCATAGAGGCAAGCCTATTGGAGACCTATGGGTCGCCCGGCCTACGGTCGGAGGCATCAGCGACCCGACCTTCGGAGACATGTGACATGGCAAAGATCCTTTTCGTGGTGACCGGTGCCGACCACTGGACACTGGCCGACGGAACCAAGCACCCGACCGGCTTCTGGGCCGAGGAAGCCGTCGCTCCGTACGAGGCCTTCAAGGCCGCCGGCCACGAGGTCGTCGTCGCCACCCCCGGCGGGGTCGTCCCGACCGTGGACCGGGGCAGCCTCGCCCCTGAGGTCAATGGCGGCCAGGAGGGGGCCGACCGCGTCGCCGCGGGACTCGACGCGTTCACCGAGCTGCGCAGGCCGATCGCACTGGAGGGTGTGGACCTCGACGCGTACGACGCCGTCTTCTACCCCGGCGGTCACGGGCCCATGGAGGACCTCGCGGTCAACGCCGACTCCGGGAGGCTGCTCACCGAGGCCCTGGCATCCGGCAAGCCGCTCGGTGTCGTCTGCCACGCACCGGCCGCGCTGCTCGCCGCCACCGGGTCCGACGGCGTCAACGCGTTCGCCGGATACCGGCTCACCGGCTTCACCAACGCCGAGGAGCGCCAGGCCGGTCTGGCCGACAAGGCCAAGTGGCTGCTCCAGGACCGCCTCGTGGAGATCGGCGCCGACTTCCAGGAGAGCGAGCCGTGGGCCCCGTTCGTCATCGTCGACCGCAACCTGCTCACGGGACAGAACCCGGCGTCCTCCGCTCCGCTGGCCGCCGAGCTGGTCAAGAAGCTGGCAGCCTGAGGAACGGCCGCCACGCACGACGGGCACCCCGAGCCGGGCGGGGTGGGGCGGACGGGCTCGCTGCCCGGCTGGGCTCGTTGCCCAGCTGGGCTCGGCGCTCGACTGGGCTCGGCGCTCAACTCAGCTGAGCCTCGGCTCGGGCGTCAGGTTCAGGTGTTCTTGAGGCGTCAGGTCCAGGCGTTGAGGACGGGCGGTTCACAGAGCTCGAAGACCACGTCGCCCTCGTCCGGGTCGACTCCGGCCACGGGCCGCACCCGCGCACCGGCCGCCACCAGGTGCGGAGCGACGCCCACGACACGGCAGCGGAACACGAACCCTTCGGAGAACCGCACGAGGGACTCGTTGCGCGCCGCTTCCGTGTAGCGGTGCACCACCGCGCTCCGTACGACGACCCCGTGTCCGGTGCCGCGTTCGGGCTCCAGATCGCTCGACGCGCACACCGGGCACAGCAGCCGCCGGAAGGAGGCGGTGCCGCACCAGCGGCAGCGGTGGTAGGAGAGGCCGCACTCTTCGTGCGCGCTCCGGACGGTGCCAATTCCTGTCTGGGACACGGCTCTACCCCCTGCGCTCGGCTCGGACGCGCCGCACCTCGATGTCGGCGCGTCCGCACCATATGGCACTGAGTGCCGAGAGGTAAAGGCACTGAGTGCCTACTTTTCGGCCGAACCCTGGCCCACGACCGACTCGATCTGCTGCACGACGCGCCACATCGGGGTGCCCTTGGGGGCGACCATGACGATGACCTCGTTGCCGCCGGACGCCACCGCCCGGGCCGGCACGGGACGCTCGACACCACTCCCCCACACATCCCGCACCATGCCCAGGGCGTGGTCCACGGCAGCCTCGGGATCACCCGCACCACCCGAACGCAGCCACAGCCGCAGCCCGTTGTTGTGCGCGGCGACCACCGAAGCGGCGATCACCTCGGCGCGCAGCGCCTCGTCCCCCGTCTCACCGAACCGGCCCCGCAGATGGCCGGCCAGCGCCTGCTCGTAGCGCCGCACCACGGAGAGTTCGTACGTACGCAGACCGGGTACCTCACGGGTGAGCCGGTAACGCTGCACGGAGAACTGGGGGTTGACGGAATACATGCGCAGCACGATCCGGGCGGCGTCGCACACGGCAGCCACCGGGTCACTGTCGTCGACGGTGGCCAGAAAGGCGGTCACCTCGGCGAGACAGCTTTCGTGGTCGGGGAAGACCGCGTCCTCCTTGGAGGGGAAATAGCGGAAGAACGACCGGCGCCCGACCCCGGCCCGCGCCACGATGTCGTCCACCGTGGTCTGCTCGAAACCGCGCTCCAGAAAGAGCTGAAAGGCCGCCTGGGCGAGCACCTCCCGCATGGGGGCCTTCTTCTCTGGTCTGCGCGCCTCGGTCATGCGGCGAAACGTAGCACCGCAAGGACAGCTTTGGCACTAGGTACCTTTACAGAGGGTACTGAGTGCCATAATCTCGTTACTACGAACCACACCCAGGTAGGAGAGCCGGCGTGAGCTTGAGGATCGTTGTCTGTGTGAAGTATGTGCCCGACGCGACCGGTGACCGGCGTTTCGCCGATGACCTGACGGTGGACCGTGAGGATGTCGATGGTCTGTTGTCGGAGCTGGACGAGTATGCGGTCGAGCAGGCGTTGCGGATCGCGGACGGGGTGGACGGGGCTGAGGTGACCGTGCTGACGGTGGGTCCCGAGGACGCGAAGGACGCGTTGCGCAAGGCGTTGTCGATGGGTGCGGACAAGGCTGTGCATGTGGAGGACGAGGGTCTGCACGGTTCGGATGCGATGGGGACGTCGCTGGTGCTGGCGAAGGCGGTCGGGGGTGCCGGGTTCGATCTGGTGATCTGTGGGATGGCGTCGACGGACGGCACGATGGGTGTGCTGCCGGCGTTGCTCGCGGAGCGGCTGGGGGTGGCTCAGGTGTCGTTGCTGTCGGAGGTGTCGGTGGCCGGTGGTGTGGTGACGGGGCGGCGGGACGGTGACACGGCCAGTGAGGTGCTGGAGGCGTCGTTGCCGGCGGTGGTGTCGGTGACGGACCAGTCGGGCGAGGCGCGGTATCCGTCGTTCAAGGGGATCATGGCGGCGAAGAAGAAGCCGGTCGAGTCGCTGGATCTGGATGATCTGGGGATCGATGCGGGTGAGGTCGGTCTGGCGGGTGCGTGGACGGTGGTGGACGCGGTGGCCGAGCGTCCGGCGCGTACGGCGGGCACGATCGTGAAGGACGAGGGCGAGGGCGGCAGGCGGCTGGCCGAGTTCCTCGCGGGCCAGAAGTTCATCTGAGGCCCGCGTTCCGGGTCCGCTGTTCCGTTCAGTTCGTGATTGCCCTTTTCGTTTCGTTTCGCAGGAGATTGAAGTCCCATGGCTGAAGTTCTTGTCTATGTCGATCATGTGGACGGTGCCGTCCGCAAGCCCACGCTGGAGCTGCTGACGCTGGCGCGGCGTCTGGGTGATCCGGTGGCTGTCGCGGTGGGTGCCGGTGCGCGGGAGACGGCCGGTGTGCTGGGTTCGCACGGTGCGGTGCGGGTGCTGGCGGTGGAGGGGCCGGAGTTCGCGGAGTATCTGGTGGTGCCGAAGGTCGATGCGCTGCGGGCGGCGTTCGACGCGGTGTCGCCGGTCGCGGTGCTGCTTCCGTCGTCGGCGGAGACGAAGGAGATCGCGGCGCGTCTGGCGGTGCGGACGGGTTCGGGGATCATCACGGACGCGGTGGATGTGGAGGCGGGTGAGTCGGGTCCCGTCGCGACGCAGTCCGCGTTCGCGGCGTCGTTCACGACGCGGTCGCGGGTGGTGCGGGGTGTCGCGGTGATCACGGTGAAGCCGAACTCGGCGCCGGTGGAGCCGGCCGGGGCCGCGGGTGCCCTGGAGGATCTCGCGGTGGTGTTCTCGGGTACGGAGAACGCGGCGCGGGTCGTGTCGCGTACGCCGCGTGAGTCGACGGGCCGTCCGGAGCTGACCGAGGCCGCGATCGTGGTGTCGGGCGGGCGCGGGGTCAACGGTGCGGAGAACTTCCCGCTGATCGAGGCGCTCGCGGACTCCCTGGGCGCGGCGGTCGGTGCCTCGCGTGCCGCGGTCGACGCCGGGTGGTATCCGCACTCCAGCCAGGTCGGGCAGACCGGCAAGTCGGTCTCCCCTCAGCTGTACATCGCGTCCGGGATCTCCGGCGCGATCCAGCACCGGGCCGGGATGCAGACGTCCAAGACGATCGTCGCGATCAACAAGGACGCCGAGGCCCCGATCTTCGACCTCGTCGACTACGGCGTCGTCGGCGACCTCTTCGACGTCGTCCCCCAGCTCACCGAAGAGATCAACACCCGCAAGAGCTGACCCCCACACAGCACAACACGCAGCGCGCAACACACAGCGCGCGGGCTAGCACCCCGGGGCCGCACGGTGAAACCCACCGCGCGGCCCCGACCCATTACCGGACACCGTGGAGGGACACACGGCGGGCAGGACGGCGGCATCCGCGTTCTCGGCGGCAACCGCGATCTCACCGGTTCCCCTGCTTCGACATGTGCCAACATAGACACATGTCGAATGCGAAGGTGTCGCCGCTGACGGAGTCCGAGGTCGTTCCGTGCTGCCCGCCCCTGACCGAGCGGGCCCTGACCGCCGAGGAGGCCGTACGCACGGCCGCGATGTTCAAGGCGCTGGGCGACCCGGTGCGGCTGCGGCTGTTCTCACTGGTCGCCTCGCACGACGGCGGCGAGGCGTGCGTGTGCGACATCTCCGATGTGGGCGTCTCCCAGCCGACCGTCTCCCACCACCTCAAGAAGCTCAAAGAGGCCGGGCTGCTCTCCTCGGAACGACGCGGCACCTGGGTCTACTACCGCGTCGAGCCGTCCGTGCTCGCCGCCATGGGACAGATGCTGGCGTCACAGCGCTGAGCACTCCCTCCCGCAGGAGAGGCACGTCGCCCTCGTGCGGCTCGTCCCGTTGTCACATTCGGCGGGGCCGTTTCGTCATGTCTGTGTAACCGTCGAAACGGCAAGGAGATCACCATGAACGCCCGTCTCAACCTCCTCGGCAACCCCGTCGCCGCCAGACTCACGAAGCACATCGTCTCGGCGGGCAAGGCCGTGACGGACTCGACGCTGCCGGCCGTGACGCAGGAGCTGGTGAAGATCCGCGCCAGCCAGATCAACGGCTGCGGATTCTGCACCGACATGCACACCAAGGAAGCCACACACGCCGGTGAGAAGTCGGTGCGCCTCAACCTGATCGCGGTCTGGCGGGAGGCCAAGGTCTTCACCGAGGCCGAGCGGGCCGCCCTGGAACTGACCGAGCAGGGCACCCGCATCGCCGACGCCGCCGGTGGAGTCACCGACGAAGCCTGGGCGAACGCCGCCGAGCACTACGACGAGGACCAACTGGCCGCCCTGGTGGCTCTCATCGCCCTCATCAACGCCTTCAACCGGCTGAACGTCATCGTCCAGCAGCCGGCCGGCGACTACCAGCCGGGCCAGTTCGGCTGACCGCGGCTGCGGCGTGGTGGGCCCCTGGGGGCCACGGTGTCAGATCCGTGACCCCCAGGGGCTGCTGGAGGGATGGCCGTGCCACGGCTGTGGCGCGCGTGCTGCGGACGGCGGCCCGGGCGCGTCGGCTCGCGGTCGCGGGGCGCCGCTTCCGGGGCCGGTGCCAGTGTCGCGGGCAGCCTCGTCCGAGGCCGGTGCGGTGCCGGGTCAACCCCTCGATGGGCACGTCCAGTTGGCCGGACCGTTCGGAATCAGGACCGCGGCTTCCTGAAGTGTTCGATCAGACGTGAGTAGCTGTCGTCGGCGTGACCGTCCGCGAGGGCCCGCTCCACGAGGCTGAGCGTGTAGCTGGGGAATACGGTGTCGATGTGCCGCGCCTCGCTTTCGCGGACCAGGTCCTCGACGGAGGGCCGGTGGTGCTGGAGCGAACCGAACTCCGTCGCGTACGTACCGCGATCCACCTCGTCGGCGAGCACCGGGAAGGATGCCAGAAGCGCGGCGACGGACGGCCCGGCATCGTCCAGGAACCGCTTCACCTCGATGCCCTCGCTGGTCAGCAGGGCGGCAGCGTGCAGGAAGCCGTTGAGTGCGCCCCACATGGTGCCGTGCACGGCCATCCCGTACAGCGTCGGTACACCGGCGTCCGCGGAGACCAGGGTGCTCCGGCCGCCGAGCAGCCCGAGCGTCGGCCGCCATTGGTCGAACACGGCGCCGGAGCCACCGTAGAAGATCACCGTGTCCGCGCCTCCGATGCCCGGAGCGATCGTCATGATCTGCCCATGGAGGTACCGCGCGCCCTGACCCTCCACCCACTCCGCCACGGCCCTGGCCTCGTCCGACGTCCCGTCCGTGAGGTTGACCACGGCGCGGCCAGCCAGCGCGTCCCCCGCCGCTTCCAGAACCTCGCGGGCCGCGGCATTGCCCTGCACGCTGACGACCACGAGCGGGCTCGCCGCGACGGCGTCCCGTACGGTCCCGGTACGCACGGCTCCCGCGGCGACCACGGGGTCGGCCTTCTCCGGCGTACGGTTCCACACCGTGGTGCGGTGCCCGCCGGCCAGGAAGGCGCCGGCGAGGGCTGATCCCATCTCACCCAGGCCGATCACGGTCACGTTCGGCCGGGCATCGGTGTCCTGCGAGGCAGTCGTCATCAATTACCCTCTCTCCGGTTGTGGCGGCCCGGCCCCCCGGCCGGTTCCGCCACGGCTTCTGCGGTGGAACAACACGCTAGAAACCCAACCGCAGTTGAGGTCAAGCGGGACTTCGGGCGCCGTTCCGCCGGACCGTCCCGGCACTCACGTGGCCGGCTCCGGCGCGATCTCTCGGATCAGACCCTCGACCATGGCCTTGATCTCGTCACGAATGGGCCGCACGGCCGCGAGGCCCTGCCCGGCCGGGTCCTCCAGCCGCCAGTCGAGGTAGCGCTTGCCGGGAAAGACCGGGCAGGTGTCACCGCACCCCATCGTGACGCAGACGTCCGACTCCTTGACGGCGTCGACGGTGAGGAACTTCGGGATCCCGGCGGAGATGTCGATGCCGACTTCCGCCATGGCCTCGACGGCCGCGGGGTTGACCGCGTCGCCGGGGTCGGATCCGGCGGAGCGCACCTCCACGCGGTCCCCGGCGAGGTGGGACAGCCACGCGGCGGCCATCTGGGAACGGCCGGCGTTGTGGACACAGACGAAGAGCACAGAGGGCTTCTCGGACATCAGGAGGTCTCTCTTGTCTCACGAACGAAACGAACAAACCAGACGAAACAAAGACATCAGGAGCAGGTGATATCAGTACCCAATGGCATCAGTGGTCAGTGATGTGAGAATATCAGCCCATGATGACGTCAGTCGACACTGAACTGATGCGGGTGCTGGGCGATCCACTCCGGCTCCGGATCGTGACCCTGCTCGCCCGCGAGACGCTGTGCACCACCCACCTGGTCGAGGAGACGGGCGCCAGACAGACCAATCTCTCCAACCACCTGAGAGTGCTGCGGGAGGCCGGGGTCGTGGAGACGGAACCGTGCGGCCGCTTCACCTACTACAGGCTCCGCCCCGATGTCATCGCCCGGCTCGCGGGCCAGTTCGCCGAGTTGGCCGATTCCGCCCGTACCGCAGCAGAGAACAGGAGGGCCTGTCCGTGACCGCCGCGCAAGCACCCGCGACCGGCACGGATACACCGGTCGTCCGGAAGCTGTCGACGCTCGACCGTTTCCTCGCCGTCTGGATACTCCTCGCCATGGCCCTCGGCCTCGGCCTGGGACGGCTCGTCCCCGGCCTCGACGACGCACTGGCGAAGGTGGAGATCGGCGGCATCTCCCTGCCCATCGCGGTCGGGCTGCTGATCATGATGTACCCGGTCCTGGCCAAGGTCCGCTACGACAGGCTCGACGCCGTCACCGGCGACCGCAAGCTCATGATCTCCTCGCTGGTCATCAACTGGATCATCGGCCCGGCCGTCATGTTCGCGCTGGCCTGGATCTTCCTTCCCGACCTGCCCGAGTACCGCACGGGCCTGATCATCGTCGGCCTGGCGCGCTGCATCGCGATGGTCATCATCTGGAACGACCTCGCCTGCGGCGACCGTGAGGCCGCCGCCGTCCTCGTCGCCCTCAACTCCGTCTTCCAGGTCATCGCGTTCGGCCTGCTCGGCTGGCTCTACCTCGACCTGCTGCCCGGATGGCTCGGTCTGGGTGACGGACAGCGCCTCGACATCTCGATGTGGAAGATCGCGCTGAACGTCGTCGTCTTCCTCGGTGTGCCCCTGGTCGCCGGCTTCCTCACCCGCCGCATCGGCGAGAAGAGAATGGGCCGCGAACCGTACGAGGCGAGGTTCCTGCCGAAGATCGGGCCCTGGGCGCTCTACGGCCTGCTCTTCACGATCGTCATCCTCTTCGCGCTCCAGGGCAGGACGATCACCTCCCAGCCCCTGGACGTCGCCCGCATCGCGCTGCCGTTGCTCGTGTACTTCGCGATCATGTTCGTCGGCACCTTCTTCCTCGGCAAGGCGATCGGTCTCGCCTACGACCGCACCGCGACGCTCGCGTTCACCGCCGCCGGGAACAACTTCGAACTCGCCATCGCGGTCGCCATCGCCACCTTCGGTGTCACCTCAGGCCAGGCGCTCTCCGGCGTGGTCGGCCCGTTGATCGAGGTCCCGGTCCTGATCGCGCTGGTGTACGTGTCCCTCGCCTGGCGCGAGAAGTTCGCCCCGGCACCCTTGGGTTCATGACACCGCACGCGCGGGTGGTGGTGATCGGCGTCGGCCGACCGGCCCGGGACGCGGCTCGCGGGATCGCCGAGCCGCTGGAGACGTAGAAGGCGTGCGCCCTTCGCGGCAGGGCGCACGCAAAAGGGCATGGGCGCTGCCGGCTATCACGGCAGCCGACGGGTGGGCGACCGCGACCCTGGGGCGTCAACGGCCCCTGGGACCCCAGCGGTTGGCTTCGAATTCGCGTCTCCGGGCCACCGCCCACCCCCATGCCGCCACCAGGACCACGCCGGGCACCGCCGCCAGCGCGACGAGGGCTCCGTGGAACAGGAGGAGCGGACCCGCTACGAGCCCCGCGACAAGGACTCCCAGGACGAACCCGCCCACCCAGCGGTCGTCGTCCTCGGTCCAGCCCTGGACGCGCAGCCCGGCGAGTATCAGCACCATGAGCCAGAACTCGGTGCCGAACAGCCACCCGAACTCCCCTGTGCTCGCCCGGACCATCCGCGCGTCGACGTACGAAACCATCACCGCCGAAGGACCGACGACGGCCGATTTCCCGGCCGCCGCGAGCAACGATGCAGCTGTCGGAACGTGTCCCAGCACGGACCGGCTCCCGGCCTCTCCCGACGGTCCGTCGTCCCTGTCACCCGTCTCCGTCACCTGGCTTCCTCCCCGCGATGGCAGCTCTCCCGGTGTATGTGACGCACCGATCCTGACAGGTGCCTCTGACAGGCGTCCGCGACAGGCGCTCCGACCGTTGCTCCGCAGGTGCTCCGCGTACGGCGCCCGTCCGGTGCCGCGAGTCGGTCCGGTCTCCCTGCCGGGGCACTCGGCAACCGGACGGGGCTTCGCCGACAAGACCGTTTGACCTCGACCACGGTTCACGTATGAGGCTGCTCCTCAGGCGGCGTTGGCCGCCGCCGGAACGGATCATGCCGATCGAGGAGGGCTCGTGATGACCGAGACAGTGACTCAGTGGATCAGGCAGCACGCCCACCCTCTCACCACCCTGGACCCTGAGGCGCCGCTGACCGATCTCTCGCCTCTGGCGGGCCTCATCGGTGACGCCGAGGTCGTCGCCATCGGTGCCTCGACCCGCCAGTCCCACGAACTGTCCGCTCTCGCGCACAGGACCGTCCGGCTCCTCGTCGAGGACCTGGGGTTCCGCTCACTGGCCTTGGAAGGCGACGACGCGGCGAGGGTCGGACTCGCCGAGTACATCGGAAGCGGTACGGGAAACCCGGAGGCATCGCTGTCCGGCGCACGGTCGTTCTGGCGGACCGAGGAGATGCTCGACCTCGTCCGATGGATGCGCTCCTACAACCGACGCAACCCCGACGACCCGGTCCGGTTCACCGAGGACCTCGGCAGCTCCCGGACGCCCCGGCCCGACGACCGCGCCGGAATCGACCGGGAGCTGGCCGAGAGTGTGAGGCGGTGGCACGAACATTCCGGCGACAGGATCGTCTACTTGGGCGGCCTCGCCCACACCGCCAACGGCGACGCGCGCACCACCTGCCCCACGTCGCCGCCGGTGACGCACCGGAACGCGGGCGGTCATATGCGCGAGTACTTCGGATCGGGTTACCTGAGCATCGGCCTGACGTTCCACCACGGCATGGCTCCGTACCCCGTTCCCGCTCCCCCAGCGGAGTTCGCCGACGCCGTCCTGGGCAGCGCCGGCCTGGACACCTATCTCCTGGACCTGCGCGATGACGCCCCCGCCGCGGTACGGGCATGGCTCGACGCTCCGGCGAGGACGCGCGTGATCGGTCCCGTCTACGACCCGGCCGACAACGCCGCCGACCGTCTCTCCGGTGGGTCGTTGGCCGACTGGTTCGACATCCTCCTCCACTCCCGAGTGGTCACCCCCGTGCGCTTCCTCGAACAGGAGCCGTCCCCGGCGGCGCGGCAGATCGGGCAGGGTGCCGTCGGGGGAAAAGGCTCAGTGATCATGGCCGACGGGACCAGAGCCGTGAAATGAGCGGATTAAACCGCACGATGGTGGCGTTATGCCTGATCAGCGCCGATTCGCACCGAGGCGGGTCGGGTGGAACTGGAGGCATGGCTGTGCACGGTGAGTACAAGGTCCCCGGCGGCAAGCTCGTCGTAGTGGATCTGGACGTAGAGGGTGGGGCGCTGCGCAACGTGCGGGTGGCCGGGGACTTCTTCCTGGAACCCGACGAGGCGATCCTCGCCATCGACGCGGCCCTCGAAGGCGCCCCGGCCAACACCGACACCGCCGGTCTCGCCGCCCGGATCGACGCCGCGCTGCCCGCGTCCGCGGTGATGCTCGGGCTGACCACGGAGGGCGTCGCCGTCGCCGTGCGCCGGGCCCTGGCCCAGGCCACCGAGTGGAGCGACTACGACTGGCAGCTCATCCACGAAGCGCCCCAGTCCCCCGCCCTGCACATGGCCCTCGACGAGGTCATCACCGCCGAGGTCGCGGCCGGCCACCGGCCGCCGACGCTCCGGGTCTGGGAATGGGCCTCCCCCGCCGTGATCATCGGCAGCTTCCAGTCCCTGCGCAACGAGGTCGACCGGGAGGCCGCCGCGCGGTACGGCGTCGACATCGTGCGCCGGATCTCGGGCGGGGGCGCCATGTTCGTGGAGCCCGGCAACACCATCACGTACTCGCTCTCCGTGCCGGACTCCCTCGTCTCCGGACTCTCCTTCGCCGACAGTTACGCCTATCTGGACGACTGGGTCCTCGGGGCCCTCGGCGACATGGGTATCCGGGCCTGGTACCAGCCGTTGAACGACATCGCCACGGACGCCGGGAAGATCGCGGGCGCGGCGCAGAAGCGGGTGGTGGGCCGGGAGGGCGCGGTGCTCCACCACGTGACCATGTCCTACGACATCGACGCCGACAAGATGCTCGAAGTGCTCCGGATCGGCAAGGAGAAGCTCTCCGACAAGGGCACCAAGAGCGCCAAGAAGCGCGTCGACCCGTTGCGCCGCCAGACGGGGCTGCCGCGCGAGATCGTCATCGACAACATGATCGACTCCTTCCGCAACCGGCACGGGCTCACCCCCGGCAAGGTGACCGGTGAGGAGATGGCGCGCGCCGAGGAACTCGTACGCACCAAGTTCGGGACGGCGGAGTGGACGGCGCGGGTGCCGTAGCCCCTGCCGTCATCACCTCGCGGCCCTCGTCCCCTGCCCCTCGTCCCTCGCTCTTCGCCCCCGCGTACGGCCGAACGGCGTCTCCCGGCGCGCGCCGGACCCGATTCCGCGTCGTCATGGGAGTCGGGGCCCGCGTTGTGCGGGCCACGTACCGCTGTGGCCATCGCCACCGGGGCGAGGAGACGCCAGGATGAAACGCATGACCGGGAAGGCCGCCTCGGTGGCCGTGGTCGCCTTCTTCGCCACCGCGGCCACCGGCTGCGGTGGCGGGGACAGCGGCGGATCGTCCGCCTCCGCCTCTCCCTCCGCATCGCTGTCCTTCTCTGCCTCCGCCTCCGCTTCCGCTTCGGCGGGGCCGGCTGCCGGGACCGTGGCGACCGCCACCGGTGCGCTGGGCACGTTCCTGGTCGACGGTGACGGCCGCACTCTGTACCTCTTCGAGGCCGACACCTCCGCCAAGTCCACCTGTACGGGCACCTGTGCCGCGGCCTGGCCGCCCGTCACCGTGACCGCCGAACCGGTCGCGGGCAAGGGGGCGAAGGCGGATCTGCTGGGCACCACCGCACGGGGTGACGGCAAGAAGGAAGTCACGTACAACGGTCATCCCCTGTACTACTTCGGGGGCGACACCAAGGCCGGTGACACCAAGGGGCAGGGCTCCACGGCGTTCGGCGCCACGTGGTACGTGATCGATCCGGCCGGCAAGAAGGTCACCGGTCCGGCATCGCCCAGCGGGCAGCCGACCAGCGGCCGGCCGACCGGTGGCGGGTACTGAGCGCCTTGCCGCCCCGGTCGGTCCCTTCGCCCCCGCCGCCTCCTTCGGAGCGGAGTACCGTGGACGCATCGAGGGCATCGTCGCCGTCGGCTGGTGTGCCGCGGCCGTCCTCGACGCTGTGCGGGCCGGAGGCGATGGCCGATGGACTTCATTGGATCTCGATCCCTCGTGAGGGCCCATGAGCACCACTGACGAGTCGTCCCAGAGCCCGGTCGGAGCGGTCGGCCGGGTGACCGTACAGATCCCGCCGGACGGTCCGGGCGAAGTACTCGTGGCCGTACGCGGCGGCTCGGAGACCTACGCGGCCTGGTGCGCATCCGCGACCACGCTCGGCAGGGACGTACGGGTCATCGTCGTCGACTCCCTCTCGGCACGCTCGGTGATCGTCGAGCCGTTGCCGTCCTGAATCACGCACGAACCACGAACCATGAAACACGGCAGGAGTTCTCTCATGCTGTTCTGGCAGGTCCCCGCGCCCAATGAGGCCATGCTCATCTCCGGTACGAAGCGGCAGGCGCAGGAGACACAGTTCCGGATCGTCACCGGCCACGGAAGTTTCGTACTGCCGGTGAAACAGAAGGCCCGCATGCTCTCCCTGGCGCTGCGGGAGGCCGAGATCGCCGAGGACTGCGTCACCCAGCAGGGCATCAGGCTGAGTGTGCGCGCCGTGTGTGTGTTCAAGGTCGGGGACGACGCGGTGTCGATCGCCAACGCGGCGCGGCGCTTCCTCTCGGAACAGGACCGGATGGAGGAACTCGTCGGCCGGATCTTCGCCGGGCACCTCCGCTCCATCGTGGGCGGACTGACCGTCGAGCAGATCATCAGGGAACGCAGCCGGGTCGCCCAGGAAGTGATGGCCGGCAGCCACAGCGAGATGGAGAAGCTCGGCATCGTGGTGGACGCGCTCCAGATCCAGGAGATCGAGGACGCCACCGGGTACATCAACAACCTCGCGGCCCCCCATGCGGCCGCGGTCGCCAGCCAGGCGCGCATCGCGCAGGCGAGGGCCGACCAGGAGGCCAGTGAGCGCGAGCAGCAGGCCGCGGCGCTGAAGGCCGAGTACGAGCGTGACACGGCCATCAAGCGGGCCGGGTTCCTCGCCGAGACGGAGCAGTACAACGCCCGTGCGGCGCAGGCGGGTCCGCTGGCACAGGCCAGGGCGTCCCACGACGTCATCGAGGAGCAGACGGCGCTCGCCGAGCGGCAGGCCCAGCTCGCCGCGCAGCGCCTCGAAGCGGAGGTAAGACGTCCGGCGGATGCGGAGGCGTACCGACAGCGCACGCTGGCCGAGGCCGCCCGTGATCAGGCCAAGTTCGCGGCGGACGGCAGTGCCTACGCCGAACGGACCCTCGCGCAGGCGCAGGCTGATGCCAACACCGCCCGCGCCCTTTCGCTGCGCGACGGGAACCAGGAACTCATCGCGGCCAACCGGGTCGTGGAGAATCTGCCCGCCCTCGCCGACGCCGCGGCGCGCGGCATGGCCGGGGCCCGTCTCACCGTGCTGAACGGGACCGATGGCGTCAACAGCATGGCGGCGGGGCTGGTGGGCCAGGGTCTGGCCATCCTCGACTCGCTGCGCAACACGAAGGATCCGGCGGTGGACGGAAAGCGCAGTCTGCGCGTCCCGGGGAACCCCTGACCGACCGGGCACAGCCACCCGGTCCGCCCCGGTCCCGCATGGCCGCCCCGCCCGACACGACCGCCCCGGCCGGCACAGGGCCGACCGGGGCGGGAGCGTGGAACGGGGAAACCGTTGCCGTGACGGTCAGACCAGGCCGGCGATCGCCTGGTTGAACGTCGCGGACGGGCGCATGACCGCGGCGGCCTTCTCCGGGTCGGGCTGGTAGTAGCTGCCGATGTCGACCGGCGAGCCCTGCACCGCGATCAGCTCGGCGACGATGGTCTCCTCCTGCTCGGCCAGCGTCTTGGCCAGCGGCGCGAACGCCTCGGCGAGCGCGGCGTCGTCGGTCTGGCCCGCCAGCTCCTGGGCCCAGTAGAGCGCCAGGTAGAAGTGGCTGCCCCGGTTGTCGATCCCGCCGAGCTTGCGGCTGGGCGACTTGTCCTCGTTGAGGAAGGTGCCGGTCGCCCGGTCCAGGGTGTCGGCGAGGACCTGGGCGCGTGCGTTGCCCGTGGTCGTGGCCAGGTGCTCGAAGCTGACCGCGAGGGCGAGGAACTCGCCCAGGCTGTCCCAGCGCAGGTAGTTCTCCTTGACGAGCTGCTGGACGTGCTTGGGCGCGGAACCACCGGCACCGGTCTCGAACAGTCCGCCACCGTTCATCAGCGGGACGACGGAGAGCATCTTCGCGCTGGTGCCCAGCTCAAGGATGGGGAACAGGTCGGTGAGGTAGTCGCGCAGCACGTTGCCGGTGACCGAGATGGTGTCCTCGCCGCGGCGGATGCGCTCCAGGGAGTACGCGGTCGCGTCCTCGGGCGTCTTGATGGAGATGTCGAGGCCGTCGGTGTCGTGGTCGGCCAGGTAGGTGGTGACCTTGGCGATGAGGTTGGCGTCGTGCGCGCGGCCCTCGTCCAGCCAGAACACGGCCGGGTTGCCGGTCGCGCGGGCGCGGGTGACGGCGAGCTTGACCCAGTCCTGGATCGGCAGGTCCTTGGTCTGGCACATCCGGAAGATGTCACCGGCGCCGACGGCCTGCTCCAGCACGACGTCGCCGTTGGTGTCGACCACCCGCACCGAACCGGTGGCGGGGATCTCGAAGGTCTTGTCGTGGCTGCCGTACTCCTCGGCCTTCTGCGCCATCAGACCGACGTTCGGTACGGAGCCCATGGTCGACGGGTCGAACGCGCCGTGCGCGCGGCAGTCGTCGATGACGACCTGGTAGACGCCCGCGTAGCTGCTGTCCGGCAGGACCGCGAGGGTGTCTGCCTCGTTGCCGTCCGGGCCCCACATGTGGCCGGAGGTGCGGATCATGGCCGGCATGGAGGCGTCGACGATGACATCGCTGGGGACGTGGAGGTTGGTGATGCCCTTGTCGGAGTCGACCATCGCGAGGGCCGGGCCCTCGGCGAGCTCGGCCTCGAAGGACGCCTTGATCTCGGCGCCCAGGTGGGGCACGGAGTCCAGGCCCTTGAGGATGGCACCGAGGCCGTCGTTCGGGCTGAGTCCGGCGGCGACGAGCGCCTCACCGTACTTGGCGAAGGTGTTCGGGAAGAAGGCGCGGACCACGTGGCCGAAGATGATCGGGTCGGAGACCTTCATCATGGTGGCCTTGAGGTGCACGGAGAACAGCACGCCCTCGGCCTTGGCGCGGGCGACCTGTGCGGTGAAGAACTCGCGCAGCGCGGCGACGCGCATGACGGCCGCGTCCACGACCTCGCCCGCGAGGACGGGGACGGACTCGCGCAGCACGGTGGTGGTGCCGTCGTCGCCCACCAGCTCGATGCGCAGCGAGCCGTCCTCGGCGATGACGGCGGACTTCTCGGTGGAACGGAAGTCGTCGACACCCATGGTCGCGACGTTCGTCCTGGAGTCCGCGGACCAGGCGCCCATGCGGTGCGGGTGCGCCTTGGCGTAGTTCTTGACGGAGGCGGGGGCGCGGCGGTCGGAGTTGCCCTCGCGCAGGACGGGGTTCACCGCGCTGCCCTTGACCTTGTCGTAACGGGCGCGGACGTCCTTGTCCTCGTCGGTCTGCGGGTCGTCCGGGTAGTCCGGAAGCGCGTAGCCCTGCTCCTGGAGCTCGGCGATCGCGGCCTTGAGCTGCGGGATCGAGGCCGAGATGTTCGGCAGCTTGATGATGTTCGCGCCGGGAGTCCTGGCCAGCTCACCGAGCTCGGCGAGTGCGTCATCGATACGCTGTTCGGCCTTGAGGTGCTCCGGGAAGCCGGCGATGATCCGCCCCGCCAGGGAGATGTCGCGGCTCTCCACCGTGACCCCTGCGGTCGAGGCGTAGGCCTCGACGACGGGCAGGAACGAATAGGTCGCCAGGGCAGGGGCCTCGTCGGTGTGCGTATAGATGATGGTCGAGTCAGTCACCGGGTGCTCCGCTCCACGTCTGCAACATTGCTTGACATCAAGATATCCCGTGACCGCTCCTCCCTCCACAAGGCCCCCGCACTCGTTCTCCCCTCCCCGGCCCTTCAGTGGCCGGATTCCTGGGCCCCGCCCGGCCACCGCCGGGGTTCCACCAGTCCGGACTCGTACGCGAAGACCACGAGCTGTGCCCGGTCGCGGGCACCGAGCTTGATCATCGCGCGGCTGATATGGGTCTTGGCGGTGAAGGGGCTGACCACCATGTGGACGGCGATCTCCTCGTTGGTGAGACCGCGGGCGGCCAGCGCGGTGACCTCGCGTTCGCGGCGGGTGAGGGTGTCCAGGCCGACCGCGGTGGTGCGGTCGGGCGGGCGTGCGACGAATTCGCCGATCAGCCGGCGGGTGATGGCAGGGGAGAGAAGGGCGTCACCGCCGGCGGCGACCCTGATCGCCTTCAGGAGCTCGGCGGGTTCGGTGTCCTTGAGCAGGAAGCCCGCGGCGCCTGCCCGCAGGGCGTCGAAGACGTACTCGTCGAGTCCGTAGTTGGTGAGGATGACGACGTGCACGCCGGTCAGCCGGGGGTCGGCGGCGATCTCGCGGGTGGCCTCGATGCCGGTCATCACGGGCATCGTGATGTCGAGGAGGGCGATGTCGGGGGTGTGCGTACGGACCAGTTCCAGGCCCTGGCGTCCGTCGGCGGCCTCACCGACGACCTCGATGCCCTCCTCCGCGTCCAGCAGGGCGCGGAATCCGGCCCTCATGAGCGCCTGGTCGTCGATGATCGCGACCCGCAGGCGGTGGTCGACGCCGCTTCCGATGCCGTGGTCGCTCATCCGGCCGCCGCCGTCCTCGGCAGGGGCAGCTCCGCGTGCACGGCGAAGCCGCCGCCCGCGCGGGGTGCGGCGTCGAGGGTGCCGCCGAGCGCCGCCTGGAGCCGGGACATGCGGGCGGCGCCCCCCTTCCCGGCCCGCGAGGCACCGGAGTTCGTGGGGACCGCGCTGGCGTTCCACTTCATCAACCGGATCACGTCCGCGTTGCCGGACGAGACCGCGCTGTCCGGGGGCGCCGACGTCTCCGAACTCCTCGGCAGCGAGGCGGGCCGTGCGCTGGTCCGCGATGTGGACAGCAGTCCGGTTCCCGGCGAGAGACTGCCGCTGCTCGAAACGGAGGGCGAGGAACCGCTGTGGGCGGCCGGCACGCCCATCGGTACGGCGTTCGGTGCGCTGCGTACGGCGGCGGGGCTGGGGGCGGGGCTGCTCAGCGACGAGGACGCCGCGTTCGTACGGGAGTCGGTGGCGGGCTGGGACGGTGTCACACCCCTGCCGCTGACCGGCGGCGGGCTGCCGGACCGTGCGGACCGGCCCGGCGTCCGGCTGGCCCTGCTCGCGGCCCGCGCTCTGTACCGGATCACCGAGGAGGATGTGCATGCCCGGCGCGTACCACCGTTCACCGATCACTGTCTGGTCCAGCTGATCGCCTTCGGCGCGATCTGCGCGGTCGAGCGCGTCGAGGCGGGGCTGCTCAGCGTTCCCGGACGGGTGTGACGCCGAGGGCCGCGGGGGCGGGCGGCCGGTGCTCGAACCAGCGCCGGTCGTCCTCCAGTTGGGCGGCGAGAGCGATCAGCCGCTCCTCGCTGCGGGAGGGCCCCAGGAGCTGGGCGCCGAGGGGCAGGCCGTCGCGGGTGAACCCGGCCGGGACGTTGATGCCGGGCCAGCCCAGGACGTTCCAGGGCCAGGCGTACGGGCAGGCCGCGGCCATCGTGAGGTCGGTGCGCCAGGCGCTCAGCCGGTCGAAGGTGCCGATGCGGGGCGGCGGGGCGGCGGTGGTCGGGGTGAGCAGTACGTCGAATCCGCGCCCGGACGCGTCGAAGAGGGCGCCGATCCTGCGGTGCTGGCGCACTTCGCGGGCGCGGGCCGCCCGGACGACCCGGCCGCCGAGACGGGTGCCGGTGCGCAGGGCGCTGCGGGTGCGCGGGTCCAGGAGGGCCGGGTCGGGGTGGCGGGCGGCGAATTCGGCGATCCCGGTGGTGGCGCGGGGGACGAAGGCGAGGCCGATCAGCCCGTAGCGGGGACGGGCCTCCTCGACATGGTGGCCCAGGCGGGCGAGGGCCTCGGCGAGTGCGGTGACGGCCCGGCGCACCTCCGGGTGCGGGCCGGCGCCGGTGAGGGTGAGCGGCGGCCGCCAGGCGAGCGCGATGCGCAGGCGGCCGGGGTCGCGGAGGGCGGCGGCCGAGGCACTGACGGCGGGCGGTCGGTGCGGGTCGTCGGGGTGCGGTCCGGCGACCGCGTCGAGGAGGAGGGCGGCATCGGCGACGGTACGGGCCAGGGGGCCGTTGACGGTGAGGCCCTGGAAGGCGTCGCTGTGGGGGTGCGTGGAGATCCTGCCGCGCTGCGGTTTGATGCCGATGAGATGGGTCCACGCGGCGGGGATGCGGACGGAGCCGGCTCCGTCCGAGCCGAGCGCGGCGGGGACGAGTCCGGCGGCCACGGCCGCAGCGGAGCCACCGGACGAACCGCCCGGGGTGTGCCCGGTGTTCCACGGGTTCCGGGTGGCGCCGAAGGCCGCGCCCTCGGTGAACGGCCACTGGCCCAGTTCGCAGGAGTTGGTCTTGCCGACGATGACGGCCCCGGCTGCGCGCAGCCTGCGGACCGCCTCGCTGTCGGAGGCGGCCGGGGGCAGGTCCCCGTCGCAGCCGAAGTGGGTGGGCAGGCCCGCGACATCGGTGTCGTCCTTGACGGCGACCGGTACGCCGAGCAGCGGCAGCCGTTCGCCCGCCGCGAGCCGCCGGTCGGCTTCGGCCGCTTCGGCGAGCGCGGCTTCGGCCCGGAGGTGCCGGAAGGCGTTGAGGGTGCCCTGGGTGGCCTCGATCCGGGCGAGGGCGGCCGCGACGAGGGCGGTGGAGGAGGTGCGGCCGTCGGCCAGTCGCCGTGCGCTGTCGGCCAGTCCGGGCGGTGCGGGTGCCGGTGACGGCTCCGATGCCGCTGCCCGTGCGGGTACCGCTGCCGGTACCGGCGGGGTGCTCGGTCCGGTCCGGTCCGTGGGTTCCGTTGAGGACATGGGCTGCCGCCTCCCTCGTGTCCGCCGGATCCACCGGTCCTCCCGGTTCCGCCCGCACGAACTTACTGGAGGGTAACGAAGCGGGGGTCACCCGCTCAAGCGTTTCGCACGGCGGGCCGCGGGCTGCCGGGACACGGATGCGTCCGGATCTCTCCGGCCCCGAGGCGATACGCCCCGCACCGGGCTCCGGCCTCCGCCGGGACCGTTTCCCGGAGGCCGTTTCCTCCGAGGCCGTTTCCTCCGAGGCCGTAGCAGCCTCCGGAGAGCTCTCCCCCACCGTGCGTGAGCGAAAACCCCACCGGGCTTCACCCTCCGTACACACCGTCGCGCGCTCCTCACCCCGCGGGCGTACGCTCGACATCACGGATCACACGGATCGCGCACCCTGAACGGCCCTCGACGGGCCCTTTCGAAGGAGGCCACGTGACCCGTCACCGCATGGCCGCACGCACGGCCGCAGGTGCGGCAGTCGTCGCACTCACCCTCACCAGCGGCGCCGTGGCGCACGCCGATGACGACATCGGCTCGCTCAGCGCACAGCAGATCGCCGATCGTTCCCGTGACGCGCTTCTCGGGGTGCACTCGCTGCACCTGAACACGCGCGGCGACCTCGGCAGGGCGGACTCGCCGATGACGCTGGATCTCGTCCTCGACCGGGACGGCAACTGCGCGGGCGGCGTCGACCTCGGCGACGACGAAGGCTCGTTGAAGATCGTCAAGCGCGGTGACACGGTATGGCTGAAGCCCGACTCGGCGTTCTGGAAGAACCAGGTGCCGATCGGCGGCTCGGCCTTCGAGGCCATCGTCGCCGGCCGGTACATCAAGGCTTCGGCCACCGACCCGAGGCTGGGCGACGTGACCAGGGCCTGCGATCTCGACACCTTCCGCCGGCTGATCTCCGACAACGCGAAGACCGGATCCGACCGGGGGACGCTGGTCAAGGGCAAGGAGACGCGGCTCGCCGGTTCCCCCGTCATCCCGCTGATCCGGACCAGGAACGGCGACACACTGACGTGGTACGTGGCCACCGAAGGCAAGCCCTATCCGGTGCGGCTCACCGTGAAGGGCCCGTCCGCGGACGCGGTCGTGGGCTTCTCCGCCTTCGACAAGCCGGTGCCCACGGCCACTCCCCCGGCGGACGAGACGGTGGATGTCAACGCACTGCTGGGGCGGACGACCTCGCCCGTCTGACCGTGCCGTTTCACCGGCCCCCGAATCCGGCCGCCGCCCGGTCCCGCCCCGTTCGCCCCTGAGGGCCCCTCACCCCCGTGGGGCGCGGTCCCTCCGGCTGAGCACCGCGTACAGCACGAGCGACGAGGCCAGACCGACCGCCCAGCCGTAGTCGGCGAGCGGTTTCAGGAACGGGATCAGCCCGTCGGACGGGAAGGGGCCCTTGCCGGGGGCCGAGTGGGAGCCGCCCACGGCCAGGACACCGCCGAGGGCGAAGGCGGCGACGGCCCGCCAGTTCCAGCCGTTGGTGTACCAGTAGCGTCCGCCGGGCCGGTAGAGGTCGGCGAGGTCCAGCACGGTGCGGCGGATGATCCAGTAGTCGGCGATCAGAATGCCCGCCACCGTACCGAGGAGTCCGCCGACCAGTCCGAGCCAGGTGAAGATGTACAGCTCGGGGGTCTCGGTGAGCTTCCACGGCATGATGAGGACGCCGACGACGCCCGTGATCAGGGCGCCGGTACGGAAGTTGATGAGCTTCGGCGCGAGGTTCGCCAGGTCGTACGCGGGTGAGACGACGTTCGCCGCGATGTTCACCGAGATCGTCGCGATGAGGACCGTGATCAGCCCGAAGAGCAGCCCGAACACGTTGTCCGTCTTGGCGACGAGCTGGACCGGGTCCCAGACGGCCACCCCGTACACGGCCTGCGAGCCGGAGGTGACGAAGACCGACAGCAGGGCGAAGAAGGTCATGGTGGTCGGCAGGCCGAGCGACTGACCACGGATCTGTGCGCGTTGGCCCGCGGCGAAGCGGGTGAAGTCGGGGATGTTCAGCGAGAGCGTGGCCCAGAAGGCGATCATTCCCATCAGGGACGGGAAGAAGACCGGCCAGAAGTCCTTGCCCCAGCCGAGCGCGGAGGGCTGGTCCAGCAGCGGACCGAATCCGCCCGCCTTGACGGCGACCCACACCAGCAGGACGACGGCGCCGACGAGGACGAACGGAGCCGCCCAGTTCTCGAACCGGCGCAGGGTGTCCATCCCCTGGTGGATGATGGCGAGTTCGAGCGCCCAGAAGAGGACGAAGCAGAGCCACAGCGTCCATGGCTGGCCGCCGATCTCGCCGGCCTCCGCCCAGCCGCCGAAGATCTTGCCGAGCAGGGTGAAGACGCCGACGCCGCCGATCCAGGTCTGGATGCCGAACCATGCGCAGGCGACGGCCGCCCGGATCAGGGCGGGCAGGTTGGCGCCGCGCAGCCCGAAGGAGGCACGGGCCAGCACCGGGAAGGGGATGCCGTACTTGGGTCCGGCGTGCCCGGTGAGCAGCATCGGTGCGAGCACGATCAGGTTGGCCAGTGCGATCGTGAAGACGGCCTGTTTCCAGTCCATGCCGAGCGCCACCAGACCGGAGGCGAGCAGCCAGGACGGGATGTTGTGGGCCATGCCGATCCAGAGGGCCGCGAAGTTGTACGTCGTCCAGGTGCGCCGCTCCAGGGGGACGGGCAGGAGGTCGGCGTTGGCGAAGCGGGGGTCGTCGGGAACGTGGCCGTGGGCGAGTTCGACGCGATCGGACGGGGCGGGTATCGGGTCCTGCGGTGGGGTGGGTGGGACGGTTGCGGTCATGGCGGCTGGACCCTTCGCTCGGGAGCGGTGCCGTGCGGGGCTGGTTCGGGTCTACGCGGGGGCGGGTGACCTGCGCGCGGGGGCGGGGATCGGGTGCGGTGGGTGCGGTGGGGGCGGGGGAAGCGGACGGGTGTGCCGGTCAGGCCGACAGGGCCGGGATGATCTCGGAGCCGTAGGCGTCGATCGTCGCCTCGCGTGCGTCGTGCATGTTGTACACGGCGAACTGGTCGACTCCCAGGTCACGCAGGGCCCGGAGCTTCTCGATGTGCGCTTCGGCGGGGCCCAGCAGACAGAACCGGTCGACGATCTCGTCCGGCACGAACGCCGTGTCCGGGTTGCCGGTGCGGCCGTGGTGGCTGTAGTCGTAGCCGGACCGCCCGGCGATGTACGCGGTGAGGGCCTCGGGGACCAGGCCGGAGTGCTCGCCGTAGCGGGACACCAGGTCGGCGACGTGGTTGCCGACCATGCCGCCGAACCACCGGCACTGCTCGCGGGCGTGGTCGAGGTCGTCGCTCACATAGGCGGGGGCGGCGACGCAGATGGTGACCGAGTCCGGGTCGCGGCCGGCGTCGGCCGCCGCCTGCCGTACCGCCTTGATCATCCACTCGGTGAGGAACGGGTCGGCGAGCTGGAGGATGAACCCGTCGGCCTTCCGGCCGGCCAGGGCCAGCGCCTTGGGACCGTACGCCCCCATCCAGACCGGCAGGCTGCCGTCCTTCACCCACGGGATCTGGATCGGCCGGCCGTCGACGGTGGCCTCCCGGCCCTCCGCCAGATCACGGATGACGTCCATCGCCTCGCCGAGGCGGGCCAGGGTGTTGGGTTTGCGGCCCGCGACGCGCATCGCGGAGTCGCCGCGCCCGATGCCGCAGACGGTGCGGTTGCCGTACATGTCGTTGAGGGTGGCGAAGGTGGAGGCGGTGACCTCCCATGTACGGGTGCCCGGGTTGGTGACCATCGGGCCGACGATCAGCCGCTCGGTGTGTTCCAGGATGCTGCTGTAGATGACGAACGGCTCCTGCCAGAGCACCGCCGAGTCGAAGGTCCAGCCGTAACGGAAGCCGTTGCGTTCGGCACGGCGCATGAGACCGACCACCGTCGAGGCGGGCGGGTCGGTCTGGAGGACGAGTCCGAAGTCCATGCCGGGTTCTCCTAGTCCAGGTGCTGACATGTGGCACGGGCGGTGTGCCTGCCGTGACCGGTACGGCCCGTGAACCACCGCCCGTGGATGACGACTTCACCCCGGGAAGGGGCCGTCCCGGCCGCTCCGGTGAAGCGCGGGTCCGGCAGTCCGTGCGGGGGCGGAAGCGGTGTGCCGTCGTCGTCGCCCAGTGCGCATACCGCCCTCTCCCGTACTCCGGCCTTCAGGTACTCGGGCGCACGCCGGTGAGGCTCCGGGAGCGCGGCCCTTGGGTGATGTGCTCGGGAAGATCCTTCCACATCATGCCGTGCCGAACCTTGCGCGACGACGCTCCGAAAGCGAGTCGCGGGGGGCCGATTCTGGACCGCTTCCAAGGTTTTGGGAAGAGGTCCCCCGCACGTTCCCGCTGATCGCCGGTGAGCCCTCGCGGAGCGACTCGGGCAGCTCCTGCACACCGCGGCGGCCGCCGACGCGTCCGGTCCGACCCGCTTCGGCCGCCCGAGGACGGACTCGGCGGGGTTGGCTCGATATCGACGGTAAGCGGGGAATCCCCCACCGGGGGCTCCGAGAGCGACGGGGCCCGCGCCGGGGTGCTGTCGCACCCTCCTGGATACGGGCGCCGGCCCCGTCGTTCAGGGACGCCGGCGGCGGGCCCACCGCCGACGCCATGTCCATGAACTTGCGGATCTTGGCGGGGTGGGCCTCGCCCAGTGCGCCTCCGATAATCCGGAAGTCGTACGCGTGCACGAAGACCCTACGTCCGAAGACGGTGTCCCAGCCGGTGACCGCAGCGTCGGTAACTTGAGGGAGGGGGCCGGGGCGTGATCACGGGCATGGGGATTCCTCCGTCTCGCTGAGGGCCGGCCGTTTCCGGCGCCTTGAGTGCAGGAGCCCGCCGCACCGGTGCACCGGGCAGCCGGGGCACCCCTGTTCCTTCAGTGCGGGCTTCGCCGCTCCTCCTCGCGTATGTCGCCCTGCTCATCCGGCCAGTGAGCACATCGTGGCGGGCAGAGTCCGGCGTAATGCCCGGAGATGGATCCGAAGGCACCGGCGGTGAAACGCGACAGCACCATGATTCCCGGGTGATTCACGTCTTCCGTTGTCGGCGATATCGCCGGGGCGGGATGTGCCGGACGAGGTCTCCAGGGCTTGGTGCGCATGGTTCTCTCCTGACGTCGACCGGTTCGGGATTCGTGCCATGCCGACGGCACGGCCACTCTGAATTCTGGAGAGACCGATCGAGATTCGGTGGACGTGGCCGAAATAAAGCGGCCCGTTTCCGTCGCACGGCAAGGGAGCGGCGTAGCGCAAACGGCCCATGGGTCAGCGTGCGGACGGACCCCGGCCCGTGAGGACCCGGAAGGCGGCCAAGCCGTCGCTCGCGCCCTTCGGACAGAGGGTTCCCGCCGGGGTACGGCTCAACAGGGAAATCCGGTCGGACCGGCCACCCCGGAGACAGCGGCGTATCCCGCCCGACGCCCATCGGAGCTCGGTCCGATCCGATGCCCCCCGGGACGCGGTCCGTTCGCCGACCGCAAGCCCGTCGACGGAGAGGGGGAAGTGAGCGTGAAGGTGGTGTGACGCTGTCCGCCGCCCCATTCGGGCCGGCGCCGGAGCAGTTCGGAACGGCCGGTGACGATCACGAAGAGGGGAACGGGCACCGGCAGGGAGGCCAGTCCCTCGATGAAGTCCAGCACGTCGTCGTGTGCGCGGTGCACATCGTCGAAGACCAGGACGAGGGGTTCGCGGAGCGCGACGTTGGTGAGGAATCGCTGGCAGCCGTCGAGCGCGTCCACGGTGCCGCACCCGATGCTCTCCTTGCTCTTCAGTCCGAGCACGGCGCCCAGTCTGGCACTCAGCCATCTGCGCTCCGCCTCGAAGTCACTCCATCTGTGCAGGGCCTCCGACAACGTGCCGTGGACCGTGGCCGGGGAGTCCTCCGGCGAGATCCGGCACAGCGTGGACACCATGCTCCTCAGCACCGCCATGGCGTCGTTGCCGACTGACGCGGAGACACGGCTGATCAGCCATTGCGCCCCCTCCCGGTGTGCGGCCGAGCTTCCCCTCAAGTCCTCCAGGAACTGGCTCTTGCCCGCTCCGGGGTCCCCCAGCACGGTGACCAGATGCGTCGCCCGACGGCGCAGTGACCACTCCAGCAGTCCCTGCGCCAGGCCGAGTTCGATGTCATGACAGGTACTGGAGGCGTCACCGTCGGAACGGCCGCTCACGCCCCGTACGCCCTCGACCTGCCAGTCGTCCGGCGATCCGCCGGCCGGCCTATAGACGATCGCGGCATCGGTTGCCCGCCGTGTCCGGTCGCAGACCACGATCTCGCCGCCCATGGCGCTGGAGAGCAGCGTCTGACAGCGCTCCACGAGAGACCCGAAGACGGACAGCGGGTCGCCGCCGTCCCCCTGCGTCCCGCGCACCCTCGCCTCGCCGGTGACGACGGCCAGGCCGAGCACGGGCCTGGGCTCGCGTACGGCGGTGCGACTGGTCTGCACGGCCCAGGCGTCGACGTGATCGCGTACGGCCAGCGCCGCTCGTACGGCCCGCTCCTCGCAGTCCTCGGAGTCCGCCATGCCGAAGGCGGCCAGGGAGAGGGGGCCGATGGCCAGCTCCACCGCACCACCGAAGGACTCGGCCTTGTCCTGGACCGTGCCGGCGACGGCCTTCAGTACGTTGTCGATCTCCGCGGCGTCCAACTGCTCTATCCCGGTGCCGAAGCGGCTGTTGATCAGGACGAGGCTCACACGGCGCCGCTCCGCGTCGCGATGCGGCCGGCCCACCGACGGCGCAACCGGCTCGGACTTCTCGGCCACCGTCGCCCTGCGGGGGCGCGCGGCGGCGTCCGGAGCCTCCGCCCCCGTGGAACGCGGCGGCGTCGCGGCACCGGTGGCCGGGTGCTTCCCGCGCGGTTCGGTGCGTGGCTCGGGGGACTTCGGCAGCCCTTCGGGGAAGAGCGCCGGATCATGGCTCAGAATGGACCGCTGAAGGAACCGCAGTTCGCGGCTGGGTTCAAGGCCCAGGTCACTTGCCAGGAGGGAGCGCAGCACGCTGTACGCGTCCAAGGCCTCGACCTGTCGTCCACAGCGGTACAGAGCCAGCATGAGCTGACCGCACGACCGCTCCCGGAAGGGCTCGCCCGCGACCATCGACGCCAGATCGGCGAGTACGTCGTGATGGCGTCCACAGGCCAGCTGCGCCTCGAAGTAGTCCTCCATGGCATCGAGCTTGGCGCTCTGTACGGCCGCGAGCCCCGGCCAGGCGATGCCGGTCTCGACGAGGTCCGCCAGGGCCGGTCCCCGCCACAGCGCCAGTGCGTCCCCGAGCAGGCGGGCGGCTTCTTCCGGCGGACCGGCCGCGAGCCTGGCCCGGCCTTCCTCGACCTTGCGGTGGAACTGGTGCAGGTCGACCTGTTCGGGCGCGACGCGCAGCATGTATCCGGGGGCCTGGGTCACCACCGCGGCCGACTCCTGCGGGTGGAGCTCGGCGGAGAAGAGGCCCCGCAGCCCCCACACCGCGTTCTGCAGCATCTTCCGCGCCGTGGGCGGTGCCTCGTCGAACGCCCACAGGGCGTCCTGTAATTCGCTGACGGCCACCACGCGGTTGACCCGCAGCAGCAAGAATCCCAGAGTGGCTCGCTGTCTTGCTCCCCCCAGAACCACCGGATGCCCGTTGACCAGGACTTCCAGCGGACCCAACATCCGAAACTGCATGACTCCCCCTATGACCATCCAGAAGATCTCGGCTGACCGCGACAAGGCGTCCCGGCTCTCGGGTTCGCCCCGGCCGCGATCCCACAGAGGAGAACAGAAATGGGCATGCCGAAATTCACGCCCCGACCGGACCGAGAGAAGAATCAGACACGGCAACACTGTTACGCCGGGAAGAAAGGAGCGCTGTTCCGGACCCCGCAGATCCCCGGGGCATGACGGAATCACCCGAGGGACCGGGCGCCGCACACACGTGGGCCCCTGGATTCCCCCGGGAACGGAAGGGCTCCCCGGAGACGATCCGCGTCACAGGTCCCGTACCGGCGCCCTCTGCCCCATTCTTGATCGGACCGGCTTGCGGGCAGCAAGGAGGAGAAGCGGAGGTTGTCCGCTACTTACCCATGCACCTGTCGGGCACGGACAGTCCCCGCGCCATGGGACGGGACGTGATGCGTGAGCGAGTGACCGCACCGGGGGTGCCGCTCCACGCATCCGGTGCCGCATCGCGGTCGTACCCCGGGATACACGCCTGCGCGGCGACGCGCTCGACTTCGGTGCGGGCGGGACAGTGCGGCACCGGAGCTCCGTCCCAAGGGGCACAGCTCATGCCGCGCAGGAACCTTCGGGGCGAGAACGCGCCCGTGGGTCGCACGGTGTGCGACTGGCCTGCCGGCATATGAAGCTCCCCCTGCCATGACGCCTGCTCGATCCACCTCAAGAAAAATACCTTCTAGCACGTCAGTTTTGGTGAAATCACCCGACTACTTTGCCACCTCTTGCCCTGAGCGACGCCAACGCTCCCCCGCCTGCGCCCGACAGGTGAACGACACATGAACCAGGGTTGTGCGGTGCCGATTCGGAGCACTCATACGGTGCCGCACGTACGCGAGGCCCTCCCGGCAGGGCACCCGCACAGGGCACGATCCGGCCAGCCAGCACGTCCGGGGCTGCCAACTGCTCGCCTCCAACGGGCATGGACGGCAACGCCATTACCCCGCCGCACCGCATTTCATGCAGGTGAGAACCACCCATGGGGTACCGGAGGGCCGAGTCGGGCAGCTCATGGACTTCTGCCCGACTCCATGCGGGCGCAGCCAGAAGCAGCCAGATCATCCACCGAGATCCCCATGTGCTTGCCGAACGGCTGAACGGAGGGAAAAATTCTCTCAGGAAGGTTACTGGTGGTGCCACTTCCGGAGTCTCCGGCGAGAGGCCGGGCGATTGCCGCGTGACCGCCCCCCGCCGACTCCGGCCGCCCCGGCCGCCCCCGACCACCTTGACCTACCTGGGCCTACGGCCCCGAACGACCGTATCGGAACGACAACTTGAGAGGCAGGACACCGTGCCGAAGCAGGACCGTGCCAGAAGGACCCACGAGGTCCTCCTGGATGCCGCGGCAGACGAATTCACCCGGCATGGCTACGCGGGGGCCAACCTGGCGCGCATCGCCGTGCAGGTCGGCATGACCAAGGGGGCCGTCTACGCGCACTTCCCGTCGAAGGAAGCCCTGGCCACGGCACTCACCGCGCCCTTCGACCGGGCCTGGCGGGAGATCCTCGGGCAGGCCGCCGACGCGGGCGACGACTCGCTGGAGACGCTTCAGTGCATCACGTTCACCCTGGCGAGCCGCCTGCGCGTCGACATCCGCTTCCGCGCCGGGCTCCAGCTGGTCTCGGAAGGCGCCAGGGCACTCGGTGAGTCCCCTGCGGTCATCAATGATGTGACGCGGATGACCACCCAGTTGGTGCGCGAGGCCCAGCGGCGCGGGGAGGTGAGGTCGACCCACGCGCCCGAGACGCTGAGCGGCCTGGTGGTCGCCTCCACGTTCGGCAGGTACCACACGACGGCGCAGCACCAGTGGGACAGCTTCCCCCATGATGCGCGCCAGTTCTGGCAGTTGCTCTTCCCGGCGCCGGTCACATGCCCCGCGTCGACGGCGCGGGCCCCAGGGCACGACACCGGCTGAGTTCCGCGGCGGAGCGCTCCGTCCCCGTACAGGTCAGGCGCAGGAGCCGGCGAGTGGGGTCCCGACGGAGGCTCCGGAAGGCGTAGGCGGCGGAGGTCATCGTCATGTGGTGGTGCCGGCCCGGGAAGGAGCGGCCTTCGAAGTCCTGGGCCCCGGAGTTCGCCTCCAGGCTGCTCACCGGGCGGCGGGCGGCGCTCACGCTCCGGGCGAGCGCCGGCACCTCCTCCACCCGGCGGTCGGTAGGACCGGCGATCCAGAAGCATGCGCTCTGCCGCCCTCGCGAGGCGGGGGCGTGCCGGAGAGCGGTAGGTGCGGGAGGGGCCGGACGCCTCCTGGGGCCGCAGGCGGACGAACTGCTCGGCACTCACCTCGCACACGAGGTCCGGCCCGCGCCGGGCCAGACCCTCCCTCACCTCGCTCCCGCGGTACGGCGCAGGCCCGGCGTCATGCTCCACAGAGGTCCGAAGAAGGCGCGTGACCGGGGGAGTTACGCCGTGGACCTCCTTCGACGGAGGGTGAAGCATCTCCTTCGCGTCCTCGGCACCCCATCAGCACCCCGGTGCGGTCAGCCCCGAAATAGGTTCCTTCCGGTGCGTCAGTCTTCAGCGGTCCGCCCCGTTGCCTCGCCCTGCGGCGGAAGGTCACTGGGGCAGGATGCCCGCACCGGGTAACGCGGCCAGTAACTCCGGGCTGTGCCCGACGACAACCGGGTAGCCGACCTCGGTGAGCATCGGCAGGTCGGAGAGGTGGTCCCCGTAGCCGTAGCAGTCCTCCGCCCGGATGTGGGGGTAGCCACGGAGGAGATCGCGTACGGCCGCCCGCTTGCCCTCGCCGATGACCGGCGCACCGTCGATCTCCCCGGTGTGCAGACCGTCGCGGACCTCCGGGTGGGTGCCGCACACATGACGTGCGCCGACATCCGCGGCGATGGGGTCGAGCACGGCCGCGAACGAACCCGATACCAGGACGACGGCGGCGCCCTCCTCCTGATGGCGGCTCAGTGCCACCCGGGTGCCGGCGAGGTAGAAGTCGCCGCTTCCGCGGCGCTCGTCGAACCAGCGCGCTCCCCATTCGGCCACGTCCGACGCGGGCTGACCGCGCCATGCCCGGTAGTACGCCTGGTTCGCGTCGCCGCGGCTGGCCCCCGCCGCCTGTAGGGCAGCCAGCCGCTCCCGTGTCGCACGGGCGTGCTTGGCTCCGTCGGTTCCGTAGCGTCCGATGAAGAAGAACTCCAGGAAGTCGAAGAGGCTCTTGGCCCTGATGAGCGTCTCGTCGACGTCCACGAAGACGAGCCGGCGGGGAGGAGACACCAGGATTCCCATCGTCAGACCCCCGCCGGTACCGGGAGCGATCCCGCGAAGGCGGCCGCGGCGGGCTCCAGACGCAACGCCCCGTGCGAGGCAATGGTGAGTACGTCGCGCCAGTGCCGGTGGAAGTCGCTCTGCGTGTCGCGCAGATGGGACCCGTCCGCGCGCAGGAGCAGATCCATCGCGGTGGCGAGCCGGTCGGCACCGACGGCCGCGTCCCGCTGGTTGCGGGCGACCGCGTGCGGTGAGACCTCCTCCGTGTCCGCCCTGCGCACGGCCTCCGTCAGCAGCAGCCCGACGGCGTCGACGTCGGCGGAGGCGCGGGCCAGCCGCTCAGCGGCGGCCGGACGGATCAACGGCCCCACCCCGCCCGGGGAATGCAGTCGCACGGCTCGCTCGGTCCAGGTGGCGACAGCACGGCGGGCGGAGCCGAGCGCCGGTGCGCAGAACAGCGGGCCGCCGACCAGATGCGCCGGCACCCTGTGACAGCGCGCGCCGCCCCGCGGGCCGCCGCCGAGCAGGGCGGTGAGCGGAACGGTCCGGCTGTCGGGCACCAGGGTCTCGGCGAGGACAACGGTGTTGCTGGCGGTTCCGCGCAGACCGGTCCCGTGCCAGGTGTCGAGGACGGTCACGGCGGAACGCGGGACCACGCACACCCGGAACCGGCTCGTGGGCGGCACCGCCGTGCGATGCGGGGCCTCATCGGCCTCGGCGGCGCTCAGCAGCAGCCAGTCCGCGTGATCCGCTCCGCTCGCCATCCTCCACTGCCCCTCGATCAACCACCCGTCGGCAGTGGGCCGGACCGTGCCTGAGGGGGGCATGATGGCTGCCGCGATCCGCACGTCGGGCGATTCCCCCCACAACTCCTGCTGCGCTTCCTCGGGCAGCCGGCCGGCGAATCGGGCGTGCGCCGCCCAGAGCATGGCGCACCAGGCGGCGGACGCACAGCTCTCGGCCAGCTGGGCCGTGGCGAGGAACGCGTCGGTGAACGTTCCCTCCCGACCGCCCCAGCGGCGTGGTACGAAGTGGCGGGCGAACCCGGCGTCGTCCAGGGCCGCCATGGTCCGCTCGTTCAGCCGTCGCTCGCTGTCGGCTTCGCGGGCACCACGCGCGGCGACGGTGGCGGCGTGCAGCAGTACTTCCTGACGGAAGCCGGTTTCGGCCTCATGTGTTGTTTTCGGCATGGATGCGTCTCCTTGTGCCAAGCAGGTGGCACGGCCGGCCCCGAAATCGCAAGCAGATGGCCATGCACCAGCAAAAAAGAGGTTCCAGGGCAGGCCGACTCATTGAATAGATTCGTTCTTGCCGGTATTTGTGGGACAACGGCCTGTACCGCCGGGATCCCGGGATGACCACACATGCCAAGGAAGGGGGAACATGGAGCGAACTGCGGGTCGGCGTCGCACCTCGGTCCCGTCCCCCGTCCGGCTAGGCCCTGCCGTCCGCTGTGCTCAGACGTCGCGGGGGCCGGGCACGCCGGGTTTCGTTCCCCCGGTGCCCCGCCCCACCGGGGCCCAGAGCATCTCGGATGTCATGACGACGGAGTCCTGCTGGACCGCGTCGATGTTGAGCCGTCGCGATCCGGTCCGGTCCTCGGTACCCGAGTCGGCACGGACGACCAGACGCGTCGGCACGTCGAGTTCGGCCCAGGCGAGACACTCCGAGGCCAGTGAGACCAGAGCATGTGCCCCGCGCGGCGGATCCGGGGTGTCGGCCCCGTGAACCAGCAGGTGCCCCAGCTGCCGAAACCCTTCGAACATCACCATCAGCGGCAGATGGTCGGCCGGGTGGTCGAAGAGGATGGCATGGTCGAGGTCGGCCCGCAGCCTCCACTCCCCGCTCCGGTCGTCCCGTTGCAGCACGCTGT
Organism: Streptomyces sp. NBC_01237; assembly: GCF_035917275.1. Lineage (NCBI taxonomy): Bacteria > Bacillati > Actinomycetota > Actinomycetes > Kitasatosporales > Streptomycetaceae > Streptomyces > Streptomyces sp. NBC_01237. The sequence continues at coordinate 7,398,532 of NZ_CP108508.1, read as the reverse complement.
CCTTGTCCCGCAGCCGGCCCACCATCCCCCCGGGAACGCGGCCGGGGCCGGCGGCCGGGCCGTGGGCGGGCGCACGGCCCCGGCCGGGCTGACCACGCAGTCGGCGGTAGTAGGTCTCGTCCACCGCGACACCGCTCAGGTGCCCCTGCCCGCAGACCGCGCCCCCGACCATGAGGACGACCTCGATCCGCATCCCCTGACGCCGGGGCGAGTCGTTGCCGACCCGGATCCAGCGGGTCTCCAGAGTCACGGGCAGCGGCTCGGAGCCGACGCGCACGGCGTCCGGGTCGGCGATGGCCAGAGCCATGTCACGACCCACGAATCGGTGCCCCAGCGGGACCCGGTAGTGCTGGTGGGAGAGGTAGACCAGCGTTTGGCGGATGGTCTCCGCGAACAGCAACGGGTCGGTTCTGCCCTCCCCGTCGGGGTGATAGAGCGCATGGTCGCGCGGCCACTGGGCCGCGACCAGGAAGTGGTCCTCCCCGAGGACCACGGAGTCCGTCAGAAACACTTCCGCCACGGCCGCACGGTGTACGAGATACCGCGGAATCGTCTGCTGAAAGGTGAGTTCGGGTGTGCCGCTCACACGGCACCCCTCACGGTGCCGCGCAGAGCCCAGAGCTGTTCCATAGCAACCCCCCGGTTTGAGGAACGGTCCTGACCCAGGCCCGTTCGCTCGTAAATCTACTTTCCAGAAGGTTTCTTTCGAGTCTCCGCCAACATCTATGCGGCGCACGTCACACTAGCGAGTCTGGATCAATCATATGAAAGCATCCTCTAGTTCCTCCCTGGGGCTCCCCATCACGCCGCGGACGGAGCTCAAGCAGGAGCGGGCCATGCGCACGCGGGCGCGCATTCTGGGGGCCGCGGCACAGCTCTTCGCCGACAAGGGGTTCCCCGGCGTCACGATTCTGGATGTGGCGCAATTGTCGGACATCACCAAGGGTGCGGTGTACTTCCACTTCGCGAACAAGGAGGCCTTGGCGATAGCGGTGGCCGACGAGTTCTACCGCCACCTCGACGGGATCGCGCACGCCATCGACGAGACGGACCTCACGCCGGTCGCCTCCGTCGCCAGACTCCTGGTCGATACGGCCAACGCGCTCCGCGACGACGTGGTCATGCAGGCCGGGGCCCGGCTGCAGATCGAGCGGGCCCTGATCGACCGCGACCTGCCCGTCCCCTTCGAGGCGTACATCAGCGTGATCACCTCGTGGCTCGAAATGGGAGCACAGGACGGCACGTTGACCAGCACCACGACGGACCCGCCGACGCTCGCCACGGTGCTGGTCTCCGCCTTCTTCGGCGCGCAGCACATCTCCTGGGTCCTCAACAACCGGTCCGACATCACCCCGCGTACCCTGGCGATCATCCGGACCGTGATCCCGTGCGCGGAGGACTCGTTGTCGTTCTGCTCCTTCCCGCCCGACCGGAGCAGCGCGCAGGAGGGGTGAGAGGCGCGCGGGGGGCCGAACGGCGCCGCACGCGGGCGGCGGCGCCGGTGACGTACACGCACCTGCCGCTCAGGCCGGGCCGGAGAGCGGCGGGTTGGGTTTCGGGGAGGGCGAAGTTGCTTACGGACCAGGTCAGTTCGCCTCCCGGAAGATGCCGCGCGGCACATAGGTCCCGTGGCCCGCGTGCCCCACGTAGTCGCGGTTGTCGACCACCGGAACACCGCGGGAGAGCACCGTCTCCACCCGCCCCGTCACGCGCTTGCCCTCATAGGCCGAGTAGTCGACGTTCATGTGATGCGTCCGGGCCGAGATGACCTGCTCGGCGTGCGGGTCGTAGATGACGATGTCGGCGTCGGCTCCCGGTGCGATCGTGCCCTTCTTCGGATACAGGCCGAACATCCGGGCCGGCGCGGCGCAGGCGATCTCGATCCAGCGCCGACGGCCGATGTGCCCGTCGACAACGGCCTGGTGCAGCAGGTCCATGCGGTTCTCGACACCCGGCATACCGTTCGGGATCTTCGAGAAGTCTCCCCGGCCCATCTCCTTCTGGCCCTTGAAGCAGAACGGGCAGTGGTCCGTGGAGACCACCTGCAGATCATTCGTCCGCAGTCCACGCCACAGGGCCGCCTGGTGCTCCTTCGGGCGCAGCGGTGTGGAGCAGACGTACTTGGCGCCTTCGAATTCGGGCTCCGCCAGGTTGTCGGTCGACAGGAAGAGGTACTGCGGACAGGTCTCACCGAATACGGGAAGGCCCTCGTCCCGGGCCCGTGCCAGCTCGGCCAGCGCTTCCCGCGCCGAGACGTGCACCACGTAGAGGGGAGAGCCCGCCACCTGGCTCAGCTTGATCATCCGATGCGTGGCCTCCGCCTCCAGGAGTGCCTTGCGGACTTCACCGTGGTACCGAGGGTCCCGCTCGCCGCGTGCCAGCGCCTGTTCGACCAGTACGTCGATGGCGAGGCCGTTCTCCGCGTGCGTCATCACCAGAGCGCCGTTCGAGCCCGCGCGCTGCATGGCCCGGAGGATCTGGCCGTCGTCGGAGAGGAACACCCCCGGATACGCGGTGAAGAGCTTGAACGAGGTGACCCCGGCCGAGACGAGCGTGTCCATCTCCTTCAGCGAGGACTCGTTCACATCGGACATGATCATGTGGAACCCGTAGTCGATCGCGCACTTTCCATCGGCTTTCTCATGCCATGCGTCGAGCCCCGCACGGAGGGACCCGCCCTTGGACTGGATCGCGAAATCGATGATGGTCGTCGTGCCGCCCCAGGCCGCGGCCCGCGTGCCGGTCTCGAAGGTGTCGGAGGCGAACGTGCCACCGAACGGCATCTCCATGTGCGTGTGCGCGTCGACCCCGCCCGGGATCACGTACTTGCCCGCGGCGTCGATGACATGGTCGGCCGTCCACCCGTGACTGCCGGGGGTGGCGAGGGCCACGACGCGGCCACCGTCGACGAGCACGTCGACGTGCAGTTCGTCGGAGGCAGTGATGACCAGGCCACCGGTGATCAGAGTGCGTGCCATAGCGTCTGCTCCATTCGCGTCGGATCCGGGGTTTCACTCATGAGCCGCTTCGGTACGTCCGGTGCGCCCGGCGGCGGAATGGGTCTACGCACGTAGACACGTGTGTGATGAAGAACGTAGAAGTGGGTTGCCCACTGTGGCAATACCGCTGCCGTCAACCGATGAAGACGTTTCCGTTTCCCGCCCGGGACACCCCACCGGCCCAATGCCCGACCCGGCCCGGCACGGCACCCGGCGGCGGGCCGTCGCGGCGGCGCTCCCGTATACGTCGGCACATCGGGCACATGGCCCGGGCAGCCGTGGTGGCCTCGACTGCCGTCATGGTCACGGAAATTGATAACGAAATGATGAAGGGTCTGGTCCAAATGTTGGGTACGGTTCATCGGCTGGCCCCGCAACGGGCGTGAGGCGATCACCCCGGGCGGCGAACGTCTGACACGTCGCCGGACGCCCCGAAGTCCGGTGCCTTCCGACCGATCCCGGAGGATCACGTGCGCATATCGCGCTCCGCACGTACCGCACTGGCCGCTGCCACCGTCGCGGCCGTCGCCCTGCCCCTGGTCACCACAGCCGCCCACGCCGAGGGGTACGGGGCCGCGCCCGCCGCCGCCCCGTACGCCGGTCTGCCGTCCGGTACGAAGCAGGCGAAGACCCTCGTCATCGGTGTCGACGGCGCCTCGATCGACACCTTCGCCCGCGCAGCGGTACCCAACCTCGACAAGCTGATGTCGGGCGGGCTGACGGCACGCAGCAACCTCTTCGCCAACCCCATGGCCCCGACCGTCTCCGGCGCGGGCTGGTCCTCGATCGCCACGGGTGTCTGGCCCGACAAGCACAACGTGAAGGACAACAACTTCACCGCGCCCAACTACGGGCAGTACCCCGACTACGCGACCCGTCTGGAGAACGCCGACCCGGCGACGTCCACGCTGGTCGTCGGCACCTGGAACCCGATCCCCGAGATCGTCTTCGGTGCCAGGACCGACCTGCGCCTCGCGGGCGGCAATGACGCGGGCACCACCGCCAAGGCCGAGGACTACCTCGCGCACGGCAATCCCGACTCCACCTTCGTCCACCTCGACGAGGTCGACGGCGCCGGTCACAGCTCGGGGACATCGAGCGACGCGTACCTCAAGGCCCTCGGCGTCGCCGATGCCCAGATCGGCCGGCTGCTGAACGCCGTCACCTCCCGGCCGACGTACGCCAAGGAGGACTGGCTGGTCGTCGTCACCGCCGACCACGGTCACACCCCGACCGGCGGTCACGGCGGCAACTCCCCCGGTGAGCGCGGGACTTTCGTCATCGCCCGGGGCAAGGGCATCCAGCCCGGTTCGGTGCGTCACGACGTCAAGATCACCGACATCGCTCCCACCGTCCTGCGTCACGAGGGCGTCGCGACGGACCCCGCCTGGAACCTGGACGGCACCGCGCTCACCGCGCTGAAGCCGGACGCCTTCGACGCGCTGCGCGGTTCGCTGCGCGCCCCGGTCGACGAGACGAGGCTCCCGGCCGGCACCAGGGGCTGGACGAACACCGCGCCCGAGGGCTGGAGCATCGACAATTCGCGGATGCCGGCCGGCGGCGTCACCGAGTGGCGCGGCTGGTCCTTCGCGACGGACGAGTTCTGGACGAACGCCGAACTCGGACAGGGCCGCGAGACGAACGTCCGGGCCCGCGACGTCTTCGCGGTCGCCGACTCCGACGAGTGGGACGACAAGGCGCACGACGCCGGCCAGTTCGACTCGACCCTGGTCGGTCCCGCGTACCGGCTGAACGGTGCGGCGACGGCGAACGTCTCGTACGCCACGAACTACCGTATCGACGGACCGCAGACCGGCGATGTGTACGTCTCCTACGACGGCGGCGCCCCGCAGCTCGTGAAGTCCTACCGGGCGAACGCCAACACCGTCGAGCGCCTGAAGCTCGACGTCCCGGCCGGTGCGAGCACCGCGCGGCTGAGCTTCCGCTACACCGGCACGAACAGCGCGTTCTGGACCGTCGACCAGGTCGCCTTCGGTCAGCCCAACCCGCCGTCCCAGCTGGCGGTCTCGCGTCTGACGGCGGACACCAAGCTGCTCGGCAGGCCGGGTTCCGCCGCCCCCTGGACGGTCGTCGCCAAGGGTGCGGTCAAGACCGCCGACGGCAGGCCGGTGCGCGGGGCGAAGGTCACGGCGGAGCTGGTCTCCGGCGACAAGGTACGGAAGCTGACCGGCAGCACGGGCAAGGACGGCTCGTTCCGCTTCCGGACCACCGTGGGCCGGGGCCAGGCCGGGGCCACGCTGACGGTCACGAATGTGCGCTCCGGCAAGCTCGCCTACTACGGCGAGCTGGACCCGGTCCGCTCCCTGGACCTCACCCGCCCCACCGGTCACCGGGGCTGAGCCGCGCGCCGGGGCTGAGCCGCGCGCCGGGGACGGCGACGGACGGCCGGTCCACGGCTCACCGGAAGGGGCCGGGCCCCGGGGGGAACAGCGCCCCGGGGCCCGGACTCCGTTCCGGTTACGGTCAGACCGCCGCGTGCAGGGCGTCCGCCAGGATCGCGGCGCCCTCCTCCGCCTCGGCGACCGTCAGCGACAGCGGCGGCGCGATCCTCAGCACGCTGGTGCTGTGGCCGCCGCCCTTCCCGAGGAGCAGTCCGCCTTCGCGGGCCGCCTCCAGGACGGCCGCCGCGGCCTCCGGGTGCGCCTCGTCCGTGCCGGGCTTCACCAGTTCGATGCCGATCATGAGTCCCCGGCCGCGCACTTCCCGTACGCACGACGAACGCGCGCCGATCGCCCGGAGGCGTTCGATGAGCAGTCCGCCGACCCGGCGCGCGTTGCCCTGGAGGTCGTGTTCCAGGAGGTACGAGAGGTTGGCGAGCCCGGCGGCCATGGTGACCGGGGAGCCGCCGAACGTCGAAATGGAGTTGGAGTCCAGGCAGTTCATGACCTCGGCGCGGGCCACGACCCCGCCGATGGACATGCCGTTGCCGATTCCCTTGGCGAAGGTGAGGATGTCCGGCGGCCCGTGCTCGCCGTGCGCCTGCCAGCCCCAGAAGTGGTCGCCGGTACGCCCCCACCCGGTCTGCACCTCGTCGGAGATCCACAGGATGCCGTGCCGGTCGAGGACTTCACGGAACGCCGCGAACAGCCCGTCGGGCGGTGAGGTGAAGCCGCCGACGCCCTGGATGGGTTCGGCGATCAGCGCGGCGGCCTCCCGGGTGTGCCCGAGCAGGTCCTCCAGATCGGCGACGCACGCCTTGATGAACCGCGCGTCGCTCAGTTCGGCGTACGGACCGCGGCTGCGGACGCCACCGTGGACGTACAGGGTCTGCAGCGGTGACAGACTCGTGGGCGACCAGGCGTGGTTGCCCGTGATGGAGACCGCCGAGAACGACCGTCCGTGGTAGCTGTTGCGCATCGCGAGGACCTGGTTGGACCGGCGGTACGCGGTGGCGAGCAGCAGCGCGGTGTCGTTGGCCTCGGTGCCCGACGTGGTGAAGAAGACCCGGGCGTCGGGGATGCCGGAGAGCGTGGCGACACGCTCGGCGAGCTCCACCATCGGCCGGTTGAGATAGAGCGTCGAGGAGTGGATCATGCGCGCGGCCTGCTCGGCCACCGCCTTGGTGACCTCGGGCAGGGCATGGGCGGTCATGGTGGTGAGGATGCCGCCGAAGAAGTCGAGATACCGGTTGCCGTCGGCGTCCCGGACATGACGGCCCTCGCCATGGGTGAGCTCCAGGGGCCGCCGGTAGTAGAGCGCCAGCCAGTCCGGACTGACCGCCAGATGCCGCTCGTGCAGTCCGGTCACGGCTCCACCAGCCCGTCGTACGCGTCCGGCCTGCGGTCCCGGTAGAACGCCCACTGCTGACGGACCTCCTCGATCAGGTCGAAGTCGAGGTCCCTGACCAGGAGTTCCTCCTCCTTGTCGCTGGCGACCTCACCGACGAACCGACCGCGCGGGTCGACGAAGTAACTCGTGCCGTAGAAGTCGTTGTCGCCGTACTCCTCCTGGCCGACCCGGTTGATCGCGGCGATGAAGTACTCGTTGGCGACGGCGGACGCGGGCTGTTCCAGCTGCCAGAGATAGCTGGAGAGACCGCGCGAGGTGGCCGACGGGTTGTAGACCAACTGAGCTCCGTTGAGACCCAGTTGTCGCCACCCCTCGGGGAAGTGCCGGTCGTAGCAGATATAGACGCCGACCTTGCCCACGGCGGTGTCGAAGACGGGCCACCCGGCGTTTCCGGGCTTGAAGTAGTACTTCTCCCAGAAGCCCTTGACCTGCGGGATGTGGTGCTTGCGGTACTTGCCGAGGTACGAGCCGTCGGCGTCGATCACCGCCGCGGTGTTGTAGTAGAAGCCGCTCTGCTCGACCTCGAAGACCGGCACGACGATCACCATGCCGGTCTCGCGGGCCAGGTCACGCATCCGCTGGACGGTCGGCCCGTCGGGCACCGCCTCGGCCCAGCGGTAGTGCTCGGGCTCCTGCACCTGGCAGAAGTAGGGGGCGTTGAACACCTCCTGGAACCCGATGATCCGCGCCCCCTGCCGGGCGGCCTCGCGCGCATGCTCCTCATGCTTGGCGATCATGGATTCGGTGTCGCCGGTCCAGGTCGCCTGGACAAGTGCGGCGCGTACGACGTGGGACATGAGCTGCTCCTTCGACGCGGCGTCCGAGAGCCTCTACGCGTTTCTACGCACGTAGACATCTGCGTTGGAGGAGAACGTAAGCCCCGCCACACGGCGGGGCAAGACCATCGCCGTGAACCGGCGGAGTCGATCATGTTTCGCACCCGAGCGGTCCACACCGTTCCGGCCGGCAGTCGATCGCGGTCGAAACAGGTGCCCGGCACGGCATGCGCGCCCGGTCCGATCCGGCGGAAAGCCCCGGGGAGCGCCCGACGCACGGAGGTGATTTGCGCTGGAGTGCGCTCCAGCTCATAGCCTCCGGGACACCACCCGACCGAAGGGGATCATTCGTGCGTTACACACTGTTCGGCAGAACCGGTCTGCGAGTCAGCGAACTGGCACTGGGTGCCATGACGCTGGGCAGCCATGAGTCGGGGCCGGACGCCGTCCGGGACACCAGCGGGCGGATCGTCGACGCGTATGTCGAGGCGGGCGGCAACTTCCTCGACACGGCCGACATCTACGCGGCGGGCACCTCGGAGACGGTCCTCGGGGAGGTGCTCGGCGACCGCCGCGACTCCCTCGTCCTCGCCAGCAAGTACACCTGCGCGACCGCCCGCGGCGACGTCAACTCCGCGGGAAATCACCGCAAGAACCTCGTGCGGTCGGTGGAACAGAGCCTCGGCCGGCTGCGCACCGACCGGCTCGACGTGCTGTGGGTGCACGCACGGGACAACTTCACCCCGGTCGAGGAGGTCATGCGGGCCCTCGACGATCTCGTACGCACCGGGAAGGTGCTCTACGTCGGGGTCTCGGACTGGCCCGCCTGGGAGATCGCCCAGGCCAGTACGCTCGCCGAGCTGCGCGGGTGGACGGCCTTCGCCGGTTCGCAACTGCGCTACAGCCTGCTGGAGCGTACGCCGGAACGCGAACTGCTCCCCCAGGCACGCGCCTTCGACCAGGCCGTCTTCGCCTGGAGCCCGCTGGCCCGCGGCCGGCTCACCGGCACCCACTCCGTCGACGGCACGGCTCCGGCGGCGGGCGACGGCCGCGACGGCACGGAACGCCGCGCGTACGAAACGGTCCGCGCGGTCGTGGAGATCGCCGAGCGGGGCGGCTGGACCCCGGCCCAGGTCGCACTGGCCTGGCTGCGCGGGCGTCCCGGCAACATCGTCCCGATCATCGGCGCCTCCACCGAGGCCCAGCTGACCGACAACCTGGCCTGTCTGGACGTCGAGCTGGACGCCGACGCGGTCGAGCGCCTGGACACGGTGAGCGCGGTGCCGCTGGGCTTCCCGCACGACTTCCTGCGCGAACCGGGAATCAGGGAGACGGTGTACGGAGACCGTTGGGCGGACATCGAGGACCGGCGCTCCACCTACCGGCGTACGACCGGCGACGTCCGGTAGCGGCGCGGGGCGCACCTCCGGCGCGCACGCGGCCCCGCCGGCCGACGCCCTACGTCCCCGCCACACCCGCCACCCGCAGTGCGTGCACCAGGTCCCATTCGCTCTCCGCGGACACCTGACGGGCGGCGGCCAGGAGGCGGGGGACGAGGTGGGCCCGGCCGCCCCCGGCGACCCCGGCCGCGTCCTGCGGGGTTCGTACGCGCACGAAGGCGCCCAGCAGTGCCCGCGCCTCGGACGCCCGGCCCGCGCGGTCCAGGGCGACCACGGCGTCGGCGATGTCGGCGGCGGGGCGCGCCACCCCCAGGCGCAGCAACTGCCCGCAGTCCTCGGTGCGGCCCGCCGCGGCCAGCGCGCCCACCGCACCGGCGAGTCCTTCGGGCGGCAGCAGCGACACCTCCCACAGCAGGGTCGCCCAGTCGGCCGCCAGCCCCGCGCGGTGCAGAGCGAGGGCCAGTACCGGCAGATGTCCGGCGGGCCACGCCGCCGCCTCGCAGAGCACGACGTGCGCCTCGCCACTGCGGCCCCCGGCGCGCAGCCGGAGCAGCTGCGCGACGGCGGTGGACGCGACGCGGAGGGCGGCGGGGTCCGGTGGCGTCTCCGGCACCGGGGCGGCGGCAGGGGCGGGGCCGTTCCCGTCCCGCACGCCGCCGAAACGGGCACCGCGCGGCACCGCGGCACCGGCCGAGGGAACGGGCGGCACGGGGACGGGCGAGGGGGCGTACCCGGTCTCCTCGTCGTCCACCTCAAGACCGGCGAACCGGGCCCCTCGGGGTTTCTTGCGCCGGGGCGCGGGCGCCGGGGCAGGTGCCGACACGGGCTCCGGAGCGGCCTGACGCGCGGCGTCCTCGCCCGCAGCGGTGGGCCCGGTGGCCGGAGTGGCTGAAGGGGCGACGGAAGGCGCGGGACCGGTGGGTGCGGGGAGGTGTTCCGCGCCGGGCCCGGGCCGGGGGCCCGGCACCCGCGCGGCGTCCTCGCCCGCGTCGCCCTCCTCCCGGAACCACCCTTCCGGCACCGCGAGGGCCGCCATCCGCTCGCGCAGGTCCGTGCAGCGGGCCGAGGCGCGTTCGTGGTCGTCCCGGGCCCAGGCGAGCGCGTCCGTGTCCGGTGCGTGCGGGCCGCCCGCCCCTGCCGCACTCAGCCGCTCGGCCGCCCGGCTCTGTTCCCGGAGCATCAACTCCAGCCGGTGGACGAGCGCTTGGCGCCCGCCGGGCGCTCGGTCGTGGGCGGCGGCCGATGCGGAGTACAGCGCGGCGGCCCGTACCGATTCACGCTCCGCGAACGCGGTGCCATGTGACACGGCGAGGTCCGACAGCAGGGACTCCACCACGTCCCAGGGCGGGATCTCGACACCGTCGAGGCAGGCTCTCATGCCGACGGGATCGCGGCGGGTGAAGACGCCGAACCACCCGCCTGCGGGGTCCAGCCGGGCCGCGAGGTCCCGGAGGTACTGTGCGAACGCCCCTACTTCCACCGCGTGTTCATGCACCGTGATCGTCGCCCTCGCCGACTGTCGACTGGAGCCTTCCAGTCCGGAGGCATTCGACCGCAGGTGTGTTACGGGCGGGTCACGCGCGTCTTTCCACCGCGGTGCGGGCTCAGAAGGTGACGGCGATACCCGTGTGCGGGCGCTTGCCGAGCCGGACGACCGTGGCGGGCCAGTCGACGATCCAGAACTTCCAGGTGTACTTGCGGGCCAGCACCTTGCGTACCGCCCGGGTCCCCGCCTCGTCGAGCAGCCGTGCGGTGCCCTCGGCGCCGGTGGCGCCCTCCGCGATCCGGCCGCGCATGTCGCAGACGGTGACCAGGACCCGGCCGTTGTTGCGCAGGCGTTTCACCTTCCACGAGTCGGAGCGGGTCCAGATGTACAGCACCTCGCCGTCGGCCGCCGCCCAGACGGGCGTGGCGACGGGGGTGCCGTCCTTCCGGTACGTGGTGAGGCTGACGTACTCGCTGCGGGCGAAGTCCTGAAGAGTCACGGGCGTGACCCTACGCGCCCGCTCAGGCGATCAGGGGAACCGCATCCGGTTCCGGCGCGCATCGGGTGAGCAGTTCGTCCATCGAGAGGCCGAGTGCGCCGGCCAGTGCCGCCACCGTGAAGAAGGCGGGGGTCGGGGCCCGGCCGGTCTCGATCTTGCGGAGGGTCTCGGCGGAGAGTCCGGCGCTCGCGGCGATGGTGACCATGCTGCGTCCGCCGCGAGCCTCGCGGAGCAGTCGGCCGAGCCGTTCGCCGCGGAGGCGCTCTTCGGGTGTCAGTGGCGTACGTACCATTCCGTCATTCTAATACCGTGCGGACCGGTACAGTCATTGGCTCGTCACCGCTCGGGGCAGACGCATACCCGGGGCGGACACGTCCCTCACGGTGCGGGCCGGCCGACGCACGAGGATCCGCCGCTCCGGTCCCGTCCGCTTCCCCGTCCGCTCCGGTCGACTGCGCCGGTCAGGTGAGGCTCACCCGCTGCCGAGGAACTTCCTCGCCAGCGCCTCACCGGTGGTGACCGCCTTCGCTCGGCTCTCGATCGGCGAGACCCGGGAGCCCTTGAACACGAGGTAGGTGACGCCGGAGCCGGTGCCGCCGGTCCGGGGGTCGGGGTCGATGCCGAGCGCGCGGGCGGTGGCGTACGACGCCTCTCCGATGATGCCGCCGGGGCCCGTGTCACCCACCACGGCGTACCGCACCCGGTCACGGTGGATGACGGCGGCGACGCTGCCGCCCCTGATCTGGGACTTCCGGTAGTCCCAGACGGAGCTGGGGCCCGGCACCACGATGTACGGGAGCGCGGCCGAGTCCAGCGGTCCGCCGCCCGACGTCACGAACGCCGTCTCCGGCAGGAAGTACGGGTCGGTCTTCCTGTTGCACGCCTTCGTCTTCCGGCCGTCGCAGTCGATGTCCATGTCCGCCTTCCAGAACACGGCATCGTCCGTGCCGCACACGGGGACGGTGGCCTTCGGCCGGGAGGCGTCCGTGCGGTACTTCCCCTTGGAGATCCGCGTACAGGACGTCATCCGGGCCAGCAGCGCGGCGGCGGTGACCGGCCCCTCCCCGTCCCCGGCCGGCCGGGAACCGGCAGTGGCGTTGGCGGGCAGTGCCGCGGGGCCGAGCAGAGCGGCGCCGCAGACGGCGGTCAGGGCGAGCGTTCGGGTACGCACTGTGGGGGACTGCCTTTCCGCTGGACCTGAGGGCTCCGTCGAGCCTTCCTTGCCGACGCGGAGCCTCCGGCCGCCCCGCATCCGGCCGGGGCGGCCGGAAGCCGCGTCAGGACGGCGGGACCGGTACGCGCGACAGGTCGCCGCGTACCGGTCCCGCCGACGTGCTCGTCCGACCGGGAGGTCAGTTCCTGCCGCTCGGATGCACCACCATGGCCGAGCCACCGCCCCGCCGCACCTTTTCCGCCGCCGCCAGCCACCGGCCGTCCGGCAGCCGCTGTACGCCGGTGGCCGCGCCGATCTCCGGATTCAGCTTGAAGACGTGGCCGAGCGCCTCCAGCTCCGCCCGCACCGGGCTGTCCCAGATTCCGGGCTCGATCTCCGTCGTCGGCGCGTTGCGCTGGCTGGCGCGCGGCGCGGCGATGGCGTCGACCAGCGGGAGGCCCCGGTCGACATGGCCGGTCAGGGACTGGAGCACGGTGGTGATGATGGTGGCGCCGCCCGGGGACCCCAGGGCCAGCACCGGCTTGCCGTGCTTCAGCACGATGGTCGGTGAGATCGACGACCTCGGCCGCTTGCCCGGACCCGGCAGATTCGGGTCGTGGACCGCCGGGTTGGCGGGCGCGAAGGAGAAGTCGGTCAGCTCGTTGTTGAGCAGGAAGCCGCGGCCGGGCACCGTGATGCCGCTGCCGCCGGTGGACTCGATGGTCAGGGTGTACGCGACGACGTTGCCCCACTTGTCGGCGGCCGTCAGATGCGTGGTGTTCTCCCCCTCGTACGTCGTCGGGGCGGCCGTCCCACCGGTCGCGCAGGCGGTCGGGTCGCTCGGGTCACCGGGCGCGAGCGGGCTGGTCAGCACCGCGTCGTCCTTGATCAGACACTCCCGCGAGTCCGCGAACCGCTGGCTCAGCAGCCCGCGGGTCGGCACGTCCTCGAACGCCGGGTCGCCGACCCAGCGCCCCCGGTCGGCGAACGCGATCCGGCTCGATTCGATGAGCCGGTGCAGATACTGGACCTTGCCGGCCCTCGAAAGGTCCGTGGACTCCAGGATGTTGAGCGCCTCACCGACACTCGTACCGCCGGACGAGGACGGCGCCATGCCGTACACGTCGAGCCCCCGGTAGCCGACCTTCGTCGGGTCCTGCCGCAGCGCCCGGTACGCCTTGAGGTCCTTGCCCGTCAGATCGCCGGGCCGCACCACCCGGTCGGCCCGCGGGTCGACCGGGGGCCGGCGGACCGTACGGACGATGTCGTCGGCCAGTTCACCCCGGTACAGCTCGTCGACGCCCTCGCGGCCCAGCTCCCGGTAGGTGCGCGCCAGATCGGGGTTCTTGAAGACCGAGCCGACCACCGGCAGCCGACCGCCGGGCAGGAACAGCTCGGCGGACGCCGGGAAGTCGGCGAACCTGGCCTGATTTCCCTCGGTCTGCGAGCGGAACGTTTCGTCCACGACGAATCCGTCGTCGGCCAGCCGCTCGGCCGGCTTCAGCAGCGTACGCAGCGACTTGGTGCCCCAGGTGTCCAGCGCCTTGTCCCAGGTCGCCGGGGTACCGGGGGTACCGACGCCGAGGCCGCTGGTGACGGCGTCGTTGAACGGGATCGGCTTCCCGTTCTCCAGGAAGAGCGAGGAGTCCGCGCTGCGCGGCGCGGTCTCCCGGCCGTCGATGGTCCGGACGGTGCGCTTCTTCGCGTCGTAGTAGACGAAGTAGCCACCGCCGCCGATGCCCGCCGAATACGGCTCCGTGACACCGAGCGCCGCCGCGGTCGCCACGGCGGCGTCAACCGCGTTGCCTCCCTTGCGGAGCACCTCGATACCGGCCGCCGAGGCGTCCTCGTCGACGCTCGCGACAGCTCCCCCGTACCCCACCGCCACGGGCGACTTGGCCGGCGCCGGGCGCGTGGCGGCCGGCGGCGCGGAACCGGCCGGGGCCGCGGCCCCGATCGAGGCGACAACAGCGAAAACAGCTAAGAACGACGTGTTCCGGCCGACGGAACGGCGCATGTGTACCTCCGATAAGCGTTCCGCGCAGGGTAGCGTCGTGCCGCCCCGAACGTCAGGACCGCCTCGGACAACGACCCGACGAGCGCCTGTTCCCCGAGCGGCGGGCCGTCGTCCGGCGGGGCGGCCACCCGGTACCGGCGCGGGCCCGCCTCCACGTCAGCGCCGCCGGAGCCGCCCCCGGCCCGCCGTCACCATCGCGTCGATCTCCACGATTCCCAGCGGCCGGGCCAGCAGGACCACCACGAGCAGCAGCACCAGGGCCCCGGTCCCGGCGGCCGCCGCGTCGCCCGCGCCCTCCACCGCCCGTGCCGCCCCGTACGCCAGCGCCCCGGCCGGCACGCACGCGGCGATCAGCCGGAGGTGCGCCCCCAGCGCGGGCGACCGCAGCAGCGCGCCGCCGCCCGCCCCCGGGACGCGCCGGTGCAGCACATACGCGGTGACGGCGAACCCCGCGAAGAACGCCACCGAGTGCGCCCCGGCCATCCCGGTCACCGCCCAGCGGGCGGGCAGCAGCAGATACGCGGCCACGCACAGTGCGGCGTTGACCCCGGCGATCACCAGGTTGAGGAGGAAGGGGGTGCGGGTGTCGCTCATCGCGTAGAAGCCGCGGGTGAGCACGTACTGTCCGGAGAAGGCGATCAGCCCCGGTGCGAAGGCCGCCAGCATGCCTGCCATCACCGCGATGTCGGCGTCCGTGGTCCGCCCGTACCCGAAGACCGACCCCATCACCCACGGTGCCAGCACGAGCAGGACGGCCGCCGCGGGCACGACGGCCGCGGCGCTGGTCCGCAGGGCGTACGAGACGTCCCGCCGCACCCCGGCCGCATCCCCGTCGGCCGCCGCCCGGCTCATCCTCGGCATCAGCGCGGTGACCAGGGAGACGGTGATGATGCCCTGCGGGACGACCAGGAGCTGGTACGCGTAGCTGTAGGCGGTGTATCCGGCGCCGCCCGGCACCCCCTGGTCGACGGCGCGCTGCCCGGTACCGGTGGAGAGCCGGGTCACCACCCAGTAGGCGAGCTGGTTGGTCAGGACGAGCAGCACGAGCCAGCCCGCCGAGCGCAGCGGCCGGGTCAGCCCGCTGCCGCGCCAGTCGAAGCGGGGCCGCCAGCGGAACCGGGCGGCGCGCAGCGCGGGGATCAGGGCGAGGGTCTGCACCGCTGTTCCGGCGGTCGTCCCCCAGCCGAGCAGCTGGGCGTCGGCGTCGCCGAGGGCGCCGTCGGAGCCCGCCGCGACCGAGAGGTAGAGACCGAACACCGCGATGATCACGACGTTGTTGAGGACCGGGGTCCACATCATCGCGCCGAAGCGGCCGCGGGCGTTGAGGACTTGACCGAGGAGGGTGAAGAGCCCGTAGAAGAGGATCTGCGGCAGGCAGTAGCGG
The DNA here is from genome assembly GCF_035917275.1 of Streptomyces sp. NBC_01237. Classification (NCBI taxonomy): domain Bacteria; kingdom Bacillati; phylum Actinomycetota; class Actinomycetes; order Kitasatosporales; family Streptomycetaceae; genus Streptomyces; species Streptomyces sp. NBC_01237. The sequence continues at coordinate 7,383,008 of NZ_CP108508.1, read as the reverse complement.
GCGAGGGCGACGGTCAGCTCGGCCTGCCGGCCCGTGTAGTCGGTGTAGAGGGAGACGATGAGGGGCGCACCGGCCACCGTGATCGCGGTGAGCGCGACGAGGCCGACCGTGCACACGGTCAGCAGCCGGTCGGTGTACGCGGCTCCGCCGTCGGCGTGGTGTCCGGCTGCCCTTACCAGCTCGGGGACGAAGACCGCGTTGAGGGCGCCGCCGATGAGCAGCATGTACAGGATGTTGGGGACGGTGTTGGCGACCGTGTACCCGTCGGCGGCAAGCCCGGTGCCGAGTGCGGCGACGACGACCGCCGAGCGGATGAAGCCGGTGGCGCGGGAGACGACGGAGCCCGCCGCCATGACGGCTCCGCTGCGCAGCACGGAAGCGGGCTTCGCCGTGCCGTCCCCGGCGGCCTCCGCGCCGGGGACGATGGCGACGGAGGTTCCGGCGGCGGTTCCGGCGGCGGGGCTCAGTGCGGGGTCGGTTCCGCCCACCGGTCTCTCCTGGTCTCCGAGGATGTCGAGGGCCTCGTGCCCGGTCGTCGGGCCGAGTGCCGACGGCCGGAGGCCGAGGGTGGAGGGTACCCCGCGCGGCTCGTACACCCGTACGCCCTGAGCGGGCCCTGTCGTCCCGCACCGCGCCGGTTGTCACACCGGGAGTTCCTCGATTTCCGGAAATTTACGGAACCTTGGGCCGGGGAAATGCCTCTCTTCTCACGAGAAGCACTTGTCCTGGAGGTTTTCCCGTTGAGCTCTGCACGCCGGCACATACGCCGCATCGCCCCGGCCGGCCGTCCCGCCCGGCACGCCCTGATCGGCCCGGTCGTGGTGCTCGGTGCCGCACTCACCGCCTGTTCCGGTGGCGGGTCCACCGCGGTGGCGGGGTCGGGGAAGGCTCCGGACACCAGCATCTCGGTGAACCTGCGGGGCACGAAGGCCGCCGCGGGCGGGCCGGTGAAGGTGACGCTGGCGCGGGGCGAGCTCAAGAAGGTCACGGTGACCGGGGGCGAGGGCGGGGCACTGGCCGGGCGGATATCCGCCGACGGCCGTAGCTGGACGTCCGAGCGGGTCGCGGCGCCCGGCACGGCGTACACCGTGGAGGCGAAGGACACCGACGGCGGCAGCGACCGGGCCGGCTTCACCACGGCACCGGCGGACAAGGTCAACAAGCTGACCCTCGCCCCGGGGAAGAACACCACGGTCGGCATCGGGCAGCCGCTGTCGATCGTCTTCGACAACCCGGTGAAGGACAAGACCGCGGTGGAGAAGCGCCTGAAGGTCTCCACCTCGAACAGCACCGAGGGCTCCTGGGGCTGGCTCCAGGACTACTCGGGCAAGGACCGCGTCGACTGGCGGCCCAAGGAGTACTGGAAGTCCGGCACCGAGGTCACCCTGGACGCGGAGCTGAACGGCGTCGACACGGGCGGGGCGGGCGGCTGGTTCGTACGCGACTACACGACGACGTTCACGATCGGTGCCGCCCAGGTGGTCAAGGTCGATCTCGACAACCACCGGCTCGCCCTGCACCGCGACGGCAAGCAGGTCATGGACGTCCCGATGTCGGCGGGCACGCCCGGCGGCGACAAGGCGTCCTGGCGGGGCACGGCCGTCCTGATGTCCAAGGAGGGCACGATCAACATGCGCTCCGAGACGGTGGGCCTCGGCGATGCCTACGACAAGATGGTCGACTCGTCGATGCGTCTGACCTGGTCGGGCATGTACGCGCACGCCGCACCGTGGAACGCCGCCTACTTCGGCCGCGTCAACCACAGTTCGGGCTGTGTCGGCATGAGCGACGCGAACGCCGCGTCGCTCTACCAGCAGGTGCTAGTCGGTGACCCGTTCGAGATCACCGGGGCCGACGCCAAGGGCACGGTGGCCGAGGGCAACGGCTACGGCGCGTGGAACGTCTCCTGGGCCGACTGGCGGACGAAGAGCGCGCTGAGCTGATCCGCGGCGCCCGCGCCCACTACTGACAACTCGTCCAACAATCGTTACCCTCGCGCAACACACCGACCGGTTACCAGCGGTAAACAACCGGGGTTACCGTCGGGTCACTTTGCACTGACACGCGTGAGGAGTGACCCGTGGGACGTCCGAACCCGGCTCTGCGCACCACCGCTTCGATCACGACCGCCGCGGTCCTGTTCGCCGGAGCCGCCCTCGGGGCGGCCCCGGCGGCGGCCGCCCCGCCCGCCACCGCTCCGGCGGGCGCCTCCGCCTCCGGCCTGACCTTCCACGACATCCCCGGCTCGGGCGGCATCACGCTCAAGGGCAATGTCTTCACCCCCGCCGGAGCCGCGGCAGGCACGAAGCATCCGCTGATCGTGCTCCCCACCAGCTGGGGGATGCCACAGATCGAGTACGCCGCACAGGCCCAGCGGCTCGCCGACTCCGGCTACGTGGTGGTCAGTTACACCTCACGCGGCTTCTGGCTCTCCGGCGGGAGCATCGAGGTCGCCGGGCCGCCGGACATCGCCGATGTCTCCGCCGTCATCGACTGGGCGCTGGACCACACCCCCGCCGACCCGGACCGCATCGGCATGGGCGGCGTCTCCTACGGCGCGGGCATCAGCCTGCTGGCCGCCGGGCACGACAAGCGGATCAAGGCCGTCGCCGCGCTCAGCGGCTGGGCCGATCTCATCGATTCGATCTACAGCGGCCGCACCCAGCACCTCCAGGCCGCCGCCCTCCTCGGCGGAGCGGGGCTGCTCACCGGCCGCCCCGGCGAGGAACTCACCCGGACCCTGACCGACTTCCTCGGCTCCAACCTCGCCAAGGAAGCGGACATGATCGCCTGGGGCAAGAAGCGCTCCCCCGCGACGTATCTGGACCGGATCAACGCCAACGGCGCCGCGATCATGATGGGCAACGCCTGGGGCGACACCATCTTCCCGCCCAACCAGTACGCCTCGTTCTACGAGAAGCTCACCGGCCCCAAGCGCCTGGAGTTCCGCCCCGGCGACCACGCCACCGCCGAGGCCACCGGACTGCTCGGCCTGCCCAACGACACCTGGACGAGCACGCACCGCTGGTTCGACCGGTATCTCAAGGGCGAGCGCAACGGCATCGACACCGAGCGGCCGGTCCAGCTCAAGTCCCGTACCGACAAGGGCTACGAGGGCTACCCGGACTGGAAGTCGGTCGGCGCCGGGAAGCACCGGATCGAGCTGGACGGCACGAAGAAGATCCTGGCGAATGTCGACTCGGGTGCCAACGGCGGCATCGTCATGCTGTCCAACGCCCTCGACCAGTTCGTGAAGCTGCCGCCCGTCGCCTCCATCCCCCTGCTGCCGCGCGCCTTCGCGAGCGTCTGGCAGTCCGGGCCGTACGCCGCCGCCCGGCACATCCGCGGCACCGCCGCGCTGCACACCACGGTCACCAGCACCGAGGAGAGCGGCACCCTCGTCGCCTATCTCTACGACGTGGGGCCGCTCGGCCTCGGCAAACTGGTCAGCAACGCCCCCTACACGTTCCACGGGCAGACCCCGGGCCGGCCGTTCCCCGTGGACCTGGAGCTGTTCTCCACGGCCTACGACGTCCCGGCCGGTCACCGGCTCGCCCTGGTGATCGACACCGTTGATCCGCTGTACATCGAGCACAACCCGACCGGCTCGCAGCTGACCTTCTCCTCGCCCGGTGCGGATCCGAGTTACCTCTCGGTCCCGCTGCGCGAGAAGTGATCACCGGCTGCTGCCGGGCGGGCGCTGCCCGGCTACTGCCCTCCCGGCAGCAGCGTCCCTGGTTCGGCCGGGGCCACATCCACCGCCTCGGTCTTCGGGTTGCGCCGCTGTCGTTTCGCCACCCAGGTGGCGAACCAGGAAAGCAGCATGCACATCCCGATGTAGATGGGTGAGATCACCATCACCACAGGGATGAAGGGAAGATCGTAGTCGAGATTCGACGCGATCAGCTTTCCCGCGTGGAGGAATTCCTCATAGGTGATCAGATAGCCGAGCGAGGTGTCCTTCAGGGCCACCACCAGCTGGCTGATGATGGTGGGGAGCATGGCGCGTACCGCCTGGGGTGCGAGGACGAAGGTCGTGACCTGCGTCTTGCGCATGCCGAGCGCGTACGCGGCCTCCCGCTGACCGCGATCCACCGAGTTGATGCCGGTACGGAACACCTCCGCGAGGACGGAACCGTTGTAGAGGGTCAGCCCGGCGACCAGCGCGGGCAGCGGCTGCACCTTCAGCGCGACGAAGATGAAGAAGATCATCACCAGCACCGGCATGGCCCGGAAGAATTCGACCAGCAGCGTCGAGATCCAGCGCACCGGCCGGTGCGCGGAGAGCCGGCCGACGGCGAGCAGGGCACCGAGTGCCAGTGACAGCACCGCGGCGTACCCGAACGCCTTGAGGGTGTTGCCCAGTCCGCGCAGCAGCAGCTCCTGGATGCCCTTGTACTCGAAGGGCGTCCACTTCTCGCTGGTGAACTGGTCGGTGTCGAAGAGCAGATAGATGACCCAGCCGACCAGCGCGAGGATCAGGATCGTGGAGCCGACCCCGTAGAGGAAGTGCCGTCTGCGGGTCAGCGGGCCCGGGATGTCGTAGAGCGCGGTGGCCGTGGGCATGGAGCGTGCGGTCATCGGGCGACTCCCCAGCGCTTCTCCAGCACGTTGAAGAGCGCGCTGATGGAAAGGGTGATGATCAGGTAGCCGACGGCGATCCAGATGAACGTCCAGATGATGCTGTAGCCCAGCTCATTGAGGGTCTTGTAGGTGCCGAGCAGCTCCGTGACGCTGAACGCTCCCGCGATCGCGGAGTTCTTGGCCAGCGCGATGAGGGTCGAGCCGACCGGCGGGATCACCGAGCGGAAGGCCTGCGGCAGGACCACATGGCTCAGCGTCTGGCCGAAGGACATGCCGAGGCTGCGGGCGGCCTCGCCCTGGCCGGTGGGCACGGTGTTGATGCCGGAGCGCAGCACCTCGCAGATGAACGCGGAGGTGTAGCAGCCGAGCGCGAGGACCGCGAAGACCTTGAACGGCAGGACCAGGCCGAAGCGCGGCAGGCCGAGCAGGACGGCGAAGAACAGCAGGGTGAGCGGGGTGTTGCGGAGCACCGTCACCCAGACCGTGCCCAGCACCCGGAAGGAGCCGACGGGCGCGACCCGGCAGGAGGCCATCACGAAGCCGAGGACCAGCGCCAGGACCGAGGCGTACACGGTCAGCTCGACGGTACCGAGGAAGCCCTTGCCGTAGAGGGAGAAGTTCTCTGTCAGTACATCCATGTGCGGTGCCGTCCCCTCAGTTCGCCGGGTAGCGGTCGATGGGCGGGGGCTTCGGCGCGGGCACTCCGGACAGGCCCAGCGTCGCTTCGAACGCCTTCTTCCAGTTGCCGTTCTTCTCGTTGGCCTCCAGGGCGTCGTTGAGCGCGGCGCGCAGCGCGTTGTCGCCGCGGGGCACGCCGATGCCGTACGGCTCCTGCGAGAACGGCTTCCCGACCACCTTCATCTCGTCCGGAGCCTTCGCCGCGAAGCCCAGCAGGATGGCGTCGTCGGTGGTGACGGCGTCGACCTGGTAGGTCAGCAGGTTGTCGACGCAGATCGAGTACGTGTCGTAGGCGACGAGGTGCGCCTTGGGGTAGTCGGCGGCGATGCGCTGGTACGGAGTGGAGCCCGCCGCCGAACAGACGGTCTTGCCGTCCAGGTCCTGCGGCCCGTGGATGTCGTTCTCGTCGGTGCGCACCAGCAGCCCCTGTCCGGCCAGGTAGTAGGGGCCGGCGAACCCGACGAGCTTCTTGCGCATGTCGTTGATGGTGTAGGTGCCGACGTAGTAGTCGATCTGGCCGTTCTGCAGGGCTGTCTCGCGGTTGGCCGAGGCGATCGTCCTGAACTGGACCGCCTTCTGCCCGAAGCCGAGCGAGGCCGCCACCATGCGGGCGATCTCGATGTCGAAGCCGGAGTAGATCCCGGTGGCCGGGTCCTTCTCGCCCAGGTAGGGCTGGTCCTCCTTGGCGCCGACCACGAGGTGGCCCCGCCTCTTGGCCTTCTTCCAGGTCGTGGAGCCGGGCAGTTCGAAGCCGGTGTCGACCTTGTAGTGCGGCAGCGCCTCCGGCTTCGGCCCCTTGACCGGCGGGCTGCCCTCCTTGCCGCACCCGGCGGTGAGCAGGGCGAGCAGAAGGCCGGCCAGAGCGACCGCGCCCGTCCTCGTACGTGACCTTTTCGTACGCGAGTTCCTCGTACGCAACATGGAGCCCCCCGTCAGTGCTTGAGGATCTTGGACAGGAAGTCCTTGGCGCGGTCGCTCGACGGCGCCGTGAAGAAGTCCTCCGGGGTGCGGTCCTCGACGATGCAGCCGTCGGCCATGAAGACGACGCGGTTGGCGGCGGACCGGGCGAAGCCCATCTCGTGCGTGACCACGATCATGGTCATGCCCTCCTGGGCGAGCTGCTGCATGACCTCCAGCACCTCGTTGATCATCTCCGGGTCGAGTGCCGAGGTGGGCTCGTCGAAGAGCAGCGCCTTGGGGTCCATGGCCAGGGCGCGGGCGATGGCCACGCGCTGCTGCTGACCGCCGGAGAGCTGAGCGGGGAACTTGTCGGCCTGGGAGGCGAGGCCGACCCGGTCCAGCAGTTCCCTGGAGCGCCGGTCGGCCTCGTCCTTCTTGCGCCTGCGGACCTTGAGCTGGGCGAGCGAGACATTGGCCAGCACGGTCTTGTGGGCGAACAGGTTGAACGACTGGAAGACCATGCCGACTTCGGCCCGGAGCTGCGCGAGCCCCTTCCCCTCCTCCGGGAGGGGCTTGCCGTCGATGGCGATGTAGCCCGACTCGATCGTCTCAAGTCGGTTGATCGCCCGGCAGAGCGTTGATTTGCCGGATCCGGAGGGGCCGATGACCACCACCACCTCCCCGCGGCCGACGGTGAGATTGATGTTCTGCAGTACGTGCAGCTCTCCGAAGTGTTTGTTGACGTCCCGCAGCTCGATCAACGGATCGACGGCCATACGCTGCCCTACCCACTTGTCGCTGTGTCGAGGTCAGCGCAAACTATCCATCCCGACAAGGGACTTCGTACCCGACACGCGCATATAGGGCATAAGGCTGTTTATCTCGATTCGGTGACGCGGGTCAGTTCTCGGCGGACTCCGCGTACACCTGGGAAAGCTCGGGGCTGCCCGCCATCGCCCAGTCGAGACCGGCCGCGACGACATCGATCTCACGTCCGGAGGCCAGGCGCACCACGGGCTGGCCGCTCGGCCAGACGTCCCAGGCCGCACCGGGCACGGTCCGCACGAGAACCGTGCCGAGATAGAGACCGGCGTCGTTGCCGAGCCAGGGCAGTTCCTCGGGGTCGTCGCGCCAGCGGGGCGGCAGCTGGTCGAGCGCGGTCAACGAGGCGGGGCTGTCGTCGAGTTCGAGTCCGTTCTGCCCCGCTCGGACACGCAGCAGTTCGCATTCGGCGAGCAGCTCGGCCACGCCGTCGGGATCCGCTTCGACGGCGGCAGCGAGAGCCGCTCCCGGCGTACCACCCTGACGCTTACGCCAGTTGTCCAAGAAAGGGATGTTCATACCACTAGGGTCCCATCCCCGCCGCGATCCGCACCACAGGGCGCGCGGCCGTTGCCGATCCGACACCCGGCCCGGGTCGCGCGGGACCCGGCACCTAGGGTGCGTACATGATCTCGCAGACCTATCTGTCCGAACTGTTCTCCCTGGAGGGCCGGGTCGCCGTGGTGACCGGCGGGAGCTCCGGCATCGGCCGGGCGATCACCGGAGCCCTCGCCCGCGCGGGGGCGAGCGTCGTCGTCGTGGCACGCCGGGAGGCGGAGCTGGCCGCGACGGTGGACGAGCTGACGGGCGAGGGCTGCCGGGCGGCGTGGGTGAGCGCGGATCTGAGTACCGCCGAGGGTGTGCGTACGGGAGCCGAGGCGGCGGCCGCGCCTTACGGGGAGCCCGACATCCTGGTGAACTGCGCCGGGATCAATCTGCGGCCGCCCATGGGCGAGCTGGGCGAGGACGTCTGGGACACCACGATGACGGTGAACCTGAAGGCGCCCTATCTGCTGGGGCAGCGCTTCGGACCCGGCATGGCCGAGCGTGGCTTCGGGCGGATCATCCACATCACCTCCCAGCAGGCGCACCGCGCGTTCGTGAACAGCGGCGCCTACGGGGTGTCCAAGGGCGCCCTGGAATCGCTGGCCCGCTCACAGGCGGAGGCGTGGTCTCCGCACGGCGTCACCTGCAACACGCTGGTGCCGGGGTTCGTGCTGACGCCGCTGAACGAACGGCTCGCCTCCGACCCGGAGAAGGTGGCGGCCCTGGCGGCGCGCACCATGGTCGGACGCAATGGACTGGCCGAGGACTTCGCCGGCGCCGCGGTGTTCCTGGCGGGCCGGGGCTCCGGCTATGTCACCGGCCAGTCGATCTTCGTCGACGGCGGGTTCTCGGTGCACTGAACCCGCCGCCGCACCCGTCGGTCAGGATTCCCGCTGCCCCGAGGCCGCCGCCGCTTCGGCCACGGCGGTTTCGACGGCGGCCGATACCGCGTCCTTGCCGAGGCCGAGGCCGGTGAGCGCACCGGAGCCGTCCTCGAATTCCAGCAGGGCCAGCAGAATGTGCTCGGTGCCGACGTAGTTGTGCCCGAGCCGGAGCGCCTCACGGAAGGTCAGCTCCAGGACCTTGCGGGAATCCGCGTCGTACGGGATCAGCTCGGGCACCTCGTCCGCGGCGGGAGGCAGCGTGGCGGCCGCGCCGGTGCGGATGGCGTCCGGGCCCACCCCCTGGGCGGTGATCACCCGGGCGGCGATGCCGTCGGGCTCGGCGAGGAGGCCGAGCGCCAGGTGGGCCGGGAGGATCTCGGCGTGCCGGGCGGCCTGGGCCTCGTTGTGGGCGGCCATGACCACATTGCGGGCGCGCGGGGTGAAGCGGCCGAAGCCCTGGCTCGGGTCCAGGTCGGAGCCGGAACCGGCGCCCGCCTCGGTCCTCTTGGGAACGAAGCGCTTCTGGGCGGCCTGCCGGGTGACTCCCATGCTCCGGCCGATGTCGGTCCAGGAGGCGCCGGAGCGGCGGGCCTGGTCCACGAAGTGGCCGATGAGATGGTCGGCGACATCACCGAGATGGTCGGCGGCGACGACCGCGCCCGACAGCTGCTCCAGGGCGTCGGTGTGGCTGTTCTTGATGGCCGCGATCAGATCGTCGAGGCGCACGGACGGCGTTGCGGGAAGAGGCTGCGTCATATGTCAACCGTAGGTTGACGCCCTTGAGGTGTCAACCTACGGTTGTCAGCAGATTCCGCCGCCGTAGCTCAGAGGTCGAGGTCGACGACTACCGGGGCGTGGTCGGAAGCGCCCTTGCCCTTGCGCTCCTCCCGGTCGACATAGCTGTCCTTGACCGCCGCCGTGAACGGGGCGTTGCCGTAGACCAGGTCGATGCGCATGCCCCTGTTCTTCGGGAAGCGCAGCTCGCGGTAGTCCCAGAAGGTGTACGGGTGGTCGTACTTGAGCGGGCGGGGCATCACATCGCTCAGCCCCTCCTCCCGGAGCGTCGCCAGGGCGGCGCGCTCGGCGGGGGTGACATGGGTGGCGCCCTCGAAGAGCGCGGGGTCCCAGACGTCCTCGTCCGTCGGGGCCACGTTGAAGTCGCCCAGGACCGCGAACGGCAGCGCCCCCGCGGCGTCCACCGCCACGGCCTTCTGGAGGGCCTCGAACCAGCGCAGCTTGTACGCGTAGTGCGCGTGCTCGACCTCGCGGCCGTTGGGCACGTAGACCGACCAGACACGGACCGGGCCGCAGGTCGCGGAGATCGCCCGCGGCTCCTGCACCCCGTCGTACTCCGGGCCGTCCGGCAGTCCCGTGACGACATCGGTGAGCCCGACCCGGGAGAGCAGCGCGACCCCGTTCCACCGGCCGGTGGCGTTGACCGCGGACTCGTAGCCCAGCTCGCGCAGCTCGTCGGAGGGGAACTGTTCGGCCGTGCACTTGGTCTCCTGGATGCACAGCACGTCGGTGCCGGTGCTCTCCAGCCAGGCCAGCAGCCTCGGGAGCCGGGCGGTGATCGAATTGACGTTCCAGGTGGCGATGCGCATGGCAGCAAACCTAGCCGGTCCCACTGACAGTCGCCGTCGGTCCGGCCCGAGCGCGACCGTGCGTCCGGTCGCCGGGCAGTCCGGCGACCGGCCGGCCGTTCAGACTTCCGTGACGTCCCCGGGCGCCAGCCGGCCGTGGTCGGCGCCGCCGAGGCTGCCGATCTGGCTGTCGTAGATGGGCCGCGCGAGATCGGTGAGCAGCGCGTCGTGGATGTCGATGGCACGCCGCGGCCTGACCTCGCGCACGTAGTCGATGACCTCCGAGATCTTGTTCCACGGGGCCATCACCGGGAGCATCAGGGTGTCCACCGGCCGGTCGGGGACGGTGAGCGCGTCCCCGGGGTGGAAGAGCGAACCGTCCACCAGGAAGCCGATGTTGGTGACCCTCGGGATGTCCGGGTGGATCACCGCGTGCAGCTCTCCGTGCACGGCCACCTCGAAGCCCGCGGCGGTGAAGGTGTCACCGTGCCCCACGGTGTGCACCCGCCCCGGGAAGGCGGCGGAGAGCTGATCGGCCACACTGCGCAGCGTCCAGATCTCGGCCGCCGGGTTGGCCGCGAGACCGGCCCGCAGCCGCGCCTCGTCGAAGTGGTCCGGGTGTTCGTGCGTGACCAGGATGACGTCGGCACCGATCGCGGCGTCGTCCTCGGAGAAGCCACCGGGGTCGATGACGAGCGCCTGCCCGTCCTTCTCGATCCGGATGCACGAGTGCGTCTTCTTGGTGAGTGTGAGAGGCGATGCGTTCATGCCGCTCATCCTGCTACGCGGGCGGTGTGGTTTCCTCCTGGATCACGGACCGTGCGATGTCGAAGGCGGCACCGGCGGCCGGAATGCCGCAGTACACCGCGGTCTGGAGCAGGACTTCCTTGATCTCGGCGGGCGTGAGCCCGTTGCGCAGCGCCGCCCTCGTGTGCGCGGCCAGGCCGTGGAGGTGGCCGGAGGCGACCAGCGCGGTGAGCGTGATGCAGCTGCGCGTCCTGCGGTCCAGCCCCTCCCGGGTCCAGACCTCGCCCCAGGCGTACCGGGTGACGAGGTCCTGGAAATCCTCGGTGAAGGCGTCGGACGAGGCGTTCACCCCGTCGACGTGGGCGTCTCCCAGCACCTCGCGGCGGATCTTCGTACCGCTGTCGAGCACGTCGCCGCGGCCCGCGCCGTCGGCCTCGGGCCGGGCTGCCGCGGGGGCGATCTCGGCGACGGGGGTGAAGGGAACGGAGAGCGCCGGGACGACGGGCAGGACCGGAATGGCGGCGAGGGTGTCCTGCCAGGCCGTGGAGAAGTGGGTCAGGAGCAGATCGCAGACGGCGCCGGGCTGCTCGACGGGGGCGAGGTGGGAGGCGCCGGGGACCAGGGCGAGCCGGGCGTCCGGGATGCCCGCGACCAGGGTGCGCGCCTCGGCGGGGCCGGTGACCTGGTCCTCGGCGCCGACCAGGACGAGGGTCGGGACGCCGATGCGGCCGAGTTCGGCGCGGATGTCGAAGGCGGCCAGCGCCTCGCAGGCGGCGATGTAGCAGCCGGGGTCGGTGGTGCGGACCATCTGCACGGCCCACTCCACGATGGCGGGCTGGGCGGCGGCGAAGCCGGGGGTGAACCAGCGCTCCGGCGCGGTGCGGGCCATCGGCTCCAGCCCGTTGGTCCGGACGATCACACCGCGCTGGCGGAACTCGTCGGCGCTGCCGAACCGGGGCGAGGCCGCCACCAGGGCCAGCGAGGCCACCCGGTGCGGGTGGCGCAGGGCGAGCTCGGCGCCGATCGCGCCGCCGATGGAGCAGCCCGCGTACCCGAAGCGCTGGACACCGAGGCTGTCGAGGGTGGCGAGCAGCCGGTCCGCCAGCTCCGCGACGGCGGTGGCGGGGTGGGCGGGGGCGCCGCCGTGGCCCGGCAGGTCGTAGCGGAAGACGCGCCAGTGCTGGGACAGCTCGGGTATCTGCCGGTCCCACATGTGCCAGGTGGTCCCCAGCGAGGGGCCGATCACCAGGACGGGCGCGTCGTCCGGCCCGTCGAAGCGGTACTGAAGGGTCTGCGGGGCCTGGGGAGCGGGCGGGGGCACGGGCGCCCGAGCGGCGTGCGGAGCCTGCGGGGGTGTCGGGGACTGCGGGGGCGTGGGGGCCTGCACCGCCTGCGGGACCATCGGGGCCTGTTCCGCGTACGGGCCCATCGGGGCCTGTTCCGCGTACGGGGGCACGGGGACGTGGGCGGCGTGCGGGGGTGCCGGTGCGGGCTGCGGGGCCGGAGCGATGTGCGCGGGCGGCTCGCCCGGACCCGGCTGCGGGGCGGGGGCGGCCGGTGCGGGCTGCGGGGACATGGGGTGGTGCTGCGGGGCCACGAGGGCGTGTGGGGCCAAGGGGGCCTGTACGGCGTGCGGGGCCACCGGGGCCTGCACCGTGTGCGGGGCCGCAGGGGCCTGCGGAGCTGTCGGTGCCGGGGCGGCGGGCTGCGGGGCCGGCGCGGGCTGCGGGGTCGTGTCGCTCACTTCACTCACTCGCTCCAGGTTAGTGAGCGCGCTGCCGGGCCGCGGTCAGGGGGTCGCCGCGGAAACGACATACACGACAGGGCTGGCCGGATCGGTCATGTTGACGGTGATGTTCTGGGTGGGACGCGGGTCCTTGTTGGTGTGGGTCGTACCCGCCCAGAACACACCGGGCCCGAAGTACCAGTCGCTGATCTTGATATCGCGTTCACCGATGGTCACCGCCCCCGGCTTCAGGGCGGCGCGGCCCGTTCCGACGCCGGACAGGAACCGGTCGAGGCCGGCGGATGTCGTACGGAACTTCACGTACATCCGGCTGGCCTTCCAGTTGTTGGTCTCGTAGTACTGGACCCCCGTGGCGTTCCCGGGGATCGGCACCTCGAAGATCCGGCGCTGCATCCCGGACGGCCAGTCCTCGCGGAGACCCTGCGCCGCCGCCTCGGCCTCCTTGTCCTTGCCGGAGCGGCGGCTCTGGCCTGCGGAGATCAGCAGATAGCCGGCCGGGATGCCGATCAGCAGCACGATGATCGTCGCCGTGATCAGCCGTCGGCGGATCACCCGCCGGCGGTCCTGCGGAGGCTTGCCGTCGCCGTCGCCCGGCGGAACGGACTGGCGCGGCACGACGGGGTGCTCGGCTGCGGTCATGATCGGAGTTCCCTTGGTACTGCGGCTGCTGCGGATGCGGTCACTGGCCGGAGGACGCCGCGCGGCGCGGCCGCGGTTCAGTCGGCGGTGCGGGTGGATCGCGTGTTGCGGATGGTGCTCGCGGCCTGGTCGTAGATCTGCGCGTACCGCTCGTACCGCTCCACGCGGCGGCGGTTGGCCCGGCGGAATCTGCGGGCGACCAGTCGGGCCAGGTCCGCGGCGCCGACCATACCCGCCTCGGGGCCGAGCTGGGCCTTCGCGATCCGGGCCTCGGGGCGGTAGCCGCGCCCTGTGAGATGCCGCTTGAAGGCGTCCCTGGCGGGGCCGATCAGCAGGTCGTCGGCGGCGCTGACGCCGCCTCCGATCACAAAGCAGGACGGGTCGAGCGCGGCGGCCAGGTTGGCGATGCCGACACCGAGCCACTGACCGATGTCCTGGAGGAGCTCGATGCACATCGCATCGCCCTCCCGGGCCAGTTCGGTGATGAGCGGCCCGGTGATGTCGGGGATGTTGCCCTTGACCCGGTCCAGCAGATAGTGCGCGACCGGGGAGTCCGCCGCGGCCAGCTCCCTGGCCTCGCGCACCAGCGCGTTGCCGGAGCTGTACTGCTCCCAGCAGCCGCGGTTGCCGCAGGGGCAGCGGTGGCCGCCGGGGACGACCTGCATGTGGCCGAACTCACCCGCGACGCCGTACTTCCCGCGCTTGACCTGGCCGTCCTCCAGGATCGCGCCCCCGATGCCGGTACCGAGCGTGATCATGACGAGGTGGTCCTCGCCTCGGCCCGCGCCGAAGCGCCATTCCGCCCAGGCGGCCGTATTGGCGTCGTTGTCGACCATGACGGGGACAACGAGGCGGGAGGCGATCGCGTCGCGCAGGGGTTCGTCGCGCCAGGCGAGGTGGGGGGCGAACAGGACCTTCGAGCGGTCGGCGTCCACCCAGCCCGCCGCGCCGATGCCCACGGCATGCACGTCGTGCCGGTCGGAGAGGTCCAGGACCAGCTCGACGATGGTGTCCTCGACGACCTTGGGGCTCTTGGACTTGTCCGGGGTCTCGGTGCGCAGCTGCTCCAGGATGTTGCCGTCCGCGTCGACGACGCCGGCCATCACCTTCGTCCCGCCGATGTCGATGCCGACGGTCGGGACGCGTGGCGCGGTGAGGTGCGAGCGCCGCTCCCTGGTGCCGACGGTCTTGAGGACGGTGGCGCGGGCGGAGCCGCGGTGTGTGAAGTCGCGGTACGTGCTCATCGTCCCTGCGGGGTCTGGAGGGCCGGTCGGGTGCTGCTGCCGGCGGCGGACGGCGTCCACCGCGCTCGATTCTGCCACTGCCGGCCCCCCGGGGCCGGTGGGCGGGGTCGGCCGCGCCGGAAGCTATGCCTCCACTACGGCGTGCCGTCGCCCGCCCCGGGCACTTCGGGACGGCCGGGCGCGAGGGTGCGCTCCAGCTCGTGGCTGAGCTCGTCGAGCTCGCTGCCGCCCGCCATCTGGCGGGTGAGCTCGTCCAGGGTGATGTCGTCCTTGGTGTGGCTGCCCGACATCGCGCCACGCTTGAGCAGCACGAACCGGTCCCCCACGAGGTAGGCGTGGTGCGGGTTGTGCGTGATGAGAACCACGCCGAGCCCGGCGTCCCTGGCGGCCGCGACGTACTTGAGGACGACACCGGACTGCTTGACGCCGAGTGCCGCCGTCGGCTCGTCCAGGACGAGGACCTTGGCACCGAAGTAGACGGCGCGGGCGATCGCCACACACTGGCGCTCGCCGCCGGACAGGGTGCCGATCGGCTGGTCGACGTCGCGCAGGTCGATCCCCATGCGCAGCAGCTCGGAGCGGGTCGTCTCGCGCATCCGGCGCACGTCGAGGCGCTTGAAGGGCCCGGAGCCGATCGTCGGCTCGGAGCCGAGGAAGAAGTTCCGCCAGACCGGCATGAGGGGGACGACGGCGAGGTCCTGGTAGACCGTGGCGATGCCCCGGTCCAGGGCGTCGCGCGGGTTGGCGAGGGCGGTCTCCTCGCCGTCGATCAGGAAGGTCCCCGCGTCGTGCCGGTGCAGCCCCGCAATGATCTTGATGAGCGTGGACTTGCCGGCCCCGTTGTCGCCGAGGACACAGGTGATCTCGCCCGCGTGGACCACCAGCGAGACGTGTTCCAGCGCCTTGATGTTGCCGTAGAACTTGGCTACGTCGGCCAGCTCGACGAGTGCCCGGTCGGCCGTCACTTTGTCGCCTCCGCGCGCTTGCGTACCCATGCGTTGAGCAGGGTGGCCAGGAGCAGCATCGCTCCCAGGAAGAACTTGAACCAGTCCGGGTTCCACTCCGCGTAGACGATGCCCTTGCTGGTCATGCCGAAGATGAAGGCACCGACCGCGGAGCCGATCGCGGAGCCGTAGCCGCCGGTGATCAGACAGCCGCCGATGACGGCCGCGATGATGTACGTCAGCTCGTTGCCGACGCCCTCGCCGGACTGGACGACGTCGTAGCTGAAGAGCAGGTGCTGCCCGGAGACCCAGGCGGCGAAGGCCACGCCGAGGTAGAGGCCGATCTTCGTACGGATCACCGGGACCCCGACCGCGCGGGCCGCGTCGGCCTCACCGCCGACGGCGAAGATCCAGTTGCCGAAGCGGGTACGGAGCAGGATCCAGGTGGCGACCGCGACGAGCGCCGCCCACCACAGGATGGTGACCTTGAACTCGACGTCACCGATCGTCAGCTGGGAGGCGAACACCTTGCGGGCCGACTCGAAGCCCTCCATGTCGCCGATCGCCTTGGTCGAGACGGTTTCGCTGATCAGTTTGGTGAAACCGAGGTTGAGTCCGGTCAGCATCAGGAACGTACCGAGCGTGATGATGAAGCTCGGCAGCTTGGTACGGGTCAGCATGAAGCCGTTGAACGCGCCGACGGCCAGGGTGACCAGCAGGGACACGAAGACGCCGACCCAGACGTTGGCCGTCATCTGGTAGCTGAACATCGAGGAGATCAGCGCGGAGCTGGTGACCAGCACACCGGCGGAGAGGTCGAACTCGCCGCCGATCATCAGCAGCGCCACCGGCGCCGCCATGATCCCGATGGTGGAGGCCGCGTACAGCACCGTGCCCAGACTGGATGCCTGGAGGAAGCTGTCCGCGACGATCGTGAAGAAGAGGAAGACGGCCGCCGCGCCGACGACCGAACCGAGCTCGGGACGGCCGAGCAGCCTGCGCAGCGGCGAGGTGCGGAGCAGCCGCTCGTCGGCACCGCCCTTGGACGGGGCCGGAGCCGGGGCCGGGGCCGCGGGCTGTCCGGTCCCGCTCATCGAGTTCCCCGCTTCGTGTATGCGGCGAGCGCGTCGGCATCGTCGGACGTGATGACCTGCGGGCCGGTCAGGACGGGCAGGCCGCCGCCGAGCACATTGCGGTTGTAGCGGTAGAGCCAGAGCAGGTCGACGGCCTCGTAGCCCTGGAGGTAGGGCTGCTGGTCGACGGCGAAGCCGAGCTTCTTCTCCTTGAGCCCGGCGGCGACCTTGGCGTTCAGGTCGAAGGTGTCGATCTCCGCCTTGCTGCCCGCGGTCGCCTTGGCCTGGACGGCGGCGTCGGCGAACGGCGCGCCGAGGGTGACGACCGCGTCGATGCTCCTGTCGGCCTGGAGCTTGGCCTCGATGGACGCCTGGACGTCGGGCATGTTGGTGCCGTCGACGTACAGGTTCTGCATCGTGCCGGCGAAGGACTTCTTCGCCCCCGCGCAGCGCTGCTCATGGCCGACGTTGCCCTGCTCGTGCAGGATGCACAGGGCCTTCTTGCGGCCCCGCTCGTCCAGCTCGTCGCCGACCGCCTCACCGGCGATGGACTCGTCCTGGCCGATGTGGGTGAGGGCGCCGAACGCCTTGGACTCCGCGGAGCCCGAGTTCACCGTGATGACCGGGATACCGGCCTTGACGGCCTTGGCCACCACGGCCTTCATGGCGTCGGGCTTGGCGAGCGTGACGATCAGCCCGTCGACCTTCTTGTCGATCGCGGTCTGGACGAGCTGGGCCTGCTGCTGCGCCTCGTCGTTGTGCGAGTACAGGAAGTTGATGTTGTCCTTGGCTGCCGCCTGCTCGGAGCCCTTCTGGACGATGTCCCAGAAGGTGTCGCCGTCGCCCGAGTGGGTGACCATGGCGAAGGTCCAGCGGGGTGTGGACACCGCGGACCGGCCCTCGGCGGCCTCAGCCGCGCGTTCTTCCGCCCGCTTGCCACCGGTGCTGCTGCATCCCACGAGGGAGGCGCCGAGCACCGCTGCCAGCACGGCGCCCATCGCGCGTACCCCTGTCCGAACCCTTGCCACGACGCCGTGCCCTTCTTGTGCTGCTCGCTGTGCTGCTTGGAGGAGCCGGGGGGAGCGCTGTCCCGGCCCGGCTGCCCAAGTATCCCCGAGCCCCGCCCGGCATCGCCCGGCAGGGGCCGGGCGGGGGCGGGTCGCGGTGGTGCGGCGGCGGTTCACCGGGTGCCGCGCTCGGTGAATTTCTCCAGCTCCGGTACGTCCTTCGCGGTGACGATCGCCGGTCCGGTGAGCACCGGCCTCCCTCCGCCGACGACATTTCCGTTGGTCCGGTTGAGCCACAGTCCGTCGACGGCGAGATAGCCCTGGAGGTAGGGCTGCTGGTCGACGGCGAAGCCGACCTCCTCGGCCTTGAGGCGCCCGACCACTTCGGCGTTGAGGTCGAAGGTGTCGACCTCCGCGGTGGAACCGGAGCCCTTCTTGGCCTTGACGGAGGCGGCGGCGAAGGGGGCACCGAGGGTGACGATCGCGTCGATGCCCGTGTCCGCCTGGAGCTTGGCCTCGATGGAAGAGGTGGCGGCGGGCATGTTGGTGCCTTCGACGTTGAGGTTCTCGACGGTCCCGCCGAAGGTCTCGGCGACTCCGGCACAGCGCTCTTCGAGTGAGACGTTGCCCTGTTCGTGGATGACGCAGACGGCCTTCTTCCGGCCGCGTGCGTTCAGCTCGCTGCCGACGGCCTCGCCCGCCACGGTCTCGTCCTGCCCGATGTGGCCCAGTGCGCCGACCTCGGTGGAGAACCGTGCCCCGGAGTTGATCGTGACGACGGGGATGCCCGCTCCCACGGCCTTGGCGACGACGGCCTTGAGCGCCTCGGGTTTGGCGAGGGTGACGATCAGCCCGTCGACCTTCTGGTCGATGGCGGCCTGGACGAGCTGGGCCTGTTCCCTGCCCTCCTTGTCCGCGGAGTACAGGAATGCGACGTTGTCCTTGGCCGCGGCCTGTTCGGCACCGTTCTGGACGATGTCCCAGAAGGTGTCGCCCTCCCCCGAGTGCGTCACCATCGCGATCTTCATCCGGGGCGTGGAGACCGCCTTGCCGCCTCCCCCGCCGCCGGAGGTGCCCTCGGAGTCCTTGCCGCCGGAGCCGCTGCATCCGGCGACGGTGAGGGCGACTGCGGCGATCAGGACTGCTGCCGTGCGAGTCGTACGCAAGGTGGGTCCGCCTTCTCTCCCCGGCCGCCGGAGTGCGGCTGGAGGAGTTCTAGCGGCGTTGTATGACCACCGTCAATAGTTTGTCCGAACATGACGCCGGGCTACGGGGCCGACCGGGCGGGGCCGGACAGGTCCGGCCGGGTCGGATCGGTCCGGCCCGGTCGGGTCGGGTCGGGTCGGGATCGGGTCGGGATCGGGTCGGGTCGGTCGGGTCGGCCAGATCACTCGGAGCGGGGCCTGGGTCGGGTTCAGGAGCGTACGAGCAGCTGGAACTCGAACGCGTACCGCGCCGCCCGGTAGACGTGCGAGCCGAACTCGACCGTGCGGCCCGTGTCGTCGAAGGTGGTCCGCTCCATCGTGAGCAGCGGCGCACCCGTCGCCTCGTGGAGTTCGCCGGCCTCCCGCTCGGTGGCGGCGCGCGCGCCGATGGACTGGCGGGCGCTGTGCAGGGTGATGCCCGAGAGGCGCATCATCCGGTACAGCCCGGTGGCCTCCAACTGCTCGGTGCCGAGGGCGAGCAGTCCCGGAGGCAGGTGGTTGCGCAGCAGTGCCACCGGCTCGTCGTGCGCGTACCGCAGCCGCTCGACGAGGTGGACCTCGCTGCCCTCCGGGACGCCGAGGGCGGCGGCGACCTCGGCACCGGCGGGTTCGAGGGTGTTGCGCAGGACGCGGGTCGCGGGGCGCTGACCGGCCGCCTCCAGGTCGTCGTAGAGCGAGCTGAGTTCCAGCGGGCGCCGGACCTTGCTGTGCACGATCTGGGTACCGACGCCCCGGCGGCGCACCATCAGCCCCTTGTCCACCAGCGACTGGATCGCCTGGCGCACGGTGGGCCGGGACAGGCCGAGGCGGGAGGCGAGCTCGATCTCGTTGCCGAGCAGGGTGCCGGGGGCCAGCCGGCCCTGTTCGACGGCCGCCTCCAGCTGTTGCGCCAGCTGGAAGTAGAGCGGCACCGGGCTGGTGCGGTCCACGCTCAGCGGGAGCGGCTGGTCGGTTCCTCGTTCGGTCACGGGCCGAGCGTAGTTCGATTGTCCGGACAAAACCATGGCGGCCGGTGCAGCGGGAGAACGGTCCCTCATTTGTCAGGACAAACGCTTGACATGACGAAGGGGCGAACGTCACCTTTGGGCCATGCGCATCGGACTCATCGGAACGGGACGAATCGGCAGTTTCCATGCGGAGACGCTGAGCCGTCACTCCGCCGTGGACTCACTGGTGGTGGCGGACGCCGATCGGGACCGGGCGGCCGGGGTCGCCGCGCGGACCGGGGCCGCGGCCGTCGCGGTGGACGAGATGTTCGCCTCCCGCGCGGACGGCGGTGTGGACGCGCTGGTGATCGCCTCGGCGACCTCCGCCCACGCGGGTCTCATCGAGCGGGCCGCCCGCGCCGGGCTCCCCTCGTTCTGCGAGAAGCCGATCGCCCTCGATCTGCCCGGCACCCTGGGCGCCCTGGCGGCGGTCGAATCGGCGGGATCCGTACTCCAGCTGGGATTCATGCGGCGCTTCGACGCGGGGTTCGCCGCGGCCCGCGCCGCCGTACGGGAGGGGCGGCTCGGACGGTTGCACACCGTGCGCACGATCACCTCGGACGCGGCGCCGCCGCCCGCCGCCTACCTCCCGCTCTCCGGCGGCCTGTACCGGGACTGCCTGGTCCATGACTTCGACATGCTGCGGTGGGTGACGGGCCGCGAGGTGAGCGAGGTGTACGCCATGGGGTCGGACGCCGGGCCCGCGATGTTCCGCGAGGCGGGCGATGTCGACACGGCCGCGGTCCTGCTGACCCTGGACGACGGGACGCTCGCCACGGCCACGGCCACCCGGTGCAACGGCGCCGGATACGACGTACGGATGGAACTGGCGGGCGAACGCGATCAGCTCGCGGTCGGCCTCGACGACCGCACCCCGCTCACCTCGGCGGAACCGCAGGGCCCCGCCGCCCCGCCGAAGCCCTGGCCGGGTTTCCTGGAACGGTTCGCGCCGGCGTACGAGGCGGAGCTGGACGCGTTCCTCAGGGTGGCGCGGGGCGAGCTGGCCAATCCGTGCGACGGGCGGGAGGCGCTGCACGCGCTGCGGATCGCGGAGGCGTGCGAGGTGTCACGCCGCGAACGCCGGCCGGTGAGCCTGCGGGAGATCCCCGGGGACTGACCGGCCGGCGTCCCCGGGCAGTCACCCGCGGCGCGGCATCACCGGACCGGGCGCCCCACACACGGGGCGGGCACTCACCAGGCCACCGGCAGGGTGAGCGGCCCCCGCATCAGCATCCCGGTGCGCCAGCTCAGCGTCGCCGGGTCCGCGGCCGGTCGCAGGTCCGGGCAGCGCTCCAGCAGCGACCTGATGGCGATCCGGGCCTCGATACGGGCCAGCGGCGCACCCAGGCAGTAGTGGATGCCATGGCCGAACGCGACATGGCCGCGGGCGTCCCGCGTGATGTCGAAGCGGTCCGCCTCCGCGTACCGGGCGGGGTCGCGGTTGGCGTCCGACATCGCCACGAGGACCAGCTCCCCGCCGCCCGGGATGACCGTGCCGCCGACCTCGATCGGCTCGGTGGTGAAGCGGTACGTGGGGGTCTCGACGGGTCCCTCGAAGCGCAGGATCTCCTCGACGGCCTTGTCGATGAGGCCGAAGTCCGCGCGCAGAGCCATCAGTTGATCCGGATGGGCGAGCAGATGGTGTATGCCGTTGGTGATGAGGCCGACGGTGGTCTCGTGTCCCGCGATGAGCAGCAGCCAGGCCATGCCCAACAGCTCGTCGCCGGAGAGCCGGTCGCCGTCGCCGTCCGATGTGTGGATCAGCGCGCTGAGCAGGTCGTCGCCCGGCTGCTCGCGCTTGCCGGCCAGGAGCCGGGTCAAGTAGGCGGTCATCTCCGCCGTCGCGTGGGCGCGGGACTCGGCCGCGGCGGCCGAGAGGGCGAGGTTGGACCACTCCCGGAACACCGTCCGGTCCAGGAACGGCACCCCCAGCAGTTCGCAGATGACGGACATCGGCAGCGGGAAGGACAGCCCCTCCACGAGGTCGGCGCTCCGGCCCTCCGATGCGAGCATCGCGTCCAGGAGCTCGTCCGTCATCTCCTGGATACGCGGCGCGAGTGCTTCCATGCGGCGCGGGGTGAACTCCCTGGTCACCAGCTTTCTCAGCCGGGTGTGGTCGGGCGCGTCGCTGCTGAGCATGGTCGTACCGGCGGAGACCTTGGACACGCCCAGCGCGGGCGAGGCGTTCTGCCACTGCTTGGACAGGCGCTGGTCGGCGAGGAGTTCACGCCCCACGTCGTAGCCGACGACGAGCCAGGCAGGAGTGCCCTCGGGAATGCGGACCCGGTGGACGGGTCCCAGGGCCCGCAGTCGCGCGTACACGGGGTAGGGGTCGCGAACGAAGTCCTCGCCGAGTGCGGCGAGGTCGACCATGGCTTCGGTGGTCAACACGGTTCCTTTCCGTATGACATGGCGATCGGCCGCGCGAATCGCTCGGCGATCGGCCCGGCGGATGACCTGGTGGACGGCTTGCCCGATCGCACGGGCCGCGGCCGGGGTGTACGGGGCGGCGTCACCAGCGCACCGGCAGCCGCCGCACACCCCGCAGCAGCAGGCCGGGCACCCACTCGGGCTCCCCGCCGTCCGGGTCGCGTGCGAGGCCGGGGCAGCGCTCCAGCAGTGCCCGGATCGCGATCCGGGCCTCCATCCGGGCCAGCGGCGCACCCAGGCAGAAGTGCACCCCGTGTCCGAAGGCCAGATGTCCCTGGGTGTCGCGGCGGATGTCGAAGGTGTCCGGGTCCGGGAAGCGGCCGGGGTCACGGCCGCCGGAGCCCAGCGCCACGACCACCACTTCGTCCGCCGGGATGACGGTGGAGCCGATCGTCACCGGTTCGCGGGTGAACCGCAGCGTGGCCGTCTCCACCGGTCCGTCGTAGCGCAGCGTCTCCTCGATCGCGCCGTCGATCAGACCGGGGTCGGCCCGGAGCAGGGCCAGTTGCGCCGGATGGTCGAGCAGCGCCCGTACCCCGTTGGAGATGAGATTGACCGTCGTCTCGTGGCCCGCGACGAGCAACAGGAAGGCCATGCCCACCAGTTCGTCGGGAGACAGCCCGTCACCGCCCTCGTCGCGCGCCCGGATCAGCGCGCTCATCAGGTCGTCGCCCGGCGAGCATCGCTTGTCCTCGATGAGTTCGACCAGGTAGTCGCCCATGGCGCCGACCGCATCGCCCTCCTTCTGCTCCGGGGTCGGGGAGACGACTCCGTTCGACAGCAGGCGAAAGGCGTCGCGGTCCAGGTCCGGCACACCGAGCAGCTCGCAGATGACGGTCATCGGCAGCGGAAAGGCGAGCGCGTCGACGAGGTCGGCGCTGCCGGTGGCGGGCATCGCGTCGAGCAGTTCCGCGGTGATCTCCTCGACGCGCGGGCGCAGCGCCTCGATCCGCCGGGAGGTGAACTCACGGGCGACGAGCCTGCGCAGCCGGGTGTGCCGGGGTGCGTCCAGCTCCAGCATGTTCGTGCTGATCGCACTGTCCCCGTCCGGCCAGCGTCCCGTCGGCCGCCAGTCCTTGTTGAAGCGCGGGTCCGCGAGGGCCGCCCTGCCCTCGTCGTACCCGACGATCAGCCACGCCCGTTCGAGTTGATCGGTGCGAATGGCGTGCACGGGCCCCTCGACGCGCAGTTTCGCGTAGTACGGATACGGATTCGCCACGAAGTCCGGCACATCACGCAGATCGATCACGGACATGGTCCGCCCCCTTCAGGTCCGGTCCGGTCAGCGTATGCCGCCCCCGTCCCCACCGTCCTCGTCGAGCAGCCCGGCGTCGTGCACCAACAGTGCGATCTGGACACGGTTGTTGAGGTCGAGTTTGGCGAGAATCCGGGACACGTGCGTCTTCACGGTGGCCACGCTCAGATACAGCGAACCCGCGATCTCCGCGTTGGACCCGCCGCGTCCGACGGCGAGGGCGACCTCCCGTTCCCGCTCGGCCAGATCGTCGAAGCGCCTGCGCGCCCGGTCCGCACGGCTGCCGCGGTCGTCCGGTGCGCCGCCCGCGGCACGTGCCATCAACTGCCGTGTGACAGCGGGCGAGAGGACCGGATCACCGGCGGCCACCCGCCGGACCGACTCGACGATCTGCGCGGGTGGGGTGTCTTTCAGGACAAATCCTGCGGCTCCCGCGCGAATGGCCCGCAGCACCTGCTCATCGGCGTGGAAGGTGGTGAGGACGACGACCTCAGGGGCCGAGGGACGGCGGCGCAGCTCCTCGGTCGCGGTGAGCCCGTCCATGCCGGGCATCCGGATGTCCATCAGCACCACATCGGGGCGCAGCCGGTCGACCAGTGCGGCGACCTCGTGGCCGTCGGCGCCCTCTCCCACGATGTCGATGCCGTCGGCGCCGCCGAGCATCAGCGTGAGCCCTGCCCGGACGAGCGGGTCGTCGTCGACGATGAGCAGCCGGACCGGTTGCGCCACCGGGGGCGTGGGAGACATCGGGGTGTTCATGAGGGCCACCGTAGCCAGCTCCGGCGGGGGTCCCGCACCCGGCCCGCGGCCGCTCCCGGCCGTCGCGGCATCACGCGGCGGGCCACGGCAGTCGGGCGCGGACGGCGAACCCGCCGTCGGCCTCGGGCCCGTGGTCCAGGTGGCCACCGGTGAGGGTGGCGCGTTCGGTGAGTCCGATGAGCCCCTGTCCCGAGCCGGGCACCCGCTCGAAGGGTTCGGTGGGGGCCGGGTTGCGGACCTCGATCGTGAGCCCCTCGCCCGGCCCGCCGGTCACGGTGACGGTGACCTCGGCGCCCGGCGCGTGCTTGCGCGCGTTGGTGAGGCACTCCTGCGCGATGCGGTAGACGGTGCGGCCGGTGGCAGCGGGGGCGGCGGCGGGGTCGGCCACACGGTTGTCGAGGGTGACCTTCATTCCGGCCAGCCGGGACTCGGCGATCAGGGCGTCCAGGGTGACGAGGGTGGGCTGCGGCCGGTGGCTCTCGTCGCCCTCCCCGGGCGCTCGGAGTACGCCGATGATCTCGCGGAGGTCCTGGAGCGCCTCGTGGGCGCTGTCCCTGATGACTCCGGCGGCCCGGCCGACCTCGGCCGGGGGCGCGTCGGGGCGGAATTCGAGTGCTCCGGCGTGCACGCTGAGCAGGGTCAGCCGGTGGGCGAGGACATCGTGCATTTCGCGGGCGATGGCCTCGCGGGCCAGCCGCTGGGCCTGTTCCGCGCGCAGTTCGGCCTCGGCCTCCGCCCGGCGCGCCCGTTCCCGCAGGGTGACGACGAGCTGGCGCCTGGACCGTACGACCATGCCCCAGCTGAGCACCAGCAGGGTGAGCAGCACGCCGATGACCGTCGAGGCGAGGTAGGAGGTCTCCGGGTCCGGGCGCAGATAGGGCTGGAGCGGAGCCACGGCGAGGGCGAGGGCGCCGACGACCGCGGTGGGTCTGAACGGCCGGTGCACGGCCAGGCTGAACAGGGCGACCAGCAGGGCGCCCGCCGCGACCGGCTCCACGATGCCGACGGCGATCATGGCCACCGCCAGCCCGACGGGCCAGCGCCGCCGCACCCAGAGGGCGCAGCACGCGGCCGCGCCGATCAGCGAGTCCACGAAGACGACCATGTCCGGCGTGGTGTGGTCGGCGTCGATCGCACCGACCACGAGCATGCCGAAGAACGCGGCGCACAGGAAGGCCGCGATGTCGACGGCCCAGTCCCGCACGGTGCGGCGTGAGCGCGCCCGGTCGTCGGGCAGCTCTGGTTCGGCCATCGCCGACGGCAACAGCCAGCGGTACTCGGTGCGGGTCATATCGATAAATCTATGCGGGTGAGCGGCCCGGACGGGCCTGCCGGGGGCAGGAAGCGACCAAAGTCGTACGGTCCGCGACTTTCGGCGCGCGGACGAAGACCGGTGGCCGACGCGGGGGCGGCGGCACGGGCGGAAGGCTCGGCCCATGAAGAAAATTGTCGAGTCGGTCGGGTTCCTCGTCTTCGCCCAGGGCGCCGCCGGGCTCCTCTACGAGTGGACGGGCTGGTTCCGGCTGTGGACGGTGGTGCGGCGGCTCGACTTCATGAGCGAGTACGGGGTGTTCGTCAATATCGTGCTGGTGGTGACGGGGGCCGCGGTGATGATCGCGGCCGACTCGATCAGGACATGAGCCTCACGGCACGATCGGTCAGGAGGCGGGCGGCGCTCCGTCCGCGCTGCGCCGTCCCCACGCCGTGCCGGCCAGCACCAGCAGCGCGCCGGACAGACCGAGGACACCGAGCCGCTCGCCGCCGATCGTGATGCCCACGGCGGCGGCCCACAGCGGCTCCGTACCGAGCAGCAGGCTGACGCGGGAGGGTGAGGTGCGGCGTACCGACCACATCTGCACGAAGAACGCGAAGAGCGTACAGAACACGGACAGGAAGATCAGCCCGGCCCACTCCCGGGCACCGAAGTCCGCCGCGACGGTCCAGGGCGCGGAACCGGTGCCCGGAACGGCGGCGAGGACGGCGAAGACCGCGACGGCGCCGCCGAGCTGGACGGTGGTCAGGGAGAGCGAATCCGCTTCCTGGACCGCCTTGATACGGGCCATGGCCAGGACATGGACGGTCCGGGCGAGAGCGGCCAGCAGCATCAGGAGGTCACCGGTCGAGGGGCTGGTGAACCCGCCCCCCTGGGTCAGGAGCACCACACCCGCGACGGAGAGCCCCGCCGCGGCGAGGAAGCGGGCGGGCGGCCGGACCCGGGTCACCGCGGCCTCGGCGAGCGGGGTGAGGATCATCGTGAGGCTGATGATCAGTCCCGCGTTGGTCGCCGAGGTGTGCACCACTCCATAGGTCTCCAGCAGGAAGATCCCGCTGAGCACGAGGCCGAGCAGACCGGCCCCGCGCCACTGCCCGGCGCTCAGCGCCCGCAGCCCCCGCCACCCGGCGACGGCCAGGACCGGCAGCACGATCGCGAAGCGCAGGACGAGGACGGCGACGACGGTGTGGGTCGTGGTGATGCCCTTGGCCGCGAGATAGCTGGCACCCCAGACGACGGCGACCAGCAGTACGGGCAGGTCGGTGAGCCAGGCGCGGCGCGGCGGCACGAGGACGGGCAGGGCGACAGAGGACACCGGGTTCTCCTGGTTCTCCACAACGGGAAACGATGTGGAGACCTCGCCGGCTCACACGCGGAGCGGTCACGGTACCGGGCGGGAACCGCCGACGGGAACACCTGTCTCAACGGCCGGTCTCCTGGACCGGGCACCCACCGGTGGCGCTCCTAGAATGACGCCTCCCGCCCTTCGACGCACGGAGTTGGCACATGACTGGATCGCGGCCGGACGACCGGCCCGAGCGGACCGGACGGGCCGGACCGACCGGGCGGACCGTCCCGACCGGGCAGATCGAGCGGACCGGGCATACCGTCCAGACCGAGCGGACAGAGCGGACCGGGAAGGAGGACGGGACCCGGCAGCTGATTCTCGGGCACGCGGCGGCGGTCGCCTCGACCCAGGGCCTGGCGGGAATCTCGCTCCGAGGGCTGGCCACGGACCTGAAACTGAGCACGAGCGGTGTGTTCGCCCTCTTCGGCTCCCAGGAGGAGCTTCAACTCGCCACCGTCCAGACCGCCGTCACGATCTACGTCGACCATGTGCTGAAACCCGCCAGGGCCCTGCCGGCCGGTCTGGGGCGCTTATGGCGGCTGTGCGAGAGCTGGATCGCCTACTCACGGGGGCGGGTGTTTCCCGGCGGCTGCTTCTTCTACTCCACCATCGCCGAATTCGACGCCGTCGAGGGCCGGGTGCACGACGCACTGGTGTCCGCACAGACCGGCTGGGTCACCTTCGTCGAGCAGACGGTCGAGGAGGCCCGTGTCCTCGGCGAACTCGCCGAGGACACGGACGTCTCCCAACTGGCCTTCGAGATCATCGCGTTCCTCGAACTGGCCAACGCGGAGTCGGTGCTGCACGACAACACGATCGGATACACGAAGGCGGCGCGGGCGATCCTCGGACGCCTGCGCGCCTGCGCGACGAACGGGGCCCCGCTGCCGCCCCCACCCTGAAGCCACGGCTCACTCGTCGAGGGCGAACGATCCGTAGCGCGCCCGGCCGCTGGGGCGGTAGGTGTGGATCGCGACGCCGGTGGAGGTCGTGCGTGCGGCCGCCAGTTCGAACGCGGTCGGCAGTGCGCCCTCCGCGAAGAGGCGACGGCCGGCGCCGAGGACGACGGGGAAGATCAGCAGGTTGTACTGGTCGATGAGATCGAGCGCCATCAGCTCCTGGGCGAGCCGGACGCTGCCGTGGATCTGGAGCTCACCGTCCCCGATCCGCTCCTTCAGCCCGGCCACCTCGGCCGCGAGGTCCCCGTCGACAACAGTGGTGTGCTCCCACTCCGGGTCCTTGAGCGTCGAGGAGACGACGTACTTCGGCAGCCCGTTGAGCCGGGCCGCCACCTGGTCCCCCTCGTCGGTGACCTTGGGCCAGTGCGCCGCGAAGATGTCATACGTACGCCGTCCGAGCAGGAAGGCCACCGGGCGCTCGAACACCTCGCTGATGAACTGGCCCATGCCCTCGTCCGCGAACGGCACGATCCAGCCTCCCTGCCCGAAGCCGCCGCTCCTGTCCTCTTCGGGGCCTCCGGGTCCCTGGATGACTCCGTCGAGCGTCAGGAAAGTGGTGAGAGTCAGTTCGGCCATGCCCGTGCTCCTTCTGATCGCGCACCGGGCCCCGTCGACAGGGCCGGCGCCTGCTCACTCATGACTCCACTCTCGCCCGTAACTCATCGGCTCACCTGTCGGGCGGAGCGAAGGGGTCCGTACACGCGTGCCGGCACGCGTGTACGGAGTGGCTGTCCGTTTCCCGCCGGTGTCCGGGCCGCCGGAGGACTTTCCTTGTCCTTGTCGCCGCAGGACGTGGTCAACACGACGTCGTGGTCTGCGCGACACCACTCCCCTATCGCCCATCGGCAAGGAATCCCGCATGTCCAGCACCACCGGCTCCACCGGCATCACCACCACCAGGACCGCGCTCGTCACCGGCGGCAGCCGCGGCATCGGCGCCGCCACCGCCCTGCGGCTCGCGCAGGAAGGAGTCGACGTGGCCGTGACGTACGTACAGGACGAGGAGGCGGCCCTGGCGGTCGTCCGGAAGATCGAGGGCCACGGACGCCGGGGCATCGCCCTGCGCTGCGACGCCGCGGACGCCGAGGCCGCCGCCGAAGCCGTGAACCGTGCGGCGGACGCACTGGGACGGCTCGACATCCTCGTCAACAACGCGGGGATCGGCGTCCTCGGCCCCATCGCCACGCTCAGCACGGCGGACGTCGACCGGGTGCTGGCCGTGAACGTACGCGCGGTGTTCCTCGCCTGCCGGACCGCCGCCGAGCGGCTGGCCGACGGGGGACGTGTCATCACCGTCGGCACGGCCCTCAGCCGGTACGCCGGCGGCCCCGGCGGCACCCTCTACGCGATGAGCAAGTCCGCGCTGTCCGGTCTCACCAAGCCGCTCGCCAGGGAACTCGGCCCGCGCGGCATCACGGTGAACCTGATCCAGCCCGGTCCGGTCGACACGGACCTGAATCCGGCCGACGGGCCGTTCGCCGAGGGCCAGCGCTCGGCGACCGCACTCGCCCGGTTCGGTACGACGGATGAAGTCGCCTCTCTGATCGCCTACTTGGCGAGCACCGAGGCGGGGTACGTCACCGGGACCGAGGTCGTCGTGGACGGCGGCCACGCGGCCTGACGGGCTCGGGCGCCTCCCGTACCGGGCGCGGGCCATGGCCGTGCCCGGTACGGACGGCCTGCGCGCCGCCGCTCATCATCCAGGCCTCGCGGCCCCCGAGCGGATCGCCCGCGGCCCGGTCCGTACGCCATGCGGACCCGGGCGCCATGCGGACCCGGGCGGCGCGCGGGCCTCGGCGCGATCAGGAACCCGGCCTTCCGCCGGCGGCCGGGGTCCGCTCCCGTCGCAGGTCGCACACATCGCCGGTCTCCGCGTGGGCCGGCCGGGGTCCTGACCCCCCACGCGCTCACCCCGCCATGGCGCATATGCCCCGTTCCGGTACCCGGCCTACCCTGGTCGGGACGGAAGCCGAACGGGAAGAGAGATCATGACAAGGACTCCGGCCCGCCCCCTGAACGACGGCCACGCCATCCCCGCGGTCGGCCTCGGTACCTGGCCGCTGGACGACGACGCCGCCGAGAAGGCGGTGGCCGGGGCCCTGGGCCTCGGCTACCGGCTCCTCGACACCGCGATGAACTACCGCAACGAGACCGGTACGGGGCGCGGGATCGCCCGCGGCGGCGTACCGCGCGAAGACGTCTTCCTCACCACCAAGGTGCCCGGCCGGCATCACGGGTACGAGGAGACGCTGGCCTCGTTCGAGGAGTCGCGCGGCGCCCTGGGGGTCGAGTACGTCGACCTGTATCTGATCCACTGGCCGCTTCCCCGCGTCGACAAGTACGTGGACACCTGGCGGGCGATGATCAAGCTCCGCGAGGACGGGCTGGTCCGCTCCATCGGTGTCTCCAACTTCACGGCCGCCCATCTCGACCGGCTGGAGCGGGAGACCGGTGTGCTGCCCGCGGTGAACCAGATCGAGATGCACCCGCTGCTCGTGCAGGACGAACTGCGTGCCGTGCACGCGGCGAAGGGCATCGTCACCGAGAGCTGGAGCCCGCTGGCCCGGGGCCGCGACGTGCTCGACGCCCCGGAGACCGTGGCCGTCGCCGCCGCCCACGGGGTGAGCTCCGGTCAGGCGGTGCTCCGCTGGCACACCCAGCTCGGTGCGGTGCCGATCCCGAAGTCGGCGGACCCCGGCCGGCAGCGCGAGAACCTGGACCTGTTCGGGTTCGAGCTGACGCCCCGGGAGATGGCACGGATCGCCGCCGGTCCGCAGCGGCGGTTCGGCGGCGACCCCGATGTGCACGAGGAGTTCTGAGCCTCCTGGAAGCGTCAGCGGTTGCGCGGGGTGACCTCCGCCATCCGCGACCAGCCGTCGCCCGGCACCTCGACGTTGACGATCTCCGGAACCTCGGCGACCATCTCCGACATCGTCTTGATCGCCGCCGTGAAGTGATCGGACTTCACGTGCGCCGCACCGGCGTCCGCGTCGGCGAAGGCTTCCAGCAGCACGAACTGGTTCGGGTTCTCGACGCTGAAGGACCACTCGAAGAACACGTTGCCCGGTTCCGAGCGGGTGGCGACGGTGAAGTCCTCCAGCGCGGGAAGCCAGTTGTCGCGCTCGGCGACGAGGACGGTGAACTTGACGGCGATGAAGATCATGGCAACTCCTGGTCGGGACGTCCGAGAGTGCGGCGCCGCGCCCCAGGGGCACCTCGCCGCACCTCGACCAGGGTGACACAAGCCCTCGTATCCGGACTCATCGGGCACACCGGAGTACCGGAGTACTGGAGCACCGGAGGGCGGATGCTCAGCCGACCGGCTCCTCGTGCCGGGCGGCCAGCCGGGCCGCCCCCTCCTCGGTGAGCGAGCCGAAGAGCCGCAGCCGGGAGATACCGCCGTCGGGGAAGATGTCGATCCGGACGCGGGAGCCCCGGACGGCCCGCTCCAGGACGAAGCGGTGGTTGGTGTCGGGCTGGAGCCGGGTCCTGGGCAGGATCTCGGTCCACTCGCCGTCGCCGTCGTCCCCGTCCTGGACCGAAAGGCTCGCCCAGCCCGCCGAGTTGCCCTTGAGATAGGCGGTGTCGATCTCCACGGCCCGGATCTCCGCCTGGGCGGCGAGCGCGTAGCGGATCCAGTCGTTGCCCTTGTCGCGTCGGCGCCGGGTCTCCCAGCCGTCGTCCATCTTGCGGGAGCGGCCCGGCTGGATGGTGTGGGTGGCCGGGGAGTAGAAGCGGTCGGAGGCGTCCTCGACCCGCCCGCCGTTCTCCAGGGCCGCGAGGTCGAAGGTGCCGAGGGCGGCCAGCCAGGCGGGGTCCGGGGCGACTTCGCCGTACACGCGGAGCCGGGCGATTCCGCCGTCCGGGTGCTGGTTGACCCGCAGGTGGGTGAAGCGGGCTCCGGCGTCGATGGCGAACCCGTTGGCGGCGTGGCCGCCGACGGCCGTACGGGGAACCAGCGTTGTCCACTTCACGTCGGGGGCGAGCAGTTCCCCGGGGGACGGGGAACCGGCGACGCAGGCCGCTTCGACGGAGACCGCCTGCGGGTAGTTGCCGCGGAAGTGGGCGGTGTCGACGACGATCCCCCGGACGACACCGGGCGCCCCGAGCCGCACCAGCGCCCAGTCGTGGTCCTCGTCCGTGGGGTGCGGCTCCGCGGCGCTCACGCCGCGGCGGCGGCGGGTCTCCCAGCCGTCCATGATCTTGCCCTTGTGCCCGAAGCGCTCCGGGTCGAACTCGGCGGGCTCCGGCTTCAGCAGGTTCTCCCGCTCGGCGAAGAACTCGTCGTTGGCGGCGATCACTCCGGCGCCGAGCCGCCGGTCGGCGAGGTCGACGAGATGACCGAAGGGGAAGTCGGCGGTGCGGTGGTCGGCGTACGGGTCGCCGCCCGCGTAGGGGCTCGCGTCGCCGGTGAAGCGCGGTATCGCCGCGTCCGTCATGGTCACTGGGTCCTTTCGAGGAGGCGGCCGGTGGGTTCGGCGAGTACGCCGTCCGCCGCTATGCGGACACCACGCAGCCAGGTGGACTTCACGACGCCGTGCAGGGTCCTGCCCGCGTAGGCGGTGACCTGGTTGCGGTGGAAGAGTTCGGCCGGGTCGACGGTGAACGTCTCCTCGGGGGCGAGGACGGCGAAGTCGGCGTCGCGTCCGGCCTCGATGGCGCCCTTGCGGGTCAGTCCGGCCAGGTCCGCGGGGGCCGTCGACATCCAGCGGGCCACGTCGTCGAGGGAGTGACCACGCCTGCGGGCCTCGCTCCAGATGGCGGGCAGGCCGAGCTGGAGGGAGGAGATGCCGCCCCACGCGGAGGCGAAGTCGGGGGTCTTCAGATCGGTGGTGCAGGGCGAGTGGTCGGAGACGATGCAGTCGATGGTGCCGTCGGCGAGCCCGTCCCACAGCGCGTCCTGGTTGGCGGCCTCCCGGATGGGCGGGCAGCACTTGAACTCCGTGGCCCCGTCCGGGACTTCCTCGGCGGTGAGGGTGAGGAAGTGCGGGCAGGACTCGACCGTGACGCGCACGCCCTCGCGCTTGGCGGCGGCGATGAGCGGCAGGGCGTCACTGGAGGAGAGGTGCAGGACGTGGATACGGGCGTTCAGCCGCTCGGCCTGGGCGATCAGGGTCTCGATCGCGGTGTTCTCGGCGTCGCGCGGGCGGGAGGCGAGGAAGTCCGCGTACGCGGGGCCGCCCCGCTGCGGTGCGGCGGCCAGCCGGTGCGGGTCCTCGGCGTGGACGATGAGCAGTCCGCCGAATCCGGCGATCTCGGCCATGGAGCGGGCCAGTTGCTCCTGGTCCAGCTCGGGGAACTCCTCGACGCCCGAGGGCGACAGGAAGCACTTGAAGCCGAAGACCCCGGCCTCGTACAGCGGTCGCAGGTCCTTGGTGTTGGACGGTATCGCGCCGCCCCAGAAGCCGGTGTCGATGTGCGCCTTGGGGGCGGCGACCCGCTGCTTGGTGCGCAGGTGGTCGACGGTGGTGGTCGGCGGGAGGGAGTTGAGCGGCATGTCCAGGAGGGTGGTGATGCCGCCCGCCGCGGCTGCCCGGGTGGCGGTGAAGAAGCCTTCCCACTCCGTGCGGCCGGGGTCGTTCACATGGACGTGCGTGTCGACGAGTCCGGGCAGCAGGACGTCGTCGCCGAGGTCCTCCAGCCGGGCCCCGGAGGGCGGCTCGGCGTCGTACGGCAGGACCGCCTCGATCGTCCCGCCGGCGACGGCGACCGACGCGGGGCGCGTGCCTTGGGGGGTGACGACGCGCGTCGAGCGCAGTATCAGGTTCACGTCCGGACCGGACACCCGTGCTCCTCACTCAAGAATTCAACGAACTGTTGAAGGAGTCTTCACTCGGGAATCCGCTCCGTCAAGACCCCGCCCGCCCTGTTGCCTCGACTGGAGATTTCCACAAAGTAGAAGGCAAATTTCGGAGGGCGGAACGTAGCATGGAACAGTGGCGCCCTCGCCGCACCTTGGGCCCGAACGTCGGCACCAGGACAAAACAGGCTCTGACCGGCAAGGACGCCGCACCGGGAGCAGTGGGCCGATCAGGAACAGCCCGGTAGGCTGCTGCCTTGCCTTCCGCTTCGAAAGGACCGTTGACGTGCCGTCGTCCCACGCCAGCACATCCGACTCCAAGCCCACCGGTTCCAGCGGTGGGGTGCAGTCCCTTGAGCGCGCCTTCGATCTGCTGGAGCGGATGGCCGACGCCGGGGGCGAGGTCGGGCTGAGCGAGCTCTCCGCGAGCAGCGGGCTTCCGCTGCCCACCATCCACCGGCTGATGCGCACGCTGGTCGTCTGCGGTTACGTACGCCAGCAGCCCAACCGCCGCTACGCGCTCGGCCCGCGCCTGATCCGGCTCGGCGAGTCCGCGTCCCGGCTGCTCGGCACCTGGGCCCGCCCGTACCTCCAGCGCCTGGTCGAGGAGACCGGCGAGACGGCGAACATGGCGCTGCTCGACGGCGACGAGATCGTGTACGTCGCCCAGGTGCCCTCCAAGCACTCGATGCGCATGTTCACCGAGGTGGGCCGCCGGGTGCTCCCCCACTCCACGGGGGTGGGCAAGGCACTGCTCGCGAACACGCCCGCCGACGAGGTACGGGCGCTGCTCGCGCGCACCGGGATGCCGGCCGCCACCGAGAAGACGATCACCACCGCCGACGGCTTCCTCGAAGCGCTGGAGCAGGTGCGCAGGGCCGGTTACGCGGTGGACGACAACGAGCAGGAGATCGGGGTCCGCTGCCTGGCCGTGTCCGTGCCCAACTCCCCCACCTCGGCCGCGATCTCCATCTCGGGCCCGGCGGGACGGGTGACGGAGACGGCGACGGAGCGGATCGTGCCGATCCTCCAGCAGGTCGCGAAGGAACTCTCGACGGCACTGGCGAGCAGCGGCTCGGCCGGCTGAGACGCGCGGGAACCCGGGCCGTGCCCGGGTTCCCGGTCCACCGGAGAACGGCGGGTCCCCGCCGAAGGCGGCCGGTCCCCACCCCGAGCCGCCGGTCCCCGCCAACGGCGGCCGGTCCCTGCCCGGGGTCGCCGGGCCGTCCTGCCGGCCCCGCCCCACGACGCCCGGTCCGCCCTCAGACGGCGGGCACCTGCGCGGTCAGCCGCCCGTCGTCCATCGCCACCGTCCGGTCCATCCGGTCCAGGTGCGCCCGGTCGTGCGTGACCAGCACCGTGGCCGTGGACCGTTCCCGGGTCAGGGCCGTCAGCAGATCGAGCACGGCCGCGCCCCGTTCGTGGTCGAGTGCGCTGGTCGGCTCGTCGACGAGCAGGACCGCCGGGTCGTTCATCAGGGCGCGGGCGATATTGACCCGCTGGCGCTGACCGCCCGACAGCTGGTGCGGGCGGCGGTGCGCCTGATCGGCGAGGCCGACCGCGTCGAGCAGTTCGAGGGCGCGGCCACGGGCGGCCCGCGCCGCCCGGCCCGACAGATGGGTCATCACCTGGAGCTGTTCGACGGCGGTCAGTGAGGGCAGCAGGTTGGGCTGCTGGAAGACGATCCCGATCCGCTCCCGGCGCAGGGCCGCCAGATCGGCGCGGCCGAGTCCCTCGGTCCGGGTGCCCGCGACGACGACCCGGCCCTCGTCCGGGGTGACCAGGGTGGCGGCCACCGCGAGCAGGCTGGACTTCCCGGAACCGGAGGGCCCGACGACCGCGGTGAGCGATCCCGCGGGGACCTCCAGCGAGACCCGGTCCAGTGCGGTGAGCCTGCCGTCGCCGTCCGGGTAGGTGAGGGTGACATCGGACAGGGTGAGGGTCATCGGGCACTCCCGAGCGCGGTGAGCGGATCGACGGCGGTGATCCGCCGGATGGACAGGGCCGCCCCGAGCGCGCCGAGGACGATCATGACGGCCGCCGGCACGAGGACGGTCGAGGCGTCCAGGACGAAGGGCACGGCACC
This sequence comes from Streptomyces sp. NBC_01237, assembly GCF_035917275.1. Taxonomy (NCBI): domain Bacteria; kingdom Bacillati; phylum Actinomycetota; class Actinomycetes; order Kitasatosporales; family Streptomycetaceae; genus Streptomyces; species Streptomyces sp. NBC_01237. The sequence continues at coordinate 7,347,509 of NZ_CP108508.1, read as the reverse complement.
CCCGCTGATCAGGGCGCCGACGCCGGCGGCGAGCGCGGTGCCCAGCCCCGTACCGAGGGCGAGCATCACGACGGCCTGTCCGAGCGCGTCCCGCAGCAGATACGGGGTCGAGGCACCGAGCGCCTTCAGTACGGCCACGTCGCCGCCGCGCTGGATCGTCCAGACGGTGAAGAAGGCGCCGATGACCAGGGCGGAGATGGCGAAGAGGAACCCGCGCATCAGCTGGAGGGAGCCGTTCTCGGCCTGGTAGGAGCCGATCGCGGTGAGGGAACCGTCGAGGGTGAGCGTGCTGGTGCCCGCCGCCTCGTCCCCGGCGGCCAGATCGGCGCCACCCGTCGTGGTGAGGGCGATGACCGTGGCCGCTTCGTCCGGTCCGCGCCCGTCGTGCCCGATCCGCTGCCAGTCGTCGAGGGAGGCCCAGACGACGGGCGTATGGCTGTACGAGGCGTCTCCCGCGACGGCGGCGACGGTCTCGTCCATGCCGCCGATCCTGATCCGGTCACCCGCTCCGGCGCCGAGGTCCTCGGCGGCCTGCTCGGAGAGGACCACCTCTCCCGGGGCGACGCGGGCGCCGGGGGGCGCGAGCCCACCGGACGGCTCGACGCCGAACACCGACACGGCGGCCGTACGGTCGCCGGGGGCGGCGGCGTTCAGGGTCCGGATGCCCAGGGGCTGCGCGGCGGTGACACCGGGCCGCCCGGCCCAGCTCCGCCAGGCCGGCTCCCGGACGGTCGAATCGGTGAAGGACACCGACCGGCCGTCGGGCGGCGCGGCGAACGCGAGGTGGTCGGCGTTCAGCCCGGTGACGGCCGAGGTGTTCTCCCGGGCGAGCCCGGCCGTCAGACCGGACAGCAGGCCCACGAGCAGCGTGATCAGCACCACGACCGAGCCCATGAGCGCGAACCGGCCCTTGGCGAACCGTAGATCTCTCCATGCGACGAACATGGCTCCAGCCTCGCGCCGCGGGCCCGGGGAAACATCGCACGGTGGAGGGGCCAGACATCAACCTTTCGATTGACCGGGCACGCACGGGGCGCGTCTACGCTGGACGGACCATGGACTCACCCACACCCACCCCCGTCGCAGCCGCCCTCAGGCTGTGCCTGCACGCGCTGCTGCTGGGGCTGCTCGTGCTCGCCGCGGCCCGCGCGCCCGGTGACCCGGCCGCGCACACCCCGGCGGTCGTCGTCATGGCGGCGGTGATGGCCGCGGTGTACGCGGCGGGCGTCCTGGCCCCCGGCGTACAGCCCCGGACGCGGGCCGGGGCGTTCTGGCTGGCCGCGCTCGGCGCGGTATGGGTGGCGCTGCTCGCACTGTCGCCGGACGCCCTGTGGGTGGCCTTCCCGCTCTACTTCCTCCAGCTCCACCTGCTGCCGTCGCGCTGGGGGCCGGCCGCCGTCACGGTCACCGCCGGGGCCGCGATCACCAGTTTCGTGCTGCACGAGCAGGCGATCAGCCCCGGCGCGTTCATCGGGCCGCTGCTCGGGGCGGCGGTCGCGGTCGCCACCGTGTTCGGGTACGAGGCCCTGTTCCGGGAGAGCGAGCGGCGCCGCGAGCTGATCGAGGAGCTGGTCTCCACCCGGGCGGAACTGGCCGGGGCGGAACGTACCGCGGGCACGCTGGCCGAGCGGGAACGGCTGGCCCGGGAGATCCACGACACCCTCGCCCAGGGGCTCTCCAGCATTCAGCTGCTGCTGCGGGCCGCCGAGCGCTCGCTGCCGTCGGACGCACCGGCCGCGGCACATGTGCGCCGGGCCCGCGAGGCCGCCCAGGACAATCTGGCCGAGGCCCGCTCCTTCGTCCGCGCACTGACGCCGCCGGACCTGGAGCACGGGTCGCTCGCGGCCGCCCTTGAGCGGCTGTGCGCCCGCACCACGTCGCCCGGTCTCACGGCGCAGTTCGCGGTCAGCGGCACCCCGGTGGCCCTGCCCACCCCGTACGAGGTGGCGCTGCTGCGTACCGCGCAGTCGGCACTGGCGAACACGGTGCGGCACGCGCACGCCGGGCGGGCGGAAATCACGCTCAGTTTCATGGACACCTCGCTCTCCCTGGACGTCGTCGACGACGGCACGGGCTTCGACCCCGCGGCGGGCGGGCCCGACGAGGCGGGGAACAGCGGTTTCGGGCTGCCCGCGATGCGGGCGAGGGCCCGCTCGCTGGGCGGCACGCTGAGCGTGGAATCGGCTCCCGGACAGGGCACGGCGGTGGCCGTCACGCTGCCCCTTCCCCTCCCGGGCGAGGAGGCACGGGCCGCATGAACGACGAAGGACGACGCCGCACGGGCGACCCGATCAGGCTGCTGCTCGCCGACGACCACCCGGTGGTACGGGCGGGGCTGCGCGCCGTGCTCGACACCGAGCCGGACTTCCGGGTCGTCGCCGAGGCGGCCACCGCGGAGCGGGCCGTCGCCCTCGCCGCGGCGGGCGGCTTCGACGTCGTGCTGATGGACCTGCAGTTCGGCCCCGGGATGCACGGCGCGCAGGCCACCGCCGCGATCACCGCGGCGGCCGGAGCGCCCCGGGTACTGATCCTCACCACGTACGACTCGGACGCCGACATCCTGGCCGCCGTCGAGGCGGGCGCGAGCGGGTATCTGCTCAAGGACGCCCCGCCGGAGGAACTGGCCGCGGCGGTACGCACGGCGGCGGCCGGCCGCTCGGCGCTCGCCCCGGCGGTCGCCCACCGGCTGATGGACCGCATGCGCACCCCGGCGGAGGCACTGACCAAGCGGGAGCTGGAAGTGCTCCAGCTGCTGGGCGAGGGGCTGTCCAACCAGCAGATCAGCAAGAAGCTGTTCCTGAGCCAGGCGACCGTGAAGTCCCATCTGGTGCACATCTACGCCAAGCTGGGCGTCGACTCACGCACCTCGGCGGTCGCGGCGGCGACGGCCCGCCGCCTGATCCGCCGCTGATGCCCCCGGGCGCGCGAACGTGCCGCTGAGGGTCTCCTCCGCGAACCCCTCCAGCGTCTGATGCCCCCGGGCGTGCCGCTGCCCCGGCGCCACGTACGCACGGCTGCCGCGTCCCGCACATGTGACGGGCCGCGGGGGCTCGTACGCACGATCCCCCCGGCACGTACGCGTCACGGGATACCGGGCCCCGCGTCAGCGGCGGGGCGGCTCCCCGAACAGGTCCACCGCGTTCCGTACGTCCCGCAGTCCGGCGGCCAGCGCGCTCACCGAGCCGATCGCCCCCGCGATCAGCAGCAGCGAACGGCGCAGCCGGGGAATCTCCGGCGTGCCGCTGATCGCCATGGCGTCCAGCGCCGCCAACTCGTCCTCGGCGATGCCCCGGTCCGAGAACTCCGAGGGATGTCCGGCCAGTTCGCGGCGGAGCCGGGAGACGGCCGTGCGCAGCTCCGCCACTCTCGGGTCCTCGGTGCTGCCGGTCACTCGCTTCTGCCCCACGCTTCGCAACAAAGCACTCCCCCTCACACGTCTTTGCGCCGGTGTTTCGACCAGGACCCGGACCGTGGTCAAGTGCCTGGGGTTGCCCGCAAGTTAACGCCATCGGAGGTGGGCGGCGCCACTCGAAGGACAGAATTCGGGGTTACCCCTGAGGGTGACATTTCTTTCGCCTGTGCGAACCGCGCGGTGGTATTCAGGGGGCATGGCTCCTACTGATGAGAACCCTGTGGTCGCTGGGGTGCTGCTCGCCGCGGGTGGCGGCCGGCGCCTCGGCGGCCGGCCCAAGGCACTGCTCGAACACCGCGGCCGCCCCCTGGTCGAGCACGCCGTGCGGGCCCTGCGCAACGGCGGCTGCGGCCCGCTGTACGTGGTCCTGGGCGCGGCTGCCGACGAGGTGCGGGCCCGCGCCGATCTGACGGGGTGCGTGGTGACGGTCAACCCGGAGTGGGAGGCGGGCATGGGTACCTCGCTCCGGGCGGGGCTGGCCTCTCTCTCCGGTACGGGTGCGGACGCGGCGCTCGTCCTTCTGGTGGACCAGCCGGGCATCGGCGCGGAGGCGGTGGCGCGGGTGCGGTCGGCCTACCGGTCACGGGCGGGCCTGGCGGCCGCCTCGTACGCCGGGGAGCGCGGTCATCCGGTGCTCTTCGGGGCGGCCCGGTGGGCGGATGTCGCGGCGGCTGCGGTGGGCGACCGGGGGGCCCGGACGTATCTGCGGACGCACCGCGATGCGATCACGCTCGTCGAGTGTTCCGATGTGGCTCAGGCGTACGACATCGACACCGTGGAGGATCTGACCCGCCTGGAGTGAACGGTCCGTATGCGCACTGGCACGCTGCGCCGCCGGGCGGGCACTTGTGTCGACCCGGAGAATCTCGACATCAACAAACCATTGAACTTCCACCATGAGGAAACTACTATCCACTGGTCAGAAGCCCTCTGTACCCCGGACGGCGCCCACGGCCGTATCCCGGAGCCATGGCACGCCGTGCCTCTCAGGCGACCCGGCGGCCCGTGAGACGCCGCCCGCACCGCCCGCTGAAGGAGTGACAGCTCATGTCCGCACCAGCGCCGTCCCCGCTGGCCATCGTCGATGCCGAGCCCCTGCCCCGGCAGGAAGAGGTCCTGACCGACGCGGCCCTCGCGTTCGTGGCCGAGCTGCACCGGCAGTTCACCCCGCGCCGTGACGAGCTGCTCGCCCGGCGCGGCGAGCGCCGCGCCGAGATCGCCCGTACCTCCACGCTGGACTTCCTGCCCGAGACGGCGGCGGTCCGCGCGGACGAATCCTGGAAGGTCGCACCGGCCCCGGCCGCACTCGACGACCGCCGGGTGGAGATCACCGGTCCGACCGACCGCAAGATGACCATCAACGCCCTCAACTCGGGCGCCAAGGTCTGGCTCGCCGACTTCGAGGACGCGTCCGCCCCCACGTGGGAGAACGTGGTCCTCGGCCAGCTGAATCTGATCGACGCCTACACCCGCGCCATCGACTTCACCGACCCGAAGTCGGGCAAGTCGTACGCCCTCAGGCCCGCCGGCGAACTCGCGACGGTCGTCACCCGCCCGCGCGGATGGCACCTGAACGAGCGTCACCTCCAGCTCGACGGAGCCCCGGTGCCCGGCGCGCTGGTCGACTTCGGCCTCTACTTCTTCCACAACGCCCAGCGCCTCATCGACCTGGGCAAGGGGCCGTACTTCTATCTGCCGAAGACGGAGTCGCACCTGGAGGCCCGCCTCTGGAACGACATCTTCGTCTTCGCCCAGGACTACGTCGGCATCCCGCAGGGCACGGTCCGTGCGACCGTCCTGATCGAGACGATCACCGCGGCGTACGAGATGGAGGAGATCCTCTACGAGCTGCGCGACCACGCCTCCGGGCTGAACGCGGGCCGCTGGGACTACCTGTTCTCCATCGTCAAGAACTTCCGTGACGGCGGAACGAAGTTCGTCCTCCCGGACCGCAACGCCGTGACGATGACCGCCCCGTTCATGCGGGCGTACACCGAACTCCTCGTCCGCACCTGCCACAAGCGCGGGGCGCACGCCATCGGCGGCATGGCGGCGTTCATCCCGTCCCGCCGCGACGCCGAGGTCAACAAGGTCGCCTTCGAGAAGGTCAAGGCGGACAAGGACCGCGAGGCCCACGACGGCTTCGACGGCTCCTGGGTCGCCCACCCCGACCTGGTCCCCATCGCCATGGCCTCCTTCGACGCGGTCCTGGGCGAGAAGCCGAACCAGAAGGAGCGCCTGCGCGAGGACGTCTCGGTGGCGGCGGGCGACCTGATCGCGATCGACACCCTCGACGCCCGCCCCACGTACGACGGCCTGCGCAACGCCGTCGCGGTCGGCATCCGGTACATCGAGGCGTGGCTGCGCGGCATGGGCGCGGTCGCCATCTTCAACCTGATGGAGGACGCCGCCACCGCCGAGATCTCGCGCTCGCAGATCTGGCAGTGGATCAACGCGGACGTGGTCTTCGAGAACGGCGAGCACGCCACGGCGGAGCTGGCCCGCACGGTCGCGGCCGAGGAACTCGACGCGATCCGCCGGGAGGTCGGCGAGACCGCCTTCACCGCGGGCAAGTGGCAGCAGGCCCACGACCTCCTGCTCCAGGTCTCCCTGGACCAGGACTACGCGGACTTCCTCACCCTCCCCGCGTACGAGCAGCTGGCCTGACCCGAGCCACAGCTGCCCGCCCGCACCGCCCCCGGTACCGCACAGCACCGGGGGGCGGTGGGGGCGTTGCGCACGGCGGAGGGCGGGCCAGGCGGACGGCCGCCCCCGGCCGTCAGGACGGAGCAGCCGGCGGACAGCCCTCAGCCCACCTCGGCCGCCTCCGCCTTGGCCGCCGCGTCGTCCAGCGACTTGAGCACCACCGCCGGGTCACCGCCGCTCAGTACCGCCCGGCCCACGTCCCTGCGTATCGCGCTGCGCACCTCGGGCCAGGACCGCATGTTCACCGGCGCGAAACGGGCCTGCGGCAGCTGGTCGATGAAGGGCCACAGCGGACGGGTGGCCGACTCCTCGCGCACGGCGTCGGACGCGGTGTACGTCACGGGCAGCGCGGACTGGCTGCCGCCGTAGGCCGCCGCGGACTGGCCGCTGTACAGGAAGTCGAGGAACGCACCGCACTCCTTGCGGTGACCGTTGCGCTTGAACGCCATCAGCCAGTCGCTCAGGCCGATCGGTGCGGGGCTGCCGCCGTCCCTCGCGGGGAACGCGGCATGCGCGTACGGGAGTTTGGCCTGGTCGGCGGCGCCCATCAGTACGGGGTGGGCGACCATCATCCCGATGTCGCCGCGCAGGAACCGCTCGTACGCCTCGGTCCGGTCGAGCTTCTCGGGTGCCGCGCCCGCCAGGTCCTCGGCGACCAGTTCGTCGCGCAGCCAGGCCAGGGCGTCGATGTTGGGCTGCGTCTCGAAGTCGTAGCCCACGAGGTCCGTGAAGCCGCCGCCCGCCGCGAGCATCCAGGACAGGGCCTCGTCCTCGGCCGCCTCGGGGCCCAGCTGGAGTCCGTACGGCGTCTTCACGCCGATCCCCTTCAGCGCTGCGGCGGCCGAGCGCAGTTCGGCCCACGATGTGGGAGCGTCACCGACGCGCGCCCGCCGGAAGAGCTCCTTGTTGTAGAAGAGCCGGGGCGTGCTGGCCAGGAACGGGAACCCGTAGAGCTCCCGGTCGACCGTGCCCGCGTCGGCGAACGACCGGATGAAGTCGGCCTGCGTCGAGATGCTGAACAGCTCGCTCGCGGTGTAGAGCAGATCGTCCTCGCCGTAGGGGGCGAAGATGTTCGACTGCGCGATGTCGGGCTCCCGGCCGTCCGCGACCCGCTGCGCGAGCCTCTTGTCGATCTTGTTGTACGGGACCCGCTCCAGCGCGACCTTGATGTCGGGGTGCTTCTTCCGGAACGCCGCGATCACGCTGTCCCACTGGTCTCCCAGCGAGGCACCCACGCTCTCGTCGTAGCTGGCCACGAGGAGGTCGAGCGTCGCGCCGGAACCGGCGTCGCAGCCGGCGAGGCCGAATCCGGCGGCCGTAGCACCGGCGAAGCCGGCTGTCTGGAGAAGAAACCGCCGCCGACGCACCGCTGTTGCCACCTTTTGTTCGTACCGCAACGCCTTGAGTGACAGATTGTGTCATACAGGCAATCTCTGCCGATCAAGAGAGGTCGGCCGGTGGCCCGGTGGGCATAACCTGCCTCGCATGCAAGGTGCTTCGTTGACAGAGCGGCGCAAGGCCGCGACCCGGTGGGACATCGCCCGTACCGCGGCCGCCCTCTTCGTGGAGAACGGCCTGCGGGCCACCCGCGCCGAGGACATCGCCCGCGCGGCGGGCATCGCCCCGCGCACCCTCTACCGCTACTGCGCGACCAAGGAGGAGGCCGTCGCCCCGCTCTTCGCCGTGGGTTCCCAGCAGTGGGTGGAGGCCGTGCGCGACGCCCCGCACACCCTGTCCCTGCCCGATGCGCTGCGGTACGCGGCGGCGCGGACGCTGGCCGCCGCTCCCGGTGACACACAGGGCACGGAGTCCCTGGAGTGGGTGCGTTCCCTCTTGCGGATGGCCGCGGACAGCCCGGCGCTGCGGTCGGTGTGGAACGACGCGTGCCGCGAGTCGGAGGCCACGCTGGCCACCGTGCTCGCGGCGCGGGCCGGCCACCCGGCCGACGCGGGCACCCTGGACATCCGGCTGACGGCGGCCACCGCCGGAGCGGCGGTGCGCGTGGCGGTGGAGACCTGGGCGGCGAGCGACGCCCCGGCGACGGGGCCGGAGGGGCCCGCCGCGCTGGCGGAGCGCTGCCTGGCATCGACGGCGGGCGCGTCGAGGAGCGGCTGAGCGGGCTCCCCTCCCGCGTTCACCCCACTTCACCGCCCCCGCCGCGCGGCTCGTTCACCGCGCCCCGCCCCACCGCCTCAGGTCCACACCGCCCCCAGCGCCACGAACCCGCTGATCAGCACGAACAGGATCGCCAGCAACGGCCAGACGAAGCGCAGGTACTTGTCGTAGCCCACCTTCGCCAGGGCCACCCCGCCGATGGTGACGGCCGTGGTCGGCACCCACAGGTTCATCCAGCCGCTCGCCGACTGCCAGGCCGTCACGACGACCGCCCGCGAGACGCCGGCGAAGTCGGCGAGCGGGGCCAGGATCGGCATGGCGAGGGTGGCGTGGCCGGAGGTCGAGGGGATCAGGAAGGCCAGCGGCAGGTTGACGATGAAGACGAAGACCGCGAAGACGGCCGAGGACGTGCCCGAGACCAGCCCCTCGATGGAGTGCAGCACGGTGTCGGTGATCTGCGAGTTGTTCATGATGACCGTGACACCGCGGGCCAGCACGATGACCAGCGCGGGCGAGATGAAGTCCGCCGCCCCCTGGATGATCGTCGCGCTGACCTTCTGCTCGCCGAAACGCGCCACGACACCGATGATCACGGCCGCGACCAGGAAGAGCGCCGCCAGCTCCGGGAAGGACCAGCCGAGTTCGAAGCCGTACGCGGTGGCGTCGGCGTCGCCGGTGACGGCGCTGGACCACGGCACCACCGAGAAGATCATGAAGGTGAAGACCAGGGCGACCAGCACCAGGACCGTCTTGTGGAGGGGGGTCAGGTCGGGGGGCTCGCCCGCGTCCGCCGCCGTGTGGTCGCGGTCGCCGGGCAGGAAGCCGGAGAGCGAGCGGCCGGGGTCCTTGCGGACCCGTCGCGCGTACCGGATGACGTAGGCGATGGTCACCGCGGTCAGTACGACCCACATGATGGCGCGCAGCACGATGCCGTCGCCGAGCGAGATGTCGGCAGCGGACGAGGCGACCCCGGTCGCGAACGGGTTGACCGTGGAGCACAGCACCCCGATGCCAGCGCCGAGGATGATCGTGCCGGTGGCCACCATCCGGTCGTAGCCGAGGGCCAGCATCAGCGGCACGATCAGACCGTAGAAGCCGAGGGTCTCCTCCGCGAACCCCTCCACCGTGCCCAGCAGCGCGAAGACCAGCATCACACCCGCGATGAGCAGCGCACCCCGGTCGCGGAGCCGGTGGGCGAGACGGCCGATGCCCCGGTCCAGGGCGCCCGTGGCGAACACCATCGTGATGAACGCGCCGATCGCGAGGACGAAGAGGAACACCCCCGCGCTGCCGTACAGTTCGCCGGCCAGGTCCGGGCCGACCCGGCCGGTCCTCTCGTCCTGCACGCCGTAGAGGCCGTTGACCGGGGAGAGGAAGAGGTCGTTGAGACGGTCGACGAAGCTCTGGTCCGACGGGACCCGGTGGTACGTGCCCTGGACCGGCGCACCGTCCTTGTCGCGGTCGTAGGCACCGGAGGGGATCAGAAAGGCCAGTGCCCAGACCGCCAGGGTGACGAGGGCGAGAATGGTCAGGGCGCTGGGGAAGACGAACTTCTTCCCGGCCGGGGGCTTCTCCTCCGGGGCGGTCCGGGAGTCCGTGCTCACGCGGCGCTCCCGCCGCCGTGCGCTGCGGCGAACTCCCGCAGGAACGCGGCCTCGGCGATCACCGCCGACCGCAGCTCCGAGAACAGCACCCGCTCATTGGGCGCGTGCAGGTTGCACATGCTGTCCTGGGCGCCGAAGAGCAGTACCTCCGCGCCGGGCACCGCCTTGGACAGCCCGTTGACCAGCGGGATCGAGCCGCCGCTGGCGACGAACGCGGGTGGTGCCCCCCAGCCCTCGCGCAGCGCGGTGAGGGCGGCGCGGTAGGCGGGGCCGCCGGTCGCGGGCTCGAATCCGGGGCCGGTGTCGCCCGGGGTGACGGTGAGCGGAATTCCGAACGGGCGCAGTGACTCCAGATGGGTGACGAGCAGGCCCTGCGCCTCCTGGGGATCCTGCTCGGGGTGGAAGCGGAGGTTCAGCTTTGCCCTGGCGTAGGGGACGACCGCGGAGGCCGCGTGGTCGACGCTCGGGGCGTCGATGCCGATGACGGTGATGGCCGGTCCGCTCCAGAGGCGTTCACCGAGGCTGCCGGAGCCGATGAGCCCGATGCCGTCCTCGACTCCGGCGAGGCCGCGGAACTCCTCCTCGGTGTAGGTGGTGCCCTTCCACTCCTCGCGGCGCAGCCCCTCGACGGCCACGTCGCCGTGCACGTCGTGGAGCGTGGCGAGGGCCTTGAGCAGGACGAGCAGGGCGTCCGGGGCCGCGCCGCCGAACTCGCCGCTGTGGCGGGGTTCGGCGAGGGTACGGACCTCGACGACGACTTCCGACGCACCGCGCAGACCCGTGGTGAGCGTGGGGCTGCCGGGGCGGAGGTTGCCCATGTCGGCGATGACCATGGCATCGCAGGCGAACCGGTCCGGGTCGGTGGGCGGGTAGTCGTCGAAGGCGCTGCCGTACTCCTCCTGCCCCTCCAGGACGATCTTCAGCCCGACCGGGGGTCTGCCCCCGTACGCCCGCAGTACGCCCAGGTGGACAAGGATGTTGGACTTGTCGTCGGCGATGCCGCGGGCCCGCAGGCCGCCCTCGACCGCGGTGGGTTCGAAGGGCGGTGACAGCCACAGGCTCTCGTCGCCCGGCGGCTGTACGTCGTAGTGGCCGTAGAGCAGCACGGTCGGGGCGCCGGGGGACGGCGGCGGGACCTCGGCGACGATGACCGGCGCGGTGTCGGGGAGGTCGAGCCGGTCGATGTGCTTGACGCCCGCGCCGCGCAGCAGGTCCACGAGGAGGTCGTGGGCCTGCCGCACGGGCTCGGGCGGGAAGCCGGGAAAGGCGATCGACGGAATGGCGGTCAGCCGTTCCAGATCCGCGACGAGTCCGTCCATCAGTGCGTCGACCCTGGAGCTCAGGTCCATCGTTCAACCCCTGTTCCTCATGGTGCTCAGTGCTGAGGTTCCGGGATCAATGGACCATATGGGGCGGGTTCCCGCATGCCTGAGGAACGGTCAGTCCCCGAGGACCACGGTGCGCTGGGCGGAGAAGTCACCCCACTTGCCGTCCGGGAGCTTGGCGCGCAGCTTCACCGAGTAGCGGGTTCCGGCCGGGTCGGCGAGCGTCAGCCGGTAGGTCGCGCGCCCCTGGGGCGGGGTGCCGCCCCAGACGATGGTGGTGGTCATCTTCCCGTTGAGGTAGAGCTGGTACGCGGGGATCTCGCCGCCCGTCTCGGGCTGGTCCCAGGACAGGTCGACGGCGAACTCGCCGCCCTCGGCCGCGGTGGTGGTGCGAAGACCGGTGGGGGCGGTGCTCGCGGGGGCGCCGGGAGCGGTGGCGGTGGTGAGGTCGAGGGCGTTGCTGTCCGGCGAGGACTTGTCGGAGGCGTCGCGGGCCCGGACGGTGAAGGTGTAGACGGTGCCGGGGCGCAGCCCGGTGAGCCGGGCCGTGGTGGCGGTGCCCGGCACACTGTGGATCCGGGAGTCCTCCTGGTAGATGTCGTACGAGGTGACGCCCACGTCGTCCGTGGAGCCGCCCCAGGCCAGGGTGGCGGCGCGACCGCCGTCGGCGGTGCCGCGCAGCTTCACCGGAGCGGTCGGCGCCCGGTCGTCCTTCGGCGGGGTGGGCTGGGTGGTGACGGGTACGGCGGGGCTCGGCTCGGAGAGGTTCCCGGCGGCGTCGCGGGCCCGGACGGTGAACGTGTAGGCGGTCGAGGCCGTCAGCCCGTCGATGTCGATCATCCGCTTGGCCGCCGGTACGGACTTCACCTTCGTGCCCTTGCGGTAGATCTCGTAGCCGGTGATCGCCTTGTTGTCGGAGGCGGGCTCCCACATGACGTGCACCGATGTGGAACTGCTGGCCTGCGCGGTCACGTCTCGTGGGGTGGTCGGTTTCTGCGTGTCCGCTTCGGCCGCGCCGCCGCACGCGGTGAGCGTGGCGAGGAGCAGGGCGGCGGAACAGGCCAACGCGGCAGGTGCGTGGGGGCGTTGCACGGTCTTGCCTTCCATCCGGACAGCAATGGTCCAGACCTGTATGCCATGGTGCGGGGGTCGCCGACAAGGGGGTGGAGAGGAACGTTCCGCAATGTGCCGGTGTGCACCGCACCAGGAGGAACGGCGGGCGGGACGGTTGAGGACGGTGGGTTCCGGGGACGGTTGAGGGCGACGAGTTTCACGGCCCCGGACAGTCGGAACGGTGTGTTCATGGACAGCAGTACCGCCCCCGCCCTCGATCTCGAACCGGCCGCCCGGCAGATCGCCGCGCTGCTCGACTCCATCGAGGACCGCCGGCTGGCCGGACCGACCCCCTGCCCCGACTACGCGGTACGGGAACTGCTCGCCCATGTGGTCGGACTGACGGCCGCCTTCCGCGACGCGGCGCACAAGGATCTCGGGCCGACGACCGAGGTCTCCCCCGGAACGGCGCCCCTGGTGCTCGGCGACGACTGGCGCGAGGTGCTGCCGCCGCTGCTCGACGAGCTGGTGGCGGCCTGGCGCTCGCCCGCCGCCTGGGAGGGCATGACGCGGGCGGGCGGTGTGGATCTGCCCGCTCCGGTGGCCGCCGCGGTCGCGCTCAACGAGCTGGTCGTCCACGGCTGGGACCTGGCCAGGTCGACCGGGCAGCCGTTCCGGGCGGACGAGGCGAATCTGCGCTCCTGCGAGGCGCTGCTGACGCCCGTCGATGACGACCCGGACGCCGGAGCGATCTTCGGCCCGCCGGTCCCGGTACCGGCCGGCGCTCCGCTCGTGGACCGGGTGATCGCACTCAGCGGCCGCCGCCCCGACTGGCAGCCGGACCGACGGCCGCAGGACTGACGTCAGCCGGCGGTCGCGGCCCCCGCCACCGCGTCGCCGCCCAGCACCCGCACCGCCGCTCGGGCCCGCTCACGCACCCGCTCGTCGGCGGTGACCGCGCCGAGGACTCCGGACACATGCAGTCTCAGGTCCTGCTCGGCCAGCCGGGCCAGCCGCGCACGGGCGTCCTCACCGACCGCCTCCGGTCCGAGGGCGATCAGCGCCTCCACCGCCTCGACCGGGGCGGTTCCGCACTCCGCCGCGTCCAGCAGCAGACCTGCCGCCCGGTGCGCGTCGAGCCTCCCGGGGGCGATGGCGAGCAGGGCGAGCACCGCACCCGGCACCTGCTCCGGATCCGCGAGCAGCGCCTCCAGCACGGGAACGAGCGGCCCGCCCGCCGCACCCGGGCCGAGCCCGGCGGCGACCCTCGTCGCGTGGACGAACGCCCAGCGGCTCCAGGTCATTTCGGTGTCCGTGAGCACCCCGGCCAGCACCGGCACGGCTTCCGCCAGGTCTCCGGTGATGCGGTGCAGGGCTGCGGCGATGTCGATGTCCGCCTGCATCTCGGGGATGTTGCGGTGCGCGTCGGGAGCGTTGAACGCGGCCCGCAGCGCCGGAACGAGCTCCGCGGCGGCCGGTCCCAGCCCGGCGGCGGCGACCGCGGCCTCGCGTATCCCGTTGCGGTCCTCGGCGAGCCGGTCGGCCACGGCGGTCAGCAGCGGAGCGTCCTCCCCCGTCAGTGCGTGCAGGGCCCGCGCGGCCTCGAAACGGTCCTCCACCGGGCCGGAGCGGGCCGCCGTACGCAGCAGCTCAGCCACGTCCTCCCGGCGTTCGGGCGGGCATACGGCGACCAGCACCTTGGGCACCAGCTGCGGGAACCTGGGCAGCGCGGCGCACAGTTCGGGTACGGCCCCGGCCGCGTCCGCGCCCCAGGACTCCAGCAGTGCCGCGAGCCGGAACGAGCCGTTGCCGCCGGGCTCCAGCGTGCCGAGCCACTGGCGGAGCGACACGAGGAGTCCGGGGTCGTACGGCAGGACCGGTGCGGCCCCGAAGGATCCGCCGCATGCCGCACCGAGCGCGCGCGGCCGCTGCGCCGGATTCCGGGCCAGGAGCGGCGCGGCCCGTTGCGGATCCACCACGACCAGGACTTCGAGGGCGCGGTCGGCCTCCTCCCCTTCGCCCTGGGCGAGCCGGGCCAGCATGCCCGCCGCCGGGGCCGCGAGTGCTCCGAGAAGCTTCAGGGCGGGCAGCACGGCCGGGACATCGGCGGCCCGGGGGCCGGTGGCCAGGGCGAGCAGGGGCGCGGCCAGCCGCCGCGGTGCGCTGCGGGACAGCCGGCAGGCGGCCTCGGCCGCCCACACCGCTTCGCCGCACGCCTCGGGCGACCCGTCGGCGAGCGCGGCGCCGAGCAGCGCGAAGACCGCGTCGCGGTCCTCGTCCGTGTCCCGGAGCAGCAGGGACTCAGTGATGTGGTGCAGGGGTTCGCCGCGGTCCTGGTCGAGCCGTTCGGCGACGAGCCCGTCGGCGGGGAGCAGGGAAAGCATCGCCTCGTGGTGGAGCGGGCCCCAGGGGAGTCCGCCGTCCACGCAGGCCAGCAGTGCCGCGATCCGCAGCTCCCCCGGGTGGTCCGGGCCCACCGCCTCCGTCGCCGCGGCGGCCGTGCCCGCCGCATCCAGATGCGCCAGGGCGAACAGCAGCTCGGCGCGTACGAGCGGGACCTCCTCCACGGCGGCCCGTTCGCGGAGCACCGGCAGCGCCCGCCCGGCCGCTCCGGTCATCGCGGCCGCCCAGACGGCGCACTGCCGTACTTCGGGGACATCGGAGGCGACCGAGTCGAGCAGCAGGGGGAGCTGGCCGACGACGGCACGGCGACAGGCCGCCTCGTCGCTCTCGCCCGCCCCGTCGCCGTCGTCGAATTCCGTCCCGCCCTCCGCGATACCGCCGAGGAGGGCCAGCAGGTCCACCGTCCGGACGCCCCCGGCGGCCAGCCGGGCCAGGAACGGCACCGCCTTCGCGGACGCCTCGTACACCGACCCCTGGTGGAGGATGCTCGCGTACAGGTCGCCGAGCGCCGCGTCCGCCGCGTCCTTGTCGTCCCCCGCGAGCGCCCGCAGGCAGTCGGGCACGTCCTCGGCGCTGCCGTAGGCGTGCTCGTAGGCGGCCCAGGGCTGCGCGTCGAGGTCGTCGAAGAACGTCACGAGATCCATGGCGCCGATCATGGCACCGGGGACTGACAACGCCTCGTGCCTCCGGCCCCGGGGCACGCCACCGGACCGGCGGGGAACCGGCCGGCCGACGCGTGGGGCCGCCGGGTCAGCTCGTGAAGAACTCGGTGATCTGCTGGGCGACCTGGTCGGCCCGGGTCTCGTGCACCCGGTGGCCGCCCGGCACCGTGATCAGCCGGCAGTCCGGGATCAGGGACGCCATGTCGGGCAGGCGCTCCTGCGGCATCGCGCTCTCCGGGCCGCCCGAGACGAGCATCGTCGGCGCGACGATCTCGCCCAGGCCCTCCGCCCACTCCGGGTCGGGGTCGGCCACCTGGGCCCGGACGGCGGGCACCGCGTTCTCGTCGTAGTCCACGGGCCCCTCGGGGCGACCGACCGGTCCCGGATCGCCCGGCCACGGCGCGGGGGTCTCCACCAGCACCAGCCGCTCCACCCGGTCGGAGTGCTCCTGGGCCAGCAGCTGGGCGACGACCCCGCCCATGCCGTGACCGACCAGACCGACCCGGTCGAGCTCCAGCTCGTCCAGGAAACCGAGCACGTCGTCCCGCATCAGATCCAGGCCGTACTCGTCCGGCCAGTCGCTCTCCCCGTGCCCGCGCAGATCCAGGGCGAACACCCGCCACTCCTCGCCGAGCAGGCTCCCGGCCGCCTCCCAGTTCGCGGCGGAGCCGCCGAGCCCGTGCAGCAGGACGACCGGCGAGCCGAACGGGTCACCCCAGGTCCGGTACGCCAGCCGCACATCGCCGACATCCACAACAGACTGATCTTCCATGCCCCTGACGCTACAGCCGCGGGGCACCCTCCGGCGCCCGGCCCCCGGCCTGGCAGGCTCGGCACGTGAAGCGCATACTCCGCACCCTGCTCGCGCCCGTCCTGGCGGCCGCTGTCCTGACCGGCTGCACCGGACCGGAGCCGGCCACCGAGGACGCCGGGCTCCGTGATCCGGCGAAGAAACGGATCGCCATGCAGCTGGTCTCCAGCGCCGAGAACTCCTCGCTGGACTGGCGGGCGCAGTACGCGTACATCGAGGACATCGACGACGGCCGCGGCTACACGGCGGGCATCATCGGCTTCTGTTCCGGGACCGGCGACCTGCGCGACGTCGTGGAACGGTACGCGGCGGCGCGCCCCGGAAACCCGCTGGAACGGTTCCTGCCCGCGCTGCGCACGGTGGAGGGAAGCGCCTCGCACGCGGGGCTCGGGCGGCCGTTCACCGATGCCTGGGCGAAGGCGGCCGACGACCCGGAGTTCCGTTCGGCGCAGGACGGGGAGCGCGACCGCGCGTACTTCGAACCGGCGGTGGAGCGGGCCCGGGGCGACGGGCTCGGCGCGCTCGGGCAGTTCATCTACTACGACGCCTATGTGATGCACGGCGCCGGTGACACCGACGGCGAGGACGGCTTCACCACGATCCGCCGAAGGGCGCTCTCGACGGCCCGGCCGCCCGCGAAGGGCGGCGACGAGCAGGCGTATCTGGACGCCTTCCTCGACGCCCGGGTGGCCGCCATGCGCCAGGAGGCCGCCCACAGCGACACCAGCCGGGTGGAGACCGCCCAGCGGGTGTTCGTACGCGAAGGCAAACTCGGGCTGGAGACACCGTTGCGGTGGAAGGTGTACGGCGACAGCTACCGCGTCGACGGCGGCTGAAACATGGCCGCCGGACGCGTGGGGCGGCGGCCCGGCGATCGGCCTGCGCCGGTTGTGACACCGGATGACCTGTGTGTTCTTCCGACCGCGTGGGTGAACGCGCCCACCCGTGACCCCGGGGCGGGTCGTCCCGTTGAGGGGGCCGGAGGCGCGCACACGGGCGCGCCCCGGAGCGTCAGGATGTACAGGATGCTGAAGAAGATGTTGCTGACCGCAATGGTCCTGGGTGCGGGCCTCGGCCTGGCCGCGGGCCCCTCCGCCCAGGCCGTGACCGCCCCCGCCGCAGCCGTCCGGACCGCACCGTCCGTCCAGGCGCCGCCGCAGGTCTGCACGGTCAACGACAACGGGGTGAACTTCCGCGGCGGTCCGGGGACGGGGTACGCGGTGCTCGGCACGGTGAACCGGGGACAGAACCTCAACGCCCGGGGCCAGGAGGGCAGCTGGGTCATGGGTGACCTGTGGGGCGGCCCGACCGGCGTCTGGATCCACGTGGCCTACCTCAACTGCTGAGCGCGGTCCGCCACCGGCCCCGCTCCGCGCGTTCCCCGCGCGGAGCGGGGCCTTTCCACGTCCGGACCCCCAGGGGACCGGCGTACGCCTCCCGTGCGGCCACCCGGCTCTCAACTCACTTGCGCCGAAGGGGTGTACGCCACACCTATCACCCTGATAGTAAAGCTTCCTAACAGAACCCCGGAACGGCGAACTCCCCTGGAGGACAGGTGCACAACCCCCATCTCGGCACCGTACGTCGCACCACTCGGCTCACCCGCCCCGTCGGCATCGCCGCCGTGGCGCTCGGGCTGGCTCTCACCGCCATCCCCGTCGCCGCGCACGCGGGCGACACCCCCGCACAGCCTTCGGCCGACCGGCCCGCGCGGGCCGCGCAGCCGCTGAAGGCCGCAGCGAGCGGACTCGACGACCCGGCGAAGAAGGAGATCGCCATGCAGCTGGTCTCCAGCGCCGAGAACTCCTCGCTGGACTGGAAGTCTCAGTACAAGTACATCGAGGACATCGACGACGACCGCGGCTACACGGCGGGCATCATCGGCTTCTGTTCCGGCACCGGCGACATGCTCGACCTGGTCGAGCTGTACACCGAGCGCAAGCCCGGCAACGTCCTGGCGAAGTACCTGCCCGCCCTGCGCAAGGTGGACGGCACCCCCTCGCACGCGGGTCTCGACCCGAACTTCACCAAGGACTGGGTGAAGGCGGCGTCCGACTCGGCGTTCAAGCAGGCGCAGAACGACGAGCGCGACCGGGTGTACTTCAACCCGGCGGTCAAGCAGGGCAAGAGCGACGGCATCGGCACGCTGGGCCAGTTCGCGTACTACGACGCCATCGTGATGCACGGCGACGGCTCCGACAGCACCAGCTTCAGCTCCATCCGCAAGCGGGCCCTCTCGAAGGCCAAGCCGCCGTCGCAGGGCGGCAACGAGACGACGTACCTCAACGCCTTCCTCGACGCCCGGGTCTGGGCGATGCAGCAGGAGGAGGCCCACTCGGACACCAGCCGGGTCGACACCGCCCAGCGCGTGTTCCTGAAGAAGGGCAACCTCAACCTCGACCCGCCGCTCGACTGGAAGGTGTACGGGGACAGCTTCCACATCGGCTGACCGGCGACCGCCCCTGACGGGACCGGGCCTCCGCCCACCCCGTCAACACCTGTGGCGCGTACGGCGACCCCGCCGAGGGCCGCCCTGCGCGCCACAGTGCTCCACCGGTCGCTCAGTGGACGCCCGCCCCGGCCGCCGCCGGGACCACGTGCTCACCGCTCCGGGTCTCTTCCTCCTCCATCCCCTCCGGCTTGCGGCCCAGGTGGTTGAAGGCCAGGTTGAGCAGGATCGCCACGACGCATCCGGTGGAGATGCCCGAGTCCAGGACGACCAGCAGGTCCTGGGGGAAGGCGTGGTAGAACTGCGGTGCGGCGATCGGTATCAGGCCTATGCCCACGGCGGCGGCCACGATCAGCGCGTTCTCGCCCTTCTCCAGCGCGGCGGTGGCCAGCGTCTGGATGCCGCTCGCCGCGACCGAGCCGAACAGCACGATGCCGGCGCCGCCGAGCACGGGCAGCGGAACCAGCGCGATGACGGACGCGGCCACCGGCACCAGGCCGAGCACGATGAGGATGCCGCCGCCCGCGGCGACGACGAACCGGCTGCGGACCTTGGTCATCGCGACCAGGCCGATGTTCTGGGCGAAGGCGCTGCACATGAAACCGTTGAACAGTGGGCTGATGGCGCTGCCCAGGGTGTCGGCGCGCAGACCGCCCTCGATGGTCCGCTCGTCCGCCGGCCGGCCGACGATCTTCCCGAGGGCCAGCATGTCCGCGGTGGACTCGGTCATGCAGACCAGCATGACGATGCACATCGAGATGATGGCCGCGATCTCGAACTGCGGGGCGCCGAAGTGGAACGGCGTGGGGAATCCCACCAGTTCGGCGTCCTTGATGGCGCCGAAGTCGGTGATGCCGACGGGGATGGCGATCAGGGTCCCGATGACCAGGCCGAGCAGGATCGCGATCTGCTGGAGGAATCCGCGCAGCAGTTTGCGCAGCGCCAGCACGATCAGGAGTGTGCCCGCGGCCATGATGATGTTGGTCATCGAACCGTAGTCGTCGGCCGTGGCGTTGCCGCCCTGGGACCAGTTGAAGGCGACCGGCAGCAGCGAGACACCGATCAGGGTGATGACGGTGCCGGTGACGACGGGCGGGAAGAACCTGACCAACTTGCCGAAGTACGGGGCGAGTACGAAGCCGAGCACGCTCGCGACGATGATCGCGCCGAAGATCACGGCGATCCCGTCGTGGCCCCGGTCCTTGCCTATCGCCACCATCGGGGTCACCCCGGCGAAGGAGACTCCGTTGACGAACGGCAGCCGGGCGCCGATGCGCCAGAAGCCGAGGGTCTGCAGGAGGGTGGCTATGCCCGCGGTGAACAGGCTCGCCCCCATCAGGAAGGCGGTCTCCTTGGCGGTGAGACCCACGGCGGGCCCCACGATCATGGGCGGTGCCACCACTCCGGCGTACATCGCGGCCACGTGCTGGAGGCCGCTGGTGAACATCTTCAGAGGTGGGAGTGTTTCGTCGACCGGGTGCTTCCGGTCGGATCCTGCGACTGCGTCCTTGCGAAACCTGGGCTTGGCGGCCACAGCGGTTCCTCCAGTCGGGTACACGTCGTCGGGGACGTGGGTGTCAGGGAGGTGGGGCGACGTGGTGCGGTGGTGCGGCTCTCACAGGTGGTGCGGCTCTGCACGGGAGGGTGCGGCCCTCGCGCCGGTGCGGGCGTCGCCGCGGGCGCGGGTGCTCATGGGGGGTGCCGGCGGGGGTGTGCCGAGGTCGTGCGGGCAGCGTTCATCACCGGTCCGCGGGGCGCACACATTGGGGTGTGCGCCCCGCGGACCGGCTGCCGCGGACCCCGCTCGGGTCCACGGCGGCCGGTCGAGGGCCGTCCCCCTCGGCCGGCCGGTCGGGGGATTTAGCGGAGCGTCAGGCTCCGGCGGCGATCTGCGCGAGGCGTCTGGCCTCGTCGCGGGTGACGCGGGCGATCGCGTCCTCGTCCACCGTGATCAGGTGGTTGCCCTCGACGACCGGCTTGCCGTCGACGAGGGAGAGGGTGACGGGGGCCGCGGCGCCGAAGACGAGCGCGGTCACCGGGTCGGCGATGGAGGCGTGGGCCAGGGTGTCCAGCTTCCAGAGCACCAGGTCGGCCAGCTTGCCGACCTCCAGCGAGCCGATCTGACCGGCCCTGCCCAGGACCTGGGCGCCACCGTACGTACCCAGGCGCAGTGCCTGACGGGCGTTCAGGGCCTTCTCGCGGTGGGCGCCGAGGCGGTTGACGAGCAGGGCGTTGCGCAGCTCGGTGTGGAGTTCGCCGGACTCGTTGGAGGCGGTGCCGTCGACGCCGAGGCCGACCGGGACGCCCGCGGCGAGCATGTCGGGGACCCGGGCGATGCCCGCGGCGAGGCGGGCGTTGGAGGACGGGCAGTGGGCGACGCCCGTTCCCGTGCGGGCGAAGGCGGCGATGTCGGAGTCGTTCATGTGGACGCAGTGCGCCATCCACACGTCGTCGCCGAGCCAGCCGGTCGACTCGAAGTAGTCGGTCGGGCCCATCCCGAACAGTTCCTTGCAGAACTGCTCCTCCTCGACGGTCTCCGAACCGTGGGTGTGCAGCCGTACGCCGCGGCGCCGGGCCAGCTCGGCTCCCTGCCGCATCAGTTCGGTCGACACGGAGAACGGTGAGCAGGGCGCGACGGCGATCTGGGTCATCGAGCCGAAAGAGGCGTCGTGGTGCGCGTCGATGGTCGCCTCGGTGGCGGTGAGCGCGCCCTCCAGGGTCTCGACCGCGAAGTCCGGCGGCAGTCCGCCGTCCTTCTCGCTGCGGTCCATGGAGCCGCGGGCGAGGGTGAAGCGTACGCCCATGTCGCGGGCGGCGCCGATGATGGCTCCGGAGAGGTCGCCGGAGCCCTCGGGGTAGACGTAGTGGTGGTCCATCGCGGTGGTGACACCGCCCCTGGCCATCATCGCGAGGGACCCCTGCGCGGCGGCGCGGGCCATCGGCTCGTCGATGCGCGCCCAGGTCGGGTACAGCGCGACGAGCCAGTCGAAGAGGTTGTGGTCGGTCGCCAGGCCGCGGGTGATCCACTGGTAGAAGTGGTGATGGGTGTTGACCAGTCCGGGCGTCACGAGATGTCCGGTGCCGTCGACGCGGCGTACGACATCGGCGAGACCCTCCGGTGCCCTGCCCGCGCCGATGGACTCGATGCGGTTGCCCGCCACGACGATGTACCCCGAGGCGTACTCGGTGTCGTGGGCGTCGACGGTCGCGATCGAACAGTTCTCGATGACGATGCGCTGAGGCCCTGCCGGAGCTGCCATGATGCTTCCTTCTTCTCTCATCGGCGATGTGGGCACGGCAGGACCCTAGGAGGATTTGAGTGCCACAGCGCTGCGGCTGTGGGTGCCGAGATGGTGGAAGAACAGGTTGAGCAGGACCGCGACCAGCGCCCCGGCACTGATTCCGGAGCCGAGCACGGTCTGCGCCCAGGAGGGGAACCCCGCGTAGAAGGCGGGTGCGGCGAGCGGGATGATGCCCGCGCCGAGCGCCACCGCGACCAGGATGATGTTGGAGCTGTCGTCGAGGCCGGCTTCGGAGAGCGTACGGATACCGCTCACCGCGATCGAGCCGAACAGGACGATGCCGGCGCCGCCGAGTACGGGCATCGGCACGAGCGAGACGACCGCGCCGAGGACGGGGAAGACGCCCAGGACGAGCAGGGCACCGCCCGCGGTCGCCACGACGTAGCGGCTGCGCACTCCGGTCAGCGAGACGACGCCGACGTTCTGTGCGAAGGCGCTGGTCGGGAAGCCCCCGAAGACGGGGCCGAGGAGGGTGGCGATGCCGTCGGTGCGCAGGCCGCGGGTGATGGTGCGGCCGTCGGTGCGCCGTTCGCAGATCTCGCCCAGGGCCAGCATGCCGGCGGAGGACTCCGTCATCAGGACCAGCATGACGATGCACAGGGAGAGGATCGCCGCGGGCCTGAACTCGGGGGCTCCGAAGGCGAAGGGGGTGGGGAGGGCGGCGAGCGGTGCGGACTTCAGCGCGGAGAAATCGGCGAGCCCGAACGGGATCGCTGCCAAGGTGCCGACCAACATGCCTACGAGCAGGGCGACTTGCTTGACGAAACCGCGCCCGAAGCGCTGGATGAGCAGGATCACGGTCAGGGTGAAGGCGGCGAGGGCCAGATACTTCATGGCCCCGAAGTCGGCGGCACTCCTGTCGCCGCCCTGCGCCCACGCGACGGGTACCGGCATCAGCGTGACGCCGATGAGGGTGATGACGACGCCGGTGACGAGCGGCGGGAAGAACCGCAGCAGTCTCCCGAAGAACGGCCCGACGGCCAGGCAGAAGACTCCGGCGACGAGCACCGCCCCGTATATCGCGGGGAGTTGGTGCCCGGTGGCGCTGGTCTCGGCGATGGCGAGCATCGGCGCGATCCCGGCGGAGGAGGCGGCGTTGACGAACGGCAGCCGGTTCCCGGCGAAGGCTCCGACACCCAGGGTCTGCAGGACGGTGGCGAGTCCGGCGATGAGCAGACTCGCCGCGATGAGGCGGGTCATGCCGGCCGGGTCCAGGCCGACGGCCTGGCCGATGATCAGTGGAGGGGTGACGACGCCCGCGTACATGGCGGCGATGTGCTGGAGTGCGGCGGGGACGAGCCGCGAGGGGGGAAGCTTCTCGTCCACCGGGTGAACTGCCTTACCGGCAGCGGTCGGTGGGGCGGAACATGGGCCTTCTGCCGGCCCCGTTGCAGGCTGTGCCATGGGTGTTCCCTCCGGGACGTCCCGCCCCCGCCCGGCTGTGGGCGGGCGGGGGCGGGCTCAGTTCCGCGTCAGAGGTTGGTCATGTCGACCGGGATCTGCGGCGCTGTGCCGTCCCGGAGCACGGTGGCCTCGATCAGGCCGTACGGCCGGTCCGCCGCGAAGTAGACCTCATGGTCGTTCTTGAGGCCGAACGGCTCCAGGTCCACCAGGAAGTGGTGTTTGTTGGGCAGCGAGAAGCGGATCTCGTCTATCTCGCTGCGGCTGTTGATGATGCGCGAACCCATCTGGTACAGGGTCTGCTGGAGGGAGAGGGAGTACGTCTCGGCGAATGCCTGGAGCATGTGCTTGCGCGCCTGCTCGTAGGACTTCTCCCAGTTCGGCATCCGCTGCTCGTCGCTGGTCCAGTTGTACCGCCACCTGGCGGAGACCTCGGTCGCGAGGATGCGGTCGTACGCCTCCTTGAGCGTCGTGTACTGGTCCTTGACGTAGCCCCAGAACTCGGAGTTGGTCGAGTTCATCACCGTGAGGTCCTTGAGACCCGAGATGACCTCGAAGTTCTCGCCGTCGTAGGTGATCTGGGTGGTGCGGGTCTCCTGGCCCTTGCGGACGAAGGAGTGCTTGACCTCGTCGGCGCCGATGAACCGGGAGTTGCCGTCGGAGGTCGCGATGCGCTCCCAGGCGTACTCCTCGATCCTGATCCGCGCGACCTTGATCGGGCCCTGCGAGGTCACGAAGTGCCGGGCGAGGTGGATGCCGAACTGTTCGGCGGACTCTATGCCGTGCTCCTTGGCGAACGCGTACACCGTGTTCTTGGTGGTGTCGGTCGGCAGGACATGGGCGTTGGAGCCGGAGTAGTGCACATCGTCCATGTCGCCGGAAAGGGCGACCGAGACGTTCAGGTCCTTGATGTGGTGGGTGTCGCCGTCCCGCGTGATCCTGACGACGCGGTTCTCTGCTTTGCCGTACTGGTTCTGGCCGAGAATCGTGGGCATGTCTGCTAGCTCCCTCGGTAAACGGAGTAGCCGAACGGGTTGAGCAGCAGCGGTACGTGATAGTGCTCGCCCGGCACGACGGCGAACGCGATCGCCACCTCCGGGAAGAACGCACCGCTGTCCCTTACGCGGGGGGCGTCCTGCTGCGCCTCGGCTTGCTTCTTGGAAAAGTACGTCCCGGTGTCGCACACGAGACGTACGTGGGTGGTGCCCTCCGGCAGCGCCGGCAGGTCCTTGCAGCGCCCGTCGGCATCGGTGGCGGACGCGCCGAGCGTCACGTACTCCGCGCCGGCGCCACCGCGGGCGGCGAGGGACACGGCGACGGACGCGGCCGGACGGCCGATGCTGGTGTCCAGGATGTGCGTGGACACCGATGCGGTGGTGTCGGTACTCAAGACCGTCACTCTCCTTGTTCTCAAGAGTCCTGTACGAGACGGGCCAGCCGGATGCGGTTGATCTTGCCCAGCTCGGTGCGCACGTTCTCACGCTCCCGCTCGGGCGGATTCCCGATCCGGGTCCTGACCGCGTCGCGCATCTGTTCACCGGTGGCGCCGGTGGCGCAGATCAGGAAGACATGTCCGAAGCGCTCCTGGTAGGCCAGGTTCAGTTCGAGCATCTCGGTCTTGAGCTCCTCGGAGGCGCCGGCCATCCCCCGCTGTTCACGGGAGGAGGTAGGGTCCCCGGGCTTCGGGCGGCCGATCGGCGGGTGACCGGCCATCGCCTCGGCCAGATCCGCGGCGGTGAGCTCGGCCATGGCGGCGTCGCTCGCGGCGAAAAGGGCGTCGGCTGTGGCGTACGGGCGCCGGGAGAGGATGGCCCTCCCCCAGGCGGCGCCGGCACACACTTCGTGCAGCACGGCGGTGGCCTCGCTGTCCGCCAGGGTGTTGAACCGGGCCAGGCCCGGTGTGGAGCTCGAAGTCACGGGAGCCTCCGTGGCTGTTTTTCGCTGTGCGTTGTACGGGCTGCGGATAGCTAACGCCCTCGACAACATCACGTCAACACTTTGTTGAAATATCGCGAACGAAGAAAGCCGCCGTCCCGGCATCCGGACGGCGGCTTTCCTCGGTGTTCGCTCAACTACTCACCCTTGGCGGCATTTTCCCTATTCAGGTAGTTGTAGACCGTGAAGCGGCTGACCCCCAGGGCGCCCGCCACGGTCTCCACCCCATGGCGCACGGAGAAGGCACCACGTGCCTCCAGAGTCCGTACGACGGACTGCTTCGTCCGACGGTCCAGGTCGGCGAGCGGCATCCCGTGCCGTCGCTCCATCGCGGCGAGGATGTGGTCGAGCGAGTCCGAGAGCTGGGGCAGACGGACCGCGACGACGTCCCGCCCCTCCCAGGACAGCACCACATCATCGGTCTGCGCCTGTTCGGGCCCCAGCAGCTCGGCACCCATGGCGTCGACGAGCGGCTTCACCGCGGCGATCAGGGGGTGATCCACCGGGTCCAGAGGGGGGTGGTCCGCCGATGTGGTCACTGTGCGCCCTCCCCGATCACATTGACCTGGAGCGAGACCCGGGTGGCGCCGGAGGCCAGGGCCTTGCGCAGCAGGGAGTCCACCGCGGTGAGCACCTGGTCCGCTCCCCCTTCGGCCGTGTTCCCGAACGGGCCGACGTCCACGGCGTCGAGTTCGGCGGTCTGGATGACCTCACGGGCCACCACCGCGTGAGCGGGCGCCTCGTCGAGATCGAAGGGCTCGGTGGTGAACTCCACCCTCAAGCGCACTGTGCCTCCCTGTTGTCCTCGCGTGTGCTCGCCGCCGACCTGCTCCTGCGCGGCTCGGCCATGACCATAACCCGCTGGTGACCGGCCGGGCGGGCGGTCACAGCGACATCAGAGCGGCAGCACGCAGACCGCGACCGGAGCCGCCACCGGCCGACCCGCGCCGCTCAGAGCACCGTCGGCCCGGTCCACCCGGAAGACGGTGACGGTGGACGAGCGCTGGTTGGCGGCGAAGAGCAGGGCGCCGTCCGGGGAGAAGGCGATCTGACGGGGGAAGTCGCCACCGACGGGCACGGTGTCCAGCAGCCGGAGCGCCGCCCCGTCCTGCTCGACGGCGTAGCGGGTGAGGCTGTTGTGGCCCCGGTTGGCCAGGTAGGCGAAGGCCCCGTCGGCGGTGACCAGGAGCTGCGCCGGATAGCTGGTCCCGGGGCCGGTCCCGGTGGACTGGCCGGTTCCCGGGGTGAGGGTTCCGGTGACCGGGTCGTATCCGCAGACGACGGCGGTGTTGTCCAGCTCGCACGCCAGGTAGGCGAAGCGGCCGCCCGGATGGAAAGTGAGGTGGCGCGGCCCGGCCCCGGGTTTCAGCGCCGCGCGGGAGACCTCGGTGAGCGTTCCGGCGGTCGTGTCCAGGCGGTAGGTGTACACGGTGTCGTTGCCCAGGTCGACGGCGAGGACATGACCCCCGTCGGGCGAGGTGACGATCTGGTGGGCGTGCGGCCCGTTCTGACCCGGTCCCGGCGGCGGCGAGGTGTGCGTGACGAGGTCGGTGCGTTCGCCGATGGAACCGTCCGCGGCGAGGGGATGCACGGCGACGCTGCCCGAGGTGTAGTTCGCGCTGAGCAGCCACTCGCCGGTGGGGTGCACGCAGAGGTGGGTGGGGCCGGCGCCGCCGGTGTCCCGGCTGCCGAGGACCCGGTGGGCGCCGTCCGGCGCCAGCGCGACGGCCGTCACGGCACCCCGGTCCTGCTCGTCCACGGCGTAGACGGTGCTGCCCGAAGGGTGCGGGGCGAGGTACGAGGGGTTGTCGACCCCCGTGATCACGGGGCCGGTGGCGATCGCCCCGGTGGTGGTGTCGTACGTGGCCGTGCCGATGCCGGTGCCGCCTCCCTCGGCCGAGGTGTACGTACCGAGGAGGAGCGGCCGGATGGCGCGTGGGGCGCCCGGCGGCACGGGGGCGGGCCCGCCGGGGGCGGCGGTCCGGGCGGGCGCCGTGGGGGCGGCGGACAGGACGGCGCCCGCGAGCAGGGCTCCGAGGAGGCTGCGGCGGCTGGTGGCGGTGTGGTTCATGCGAGGCACCTCGTGGGGGGGGCGGTGGCTGCTTCGGATGCGTCAGCCACCCTGGCCCGCCCCGCCCCCGACGGCAAGGGGCCCCGGCACCGGCCGGGCGTGCCGTCGGCCGGCCCGAATTTCGGGCACCCCCTTGACAGCCTCGCCACCCGCCGGGCAATCTTCCGTTAAGCAGAAACTAACTTCCGCAATACGGAAGGAGCGCCGAACCCCTCATGGGATACCCGGACCAGCGCTTCGATGTGAACCTTTCGATCCTCTTCACGGAACTCCCGCTCCTGGAGCGCCCCGCGGCAGCCGCCGCGGCAGGCTTCACGGCGGTCGAGCTGTGGTGGCCCTGGATCGAGACCCCCACCCCGCCGCAGGCGGAGCTCGACGCCCTCAAGAAGGCGCTCGACGATGCCGGCACCCAGCTGGTGGGACTGAACTTCTACGCCGGACAGCTGCCCGGCCCCGACCGCGGCGCGCTCTCCGTGCCCGGCGCCGAGTCGGACCGCTTCCGCGCCAATATCGAGGTGGCGGCGGCGTTCGCCGCCTCGGTGGGCTGCACCGCGCTCAACGCGCTGTACGGCAACCGCGTCGACGGCGTGGACCCTGCCGTCCAGGACGAACTCGCCCTGGAGAACCTGGTACTGGCCGCCCGTGCGGCCGACCGGATCGGGGCGGTCCTGCTGATCGAGACCCTGAACAAGCCGGAGTCACCGCTCTATCCACTGGTGAGCGCACCGGCCGGGATCGAGATCGTCGACAGGGTCAACGCGGCGACGGGCCTGGGGAACGCGAAGTTCCTGCTGGACCTCTACCACCTGTCGATGAACGGCGAGGACCTGAGCCAGGTGATCAAGACGTACGCCGGGAAGACCGGCCACGTCCAGATCGCCGACAACCCGGGCCGCGGCGCGCCGGGCACCGGCTCGCTCCCGCTGGAGCGGCTCCTCGACGAGCTGACCGAGGCCGGCTACGCGGGACGGGTCGGCCTGGAGTACAAGCCGGGCGACCGTCCCAGCGCCGAGTCCTTCGGGTGGCTCCCCCGGTAGGGGCGGCCGAACTCCCTCACGTACACCCGTTTTTCAGGAAGGCACCCTCATGAGCAACAACCTCCCCAAGGTTGCGTGGATCGGGCTCGGCATCATGGGCTCCCCCATGTCCGAGAACCTGGTCAAGGCCGGCTACGACGTCACCGGGTACACCCTGGAGCAGGACAAGATCGACCGCCTGGTCGCGGCCGGCGGCAAGGGCGCCCCCTCGATCGCCGACGCCGTCGCGGACGCCGATGTCGTCATCACGATGGTGCCCGCCTCCCCGCAGGTCGAGGCCATCGCGTACGGCCCCGAGGGCATCCTGGAGAACGCGAAGCGCGGCGCGCTGCTGATCGACATGTCCTCGATCACCCCGCAGACCTCCGTGGACCTCGCGAAGAACGCCCTGGACAAGGGATTTCGCGTGCTGGACGCCCCGGTGTCCGGCGGCGAGGCGGGCGCGGTCGAGGCCGTTCTCTCGATCATGGTCGGCGGCGAGCAGGCCGACTTCGACACGGCCCGGCCCCTGCTGGAGGCGCTGGGCAGGACGATCGTGCTCTGCGGCCCGCACGGGTCCGGCCAGACCGTGAAGGCCGCCAACCAGCTGATCGTCGCGGTCAACATCCAGGCGTGTGCCGAGGCCGTGGTCTTCCTGGAGAAGTCCGGCGTCGACCTCGCCGCCGCGCTCGACGTCCTCAACGGCGGTCTGGCCGGTTCGACCGTACTGACCCGTAAGAAGGACAACTTCCTCAAGCGCGACTTCGCCCCGGGATTCCGGATCGATCTGCACCACAAGGACATGGGGATCGTCACGGACGCCGCCCGCAATGTCGGTGCCGCGCTGCCCGTCGGCGCCGTCGTCGCCCAACTGGTCGCCTCCCTGCGCGCGCAGGGTGACGGCGGCCTGGACCACTCGGCCCTGCTGCGCTCCGTCGAGCGCCTCTCCGGCTCGCAGGTCTGACACCCGGCCCCGTCACGGGGCCCCATGAACTCCGGGTCGCGGTGGCGCTGACACCTGTCCTGTCGCGCCCAGGCGCCGCCGCGACCCGGAACCTCACCCTTCACTTTCAACAAACTGTTGACGCGTCGTTCATGGCGAACCTACGCTCCTCAAGCCGTCAGCAGCTCCGTACGGAAGGTCATCCCGACATATGGCTAAGCGTGTGCTCACGACCGAGTCAGGCGCCCCGGTCGCCGACAACCAGAACTCCGCCACCGCCGGCGTCGGTGGACCGATCCTCCTCCAGGACCAGCACCTCCTTGAGAAGCTCGCCCGCTTCAACCGTGAGCGCATCCCGGAGCGCGTGGTGCACGCCCGCGGCTCCGGCGCCTACGGCTACTTCGAGGTGACCGACGATGTCACCGGCTTCACCCGCGCCGACTTCCTCTCCGAAGTGGGCCGCCGCACCGAGACGTTCATACGTTTCTCCACGGTGGCCGACTCGCTGGGCGGCGCCGACGCCGTCCGCGACCCGCGCGGCTTCGCCCTCAAGTTCTATACGGACGAGGGCAACTACGACCTGGTCGGCAACAACACCCCGGTGTTCTTCATCAAGGACCCGATCAAGTTCCCCGACTTCATCCACTCGCAGAAGCGCGACCCGTTCACGGGCAAGCAGGAACCGGACAACGTCTGGGACTTCTGGGCGCACGCCCCCGAGGCCACGCACCAGGTCACCTGGCTGATGGGCGACCGCGGCATCCCCGCCTCGTACCGTCATATGAACGGCTACGGCTCGCACACCTACCAGTGGACCAACGCCCAGGGCGAGGCCTTCTTCGTCAAGTACCACTTCAAGACCAACCAGGGCGTGCGTTCCCTCGCCGCCGACCAGGCCGCGGAACTCGTCGGCAAGGACGCCAACTCGCACCAGACTGACCTGCTCCAGGCCATCGAGCGCGGCGTCAACCCGTCCTGGACGCTGCATGTGCAGGTCATGCCGGCCGCGGAAGCCACGGACTACCGCTTCAACCCGTTCGACCTCACCAAGGTGTGGCCGCACAGCGACTACCCGCTCCAGCGGGTCGGCCGGCTCGTGCTGGACCGCAACCCGGACAACGTCTTCGCCGAGGTCGAGCAGGCCGCGTTCTCCCCGAACAACTTCGTGCCCGGCATCGGTCCCTCCCCGGACAAGATGCTCCAGGGCCGGCTGTTCGCCTACGCGGACGCGCACCGCTACCGGCTGGGCGTCAACCACACCCACCTCCCGGTCAACGCGCCCCGGACGGCCACCGCGGACAACTACGGCCGCGACGGTCTGATGGCCACCCGCAACGGCTCGCGCCACGACAAGAACTACGAGCCCAACTCGTACGACGGTCCGGCGCAGACCGGCGCGGCACTCGCCGCCCCGCTCGCCGTCCAGGGCTGGACCGGCACGCACGAGGCGCCCGCCCACACCAAGGACGACGACTTCTTCCAGGCGGGCGAGCTGTTCCGGCTGATGTCCGAGGACGAGAAGGGCCGGCTGGTCGCCAACATCGCCGGGGGTCTCTCGCAGGTCACCCGTGACGATGTGATCGAGAAGAACCTCGCCCACTTCCACGCCGCCGACGCCGACTACGGCAAGCGTGTGGAGGAGGCCGTCCGCGCCCTGCGCGAGGACTGAGCCTCTCCCCCATGAACCCTGCCCGCGCCGCGCACCCGGATGAGGGGTCCGCACGGCGCGGGCAGGACGAGGCCGCGGTCGCCGAGCGATGCCAGTGCGGTGGTGACGGGTGCGGGGTCCGCCTTCTGACCTGAAGGAGGCGGGGTTCCGGGCCGATCGCCGGCGCCGCGGTCCCTGTCGGGGCCTGTGCTGTCGAGGGCACGGAGTACGGGTACGTCCCGTGCTCCGTGCCCTTTCTTTGTGTCCTCAAGCGCCGGACGGGCTGGGGTGGGCGCCTCCCGGACCGGGGCTCGGGGTTCCGTCCTCAAGCGCCGGACCGGCTGCCATGAGCGCCTCCCGTGCCGGGGCTCGGGGTTCCGTCCTCAAACGCCGGACCGGCTGGGGTGGGCGCCTCCCGTGCCAGGGCTCGGGGTTCCGTCCTCAAGCGCCGGACCGGCTGCCATGAGCGCCTCCCGTGCCGGGGCTCGGGGTTCCGTCCTCAAACGCCGGACCGGCTGGGGTGGGCGCCTCCCGAACCGGGGTTCAGGGTTCCGTCCTCAAGCGCCGGACCGGCTGGGGTGGGCGCCTCCCGAACCGGGGCTCAGGGTTGCGTCCTCAAACGCCGGACCGGCTGGGAGGGGCGGGGTGGGCTCTGCGTCCTTGGGCGGCCGGGCATGGGCAGGGCCCCTCCCCTGGGCTTCGGGGGGAGGGGCCCTGCTCGTTCCGGTGTGGTCAGGACACCGTCAGCGGGCGGATCGCGGTGGGTGCGTGGCCCGGCTCCGTCGCGATGTCCTCGAACTCGTTGACCGACGCGATGTCCGTACCGCTCATCGCGATGTTCGTGACCCGCTCCAGGATCGCCTCGACGACCACCGGCACCCGGAACTCCGCGGCCAGCTTCTTCGCCTCCTCGAAGGCGGGCAGCAGCTGGTCCGGCTCGGTGACCCGGATCGCCTTGCAGCCGAGGCCCTCGACGACCTTGACGTGGTCGACGCCGTAGACGCCGAGCTCCGGCGAGTTGAGGTTCTCGAACTCCAGGTTGACCTGGAAGTCGATGTCGAAGTTGCGCTGGGCCTGGCGGATGAGGCCCAGGTAGGAGTTGTTCACCAGGACGTGGACGTACGGGATGCGGTGCTGCGCGCCGACGGCCAGCTCCTCCAGCATGAACTGGAAGTCGTAGTCGCCCGAGAGCGCGACCACGGTGCCGTCCGGGTCCGCGGTGGCGACGCCCAGCGCGGCCGGGATGGTCCAGCCGAGCGGACCGGCCTGGCCGCAGTTGATCCAGTGGCGCGGCTTGAAGACGTGCAGCATCTGGGCGCCGGCGATCTGGGAGAGCCCGATGGTGGTGACGTAGCGGGTCTCGGGACCGAAGGCCCGGTTCATCTCCTCGTACACGCGCTGCGGCTTGAGCGGCACGTTGTCGAAGTGGGTCCGGCGCTGCAGCGTGGCCCTGCGCTCCTGGGTGGAGGCGGCCCAGGCCGAACGGTCCTTGAGCGTGCCAGCGGCCTTCAGTTCGCGTGCCACCTCGACGAAGAGTTCCAGCGCGGCCCTGGCGTCGGAGGCGATGCCGAGGTCGGGGGCGAAGATCTTGCCGAGCTGGGTGGGCTCGATGTCGACGTGGACGAACGTACGGCCCCGCGTGTAGACGTCCAGCTTGCCGGTGTGACGGTTCGCCCAGCGGTTGCCGATGCCGAGGACGAAGTCGGACTCCAGGAAGTTCGCGTTGCCGTAGCGGTGCGAGGTCTGGAGGCCGACCATGCCGGCGTTCAGCTCGTGGTCGTCGGGGAGGATGCCCCAGCCCATCAGGGTCGGGACGACCGGGACGCCGGTCAGCTCGGCGAACTCCACCAGGAGCGCGGAGGCGTCGGCGTTGATGATGCCGCCGCCCGCGACGAGCAGCGGGCGCTCGGAGGCGTTCAGCATCTCGATGGCCCGCTCGATCTGCCGGCGGGTCGCGGCGGGCTTGTGCACCGGCAGCGGCTCGTACAGCTCGGGGTCGAACTCGATCTCGGTGAGCTGCACGTCGATCGGCAGATCGATGAGGACCGGACCGGGACGGCCCGTGCGCATCAGGTGGAAGGCCTGCTGGAAGACGCCGGGGACCTGCGCGGCCTCCAGCACCGTGGTGGCGGCCTTGGTGACCGGCTTGGCGATCGACGCGATGTCGACGGCCTGGAAGTCCTCCTTGTGCAGGACCGCGGTCGGGGCCTGGCCGGTGATGCAGAGGATCGGGATGGAGTCGGCGATGGCGGAGTACAGGCCGGTGATCATGTCGGTGCCCGCCGGGCCCGACGTACCGATGCAGACGCCGATGTTCCCCGCCCCGGCGCGGGTGTACCCCTCCGCCATGTGGGAGGCGCCCTCGACGTGGCGGGCCAGGGTGTGGTGGACGCCGCCGGACGCCTTGAGTGCCGCGTAGAACGGGTTGATCGCCGCACCCGGCACACCGAACGCGTTGCTGACGCCTTCGCGCTTGAGGATCTCAACTGCCGCTCGGGCAGCGGTCATACGAGGCATTGAGTGCTCCTGCTCGGGCTGGGTGGAGTCGGGCTCTGTCGCGCCACCTGAGAGCACCAATTCCGTATTACGGAAGTTTAGTTCTGCTATACGGAAGCAATCTAAAACGCGGTGCGTCAGCCGTCAAGGGAGCGCGGGGCCACCGGACCCCACGGAGTACGGCGATTCCCTCCCCAGGGCCTCGCTCTTGGTGGACGATGACCGTGACGGCGGGGCCACGCGACGCGAACGCCCCGCAGGACGTACCGGAGGGAGACGACCGTGGAGTCCGTGCCGGTACGGTGTCCCGCCTGTGGCCGCGGCCACGCGTACGCCGCACCGGCCTACCCCTGCCCGTGCGGCAGCCCGACCGCCCCGCCGCTGCTGCGCGGCGCCCCGGCCGAACCGCTCACGCACCGCACCTGGGACGACGACTGGGTGACGGTGCGCTGCGCCGGGTGCGGACGCCTGGACCAGTGGCCGCAGCCGGAACTGTGCTGCCCGTGCGGGACGGTGCTGCGCGTTCCGGTCCGCCCGGTCACGGCCGCGCGTACGGACACCCCGGCGCCCGGCGCCGATACCGCCGCACCTCCCGACAGGACCGGAGCGGTCGGCCCCTCCCACATACCGCTGCCCCGCACGGCCGCCCATCCGCGGCCGTCCTTCCACCCGACGGCGATCCGCACCGGCCGTGACGCGGTGAACGCTGCCGCCCGGTATCTGGCATGGCTGGGCTACCGCGAGATCACACAGCCCCCGGAGCGGCCCGCGTCCCGGATCGACCTGCGGGCGGCGGGGGTCGTCGCCCAGGTCGACGCGGGCACCCGGCCGGCCACGCCACGCGATGTGGAGTGCCTCTGGCTGAACGCCCTGAACGCTTCGGCGGCGGGCGTGTTCTTTTCCATGGCCGGCTACACCGAGGACGCCGGGGCGCGCGCGGACGGCCTGGGCATTCCGCTCTTCGTCCTGGATCCCACCGGGACACCGCAGCCGGTGAACAGCCCCGCGGACGAACTGATCAGCACCGGCGCCTGAACCCGCCCGAGCGGTTCCGCCAGGACCGGACAACGAACGACAGACACCGGATACCGGTCGCCGCATACCGGCGACCGGCGTCGCTCGCCATACTGGACGCATGCGTATCCGCCCCGCCAGACGCGCCGACCTCCCCCTGCTCCAGGACATCGAGCGCGCCGCAGGCGAACCGTTCCGCACCCTCGGCATGGCCTCCGTCGCCGACGACGACCCGCCGCCCCTCACCCTGCTGGAGAGCTACCGGCGGGCGGGGCGCTGCTGGGTCGCCACCGATCCCCTGGAGACCACCGACGACCGCCCGGCCGGCTATCTGATCGCCGACCCCGTCGACGGCGCCTTCCATATCGAACAGGTCTCGGTCGACCCGGCCGCCGCCCGTCGCGGCATCGGCCGCGCCCTCATCGACCACCTCGCCGCATGGGCGGCCGAACGGCGGCCGGCGCCGCTCACCCTGACCACCTTCACCGATGTCCCGTGGAACGCCCCGTACTACGCGCGCATCGGCTTCCGGACCCTCAGGGAGGGCGAACTCACCGATGGGCTGCGCAAGATCCGGGCGGAGGAGGCGGAACACGGCCTGGACCGCTGGCCTCGGGTCTGCATGCGCCGCGAGCCCTGAGAGGCGGGTCCGCCCGCGCCGCGCACCCCGAAATCCCGGGCGCGCCGACTCCGGGCGCGCACCGAGGGGGTCGCTGTCAGTGGCGGCAAGTAAGCTGAGCGCATGGTCTTAACTCCACGGCGCTCCATACCCTCCGGCCCGGCCCTGCCCGCTGCCCCGTCCGTCGACGAGGCCAGCCAGGCCGACCAGGCCAACGAAGCCATTCGCGCGCTCGTCGACGCCGGAGCCGGTCAGGACTGGTCGTCCGTGGAGTCGGCGAAGTACGAGGTGCTGCTGATCGAGTGGGCGGCCGCGACCCGGACCGCGGGCCCGGACATCATCGAGGCCGCCTGACCCACCGG
The DNA here is from genome assembly GCF_035917275.1 of Streptomyces sp. NBC_01237. Classification (NCBI taxonomy): domain Bacteria; kingdom Bacillati; phylum Actinomycetota; class Actinomycetes; order Kitasatosporales; family Streptomycetaceae; genus Streptomyces; species Streptomyces sp. NBC_01237. Next base: position 7,312,162 of record NZ_CP108508.1, on the reverse strand, counting down.
GACGGGACGGCCGCGCACCGGCACCGCCCGCGCACCGGCCCGCCACGTGACATCCCTCAGCGGCTGTAGGTCTCGCGCAGCTCGATCTTCCGGACCTTCCCGCTCACCGTCATCGGGAAGGACTCCAGAATCCTGAGCGCGCGCGGGAGCTTGTAGTGCGCGAGCTGCTCACGGCAGTACGCGGTGATCTCCTCCAGCGTCGGCGGATCGGCCGGGTCGCGGGGGATGACACAGGCCAGGATCTCCTCGCCGTACCTCTTGTCCGGCACCCCCACCACCTGTACGTCGGCGATCTTCGGATGACCGTAGAGGAACTCCTCGATCTCCCTCGGGTACACGTTCTCGCCGCCCCGGATGATCATGTCCTTGATCCGGCCGACGATCTGGACATAGCCGTCCTCGCGCATCACCGCGAGGTCCCCGGTGTGCATCCAGCGGCCCGCGTCGATCACCTCGGCCGTCCGGTCGGGCTGTTCCCAGTAGCCCAGCATCACGCTGTAGCCACGGGTGCGCAGTTCGCCCGCCTCTCCGCGCGGCAGGGTCACCCCGCTCACCGGGTCGACCACCTTGACCTCGATGTGCGGCAGCACCCGCCCGACCGTGCCGGTCCGGCGGTCCAGGTCGTCGTCGCGGCGGGTCTGGGTGGAGACCGGGGAGGTCTCCGTCATCCCGTAGCAGATGGACACCTCGTCCATGTGCATCTCGGCGACGACGCGCTTCATCACCTCGACCGGGCAGGGGGACCCGGCCATGATTCCGGTGCGCAGCGAGGAGAGGTCGTACGAGGCGAAGTCGGGGAGGTCGAGCTCGGCGATGAACATGGTGGGGACGCCGTAGAGCGAGGTGCAGCGCTCCCGCTGGACCGCCGTGAGAACGGCGGTGGGTTCGAAGGACGGGCCGGGGATCACGATGCAGGCGCCGTGGGAGGTGATGCCGAGGTTCCCCATCACCATGCCGAAGCAGTGGTAGAAGGGCACCGGCAGACAGACCCGGTCCTGCTCGGTGTAGGCGACCAGCTCCCCGACGAAGTACCCGTTGTTGAGGATGTTGTGATGGGAGAGCGTGGCGCCCTTGGGGAAGCCGGTGGTGCCCGAGGTGTACTGGATGTTGATCGGGTCGTCGCAGGACAACTCGGCTTCCCGGGAAGCCAGTTGCTCGGCCGTGACGGACTGCGCGGCGGCGGTCAGTTCGGCCCAGGACGGGTCATCTATGTAGTGGACGGCGCGCAGGGAGGGGCAGTTGCCGCAGACCTGGCCGACGAGCGCGCGGTAGTCGCTGATGCGGTGGGCGAGCGAGGCGACCAGCAGGGAGATGCCGGACTGGTTGAGGACGAACTCCAGCTCGTGCGCCCGGTAGGCGGGGTTGATGGTGACCATGACGGCGCCGATGCGGGCCGTCGCGTACTGGACGAGCACCCACTCCGGGCAGTTGACGGCCCAGATCCCGACCCGGTCGCCCTTGGCCACGCCGGACGCCATGAGGGCACGGGCCAGTTCCTGGACGTCGGCCCCGAATTCGGCGTACGTCCAGCGCCGCCCGGACGCCACGTCGACCAGGGCCTCGCGCGAGCCGAACGCCTCGACGGCCCGGTCGAGGTTGCGTCCGATGGTGTCACCGAGCAGCGGGGTGGTCCCGGTGCCGTGCGCGTAGGACGGTTCGCTCATCGCAGGTCCCCCTCGTCGAACTCGGTGCCGGTCCCGGCGGCGGTGCGCCCGCGGAGCTCGATGCGGCGGATCTTGCCCGAGACGGTCTTCGGCAGTTCGGCGAACTCCAGCCGGCGGATGCGCTTGTACGGGGCGAGGACCGACCTGGAGTGCGCGAACAGTGCCCTGGCCGTCTCCGGTCCGGGCTCCCAGCCCTCGGCCAGCACGATGTACGCCTTCGGCACGGCGAGCCGGACCGGGTCGGGGGCGGGCACGACGGCGGCCTCGGCGACCGCTTCGTGCTCCAGCAGCGCGCTCTCCAGCTCGAACGGCGAGATCTTGTAGTCGGACGCCTTGAAGACGTCGTCGGCGCGGCCGATGTACGTGATGTAACCGTCCTCGTCGCGGGCGCCGATGTCACCGGTGCGGTAGTAGCCGCCCGCCATCGCCTCGGCGGTACGGTCCGGGTCGCCGTGGTATCCGGTCATCAGGCCGACGGGGTGGGCCGAGAGGTCGAGGGAGATCTCGCCCTCGGTGGCACCGGCCTCGCCGCTGACCGGGTCGAGGAGTTCGACCTTGAAGCCGGGACTGGGCCGCCCCATGGATCCGGCCTTCAGCAGCTGGCCGGGGGTGTTGGCGACCTGGACGGCGGTCTCGGTCTGGCCGAAGCCGTCCCGGATGGTGACGCCCCACTCGCGGCGCACCGTCTCGATGACCTCGGGGTTGAGCGGCTCGCCCGCCGCCACGACCTCGCGCGGCGGTGTCTTCAGCTGGGAGAGGTCGGCCTGGATGAGCATCCGCCAGACGGTGGGCGGCGCGCAGAAGCTGGTGACGGCCGAGCGGTCCATCTCCGCCATCAGCCGGGCCGCGTCGAAGCGGGTGTAGTTGAAGATGAAGACGGTGGCCTCGGCGCTCCACGGGGCGAAGAGGTTCGACCAGGCGTGCTTGGCCCAGCCGGGCGAGGAGATGTTCAGATGCACATCGCCGGGCTTGAGGCCGATCCAGTACATCGTGGACAAGTGGCCCACGGGGTAGGAGACATGGGTGTGCTCGACCAGCTTGGGGCGGGCGGTGGTGCCGGAGGTGAAGTAGAGCATCAGCGGTTCGTCGGCGTCGGTCTCCCGGTCCGGCGTGAAGGTCGTGGGCAGGGTGTCGGCACCCGCGTACGACAGCCATCCCTCGATGCCGCCGCTCCCGCTCCCGTCCGCGCCGCCGACGGCGAGCCGGGTGTAGTCGCCGGGCACCTCGTCGAACTTCGCGGTGTCCGCCCCCCGCACGAGCACATGGCGGACCCGGCCGCGTTCGACGCGGTCGCGCAGGTCGACGGGGCCCAGCAGCGGGGTCGCCGGGATGACGACGGCACGCAGCTTCATCGCGGCCAGCGCCGTCTCCCACAGCTCGACCTGGTTGCCGAGCATGACGAGGATGCGGTCGCCCTCGCGGACGCCCCGGTCCCTGAGCCAGTTCGCGGCCTGGTTGGAGCGGGCGGACATCCGGGCGAACGACACCTCGGTGCGCCGCCCGTCCTCCTCCACGATGTGCAGGGCGGTGCGGTCGTTGTTCTCGGCGATGACGTCGAACCAGTCGAGCGCCCAGTTGAAGTTCTCGGATCGGGGCCAGCGGAAACCCTCGTATGCCTTCGCGTAGTCCTCGCGGTGTTCCAGCAGGAAGTCCCGGGCGGCCCGGAACGTCTCCGTCGCACTGGTTGCCGACATGTGCCCTCCTCATTGCGGACCGGACCGGTCACTTAACATCATGTAAACAGTGACCCAGGTCTCACTACCCCCGGACGGGGGTGGAACGAACAGGGCGGAGCGACGTCACCATGCCCGAACCGGACGAAGCGGTCGAGATGCAAGCCGCGCTGCTGAGGCTGCGACGATCGAGTGGGCTTCCGGTGGCCTTCGGCGGGCTGCTGTCGGATGCGCGCCACGCCCGGATCGTGGAGCTGAACGGGGCGCAGACCACCGCGCTGCGCGGGCTGGTCATCTCGGCGGGCAGCGGGCTCGGCGGCAAGTCGATCGCGCTGTCACGGCCGTGCGCGGTGACGGACTACGCCTCCTCGCGCCACATCAGCCACGAGTACGACACGGCCGTCGCGGCGGAGGGGCTGCGTTCGGTGGTCGCGGTGCCCGTGGTCGTGCGCCGGAAGGTGCGGGGCCTGCTGTACGGGGCGCTGCGGAATCCGATCACCCTCGGGGACCGTACGTTCGACGCCGCCGTCGCCGCGGCCCGCGATGTGGAACAGGCGCTCGCGGTACGGGACGAGGTGCAGCAGCTTCTGGCGGCCACCCTGGAGCAGGTGACCGATCCGCACACGGGTCCGGGCGCCTGGGAGGACGTGCGCGAGGCGCATCGCGAGCTGCGGGCGCTCGCCCCGAAGATCGTCGACCCGGACCTCCGGGAGGAGCTGCTCACGGTGTGCGGGCGCCTCGCCTCGGCGTCCGGGGCGCCGGGACCGGCGGCCGGGACGGTGCGGCTGGCGCCGCGCGAGGTGGATGTCATCGCCTGTGTGGCGGCGGGGGCGACGAACGCCACGGCGGCGGACCGGCTGGGGCTGCGGCCGGAGACCGTGAAGGGGTATCTGCGTTCCGCGATGCGCAAGCTGGGGGCGCACACCCGGCTCGAAGCGGTGGTGGCGGCGCGCAGGGCGGGTCTGCTGCCCTGACAGCCCCGCCCGCCCGGGTGCCGGGCCGCTCTCAGTCCCCGAAGTCGATGAAGTCGGCGAACCGGACGTCGTACGCGGTCGCCTCCGACATCACCGACAGCATCCCTACGGCTTCCTCGCCGACCGCGTCGCGCTCGGCGCGGCCGAGCCTGCCGAGCGGCTGCACCGTGAGGTTCGCGGTGTCCCCGGTCCGGTCGGCCCGCCAGACGGCCGCGAGGAATCCGTCGACGAGGACGGTTCCGTAGGACTGGTTGCCCACCCCGTTGCGCCCCTTGTGGGCGGGCGGGATGACGCGGGAGCGGTCGGCGTGGCCGAGCAGGACGTTGTCGAACTCGGGCAGGAAGCGCGGCGGGGCCGGGGTGTCCGGGTCGGGGCGCGGGGCGTCGGGGAGGTCGAAGAGTTCGGCCCCGTTCTCGTCGCGGAACGTGCGCAGTCGTGGCCGCAGCCGTTCGAAGACCTCCCGCAGCCGGGTCAGCCCCGCCCATGTCTGCATGTCCTTCACGGACGCGGGCCCGAAGGCGCCGAGGTAGCGCAGGACGGTGCCGTCGGGTGCGGGAGCGGGCTGCGAGGACCGGCCGAGCCAGTGCTCGACGGTGGTCAGTTCGACCTGGCCGCTCCGGTCCCAGAGTCCTCGCGGGGTGACCTGGACCAGGGGCAGGCCGCATCGGGCGGCCACCGAGAGGGCCTGCGGATCGGCGTCCGGCCACTCGGCGAGGAGTTCCGCGCGCAGTTCCTTGTTGGTGCGGGGCCGTTCCTCGACGAGCTTCCGGCTGATCGCCGAGAGCCGGTCGAGGTCCACGCCGACGAGGCCCCGGCGGAAGGTCTTCAGCTCCCGGTCGCGTGCCGCCTGGACCAGCGGGCGCAGGGTGAGGGCGTCCTGGGCGGTGTGGGTGTGGATGGTGGAGCGGAGGGTGACCATCCGGACCACCTCGCGGGACTCCATCAGGGCGGAGAGCTCGGCGGGTTCGAAGCCTTCGAGCCGGGCGAAGAGCTGGAAGTACGGCGGCCTGGTGTTCTGCGCCTGGAGTCCGACGAGGTGCTCCACGGCCTCCTTGGCGGACATGTCCGCCCGGTGCAGCAGGAGTTGGCGCTCCAGCGTGGCGCGGTTGAGGGCGCGCGTGGAGAGCACCTGGGGGCGGGCGGGCGGATTCGTCTTCGCGGCCATGTGCGCACGTTACGCGGGCCACCGTCCGCACCGCGGCGGACGGTGGCCTTCCGGGCCGGGGCATCCGCGTCGCGCCGTACGGGCACCTCCCGCCCTCGACGCACCGCACGGCCGCCCTCCGTTCAGGGCCGTCCGCGCGCCGGGACCTCCTCGCCGGGCGGTACGGGCCCCGGAGGTGTTCCGTCGCCGAACGGGCGCCCGCCCAGCTCCTCCCGGTGGTGCGGGGTCAGCCAGCCGGACAGGTCGGGGCCGAGGGGCACGATGCCGGTGGGGTTGATGCCGGTGTGCACCCGGTAGTAGTGCTGCTTGATGTGGTCGAAGTCGACCGTGTCGCCGAAGCCGGGCGTCTGGTAGAGATCACGGGAGTACGCCCACAGGACGGGGTCCTCGGTGATCTTCGTACGGTTGCACTTGAAGTGTCCGTGGTAGACGGCGTCGAAGCGCACCAGGGTGGTGAACAGCCGGATGTCCGCCTCCGTGATCGTGTCGCCGACCAGGTAGCGGCGGTCGGCCAGACGCGCGGAGACGAGGTCGAGGCGGCGGAACACATCGGTGTACGCGGCGTCGTAGGCGTCCTGGCTGTCGGCGAAACCGGCCCGGTAGACGCCGTTGTTGACGTCGCGGTAGATCCCTTCCATCACCTCGTCGATCTCGTCGCGGAGGGGCTCCGGGTAGAGGTCGGGTGCGCCGGGGCGGTGCAGGGCGCTCCATTCGGTGGCGAGGTCCAGGGTGATCCGCTGGTAGTCGTTGGTGACGAGCTTGCCGCTCGGTACGTCCACGACGGCGGGCACGCTGACCCCGCCGGGGTAGCCGCGCTCACGTGCGTCGTACGCCTCGCTCAGGTACCGGATGCCCAGCACCGGGTCCCGGCCGTCCTCGTCGAGGGTGAAGCGCCAGCTGCGGTCGTCCTGGATGGGGTCGGTGATGCCGAGCGGGAGGGCGTCCTCCAGGCCGAGGAGGCGCCGTGAGACGAGGGCCCTGCTCGCCCACGGGCAGGCGCGGCTGACGACGAGCCGGTAGCGGCCCGCCTCGACCGGCCAGCCGTCGCGGCCGTCGGCGGTGATGCGGTCGGCGAAGTGGCTGCGGGAGCGTTTGAAGGGCTTGTGGCCGTACGAGGTGTTCGAGTCCCGGTCCTTTTCGTGGCTGTCGTTCATACCGCACTCCTCGCTGGGTTCGTGGCTTTTTCCGCACGGCGCGCGTCCCGTCGTCCGGCCAGGACGTCGGCCAGCGCCACGATCAGCGCGGCGAGGACGAACGCGACCGAGACGACGAGCCCGTGGTCGTACGCGGTGGCCCAGCCCTTGGGGCTCACCTGGGCGAAGAAGACCGAGCCGACGGCGGCGATGCCGATCGCGGAGCCGACGCGCTGGCCCGTCTGGAGGCTGCCCCCGGCGCTTCCGGCGTGGACCACCGGCACCTCGGACAGGGTCAGCGTCTGGTTCGGGGCGATGACCAGGCCGCTGCCGAGACCGGCGAACAGCAGGGGGGCCGCCATCGCCCAGCCCACGGACCGCCCCGGCACCAGATGGACGGCGAGCGCGGTGGCCGCGAGCCCCACCGCGACCATCACGAGGCCGACGACGATGAGGGGCCGGCCGAAGCGGCCGACCAGCCGGCCGCCGACCGAAGCGGCCACCGCCGCTCCGAGGGCGAACGGGGTGATGGCGAGCCCGGCCTGAAGGGCGGTGTAGTGCAGTCCGGACTGGAGGTAGAGGGTCGTGATGAAGAAGATCGAGGTGAATCCCGCGAAGTACAGCAGGATCATCAGGCAGCCCAGCCAGTAGGACCGCAGCCGGAACAGCGAGAGGTCCAGGACCGGTTGGACGGAGCGGCCCGCGCACCGTGACTCCCAGCCGATGAACGCCGCCAGCAGCACGGCGGCCAGGAGCACGAACAGCCATTTGGTGTTGCCGGGCCACTGCTGGGCCTGCACGAACGGCAGCAGCAGGGCCAGCACGCCCGCGCCGAGGAGCACGACACCCACCGGGTCGAGGTCGCGCGGACGTACCCGGCTCGCCGACGGGGTGTCCGGGAGCAGCCGCCGGGCCAGCACGAAGCAGACGACGCCGAGCGGGAGGTTGACGTAGAACACCCAGCGCCAGCCGTCGGCCGGCCCGGCCATCTGGATCAGCAGACCGCCGAGCAGGGGGCCGACGGCGGTGGAGATCCCGACGACGGTGCCGAACATACCGAAGGCCCGGCCCCGCTCCCGGCCGGAGAACATCTGCTGGATCAGCGCGGAGATCTGCGGGGAGATCAAACCGCCCGCCATGCCCTGGACCAGTCGGGCGACCACCAGCCAGAGGCTGGACTGGGCGGCGCCGCAGGCGGCCGACGCCAGGGTGAAGAGCGCGAGCCCGGCCAGGAACACCGCGCGGCGCCCGCGTGCGTCGCCCAGGCGTCCGGCGGGGATCAGCAGGAGCCCGAAGGCGAGGGCGTATCCGGAGAGCACCCATTGGAGGTCGGACTCGGGGGTGTGCAGCCCTTCCCGGATCGACGGCAGGGCGACATTGACGATGGACACGTCCAGCAGCGTCATGAAGCCCGCCACCAGGCAGACGGCGAGGGCTCGCCAGCGCCGTGGGTCGGGGCCGCCGGAATCCGGGCCGGGGCCCGGACCGCGCCCCGTCGGCCCGGGGTGCGCCGCACTCTCTGCCATGTTTCGCACCCTAGGGCGCGGCTCGCTTTTCCTCCATCCGGGGCGACCGGATCGATGCACTCCGGTTAATCGTTAGGAAAGTTTCCCAACACTGTTGACGAGAATCAGAAGGGACCTTTACTTTCAGTTTGCCGACATGGCGCCTCCCCTCCACCAACCCCCGACGGGAGCACCACCATGCACCAGCGCACCAATCTCCCCACCGAGCAGCCGACCGGGTCCCGACGCCGCCTCCGGGCCCGGACAGCCCTTCTCGCCTCGGCCGCCCTCGCACTCGGCGGCGCCCTGCTGTCGCCGGTCCAGGCGGGAGCCTCCCCGGCCCCCGCTGCCGCCACCCCGGCCGCCGCGACGCCGCTCGCCGCGAACGGCCAGCTCAAGGTCTGCGGCCTCCAGCTCTGCAACGCCTCGGGCCAGGCGGTCCAGCTCAACGGCATGAGCACGCACGGCACCCAGTGGTACGCCCAGTGCGTCACCAACGGCTCGCTCGACGCCCTGGCCACGGACTGGCGCGCCGATGTGCTGCGTGTCTCCACGTACGTACAGGAGGACGGGTACGAGACCGACCCGCAGGGCTTCACCGCCCGTGCGCAGAAGTTCGTCGACGCGGCCCACGCGCGGGGCATGTACGCGGTGATCGACTGGCACATGCTCGACCCCGGCGACCCCAACTTCAACCTCAGCCGGGCGAAGACCTTCTTCACGGCGATGGCGAAGAAGTACAAGGACAATCCGGGTGTGCTCTACGAGATCGCCAACGAGCCCTCCGGGGTGAGCTGGTCGACGATCAAGTCGTACGCCGAGAAGATCATCCCGGTCATCCGGGCGCAGGACCCCGACGCGGTGGTCCTGGTCGGCACGCGCGCCTGGTCCTCGTTCGGTGTCTCCGAAGGGGCGGACGAACAGGAGGTCGTCAGCAATCCGGTCAACGCCTCGAACATCATGTACACGTTCCACTTCTACGCGGCCTCGCACCGGGACGAGTACCTGAACACCCTGGACCGGGCATCGAACAAGCTGCCCGTGTTCGTCACGGAGTTCGGGACGCAGAACTACGCGGGCGAGGGCGCGGACGACTTCACGATGTCGCAGCGCTACCTCGACCTGATGAAGCGCAAGAAGATCTCGTGGACCAACTGGAACTACTCCGACGACCACCGTTCCGGTGCGGTCTTCAAGACCGGCACCTGCGACGGCACCCAGTGGACCGGCACATCGGTGCTGAAGCCCGCCGGCGTCTGGATCCGTGAGCGCATCCGCCAGTGACGGCTACGGCTTGAGGCGGGCGGCGAGGTCGTCGAGGTCGGCCACGAACCAGACGTGCCGGCCTCGATCGGCCTCCCGGATCAGGGCGGGCAGCGCCGAACCGCCCCTCAGATGGCGCGAGATGTCCCCGACGATCGCCAGGCGCAGCCGGTAGTTCGCGAACTTCTGGAAGACCTCACCGGCGAAGCCCGTACTGAGGTCGAAAAAACGGTCGTCGAAGCAGTCCGCCGGAACGGCGACCACCTCCGCACCCTGGAAGGCGGCACCGACCAGACGGTCCAGCGCGTCCTGCACCGTGGCGATCGGCGCACCGTCCGCGCCGTGGACGAGCACCGGTACGCCGTGGTGTTCCACGAAGAGGTCAGGCACGGTGGGCCGCCCCCTCGTCGCCGGACAGGAACATGCCGTTGCCGGGCCCCGTCACCCCGTCGACCAGACGCAGCAGGTCGGCGGTGGCGGTGGCGTTGCCGAGGATCACGATCTTCATGCGGGCGCGCTCCTGGTCGTAGACCGTCTGGACGCGCAGCGGCTCCGGGGCTTCCCGCCCGGACTGTGCGGCGGCCGTGACCAGAGTGCTCAGCCGGCTCGCCGCGTCCGGGCCGATCGAGTCGATCTGAACGATCCCCGACACCTCCACATGCCCGCGCGGCGCGGCGGCCCGAGGGGGCACCGGATCCACCGGGAGGCTGGTCAGCGCCGCCAGGTCCGCCCGGCTGATCCGGTACTGCTTGCCGATCCGCACGGCCTTCAGCCGGCCCTCACGGACATAGCTCCGGACGGTCCGCACATGCAGCCCCAGCAGCTCGGCGACCTCACCGACCGAATACAGCTCGCGCTCAGCACTCTCCATACGGCTGAACACTACCCTGAACAACCCTCAGAAGGGTGGGATAGGGATGGATACGGAATGCCGAGACGCCCCCGGACGCCGTTCGAGGTTCCCCCAAGGGCTGTCCCGCAACCCCTGCTCGGATTACTCCTCGGAGGGGAACCCGCCGCCCTCCAACTGGGTCTTGAGCGTCGAGAGGATCATGGCCCAGCCGTCGCGGACGCCCTCCAGCATCCTGCTGTCCGGGCTGTCGAAGCCGTCATGGGTGAGGGTCAGCCTGACGCCCATCGCGGGATCCTCGGCGGGCTCGATGTCGAAGGCGACCTTCGACCGCTCCCGGACCGCCTCCTCCCACTCCTCGTCCGACGCGAAGTCGAACATCTCCCGGTGCACGGGCTGGAGCGTGTGCCAGGTGTACGAGAGCCGTTTGCCGGGCTCCGCCTCCAGCACCCGCTGGCCGACCTCCTCGAACTCACCCTCCGGATCCATCTTCCAGCGGACCGGGGCGCCGGCCTCCCAGGTCGAATCGGGGCCGTGACCGCCCATGTGGACCTTGATGAGCTCCGGGTCGGTCAGCGCCCGGTAGAGCTCCTCGGGGGTGGTGCGGATGTACGTGACATAGACGAACTCGGGCTTGGTCATGGCCGGTCCTTCCAGAGAGTGCTCCTCACCTCCGATTCAAGCAACCGTATGGTTGCCTGTCGCGTCGACGGACCCCTTCGCATCGGCTCCACATCGGCGCGATGCGTGGAATTAACCTCTGATGCCTTGTCATGCCCCATCTACGCGCATAGTTTTCAGCCCTCACTACACAGTTGGGGGCAGCTCACGTGCGTATATCCAGACCCGGTTCCGTCCTACTGACCGGCGCCGTCGCCGTCGCTCTTTCGGTGACCGCCCTTCCCGCCGCCTTCGCGGCACCGTCCTCGTCCGCCGTGATCTCCGAGGTGTACGGCGGCGGCGGCAATTCGGGAGCGACGCTCACCCGGGACTTCATCGAGCTGGCCAATGCCGGTTCCGCGCCGTTCGGCCTCGGCGGCTTCAGCGTCCAGTACCTGCCGGGCAGCCCGTCCGCCGGTTCGCTGTGGCAGGTGTCCGCACTGACCGGCGCGATCGCCCCCGGCGGCCGCTACCTCGTCGCCCAGGCCGCGGGGACCGGCGGCACGGTGGCCCTGCCCACCGCCGACGCCACCGGAACGGTCCCGATGTCCGCGGCGAGCGGCACCGTCGCCCTGGTCTCCGGCACCACCCCGCTCACCTGCAGGACGGCGGCCGACTGCGCGGCCGACACCAGGATCGTGGACCTCGTCGGCTACGGCTCCGCGGTCGTGCGGGAGGGCGGCGGGCCCGTGACCGGTGCCTCCGCCACCGCGTCCGTCGCCCGCGCCGCCTCGCTCGCCGACACCGACGACAACGCCGCCGACCTCGCCGCGGGCGCCCCGACCCCGGTGAACGCGGCCGGGGAGACGTCCGGCGGCACCGGCCCCGGGGACCCCGGCGGCCCGACCGAGCCCGGCACCGTGCGGGTGCACGACATCCAGGGCACCACCCGGCTCTCGCCGCTCGCCGACCGGTCGGTCGACGGTGTCCCGGGCATCGTCACCGGCGTACGGGCCACGGGCTCGCGCGGCTTCTGGATCCAGGACACCGCACCGGACGACGACGCCCGCACCGGCGAGGGCCTGTTCGTCTACACGGGCTCCGCCGCACCGGCCGTGGCCGTGGGCGACTCGGTCCTCGTCAGCGGCAAGGTCGCCGAGTACTACCCGTCCGCGACCGCCCAGTCGCTCACCCAGCTCACCGCGCCCAGGACCACCGTCCTGTCCTCCGGCAACGCCCTGCCCGCGCCGGTCGTGCTGGACGCCGCCTCGGTGCCCGGCGCCTACGCGCCCACGGCCGGTGGCGGTCCGATCGACGCGCTCACCCTCGACCCGGCGACGTACGCCCTCGACCTGTACGAGGCGCTCGAAGGCACCCGCGTCCGCATCGCCGACACCCGCGTCACCGGGGCCACGACCGCGTACGACGAGATCTGGGTCACCGTCAAACCGCGCGAGAAGCCGACCGCGCGGGGCGGCACGCTCTACGCCTCGTACAACGACCAGAACACCGGCCGCCTCAAGGTGATGTCGCTCGACGCCGCCTCGCCGGTCCCCGTGGCCGACGTGGGCGACGTGCTGTCCGGCACCACCACCGGCGTCCTGGACTACGCGTCCTTCGGCGGCTACAACCTCCAGGCCACCGAGCTGGGCACCCTCACCGACAAGGGGCTGAAGCGCGAGGTCACCCGCAAGCAGAAGCGCGGGGAACTGGCCGTCGCCACGTACAACGTGGAGAACCTGGACGCGCTCGACGAGCAGGCCAAGTTCGACACGCTGGCCGAGGGTGTCGCGGTCAACCTCGCCTCGCCCGACGTCGTGTCGCTGGAGGAGATCCAGGACGACAACGGCGCGAAGAACGACGGCACGGTCGGCTCCGAGGCGACGCTGAAGCGGTTCACCGACGCGATCGTCGCCGCGGGCGGTCCGCGCTACGCCTGGCGCTACATCGCCCCCGAGAACAACAAGGACGGCGGCGAGCCCGGCGGCAACATCCGTAACGTCTTCCTCTTCAACCCGGCGCGCGTGACGTTCGTGGACCGCGCGGGCGGCGACGCCACCACCCCCGTGAGCGCCGTGGACACCCGCAAGGGCGTCAAGCTCTCCGTCTCCCCCGGCCGGATCAACCCGGCGAGCGCCGCCTGGGACGACAGCCGCAAGCCGCTGGTGGGCGAGTTCCGCTTCCGCGGGAAGCCGGTCTTCGTCATCGGCAACCACTTCGCCTCCAAGGGCGGCGACCAGCCGCTGCACGGACGCTACCAGGAGCCGACGCGCAGTTCGGAGACGAAGCGGATACAGCAGGCGGCGGAGGTCAACACCTTCGTCACCTCGGTGCTGAAGGCGGACAAGTCGGCCCGGGTCATCACGCTCGGGGACCTCAACGACTTCGCGTTCTCACCGACGATGGACGCGCTGACCCGCGGCAGGGTCCTCAAGCCGCTGATCAGCACGCTCCCCGCGAAGGAGCGGTACAGCTACGTCTACGACGGGAACTCGCAGACGCTGGACCACATCCTGACGAGTCCCGGCATCCGTCGGTTCGACTACGACGTGGTGCACATCAACGCGGAGTTCGCCGACCAGGCGAGCGACCACGACCCCCAGGTGGTGCGCGTGGATGTGAGCGCCGGAGGCAAGGGCCACGGGCACGGGCACGGACACGGGCACGGGCACGGACACGGGCACTGAGGTCCGCCGCCCGTCCGGGCGGGCCCGCTCGTTCGGGTCTGCCCGGCCGGGGCGGTGATCACCGTCCGGCCGCTTCCCCCGGCGGCCGGACGGCGGGCTCCCGCCGGTCAGGCCCTGGTGAGCACGAGCGCCGCGTTGTGGCCGCCGAAGCCGAGCGAGGTCTTGACCGCGCAGTCGAAGCCGGCCGCCCTGGCCTCCTTGCTCACCACGTCGACGGGGATCGCGGGGTCGGGCGCGTCGAGATTGACGGTGGGCGGCACCAACTGGTGCTGGAGGGCGAGGACGGTCAGCGCCGTCTCGATCCCGCCCGCGGCACCGAGGGTGTGGCCGGTCATCGCCTTGGTCGAGGTGACCAGCGGCCCCTCGCCGAGCACCCGGTGCAGCATGGTCGCCTCGATCAGGTCGTTGGCGACGGTCGAGGTGCCGTGGGCGTTGACGTGGCCCACGTCCGAGGGCGACAGCCCGGCGTCCGCGAGGGCGGCGCGCAGGGCGCGTTCGATGCCGAGGCCGTCGGGGTCCGGGGCGACCGTGGAGTGGGCGTCGCTGGAGGCGCCGTAGCCGTCGACATGGGCACGGACGGTGGCCCCGCGGGCGCGGGCGTGGTCCGGGTGCTCCAGGACGAGAAGGCCCGCGCCCTCGCCGACGACGAAGCCGTCGCGGTGGGTGTCGAAGGGCCGGCAGGCGGCCTCCGGGTCCTCGCGGCGGGTGGAGACGGCCTTCATCTGGCAGGCGCTGGCGAGCAGCAGCCGGGTGCAGGACGATTCGGCGCCGCCCGCGACGACGATGTCGCACGCTCCGGTGCGCAGCATCTGGTGGGCGGTGCCGATGGCGACGGTGCCCGAGGAGCAGGCGGTGGAGACCGCCTGGCTGGGCCCGTGGATACCGAGGTCGAGGGTGACGCTGCTGGCGGCGCCGTTGACGACGGTGAGCGGGGCGAGTTTCGGGGAGACGCGCCGGGCACCGCGCCCGGTGAGGGCGTTGTGCTGCTCGTCGTAGAAGGGGAGCCCGCCGTGCGCCGAGCCGATGACGACGCCGACCCGGCCGCTGTCCCAGACCGAGGGGTCGAGCCCGGCGTCGGCGACGGCCTCCCGGGCGGCGATGACGGCGAGCTGGGCGAAGCGGTCCATCAGCCGCTGGGCGGCCACGCCGAGCACGGCCTTCGTGTCGAGGCCGGTGATCGTGTAGAAGAAGTCGCACGGCAGATCGACGAGTTCGGGCCGCCGGACGACGGAGGGCCCGGAGGCGGCCCCGCATACTCCGCTCCAGGCGGCCTTGGCACCGACTCCGGCCGCGGTGACCAGACCGACGCCGGTGACGGCGGCGCGGAACGGCTCGACGCGCGGGCGGGAGTACGGCGTCGTGGACCGGCCGGACGACGGCTCGGTGCGCGGGCGGGTGCTCACGCGGACGCCTTGTCGTGCACGGCCGCCACCAGGCGGCCCACGGTGTCCCGCGAGGTCAGCGTGATGTCTTCCATGTCGATGTCCAGCCGGTCCTCGATGAGCAGCCGCAGCTCCTCCAGCGCGAGGGAGTCCAGGCGCAGCTGATGGAGCGGCACCTCGGGACGAATGGCCAGGGGGTCGGTACCGAAGTTCGCGACCAGCAGGGCGCTGATCTCTTCCGAGGTGCTCATTGAGGCGCTCCTCCGCTCAGGGACGCGGTGACGCCTGCCGCGTGGGGGTTGAGGTGGCCATCGGGGGACGCCGGCTGCTCCGGAGGGACCCTTTATACGCCTTCGCGGCCCGCTCCCCGGCCCCCGTTCCCCCGTGCGGTGGGAGGGCCGTCCAGGTGTACGAATCCGCCGGTCCGGCCGGGTTGCTGCCAGGATGGGCGGGCAACGCACCGTACGAGAGAGGGAGAGCCCACATGACGGCGGAGCAGGACGGCGACGCGGCGGTACGGACCAGCCCGGCCGACTGGGTGGCCCAGCAGGCCGAACTGTACGAGTCCTCCGGCGGAACCAAGGGCACCACGCAACTCGGCGTGCCGTGTCTGCTGCTGGACTACGTCGGGCGGCGCACCGGGGCCGTGCGGCGCACGGTGCTGATGTACGGGCGGGACGGCGAGGACTATCTGATCGTGGCGTCCAACGGCGGCTCGGACCGCCCTCCGCTCTGGTACCTGAACCTGCTGGCCCATCCCGAGGTCGAACTCCGGGTGGAGACCGAGCGGTTCGCGGCGATCGCCGAGACACTGCCGGAAGAGGAGAAGGCCCGGGTGTGGCCGCGTCTGGTCGAGCTCTTCCCCCGGTACGCGCAGTACCAGGCGGGCACCGAACGTGACATCCCCGTCGTTCGGCTCACAAGGCGCTGACCGGGACCTTTTGGTGCGTCGGCCGGGACCGTACACTCCGCGATCATGACGATCGAAACGGTTCGAGCCGACGCGTCCGCCCTCGACGGACCCGCCCTCTTCTCGACGATGTCCACCATGCGCGCCATGCGCCGCCTCAAGCCGGACGCCGTCCCGGACGAGACGACGGAGCAGCTGATCCAGGCGGCCGTGTGGGGACCCAGCGGCGGCAACATGCAGTGTTACGAGTACGTCGTGGTCACCGACCGCGAGGTGATGGCGCGGCTCGCCCCGCTGTGGAAGCGGTGTGTGGACGCCTATCTGGCGACGACCGGGAAGCACGCTCCGGCGGGCATGGACGACGCGGCCTACGGGCGGATGGTGGCCGCGATCGAGTACCAGCGCGATCACTTCGCCGAGACCCCGGTGCTGGTCGTCCCCTGCTACCGGTTCCCGGAGCCGCGTGTCGACGAGGAGGGGCTGCTGGCCTCCGCGCGGGCGCTCGGCCCGGCCGGGGCCGAGCAGCTGATGAACACCCAGACCCGCTTCCAGGCACTCGCCGAGGGCTCCTGCGTCTACCCGGGGGTGCAGAACCTGCTGCTGGCCGCGCGGGCGCTGGGGCTCGCGGCCAACATCACCATCTGGCATCTGATGCTGGAGCGGGAGTGGAAGGAGGCGCTGGGCATCCCGGAGGACATGCGGACCTTCGCCGCCGTTCCGGTGGGGTGGCCGCAGGGCAACTTCGGCCCGGTGAGGCGCCGCCAAGTGGCCGATGTCATTCACCGTAACGGCTGGTAATTTTCCGACAACTCCCTTGATGCATAGAGGAGTTGAAAGCGCCGCCGCGACACACCGGGATGTCATTGTCATGCTCTATTCATCTCGATAGCCTGTGCGGGCTCAACGGCCCTCGGCCCACCCCACCCGGGCCCGAGGGCCTTTTCTCTCCCCCACAGGGCCCCCACCGGGCACTTGAGACCCATAGAGCAGGGAGCACCCCCATGCCCCGACCCACCGCCGCGCGCACCAGAGGCCGCGCATCCGTTCTGGCGGCCCTCACCGTCACGGCCCTCGTCGCGACGGGCCACCCGGCCGTCGCGGCCGACCCCGACGCCGCCTCCGCCGGCTCCGCCACCGCGTCGGCCGTCGCCTCCGACCCGATGAACCGGGCCTTCGCGCGGGCCGCCGAGGAGTTCGGCGTACCGCGCGACCTGCTCGCCGCCGTCGGCTACGGCGAGACGCATCTGGACGGACACGCCGGAGCACCCAGCCAGGCGAACGGCTACGGCGTGATGCACCTGGTGAGCAACCCCGCCAACCGCTCGCTGGAGAAGGCCGCGGCGCTGACCGGCGAGCCCTTCTCGCGGCTGCGCCGGGACACCGAGACCAACATCCGGGGCGGCGCGGCCGTGCTGCGCGCCCACGCCGACGCCCTGGGCCTCGACCGTGCCGAGCGCCGCGACCTCGACAGCTGGTACCCGGCCGTCGCCCGGTACAGCGGTGCCCGGGACACCGCCGCCACCCTCTACGCGGACGCGGTCTACACCTTCCTGGCCGAGGGGCTGCGGACGACGGTGCCCGGTGGCGAGGAGGTCACGGTCACCTCCCGTCCGGTCGCCCCGCGCAAGGGCGCCCTCTCAGCGGCGGACGTGACCGCGCAGAGCCCGGACTACCCCTCGGCGCTGTGGGTGCCCGCGCACGCGAACAACTTCGCCGCCGGGCGGTCGGCGACGGTCGACAAGGTGGTCGTCCATGTCACCCAGGGTTCGTACGCGGGTTCCATCAGCTGGTTCCAGAACGCGACGTCCAAGGTCAGCTCCCACTACGTGATCCGCTCCTCGGACGGCCAGGTCACCCAGATGGTGCGCGACAGCGACACCGCGTACCACGCCAAGAGCGCCAACGCCTCGTCACTCGGTATCGAGCACGAGGGCTATGTCGACGACCCGTCGTGGTTCACCGACTCGATGTACCGCTCCTCGGCCGCGCTGACCGCCTACCTGTGCGACCGGTACGGGATCCCGAAGGACCGGTCGCACATCATCGGGCACAGCGAGGCCCCCGGCAACGACCACACGGACCCGGGCGTCAACTGGAACTGGACCTCCTACATGCAGCTCGTCGGCGGCTCCCCCGGCGGCGGCACCGGCAGCGGCGCGCTGGACTTCACCTCGTACGCGACCCAGCAGCAGGGTTCGACGGGCGCGCAGGTCACGGCCGTCCAGCAGCTGCTGAAGGAGCAGGGGTACGAGCCGGGCGCCGTGGACGGGAACTTCGGCCCCGCCACGAAGAGCGCCGTCCAGGCGTTCCAGGGCGCCCGGAAGCTCACCGCCGACGGCGCGGTCGGCCCGAGGACCTGGACCGCCCTGCTGTCGGCCGGGACCACCCCGACGCTCGCCCGGGGCGGCTCCGGGGACGCCGTGAAGCGGCTCCAGCGGAGCCTGACGGCGGCGCTCGGCTCCACGGTGGGTATCGACGGGAGCTTCGGCCCCACCACCGACACGGCGGTGCGCGGCTACCAGACCGCCCGGAAGCTCTCGGCCGACGGGAGCGTCGGACCCGCCACCTGGGCGGCGCTGCAAGCGGGGCTCTGACCGGCAGGGGCGTTCCGGCGGCCGGGTGTGCCGCCGGAACGCCCCCGGCCCACGGAGGGGGCCGCGACCGCGGCCCACGCGGCACTCGGCACATGGCACGCGGGAAAGCCCCCGCGCACCGGCGTAGGGGGAAGCCCCTGCTCACGCGGCACGCGAAGAACACGCGTCACGTTTCGGTAACCTGCCGGAAACCCTTGACGTTTGTCCTGACTCGTTCTTAACCTCACTGCGTAGTCCCGAGTCCTTCGCGACTCGGCAGTTCGCCAGATCGGCAGTTCAGCAGTTCACGTGCTGCGGCGCTTTCCGCAGTGTTTTGACAGGCACAGACATAGACCACCTGTCGGTGGTTTCGTCATGCCTGTTTTCCTGTGCTCCCCGTGCCGCCGATGGGTCTTCCTCGAAGGCGGATTCATGGCACAACGTCCGAGCGTCAAAGGCGTCGTCGATGTCGTTGCGCTCATCGATGGGCTGGGAAAGATCACCGGCCGGGCGCAAGTCATCTGGTTCCTCGTGTTCGGCGGGCTGTTCCTCGACGCCTATTCGAATGCCGCGCTGAGCGCGGGTCTGGGACCGATGACGTCCCAGATGGAGCTGACCAGTACGCAGGTCTCGATCCTCACGGCCACCGCTCCGGCCCTGGCGATCCTCTTCAACCCGATCGGCGGCTGGCTCGCCACCCGCTTCGGCCGGGTTCCCCCGCTGCTGCTGGCCAAGGTCTTCGCCATCGCGGGCGCCCTGACCGCCGCTTTCGCCGACGACTTCGGGGTCGTCTGGGTGGGCCGGGTCATGGTGGGCATCGCCTACGGCATCGACTTCGCCGTCGCCATGGCGCTGCTCGCCGAGTACACCCCCGCCAAGCTCGGCGGCCGGCTCAACCTGTGGCAGGCCGTCTGGTACGTCGCCACCACCAGCAACCTCGCCCTGGCGCTGCTCTTCTTCAACATGGACGTCGGCGCGGACATCTGGCGCTGGTCGGTCGGCTCCGCCGCCGTCGTGGCCGTCGCCCTGCTCATCGGCCAGTGGCTGATGCTCAAGGAGAGCCCCACCTGGCTGGCCAGCAAGGGGCGCCTGGACGAAGCGGTCGGCAATCTGGACCGGATCTACGGGATCAAGGCCGTCGCCGGAGAGCCCGACGCCGCCACCCGGGCCGCCACCGAGGCCCCCGCCGTCGGATTCCGCCAGGCCGGGGTGCTCTTCAAGGGCGAGTACCTGCCCCGCACCATCCTGTCCTCGGTGATCTCGCTCGGGCAGTCGATGCAGTACTTCGCGGTCGGCTGGTACCTCCCGCTGATCAGCCTGACGATCTTCGGCGAGAGCTTCGAGAAGGCCACCATCGGCTCGATGGTGTTCAACGCCTTCGGTATCGCGGGCGGTCTGCTCTCCGCCTACTTCGGCCGCCGACTCGGCCTGCGGCTCAGCTCCGCGGCCGGTTTCGCCGGAGTGTTCGTCGCGCTGCTGGCGATGGGCCTGACCTTCGAGAAGGTCCCCACGGCCGTGGCGTTCCTGCTGCCCGTGCTGTTCATCCTCTGCCACTCCGCGGGCCCCGGCGCCAACGGCAAGTCCATCGCCGCGCTCTCGTACAGCAGTGACATCCGCGCGCTCGGCACCGGTGTCACCGGCATGGTCGGCAGCTTCGGCAGTGTCGCCGGGCTGTACCTCTTCCCGCAGATCAAGGAATCGCTCGGCCTCGCCGACACCTTCCTGGTGCTCTCCGTCGTACCGCTGCTCGGCATGATCACCTGCCTGGCGATCAAGTGGGACCCGATGAGGGCCGGCCAGTCCCCGGAGGGGGCCGCCGCGGCCCCCTCCGCCGTCGGCCCGCAGGGCGATTCCCCCGAATCCGTGAAGGCCACGACCGCGCGCTGACCGTCCGCCGTGCCCGCCGCGTCACACGATGGTCCCCCTCCCCCTCCGTACCGCCGGCTCCGTACGTCCCGCTCCGCAGGACCGGCTCCGTACAGCTCGCGATGCTCGCAATGAAAGGGCTGCAATGACGCAGACGCTCCCCGGCGCCGCCCCACGGCGCGGTGTGCTGGCCATCGACGAGGGCACCACGGGTACCCGGGCCGGAGTCGTCCTCGACTCCGGCGCCGCCCACGAGGTGTTCTACCGGCCGATCAAGGTCAGCCACCCGGACGACCTCTCGGTCGAGCAGGACCCGATGGAGATCTGGACCGCCACCCTGGAGGTGGCGCGCCGCGCCGTCGGCCGCGCCCGCGAGGACGGCATCGAGGTCACCGCGGTGGCGCTCTCCACCCAGCGCGCCACCGCGATGCTCTGGGACCGGGTCACCGGGCGGCCGCTGCTGCCCGCGGTGGTGTGGCAGGACCGGCGGTACGCCGCCGAGCTCACCTCGTACGAGGCGGAGTGGGACACCGCCCTGCTGGCCCGCCAGGGCCGGCCGGTCGGCGCCCGCGCCCCGTTCCTCTGGGCCGCGCGGCAGATCGCCGCGCACCCGGAGGTGGCCGCCGCGCACCGCGCGGGGCGGCTGCTGTTCGGCACCGTCGACACCTGGCTGATCTGGCGGCTCACCGGTGGCGCCGTGCACGCCACGACGCCCACCAACGCCGCGTCCAGCGGCGGATACCTGCTGGAGCGGCACGCCTGGGACGAGGAGTGGATCGGCCGGCTCGGCTTCCCGCTCGACCTGCTGCCCGAACTCCGCTCCGACGACGCCGGATTCGGGCACACCGACCCGGCCGCCCTCGGCATCGCCGTACCGCTGGCCGCCTCCATGGGAGACCAGCACGCGGCCCTGCTCGCGCTCGGCGGACTCACCGCCGGCCAGGGCATGATCATGTACGGGACCGGCGCCTTCGTGGACGCCGCGACCGGCACCGTGCCCGCCCTGCCCCGGCCGGACATCTCCGGGGTGCTCGCCCAGCCCGGCCGGCGGCAGGGCGACATCAGCCACTACAGCCTGGAGGCCTACACCTCCACCGCGGGTTCGGCGCTGCGCTGGCTCTGTGACGATCTGGGCCTGTTCGCCTCGCCGAAGGAGCTCGGTGAGGAGGCGGGCCGGGTCCCCACCCGGCCGGGCCGTACCCCGCGTTTCGTCCCGGCGCTCGCCGGAGTGCGTACGCCGGTCTGGCACCCGGAGGCCACCGCCTCCCTCACCGGGCTCACCCTCGCCACCACCCGCGCCGACCTCGCCCGCGCCGTCCTCGACGGGATCGCGCACTCCGTGTGCGACCTGATCGACGGGGTCGCCGACACCATGGGCACGCCGTTCACCCGGCTGCGGGTGGGCGGCGGGGTCTCCGGCAGCGACCCGCTCATGCAGATCCAGGCCGATCTGACCGGCCTGCCGCTGGAGCGGGTCGCCGACTCGGCCACCGCGAGCCTGCGCGGCACCGCGTATCTCGCCGGGGTCGCCCGGGGGCTGTGGGGCTCGCTGGAGGAGGTCGTCGAGGCCCAGCCGGGCGGCAGGGTCTTCGCCCCCGCGATCCCGGCGGCCGAGCGCACCGCGCAGCGTGCCGCCTGGCGGGACGTCCTGATCGGCCACCTCAAGGACCCGGCGCTGCGCCCCCTGGAGGCGTCCGGACCGTAACCGCACACCCCCCACCGACGGCACCCTCACCGTCACCCCGGCGGACCGCCCGACCACGCGGCCGCCGTACCGAAACACCAGGAGTTGATGTTGTGATCACCTTGCCCGCCCGGAAACCGCGGCGCAGCGCCGCGGCGACCCGCCGAACGCCGCTGCATCTCGACCGCGCCGCAATCAAGCGCCGGCTGGCCGACGAGACCTATGACGTCGTCGTCATCGGCGGCGGGATCACCGGGGCGTACGCGGTGCTGGACGCGGCCTCGCGCGGGCTGCGCGCGGCGCTGATCGAGAAGGACGACTTCGCCTCCGGTACGTCGTCGAAGTCCTCGAAGATGGTGCACGGCGGCCTGCGTTACATCGAGCAGGGCAACGTCAATCTCGTGCGCCACTCGCTCCTGGAGCGCCACCGCTTCCGCAAGAACGCCCCGCACCTGGTGCACCGGCTGCCGTTCCTCTTCCCGATCCTGGAGAAGGAGGGCATCTTCGACGCCCGCCTGGCCAAGGGCTTCGAGGGTCTGCTGTGGACGTACGACCTGGTGGGCGGCTGGCGGATCGGCAAGCTGCACCAGCGGCTCAGTGTCCCGGAGGTCCTGGCACAGGCGCCGACCCTGCGCGCGGAGAACCTGAAGGGCGGGCTGATGTACTTCGACGCCCGCACCGATGACGCCCGGCTCGTGCTGACCATCGTCCGCACCGCGGCGGCGCTCGGCGCGAGCGTCCTCAACGGGGCGAAGGCGGAGGGTCTGCTGACGCAGATGGGCAAGGTGGCCGGCGCCCGGGTCTCCGTGGACGGCGACACCATCGACATCCGCGCGGGGGCCGTCGTCAACGCCACCGGGGTGTGGACCGACGAGCTGGACGCGAAGGCCGACGACGGTCACAAGCCGCAGGTCCGCCCGGCCAAGGGCGTCCACATCGTGGTGCCGTGGGAGAAGGTGCGGATCAACTGCACGGTCACCGTGCCGATCCCCGGCCGGGCCCGCCGCGCGACCTGCACCCGCTGGGGCAACAGCGTGGTGCTGGGCACCACCGACGAGGACTACCAGGGCTCCCCGGACGATGTGCACTGCACGCGCGAGGAGATGGACTTCCTGCTGGAGGGCGCCAACACCGCGTTCGAGGGGAAGCTCACCCCGGACGACGTGGTCGGCTCCATCGGCGGTCTGCGTCCGCTGGTCGGCGGCAAGGAGGGCGCGACGCTCGACATGCGCCGCGACCACCACATCACCATCGGCCGCACCGGCATGGTGACGGTGACCGGCGGGAAGCTCACCACCAGCCGGCACATGGGCGAGCTGGTCATCGACAAGGTGATGACGGTGCTGGGCCGCAAGGGTGCCAGCCGCACCGCGAACCTTCCGCTGCTGGGCGGCGCCGGTTACGACGCCGAGGCGGTCGCCGCGTCCGGTGGCATCGCCGCGCACCTGGGCGAGCGTTTCGGCACCGAGGCGCGCTTCGTCGGCGACCTGATCCAGGACGACCCGACACTGGCCGAGCCGATCGTCGCCGGGCTCCCGTACACCAAGGCCGAGGTCGTGTACGCGGCCCGCGCCGAACTGGCCCGCTCCGTCGACGACGTCCTCTCCCGCCGTATGCGGGCCCGGCTGTTCGCCCGGGACGCCTCCGCGGACGCCGCGGACGCCGTCGGCGCGATCCTCGGCCGGGAACTGAATCTCACCCAGGCCGAGGTGGAGCGTTCGGTCTCCGACTACCTCGCAGCCGTCCGTCACGAAAAGTCCGTACTCCTCGAAGGGGCAGCAGCATGATCAGCCGTCAGACCATCACCCACCCGTTCAACCGGGGCAACTACACGATCGGCGCCCCCAGCTTCGCCAAGTGGGCGCAGAACACCCCGATCGGGGACGGGGAGGCCGCGCTCCAGACCGATCCGGTCGAGGTCCCCGAGAGCGTGGTCGAGGCGCTGCGCGAGGCCGCGCACGCCGTGCACACCTCCCGCGACGAGGTCGTCACCCGGACCCGTGACTGGTGGGCCGGTTCGATGATCGGCGAGACCGAGGGCCGCCCCGCGACGCCGGACGCCGTGATCGTCGAGGCGGCGGACGCGGACCAGATCGCGGCCGTGCTGCGGATCTGCCACGCGGCCGGCATCCCGGTCACCCCGTCCGCGGGCCGCTCCAATGTCACCGGTGCGGCGCTCCCCGTCTTCGGCGGGGTCGTCCTGGACGTCTGCGCGCTGAACCGGATCACCGGTTTCGACGCCGAGTCGAACGTGGTGGACGTCGAGGCCGGCATGTTCGGTGACCTCTTCGAGAAGCAGCTCCAGGAGGAGTACGGCGTGACGACGGGCCACTGGCCCTCCGCGTTCGCCGTCTCCACGGTCGGCGGCTGGATCGCCTGCCGCGGCGCCGGTCAGCTCTCCACCCGGTACGGCAAGATCGAGGACATGGTCGTCGGGGTGGACGTCATCCACGCGGACGGCACCCGTGCCACGTACGGCGACTACGCCCGCGCGGCGGTCGGTCCGGACCTGCGTCAGCTGTTCATCGGCTCGGAGGGCACCCTCGGTGTCATCGTCTCGGCCCGGCTGCGCGTCCACCCGCTGCCCGAGTACGCCAAGGCCGTCGCGTTCGGTTTCCCGACCTTCGCCGAGGGTCTGGACGCCTGCCGCTCGATCATGCAGCGCGGTGCGACCCCGGCCGTCCTGCGGCTGTACGACACCCTGGAGTCCGGCACCCACTTCGGCCACCCCGGCACCAATCTGCTGCTCATCGCCGACGAGGGCGACCCGGCGATCGTCGACGCGTCGATCAAGGTCGCGACCGAGGTCTGCGCCGCGTACGGCCCCGAGCTGGACAGCGAGGCGGTCTTCGCGCGCTGGCTGGACGAGCGGATGCTGGTCGGCAAGTCGGCGGACGGCTTCACGCCGGGCCCCGGCTTCGTCGCCGACACCCTGGAGATGGCCGCTTCCTGGGCCGACCTCCCGGTGATCTACGACGAGGTGGTCGCCGCGATCCAGTCGGTGGAGGGCACCCTGGCGGCCTCCGCCCACCAGTCGCACGCGTACACCGACGGCGCCTGTGTCTACTTCTCGCTGCGCGGCGATGTGGCGCCCGAGTCGCGCCGTGACTGGTACCGCTCGGTGTGGGACGCGGCCAACGCCGTACTCGTCGCGCACCGGGCGGCGCTCAGCCACCACCACGGCTGCGGTCTGCTGCGCGGCCCCTACCTGGAGGAATCCCTCGGGGCGGGCTTCGCGACCCTCGTCGCGGTGAAGGCGGCCCTGGATCCGGCCGGGATTCTCAACCCTGGCAAACTGGGCCTTCCCAGCCGATTCGGTACGTCTCCGCTGAACTGACCCCAGCAGCCGCGAGGACCGGCCGGCCCCCAGGTGCCGGCCGGTCCGCCCCCTCCCCAGGCAGGCTCTTGCCATGACCCCCTCCCCGTCCCGGTTCAGCGCACCGCTCGACCCCCGGCTCGTCTCGGCCTTCGCCGAGGTGCCGGTGATCGCGTCGGTCGTCGGCACCCAGCCGCTGCGGCAGTTCCTGACCGCGCCGGCCAGGGTGTGCATCCTCGCGTCGTTCGCGGTGGGGCAGCTGCCCCAGGTCGTGCCGGCGCTGGGCCGGGCGGGGAAGACCGTGTTCGTGAACGTGGACAGCAGCCCCGGACTGGCGCAGGACCGGGGCGCGCTGGAGTTCATCAAGAACATGGGGGCGCACGGAGTGGTGAGCACCCGGCTCTCGCTGATCGAGAAGGGCCGCCCGCTCGGCCTGCTGACCATGATGAAGGTGTTCGTCACCGACCGGTCCAACCTGCGCCGTTCCACGGACGCGATCTCCCGCGGAGCGCCGGACCTGGTCGAGATCATGCCCGCCCCGATCATCGGCCGGATGACCGCGCAGGCACAGCGCGCGATGTCCCCGTCGGTCGCCGCGGGCTTCGTGGAAACCCCCGCGGACGTGGCGCTCGCCCTGGCCCTCGGGTCGGCCGCGGCCGCCACGTCCGACCCCCGCCTCTGGCATCTGCGCCGGGACCAGCTGCCGCCGGTCCCGCCGTCCGCCCTCAAGAGGCCCGCCGCACCACAGGAGTAGTCCCCGTGAGTTACGTAGTCGTCGCCCGATACCGCACCAGGTCCGGCGAGGAGAACACCGTCCTGACCCTGCTCGACTCGATGGCCGCCGCCTCCCGCGAGGAACCCGGCAACCTCGGTTACCGGGTCCACCAGGGCATCGAGGACCCCCGCGCGATCGTGCTCTACGAGGAGTACGCCACCGAGGCCGACTTCACCGCGCACTGCGCGACCCCGCACTTCCGGGAGATCGTGCTCGCCAGGGTGCTCCCGCTGCTGGAGAGCCGCGACGTGCTGCGCTGCGCGCCGCGCGGGGAGGTGGGGGCATGAAGACCCGTGCGGTGGTGCTGCGCGGGACGTCGACGTCCCGCCCCTACTCCCACAGCCGCCCGGTCGAGGTGGAGGAGCTGACCCTCGGCGCTCCGCGCGAGGGCGAGGTGCTGGTCCGGATCGCGGCCGCGTCGCTGTGCCACTCGGACCTCTCCGTGGTCAACGGCGACCGGGTCCGCCCGCTGCCGATGGCGCTGGGCCACGAGGCGGTGGGGGTGGTCCAGGAGACCGGTCCCGGTGTGCACCGCTTCTCCCCCGGTGACCATGTGGCGCTGGTCTTCGTCCCGAGCTGCGGCTTCTGCGAGGACTGTGCGGCGGGCCGCCCGGCGCTGTGCGCGCGGGCCGCCGCCGCGAACGGATCGGGTGGCCTGCTGCACGGTCCCCCGCTCCTCACGGACTCCTCCGGACAGCCGGTCCATCACCAGCTGGGCGTCTCCGCGTTCTCCGAGCACGCGGTACTGGCCCAGGAGTCGCTGGTGCCGATCCCCGACGACATACCGTTCGCCGTGGCCTCGATGTTCGGCTGCGCGGTCCTGACCGGGGCGGGCGCGGTCATCAACACGGCCGCCCTGCGCCCCGGCCAGTCCGCCCTGGTGTACGGGCTCGGCGGTGTCGGTCTCTCGGCGGTGCTGGGCGCCCGCGCGGCCGGAGCGTACCCGGTCATCGCGGTCGACCCGGTCCAGGAGAAGCGCGAGCTGGCCCTGCGCCTCGGCGCGACCCATGCGTACGCCCCCGAGGAGGCGACGGCCGCCGTTCGTGAACTGACCGGCGGTGGCGCCGAGTTGGCGGTGGAGGCGGTGGGCAGCCCGAAGGTGATGGCCGACGCACTGGCGGCCGTCGCCCGCGGCGGCAGGGTCGTCTCGGTGGGCCTCCCGGCCCCGGACCGCGTCCTGGAGGTCCCGGCCCTGGCCTTCGCGGGCGAGGGCAAGTCGCTGCTCGGCTCGTACATGGGCGACGCGGTCCCCCGCCGGGACATCCCGCGGTTCCTGGACCTGTGGCGGGCGGGCCTGATGCCGGTGGAGCGGATGCACACGGGCACGCTGCCGCTGACGGACATCAACGACGCGATGGAGGAGCTGGCTTCGGGCCGGGCGATCCGCCAGGTGATCGACACCTCGGGCCTGCTGGCCGGCTGAGCGCGCCGGGGCGCTCCTGGCGGGTGCGGGGCGTGCGGGTGCCATGGGGGCGGTTCCGCCGGAGTGTGAGGCGGGTGCGCCCGGACTGCCGCGGAAGCGACCTCCGTACGCCTGTCGCCCCTCTGCCGGGCCGGGCGATTCTGAGCGGGTCCGGCATACGTCGACCCAGCTCAGGGGGCGGTTCAGCATGGCTCGTACTCAGTCCATCTGCGGAGCACCGACGATGAAGGGGACCCGGTGCCGACGGCTGGCGATGCTGGGTGCTTCCCGGTGCGACCGCCACCGGGGCGACTGGTCGAAGTACACCGTCGAGCGCCGCAAGGCGATGGAGAAGCGGGCCAAGTCCCGCCGTGAGCGCAGGAAGTAGCGGCCGGGGCAGGGGGACCTGCGGGTACGGGGCAGGGGGGCCCGCGGGTACGGGCCGGGGCGGACCTGCGGGTACGCCCCGGCCCTCCACGGGTCCGCGGGGAAAGTACGTTTACGGGCCGTACGCCTGACCGAGCCCCGCTACAGTGGCGCCCATGTTCCTCCTCCGTGCGTAGGACACCGCGCTGACCGCACCCGCTCCGTGGGTGCGGTAGCTCCGTGTCCCCGTACGTTTCGGCGCCCGGACCGCGCGCCGCCTCTCCGAGGAACGCCCTCATGTCATCCTCTCCCCCTTCCTACGCCGGTGTCCTGCGCACCCACCACGCACCGAGCGCCTTCGGTGCGGCGCTGCTGGGGCGGCTCAGTTACGGAATGGTGCCCCTCGCGCTGCTGCTGGCGGTCAAGGACACCACCGGCTCCTATTCCGTCGCGGGGCTCGTGATGGCCCTGTTCGGCGCCGCGAGCGTGCTGCTCTCGCCCGCCCGTGCCGCGCTCATCGACCGCTACGGTCCGCGCAGGGCGCTGCCCTGGATGGCCGGCGCGTACGCGTCGGTGCTGATCGTGCTGGCCCAGGCCACCTGGCAGCCCGGTGCGTCCGGGCTGCGGCTGGGGGCGCTGGCGCTGGCCGCCGGGCTCTGCACGCCGCCGCTCGGGCCCGTCATGCGCACCGTGTGGAGCAGCCTCGTACCGGATCGCGAACTGCTGCGCCGTGCCTACAGTCTGGACGCCGTGGCGGAGGAACTGCTGCTGGTCGGCGGGCCGTTGCTGGTCGGGCTGCTGGTCGAGTTCGCCACGCCCGCGGCGGGCGTGGCCATCAGCGCCGGGCTGGTGCTGACCGGAACGCTCGCGCTGGCGTACTGTCCGGCCGTCCGGGACATCGGCGCACGCCCGCCCGGACCCGGTGCGCCCGCCGTGCCCGGCGAAGGCCGGACGCTCCTGAGCCGCGTGGGCGGGCTGCGGCACGCCGTGCTGATGATGGGCGGGGTGGGGCTGTGCCTCGGCGCGCTGGATCTGCTCGTGGTGGCCTTCACCGAACAGCGCCACCAGGGCTCGGCGGTGGCATGGGTGCTGGCCGCTCTCTCGGCGGGCAGCGCGGTCGGCGGCCTCGTCCACGGCGCCGTCCCGTGGCGCCTGTCCAACCGGGTGCGGCTGGGGGTGTTCAGCGGTGCGCTGGGGACGGCGCTGATCGCCGCGGGGCTCTCGCCGAGCGTTCCGGTGCTGGTGGGGATGGTCGCGGTGGCCGGGCTGTTCGTGGCCCCGGCCCTGACCACCGCCTATCTGCTCGCGGACGAGTCCGTCGGGAACGACAGCCGGACCCGGGCCGGCGCCTGGGTCAACACCGCGCTCAACGCGGGGATCTCGGCGGGCACGGCCGGGGCGGGGCTGCTGGTGGGCCGCCTGCCCCTGGCCGTGTGCTTCACCCTCTCGGCGGTCCCCGTCCTGATCGGTGCGACGGTTCTCGCCCGCCGGACTCAGGCCCGCAGGCCGGTGGAGGTGACCGGGTAGCCGATGTCCTCGATGTCCTCGGCCAGGTCATCGGGCAGCCGCTCGGGGTTCAGGGCCAGGACGATCTCGTCGGTCAGCGGGCGCAGTGCGAAGACATGGCGTACCGCGTCGAGGTCCACCGTCGTCTCGAAGTAGTCCTCGGCCCACTCCCGGTAGCTCTCCGGGCTTCCCGCGACGAGGAGTTGGAAGAGCCAGTCCGCGCCGTCGGATTCCTCGCCGTCCTCCGGGAACTCGATGGCGCCCGCGTGCCACCGGTCGTCGCCCTGCTGCCTCCAGAGGCACGCGGTGACGACGGGCATACCGTGCTCGTCCGTGAACGAGGGCTCTTCGACGTACGGCCGGAAGACCGGCGGGACGTCGTCGAGCACTCCGGGCCAGGGCGCGTCGTCGACGTAGGGGCTCATCGGTGATTCGTGGTCGAACCCGCGGAGGTAGGCACCGGCGGGCGCGAGCACGAGGGAGTACTCGTTGCCCGACCCGTCCCGCATGGAGGCCATGGCCTCCGACGCGGACCACCGCGCGTCGTAGCTGTGCCACCGGTGGTCCCATTCCGGGCACAGGACGGCATCCAGCATCGCCATCGAGCGGCAGAGGTCGGTGAGGACGGGTATGTCCGGCAGCCTGCGGGCCACGTCATGAACGCTCATGCGGCCATCCAACCGCACCGGTCCTCCCGCCCCGTCAGGCGGTACCCCCGGTTCCACTTCGATGGTCCCGGGGGTCCGGGGTCCGCGCGCCCGCGCCCGGGCCCGGGGTCCTCACGCGTCCCCGGGCGGTGCGGCCCGCCATGCCTCCCAGACCGCCGTCAGCCCGGCCTCCACCGCCGGGGCCACCGTGTCCACCAGCCGCACCTGCGCTCCGGGGCCCGCCAGGTCGGTGCGGTAGGGGTGCGGCGGCGCCCCGGGGACGGCGCCGAGGGCGGTGACGGAGCCGATGACGCGGTTCGGGCCGAGGAGACCGGGCAGTTCGCGGATCTCCGCGTCCCGCAGATCCAGGTCCTCGACCAGCAGTTCCCGGCCGTCGTACGTGGCGTGGGTCCGCGCCCGCAGGCTTCCGCCGCGTTCGCCGGTGCGGCCCAGCACCAGGGTCTCGCGCCACAGCATCCGGGCACCGGCGGCCAGGGTCACGTCCATGGAGCGCTCCACGTCCGCCCCGCCCGAGATCACGAACGGCCGGGCGTCCCAGTGCAGTTCGCCGCCCTCCGCGATCTCGATCCGGGCCCGCCACGTCGATGTGCCGCCGCGGTGGTCGTACGCGACGAGGCCGGACGGTTCGACGAGGCGCAGCCTGGCCCCGGGGCCGACCGTGATGTGCAGCGCGAGGTCGTCGCCCGCCAGGAGGCCGGCCCGGGTGCCGACGAGGGCGATGTGCAGGGCTTCCGGGTCCGGGAGGAGCGGGCGGGGGGCCAGGAAGGCGCCGGGCGTGAGGTCCCGGGCGAGGTGGCGGCCCGTGCCGTCGCGCTCGACGGTGAGCACGGTCGGCTCGGCGGCGCCCCCCGTCCGGTGACTCACGGGTGGGCGTGGCTGTGCGGTGCCATCGGGCCCGGGTCGGTGGGGATGTGGGTGCCCGAGCGGTGCCGGGCGAGCAACGCGCGTACCCAGTCGGCCAGTTCGGCGACCGACACCGGGTCCTTCTTGGACAGGGCCAGCACCGGGAGGCCGTCGCGGGCCGCCTCGGCGTCGGCGACCATGGCGGCGACGTCGACCTCCACGTAGGGGGCGAGGTCGGTCTTGTTGATGATCAGGAGGTCCGCGCCGGTGATTCCGGGGCCGCCCTTGCGGGCCACGTCGCCGCCGCCCGCGACATCGATGCAGAAGAGCTGCGCGTCGGCCAGGGCGGGGCTGAAGGTGGCCGTCAGGTTGTCGCCGCCGCTCTCCACGAGGACCAGGTCGAGCGGCCCGTACGCCTCCTCCAGGTCCTCGACGGCGTCGAGGTTGGCGCTGACGTCGTCGCGGATCGCGGTGTGCGGGCACGCCCCGGTCTCGACGGCGCGGATACGTTCGGTGGGCAGGACGCCCGCCGAGCGGAGGAAGCGGGCGTCCTCGTCGGTGTAGATGTCGTTGGTGACGACGGCCATGGACAGTTCCCCGGCGAGTTCGCGGCAGAGCGTGGCCAGGATGGAGCTCTTGCCGGTGCCGACCGGACCGGCCACGCCGAGCCGCAGGGCGCGGGGCTGGTTCAGGGGCTCGTGGAAGTGGGGGTTGGGCCGGTCGTCGTGGTCGCCGGTGGGGGCGTGGGTCGGCGCGTGGGCGTGGGCGTGGTTGTCAGGCAAGGAAGAGTCTCCGTTCGCGTCGGTCGTGTTCGAGTGCCCACTGTTCGGTGAGCAGGGCCGTGGGGGCGGGCAGTTCACCCGGGGTCCGTACGGCGAGGGCGGCGGCCACCGCGGCGGCGGCGTCCGGCTCCGCGGCGAGGATCCAGGCGACCGCGTCGAGCGGGTCGCCGGGCAGCAGTTTGAGGGCGGCCGAGGTGATGGTCTGGAGTTCGTCGTAGACGACCGCCTGGGCCAGTTCGTCCTCGGACACCTTCATGACGGCGCCCAGCGCGCCGAGCGTGACGGGCCGCAGCGGGCGTGGCCGGACCGTGGACAGGGCGGTGACCGCCGGGTGGTCCGGGGCCAGCCGCCGCGCGAGTCGGTGCACGCCCCGGCCGAGCGTGGCGGACGCCGCGCGCAGCGGTGCCACCGGGGTGCGGGCCGCGAGCGCGTGCTGTACGGGCCCGTAGTCCACCGGGTCCTGCCCGGCGGCGCGCAGGGCGAGGACGGCGGCGGCCGCCTCGGTGACCGCGGTGGTGTGCAGCCGGGCCCGCAGCAGTGCGGGGAGGCGGTCGCGGGTGAGTCCCGCGGCGACGGCCGGTTCGAGGCCCGCGCTGTAGGTGTACGCGCCGACCGGGAGCCGTCCGTCGGCCAGCAGGAGCCGGGCGAGCGCACCCATCAGAACATGCTGTACCGCTGGGTCAGCGGCAGTTCGGCGGCGGGGGCGGGCTCGACGAGCTCCCCGTCGATGCGGATGGCGAAGGTCTCCGGGTCCACGTCGATGGCCGGGAGCGCCGTGTTGTTCGGCAGGTCCGCCTTGGTGAGGTGGCGGGTGGGCCGTACGGCGACCAGTTCCCTTTCCAGGCCCAGGCGTTCGGCGAGCCCGTCCTCCAGCGCGGCGGGGGCGACGAAGCTGACCGACAGATGGGGGGCGGCGCCGGCCGCCGCGGTGGCGCGGAGCAGCACCGGCTGGGTGGTGGGGATGGCCGCGTTGGCGTCGCCGAGGGGGGCGTACACCACCATGCCGCCCTTGATCACGGCCGCCGGGCGGATGCCGAAGAAGGCGGGGTCCCAGAGCACGAGGTCGGCGAGCTTGCCCGGTTCCACGGAGCCGACGACATGGTCGATGCCATGGGCGACGGCGGGACAGATCGTGTACTTGGCGACGTAGCGGCGGGCGCGCTCGTTGTCGGCGGGGAGTGCGGAGTCCCGGTCGCCGAAGCGCTGCTTCATCACGTGGGCGACCTGCCAGGTGCGGCAGACGACTTCACCGATGCGGCCCATGGCCTGGGCGTCGGAGGAGGTGATGGAGAGGGCGCCGATGTCGTGGAGGACGTCCTCGGCGGCGATGGTGGTGGCGCGGATGCGGGACTCGGCGAAGGCCAGGTCCTCGGGGACGCGCGGGTTGAGGTGGTGGCAGACCATCAGCATGTCGAGGTGTTCGGCGACGGTGTTGACGGTGTGCGGAAGCGTCGGATTGGTGGACGCGGGAAGCACGTTGGGGTGCGAGGCGACGGTGATGATGTCGGGTGCGTGTCCGCCGCCCGCGCCTTCGGCGTGGAAGACGTGGATGCCCCGGCCGGCGATGGCGTCGAGGGTTCCCTCGACGTAGCCGACCTCGTTGAGGCTGTCGGCGTGCAGGGCGACCTGGAGGCCGTAGGCGTCGGCCGCCTTCAGCGCGGCGTCGATCGCGGCGGGGGTGGCGCCCCAGTCCTCGTGGACCTTGTAGCCTCCGGCACCGCCGAGGGCGGCCTCGCGCAGGGCGTCCTCGCCGACGGTGGAACCCTTGCCGAACAGCATGATGTTGAGCGGGACGCGGTCCAGGGACCGGTGCATCATCGCGAGGTTCCACGCGCCGGGGGTGACGGTGGTGGCCTTGGACGCCTCGGTGGCTCCGGTGCCGCCGCCGATCACGGTGGTGGTGCCGGTGGCGAGGGCCTCCTGGAGGGTTTCCGGCATCAGGAAGTGGACGTGGGTGTCGACGGCTCCGGCGGTGAGGATGCGCCCCTCGCCGGAGACCACGTCGGTGCCGGGGCCGATGATCAGGTCGGGGTGGACGCCGTCGCTGATGTCGGGGTTGCCCGAGCGGCCCAGGGCGACGATCCGGCCGGCCCGGACGCCGATGTCGGTCTTGACGATGCCCCAGTGGTCGAGGACGACCACATTGGTGATGACGAGGTCGAGGGCGCCGTCGGCGCGTGAGGTGGTGGCCTGGGCCATCGATTCACGGATGGACTTGCCACCGCCGAACACGGCCTCGTCGCCGCCGAAGCAGCGGTCCTCCTCCACCTCGATCCACAGATCGGTGTCGGCGAGACGCACGCGGTCCCCGGTGGTGGGTCCGTAGAGCGCCGCGTAGGCGGCGCGGGTCATCTGTGCCATGTCACACGGTCTCCGTCTGTGCGGTTCGGGTGCCGGGGGCGCGGGTGCCGGGCACCACGATGCCGGGGACGTGCCGACGGCCGCCGAGTTCGACGAGGGTGACGTCGGCGCCGACCCCGGGTTCGAAACGCAGCGATGTTCCTGACGGAATGTCGAGGCGGAATCCCTCGGCCGCAGCGCGGTCGAAGGAAAGCGCCGGATTCGCGTCGGAGAAATGCAGGTGCGAGCCGACCTGAATGGGCCGGTCGCCGTCATTG
The DNA here is from genome assembly GCF_035917275.1 of Streptomyces sp. NBC_01237. Taxonomy (NCBI): domain Bacteria; kingdom Bacillati; phylum Actinomycetota; class Actinomycetes; order Kitasatosporales; family Streptomycetaceae; genus Streptomyces; species Streptomyces sp. NBC_01237. The sequence continues at coordinate 7,277,957 of NZ_CP108508.1, read as the reverse complement.
ACAACGGTGAGCTGCAATTTGGTAAGCGTGTCGTTGATTTTCAGTACGCCGGATCCGGTCCGGATCTCACCGGGGATCACGGGATCGGAGAGGTGATCGTGACCAGCTTGCGCCCGTCGGGGAAGGTCGCCTCGACCTGGACGTCGTGCAGCATCTCGGGGACGCCTTCGAGCACGTCAGCGCGGGTCAGGACGGTGCGTCCCGCGGTCATGAGGTCGCTGACGAGGGCGCCCTCGCGGGCCCGCTCCATGACCCAGCAGGCGAGCAGGGCGACGGCCTCGGGGTAGTTGAGGCGGACGCCGCGCTCACGCCGGTCGCGGGCGACCATTCCGGCGACGCTCAGCAGCAATTTCTCCGTGTCGGACGGAGTGAGAAACATGGGAAACCTCCATGGCGGCAGTCCCCGGAATTCCCGGAATCGCCTCGGCCACGTTCCTCTTATAAGCCTCCGAGTAGGCCCGTGGCAACTCGCTCCGCACCGCAAAAAGTCCCTTTCTGGGGTTATCGACCGCCATATACGGGCAAAGTAGACAAATTTCGATCTTCAAGAAAACGTAAAGAGAGGTGGTCCCGCAGCCCCCGCCGGGGCTGCGGAACCACCTCAAATGGTTCTCTCAGCAGGTCACTTCAGGCCGAACGCCTTGATGATCTCCTGGTCGACGGCCAGACCGCCGGGGCCCTCGGCGCGCACCTTGAGCGAAACCGAGGCGGCCCCCTTCCCGGGCGTCCTGAACTTCGCGGTCCATGTGCCCGACGAGCCCTTGCGCAGCTCTGCCGCGCTCCAGGACCTGCCCTCGTCGTAGCTGACGGACAGCGAGGCCTTCGTCGCCTTCACCGCGCCGTCCAGCCACGCCTGGGTACCGGCCTCCAGACCGACCTCGGTCCACTTGCCGGCCTTGACGTCACCGGCCAGGTCGGTGTCCACGTCGTAGTCCAGCTGGAGCAGCGGGATGTCGGCCTGCTGCGGGCCGTTCTCGTCCAGGGCACCCGAGACGAAGTTCCACTCGGTGTGCGTACGGGTCGAGGTCTTCCAGGTCTCCGCGTCCCGGACGGAGTCGATGACCAGGCGGTACGGCAGCTTCTCCGCCGACAGGTCCCAGGCGTATCCGGCCCGGCCCGGTCCCTTCTTGATCAGTGTGTCGCCCTGGTAGAAGCCGTACGAGGTGGTGTCGTACTCCGCCTCCGGCATCGAGCCGGAGTGGCCCTCGCCCGAGTCGGTCCACGGGGTGATGTTGAACTGGATGTCGTTGTACGCGGTGCGGAACGGACCCCAGTAGCCGGTGCCGAGACGGGGGCCGACCACCGGTGCGAACCAGTCGTCGCGGTAGGTCCGGCCGGCCTTGTAGTCCAGGTCCGTGCTGCGCATCTCGTGCGCCGTACCGGAGGCGTCGGCACTGAGCACCGCGTGGTTCTCGTACCAGAAGGAGTCACCCGGCAGCGGGTTGACCCACTCGGTGCGGGTGCCCGGGAACTTCTCGTACTCCTCGAAGCCGACACCGGGGCCGTAGTCCGGGATGTCGTAGCGGAATCCGGCGCCGAGCGCCGCCTTGTGGCCGTAGAAGGTGTTCTCCACCTTCGCCAGCTGACGGGCCGACGGGGCGAAGGCCAGCGAGCGGTCGGGGATCGTGCCGTCGTGGCGGTCGACCAGGTCGTAGACGTAGCCCGCGAACTTCTTCTGGTCGACGGAGAGCTTCTTGCCGCGCTGCGCCGCCTTGATCAGCGTCCCGCCCGCGGTCTTCTGCACCGAGGCGACCGGGATGGTGGTCTGCTCGCCGTACGGGACGTAGGACTCCATCGCGACCCCGCGGCCGTCGTTGACGACGAAGAGCGCCTTGGCGCCCGCCGCCAGCGCGCCCGCCAGCCGCTCGGCCGGGGTGACCGCGTCGCTGCGGTTGACCACGACGGCCTTGCCCTTGGCGTTCACGCCCCGGTAGTCGGCCGCGGCGCCGTTGCCGGCGAAGACACCGGTCAGCTTCTGCTCGCTGTCCTCGGCGACGACGGAGCCGCCCTGCACGAAGGCCGGGACGTCATGGCCGTCGGCCGTCAGGCCGATCAGTTCCTCGCCCTGGCGCCAGCGGGTCAGGAAGCTGAAGCTGCCCTGGGTGACCTTCTTGGTCGGGCTCGCCCACAACTGGTCGTAGGTCAGCGGGATCTGGTACGCGTCGCGCTGGACGGTGCCGTCCGGGGCGGTGCGTGCCATGTCATAGCGCAGCTGGCGGGTCTCGGTCTCCTTCGGCGTCCGCACACTGATCTTGCGGGCCTTCGAGGCGTCGAGCGTGACGGTGGTGGCCTTGTCCAGGACCGTCTCGGGGGCCGCGAGGAACGCGATGCCCTTCGAGTCGGCCCGGTCGCCGTCGATCTCCGCGGCGGTCCAGGCCGTGTAGTTGCCCGGCGGCAGCCGCAGGGTCGTGTCACCGGAGACGTTGACGACGCCCAGCTCCGGGTCGCCGAGCGCGGCGAAGACGACCTGTCCGTCCATCGGCCTGCCCGCGCGGTCGCGGAGCTTCAGGGTCAGGTCGTAGAGCTCCTGCTCCTTGTTGAGCGCGAAACCGGTGTGCGCGACGACCGTGCCCGCCGCGTCCTTGGCGAGGACCTGGCCGGAGAACTGGGTGTTGTTCGCGACCTCGGAGGGGTCCAGCGACAGCACGGCCTCGGCGGTGGAGCCCGCCGGGACGGTCAGCGTGGAGGTGGAGAGGGTGTACGCGGCCGCGTCCGTGTCGGTGGCCAGGCTGAGCGTGACGTCCTTGTCACCCGTGTTGCGGTAGGTGATGGTCCGCTCGGTGACCGGGTCGGAGGGGCTGTGCGGCCAGTTGTACGAGGCGACCTCGACGGAGCCGGTGGCCTCGATCGTCGTGTCGATCGCCGCCTTCACATCCAGCCGGCCGGTGCCCTGCTCGTACGGGGTGTAGTCGGGCAGCGCCTTGGACGAGCTCATCAGCGCGTCCTTGATGCGCTGGCCGGACCAGTCGGGGTGACGCTGCTTCAGGATGGCCGCGGCGCCCGCGACATGCGGGGTGGCCATCGACGTACCGGACATCGACTGGTACATGCCCTCGATGCCGGGGACCGACTGCGAGGCCGCCGCGTTGATGTCGACGCCGGGGGCGGACAGGTCGGGCTTGAGGCCGTGGCTGTTGACCAGCGGGCCCATGGAGGAGAAGTCCGCCCGGTTGTCCTGCTTGTCGACGGCCGCGATGGTGAGGGCCTTCTGCGCCGAGCCGGGCGAGCCGATGGTGCCCGCGCCGTACGCGTTGCCCGCGGCGATCACGAACAGCGGACCGCCGTCGGCCGACAGGGCGTCGACGGCCTGCGACATCGGGTCGGAGCCGTCGTCCGGCACCGGGGAGCCGAGGCTCATGGAGACGACGTCGGCGCCTTCCGCCTTCGCCCACTCCATGGCTTCGATGATGCCGGAGTCGGCGCCGGAGCCCTCGTCGCCGAGGACCTTGCCGACGAGGAGGCCCGCGGCCGGCGCGACGCCCTTGTTGTCGCCCTGGGAGGCGGCACCCGAACCGGCGATGGTGGACGCGACATGCGTACCGTGGCCGTTCTTGTCGTCGACCTCCTCGCCCGGCACGAAGCTCCGGGACTCCAGGATCCGGTCCTTGACGTCCGGGTGGTCGGCGTCGATCCCGGTGTCCAGGACGGCGACCTTGGTGCCCTTGCCGTCGAAGCCCGCGGCCCACGCCTGCGGGGCGTTGACCTGCGGCACCGACTCCTTGAGCAGGGCCTCGGAGCGGCCGTCGAGCCACAGCTTCGCGATGCCGTTGTCCAGCGAACGGGCCTTGTCCGTACGCGCGATGTCGCTCCAGAAGGCGCGGGCGTCGTCCTTGTCGGCCTTCAGCGCCGCACCGTGGATGGAGCCGAGCGTCCGGACCTTGCCGGCTCCGCGCGGGGCCGCGGGCAGCGCCCTGGCCTTGCTCCCCCCGTAGGTGGCGATCAGCGGAATGCCGCCGGTGGCCGCGTCGTCGTACCCCATCCGCACCAGGGCCGAGACGTTGAACAGCCGCCGGTCGAGCTTCCCGGCCGCGAGCAGCGCGGTGGCCTCGTCGGGCAGCACGAAGAGGTCGTCGCCCGCCTGCTGGACGTGGACGCCGCCGTTCGCGCCGTCGGGGCGGTCCACGGTGACGGTGTCCTGGTTGCCGGGGCCGTCCACGTAGTGCACGACGTCCCCGGTGATCAGGGTGATGTCGTGGCTCTGGACCCGGGCCTCGTGGCGGCCCTCGGCGGAGCGCGGTGCGGAGGCGGCGGTGGCGGAGCCCGCGGCGGGGAGCATGGCGCCGCTCACGAGTGCGACGGAGGTCGCTATGAGCAGCGCTCTGCGTCCTGTACGAGCGGGTCTCGCCCGGCCGGAAACGGAGGAGGGGGAAAATGTCATGCAGCTGATCTACCGGTAAATGCGCGACTACGGTTCGGTTCCTGGCTGGCAGGAATGCGCCGTGGCGGTAATCCGCCCGGCGGCGAACGGCGCGGCGGGGGCCGGTTTCGGGCCGGGGACGGGGCCGGAGTGAGGGCCGAGGACGGGGCCGGTTTCGGGCCGGGGACGGGGCCGGAGTCACGGCCGGGGACGAGGGCGGAGACGGGGCGTGGTCGAGGCCGGAGTGAGGACCGGTTTCCCTCGGCTTCAGGCCACCGAGGCGAGCGGGGAGCCGCCTTCGTGATGGATCGGGGTGTGGGCGCCGGTGAGCGGTACGCCGCTGCCGCCACGCCGGACGGCGACGATCTCGGCGGCGATCGACAGGGCCGTCTCCTCCGGCGTACGGGCACCGAGGTCGAGGCCGATCGGCGAGTGCAGCGCGGCAAGTTCGCGCTCGGTGACACCGGCCTCGCGGAGCCGTTCGTTGCGCTCCAGGTGGGTGCGGCGCGAGCCCATCGCCCCGACGTACGCGACCGGCAACTTCAACGCCGCGGTCAGCAGGGGGACATCGAACTTGGCGTCATGGGTGAGGACACAGAGCACCGTGCGCGCGTCCACCTCGGTGGCGGCGAGGTAGCGGTGCGGCCAGTCGACCACGATCTCGTCGGCGTCCGGGAAACGGGCCCGGGTCGCGAAGACCGGCCGGGCGTCGCAGACGGTGACCCGGTAGCCGAGGAAGGAGCCGGCCCGCACGAGGGCGGCGGCGAAGTCGATGGCCCCGAACACGATCATGCGGGGCGGCGGAACGCTGGATTCTACGAGCAGTTGGACGGGCCGGCCGCAGCGGGAGCCCTCGGCGCCGATGGTGAGCGGGCCGGTGCGGCCCGCGTCCAGCATCGCCCGGGTCTCGGCCGCCGCGGTGCGGTCCAGCGCACGATGGCCGCCGAGCCCGCCCTCGTACGACCCGTCGGGGTGGACGAGGAGCGGGCGGCCGAGGAGTTCGGCCGGGCCCTCGGTGATCCTGGCGACCGCGGCCGCCGCCGCCTGCGCGGAGGCCGCGAGCGCCGCCGCGAACACCGGGCGTGCGGGGTCGTCCGCACGCACCGGTGTGACCAGGATGTCGATGACGCCGCCGCAGGTCAGACCGACCGCGAAGGCATCGTCGTCGCTGTAGCCGAACTGCTCCCGGACGGTTGTGCCGTCCTTGAGGGCCTGTTGGCACAGCTCGTACACCGCGCCCTCCACACATCCGCCGGAGACCGACCCGATGGCCGTGCCGTCACGGTCGACGGCGAGTGCGGCTCCCGGCTGCCGGGGGGCACTGCCGCCGACCGCCACCACGGTGGCCACGGCGAACTCGCGTCCCTGCCCGAGCCACCGGTGCAGCTCTTCGGCGATGTCCAGCATGTCGTGTCTCCTTGGGCGGTGTGGGGAGGGGCGGGTGTCAGTGGACGCCCAGCCAGCTCTCGATCGGATTGAGGGCGAAGTACACGATGAAGATCACCGTCAGACCCCACATGAACGCCCCGACCTCGCGCGCCCGGCCCTGGGCGAGCTTGATGGCGGCGTACGAGATGACACCCGCGGCGACACCGGTGGTGATCGTGTACGTGAAGGGCATCAGGACCACGGTGAGGAAGACCGGGATGGCGACGGAACGGTCGCCCCAGTCCACGTGCCGGGCGTTCTGCATCATCATGGCGCCGATGACGACGAGGGCGGCCGAGGCCACCTCGGTCGGCACGATCGCGGTGAGCGGGGTGAAGAACAGGCAGGCGGCGAAGAAGAGTCCGGTGATGACGGAGGCGAACCCGGTCCGGGCCCCCTCGCCGACACCGGTGGCCGACTCGACGAACACGGTCTGGCCGGAGCCTCCGGCGACACCGCCGATGGCACCGCCCGCACCGTCGATGAACAGCGCCTTGGACAGGCCCGGCATCCGGCCCTTGTCGTCGGCGAGCTTGGCCTCCGTACCGACACCGATGATGGTGGCCATGGCGTCGAAGAAGCCGGCCAGCACCAGGGTGAAGACGATCATGCCGACGGTCATCACTCCGACATCGCCCCAGCCGCCGAACTCCACATGCCCGAAGAGCGAGAAGTCGGGTGCGGAGACCGCGCTGCCGTTGAGCTCCGGCGGGCCACTGCTCCAGGACTTGGCGTCGACGTCGGCGATCGCGTTGACGGCGATGGCGATCACGGTGCCGACGACGATACCGATCAGGATCGCGCCGGGGATGTTGCGGGCCTGCAGCATGAAGATCAGCAGCAGGGTCACGCAGAAGATCAGGACGGGCCAGCCGGAGAGTTCACCGGCCGGGCCGAGCGACACCGGGGTCGCCTTGCCCTGGTGGACGAAGCCGGCCTTGTAGAGGCCGATGAGGGCGATGAAGAGCCCGATCCCCATGGTGATGCCGTGCTTGAGTGCGAGCGGGATCGCGTTCATGATCATTTCGCGCAGGCCGGTGACCACCAGGAGACAGATCACCACACCGTAGATCACACACATGCCCATGGTCTGCGGCCAGGTCATATTGGGTGCGACCTGCGAGGACAGCACGCCGGAGACGCTGAGTCCGGCGGCGAGGGCCAGCGGGACCTTGCCGACGAAACCCATCAGGAGGGTGGTCACGGCTGCCGCGAGCGCGGTCGCGGTGATCAGTCCGGGCTGGCTGAGGAGGTTGCCGTCGACGTCCTTGCCGCCGAGGATCAACGGGTTGAGCAGGAGGATGTACGCCATGGCCATGAAGGTCGTGACGCCGCCGCGCACCTCACGCGCGACCGTGGACCCTCGTTCGGATATGTGGAAGTACCGGTCGAGCCAAGATCTTCCGGCGGGGACGCGCGAGCCGGGGCCCGCGTCCTCCGCACCGGTCCTGGGCTCCACTGACTGCTGGGTCATGATGCCTGACTCCCAAGGTTCACAGGGGCACCCGCGTGGAGAGAACTGATTGCGGGATTTGGGATGACTGCGCTGGGCGGCACGACCCGGGGGACGGCCCGAGGCGAACTGTTCATGCAGGTACGGATGTACTGAGGCAGTGCGAAGGACCGCGAGCGGTGCGGTACTCGGTGTCTCCGGGCGGTGCGGTACGCGGGGAAGTGCGACGTTCACGGCACGTCGCACCGCCCGGAGGGTTCAGGAGGGAGCGGCTCAGGTGCCGGTGAGGTGCTCGGGGCGCACCGGCGTCCTGTTGAGCTCCAGCCCCGTCGCGTTCCGGATCGCCGCGAGGACGGCGGGGGTGGACGAGAGGGTCGGGGCCTCGCCGACGCCGCGGAGCCCGTACGGGGCGTGGTCGTCGGCCAGTTCGAGCACATCGACCGGGATGGTCGGGGTGTCGAGGATGGTGGGCAGCAGGTAGTCCGTGAAGGACGGGTTGCGCACCTTCGCGGTCTCCGGGTCGACGATGATCTCCTCCATGATGGCGACGCCCATGCCCTGGAGGGAGCCGCCCTGGATCTGGCCGATCACGGAGAGCGGGTTGAGTGCCTTGCCGACGTCCTGGGCACAGGCCAGTTCGATGACCTTGACCAGGCCCAGCTCGGTGTCGACCTCGACGACGGCGCGGTGTGCGGCGAAGGAGTACTGGACATGGCCGTTGCCCTGACCGGTGCGCAGGTCGAACGCCTCGGTGGGCCGGTGGCGCCACTCCAGCTCGACGTCGATGGACTCGTCCTGGAGCACATCGGCGACATCGGCGAGCACCTCGCCGCCGTCGGTGACGACCTTGCCGCCCTCCAGGAGCAGTTCGGCGGTGGCCCAGGCCGGGTGGTACGTGCCGAACCTGCGCCGTCCGAGCTCCAGGACCTGTTCGCGTACGGCCTCGCAGGAGTTCTTCACGGCGCCGCCGGTGACGTACGTCTGACGGGAGGCGGAGGTGGAGCCGGCCGAGCCGACCTGGGTGTCGGCCGGGTGGATGGTGACCTGGCTGACGCCGAGTTCGGTACGGGCGATCTGGGCGTGCACGGTGACGCCGCCCTGGCCGACCTCGGCCATCGCGGTGTGCACGGTGGCGACCGGCTCGCCGTTGATGACCTCCATCCGGACCCGTGCGGTGGAGTAGTCGTCGAAGCCCTCGGAGAAGCCGACGTTCTTCAGGCCCACCGCGTAGCCGACGCCGCGGACGACGCCTTCGCCGTGCGTGGTGTTGGAGAGGCCGCCGGGCAGGTCGCGGACGTCGACGGAGCTGCCCGCCGCGTCGACGGACAGCCACTGCCGCTCGGGCGGCAGCGGACGGGACTTGACCCGGCGCAGGAGTTCGGCGACGGGGGCGGGTGAGTCGCAGGGCTGGCCGGTCGGCAGCAAGGTGCCCTGTTCCATGGCGTTGCGCTGACGGAACTCGACCGGGTCCAGGCCCAGTTCGGCCGCCAGCTTGTCCATCTGCGCCTCGTACGCGAAGCACGCCTGGACCGCGCCGAAGCCGCGCATGGCTCCGCAGGGCGGGTTGTTGGTGTAGAGCGCGATCGCCTCGATGTCGACGTCCTCGACGGCGTAGGGGCCGACCGCGAGCGAGGAGGCGTTCCCGACGACCGCCGGGGAGGCCGACGCGTAGGCGCCGCCGTCCAGGACGATCCTGCACTTCATGTGCGTGAGCTTGCCGTCCTTGGTGGCGCCGTGCTCGTAGTGGAGCTTCGCCGGGTGCCGGTGGACGTGCCCGAAGAAGGACTCGAACCGGTTGTAGACGATCTTGACGGGCTTGCCGGTGCGCAGCGCCAGCAGGCAGGCGTGGATCTGCATCGACAGGTCCTCACGCCCGCCGAAGGCACCGCCGACGCCGGAGAGCGTCATGCGGACCTTGTCCTCGGGCAGACCGAGGACGGGGGCGATCTGACGGAGGTCGGAGTGCAGCCACTGGGTGGCGACGTACAGCTCGACGCCGCCGTCCTCGGAGGGCACGGCGAGCCCGGACTCCGGGCCGAGGAACGCCTGGTCCTGCATGCCGAAGGTGTAGTCGCCGGTGACGATGACGTCGGCCCGCGCGGCGGCCGCGTCGGCGTCGCCGCGGATGATCGGCTGGCGGTGCACGATGTTGGGGTGCGGCACATGGCCGATGTGGTGGTCGTCGCGGTCCTCGTGGATCAGGATCGCGCCGGGTGCGGTCGCGGACGCCTCGTCCGTGATGACCGGCAGTTCGACGTAGTCGATCTTGATCTTGGCCGCGGCGCGGCGGGCGGTCTCCGGGTGGTCGGCGGCGACCAGGGCCACCGGCTCACCGTGGTGGCGGACCCTGCCGTGCGCCAGGACCGGGGTGTCCTGGATCTCCAGGCCGTAGTTCTTCATCGCGGCGGGCAGGTCGTCGTAGGTCAGCACGGCGTAGACGCCGGGCGTCGCGACGGCTTCGCCGATGTCGATGGACCTGATCTCGGCGTGCGCGACGGTGGAGCGGAGCGTGTGGCCCCACAGCATGTCCTCGTGCCACATGTCGGAGGAGTACGCGAACTCTCCGGTGACCTTCAGGATGCCGTCGGGGCGCAGTGTGGACTCACCGATGCCGCCCTTGGTGGGCGAACCCTGGGTGATCTTGGTGGGCGTGCCGGCCGGGACGGTGGCGACTCGTGGATGCAGCGCCATGGCTATCGGACCGCCTCTTCCTGACGGGCGGCCGCGAGGCGGACCGCGTCGAGGATCTTCTCGTAACCGGTGCAACGGCACAGGTTCCCGGAGAGCGCCTCGCGGATGTCCTGGTCGGACGGGGAGGGGTGGGTCTCCAGCAGTTCGTCGGCCGCGACGAGCAGGCCGGGGGTGCAGAAGCCGCACTGGACGGCTCCGGCGTCGATGAACGCCTGCTGGATGGGGGACAGTTCGACGGCTTCACCGCTCTGCCCGTCGGCGGGCCCGGCCTGCCATCGCTGGGCGGCGTCGAGCGTCGTGCCGCAGGAACCGGAGGCGCAGCCGCCGCCGGGGTGGGCGTCCTCGCGGTGCTTGGCGTAGTCGGCGAGCCCCTCGACGGTGACGACCTCGCGGCCCTCGACCTGACCGGCGGCGACCAGACAGGAACAGACCGGCACACCGTCCAGGCGGACCGTGCAGGAGCCGCATTCGCCCTGCTCGCAGGCGTTCTTGGAACCGGGAAGCCCCATGCGCTCGCGCAGGACGTACAGGAGGGACTCCCCCTCCCAGACGTCGTCGGCTTCCTGCTGACGGCCGTTGACCGTGAAATTCACTCGCATGGTTATGCAGCTCCTTCAAGCGTGCGGCCCGCGCCGCGGTACTGCTCCCAGGTCCAGCCGAGCGTGCGGCGGGCCATGATGCCGACCGCGTGCCTGCGGTACTTCGCGGTGCCCCGCACGTCGTCGATCGGGTTGCAGGCGCCGGAGGCGAGGTCGGCGAACTGCTTGGCGATCGACGGGGTGATGATCCTGCCGCTCTCCCAGAACCCGCCCTCTTCGAGCGCGGCGTTCAGGAACTCCTCCGCCTCCTTGGCCCGGACCGGGGTCGGGGCGGCGGAGCCGATGCCGGTGCGGACCGTGCGGGTCCCGGGGTGCAGGGCGAGGCCGAAGGCGCAGACGGCGATGACCATCGCGTTGCGGGTGCCGACCTTGGAGTACTGCTGCGGCCCGTCGGCCTTCTTGATGTGTACGGCCCGGATCAGCTCGTCCGGGGCCAGCGCGTTGCGCTTGACGCCGGTGTAGAAGGCGTCGATGGGGATCATCCGGATGCCGCGTACGGACTCGGCCTCGACCTCGGCCCCCGCGGCGAGGAGGGCGGGGTGGGCGTCACCGGCGGGCGACGCGGTGCCGAGGTTGCCGCCGACGCCGCCGCGGTTGCGGATCTGCGGGGAGGCGACGGTGTGCGAGGCGAGCGCCAGGCAGGGCAGCTCGGCCCGCAGGTGCTCCATGATGTCGCTGTACGGGACGGAGGCGCCGAGCCGTACGTTCTCCTGGCCCACCTCCCACTCGGACAGCTCACCGATGCGGTTCAGGTCCAGGAGATACTCGGGCCGCCGGTGGTCGAAGTTGATCTCGACCATCACATCGGTGCCGCCCGCGATGGGAACAGCCGTGGGGTGCTCGGCCTTGGCGGCGAGCGCCTCCTCCCAGCTGGCGGGGCGAAGGAAGTCCATGAGTGGCTCTCTTCTTCTCAATCGGTCGTTCGCTGGGGCTGGGGACGGCCGGCCCTCGACTGGCTCGTTCATGTGTTGTTCACGCGGTGTGTGGCCCAGTACACAAGCCACGGCTCCGACCGGTGCAGTCACGGAAACACTGAAGGAGTTGGCTGGTCTCCTTGCTCGTCTTGTAGATTCGAACGAATGGCGGGAATCAGTAACCTCTCCGCAATTCACAGGTATCCCCGGTATCCCTCGTCCCACCCACTCGGCTCCCCGTCCTCCCACCCGACCGGCCGGTTCCCCCCTTCGGCCGGTCCGTACCTCCCTTCGGCCGGTCCACTCCCCCTCGATCGATCCCTCACTCCCCTCCCCCTCCCCCTCCCCTCAACCGAAAGAACGGCGGCAACGAGATGCGGCTGCGCGCACTGCTGGACACCGACGCGCTGGGCCTGCGGCTGCTCGGCGGCGAGGCCGAACTGGACCGCACGGTCCGGGGCGTCATGACCACCGACCTGCGCGACCCCAGCCGCTACCTCTCGGGAGGCGAGCTGGTCCTCACCGGTCTCGCCTGGCGCCGTGACGCGGCGGACTCGGAGCCGTTCGTCCGGATTCTGGCGGGGGCCCAGGTCGCCGGACTCGCGGCGGGCGAGGCGGAGCTCGGCGACATCCCGGGCGACCTGGTCGAGGCGTGCCGGCACCATCGCCTCCCCCTCTTCGCCGTGAACGAGACCGTGGCATTCGCAACGATCACCGAGCATGTGGTGCGCCAGGTGTCGGGCGAGCGGGCCGGGGACCTGGCGGCCGTCGTCGACCGGCACCGCAGGCTGATGACCTCGGGCCCGGCGGGCGGCGGCCCCGAGGTGGTCCTCGACCTCCTCACCTCCGACCTGGATCTTCGGGCCTGGGTGCTCTCGCCCACCGGCCGGCAGATCGCGGGGGCCGGTGAGCCGCTGACCCCCCGGGTCGGGGCCGAGCTGGCCGGACGGCATCTGGCCGCAACCCGCACCGGACGACGGGGACCGCACCGGACCACGGTGGGCGGCAGAACGTATTCACTGTTCCCGATCCGGAACACCGGCCGGGGCGCCCTGCCTGCCTCCCGCGATGTGCGCGAGTCGGTGCTCTCCGACTGGCTGCTCGCCGTCGAGGCCGACGCGAGCGACTGGCCGGCGGCCCGGCTCGATCTGCTCCAGGGCGTCACCCAGCTGATCGCCGTCGAACGCGACCGGCGCGACGCGGCCCGTACGGTACGCCGCCGGCTCGCCCAGGAGGTCCTGGAGCTGGTCCAGGCGGGCGCCGCCCCGGCCGAGATCGCGGCCAGGCTGCGGGTCGCCGCACCGGTCCTGCTGCCGGGGCTCGGGACCGCGCCGCACTGGCAGGTCGTCGTGGCCCGGGTCGACTGGACCGCCGAGGGCGCACCGGGGTCCGCCGGTTTTGCCCCCGACATCGCGGGCGGTCCCGTCGCCCAGGCGCTGCTGGAGGAGATCCTGGTGGACCCGGCCGTCAGCGGCCCGGACTCCGCCGACCGGATCGCCGTCGCGCACACGGGCGACGAGGCGATCGCCCTCGTACCGCTGTCCTCCACCGGCCCGGCCGCGGCTGCCGGAAGCCCCGTGACCGCGGGTGCCGGGAGCGCCGGGAGCGCCGGGGCGGATCCGGACGCGGCTTCCGACGAGGACGCACCGGCCGAGGGCGACCCCGCGCTCCATGCCGACGTGCTCCTGGCCACCGTCCGTGAGCCGCTCTCCGCGGGGCTCGCGGACGACGGCCGCCTGACACTGGGTGTCAGCGCGGCGGTGCATTCCGCCGAGGGGCTGCGCGGCGCCCTGGAGGAGGCCCGGCACGCCCGCCGGGTGGCGGCGGCCCGTCCGGGCCGGGTCTGCGCGGCCGGGCACCACGAGCTGGCCTCGCACGTCCTGCTGCTGCCCTTCGTGCCCGACGACGTCCGCCGGGCCTTCACCGCCCGGCTGCTGGACCCGCTGCGCGACTACGACCGGCGCCACCGCGCCGAGCTGATCGAGACGCTGGAGTCATTCCTGGACTGCGACGGTTCCTGGACCCGCTGCGCGGCCCGGCTGCACCTCCACGTCAACACGCTGCGCTACCGCGTCGGCCGCATCGAGCAGTTGACGGGACGTGACCTTTCCCGGCTGGAGGACAAGCTCGACTTCTTCCTCGCACTGCGTATGAGCTGACCTCGGGGGCCCGTCGGAGCACCGACGAGGTCCGGCTGATTGTGAATTCTTTCACCTGACATCGGCCGGACCTCTTGGCCCGGCGTGCCAATCCGTGCTGAGATGCGCCCACACTCAACAGCTCAATGGCGCGCTCGGGGAGGGCAATGTGGCGCATACCGCCATGTCTGGTTCCGGAACGACAGCCGATGACGATCCGCCGCTCCAGACAGCGGTATGGCGGCTGCGGTCACGCGCCTGCTGGACGGATGCGGCCGCTCTGCTCGAACCGCACGCGGCGACCGACCCGGCCGCCGCGCTCCAGCGGACGTCCTTGCTGACCGAGCGATGTCTCTACACCGGGCAGGGCTGGACCGACGCCGAGGACGCGCTGCGCACCGCCGAGGCCCTGGCGCACGACGACGCCGAGCGCGGTGCCGCGGCCTGTGAACGCGGTTATCTCGCCTATGCGTCGACGCTCCTCGGGACGCGCGACAGGGCCGACGAGGCCAGCGTGGCGCTGAGCAGGGCGGCGGCCCTGCTCGCTCCCGCCGCTCCGGGGCGGCCGCTGCTGGACTTCCGCCGGGGGCTGATCGCCCAGAACATCGCCGACTCCCCGCAGTCCGCGCGGGCCGCGTACCGCAGGGCGCACGCCGGTGCCACGGCCCAGGGGGACGAACTGCTGCTCTCGTTCACCTGGCGGCACCTCGCCTCCCTCGCGCTGCGGGAGGGCGAGCTGGCCGAGGCCCGGCACGGCTTCTCGGAGTCCCTGCGGATAAGGGAGGAGCTGGGCTATCTCGTGGGTACGGCCCCGGCGCTCATCTCCCTCGCGGACGCCGAGCCGGAGCCGGAGGCGGCACGGCTGCGCGCCGAGGCGGGCAGGCTCTTCCGGCTGCTCGGCGGCGTACCGACCTGGCTGGCCCCACGCCTGGAACCCCCGTCGCCGGAGACGGCCGAGGCGAACTGAGCCGGGCCGGGCGGGCGTGAAGTGACCGGTGGCCGGAGGGCCGGGCGGTCGCGGCGGTGACACGGGGGTGCCGCGCGGGCGGGTCCGCGCGGCACCCCCGCTCCCGGATCAGCCGTCCGCACCCGTGAAGTGCTCGCGTACGAGGGACTGCACGACGGCGAGGTCCTGGGCGATGAGGGCGTCGAGCAGCGCCATGTGTTCGGCGGCGTCGGCGAGCAGGTCGGCCTGGCGGGTGGCCGGGTGGCTGACCAGCGGCCACTGGGAACGGCGGTGCAGATCGTCCGCGACCATCACCAGCTGTTCGTTGCCGGAGAGCGCGAGAACCGCGCGGTGGAAGGCCCGGTCGGACTCCGCGTAGCTCGCCCGGTCGCCCACCGCGGCCGCCGCGACGGTGGCATCGGCCAGGGGGCGCAGCACGCCCCACCGGTCGGCCGGAACGGTACGGGCCAGCCGCAGCATCACCGGGACCTCGATCAGGGCGCGCACCTCGGCCAGCTCCGCCAGCTCGCGCGGTCCGCGCTCACTGACCCGGAAGCCGCGGTTCGGCACGACCTCGACGGCACCCTCGCCGGCCAGCTGCTGCATCGCCTCGCGCACCGGCGTCGCGGAGACACCGAACCGGGCGCCGAGCGCCGGGGCCGAGTAGACCTGTCCGGGCACCAGCTCACCGTCGACGAGGGCGGCGCGCAGGGCATCCAGGATCTGGCCGCGCACCGAGTGCCGCTGCACGACGCGGGGGGCGGGCGGCTCGCTGTGGGTGTGCTCCCCGCGCGCCTGCTCGGGCACCCGGACGACCGGTGGCGTGCCCGCGTACGCGTCGCAGACGTACGGCGGCCGTACGTCCTCGCGCGCCCTGCCCTGCTCCACCCGGACCTCCTCGGCCAGCCGCGGGCCCGGCTCGCGTACGCCATGCCCTTTGTGCACGATAGGCCGAGGAGGCCCCAGTTCAAACATCGATCATTTCGGGTAAGGTAAGGCTTACCTGCCAACGATCCTGATGTGGTGGTCCCCGCATGACCGTCTCCGCTCTGTTCACCAGTACCGCGGCGTCCCCCGTGACGGCCTCGTACGCGCGCCTGACCGAGGTCTTCCCCGGGCTGCGCGCCGAGGTGCTCGCGGAGGGCGAGGCGGCCCCCTCCGGGGTCGGCTGGGTGGGCGCGGCCGAGCTCGCCGGAGGCGGGGCGGCCCTCGACGCCTTCCTCGCCTGGGACAACGCGCAGGTGCTCCGGGACTACGGACAGCAGGCCCGTCCCGACGTGGTGGCCAGCTTCGGACTGCACCGCTACTCCTGGCCGGCCTGTCTGCTCGTGACGGTGCCCTGGTTCCTGCACCGGCGGGTGCCCCGGATTCCCGTGGAGGACATCTCGTTCCAGCGGGCACTGGGCCATCTCACCGTCCGCGTACGGGAGTTCGCCTGCCTGCCCGACGATCCGGCGGCCACGCTGCCCGGCGCCCGGGTGGTCCCGGACGAGGCCGCGCTGCGGGCCGAGGTGCTGGACGCCGTGGCTGAGCACATCGGTCCGGTGCTGGAGGGCTTCCAGCCCCGGATGCGTCGAGGCAAGCGGGCCCTGTGGGGCATGGCGACGGACGAGATCGTCGAGGGCCTCTGGTACATCGCCCATCTGCTCGGCGAGGAGCGCCGCGCGATGGCCGAACTGGAACTGCTGCTGCCGGGCACCACCAAGCCGTACGTCGGCACGGCCGGCTTCCGTGAACTGACCGGCCCCAACGGCGAATCGCTGCCGACCCGCGACCGGGCCAGCTGCTGCCTCTTCTACACCCTGCGCCCCGAGGACACCTGCGTCACCTGCCCGCGCACCTGCGATGACGACCGGGTGAGGAAGCTGACACCCGCTCCCTGATCCACACCGCCCGTCCAGGTGACGCAATCCGAACGCATCTCTATCGTCTCGTATGTGCGTTCGTTCAGATTCCGCCCATAGGTATCCCCAGTCACCCCAATGGCGTGCTCTTGTCCCGAAACCCCCTGAGCGGGGCGGAATTTCCGTCACGATGGCGCCCGAAACGCCCTACGTGACGCAAGGGACCGCGCATGAGACTGACCGACATATCGCTTGACTGGCTGCTTCCGGGCGCCGTACTGCTCGTGGGGGTCATGGCGGCGGTCACGGTGGTCGCGCGCGGCAAGCGCGCCGCTGGCAAGGCCGCGGCCGATGACAACTGGGAACGCAGCGAGGACCGCCGCAGGCGCAAGGAGGCCCTGTACGCCTCCGCCTCGTACGTGCTGCTCTTCTGCTGCGCGGCGGTCGCCGCCGCGCTCTCCTTCCACGGGCTCGTCGGCTTCGGCCGGCAGAACCTGAACCTCTCCGGGGGCTGGGAATACCTCGTCCCGTTCGGCCTCGACGGGGCCGCGATGTTCTGCTCGGTGCTGGCGGTCCGCGAGGCCAGCCACGGCGACGCGGCGCTCGGCTCCCGGCTGCTGGTGTGGACGTTCGCCGGTGCCGCCGCCTGGTTCAACTGGGTGCACGCGCCGCGCGGCATGGACCACGCGGGCGCCCCGCACTTCTTCGCGGGAATGTCGCTCTCGGCGGCGGTGCTCTTCGACCGTGCGCTGAAGCAGACCCGTCGGGCCGCGCTGCGCGAACAGGGCCTGGTACCAAGGCCGTTGCCGCAGATCCGGATCGTCCGGTGGCTGCGGGCGCCCCGTGAGACCTTCGGTGCCTGGTCGTTGATGCTCCTCGAAGGAGTGCGCACGCTCGACGAGGCGGTGGACGAGGTCCGGGAGGACCGGCGGGAGAAGGAGCAGGACCGGCTCCGCAGAAAGGACCAGGAGAAGCTGGACCGGGCCCGCATCAAGGCCCTGAACCGGCAGAACCGCGCCTGGGGGCGCGGTGGCCGCGAGAGCGGCCGGACGGACGTCCCCGCGATCGCTCCCGCCTCGGGCGCATCGCAGTCCGTCGCGGAGCCTGCCATAACAGAGCCGGGTCAGCTGCCTTTGCGACCCCGGCCATCCCTGCAAGCCGTACACGGCTCGAAGCCGACCGCGAACGGCTCGAACTCGAACAGTCCCGAGGCCCAGCGCCCCGGGGGTGAGTCCCGGACCGTCGACCTCACCGCCGAGGACGACACCCAGACGCTTCCCCGGCTCGACTCACTGGAACAGAAGCTCAAGGATCTGGAGCAGCAGTTCGGCTGAGGACGCCTGAGCGCTCGGACGCGAGGGCGCTCAGGATCCCGGGAGTCCCGCCTCAGGAATCCGGGAAACCGGGAGCCCGGGGTCCGGGGCCGGGGTCCGGGGGCCGGTCAGGGCTTCCCGATCTCCAACTCGAACCACACCACCTTGCCCAGCACCTGAGTCTCCACCCCCCAGGTGTCGGCGAGGCTCCGCACCAGGATGAGGCCCCTGCCGTGCGTACCGTCGTCGGCGTTCGGTACGTACGGTCCGGGCAGTCCCGACATGAAGTCCCGCACCTCCACCCGCAGTCTCCCGGGGTGCACGGTGGCCGTGACCACCGCTCCATGACGGGTGTGGATCAGCGCGTTGGTCACCAGCTCGCTCAGCAGGAGCTCAGCCTCTTCGATCCGCTCCTGCGCGGAGCGGTGACCGAGGAACTCGCGCAGCTCGCGGCGCGCCTCCCCCACCGCCGACCTGTCGGTGTGGCCGATTCTGCGGCGTATGCGATCGGGCCGGGTGGTCACCCCTGTGCCCAGGTCTTCTGTTCTCCGGTCCGCGGTATCTCGGCTTCCGCCCTGGCGCTTCGTCATTTCCCCCGCCCGCACAGTGAACCGACCTCCCCTTGTCCCGTAACTTCTCGAACACCTTCACGGGATGCATGCCCCGCACGAGCGCTGTCACGCTTGTCGACTCATCAATAGGCAAATAGGGCTGGTACGGGCACCTCGCCGAACTCCGGCATCCAGGGCCGCCCCGCGTAGGGCCCCCACCGGGAAACACGTTCGTCACACAGACGTACCTCCGGTTAACTTCCGCAGAATTCACACGAGTTGGCGTTGACGAAAGGGGATCTACGCGCGTCATCATGGTGGGTATGCGAATCCCCCCACGGATCACCATGCTCGGCGGCACCGCCGCCCTCCTGTCCGTCCTCTTCGCCTCGGGTTCGGTGACGGCGAGCGCCGCCACCCCCCTCTCCCCCACTGCCCCGCTCTCCAGCTCCGCGGTCTCCACCCCTCTCGCCGCCTCCTTCGCCTCTCCCTTCACCGTCGCCTCGGTCGGGAGCATCTGCTACTCGGACCTGCCGTCCCAGGCGCACGACACCCTCGACCTCATCGACGCGGGCGGCCCGTTCCCGTACGACCAGGACGGCACCGTCTTCCAGAACCGCGAAGGCGTCCTGCCGAGCCGGAGCACCGGGTACTACCACGAGTACACGGTCATCACCCCCGGCTCCCCGAACCGTGGCGCGCGGCGGATCGTGACCGGTGAGGAAGTCCAGGAGGACTACTACACCGGCGACCACTACGAGTCCTTCGACCTGGTCGACCACGACTGCTGATCCCGCACCCTCCGGACCGGTCCGCGCCGCCGCTCCCCCACCGGCGGCGCGGACCATCGGACCGGAGGACCCGGACGGCCCGAACGGCCCGGAGGCCCGGAGGCCCGGAAGACCGGAGGCCCGGAAGACCGGAGGCCCGGAAGACCCGGCGAGCGGGGCGGCGGCCGGGACTGCTGCCACCACCCCGCTCTTCGTGCGACCGCCGTTCCTCCCGCCCGCGGGATCACTTCCCTCGGAACGTCGGGTCAGCGGCTATCGGCCTTCGGCCGCCTCCCGCCCGTCAGAAGCGCGTCGAGACGGCGACTCCACCGAACCCCTTGACCGCGCGCAGGCTGATGTAGTGCGCACCGGCCTTCGGGTTCTGGACGGTCAGGGTGTGCTCGTTGCCGGTGCCGGTGGCCCGGCTGGTGTAGACACCGGTCGTCGCCCAACCGGTGGCGCTGTAGTAGAGGTCGGCGTCGCCGGTGCCTCCCGCCGTCGTGATCTTCAGCTGCGCGGTGCCGGCCGGGATGTAGACGTAGAGGTAGGCGTAGTCATCCGTGACGGCCGACAGGCTGCTGCGCTTGCAGTCCTTCGCCAGCTGCCTGACGTCACTGGCGGTGCACTCGGGTCCGAGGTCCACCGGGGGCTCGGTGAGGGTGCCGCAGTTACCGGCGGCGCAGGCCGTCAGCCAGGTGTTCCAGTCGGCGTCGTACCGGCTGCCGATGGTCGAGGTGAGCAGTGTGCGGGCGCCGTTCCAGTCGCCGCTGCGGTAGAGACCCAGCAGCCGGTCGACATCCGCGCGGTGCGACTGGAGCATGTAGCGGGCGGCCAGATAGCCCCAGTTGTAGACCCGGGTCTGGTCCGCGTTCTCGTAGGTGCTGTCGAACAGCGTGCGCAGGGTGTAGGTGTGGTTCCCCGCCTGCGTGATCGCACTGTCATAGGTGACCTTGCGGTACGAGTAGGAGACGTACTCCGCGAAGCCCTCCACCCACCAGATGGTCGGCGTCGCGACTCCGGCCTCGAAGTCACCGTGCATGTTGAACCGGCCGTCGAGGTAGTGCGTGTACTCGTGGTTCAGGTTCCAGATCTGGAACTCCGGGCGGACCCACTCCGCCTCGTAGGCGATGAACCGGGGCTGGTTGCCCTCCACCGCCGGGTCGCCCTCCAGGTACATCCCGCCGTTGTTCGTGTCGATTCCGTAGATCGCGCCGGCATAGGTCTGGTAGTCGGTGCTGGAGTCGAAGACCACGACCTCGATGGTGCTGTTGCGGTCGTCGGCGACCGGCCCGTTGTCCCGTGCGATGCCGTGGAAGTACGCGTCCTGGTTGCGCAGGCTGGTACAGCTGGCTTCCAGGTCGGTGGTGGATATCTGCTGGGCCAGGATCTTGATGCTGTCACTACAGGTGTGCTTGACCGGCAGAATGGCGGTCTTGAGGCGGGCGGCGAGGTCACAGGTGCCGTAGGTGGAGCAGTTGGCCCGGTCGTAGTAGTCCGCCATCTCCGCCACACCGACCCAGAGCGCGGCGGTGGGTCCGGTGATGGAGCTCTTCTTCAGCAGTGAGGCGGCCAGCGGGCTCGCCTTGCCCCGCAGAGACGCCTCCTGGAGGAAGCGGCCCAGCTCACGGCCGGCGTTGGAGGCCAGGTAGGACTGCTCGGTGCCCAGGAGGTCCAGGTGGTTCGCCGCGAAGTCGTGCAACGCGTTCAGCAGGCTGGAATCCGCCTCGACAGCGGCGACGAACGCGGGCACCTGATGTCCGCGGAAGGTCACCGTGTACACGTTGTTGACGGCGTTGAGCATGTACCAGGAGCTGTTGTAGGAGGAGTTGTAGCCCGCGAGCAGACGCTTGACAACACTCAGATAGCGGTCGTTCTGCACGGCACTGTCGATCAGGATGACCGCTTCGGACAGGGTCTCACCGTTCGCGTCGGTGACGTCCGAGGAGTGCGAGGAGGCGAAGAAGCCGTCCAGGGCGCCCTGAATCGCGGTACGGAGCGCCGGACCGTAGCTGCCGACCGTCGACGGGTCGTAGTACTGCACGTAGTAGCCGGCCCGGAGGAAGAGGACCAACTGCGGCATCCCGGTGCTGCTGTCGCCGGGATAGGCCGCCGAGCGAGCGCGCATGGCATCGGCGATGGTGACCATCTGCGCCTCACGGAAGGCGAGATAGCCGTCCTGGCCCTTGACACCGAACAGCGTGTTGACGCATGCGGTGGTGGTCGAGGTCACCTGCTGGACCAGTGCGTCGCCGGTACGGCTGGTGAAGTCACTGACGTTGCACGCCGCGGGAGCGGCGAGTCCGCGTGCCTTGGCGGCGAGTCTGGCCTTGGCGGACATGGAGGGCGCGCGCCGACTGGGTTCGGCGGCCTTGGAATCGTCGTAGTCGCGCTTGAGCGCGTCCTTGGACGCGGACTGCGGCGCCCGGTCCGCCGGCTTGAGCGATGTGACGCCGACGTGCTCGGGGTCCTCGGCGGGCTGGGTCGCGGACGCCGCCGCGGGACCGTTCGGGTCCGGGGCGGTGGGGGCCGCCGCGTCGGACGGTGCGGCGGTGGCGGTGGTGGAACGCGCCGGCGCGGACTGGGCCGGGGCCGCGAGCAGCCCTACTCCCAGACAGGCTGCCAGCATCGCGGTGGATATCCCGGTGGATATGCGGGCTGCTGCCGATGTCCGGGTGGATACGCCGGTGGATGTGCCGGTAAATCTTGGTCGAACCGATCGGTTCTTCACGTGCCGCCTCCCAGCGGAGTGGTCGCCGCGCCGGGGAGCGCGACTGTGGAGGGTTTGACAGGAGCTGGCAGCAACGGAGTTGACGGTGGCTCCGTGTGACATGAGCACGGCCTTGCGCCCTGCGATCAGTACAATGGCACATGTCACATGTCCTTCGGAAGATGCCGTGCCCATATTCATCTGCGCGCCAACTCGGTTGCACGGCAGGCGATTCCTGAGCACCCGCAGCGACCGTCTTCGATAGCCGCTCCCGTCGGGGCACGAGGCCCGCACGGCAGGAACGGTGGGCAGGTACGCCGACGGGGCGGAGCACACGGGGTCCGCGCTCAGGTTCCCGCGCGGGCCCGGCTCGGAGGCCGACAACGCGACGCGCGGGCCACCCGACGGGGCAGGGGAAATCCGACGGAATGCACCCCGAGGCGGCCGGTCCGCCGAGGCACATCCTTAAGGGCCGCCCCGTGGTCGCCGCCTCGTGGTCACCGCCTCGTGGGTCGCCCCTCACGGCCCGCATCCCCCTGTCTGGCCGACGCCCCGCCCGGCTGCCCGGACAGGGCCGGCCCCGAAATCACTTCGCCCCCGTCGGCCCCGTCCGGTACGGTCGCGGGATTGTTTTCCTTGCCGGGATTCCATGGGTTTCACGTGGGACTTCCCCGGCGAATCCCAGGCTGAGAGCAGGTTTCATCCATGGCATGTCGTATCAGTGAGCTCGTGCTCGGTTGCCACGACCCCGAGGCGCTGGCGCGGTTCTGGTGCGAGGTTCTGGACTTCGTCGTGCTCGATCGCGAGGACGGCGAGATGGTGGAGATCGGACCGCGCGAGGGGTTCGGTGGTCCGCAGCCGACGATCATTCTCAGTCGCCGGGACGAGCCGGAGAAGGGGAAGTCGCGGCTGCACATCGACGTCAACGCCACTGATCGCGATCAGGACGCCGAGCTCGAACGCCTGCTGAAGCTCGGTGCGCGCCCGGCCGACATCGGCCAGACGGGGGAGGAGCAGTGGCACGTCCTGACCGACCCCGAAGGCAATGAGTTCTGCCTGCTCAAGGCCCGGCTCAACCCGCTCTGACACGCGTCGGCGGTAGGCATGTGAGCACTCTCGGGTGCCCCCGCCCCGAAGGGCGGGGGCACCCCTCGCTCAGGCCCCCGCCGTCCCCTGGCCAACCCGCCGATGAGTGATGCGCTCGGCCCCCTCGCCCTCGCCCACTTCGCCGCCATCGGCCCAGAGCGACCGGACATGTGACATATGAGCGAGCATGCACGCCTCGGCGCGCTTCGCGTCACCCGCGACGATCAGGTCGAGCAGTTCGATGTGCTCCTCGGCCGATGCGATCAACTGGCCCGTCTCCGCGAGCCTGTTGAGACCGAAGAGCCGTGAGCGCTTACGCAGATTGCTGACCTCTTCGACCAGCCGCCGGTTCCCGGCCAGGCCGAGCAGCTCAAGGTGGAAGCGCCGGTCGGCCTCCAGGTAGGCCAGGATGTCGTGCCGGCGTGCCGCGTGGACGATCTCCAGCGCCAGGGGCCGCAGGGCCTCCAGCTCCCGGGACTTGCCGAGCCCGGCGATCCTGCCGACGGTGGGCACCTCGATCATCGCCCTGAGTTCGGTGAAGTCGTCGAGGTCCTGGTCGGTCAACTCGGTGATCCGAAAACCCTTGTTGCGTACGGCCTCGACGAGGCCCTCCCGGGCCAGGTCGAGCATGGCCTCACGTACCGGGGTCGCGGAGACTCCGAACTCCGAGGCGAGTGCGGGTGCGGAGTAGATCGTGCCCGGACGCAGGTCACCGGCTATCAGTGCCGCCCTCAGGGCATGGGCCACCCGGTCCCTCAGATGCTCCTGGGCCGAGATGGTGTTGAGGGATGAGAGGCGGGTCATATGTATTCCTCCAGCACCGAGCGGGGCCTCAGAATACAATGTCACGTTATTCATCCGACCCCCGCCGGTAAGCGCTCACCACCGGACGGTACGGCCTGCCCCGGCATTCTCACAGCGGGAAGCCCTCGGGGAAGAAGGCGGCCGGATCCAGGAAGAACCGCGCGGTGCCGGTGATCCAGGCCCGGCACGTCACCGTGGGAACGACGGCCGGGGTCCCGGCGACACCGGTCTCCTCGACAAGCCCCCCTTGAACGAGGTACCGATGAAAGATTCGTTGACGAAGGTCGTGTTCAGGGGCAGTCGGCCGCGGGCGGGCAGCTGCGCCATGCGTGCGGAGGTACCCGTCCCGCAGGCCGGACGGTGGTGACCGGACCGGTGACGGCCACCATGCCGGTCTCCACCAGCACGGTGGCCACGCCGATGGTGCCGTGACCGCACATCGGCAGCGCTCCGGACACCTCGATGTACAGGACGCCGAAGTCCGCGTCCGACCGGGTGGGCAGCTGGAGTATGGCGGCGTGGCCGCGCGGTTCGTACCTCGGCAGCGTGCGCACCGCGTCCTGGTGGTCCAGGAAGTACCGGCGCCGCTCGGGCATAGGGGTACCAGGAAGGGTCCCGACCCCACCGGTGATCACCCGCGTGGGCATTCCTCGGGTGGGCGAGCCACGGCGTGGAAGATACGACGTGTACACGAGGTACCCCTGGAACGGCCCTGCCGGAGCGCGGAGATGACAGACGCGAGGAGGTCGGGAGCGCGTCAGTTCAGGCCCTCGGCCAGCGCCTTCTCGGTGGCTGCCCGCACGGCGGCGGAGGAGGCGTCGGGCAGCGGGAACCGCGGCGGCCTGCAAGGGCCGCCGTGCCACCCGACCACGTCCATCGACGCCTTGATCGCCTGGACGAACTCCGGCTTGGAGTCCCATCGCAGCAGCGGGTGCAGCTGCCGGTAGAGCGGCAGCGCGGTGCTCAGGTCGCCGGCCACGGCGGAGCGGTACAACGTGACACAGCTCGCGGGAAGCATGTTGGGGCAGCCCGCGATCCAGCCGACGGCTCCGGCCAGCGCCAGTTCGAGCAGGACGTCGTCCGCACCGATGAGGACATCGAGACCGGGGGCCTCCTCGGCGATCTCGTACGCGCGACGCACATCACCGCTGAACTCCTTGACCGCCACGATGCTGCCCTCCTGATGGAGACGGGCCAGCAGCTGGGGGGTGAGATCCACCTTGGTGTCGTACGGGTTGTTGTAGGCGACGACCGGCAGCCCGGCCTGAGCGACCGCCGCGTAGTGGGCACGGATCGCGGTGTCGTCACAGCGGTAGCCGTTGGGAGGCAGGAGCAGAACCGAGCCCGCGCCCGCGTCGGCGGCCTGCTCGGCCCAGCGCCGTGACTCGTCGCTGCCGTAGGCGGAGACTCCGGGCATGACGCGGGCACCGTCGCCCGCCGCCGCCACGGCCACCCGTACCAGCCGGTCGCGTTCGTCGTCGGTGAGCGTCTGGTACTCCCCCAGCGAACCGTTGGGCACCACCCCGTCGCACCCTGCCTCGACGAGGCGGGCGACGTGTTCGGCGAACGCGTCGAAGTCGACGGAACGGTCCTCCTTCAGCGGCAGCGGCGTGGCGACCATGACACCGCGCCACGGACGGGTTCGGGGGGAGGTCGGGGTGTCGTTCGTCTGCATCGAGACTCCTTGAGAGAGGTGACATGTCACTGATGGCCGCGGTGCGCGGTCATCGAGCACGAGAGTGTGTACGTATGTGCCGGCCGGGCTCGTGGGCCTCAGCCCGAGCCGCTTGTCCCGCCCGGCTCGCTTGTCCCGCCCGAGCCGCTCGTCCCGCCCGGCTCGCCTGTCGCGCCCGCTCCGCCGGCGGTTTCGGCCGCGTCGGAGTCGCCCGCCGCGCCGGTGGCGGGCGGATGACCGGCGAGTACGGACAGGAGGACCGGGCACGCGAGGGCCTGCCGTCCGGGGCCCGCCCCGGACGCCGCCGGGCCGATGAGCTCACGGACCGCGAACCCGCAGGTCTGCCCCTGGCACCAGCCCATACCGGCCCGTGTGAGGAGCTTGACCGTACGGGCATCCCCGGCACCCAGTTCCGAGACCGAGGTCAGGATCCGGTCGGCGGTGACCTCTTCGCAGCGGCAGACCTCGGTGTCACCGGACAGCCACTGTCGCCAGCCGGGACGCGGCCGGTGCGCGGCACCCATGACCTCGGCGAAGGCACGCATCCGAGTCCGGGCGCGACGCAGCGCGACCGCCCTCCGGGGCAACCCGCCGTCGCTGTGGCGCGCCGTCTCCGCACGGGTCAGACGGACCACTGACAGCGCGGCCAGCTCACCTTCCACCAGGGCGAGGTGGACTCCTCCGATGCCGCCGGTCTCCCCTGCGGCCCAGACGCCGGGCACGGTGGTCCGCAACTGGGCGTCCACGACCACCCCATGTGTGCCGTCGGCACGCTCGCGGGTGGCGCAGCCCAGGGACGTGGCCAGCCCGGTGCGTGGCTCCAGCCCGTGGCCGAGGGCGACGGCGTCGCAGTCGTGGCGGCGTCCGGTGCCCGGCACCGGACGCCAGTCACGGTCCAGACGGCTGACCGTGACGCCTTCCACCCGGTGACGGCCGTGCACGGCAGTCACCGCGCTGTGCGTCCGCAGGCGTACTCCGTACCGCAGCAGCTGGGCCGCGTTGCGGGCTCCTTCCGCCAGCTTGGCCGGGTTAGCGGCCAGCGTGGTGGGCGCTCGCGCGTAGAACTCGTACCCTGCGGCCTCGACGAGCAGCGGCACCTCTGCCCCGGACCTGGCCAGGGAGATGGCCACCGCCTGGAGCAGCGGGCCGCTGCCCGCGACGACGATGCGCCGGCCCGGCAGGACCAGGCCGGATTTGAGCATCGCCTGTGCCCCGGCGGCGCCCACGACGCCCGGTGTGGTCCAGCCCGGCAACGGCAGCTGCCGCTCGTGCGATCCGGTGGCGATGAGCAGGTTCTGTGCGTCGACCACCGTCCCGATGTCCTCTTCGGTGCCGGTGACCGCGTGCAACCGCCAGCATCCACGGGCCCGTTCACCGTCCGCCCCGCCGTCCCGGCCGGAGTCCCGCTCGACGGACGGATCACCGGCCCGTTCGACCGCCCACACCTGGTGCCGTGCGAGGTGGCTGATCCGTCCGGAACGTACATGCCGGTCGAACCGGGCGGCGAGCGCGGTGAACACGTCCCAGCCGTGGTGCAGGGCCTCCGGCCGGGTGGCTCCGAGGCCGGGCGCAGGTGCGCGGTAGAACTGTCCGCCCGGCCGCGCCGCCGCGTCCAGCACGGTGACCGGGATGCCGTGGTCGGCCGCGGTCACCGCCGCCGCCATTCCGGCGGGCCCCGCGCCCACCACCGCGAGTGCCTCCGGGCGGGACGTCACGGGCGGATCCGGGAACACATCGGGTGCGGGTATGCGCTGTTCACCTCGTGAGTCCCGTCCCATGGCCGTCCCCTTCCTGTGTGGTGATCTCGTCGCCGGGTGCGGCGGGCAGCAGGCAAGCACGCTGATTGGGGCGGCCGTTCACGGTGGCCAGGCATTCGAAGCACGAGCCGATTCCGCAGAAGGCGCCGCGCGGAACGCCGTTCACACGGGATGTCCGCCAGCTCAGGATGCCCGCCCCCCACAGGGCGGCGGCGATCGTCTGGCCGGGCAGTGCGGGAATGGGGCGGGAGTCGATGAGGATCGTGAACTCCGGGTCGGGCACCGCACCGGCCAGTTCGGCGGGGGTGCGGGCGGCCGGGCGTCGGGGAAGGCGCTTCACGAGGGCTCCGATCGACTGGGAGATGACTCAGGGGCGCCGAACCGGTCGGGGCTGAACGGGCTTGGGTCGAGGGCGGGTTCCTCGCCCCGGATCGCCGCGACGACCAGCTTTCCGGTGGCGGGGGCGAGACCGATCCCCGCGCCCTCGTGTCCACAGGCGTGGTACAGGCCGGGTGCGCGGGAGTCCTGGCCGATGGCGGGCAGGTGGTCGGGCAGATACGGCCGGAAGCCGTGGTAGGCGCGCAGTACCCGGACGTCGGCCAGGAAGGGGAAGAGCGCGGCGGCCTGAGCGGCCAGCCGGCTGATCACCGGGACGGACAACGACCGGTCGAACCCCACGCGTTCCCTGCTGGCGCCGATGAGTACCGGCCCGGAGGGGGTTCCCTCGACCACGGCGGAGGTCTGGAGTGCCGCCGACCCGCTGGACACGTCGGACACGTACTCCGCCGCGTACACCTTGTGCCGGATCAGCCTCGGCAGCGGCTCGGTGACCAGGACGAACCCACGTCGCGGCAGGACCGGCAGCCGGACCCCGGCCAGGGCGGCCAGTTCGCCGCCCCAGGTCCCTGCGGCGTTGACGACGGCGGGGGCGTGCAGCTCGCGCCCACCGGTCCGCACTCCGCGTACCGCGCCACCGGGTCCGGTCAGTACGGCGGTCACCTCCTCACCGGTGTACAGCCGCGCCCCCTCGGCACGGGCGGCTTCGAGCAGATGGGCCGCGGCAAGGGCAGGCTGGACCTGCGCGTCCTGCGGATAGTGGAATCCGCCGGCCATCCCGGAGGCCAGGTGCGGTTCGAGCTCGGCCATTTCCGGCGCGGTGACCGGGCGCGCGTCGACGCCGGCCGTCCGCTGGCCGCGCGCCGTCGCGGTCAGCTGCGCCAGGGATTCCTCACCGGCCGCCACCACCAGACCGCCCTTGGTCTCGTACTCGATCTCCGGCGGTAAGGAGTCGGCCAGCTCCCGCCAGAGCGTGGCGGACAGGAGCGCGAGATCCAGCTCCGCGCCGGGCACCTTGTCGGAGACCAGGAGGTTTCCCTCGCCGGCTCCGGTGGTTCCTCCGGCGACCGGTCCCCGGTCGACGACAGCGACGGAGAGACCGGATCGGGCCGCGTAGTAAGCGCAGGCGGAACCGACGATGCCGGCACCGACGATGATGACGTCCAGGGGCTGTCTCGTGAACACGGCAGTAATATGTCACATTGCGCAGAGGGTGCCAAGAGAGCGCGCAGCAGGGAGATTTCGGGATTCACGGGCTATCGGAAGTCCTCACCGGGCATGTGAACGCGTGACGTTCCGCGCACAGATCCGGAGGCACCCGATGCACGACGACCGCACGCTGGTGGAGGGCCGCCTCGAACGCGCGCTCCACCAGTTCATCCGCCCCGCCCAGTACGCGGCCCGTACCCCGCTCGCCCTGTCCGTCTGGCACGCCCCGGGCGAACCCGTGCCCGTGACCGAGGCCCTCGACCGGACGTACGAGCCCTTCAGCGCCGGCACGGAGTGGGGCAGGCCCTGGTCCACCAGCTGGTTCCGGCTCGAAGGGGCGGTGCCCGGCGAGTGGGCGGGGCGCCGGGTCGAGGTGGTTGTCGACCCCGGGTTCTCCGGCGAGGGCCCCGGGTTCCAGGCGGAGGGCATGCTGTACGACCTTGAGGGTGTCCCTCTCAAGGGCATCCACCCGCGCAATCGCCACCTCACGGTGGCCCCGTCCGCGGCGGGCGGTGAACCGGTCGCACTGCTCCTGGAGGCGGCGGCCAATCCGTCCGTGCTGGAGCACGGCTTCACACCGACTCCGCTCGGTGACGTACTGACGGCCGGGGACCGGCCCCTGTACCGGTTCGCCTCGGCGGACCTCGCCGTACTCGACGAGGAGGTGTGGCATCTCGTCCTGGACATCGAGGTCCTGTCCGAGCTGACGCGGGAGCTGCCCGCCGACCGCTCCAGGCGGCACGAGATCCTGCGGGCGCTGGAGCGGATGCTCGACGCCCTCGATCTGCACGATGTGGCGGGCACTGCGGCGGCGGGCCGCGCCGAACTGGCCGAGGCGCTGTCCCGGCCCGCGGCGGCGAGCGCGCACCGTGTCTCGGCCGCCGGGCACGCGCACATCGATTCGGCGTGGCTGTGGCCGCTGCGCGAGACGGTACGCAAGGCGTCCCGCACCTTCGCCAATGTCACGGCACTCGCCCAGGACTACCCGGAGCTCGTCTTCGCCTGTTCGCAGGCGCAGCAGTACGCCTGGGTGAAGGAGCACCAGCCGCTGATCTGGGAGCGGATCAAGCAGGCCGTGGCGGACGGGCAGTGGTCGCCGGTCGGCTCGATGTGGGTGGAGTCCGACGCCAACATGCCCGGCGGCGAGGCACTTGCCCGGCAACTCGTGCACGGCAAGAGGTTCTTCGAGGAGGAACTGGGCGTCGAAACGGAGGAGATCTGGCTGCCGGACTCCTTCGGCTACACGGCGGCCTTCCCTCAGCTGGCCCGGCTGGCCGGGGTGCGGTGGTTCCTCACGCAGAAGCTGTCGTGGAACCAGCACAACAAGATGCCGCACCACACCTTCTGGTGGGAGGGCATCGACGGCACGCGCGTGTTCACCCACTTCCCACCGGTCGACACCTACAACGCCCAGTTCCACGCGAGTGAACTCGCCCATGCGGAGCGGAACTTCGCCGAGAAGGGGCGCGCCACCCGCTCCCTGGTGCCGTTCGGGTGGGGCGACGGAGGCGGCGGTCCCACCCGCGAGATGCTGGAGAAGGCCCGCAGGCTCCGGGACCTGGAGGGCTCACCGCGGGTGTCTATCGAGAAGCCTTCGGCCTTCTTCGCGGCGGCCGAGGAGGAGTACGGGGCGCAGGCGCCGGTCTGGTCGGGTGAGCTGTACCTGGAGTTGCACCGGGCCACGTACACCACCCAGGCCAAGACCAAGCAGGGCAACCGGCGCAGCGAACATCTCCTGCGCGAGGCCGAGTTGTGGGCCACGGCGGCGGCCCTGCGCACCCCCGGCTACCGCTATCCGTACGAGACGCTGGACCGGGTGTGGAAGACCGTCCTGCTGCATCAGTTCCATGACATCCTGCCCGGCTCGTCGATCGCCTGGGTGCACCGCGAGGCCCGCGACACCTATGAGGAGGTCCGCTCCGAGCTGGCGGACCTGGTGGCCGATGCGGTGACCTCGCTCGGTGCGGCGGAGGGACTCGTGGCGCTCAACTCCTCTCCGTACGAACGGAGTCAGGTGATTGAGCTGGACGCGGAGGCGGCCGGGGTGCTGCCGTCCGGTGCCCATGTGCAGGATCTGGGCGAAGGGCGCGCTGCGGTGCTGTCCCGGACGCCGGGGCTGGGTGCGGGGCTGCTGAACGGCTCGGCCGTTCCGGATCACCCGGTCACAGCGGCCACGGCGGCCACGGCAGTCCCGGCAGGCACGGGCGGCTCGGTCGACGCGGGGATCACGACGGTCACGGCCGACACGGAGACCACGGCCGACACGGAGACCACGACCGGCACGGCGGTCACAGCCGACGCGGCGGCGGACGACGGGATCGTGCTGGACAACGGGCTGCTGCGGATCACCGTCGACCGGGACGGTCTGGTCGCCTCGGTGCGCGACCTGGTGGCGGGCCGTGAGGTCCTGGCCCCCGGTCTGCGCGCCAACCTCCTCCAGCTGCACCCGGACCACCCCAACCAGTGGGACGCCTGGGACATCGACCGGCACTACCGGCACAGCCGTACCGATCTGACCGGCGCCGACGCCGTCTCCCTGATCGAGGAGGGGCCGTTGCGGGCCGCGGTCCGGGTGGTCCGTTCGTTCGGGAAGTCCACGATCGTTCAGGAGCTGCGGCTGGCCGCGGGAAGCCGGCAGCTCGACATCGAGACCGAGGTGGACTGGCAGGAGTCCGAGAAGGTTCTCAAGGCGGCCTTCCCGTTGGACGTCCACGCCGAACGTTCCACCGCCGAGATCCAGTTCGGCCATGTCCATCGCGCGACGCATGACAACACGGGCTGGGACGCGGCCCGTTTCGAGATCTGCGCCCACCGCTGGCTTCGGGTCGCCGAGCCGGGGTACGGCATCGCACTGCTCAACGACTCGACCTACGGCCACGACGTGACGAGGACGCCCCACGAGTCCGGGCTCGGCACGACCGTACGGCTGACACTGCTCCGCGCTCCGCACAGTCCGGACCCGGCAACAGACCTCGGCACGCACCGGTTCCGGTACGCACTGGCCCCCGGCGCCGAGGTCACCGACGCGGTACGGGAGGGCCTCGCGCTCAATCTGCCGCTTCGCGCGGCCGTGGCACCGGCCGTTCCGTCGCTCGTGGACACCGGGCATCCGGCGGTGACCGTGGAGTCCGTGAAGCTGGCCGAGGACCGCAGCGGGGACGTGATCGTACGGCTCTACGAGTCGGCCGGCGGCCGGGCCGAGACCCGCCTCAGGGTCGGATTCCCCGTCGTGGGGGCCCGGATCACCGATCTGCTGGAACGGCCGCTGCACCCGGCGGACACCGACGAGGACGGTCTCGTCCTGGCGCTGCGGCCGTTCCAGATCCTGACGGTGCGGCTGACCCCGGCGTAGGCGCGCCCCTCACCTCGGCCGCGCCCGGCCCGTGTCCCGCCCGGCTCCCGCTCCTGCCTCGCCCCTCACCGCGAGGTCAGGGGCGGGGGACGTTGCGCAGATTGGAGCGGGCCATCTGGAGCATCCGGCCCACTCCCCCGTCCAGCACGATCTTGCTGGCGGAGAGCGCGAAGCCGGTCACCATGTCCGCGCTGATCTTCGGCGGGATGGACAGGGCGTTCGGGTCGGTGACCACGTCGACCAGTGCGGGACCCTTGTGCTTGAAGGCGTCCTTGAGGGCGCCTTCAAGCTGTTTGGGCTTCTCCACCCGCACCCCGTACGCCCCGGCGGCGCGGGCGACGGCGGCGAAGTCCGGGTTCTTGTTCGTCGTGCCGAACGATGGCAGACCCGCCACCAGCATCTCCAACTCCACCATGCCCAGGGAGGAGTTGTTGAAGAGGACGACCTTCACCGGCAGGTCGTACTGGACCAGGGTGAGGAAGTCGCCCATGAGCATGGTGAATCCGCCGTCGCCGGACATCGACACGACCTGCCGGTTCCGGTCGACGAACTGGGCGCCGATCGCCTGCGGCAGCGCGTTGGCCATCGAACCATGACTGAACGAACCGATCACCCGCCGCTTGCCGTTGGGCGAGAGATAGCGGGCGGCCCATACATTGCACATCCCGGTATCGACGGTGAACACCGCGTCGTCGTCCGCGAGTTCGTCCAGCACCGAGGCGACGTACTCCGGGTGGATCGGCACATGCTTGTCGACCTTGCGGGTGTACGCCTTGACCACGCCCTCCAGCGCGTCGGCGTGCTTCTTCAGCATCCGGTCGAGGAACTTGCGGTCGGTCTTGGCCTTCACCCTCGGCGTCAGACAGCGCAGCGTCTCGCGCACATCGCCCCAGACCGCCAGATCGAGCTTGGAACGCCGGCCCAGGTGTTCGGGACGCACATCGACCTGGACGATCTTCACATCGTCCGGGAGGAAGGCGTTGTACGGGAAGTCGGTGCCGAGCAGGATCAGCAGGTCGCACTCGTTGGTCGCCTCGTAGGCGGCGCCGTAGCCGAGCAGCCCGCTCATGCCGACGTCGTACGGGTTGTCGTACTGGATCCACTCCTTGCCGCGCAGTGCGTGGCCGACCGGGGACTTCACCCGCTCCGCGAACTCCATGACCTCGGCGTGCGCGCCGGCGGTTCCGCTGCCGCAGAACAGGGTCACCCGTTTGGCCTCGTCGACCATCCGGCAGAGCTTCTCGATCTCCTCGTCCCCGGGGCGTACCGACGGGCGTGAGGTGACCAGGGCGTGTTCGATCGACTTCTCGGGGGCGGGCTGCGAGGCGATGTCACCCGGCATCGAGACGACGCTGACCCCGCCGCGGCCGATCGCGTGCTGGATGGCCGTCTGGAGAAGGCGCGGCATCTGCTGCGGGTTGGAGATCATCTCGTTGTAGTGGCTGCACTCCTGGAAGAGCAGCTCCGGATGGGTCTCCTGGAAGTAGCCGAGCCCGATCTCGCCGGAGGGGATGTGCGAGGCCAGGGCGAGTACCGGGGCCATGGAGCGGTGGGCGTCGTAGAGCCCGTTGATGAGGTGCAGATTGCCGGGGCCGCACGATCCCGCGCAGGCGGCCAGGCTGCCGGTGATCTGGGCTTCCGCACCGGCCGCGAAGGCGGCGACCTCCTCGTGCCTGACCTGGATCCAGTCGATGGCCGCGTTACGCCGGATGGCGTCGACCACCGGGTTCAGGCTGTCGCCGACCACGCCGTACATGCGCTTGACGCCCGCCCTGACGAGGATGTCGACGAACTGCTCCGAAACGTTCTGCTTGGCCATGGGTGCGCACCCTCTCTGCCTGTGCTCCGTGCACTGTCGGCTGTCCGGACTCCGGAGCCCGAAACCTCGGCCGGACGGTCTCCGGAGTCCATCAACCCACGGCCCGCGGGGTTACGCCTCCCAGACGGCGGCGCTCGTACGGTCGTCGGCGTACCCCTTGATCCGGAGCTGGGTGTCCACGAGGAAGGCGGGCAGCCCCGGTGGCGCGGGGTCCGCCCAGCGCTCCGCGAGCTCCGCGGCGAGCGCGGGCTCACCGCGCATCGGTTCGGCGAGCCCGTTGCTGCACAGCAGGAGCGTGTCCCGGGGGCGGGCCACGGACGCCCGGAACCGGAATCGCTCGGAGCGCGGCGACGGGGGGATCTCGGCATACGGGGACACGGCCGGGGACGGGGGTGTCGTGATGCGGAGGTCCATGGTCAGCCGGTTGCCGTCCCGGCTCTCCTCGCCCGGCGTACCGTCTCCCGCCGTCCAGGCCCCCACCCCGGTCCCGGTGGCCGCCGCAGCTGCTGCCCTGGGGTCTTCCGCGGTTCGGGTGGCCACCGCGGTTCTCGGGTCCACCGCGGTTCCGGGGTCCTTCGCGGTTCGGGGGTCCTTCGCGGTTCGGGTGGCCACCGCCTCCCCGACAACGGGTTCGAGGTCGTGCCAGAGGCCGTCGCGCAGCCGGAAGAGCCCGCCGCCGCCGACGCCGAAGAAGACCCGGGTCCGGCACTCGGGGTCGGCCGGGAGCAGCAGGCAGCGCAGCCCCGCGGTGTACTCGTCCGGTTCGAGGCCCAGTTCGGCGGCGCGGGCGCGCAGCTTTCCGTAGGTGCGGTCGGTGAGCCGGTGGAGGCCGGACTTCAGATCGCCTCGGCGTCCGGCCCTTATGTCCTCGGCGAGTCGTGCGTGGCTGCGGCCGACCGCGCCGGCGATCCAGCGGCAGGCATCGGCCGCCGCGAGATGTGCCCCTTCGGCGGCACGGGCGCCGCTGGCCATCGCGACGAGCACGAGGGCGTTGTCGGCGGTCCCGAAGCGGGCGGTCAGCAGGGCATCACGCCGTGGTTCGCCGCGGAAGCGCGCCGAGTCCCCTCGTACGGAGGCGGCGCGCAGGGTGTACGTGCCGTGCCGGGCGCCGTCGAGCACGGTGTCGGGGACGAGCCCGTCCAGGGTGAGCGACGTGGAGACGGGCAGGGCGGCGGGTTCGGCGTCGTAGGTCGGCGGCCGGTCTCCGAGATACCCGACGACGGGGCGAGGGGCGGGGACGGCGGCCGGCGCCCGCTCGTCGGCGTCCACGTCCGCGACGGCGTCGGGTGCCCGGCGTGGTTGCGGTGGCGAGGGTGGGGTTGGCAGCGGAGCGGCGAAGGTACGCGGCTCCGACGGCCCGGACAGCGGCTCCCAGGGTGCACGGAAGGACACGGTGGCGGGCGGAGGGGACGGAGCGGGGGACGGAGACACGGACGGCGGCGGCAAGGGGGTCGGCGGCACCTCCGGCTCCGGAGCCGACTCGGGAGCCGGATCCGGCTCCCGAGTCGACCCCACCCCCAAGCCCGGCTCGGGCCCGACCTCCAAAATCCGCTCCGGCTCCGACGGCAGGCTCCGGGGCCGGTGGGCTTCCGCCCCGGGGGCGCCGTCGCCCCCGCGCACCACCGCTGAGGTCACCGTGTCCGACACGGAGTCGAAGCGGTCGTCGAGACTGTCGGCCGTGCTGCTCGGGCCGGTGTCCGGCGCGGCCTCGTCGTACAGATCGCGCCACCAGTCGTCCTCGTGGGCGGCGGGCGTCTCCCCCTGCTGACTCATGCCCATATTGTCCACCGCGAGGGGCGCACGAAAACGGGTCATCCGCAAAATGTGGCCCGTAAACGAGGTCCGCCGGGCGGCCCCACCCCCCACGGGAAGGACGCCCGGCGGACCGGTCGGTGCGATTCGCGGTGCTGCGATTCGCGGTCGGTGCGATTCGCGGTCGGTGCGTCGTGCCGGTGTGCCGACGTCAGATGGCCGGTGTCACATTGCCGATGTGACGTGCCACTGTGACATGGCGCTGTGACATGTCAGCGGTGACTCACCGATGTGATCAACGCACCGCATAGGCGTCATTCACGGTCTGGACGACGGAGTTGCCGTTGGCGTCCGTCAGTTCGGTCTTCAGGGTGACCGCCTTGCCCGCCGCGCCCTTGTGGTTCACGGTCGCGGTCCAACGGCCGCCCTGCTGACCGGTGGTGGCCTGTGACCAGGTCTCGCCACCGTCGTACGAGAAGGAGACCTTGGCGCCGGTCAGCCTGCCGGGTGTGTAGCCGGCGTGGCCGGTGACGCCGAGGCCGATCTTCTGGCCGTCCGTGGCAGGCAGGGTCTTCGTCCCGTCCGACGGGACGTCGTAGCGGGGGAAGAGCAGCGGGATGCCCTGCGAATAGACGTCCGCCTGCCGCTCGGAGCGGAACTTCCACGTGGTCTCCGTCGCCGTGGAGCGCTTCCACACCGCCGCCGGCTGCCCGAACTTCGTGGTCGACAGGGTGAGTTCGTACGCGCGGTCCTCCGCCGGGACGGTGAACGCGCCGAACGGGTAGCCGCTGCTGCCGATCTCCTCGCCGCCGCTGGTGAGCCGCATGCTGCCGATGTCACCGAACGAGCCCTGCTCCCCGACGTGTTCGGTGTCGGTCACGAATGCGGGGGCGACCCCGATCACGTTGTCCTGGCGTTCGGCGGCGAGGGCTTCCTTTCCTGTGGCGTCGCGCGGGGCACCCGGCGTCAGGAGACCCCGGTACCACTCCTCGGTGCGCTGGTGTCCCGCCCCATAGGTACGCGTCCGGTCGGTCATGAACTCGCCCCAGGGGAAGCTGGAGGAGAGCATCTTCTGCCAGCCGCTGTCGCCCGCCGAGTAGTACTCGGTGCGCTTGCCGGGGGTGGCGAGCGTGTCGAAGCCGGAGGCGGCGAAGGTGCCGCCGTACGGCCGGGTGACCAGCAGGGTGTCGACGAAGTCGGCGGCCACGCCCATCGAGTCGTGTGTGGCGGTGACCGAACCGAGCTTCTTGTCGCGGACCTTGTACGTGCGGTCCGACGTGATCTGCCCCGTCTCGGGGAAGGCCAGGTTGTAGACGAAGGGGCTGACCGCCGTCGCCTTCCAGGACACCTCGGCCGGGCCCTTGGCCAGCGCGGCGGTCAGGACGGCGGCCTCGTCGGACGTGAGTCCGAGGACCGGCAGCGGAGCGGTGCCGTAGCCGATGCCCGGCTGCCAGTCACCCGCGGAGGGGCGGTGCACGATGAGTGCCTTGGCGCCCGCGGTCCTGGCGGCGCTCGCCTGGGTGGTGACGCCGGCGCCGTCGGGGACCTTCACCAGGGCGATCCTGCCCTTGACCCCGGCGGCCGCCAGCTCGGCGGGGGTGCCGGTGCCCGCGTCGACGACCTCGGCCCGGCCGGTGCCGTCCAGGTTGACGGAACCCGTACCCGCGGCGCGGGGATGCAGGGCCGGTCCGCCGACCAGGGAGAACTTCTCGATCTGCGGGGCGTAGGCGCGCCAGAAGCTGTCGAACTCGAAGTCGCCGTCACGGGCCTTGCCCTGGACGTCGACCAGGTAGTTCTTGACGATTCGGTTGCCGGATATGGAGCCGGAGTGCAGCCAGGCCCCGTCCCACGAGCGCCCGAAGGCAAGGGTGGTGGTGCGGGTCTCGGCGGCCCGGTCCTCGGTCTTGACCGTGAGCTTGTGCGCCTTGCGGGCGTCCAGCACCACGGTGGTGTCCTTGGTGACGTTCAGCTGCGGCCTGGCGAGGTAGCCGACGGACTCGACGAGCTGCCCGGTGGCGTCCTTCGGGTCGGGCGAGCCGATGAAGCTGGAGACGAAGTAAGCGCCGGGGCGTACCTGGTACGTCTGGTCGGCAGCGCCCTCGTTGAAGCGCCGTTCGCCGGATGCCGTGTCGGTGCCGATGACATCGAGCGAGGAGACGCCGTCGGCGGGCTTTCCGGTGCGGTCGATGAGCTTGACGCGCAGGGTGACGGTCTCGGGGGCCACGTACAGGGAGAACGGGGTGGCGGCCTTGACGCCGTCGGCGGTGGCCAGGACGCGTCCGGTGACA
Source organism: Streptomyces sp. NBC_01237 (assembly GCF_035917275.1). NCBI lineage: Bacteria > Bacillati > Actinomycetota > Actinomycetes > Kitasatosporales > Streptomycetaceae > Streptomyces > Streptomyces sp. NBC_01237. The sequence goes on along the minus strand of NZ_CP108508.1, from coordinate 7,240,168 downwards.
TCGCCGTACTGGCTGCTTTCCAGGCGTGCGTCCGGGTCCAGTTCCAGGGGGACTTGGACCGTGGCGCCGGCCGGGACGGTGACGGACGTGCGGCCGAGTTCGGCGATCCTGGAGCGGACGGCCGAGCCGTCGTTCCCGGTGACGCCCGCGACCTTCAGCGACAGCTTGACCGGCTTCTTGCCCAGGTTGGTGTAGGGCACGTCGACGGTGGTGCGGTCGCTCCTGTCCTGCGGCCAGTTGAACGTGCCGCCCTGGACGGCCGGGGATCCGACGACGGCCGTGTCGATGGCCCGCGCGACATCGAGTCGCCCGGCGCCGGTCTCGCGCACATCACCGGGGACGGCGCTCTTCGCGGAGGAGACCAGGGCCGCCTTGACCTGCTGGGCGGTCCAGTCGGGGTGGCGCTGCTTCACGATCGCGGCGGCGCCCGCGACATGCGGGGTGGCCATCGACGTACCGGACATCGACTGGTAGGCGTACGGTCCGCGGCCACCCGCCGCGGCGGCCGAGATGGCGACGCCGGGAGCGGCGATCTCGGGCTTGAGGGTGTGCGAGCCGATCGCCGGGCCGCGGCTGGAGAAGTTCGCGGTGGAGTCGTCGCGGTCGACGGCGCCGACGGTCAGCACGCTGGGGGCGCAGCCGGGCGAGGAGACGGTGTTCAGCGTCGGGCCGATGTTGCCCGCCGCGACCACGAACAGGGTGTCCTTGCTGTGGCCGAGTTCCTCGGCGGCCAGGCTCATCGGGTCGGTGCAGTCGGTGGGGGCCGCGCTGCCGAGGCTCATCGAGACGACATCGGCCTTGTTGTCGACGGCCCACTGCATTCCGGCGATGATCCAGGAGGCGGCGCCGGACCCGCTGTCGTTGAGGACCTTGCCGACGAGGAGGTCCGCGCCGGGCGCGACGCCCTTCTTCTTCCCGTCGCTCGCCGCGCCGGAGCCGCCGACCGTGGACAGCGTGTGGGTGCCGTGGCCCTGGCGGTCGTCGGTGGAGTCGGAGTCGGTGAAGTTCTCCGAGGCGGTGATGCGGCCCTTGAGGTCCGGGTGTTCGGCGTCGGCGCCGGTGTCGAGTACGGCGACCTTGGTGCCCTTGCCGTCGTAGCCCGCCGCCCAGGCGAGGTCGGCTCCGACCTGCTTGGTCGACTTGTCGAGATTGGCTTCGACCTTGCGGTCGAGCCAGAGCTTCTTGAGCCCGGCTGCGGAGCGCGACCGGGGCGCGGTGAGGTCCGCCCAGAAGTCGTCGGTCCGCTTCTTGTCGGCCTGGAGCGCGACGCCGTCGATGACATCGAGGACCGCTCCGCGCTCGGCTCCGCGCGGGGTGGGCGGCGCGCTGCGTGCGGTGTCCGCCCGGTAGGTGGCGATCAGCGGCACGGTCGTGGAGTGCGCGTCGTCGTAACCCTGGCGGATCAGGCCGGTGACGTTGAAGAGTTCTTCGTCGACCGTGCCCGCGGCGAGCGCCTCGACGGCGGTGTCCGGGTAGACGTACAGGTCCTTGCCGGACTGCCGGGTCTGCACCAGGGGTACGGTGCCGTCCTCGCGGGGCAGCGCGGCGGCGGACGCGGCGCCCGAACTGTCCGTGCTCACCCGTACCTTGTCGCCCGTGACCAGGGTCACGGTGACCGGCTTCCCGCCCTTCGCGGCGGCGGCCGCACTGCCGGTCAGCGGTCTCTTCGCGGTCACGTCGTCCGGTGGCGCCGCCACGGACGGTGCGATCGCGGTGACGGCGAGGACGGCGGCGGTCGCCGCTCCCAGTGCCGTACGCGATATCGGGCGCATCGCTCTCCCCAGGTCAATCCGGAATGAAGCATCCCAAGGGGCGACATTCCAGAGGTTGTTGGTACTGCGGTGGCGCCACATTGACAGAGGGGCCACCGGTACGGGGGATGATGTGTACGGCGGGTTTACGCCGTGGCCTCTTCCCGCCACGGCCGGTCGGCCGGAGCAGGCGCGGCGGCGCGCGATCACAAACGCCCGGGGAGGGCCGGAGATGCTGGGTGCGATAGGTCTCGACGAGCGACAGGAAGCGGCGTACCGCGCACTCGTCGCGGCGGGGGCCGCGGAGCTCTCCGACCTCGCGCACCGGCTGGCGCTGCCCGAAGGGGACACCGAGCGGGCGCTGCGCAGGCTGGAGCAGCAGGGCCTGGCGGCCCAGTCATCGGCGCGGCCCGGCCGCTGGGTGGCGGCGCCTCCGGGGGTGGCGCTGGGGGCCCTGCTGATCCAGCAGCGGCACGAGCTGGAGCAGGCGGAGCTGGCGTCGGCGCTGCTCGCGGAGGAGTACCGGGCGGAGGCGAGCGAGCCGGCGGTGCACGATCTGGTGGAGGTCGTGACCGGGGCGAGTGCGGTGGCGCACCGTTTCCATCAGTTGCAGCTGGGGGCGACCTCGGAGGTCTGCGCGCTGGTCACCGGCAATCCGATCGCGGTGAGCGGCATGGACAACGAGTCCGAGGAGCGGGCGGCGACGCGGGGGGTGTCCTTCCGGGTGGTCGTGGAGCGCGAGGTGCTGTCGCTGCCGTCCGGGATCCTGGAGCTGTCGGCCGCGCTGAGCCGTGACGAGCAGTGCCGGGTGGTGGACCGGGTGCCGACGAAGCTGGTCGTCGCCGACGCGGGCCTGGCGATGGTGCCGCTGACCGGGCGCGGCGCGGAACCGGCCGCTCTGGTCGTCCATGCCAGCGGGCTGCTGGAGTCGCTGATGGGGCTGTTCGAAGCGGTGTGGCGGGAGGCCATGCCGCTGCGGCTGGGCGAGTCCGGGTGGGTACGGGAGGACGAGGTCGGGCCCGATCCGACGGATCTGGAGATCCTGTCGCTGCTGCTGGCCGGGCTGACGGACGCGAGCGTGGCGAAGCAGCTGGACCTGGGGCTGCGGACCGTACAGCGGCGGGTGAAGGGGCTGATGGAGCTGACAGGGGTCTCGACGCGGCTCCAGCTGGGCTGGCACGCGTACGAACGGGGCTGGGTGTCCCGCACCCCGCGCGCCTGAGACCGCCCCGGCCCGCGGACTCCTGTTCCAGGCCCGCGAAGCGGCTGCCGAAACGGCTCCCGGAGCCCGCTCCCCGGGACGGCCCCGGAACGGCTGCTCAAGCTGCTCCCCGGCCCGCCCCGAAGCGCTCCCGAACAGGCGTCCGTCCAGGAGTCCGCGCAGGTGGCCGGGGCTGCGCTGACGGGCGTAACCCGGCGGTCTCCGGCACGCTGGTCAGATGAGTGTGTGGCAGCTCGTCGCCGTCGGCCTGGTCATGCTGCTCGGACTGGTCGGCGTGCTGGTGCCGGGCGTGCCGGGGCAGGCGATCGTGTGGGCAGCGGTGCTCTGGTGGGCTCTGACGGACCAGGCGCCGGCCGCCTGGGGCGTACTGATCGGCGCAACCGTCGTACTGCTGCTCAACCAGGCCCTGAGACCGCTGCTGCCACCCCGCCGCCCCGGTGAGTCGGGGGCGCCCCGCAAGAGCTTGATGATCGGTGGGGTGGCGGCGATCGTGGGGTTCTTCGTGCTGCCGGTGGTGGGCGGGGTCGTGGGGTACGTCGGTGCGATCTACGGTGCCGAGCGGCTGCGGCTCGGCAGCCGGGGAGCGGGCTGGGCCTCGGTCCGCTCGGTGATGCGGGCGACCGGCTACTCGGTGCTGGTGGAGCTGTTCGCCTGTCTGCTGGTGGCGGGCGCCTGGCTGGGCGCGGTGATCCTGAGCTGAGCCGCGCCACTCCGCGTACCGGCATGGACTCATGGCTGAACACTGTCCAGAGCCACGGATACACATCCGATCTCTGCACACCTATTGACGCACAGACACCACCTGCCTACCTTCCCTGGAGATATAGCTCGGATGAATTGATGTGCTCACGCCTGCGTACGAGCCGCCAGGAGACGCCTTGCCCACAGCACCGGAACCGTCCGCCGCCATTGCCGCTCAGCCGGAGTCCCGTCCCTTTGCCGACGCCCCCGTGCCCTCCTCCCCCTCCCGAAGGGCCGTTCTCGCCACCGGCACCGCGCTCGGCGGCGCGCTGGTGGCAGGAACCGCCACCGCCGCGGTCGGCGCCACCGCGCCGTCCCCCTCCACGACCGCGCACGCCCCCGCCACCGTGCACGCCCCCGCCGACAGCTGGCGCACCGTCCTGGACGACGCCGACCTGCTCTGGCGGAAGCTGCCGAAGACCTGGTACGAGGGCCCGTATCTCGGCAACGGCCGCCTCGGCTCGGGGATCTATGCCGAACCGGGCGCACAGAGCAACGCCATCCGCTTCAACGTCCAGCACTCCGAGGTCCAGGACCACCGCCCGGAGTTCGGTTCGCTCTTCGGCCTCGCCCGGCTCCCGATCGGCCATTTCACCCTGGAGCCGGTCGGCACGATCACCGGTGTCGAGTGGTGGATGCGGCTGCGCACCGCCGAGCTCGAAGGCACCGTCACCACCACCGAGGGCACTCTGAAACTCCGCGCCCTCGTGCACTCCTCCAGCGATGTGCTCGCCGTCGAGGTCACCCCCGACGCGGGTGAGCAGGGGTTCGGCTGGGTCTTCCACCCCGCGGAAGCGATCAGTCCGCGGGCCGCGTTCAAGCCGCTCCCGGAGGGCTACACCGGCAATCCCCCGGCCGTCGTCGAACGGCACGGCGAGGTGACCGCGGCCGTCCAGCCGCTGCTCGCGGGCGGGCAGCACGCCACCGCCTGGCGGGACCACGCCCGCGGCGATGTGCGGACGCTGTACGTCACGGTCACGCACTCCCACCCGCGGACCACGGCCCGGGACCGGGCGCTGCGTACGGTGAGGACCGCATCGGCCCTCCCGTACGCGCTGCTGGCGCGGCCCCACCGGGCGTGGTGGGACCGGTTCTACCGGAAGAGCTTCCTCTCGCTGCCCGATGCCCGGCTGCAGCGCTTCTACTGGATCCAGCTGTACAAGACCGCCTCGGCGGCGCGCAGGGACGCCCCGGTGATGGCCACCTCGGGGCCCTGGCTGGAGCCCACCCCTTGGCCCAACACCTGGTGGAACCTCAACGTCCAGCTGGAGTACTGGCTGATCCACGGCTCCAACCACCTCGAACTCGACGCGGTCACCCGTGCCCTGAGCGAATTCCGCGACCAGCTCTCCCGCGAGGTGTCCGCGCCCTACCGCGCGGACTCGGCCGGTATCCCCCGTACCACCGACCCCCAACTGGTCAACGGCGCCGCGGTGGCCGAGGGCGGCTACGGCGTCGGCATCCCCGGCCGGGACGAGCCCACCCCCGAGGTCGGCAATCTGACCTGGGCGCTGCACAACGTCTGGCTGTCCTACCGGCACACCATGGACCGGTCGATCCTGCGCGACACGCTCTTCCCACTGCTGCGCAAGGCGGTCAACTACTACCTCCACTTCCTCACGCCGGGCGCGGACGGGAAGCTGCATCTCCCGGCCACGTTCTCGCCCGAGTACGGCGTGAACGCGCCGGACTGCAACTACGACCTGATGCTGCTCCGCTGGGGCTGCCGCACCCTGGTCGAGTCCGCGCGGGAACTCGGCGTGCGCGACCCGCTGACCGCCCGCTGGCAGGAGGTCCTGGCCAGGCTCGCCCCGTATCCGGTCGACGGCGACGGTTTCATGATCGGTGCCGGAGTGCCGTTCGCGAAGTCCCACCGCCACTACTCGCACATGCTCGCGGTCTACCCGCTGTACGAGATCACCGGTGCCACCGCCGGGGAACGCACCCTGATCGAGAAGTCCCTCGCCCACTGGGTCGGCTTCGAAGGCGCGCTCCAGGGCTACACCTTCACCGGCGCCGCGTCGATGTCCGCGCTGCTGGGCAAGGGCGAGGACGCGCTGAAGTACCTCGGTGAGCTGATGGGCCGGTTCATCCAGGCGAACACCATGTACAAGGAGTCGGGCCCGGTCATCGAGACCCCGCTCTCCGCCGCCCAGTCGCTGCACGACATGGTGTGCCAGTCCTGGGGTGACGTCATCAGGGTGTTCCCCGCGCTGCCCGCCGCCTGGCAGGACCTGACCGTCCACGACTTCCGCACCCAGGGGGCGTTCCTCCTCAGCGCGGTACGGGAGGCGGGCCGGACCCGCTGGCTCCGGCTGACCAGCGAGGCGGGCGCGCCCTGCGTCGTACGCCACGGCATCGAGGGGCGCGTCGAGATCCGCGACCGGCGCGGACGGCCGCTGCGTCATACGGAGGTCGCGCCCGGCACCGTACGGATCGAGCTGCGCAAGGGTGAATCCGCGCTGATCACCGCACGGGGCGACCGCCCGGACCTGACGATCCGCCCGGTCGCGTCCGACGGGGACACACCGCGCTGGGGCCTGCCCGCCTGAGCCCGCCGGACGGCGGGGCCCACGTCCCGGGGCGTCGGCATCAGGGGCGAGGCCGAACTGCTCGTCGGACCGCACGGCCTCGGCCCGCACTTCGACGGGGAGCTGATCCGCGTCCACCCGGGGAAGGTGCACAGCCGGGGCCTGGACGAGCCGGCCTGAGCGCGCACGGACGCGCCACCGCGGACCCGGGCGCCGTCACTGCGGGGACGGCGCCAGGGCCGCGTCCAGCTCCAGGTGACGCACGGCGTACGACCGCCACGGCCGCCAGGACTGCGTCGTCCCGGCGCCCCGCGCCGCGTCCGGGTCCACGTCGGGATCACCGAGCGCCCGCATCCGGATGAGCGCCGCGGTCCGCGGATCCATCCCCGGCAGCCGGAGCAGCGCCCGCTCCGCCTCGTCCCGGTCGGCCCCGGCGTCCAGCCGTACGTCCCCGTCGGCCAGCGCGGCCGCCAGGGCCACCAGCGCGGGTTCCTCCACGGCACCGGCCAGCACTCCGGGCTCGGGAAACACATGGGTGAGCCCGCCGCACGGCACGTCCAGCACCTTCCCGTACCGCTCCACCAACTCCTCGGCCCGTGCCCGCCCCACCAGCGTCCGTACGGCGAACTCCTCCGGGTCCGCGGTGCCCGGCGAGCGCAGCCCCGGCCGCGCGGCGACGAGCGGCGCGAGCCGGGGGTGGGCGCCGAGCGCCTCGTCGACGGCGTACGGATCGGCGTCCAGGTCGAGGAGCCGGCGCAGCCGCTGTACGGCGGTGGTGAGGTCGCGCAGGTCGGTCAGCTGGATCCGGGCCTCCAGCCAGGGCCCCGGGGACGCCTCGTCGACGGCGACGATGCCCGCGCCGTAGGGCAGCCGCAGCGTGCGCCGGTAGGTCCGGCGGCCGGACGGCCCGCTGATCTCCTCGATCCTTGCCACGGTCGCGGTACCGAGCAGATCGAACACCTGCCGGGCGGCGTACGGGCCGCGGTGGGCGAGCCGCAGGGGGATTCCGGCCCGGCGCCCCTCCCGCGCCCCCGCTCCGAGGCCGGTTCCGGCCTCGGTCCGCAGGGAGCTGGGCGTACGGGCGTAGATCTGGCGGATCGTGTCGTTGAACTGGCGCACACTGGCGAATCCGGCCGCGAAGGCGATCTCGGTGACCGGCAGGCCCGTGGTCTGGAGCAGGACCCGGGCGGTGTGCGAGCGCTGGGCACGGGCGAGCGCGACGGGGCCGGCGCCCAGTTCGGCGTTCAGCTGGCGCTGGACCTGCCGGGGGCTGTAGCCGAGGCGGCAGGCGAGACCGGGAACGCCTTCCCGGTCCACCACCCCGTCGCCGATCATCCGCATGGCCCGGCCGACCACATCGGCGCGTACGTTCCACTCCGCGGAGCCGGGTACGGCGTCCGGGCGGCAGCGTCTGCAGGCCCGGAAGCCGTTGCCCTGGGCGGCGGCCGCGGTCGGGTAGAACCGTACGTTCGCACGCTTGGGGGTGACGGCGGGGCAGCTCGGCCGGCAGTAGATGCCGGTGGTCACGACGGCGAAGAAGAACTCGCCGTCGAACCGTGCGTCGCGGCTGCTCACCGCCTCGTACCTGGTCTCTTCGTCCATCACACCGTCCAGTGTGCGGCAGCCGCCGCTGCCGCACTCGCGGTTTTCGGACGTCGAACCGGCCGGTGGCGACTATCGCACCCGGCCGCGCTTGGCCTGCATCGCCGCCCTCCCCTCGGCGCCCTTGCGCTTCCAGTCCCGCAGGAGCTCGGAGCGCACCCGGGCGTCGGTCTTGGCCACGATGCGCTGGTTCTCGCGCAGCAGCTTGCGGTAGCTGTCGAGGCGCCGCTCGGACAGCGACCCGTCCTCGGTGGCGGCCAGGACCGCGCAGCCGGGCTCCGCCTCGTGGGCGCAGTCCTGGAAGCGGCAGTGCCGCGCGAGGTCCTCGATCTCCGAGAAGACCTGGCCGACCCCGGCCTCCGCGTCCCACAGTCCGACCCCGCGCAGCCCGGGGGTGTCGATGAGGACGCCCCCGTGCGGCAGGACGAGGAGGTTGCGGGTCGTGGTGGTGTGCCGGCCCTTCCCGTCGACGTCGCGGGCGGCCTGCACCTCCATCACGTCCTCGCCGAGCAGCGTGTTGGCGAGGGTCGACTTGCCCGCGCCGGAGAGCCCGAGCAGCACGCTCGTACCGCCGGAGACCACGGCGGCGAACACGTCGAGCCCTTCGCCGGTGGCGGAGCTGACCGGCAGTACCTGCACTCCGGGTGCGACGGCCTCGATGTCCTGGACGAGGTGGGACAGGGTGGTCACGTCCGGCACCAGGTCGGCCTTGGTGAGCAGCACGATCGGCTGCGGATCGGTCCGCCGGGCCGCGGTGCCGTCCCCCAGCAGCGCGTCACCGCTGGAGCTGGACATGGCGAGCGCGAGGAAGCGCTCCAGCCGCCCGAGGTCGAGCTCGACCGCGAGCGAGACGCAGATGGCGATGTGATCGATGTTGGTGGCGAGCACCTGCCCTTCGGAACGCTGCGAGGACGTCGAGCGGACGAAGGCGGTACGCCGCGGCAGCAGCGTCCGTACGAACTGGGGGTCGCCGTCGGGGTCGAGGGCGACCCAGTCCCCGGTGCAGACGATCCGCATCGGGTCGCGGGGCACCACGAACGCGGTGTCCGCACGGAGTGTGCCGTCGGGGGTGACCACGTCGCACTGACCGCGGTCGACCCGCACCACGCGGCCGGGCAGGAGGCCCTGCTCGGCGTACGGGGCGAAAGCGGCCGCCCAGTCGTCGTCCCAGCCGTAAGGAGCCAGCGGGTGCGACGAGGACGGAACCGGAAGAATCGGGAAAGACAAGGGAAACCCTTCACAAGGGCGGCCCCGGCACCACGCGCTCGGCGTGGGAAAGTTCAGGAGAAGGTCAGCCGGTGGCCACGGGGGGTGAGAACGATGCTCTTCTGGTTGTGGGCAGCGCCCATCGCAACGACAGTCATCAATGTCCTCACCTCCTGGTTCCTTGCGGTATGTCGCCCCGCTGTGCGGAACGTTGCACACCATAGCCCGCCCCCGCCCGGCAGCGTCAACAGGTTTTCCACCGGCACCCGGTACGGCCTTCGCGAGGGCCGCGGCGAGGTATTCGTCGGAGATACCCGCAGATCTCCCTCGATCAGGTGAAACGGGTGCACAACGTCCGGTCTCGGGCCGTTAGGGTGCCGAGCATGACCTCACCCCAGACCGCCACCGGCACGTTCACACAAGCCCAGTTGGGCACCCAGATCCTCATCGGCTGGAGCGGCGGACACCCCGACCAGGAGCACGATGTCGCCTTCCTTCTCACCTACTCGCTGGGCGACGGGCAGGACGGCCCGGAGGTCGGCGAGGCCGCGTTGCGCACGGCCCTGACGCGCGCGGGCCTTCAGGTCGGCGGTGGCGTCCAGGACGCCACCGAGACGCCGGGACTCCAGGTGAAGCTGCTCGTCCAGGCCGGCCAGGCCGTCCTGACGATGCCGCACCTCAAGGCGCAGTACACCGTCCCCGCGGAGTGGCTGGCCGCCGCCGAGTCGCAGGGCCAGGTGTACGGGATGTTCGCCACCCGGCCGTGGCCCGAGGCGGTGCCGGGACAGCCGGTCAGCGAGGAGCAGTTGCGGGCCTTCGCGGCGAACGAGGACGTCGTGCGGACTTCCGCCCACTGCCTCCTGCCCGTACGCGCCCTGGCCTGACCCCTGGCCGCCCCGCCCGCACATGACGATGCCCACCACCCCCCGTGGAGTGGTGGGCATCGTCATGTGCGGTGCCGTGGTGACACACACGGGCGGCCCGGAGGGAGATCCTCCGGGCCGCCCGCACTCAGTGGTGTCAGTTGTTGCCGACGCCGTTGCCCGAGAGGACCGGGATGCCGTCCAGGACGTGCGACAGCGGCTCGTCGCCCTTGGCCTGGGTGGAGTTGTCGGCGCACTGCTGGTTCTGCGGGTTGGACAGGACGTTGACGTCCTGGACCGTGATCGGCACCAGGCCGATGAGCGAACCGACGTTGACCTTGGCAGGCAGCCCGATGCAGAGCTTGTTCAGCGTGCCCTGGACGAGCTGGTTCTGCGGGCTCCAGTCACCCTTGGTCACGCTGTTGCCGAAGGCCTGCGAGGCGCCATTGCCGTTGAGCGTCGTGGTGCCACCGTCATTGCCGATCGCCATGGCCGTGGGAGCCGCGGCCGCGGACAGACCGATCAGGGACACAGCCACTGCCGCGCCGGCCATCATCTTCTTCATCAAGCTTCACCTTTCGGAGCGTCCCGTTGTGGAACGTACTGAACAACCGCCGCCGACGGGATCGGTTGCGCAGTACCACTCAAATGGGTGTGATCCGGCGCAAGGTCGACGCCGCGCGGTCATGTCCCGGCGGCCTCGCCGGAGGTACGCGCCGCGGGGACGAAACGGCCACCGCGGCTCTCCGCGGGCTGGTGGGGCGCGTCCGCTCCGGGGCTCCGCCCCGCCGCCCGCCACTCGGCGACGAGCCGGTCGTAGATCGGTGTGCTGTCCTGCGCGGGCTGCTGCCCGCTGGGTGGTTGACGTCTGTCGTACTGGTCCATGCAGAGGCCCTACCCGGACCGGGAGCGAACGTCGGCCCGTACTGCGGCATCCGGACCAATCACCCGCCGCGGGCACGACGAAGGGCCAGCGCATCCGGGCTGCCGAAGAACGGTCGCCGTACGGATGGGCTGGCCCCACGCGTGATCAGGCACTGCGGACAGGCGGATTCCCGGCCGCCCCCCGTAAGCCCGGGGAACTCAGCGCCGGGGGTCCGGAGTTACGCGGCCTCAGTTGTTGCCGACACCGTTGCCCGAGAGGATCGGGATGTTGTCCAGGATGTGCGACAGAGCCTCGTCACCCTTGGCCTGGGTGGAGTTCTCGGTGCACTGCTGGTTCTGCGGCGAGGACAGGACGTTGAGGTCCTGGACCGTGATCGGCACCAGGCCGATGAGCGAGCCGAGGTTGGCCTTGGCCGGCAGGGCGATGCAGGGCTTGTTGAGCGAACCCTGGATGAGGGCGAACTGCGGGCTCCAGTCACCGTGGGTGGCGGAGTTGCCGTACGCCTGCGAGGCGCCGTTGCCGTTGATCGACGTGGTGCCGCCGTCGTTGCCGATGGCCATGGCGGAGGGGGCCGCAGCAGCGGAGACACCGACGACCGAAGCAGCTACGGCTGCCGAGGCCAGAATCTTCTTGATCATGAAAAAGCCCTTCGTGGGATAATCTTTTGCCCGCCTATCCGGAGCGTCCTGATCAACTCTGTCCGGCGGGGATTGGTTGTGCTCATTCACTCGAACGATGCTTATTTCTTCCGTGAATCCGAAGAATTCACGGAACCGGGCACCGGAGAGAATGTGAAGCGGTGGAGAACTGCGCCGTACGACGGTCAGCCGCCGAGGGGCAACCCGCCGAGCAGCGGAGCGGCGGTCTCGGCCACACCGGTGGCCCCGTTCGCCAGCTTGCCGACGGTGCCCTCCTTGTGTACCGCCTCGGCGGCACCGCCGACCGTGTCGATCAGCGGGTCCACCGCCTGCGGGGCACTGGCCATGACCTGGTTCAGGCCGCTGTCGAGGCTGAAGTTGGGGGCCGTGTCCGTCACGGCGAAAGCGGGAGCAGCCGTTCCGAGGGCGACCATGGAACCGGCAACGAGCGCGGCGGTCTTCGCGTACTTCACTTCTGGTTCCCTTCTGCGCGGCATCTGTTTCGGTCACGTTCCCGTGCCGCACACAAGGTCTCTTTACCTGTGACTTCTGCCGCTTTGCCGTGAATAACGATCCGACCATGAACGGGAAACTGTGCGGCCGCAGATTTTTCCCGCCCCCATGAGGCCGGACAATGAGTCCGGGACGAAGTCTGCACGAGAGGTGCACGGGGAAAAGGGGAAGGCCCCGGATCGACGTGCGCCGATCCGGGGCCGACCGTGGTTGGGCCGACGGCTCAACCAGTCACCATTCAGGCGTTGATACAGGTGTTGCCGAAGCTCGGGTTCAGCAGACCGACAACGTTCACGGTGTTACCGCAGGCGTTGATCGGAATGTGGACCGGGATCTGCACGACGTTGCCGGACAGCACGCCCGGGGAGCCCACGGCGATGCCCTCGGCGCCCGCGTCGGCCATGGCCGGAGCGGCGAAGCCCAGCGCCATGAGGGTTCCGGCGGCGACGGCGGCAATCTTGGTGTACTTCACTTTCGTCCCTTTCTGCGGGGGAGTCCGGAGCGATACGACTTTCGTACCGCCCGAGCGTGATGCTGAGTGCTCGCGACTCCGACGCTGTAATTCGTAACGATTAACGGCCGAGATCGAAACTCTTCCGTGAGCAGATTCTCGGGAACCGCCCGAATGACGCAGCTATCAGTCGATCCACGCCACGGGGAGGCTCATATGACGAGCAGACATACGGATGCCCGCGCATACAGCAACAGGCCCGGTCCGCTCGGTGGAGGAACGCCGGCGGTCCGGGCCTGGTCGGTGCGGCTGATCAGCCGTTGTGGGCACCGTTGCCGGAGAGGATCGGGATGCTGGACAGGATGTGCGACAGAGCCTCGTCACCCTTGGCCTGGGTGGAGTTCTCGGTGCACTGCTGGTTCTGCGGCGAGGACAGGACGTTGATGTCCTGAACCGAGATCGGCACCAGGCCGATGAGCGAACCGGCGTTGGCCTTCAGCGGCAGACCGATGCAGGGCTTGTTGAGCGAGCCCTGGATGAGACCGAACTGCGGGCTCCAGTCACCGTGGGTCTCGGCGTTGCCGTAGGCCTGCGAGGCGCCGTTGCCGTTGATCGAGGTCGTGCCGCCGTTGTCGCCGATCGCCATGGCCTGCGACGCGCCGAGACCGAGGATGGAGGCGGCGACAGCGCCCGTAGCCAGAACCTTCTTGATCACGATGAACCCTTCTCGTATCCGGTTGCCCCGTACCGGAGCCCCCTGACCAACTCACGACCCGGCAATTGGTTCTCTGCATTCACTCGAATGCCTGGCGCTCGGGGCGCATTGACCTGAGGCACGCCCGATGTCCACCCCGTCCGGGTGATCCCTTGGCCACGCGTGCGACGAATCCCCGCCCGGCCCGGTCCTATCGGCAGGGACAATCGCCGTGAAGGCGATTCGTGAAGGAATTGCGACCCTTCGACGGGGTGTTCACCGCCGGACGTCCGAGAAGTGGACGCCCCCGCCCACCCTCGACGCGGACACCCTCGGGGAACCGATCCCCCGAATACCTTTGATCCTTCTACCAATTCCCTCACCGCCCGGACCAGGACACAAACGCCTGTGCGTCATCCGTTCGGATGATTACAGAATTTCCACTGACTTCCAAGTTTCCCCCACAACTCTCGGTCGTTATGGGTGACGTCCAGCGCGCACTTGGTCAACAGCTTTCGGAATGACCTCCGCCGGAGCACACGGCCTCGACGGAGGAAGCGGCACCGCCCGACGATTCCGCGGGCGAATCGCCCATGCGAAGTGTCCTAAGGAAGGGCAATTAATGCGACAGGTCTTGAATAAAAGTATGATCGTTATGGCTGCGGCGTCGGGCATCCTGTCCGCGGCGGGCGGCTACGCGCACGCCGACGCCTCGGCCGAGGGTGCCGCTGTCGGCTCGCCGGGGGTCGGCTCCGGCAACGCCGTCCAGGTGCCGGTGCACATCCCGGTCAACGCGTGCGGCAACACGGTCAATGTGATCGCCCTGCTGAACCCGGCGTTCGGCAACGCCTGCAAGAACGTGGACTCCGGTGGCCACGGGGGCCAGAGCGGAGCCGGCGCCGAAGGTGTGGCGGCCCACTCCCCGGGCGTCCTGTCGGGGAACCTGGTCCAGGCACCCGTGGATGTCCCGGTCAACGCCTGCGGCAACGGCGTCAACGTCGTCGGACTGCTCAACCCCACCTTCGGCAACGAGTGCGCGAACGTGAGCGGCCCGGACCACCACCACCCTCCGACCGAAGAGCCGCCCACGGAGGAGCCGCCGACCGAAGAGCCGCCGGTCGATGAGCCCCCGGTCGACGAGCCGCCCGTCGACGAACCTCCGGTCGACGAGCCGCCGACGAACGAGCCGCCCGCCAACGAGCCGCCGGTCCACACGCCGCCGAACGACACCCCCCGGCCGAACCAGCCGGGCGCGCACCTCGCCGAAACCGGTTCCGCCGGTCTCGGCCTGGCCGCCGGTGCCAGCGCCGGGCTGCTGCTCGGCGGGGCGATCCTGATGCGCCGCACCCGCGGTTCGCGGGGCTGAGACCGGCCCGTCCGGTCGACGAAGGGTCCGGCAGGACAGCTGACGCTGTTCTGCCGGACCCTTCGCGTGCGAGGGGCGACACCGAGGTTCCCGGTCAACGGATGTCTGATATCTGACGCCTTGATAGCGTGGTGCCGTCGTTCGATGATCGAACGGGTTCACGAGGCGGGGAGTTCACCTATGTCCGGCACCCGGTCCGGCCGGACGCTGCTCCGGCAGGAAGTCGTCGACGGCATCAAGCGCTACATCCTTGAGGAGAAGCTGCGCCCCGGGGACCCGCTGCCCACCGAGCCGGCCCTGTGCGAGGCGCTCGGCGCCAGCCGCTCCAGCATCCGCGAGGCGGTCAAGATCCTCGCCGCGCTCGACATCGTCGAGGTGCGCCACGGGCACGGCACGTACGTCGGGCGGCTGAGCCTGTCCGCCCTGGTGGAGAGCCTGACCTTCCGTGGCCTGCTCTCCCCCGGCGATGACTTCCAGGTGCTGGCCGACCTCGTCGACGTACGCGAACTGTTCGAGCGCGGCACGGCCGATCGGATCGTCTCGCTGCTGGAACCGGAGCAACTCGACGGGCTGGACGCCCTGGTCGCGACGATGCGCGAGACCGGCGCGGGCGAGGGGACCGGCTTCGTGGAGGCGGACCGCGCCTTCCACGCCCTGCTCGTCGCCCCGCTCGGAAACGATCTGATCGGCCGGCTCTCGATGGCCTTCTGGGACGTGTACGCGATCGTCGCGCCGCACCTGGACGGCTTCACACACGCCGACGAGACGGAAACGATCACCGCCCACCAGAACATCGTGGACGCCGCACGAGCGGGCGACATCCCCGGCTTCATCACCTCACTGGGCGAGCACTACGCCCCGGTCAGACGCCGGATCTCCGAAGCCCGCGCCCGCGACGGCATCGAGGTCTGAGACCCGGCGCCTCGCCGCCCGCACCCGGGCGATGTCCACAGCGGGCCGCGCGACCGGCCGTCGAGTGGGACGATGTGCGGGTTCAGCGTCTCCCAGGGCGAGCCGGCGAAGGTGGTGGCGGCGTGGCGACAACAGCCTTGCGGATCGGGGTGGTCGGCGGCAGCATCGCCGGTTGCGCGATGGCCGTCGCGGGGATCCGGGCCGGTGCGGACGTCACCGTGTACGAGCGCAGCGACGGCGAACTCCAGGACCGGGGGTTCGGGATCGTGATCCCGCCTCCCCTGCACGAGGAACTGGTCGCGGCCGGATATCTGGACGCGGCCATGCCGACCGCCCCGGTGGCGTCCCGGATCTGGGTCACCCGGCAGCCGGGACGGTACTCCGGGCGGGAGTTCGCGCGGCAGGCCTCCGCGGTGACCCCGTGCAACTGGGGCCTGTTGTGGCGGTCGTTGCGCGCGAACACGGGCGGGGCTCGCTACCTGCGGGGGCGGCCCGTGACCGGGGTCGGGCACGCGCCGTCCGGGCGGGCGGTGATCCGTACCGCGGACGGGGAGGAGTTGTACGACATCGTCGTGGGAGCCGACGGGCACGAATCGCCGACCCGTCAGCTGCTGGCACCCGGGCTGCGTCCGACACCCGCCGGGTATCGGGTGTGGCGCGGCACCATCGCGCTGAGCACCCTCGCCGGTCATCGGCGGGAGCTGGAGCTGCTGCGCGAGGCATGGGTCACCCTCTGCTTCCGGGGCGGTCACGGGATCTTCTATCTGATCCCGGCCGGCTCCGGGGGCGTCACGCGGCGCGGCGAGTCCCGCGACCGGCTGCTGGCGTACGCCATCTACGGCCGTCCGCCCGCGTCGGGCGTCGATGTCGGGACGTACGTACGCGATATCGCCGATGAGCACTTCCCGGCGGCCTGGGCCGACATCGTCGCGCGTGGCGAGCATGTCGCCATGGCCTGCCACCCGGTCGTCGACATCCAGGTCCCCCGCACCGCACGGTCCCCGTTCCTGCTGGCCGGGGACGCGGCGGGGGTCACCCGGCCGCACACGGCCAGCGGCGCGGTCAAGGCACTCCAGGACGCGCGCGCCCTGGAGCGGGCGCTGCGGGGCGCCGCGTCACCGGCCGAGGCCCTGGAGCGGTACGCGGACGAACGCACCGCTGTGGGCGCCCACCTGGTGGAGCTGGGGCGCAGGCTGGGGCGCGCCCAGGTGGAGGAGACCCCCGACTGGGCGGCGATGGACCAGGACGACGTGGACGCGTGGTGCCGGGCCGCCTTGGCGGGGACGCGGCACTACTTGTACGGGGAGTTGGGATAGCCGGGGCCGGGGCGCGGGGTTTCCGGGCCGGGGCGCGGGGTTTCGGAGGTGCTGGACGCCAGGTCGGGGGGGAGGCGGGTTCGTGGCGCTTCTACGGGTAGAAGCGCGTCAGCGACTCCGCCACGCAGGCCGGTCTCGCGGATGCCTCCAGCTCGAAGGTGAACGCCCGGGTCATCTGAACGCCGCCGCTCGCGACCTCCCTGACCTCGGTGACCGAGGCGTGCAGCCGGACCCGGCCGCCGACCGGGACGAGCGTCGGGTAACGGACGCGGTTCACCCCATAGTTGAGGTCCCGGCCCACTCCTCGTACCTGGAGCAGTTCGCCGAACATCGGGATGCCCCAACTGAGGACCATGTACCCGTGGGCGATGGTCCGTCCGTACGGTCCGTTCGCGGCCCGCTCCACGTCGGTGTGGATCCACTGGTGGTCCCCGGACACATACGCGGGCGGTGGCGGGGGACGCGGCCACCGGTTCGGCCGCCTGCTCGTCGTGGTTGGGGCGCTTGAGGAGCAGCAGCATGCAGCCCAGGGTCAGCACGGCCTGGAAGACCGCGTACGCGATGACGGCGGCGATCGAACCGGTCCGGTTCAGCAGGAACTGGCCGATGATCGGGGTCGTCCCGCCCAGCAGGGTGCCGCAGAGCTGGTAGCACAGAGAGATGCCGGCGTACCGCAGGTGAGCGGGGAAGCGGCTGGCGAGCATGCCCGCGAGGGCCGCGTAGTAGAGGCAGTGCGGGATCGTGGCGACGGCGACACCGAGCATCGCGAGGCCGTAGTTCTCGGTGCTGATGAGGAGGAACAGGGGAGGGGGGAGGGCGCGGGGATCGGGGTGCAATGTGACATGTCGTCGCGTGGCGGCGTGACATGTCACAGTGCGGGACGCGGCGTCCTGTGCCACCACGCCCTGCGGTGTGACAGGTCACCGCGGCGACCCGGTCCGGTGTGTCAGGACGCGATGCGCTCGAAGACGGCTGCCAGGCCCTGGCCGCCGCCGATGCACATCGTCTCCAGCCCGTAGCGGGACTCACGGCGGTGCATTTCGTGGGTGAGCGTGGCGAGGAGGCGGGCGCCGGTGGCGCCGACCGGGTGGCCGAGGGAGATTCCGGATCCGTTGACGTTGATCCGCTGCTCGTGATCGGTGTCGCCCAGACCCAGTTCCCGCGTACAGGCGAGCACTTGCGCGGCGAACGCCTCGTTGAGCTCGATCAGGTCGAGGTCGGCCAGGGTGAGTCCGGCGCGGGCGAGCGCCGCACGGGTGGCCGGGACGGGGCCGATGCCCATGGTCGCGGCGGGTACTCCCGCCCGCGCGAACGAGACCAGCCGGACGAGCGGGGTCAGTCCCAGGCGTTCGGCGGTGGCCGCGCCCGTCACCAGGCAGGCGGCGGCCGCGTCGTTCTGGCCGCTCGCGTTGCCCGCGGTGACGGTCGCCCCGGGGTCGGACTTGCCCATGATCGGGCGGAGCCCGGCGAGTTGCTCGGCGGTGGTGTCGGGGCGGGGGTGTTCGTCCGCGGTCACCGACGTCTCGCCCTTGCGGGTCCGTACGGTGACGGGGACGGTCTCCGCCCCGTACCGGCCCTCGGCTGCCGCACGTGCGGCGCGCTGCTGCGAGCGCAGCGCCAGCGCGTCCTGGTCGGCGCGGCTGATCCCGTACTCCCGGCGCAGGTTCTCCGCGGTCTCGATCATGCCGCCGGGGACGGGGTGGTTGACGCCGCCCGCGGTGACCCGGCCCCGGGCCAGCGCGTCGTGGAGCTGGAGGCCGGGGCCCTTGATGCCCCAGCGCCCGTCGTGCGTGTAGTAGGGGGCGGCGCTCATCACGTCGACGCCGCCCGCGATGACGACCTCGCTGAAGCCGGCCCGGATCTGCATCGCCGCGTCGAGCACGGCCTGGAGGCCGGACCCGCAGCGCCGGTCGATCTGGGCGCCGGTGACGGTCGCGGGGAGCCCCGCGTCCAGGGCGGCGACCCTGCCGATGGCCGGCGCCTCGGCGGACGGGTAGGCGTGCCCGAGGATCACCTCGTCGACCCGGTCCGGATCGATACCGGTACGGGCGACGACCTCGGCGATGACACGCGCGGCGAGCGAGGCCGGTGTCTGCTGCGCGAACGCCCCGCCGAAACGGCCGATGGGGGTGCGCAGCGGTTCGCAGATGACGACATCGAGCGGGTCGGGCACGGCAGGGCCTTTCGCGAGGGGCGGCGGGGACGGTGCGGGTATGTGGGCGACCATCGCATCCGGCGACTGAGTCGGTCCAATATCGAATTCACCCTGGTTCGAGACGTGACCCGTCTCAATGGGGCCCTCGCCCCGTTCAGCGCGACGGCGTCGGCAGGGCCTCCTCGGCGACGGCGAGCACGGCGCGCAGCGCGGCGGAGGGATTGTCGGCACGCCAGGCCAGGGCCGCCTGACGGCGGATGGGCGGTCCGGCGAGGGGACGGTAGACGAGCCCGTTCTGCTGGATGTGCTGGCACGAGGTGACCGTGAGGGTCACACCGACTCCGGCGGCGACCAGCGCCAGGATCGTGTACGAGTCGGGGGCCTCCTGGACCACCCGCGGGTTGAACCCGGCGCCCTCGCACGCCTCGACCATCGCGTCGCGCACGGTGGAGCCGGTGTTGGCCGGGAACGAGACGAACGATTCCTCGGCCAGGACCCCGATCGGCACCGTCTCCCGCTGGGCGAGCGGGTGGTCGGAGGGCAGGGCGCACAGCAGCTCCTCCTCGTCGATCACCCGGTAGGCCACTCCCGGCTGGGTCACCGGCAGCCGGACGAACCCGAGGTCGAGCGTGCCGTCGGCGACCCGGGACAGCGCGACGTTGGCGTACGTCTGGCCGGTCATGACGAGTTCGAGGCCGGGGTGGGCGGCGCGCACGGCGCGGGTGAGCTGGGGCAGCGTCTCGTGGCTGGAGGCGCCGGCGAAACCGATGGTGACCCGGCCGTACTCACCGCGGCCCGCCGACCGGGCGGCCCGTACCGCGGTGTCGAGGTCGTCCAGGACCGTCCGTACCGGTTCCAGGAACGACTCCCCCGCGCTGGTGAGCCGTACCGAGCGGGTGTTGCGCCGGAAGAGCTGGACGCCGAGCTCCTTCTCCAGCTGCCGGATCTGCTGGCTGAGCGGGGGCTGGGCCATCTGGAGCCGCTTGGCGGCCCGGCCGAAGTGCAGCTCCTCGGCCACGGCGACGAACGCGTTCAGATGACGTAGCTCCATACCTGCGCCCCCTCCCCTTCATTCATATCCGGCACGTCTTGATCCGACCCTAATTCGGTATTGGACAGCGATCAATGGCCGCTGACACCGTGGGGCGATCTGCACGCCTAGGCCGAGGAGCACTGTGGACCGGACGGACAGGACCGACGGGGCGGACGGGGCGGACGGGACCCACGTAGTCGACGGGACCGACGGGACGGACAAGGTCATGTCGATGAAAGCGGCCGTCGCCGCCTTCGTCCACGACGGAGGCACCATCAGTCTCGAAGGCTTCACCCATCTCATCCCGACCGCCGCCGGGCACGAGATCATCCGCCAGGGCCGCCGGGACCTCACCGTCGTCCGGATGACGGCGGACATCGTGGTGGACCAGATGCTCGCGGCGGGCTGTGTCTCCCGACTGGTCTCCTCCTTCGTGGGCAACTCCTCCGCCGGTTCGCTGGGCGAGCTGCGCAGGCGGATCGAGAACGCCGACCCGGAGCCGCTGGTGTTCGAGGAGTACAGCCACTACGGGATGATCTGCCGGTATCTCGCCGGTTCGCAGCGGCTCCCCTTCTATCCGCTGCGTTCCTACGGCGGGAGCGACCTGCCGTCGGTCAATCCCGGTCTGCGCAAGGTCACCTCGCCCTATCCCGGTCCGGACGGCGAACCGGAGCGGATCTATGTCGTCCCGCCGGTCAACCCGGACGTGACGATCATCCACGCCCAGCGCGCCGACCGCCGGGGCAACACCCAGATGTGGGGACTGACCGGCATCCAGGCCGAGGCGGTGTACGCGGCGGACAAGGCGATCGTCGTCGTGGAGGAGCTCGTCGACGACGAGGTGATCCGCTCGGACCCGAACCGCACCCTGGTACCCGCCCACGCGGTCGACGCCGTCGTGGTCTGCCCGCGCGGCGCCCACCCCTCCTTCGCGCAGGGGTACTACGACCGGGACAACTCCTTCTACCGGGCCTGGTCGCGGATCAGCAAGGACCCGGACCGGCTCCAGGAGTGGCTGGACGAGTGGGTGCGCGGGACGGCCGACCACGCCGCGTACGTGGACAAGCTCGGCGAGGAGTTCTGGGCGGGGCTCGCGGTCGGCGAGGCGCTGAGCGAGCCGGTGAACTACGGACGGCGGCTGTGAGCGCGGGACACGAGAAGGAGCCGATCATGACCACGAGCAGCACGAGCGGCACAGACACGGCGGGCACGGGGGGCACGGCAGGCACGGCGGGCACGGCAGGCACGGGGGGCACCACGAAGACCACGAGCACCACAAGCACCGCCGCGGCGCCCGTCACCTCCTCCGAACTGCTCGCCGTCGTCGCCTCCCGCGAACTGGCCGCACGGCGCACGGTGTTCGCCGGAATCGGTCTGCCGACCCTCGCGACCGAGCTGGCGCATCTGACCGTCGCGCCGGAGATCGAGGTCGTGTACGAGTCCGGGGTCTGCGGCGCGCACCCCTCCCATCTGCCGGAGACCATCGCCGACGCGGTCCTGATCACGGGGGCCGAGGCGGTGCTGTCGATGCCCGCCCTGTTCGGCTGCGTCCTGCAGGGCGGCCATATCGACGTCGGGTTCCTGGGCGCCGCCCAGATCGACCGCTGGGGCAATCTCAACACCTCCGTGATCGGGGACTGGGACAGCCCGTCGGTGCGGTTGCCCGGCTCCGGCGGCGGCGTCGAGGTGATGGCCAACTCCCGTGAGGTGTTCGTGGTGATGCGCCGCCACAGCCCGCGCTCCTTCACCGACGCCCTCGACTTCTGCACCACGCCGGGACCCGACCGGGCGCTCGCCGAGGGCATTCGGCCGCTCGGCATCGGCGTCACCCGGGTCATCACCGAACTGGGCATCCTGGCCCGCGCGGGCATCGGCGAGGAGCTGCGGCTGGTCGCCGTCCACCCGGGCGTCACCGTCGAACAGGTCCGGGCCGCGACCGGCTGGGACCTCGGGGTGGCCGATACGGTCACGACGGTGCCGTCCCCCACGGCCGCGGAACTGCGGCTCCTGCGCGACGATGTCGACCCCGACCGTGTCTACCTCCGCTGAAAGGGCCTCAACTGCCATGCGTATCAGGATTGTCGGCGCCGGAGCCATGGGCCGCGGCATCGCCCAGTGGGCGGCGAGTGCCGGACACACCGTCGAACTGAGCGATGTCCGGGCACAGGCGGTGACGGACGCCCTGGACTTCGTCACGTCGATGCTGGAGCGTGCCGTGGCCAAGGGGCGGATGTCCGCGGAGGACCGTGCCGCCGCCGTGGCGCGCCTCGTCCCGCTGGACGACCCCTGGGCGGCCGGGGAGGACGTCGAACTGGTCATCGAAGCGGTACGGGAGGATCTGGCGACCAAGGCCGAGGTGTTCGGCAAGCTGGAGCGCGCGCTGCCCGCCTCGGCCCTCTTCGCGACCAACACCTCGTCGCTGTCGGTCACCCGGATCGCCGCGACGCTCCAGGATCCCTCGCGCCTCGCGGGGCTGCACTTCTTCAATCCGGTCCCGCTGATGAGGATCGTGGAGGTGGTGCCGGGCGCCGCCACCCGCCCGGAGATCCCGCCCGCGCTCACCGCGCTGGTCGAGAGCTGCGGACACCGCGCGGTCACGGTGGCGGACACCCCGGGCTTCCTGGTCAACCACGCCGGGCGCGGCCTGGTGACCGAGGCGCTGGCGCTGCTGGAGGAGTCGGTCGCCGACCCGGCCGGTATCGACCGGATCGCCCGTGACGTACTGGGCCTGCGGATGGGCCCGTTCGAGCTGATGGACCTCACCGGCCTCGATGTGACGGCCGCGGTGATCGACTCGATCTGGCAGGGCTTCCGCCACGAGGACCGGCTCCGCCCCTCGTACCTCACGCCGAACCGGGTGGCCGCCGGGCTGCACGGCCGCAAGACGGGACAGGGCTGGTTCGCGTACGGACCCGGCGTGCCCGCCACTGCCCCCGAGGCACCGGTCACGGGTGAGGCCGACAGGCCGGTGCACATCGTCGGCGCGTGCGAGCGGGCCACGGCGCTGCGGGCGGCGCTGACGGCGGCGGGAGCGGTCGTCGAGGCGGGTCCGGAGCCGTCGGCGGACGCCGTGGTGCTGGTGCCGGTCTGGGGGACGACGGTGGCGGGGGCGGTGGCCGCGCACGCGCTGCCGGCCGCCCGTACGTTCGGCGTGGACCCGCTGCCCCCGGTGGGCCGCCGCCGGGTGCTCGCGGTGACCGCCGCGTCCGATCCGGCCGCCGCACGGGACGCCCGCGCGGTGCTGGCTCGGGCCGCCGACGGTGCGGAGCCGTACGCCGTCTCGGTCGTGCGGGACACCGCCGGTTCCGTCGCCCAGCGGCTGCTGGCCTCAGTCGTGTCCGTCGCCGCGTCGATCGCGGAGCGCGGGCTGGCCACCCCGGCCGATATCGATCTGGCCGTGACGACGGGGCTCGGCTATCCCGTCGGGCCGCTGGCCTGGGGCGAGCGGATCGGCGCCGGGCGAATGCTGGAGCTCTCCCGGTCGCTGTACGCCACGACCGGCGACCCGCGCCACCGCCCGACCCGGTGGGTGACGGAACGCGCCCAGCTGGGGCGGGCGTTGACCGACCCGGGCACCTCACCCGACGCCTGCCTCGACTGACCGGAGCGGGACCGCGGGCCGCCCCGGAGAAGGGCCCGGCCCGCGGTGGCGCGGTCCGACGGACCCGTCGGCACGGTCGGCCCACCGGCCCCACCGGCCCCACCGGCTCTACTGGCCCCACCGGCCGCTCTGCCCGTCAGCCCGTCAGCCCGTCCGCCGGACCGCTGCCGGCAGTGCGGCGGCGATGAGCGCTCCGAGGCCCAGGACGCGGACTTCCGGGCGGCGCGGCGTGATCCGCTCGGCCTGCGGTCCGGTGAGCGTCGGACCGCGGGCCTGTTCGGCCGACTGACCCGGCACGCGGGTCGGCACGATCACCCGCCAGGGCTGCTCCGGGTCGTACTCGATCACCATGGACCCGCTGTTACGGGCGTTCTGGGCATCGAGCGAATGCCGGACGGTCACCCGGTACGGTTCCCCGGTCGCGGGCACGACCGTGAGGTCGAACGCGAACGAAGTGTCCGGCGACCGCGGGTCGAGCGCGGGCAGCCCTGGGTCCCTGTTCACGGCCCGCACCCCGTGGACCACGGCGGGCGCGAACGCTGGGGGCGCAGGTCCAGGGCGAAGCCCGAGAGGGTCACCCGGGAGGCCCGGGAACGCGTGGTGTGCGCCGTCGGCGTCGTGGAAGCCCACCACGACCCGGCCACGGTTGCGCCCCGCCCGTTCCCAGCCGGTCAGTTCGGCCCCGGCCACGGCGAGCCCGCGGCCCAGCGCGAGCCGGTGCAGCCCCTGGGTCCGCCGCGGACTGACCCAGCCGCCCCGAAGGGCGTACAGGCACCCGGCGACGGTGATCACCTGCGCGACGATGATCCAGTTCTCCGGCGTGAACCAGCCCACGAGCCACTCCGTGGGCTCATCAGCCGTGACGTCCCCCGCTGCGAGGGCGTCCTGCCGTCCCGCGCCGAACGCCGCACCCGCCGGGACGACGGCGACGCCGCCCGGTGCAGACAGCGCGTCGACAGCAGGCTCAGCGCCACCACGGTGGCGGCGCCCGTCATCGGCGCGCCGCCCGCCAGGTCGTCGGTGCCGCAACTGCTGACGCCACAGCTCCAGGTCACCCCCGCGCCCTCGGCCGCGGTGACAGGGAAGAGCAGCCACACCTGCCGGGCCATGAGCGCGCAGGCCACCGTGAGCGGCAGCTGCGCGACGATTCTTCCCCGTGCCATCCACGCCATCCGTGCCGTTCCCCTCGTTCCCTTCTTCCCCCCCCTGTTCGTCCCTGGTCCGGCCCGAATCCATGCCACCGGATTCACGGTGCGTGAGGGAGGCCGGGGCAGGACGAGCAGGTCGGGGCAGCCGTGACCGTTTCGTACAAGACGCCCGTGAGCCGTCACGCCTACGGTCGGTGCATGACTCCACGACTCGACGCGATCGGCATCATCACCGCGGACCTGGCCGCATCGCTCGCCTTCTACCGCCGGCTCGGGCTCGACATCCCGGCCGAGGCGGATTCCGCACCCCATGTCGAGGTGACCCTGCCCGGCGGGCAGCGTCTGCTGTGGGACACCGAGGAGGTCATCCGCTCGTTCGACCCGGAATGGCAGCGGCCGGCCGGCGGGGAGCGCCTGGGTCTCGCGTTCCTGTGCGACAGTCCCGAGGAGGTGGACGCGGTGTACGCCGATCTGACCGGCGCCGGGTACCAGGGGCATCTGAAGCCCTGGGACGCCGTGTGGGGGCAGCGCTACGCGGTCGTGCTGGACCCGGACGGCTGCGGGGTGTCGCTGTTCGCGGGCGCCTCGTAGCCGGTACGGGCGAGATACCCGCCGAGCGTCGTACCGGCCAGGTCCCGCACCTCCCTCGCGAGGTGCGCCTGGTCGGTGCAGCCCGCGAGGTGCGCGGCCTCGGCGTACGGCGTTCCCGCCCGTACGAGAGCCAGCGCCCGCTGGAGCCGCAGTACCCGGGCCAATGTCTTGGGCCCGTAGCCGAACGCCGCGAGGGAGCGGCGGTGCAGCTGGCGGGCGCCCAGCCCGACCGACCGCGCGGTGGCGGCGACGGATCGCCCCCGGCCCAGCTGTGCGGCGACGGACACCGTCAGCGGGTCGGGCGGTCCGCTGTCGGCGGCCCGGCGCAGGGCGAGGCGTTCCAGCGCGGCCGCGGGGTCGGGGTCCTGGTCGAGGTGTTCGGTGAGCCTGCGGACCTCGGCGCCGGGCCAGAGGTCGGCGAGGGCGACGCGGCGGTCGCGCAGCTCGTCGGCCGGTACGCCGAGCAGTGCGGGTGCCGTGCCGGGGGCGAAGCGGATCGCCGCGCACCGTCCGCGTTCCGCCGCGGTCACCTCGAAGGCGTGGGTGTCGGGTCCCGCGACGCGCAGCCGTCCGGGTGTCCAGATCAGGTCCATGCAGCCGTCCGGGAGGACCGGGCGGGCGGGGCCTGCGGGCCCGTCCCAGGTCCAGACGACCGCGCCGTCGAATTCCGACGCCCATTCCTTGTACGCCATGGTCACGACGCCGGCCCGACCCGCCGGGAGCGCATCCTCACAGGGGGCGGGGCCCATGGTTCTCCCCGGTGTCCCCGGTGTCCCCGGTGCCCTTCGGGGTCTCTGTGCGGTCGGGGTCCTCGGGGTCCTTGGGGGCCTTCGTTCCCTTGGGCTCCTTCTCCCTGGTCGCGTGCAGCCGGGACTTCACGTCGTCCGGCGGCAGGAAGCGTGACCAGCGCTCCGGGAACTCCGACGGCATGTACGCGTCGTCGTCATCGTCGTCGTCCCCCTGGTCGTCCCAGAAGGTGGAGCGGGTACGGGCCACGAACTCGGCGGCCTGCGCGGCCCGGACCAGTTCGTTGGCCTCGCGGGCGGCGGCGGTCGCGAGCGAGGGCCACACCCGGTCGATCGCGGCGTTGACCGCGGCACCCACCAGTACCGCGAACGCCGAGATGCCTATCCACAGCAGGACGGCGATGGGCGCGGCCAACGAGCCGTAGATCGTGGGCCCTTCGACCGTGCTGGTCAGGTAGATCCTCAGGAGGAAGCTGCCGACCACCCACATCCCGAGCGCCACGAGCGCTCCGGGTACGTCCTCGATCCATGGCGAACGCACGGGTACGGACACGTGGTAGAGCGTGGTGAGGAAGGCGATCGTCAGCAGGATGACGAGCGGCCAGTACAGGACGGCGATGACCTCGGTGCCCCAGGGGACGAACTCCACCACCCGGTCGGGGCCGACCACCAGCAGCGGCAGCACCACCGCGCCGAGCAGCAGCGCGACGACGTACAGGAGGAAGGCGAGCAGCCGGGTCTTGACGATGCCGCGCTCGCCGTCGAGTCCGTACATGACGGTGATGGTGTCGATGAAGACGTTCACCGCCCGGGAGCCGGACCACAGGGCGATGGCGAAGCCGATGGAGATGACGTCGGGGCGGGCGCCCGTCGTGACGTCGTCCAAGAGGGGTTTGGCGAAGTCGTTGACGCCCCGCTCGGACAGGACGGTCTGGGCGGCGCCGAGGATGTTGCGCTCGATGGAGGCGACCGTGGTGGTGGTCGTCCACTCGTCGACGTACCCGAGCAGTCCGATCAGTCCGAGCAGCAGCGGGGGCAGGGAGAGCAGGGTGAAGAACGCCGCCTCGGCCGCGAGTCCGAGGATGCGGTACTCGATGCACGAGTTGACGGTGTCCTTGAGCAAGTGCCACGCCATCTGCCGCTTGGATACGTTGCGGTAGAGGACTCGGGCCCGGTGGAGTCGGCCCGGTGGCCGCTCGGGTGTTTCATTTGCTGCCTGCACCTCCTTACCGTATCGGCATGGCAGCCACCACCCACACAGTGACCAATCAGGTTCCGCCGCTGGTCGGCTATGACGTCTTCGCCGCCGACCGCGCCCTCACCGAGGCCGTTGAGCGGCATGTCGCGCCCGAAGTCCTTCCCGAGGCACGGGAGGAACTGGAAGCGCTCGGCCGGTCCGCCGGCTCCGCACAGGCCCAGGAATGGGGTGCGCAGGCGAACGAGAATCCGCCGGAACTGCGTACCCATGACCGTTACGGGCACCGTATCGACGAAGTGGAGTTCCATCCGTCCTGGCACCGCCTCCTGGGCCACGCGGTCGCGGGCGGTCTCACGGACGCCTGGGGCAGGCCGGCCGGTCATGTCCGGCGCGCGGCCGGGTTCCTGGTCTGGACGCAGGCCGAGGCGGGCCACGGCTGCCCGCTGTCGATGACGCACGCGGCGGTGCCCGCGCTGCGGACCGACCCGGTGCTGGCCGCCGAGTGGGAGCCGCGGCTGACCTCGCACGTGTACGAGCAGGGGCTGCGGCCCGCCGCGGAGAAGTCCGGTGTGCTCTTCGGGATGGGCATGACGGAGAAGCAGGGCGGCACGGACGTGCGGTCCAACACCACGCGGGCCGAGCCGTTGGCGGGTGAGGGCGAGTATCTGCTCACCGGCCACAAGTGGTTCTGTTCGGCGCCGATGGCGGACGGTTTCCTGGTGCTGGCGCAGGCACCGGGCGGGCTGAGCTGCTTCCTCGTACCGCGCGTCCTGCCGGACGGAACCCGAAATGTGTTCGCCATCCAGCGCCTCAAGGACAAACTGGGCAATAAGTCCAATGCGTCCAGCGAGGTCGAGTTCGACGGGACGTGGGCGCGCCGGGTCGGCGAGGAGGGCCGCGGGGTGCGCACCATCATCGAGATGGTGGCGGCCACCCGGCTGGACTGCGTGGTCGGTTCGGCCGCGCTGATGCGGCAGGCGGTGGCGCAGGCGATCCACCACACCGCGTACCGCAGCGCGTTCGGCGGGCTGCTGATCGAGAAGCCGCTGATGCGCAACGTCCTGGCGGACCTGGCCCTGGAGTCGGAGGCGGCGACGGTCCTCGCGGTACGGCTGGCCGCCGCCTACGACGCGGACACCGAGGAGGAGCGGGCCTTCCTGCGGCTCGCGGTGCCCGCCGCCAAGTACTGGGTGACCAAGCGCTGCACGGCGGTGGTCGGCGAGGCCCTGGAGTGTCTGGGCGGCAATGGGTACGTCGAGGAGTCGGGCATGCCGCGGCTGTTGCGCGAGGCTCCGCTCAACTCGATCTGGGAGGGTTCGGGCAATGTGCAGGCCCTCGACGTCCTGCGGGCCCTCCAGCGCGAGCCGCAGGCCCTCAACGCGTTCCTCCAGGAGGTCGGCCGGGCGCGTGGCGCCGACCACCGGCTGGACGCGGCGATCAAGGACCTGCTGACCGAGCTGGCCGATCTGGAGGCGGTGGAGGCGCGGGCCCGGCGGATCGTCGAACGGATCGCGCTGGTGCTCCAGGGTTCGCTGCTGGTGCGCTGGGCGCCGCCGGAGGTCTCCGACGCGTTCTGCGCCTCACGGCTGGGCGGGGACTGGGGCACGGCCTTCGGGACGCTGCCGCACAGTCTGGATCTGGCCTCGGTGGTGGCACGGGCCCGGCCCGTCGCCCCGTAGCACCCGGAGGGAAGCTACGGAGGGTGGTGCTGCGCCGACACGGCACCACCCTCCAAGCTTGTGCAACACCGGACAACGGGCAAACAGGCCCCGTCCCACGGTGTTCTGTCACTCTCGTACGGGCCTGCGGCACATCACCAGAGTTGCAAAGGGTTGCAACCATTGTGTGGAGTGCGAAGCAACACGGACCCCGACGGCGTCGGAATGGGGTCCCCTGGGCCTCGGCTTCGGCTTTATTTTGGGGGGACACCCATGAGGGACACAGAGCCTGTCGAGGTGGCGCGGCCGGCCGCCCAGGACGCCAAGCGGGCCGCCCGGCTGCTGCACGCCGCGCGGGAGGCCCGGCTGGCGGGCGACCGTTCCGCGATCGCGCCGCGTGCGGAGATCGACGCCTCGTGGGACCGGGTGGTGCGCAGCGGGATCGATCCGGCGCAGTCGCCGGAGAGCGAGCTGCTGGAGGCGGACGAGATCGAGCACCGCCGCCGGGGGACGGCGCTCAGCGAGGTGATGCCGGTGCTGCGCCAAGGGCTGGGCTCGATCGCCGAGGCGCAGCAGATCATGGTCGTCACCGATGCAGAGGGCCGGGTGCTGTGGCGCCAGGGCCACAGCGCGGTGATACGCCGCGCCCATGACATCTGTCTGGAGGAGGGCGCCGCCTGGGCGGAGGCGTCGACCGGGACGAACGCGATCGGTACGGCGCTCGCCACCCGCGCGCCCCTCCAGGTCCACTCGGCCGAGCACTTCATCCGTGCTCTGCACTCGTGGACCTGTGCGGCGGCCCCGGTCCGTGATCCGCGGGACGGCCGGATCATGGGGATCGTCGACATCAGCGGCCCGGCGTCCACGTTCCATCCGACGGCGCTCGCCCTGGTCGGCTCGGTGGCCGGGCTCGCCGAGGGGGAGATCCGCACACGGCATCTGGTGGCGATAGAACGGCTGCGCGCGGTGGCGGCGCCGATCCTGTGCCGGCTGGGCGGCCGGGCGCTGGTGGTGGACACCCACGGCTGGCTGGCGGCGGTCACCGGCATGCCGCCGGTGGACCGGCTGCCGCTGCCGAAGTCGTTGCGGCCGGGGCGGGTGTGGCTGCCGTCGCTGGGCATGTGCCGGGTGGAGCCGCTGCCCGGTGGCTGGCTGGTGCAGGTGGCGGACGGGTCCTCGGACGGGCCGCCGCGCCGCGTGGTGCTCGATCTGAGCCGGCCGCGGGGGCTCACGATCCATGTGGTCAGCCCCGTGGGGACCTGGACGCAGCGGCTCTCGCCGCGGCACGCGGAACTGCTGTACGCGCTGGCGCTGCACCGGGAGGGGCGTACCGCTTCGGAGCTGGCGCTGGACATCTTCGGCGACCCGACCCGGACGGTGACGGTGCGGGCCGAGATCTCCCGGATGCGGCGCCATCTGGCGGAGGTGCTGGCGCACCGCCCGTACCGCTTCGGCGAGGACGTCGAGGTGGAGGTGGTCCACCCGGAGCATCCGGCCGATCTGCTGCCGCGCTCGAAGGCCCCCCTGGTGGTGGCGGCACGGCGGTCGGCCGAGCCGGTCGAGGCGGTCTGAGCGGCGGCACCCCTTCTGGGAGCGCCGGGGTCCTGGCGGCGCCTTCCGGAAGGGCCGGAGTCCGGGCGGCACCCTTCTGGAACCGTCGGGGTCCGGTCCGCACGGCCCCCGGGGTCCGGTCCGCACGGCTTCCGGCGTCCGGTCCGCCACCCCTGGTCCGCGCACCCCTGGGCGTCCGATTCGTGGGCCCGCTTTGGGCCGGAACCGCCCGTCATGGTTTTCTGGCGGCCATGAACAACGCCACGCACCCCGATGCCCCCACCGGCGAAGTGACCGTCTGGTCGCTGGAGCAGACCTCGCCCGACGACCTGCGGCCCGCCGTCGTACCGGAGGGTGATCTGCGGATCGTACGGGCGGCGGTGCCGCTGCCCGAGTTCAGCCGCTTCCTCTATACCGCGGTCGGCGGTGACATCCAGTGGACCGACCGGCTCGGCATGACGTACGCGCAGTGGCAGGAGGCCCTGGACCGTCCCGGGGCCGAGACCTGGGTGGCGTACGAGAACGGGACCCCGGCCGGGTACATCGAGCTGGACCCGCAGGACGACGGCGTGGTCGAGGTCATGTACTTCGGGCTGATCCCGGCGTTCCGGGGCCGTCGCATCGGCGGCCATCTGCTCTCTTACGGGGTGGCCCGCGCCTGGGACCTCGCCGAGCGGTGGCCGGAGCGGACGGCGACGAAGCGGGTATGGCTGCACACCTGTTCCAAGGACGGTCCGCACGCGATGGACAACTATCTGCGGCGCGGCTTCCGGCTGTTCGACACGAAGACCGAGCAGGAGCCGGAGGTGCCGTCGCCGGGCCCGTGGCCGGGGGCGCACGCTTCCTGAAAGCGTGACGCGCGACACAACGTCTCACCCATCGGGACCATCTCGTCCACATGATGGATAGTGGTGGACTGGCCCGAGATGCGCGTGACACGCTTCCGCCATGTCTGGATCTGGGATTGCCTTGGTGAGTCGACGTCACGTCGACCTCTGCCGCATGTCCAGCGCCATCTGTCCGGCGGGCTGAGAGTCCCAGCACCGCCGCGATTCCCTTACCTCTGCAACCCCCTGCGCACCGCCGCGCCTCAGCGCGAGTGTGCCGTTCAGAGCCGCCCTCCTGCAGTCCCGAAGGACGTATTGTCATGGCCGCCACCCCTGAACAGCCTGCGCCCACCACGCCCCGCCGCAAGGCCGGACGCCACCGTGGCGAGGGCCAGTGGGCGATGGGTCACCACACCCCGCTCAACGGGAACGAGCAGTTCAAGAAGGACGACGACAGTCTCAATGTGCGGACACGCATTGAGACGATCTACTCCAAGCGCGGCTTCGACTCGATCGACCCGAACGACCTTCGTGGACGTATGCGCTGGTGGGGGCTCTACACCCAGCGCAAGCCCGGCATCGACGGCGGCAAGACCGCCATCCTGGAGCCGGAGGAGCTGGACGACCGCTACTTCATGATGCGCGTCCGCATCGACGGCGGCCGGCTCACCACCGCTCAGCTGCGTGCCATCGGCGAGATCTCGCAGGACTACGCACGCGGCACCGCCGACATCACCGACCGGCAGAACATCCAGCTGCACTGGATCCGCATCGAGGACGTCCCGGCGATCTGGGAGAAGCTGGAGGCCGTCGGGCTCTCCACCACCGAGGCGTGCGGCGACTGCCCCCGCGTGATCATCGGCTCCCCGGTGGCGGGCATCGCCGCCGACGAGATCATCGACGGGACGCCCGCGGTCGACGAGATCCACGAGCGCTACATCGGCAGCAAGGAATTCTCCAACCTGCCCCGCAAGTTCAAGACCGCGATCTCCGGTTCGCCGGTGCAGGACGTGGTGCACGAGATCAACGACATCGCGTTCGTCGGCGTCGACCACCCGGAGCACGGCCCCGGCTTCGACGTCTGGGTCGGCGGTGGGCTCTCCACCAACCCGCGGTTCGCCGAACGTCTCGGCGCCTGGGTGCCGCTGGACGAGGTGCCCGATGTCTGGGCCGGTGTCATCGGGATCTTCCGCGACTACGGCTACCGGCGGCTGCGCACCCGGGCCCGGCTGAAGTTCCTGATGGCCGACTGGGGACCCGCCAAGTTCCGCCAGGTGCTGGAGGACGAGTACCTCAAGCGCCCGCTGGTCGACGGCCCCGCACCCGAACAGCCCAGCTCCCGCTGGCGCGACCACATCGGTGTGCACCAGCAGCGCGACGGCCGCTTCTACGTCGGTTTCGCCCCCCGGGTCGGCCGGGTGGACGGTTCCACCCTGGCCAAGATCGCCGATCTGGCCGCCGCCCACGGCTCGGACCGGCTGCGGACCACCGTCGAGCAGAAGATGATCATCCTCGATGTGGAGCAGGACCGGATCGAGTCGCTGACCGCCGGTCTGGAGGCCCTGGACTTCCAGGTGAAGCCCTCCCCGTTCCGGCGCGGCACGATGGCCTGCACCGGGATCGAGTTCTGCAAGCTGGCGATCGTGGAGACGAAGGCGCGCGGCGCCTCGCTCATCGACGAACTGGAGCGCCGCCTGCCGGAGTTCGAGGAGCCGCTCACCATCAACATCAACGGCTGCCCCAACGCCTGCGCCCGCATCCAGACCGCGGACATCGGTCTCAAGGGCCAGTTGATGCTCGACAGCGCGGGCAACCAGGTGGAGGGCTACCAGGTGCACCTCGGCGGTGCGCTCGGACTGGAGGCCGGGTTCGGCCGCAAGGTCCGCGGCCTGAAGGTGACTTCGGCCGAACTGCCCGACTACGTCGAGCGGGTGCTCGGCCGTTTCCAGGAGGAGCGCGAGGACGGCGAGCGCTTCGCGACCTGGGCGGCACGCGCCAGTGCGGAGTCGCTGTCATGAGCGAGCGAGCCGCGCCGTTCTACTGCCCGTACTGCGGCGACGAGGACCTGCGCCCGCACGAGACCGGGCACGGCGCCTGGGAATGTGCCTCCTGCAATCGCGCGTTCCAGCTCAAGTTCCTGGGTCTGCTGACCCGCGGGCTTCAGCGCAACGACGGGGAAGGGGACGGAATATGACGGGCACTCTGCTGGCCGGCGGACTCACCGACCGGGCGCTCGCGGAGCTGGCCGGGCGAGCCGGCCGCGAGCTGGAGGACGCCTCCGCGTCCGACATCCTGAAGTGGGCCACCGACACCTTCGGCACACGTTTTTGCGTCACGTCCTCCATGGAGGACGCGGTCGTCGCGCACCTCGCCTCCCGCGTACTGCCCGGTGTGGACGTGGTGTTCCTCGACACCGGTTACCACTTCCCCGAGACCATCGGCACCCGGGACGCCGTTCAGGCGGTGATGGACGTCAACGTCATCACGCTGACCCCACGGCAGAGCGTGGCCGAGCAGGACGCCGAGCACGGGCCGAAGCTGCACGACCGCAACCCCGACCTGTGCTGCGCCCTGCGCAAGGTCGAGCCGCTTGAGGACGGTCTGAGGTCGTACACCGCCTGGGCGACCGGGCTGCGCCGCGACGAGTCCCCCACCCGGGCGAACACCCCGGTCGTCGGCTGGGACGAGAAGCGCCGCAAGGTCAAGGTGTCGCCGATCGCGCGCTGGACCCAGGACGACGTGGACGCGTACGTGGCGGAACACGGTGTGCTCACCAACCCGCTGCTGATGGACGGATACGCCTCCGTCGGCTGCGAGCCCTGCACCCGCCGGGTGCTGGAGGGCGAGGACGCGCGGGCCGGCCGCTGGGCCGGGCGGGGCAAGACCGAGTGCGGGCTGCACGGCTGATGACGACTGATCAGGAGACTTCGATGAGCGTGACGGAGACGGGAGCCACCATCTGGCTGACCGGTCTGCCGAGCGCGGGCAAGACCACCATCGCGTACGAACTGGCGGGCCGGCTCAGGAGCGAGGGCCACCGGGTCGAGGTGCTCGACGGCGACGAGATCCGGGAGTTCCTCTCCGCGGGGCTCGGCTTCTCCCGCGAGGACCGGCACACCAACGTCCAGCGGATCGGCTTCGTCGCCGAGCTGCTGGCGGCCAACGGTGTGAAGGTGCTGGTCCCGGTCATCGCACCCTTCGCGGACAGCCGGGAGGCGGTCCGCAAGCGGCACGGGAGCGAAGGCACCACCTACCTGGAGGTGCATGTCGCCACTCCCGTCGAGGTGTGCTCCGTACGTGATGTGAAGGGGCTGTACGCCAAGCAGGCGGCGGGCGAGATCAGTGGGCTCACCGGGGTGGACGACCCCTACGAGGCACCCGAGTCGCCGGATCTGCGGATCGAATCGCACCAGCAGACCGTGCAGGAGTCCGCAGCGGCGCTCCGCGCGCTGCTCACCGAGAGGGGACTGGCGTGAGCACCGTCGCCACCGTGCCGGAAGGCACTGTCAATCCGTACGCGCTCAGCCACCTGGACTCCCTGGAGTCCGAGGCGGTGCACATCTTCCGTGAGGTGGCGGGAGAGTTCGAGCGGCCGGTGATCCTGTTCTCCGGCGGCAAGGACTCGATCCTGATGCTGCACCTGGCGCTCAAGGCGTTCGCGCCCGCTGCGGTGCCGTTCACGCTGCTGCACGTGGACACCGGGCACAACTTCCCCGAGGTCCTTGCGTACCGCGACCGCACCGTCGAGAAGTACGGACTGCGGCTGCACGTGGCCTCCGTACAGGAGTACATAGACGCCGGGAAGCTCCGCGAGCGGCCCGACGGCACCCGCAACCCGCTCCAGACGGTGCCGCTGACCGAGGCGATCCAGCAGCACCGCTTCGACGCCGTGTTCGGCGGCGGCCGACGCGACGAGGAGAAGGCGCGCGCCAAGGAGCGGGTCTTCTCGCTGCGCGACGAGTTCTCGCAGTGGGACCCGCGCCGCCAGCGCCCCGAACTGTGGCAGCTCTACAACGGCCGGCACGCCGCCGGTGAGCACGTGCGGGTCTTCCCGATCTCCAACTGGACCGAGCTGGACGTCTGGCAGTACATCGAGCGCGAGTCCATCGAGCTCCCGGAGATCTATTTCGCCCATGAGCGCGAGGTCTTCAACCGCGACGGCATGTGGCTGACGGCGGGCGGGTGGGGCGGTCCGAAGGAGCACGAGCGGACCGAGACCCGACTGGTGCGCTACCGCACGGTCGGCGACATGTCCTGCACCGGTGCCGTCGACTCCGACGCCACCACGCTGGACTCGGTGATCACCGAGATCGCCGCGTCCCGGCTCACCGAGCGGGGCGCGACCCGCGCCGACGACAAGATGTCCGAGGCCGCGATGGAAGACCGTAAGCGCGAGGGGTACTTCTAAAATGACCGGCATCAGCACCACCACCGAGCAGCTGTCGGCCACCACCCTGCTGCGGTTCGCCACGGCCGGGTCCGTCGACGACGGCAAGTCCACCCTCGTGGGGCGTCTTCTGCACGACTCCAAGTCGGTCCTCACCGACCAGCTGGAGGCCGTCGCGCACGCGTCCCGCAACCGGGGTCAGGAGACGCCGGACCTGGCGCTGCTGACCGACGGGCTGCGGGCCGAGCGCGAGCAGGGCATCACCATCGATGTCGCCTACCGCTACTTCGCCACCACCCGGCGCCGGTTCATCCTCGCCGACACCCCCGGCCATGTGCAGTACACGCGCAACATGGTGACGGGCGCCTCGACCGCCGAGCTGGCCGTCGTCCTGGTCGACGCGCGCAACGGTGTCGTCGAGCAGACCCGCAGGCACGCCGCCGTCGCCGCGCTGCTGCGCGTCCCGCATGTGGTGCTCGCCGTCAACAAGATGGACCTGGTCGAGTACGCGGAGCCGGTGTTCGCCGCGATAGCCGAGGAGTTCACCGCGTACGCCGCCTCGCTCGGCGTCCCGGAGATCACCGCGATCCCGATCTCCGCCCTGGCCGGGGACAACGTGGTGGAGCCGTCGGCCAACATGGACTGGTACGGCGGCCCGACCGTGCTGGAGCACCTGGAGACCGTGCCGGTCAGCCACGACCTCACCGCGTGCCACGCCCGCTTCCCGGTGCAGTACGTCATCCGGCCGCAGACGGCGGAGCACCCCGACTACCGCGGCTACGCGGGTCAGATCGCCGCCGGTGTGTTCCGGGTCGGCGAGAGCGTCACCGTACTGCCCTCGGGGCGTACGTCGACGATCGCCGGGATCGACGCGCTCGGCGAGAGCGTCGACATCGCGTGGGCGCCCCAGTCGGTGACCATCCGGCTGGCCGACGACATCGACGTCTCGCGCGGTGATCTGCTCGCACCGGCCGACGACGCGCCGGCGGTCACGAAGGACGTCGAGGCGACCGTCTGCCATGTGGCCGACCAGCCGCTCTCGGTGGGCCAGCGGGTGCTGCTCAAGCACACCACCCGCACGGTGAAGGCGATCGTCCAGGACATCCCGTCCCGGCTGACCCTGGACGACCTCTCCCAGCACCCGGCCCCGGGCCGGCTGGTCGCCAACGACATCGGCCGCGTCGTCGTGCGCACCGCCGAGCCGCTCGCGCTCGACGCGTACGCGGACTCCCGGCGCACCGGCTCGTTCCTCCTGATCGACCCGGCGGACGGCACCACGCTCTCGGCCGGCATGGCCGGCGCCTCGTTCGCCGCGGTCGCGCTGCCCGGCGCCGGCGAGGACCCCGCGAACGACGACGCGGAATGGGACTTCTGATGGGTATCGACGTCTTCTCCACCTTCGCGAAGGAGGGCGGCCGGGTCGGCAGCGGCGCCCTCGGCAGCGGCCAGGGCGGGGTCGGGCGATGTGCGTGATGACGTACGCGCACTGCCTGCGCGCCCGCCTGCCCCAACCGCACCGCACGCTTGACCCGTATCGCCAGTTCAGACGAAGATCTGCCGACCTCCCGGCCGCCTCCCCGGACTTCCGAGGGACGTGAGCACCGGGCCGACGAGAGGAAAACCTCCCGTGCCTGCCGCACGTACCACCGTCTCCCGCAGCCTCGCCGCTGTCGCCGCCCTGCCGCTGCTCGCCGTGGCACTCACCTCCTGCGGTTACGGTTCCGAGTCGAAGGACGACGACGCCAAGAAGGCGAACGTCTCCGCCGGTGGCAAGAAGCTCTCCGCGGACACCGTGAAGATCGGCTACTTCCCGAACCTCACGCACGCGACCGCCCTGGTCGGTATCCAGGAAGGCACCATCCAGAAGGAGCTCGGCGGTACGAAGGTCGTGCCCTCGACGTTCAACGCGGGCCCGTCCGAGATCGAGGCGCTCAACGCGGGATCGATCGACATCGGCTTCATCGGCCCCTCCCCCTCGATCAACGGCTACGCCAAGTCCCAGGGCAAGGGCCTGCGGATCATCGGCGGTTCGGCCTCCGGCGGGGTGAAGCTGGTCGTCAACCCGAAGAAG
The DNA here is from genome assembly GCF_035917275.1 of Streptomyces sp. NBC_01237. Classification (NCBI taxonomy): domain Bacteria; kingdom Bacillati; phylum Actinomycetota; class Actinomycetes; order Kitasatosporales; family Streptomycetaceae; genus Streptomyces; species Streptomyces sp. NBC_01237. The sequence goes on along the minus strand of NZ_CP108508.1, from coordinate 7,202,510 downwards.
ATCAAGACCCTGGACGACCTCAAGGGCAAGAAGATCGCCACCCCGCAGCTCGGCAACACGCAGGACGTCGCCTTCCTCAACTGGATATCCGAGAAGGGCTGGAAGGTCGACGCCCAGAGCGGCAAGGGCGATGTCTCCGTGGTCCGCTCGGACAACAAGGTGACACCGGACGCCTACAAGTCCGGTTCGCTGGACGGCGCCTGGGTGCCGGAGCCCACCGCGTCCAAGCTGGTCTCCGAGGGTGCGAAGGTCCTGCTCGACGAGTCGACGCTGTGGCCCGACGACAAGTTCGTGATCACGAACATCATCGTGTCGCAGAAGTTCCTCTCCGAGCACCCCGATGTCGTCGAGGCGGTGCTGCGCGGCTCGGTGAACACCAACAAGTGGATCAACGCCAACCCGGACCTGGCCAAGGCGTCCGCGAACAAGGCGCTGGAGTCCCTGAGCGGCAAGCCGCTGGCTCCCGAGATCCTCGACCCGGCGTGGAAGTCCATCCAGATCACCAACGACCCGCTGGCGGCGACGCTCGACGCACAGGCGGAGCACGCGGTGAAGGCGGGTCTGCTGGAGAAGCCGGACCTGAAGGGCATCTACGACCTGGGGCCGCTGAACAAGATCCTGAAGGCCGAGGGCCAGCCCGCGGTCAGCGACGCCGGTCTCGGCGTCAAGTAGCCCGCCCGCCCATCCGTATCAGGACTGCCGGGATCCACAGGATTCCCAGGAGGTGACGACCATGGCGACCACCACGCTCACCAAGGCCGAGGACCGCGCGACGGTCGAGCACGCCGCTCGTATCGCGCACGTCTCGAAGTCCTTCGCCGGACCCACGGGTCAGCAGCTCGTCCTGGACGACATCACGCTCGATGTCGCTCCCGGCGAGTTCGTCACCCTCCTGGGGGCCTCCGGGTGCGGAAAGTCCACGCTGCTGAACCTGGTGGCCGGACTCGACCGCCCGACCGCGGGGTCCATCGAGACCCCCGGCGGGCGGCCCGCCCTGATGTTCCAGGAGCACGCCCTCTTCCCGTGGCTGACCGCGGGAAAGAACATCGAACTGGCCCTGCGGCTGCGCGGGGTCCCCAAGCAGGACCGCCGCACGGAGGCGGAGCGGCTGCTCGAACTCGTACGGCTCGGCGGGGCGTACGGCAAGCGGGTGCACGAACTCTCGGGCGGTATGCGCCAACGGGTGGCGATGGCCCGCGCGCTCGCCCAGGACAGTCAACTTCTGCTGATGGACGAGCCGTTCGCCGCTCTCGACGCCATCACCCGCGATGTGCTGCACGACGAGCTGACCCGGATCTGGCGTGAGACGAACGCGTCGGTCCTCTTTGTCACCCACAACGTGCGTGAGGCGGTACGGCTGGCGCAGCGCGTCGTCCTGCTGTCGTCCCGGCCGGGCCGGATCGCCCGGGAGTGGACCGTCGACATCGAGCAGCCGCGCCGGATCGAGGACAAGGCGGTGGCGGAACTGTCCGTCGAGATCACCGAACAACTGCGTGGGGAGATCCGCCGACATGGCCAGCACTGACATCACGTCCGACCAGGTCCGCAAGGACGCGCCGGCCGGGCCGCCGGGCGCGGGCACGGACGACCTGGCCGGTCTGGAGGCCGGGCTCGACGCGCTGGACGCCGTCCAGGTCCGCCGGACCCCGGTGCGCGAGGTCCTGCTGCACAAGGTCCTGCCGCCCGTGCTCGCGGTGGCCCTGGTCGTGGTGATCTGGCAACTGCTGGTCCGGGCGCAGGTCACCGAGGACTACAAGCTGCCGCCGCCGTCCGCGGTGTGGGACAGCGCGGTCGACATGTGGTACCAGGGGACCTTGCTGGAGGTCGTCTGGACCAGTGTGTCGCGCGGTCTGCTCGGCTTCGTCCTGGCCGTGGCCATCGGTACGCCGCTGGGTCTGCTGGTCGCCCGGGTGCGGTTCGTCCGGGCCGCGATCGGCCCGATCCTGTCCGGGCTCCAGTCGCTGCCCTCGGTGGCGTGGGTGGCCCCGGCCGTCATCTGGCTCGGGCTGAACGACAAGATGATGTACGCGGTGATCCTGCTGGGCGCCGTCCCGTCGATCGCCAATGGTCTGGTCTCGGGGGTCGACCAGGTGCCGCCGCTGTTCCTGCGGGCGGGCCGCACGCTCGGCGCGACCAGGCTGCGCGGTACGTGGCACATCGTGCTGCCCGCCGCACTGCCCGGCTATCTCGCGGGGCTGAAGCAGGGCTGGGCGTTCTCCTGGCGTTCGCTGATGGCCGCCGAGATCATCGCCTCCTCCCCCGATCTCGGCCTGGGCCTGGGCCAGTTGCTGGAGAACGGCCGCAACAACTTCGACATGCCGGGGATCTTCCTCTCGATCCTCCTCATCCTGTTCGTCGGCATCGCGATCGACCTGCTGATCTTCAGCCCGCTGGAGCGGTGGGTGCTGCGCAGCCGCGGCCTCCTCGTCAAGAACTGACACCACACGAAGAAACCAGAGAGAACCGAGTACGCCGATGTCCACGCCCGTCCTCCTCGTCATCGCCCACGGCAGCCGCGACCCGCGGCACGCCGCGACCGTGCACGCGCTCACCGCGCGGGTCCGGGCGCTGCGGCCCGGACTGCGCGTGGAGACCGGCTTCCTGGAGTTCAACGCCCCGTCCGTGCCCAGGCTGCTGGAACGCCTGGCCGCGGAGGGGGCGGACGAGGTCGTCGCCCTCCCCCTCCTGCTCACCCGGGCCTTCCACGCCAAGACCGACATTCCGGCGGTCCTGCGTGAGGCCCGGACCGGACTGCCGCGGCTCGGTATCCGGCAGGCCGAGGTCCTCGGCCCGTCTCCCCTGCTGAACGCGGCCCTGGAACACCGGCTGTACGAGGCCGGGGTCTCCCCCGGCGACAAGGGCTCGACCGGGCTCGTCCTGGCCTCGGCGGGCTCCACAGACCCGGAGGCGATCGCAGTGATCGCTGAAATCGCGCGGGAGCTGCGGCACACCGGTTGGTGCGCCGTGCGGCCTGCGTTCGCCTCCGCCATCTCTCCGGGCCGGCTCCGGACCGAGGAAGCGGTACGAGCCCTGCGCGCCGAGGGCGTGCGGCGGGTGGCGGTGGCCCCGTACGTCATCGCGCCCGGCCGTCTGCCGGACCGCATCGCCGCGGGCGCGGAGCTGGCCGGGGCCGACGTGCTGGCCGATGTGCTCGGCCCGGCACCGGAGTTGGCGCGGCTGCTGGTACGGCGCTACGACGAGGCGCGGGCCCCACGCCGGGTGGCGCTCAGCGCATAGCGGCCGCCGGGCCGTGCAGCCGGAGCCGCTCCGCCCGGCCGCGCCCCGCGCGCTCCGCCCCGCACCGGGGCCGCCGGGAGCGGGCGATAGGATCGGCCCACCGGTTCGGCCACCCCCCGCCGACCGGCCCGGTGCCACCCGGGGGCGGACCGCCCCCGCCCGGCCGCCGCCCCGCACCGCTCTCCCCGCGCCCGCCCGATACGGGGCACACGTACGCCCGTCCACCGGCGGATACCTCGGCCGACGTGAACCGCCCGGAGGCACTCGCACCCGTACGAAAGGGCCCCACCGTGACCTCCACCGTCCCCGCCCCGGCCACCGCGCCGCATGCCCCCGCGCCCCTGCCGGTGCCGGTGATCCACGCCGACGACGTCACCCTCGTCCGGGACGGCAACGTCCTGCTCGACTCGGTCTCGCTGACGGTGCGCGGCGGTGAGCACTGGGCGCTGCTCGGTGCCAACGGTGCGGGGAAGAGCACGCTCCTCGGGCTGCTCGGGGCCCGCACCCATCCCACCCGCGGTTCGGTGCGGGTGCTGGGCCGCATGCTGGGGCAGGTGGATCTGCGGGAGCTGCGCACGCTGCTCGGACATGTCGATCCGCGCCATCCGCTGCACTCGCCTCTGTCGGTGCGCGAGGTGGTGCTCACCGGGCTGACCAACTCGGTCCAGCCGGTGCCCCGGCGGTCCGTGAGCGCGGAGCAGCGGGCCGCGGCCGACCGGCTGCTGGACACGCTGGGCATGGGTGGCAAGGAGGAGTCGCGCTGGCCCTCGCTGTCCCAGGGCGAGCGGGGCCGTACGCTCATCGCCCGCGCCCTGATGCCGCGGCCCCGGCTGCTGCTCCTCGACGAGCCGGCGACCGGTCTCGACCTCGCCGCCCGTGAGCAGCTGCTGGACAGCCTGGACACGCTGCGCGAGGAGCATCCGGAGCTGGCGACGGTGCTGGTCACCCATCATCTGGAGGAGCTTCCCGCCTCGACCACGCACGCGATGCTGCTGCGCGGTGGGCGGTGCCTTGCCTCGGGACCGGCCGACGATGTGCTGACCACGGATCAGGTGAGCGGCTGCTTCGGACACCCCGTGCGGATCGCCCGCTCGGACGGCCGGTGGACCGCACGGGCGCAGCGCGTCGGTCGCGGCTGAGGGCTCAGAACTCGGCGAACGGGTCGTCGATGAACGGGGTGGCCTGGTGGAAGTAGAGCAGCCAGCCCGCCTCGGTCAGCCGCCACAGCGAACTGCGGTGGGAGCGCAGGCCCTTGGACTCCGTGTCGAAGGTGAGATGCACCAGGTCGGTGGAGAGCTGGACCCCCCGCATCCGGGACGCGGTGAGCGGTCCGGGGCTCGGGGCGTCGTCCGCGGTGAGCGCGGCGATGATCGTTTCCCGGTTCCAGAGGCGGCCGCTGGTGCCGATCTCCCGGAACTCGGGGTGCAGCAGGGCGGCCAGGAGATCCTCGGAGGCCCGTACCACCGGGTCCAGGAGGCGAAGCTCGCCTTCGATGGCTGCGGCCACGGCGGGCGACGGCTCAGACACGTGTCATCTCCACGAGTTTCGCGACGGTGTTCCAGTTACGACTGGTGGCGGTGAGGCCCTTGTTCAGCGCGGGCCTGGACAGAGCGGCGGCCAGTCTGGAGCGGCCGAGTCCGTCGGGAGCGTACAGGTAGAGCGCACGGTCGCCGAGCCGGAACTCCTCGGGGAGGAATTTCTCCGCGTCCACCGGGGCGAAGCGCGCGGCGTCCACGGGCTGCCCGAAGTAGGTGACGTGCAGTTGCCTGCCGGCCAGCTCGGCGGCCGGGAAAGGGCAGGCGTCGGCGACGGCTCCGAGATAGGAGCCGCTGCGGACCAGGCAGCCGACGCTGAAGCCGAAGCGCCGCTCGATGGCCTGTTCCAGGGCTGCGGCGAGCGCTTCCTCGTCGTCGTTGTCGCTGCTGAAGACGGCGTTGCCGCTCTGCAGGTAGGTGGCGATGTCCCCGTGCCCCAGCTCGCCGAGCACGGTGCGCAGTTCGGCCATCGGGACCTTCTTGTGGCCGCTCACATTGATCCCGCGCAGCAGCGCCGCATACTTCAAGGTCATGGGCACACCATAGGACGATCTTTCCATGCCGCGCGGCCGCCGCGCCCCGTGGGGGAGGGCGCGGCGGCCGCGGTACGTGCGGGTGCCGGGCGGTGGCTCGTGCGCGCCACCGCCCGGCTGCCGGTCGGGCAGGTGACTACTCGACGACCTTCAGCAGCTTGTTCGCCGTTCCCTCGGTCGCGTTGGTGATGGCGTCCGGGGTGGCTCCCTCGGTGAGCGCCGTGGCGACCTCCTCCGGGGTGGCGTCCTGGTGTCCGCCCAGGTAGACGGCGGCGGCGCCGACGACGTGGGGGGTGGCCATGGACGTACCGGAGATGGTGTTCGAGCCGTCGTCGCTGTCGTTCCAGGCGGACGTGATGTCCGAGCCCGGGGCGTAGATGTCCACGACGGGGCCGTAGTTGGAGAACGACGACTGCTCGTCGTCCACGGTGGACGAGGCGACGGTGATGGCCTCGGGGACGCGGGAGGGCGAGCCCTCGCCGGCGTCGCTGGAGTCGTTGCCCGCGGCCACCGCGAAGGTGACACCGGAGGCGATGGCCTTCTGGACGGCCGCGTCGAGGGCCTCGTCGGCGCCGCCGCCGAGGCTCATGTTGGCGACGGACGGGCCCTGGTGGTTCTCGGTGACCCAGTCGATGCCGGCGACGACCTGCTCGGTGGTGCCCGAGCCCGAGTCGTCCAGGACGCGGACGGCCACGATGCTGGCCTTCTTGGCGACACCGTAGGAGGCACCGGCGATGGTGCCGGCCACGTGGGTGCCGTGTCCGTTGCCGTCGTTGGCGTCGTCGTCGTTGTCCACGGCGTCGAAGCCCGAGGTGGCCCGGCCCTCGAAGTCGCTGTGGGTGACACGGACACCGGTGTCGATGACGTACGCGGTGACACCCTCGCCGGCCGCGTCCGGGTAGGTGTACGCGTTGTCGCCGGCGGTCTCGGTCTGGTCGATCCGGTCCAGGCCCCACGACGGCGGGTTGTCCTGGGTGGCGTCGATGTGGAACTTCTTGTTCTGCACCACCTTGGAGACGGCCGGGTCGGCCGCGAGCCGCTTGGCCTCGGTCAGCGAAAGGCCGCTGGCGGAGAAGCCGTTGATGGCGGAGGAGTAGTTCCGCTTGAGCTTGCCGCCGTACTCCTTGGCGAGCTCCGCCTTGTCCGTCTTCTCGTCCAGCATCACGATGTAGCTGCCGGAGACGGCGGTCGCCGCGTCAGCGCCGTAGACCGTTCCCATCGCGGGAGCCGGCGCGGCTCCGGCGAGCGAGGTGTTCAGAAGGGTGACTCCGGCCGCTGCCGCCACTGCGGTTATCGCGGCGGTCAGCTTGATCCGGCGAGTGCGCTGCTTCATGGTCATGAAGAGGGATCTCCTCGTCATTCTTTGTGGGGGGATTGGCCCTCGGCCGGAAGATCTCCGGGGGCTGGCTCGAAACCCTGACCGATTGACGCGCGCAGATCAAGACCCTTCAGCGGCTGCGGCTTCCCCCATGAAGTTTCGCCATAGGAAATCAGCCATAGAGGCATGCCGGACGCACGCCGCCGACGGGCCTGCCGGATTCGGTTCCCGCCCTGCCATCACCAGGCACGATGCTTCTCCGGCACGACGGGAAAGCCGCCTCGGCGAGGCAGGGGACGGGAGAGTCGAGATGGCTTGAAACCGACTCTCCCGCCGCACCTTCCACCCGGCCCCGAAAACGGCCGTTCACGCCTCGGGGACGGGTGAAGACACCGCCCGTTGCGCGAAGGTCCGCAAACGTCCATGAAGGCGGGGGACGTCCGGTGAAGATCATGCGCCACTGTGTGAAGTCACCGGAACGCACGTGAAGATGCGGAAACCGGCGCCTTGGCGGTCCGTGGAGACGCCGGCTTCCGGGGCGGGGCCGAGGCGCCCACGAGCAGCGCCGCCCCGGCCCACGCATCGGTCGAACCGCACGGCTGCCGGCCGAACCGCATCGCCGCCGGCCGAACCGCACCGCTCAGGCGGGCAGTTCGGCCTCGATGAGGTCCGCCGCGCGCCGTGTGCCGCCCTCCCGGGCCATGCGCTCCCGCACCTCCGCGGCCCTGGCCGCCACCTCGGGGTCGTCCACCAGGGCCAGCACGGCGGCGCGCAGCGTCCGCGCGTCGGACTCCTCCATCGGGAGGTGGCGGGCCACGCCGAGCGCCTGGAGCATGTCGGCGTTGGCGAACTGGTCGACGGCCTGCGGGACCGCGACCATCGGCGTACCGGTGGCGAGGCCTTCCTGGCTGCCGCCCGCACCCGCGTGGGTGATGAAGGCGTCCGCCTGCTTCAGCACGGCCAGCTGCGGAACCCAGGAGCGCACCTCCACGTTCGCGGGTACGTCGCCGAGTTCGGCCGGGTCGACGTGGGCACCGATCTGGAGCACCACGTGCCAGCCGGGCAGATCACCGAAGGCCGTGACGCACTCCCGGTAGAAGGCGGGCTGCTTGGTGAACGACGAGCCGAGCGAGACCAGCAGCACCTTCTCGGCACCGGCCGGACGCCGCCACTCCCCCTGGTCGGCCCGCTCGCCCTGGCACGCGCCGACGAAGGTGTACACCTCCCGGTCCACCCGGTCGGCATGGGGCTGGAGCGCCTCGGGAATCAGGACGACCGCACGGCGCGGGCGGGCCACGAAGTCGTCGGAGGGGACATCGCCGAGACCGTTCTCCGCGAGCCAGGCCGCGAAGCGGTCGTAGTACGCCCTGCCCCGCTCGGTCCGCCTCACCTCGGCGGTCATGGGCTCGCCGATCTCCTTCCCGTATCCCTCCCAGGGAACGTGGTTGGGCCAGAGGGAGACCGCGGGGACTCCCCAGCGGTGGGCCAGGACCCGGGCAGGGTAGGAGGTGATGTCGTGCAGCACGAGGTCGGGCTCGTCCCCCTCGAAGGACGCGGCCAGTTGCGGGAGCGCCTGGACGGCGTCCGCGAGGAACGGTTCGATGTTGTCGATCAGCTCGGTGCCCCAGGCGTCGGGGTCGTCGTCGGTCGGCAGGAGCGAGGTGTAGAGCACCGGTTCGGCACCGGTGGTGGCGACCTTCTCGGCGAAGGAGGCCGGGATGGCGTAACTGACGCGGTACCCACGGGCGACGAGCTCCCGGATGACTTCGAGGCTCGGGTTCACGTGCCCGTGGGCGGCGATGGAGAACATGGCGATGTGGGCACGCGGAGATTCCGTCATGCCCGCCACCCTAGGCGAGACGAAACGTCTCGTGCAACGCGATATCCCCTCCCTGCTCAGCGCTGATAGCGGGCCAGGACCCGGTTACCGTCCTCGACCAGGCGTTTCTTCAGCTCGCCGGTGTCGATCGCCCCGCTGTAGTACTCCTGGAGCGCGGGGGTCGCCACCTTGTCCTTCCACTCGGGGTAGCCGCGTACGGACTGCGCGGGCGCCGGGCGCAGCCCCTCGGCGAGCGCGGTGCCGGTCGCCCAGCCGTTCTTCTCGGTGCGCAGGGCGGGATCGGCCAGCGCCTCGGTGCCGGTGGGGAGCATCCAGTCGCCCTTGGCGAGCCGCACCACGTTCCGCGGCTGGAGCAGGAAGTCGATGAACCGCACGGCTTCCCGCTTGTGCGGGCTGTCCTCGGCGACCGAGAGCGTCTGCGGGCTCACCCCCTGGAGCGGACCGGCGCTGCCGGCCGGGGTGGGCAGGACGGTCCACTCGAAACCCTCGGGGGCCTGCTCCACGACCTGCTGGCGGTAGGAGAACCCCAGCGGCACCATCGCGTACTTGCCGCCGAAGAATCCGGGCAGGGTGTCCGATCCCCCCATACCGAGTGCCGTGCGGGCGGCACTGCGGTCGGTGTTGACCTGGTCATGGATGGTTCCGGGGACCACGCGGTCGCCCTCGTCGAACCTGATGGTGACCTTTCCGTCCGCGGCGCGGTGGAAGAGCCTGCCACCGGCCGAGAGTCCCAGGTTCAGGGTGACGGACACCGGTTCCTTCAGCGGCCAGGCGACACCGTAGGTGCCCTTGCCCGTCAGCTTCTCGGTGACCCGGCGGAACTCCTCCCAGCTCCATGGCTCGGCGGGGGTCGGGACCCGGACCCCGGACGCCTTGATGATCTTGGTGTTGGCGATCAGGACCTTCGGTTCCTGGAGGAACGGGACGCCGTACACGCCGCCGTCGAAGGTCGCGGTCCGCCAGGACTGTTCCGGGATGTCCGTGGTCAGCCGCTCGGGCAGCAGCGTGCGCAGATCGGCGAGATAGCCCCCGTACGCGAAGTCGGCGAGGTCGTCGGAGGCGTCGTGGATGATGTCGGGAGCCTCGCCCCCCTCGAAGGAGGTGAGCAACTGGTCGTGGACGTTGTCCCAGCTGCCCTGGACGTAGTCCACCTGGATGTCGGGGTGGGCCGCGTTCCACTCCTTCACCAGTTGTCTGTTGGCGTCGACGGACTCCTTCTGCCAGGCCAGCGACTGGAAGCTCAGCCTGATCGTGCCGTCCGCGTCCGTACCGTCTCCGCCGCCGGAGCAGCCGGTGAGGAGCAGGGCCAGGGCGGTGGCCGCGGCGGTGGCCGCCCTGCGGAGCGCACGCATCAGCTCTTCACCGCCCCGGCCGTCATGCCGCCCGTGATCCGCTTCTGGATGACCGCGAAGAGGACGAGGGAGGGGAGGGTGGCGAGGAACGCGGCGGCGGCGAGCGGTCCGAGGTCGGCCACACCCTCCGCGCCGAGGAAGTGGGTGAGTACGACCGGCAAGGTCTGCTTCTCCGGTGTCTTGAGCAGGACGAGCGCGAAGAAGAACTCGTTCCATGCGGTGATGAACGCGAAGAGTGCGGTGGCGACGATCCCGGGGGCGAGCAGCGGGGCGACGACCGAGACGAGTATCCGCAGCCTGCCCGCCCCGTCGACAGCGGCGGCCTCCTCCAGTTCGGGCGGCACGGCCCGCACGTAACCGGCCAGCATCCACAGGGCGAAGGGCAGCGACCACACGACGTACACCATGATCAGCCCCCACAGGGTGTTGATCAGATGCAGGTTCTTGAGGATCAGGAAGAGCGGGATGATCACCAGGACGAACGGGAACGCCTGGCTGATCACGACCCAGCCGGTCGCCGCGGTCGACAGCCGGCCCCGGTGGCGGGCCATCACATAGGCCATGGGGGTCGCGATGACGACCGCGATCAGAGCGGCGCAGACGGCGGCGAACAGGGAGTTGGCGGCGGCCTGGAGCAGCGGCTGTTCGTCGAATGCCTGCCGGAAGTTGTCCAGGGTCGGATTCTCGGGAATCCAGGTGGGGTGGAGCGAGCCCAGTTCGCGGGCGGGCTTGAAGGCCGTGGAGATCAGCCAGAGGAACGGGAACGCCAGGAAGATCAGATAGGCCAGGAGCGCCATGTACTGCCCGGCGCGCGCGGACCTGCTGGTACGGAGGCTCATGTGTCCTCGCCTCTCCTGAGCCGGCCGGCGAGGTAGCAGGCGAGGATCACGGAGATCACCGCGACCATCACACACCCCATCGCGGCGGCGTAGCCGAACTGTCCGTAGCGGAAAGCCTCTTCGTAGGCGAAGAGCATCGGCAGCCGGGTGCGGCCGCCGGGACCGCCGCTGGTCAGGACGTAGACCAGGGCGAAGGCGTTGAAGTTCCAGATGAAGTTGAGGGCGGTGATGGAGAGCGCGACCGGCTTCAGGGCGGGCCAGGTGACGGTACGGAACCGGCGCCAGGCTCCCGCGCCGTCGAGGGCGGCGGCCTCGTGGAGTTCGTGCGGGGTGTTCTGGAGGCCGGCCAGCAGGGCGACGGTGGTCTGCGGCATGCCCGCCCAGATGCCGACCAGGATCACGGCGGGCAGCGCGGTGGCCAGTCCGGTCAGCCAGTCCCGGCCGTCGCCGAGCCCCAGATCACGGATGGTCTTGTTGAGGATGCCCGCGTCCGGGTTGTAGACGAGGCGCCACATGATGCCGACGACGACCTCGGGCATGGCCCAGGGGATGATCGCCAGCGCCCTCGCCAGCCAGCGCATCCGCAGTTTCTCGTTGAGCAGGAGGGCGAGGCCGAGCGCCAGGAAGAACTGCGGGACGGTGACGCCGACCGCCCACAGCAGGCCGATCCGGAACGAGTCCCAGAACAGGGTGTCGTGGAGCAGGTCCTGGAAGTTGAGTGCGCCGATCCACTGCGTGGACCGGGTGCGGCCCGACTGGGCGTCGGTGAAGGCCAGCGCGATGCCGTAGAGCAGCGGTCCGACACTGAGGATCAGGATCGGGATGAGCGCGGGCAGCACCAGGAACCAGGTGGCCCGGTCCCGGGCTGCCCGTCCGGCCCGGCCGTCCTGTCCGCCACGCGGGCCGCGTGGACCGGACCGCTTCGTCGCGGTCGGCAATGTCACGAATTCGACCTCTTCGCCTATATGGATGGGATTCATCCCGTTCTGGCCGCCCGGTCGGCCCCCGTCATCGTGCTGACGGTCCGTCCGTTCGTCAAGGCGGCCTGCACGGATGCGAAAATCGGAGCCATGAACGAGATGCGTGCGCGCGAGGTACTGACCGCTGCCGGACTGTCCGGCGGTGCGGAGCTGCTCGCGCTGGGCGAGAACGCGGTGTTCGGCGTCGGCGATCTGGTCGTCAAGGTCGGCCGGGACGCCACGGCGCACCCGGAGCTACGGGAGCGCGCCGACCGGGAAGTGGCGGTCGCCCAGTGGCTCGCCGCGTCCGGCGTCCCCGCCGTGCGGGCGGCCGAGCCGAAGGCCCGCCTGGTCGAGGGCCACCCCGTGACGTTGTGGCACCGGCTCCCCGACGCCGTACGCCCCGCCGAGCCGCGGGACCTCGCGCCGCTGCTCTCGCTCGTGCACGCACTGCCTTCCCCGGCCGGACTCGCCCTGCCGCGCCGTGAGCTGCTCGGCGGCGTCGAGCGCTGGCTGCGGCTCGCGGGCGACACGATCGATCCGGCCGACGCCGACTATCTGCGCGAGCGCCGCGACGGCTTCGCGGCGGCCGCGGCCGCACTGGTCCCGCATCTGCCGCCGGGGCCGATCCATGGCGACGCCCTCCCCCGTAACATCCACATCGGTCCGGAAGGCCCCGTTCTGGTCGACCTGGAGACGTTCTCCACCGATCTGCGGGAACACGACCTGGTCGTCCTCGCCCTGTCCCGGGACCGCTACGGCCTGCCCGCGCAGGCGTACGACGCCTTCACCGCGGCGTACGGATGGGACGTACGGGAGTGGGACGGCTGTGCGGTGCTGCGGGGGGCCCGGGAGACCGCGAGCTGTGCCTGGGTCTCCCAGCACGCTCCGGCCAACCCGAAGGCCCTCGCCGAGTTCCGGCGGAGGGTGGCGTCCTTGCGCGACGGCGACTCCGAGGTGCGCTGGTACCCGTTCTGAGGGCGGGGTCTTCGCTCCGGGCGGGAACGGGGCCTTCGCGCCCGGTCGCCGGAACGGCGCGGAAGGGGGCCCGGTCGCCGGAACGGCGCCGGCTGCCTCAGTCGCCGGACGGGCCCGATATGCCGGACCGGCCCGACGCGCCCGACCCGGCCGCGGCACCGGACGATCGCGCCGTCACCGCCTCCCGCAGGGGCCAGTGGCCGTCGATCACCGCGTCGGCGTTGCCCTTGCGCCGGAGGAACTGCTCGAAATCGGCCGCCCACACGGCATACCACTCGATCTGGCGCTCGTGCAGTTCGCCCGGGGTGAGCGCGGCCACCGAGCCGTGCCGCTCGGCTATGGCGTACGCCACACGTACCGCGGCCAGCGCGTCCGCCCCCGCGTCATGGGCGCCGCCGTGCACCACCCCGTACTCGACGCAGACCGCTTCGAGGGTGCGCTTGCCCTTGCGGTAGCGGTCGACGGCGCGGTCGATCGTGTACGGGTCGATGACCGGGCCGATCCCGCCGCCGCCCAGCCGGTCGCCGAGGGAGGGCAGTCCGTGCCGCCGCAACTCGGCCGTCAGCAGGGTCAGATCGAACGTCGCGTTGTACGCGACGACCGGCACGCCCTCGCGCCAGTACGCCACGAGGGTCTCGGCGATCTCGTCCGCCACCTCGCGCACCGGGCGGCCCTCCGCCGCCGCCCGCTCGCTGCTGATGCCGTGGATCGCGGAAGCCTGTGCGGGAATCCGGATGCCCGGATCCGCCAGCCAGGCCCGTCGTCGGGCCGGCTCGTCGTCGCGGCCGTGGACCGCGACGACCGCGGCGGTCACGATCCGGGCCTCCAGCGGTTCCGTCCCCGTCGTCTCCAGGTCGAAGCCGACCAGCGGCTCCCGGTGCCAGCTCATCCCGTACCTCCTTCGTGGTGCTCTCCCCCAGGTGATGAACACCCTCCCACGCACCACTGACAAGCCCGCACGGGGCGGCCTCTCAGGAGACCGGCCGCGAGTCCGTCCAGACGGACTCGAACTCCTCACGGTAGGTCTCGAACAGTCCGTGCTCACTGTCCTGCCCCACCCGGACCACCGAGCGCCCGCCGCCGCGCAGGACGAGCACGGGCGCCTCCATCCCGCGGGCCCGCCGCAGGTAGGTCTGGACGACCCCGACCGCGTCCGGCCCGTCGCCGTCCACCAGGTAGGCGGTGAAGCGCGGGGTCTCGTCGAAGACCTGGATCTGGAAGGCGCCCGGGTCGCGGAGCTTGGAGCGCACCCGGCGCATATGGAGGATGTTCATCTCCACCGAGCGGCTCAGCTCGCCCTTCTTCAGGCCCAGTTCCCGCTCCCGGCGTTTGACCGCACTGCTGGCCGGGTTGATGAAGAGCAGCCGGACCCGGCAGCCCGATTCGGCGAGCCGGACCAGCCTGCGGCCGGAGAAGTTCTGCACCAGCAGGTTGAGCCCTATGCCGATGGCGTCCAGGCGCCGCGCCCCGCCGAAGAGGTCCTCGGCGGGCAGCTGGCGCTGGAGCCGCACCCGGTCGGGGTGGACGGAGACCACATCGGCGTACCGGTCGCCGACCAGTTCCTCGACGGCGTCGACGGGCAGCCGGTCGGCGGACGGGACCGCGGCCCCGCTGCCGAGGATCTCCAGGAGCCGCGCGGAGGCCCGCTCCGCCTGGGCGAGGACCGCCTCGTTCAGCGCGCGGTTGCGGGAGACCACATTGCGGGCCACCTCCAGCTCGTCCAGGGCCAGCTCGACATCGCGCCGGTCGTCGAAATACGGCTCGAAACAGGGCCAGTGCTGGACCATCAGCTCGCGCAGCTGGGGCAGGGTGAGGAAGCTGAGGACGTTGTCGTCGGCCGGGTCGAGCAGATAGCCCTTGCGGCGCGAGACCTCGCGGACGGCGACGGCGCGCTGCACCCACTCCTGTCCGGCGGGTCCGGCCGCGGCCACCACCCAGTCCTCGCCGTGCACCGGTTCGTAGATGGGCCGGAGCACCGCGGCGACGACGGCCCGCAGCCGCTGTTCCACGAGATTCAGCCAGATATAGGCCCGCCCGGCCCGCTGCGCACGGGTGCGCACCTCGCTCCAGGCGTCGGCTCCCCAGTCGAGTTCGGCGCCGATCTCCAGAGGCTGTGCGAGGGACACCGCCCCGGGCTGGGCATCGGTCGCTTCCCCCTCGTGACCTGCGTCACCTGGGGGCAGCTCGAACCCTCCCGAGCTCACCCGCGTACCGCCTTCCACTCCCCCACCCAACGATCAAGGAAGGGTACTCCGGGAGCGGGAGCCGGTGCAGCCGGATGCGCAGGCTGGTTTCTCAACTCCCCTATGGGGTAGGCGCGTTCCCACCGGCAACATTGGGCGGAGTGAGCGGATTCATAGTGATTAACCACCCCACGACGCGCCGTGCACCGGGCCGCGGACCCGGACGTCGTGGCGGATTTCCGTCCGGGGCGGCGTCGAGGTGTCCGAAGTTGACCGGTGCTGCCGTCGGGTACGCCGGGGTACACCCGCCGGGCCCGACCGCACCGGACCGCACCGGCCGACGTGCTAGGTAGGCGCGCCTCTTTCGGGGAGTATCGGGCGCGAGAAACCCATCGCACCCGGATCAGAAGTGGAAGAGTCCTATCTATGCAGGTCTGGCCGGGACAGGCGTATCCGCTCGGCGCCACGTACGACGGCGCCGGGACCAACTTCGCGGTCTTCTCCGAGGCCGCCGACCGAATCGAGTTGTGCCTGCTGCACGACGACGGTTCCGAGACGGCGGTGGAACTGCGCGAGACCGACGCCTTTGTCCGCCATGCCTATCTGCCCGGGGTGATGCCGGGACAGCGCTACGGCTTCAGGGTGCACGGGCCGTACGAGCCGCAGCGCGGGCAGCGGTGCAATTCGGCGAAGCTGCTGCTCGATCCGTACGCGCGGGCCGTCGCCGGGAAGATCGCGTGGGGCGAGGAGGTGTACGGGTATCCGTTCGGCCGGCCCGACGCGCGCAACGACCTCGACTCGGCGCCGCACACCATGAGCTCGGTCGTGGTCAATCCGTACTTCGACTGGGGCGACGACCGGCGGCCCCGTACGGACTACCACCGCACGGTGATCTACGAGGCCCATGTGAAGGGGCTGACGATGCTCCATCCGGGGCTGCCCGAGGAGCTGCGCGGTACGTACGCGGGGCTGGCGCACCCGGAGGTGATCGCCCATCTGACGGAACTGGGGGTCACCGCGATCGAGCTGATGCCCGTTCACCAGTTCGTCCAGGACCACCGGCTGGCGGACGCGGGGCTGGCCAACTACTGGGGGTACAACACCATCGGCTTCTTCGCCCCGCACAACGCGTACGCCTCCTGGGGCGACCGCGGTGAGCAGGTGCTGGAGTTCAAGCAGGCCGTACGGGCGCTGCATCAGGCGGGTATCGAGGTCATCCTCGACGTGGTCTACAACCACACGGCCGAGGGGAACCACCTCGGTCCGACGCTCTCCTTCCGGGGCCTCGACAACGCGTCGTACTACCGCCTCACGGACGATCAGCGGTACTACATGGACACCACGGGGACCGGGAACTCCCTGCTGATGAGGTCCCCGCACGTGCTCCAGATGATCATGGACTCGCTGCGGTACTGGGTGACCGAGATGCATGTGGACGGGTTCCGGTTCGATCTGGCGGCGACCCTGGCACGGCAGTTCCACGAGGTCGACCGGCTGTCGTCGTTCTTCGACCTGGTGCAGCAGGACCCCGTGGTCAGCCAGGTGAAGCTGATCGCGGAGCCGTGGGACGTCGGTGAGGGCGGCTACCAGGTGGGGAACTTCCCGCCGCTGTGGACCGAGTGGAACGGCAAGTACCGCGACACGGTGCGGGATCTGTGGCGGGGCGAGCCGCGCACCCTGGCGGAGTTCGCGGGGCGGCTCACGGGCTCGTCGGACCTCTATCAGGACGACGGGCGGCGGCCGCTCGCCTCGATCAACTTCACCACCTGCCACGACGGGTTCACGCTGCACGACCTGGTCTCGTACAACGACAAGCGGAACGAGGCGAACGGCGAGGGCAACCGGGACGGCGAGAGCCACAACCGGTCCTGGAACTGCGGCGCGGAGGGCGACAGCGACGATCCGGAGGTTCTGGAGCTCCGTCTGCGGCAGATGCGGAACTTCATCGCCACGCTGATGCTGTCGCAGGGCGTGCCGATGCTGAGCCATGGGGACGAGTTCGCCCGTACCCAGCGGGGCAACAACAACGCGTACTGCCAGGACAACGAACTGTCCTGGGTGCACTGGCCCGATCCCGGCGGTGCCGGCTCCGACGAAGGCGGGGAGGGCGCGGGGCGGACCGGCGACGGGCTCCTGGAGTTCACCCGGGCCATGGTGTGGCTGCGCCGCGACCACCCGGTCTTCCGCCGCCGCCGGTTCTTCCACGGACGGCCGGTGGAAGGCACCCACGACGAACTCTCCGACATCGCCTGGTTCACCCCCGAGGGCGCGGAGATGACGCAGCGGGACTGGCAGGCGGCGCACGCCAAGGCCATGGCGGTCTTCCTGAACGGCCACGCGATCTCGGAGCCGGGGCCGCGGGGCGAGCGCATCTCCGACGACTCGTTCCTGCTGATGTTCAACGCGGGCGCCGACACCCTGGACTTCACCGTTCCGGTGAACCACGGGCGGCAGTGGCAGGTGATGGTCGACACCGCGCGTACGGACGGTGTGCCGCCCGGTACCGGGCCGAAGGTGTCGGCGGGTGGGCGGGTGACGCTGATCGGGCGGAGTCTGACGGTGCTGAAACGCCTGGCGTGAACACGAGGACCCCACGGAGGGCGGAGGACAAGAACGGGTGATGCTCCCGGCGACCGTGACACAGACCGCTTCCGGCTGGGTACGTACGTTCGCATGACGCCCACCGCCACGTACCGGCTCCAGCTCCAGCCGGACTTCCCCTTCTCGGCCGCCGAAGACGCGGTGCCGTATCTCGCCGCGCTCGGTGTCTCCCATCTGCATCTGTCGCCCGTCCTGGAGGCCGTCCCCGGTTCCCGGCACGGCTACGACGTCGTCGACCACAGCCGGGTCCGGGCCGAGCTGGGCGGTGAGGAGGGGCTGCGGCGGCTCGCCGCCACGGCCCGGGAGCACGGGCTCGGGCTGATCCTGGACATCGTGCCCAACCACATGGCCGCCGCGCCCCGCCACAACCGGGCGCTGTGGGAGGTCCTGCGCGAGGGCCCGGCGTCCCCGTACGCCCGCTGGTTCGACATCGACTGGACGGCGCACGGCGGCAAGGTGCTGCTGCCGGTCCTCGCCGGGCGCATCGGCGACGAGCTCGCCGGGTTCTCGGTCGACGGGGACGTGCTGCGCCACGGCGAGCAGGAGTTCCCGCTGCGCGAGGGCACGGCCGCGCTGGCGCTGCCCGAACTCCTGGACGCCCAGCACTACCGGCTCGGCTGGTGGCGGCTGGCCCGTACCGAGCTGAACTACCGGCGCTTCTTCACCGTGTCCGAGCTGATCGGGGTCCGCGTCGAGCACCCCGAGGTCTTCGACGCCACCCACGCCAAGGTGCTCGAACTGCTCCGGGAGGGCGTGCTCGACGGGCTGCGCGTCGACCACCCGGACGGACTCGCCGACCCGGCGGCCTATCTGGAACGGCTCCACCGGGCCACCGACGGCCGGTGGACGGTGGTGGAGAAGATCCTCACCGGCACCGAGCCGCTGCCCGCGGGCTGGGCGGTCGCCGGGACGACGGGGTACGACGCGCTGCACCGGATCGACGGACTGTTCACCGACCCGGCCGGTGCCGCGGAGCTGCTCGGCCGCTACCGGGACTTCGCGGGCCCGCCGGAGGACCGGGGCGGCTACTGGAAGGCCACCGTGCGCCGTGCCGCGTACCGCGTGGTGACCCATGAACTGGCCGCCGAGACCGCCTGGCTGACCCGGCTGGCGGTCGGGGTCTGCGCCGCGGACCCCGCGCTGCGCGACCACGCCCCGTGGGCGCTGCGCGCCGCCGTACGCGAACTGCTGGTCCGGATCCCGGTCTACCGCCCGTACGTCACCGCGGGCGGGCAGCTCACGGAGGTCGCCGCGTCGGCCCTTCCGGACGAGGCGGTCCGGGACGCGAAGGCCGCCTTCTCCGTGCCGCAGGAGGCGGCGGCCGTCGACGTGGTGCGGGCTCTGGCGCTGGGGCGGCTCGGCGAGGGGGCGGAACAGGCGGCGTTCTGCGCCAGGTTCGCGCAGACGGCGTCGGCGCTGCACGCCAAGTCGGTCGAGGACACCGCGTTCTACCGCTATGTCCCGCTGATCTCCGCGACCGAGGTGGGCGGCGATCCGGGGCGGCCCGCCGTGGCGCCGGAGAAGTTCCACGCGTTCTGCGCACGGCTGGCCCGGGACTGGCCCTCCACCGGCACGGTGCTGACCACGCACGACACCAAGCGCAGCGCCGACGTACGGGCCAGGATCGCGGTGCTCTCGGAGTGCCCGGAGCGATGGTCCTCGCTGGTGGCACAGTTGACGCGGGCGACGGCGGTGGCGGCGCCCGACCCCCAGCTGGCCTGGCAGGCATGGCAGTCGTCGTACGGCTGCGCGGTGCTGCCGGCCGGGGAGATGGCGGGGCGGCTGGAGCCGGCGCTGCTCAAGGCCGTGCGCGAGGCGGGACTCGTCACGAGCTGGACCGAGCCGGATCCGGGGTACGAACGGGCCGTGACGGACTTCGTCGCGGCCGGTCCGGGCAGCGCCACCGGGGCGGCGCGGACGCTGGTGACCCGGTTCGCGCGCGCGCTCGGCCCGTTCGTGCGGGCCAATGTGCTGGGGGCGGCGCTGGTGCATCTGACGATGCCGGGGGTGCCCGATCTGTACCAGGGCACCGAGCGCGAGTACATCGCGCTGGTCGACCCGGACAACCGGCGGCCGTTCCGGCGCCCCGGCGGTGTCGTGGACGCCGCCGGCAGCACCGCCGACGGCACGGACGTCTCCGACGAGAAGGCGGCGCTCACGGTGGCGGCGCTGGGGCTGCGGCGGGCGCGGCCGGAGGTGTTCGGGGAGTCGGGGACGTACGCCCCGCTGGTCGCGCGCGGTTCGGCGGCCGGGCACTGTGTGGCGTTCTGCCGGTCGGGCGAGGTGGTCACGGCGGTGACCCGGCTGTCGCTGCGGCTGGCGGAGGAGGGTGGCTGGCGGGGGACGGTGCTGGCCCTGCCGGACGCGGGTCCTTGGCAGGACGTCCTGTCGCCGGGCCGGGAGTTCTCCGGCTCCACGGTCGCGGTGGACGAGCTGTTCGCCGAGCGGCCGGTGGCGCTGCTCAGGAGGGCCGTACGAGAAGGGACCTCGGACCGCGGGTGAGCAGCCCGGTGGCGACGGGGCGGAAGCCGTCCGCCCAGCGGAGGCCGGGCATGGCGTCCAGCAGGGCGCACAGTCCGTGCTCGGCTTCGAGCCGGCCCAGCACCACGGCGGGGCAGCCCGCGGGGCCGGTGGTGAGAGCGCCCGGATCGGCGCGGAACGGGTCGAAGCGGTCGGGGGCGTCGAATCTGTCCGGGTCGCGGCCCGCCGCGCCGATCAGACAGGCGACGGGCGCCCCGGCGGGGAGCGTGCCGCCGCTGACGCGGACGTCGGTGCGGGTGCGGCGCAGGACGATCTGGACGGGCGGGTCGCGGCGCAGGGTCTCCGTCCAGGCCCCCGCGATCAGACCGGGTTCGGTGCGTACGGCGGCCAGCAGGTCGGTGTCGTCGAGCAGGTTGGCCAGGAACGAGGCGAGGGCCGTCTCGCGCAGGGCGGTGTGCCCGGCGCAGTCGGTGGCGGCGGCGGGGCGGGTGAGCCGTAGGTGGAGGGCGGTGCGCGGGAGCCGGGTGAGGTCGGGCGCGGACGGCCCGCGCACGGCGGCCGCGGCACCGGCGGGGAGCCAGCGGCAGAACTCCTCGACCAGATCGGCCTGTTGACGGCCCGCTATCCGGCGGGCGAGGACGTACGCGGTCCGCTCGACGGCCTTGCGGTGGACGGCGCTCGCCCGTGCCGCGGGCCGCGGTGGCCCTTCGTCCGGGGTGGTGCAGCCGATGGCGCCCCGGCAGAGTCCGAGCGGGGCGGGGCCGCCGAGGGGTGCGCCGTCGTGCGGACAGCCGGCGAACCGGGGATCGGTGAGCGCGGCGGCCACATCGGCGTACCTGCTGAGCAGCCAGGCGCCGAGCTCCTCGTCGTAGCAGAGCGGGAAGTCCTCGCGCAGGACGCGATAGAGCCGGAGCCGGTAGGGGTCGGTGGCCGCGCCGGGCGACAGGAGGCCGGGAGGCCCGCCCGGCTGCCGGGGGGCGCGGGCCGTGGGCAGGCGCTCGGGTCCGTCGACCGGCATCCGTACCCCCGGGGTCGGTGCGTCGCTGTCCGACGCGGGTGCCCTCAGCCGACCACCACCGGGAGCTCACCGCAGTGGGCGTACCGCCGTTCGAGTGACGGGCGGGCGGGTGCGGGGATGCGGGAGCAGGTGGGGGTACGGGGCGGGACCCGGGGCCCGGCAGCGGGGTCAGGCCGGTGGCCGGCGGGACGCGGAGCCCAGCAGCGGGTCAGGCCGGTGGCCGGAGCGTCGGGGTGGTCAGCCGGAAACTCATCCGGCCGAAGCTCACCTGGTCCCCGTCGCGCACCGGGACCGATCCGACGAGGCGCTGGCCGTTGACGCAGGTGCCGTTCGTCGAGCCGAGGTCGCGCAGCACCCATCGGCCGCCCTGCACGGTGAGCTCGGCGTGCAGCCGGGACACGGTCTCGTGGTTGAGCCGGAGTCCGTTGCCCGGATCGCGGCCTATGAGCAGCGGATGCGGGCCGGGCGCGGGCAGCAGCAGCTTCGGCAGCCGTTCGGTCTGCCAGGCCCGGCGCATCCGCCCCGGGAAGGCCGACAGACCGCCCACGGCCCGGACCAGGCTCCGGGTCCAGCGGCCGCCGGAGTCCAGGTCGGAGGTGAGCGCCGCCAGTTCCTCGGGGCCACGGGCGACGAGGGCCAGTTCCATGCGTCGCATGAAGGTGTCGTGGGAGAGCTTGCCCTGTGCGGCACCCTCTCTGAGCACGCCGAGGACACGGTCGCGCTGGGCGTCCGACAGCCGCGCGGGATACGTGTGGAACTCGAAGGAGGACGTCACAGAGTCGATTGTCGGGCCGACCGGGCCGGGGTGTCCAGAAGAACCCCGCTTTACTCGCCTGCTGACCTGCGGTGCTGCTGGCCGGAAGCCGTTGTTAGGGTCTGCGGCCTACATTCCATGAGGAGACTTTGTGACCCTTGCACCACAGGAATTGACTGTCCGTCCGCTGGCGGGACCGCAGGAACTGGACCTGTTCCGCCGTCTGTCGTACGTCCTGGACCACGAGCTGGCGGACGATCTGGCCACCGGCCGCCGCCGCCCGGAGTGGATGTGGGTGGCCCTGCGCGGCGAACGCGTCGTGGCCCGCGCCGCCTGGTGGACCTCGGAGGAGGGCGGGCAGCCGCTGGCGCTGGACTTCTTCGACCTGGACGACACCCTGCCGGAGCCGGAGCGCGGCGCGATCGGGGAACGGCTGCTGGAGACGGCGACGGCGGCGGTCCTGCCGAAGGGCGCGGCGCGTCCCGAGTACGGCCGCTTCGTGCCGCCCGACTGGCACGAGGACCCGGCGGCGCGGGATATCGTCGAGGCCCGGGTCCGGGTGATGGAACGCACCGGCGCCCGGATGCTGGTGGAGCGGCTGCGCCTGGAGTGGCGGGCCGGGACGCCGGTCCCCGCGGACAGTGGCTGGCTGGTGTTCCGGCAGGTCTCCGGGCGCGAGGATCTCGTCGCGCTGATGACGCCCGTGATGGCGGGCACCCTCGACGCGCACGGCCGGGCGGACCTGGCGTCCGGGCTGAGCGCCCGCGAGGCGGCGGAGAAGCACTACGACGAGGAACTGGCGGGCTACCGGAGCCCGCGGGACTGGTGGCGGGTGGCCGAGCTGCCCGGCGGTGAGCCGGTCGGATTCGTCGTCCCGGCCCGCAACAACTACAACCCGATCATCGCGTACATCGGTGTCGTACCGGCGCACCGCGGGCAGGGCTACATCGACGACATCCTCGCCGAGGGCACCCGGGTGCTCGCCGCACAGGGAGTGGACCGGATCAGGGCCGCGACGGACCTCGACAATGTGCCGATGGCGAAGTCCTTCGAGCGCCTGGGGTACGTGAACTTCGAGCGCTCGTTCAACATGGTCTGGGACTGACGGCCATGGTCCCGGGCTGAGGCCGGGACCACCGGCTCGCGGCGCCGGCCCGTCCCCCTCGTTAATCGGTGGACGGGCCGTCCGGCGCCGGGTTAGTGTCACCGCGCAACGTCGGACCCGATCGTGCGAAGTCGTGGAAGGAGGCGAGAGAAGTGCGTACGAGCAACTGCACCACCATCCGTAGCACCTCATTCCCGCGCTCCCGTCCCGTCCGCAGGGCGGTGTCGGACTCCGTCTGACCGGGCGCGCGGCATTCCGTCCCGGAGGACATTTCCATGACCGATCTGGTCATCCGCGCGCTCAGCGAGAGCGACGCAGAGCTTTTCGACTCCCTGCAGGACAGCGGTCTTGTCGGCCGTGCCGCGTTCGGCCACCGGTACGCCACGGTGCTGAACGGCGGAGAGTACCGCCCCGAGTGGACCTGGGTCGCCCTGCGCGACGGCACCGTGGTGGCCAGGGCCGCCTGGTGGGCGGGGCCCGATGACACCGAACCCGTCCTGCTGAACTGGTTCGACTTCGCGGACGGCGAGGACGGGGCGGGCGCCGAACTCCTGCGCCGCGCACCGTTCCACGTCGAGTACGAACTGATCCTGCCCGCGAACTGGCGGGAGGTCCCCGCGGTCACGGCCGCCGCGGAGGCCCGGATCGCCGCCGCCACGGCGAGCGGCCTGGAGCCGCTGGTCGAGCGCTACCGCTATCTCTGGACCCCGGACGACGGCCTGCCCGAGCGTCCCGGGCGGCTGACCTTCCGGCCGGAGCCCGACGACGCCGTGATCATGGAGGTCCTGCGCCGGGTCCACTCCGTCACGCTGGACGCCCACGCGCGCAAGGCGATCGAGGGTCCCGGCGGTCTTGAGGCGGCGGCCCAGGAAGAGCTGGACTTCTTCCACTGGTGCCCCTCGCCGCGTTCCTGGTGGCAGCTGGCGTACACGGCGGACGGCGCGGTGGCGGGCATCCACGTGCCCGCGCACAACCCGTCGGGCCCGTGCGTCGGTTTCATCGGGGTCGTTCCCGAAGCGCGTGGCCACGGCTACGGCTACGACCTGCTCGTGGAGTGCACGCACTTCTTGGCTGAGCAGGGCGCCGAGTTCGTCGCGGGCGCGACCGACCGGGGGAACCTGCCGATGGCGGTCGCGTTCGCCCGCGCCGGTCATCGCATCACGCAGGAACGCGTCCATCTGGCGTGAGTCCACCGGCCTCGCCGGCCCGTCGGCCGGCGAGGCACGGCAGCAGCCGCTCGGCGGGGGCCGTCACGTGCTCGCCGGGCGGTCCCGTGCGGAGCGGTCCGCGTTCAGCTCTTCTGTGCGCGGATCAGGTCGCGGTACCAGTCGTAGGACGCCTTCGGCGTCCGGCGCATCGTCTCGTGGTCGACGTGGACGAGCCCGAAGCGCTTGGCGACGCCCTCGGTCCATTCGATGTTGTCGGTGAGCGACCAGGTGAAGTAGCCGCGCACGTCGATCCCCGTGTCGATGGCGGCGCGCAGGGCGGTGAGGTGGCCTTCGAGGTAGTCGATGCGACGGTGGTCGGCGAGGGGCTCGTCGATCGCGCAGCCGTTCTCCGTGATGTACAGCGGCGGGAGCCGGTCGCCGAAGCGCCCGCGCAGCAGGGTGAGTGTCTCGTTCAGCCCTTCGGGGACGACGGGCCAGCCGAAGTCGGTCTTCTCGTAGCCCTCGATCTCGCGGATGCCGAAGGGGAGTTCGGCGGGCATGCCGAAGCCGGAGAAGGAGTCGAGGGCTTCCGGCTTGGGGGCACCGACGAGGGTGGGGTTGTAGTAGTTGACGCCGTACCAGTCGAGCGGTGCCGAGATGACTTTCAGGTCGTCCGCCACCGGGCCGGGCATCAGGGCCGCGAGGTTCTCGTCGGGGTAGCGGCCGGTGAGGATCGGATCGGCGAACAGCCAGTTGGTGAGCGTGTCGTACAGCTCCGCGCCGAAGCGGTCCTCCTCGCTGTCCCCGGCCGTCCACACGGGGGCGTGCGAGAGGGCGGCGCCGATGTTGTCGGCGCCCGCCGCGCGCAGCGCGCGGACGGCGAGGCCGTGGGCGAGCAGCTGGTGGTGGGCGGCGGGCAGCGCGTCGAAGAGGAGCGTGCGCCCGGGGGCGTGCTCACCGAGCGCGTAGCCCAGCAGGGTGACTTCGGCGGGTTCGTTGATGGTGATCCACATGGGTACGCGGTCGGCGAGCCGTTCGGCGACGATGCCCGCGTACTCGGCGAAGCGGTAGGCGGTGTCCCGGTCGAGCCAGCCGCCCGCCTCGTCCAGGGGCAGCGGGGTGTCCCAGTGGTAGAGGGTGGGGGCCGGGGTGATGCCGTGGGCGCAGAGTTCGTCGACGAGCCGGTCGTAGAAGTCGAGCCCTTCGGGGTTGACCGCTCCGCTGCCTCCGGGCACCACACGGGGCCAGCTGACGGAGAACCGGAAGGCGTCCGCCCCCAGCCCCGCGAGCAGGGCGACATCCTCGCGGTATCGCTCGTAGAAGCCGGTGCCGCGGGTGGTGTCGGTGCCGTCCTTGATCCGGCCCGGCCGCGCGGCGAAGGCGTCCCAGCCGGAGGGGCCCTTACCGGCGGTGTCGACGGCCCCCTCGGTCTGAAAAGCGGAGGCAGAGGCTCCCCAGAGGAAGCCCGGAGGGAACATCGGGACGGTCATCTCGGCCTCCAGCAGCCGTACGTATGAGCAGAACCTGGCAGGGCAATGATCAGAACCAGACCCTAATCGCCAGTAACGGGCTCGCTCTAGTGTTCCGGGGCCGTGAGCGCGACTTCCGCCGATCATGGAGCCGCCTTCGGGCGACCTGTTCATGGACGAGGAGTGGTGAATGCAGTTCGAGGTATGGGCCCCGGATGCGGAGTCGGTCGGGCTCCGGCTGTCGAGCGCGGCGGCGGGAGCGGGTGCGGGTGCGGAAGCGGGTGCCGGGAGGGTGGCTGACGCAGGGACAGGACCGGGGGCGGGGGCGGTGGAGGACGCCGCGGCGGGGGCGCGACGTGCGATGGAGCGTGATCCGGAGCGGACGGGCTGGTGGCGGGCCGAGGCGCGGGCGGTGGACGGCGACCGCTACGGCTTCGCGGTGGACGGGGGCCCCGTGCTCCCCGATCCGCGGTCCCGTCGTCAGCCGGACGGCCCGGACGGCATGAGCGCGGTCGTCGACCAGGAGGCGTACGTCTGGCGCAGCGACTGGGCGGGGAGCGGACTGCCGGGTTCGGTCCTGTACGAGCTGCACATCGGTACGTTCACCGGTGCGGGGACCTTCGACGCCGCCGCCGAACGGCTCGGACACCTCGTCGGGCTGGGCGTCACCCATGTGTCGCTGATGCCCGTCTGCCCCTTCCCCGGCACCCATGGCTGGGGGTACGAAGGGGTGTCGTTGTGGGCCGTGCACGAACCGTACGGCGGCCCGGCAGGACTGAAGCGCTTTGTCGACAGGGCGCACGAGCTGGGGCTCGCGGTGATCCTGGACGTGGTCCACAACCACCTCGGCCCGTCCGGCAACCACCTCCCGGCCTTCGGCCCGTACTTCACCGATACCCACCACACTCCCTGGGGCGCGGCGGTGAACCTCGACGCCCCGGGCTCGGACGAGGTCCGCGCGTACCTGCTGGGCAGCGCGCTCGCCTGGCTGCGGGACTACCGGCTCGACGGGCTGCGCCTGGACGCGGTGCACGCGCTCGCCGACAGCCGGGCGCTCACCTTCCTGGAGGAGCTGTCCTCGGCCGTCGACGCGCTCGCCTCGGAGGCCGGTCGGCCGCTGGCCCTGATCGCCGAGTCGGACCTCTGCGACCCGCGCACCACCACCCCCCGCGAGGCGGGCGGCATCGGGCTGCACGCCCAGTGGAACGACGACTTCCACCACGCGCTGCACACGGCGCTCACGGGCGAGTCCCAGGGCTACTACGCCGACTTCGCGCAGGCTCCGCTCGCCGCCCTGGCCAAGACGGTGACCAGCGGCTTCTTCCACAACGGGACGTACTCCAGCTTCCGGGGCCGTAGGCACGGCCGCCCCGTCGACGTCACCCGGAGCGCGGCCCACCGCTTCGTCGGGTACGCCCAGACCCATGACCAGATCGGCAACCGGGCCCTGGGCGACCGGCTCGCCGCCGCCCTCTCCCCCGGCCTCCAGGCATGCGCCGCGGCCCTGGTGCTCACCGGCCCCTTCACCCCGATGCTGTTCATGGGCGAGGAGTGGGGCGCCCGTACGCCGTGGCAGTTCTTCACCGACCACACCGACCCCGCGCTCGCGCGAGCCGTACGCGACGGCAGACGGCGGGAGTTCACGGCACACGGCTGGGCCGAGGAGGAGGTCCCCGACCCGCAGGACCCGGCGACCCGAGACCGCTCCTGTCTCGACTGGAGCGAACCGGAGCGCGAGCCGCACGCGCGCCTGCGGGCGTGGTACGTCGAACTGATCGCGCTGCGCCGGGCCATGTCCGACCTCCATGACCCGGACCTGGCCACGGTGAAGGTCGCGTACGACGAGAACGCCCGCTGGCTGGCGTACCGCAGGGGTGATCTGCGGGTCGCGGTGAATCTGGCGGACGGGCCGGCCACGATCCCCCTGGGCGGCGGCCGGAACCGGGGCGGGGGCGCACGGGTACTGGCAGCCTGGCAACCGGTCCGGCCACCGGCCGCCGACGGCCTGCTGCACCTGCCGCCGGAGTCGTGCGTGGTGCTGGCGGACGGCTGAGGGAAGCCGGGGCGGACGGCGCGGACGGTCCGGGCGACGGCGGCGCGGACGGTCCGGGCGACGCCAACGGTCCCGGCGGACCCGCCGGTTCGTGGTCCGCTCGGGCAACTCCCCGCGCTTTCCCTTGCCTTCGTGTGCACTCCAACACCTAGCGTTTCCTGTCGCAGGAAGAACACACGGAGGGAACACCATGAAGCAGCGATACCTCGGCCGGTCCGGACTGCGGGTCAGTGAACTGTGCCTGGGGGCCATGACGTTCGGCCAGGACACCGACGAGGCGAGCGCGCACCGCGTCCTCGACACGTTCACCGGGGCGGGCGGCACGTTCATCGACACCGCCGACGTCTACCAGCGGGGCGTGTCCGAGGAGATCATCGGCCGCTGGCTGAAGGGCCGCAGGCGCGACGACCTCGTCATCGCCACCAAGGTGTTCGGGACGATGGGCGAGGCGCCCAACGCGGGCGGGCTGAGCCGCAAGCACATCGTGTCGGCCGTGGAGGCGAGCCTGCGGCGGCTCGGCACGGACTACATCGACCTCTATCAGACCCATGTGTGGGACGCGACGACACCTCTTGAGGAGACCCTCGCCACACTCGATTCGCTGGTGAAGGCCGGAAAGGTGCGCTACCTCGGCGCGAGCAATGTCTCCGCCTCCCAGCTCCAGCGCGCGCAGGACCTGGCCGACCGCAACGGCTGGGAGCGCTATGTGAGCCTCCAGCCCCTCTACAACCTGCTCGCCCGCGAAGTGGAGTGGGAGCTCGCCCCGGTGAGCCGGGCGGAGGGCGTCGGCATCATTCCCTGGAGCCCGTTGCAGGGCGGCTGGCTGACCGGGAAGTACCGGCGCGGCATGACGGCCGCGGCCCCCGGCACCCGCGAGGCCCGCTACCAGGAGGAGCTGGGCCGCGAGGCGTGGCGGGAGCGGGACAACGAGGAGACCTGGCGGGTCGTGGAGACGCTGGTCGCGGTCGCGGAGGAGGGCGGGCACACCCCGGCGCAGGTGGCGCTGCGCTGGCTGCTCGGCCGGCCCGCCGTCACCGCGCCGATCGTCGGCGCCCGCAACGCCGAGCAGCTGACCGACAGTCTCGGTGCGGTGGGCTGGGAGCTGACGCCGGAGCAGACGGACCGGCTGGACACGGCGAGCGCCCGCCCGCTCCCGTACCCGTACGACGTGCTCCACCGCTTCCGGGACCGCGAGCCGCAGGACTGAGCGGCGGGGCGGACCAGGAAGGCGGATCAGGGGGACGGCGGGAGCCGGCGGGCCGGTTCCCGCCGTCCCCCGCCGTTCCCGCTGCCGGGCGCCCGGTGCTACTCGACGATCGCCAGCTCGCGCGAGGTCGTGTTCAGCCGGCGTCCGCCGTCCTCGGTGACCGTCACGATGTCCTCGATCCGGACGCCGAACCGGCCGGGGAGGTAGATGCCCGGCTCCACCGAGAAACACATGCCGGGGACCAGCGGCAGTTCCTCGCCCTCGATCATGTAGGGCGGTTCGTGGGTGGTGACCCCGATGCCGTGCCCGGTGCGGTGGAT
The DNA here is from genome assembly GCF_035917275.1 of Streptomyces sp. NBC_01237. Lineage (NCBI taxonomy): Bacteria > Bacillati > Actinomycetota > Actinomycetes > Kitasatosporales > Streptomycetaceae > Streptomyces > Streptomyces sp. NBC_01237. Next base: position 7,173,580 of record NZ_CP108508.1, on the reverse strand, counting down.
GAAGCGTTCGCCGTAGCCGAACTCGGTGATCACCGCCCGCGCCGCCCGGTCGATGTCCTGGCAGGCGGCGCCGGGACGGACCGCGTCGCAGCCCGCCTTCTGCGCCTCCCGGACGATGTCGTGCACCCGCTGCTCCTCTGCGGTGGGTTCGCCGACATGGACCGTACGGGAGGTGTCGGAGCCGTAGCCGTGCTTGAGCCCGCCGAAGTCGAGGACCACCATGTCGCCGCGCTCGATGGTGCGGTCGCCCGCCTCGTGGTGCGGGTTGGCGCCGTTGGGGCCGGAGCCGACGACGGTGAAGTCGACCTGGGAGTGCCCGAACCGCTTGAGGAGAGCGGCCAGATCGGCGGCGACGTCGGTCTCCCTGCGGCCGGAGAAACGCACCTTCAGGATCTCGCCGTACGTGGCGTCGGCGGCGGCGCCCGCTGCGGCGAGGCGGTCCAGCTCGTGCGCGTCCTTGACGGCGCGGAGCATCGGGAGGGCCTCGGTGAGGGAGGTGTAGGAGGTGGTGGGGAGGATCTTCTGGAGGCCGAGCAGATGCATCGCCCAGGCGTTGTCGCTGATCCCGTACCGCCCACCGGTGTCCAGCAGCGGGGCGGTCACCTCGTACGGGTCCTTGCCGTCGGTCCAGTCGCGCAGGGTGAGGGCCGGGGCGCCGACGGCGTGTTCGGCGTCCGGCGCCTCCAGCGTCGGGACGACGAGGACCGGGTCCTGTCCCGCCTTGAGTACGAGGAGGGTGAGCCGTTCGGTGCTCACCGGCTGGTAGCCGGTGAGGTGCACGAGGTCGGGGCCGGGCGCGACGAGGACGCCGGCGAGCCCGGCGGCCTCGGCCGCCTCGGCGGCGCGGGTCATCCGGGCGCGGTAGTCGTCGGCGGTGAAGGGGACGGGCTGGTGCGGGCTGGGCATGCGGGACCTCCTGGCGGCACGGTGCGGCACACAGCATCCTGCCCGCCCGCCGGGTGCCGCGCTAGCGGGCTCGGGGCGTGGCACCCGGATCCGGCCGGGGCGCCGGGCGCAGCCGTACGAGGAGGTCGGCCCGGTCCCGGCCGCGGTCGACCAGGCGGGCGTTCGTCCCGTCGGAGCCGGCCACCCAGCGCTCGGCGTACGGGCGGGGCTTGCCGAACCGCACATGCCGCTCGACGAGTCTGCGCACCCGCTCCTCGGGGTCGAGGTCCAGGAACCACACCTCGTCGAGCAGCCCGCGCACCGGCGCCCACGCCTCGTCGTCGTGGAGGAGGTAGTTCCCCTCGGTGACGACCAGCGGGACGTCCGGCGGGACCGGCAGGGACCCGGCGACGGGCTCCTCCAGGGCGCGGTCGAAGGCGGGCGCGTAGACGGGCCCGGTGGCGTCGGGGTCGCGCAGGCGACGCAGGAGCGCCGCGTACCCGGCGGCGTCGAAGGTGTCGGGGGCGCCCTTGCGGTCCGCGCGGCCCAGGCGGTCCAGTTCCGCACGGGCGAGGTGGAAGCCGTCCATGGGGACGAGGACGGCGCGCCCTCCGAGGGCGTCGACCAGCCGTGCGGCCAGGGTGGACTTCCCGGCTCCGGGTGGTCCCGCGATGCCGAGGATGCGTCGGTGGCCGGGAGTGGCGAGGCGCCCGGCGCGGGCCGTCAGCTCGGTGAGGTCGCTCGTGTCCATGCCGGAATTGTGCGGGGGCGGGAGGGAGGAGCGTTAGTGTTACGTATAACTCTGATGTCGCCCCTCCGGAAGGACCCGTTCATGTCCCTCATCGCCCTGGTCACCCTGGTCGTCCACGACTACGACGAAGCGATCGGCTTCTACCGCGACGCCCTCGGGTTCGAGCTGGTGGAGGACACGGACCGGGGCGACGGCTCCCGCTGGGTGGTGGTGCGCCCGCGCGGCGCCGCCGCCGGTACGGGGCTGCTGCTGGCCCGCGCCAAGGACGAGGCCCAGAGCGCGAGCGTGGGGGCGCAGACGGGTGGCCGGGTCGGGTTCTTCCTGCACACCGAGGACTTCGCGGGCGACCATGCGCGGATGCGGGCCGCCGGGGTGCGGTTCCTGGAGGAGCCCCGGCACGAGGTGTACGGCTCGGTGGCGGTCTTCGAAGACCTGTACGGCAACCGGTGGGACCTGTTGCAGCCCGCGTGAGCAGACGGAGACGTGGGTGAGCCCCGCACGAGCAGACGGAGACGTGAGTGAGCCCCGCACGAGCCGTCCGGGAACGCGCGCCTCAGTTCGTCCCCTTGCTCTCCAGATACGCCAGTACCGCCAGCACGCGGCGGTGCACCGAGCCGTCGTCCGGTTCCAGGCCGAGCTTGGCGAAGATCGAGCCGATGTGCTTGCTCACCGCGCGTTCGCTGACGACCAGTTCGGCGGCGATCGTGGCGTTCGCCTGGCCCTGCGCCATGTGCTCCAGGACCTCGCGCTCCCGGGCGGTGAGGCTCTGGAGGGGGCCCGCCGAGGACTTCCGGGTGAGCAGCTGGGAGACCACCTCCGGATCGAGGGCGGTCCCTCCGGCCGCCACCCGCTCCAGGGCCTGGAGGAACTGGTCGACCCGGCCCACCCGGTCCTTGAGCAGATAGCCGATGCCCCGGGCGCCCTGGGAGAGCAGCTCGGCGGCGTACATCTCCTCGACGTACTGCGAGAGGACCAGGATCGGCAGGTCCGGCAGCTCCACGCGGGCGGCGAGGGCGGCGCGCAGGCCCTCGTCGCGGAAGGACGGCGGCAGCCGTACGTCGAGCACGGCCACGTCCGGGCGGTGTTCGAGGAGTGCGGGCAGCACCTCGGGGCCCGTCGCCGCATCGGCCACCACCTCATGGCCCGAACTGGTGAGGAGGAGGATCAGCCCCTCCCTCAGCAGGGCGTTGTCCTCGGCGATCACAATCCGCACGGCAGCTCCACTTCGATGTCCGTCGGCCCCCCGATGGGGCTGCTGATCCGGGTGGTGCCGTCCAGGGCGGCGACCCGCCGCCGGATTCCCACCAGCCCGCTGCCGGCGCGTTCGTTCGCGCCGCCGTGCCCATCGTCGCCGATGATCACCCGCAGGGTGTCGGGGCCCCGGTCGATCCGGACCCGGGCCGCCGTGGCACCACTGTGCTTGCTGATGTTGGTGAACGCCTCGGCGACCACGAAGTACGCCGCCGCCTCGATCGCGGCGGGCAGCCGCCGCCCGTCCTCGACGCTGTCCAGGTCCGCCTCGACGGGGACCGCCACATCGGCGGCCAACGCCCGTACCGCACCGGCCAGTCCGCGGTCCGTCAGGATGGGCGGGTGGATGCCGCGCACCACGTGCCGGAGCTCGGCGAGCGCCTCGTCGGCACCGTCCTGGGCCTCGTCCAGCCGGGTGCGGGCAGCGTCGGGATCACGGTCGATGAGCTGCTTGGCCAGTCCGATCCGCATCGACAGGGCGACGATCCTGGCCTGCGCTCCGTCGTGCAGATCCCGTTCGATGCGGCGCAGTTCGGCACCGTGGGCCGCGACGGCCCCGGCCCGGCTCTCGGTCAGCTGGGCGACCCGTTCGGAGAGCATGTCGGACGGTGCGGAGGCGAGCAGGGACCGGGTCCAGGTCGCCGACAGATCGGCGAGCACGGGGAACCAACGCAGCACCCAGCCGGGCCGTTCGGGCATCGGGGTGCCGTACTCGTCGGCCCTGCGCCGGTCCAGGAGGCGCGCGAGAGACAGCGCGACCCCGTCCACGAGGAGCGCGATCGGCCACAGCACCATCGTGAGGTAGCCCACACCCATGCCCAGGAGGGTCTGCACGGGCAGCCACAGCACATCGCGCCAGGTCGTGGAGTCGGTGAGTACGCGCCTGACCCGCTCGGACAGTTCCCCGCCGTCCAGCGGCGGATACTGCTTCGGCCGGAACACGAGACCGAGCCGGGCGGCCGCCCGGCGTCGCTCGGACTCGGCGAGTCCGCGGAGCAGTTTGGCGGCTTCCGGCAGCGCGGGAAGCCCGATGATCACTGCGGCGAACATCAGGACGGCCACCACCAGGAACGCGCTCAGATAGGTGAGCAGCGACACGGCGAGGCCGATGAAGAGGTAGTGCGACGCCTCCCACGCACGCCGGATGGCGGTCGTCAGCGAGGCGGGATCGGAGCTCATGACAGGTCACGTTACGGGGGCCGGCCCACCGTGTGAGTGGGGCGGTCCCCCGACCGGGGGTGTAGCAGGCTGCACCCCCGGTCCGGTAGTGCGCACCCTCGCTGCCGGATCGTCCGCCGCATAGCGTTTACGCAGGTCAAGCGTTACGAGGAAGACGGAAAGAACGGTGAAGGCAACGGTGAACACGGTCATGACGACACAGGCGGCCGCGCTCAGCCTGGAGTCGGTGAGCCGACGCTACGGGCGACGTGGCAGCGGCCGGGAGGCGACGGCCCTGGACATGGTCAGCTGTGCGGTCCCGGTCGGCAGTTTCACCGCGGTGGTGGGTCCCTCGGGGTCGGGCAAGAGCACGTTCCTCCAGTGCGCGGCGGGGCTGGACCGGCCGACCTCGGGGACGGTACGGATCGGCGGCACGGATCTCGGCTCGCTCTCCGAGGCGGCGCTGACCCGGCTGCGCCGGGACCGGATCGGTTTCGTCTTCCAGTCGCACGCCCTCAACCTGGTGTCCTCGCTCTCCATCGAGGAGAACGTGGTGCTGCCGCTGGTGCTGGCGGGTGCCGATCCCGCCGGTACGGAGGTGCTGGCCCGGGGCCGGGACCTGCTGGCCCGGGTCGGGCTCGCGGGGCGCGGCGGTGACGGGCCCGCGACGCTTTCGGGCGGGCAGCAGCAGCGGGTGGCGGTGGCCAGGGCGCTGGTCACGGACCCGGACGTGATCTTCGCGGACGAGCCCACGGCGTCCCTGGACCCGGAGTCGGCGACGCTGGTGCTGGGGCTGCTGCGGGACGCGGTGCGGACCGACGGCCGGACGGTCGTCATGGTCACCCATGACCCGGTCGCGGCGAGCTGGGCGGACAACGTCCTGACGATGGACGGCGGGCGGCTGCGATGAACAGAGCCGTACGCGACAGCAGGAGCACGGGCGCCCACGGGGCCGCGACCGTGGGCGGCGGAAAGGCGTCGGGTGCACGCGAGCCCGGGACCGCGCGCGACAGGAGGAAGGACCCGCGCGATCCGCCGGCCGTACGGCACGGGTCGCGGCGGGCGTCCGCGTTCCTCGCCCGGCGCTCGCTGCCCGCGCACCGCCGGGCCTGGGCCGCGGTGATCGCGGCGACGGCCGCAGCGGCGGCACTGATCGGCGCGTTCGCTTTCGTTCTCGGTTCGCTGCTGGTGGCCACGCCGCCGGTCGACCGGTACGCGGGCGCCGACGCGGTGGTGGCCGCCGACCAGAAGGTGTCGTACACCGCGAAGCCCTGGGGCAGTGAACCGAGGACCGCGACGGCGTACCTGTCGGAACGGGCCCGGCTCGACCGGTCCCTGCTGGCGAAGGCGGCGGGGGCCGACGGGGTCGCCCGTGCCGTCGCGGACGACTCCGTGCCGGTGACCGTGGGCGGCGGGACACCCGCGGTCGGCCGTTCCTGGCCGTCCGCGGTGCTGACCCCTTACGAGCTGACCGGGGGCCGGGCCCCGGAGGCCGCGACCGACGTGGTCCTGGACACGGCGCTGGTACCGGCCGGAATCGGGCCGGGCGACAGGGTGGAGCTCCAGGTCGACGGGGCCGCCAGGTCCTACACCCTCACCGGTGTCGCCGACACGGGGCACCGGGGGAAGGGCGCCCCGGCCGTGTTCTTCACCGAGCGGCGGCTGACCGCGCTGGCCGGGCATCCGGACACCGTCGACGCGATCGGGATCGTCGCGAAGGAGGGGGTCGCGGCCGACACCCTGCGGGACTCGGTGGACAGGGCGCTCCCCGAGCGTGCCGCCGCCGGTTCCGACCGCGGGGTGCGGGTCCTGACCGGTACGGAGCGGGGCGAGGCGGAGCAGTTGGGCGCGCTCGGCGGGCGCGGCGATCAGCTGGCCCTGCTGGGGTCGATAGGCGGCACCGTGCTGATGGTGGCGCTGCTGGTGATCGGCTCCACGCTGTCCCAGGCGATCCACCAGCGGTCCGGTGAACTGGCCCTGCTGCGGGCGGTCGGGGCGACGCCCCGCCAGCTCAGGTCGGCGATCGGCCGGGAGGCGGGCCGGATCTCCGCCACCGCCGCGGTGCTGGGCGGCATCGGAGCCGTACCGCTGGGTCTCGCGATGCGGTCGCTGCTGACCACGGACGCGCTGCCGCTGCCGGTACCCGTGTGGCTGCCGGTCGCTGCGGCCGGGGCTGCCGCGCTGATCGTCACCGTGCTCGTGCGGCCGGTGGCGATGCTGGCCGCCCGGGGCATCACGAAGCTGCGGCCCGCCGCGGCCCTGGGGGCGGCGAGCTCCCCCGAACCGAGCGAACCGGGCCGCTTCCGTACGATCACCGGCCTGGTCCTGGCCTTCTCGGGAGTCGGTTCGGCCGGTCTCGCCACGTCGCAGAGCGGCCAGACCGCGGCGGTCGCGGCATCGGGCGCGGCGACCTCGCTGGTCATCGCGGTGGCGTTGCTGGGTCCGTGGATCGCACGGGTCGCGATGCGGATCCTCGGCACTCCGGTGCGCAAGGCCGGCGGGGTCTCCGGCTTCCTGGCCGCGCGGACCGCCTCCGCGCACACCCGGCGGCTCGGTGCGGCGCTCACGCCGATCGTGCTGGTGGTCGCCTTCGTCTGCGTACAGCTGGCGGCCGGTACGACGATGGAGCGGGCCGCCGACCGGCAGGCCGCCGCCGCGCTGCGGGCGGACCTGGTGGCGACGGCGCCGGGCGCCGGGCTGCCGGCCGGAGCGGCGCAAGCGGTCCGTGGAGCGCCGGGCGTCACGGCGGCGACGGGCGTGCTGCGCTCCAGCGTCGTCCTCGCCCACCGCGAGGTCGGCGAACCGAAGCTGAGCAACCTGCCCGTGCTGGGCGTGACGGCCTCCCAGCTGTCCGGCACCCTCGACCCCGAGGTCACGTCGGGCGACCTGGAACGGCTCACCGGGCGGGGCACGGTCGCGGTCGGCGCGGAGCGGGCGGACAGCCTCGGCGTCTCCACCGGCGACACGGTGGAACTGCGGCTGGGGGACGGTACGAAGGCGAAGCTCCGGGTGGTCGCGGTGTACGAACGCTCCCTGGGCCTCGGCGAGTTCATGCTCCCGCGCGAGGCACTGGCGGCGCATGTCTCGGCGGCGCGCGACGCGAGTCTCCTGATCGGGACCGACCCGCGTTCCGGGGCTGCGGCCACCGCTGCCGTACGGAAGGCGCTGGCGCCGTACAGCGGGGTGCTGGTCCGGCCCGCCGGGGCGAACGACGTACGGATCGCTCCGGCCGTGTCGGACGAGGACAACGCCATGGTCATCATCGGGGTGGGGGTGATCGGCGGCTTCGCGCTGCTGTCCGTGATCAGCACGCTCGCCCTGATCACGACCGGTCGGCGCGGTGAGTTCCGGCTGCTCCGGATGGTCGGCACGGGGCGTGGGCAGCTGCGGCGGATGCTGGTGCTGGAGACCGGTCTGGTGACGGTCGCGGGGCTGGTGATCGGCACGGTGGTCGCGGCGGTCCCGCTCACCGCGTTCGCGGTGTCGGCGACGGGTTCGGCGCCGTACATGCCGCCCGCGCAGTACGGGGTGCTGGTGGCGGCGGTGACCGTGGCCGCGCTGGCGGCGACGGTGGTGCCGGGTTCGTCCGGTGGCCGCTTCGTCCTCAAGCGGCGCAAGGGCTGAGGCCGGGCGGAAGCGGGGGCCGGGCGGAAGCCGCAGCTGAAGCCGAAGCTGAAACGAAGGCGCACGGGCGCCGGGTGGGTCTGAGGTTCGGGCCCGCCCGGTGCACGGGTGTCCGCGACGACCTTCAGGCGTCCCGGACCGACACCGCTCCCAGCGCGTCCAGGACCGGGCTGATCAGTGGGTGTCCCTCCGCCCCCTGCCGTACCGCCGCGAAGACGCGTCGCGTCGGGGCGCTGCCCTGGACGGGGCGCACGACCACCCCGCTCAGCTCCGTCCCCCGCAGCGCGGACCTCGGGACGAGTGCCACTCCGGCGCCCGCCCCGGCCAGCGCGACCACCGCGCGGAAGTCGTCCGAGGAGTGTTCGAGCATCGGCTCGAAACCGGCGAACTCACAGGCCAGGACCACCACGTCGTGGCAGGGGTTGCCGGGGTACGGTCCGATCCAGGGGTCCTTCGCGAGGTCGGCGACCGCCACCTGTTCCTGACCGGCCAGCCGGTGCCCCAGGGGCAGCACCGCGTCGAACGGCTCCGAGTAGAGCGGCACCCGCGTCAGCCGCAGGTCGTCCTCGGCGGGCGCGCCCCGGTATTCGACGGCGACCGCCACATCCACCTGCCGGTCCAGCACCATCGGGACGCTCGCGTCGCCCTCGGCGTCCTGGACGCGGACCCGGATACCGGGGGCGGTGCGGGACAGTTCACGGAGCGCGGGGGCCAGGACCAGGCCGATGCCGGTGGCGAACGCGGCGACCGTGACCGTACCGGCGACACCCGCGCTGTACGCGGCGAGCTCCGCCTCGGCCCGCTCCAGCTGGGCCAGCACCGCGTTGGTGTGGGTCAGCAGGATCTCCCCCGGCGCGGTGAGCCGCGCACCGCGCGCACCGCGTTCGACGAGCCGGTGGCCGGTCTCCTGCTCCAGGGCGGCGAGCTGCTGGGAGACGGCCGAGGGCGTCAGATACAGCGCGGCGGCGGCCGCGGTCACCGTACGGTGGTCCGCCACCGCACGCAGGATTCGCAGCCGCCGTGCATCGATCATGCGCCTATTGTCCCAGGTCGCGTGGGACTTCCCGGACATCCCGAACCGGGGCCCGGGGCCCGGACGCCCCCGGGCCGGCGCGGTGGCCCGCGGTGAGGGGGGAAGCCCGGCGCGGGATCCCGGCCCGACGCCCGGACCACGGGCCCGGACCGGCGTCCCGGCCGTGGGCCCCGGCCCGGCCTCCCGGACCGAGGCTCCGGTACCGCTACTCGCCGAGCGCCGCCCGCGCGTCGACGAACGCGTCCACGGCACGGTTCACGTCGTCGGTGGAGTGCGCTGCCGAGAGCTGGACGCGGATGCGGGCCGCGCCGTCGGGGACGACCGGGTACGAGAACCCGATCACGTACACACCGCGCTCCAGGAGCAGTTCCGCCATCCGGCCTGCCTTCGCCGCGTCCCCGATCATGACGGGGGCGATGGCGTGGTCGCCGGGCAGGATGTCGAAGCCCTCCTCGGTCATCCGGGTACGGAAGAGCGCGGTGTTGGCGTTCAGCTGCTCGCGCAGGTCACCGGCGGACTCCAGCAGGTCGATGACCTTGAGGGAGGCGGCGGCGATGACCGGGGCGAGGGAGTTGGAGAAGAGGTACGGGCGCGAGCGCTGGCGCAGCAGCGCGACGATCTCGGCGCGGGCCGCGACATAGCCGCCGGACGCACCGCCGAGCGCCTTGCCGAGGGTGCCCGTGATGATGTCGACGCGGTCCATGACGCCGTGCAGTTCGGGGGTGCCGCGCCCGCCGGGTCCGACGAAGCCGACGGCGTGCGAGTCGTCGACCATCACCATGGCGTCGTAGCGGTCGGCCAGGTCGCAGATCTCGCGCAGCGGGGCGACGTATCCGTCCATGGAGAACACGCCGTCGGTGACGACGAGCCGGCGCCGGGCTCCGGACGCCTCCTTGAGCTGCTGCTCCAGGTCGGCCATGTCGCGGTTGGCGTAGCGGAAGCGCTTGGCCTTGGAGAGGCGGATGCCGTCGATGATCGAGGCGTGGTTGAGGGCGTCGGAGATGACCGCGTCCTCGGGGCCGAGCAGGGTCTCGAACACGCCGCCGTTGGCGTCGAAGCAGGAGGAGTAGAGGATCGTGTCCTCCTGGCCGAGGAACGACGACAGCCGCTGCTCCAGCTCCTTGTGGACCTCCTGGGTGCCGCAGATGAAGCGGACCGAGGCCAGCCCGTAGCCCCAGCGGTCCAGCGCCTCGTGGGCGGCGGCGACGACCTCGGGGTGGTCGGCGAGGCCCAGGTAGTTGTTGGCGCAGAAGTTGAGCACCTCACCGGGACGGCCGCCGGAGGTGACGGCCACGGTGGCGGACTGCGGGGTGCCGATCACGCGCTCGGGCTTGTGCAGCCCGGCGGCCCTGATCTCGTCGAGGGTGGTGCGCAGGTCGTCGCGTACGGAGTCGAACATGCGTGAATCCTTAGGGTTCAGGAGGTCCAGTCGAGGATGACCTTGCCGCCGAGACCGCTCGCGGCGTCGTCGAAGGCCGCTTCGAAGTCGCGGTAGTCGTACCGTCCGGTGATCACGGGGGCGAGGTCGAGACCGCCCTCCAGCAGTACGGACATGGCGTACCAGGTCTCGTACATCTCCCGGCCGTAGATGCCCTTGATCGTGATCATCGAGGTGACGACACGGGACCAGTCGACGGCGAACTCCTCGGACGGCAGTCCGAGCATGGCGATCCGGCCGCCGTGCGTCATGTTCGCGATCATGTCGCGCATCGCCTCGGGGCGGCCGGACATCTCCAGTCCGATGTCGAAGCCCTCCCGCAGCCCGAGGTGGCGCTGCCCGTCGGCGATGGTCTCCTCGCCGACGTTGAGGGCCAGGCTGACACCGACCTTGCGGGCCAGTTCCAGCCGGGCCTCGCTGACGTCGGTGATGACGACGTTGCGGGCGCCGGCGTGCCGGGCGACGGCCGCGGCCATGATCCCGATGGGGCCCGCGCCGGTGATGAGGACGTCCTCGCCGACCAGCGGGAAGGACAGCGCGGTGTGGACCGCGTTGCCGAACGGGTCGAAGATCGCGGCGATGTCCAGGTCGACGGGGACTCGGTGCACCCACACGTTGGCGGCGGGCAGTGCGACGTACTCGGCGAACGCCCCGTCGCGGCCGACGCCGAGCCCGAGGGTGGAGCGGCAGAGGTGGCGGCGTCCGGCGAGACAGTTGCGGCACTTCCCGCAGACCAGGTGGCCCTCGCCGCTGACCAGGTCGCCGACCTTGATGTCGGCGACATCGGCGCCGAGTTCGGCGACCTCGCCGACGAACTCGTGGCCCAGGACGAGCGGGGTGCGCACCGCCTGCTGCGCCCAGCCGTCGTAGGCCCGGATGTGCAGATCGGTGCCGCAGATGCCGGTACGCAGGACCTTGATGAGTACGTCGCCCGGGCCGATCTCCGGCTCCGGGACGTCCATCAGCCACAGACCGGGCTCGGCCTTCTGCTTCACGAGTGCCTTCACGGCTGCGGCTCCCTGCACGTGGTACGCGGTGGTGGATGCCCCGGGCCGGGGCGGCGTCGAGGCAGCCCGCGGCCCGGGGAAGTCGAGAGGGACGGCGGAGCGGCGCTGAGCCGGGCACGGACCGGGGCGCACGTGGGTGGCCACCGCACATCGCCCTGCCGCTGCCGTCACGGAGAAATCTGCCGCACCCCGCGCCTCAGGTCCATCGAGGTTTTCTTAAGCGCGGCCGCAGCTCCGCTTCACACCTCGCCGTAGGGGCCCAGGAACACGGGCCGCCCGGACGCGATCCGGTAGAGGAAGATCCCGTTGTCGAACCGCACCGCTCGGGTGTCGTGGAAGGACAGGGCACGGACGATGCCCCGGTACCGGGTGCGGAACAGCCGCTGGGCGATCCCGCCGCGGTCCGCTCCGGTGGCGCTGGTGGTCTCGGCGGCAGCGGCGATCAGTCCGACCGCGTCGTACGCCTCGGCGGACCAGATGGCGGGCGGCGCCCCGTAGCGCTTTTGGTGCGCGGCGGTGAACTTCTTCGCGGCGGGGAGCGCCAGGGGGTCGGCGTACGCCTCGGCGAAGACCCATCCTTCGGCGGCCTTCCCCGCCTTCTTCAGGAAGGCGGGAGCGAGGACGGGACCGGCGCTGACGCGGGTGCCGGTGAACCCGGCGGAGGTGAGGGCGGTGGCGCAGCGCGCCGCCCGGGTGGGTGAGCCGCCCGCGTACACCACGGCGTCCGCCTTCGCGCCGACGACCGCCCGGGCCGCCGGGCCGAAGCCCTGCCCGGCGGCGACGGTGCGGGTGGTGAGGGCGGCTCCCGCGACGGGTGCGTCGCTGAAGATCTGGCGGATGCCCCAGCTGCGCCGCGGGTCGTCCTCGTCGGCGATCAGGATGATCCGCTCGGCGGGGCGGGTGTGGATCAGGTAGCTGATGAGGCCGATGCCGAGGCTGTCGTCGAAGGGGCGGGTGACATACAGGACCGGGCTCGCGAAGAAATCGGCGGTGGTGGAGCCCGCCGCGACGACGACCATGGCCAGCCGTGCCTTCTTGTAGCGGGCGACGACGTCTTCGGCGGTGACGTCGGCACTGGGTCCGATGACCGCGAGGACGCGGGGATCGGCGGCCAGTCGGTCGGCCGCCCGGCGTGCTCGGGCCGCGTCCCCCGCGTCGTCCTCCGTGCGCAGGGCGAGCCGGAAGGGCGCGCCGGTACGGGAGTTGTGGTCGGCGACGGCGAGCTGGACGCCCCGCTGGTGCGCGAGGCCGGTGGCGCGGCCGGGTCCGGTGAGGTCGGCGTGCAGGCCGAGCGTGTACGTGGGGCGGTTCGCGGTCCTGGTCGACGGGCCGTTCACCTGGCCGCGCCGCCGGGCCATCCAGGCGGCGGTGCCACCGCCCGCGAGGAGGACGGCTCCGGCCGCCGAGGCGGCGAGCAGGCGCCGCCGCGAGGGGCCGGGTGCCGCCCCGGTGCCGGGCGCCACCGGGGCGGGCGGGGTCTCGGGGTCGGGCAGCGCGAGGGCGAGGGCCGCGCGCTCGGCGATCAGCGCGGGCAGCCCCGCCGGCATCCAGCGGTCCGCCTCCGCCGCCGGGTCCGGATGCGAAGGGTCCGGAGGGTCAGGATACGAAGGGTCCGGAGGGTCCGGAGGGTCCGGAGGGTCCGGAGGGTCCGGAGGGTCCGGAGGGTCCGGAGGGTCCGGAGGGTCCGGAGGGTCCGGATGCGAAGGGTCGGGATGCGCCTGTCCCGGGCGCGCCTGTCCCGGATACGCCTCGTCGGCCAGCGCCCGGTACACCTGGTCGGCGGTCGGCCGGGCGGACGGGTCCTTGGCCAGGCAGGCGGCGGTGAGGGCGCGCAGTCCGGGCGGCAGGCCCCGCAGGTCCGGTTCCTCGTGCACCGTACGGAACAGGACCCCCGCCGCCGCACCGTCGCCGAACGGGCGCCGCCCGGTGGCCGCGTACACCAGGACGCAGCCGAGCGAGAAGACGTCGCACGCCGGTCCGACGGGCCCGGCCGACGCCTGTTCGGGGGCGAGGTAGCCGGGCGTGCCGATCACCGCATCGGTCGCGGTGAGCGCGGTGGCACCCTCGTGGCGCGCGATGCCGAAGTCGATGAGCCGGGGCCCGTCGAGGGCGAGGAGCACATTGCCGGGTTTGACGTCGCGGTGGACGAGCCCCGCCCCGTGCACCGCGACGAGGGCCGCCGCGAGCCGGGCGCCGAGTGCCCGCACGGTGGCGGCGGGCAGGGCGCCCTGTGTCCCGATCGTCTCGGCGAGCGAGGGGCCGGGCACGAACGCGGTGGCCAGCCACGGTTCCCGGGCCTCCGTGTCGGCGCCGGTGACCGGCACCACCCATGGCCCGGTGATCCGCGCGGCGGCCTCGGCCTCGCGGCGGAAGCGGGCCCGGAAGCCGGGGTCGGCGGCGTGCTCGGCGCGGATCACCTTCACCGCGGCGAGCGCGCCGCCCGGCGATCTGGCCAGGTACACCACGCCCATGCCGCCCGCGCCGAGCCGGACCAGGGTGCGGTACTCGCCGATGACGCGCGGGTCGTCCGAGGTGAGCGGCTTCATGTCAGGTCGTGGGCTTCGGGGCCGCGCCGAGATAGCGGTAGCGGCCGTTCTCGACACGGTAGAGGTGGGCGTCCTGGCCCACCAGCGCCTGCCTCTTGTCGAAGGCGTAGGTGCGGGAGATTCCCTCGTACGGTGAGGCGGCGATCTCGGCGACGACAGCGGCCCGGCCGGGCCGCACGGGGCGGCGGGCTTCCGGCGAAGCGCCGGTGCTCCCCGACGCCTTCTTCCCTTCGGCCTCCTCCGGCTTCCCCGACGCCTGCTTCCCCTCGGTCCCCTCCGGCCCCTCGGTCCCGTCCGGCTTCCCCGTCGGCTTCCCCGTCGGCTTCCCCGTCGCCTTTCCTCCACGGGCGAGGGAGACCAGCGCCTGGGCCACGAGCCCGGCCACGTCGTACGCCTCGGCGGCCCACGGCGCGGGCTCGGCGCCGAAGCGCGCGCGGTGTGCGGCGGTGAACTCCTTGGCGGCGGGCGCCGACGCGTCCGTGTACGGGGAGATGAACTCCCACCCGGTGGCCGCGGCTCCGGCAGCCGCGAGGAAGTCCGGTCCCATGACGGTGTGCTGGGCGATGCACGGCCCCTTGAACGAGGTTCCGGCGAGCGCGACGGCCGTGCGGGCGGCTCCGGCCGCGTCACCCGCGTAGAAGATCGCGTCGCTCCTGTGCGCGACCATGTCCTCGATGACCGGCGCGAGGTCCCTCGTCCCGGCGGGCACCACGCGCGGATAGGTGGTCCCGGTGGTGAGGGTGGGGGTCATCAGGTTGGTCGCGTAACCCACCTGGTAGGCGGACTGCCCGCCGGAGCGGTCCATGAGCACACCGAGGCGCTCGACGTCGGGGCGCAGCAGGAGCCGGTTGACGATCGGCGCGGAGAGCGCCCCCCAGGACGGAGCGGCCTGGAAGAACGACTTCTTGGACCTGGGGGCGTACGCCATCGCCAGTGACGACACCGTGAGCACCGCCAGCATCGCCTCGTCGTAGGCGGGCAGCGCCGCTCCGGTCGCGGCGTCACCGGTCGGGCCGATCACCGCGAGCACGTCCGGGTCGCGTGCGAACAGCTCGGCGACGCGCGCCGAACGGGCGGCGTCCCCCCGGTCGTCCAGCGCCTTCACGATGAGCGTGAAGGGCTTGTTCCCGCGGGAGTTGAACCGCTCGACGGCGAGCCGGACGCCCCGTTCCTGGGCCTTCCCCCTCGCTGCTTGAGGGCCCGTCAGGTCGGCGTGCACGCCGATGATCCAGTCCCGCTCGCCGGACCCGCCCCGCTTCGGGGCGTCCTCGGTGTCCTCGCCCGCCACCTGTACGGCGGCGTAGGCGGTTCCGGCGAGACCCACCGCCGCGACGGAGGTGAGGAGGAGGAAACGCCGTCTGTCGGGACGGGCGGGCGCCACGGGCTCCTCGGCCACGGTGGCGTCGATGTCCGGCAGTGCGAGCATCGCGGCGGACCGGTCGGCGATCAGCCGTACGACGTCCTCGGGCAGCCACTCGACCGACCCGCCCGGTACGTCCTCGGCGATGCGCGCGTCGAGCTGTGCCGCCGTCGGCCGCTCCCCCGGGTCCTTGGCCAGACAGGCGGTCAGCAGGGTGCGCAGTTCGGCGTCGTCGATCCCGCCGAGGTCCGGTCGGTCGTGCACGGTGCGGTAGAGCAGGGCGTCCACGGCCCCGCTGCCGAACGGGGGCCGCCCGGTGGCCGCGTACGCGAGGAGGCAGCCGAGCGAGAAGACGTCACTGGCGGGTCCGGCGGTGGTGCCGCCCCCGGTGGCCTGCTCGGGCGAGAGGAAGCCGGGGGTGCCGACCACGAGGTCGGTGGTGGTCAGCGCGGTGGCGTCGGCGGCCCGCGCGATACCGAAGTCGATGAGGCGGGGACCGTCGGCGGTGAGCAGGACATTGCCCGGCTTCACATCGCGGTGGACAAGTCCGGCCTCGTGTACGGCGGTCAGGGCGCGGGAGAGCAGCCGGCCGAGCACCCTGACGCTGCGGGCGGGCAGCGGTCCGCGCCGCGCCACGGCGTCCGAGAGCGCGGGTCCCGGCACGAACGCCGTTGCCAGCCACGGGCGTTCGCCCTCGGTCTCCGCTCCGGTGACCGGGACCGCCCACGGACTGTGCACACTGCGGGCCGCCGCGACCTCGCGGCGGAAGCGGGTACGGAAGTCGTCGTCCCCGGCGTACTCGGGCAGGATCACCTTGATGGCGGCGAGCGCCCCCGCTTCCGTACGCCCCAGGTAGACGACGCCCATGCCGCCCGCTCCGAGGCGGCCCAGGAGCCGGTGCCCGCCGATGTGCGACGGGTCCGACGGCCTCAGTTCGTCCATCAGGGGTGCCTCAGCTCTGCTTCTCGATGGCGGATTCGAGCCGGACCAGCATGGCGGCCTGCGCCTGGGTGACCAGGTCTTCCAGCTCCTTGTCGGTGCGCCCCTTCGCCCCCTTGCCGGTCACCGCGACGGTGAACTGAAGGGTCTGCGCCTGCTGCCAGGCATAGGGGTGCGGTCCGCCGAGCTCCTCGCTCTGGAACTGTCCCGTCTCGGCCAGCGAATCCTCGGAGTTGCTCTGCGTGCTCTCGCCCTGGAGCAGCGCGGCGGAGATCATCGAGCCGATGAGTTCCCCTTGCCGCAACTGCTGGGTGGGGCAGCGCATCGTCTCCTCCAGGGACTCGGCCATCTCCCACTCCGCGTCCTGCCGGGTGCGGTGCACGGTGACGACGGCCGCCAGCCGGACCGGTCCCCTGCCCTTCGCCGCGGGCACCTCGAAATTGCGGGTGACGGTGGCCAGGACGTTGCGCGCGGGCTTCTGCTGCGCCCAGACGCAGTCGGCCCCCAGGACGGGCCAGGTGGCCGGGTCGCTCTCGTACGGGCTCCGCTTCACCACTCCGGGGCCGAAGCTGTCGGGCTCGGCGATGACCTTGTCGATGAGGGCGAGGGCGGCGCTCCGGTTCTTCGGCAGCCTGGCCGGGTCGGCGTCGACGAGTGCGGAGGAGGGCGCGGGTCCGGATGAGGGGGCGGACGGTGAGCCGGATGCCGATCCGGACGGTGAATCGGCGGCCGATCCGGACGGTGAGCCGGATGCCGGTGAGCCGGATGCCGGTGTGCCCGATGAGCCCTTCCCCTGCGCGTCCGACTCAGCGCCGCCGCCGGAACACCCTGCCAGCAGCAGGGGCAGAAGCAACAGGGGAGCTCCGTACCGGAATCTGTGTAACGGACCGTGAAATATCACGAGTTACCACCCTCACCTCATCGACACCGCAGCGATCATACGATCGCTTGGCGGCGTCGTCCGGGGTGGTACCGAACTGTTGCACCATCAGGACTCGGATACAGGGACGTTACGGAAACAGGACGCCTCCGGGCCCGCGAAGGCGTTGACGTCGGCCGGAAGCCGGGCCCGCGCGGGCGTCCACCGGAAGCCGGGACAGCCGGAAGCCAGGACAGCCGGAGCCGGGACGGCCGGGGTCGGTCCGGACCCGCCCGGCGCCCGCCCGAAGCCGGGACAGCCGAATGCCGGAACGGCCGGGATCGGTCCGGACCCGCGCGGCGCCCGCCCGAAGCCGGGACAGCCGATCCGGGCCCGCTTCGGGCGACGCCCGGAAGCCGGGACAGCGTCTACGCTCCGCCGTCACCCTCCAGGAACGCCCGGATGTGCGCGGCGAGTACGACGGGCTGATCCTCCGGAATGAGCGTGTAGCTGTCGGCCACCTCCACCAGCCTCCCCTGTGGGAGGAGGTCCGCCAGCCGCCGCCCGTGCTCCGGCGGCATGACCTTGTCCTCGGCCGCCCATACGACGAGGGCGGGCCGGTCGAACGTGCGCAACGCCTCGGCCCAGCGCAGGAGTTCCGCCTTGGGTGGCACTCCGAGGACGTAGGTGCGCAGGTCGCGCCGGATCTCCCGCGACGACCACAGCGGACGGAACCAGGCGTCCATCACCTCTTGCGGAACGGGCCGCTTGGTCATCCATCCCCAGGTGACGGGCAGCCGCCGCATCGGCGTGAGCTTCAGCAGGGCGAAGGCGGCCATCAGACCTCCGGGCACCTTGGCCGCGGCGTACAGATTGCCGCCGGGCAGTCCGGGCGGGAAGTTGTCGAACGCCTCGCAGGACGTGATGACCAGCTTCCCGATCCGCCGGTCCCGTCCGTCCGCGACGAGGGCCTGTGCCCCGCCCCAGTCGCTCATGACCAGGGTGACGTCCTGGAGTTCGAGTGCGTCGAGGAACTCCGCGACGATCCGGGCCACCCCGAGGACCGACAGGTCGGCGTCGGGGCGCATGGGCCTGCGGTGACCGCCGAGAGGGAGGGTCGGCACGACGCACCGGAAGCCGGAGCGGAGTTCGCCGACGACATGGCGCCACAGCGAGCCGTCCATGGCGACGCCGTGCAGAAGGACCACCACCGGCCCGTCGCCACCCGTGTCCTCGTACTCCACCACACCCGCGGAAAGCAGCACTTCGGTCATGGCCCCAACCTAGGGCCTCCGCTTCCCTCCCCGCACTTCTCCCACCCGGACTTTGAACACTGTGGTGACAAAGCATGGACGGCACGAGCAGAAGCCTCCTACTCTGTCCGGCGCAACCGTCGGAGTTTCGCTCAGGTACGGCGCCACAGGAACGCACTGATCGAACGATCACCCGGACGCTCACGGGTGACCCGCACCCATCGCCACTACACGCTCCTCGTCCCGGGGGGCCAGGAGGCAGGATGAATCCACGGCTGTACCAACGCTTGCGCAGTCGCCTGACGGGGCTGCTCGTCCTCTCGTTCCTCGTCGGCGGCTTCGCCTCGTCGCCCGCCGCCGCCGACGGGCCATCGGTCACCGGTGGCATGTCATCGGCCGCGTCCGACATGTCGTCGACCGCCGGTGACATGTCACCGATGACCGCGACCGGCATGTCACCGGTGACCGCCCACGCGTCACCGGCCACCGCCGAACCTGCGGTCCCGGCCGAGCTCCCGCCGCAGGAACCCGGTGTCACACTGCGCGTCTTCGACGTACAGGTACCGCTCGGCAAGTTGTGCGACATCAAGACCGGACAGACCCCGAACGTCGACAAGCTGATGCCGACGATCGACTGGAGCGCGGCCGGGGACTTCGGCTTCGAGGACCGCTTCGTCACCCAGGTGACCGGCAACATCGACGTCCCGCAGACCGGCGCGTACACCTTCCGGCTGACCAGCGACGACGGATCACGGCTGCTCATCGACGGCAGCCCGGTCATCGATCACGACGGTCTGCACGGCGCGGACCCCAAGGACGGCACGGTCACCCTGGAGGCGGGCCACCACTCGCTGCGCATCGATCACTTCGACCGCACCGGTGGGCAGCAGATCACCCTGGCGTGGAAGCCACCGGGCGCCGCGGACTTCGCGGTCGTACCGAACGCGGTACTGAGCACGGACGCCGACGTCGTACGGGTCACGGCACCGGGCCGCAAGGAGTGCGAGGGCGTCCTCGACTCACCGGGCGACGGGCTGCCCCTGAACGCGGTGCACCCGGACTACACCCTCACCGATCTCCGCCCCCCTGGCTTCGAGCCGCAGGTCACCGCCATGGACTGGCTGCCGGACGGCCGGCTGGCCGTGACCACCTGGGGCGGCAGCACCAACACCGCGGGCGAGGTCCATCTCCTCGACAACGTGCGGGGGAACACCGACCCCGGCAAGGTGACGACCAAGAAGATCATCGGCGGCCTCAAGGAGCCGATGGGCATCAAGGCCGTCGACGGCAAGCTGTATGTGTCCCAGAAGCACGAGCTGACCGAGCTGAGCGACACCGACGGCGACGACGTCATCGACGAGCGGCGGACCGTCGCGACATGGCCCTACGGCGGAAACTTCCATGAGTTCGCCTTCGGACTGCTCTACAAGAAGGGCTTCTTCTACCTCAACCTGTCGGTCGCCATCAACTACGGCGGCGCGACGACCGATCCCCAGCCGGCGAAGAACCGCGGCTCCACGATCAAGGTGAACCGGAAGACCGGTGAGGTGTCATACATCGCCGGTGGCCTGCGTACCCCCAACGGCATCGGGTGGGGGCCGAAGGGCGACATGTTCGTCCTGGACAACCAGGGCGGCTGGCTGCCGTCGTCGAAGCTCCTCCACATCAAGCAGGACCGCTTCTTCAACCACTACACCAACCCGCAGGGCCCGTTCGACGCGAAGCCGGTGACCAAGCCGGTGCTGTGGCTGCCGCAGAACGAGATAGCGAACTCGCCCAGCACCCCGCTCCAGCTGACCGAGGGGAGGTTCGCCGGGCAGATGCTCTTCGGTGACGTGACGTACGGAGGCATCCAGCGCGCGTACCTGGAGAAGGTCAAGGGCGAGTACCAGGGTGCCGTCTTCCGCTTCACCCAGGGCCTGGAAGCCGGGGTCAACCGGATCAGCATGGGCCCGGACGGCGCGATCTACGCCGGTGGCCTGGGCGCGGGCGGCAACTGGGGCCAGGAGGGCAAGCTGACGTACGGGCTCCAGAAGCTCTCGCCCAGCGGCGACAGGGCGTTCGACATCCTGGCCATGCGGGCGAAGCCGGGCGGGTTCGAGCTGGAGTACACCCAGCCGCTCTCGGAGGAGACGGCGGCCAAGCTGGCCGCCGGCTACCGGGTCCAGCAGTGGCACTACGTACCGACGCCGGGTTACGGCGGTCCCAAGGCGGGCGAGGAGACCCTGTCCGTACGGTCGGCCACCCTGTCGCCGGACCGCAAGAAGGTCACCCTCGACATCCCCGGCCTGAAGTCCAACCGCGTGGTGCACATACGCTCCCCCCGCCCCTTCAGCTCGGTGAGCGGCGAGCCCCTGTGGAGCACGGAGGCGTGGTACACGCTCAACTCCCTCCCCGGCAAGCAGCCTCCGGCCACCCAGTACGAGGCGGAGGAGGCGACGCTGACGGGCGGAGCCGGCTTCAACACCGACCACCCCGGCTACTCGGGCAGTGGATTCGTCGACAAGTACGGCGCCGAGGGGGCGTCGACCACCTTCGAGGTCGACGCGGCGAAGGCCGGGACGTACGACGTCGGCCTGCGCTACTCCAACGGGCCGAACCCCTTCACCGGCACCAAGAGCCTGAGCGTGTACGTCAACGGCGCCAAGGTCCGGCAGACGAGCCTGCTGTCCACCGTCGACTGGGACACCTGGTCGACGCGGAACGAACCGCTGCCCCTGCGCGCCGGAAGGAACACCGTCACCTACCGGTACGACGGTGGCGACACCGGCCATGTCAACCTCGACCTGATCACCGTCCACCCCAAGGGCGCCCGCATCCCCCTGTTCGTCGGATCGGACCGGGCGGCCTGGCAGCACCCGGACGGCCGGGCGGCGGGGTGGCCGGTGACCGGTGACGGATCGATGGAGGTCTCCGGCGGCGACATCCGCACGAAGCAGGGATTCCAGGACTTCAGGGCGCACGTCGAATTCTGGCTCCCGAACCTCCCGCCGGACGTCACCGGTCAGAACCGCGCCAACAGCGGCGTGTACCTCCAGGAGCGGTACGAGGTCCAGATCCTCGACTCGTACGGTGACACCACTCCCGCCGACAACGAGGCCGGGGCGATCTACACGAAGAAGGCCCCGGACGTGAACGCCGCGACGGCGCCGGAGACCTGGCAGACGTACGACATCACCTTCCGCGCGGCCCGATTCGACGCGGAGGGCAAGAAGACCGCCGATGCCCGCGTCACCGTGGTGTGGAACGGCGAGAAGGTGCACGACGACGTGGCGGTCGACGGGACGACGGGCGGCGGCGCGGCCGAAGGTCCGACGGCGGGGGCGATCCGCCTCCAGGACCACGGCAGCAAGGTGCGCTACCGCAATGTCTGGGTGGAGCCGCTGACGTAACCCTGCGGAACGCACCCGGGCCCGTCACACCTGAAATGTCACGTGTGATGCCCCGCCAGGCCCGTCACACGTGACATTTCACGTGTGACGGGCCGTCGCCGTAAACGGCTTCTCCCCCGGACGGCCGCTGGGTAGCCTGCGGAGCGGAACAGAACATGGCCCCCGAGGAGCTGAGATGCCCGGTTACCCGAGCGCGCGTTGACGTTCTAGGCCGCGACCGGCCTGTCATCGCGTGCTGCCCTTGATCTGCGGCACAGCGAACCTCCCCGCCCCACGTATCGGCGTGCGTGCACGGACCCATCCGGCATGCGCCGAGTGGCGGGCTTCTTCGTTCAGCTCTTTCAGCAGCTCAAGGGGTCCCCTGTGCCTGTGCCTTCCAGCTCTCCCTCCAGCTCTCCTGCCCGCCCCGGCCTGTGGCGCGATGCCGACTTCCGCAGACTCTGGGCCGGCCAGACCGCCTCACAGCTCGGGGCGCAAGCCGCTCAGGTCACGCTGCCGCTCGTGGCCGTGGTGGCGCTCAACGCCGATGCCGGCCAACTCGGAGCGCTGCGCGCGGTGCAGCAGGTGCCGATCCTGCTGTTCTCGCTCTTCGTCGGCGTGTGGGTGGACCGGCGGCGGTCCCGCAACGTGATGGTGTGGGCGGACTTCGGCCGCGCGGTGCTGCCCGCCGCCCTTCCGGTCGCCTGGCTGCTGGGCGTGCTCGGGATTCCGTTGCTGCTCATCGTCGCGTTCCTCGTCGGCGTACTCACGGTGTTCTTCGATGTGGCCTACCAGGCGTCGCTCGTACGTCTGGTGGAGCGCGACCGGTTGATGCAGGGCAACAGCGCGCTTGAGGGCAGCAGATCAGCGGCGCAGATCGGTGGCCCCGCGCTCGGCGGCGCGATGGTGTCTCTGCTCTCGGCACCGTTCGCCGTCCTGGCGAGCACGTTCTTCTTCGTCCTGTCGTTCCTCTCGATCAAGCGGATCCGGCGCCCCGAACCCCTGACTCACCACGTCAAGCGTCCTGCGCGCGTAGGGCGGCAGATCCGGGAGGGGCTCCAGTTCGTCGTCCAAGACGCCTCGTTGCGGTCCGTGGGCATGTGCTCGGCAGGTTTCCAGTTCTTCTTCGCGGGCCTGATGACGGTCTATCTGCTCTTCCTGTCCCACACGCTGCACCTGCCGGGTTCGTCCGTGGGCCTGGTGCTCGCGGCGATGGGACCGGGTGCGCTCCTGGGTTCGGTCCTGGCCGCCAGGCTGCCTGCGAGGTTCGGCTACGGCATGGTCCTGGTCTCCTCGGCCGCGCTCGGCGACGGCGTGATGCTGTGCGTACCCGCACTGAGCGGCTCGTCTCCCGCGACGGTCCCTCTGCTCATGGCGGTCAACTTCGTCTTCGGCGTGTTCAGTCAGCTGGTCGATGTCACGGTCACGGCCGTTCGGCAGGCCATCACGCCGGTCCGGATGCAGGGACGCGTCGTCGCGACGATCGATTTCGTCGGCATGGGACTGACCCCGCTCGGCTCACTGCTCGGCGGCTTTCTGTCCGCCCGGTGGGGATTGCGTACCGGCCTGCTGGTGACCGCCATCGGACTGCTTGTGTCCCCCCTCCTGATGGCCTTCTCCCCGCTCGCCCGCCTGGGCAAGGAACTGCCGGAGCCGCACGCCATTCGGTCAGGTGAAGCAGGAGGTCGGCGTCCTGAGCGGCGGCGATCGGGTCATCGGCGTAGTCGAGTGCGGGATGGAGCTTGCGGGCGCTGTCCAGGGCCTTGGGGTCGCTGGCGGTGACGCTGGCGCCGAGCTCGTGGAGCTTCTGGGCCACGGCGAGGGCGGGCGAGTCCCGGATGTCGTCGGTCCCCTCCGGGGCCGGTCAGCCCGCCCCGAACAGCGGTGCCAGTACCAGGAGTGTGAGCATGGCGAGGACGATCAGGGCCCAGCCGAGGGGGCCCGTGGTACGTCGTCCCGACCGACGCCCCTGAACGTACTCCGGAACCGGAACCGTCAGTGCGGCCCCGCTGTCCCGCTGGTCACCGACCATGGCCGCGACCTCCTCGTTCCCTGTCCGAGCCTGATCCGGGGACCAGTCTGACAGGGCCCGCACGGTCGCGGGCCACGGGGAACGGGTTCTTCGGTCCCCTATGGGTATGAGTGGGCGGTGCGGCGCGAGTTCGTGGGGACAGGCCGAATCGTGCGCTCAGGAGGTAAGCAGACCTGGTGGGGCCGATGCCACGCCGGTGGAGGAATCGGTGGCGATCGCCGCGGCGATCGCTTCGCTGCGCCATACGAGCATCGGTACGCCGGACATGTAGTAGTGGGTGCCGCTCGTGAGGTGGCCCAGGGCGAGAAGCGACCGCTGGGGCCTACCGCCCCGGTCGACGAGCCGTCCGGTTTCCGGCTGTACGCGCAGGCCACCGTCCGGGTGCCGTTGTCCGCACCCGTTGCGGGTCAGCGAGTCCATCAGTTCATGGGGCGTGGCTGGGTGGGCCGTCGGTGCCGCGGTTGCGGCGGCGATCACGAAGTCGGCCTCCACCGTGCGATGTTGCGCTGTGACCAGGAACCCCTGCTTCGCGGGCGTGACCTTCTCAAGGCCGCGTAGGACTTGCAACCGACCGTTGTCGGCCAGCTCAAGGAGTGTGCCGGCGGTCGCGGCGGGCATGGGGGACGTGAAGCTGGTCCACAGTCGGTGGTAGCGGCGGAAGAACTGCTGCCGATCGCTGGGGGGCAGAGTCGGCCACCAATGGTGCACGGTGGTGATCAGAGCCCAGGTGGTGACCTGGAGCCAGTCGACGTCCCGTACGTGTTCCCGGTCGGTGAGTTGTCGGCGTACACGGCTCAACCCCCAGTCCGCCATGGATGTCTCGGCGGCGATCTGCCCCGGCGTGGCCCCGGCGCGAAGTGCCTCTGTCCGGGCCAGAGCGGCCACCATGGACAGCCGAAGAGGTGAGGACGAGCGCTCAAGCCGGTCCCGGACGATCTCCGGAGTCATCACCGTCGGCCGCCCGACCTGTCGTGGTCGGCGCACGGCGGCCAGGATGCCGTCCCGCGAAAGCAGTGTGATCGTCCCCTGATGTCCTTGGGCCCGCAGTCCCAGGACGGCGTCGACAGCGGTGAGCCCGCAGCCGATGACGGCCACGGAGGCCGACGGATGAATGGTGTCAAGAGTGGACGCCACGGGATAGGGCCGCGTGATGTAGGACGGGTGACCAGCGAGTCCGTAGGGGTCGTAACCGGACGGGTCTCCGACGCACAGCACCGCGTAGTCGCACGGGACGGTGGCCCCGTCCTCCAGGCCCACCAGTGCCTTGTCACCGTCGGGCGCGACGCTCACGACGCGTCGGCGCAGCCATGTGACACGCCAGGCGGCACCCGTCAGGTCGTCCAGGGTCCGGGAGAGGGTTTCCTCCAGGTAGCGGCCGTAGACATGCCGCGGTGGAAAGGTTTCCTGCGTCCACAGGTTGGGAGCACCGCTCCCGTCGTGGTGACGGGCGACCCAGCGCTGTGCGTGCTCCGGATCGTTCGGGTCCAGCGTCATCATGCCGGGTGGGGCGTTCACCACGATCTCGTCACGGTCCATCCGGTACGCGCTGCCGCGCCACAGCTGGTCCGAGGGCTCCACGATCACGAGGTCGACGTTCCGGGAACCGAGTGCGCGG
This sequence comes from Streptomyces sp. NBC_01237, assembly GCF_035917275.1. NCBI lineage: Bacteria > Bacillati > Actinomycetota > Actinomycetes > Kitasatosporales > Streptomycetaceae > Streptomyces > Streptomyces sp. NBC_01237. Next base: position 7,148,458 of record NZ_CP108508.1, on the reverse strand, counting down.
GCGAGCGCCATGACGAGACATGCCGCGGCCGTGCCCCCGCCCACAATGCAGATACGCATGCGCAGCTCCTAGGCTCTCGGGGGCGCCGTACGGGCGGACGGCGCCCTGCGAGCCAGCGCGAAGCGGTAGGTGATGCTGCCGACGAACCCTTCGTCCTGTGCCCTGCGTCGCGCTTCGTCCTTCAGCGAGCGGGCCAGGTCCTTGCCGATCATCCCGCTGTCGAGCATCGTGTCCACGCCTCGGTCGATGATGGTGTACGCGTAGGCCGGGTGCGCGGCTGTGTAGACATGGGCACCTGCCTGCGTGAGCTGGAAGCCCGCCGTCTCCAGCAGGCGCGGGAGGGATCGCAGGTCGTGCGTGTTCACGACGTACTGTGCACGCCAGGCGGCCACGCAAGCGTTCAGCGGATCGTGCGGGCCCAGCGAGAAGTCCGTCGATGCGTAGTCGCCGTCGAGTACGGCTATCTGTCCTCCCTGGCGGCACACCCTGTGTGCCTCTTGGAGCACCGAGCGGATGTCCGGAGTGTGGCTGAGCAGCGTGTACATGAGGACCAGCGGGAACGACTCGTCGGCGAACGGCAGCCGATGCGCGTCGGCTGCCAGGAGCCTGAGGTTCTCCGCTGTTCCGTTCGATCGGCGAGCCATCCTCAACAGGTCGACGCTGTGGTCGATGCCGACGACTGTGGCGGTACGCGCCCGGTCGCAGAGGTCGGTGAGCAGTTCACCGGAACCACAGCCGATCTCCAGCAGCGGCCCGGCGGTGACATCGACGGACGTGAGGAAGCGCTGCAGCATCCGGTACTGATCCGGGTCCTGCCTGCGGGAGTGCAGTACTGATGCGACCTGCTGTGTGGTCTCGCTGTCACACGTGGCCAGCGAGGAGAACACGTCGTTCATCTACAGCCACTTCCCGTGGTCGGTGCAGGCGTGACGCGGAACAGGGCCCCTTCGTCCTCCAGTCTGCTCAGCGCCTCAAGAGACTGCCGGACCACGGCCTCCTCGGGATGGACGAAGTAGACGATCCCCGTCTTGCCCTTGGTCAGGGTGCTCTTCCGGATCGCTTGCCCGACGCACGGCAGTCCCTGCACGCTGTGGAAACCCGGGAGCCGACGTACGGATGACAGTCCTGGCACCGCCGCAAGGACTCCGGACTCCCAGCAACGTACGAACGCCTTGCCCATCACCTGCGGCGGGGCGTAGGTGTGGGAGAAACGGGCCTTGAACGAGGCCGGGTCGCCGAGACTCTCCGCCAGTAGGTGCTGCTGGCTGCTGCCGAACGCGGCGAAATACGGATCGGGGTGGAGCACCGGCCCCAGGATGCGCGCATTGACCTCGATGAGGCGCGGGCCGTCGGAGGTGAGGCGCACGTCCGCATTGGCGGCACCGTGGCGAATGCCCAGAGCGTCCAGGCAGTCGAGGGTGTAGGACACCACGTCCCGCTCGGCTGCCCCAAGGCTCGGGCAGCTGACGTTGTACCGGCGCACCGGAAGGCCGTCGAGCTCCTCGATGACATTTCGTGCCACCTCACACACCACATGCCGGCCGTCCAGACTCACCGTCGTCACCACGTACTGCTCGCCCGGCAGATACTCCTGTACGAAGATCTTGTCGTTCGACAGGCCCACGAGGTTCATCTGTTGGTGGATGTCCAGGAAGTGGGCCACCGCCGCTGTTTCCGTCCAGCACACCCTGCAGCCGTCGCTGCCGGAGCTCTGGCTGGGCTTCACGACCACAGGAAGCCCAAGGCGCCGCAGTGCCCTGGTCAGGTCGTCCACCGTTCCCACCACGGCCTGCCCCGCGCAGGGCACGCCGGCCCTGCGTAGGGCTTCGCCCATCAATGCCTTGTCCCGCCGCGCGGCGGCCGTATCGTCCTCGTTGCGCGGCAGGCCCAGTGCCTCCGCAAGGTCATGGGCCAACGCGACGCCGAACTCGCTGCCGGGAACGACGTGCCGGACACCCCGCCGGCGCAGTGCGGCTACCGTGTCCGCCATGTTTTCGCTCGTGATCAGAACAGGCGCGCTCGCGTCGCTTCCGGCTGTTCCTGAGAAGCGTTTCTGGTAGACGTGTACGCGGTCCTGGCCACGTTCCCTGAGGGCGGAGGAGAGGAAGACGCCGCTGGAAAGGGGGTCGACCAAAGCGATCATGGTGGTCCTCTTGCTCACGAGGGTGATGGAAGCGCTGTTCGCCTCAGCGGTGGCTACCCAGGCGGGGTGTGTCGGTGGTCCTTTCCTAGGTGACGCGGCATCAGCCCCACTCGACCGCAGCAGATCACAGGCTAGGAAGGCTGGAAGAGGCCGATTCGGCAAAGCGTCCAACAAGCCATGGAACAGACCGGAAACGCTCCCTTGACTTTCGATCCTGCCGTTGGCGAGAAGGCCCTCGCCCTTTACAACACGCCTGATTCGACAGGGAAGTGACCGCGGATCGCGGCCGGACATCATTGACGCGTCGGCGTGCGAGGGCAAGGGCGGCTTGCTTGGGAGCCTTGCCCTCCTTCGTCTTCCGGTCGTCGTACGCCTTCGGCACGGGGCAGAAGAGCAGGGCGAGACGGGCAAAGCGGAACGAGGAACGGGCAACGGGCGTCAGTACAGCAGGTCCAGTTCCGCGCGGACCGTCTTGCCGGGCGGGACGCGGTCGATCACCTCCCACCGGTCGGCCAGCGCCTCGACCAGGATCAGCCCTCGGCCCGTGTCCGCGTCGGCCGAGGGCGGCGCGAGGTGTCCGGGGCCCGGCGGGCGGCGTTCGCCCCGGGTGTCGGAGACCTCGATCCGCGGGGTGCTGCGGGCGGGCCCGGACGGGGCGAGGGTCAGCGTCACCTCGAAGTCACGGCCGGGCACCCGGCCGTGAGTCGCGGCTTTGGCCGCCGGCTCGGCGACCAGCAGGGCCGCGGTGTCGGATACGTCACCGGCGTACGGGATTCCCCAACTGTCCAGCGCCTCAAGGGCCAGGCGCCGGGCCAGGCGGGCCCCTCGCGGGGTGGAGCTGAAGCGCTGGGTGAACTCACGAGCGGTCACCGAGTGGGGGGTGGTCGGGGCTGCTTCCATGCCAGGAGCGTGGCGCCACGACGCCCTGTTTCACCAGATCGGAAGGGCGTACGCGAGGTCGGCGTACGAGTACGGCCGCGGTACACCGAGGGGCGGATGACAGCGTACGAGCCGGCCCGGAGTTCCTTTGGGCGCCGCCGCGCTCCCGGCCACGGTACGGGTCGAGGCCGTGCTCCCGGCCACGGTCCTGCCGGGCCGGTGTCCGGGCGCCGGATCGCGGCCGGGCACCTGTCCGGGCGCCAGGGTATGCGCGGACCGGCGCCGTGGTCCTGTTCTCTCTCCCTCAATCCTCCCTGGCCGGACGGAGCACCCGGCGTACGGCACCGCGCAGCCACTGGTGGGCCCCGTCGGCGGTGTGGCGCGGGTGCCAGGCCATGCCCATCGTCAGTGGTGGGAGCGGCAGGGGGATGTCCAGCAGGCGCAGTCCCAGCGCGTGCGCCGCGTCGTTGAGGGGTGAAGGGGGGTCGCCCGGCAGCGCGGTCGGCACCAGGCAGACCGTGTCGCCGGCTGCGGCCAGCGCCATCGCCGCCAGATGTCCGGGCAGGACGGCGGTGACCTTTCTGCTGAGCCCCTGCTCGGCCAAGGCCGCGTCCAGCGGGCCGGTGAAGCGTCCCCGGCGGCTGACCACCACATGCTCGGCCGCGGCCAGCCCGGCGGGCGTCAGGGTTCCTTCGGCGAGCGGGTGCCCGGCTCTGACACCCACCGCCATCCGCAGCGTGACCAGCTCTTCGACGCGGGTCTCCGGGTCGACGTGGTCGATGGCCCCGATCTCCAGATCGATCCGGCCTTCGCGCAGTGCGGGGCCCGCCTCCCACTCCTCGGCCAGCACCCGTAGCGAGACACCCGGCGCCCGGCGGCGGGCCAGCCCGAGCAGTCCCGGCGCCAGTGCCGCGCCGACCAGGTCCGACGCCTGGACGGTGAAGGTGCGCCGCAGTGCGGCGGGGTCGATCCCTCCGCTCGGGGTGAGCAACGCCTCCAGCCGGCGCACCACCGCGGCGGCCTCGTCCCGCAGTTCCTCGGCGCGGGGTGTGGGCACCATCGCCTGTCCTGCCCGCACCAGCAGCGGATCCTGGAGCACCCGGCGCAGCCGGGCCAGGGTGCGGCTCATCGCCGCGGGAGAGGTGCGCAGCCGCGCGGCGGCACGGGTGACGCTCTGCTCGGTCAGCAGGGCGTCGAGGGCGACGGCGAGATTGGCGTCGAGGTTCGGGACTGGGCCGCTCATCGGCATTATTCCGTTTCGGGCAATGATTGGTTGCTGAAGTTCCCATTGTGGCAAAGCGGTTGGGGTCATCACGATGAAGGGGCCGTACCGATCCGACACAGACCACGAGGTTTTTCATGATCGTCATTACCGCCCCCACCGGGAACATCGGCCAACGGCTGCTGTCGCTGCTGGTCGAGGCCGCGCCCGCGCACGGAGAGGAGTTGCGCGTCGTGGTCCGTGATCCTGCGCGGCTCCCCGAGGCCGTGCGCGGACGGGTCGAGGTGGTCGTCGGCTCGCACGGCGATGCCGCGACCGTCGAGCGCGCCTTCGCCGGGGCCGACGCCGTCTTCTGGCTGGTGCCGCCGGATGCCTCGGTCACGCCCGACGAGGCGTACAGCGGCTTCACCCGCCCGGCCGCGCGGGCGTTCGCCGCCCACGGCGTCGGCCATGTCGTCGGCGTCTCGGCGCTCGGCCGGGGCACCCCGCAGGCCGCACAAGCCGGGCTGGTCACCGCCTCCCTGGCCATGGACGACCTGATCGCCGACTCCGGCGTCGCCTACCGCGCCCTGGCCAACCCGTCCTTCTTCGAGAACCTGCTGGAGGAGGCCGACTCGATCCGCGACAACGGCGTCTTCACCGACACCGTCGCCGCGGACCGTCCGGCTCCGCTGGTGGCCGTCGCCGACATCGCCGCGGCTGCGGCCGGGCTGCTGCTGGACCGCTCCTGGTCCGGCGTCGGCAGCGTTGCGGTGCTCGGACCGCAGGACCTGTCGCCCGATGACCTGGCCCGCATCATGACCGAGGAGCTGGGACGACCGGTCCGCTACCGGCGCCGGCCGCTCGACGAGCTCCGGTCCGACCTGCTCGGTCACGGTCTCAACGAGGCGTTCGTCGAGGGCATGGTCGACATGAAGCGCGCCAAGGACCGGGGCCTGGACTCGGGCGTCGACCGCTCGCCGGCGGGCCCGGCCACCGGATTCGCGCAGTGGTGCGCGCAGACCCTCAAGCCCGCCGTTCTCGCCGCCCCGGAGGCAGTCGATGCCCGCTGACCGAACCGAGCCGCCGGTCACCGCGTTCATGCTGGTGAAGACCACGCCCGAGTGGCTGGCGATGACCGTGCCCGAACGCGTCCATGCCTTCACCACCCAGGTCGTCCCGGTGATCGAGGCCCGCACCCACGGCGTCCGCTCCCGCTTCTACGACACGGAGTTCTACTCGGCGCGGGTCACCGACATCTGGGTCTGGGAGGCGGACGACCACGACGCCTACCGGCTGCTGATCGACGCACTGCGCGAAACACCCTTCTGGGACCGCTACTTCGACGTCGTGGACCTGCTCGTGGGCACCGAGAACGGCTACGCCCGCACCTACGGCCTGGAGCCGGTGACCAGCTTCGCCACCTGACGTTCCTCCCCGGCCCATCCATCCGGCTCGGCCCGTGGACTCCCACGGCCGAGCCGGGTGGCGACGGTGGTGCGGTGAGCAGGTGCTGGTAGTAGTCGGGCATGACAAGTGCTCTGTGGACGCCCGTACTTTCGATGATCGGTGTGGCTGTGGGAGGTGGGCTGACGTATCTGACGCAACGCACGACACAGCGGGCGGCCGACCGGACCGAGGAGCGGAGAAGGGCTGCGACGCTGGCGGAGGAGCGACGTGCCGAGCAGATCAGGACCGTGTTGGAGTTCGTCCGGTTCGCGCTTGAGGCCGAGGGGGTGGCTCATGCACGGCCGCCCCGATGGGAGGTGGATGATGAGTGGTACCGGACGGCCCGGCCGACGGTGGACAGCCTGCGCATAGCCGAGAAAGGCGTCCAGTTGCTGTGCGCTCCTCGCCTCCATATACCGACGACGGCCTACGCCCTCGCCCTGAACCAGGCGGTCTGGCAGGAACACGACGGGGTGAGTGTGACCCAGCGCCTGGAACCGTTCAAGGCGGAGTTCCTCGCCGTCGCACGCAGTGGTCTGGCCTGACGCCGTACGTCACAGCCACTCGTTGATGGATGACGGCGACAAGGACGGTGGCTTCGCAGCGGCCGCACGAGTACGCACGGTAAGCAAGGGTCGTAACAGAGCGTAGTCGTACGGTGGTTGCGGCACGGCCCTCGGGCATCACCGCCCGACGCTCGGGGCCCGAAGCTCGGGATGCGAGGTTCGGGAACGGCTCCCTCACTCTTTCGTGTGTACGCATCCCCGCGCATTCCCCGAAGCTCGGGACCCGGGACGCGGGCGTCGGGACACGGGATGCGAGGTTCGAGCTCCCTCTACAACCGAAGGTAAAAGAAAGGGGGTTGGGGAAGAACCACCCCACCCTCCCTACCCGTCTCGGCGAGCAAGTAGGACTAATCCGGACCGACTTGCGGTGCCTCATCGCGCCTGCTTACGGTGCCGACACAACCAAACGACCCCGACACGGTGTTAGCGCACCGGCCGGGGTCTCACCCCAAGATCAGGAAAAGTGATCTCGTGGCTTCAGAGAAGCTTAACGTCGCGCTGCCCGCGCCCGCATCCGCGCCCCCGAACCCGATGGCCAAGCCCGGTTACGGCAAGCGATCCACCCCCGGCCAGGCTCCCCGCCGCGCCGATGACTTCCTGTTGCTGCCCGAGCGGGAGCGCTACATCGCCGCCTTCGTCGACCGGCTGCCGGACGGCGCCGCGATGAACGTGAAGACCCTCGCCAAACAGCTCCCCCTCTACGGCCAGCAGGCCATCAGCACCGCCCTCACCGCCCTCTCGGTCGCGGGCCACCTGCGCAGGGTTCGGCGCCCGGTGGGTGAGGGCGAGCAGGTCCGCTGGGTCTTCCGTACGTTCTGGTCCCGCACCGCCCGTGACAACGAGTGGTGGACCGCGTACCTCTCAGACGAGAGCGCCCCCTCAGCCACTCCCCCGCCGCAGTGGATGCCCCCGCCGCCGATCGAGGAAGCCCCTCCGCCTCCAACGCCCCCGACGCCCGCGACGCCCGCGCAGGAAGCCCCGCCCGCAGCCGAACCCCAAACCGCCCGCACCCCGGACAGCAACTCCCCCACCTCCCCCGCCCCGGAATCCCCCTCCCCCGCCTACCTCGCCCTCGCCCGGCTCGGCCGTACCGATCCCCGTCTCGCCCTCTCCGCCGCCGACTGCGCGTCGCTGGAGGAACTGGCCGCCGCCTGGATGGCACGAGGTGTGGGTACGGACTACCTCGTCCACGCCCTCACCTCCGGCCTCCCCGCCGTGGTCGACGTCCCGCGAGGTTTCGTCCGCCGTCGCCTGCGCGACAAGATGCCGCCCCACCTGCCCGCCACCGCTACGACAGCCGTCTCCCCGGCCACCTCACCGGAACCGGCACGCCGGACCATGGTCGAGTGCACCCGGTGCGGAGTGCCCGGCCGCCCCGAAGCCCTCCCCGACGGACTCTGCCGCGCCTGCCGCACCGCCCCCTCCGGCGGCCCCGAGCCCACCCACGAACCGGCCGCCGAAGCCATCGCCGCGCGGGACGTCCACGCACTCGTCGGTCACCTGCGCGTCCTGACGAGAATCCCGTGACCATGACATCCCGTCATGCGCTCTGCCCAGATCCGGGACCCGTACGCTCCGTCAGCGTACGGGTGCACACGGTGGACAGTACGGATCACGCAACGTGACGATGGCTCCGTCGAGTTGGGTGCGGTTGGGGACAGGCGCGAGAGGTGAACGGGTATGACGGACATCGCGGGCGGTACGGGTGGAATGACCGGCGGGGCCACGGGCGGAGGCGGGGAACCGGAAGCCACCGACAGCCTCAAGGCGTTCGGGGAGGTCGTCAAGGCGTTCCGCAAGCGGGCCGGACTGACACAGGAGCAGTTCGCGCCGCTGGTGCGGTATTCGGTGCCGACGATCGCCTCCATCGAGCAGGGCCGCCGCTTCCCTCCGTCGGCGTTCGTGGACCGGGCGGAAGAGGTACTGGACGCGTTCGGCGTGATCAGGGCAGCGGCCAAACACCTCGCACGGCGTCCGGGGCTGGCCAGCTGGTTCCGGCTGTGGGCGCGACTGGAGGCGGAGGCGCTCAGCCTCAACACGTATGAATGCCGGTTGATTCCGGGACTGTTGCAGACGGAGGCGTACGCCCGGACGCTGTTCGTGAACCAGCTCCCGCCGCTGGACGACGAGCAGATCGTGGCCCAAATGGCGGCCCGGACGCAACGGCAGCGGTTGCTGCACGAGCGGCCCAACACCGCCTACAGCTTCATCGTCGAGGAGCACCTGTTCCGGCGGCATACGGGCGGACCGGAGGTCACCCGTGAACTCATCGACCATGTCGTCGAACTGGCCGATCGGCGCAACGTCGAGATTCAGCTCATGCCACTGGTACGTCATGATCATGCAGGCTTGCACGGCCCCATGCAGCTCTGCGAGACCCCGGACCACCGCTGGTTCGGCTACTCCGAGGGTCAGGAGAGCGGGCAACTCATGTCCGACCCCAAGGTGGTCAGCATCTACCTCATGCGATATGCCAGGATGCGTTCACAGGCTCACTCCCTGAAGTACTCCCTGAGCCTGCTGCGGCAGATGCGAGGAGCGCTATGACCATCACAGACCTGTCCTGGTTCAAGAGCAGCTACAGCAGCGGCTCCGGTGATTCCTGCGTCGAGGTCGCCCTCTCCTGGCGTAAGTCCAGCTACAGCGGCGGTTCCGGTGACTCTTGTGTCGAGGTCGCCACCTGCCCCGGCACCGTGCACGTCCGGGACTCCAAGATCACCGAGGGCCCACAGCTCGCCCTCTCCTCACCCACCTGGACGACCTTCGTCGCGTACGCCGCACAGGGCTGATCCACGGTCAGGTGGGCGGGCCGGGTCCGGGCAGCGGCGGCAGTCCGCTGCCCTGTTCCCTTGATAGCGTCGCCCCCACGCGGCTGCGGACTTCCCCCCGACCCGGTCGCGGGATGGGTGGTGGGCACGGGGACCGGTCGCGGCAGGGACGATGAGGGCTGACAGATGAGCCTTGAACAGTTGCACTACACCTCTGCCGCGCCGGGGGACGAGGGCGCGAGCGGCCGGTTCACCTCCGTGGGGTCCGGAATTCCGGCGGCCCTGCTCACGGAGATCGAGCCGTATCTCGGGTACGAGCTTCCGGGCGAGGCGCCCTATCTGCCGACCGACGACGAACTGCGCTCGCTGCCCCAGTCCTTCAGCTGTACCGCCCTGTCCGACGGAAGCCGACTGGTCTGCCGCACGGTGCCGGTACGGGGTACGGGCTCCGCTCCCGTACGGTTCCACGCGCACGCGGTGCATCTGCCCGCAGGGGCGCGGCTGCCGGGCGACCGGCAGCCGATCGAGGCGTGGCGGTCCCCCCGCTGGGTGTCCGTGACGCCCGGCGGCGCGATACCCGACCCGCTCAGCGCCCTGCCGCCGGGCCCCGGGGCCGTACGCGAGGGGCTGGGCGACTTCGCCGTCTCCCGCACGCCGTGGCTGGCCGCCGTCTTCTCCGATCTGCGCCGGGTGAGCGAGGAGGGACCGGGATCGCCGCCGGTCGTCCTCGTGGAGCGGCAGAGCGCCGATATCGCCCGGTGGGTCGCGCTGGCCGGGGCCGCGCTGCCGAGCGAGAGCGCGGAACAGCTGACGTTCACCACGTATACCCGGCGGCCGGGCGCCGCACCGCACCGCGTCGTGGGCGTGCTGCCGCAGGACGCGCGGGCGTTGGGCGACGACGGATTTCGCGTGCACACGTGTTCCGGGTCGCGCCCACCGGTGGTCACGGACGATGCTTGGGCGGAGACCGCCGCCCGGATCTGGCGGAGTCGGGCGCCGGAGCTGTTCCGGGAGGCGAGCGAGCTGCCCGGTGAGCCCTTCGCCGCCGGTCCGCCTGCCGTGATCGCCCTGTGCGCGGGCATAGCTCTCGGCCCCAACGAGCGTGCCGCTGCCGCCGACTGGACCGCAGAGCGGCCCTATGCCCTGGACGCCGGGCGCACCCGGCAACTGGTGGAAGCGCTGACCGCCCCGGAGGTCGATGGCCGCACCGGCCCCGAGTTCGACGCGGTGGGGCGGCTGTTCGGCGCCCTGGACGGTCGTGCTCCCGTCAGTACGACCGCGCCGCTGGCCGCAATGCTGGTCACCGAGGCGGTGCGCGGCGGTAACGGCTCGCTGGAACTTCCCCGCCGGGCCGCCTTCGCCGGGCCGGAGGGCGAGGCCATCGCCACCACGCTCGGCCCGGAGATCCTGGCCGAACTGTCCGCCGCCGGTACGGGTACCGGTGGTGATGTGGCACGGACCGTGCAGCTGCTGCGGGTCGCCCGGCTGCTCGACGTGGACTGCGCGGAGCTGCTGCCCACCGTCGTACGCCGGCTGGCTCCCGCGTTGCTGACCGATGAGGGGGCCCAGGAGTTCGCGCCCACCCTGCTGGAACTGCTGGACGAGCAGTTCGACGTCCGTACGGCGTTGCTCGGCGCCCTGGACCGGATCGCGCCGGACGACCCGGGGGCGGTGGAACGGCTGCTGGAGCGGGTGGCGCTGCCGTTCACCGGGTCGCAGGCGTTGCCGCACCTGCGGATGTGCGCCGAGGCGGGCGGGGCACGGGCGACCCTCGGCGGGGACCGGGCGGCCGTGTGGCACCGGGTGCTGCGGGCGGCCGGGATGTCGCCGTTCGCCGAGCCGTTGGTGCTGCGGACCGCCGTGGGCCTGGTGTGGGGGGACCGCGCCCCGACGGTCGGTGAGGCCCGTCTGCTGCTGGACGCGGCCACGTCGGACTCGCACCGTACGGCCGGTACGTGGTCGTGCCTGGTCGATGCGGCGCTGGGGGCGCCCGCCGACGAGGAGGACGCCGCCGCGTTCGCCTATGACCTGCTGCGCGGCTTCCCGCAGGAGATCGGGGGCCGGGTGCGCGGGGCTCTGCTGCTCCTGGACTTCGCCCGCGAGATACGGTCCGGAACCGCCGAGCCCGGCTGGGCGGAGCGGGCCCGGTCGTTGTGCGCACTGGCCGAACCGGTGGAACCGGCGGTCCGGGACCGCGCGTTCGGGGCCCTGACCGAACAGCTCCTGGCCCCGGACCGGCCCGAGGCGGAGCTGTACGCCTTCGTCCACAGCGACGACGGCGACCTCGTCGCGGCCTACGACCGGGCGGCCCGCGCGGAGGCCGTCGGCCGACGCCTGAGGTCCGAACCCGCCTACGCCGCGGACTGCTTCAACGTATGGACCTCCTACCCGCACGCGGGCCGCTCCTGGACCACGACCGCCTCCGCCCTCCTCAACGACGTACTGCGCCCCGCCGTGCGCGCCCAGTCCCCGGCCGACGTCGCACGGATCGAGGCAGCGGTCGGCCACGCCGGAAGCAGCGGCCGGGCCGACGCCTTCCGCGACTGGAACCGCTCCAGCACCCTCGGCCGCCTCGGCCGACGGATCGCGGGCCGCGTCCGCCGGGGCTGAGCCTGGCCGGAATTGCGTGGGCACGACGGCTGAGACATTGCACATGCGTACGCCGATCGCGATGCCTCGATAGGCTGACGCGCGGCGGCGACGCGCCCATCCGTCACCAAGCGGCCGCCGGGGGGATACGTGCTGCAATTCGACGACGTCGTCAACGCGCCGGTCGGGAAGTTGAAGACGGCTGCTGACGACTGGGCCGCAATGCTGTCCAAGCTGGAGCAGCTTGCCGAAGACGCCCGAACCGGGATGAAGGCCAAGGCGGACAAGGCGGAGTGGGAAGGCGTCAACGCGGGCGTCACCAAGTCCTTCATCGCCAAGACCGCCAAAGAGTTCGAGGACGCGGCGGCGCAGGCCCGGGGCATCAAGTTGCTCCTTGCGGATGCACACACATCGTTCAAGTCAGCCAAGGACGAACTGGTCAGGATCAGGGACAACGATGCTCCTGCGGCAGGGGTCGTCGTGAGCGCGACGGGCAAGGTGTCGCCCCAGCACGACCTGGAGACCGACACGGCGGCACGCCACGATCCGGACTACTCGGAGGCCCTGCGTAAGCAGAAGGCCGCTGTCACCTCCTGGCAGACGAAGATCGACCGCATCGTCGAGGACTGCTCCGACGCGGACGAGTCCCTGAAGCTGGCGCTTGAGGCCAATGTGAAGGACGAGCACGACTTCAGCGCCCCCGAGTACTCCAGCCTCGACGCGGAGCAGGTGGACCGCGCGGCGGCGTTGATGAAGCAGGCGACGGGGGAAGGCGGCACCGCCCGCAACGCCGAGGCGCTGAGGAAGCTCGAAGAGGTCATCGACGACAACCGCGACGATCCGGAATTCGCCACCGGCTTCTACCGGAAGCTGGGGGCGGAAGGAACCCTTGAGGCGTACACGAGGATGTCGTTGGACGCCACGTCCCTCGGCCCCGCCGGCAAGGACAGGGCCGCCATGGTCGGCAACATCCAGAACGACATGGGCGCGATGCTGGGCCTCGCCACCACCCCGTCGACACCGAATCATCTGGACGCGACCTGGACCACCCAGCTCATGAAGGCGGGCCGCAAGGAGATCGACGTTTCGGGCTTCGCCGGGGTCAACACCAAGGTGTACGGCTACCAGGCCCTGGGATCGCTCCTGCGGGAAGGCACGTACGACAAGCAGTTCCTTACCTCGGTCGGCCGCGACATGATCGCCATGGACAGGAAGAACCCACAGATCTGGTCCGAGAACCTGCCGTACGACCAGAACATGGCCATCAACCTCGACGGCGAGGGCGGCCGGGGATTCAATCCGGTCACCGGCCTCATGGAAGCGCTGAGCAAGAACCCCGGGGCGTCTTCGGAGCTCTTCAACGAGAACATGCGTGACGACACCAACAAGGACGGCATCGTCACCCTCTCGGACAAGGAGACCGGGGGCAAGAAGGCAGAGAGCGTGGTCGATTACCTGCTCGACAAGAATGCGACGTCGGACTGGTACGACACCGCTGTCGGCGGCGAGTCCACCCCTGGTCAGACGGCCATGGGCAATGCCTTGGAAGCGGCCGTCACGGGACGCGTACCCGGTGACGACGAAGCTCCGCCGGTGCGGCACACCAAGGATATGAGTCAGGTCATGGAGAAGGTCGTCGAGAAGATCGGCACCAATCCTGAACTGGTGTCGGCCGAGGCGGGCGACCCACCCGGCCCGCTGAGCGCCCTCGCCCCGCAGTTCGGCGCCATGGCCGCCGAATACATGCCGGACCTCCAGGCGACCGCCGAGAACGCGGCCGGCCAGATCAAACCGATCGGAGTGCCCGCCGAATTCGACAAGGCCCTGATGGCCCGCTTCCTCGGATCGGTCGCCCAGGACCCCCAGGCGTACGGCGCGATCTCCCACGCCCAGCAGGCATATACGACGGCGCTCGTGAGCGATGCTTTCCAGCATCCCGAAAAGCATCCCGACATGGGTGAGGCGGTGAGGAATGCCGTTCACCCGGGAGGCGAGATCGCGGGCATGATGACCGAGGCGCGAGCGCACGCGGTGCACGAACTCAAGACGCATGAGGAGTCGGAGTACAGCGAGGGCGTGGCAGATAACGCCAAGTGGACGAATCGCGTCATTGACCTCGTAGGGGGAAAGTACCTCGAGATGATTCCTGTGGGGGGCGACGTGGTGACCTGGATCCAGGAAGATGTCGCTGACGCCGTAGTGAAAAGCGCGGAAGATGACAAATCGGATGCGGCGCGTATCGAATCAGGCTCGGGCTACGTTCAGGCCGAGGGAGCAGCCAAGACAGCATCCGCAAATGCTGTAGCGGCTGCGGGAAAGGCAGCTGGAATGACCCCGGACGAATACAGGGACTACCAAGGGACTGCCTCCACAGCCACTGCGGCTGCGCATTCCACCGGCCGCGACCTGGTGGCCTCGACCTCTCGATAAGGACATGTCACCCATGCGTAAGATCGCGAAGGCCATGGCAGCTACCACCGCATCCGTCATCCTGGCTACGGGCACAGCCGGGTGCTCCGAAGGTGAGAGCAAGTCCGTACCCGAACTACCGAAGCAGTTCTGTTGGGGCGCCTTCACAGCGAAGGAGGTATCGCCACTTCTTCCCAACGGAGACAAGGCCACACTGCGGATGGATCCGTTTTACTTTTCTGAGCGAGTGCGGCAGACGAGTTGTCGCCTGTATATCGATGGAAACCAGGGATTCGATGCGGTAGCACGCCTTGAGGACACGAAGGATCTCATCGAATGGAGCTCGTGGGACCCCGCTGATCCCGATCCCATCAATGTGGGCGAGAAGGGAATCGTCCGGGACAATGGCGCAGCGACCTACTTCGCCTGCAAACCCACCGCCAATTCGGGCCCCTCCCTGGGAAAGTACCTGGAGCTACGCATCGAGGTGCGCGCATCGCCCGACAAGGACGAGCGCCAGACGATGCCGAAGTTGCTGGAGAAGTTCATGGCCTTCGCCCAGAAAGAACTCAAGTGCACCTGACCCGGCGCTGACGCGAACCCGGAGAACGGGCCAGGCGGTACCGGTGGGGCGACCGGGATCGGCGCCGTGCGCGGTATGTCCACGGGTCCCCGTCCCGGAATCACTCCGGGGCGGGCCGTGCGGCGGATGCGGGTACCTTAGGAGTACCGATCTCGTGGGCCTCCTGGCGGGCTGCGTGAACCCCAGGAGGAGCAGCATGACGACCAACCGCGGACGCAAGGACGTGATCCGGGACCGGATGGCCGCCACCGGCGAGTCGTACAACGTCGCCGCCCGCAATCTCAAGGCCATGAAGGACATGGGCGCCACCCGAGAAGCGGTGCTCGTGCAGCGCTGGCGGCCCGCGGACTCCCTCGATGTGCCGTGTCCGTGCGGTGGGACCTGTGAGCCGGGCGAGAAGTGCGGTCACTGTCATGCCTGGCACCTGCATGTGAAGCGGTATCCGGGCAGCGTCACGGACGTGGAGACCTGGGCCGACCGGTACGAGTGCACCGGCTGCTCGTCCTCGTACACCCTGACCGTGCGCCTGGCGGGGCGCCCGTGGGGCGTCGCCGAGACGGTGGTCCAGGGCGGGTCGGCGCAGGAGGTCGTCCGGGCGCGGGTGTTCCCGGGGGTCATTCACCCGCTGCTGCGCTCCGAAACGGCGGAAACCGCCGAGGCGGAATGATCCGGCCCCGGCGGTTTCGGCTGTCGGAAGGTGTCAGCTCTCGTCCGGCGCCAGGGTCAGCGAGATCGAGTTGATGCAGTAGCGCTGGTCCGTGGGGGTCGGGTAGCCCTCCCCCTCGAAGACATGGCCCAGGTGCGAGCCGCAGCGGGCGCAGCGCACCTCGGTGCGGACCATGCCGTGGCTGCTGTCCTGGATCAGCTCGACCGCGTCCGTGTCCTTCGGGTCGTAGAAGGACGGCCAGCCGCAGTGCGACTCGAATTTGGTGTCGGAGCGGAACAGCTCCGCCCCACAGGCCCGGCAGGAGTAGACGCCCGCCGTCCTGGTGTCGGTGTACTCGCCCACGAAAGCGGGCTCGGTGCCGGCCTGGCGCAGCACCGCGTACTCGGCGGGCGAGAGCTCCGCCCGCCACTGCTCGTCCGGCTTGTCGACGTCGTACGACACGTCCCGCTCCTCAGCTCGACAGGTGGTCCAGGATCTGCGGGCCGAGGTCGGTGACGTCGCCCGCTCCCATGGTGAGAACGAGATCGCCGGGCTTCGCCATTCCCGCGACGACCTCGGGAATCGTGGTCTTGTCGTGGACGGCGGTCACGTCGGCGCCCGCGGTCTTCGCCGCGTCGATGATCAGGGCGCTGGTGATGCCGGGGATCGGGTCCTCGCGGGCCGGGTAGATGTCCAGGACGACGGACGCGTCGGCCAGGGCCAGGGCCTGGCCCATCTCGGTGCCCAGCTCCTGGGTGCGGGAGAAGAGGTGGGGCTGGAAGACGACCAGGAGGCGGGCGTCGGCGGCGGCGCCGCGCATGGCCTCCAGGTCGGCGGTCATCTCGGTGGGGTGGTGGGCGTAGCTGTCGATGACCTGGACGCCCGCCACCTCGCCCTTGAGCTGGAGGCGGCGCTTGACCCCGGTGTACTTGCCGATGGCCGAGGCGAGGTTGTGGGCCGGGATGCCGAGGGCGACACCGGCGGCGAGCGCGGCGACCGCGTTGTGGGCGTAGTGGCGGCCGGGCACGGAGACGGTGAACGTGAGGTACTTCCCGTTCAGGACGACCGTGACCTCGCTGGTCAGACCGCGCGGGGTGACCTTGTGGACGCGGACGTCGGCGCCCTCGGACTCGCCGTAGGTGACGACGTTCAGCGTGGAGAGGTCGCGCACCCGCCGGGTCAGCTCGACCGCGCCGGCCTGGTCGGCGGCGATCACCAGGGTGCCGCCGGGGACGACCTTGCCGACGAAGGTCTCGAAGGACTCGTAGATCTCGTCCATCGACGCGTAGTTCGCGTGGTGGTCCAGTTCGACGTTGAGGACGATCGCGACCTCGGGGTCGTACTTCTGGAAGCTGCGGTCGCTCTCGTCCGCCTCGGCGACGAAGATGTCCCCCTCGCCGTGGGTGGCGTTGGTGCCGGGGCCCTCCAGGTCGCCGCCGATGGCGTACGAGGGGTCGAGGGACAGCTCGGACAGGGCGACGGCGAGCATCGACGTGGTGGTCGTCTTGCCGTGGGTGCCCGCCACCGCGATGGCGCGCAGGCCCTCCATCAGGGCGGCCAGCGCGTCGGACCGGTGCACCACCGGGATGGACAGCTCGGCGGCGCGGACCAGCTCGGGGTTGTCGGCGCGGATGGCGCTGGAGACGACCACGCAGGACGCGTCGTCCGCCAGGTGAGTGGCGGCGTGCCCGATGTGGACGGTCGCCCCCAGCGCGCGCAGGGCCTCGGCGGTGGGCGACTCCTTGGCGTCGCTGCCCGCCACCTTCGCGCCGCGCTGGGCGAGGATCTTCGCGATGCCCGACATTCCGGCGCCGCCGATGCCGATGAAGTGCGGCCGTTCCATGGCGGCAGGAATACCGGGTGCCATGCGCGTGTCTCCCAGGGTCGGTGCGAATTCGGCGCGAGCCCGGTGCGGGCCCGGCGCGAGTAACGGCCCCCCAGCCTATTCGCTGTGCGCGAAGAGCTTGAGCACCGGTACGCCGACCTTGTGACGGGCCCGGGAGGCCCAGTCCCGGTGGAAGAACTCCTCCACGTAGTGCGGGGCGGTCAGCACGATGACCTCGTCCGCCCTCGCGTCGTCCACCACGGACTTCAGTTTGTCCAGGGGGTGATCCTCGATCACCTGTCCGACCGCTTCCGAACCGGCCGTGCGCAGGGCCCGGAGCGAGAATTCGAGGGCCAGTTCGGCGGGCTCCCGGGCGTTCCTGCCTTCCGGTTCCTCACTCTCGCGGGCCGCGTCCTTCAGTTCCCCCATGGCCACGTCGTCGATCGCGCGCAGCAGTACGTCGGCCTGGTCGCCGCGCGGCTGCATCAGGACGACGAACGAGATCCGTTCCTCCCCATGGAGGGTGGTGACGAAGTCCACGTCCTCGGGAGTGAGGGGCTTCTCGATCATCAAAACGCTTGTGAACACGACAGGCGCCCTTCCACTTCGTCTCATCGACCGTCGACGGTCGCTGCTGAAACCATCCTTCCCCGCGTTCCCACGGGGTCTGCTGGAGTAAGTGTGCCCACCCGAAGCAAAGCGGAACGACAAATTCCGCTAAGTGTCAGATCCGATAAGGGTCAGATCCGACGGTAACGAGTGAAGAGGAACCCGGCCTCTTCCAGGAGCGACGCCAGGGCGAATCGTTCCGGCACCGCCACCGAGGGGCCGCCCGCGATCCGCTGGGCGTCCCCCGCGGTGAGCATCGGGGAGAGCGTCAGACACATCTCGTCCAGTACGCCCGCCGCCACGAACTGCCCGAGCAGCCGGGGCCCGCCCTCCGTGAGCAGCCGGGTCAGACCGCGGTCCGCCAGTTCGCGCACGGCCCTGACGGGGTCCACCCGGGCGCCCTCGCCCGCGATCACCACCTCGGCGCCCGCCTTCCGGGCCGCGTCGATACGGGCGGGCGGGGCCCCGGCACCGGTCAGCACCAGGGTCGGCACCAGGGGCTCGGTGAAGAGCGGCAGCGAGAAGTCCAGGTCCATGCTTCCGCTCACCACGGCGATCGCGGGCGCGGGGCCCTGCCCGGCGGCGGCCCGCCGGGCCGCGAAGGCGTCCCTGGCCCGCGCGGGCCGGTACCCCTCCAGACGTACCGTTTCCGCACCGGCGATCACCACATCGGCCAGCCCTCGCAGCGTGCCGAAGATCCGCATGTCCGAGGCGCAGGAGATGCCCTGCGAGCGGCCGTCGTGCTGGGCGGCCCCGTCGAGCGTGGAGACCATGTTGGCGCGCAGCCAGGGGCCGTCCTGCTCGGGATAGGCGTAGGCGTCGGCCAGCTCGTCGAGGGTCCACTCACGGTCGCGGGCACGGTCGTGACCATGGCCGTGATCGCCGCTCCCGGCGTGCGCGCCGGTGGCCGCCGGGCCCGTCGCCCGGGTCGTCGGGGCCGTCGCGCCGGTTGTCAGGTCCGTCACAGGGAACAGGCTTCGCATGCCCTGCAGTCTGGCATGACGCTTAAGGTGGACCGTTGTGTCGTCCTCCACCGCCGTTCCGGGGCAGAGCCCCATAGCTGAAACGGCCCCGCTGTCCCTGTGCGCCCGCGAGCCGCACGTCCCCGCCGACCGTCTGGTCGCGGAGATGGTGCCACCGCCGCGCTTCGACTCGGTGCGCTTCGATACGTACGTACCCGACCCCAACCAGCCGAGCCAGACCGAGGCGGTAACGGCGCTCGCCGGGTTCGCCGCCGGGCTCGGCGGGGCGCACGCCACGGGGGCGGGGAAGCGCAAGTGGTTCAGCAAGAAGCCCGCGGCGCCGACCGGACCGCGCGGGGTGTACCTCGACGGTGGTTACGGCGTCGGCAAGACCCATCTGCTGGCCTCGCTCTGGCACGCCACGCCCGCCGCCCCGTCACTGAAGGCGTTCGGCACGTTCGTGGAGCTGACCAACCTCGTGGGCGCGCTGGGCTTCCAGCAGACCGTGCGGACGCTCAGCGGTCACCGGCTGCTGTGCATCGACGAGTTCGAACTGGACGACCCGGGCGACACGGTGCTGGTGTCCTCGCTGCTCAGCAGGCTGGTCGAGGCCGGGGTGGCACTGGCCGCGACCTCCAACACGCTGCCGGGCAAGCTCGGCGAGGGCCGTTTCGCTGCCGCCGACTTCCTGCGCGAGATCCAGGGCCTGTCCTCGCACTTCCGCCCGCTGCGCATCGACGGCGAGGACTACCGGCACCGGGGGCTGCCCGAGGCCCCGCCGCCGTACTCCGACGAGCAGGTCACCGCGGCGGCGTACGCCACGCCGGGCGCCGCCCTCGACGACTTCCCCGGACTCCTCGACCATCTGGCCCGGGTCCACCCGAGCCGGTACGGCGCGCTGACCGACGGGCTCACCGCGGTCTGCCTCACCGATGTCCGGCCGGTGCCCGACCAGTCGACGGCGCTGCGCCTGGTGGTACTCGCGGACCGGCTGTACGACCGGGAGGTTCCGGTGCTCGCCTCCGGCCGGCCGTTCGACCGGCTGTTCAGCGAGGAGATGCTGAACGGCGGGTACCGGAAGAAGTACTTCCGGGCAATCTCCCGGCTGACAGCACTGGCGCGTGACGCGAAGGGGCTGGTGGCGCAGTAGGTTCGGGGGCGTACACCCGAGAGGTACAAGGGCGTGCCTCGTACGTCCCGTACAACCGCGCACACCGTTTGAAGGGATCCAGCATGGCTACCACGCGTCAGGCGCACACGGTCTGGGAAGGCAACCTGATCGAGGGCAAGGGCGTCGTCACCTTCGACTCCTCCGGCATCGGCGAGTACGAGGTCTCCTGGCCCTCGCGCGCGGAGAAGGCGAACGGCAGGACGAGCCCCGAGGAGCTCATCGCGGCCGCGCACTCCAGCTGCTTCTCGATGGCGCTGTCCAACGGCCTCGCCACGGCCGGTACCCCGCCGACCCGGCTGAACACCAAGGCCGAGGTCACCTTCCAGCCCGGTACCGGCATCACCGGTATCCACCTCACGGTCGAGGGCGAGGTGCCCGGTCTCGACGAGGCGGGCTTCGTGAAGGCCGCCGAGGACGCCAAGGCGAACTGCCCGGTCAGCCAGGCGCTGACGGGCACGACGATCACCCTCACGGCTTCGCTGGCCTGACGGCCACCCCGCGTCGCGGCGGGCTCCGGCCCGACGGCCTCTCCGTCGGTGGCGGCTCCGGCCTGAGGGTCCCTCCGTCGCGGCGGCTTCGGCCTGACGGTCGCTCACAGGGCGGCCCCGGCGTGACACGGCCGCCCTGGCCTCTTGGTCCGACGGTCGTCGCCGTCGTGGCCGCCCCGCGCGGCCGGTGAGGGGTCTCCCGGGGCCGACAGGTCCCGGGAATCCCTCCCGGGCCACCGGTCACCGGAGTCCCCCGTGCCACCGGGACACCACGGGGCACGATGGCACGCCTGGTTCCCGTGCCTCATCACGCGTGGTACACACATGCGAGTCACTTCACCTGTCCGCCAACAGGGAGTTGCCTCATGACCTCAGCACCACGACGTCTCGCCACCCGACGACAGGTCCTGGCCGGCAGCGGCGCGACCGCCGCCTCGGTCGCCTTCGCCGGGGCCTTCTCCGAACTCTTCGCGGGGACCGCCGCCGCACGGGGACACAGCGGCTACGGGCCCCTCGTCACGGACCCGGACGGCCTGCTCGATCTGCCGAAGGGCTTCCGCTACCGGGTGCTGTCACGGGAGGGCGACCCGCTGCGCTCCGGCGAGGGCCGGGTACCCAGCAACCACGACGGGATGGCCGCCTTCGCGGGCCGTCACGGCCGTGTCCATCTCGTCCGCAACCACGAGAACAGGGTCACCGGCAAGATCGGTGTCCCGACCGTCGAGGGCCTCACCTACGACCCCATGGGCAAGGGCGGCTGTACGGCCCTGGAGCTGGACGGCCGCAACCGAGTGCTCGGCGAGCGCGTCGCCATCGCCGGTACGGCGGTGAACTGCGCGGGCGGCCCCACCCCCTGGAACACCTGGCTGACCTGCGAGGAGACCGAGGACAAGGCCGGGACCAACGGGTACACCAAGGACCACGGCTTCATCTTCGAGGTGGACGGCGCCGATCCGCGCCGCACCGGGGCCGTCCCGCTGACCGCGATGGGCCGCTTCCAGCACGAGGCCATCGCGGTCGATCCGAGGAACGGGGTCGTCTACGAGACGGAGGACGCGTTCGACAAGCCGTTCGGGCTCTTCTACCGCTTCCTGCCCGAGAAGCCGCTCGGCGGCACCGGTTCGCTGCGGGCCGGCGGTGCGCTGGAGGTCATGCGGGTGCCGGGTCTGGCCGATCTCTCCGCCGTCCAGGAGACGGGTGCGAGCTTCGACCGGATCGAGTGGGTTCCCGTACCCGATCCGCTGGCCGCCGAGACCCCGATCCGGCTCCAGGACTTCGGGCCGAAGGGCATCACCCACGCCCAGAAGCTGGAGGGCTGTTACTGGGGCGGCTCGTCCGTCTACTTCGTCTCCAGCTTCGCCCGCCACTCGGAGGGCTCCGCGGCCGACCACTTCGGCCAGGTGTGGCGGTACGAACCGAAGAAGCGCCGGCTCACGCTGGTCGTCGTCTTCGGTCCCGACACCGACATCCAGCTGCCCGGCGAGTCCCCGGACAACATCTGCCTGGCCTCCGACGGCGGGCTGATGGTGTGTGAGGACGGGGGCGGTGCCCAGCACGTCCTCGGGGTGACGCGCCGCGGCGAGGTGTACGCCATGGCGCGCGGTTGGCAGAACATCGGGACGCCCGAGGAGCCTGAGTGGGGCGAGTTCGCGGGCGTCACCTTCTCCCCGGACGGCGGGACGATGTTCGTCAACTGCTACACGCCGGGCACGACGTTCGCGGTCACCGGGCCCTGGCGCTGAGCGGGCCGGGGCCCGGGCGGGCCGCCGTGGCGCTGACCGGCTGAGCCCTCACCGGGGGTGGCGCGGATCGCCCGCGCCACCCCCGTAACCGCGGTGTAATCGAACGGCCGCACGCCCTCAAAGAACGCCTGGCTCAATGCTCTCCACCGCTGGGACCAGCACGGAGGGCATGTCATGGACGATTCACCGCAGCCTCGGGACACACATCCTGTCGACCGCCGCCCGCCCCTGGGGAAGCTGGCGGCCTTCGGCTTCCAGCATGTGCTGATCATGTACACGGGCTGTGTCACCGTGCCGCTGGTCTTCGGGGCGGCGGCCGGACTCCCCACCTCCACGATCGGTCTGCTGATCAACGCGGATCTGCTCGTCGCCGGTCTGATCACCCTGATCCAGAGCCTCGGCATCGGCAAGGTCTTCGGCATCAGGCTGCCGATCGTGACCGGCGCGACCTTCGCCTCGGTGACGCCGATGATCCTGATAGCGGGCGAGTACGGCATGCAGGCGGTATACGGGTCGATGCTCGCCGCCGGGCTCTTCGGGCTGCTGATCGCCGTGCCTTTCGCCCGGCTGGTGCGGTTCTTCCCGCCGCTCGTCAGCGGGGTCGTGATCACGGTCGTCGGGCTGTCCCTGATCGGGGTGGCCGCCGGAATGATCACCGGCAACGATCCGGAGGCGGCGGACCACGCCTCGACGACCCGGCTGGCGCTGGCCGCCGGGGTCATCGTCTTCATCGTGCTGTTCGCCCGCTTCGCCCGCGGCTTCGCCGGACAGATCGGCATCCTGGTCGCGCTCGTCTTCGGCACGCTGGCCGCGATCCCGCTGGACCTGACCGACTTCTCCGGGGTGTCCGACGCCGACTGGGTGGGGCTGGCCGCTCCGTTCCACTTCGGGGCGCCCGAGTTCCCGCCGTCCGCGGTGATCTCCATGTGCGTGGTGATGCTGGTGATCTTCACCGAGTCGACGGCCACGATGATGGCGGTGGGCGAGGCCACCGGACGCCCCGTCACGGACAGGGACCTGGCCCGCGGACTCGCCGCGGACGGGCTGTCCGGTGTGCTCGGCGGCACCATGAACTCCTTCATGGATACCGTCTTCACCCAGAACATCGGCCTGATCCGGCTGACGAGGGTCTCCAGCCGCTACGTCACGGCGGTGGCGGGCGGCATGCTGGTGCTGCTCGGACTGATCCCCCGGCTCGGCGAACTGGTGGCCGCGCTGCCCGGTCCCGTGGTGGGCGCGGCCGGTCTGGTCCTGTTCGCCACCGTGACCATGGTCGGCGTCAACACCCTGCGCCGGGTCGACCTGGACCGGGGCCACAACATGACGATCGCGGCGGTGGCGCTGGGGGCGGGGCTGCTGCCCGAGGTCTCCGAGGGCATCTACGACGGCTTCCCGTCCTGGGCGCAGATCGTGGTGGGCAGCGGCATCACGAGCGCCGCGTTCACGGCGTTCCTGCTCAATCTGTTGTTCCACCACACCTCTTGGGGACGTGGTACGCCGAAGGCGGGCGGGGAGTCGCCGGAGCAGGCGGGCGGGGAGCTGCCGGAGCAGGCGGGGTCGGCCGAACGAGGCATCCGGAGCGCCGTGAACATCTCCTGATCATCACATCAGTTACTTTCCGTCAGTGACCCTATTTGAACGGAAAGTTACGCGTTTGACCGCTCTGACCCTTCTAGGGGTGGTACTCGCCGGTTGCGGTACCCCTACCGACTCCGGTACCGAGGCGAACCCGGCGCACGCCCCCTCGCACACCTCCTCGGTCGCGCCCCCGCCGGCTCCCTCGAAGCCGCCCACGCTCGCGCCGGGTCCGGCCGGCCGGACACCGGTCTTCGAACGGGGGCTGCCCCGCGGTCGAGGTGACAAGGTCGTGGCACTCACCTTCGACGCCGACATGACGGCCGATCAGGGATCGCGGGCGGCGGCGGGCGAGCAGTTCGACAACCCGCCGCTGATCGCGCTGCTGCGCCGCCTGAAAGTTCCCTCGACCGTCTTCATGACCGGGCGCTGGGCCGAGGAGTACCCGGAGCAGGCGCGGTCCATCGGCACGGACGCGCTGTTCGAGATCGCCAACCACTCGTACAGCCACCATGCCTTCGCCTCGCCCTGCTACGGCCTGCCGGTGGTGGACCGGGACGGGATGCTCGGCGATGTGGAACAGGCCTTCGCCTCGTTCCGGAAGGCCGGGGCGCGCAATGTGGTGCCGTACTTCCGCTTCCCCGGCGGCTGTTACGACGACGCGTCGCTGCGCGCCCTGGCACCGGCGAAGGTGACGGCGGTGCAGTGGGACGTCATCAGCGGCGACGCGTTCGCCACGGACGCGGACGCGGTGGCCGAGCAGGTGCTGGACGGGGTGCGGCCGGGGTCGCTGGTCGTGATGCACTGCACGCGCAGCGCGGCACCGGTCACCGAGGAGGCCGTACGGCAGGTCGTGCCGGAGCTGCTCAGGCGCGGCTACCGCTTCGTGAAGGTCTCCGAGCTGATGCGCGACTGAGCCCGCACGGGAGCCGGACCGGCGGGACCGAAGCGGGCAGGGCCGGAGAAGAGCGATGGGGCAGCGGTCAGCCGGAGCAGGCCGTGCGGCCCGCTTCCTGCCACTCGCAGACCGGGCACAGGGTGGCGCCGCGGGTCGACTCCGGGTACTCCGTCGGCTCGCGGCACAGCACGCACTCGGCATACGGAGGGCCCACGGCGGCCTGGCCGGGCGCCCGTACCAAGGCCGGGGCGGGAGTCTCGCAGTACGCATCGTCCATGGGTACGAGCGTACGGGCCGGCCGCGCCCGCCGGGGAATTGCGGGGCACGCGCCCGTGGTCACCCGCGCCGCGCGGCCGACCGGCAGACGAGGAGGGCCACCGCCGCCGCGAGAACCGCCGCCCCGAGCAGCGGCACGCCGGGCACGGGGACCGAGCCCGTACGCGATCCGGAGACCAGCGAGGTCACCGCGTACTTCGCCGGTGAGCCGCTGGTGACCAGGGCGAGCAGGACGCCGAGAACGGTGGCCGCGAGGGACCAGCCCCGGCGGTTCAGCAGCGGCCGGGTGCACATCGCGCCGACAGCCGCTCCCAACAGCGCGCAGCAGAGGACGGCGAGCAGCCCCGCGAGTGCGGCGGCCGGCAGGGGGATGTCGGTGGTGCGGTCGTTGGTGACCGGCGCGCTGACCAGGGTGACGACCATGGCGGCCACGGTACCGAGGGCCGCCGCGCACCCCGTGGCGGTGAGCAGCGAGGCCAGCTGGACCCGCCCCGGTCCGGCGGCCGCCGCGGCGACGGTCCGGGCGGCGTCCGGCTCCTGGGTGGCACAGAGCTGGACGAACCAGGCGGCCACCGGCAGCAGTACGGCCGCCGTCCATCCGAGCGAGTCCAGCACGGGCTGCCCGCTCTGCACGCCGATGCCGAGGGTGGCCGCGTAGAGGAGGACCGGGGCGAGCCAGCGCTGAGAGCGCAGGAGCAACGCGGTCTGATAGCGGAGCAGCGCGGTCATCGTGCCTCGGGACGGGAGGGGGCGGAGTCGGGCGCGGTCATCGTGTCGCGGGACGGGAGAGGGGTGCCGGGGTCCGGGTGCGGGCGCGGTCATCGTGTCGCCGGGCTTGAAAGGGGTGCCGGGGACCGGGTCCGGGTGCGGGTCCGGCACCGCTGCCACCAGCCGGATGTGCCAGGGCGGGTGGGCCATCAGGAGCGCCCGCAGCAGGGCGTCCGAGTGCGCGGCCCCGACGGTGAGCCGCACGGTTCCGGTGGTGCCGGGGGCCGGTTCGCGGGTGGGCGCGCCCGGCAGTCGGGCGGGGAGCGGGGCGCCGGAGGGGCCGGTGGCCTCGATCAGGACGCGCGGTCCGGTGCGGTCGGGGCCGGCCCTGTCCGTCACCGGTGCGACGGTGTTCCCGACCACCCGGAGCGTGAGGTCCACCGAGGCGGCGAGCCGGCGCGGGTCGTGATCGACGAACACGACGGTGGCTCCCGCGCCGACGCGTTCGGCGACGGCCCGGTCCAGCTCGTCACGGGCGGCGGTGTCCAGCCCGGTCCATGCCTCGTCCAGGACGAGCAGGTCGGGTTCGGCGAGCAGTGCCTGGGCGACCGCGACCTTCTGGCTGGTGCCCTTGGAGAGTTCGGCGAGCGGGGTACGGGCGTGCCCGGCGGCACCGAACCGCGTCAGCCAGGTCTCGGCGCGGGCGGCGGCCTCCGCGGTACGCAGGCCGTGGACACGGCCGAGATGGACGAGGTAGCCGGCCGCGGTGAACGGCAGCGCCACCGGGAAGCGCTCGGGGACGTAGGCCGTGCGCGGACGCCGTCCGGTGATCCGGCCCTCGGTGGGGGCGTCGATCCCGGCGAGCAGCCGCAACAGCGTGGACTTGCCGGTGCCGTTGGCGCCCTCCACGCGGACCAGGGCCCGCGCGGGCAGGTCGAGATCGACTCCGCGCAGCACCCACGGTCCGCCGAGGCCGTAACGGCGTCCGACGCCCCTCAGGTTCGGACCGCTCCCCATGTGCCGGCCGGTCTCAGTTGGCCGTCTTCTCGGGCTTGAGCTCGCTGGGCCGTACGATCACGAACCCTTCGCCCTGGAGCATCAGCTGCACGGCCTCGCCGGAGCCGCCGCGCACCATGGAGCCGAAGCTCTGCGAGCGGTGCAGCGAGGTGGAGAGCTGCTCGCTCCATCCCACGACCGCGTCCGTGTCCACGTACACCGGCTGCTGCCCGGTGACGGGGATCACTATCGGGTTGCCCTCGCACATCAGGCCCAGCTTGCCGTAGCCGCTGAAGACGCTGTTGAAGAGGCCGCCGCCGGTCATTCCGGCGCCCTTCACGGTCTTGATCTCATACGTCAGGCTGGCGTCGAAACAGAGGACGTTGCGGCCGTTGATGGTCAGGACGTCGCCCTGCTCCATCTCCACGATGAAGCAGTTGGCCGCCTCGTGGGCGAACCATGCCTCGCCCTGGCCGCGGACCGCCATGAGCGGCAGCCCCTCGCCGGTGACCGCGCGCTTGAGCATGCCGCCCAGGCCCTGGCCCTTGCGCTCGAACTGGAGGTTGCCGCGGTAGGCGATCATCGATCCCTGGCGGGCGTGCATCTCCCCGTTGACGGCGTACTTGATCGATTTGGCGTTCTGCAGGGTCATACCGGGGGCGGTGGCCTGCTGGGCCATGTGCTCGCTGGAAAAGAGATCGCTCTTCATGCGCAGCATCCTCACCCGGAGCATGTCATTCCGCCAAGAAGCGTGATTCCTCCGCCGGAATTCCGGGCGCGGGGGCCTGGCAGACTGGGACGGTGAGCAGCAACGACACCCCCGCGCCCGATCCCGCCACGACCGCCCCGGACAGCCCGTTCCGGACCGAGCCGACCTCCCGCGACGAGGCACCGCAGTTCGTGCTGCCGCTCGTGCTGCATCTGGAGAAGACGGACCCGCCGGCCCGTACCGACGCCCTGCGGACGGCCGCCCGCGCGGTGCTCACGATCCTGTCCGACGAGCGCTCCCTGGGCGAGGGCGAGTGGGCGCAGGAGATGCGGGACTGGCAGGACGCCCGTATCCGCAAGGTGGTGCGCCGGGCGCGCGGCGCGGAGTGGCGCAAGGCGTCCGCGCTGCCCGGGATCACGGTGACGGGCGAGGGCGCCGAGGTACGGGTGTTCCCGCCGGTGCCGCTGGACGGCTGGCCCAAGGAGCTGGCCAAGCTCCAGGTTTCGGGCACGGACCTGGACGACCCGGAGCCCCCGGCCGCACCCGACACGACGGGTCCGGTGCTGTGGCTCAACCCGGAGGTGGACATGTCGGCGGGCAAGACCATGGCGCAGGCCGGGCACGGGGCGCAGCTCGCCTGGTGGGAACTGTCGGACACGGAGCGCAAGGCGTGGCGCGAGGCCGGTTTCCCGCTCGCCGTGGCCACCGCCGACGCGGAGCGCTGGCGCCGGCTGACCGTGAGCGGTCTGCCGGTGGTGCGCGACGCCGGGTTCACCGAGATCGCCCCGGGGTCCTGCACGGTGGTCGCCGACCATCCGGCGCTGCGCCGCTGATCCGCCGGTGCCGCCCCTCCCGGCCCTGCGGCCCACCCCGCGGGAGGCGGGCGGTGCCGGGAGGGACCGCACCGGAGCACGGGACGGGGAACCTCAAATCGACCTCTGAACGTCCCTGTGTTCGGATTCACCACCGCCTGCCGGGGCCATTACCCCTGCACGGGATGGACAAGGGGGACACCATGAGGCTGGGAATCGGTATCGGCTGGCGGCCCGAGATCGCCGACGCCGTGGAGGCGCTGCCGGGCATCGACTGGGTCGAGGCGGTGGCGGAGAACCTCTGCGCCGACCATCTGCCCGACTCCCTGGTACGGCTCCGCGAGCGCGGCGTCACCGTCGTGCCGCACGGCGTCTCCCTGGGCCTGGGCGGCGCCGACCGCCCGGACGCGGGGCGGCTCGCGGACCTGGCCGCGCGGGCGGAACTGCTCGGTACGCCGCTGGTGACGGAGCACATCGCGTTCGTTCGGGCCGGGGGGCCGCTCACCGCGTCGCCGAGGCTGGAGGCGGGCCATCTGCTGCCGGTGCCGCGGACCTGGGACGCGCTGGAGGTGCTGTGCGAGAACGTGCGGATCGCCCAGGACTCGCTGCCCGTGCCGCTGGCCCTGGAGAACATCGCGGCGCTGATCTCCTGGCCGGGCGAGGAACTGACGGAGGGGCAGTTCCTGGCGGAGCTGGTCGAGCGCACCGGGGTGCGGCTGCTGATCGATGTGGCCAATCTGCACACCAACCACGTCAACCGCGGCGAGGACCCCGCGAAGGCGCTCGACGAGCTGCCGGTGGAGGCCATCGCGTACGTACATGTGGCGGGCGGCGTCGAGAAGGACGGCGTCTGGCACGACACGCACGCCCACCCCGTGACACGGCCCGTCCTGGACGTGCTGACCGAGCTGCGCTCACGGGTCGACCCGCCCGGTGCGCTGCTGGAGCGAGACGACGACTTCCCGCCCGCGAAGGAGCTGGCGGACGAACTGACCACGATCCGCGCCACCCTGAAGGCGGCAGCCGCGACAGCCACGGCGTCCCCGAGGGACACAGCGGCGCCAAAGGCAGCGGACGCCCCGTACACGGTGGCGCCGAGGACGGCGACGGCCGTGGGCGGATCTGCTGCCCCGAAGGACCCGGACGTCCCGTCGGCCCCCCGGCCGGTGCGGACCGGCTGCGCCCCTGCGGTCCGGGAACGCGCCGCCCTCGCCCAGACCGCGCTGCTCTCGGCGCTCGTCGCGGGCACTCCCGCACCCGAGGGCTTCGACCAACGGCGCCTGGGCGTGCAGAGCCGGGCGCTGGCCGCCAAGCGGGCGGGGGTGGTCGCCAAGGTCGCGCCGGAGCTGCCGGAGATCCTCGGCGCCGACTACCGGGACACCTACCTCGCGTACGCCATGACCCGGCCCATGTCCGCCGGATACCGGCGTGACGCGCTCGACTTCGCGGAGCAGCTGCTGATCGCGGGCCGGCCGGCGGACGCGGCGGCCAGGCGGCGGCTGACCCACTGGTGGCAGGACCGGGCGGCCCCCCGCCCGCCGCGCCGTACCACCCGTCTGGTCCGGGCGGCCCGTGCCGTCCTCGTGGGGAAGTGATCCGTCATGAACGTGTTGGCTCTGCTGCTGTCCCTCGCGGTGGCCGTCTCCTCGGTGCTGCTGCTGACGAGGACACGGCGTGACCGCGGCCGGAGGCGGCCCACGGACGTCTTCGTTCACGACCTGTACGAGGCGGCCTTCCTGAACGGCGGCCCGGCCCGAGTGGTGGACACCGCGCTGACCGCCCTGTACACCGACGGACGCCTGATCATCGGCGGCCCCGGCATCGTCGCCGTACAGCGGCCGGAGGCCCGTGACCCGGTCGAGCGGGCCGTGCTCTCCACGCTGGCCGACGCACCGAACGGGGCGCTGCACACGCTGCGGGACGCGGTGATGCGGCATCCGGCGGTGCAGGAGGTCGGGGACGGGCTCGCCGCCCGCGGTCTGCTGGTCTCCCCCGAAGAGACCCGGCCGCGCCGCCGCTGGGGGCTGATCCAGGGGCTGAGCTGCCTCGTGGCCGTGCCGGTCTCCCTGATACTCACGTTCGTCCAGTACGCGGTGCACGACGGCTACGCGGACTATCCGGTCCCGTTCTTCGTCACGATGCTGCCCGCGATGCTGATCGGCGGCGTGCTCGGCCTGCTCGTCACGTTGACCGCCCGTAGCCGGATCACGAAGGAGGGGCTGCGGGCCGTGCACGCCTACCGGTCCGCCCACGCCTATGTGATGAGCCCGGCCCATCTGGTGGCCACGATGGGACTGGGCGCGCTGCCCGATCCCGTGCTCCAGGGGCAGTTGCTGGCCGCGGCACGGTTCCGCAGCGGGAACCGTCGGTCGGCGTCGTTCCGTACGGCTTCCGGTGCCGGTGCCCCGTCCCACTCCTCCGGTACGTCGGACGTCCTCGCCGCGACGGTGTGGTGTGCCGGTGCGAGCCCCGGCGGTGCGAGCTGCGGGGGCTCGACCGGGGGCGGCGGGCACAGCGGCGGTGGCGGAGGTGGAGGTGGAGGCTGCAGTTCGGGTACGAGCTGTGGTTCCGGGTCCGGGTCCAGTTGCAGTTCAGGGTCCAGCTGCGGCGGCAGCAGCGGCGGATCGAGTTGTGGCGGCAGCTCGGGCGGCTCCAGCTGCGGCAGCAGCTCCTGACCACCCGTCGGACAGGCACCCGTCCGCATACTGAACAGGGCATGGCGCCCGGCCGCCTGCCTCGCATAGAAATCCGGCATGCTCTGGGTCATGTTCCTGCTGGTCGCGTGGGGCGCGGCGGCGATCTCCTGTGTCCGGCTCTGTCTCGCCTCCGCCCAGGCGGCGCAGCCTCCGGCCGACGTCGCGCGGGAACCGTCACGTCCTGAACTGAACCTGTACGAGACGGCTTTCCTGGCCGGCGGCCCGCACCGGGTCGCCGATCTGGCGCTGGTCTCCCTGCATCTGCGGCGGCGGCTGCTGCTCGCCCACACCGGCTGGGCGACCGTCGTCGATCCGGAGGGCGTGGACGAGGTCGAGCGGACCGTGATCCGTGCCATCGGCCCGGAGGGGCAGTCCCGGATAGCGCCGATACGGGCCGCGGCGGCCGCCGCCGACGCCGTGCGCACGCTGGCCGACCGGCTGGTCGCCGCGGGGCTGGCCGTGCCGCCCGGAACCCGCACGGGCATCGCGTCGGCGGTGCGGGCCGTACGCTGTTCGGCCGTGCTCGTGGTGGTGATGGGCGCCGCCGCCGTACTGATCCCGGGCCGGGAGCCGGGGTACGGCGGTCCGGTGCTGGCCTGGTTCGGGCTGCCGCTCGTCCTGACCCTGGGCTGTCTCGCCATCGCCAGGATCGAGAACCATCCGTACAGCCCGTGGGCCTCCCCCACCGGGCAGCGGTGGCTGGACTCGCTGCCCGCCCCGGTGCGGGGCGCGGACCGCGAACTGCTGGCCGCGGTGGCGGTGCGCGGCGTCCGTGCCGTGCGGGACCCGGCACTGAGGGCGGCTCTGACGGGCCGCCCGATGAACGCCTGAGCCATGAGCGGGAGGATGTGGGCACTCCCGTCGACGACTGCTGTTCGACGGCGGTCGAGCGGCGGCGGTTGAGCGGCGGCGGTTGAGCGGCGGCCTCTGTTCGGCCGCCTCGCCGGTCCCGGGAACGCCGCAGGCAGGCAGCCTGCGGCGAACCCGGAGCCGAACCCGGTGTCGCTGGAACGGCGGGCGGCACACGCGGTGCCGGTGCCCGTCGTCTGATCTTCCGGGTTGGGGTGGTCGGGAAACGCTGGCTATGCGAGCCCGGCCACCAGGTCTGCGACGGACTTCCTGCGTCCCGTGTAGAACGGCACCTCTTCGCGGACGTGCAGCCGCGCCTCGGAGGCCCGCAGGTGACGCATCAGGTCCACGATGCGGTACAGCTCGTCGGCCTCGAAGGCGAGGACCCACTCGTAGTCGCCGAGCGAGAAGGAGGCGACGGTGTTGGCGCGGACGTCGGGGTAGCCGCGGGCCATCTTGCCGTGGTCCGCGAGCATGCGACGACGGTCCTCGTCCGGCAGCAGGTACCAGTCGTAGGAGCGCACGAAGGGATAGACGCTGATGTAGTTGCGCGGCGTCTCGTCGGCCAGGAACGCCGGAACGTGCGACTTGTTGAACTCGGCGGGGCGGTGCAGCGCCATGTTCGACCAGACCGGCTCCACCGCTCGGCCCAGCTTGGTGCGCCGGAAGAGGTTGTACGCCTCCTGGAGCTCATCGGCGGTCTCGGCGTGCCACCAGATCATGAGGTCGGCGTCGGCCCGCAGACCGGACACGTCGTACGTGCCCCGCACGGTGATGTCCTTGGCCTCGAGCTGGTCGAACAGCTCCTGGACCTCGTCGGCGTAGCCCGCGCGGTCCAGGGGCAGCACATCGCGCAGCTTGAAGACGGACCACAGCGTGTAGCGGATGACCTCGTTGAGGTCCTTGGCCTTCTTGCCGGCGTTCGGACCCTTGCTTGATGTCGCAGTCTCAGGAGCACTCATACGGCTATTGTCCCGCCTCGCTCCGAGTGCCCCGAACCAGGGTCGACGTGGCGATGATCTCTCCCGTGATCGCCCCCGGCGTCCTCTCCCGCGCTCCCGTCGGTGACCGTTCCCGCGACCGCCGCTGTGTCCTCTCCCGTGCCTTCTCCCGTCAGGTCGTGGGCGAGCTCGTCCGCGGCCCGGTGCGCGCTCGCGACGCAGGCGGGGATGCCGACTCCGTCGTACACCGCCCCGCAGACCCGCAGCCCCGGCAGCTTCGCGACCTCGTCGCGGATG
Source organism: Streptomyces sp. NBC_01237 (assembly GCF_035917275.1). NCBI lineage: Bacteria > Bacillati > Actinomycetota > Actinomycetes > Kitasatosporales > Streptomycetaceae > Streptomyces > Streptomyces sp. NBC_01237. The sequence continues at coordinate 7,115,671 of NZ_CP108508.1, read as the reverse complement.
CGGGCGACCCGGTCGAGATGGCCGACCGGGTACTGCGGAAGGCCGCCGATCCACCGGGTGACCTCGGTGTCGAGGGGCTTCGCGGCCAGTCCGGTCGCCTCGGCGAGGTCGCGCAGCGAGACATCGATCAGTTCTTCGTCCTCGCGGTGCAGATGGTCCTCCTCGCCGTACCGGCCGACGGAGGTACGCAGGACGAAGAGGCCGGGCGCCGCGTCGGCCACCCACTGCCACTTGTTGCTGGAGAAGGTGGACGCCTTGATCGTGCGGCCGTCGACCGGCGGGACGAGGAAGCCCGAGCGCCCGTGCAGCGCGCTTGCCTCCCCGATGTCGGAGCGCCGGAACGCCAGGGTGATCAGGGCCATCGACGCGTACTCGACTCCGGCCAGTTCGGCGGAGGCGGCCGGGGACTCGGCGGCCAGCAGCGTGGAGGCGGACCAGGCGGGGGTGGCCAGGACGATGCCGTCGGCGGTGATCACCCGGGTGTCGGTGCGGACGTTCCAGCCCTCGTCGCCACGGGTGAGTCCGAGGACCGGGGTCGCGGTGAGGATCTCGCCGCCCCCGGCCCGTACGGCGGCGGCGACGGCGTCCGGCAGGGTACCGACGCCGCCGTCGATGCCCTGGAAGACGGGTCCGGTCTGCTGCCGGGCGGCGGCCCGCTCCTGGATGCGCCGCACCCCGTCGAGCAGGGAGCCGCCCTCCTTCACCACCTCGAAGAGCTGCGGTACGGCGGCCCGCATCGAGATCCGGTAGGCGTCACCCGCGTACACCCCGCCGAGGAGCGGTTCCACGAGCCGGTCCACGACCTCGCGGCCGAGACGGTCGGCGACATAGCTGCCGACCGCGACATCGTCGCCGACGGCGGTGGGGGTGAGGTCGCGCTCCTGGGCGATCCTGGCGAGGCCCTCCGGGGAGAGCACCCCGCCGAGCGCCGCCGGGTCGCCCGGCACGCCCATGACATGGCCCTTGGGCATCGGCCGCAGGGCGTCACGCGTCCATACCGAGGCGGTGGCGGTGGCGGGCGGCTGGAGGCGGTCACCGAGGCCGACGGCACGGGCCAGGCCGACCGCCTCGGGGCGCCGCGCGAGCATCGACTCGGCGCCGAGATCGACGCGGGTGCCCGCGATCTCCCCGGTCATGAGTTTGCCGCCGAGCCGCTCCGTCGCCTCCAGGAGCGTGACCCGCAGTCCGGCCAGGACCAGCCGGTGTGCGGCGGCCAGACCGGCGATGCCACCGCCGATGACGACGACGTGGCCCGTACGCGTGTTCACGCGCTGATGAGAACGCTGCATGGGTCCACTCTCTCAAACCCGTACCGAGTCATGACCGTGACCACTTCGAAACCGCTGACCGGCAACCCGCGCGGGGGGTCCGTACGTCGAACCGGCACCATCAACCATCGTCCTGGGGGGACCCGTTATGAAAACCGCAAGGAACACCTCTCGTCCGGGCACGCGCCGTTCCCGCGCGGTCCTCGCCACCGGGGCGCTCGTCGCCCTGCTCGCCGTCGGCGGCTGCGGCTCCGCGAGCGACGAAAGCTCCTCCGACACCAGCGCGGCGGGACTGCAGGCGCCGGACGCGGACGACAAGGCTGGTGGCGGGGAACAGGCCGCGGCCGGTCCGGCGGAGGACGGCGCGAAGTCCGCGGACGGCGCGAAGTCCGCCGGGAGGGCCTCCTCGGCACCGAAGGCGGGGGCCGCCGCCACCCATGTCATCCGCACGGCCACCCTGTCCGTCGAGGTGAAGAGCGTCCCGAAGGCCGTCGCTGCGGCCCGCGCCACCACGGAGGGCGGCGGGGGCCTGGTGGCGAACGAGAGCACCGAGCGGGTCGACGACACCCATGAGGTCTCGCACCTCGTGCTGCGCGTCCCGCAGGACCAGTACCAGGCGGTGCTGCGGAGGCTCGCGGGGTCCGGGAAGCTGCTGTCCCGCTCGTCGAACGCGAAGGACGTCACCGACGAGGTGGTCGACGTGGAGAGCCGGATCGCCACCCAGCGGGCGAGCGTGGCGCGGGTCCGGGCGCTGATGGACAAGGCCGAGAAGCTCAGCGACGTGGTCACGCTCGAAGGCGAACTGAGCAGCCGCCAGGCGTCGTTGGAGTCGCTGCTCGCCCAGCAGGCGAGTCTGAAGGACCGCACCTCGCTGGCGACGATCACCCTGGACCTCACCGAGCCGGAGGGGGCGGCCGAGGAGGCGGAGGACGACGGACCGGGGTTCCTGGACGCGCTGGGCGGCGGCTGGGACGCGTTCGTGACGACCCTCCGGTGGATCGCGATGGCGCTCGGCGCGGCGGCCCCGTTCCTGGCCGTCGTCGCGCTACTGGCAGTGGTCGGGCGCCGGCTGCGCGGCCGCCGGGCCCGCCGCGCCGCGGCCGTGGACCGGGCGGAGCCCGCACCGGACCCGACACCGGACACGGAGACCGCGCCGGCCCCCTGAGCGCCGTAGCGTGGGCCCCCGGAAACGGTGAAGGGACCCGGCATGACAGCGACGCGACTAGTGGTCATCGGCGGCGACGCGGCGGGCATGTCCGCCGCGTCGCAGGCCCGCAGGCTCAAGGGGCCGGACGAGCTGAGCATCGTCGCCTTCGAGCGCGGCCACTTCACCTCGTACTCCGCCTGCGGCATCCCGTACTGGGTCGGCGGCGACGTGGAGCAGCGCGACGACCTGATCGCGCGCACCCCCGAGGAACACCGGGAACGCGCCATCGATCTGCGGATGCGCACCGAGGTGACGGAGATCGACGTCGCCCGCGAGCGGGTGCGGGCGCGGGACCTGGAGAGCGGCGAGACGTACTGGACGGGCTTCGACAAGCTGGTGATCGCCACCGGGGCCCGGCCGGTGCGCCCGGCGCTGCCCGGTATGGACGCGGCCGGAGTCCACGGGGTGCAGACCCTGGACGACGGCCAGGCGCTCCTGGACTCCCTGGACCGGGCCACCGGACGGCGCGCGGTCGTCGTGGGCGCGGGGTACATCGGCGTCGAGATGGCGGAGGCGATGCTGAACCGCGGCTTCGAGGTGACGGTGCTCAACCGGGGCGAGCAGCCGATGGCGACGCTCGACCCGGACATGGGCGCGCTCGTCCATGACGCGATGGACGGTCTGGGCATCACGACGGTCAACGGGGCGGCGGTCACCAAGATCCTCACGGGTCCGGACGGCCGGGTGAGCGCGGTGGCGACGGACGAGGAGACCTACCCGGCGGATGTGGTGGTGCTCGGCATCGGTGTCGCGCCGGAGACCGCGCTGGCCGGGGCCGCGGGCCTGCCGCTCGGCCCGCACGGCGGTCTGCTGACGGATCTGTCGATGCGGGTCGTGGGTCACGACAGCATCTGGGCGGGCGGCGACTGTGTGGAGGTCCTGGACCTGGTGGCGGGCCGCACCCGTCATATCGCGCTGGGCACCCATGCCAACAAGCACGGTCAGGTCATCGGGTCCAACGTCGGCGGCGGCTACGGGACGTTCCCGGGCGTGGTCGGTACGGCGGTGAGCAAGGTCTGCGATCTGGAGATCGCCAGGACCGGGCTGCGCGAGAAGGACGCGAGGGCGGTGGGCCTGCGGTACGTCACGGCGACGATCGAGTCGACGGGCCGGGCGGGCTACTACCCGGGGGCGAGGCCGATGACGGTGAAGATGCTCGCGGAGTACCGCACGGGCCGGCTGCTCGGTGTGCAGATCGTGGGCCGGGACGGGGCGGCCAAGCGCGTGGACATCGCGGCGGTGGCGCTGACGGCCGGAATGACGGTCGATCAGATGACGGCGCTCGACCTGGGGTACGCCCCGCCGTTCTCCCCGGTCTGGGATCCGATCCTGGTGGCCGCCCGCAAGGCGAGCGCGGCGGTGCGCGCGGCGGGGACCGCCTGAGGGACGCGGGACGGGCGGGCCCGGCGTGACGCGCCTTGCACCGTCCGCCGGGCCCCGTCCGCGCGGCGCAGGGGCGCCCAGGGGCCTTCCCGAGGGTCCTGGGTGCCGGGGACGGACCTGCTACCGGGCGGTCTGCGTGTGGACGTACTCCACGAGCCGGGTCAGCGCGTCCGGGTCCATCGACGGCATCACACCGTGGCCCAGGTTGAAGATGTGGCCCTCCAGGCCCGCGGCCGCGTCGAGCACCTCACGGGTCTTCTCCTCCACCGCGGGGGTCGGCGCGAACAGCACCGCCGGGTCGAGGTTGCCCTGGAGCGCCTTGCCCGGACCGACGCGGCGCGCGGCCTCGTCCAGCGGGACCCGCCAGTCGACGCCGACGACATCCGCGCCCGCCTCGCCCATCAGGCCGAGCAGTTCGCCGGTGCCGACGCCGAAGTGGATGCGCGGGACACCGTGCGGGGCGATCGCGTCGAAGACCTTCGCCGAGGCGGGCAGCACCGAGCGGCGGTAGTCGGCGGGGGCCAGGGCGCCCACCCAGGAGTCGAAGAGCTGGACCGCCGAGGCACCCGCCCGGATCTGGACCTCCAGGAAGGCGCCGGTGATCTCCGCGAGCCGGTCGAGCAGGTCGGCCCAGAGCTGCGGGTCGCCGTACATCATGGCCTTGGTGCGCTCGTGGTTGCGTGACGGGCCGCCCTCGACCAGGTAGCTGGCGAGCGTGAACGGCGCCCCGGCGAAGCCGATGAGCGGGGTGGCACCGAGCTCGGCGGTGAGCATCCCGATGGCCTCGGTGACGTACGGGACGTCCTCGGGGGTCAGGTCGCGCAGCCGGGCGAGATCGGCGCGGGTGCGGATCGGCTCGGCGATGACCGGGCCGACGCCGGGCTTGATGTCGAGGTCGATCCCGATGGCCTTGAGCGGGACGACGATGTCGCTGAAGTAGATCGCGGCGTCGACCTTGTGACGGCGCACGGGCTGCAGCGTGATCTCGGTGACCAGCTCCGGCATCATGCAGGAGTCGAGCATCGCGATGCCCTCACGGACCTTCAGGTACTCGGGCAGCGAGCGGCCCGCCTGCCGCATGAACCAGACCGGCGTGTGCGGCACGGGCTCGCGCCGGCACGCCTTGAGGAAGGCCGACTCGTGGGTGGCGGAGGTCTTCGTCTGCTGGCCCGAAGGGCGGTCGTTGGCGCTCACACACAGAATCTTCGCACGCACGCGGAAGGAGCCCGGCCCCGCACGGGTGTCCCTCCCTGCGCCGGGCTCCGGTTCCGCCTACTCTTCCCGGCATGGCTCCGGCTCAGGGACAGTTCTCCGATCAATCCGATGGCGCTGACAGCAAGGACAGTGCGGACGGCAGTTCCGTCCCGCCCGCGTTCCGGTCGGCCGTCGACGCACTGCGCTCCGCGCGGCTCCGCCCAGAGCTGGAGGTGGAGCCGACCCGGCCGCCCCAGCGGCTGGCCCCGCACGCGTACGCGCTGGAGGCGGCGGTCGTCGACGGCGAGGACGATCTCGCCGACGGCCGTCTGGTGCTGCTGCACGATCCGGCGGGGCACGACGCCTGGCAGGGTACGTTCCGGCTGGTGACGCTCGTGCGGGCGGAGCTGGAGCCGGAGATGGCGGCCGATCCGCTGCTGCCCGAGGTGTGCTGGTCCTGGCTGACGGGTGCGCTGGAGGCGCGCGGGCTGTCGTACGGCGAGGCGGGCGGAACCGTGACGCGCGCCGGATCGCACTACTTCGGTGCGCTGGCCGCGCGCCGTCCCGCGACGCAGATCGAGATCAGGGCGTCGTGGACGCCGCGCGAAGGCCGGGGCGGAGTCCCGGACGCGGGGGCACACCTGATGGCGTGGGGTGATCTGCTCTGTCAGATCGCGGGTCTGCCGCCCTCGGGTCCCGCGGACGCGGCGGTGGTGACGCTGCCGCAGCGCCGCGGACCCCAGACTCCGTGACGCTCTGTCACATGAGTTCGTTCATTTACCGACTCTCTTTTCGTACAATCGATCGCATGTCCTATTTGCCCGAATTGTTACTCACCAAATCGTGATCTTCCTCTAAAGGAGGACGGGTCTGCTGCCGAAGAGGTCAATGACCCTTCAAGCACGGTTCGCCCCGGCTTCATCCCCGAGCCGGCCCGTCCCGCCACTCCCCAGGAGGCCTGGTGTCCGTTCTCCTCGAGCAGCCCGCAAGCCTGGTCGCCTACCGCCCGAACAAGCCGACGGCCATGGTCGTCGTGGCCGACCCGCGCGTCCGTTCCACCGTCACCCGCCATCTGTGGGCACTCGGAGTACGTGACGTCATCGAGGCGTCGTCCATCGCGGAGGCACGCCCCCGCGTCGGCAACCCGCGCGACATCTGCGTTGCCGACGTCCACCTGCCCGACGGTTCCGGGCTGACCCTGCTCTCCGAGACCCGGGCCGCAGGCTGGCCCAACGGTCTCGCCCTCTCCGCGGCCGATGACATCGGCGCCGTTCGCAACGCCCTCGCGGGCGGCGTGAAGGGCTACGTCGTCACCGGTACGCGCACCAACATCGGCCACCCCACCCGCCCCGGCGTCGCCCCGATCGGCGCCAATGCCGCCCGTATGCACCGCCGGCCCCCCGGCTCCCCGAGCCACCCGGGCGGCTACCGCGAACTGTCCGGCCGCGAGGTGGAGGTGCTCCGCCTGGTCGCCGAAGGCCAGTCCAACAAGGCCATCGGCGTCTCGATGGGCCTCTCCGCCCTCACCGTCAAATCCCACCTCGCCCGCATCGCCCGCAAGCTCGGCACCGGAGACCGCGCAGGAATGGTCGCCGTCGCCCTGCGGACGGGCATCATCCACTGACCCCTCGCCCGCCGGGACGTGCACGGATGCGCCCTCGGCTGGAATACGTGCATCGGCGCCCGTCGACGGAAGGTTCCGTCGACGGGCGCCGCGCATACACAGATACCCTTGACAGGTGACCGACGCCCAAGAGACCGCAGCAGACACTTCACTGCGAACCACCGGGGGCGCCCCCCCGGACGACGTCGCCCCGGCGCCGATCCCCTTGCTCGAACCGCGCGAGGGCATCCCTCCGGTGGTGGCGTCCGACGACGCCCTCGCCGAGGTGGTCGCGGCCTTCGCCGCGGGCACCGGCCCCGTGGCCGTCGATGCCGAGCGCGCCTCCGGCTACCGCTACGGCCAGCGCGCCTATCTCGTCCAGCTGCGCCGGGCGGGCGCGGGCAGCGCGCTGATCGACCCGGTCGGCTGTCCGGACCTGACGGCCCTGGGCGAGGCCCTGACCGACAGCGAGTGGATTCTGCACGCCGCCACCCAGGACCTGCCCTGTCTGCGTGAAATAGGCATGATCCCCACCGGGCTCTTCGACACGGAGCTCGCCGGACGGCTCGCGGGCTTCCCCCGTGTCGGCCTCGGCGCGATGGTCGAGAGCGTGCTGGGTTTCGCGCTGGAGAAGGGCCACTCCGCGGTCGACTGGTCCACCCGCCCGCTGCCCGACCCCTGGCTGCGCTACGCCGCCCTCGACGTCGAGCTGCTGATCGACCTGCGTGACGCCCTGGAGGAGGAGCTGGACCGCCAGGGCAAGCTGGAGTGGGCCCGGGAGGAGTTCGACGCGATCGCCTCGGCGCCGCCCGCTCCCCCGCGCAAGGACCCCTGGCGCCGCACGTCGGGCATGCACAAGGTCCGCCGCCGCCGCCAGATGGCGGTCGTACGGGAGCTGTGGAACACCCGCGACCAGGTCGCCCAGCGCCGTGACATCTCGCCCGGCAAGGTGCTCGGCGACGGTGCGATCGTCGAAGCCGCCCTGACGCTGCCGGCCACCGTGCAGGCCCTCACCGCACTGCCCGGATTCGGCCACCGCATGGGCCGTCGGCAGCTGGAGCAGTGGCAGGCGGCCGTGGACCGGGCCAGGGCCCTGCCGGACTCCGAGCTGCCGCAGCCCGGCCAGCAGGTGGCCGGTCCGCCGCCGCCGCGCTCCTGGGCGGACAAGGACCCGGAGGCCGCCGCCCGGCTCTCGGCCGCCCGTGCCGCGGTGTCGGAGCTGGCGGAGCGGCTGCACATGCCCCAGGAGAACCTGATCACCCCGGACACCGTGCGCCGGGTGTGCTGGGAGCCGCCCAAGAGCCACACCCCGGGCGCCGTCGAGGACGCGCTCGCCGGGTACGGGGCGCGGCACTGGCAGATCGAGCAGGTGGGCCCGATCCTGCTCCGGGCGCTGAGCGCCGGCGTCTGACCCCCTCGCCCGAACCTTTCTCCACAGCACCCCCGGCCCCCGGCCGGGGGTGCTGTGTTCGGTGGGTGCGAGGCCCGGCTCGGGAGGGCGGACTCCGGGCGGAACAGCCCTGAAGGGGGCACGGACCACGGATCCGCGACCGGAACGCCCATCACCGAGGGGCGAATTCACGCCAGGTTGCACGCGCTCCCGCTCTCCGCCGACGGGGCTCCCGCGCCCGGGTGCCGTGCGCCGGACCGGTGTGACCTTCGACGCTCCGGCCCCGGGGGGTGGGCAGTCTGGTTACCCGCAAGTAGCATGAGGGCAGGCGGCGCGCTTGTGGGCGTGCCCCGCAGCAGTGCCACCCCGCACCCTGGAGGAGAGCCATCGTGCCTCGTACCATCCGGGACGTCGTCTTCGTCGACGGCGTCCGCACCCCGTTCGGCAAAGCGGGCCCGAAGGGCATCTACCACGAGACCCGCGCCGATGATCTCGTCGTGAAGGCCATCCGGGAGCTGCTGCGCCGCAACCCGGACCTGGACCCCGCCAGGATCGACGAGGTCACCATCGCCGCGACCACGCAGATCGGCGACCAGGGCCTGACGCTGGGCCGGACCGCCGGAATCCTGGCCGGTCTGCCGCAGTCCGTCCCCGGCTACTCGATCGACCGCATGTGCGCGGGCGCCCTGACCGCCGTCACCTCGACGGCCGGCTCCATCGCCTTCGGCGCGTACGACGTCGTGGTCGCCGGTGGTGTCGAGCACATGGGCCGCCACCCGATGGGCGAGGGCGTGGACCCGAACCCGCGCTTCGTGTCGGAGAAGCTGGTCGACGAGTCCGCCCTGTTCATGGGCATGACCGCGGAGAACCTGCACGACCGGTACCCCACGATCACCAAGCAGCGCGCCGACGAGTACGCGGTGCGCTCGCAGGAGAAGGCCGCCAAGGCGTACGCCAACGGCAAGATCCAGCAGGACCTGGTGCCGGTCTCCGTGCGCCGCACCAACGCCGAGGCGGGCGAGACGGGCTGGGGCCTGGTCACCGCCGACGAGCCGATGCGTCCGGGCACCACGATGGAGTCCCTGGCCGGTCTGAAGACCCCGTTCCGCGCCCATGGCCGCGTGACGGCCGGTAACGCCGCAGGGCTCAACGACGGCGCCACCGCCTCGCTGCTCGCCGCCGAGGACGTCGCCCGTGAGCTGGGCCTCCCGGTGAAGATGCGCCTGGTGTCGTACGCCTTCGCGGGCGTCGAGCCCGAGGTCATGGGCTACGGCCCGATCCCGGCGACCGAGAAGGCGCTGGCCAAGGCCGGTCTGTCGATCGACGACATCGGCCTGTTCGAGATCAACGAGGCGTTCGCCGTGCAGGTGCTCGCCTTCCTGGAGCACTACGGCATCGCCGACGACGACGCGCGCGTCAACCAGTACGGCGGCGCCATCGCCTACGGTCACCCGCTCGCCTCCTCGGGTGTGCGTCTGATGACGCAGCTGGCCCGCCAGTTCGAGGAGCAGCCGGAGGTCCGCTACGGCCTGACCACCATGTGCGTCGGCTTCGGCATGGGCGCCACGGTCGTCTGGGAGAACCCCCACTTCGAGAACGCAGCCGGAGGCAGCAAGTGAGCTCCACCACTGAGCTTCTGAAGGGTGCGGCCGAGCTGTTCCCCGGTGAAGTCGTCACGCAGGCGCACGTACGCCACCTCGACCTCCCCGCCGGTGCGGGCAGGTTCGCGCTGATCACGCTGGACAACGGCCTGGACCACACCAAGCCGACCACCTTCGGACCGCAGTCGCTGGCGAATCTGGACGCCGCCGTCGACCAGGTCGAGAAGGAGGCCGCCGAGGGCGCGATCACCGGTGTCGGCATCACCGGCAAGCCGTTCATCTTCGCCGTCGGCGCCGACCTCAAGGGGGTCGAGCTGCTGGGCCGTCACGAGGACGCGCTGGCCATCGGCAAGGGCGGTCACGACGTCTTCCGCCGGCTCTCCTCCCTCGCGGTCCCGACGTTCGCGTACTACAACGGCGCGGCGATGGGCGGCGGTGTCGAGGTCGGTCTGCACTGCTCGTACCGCACGGTCTCCAAGGCGCTCCCGGCCTTCTCCCTGCCCGAGGTCTTCCTCGGTCTGGTGCCCGGCTGGGGCGGCTGCGCGCTGCTGCCGAACCTGATCGGCGCCGACCGCGCGGTCTCGGTGATCATCGAGAACTCGCTGAACCAGAACCGTCAGCTCAAGGGCAAGCAGGTCTTCGAGCTCGGGATCGCCGACGCGCTCTTCGAGGGTGCGGACTTCCTGGAGCAGTCGCTGATCTGGACCGCCGACGTGCTCAACGGCACGGTCACGGTGGAGCGCCCGGACGTCGACCGCGGGGACGCCTGGGACCAGGCAGTGGCCCGTGGCAAGGCGATCGCCGACTCCAAGGTGCACGGCGCCGCCCCGGCCGCTTACCGCGCGCTGGAGATCATCGCCGCGGCCAAGGACGGCGACCTGAGCGCCGGTTTCGACGCCGAGGACCAGGCCCTCGCGGACCTGATCATGGGCGGCGAGCTGCGCTCCGGGATCTACGCCTTCAACCTGGTCCAGAAGCGCGCCAAGCGCCCGGCCGGAGCGCCGGACAAGTCGCTGGCCCGTCCGGTCACCAAGGTCGGCGTCGTGGGCGCGGGTCTGATGGCCTCGCAGCTCGCCCTGCTGTTCCTGCGCCGCCTGGAGGTCCCGGTCGTCCTCACGGACATCGACCAGGCGCGCGTCGACAAGGGTGTGGGCTACGTCCACGCCGAGATCGACAAGCTGCTCGGCAAGGGCCGTATCAACCAGGACAAGGCCAACCGCTACAAGGGCCTGGTCTCCGGTGTGCTGGACAAGGCCGAGGGCTTCTCCGACGCCGACTTCATCATCGAGGCCGTCTTCGAGGAGATCGGTGTCAAGCAGCAGGTGTTCGCGGAGGTCGAGGCGGTCGCCCCGGCGCACGCGATCCTCGCCACCAACACCTCCTCGCTGTCGGTGACGGAGATGGCGTCGAAGCTGAAGCACCCCGAGCGGGTCGTCGGCTTCCACTTCTTCAACCCGGTCGCGATCCTGCCACTGCTGGAGATCGTCCGCGGTGAGCGGACCGACGACGCGGCGCTGGCCACGGCCTTCGGTGTGGCCCGCAAGCTGAAGAAGACCGCGGTCCTGGTGAAGGACGCCCCGGCGTTCGTCGTCAACCGCATCCTCACCCGCTTCATGGGCGAGATCCAGAACGTCATCGACGAGGGCACCCCGGTCGAGGTCGCCGAGAAGGCCGTCGAGCCGCTCGGCCTGCCGATGTCCCCTCTGGTGCTCCTGGAGCTGGTCGGCCCGGCCATCGGCCTGCATGTCTCCGAGACCCTGAACCGCGCCTTCCCGGAGCGCTTCACGGTCTCCGCGAACCTGGCCGCCGTGGTCAAGGCGGGCAAGCGGGGCTTCTACGTGTACGACTCCGGAAAGCCGGAGCTGGACCCGGAGGTCGCCGCCCTCCTGAAGCAGGGCGATGTCGTCCTGTCCGAGGAGCAGACCCGTGACCGCGTCCTGGACGCGGTGGCGCAGGAGATCGGTCTGATGCTGGACGAGGGCGTCGTCGCCGAGGCCCAGGACATCGACCTCTGCCTGATCACCGGCGCGGGCTGGCCCTTCCACCTGGGCGGCATCACGCCGTACCTGGACCGGGCGGGCGTCTCGGAGCGGGTGAACGGCAAGAAGTTCCTGGCACCGGGCGTGGCGAGCGTCCCGGCGTAACACCTGGGGAACGGGCAGAGCGGGCCGCACGGGAGAGATCCGGTGCGGCCCGCTCGCGTCTCCCCCGGCCGCTCGCCCCGGCCCCGCTCGCATCTCCTGGGCCGCTCGCCTTCGCGCGGCTCCCGTCTCCCCCGGCCGACTGAGCGAACCGCGGCCGCTTCGGGCCGGCCGGCTCAGCTCCGGGGAATGACGGCGATCGCGTCGGCGACCTTCCGCTGCCGCCGGCCGCCGGGCGCGCCCGAATCGGAGGGACGGTTGACCACCTCGCCGCCGACCACCATCGTGCTGGAGCCGCCGCCGTCGAGGTTCAGCCCCTCCACCGCACCGAGTTCCCGCAGGATCTCTGCCGCCTCGCGCAGCGTGACACCGGCGCTCCGGGCGCTGCGTCCGTCGAACACCACGAGGAGCAGGGTCCCGTCGGCCTTCACCCCGGCGACCGTACGGGGGTGTCGCGCGTCGGCGGAGGCCGCGCCCACTCCGTTGGCGGCGGCGTTGATCCGGACCGCTCCGCCGCGCAGCAGGGCGGGGCCGGCGCCCATCACGGACACGCCGGGCCCGAGGATGTCGCGCCCCGTCCGGTCCGTCACCGCGGTCCGCCCGGCGATCCGCTGTCCGTTGCCGGCGTGGGCCCGCAGCCAGTCGGCGCCCGCTCCCACTCCCGCCAGCGTGGAGCCGTCACGGGGTATCGCTCCCCCCGCGGGGCTGCGCACCTCGCTCACCCGTCCGTCCGCCGTCAGTACCGCTTCCGTGCTGCCCGGCCCACCGGGCGGCGTGTGTTCCCCCCAGCGCGGGGTGAACGCGACGACTTCGCTGTCGTCGACACACAGCTGGTTGTGGCGGGGCCGTGACTCGGGGAGGCCGGTGGCGGCCGACCGGTCGCCGCCCGTCCCGCCGCAGCCGACGATCCTTCCCGGTACCCGGTTGACCCCGTCCAGTTCACGCGTGGCCCCGTCGGCCGCCGACAGCGCGAGGGTGGAACGCACCTCGTCGACGCGGGCCCGGCCGCCCTCCGGCCGGGGAGGGTCAGTGCGGTGCGGCCGTCGGCCGCCTCGCTCAGCAGCTCGCCGTCGACCACCCTGATGCCGAGCGGATCGCCCGCGTAGCCGCTGAAGGCGGGGGACGCCGGGGTGTCGAAGAAGGAACCGTTCACCGCGGCGACGGCGCCCGCCCGGCGCGCCATCCGGCCGACACTCTCCGTGGTCGTCAGACGGTGGGCGACGACCGGTCCGACGGTGACGTGCGCGGTGGGGGCGACCGTGAGCGCGGTGACGTGGACCTGGCGTCCGTCCGCGAGCCGGTGGGTCGTACGTCCGATGGTCACCCCGCACGGCGCGTCCTGTTCGCAGACTCCGGCCGCCGGACCGGGAACCGGTGACCGGCCGGGCCGGACCGTGTCACCGCCCGAGCAGCCGGAGAGCGCCGTGGTGGCCGCCAGCAGTACCGCGCACCACCGTGAGCGCCGTTCGTACCGCGGCCTCACACTCCCGGTGTCCCCTGCCGCAGCACCCCGCGCGGGGCGCCGGGCTCGCCGATGTGCACCGTCACACGGCCCGTCACCAGATGGCCGGGGCCGGCCTCCAGCACATAGTCGAACCAGTCGTACCCGAGGTGGTCCCGGAACGGGTCGTACGTCACCGTGCCGTCCGGTGCGACACCGGTCAGCCCGTGTCCGGCGGGGCCGACGCCGACCAGGCGCACGTCCTCGCCCAGTCCTTCCGTGAGGTCCCCGAGGACACCGCGGTGGCCCGGCGGCAGCACCAGGGCCCGTCCCTGCGGCGGCACCGGGGCGATCCGGTAGCCGCGGTCCTTCAGCGAGAAGGTCGTCGAGGTGAGGCCCTTGCCGCCGTCGGCGATGATTCCCGCCCTCAGCACCGGGACGAGGAAGGCGTCGGGGGACGTGTGGTCGTTCACCCGCAGCGTGAACTTCGCCACCCGCTCGACACCGGGTCCGGTCGAGGTCGCGTACCGGTCTCCGGCGGGCAGCAGGCTCATGCCCGCCATGCTCTCCATCACGGCGACCCGCGCGAACGAGTCGGCCATGAGATAGCCGTAGTAGTGGGTTCCGTCGCCCTGCGGGGTGAGGATCCACTCGCACGCGATGCGTTCGCCCGGCCGGACCGGTTCACCGGGGTCCCGGTCGGCGCGGAATTCCAGCCCGCAGACGATCGACGGATCGTCCTGCTGGACACTGCGCAGAGTGGCCAGGGTGAAGGTCGTCATGATCTGCCGGCCCCCCTGCCCAGGCCCAGGGTGCGCGCCCTCGTCAGCTCGTGATGTGACGCGTCGTCGAGCCAGGTCACCCACTCCGGCGGGAATTCGGGGCGGTCGAGGTTGACGGCCCAGTGGGACGGAATGATCTGCTCGGCCACCAGCGTGTGGACGACGTAGCGCGCGCACGCGAGGGCACCGGCCGGCATCAGATGCCCCGGATCGTGGAAGCCCTCGGGATAGTTGGGGTGTTCACGCGGCTCCAGATGGACGAAGAAGGGGCGTACGCCCTCCGGCCCCAGCTCGCTCCACCAGCTGTGCGTCCGGTCGTAGAGGTCGATGTGGGGAACGCTGCATTCGACGGCGAGGTCACGCATCGCCATCGGATACTCCGTGATGCTTCTCGGCAGATTTCCGTGCGCGTCGTGGGTGTCGCCCTCGGGCGGGCTGATCAGAACCGGGTGGGCGTTGCGCTCGCGGGCGCCGTCCACGAACTTCCTCAGGTACCGCGGGAAGTCCCCGTACGCCTCCGTGCGGAGCCACTCCTGCGGCTTCGCGTCATTGATCCCGAAGGAGGTGAGCAAGTAGTCCCCGGCCCCGATGTTCGCCAGGATCCAGTCGAGACGACCGCGCTCGGTGAACGTACGGGCGCTCGCACCCGCCCGGGAGCAGTTGACGATCTCCGCCTCCGGTCCCACGAAGAGGTGGAGTACCTGGCCCCAGCCGGTCACGGGCGCCCTGCTCGCTTCCCGGGCCGCCGCCGCCGAGTCGCCCGCCAGGAAGATCCGCGGTGGCCTCGGTGTGCCCGGTTCCCCTTCAGACCGCACGCTCCCAGCCTCCGTCCCGCTCCACGGGGCTCGCCCCGTGGAGGTCCATTCCCTCGGCGGTGGGCAGCGGGGCCGGCTCCCGGTCCTGCCGCGGGTCCGGTGCCGGCAGGACTCCGACCGGCCCCGAAGGACCGAGGGCGGCGGCGTTCGCGTCCCCCAGGGCGTCGATCGCCCGGTACACGCGTTCACAGTTTCCGTCGCCGCGGTGTGCGAAGAAGTACTCGGCGCGCTCCCGGTAGGGGCTCTCGACGGTGAACTGCCGGGCCATCGCCGCGATGATCTCGTCGACCGCCTGGTCGACCGTGCGGCAGACCGGCCCGAAGCCGTCCTGCGAGAGGGTGAAATAGCCCCGTCTGTAGTGCCGTCCGTAGAAGTCCTCCTCGTCGAAGGGGACGTGGACGAGCGGGATGCCCATGTACGCCACGTCGAAGAACACCGACGAGTAGTCCGTCACCATGAGGGAGCACTCCTTCATGGCCTCCTGGACGTTGCGGGTCTTCGGGTCGGCGACCTCGATGGCGGCGGCGTCGATCCGGAAGTTGTGGAGGTAGGGCCGGATCTCGTAGTGGGGGAAGAACTCCAGGTCGACACCGAAGCGTTCGAGGGCGTCGATGAGCCGCCGGTCGGAGAGCAGCGACCGGTAGAAGCGGAAGTACTCGGACTGGGTGAAGGCCGTCTTGGCGGGCCCGGTGGACTTCTTGTACGAGGCGGTCACGATCCACTGCCGCCAGGTGGGCATGAGCAGAATGCGCGGGCGCTGCCTCGGCTCCCTGCGCAGCGCGTCGAAGCGGGGCAGCCCCGCCAGCACCGCGCGCTCGCCGAAACCGGCCTCCAGGGCCAGGTACTCGCGTTCCTGACGTCCGGTGGCCACGATCAGGTCGTAGCCGGTGATCCGCTGGTCCACACCGGAGGTGACGTCGTTGTAGCTGATCCCGTGCTGGAGGAACACCCGCTGGTACTTCAGCAGCTCACCGAACCGGTGCAGGAAGAGCACCTTCCGGTAGCCCTCGGGCACCAGATAGGACTCGGAGTCGTACGAGCCGATGAGCTTGGTCGCGTGCAGCAGGTACATCCGGTGCTTGAACGAACCCAGCTTGATCACTCGGCCGTAGCGGGCGACCTTGGCGTAGTCGGCCGCCTTCCCGTCGATGACGTAGTAGGCCCTGCGGCGCTTGCGGTGGGTCCGCATCCACTTGAAGAAGTGGTACGAGTTGTCCTGCGCCGTGTCGGTCCGCTCGCCGATGAGCCAGATCTCACGGGAGTTGAGGAACGGGTAGGTCAGCCAGTACGCCAGCCGCATCCGCCAGCCGGGGTTGCGGGTCTTGAGGATGCGGATCTCGCGCGACGTCCGCCACAGGGCGTGCCTGGCCCGGTGGCGGATCTTCCGGTCGACCAGCCGCAGGTGCAGGGCGTCCTGACCGCCGATGGTGAGCATGTAGGGGTGGCGTCCGATCCGCCCCGGCCCCTTGAGCCGGTGCAGCGGCAGCCGTGCCTTCATCACGACATTGCGCTGGCGCGACCCGTCCACGCGGTGGACGCGCAGCCGGAAGTCGCCGACGCCGAATCCCCCGCTCACCAGGTCGGCGAGCGGAATCTCGGCGTACCAGCCCGCGTACAGGTCGCGGCCGTTGCGGGTGTTCCAGAGATCGCGCCGGGCGACCTGGCGCAGCGGCACACTGATCTTGGCGTTCGCCGTCTGGTAGACGAACTCCAGCGGGTTGTCCATCGGGCCGCTGATGTCCATCCCGGGGAAGGCCAGACAGCCCTCCACGACCAGGACATCGCCTCGGGTACGGACCGACTCCACCACGACGTTGGGGTCGTTGACCCGGGCGGCCCGGGTGTTCCTGGCCCCGCCCGCGTAGGTGCGGTAGAAGCCGTCGTCGTCGATCTCCAGCACCAGGGGTGCCTGTTCCAGCACCGGTGCCGGGTCCCGGAAGAGCTCGAAGTTGCCGCTCTTGGCCGCGTAGTGGTCGAGCTGCTGCGCGGGGTTGGTGGCGTATTCGAGGATGACCTCGTCGGGGATCTGGGCGTAGTGCCGGGAGATTCCGGGGAAGATCTCCTCCAGCTGCGTGCGGCCCATGACATTGCGGGCGTTGCACAGGAAGCCCTTGTAGGTGCGGGTGGCGTAGCGCTGGAACATGCGCCTGATGTCGGACCGCTCGGTGGCGGTGTAGTCCAGCAGGAAGTGGTTGAGCCGCAGGTGGTCGCGGTAGTTCGCCGGCTTGCTCCACAGGGAGTCCATGATGGAGGAGCCGTCGGGGCGCCCGCGGTAGTAGTAGACCGGCCGGTCCACGATGCTGATCGCGTTCGCCCGCAGCATGCTCGGCAGGGTCACCCAGGAGTCCTCGAAGTGGACTCCTTCGCCGAAGCGCACTCCCAGGCGGCGCAGCAGGCCGGTGCTGAAGACCTTGTTGCAGGCGGATCCGCTGAAGATCAGGTCGGGTACGTCGGCGAAGTCGTCGATACGGCGGTCGCCCTTGCCGAAGTACTGCTTCCACGGGCCGTACGGCCGGTCCGGGAAGTTCACCAGATCCCCGATGACCACCTCGGACCCGTCCCGCCACGCGGCCTGGAGCATCAGGGACAGGGCCTGCTCGCCCAGGATGTCGTCGGAGTCCAGGAAGGTGACGTACGGCGCGGTGACCCGGTCGAGACCGTTGTTCCGGGCGTTGCCGAGCCCGCCGTTCGGCTGGTGGACCACGGTCACGTTGGCGTAGAGGCGCGCGAAGTCGTCGAGGATCCGCGGGGTCTCGTCGGTCGCCCCGTCGTCGACCAGGATGACCTGTGTGGCGGCGAAACCCTCCTGGGCCGCGATCGAGCCGAGGCAGTCGTCCAGGTAGGCGGCGACGTTGTAGCAGGGCACGACGACGGCCATCTCGAAGGGATGCTCAAGGGTCGCGAACGGTCTGTGGAGCCGGTCGCGCCACCACATCCACGGCGCGTCGGGGTCGTTCTGGGCGGACTCGAAGGTCCGGCGTCCGGCCGTCGCCCCGCGCAGGGCGAGATTTCCGCTGACCGTGCGGTAGCCCTCGAACTCCTCACCGTGCGACACGAAGTCGAGCCCGCCGAGGTCGACATCACGCACATTGAGGGGCGACCGGGACCGGGCACGGTTCCACTCGACGACGACGGACACGTTCCAGACGGTGCCGTCCGAGAACTCCTCGCCGAGCATGGCCGCGAGGTCGACCGAGCCGCCGAAGGAGAGGAACCGTTCATCGACCTCGACGTCCGGGAGGGGTGCCGTGATGTCCTTCTTGGAGTGCCGGTTGCGTACGGCCAGGGTGAGCTTGAGGTCGTGTCCGCGCTCGATCCGCCCGAACCGGTTGACCAGCCGTCCCCGGAAGCGGAGCTTCGACGTGTCCGTCATGGACCACGCGTCGAGCTGGGCGAAGAGCGGTTCGTGGGAGAGCTTGGCCCGTGACAGGCCCAGTTCCGTCACATCGAGCATGCGCCGGGCGTCCGGCAGGTGCAGATGGTCCCCCGACCAGAACACCCGTCCGTCCTCCTCCACGAGGAAGGACGACAGCACGCTCTTGCGCTGTGCGTAGTCGAGCGTCGTCAGCGCCGCCTCGATCTCCTGGTACATGACGAGGTAGGCCCGCACCCGGTCGACCGGGTCGCACAGCTCGAAAGCCTCGTCGCTGATCGAGAAGAGGTAGCTGCCCGCGATCTCGGCGAAGCCCTGCTGGAACTCCGGATCGCCCTCCGCGAGCGCCCGCATGTACAGGCGCAGGTCGTGCGCGAGGAACTTCGAGTCCTTGCGGACCTTGAGCTGCCACAGTCCCCGGTCGAGGAGGAAGGCGTCGGTGGCCCGGTGCACGGCGACCCGGTCCGTGATGCTGCGCAGCTCTCCGGTGCGGCCGGTGATCGATCCGCCCCCGGTCTCCCACATCCACCGGTACACCGGGTCGGTGATGACGGTGATCCCGTCCGCCAGGCAGCCCGCGACGGTGGAGAAGTAGGTGTCCTCGTAGAAGACACCCTCGGGGAACCGGATACCGGCTTCCCGCAGGAAATCCACCCGGTACATCTTCGCCGCCGCGATCGGGTCGGACAGCAGCAGCGGAAACTCCACGAGGCTGGGCACGGTGCGCGCCATCGCGTACACCTCCGGGGCCCAGCCCTCGCTCTCGCCGGTGGCACGGTTGATGCGGACCGCCCTGCCCGCGGTGATGTCGCTGCCGGTCTCCAGCGCTCCGGCCAGCAGCAGCTCGCAGGCGCGGGGCGGAAGTTCGTCGTCGGCGTCGAGGAACAGCACGTACCGGCCCGCGGCCTGTGCGATGCCCAGGTTGCGGGGCGCGCCGACGCCACCGCTGTTCGTGGGCCTGCGCAGCACACGGACGCGGCTGTTGTTTCCGGCGAAGCTCTTCACGACGTCGAGCGTGTCGTCCGTCGAGGCGTCGTCGACGATGACCACCTCGACCCGTTCGTACGTCTGGTTGACGGCCGACTGGAGCGCCTTCCCGATCGTCGTCGCCGCGTTGTGGGCGGGGATGACGACGGTCACCCAGACGTCAGGGGTGTCCTGTTCGTAACTCACGCGAAGCTCCCTCACTCGCCGGGGTGACCGTGCTGCTGCGGCTGGTGGGTGTGGGGGGCTGCGTACAGCGGCTGTACCTGTGTCCGGTGACGGCTCTGGTGGTCGTGGACCCACTCGCCCGGTTGCTGGTACTCGTGCCCGTGGGCCGGCCGGTCGCCGTACGCCGCGGGGGCCGCCGGGTGGGTCTGGGGGTAGGGGTCGGAGTAGGTCTGGGGATACGGCTGGGGGTACGGCTGGAAGCCGGGGTCGTCGTCGGGCCGCGGGTTCAGCAGCTCCTCGTCGGCGAACGCCCGGTCCGGCGCCGTCCGGCCGTGGCGGTGGCGCCCGCGGTGGAGATGGGGGGCGATGGTGCCGGCCGCGCTCGGGGCCGGCACGTTCAGGCCGGCCATGACAGCGGTGAAGTCGCGGGTGGAGAGCCAGAACTTGTACATGATGATCAGCTCGAAGATGCCCATCAGTACCGCCGACACCAGAGTGGTCATCAGGATGTGGCCGATCAGCGGGCCGATGATGAAGACGAACATCTGGAACTCGATGCCGCTGATGAGGTGCGGCCTGATGCGGCTGCGCAGCAGCGCCCTTCTGACCCTCAGGTACCAGGGGAAGCGGTGACGGAACTGGGCGTGGAGGTCGACGACCTGTCCGGTGCCGGTCTGTTCCTTGAGCAGTTCGGCGTCGGCCTCGGGGTTCTCGCGCAGCAGGTCCTCCATGAACTGGACCTTGGGCGCTTCGGGTCCGGCCACCGGGGATGCCGCGGCTTCGGTGGCTTCCTCGACGGGGGGTTCGGCCTGCCGCTGCTCGTTGGTGACCTTCTCGATCTTGGCGCGCATCGACATGCGCATCTTGTAGATCTGAAGAGCGTCGACATAGCGGAGCATGTCGAGGAAGACGACCATCAGCGCAGCGAGAAGAAACCTTTCGTCATCGGTCCGCAGGTACTGCCCGCCCATGAGCGCCAGGGCGCAGAAGAGCACCCGGATACGGTCGAAGACGTAGTCGAGCCAGCCGCCGAACACCGTGCCGTTGCCCTTGAGCCGGGCGAGCTTCCCGTCGATGCAGTCGAGGATGAAGCTCAGGTGGTACAGCGCCGCCCCGATGGCGAGGGACAGCCCGTCCCCCTTGAGGAAGAACCCCGCGGAACCGAGGCCGACGAAGAGCGCCGCCCAGGTGACGCCGTTCGGCGTGATGAAGTTGAACCGCGCCATGACGATGAGCATGCGGGTCGCGACGGGGTCGACCAGCACCACCGTCCACCAAGCGTCACGCTTCTTGCATGTCAGTTTCTGGACAGCACGCAGAGACAGCTTGGCCATAACCCCTCAGTCACGAGAACAGCGGCGAACAGTCCTCGTTCATGCGCGGGCAAACACGAGGGACCCCCATGTTCACGAGGCACCCACAGGTCCTTCACATGAAAGGTTCATCGACTTTATCAAGAACTTAACCATTTTCGGCCAGTGCCGTCGCCGACAGAGACCCTCCGGGATCACTGCCGAACAAGGAGCGTCACACTGTGTGCCAAGAACCGAACTCGAAGCCGCCGTTCAGTGACTCTCGGTGGGCAATCGCCAGCTGTGCCCCGGCTGTGAGCACGCCCAATGTGACCATTCCGGTACGGGACCGGACAGCGGCGGGTGTGAGGGGCGAATTCGCGCCCGCCTCGTTCCACCACACCCCCGCGTCCGGTCGCCCTTCGGCGTACGCCCCCGCGACCGCCGTACCGTCCGGCCCCGAACGGACGAGGAGCGCGTAGTTCCAGCCATTCACCTCGACCCCGCGGACACCGCCGATCGGCCCGGTGCCGTCCGCGCCGCCGAGCGGTACCGGGGCCGCGGCACCCGGCCACCACATGCCGGGCTCGTTCGTCCGCACGTCCCGGAACAGGACGGTGCCCGCTTCCGGGCCCGCCGCCATGGAACGCGGGCAGGGCGAGAAGGGCACGCCGCGGTCCTCGGTCCAGGTGCCCTCCGGCCCGGAGCGGAACCAGCGCACCACCGCGTCGGAGTCGCGCGCTCGGGCCAGCAGTTCGACCTCTCCGCGCGGCGTCGTCACCGTGACCAGATCGTCCGCGACGCGGACTCCGCCCAGATGCCGCCACGCCCCCCACGTTCCGTCGGGAGACTGCTGACGACAGCTGACGCTCTGTCCGAAGTTGCGCGTGAAGACGAAGAAATTGCCCGCGCCGTCGAAGCCGGCCACCGGGAATCCGCCTTCCCGGCTCTTGTACCGATGACCGGGGTTCGCGGAGCCCAGCGAATGCCATGGAGTGAGCGGCTGCCCGGTGCGGTACTGGACGGCGTGGACGATCTCCACGTCGTCACCGCCGTCCTTGCGCCCGGTCCGGCGCAGCGCGAGGAGGTGGACGAAGCCCTGGAGATCCCGGACCACCGTGAGACCGGGCATCAGCCTCGGGCCGGGCAGCAGCTCGGGCCCCTCCCAGGCACTCCCGCCCGGCTCGGTCTGAACCCACCGCACCACACCGGCCGCTGACGGGAGAAAGGCGGACAGCCGGCCGTCGAATCCCTCGGTGAGCCAGTCGGCCGTACGGGGATAGCGCGACGCCGCGGCGGCACCCAGCGTCTCGTGCGCCCCCGCGCGACGGCAGTCGGCGAAGACCGGGAGGCCGGACTCCAGCTGGTACGCCCGTGCGGCGGCCAGCCCGTCCAGTGCGGCGGCGGCCCGCCGCGGGGGCTCGTCGTGCACCGGCCTGTCCTGCTCGTCGTCGTACCCCACCCGGATCGGATCGGGGTCCGACAGACGTATCCAACGGGGACTCAGCGCGCGCAGCTCCCGCAGGAGTCCGTCCCGGCCGCCGTCGCCGCTCGCGTCGGCGTAGCGGGGACTCCCCGCGAGGTGACACCCGCGCCGGGCCGCTTCGGTGAGCGCCCGCTCCAGGGCGGCGCGCTCCTCCTTGTTCCCCTCGTCGGCGCACAGGACGCCGATCTCGGTCCCGGCCTCCTCGGCCGCGACGAGGGGCACCGCATCGAGCGGCCCCGCGACGATGATCACCACCCGCTGGGAGTCCGCGGCCCCGGCCGGACCTGGCTGCGGCTTCCTCACCGGGCCACCTTGCGTCCCGCGGGCCATGTCTTCCCGTCCTTCCGAGGTTCACGCGACGGCATGGCGCTCATGTCCGGCCGTCCTTCCGAGGCCCGCACGACCCGATGGCGCTCATATCCGGTACCAGTCGCTGAGGGTCAGCCCCTGGCCGTCCTGCTGCCGTGCGACGGCCAGCCGGCGGTCCGCACCGATGGCGGCCACGGCCAGCCGTCCCTGTCCGTCGCACGCGAGCGCGGGGTCCCCGGCGCAGCGCATCGCGGTGTCCGTCCACCAGACGCCGGCCTGCTCCCCCTCGGTGGTACAGGCACCCAGGCCCACGGTTCCGGACGCGCCCCGGACGGCCAGCACCGTGCAGTCGACTCCGTCCAGTGCCGTACGCAGGGCACTGATGCGCCCGTCCCCCGGCTCACCGCCCAGCGGTACGGGCCATTGGCCGGCCCGGACGGCGAACGCACCGGCACCGCGTGCGTCGCTGAGGTAGTAGGTCAGCCGGCCCGCGGCCGTCTCCAGCGCGGTCACCGACCCCGGCAGCGGGATCACCGCCACCTCGGCTCCGGGAACCAGGTCTCCCCCGGGCTTCGCCTGGCACAGGTGGAGCGCCCCCGTCCGTACGGGAATCAGTATCTCCATCAGCCCCGAGGACAACGCCGCGGGCACGGGCCGGTCGGTGACACCGGCGACCGGGAGATTCCGCCACGCCTCCCACTGGCCGTGCTTGTCCTCCCGGCGCAGCGAGAGTCCGCCGAGACCCGTCGGGACACAGACGTACAGCGCGCCGTCACCGGCGACGGCCGCTTGCGGGGCCCCGGCCTCCACCGCCCGGCGGACTTCCTTGAACGGGTTTCCCAGCGACCGCCACTGCGTCACGGGCCGGCCGGTCTGGTACTGGGTGGCGTGCATGATGTCGACCGTCGACCAGTCGTCGGCGCGCGACCGCACCCGGCGTCCCACCAGGTGGGCGTAGCGGTCGCGCCCCTGGACCACCGTGAGGTGGTCGATGCCCTTGGCGGGGACGGCCTCGGGGCCCGACCAGTGACGCGAGCCGGGTGCCGCCTCCGTCCAGCGCAGGACCGCGTCGTCGACATGGACGTAGGCGGTCAGTCTGCCGTCGTGACCGGTCAGCAGCCAGGGTCCGCCGAGGACCCGGCCGAGTCCGCTCCCGGCGGACGCCGACGGGTCCGTCGGCCGGTCTTCGCGCAGAGGGGCACTTCGCATGGCGTGACGTACCCCTCCCAGGGCATCGGGGCCCGTCCCACGGGCGGGGCTCAGGACCGAGACATCATAGACATCGGCAGAAACGTTTATGCGGGGCCGTCCGTCACTCGGCCGGGCGGCGTGCGTGCGGGTGCCGACGGCACCAGCCCTCCCAGGCCGACGCCACCATCTCGCGCACGTCGTGCCGGGCCGACCAGCCGAGCTCGTGGTGGATACGGTCCGCCGACGCGACGACCCGGGCCGGGTCGCCCGCCCTGCGGGCTGCGGCGACGGGAGCCGCCTCGGGCCCGTAGCCCGTCACCTCGCCGATCAGGTCGATCATCTCCCGTACCGAAACGCCTTCGCCGCGGCCGATGTTGACCGTGAGATCCGTACCGGGGCCCCGGTCCATCAGGGCGAGCGCGGCGGCGAGGTGGGCCGACGCGATGTCCTCGACGTGGATGAAGTCGCGTACGCAGGTGCCGTCCGCGGTGTCGTAGTCGTTGCCGAAGACCACCGGGGCCGCGCCCTCGGTCAGCTTCTCGAAGACCATGGGGACGAGGTTGAAGACCCCGGTGTCCGCGAGGCCGGGCGTGGCCGTGCCCGCGACGTTGAAGTAGCGCATCGAGGCGGTGGCGATACCGTGCGCGCGGCCCGCCGCGCGCACCATCCACTCACCGGCGAGCTTGGTCTCGCCGTAGGGGTTGATCGGGGCGCACGGCGTGTCCTCAGCCACCAGCTCCACATCGGGCATGCCGTACACGGCGGCCGACGACGAGAAGAGGAAGGCGCGCACCCCGCTGTCCACGGAGGCGTCGAGGAGGCTCTGGAGTCCCTGGACGTTCTCGCGGTAGTAGTACAGCGGGCGGGCGACGGACTCGGCCACCTGTTTCTTCGCCGCGAGATGCACGATCCCCCGGACGGAGAACTCCTGCATCGTGCGCCGCAGATGGTCCGCGTCGAGGGTCGTCCCCCGGACGAAGGGCACATCAGCGGGGAGACGGGAGCGGTCCCCCGTCGAGAGGTCGTCGAACACCACGACGGGCTCACCCGCCTCGCGCATCGCGCGCACCACGTGCGCTCCGATGAACCCTGCCCCACCCGTAATCAACCAAGCCATGGGGCGAATAGTAGTTCGATCTGCCCATGAGATGAATTTTCGGCTATCGGAACGCACTTTCACACGATCGACTGTTCTATAGTGCACGGTCAGTCATGCATTCACGGACCGGTCACACCCCCCACCCGAGTCCCACGCACTTCACCGCCCGCACCGGGCATTGAGATATGAGGACTCGAGCAGGATGAGCCACGACGCCATGACACCGGCCCCTCACGGAGGCCGGGGGACCTCACCTCACGGCGACGGCCGGACACCGCGGGGCCGCAAGAAGGAGCGGAAGCGCCGCAGCGGCCTCAAGATCACGCTCGGTGTGCTGCTCGTCCTCCTGCTCGCGGGCGGCGGCACCGTCTACTGGCTGTACAGCCGGCTCGAGGGGAACATCACGGGCGTCGACATCGACAAGGCGCTCGGCGAGGACCGCCCGGAGAAGCTGCCCACCGCCGGACAGAACCTGCTGGTCCTCGGCTCCGACTCGCGGGCCGGGGCGGAGAACAAGGAACTGGGCGGCGGCGGCAACGTGAGCGGCGCCCGTTCCGACACGGCGATGGTGGTCCACATCCCCGAGGGGCGGACGAAGGCCGTCGCGGTGTCCATCCCGCGCGACACGCTGGTGACCCGGCCCGAGTGTGCCGAGTCCGACGGCTCCACGACGCCGTCCGCGGACCGGGTGATGTTCAACTCGGTCTATGCACAGCTCGGACCGGCCTGTGTGGTCAAGACCGTCGAGAAGATGTCCGGCGTCCGGATCGATCACTACCTGGAGATCAACTTCGCCGGGTTCAAGGACCTGGTCGACGCCATCGGCGGCGTCACCGTCGACGTTCCCCAGGACATCCACGACAAGTCCTCCGGCCTGAACCTCACCGCCGGTCCGCACAAGCTCAACGGCACCGAGTCCCTCTCCTACGTACGCACCCGGCACGGCATCGGCGACGGCAGCGACCTCGGCCGCATCGGCCTCCAGCAGCAGTTCCTGCTCGCCCTGCTGAGCGAGGTCAAGTCGCAGGACCTGCTGGGCAGCCCGGCCAAGTCGTACAAGATCGCCAACTCGGCCACCAAGTCCCTGACCACCGACTCCGGCCTGGCCTCGCTGACGTCGCTCGGGGACTTCGCCCGTTCGATGAACGGCGTCGACCCCGCCACGATGGAGACGATCATGCTCCCGGTGGCCTACGACAAGAAGGACCCCAACCGGGTCGTGGCCTCCGAGCCGCAGGCCGGTGAGCTGTGGAAGGCGATCCGTTCGGACACCGCCATCCCCGCTTCGGCGAAGAAGTCCCCCGCGACCGGCGGCTGACTGAGCCCGGCGCTCCGGTGCCATGGCAGGCTGCCGGAATGCCGAACGAACCCGTACTGGTCATCGTCGACGCCGCGAACGTGGTCGGTTCCGTCCCGGACGGCTGGTGGCGGGACCGGCGCGGGGCGGCCGAGCGGCTGCGCGACTCCCTGGTCCCGTACGCCGGGGCCGGCCTGCCCGGACACCCCGGCCCCGTCGAACTCGTCCTGGTCGTCGAGGGCGCGGCCCGGGGTGTCGGGGCGGTGCCGGGAGTGCGGGTCGAGGCCGCGGACGGCAGCGGTGACGACAGGATCGCCGAGCTGGTCGCCGCGGCGGGGAGCCGCCCGTGTGTCGTCGTCACCGCCGACCGCGGACTGCGGCAGCGGGTCGAGGCGTACGGGGCACGGTGCGTGGGCCCGCGTACGGTACGCCCGCTGCCCCCGCACCGAGACAGCTGAGCGCGGCCGGACGGGCACCTGGACATCACCGCGGGCACCGTCCGCCAGGACATCGCCAAGCTGCGCGAACCCGGGTACGCCATCGGCCCGGCCCCTGGGGCGGGTACCGGCTCAGCGGCCGGGGCAGCGAGGTACGCCGCTGAGCCCGGGCGACGAGGAGTGACTCGCGGTGGGCGTCGGCCCGCGCTGGGCGGCTCTCAGCGCCCGGCCGACATCCGGCTGTGCCGGCGCCCGTACATGAGGTAGATGATCACGCCGATCGCCATCCAGATGCCGAACCGCAGCCAGGTCTCGGCGGGCAGGTTGAGCATCAGCCAGACCGACGCGGCCACCGAGACGATCGGGAGCAGCGGCACCCACGGGGTACGGAAGGCGCGGGGCAGCTCCGGGCGGGTGCGGCGCAGGACGATCACGCCGAGGGCCACGACGACGAACGCGAAGAGCGTGCCGATGTTCACCAGGGTCGCCAGTTCGTCGATGCTGGTGAACCCGGCGACGATCGCGATGATCACACCGAGCAGGATCGTGGGGCGGTAGGGGGTGTGGAAGCGCGGGTGCGTCTTGGAGAAGAACCGCGGGAGCAGTCCGTCTCGGCTCATCGCGAAGAACACCCGGGTCTGGCCGAGCAGCAGGATCATGCAGACCGTGGTGAGGCCGATCGCGGCGCCGAAGCTGATCACCCCGGCGAAGAAGGGGCGCCCGACGGCCTTGAAGGCGTCCGCGAGCGGGGCGCTCACCGAGAGCTCGGTGTAGTGCTGCATCCCGGTCACCACGACGGACACGGCGACGTAGAGCACCGTACAGATGATGAGCGAGCCGAGGATGCCGCGCGGCATGTCCCGCTGCGGGACCTTGGTCTCCTCCGCCGCGGTGGCCACGACGTCGAAGCCGATGAAGGCGAAGAAGACGACGGAGGCGGCGGTGAAGATTCCCATGACGCCGAAGTTCGTGGGCGTGTAGCCGAACATCAACTGGACCAGTGGGGCGGTCAGATCCGAACCGGTGGGCTGCGGTTCGGCCTTCGGGATGAACGGTGTGTAGTTGGCGGCCTTGATGAAGAAGCCGCCCGCGACGATCACGATCAGGACCACGGCCACCTTGATCGCGACCACGACCGTGGTGACCCTGGCCGACAGCTTCATGCCGAGCACCAGGATGACCGTCAGCACCAGGACCAGGGCGAACGCCAGGATGTCGAAGCCGAACCCGTTCGTCGCATCGGTCCCGGAGAGCGCGTCGGGGAGCGTCCAGCCGACGTTGTCCAGGAGCGAGCGGACGTAGCCGGACCAGCCGACCGCCACCACCGCCGTGCCCAGGGCGAATTCCAGCACCAGGTCCCAGCCGATGATCCAGGCCACCAGTTCGCCCAGTGAGGCGTACGCGAAGGTGTACGCGGATCCGGCCACCGGGACGGTGGAGGCGAATTCGGCGTAGCAGAGCGCGGCGAGTGCGCAGACGACGCCCGCGATCACGAACGCGATGGCGGTGGCGGGACCCGCCGACTCCTTGGCCACCTTGCCCGTCAGCACGAAGATACCGGTGCCGATGACGACGCCCACTCCGAAGACCGTGAGGTCCAGCGCGGAGAGGGACTTCTTGAGCGCGTGCTCCGGCTCTTCGGTGTCGCGGATCGACTGTTCGACCGTCTTGGTCCTGAACAGCCCGTTTCCGCTCGGTGGTGTGTCCTGCTGCGCGCTCACCTGCGTACCTCCACGCGGTTGTCGTGAACGCCATGATTGGGACACCACCGGCCGGGCAGCGCGGCACGGGAGCCGTGTCACGCGAATGGGCCGGTCGGGTCACCCGTACAGGGTGGTCCGACCGGCCCATTGGCCGTACGGGTCAGTCGCGGGCGGGCTCCACGGCGCGGCTCTCGTACCCGCCGTCGAGCTTGGCCACCAGACCGGTGACCTGGCGGGCGATGTCCGGCGCGGTCAGCCCGATCTCGGCCATGACCTCCTTGCGGGAGGCGTGGTCGAGGAAGACCGGCGGGATACCGAAGTCACGCAGGGGTACGTCGACCCCGGCGTCGCGCAGCGCCTGGGCGATGGCGGAACCGACGCCGCCGGCCCGGCTGTTGTCCTCGACGGTGACGACGACCCGGTGCCGCTCGGCGAGCGGGGGCAGCGCCTCGTCGACCGGCTTGACCCAGCGGGGGTCGACCACGGTGGTGGAGATGCCCTGGGCGCCCAGCAGATCGGCGATCTCCAGGCACATCGGGGCCAGTGCGCCGACGGAGACCAGCAGCACGTCCGGCCGGTCCGTGCCGGGCTCGCGCAGGATGTCCATCCCACCGGCCCTGCCGACGGCCTTGACGGCCGGGCCGACCGCGCCCTTGGAGAAGCGGACCACCGTCGGCGCGTCGTCGACGTCCACGGCCTCGCGCAGCTGGGCGCGGACCTGGTCGGCGTCGCGCGGGGCGGCGATCCGGAGCGTGGGGACGCACTGGAGGATCGACATGTCCCACATGCCGTTGTGCGAGGCACCGTCCGTACCGGTGACTCCGGCCCGGTCCAGGACGAAGGTGACCCCGCACTTGTGCAGCGCGACATCCATCAGGACCTGGTCGAAGGCGCGGTTCAGGAAGGTGGCGTACACCGCGAAGACGGGGTGCAGCCCGCCGGTGGCGAGGCCCGCCGCGGAGACCGCGCCGTGCTGCTCGGCGATGCCGACGTCGTAGATCCGGTCCGGGAACGCCTCCTCGAACTTGCCGAGGCCGACCGGCTGGAGCATGGCCGCGGTGATCGCGACGATGTCCTTGCGCTCCTTGCCGAGCTTGACCATCTCCTCGCCGAAGACCGAGGTCCAGTCCAGGCCGGAGCTGGAGATGGGCAGGCCGGTGTCCGGGTGGATCTTGCCGACGGCGTGGAAGCGGTCGGCCTCGTCCTGGAGGGCCGGGGTGTAGCCGCGGCCCTTCTCGGTGAGGCAGTGGACGATGACGGGCCCGCCGAAGCGCTTGGCACGCTGGAGCGCGGACTCCAGCGCCTCGATGTCGTGGCCGTCGATCGGGCCGACGTACTTCAGGCCGAGGTCCTCGAACATGCCCTGCGGGGCGATGAAGTCCTTGAGGCCCTTCTTGGCGCCGTGCAGGGTCTCGTACAGCGGCCTGCCGAGGACGGGAGTGCGCTCCAGGAGGTCCTTGCCGCGGGCCAGGAACCGTTCGTAGCCGTCGGTGGTACGCAGCGTGGCGAGGTGGTTCGCGAGGCCGCCGATGGTCGGGGCGTACGAGCGCTCGTTGTCGTTGACCACGATGACGAGCGGGCGGTCCTTGGCGGCGGCGATGTTGTTCAGCGCCTCCCAGGCCATACCGCCGGTGAGCGCGCCGTCACCGATGACCGCGACGACATGGTCGTCCTTGGCCAGTACCTCGTTCGCCTTGGCGAGGCCGTCGGCCCAGCCCAGCACCGTCGAGGCGTGCGAGTTCTCGATGATGTCGTGCTCGGACTCCGCGCGGGAGGGGTACCCGGAGAGTCCGCCCTTGCTCTTGAGCTTCGAGAAGTCCTGGCGGCCGGTGAGCAGCTTGTGCACATAGCTCTGGTGGCCGGTGTCGAAGAGGACCTTGTCCCGGGGCGACTCGAAGACCCGGTGCAGGGCGATGGTCAGTTCGACCACGCCCAGGTTGGGGCCCAGGTGACCGCCGGTCTTGGACACTGCGTCGACGAGGAAGGTACGGATCTCCCCGGCGAGCTGCTCCAGCTGGTCGAGGCTGAGCCGGTCCAAATCGCGCGGTCCCTCGATGCGGGTCAGCAGGTCCACCCGTGCCTCCTTGCGTTGAGCTGGTCGAGCGTGCCGATCCGATGAGTCTAATGTTCCGCCCGCCGTCGCGGGCATCGGGCGGGGGTGTGCTGTCACACCACCGGCCGATACACGGCGGTGCCCGGCGCCCGATGAGGGGCGCCGGGCACGGTCCGGTGCAGGTGGGGCGTCAGGCGCGACCTGCGGTCTTCTGCGTGCGGCGGGAGACCGAGTCGATGACCACGGCGGCGAGGAGAACCGCGCCGGTGATCATGTACTGGACGGCGTTGGCCATGCCGATCATGTTCAGGCCCTGCTGGATCGACTGGATCACGATCATGCCGAGCAGTGCGGACCAGACCTTGCCCCGGCCGCCGAAGAGGCTGGTGCCGCCGATGACGGCGGCCGCGATGACCAGCATCAGCGTGTTGCCGGCGCCGACGCTCTTGGTGGCTCCGCCGGAGAGGCTGGCGATGAAGAGTCCGCCGAAGGCGCCCAGCGTGCCGGACAGCGCGAAGACCGTGATCCGGATCCGGTCGACGTTGATACCGGCGCGGCGCGCCGCCTCGGGGTTGCCGCCGACCGCGAAGACCTGGCGGCCGAAGGTCGTACGGCGGGCGACGAAGTCCGCGACGACCAGGACGGCGAGGAAGAGCACCAGGGCGAGCGGCAGGCCGCGGGCGCCGGAGGGCTCGTTCAGGACGTACGCGACGACGAAGCACAGGATCGTGACGACGGCGGTCCGCAGCACGACCTCGGCGGTGGGGCGTGCGGGCAGGTTCGCGGCCCTGCGGCGCTTGCTGTCCACCAGGAGCGAGGCGGCGTACGCGAGGACGGCGACCAGGGCCAGTCCGTAGCCCGCGGCCTTGTCCTCGAAGAAGTAGTTGGTCAGGTTCTCGACGACACTGCCGGACGGCGTGTTGATCGAGCCCTCCCCGCCCATCATCCAGTCCTGGAGTCCGCTCCAGCCGAGGAAGCCCGCCAGGGTGACGACGAAGGCCGGCACCCCGATCTTGGCGAAGAAGAAGCCGTGCAGCGCGCCGAGGGCCGTTCCGGAGAGCACGGCGACGAGGATCGCCGTCCAGTCGCTCCAGCCGTTGTTCACGTTCAGTACGGCCCAGACGGCCGCGCCGACGCCGGCGACGGAGCCCACGGAGAGATCGATCTCGCCGAGCAGCAGCACGAAGACGATGCCGACAGCCATGATGCCGAGGCCGGAGCTGTAGACAGCGATGTTGGCGACGGAGCTGGCGGAGAGGAAGTTGCTGTTCTGGAACTGGAAGACGATCGCGATGACGATCAGACCGACGAAGACCGGCAGCGAGCCGAGTTCGCCGCCGCGCACCTTGCGGCTGAACTCCGACCAGTAGCCCTTGAAGCCCTCCTCGCGGACGAGCAGGCGCGGGTCGACGGCGGGGATGGGGGCCGCCGACTGCTCGGCCGCCGGTGCCTTCGCGGGGGTGCCCTTCACGGGCTCCTCGGCGGCGGACTTCTCGGTGGAAGGTCCGGGGGTCTTGGCGAGGTCGCTCACTTCGCGTCCTCCTTCGTGGCCGTGTTCGTGGCCGTGCGTGCCTGGCGACGCGTGACGGCATTGTCCGTGGCGCCGGTGATCGCGGCGATGATCTCTTCGTGGGAGGTGCTCGCGACGTCGAAGACACCGTTGTTGCGGCCCAGGCGGAGCACCGCGACCCTGTTCGCGACGGCGCGCACATCGGCCATGTTGTGGCTGATGAGGATGACGCCGTGGCCGCGCTCGCGCAGCCGCTCGACGAGGTCGAGGACCTGGGCGGTCTGCTCGACGCCGAGCGCGGCGGTCGGCTCGTCCAGGATGACGACCTTGGGGTCGCCGATCAGGGCGCGCGCGATGGCCACGACCTGGCGCTGACCGCCGGAGAGCGAGGCGACCGGTATCCGGACGCTCGGTATCCGGATGGAGAGCGTGTCCAGGAGTTCCTTGGCGCGCTTCTCCATCGCGATCTCGTCGAGGACGGAGAGCTTGCGCAGTTCGCTGCCGAGGAAGAGGTTGGCGACGACATCGAGGTTGTCGCAGAGGGCCAAGTCCTGGTAGACGGTGGCGACTCCGAGCTCCTGGGCGTCGTTCGGCCGGTTGATCCGGACCGTCCGCCCCTCCCACTCGATGGCGCCTTCGTCGATCGGGTGGACACCCGAAATGGTCTTGACGAGGGTCGACTTGCCGGCGCCGTTGTCGCCGACCAGGGCGACCACCTCGCCGGGGTGAATCTCCAGGTCCACGTCGGTGAGCGCCTGAACGGCGCCGAACCGCTTGGAGATTCCGCGCAACGCCAGCACGGGCGTAGCGGACACGTGAATCATCTCCTTCGCCGCCTGACCGGCGGGGATGGTGCTGCTGAGCTGGGGGGTGTGCGAGAGGGGCCCGGCGCCCGCCCCCGCTTCGCGGGGCGTTGACGGGGCGGGTGCCGGACCGGCTCCGGGGCGCCCAGGGCGCCTGCCCGCGGGAGTGACTTGACGTGATCCCGCGGGCCCCGGACCTTCCTTGGCGGAGGCCCTACTTGATGCCGGCCGCCTCGCAGGCCGCCTTGTACTCGGCCGTGCAGATCTCAGCGGCCTGGTAGACCTTGTCGGCGATGATCGTGGAGGCGACGTTGTCCTTGGTCACGACCTGCGCGTCGTACAGCTTGGCCGGGATGCCCTTGAACTCGCCCGTGAGGCTGTCGACCTTGACCGGGGTCAGGTCGTCGATCTTCTCGCCCTTGAGGAGCTTGACGGCGATCTCGGCGGTGGTCTCGGCCTCCGGCTTGATCTGCTTGTAGATCGTGAAGGACTGATCGCCCTTCAGAATGCGCTGCAGACCGGCCAGTTCGGCGTCCTGACCGCCGACGGGGATCTTGATGCCCTGCTTGTCCAGCGCGGTGATGATGCCGCCGGCCATGCTGTCGTTGGCGGAGTAGACGCCCTGGAAGCCCGACTTGCCCAGCGAGTCGATGGCGGCACCCATCTTCTTGTTCGCCTCGTCCGGCGACCAGTCCGGGATGTCCTGCTCGTAGACGACCTTCTTGACCTGGGTGTCCAGGACGCTGTGGGCGCCCTTCTTGAAGAGCGGGGCGTTCGGGTCGGTGGGCGAGCCGTTGATCATGACAACGTTGCTCTCCTTGGCCTTGGCGCCGAGCGCCTTGACCAGGGCCTCACCCTGAAGGCGGCCGATCTTCTCGTTGTCGTACGAGACGTACGCGGAGATCGGTCCCTCGGCGAGCCGGTCGTACGCGACGACCTTGACGCCCTTCTTCTCCGCCTGCTGCACCCAGGACTTGGTGGCCTTGTAGTCGACGGAGTCCAGGATGATGACCTTCACACCCTGCGTGACCAGCGCGTCGAACTGCTTCTTCTGGGTCTCGGTGTCCTGTGCGGCGTTGTTGTACTTGACCTCGCAGTCGTCGCACAGTTCCTTGATCTTCGCCTCCATGATGGGGCGGTCGAACGTCTCGTAACGCGTGGTCTTGTTCTCCGGCAGCAGGAGACCGATGGTCTTGCTGTCGCCGCCGCTGCCGGACTCCGCGTCGTCGCCCGCCTTGCCACAGGCGGCGAGGGAGACCGCCATGGAGAGAGCGGCCGTGCCTATGACGATGCGTCGCGTCATTGCGATCATGGGGGTTTGCCTCCCTGACGTGGCCGCAACGTCGCGGCCGAGGTGGCAGGAAGTCAACTCGGCCGCAACGTCAGCGTCAAGGAGTAAATCCTTAACGAGATGACAACGGTGCCATTCGTTATCTAAGTGAAGGCAGGAGTCACCGCAGGCAGGGTGCTTTCCAAAAGGGTTGAATCCCCCATCTCACTCAGCACCAGGGCCAGCGCGCCCAGTACCTCCGCCCGTCCGCCGAGCGCACCGGGCAGTACCGAGAGCTGCCGCGCCGCGCTGGGGATGGCGTACCGGGACACCGAGTCGCGGATGGGCCCGAGGACCAGTTCCCCGGCCTCCGCCAGGGACCCGCCGAGCACCACCCGGCTGGGGTTGAGCAGATTGCACAGATTGGCCACCCCGCTGCCGATGTGCCGCCCCACGTCCCCGATCACCCGGCGGCAGCCCGGATCACCCTCGCGGGCCAGCTGGACCACCCGTTCCATGGTGAGGTCGGGGCCGTGGCTGGGCTGGAGCAGGGGCAGCACATACCGGGCGGCCGTGAAGGTCTCCAGGCACCCGCGGTTGCCGCAGCGGCACACCGGCCCCGACTCGTCCAGGGTGATGTGCCCGATCTCGCCGGCCGTACCGCCGGGGCCCCGGTAGATGGTGCCGTCGATCACCAGACCGGCGCCGACGCCGCTGGCGACCTTGATGTACGCGAGGTCCCGGACCCCTCGTCCGCTCCCCCAGACCAGCTCGCCCAGTGCCCCGAGGTTGGCGTCGTTGTCGACGTACACCGGCACGCCGAGCCGCCCGGCGAGCTCGTCGCTCGGATTGATGCCCGTCCAGCCCGGCAGGATCGAGGTGGAGCCCAGCGTGCCGGACTCGACGTCGATGGGTCCCGGGACACCGAGGCCGACGCCGATCACCTTCTCGGGGCTGACCCCGGTGGTCTCGATCAGCCGCCTGACCAGCACTTCCGCCCGTCCGAAGCCCTGTGCCGACGAGGCGTCGACGTCCAGCGGCTCGGACTCCTCGGCCAGCACCTGGTGGGCCAGGTTGCCGACCGCCACCCGCAGATGGGTGTGGCCGAAATCGACGCCGACGACGATGCCCGCGTCCCCGCTGAGCGAGACGCTGCGGGCCCGGCGGCCGCCCGCCGAGGTGGGGGTCACCTCGACCGTGCCGCCGTCCTTGAGTTCGCGGACGATATTGGAGACGGTAGCCGCGGAGAGGCCGGTGCTCCTGGCGATCTCCGCCTGGGTGAGCGACCCGGCCATCCGTACGGCTCGTACGACCCGCTCAAGGTTGGCCCGATGCAGAGACGTCTGCGACCCGGGAGTCTCCATCGACTCATCCACTCCTGCCCTTGGCGGACGGCACAGAAGGCCGTCCCGGCCGGGACCGCACCGATGAGGCCCCGGCTTCCTCCAACATGTGAACTCTAAGCTGAACGTTCGGGGGTACCTCCCGTCAAGACCTGAGCGCACAAGGCGTGGTGCCGCCGACGGCGGGGAGCACGGTCCACGGCGGATAGGTCGGAGCGGAGCGCGTGAACGCCCGGCGGGCATGTCCACCGGAGCAGGTGAATGCCCCGGCGGGGACATCCACCGGGGCATTCACCTGAAAGGCGGCCGTCCGAATCAGGCCGGCCGGAGCCGGATTACTTGAGCGCACCCGCCGTCATACCCGAGACGACCTGGCGCTGGAAAATGATGTACGCCGCCAGCACGGGAAGCATCGCGATCACCAGACCGGCGAAGAGACCGGAATAGTCGCTCTTGTATCCCTGGCTGGCCGCCAGTTCGACCAGCCCCTGGGCGAGCACCCGCTTGTCCGGGTCGGTGTTCAGCACCGTCGGCAGCATGTACTGGTTCCACTGCCCCAGGAAATTGAAGATACCGACACTGATCAGACCGGGTTTGGCCATCGGCAGCATGACCTGGAAGAACGTACGGGTGTGAGAGGCACCGTCGATGATCGAGGCTTCCGCGATCGATGTCGGCAGCGTGCGGAAGAACGAGGTCAGGAAGAACACGGTGAACGGCAGCGAATACGCGATGTACACGAGAATCAACCCGTGGATCGTGTTCAGCAGCCCCATGTTGTCCATGACGTAGAACAACGGCACCAGCGCCAGCATGACCGGGAAGCTCATCCCGCCGACGAACAAGAAGTAAATGAACCGGTTGCCGGGGAACTCGAAGCGGGCGAGCACATAGGCGGCCATCGAACCGAAGACCAGCGTGCCGACGAGCGACCCTCCCACCACCAGGATGGTGTTGAGGAAGTACTCGCTCATGTTGGCCTGGTTCCAGGCCCTGCCCCAACTGGAGAAGTCCAGCGAGTCGGGCAGCTCCCAGGGCGAGTTGAAGATGGCCGTGTCGGTCTTGAAGGAGGACATCACTGCCCAGAACAGGGGCAGGATGACCATGAAGGCCCAGAGGATCAGCATCCCGTGCGAGAAGACGTTGAGGACCTGGCCCTCGGCCTTCTTCCCGGGGGCCGCGGCGCTCCTGCGGACGCCGTCGGTGCGCTGCTTCGGCACACCCGGCGCATCGGGACCCGCGGCCCCGGAGGCGTCCGAAGGGCCGGAGGGAGGGGTGTCAGTGGTCTTCATCAGAACTCCAGCCGCTCGCGCCGGCCCAGCCGCATCACGATGGCCGCGAACGCCAGCGTCACGATGAGCAGGGCGACACCGATCGTGGTCGCGTAGCCCGCCTGTCCGTCACGGAACGCCGCTTGGTACACGTACAGCGGCAGGACGGTGGTCGAGTAGTCGGGCCCGCCGGGACCGACACTCATGATGTGCACGACGGCAAAACCCTCGGCGCCCAGCGCCAGGATGCCCATGTAGACCCAGCCGGACTGGACCGTGTCCCACAGCAGCGGCAGCGTGATCCGGAAGAAGGTCGTGAAACGGCTCGCGCCGTCCAGCAGGGCCGCCTCGTAGAAGTCCTTGGGGATGGAGGCCATGCCCGCGGAGAACAGCACCACGAAGAAGCCGACCGTGCACCAGACCAGGACCGCGGCGATGCACCACAGGGCCAGCTGCGGATCGCCCAGCCAGTCCGGCACGTCCTCGAAGCCGAACGCCTTGAGCGTGCCGTTGATCATGCCCTGGGCGGGGTCGAAGGCGAACTGGAACAGGATGGCCACGATCGCGATCGAGAGCACCTGCGGGAAGAAGTACGCGATCTTGTAGAAGCCCGAGCCGCGCACGCCCGCGATGGCGGCGCCCCTGCGGCGCCGCCCGCCCACGTTGAGCATGAAGGCGAAGAAGAGCGCGAGCCCCAGCGTCACCAGCGGCAGCAGCAGTGCCAGCAGCACACTGTGCTGCAGGGATTTCCAGAAGATGTCGTCGTCGAGCATCTTGGTGTAGTTGCCGAAGCCGAC
This sequence comes from Streptomyces sp. NBC_01237, assembly GCF_035917275.1. Taxonomy (NCBI): domain Bacteria; kingdom Bacillati; phylum Actinomycetota; class Actinomycetes; order Kitasatosporales; family Streptomycetaceae; genus Streptomyces; species Streptomyces sp. NBC_01237. Next base: position 7,078,460 of record NZ_CP108508.1, on the reverse strand, counting down.
CATCTTGAAGTCGGGACTCAGGCCCGTCCAGTCCGTGAACGAGTAGTAGATGGACTGGATGAACGGCCAGATGACGAAGATGACGTACAACGCCATCGGCACCACCAAGAACCCGACTATGAACCGGTATTTACCGTGTTGCATCGTTACCGACTCCGACCTTCCTGCGCTGCCGCCGCTGGTGACGGGTTGTCACTGGTGCTTGTAGTGCTTGATGGACTGGTCCTTGGCCGCCGCGTCGGCGAATCCCTGGATCTTCTTGATGGTCTCGGCCGGGTTGGCGCGGCCGGCCATCATCTCGCCGAGTGCGGCGACACCGATCTGCTCCTTCTGGAGCTTCACGTACCAGTCCTGCAGGCGGGGGTTGACCACATTGGTGCCGGCCTTCTCCAGGGCGGCGAGGCCCGACGTCAGGCCGTCCGACAGCTCCAGCCCGTCGGTGCCGCCGTTGAAGGCGGACAGCGACTTGCTGCTGGTGGTGAAGGACTTGGAGGACTCTTCGCTGAGCAGGATGCGCAGCTGCTCCATGCCGCCCTGGGGGTTCTTCGCCTTCGCCGGAACGATGAAGGGCTCACCGCCGGATGCCCACATGGTGCCGAAGGGCAGCACGTCCGAGGAGTCGAGGCTGGAGGGAGCGCCCACGGACAGCTTGAAGTCCTTGGGGATGATCGCCGCTTCCTCGTTCTCGACCCAGGAGCCGTTCGGGATGAACAGCGCCTTGCCGCGGGCCCAGGCACCCTGCGAACCGCGGTGGTCCAGGCCCGGGGTGCCCTTGAGGATGTAGCCCTTGGCGTAGAGCTCGTAGTACGCGTCGAAGGCCGCCTTGACGGCGGGGTGCTCCCAGGCCTTCGGCTCCAGGTTGTCGATCGCGTCGAGGACCTCGACGCCGCCGATCTTGGCGATGAACGGGTAGAGCGAGAAGGGCAGGTAGTAGGGGTGCTTGCCGGGGTAGGTCCAGCCCGCGATCCCCTTCTTCTTGGCCTTCGCGCACAGCGCGAGCATGTCGTCCCAGTTCTCCGGGTACTGCGCGTCGAGCTTGTCCAGCGCCGTCTGGGAGTACCAGACGCCGTAGACGGTGTACGCGTAGTAGAGGATCCAGCACGGGTCGCCGTCGAACTGACCCATCTCGACGATGCCCGGCCGCAGCGTGTCGCGGACCTTCTTGGCCGGGTCGTCGATGGAGGGCGCGTCGAGCAGCGGGGTGAGGTCGGCGAGCTGCTTCTTGCCGACCAGAACACCCATGTCCATCTGCTGGGCACCGGAGTTGTCGATCAGGTCCGGCGGGGTGCCGCCATTGAAACGCGGCTGCAGTACCGACTGGATCTTCTGCGTCTTGGAGAACTTGACCTTCGCCTTGGGGAAGGACTTCTCAAAGGATGCCTGAGCGTCCTCGGCGTACTTCGTTCCGTATCCACCGTCGAAGATGACCAGTTCGAGGGGGGCGCTCTCATTGACCGCCAGCGGATTCTTGGCGGTCTTCGTGCCCTTTTCGACCTTGTCGTCGCTCCCGCTGTCGCCGCTCGCGCAGGCGGACAGGAAACTCATCGTCGGAACAGCGATCACGCCGAGTGCGGCAGACCGCTTGATCAGATCGCGACGGCCAAGGCCCTCATTGTTGTGGGCGGAGGTGGATCCCATGCTCAAGTCCTCGCCTTCTCCAGGACTCAGGCGGTGTACCGGTCACCCATAGTGATTCGCCTCAGGCGAAGGGCCCCGCCACCGCGGTCAGTTGCGCTTGGGTCATACAGATATGTACGGGCATTGCCGTGCAGCGGGGTATCGGAGGAAGACCGTACAGCGCGAACGCCTCCGGCGCCCTCGCGAACATCCCCCCGCCCCCCTGCCGTGCGACCGTGTGAAACGGCTGCCCGGGTGCCGACAGGTATAGTCCACTTGTTGCCAACTGAGCAAGATCGAATACCTGTTTCGGCGGCAGTCTTTCCCGAGTTGAGACCTCTTGGATACCTCGGCACCGTGCGCCCCGATCCAGGGGCACCTTTTTCCGCATTACGGTCGATTCGCCTGGGCGATCCCGTGCAACACCCTTGACACATCGGACCACTTGACTCCCTACTGGACCTTGCATCATGCCATGACAACGTTGTCCAGCACACTTCCGGGGAGGAATGGCTCGGCATGCAGCCACCACGTGGTCTCCACCAAGGTTCTCGAAAGAGACAAAGCCGCTCGGCCGCCATCATTGCGGTATCTCTCGCCCTGGTGGTGGCGGCCCCCACCGCCGCCGCGCAACCGGCCGGACCGGCCCAGAAGCCTTCGGGCGAGCGGACGTTCAGCTCCTCCTTCGAATCGGACGAGAAGCAGCCCGACTGGCGCAATACCGTCGAAGTGGGTCCGGACGGCAGCAAAAAGGCGTCAGGGATCGACGGCGGATTCTCCGCGGGGATACCCGGCAACGTCACCGACAAGGTGACGGACCTGCGTGCCGACGACGAGAACACCGGCGGCGGCGAGGTCAAGGAGAACCTGATCGACGGTGAACCCACCACCAAGTGGCTGGCGTTCAAACCGTCCGGCTGGATCGAGTTCGATCTGGCCGAGCCCGTCAAGGTCGTGACCTACGCGCTGACCTCGGCCAACGATCACGAGGAGCGGGACCCGAGGGACTGGACCCTGAAGGGCTCCACGGACGGCACGTCCTGGACGGACCTGGACACCCGGACCGGTCAGACCTTCGCCGAGCGCCTGCGGACCACGTCGTACGACTTCACGGCCGACAAGGCCTATCAGCACTTCCGGCTGGAGATCACGAAGAACAACGGCGCCTCGGACGCGACCCAGCTCGCCGACGTCCAGTTCTCCGACGGCGACACCTCCGCCCCGGCGCCCGACGACATGCGCAGCCAGGCCGACCGCGGCCCCTCCGGCTCGCCCACCGCGAAGTCGGGTGCGGGATTCACGGGGAAGAAGGCTCTGCGGTACGCGGGTACGCACAAGGCGGACGGCCGGGCGTACTCGTACAACAAGGTCTTCGACGTGAACACGGCCGTCACCAAGGACACCCGGCTCTCCTACCTGGTGTACCCGCAGATGGGCGAGACGGACCTCGCCTACCCGGCGACGCATGTCGCGGTGGATCTGGCCTTCACCGACGGTACGTACCTGAGCGAGCTGAAGGCCACCGACAGCCACGGCGGTCTGCTGACCCCGGGAGGCCAGGCGGACGCCAAGCGCCTCTACGTCAACCAGTGGAACAAGGTCGCCTCGCGCATCGGGGCGGTCGCGGCCGGGAAGACCGTCGACCGGATTCTGGTGGCGTACGACTCCCCCAAGGGCAAGGCGAAGTTCCAGGGCTGGATAGACGACCTCACGATCGCCCCGAAGGCGCCGGAGAAGCGCAAGGCGCATCTGTCGGACTACGCGCTGACGACCCGCGGCACCAACTCCAGCGGCGGCTTCTCCCGCGGCAACAACATCCCCGCGACCGCACTCCCGCACGGCTTCAACTTCTGGACGCCGGTCACCAACGCCGGCTCCACGAGCTGGCTGTACGACTACGCGCGCGGCAACAACGAGGACAACCTGCCGACGCTCCAGGCCTTCAGCGCCAGCCATGAGCCGAGCCCCTGGATGGGCGACCGCCAGACCTTCCAGATGATGCCCTCGGCGAAGGCGGGCACCCCGGACGCCTCCCGTACGGCCCGCGCGCTGCCGTTCCGCCACGAGAACGAGACCGCGAAGCCGCACTACTACGGGGTGACGTTCGAGAACGGTCTCAAGGCCGAGATGACGCCGACCGACCACGCCGCGCGGATGCGGTTCACGTATCCCGGCAAGGACGCGAGCATCGTCTTCGACAATGTGTCGAACGACGGCGGTCTGACGCTCGACGCGAAGTCCGGCTCCTTCTCCGGCTATTCGGATGTCAGGAGCGGCGGCTCGACGGGAGCGACCCGGCTCTTCGTGTACGGAGCCTTCGACGCGCCGGTCACCGACAGCGGACGGCTCAAGGGCGGCGGCGGTGACGATGTCACCGGCTTCTTCCGCTTCGACGCGGGCAAGGACCGTACGGTCGGCCTGCGTCTGGCCACCTCGCTGATCAGCCTCGACCAGGCGAAGAGGAACCTCGCCATGGAGCTCCCGGCGTCCACCTCCTTCGACCGGGTCCAGGACCGGGCGCAGAAGGCGTGGGACGGCATCCTGGGCAAGGTGGAGGTCGAGGGCGCCGACGCCGACCGGTTGACGACGCTCTACTCCAGCCTCTACCGGCTGTACCTGTACCCGAACTCGGGCTTCGAGCAGGTCGACGGGAAGAGCAAGTACGCCAGCCCCTTCTCCCCGAAGACCGGCACCGACACCCCGACGCACACCGGCGCGAAGATCGTCGACGGCAAGGTGTACGTCAACAACGGCTTCTGGGACACCTATCGCACGACCTGGCCGGCCTACTCCTTCCTCACCCCGAAGAAGGCGGGCGAGATGGTGGACGGCTTCGTCCAGCAGTACAAGGACGGCGGCTGGATCTCGCGCTGGTCCTCGCCGGGCTACGCGGACCTGATGACCGGCACCAGCTCCGACGTGGCGTTCGCCGACGCCTACGTCAAGGGCGTGAAGTTCGACGCGGCGGCGGCGTACGACGCGGCGGTCAAGAACGCCACGGTGGCCCCGCCGTCCTCGGGCGTCGGCCGCAAGGGCATGGAGACCTCCGTCTTCACCGGGTACGCCGACACCGCCACGCACGAGGGCCTGTCCTGGTCGCTGGAGGGCTACCTCAACGACTACGGGATCGCCCGGATGGGCAAGGCGCTCTACGCGAAGACGAAGAAGGAGCGGTACAGGGAGGAGTCCGCGTACTTCCTCAACCGCGCCCGCAACTACGTCAGGCTCTTCGACGACAGGGCCGGCTTCTTCCAGGGCAAGGACGCCAAGGGCGACTGGCGGCTCCCGTCCGACACGTACGACCCGCGGGTCTGGGGCTACGACTACACCGAGACCAACGGCTGGGGCTACGCCTTCACCGCCCCGCAGGACAGCCGGGGCCTGGCGAACCTGTACGGCGGGCGGGACGGTCTGGGCAGGAAGCTGGACACGTACTTCTCCACGCCGGAGACGGCGGGGCCCGAGTTCGTCGGCTCGTACGGCGGTGTCATCCACGAGATGACGGAGGCGCGTGACGTACGGATGGGCCAGTACGGCCACAGCAACCAGGTCGCCCACCACGCCACGTACATGTACAACGCCGCCTCCCAGCCCTTCAAGACCCAGGAGAAGGTGCGCGAGGTCCTGGGCCGCCTCTACACCGGCAGCGAGATCGGGCAGGGCTACCACGGCGACGAGGACAACGGTGAGCAGTCGGCCTGGTTCCTGTTCTCCTCGCTCGGCTTCTACCCGCTGGTGATGGGCAGTGGCGAGTACGCGATCGGGTCGCCGCTCTTCACGAAGACGACCGTGCACCTGGAGAACGGCCGCACGCTGGTGGTCAAGGCCCCGAAGAACAGTGCGAAGAACATCTACGTTCAAGGCTTGAAGGTCAACGGCAAGAAGTGGACGTCCACTTCGCTTCCCCACGACCTGCTGGCCAAGGGCGGCACCCTGGAGTTCGACATGGGCGCGAAGCCGTCCGCCTGGGGCACCGGCAAGAACGCGGCCCCGGTGTCCATCACGCAGGACGACAAGGTCCCGTCCCCGAAGGGTGACGTGCTGAAGGGCGACGGCGCCCTCTTCGACGACACCTCGGCGACCTCGGCGACGGTCGGGTCTGCCGACCTGCCGGTGGAGGCGGCGACGAAGGGGCTCCAGTACACGCTGACGTCGGGAGCGGCGGGCAGGGCCCCGACGGGCTGGGTGCTCCAGGGCTCCTCCGACGGCACGAAGTGGACCGACCTCGACCGGCGGACCGGCCAGTCGTTCGCCTGGGACAAGCAGACCCGGGTGTTCTCGGTGGACCGGCCGGGCACGTACGAGAAGTACCGGCTGGTGCTCGACGGCGCGGCGACCCTCGCGGAGGTGGAGCTGCTCGGCTGAGGCCGCCCCCTGCGACCGGTCACGGTCCGGGGGCGACGGAGCGAGGACGGGCCACCCGCACATGCGGGTGGCCCGTCCGTCCGTCGTGGCGCTCGTCCGCCGGTGAGGGGCCCTTCCCCTTGAGATGGCCGCGTCCGCCGGCCGTGGGCCGGTCGCTTGAGGTGGCCGCGTCCGCCGGTCGCTTGAGGTGGCCGTCGGGGAGGGGCTTGTCCCCCGGACAACCCACGTCTCGTGTGGGCTGGTCAGGGTACTTCCGCGCTTTCGCTTGTGTCTTTATCCGTTTTTATGACTTTTCATGACATCTCTTGGGCGATCAGGTGATCAGTACGACAATCATCTCGGCTTGAAGGAGCCCCCATGCCCATCTCTGCCTCCCTCCGCTCACGCGGTGCCCGCACCGGTACCGCGGTCGCCGCGGCCGTCGCCGCAGCCGGACTCACGCTGGCCGGAGCGCCCGCGGCGTTCGCGGCCCCGGGCGACAGCGGCGACCTGAGCGTCCAGTCCACCGGTCAGCAGCGCGGCAACAACCGCGAAGGTGCCCCGGTCTGTGCGTTCAAGCTGGTCGCGGCCAACTTCGAGACGCTCCCGGTGGTCCCGTTCACGATCATCGCGCAGCCACCGACCGTACCTCCGGGCGACACCCTGATCGGATCGCTCGCACTCAACCAGGGCAAGGCCGTCAGCCAGGAGTACCTGCTGCCGGACGGCACGTACCAGCTCCAGTGGACGGTCCCGGTCGGCCTGAAGCAGAAGACCTTCACCATCGACTGCTCCCGCAACGGCAACAGCCAGGGGCGTCCGGGCAACCAGGGGAACCAGGGGAACCAGGGCAGCGAGGGGAACCAGGGCAGCGAGGGCGGTAAGGAGGGCTCGTCCTGGTCCGGTGAGGACAAGGACCACCACCGGCCCTCCGGCGCGGTCCCCGCCGGCGGCGGTGGCGTACCGGCCATGGAGAACGTCAGCTCGGACAGTGGTTCGACCTTCGGGGCGACCACGGCACTGGCGGCCGGAGCGGCCGGAGTGGTCGGGCTGATCCTGGTCCGCCGGTCAGCCCGCCGCCGCGCCAGTGGCGCAGCGTAGCGCCCCCCACCGCCGACGGCGACGGGGACCGAGTCGCGCATGCCGTCTCACCATGACGTTGTGCGCGACCGCCTCGCTGGTGACCGGCATCGTCTGGGCGAGCGGCGACTCGTCCGACGACGCATCGTCCATCGCCGCCCGCGGCTCGGACGCCGCGGGCGGCGGGTCGCCGGTCAGGCGGGAACCGGTGCGGTCGATGGCGGACGTCCCGGCGTCGCACGCGCCACTGCCACCGTCGGCACCGGTGGAACTGGCCGTCCCCGCCATCGTGATCGAGGCACCGGTCACCCGTCTCGGCCTCGACAGGAAGAACCGGCTGGACGCTCCGCCCATGAACCGGCCCAAGGAGGTCGGCTGGTACCGGGACGGCCCGGCCCCCGGCGAGAAGGGGACGGCCCTGATCGTCGGCCACCGGGACACCCGTACCGGTCCCGCCATCTTCCTCAACCTCAATGCCCTGCACCGCGGGGACACCGTCAACGTCCGGCGGGCCGACCGCAGGACGGCGGTCTTCACCGTGGACGCCGTGAAGACGTACAAGAAGGAAGACTTCCCCGACGACAAGGTGTACGGCCCGACCGGACGCCCGGAGTTGCGGTTGCTGACCTGCGGTGGACGCTTCGACAAGAAGAACGGCTACTCGGCGAATGTGGTCGTCTTCGCCCACCTCACCGGTCTCAAAGCGGCATGAGCCGTCACCTGGGACGGATGACGGCCGGTACCTCGCACGAGGTACCGGCCGCTTCGTCGTTCCCCGGCGCCGGAACGCATCGCCCCGCTTCGGAACGCATCGCCCCCGCTTCGGAACGCATCGCCCCGCTTCGGCAGGCACCGGCTGCGCCAGGAGACAGCGCCTGCGCCGCGTCGGGCAGCGGGCGCGTCGGGCAGCGGCCGCGTCAGGAGCTGTCCGCGGCGACGCCCGCCGACAGCTCCTCGGGAAGGGCCAGGTTCAGCGCGGTGACGACCGGCTGCCCGTGCTCCCTGCCGAGCCGGGAGACCGCGCCCGTCGCGAGCTGGAAGAGACGTCCCTCCGCCGGGGTCAGCCCGAGGTAGCGGGCGATGAACACGCGCAGGAAGTGGGAGTGCGCGACGAGCGCGATGTCCCCGTCCCCGGTCCGTTCGGCGGCGGCCCGCACGCCGGCGAGGACCCGGTCGGCCCGCGCGCCGACCTCGGCCGGGCTCTCCCCCGGGTGCCCGTCCGTTCCGGGGTCGACCCCGTCCGTCCACAGGTTCCAGAACGGGCGGGTGCGCTGGATCTCCAGCGTGGTCACGCCCTCGTACCCGCCGTAGTCCCACTCGTGCAGCTCCGGTGTGACCCTGGGCGCGTCGAGCCGGGCCAGCTCGGCGGTCCGGCGGGCCCGTACGGAAGGGCTGACCAGGGTGAGCGCGATGCTCCGTTCGGCCAGCAGCGGGACCAGCGCGCGGGCCTGGCGCTCGCCGAGGTCCGTCAGGGGCATGTCGGTGTAGCTCGTGTGCTGTCCGGAGCGGGACCACGCGGTCTCGCCGTGCCGGATCAGGATCAGCTCGCCCATGGTGGTTCCGCTCTCTGTGCCGATGCCGCTGTCTTCGGGGGTGCGAACCCGCGGAGCCACGATGGCATTCCGTGACGGCGGCGGCGACCGCGGCATCCGGCGCCACACCGGGCCCACGTACCGTATGGCTCGTACACATTTCCGGTCGTTTTCCCGTGGGGGGACCTCTTGTCGGACAGTTTTCCGCCGCCGCCGTCGCCATCTCCGTCGCCGTGGCCACCGTCGCAGCCGTCACCGCCGCGCAAGCAGCGTACGGGGCTGATCGTCACGCTCTCCGTGGGCGGCGGGCTGCTGGCCGCGACGGCCGTCGCGGCGCTCGTCTACACGGCGATGGACCGGGCGGCCCCCGGATCGCTGGAGACCCTGCCCTCCCGGTCGGCCGGGACGCCGTCCGCCGAGGCGTTCCCCGGTGAGGACCCCGTCGCGGAGCCCAGCGCCACCGGCACGGCTCCCGAGGAGGACGTCAGGATCACGAAGTGCACGGTGGATTCCCTGACGAACTGGCCCGCCGCCGAGCTGAGGGTGGTCAACGGCTCCGGGGGCCCGGCGGACTACGTCGTGACCGTCGAGTTCGTGGACAAGGACGGCACCCGGGTCGCGGACGGCATCGCGGCGGTGCTCGCACTGGACGCCGGCAAGGAGGCGAAGGAGAAGGCACAGGGGCTCGGCGATGTGCCGCGCGGCACGAAGTGCCGGATCACCGAGGTGACGCGGACGGTTTCGGGCGGCTGAGGGCCGCTCCGCCCGGAATGCTCCCGGATACGCGGAAGGGCCGCACCCCGGTGGGGGTGCGGCCCTTCGGCTCTGCTGCCTACTTGCGGATCAGGCTGCGGAGCACGTACTGCAGGATGCCGCCGTTGCGGTAGTAGTCCGCCTCGCCGGGGGTGTCGATACGGACGACGCCGTCGAACTCCACGCCCGTGTCGGTGGTGACCTTGACCGTGCGCGGCGTGGTGCCGTTGTTCAGCTCGGTGACGCCGGTGAAGGAGAAGGTCTCCTCGCCGGTGAGGCCGAGCGACTCGGCGGTCGCGCCCTCGGGGAACTGGAGCGGGAGGACGCCCATGCCGATGAGGTTCGAGCGGTGGATGCGCTCGTAGGACTCGGCGATGACGGCCTTGACGCCCAGGAGCGCGGTGCCCTTGGCCGCCCAGTCACGGGACGAGCCGGAACCGTACTCCTTGCCCGCCAGGATGACCAGCGGGGTGCCCGCGGCCTGGTAGTTCTGCGAGGCGTCGTAGATGAACGACACCGGCGCGTCCGCCTGGGTGAAGTCGCGGGTGAAGCCGCCCTCCGTGCCCGGGGCGATCTGGTTGCGCAGGCGGATGTTCGCGAACGTGCCGCGGATCATGACCTCGTGGTTACCGCGGCGCGAGCCGTAGGAGTTGAAGTCGCGGCGCTCGATGCCGTGCTCCGTGAGGTACTTGCCGGCCGGGGTGTCGGCCTTGATCGCACCGGCCGGGGAGATGTGGTCGGTGGTGACCGAGTCGCCCAGCTTGGCCAGGACACGGGCGCCGGCGATGTCCTCGACCGGGGTCGTCTCCATCGTCATGCCCTCGAAGTACGGGGGCTTGCGCACGTAGGTGGACTCGGAGTCCCACTCGAAGGTGTTGCCGGTCGGGATCGACAGCGCCTGCCACTGGGCGTCGCCCGCGAAGACGTCCTGGTAGGACTTGTTGAACATGTCCTCGCCGATGGAGTTGGCGACGACGTCGTTGACCTCGGCCTCGGAGGGCCAGATGTCCGCGAGGTAGACCGGCTTGCCGTCCTGGTCGATGCCCAGGGCGTCCTTGGTGATGTCGACCTTCATCGAACCGGCGATGGCGTACGCGACGACCAGCGGCGGCGACGCCAGGTAGTTCATCTTGACGTCGGGGTTGATCCGGCCCTCGAAGTTACGGTTGCCGGAGAGCACCGAGGTCACGGCCAGGTCGTGCTCGTTGACCGCCTTGGAGACCTCTTCCGGCAGCGGGCCGGAGTTGCCGATGCAGGTGGTGCAGCCGTAGCCGACGAGGTTGAAACCGACCTTGTCGAGGTACGGGGTCAGGCCCGCCTTGTCGAAGTAGTCGGTGACGACCTTCGAACCCGGCGCCAGGGTCGTCTTGACCCACGGCTTGCGGGTCAGGCCCTTCTCGACGGCCTTCTTCGCCACGAGCGCCGCGGCGACCATGACGTAAGGGTTCGAGGTGTTGGTGCAGGAGGTGATCGCGGCGACGGTGACGGCGCCGTGGTCGATCTCGTACGTCGAACCGTCGGGGGCCGTGACCGTGGTCGGACGCGACGGCACACCGTTGGCGGCGGCCGGGGAGTCGGAGGCCGGGAAGGACTCCTTGCCCGACTCCTCGTCGTCCGAGACGTAGTTGCGCACGTCCTGGGCGAACTGCGCCTTGGCGTTGGCGAGGACGATGCGGTCCTGCGGGCGCTTCGGGCCGGCGATGGAGGGGACGACCGTGGAGAGGTCGAGCTCCAGCTTCTCGGAGAAGTCGGGCTCGGCGGACGGGTCCAGCCAGAGGCCCTGCTCCTTGGCGTACGCCTCGACGAGCGCGACCTGCTGCTCGTCACGGCCGGTCAGGCGCAGGTACTTCAGGGTCTCGTCGTCGATCGGGAAGATCGCGGCGGTGGAGCCGAACTCCGGCGACATGTTGCCGATGGTGGCGCGGTTCGCGAGGGAGGTGGCGGCGACGCCCTCACCGTAGAACTCGACGAACTTGCCGACGACACCGTGCTTGCGGAGCATCTCGGTGATGGTCAGCACGAGGTCGGTGGCGGTGGTGCCGGCCGGGAGCTCGCCGGTCAGCTTGAAGCCCACGACGCGCGGGATGAGCATGGAGACCGGCTGGCCGAGCATCGCGGCCTCGGCCTCGATGCCGCCGACGCCCCAGCCCAGCACACCGAGGCCGTTGACCATCGTGGTGTGCGAGTCGGTGCCGACGAGGGTGTCGGGGTACGCCTGGCCGCCGCGGACCATGACGGTGCGGGCCAGGTGCTCGATGTTGACCTGGTGGACGATGCCGGTGCCCGGGGGAACGACCTTGAACTCGTCGAAGGCGGTCTGGCCCCAGCGCAGGAACTGGTAGCGCTCCTTGTTGCGGCCGTACTCCAGCTCGACGTTCTGGGCGAACGCGTCGTTGGTGCCGAACTTGTCGGCGATGACGGAGTGGTCGATGACCAGCTCGGCCGGGGCCAGCGGGTTGATCTTCGCCGGGTCGCCGCCGAGCTCCTTCACGGCCTCACGCATGGTGGCGAGGTCCACGACGCAGGGGACTCCGGTGAAGTCCTGCATGATCACGCGGGCCGGCGTGAACTGGATCTCCTGGCTGGGCTGGGCCTGCGAGTCCCATCCGCCCAGCGCCCGGATGTGGTCGGCGGTGATGTTCGCGCCGTCCTCGGTGCGGAGCAGGTTCTCCAGCAGCACCTTCAGGCTGTAAGGGAGGCGCGCGGAGCCCTCCACCTTGTCCAGCTTGAAGATCTCGTACGACTCGTCGCCCACGCGCAGCGTGCTGCGGGCGTCGAAGCTGTTCGCCGACACGACAGTCTCCTTCTTCAATGTGCGCGTACTACCGCGCCGCGCCTCATTGGCGGCCGGCGCCGCGTGGTGCCGCCTACGGCCCCGACCATCCGCTAAGGTAAGGCTTAGTTAGGTAACCCTTACCGTGCGGCGGCTGCGGAACGCCTCGGCAGATATCTCGATGTCGAGATAACTCTAGTACATCGCCGCCGCGCGGTCATGCCCGGGCGGCGCCGCCCATTCGTGTTCCGTCCCGTGCGGCGCCGGACCGGGCGATCGCCCGGCCGCCCCGCCGGGCCGCATCGCCGGGCCGCATCGCCGGCCGGCCGCCCCGCGCCGGGAACGCCGCGAGCGCCACCCGTGCGGCACGGCGGGAGCGGATCGGCCGAGCGCCGCCGCCGGACACCCGAACGGACGCACACCGCAGGCCCGGCCGGAATACCGCCAGGACGATGAGCACGGGCCGGAGTTCAGGGACGACGGCCCGGACGCGGGCCCGCGAGAGCGGGCCGCCCGTCACCCGAACACCGCACCCCGGCGCGATCTTCATCTCATATCTGAGATAACCTGCCGCCATGTCAGACGATTACCTCGTACGCATCGGCAAGCTCATCCGTGACGCCCGTCAGCACCGGGGCTGGACACAGACGCAGCTGGCCGAGGCGCTCGCCACCAGTCAGAGCGCCGTCAACCGCATCGAGCGCGGCAATCAGAACATCAGCCTTGAGATGATTGCCCGCATCGGTGAAGCCCTCGACAGCGAGATCGTGTCGCTCGGATACGCCGGACCCATGCACCTGCGGGTCGTCGGCGGCCGTCGTCTCTCCGGCGCCATCGATGTGAAGACCAGCAAGAACGCGTGCGTCGCACTGCTCTGCGCCACGCTGCTCAACAAGGGCCGCACCGTCCTGCGCCGGGTCGCCCGGATCGAGGAGGTCTTCCGGCTGCTGGAGGTGCTGAACTCCATCGGGGTCCGCACCCGTTGGATCAACGACGGCGTGGACCTGGAGATCGTCCCGCCGGCCCAGCTCGACATGGAGGCGATCGACGCCGACGCCGCGCGCCGGACCCGCTCCATCATCATGTTCCTCGGCCCGCTGCTGCACCGGATGGACCAGTTCAAGCTGCCGTACGCGGGCGGCTGCGACCTGGGCACGCGCACCATCGAGCCGCACATGATCGCGCTTCGCCGGTTCGGGCTGGAGATCGCTGCCACCGAAGGGCTGTACCACGCCCAGATCGACCACTCGGTCACGCCCGGCCGGCCCATCGTGCTGACCGAACGCGGCGACACGGTCACCGAGAACGCCCTGCTGGCCGCCGCCCGCCACGACGGCACCACGGTCATCCGCAACGCCTCGTCCAACTACATGGTCCAGGACCTGTGCTTCTTCCTGGAGGCGCTGGGCGTACGGGTCGACGGCGTCGGTACGACGACGCTGACCGTGCACGGTGTGCCGAACATCGACGTGGACGTGGACTACTCCCCCTCCGAGGACCCGGTCGAGGCGATGAGCCTGCTGGCCGCCGCCGTGGTGACGGAGTCCGAACTCACCATCCGCCGGGTGCCGATCGAGTTCCTGGAGATCGAGCTCGCGGTGCTGGAGGAGATGGGCGTCGACTGCGACCGGACGGCGGAGTACGCCGCCGACAACGGCCGCACCCGGCTGGTGGACCTGACCGTGCGGCCCTCCAAGCTGGAGGCCCCGATCGACAAGATCCACCCGATGCCGTTCCCCGGCCTGAACATCGACAACGTGCCGTTCTTCGCGGCCATCGCGGCCAGCGCGCACGGCCAGACCCTGATCCACGACTGGGTCTACGACAACCGGGCGATCTACCTCACCGACCTCAACCGGCTGGGCGGCCGCCTTCAGCTCCTCGACCCGCACCGGGTCCTGGTCGAGGGCCCGACCCGCTGGCGCGCCGCCGAGATGATGTGCCCGCCCGCTCTGCGCCCCGCGGTGGTGGTGCTGCTCGCGATGATGGCGGCGGAGGGCACCTCCGTGCTGCGCAACGTCTATGTCATCAACCGCGGTTACGAGGATCTGGCCGAGCGGCTGAACTCGGTGGGCGCGCAGATCGAGATCTTCCGGGACATCTGACGGGCGGGGTGTCGTACCCCTTGAGGGTGAGGGGCACGACACCTCAACATGCCAGCTGACCTGCGGATACGCACTTTCACAGCCCTCCGCTGATCACTGTTTTTTTCAGCACCTTGTGCAACGCACGTGCAAGATGATCTTGAATGGCTGACGATACGTCAGAGATGCCCGAGTATCCGTCAGCCATCACGGAGGGTTGTCGCCGAAGTGGCCTCGCAACGTCCGATGTCGGTCGTGGCACGCCGACCGCGTGTGGTCGACGAGGTGAACCGTCACCTGCCCGACGTCTCCGGCCTCGCGACGCAGCCCGGGGTCCGGCCGCGCATCCGAGTCCTGGGACCTGTCACCCCGGGTCATCGAGCGGGCCGAACACGTCGTCGCGGAGCTGGCGGCGAACGCGGCGCTGCACGGCCGCGTCCAGGGGCGTGACTTCCTACTGGTGCTGACGCAGGACGACGCGGCCGGCACCCTACGCATCGCGGTGAGCGACACGAAGGGCGAGCGCCGCCCCGAAATCCCCCCGGGGCCAGAGCCCCGACCACGAGTCGGGCCGCGGGTCTGCTCCTGGTCGAGGCCCTGGCCGACCGCTGGGGCACCGAGCCCCGCCCGCCCTCCGGCAAGACCGTCTGGGCGGAGATCGACGAGCACGGCGAGGAGCCGCCGACTGCATCCGGCCAATCCGGTGGCCAATGCCGTTGAGGACGACCGAACGCTTTGAGTGACGGCATCCGATTGGCCTACGCTCCGTCAGCGGTGCGTGGCGTGCCCGGCAACGCCACCGCGAACCACCACTCAGGAGTGCCTCCCTTGCCCTTCCCGCCCAGCGACGTAGTTGCCGCCTTCGCTCGACACATGCACTTCAAAAGCCTGGAGCAGGCCCTGTGCGACCGTCATCCCGAGCTGACCGACCGGGTGCGGTTCGACGATGCGAGCCTTCTGATGCATCTGAAGATCACGTTGTCCGGTCAGCGCTCGGTCGCCCTGGCGCAGGTACGCATGGGGTACTCGATCGTCTGGGCGGTGATGGATCCCGTACTGAACGGTGCGCCGTCCGTCTGGCCGCTAGATACGCCTGACGAGGTGCTCGTCGACGCCCTGCACGCCGTGGCCTCGGCGCACCTCACCGGAGTACCGGTTCCCTCACCGTGGCGCTGGAACGAGAGCGAGCCGTCCGACATGACCGTACTGGCTGACCTCCTGGACGCCCGCGGTGTGCGAGTGCGGCGCGTGGCAGCGGGGAATGGCTACCTCCCGTACGGCCCCCGCCACTCGCCGAAACTCGACATCGTAGGCGGACGCGACGGCTGCTTCGTCGAGGCCGAGCTCTCCGACGCGTTCGTCCGCGTCTCGCTGAAGCCTGCCCTCGGCTGGCTGGTGGATGTGTACCTCGATGAATGCGAGGCGTGGAGCCGTGTCGATCTGGGCTGGAATCTGTGGCGCAGCACGCGGCCGGGACCAGGAGTACCCCATGCGCAGGCCTCGGTGGCGGACATCGCCGACGTGCTCGGCAAGGGACTCAAGGCCTGTGACGTGGAAGTGCCGTGCGCGCCGACCGATCGCGGGGAACCGGCTACCGCCGGGTACCGATCCGCGTTGCAGGAGTCCCTCTTCGCGGGTGAAGCCGCTCCGCCCGAGTGGCCGAGGAACGTCGGCCTCGATATCGATCAGTTCCACGAGGAAGCCGAGCCGAGGACGTCGCCGCGCTCGCCCAGCCCCCGGCACATCACCGAAACGGTTCTCGACCAGTTGGTGGCATTCGGCTTCGGGGACGTCGAAGAGGGGGACGCCGAAGTCCCCATCCGGTCCGACGCGTTCCACATCGAGTGGCACAGCCGTGCCAAGAGTCTGTCCACGTCCGAGGTGCAGCGGCTGAACGGCCTTGCCGCGGCGGCCGGCGATGACGTACCAAAGCGGCTCATCGTGATCACGACATCCGGCATCAGCCGCCCGGCAGCGGCCTTCGCCGACTCGGCCAAGGCGTTCGTCTTTTTCGTCGACCGCAGCGCTGACAAGCTGGTGGCACTGAACACCCGTGCTCAGGAAACACTTTTGCCCCACACAAAACCAGCCGATCGTGAGCTGGAGCCCTGGTAACCGTCCCGCACGCGACCGCCCCGTCAGAGACCGGCCCTCGCCAGCAGAGTCTTCAGTGCTCCCGGCTTGACCTTCTGCACGGACCTTACCTGGCCGAGTTCCAGCTCGTCCCGGCTCACCGGGTCGGCGTACAGGGCATCCGTGGGGCCGGGCAGGAGGGTCACATCCACCCGATAGGAGAAGTCGGGGTCGTCGGGGTCCCCTTCCGGCTCTCCGTCGACCTCCGCCACCGCGGCGACCGCCGACTCGGGCTGACTGAAGAAGACCCATAGACGGTCCCCCGGGTTCATGCGGTTTCGTCGGCTGAGCCAGAGGTCCAGTGCGGGATCCTGATGGGCGAGGCGGCGCACGGTCTCCTTGTCGGACGGCTCCCCGTCGAGGGTGTCCTTGTTCGGATTCAGGATGTAGATCCAGTCCTGCAAGGTCTCTCCCGTCGCCGTCGTGCACGCCGCCCGAGATCCGGCCTCGCGGTGCTGGCCCATCGTGCCAGCCCCCGTGACGCACACGCAGGAGGTCGACCGACTTTTCCGGACGCGGAGACCACTGTGTCGCCGTCCGGCATCATGACCCCCATGACGAACGGGGTGGACGTGCGCACGGCTGCGGCCGAGTTCGACCGGAGCGCCGTGGCGGACGCCGCGTCGGCTGCCGAGGACGAGCGCAAGCAGGTGCTGTCCCAGTTTCCGTTGGAGGACTGGGCGGAGTTGCCGCTGGAGCGCTACGCCCTCGGACAGGCCGCGCCGCCCGGAGCGGGGCCGACATACTGCCGGCTGATGGAGTTCGGCACTCCGCACCTGGGCAGCATCAAGGGCGGAAGTGCCGCGAAGCACATCATGTACCACCACGTCTCCGGGGAGTGGCGGCTGGCCGCGCCCCTGCGTGGGATGGACCCACAGGACGCCTGGGCGGAACTGCGCGGACAGTTCGTCCGGGCTTTCGACGCCCTCGGGTCAGGGGACTTCGAGGCGCTGGACGACCTCGAAGTACTGCGATACGGACCGACGTTGGTGACGAAGTCGCTGGCCACCTACTTCCCGCAGCACTTCCTGCCGATCTACGCGGGAGAGCACCTGCGCCGGTTCGTCACGCTGCTGGGCGGTTCGACGCAAGGTGATGTTCCGGCCTGGGGGAGCAATCGTCGGCTGCTGGAGCTGGTCCTCTCTCGCGCGGAGTTCGAGGGCTGGACCAGGCACGAAGTGATGCATTTCCTCTACGCGCACTTCGATCCGCGGTCGAAGCAGCGCACCGTCTGGAAGATCGCGCCCGGCGAGCGCGGCCGGCTGTGGGAGGAGTGCCGCGCGGGAGGAGTCATCCGGGTCGGATGGGACCAGCTCGGAGACCTCGGCCTCTACCAGAGCGACACCGATCTCAAGCAGGCCCTGGACAGGAACTGGCCCCGTAGGAGCGGGGGCAGCCTGACCCTCGCGCGCCGACTGATGGCCTTCCGTGACCTGGAGGATGGCGACCGGATCGTGGCCAACCGAGGTACGGACGAGGTCCTGGCCATCGGCACGGTCAACGGGAGTTACCGCTTCGAAGCGGACCGGCCCGAGTTCCAGCACGTCGTCTCCGTGGACTGGGATCTCTCACACGCGCGGAAGCTGTCGGAACCGAAGCAGTGGCGGTCCACCTTCGCCAAGGTCGACCCGGCCCTCTTCGCGAGGCTCATCGCACCCCAGGGCGCTTCGGGTGTGGACGTGATCCGAGCACCGCAGACCACGCCGGTCGCGCTGCCCGAGGACGTACAGGCCGTGCTGGACGCTCTGGAGCGCAAGGGGCAAGTGATTCTCCACGGGCCGCCCGGTACGGGCAAGACACGCCTCGCACTCGGCGTCGCCCTCGCTCTGGACGGCCGCGCGGACGCGCTCGGTGCCGACGCCCGTCACCGTGGCCTTACACAAGCCGAGATGTTGCACGGCGACCGGGTCAGCATGGTCACCTTCCATCCCTCCTACGGTTACGAGGACTTCGTCGAGGGATTCAAACCGGACCTGAGCGCCACCGGCCCGGGACTCACCCTCGCGCTCACGGACGGCCTGTTCCACAGCCTGTGCAGCCGTGCCGCCGCCCATCCCGACCAGACGTTTCTGCTGGTCATCGACGAGATCAACCGCGGTGACCTACCGCGTATCTTCGGCGAGTTGATCACACTCCTCGAACTCGACAAGCGGAACCTTGCGGTCGCTCTGCCCGTCAGCAAGCGACGCTTCTCCGTCCCGCCGAACGTCCGGATCATCGGCACCATGAACACCGCCGACCGGAGCATCAGCCACCTGGACGCCGCGGTCCGCCGCCGCTTCGCCTTCCTGCCCGTAGGACCGGACCCGGACGCCGTCTCCGGAACGGTCGGCCCCCTGGACCTGGCCGCGTTCTTCGAGTCCCTCAACGGCCGTATCGCCCGTGATCTCGACGCGGACCACCAGATCGGGCATGCCTACCTGCTGCGCGACGGTGCGCCCATCGCCACCGAGGAGGACCTGGCCGCGGCCTTCCATCACGAGGTGGTCCCGCTCCTGGAGGACTACTGCCTCGGCCGGGCGGAACTGCTGCACCTCATCCTCGGCGACCTGGTCGACGCCGACACCGGACGTGCGCGCCTCATGTCGCCGCAGGATCTGGCGGACGCGCTGGCGACCGAGTTCACCAGCGGCGCTCCCGGCCCGGATGCCTGACCGCGTCCCGGTCCCTCTCGGTGAGTACGAGTCCGCCCCGCTGGAGCCCGGCCAACTCACTCCGCGGGACATAGACCGTCTGCAGGCCCTTCAGGCACGGGGCTGCCTCACCCTGAGCAGGGAGCGCACCGGCTGGCGCCTCAAGGCCGACGCGACCGTCGGCGTCCTGGTCCTGGACCGCGTCCGCGTGGTCATCTCCCCCAAGTTCGCCATTCCGGGAGAGCAGCTCATGAGCTGGCTCGCCTACGCCCTCGTTACGCCCGTCCCGGCGACGGCGAGGCGCTGGGCCACCGGCCCCGACGGTTACGCCGACCTGATTGCCGCCGCCCTGCTCGAACAGTGCGAGCGGCTGCTGCGGGAGGGCCTGCGCCGGGACTACGTACGCCGCCGGAGCGTCGACTCGGTGCTCCGGGGACGCCTGGACGTCGCCGCCCAGGCCACCCGGCGCTACGGGCAGCTGGACCAGCTACACATGCGCACCTTCGACCGGGAGGCGGACATCTGGGACAACCGCGTTCTGGGGAGCGCGCTGAAGGCGGCACTCGGTCCGACCACCAGCCCGGACCTGGCGCGCGCCCTGCACGACATCGCTGGCGCCTTCCCAGAGGCGCCGACCCCCGCAGCGGCGCTCCGCGCCCTGGACTGCACCCACTACACCCGCCTCAACGCCCGTTACCGCCACGCCCACACCTGGGCCCGCCTGCTGCTGCGCGGCGGGGGCGTGAGCGACCTGCTCGCCGACCAGGGCGCCACGGCGGACGGCCTCCTGCTCAGGATGCCCGCGCTCTGGGAAGCCGTCGTACGCCGTCTCGGCACCGAGGCCGTCGGCCCTCGCGGCGGCCACGCCGTACCCGGCGGAAACGGCGCCGGCATCATCGTCCGCGGAGACCTGGGCAACACCTCGACGTTCCGGCCCGACCTTCTGCTCAGCCTCCCGGCACGCGGCACGGCACACCGCAGATTGCTGCCGGTGGACGCCAAGTACAAGCGCTACGACCGGCACGGGGTGAGCGCGGACGACGTCCACCAGCTCCTTACCTACGGCGGCGGTTACGGGCCTGCCGAAGACCCGATCGCCGTCATCGTCCACCCCCGGACGGGCGGCAACGCCCAGCGCATCCTCCGGGTGCGGGGCCCCAACGGCCTGTTGGGCACCGTCCATGTCCTCGGCGTCGACACCCGCACCACGCCGGAGCAGGCGACGGACTGGATCAGTTCAGCACTGCACTGAACACCCCTATTGACCGTGTGGCTCCCGCACCACGATGTCCGCCTTTTCGTCCCGAACAGCCTCCACAAAGCCAATGAACGTAAACGGAGTTGTGGGCGAGGAGCCCCTCACCGGAACGATAACGCCACCGGTCCGCACGTCATGGGCTCCCCTCCACACAGGAACTTTCTCGATGGCCACACGTCTCGGGATGCGTACGCAAATTCGAACTTCAGCAGTTCCACAACTCCGTTGACACTGCTAACGCATTCTTGCCGTGATCGATTACGGCAACATGGCACCCCACCCGGGCGCCACGCACCTTCGTCGCGCCCGGCACCAAGGAAACGAACATAAGCGACTGGCCTCTCCCGCGACATCTGAGGGTTCCGAGAAAGAACAGCGCTCACCCTCCTGACCCGCGCGCGGATGCGGGACAGGAGGGTGACCGGGACACACACCGAAGTCCGGCCGGACTACGGGAGACGCATGAGTGTACGGAGAGGAGCGCCGGTCCCGGCCGCAGTGATCCTGTCCCGGCCCGCGACCTGTCCCGCTTGCGCCGTCCGCACGGCCGTGGCCTCACCCGGACGGACGGCGACAACTGCCGTGTCTCCTCAACGGGTCGCGTAGTAAAGGGTGTTGTGTGCGGTGTCCGGCAGGTAGAGCACATCGTGGCCGTCCGAGTCCCGTCGCACCGCGAGCCGGTCCGCACTCACGCCCGGCACGGCGGACTGCGCGGTCCAGGCCCCGTCCGCCGACTGGGTCGCGGAGAAGACCCGGTCGGTGCCCGAGGTGGTCACGTAGTAGATCCGCTTGGTGTCCGTCTCGTCCCAGGTGATGCCGAGGGCGGCCGCGGTCTGCCCGGCGGCGTACACGGTCCTGCGGACCCAGCCGCCACCGCTCGGATAGGCGTAGTACACGCGGAAGTGACCACCGCTGTCCGCCGAGCGGTAGCGGTAGGCGATCTTCGGGGTGGAGCCGTCGAGGGTGAGCTTGGCGCTCTGTACCGAAGGACCGGTGTACGCGTTGTCGGCGCTCCACTCCTCTCCCGCGGTGAGGTCCTGGACGACGTCGGAGGTTGCGGGCGTGACCGGCGTGGTGACGGTCGTGTTCTCACTGTCCGCGAAGGAACCGGTCGACGGGTCGTAGGCCAGATAGGAGAGCTGGTGGCGGAACGCGGTCGCCGGCGCCTTCGCCCACTCGTACAGGAGGTGCACGCGGCCGGAGGTGTCCACCGTGAGGTCGTCGGGGTACACGGAGCGGTACAGCGCACTCGCGAAGGTCGCGACGACGCTCCAGCGGGAGTTGGCGTTGTCCCACCGGTACAGCTTGCCGGGACGCCGGTCGGAGCCGGTACCGACGCGGGCGGCCAGGTACAGGTCGCCGTTGGGCGCGGTGGTGACGACCGGGTAGGTGATGCCCACACCCTGATCGGGCAGTTCGGATGCGTGGTCGGTGACGTCGCCGCCGGGGGCCTCGGTGCGGAAGTAGCGCCAGGAGTCGGCGTGCATGGAGGTGAAGACGTGCAGGCGACCACTGCCGTCGCGGGCGATCGACGGCTGGTTGTGGCCGTTGTCGTCGGGGAACTCGGCCTGCTGCCCGTCACCGTTCAGCAGCGGCAGCCGGCTCCAGACCCCGTCCGGGTCACGCCGTGCGATGGCGGGCCGGTGCGTCGCGGCCGTCGGGCCCGGCTCGTTGAAGGCGAAGTACGTGTACTGCCCACGGCCCTTGTACGTGGCGACCGGCGTCCACCAGGCAGCCTGGTTCGACGCGTCCATCGCGTACGGGACCTTCTCGATCACGGTCGCCGCGGCAGCCGTGGTCCGCGCGGTGTCGGCGCCGACGGCCGGGGCGGGCACGAGGAGAGCGGCCAGGGCCGCGGCCGAGGCGGTGAACGTGCGTACCGTGGAACGTCGCAAGATGAGCTCCTTCGCGGGTGCGGGTGGGGGCGTGGGAGATGACCGGAACGGCAGCGGCCCGAGGGCCGTCCGCCGCAGCCGTCGTGCGGGGTGGGGTACGCAGCGGGGCCCGGCGAAGCGTGCGGCGCTCGCCGGGCCCGGACCACGGCGTTCGGCCTCAGCGTTTGATGAGCGCGGCGGCCTCCTCGCCGGCCTGCTTCATCGCGTCCTTGGGCTTCGACTTGCCGACGAGGACGGCCTGTACCTGCTTGGCGACGGCCTCCTCGATCTGGGCGTTCTGCGCGAACTGCCAGAAGGGGCTGCCGGTCGCCGTCCTGGTGATCTTGCGGGTCCACTCCGTGGTGAAGGTGTCCTTGGCGACCTCAGGAGCGGCCAGGCCCACAGTGGTGGACGGCGGCAGTGCGCGCGCGGCGAAGTACTCGGAGGTGGTGGCCCGGTCGGTGGTGGTGTGCAGCGCGAACTCGGTCGCCGCGTCCTGACCCTTGCCCTTCACGATCGCGATCACACCGCCCCACAGCAGCGCCTGCGGCGTGTCCCCGGTCTTGAGCACCGGACGCTCCATCGGCTGCATGGCGTCGGCCAGCGTCTTGTCCTTGGACTGGGCGGAGGTCACACCCTTGCCGATGATCGCGTCGTCGTAGAAGGCGGCCTTGCCCTGCCCGAACAGGGCGCGCGCGTCGAAGCGGTCCACGTCGGCGGCGATCAGCTTCTCGTCATGCAGCTTCTTGTACCAGGTGACCGCGTCGACCGAGGCGTCGTCGCCTATCGTGACCTTTCCGCCGTCGAGCATCGCGCAGCCGAAGGTCTGCATCCACGGGAAGATGTCCTTGAGCTGCGCGACCTTGGTGGCAGCGGCGTACGGCACGACACCGCCGCCGAGCCCCTTCAGCTCCCGCAGCGCGGCCTCGAACTCCTCGACGGTGGTGGGATGCTTCTTGATCCCGGCCTTCTCCAGGAGCTGGGAGTTGGCGATCACACCGATCGATCCGGTGTTCCACGGCAGCCCGTACTGCTTGCCGTCGTACAGGCCGCTCTTCAGCGCCACGTCCGTGTAGCCGCCCTTGCCGGCCACCGGTCCGAGGTCGACCAGCTTGCCCATCTGCGCCATCGCGGCGAGCCAGGCGATGTCGAGGTGCACCGCCCCCGTGGTCTCCCCGCCGCCCAGTTTGAGGGTGAGCTGGCTCAGGTACTCGTTGTACGGGTACGAGACCGCGCGGATCGTCGACTTCTCGGTCTTCTCCCATGCCGCGATGATCTTCTCTATCGAGGGCTTGGCGGCCTCCTCGTTGAGCGACCAGGAGGTGAAGTCGAAGTCCTTGGACTTCGGGTCGCCGCCGTTGGAGGGGGAGCCGGACGGCGCACAGGCGCCGAGCACACCGGCGCCCGCTGCACCGAGCGCGCCGATGCCGAACATGCGCAGCGCCGCGCGCCGGCTGATGCCAGAGGTGGTCATGATCTCTCCATGGGAAATGTGCGGGAGGGGAGGTACGTGAGGGCGAGGGCGCGGGCTGAGCCTGCGGGTTCAGCTCTTGACCGAACCGGCGGTCATGCCGCCGACGAGGTAGCGCTGAAGGAACATGAACGCGACGATCACAGGGACCGACACCACGAGCGAGGCAGCCATCAACTGGGGCCAGGCGGTCTGGAATTCGCCGATGTAGGTGGAGACGAGTCCGGGGGGCAGGGTCTGCTTCTCCTTGTCGGCAAGGGTCAGCGCGAAGATGAAATCGTTCCAGCCGCGCACGAAGGCGAAGAGCCCGGCGGCGATCATCCCCGGCGCGGCCAGCGGCGCCACGATGGAGTGCAGCGTCCGCCACCGGGAGGCGCCGTCGATGGACGCCGCTTCCAGCAGGGCGTCCGGGATGGTGTCGAAGATGCCCTTCAGCATCCAGACGCACAACGGCATGGTGAACGTGGTGAAGGAGAGCACCAGGGCGCTGTACGTGTTGAGCATGCCGAAGCTGGAGAAGACGGTGTAGAGCGTCACCAGCAGAAGCGCCTGGGGGAACATCTGGGAGGCCAGTACCAGGTGCATCAGGGACCGCCGTCCCCGGTAGCGGAACTTGGAGAACGAGTAACCCATGTAGGTGGCGACGACCACGCTCAGCACGGCGGTGATCGAGGCCACGACGAGCGAGTTGATCATGTACTTGATCAGCTGGTCGTTCTCTGCCAGGGCCGTGAAGTTGCCGAGGGTGAGATCGGTGGGTATCAGCTTCGGCGGGAACTGGAACGTCGACTCGGGGGTGCTCAGCGCGGTGGCGAGCAGCCAGTAGACCGGCAGCAGACCGAAGGCACCGATGACGACGACCGCGCTCCAGGCGGCGATCCGCGAGCGCAGCAGGTCCTTGCGCACACGGCGCCGGGTGCCGCGCCCGGCCCGCGTGGCGGACGCCTGCGGCCGGCCGACGGCGGACACAGGGGTGGGGGTGGTGGAGGTCATCAGGCGTCGCCCTTCCGCTCGGTGATCCTGAGGTAGACGGCGACGAGGAGAAGCAGGAGCAGCATCCACAGCCCGCCCAGTGCGGTGGCCCGGCCGATGTCGAAGCCCTTGAAGGCGGTCTGGTACACGGCGGTCGCGAACGTCTCGGTGGTGCCGGCGGGACCGCCGCCGGTGAGGACGTAGATGGTGTCGAAGTGCTGGAAGTTCCAGATGAACTCCAGCAGCAGCACGATCGAGGCGACACCGCGGACCTGCGGCCAGGTGACGGCGAAGAAGCGCCTGATGGAGCCCGCCCCGTCCATCGAGGCCGCCTCGTGCAGCTCCTTGGGCACGGTCTGGAGACCGGCCAGGAGCATCACCATCATCCAGGGGAAGCTGGCCCAGGTCTTGGTGACGATCACGGCGAGCATCGCGGTGCCGGGCCGGCCGAGCCAGGCCACGGACTCGTCGATGATCCCGGCCTCCATGAGGACGCCGTTGAGCACTCCGTAGTTCGCGTTGAAGATCCACATCCAGAGGAAGGAGACCACCACACCCGGGATCACCCAGGGGAACAGGAACAGGCCCCGCAGGAAGCCGCTGCCCTTGAGTCCGGTGTTCAGGGCGAGCGCGAGCCCGAAACCGATCACGAAGGGGACGAGCGTCGCGCCGACGGTGAAGATCAGCGTCTGCTCAAGGATGGCGAGGAAGTCGCCGTCCAGCCAGTAGGCGAAGTTGTCCAGGCCGACGAACTCCCGTCCCGGAAGACGCAGATCCTGTCTGAAGAAGCCGGTGAACAGTGCCGACAGCAGCGGGTAGAAGATGATCGCCGCGAACAGGGCGAGGCCCGGTGCGGTCAGCAGCAGGGCGAACGCACCGTTGGAGAGCCGTGCCCCGCTCCGCTCACGGGGCGGGGGCGCCTTCTGGGGAGGTGCGGCCGTACTCATGGGTCTGTCCTCTCAGATGGTGGCGGGAGCGCCGTAGCCCTGCGCGAACGTCGTCCCTGCTGCGATGAATACAAGTTGCAGCATGCGGGATCGTTCTCCACATCACGCGATGACGTCAACCCTTTTCGTCGGTGAATCACCGATTCTGTGCAGAACCCGGAACACGGCCCACCTGCGCCGAGCTTGCAGTTCGGTGTCACGACGGCCAGGTCAGCGCCGCAACCGGAACCTACAGCGAACCCCAAAGATTGAACAGTGGTTGCACAATATGGATGTGATGTACGTTCAAGGCCGCTCCGCTGCGCCGGGGAGTATCCGTGCTTCACACCAAGGAGGCCGCACCGTGCGGGAAGAAGAGGTCCATTACGACATCGCCGTGATCGGCGGGGGATTGGCGGGGACCTGCGCGGCCATCGCTGCGGCCCGGCTCGGCCGACGCGTCGCCCTGGTCAACAACCGGCCCGTCCTGGGCGGCAACGCCAGCAGCGAGATCCGTGTCTGGGTCTGCGGCGCCACCGCACACGGCGTGCACCGCTGGGCCCGCGAGACCGGGATCATGGGCGAGTTGTACACCGAGAACCAGTACCGCAACCCCGAGGGCAACCCCTACTACTGGGACCAGGTCGTCCTCGACGCCGTCCGCGCCGAACCGAACATCGACCTCTATCTCAACACCGACGTACGCGAGGTCGACGCGAGCGGCCCCGCCGACCGCCGCGAGGTGCACTCCTGCACCGGCTGGATGATGGGCTCGGAGCGCCGCATCACCTTCCGCGCGAGCCAGTTCCTCGACTGCACCGGAGACGGCCTGGTCGGCCATCTCGCCGGTGCCCGCTACCGCATCGGCCGTGAGGCGCGGTCCGAGTTCGACGAGCCCTGGGCACCGTCCGAGGCGGATGGGGCGCTGCTCGGCTCGACGACCCTCTTCCACACCAGGGACACGGGCCGGCCGGTGAAGTTCGTACCGCCCGCCTACGCCAAGGACCTGTCGACCACACCCATCCTGCGCAACCGCATCCTGCGCACCGGCGACAACGGCTGCGACTACTGGTGGATCGAGTGGGGCGGCGAGCTCGACACCGTCCATGACAACGAGCGCATCCGCGACGAGCTCCAGTCCGTGATCATGGGTGTCTGGGACCACATCAAGAACTCCGGCCAGTTTCCGGACGCGGCGAACCTCACCCTGGAATGGGTCGGCAGTCTCCCCGGCAAGCGCGAGTACCGCCGTTTCGTCGGCGATCACGTCCTCACCCAGCAGGACATCCTCCAGCAGCGCCAGTTCGAGGACCGGATCGCCTTCGGCGGCTGGTCCATCGACCTCCACCCGGTACAGGGCATGTACGCCGAGGAGCCCGGCGCGCGCCAGCGGTACGCGGACGGCATCTTCCACATCCCGCTGCGCTCCCTCTACTCGGCGAACGTGACGAACCTGCACTTCGCCGGGCGCAACATCTCCGCCACCCACATCGCTTTCGGGGCCACCCGTGTCATGGCCACCTGCGCGACACTCGGCGAGGCCGCGGGAACCGCCGCGGCCCTGTGCGTCGCCGAGAACCTCACGCCGCGGGAACTCGCCACCGAGCGAGCGGAACTGGTGCACCGCACGCTGCTGCGCCAGGACGCCTCCGTGATCGGCCTCGCCGACGTGGACCCGGGCAACCTGGCGCGCACGGCCCGCGTCACCGCCTCCTCCTGCCTGGACCGTCTGGCCGCCGAGCCCACGCAGGACGCGCCCGGCACCCCGTACCCCCTCACCCGCGACCTCGCCCTCCTGCTGCCGGTCGACCCCTCGCTCGACACGGTCGACCTGCTCGTCCACGGCGCCCCGGACGACCGGTCCCGCGAGCTCACCGTGGAGCTGTGGAGCACGGGCAGGCCCGAGAACGCGGTCCCCGCCGACCACCTCCTCACGACCACGGTCACCGTCCCGCCGGGCGGCCCCCACTGGGTCACGGCCCGCCTCGACCACCACCCCGACACGCCCCGGAACGCGATCCTCGTCGTCCGGGCCTGCCCCGGCACGGCCCTCGTCCTTCTCCCCGAACGCACCGACGGTGTCCTCGCCCTGCGCAGGAAGGTCGAGGGGGACGCGGGCGTCGACCACGACATCCCGGAGGAGGACGGCCAGCCGGTCCTGGAGTGGCAGGCCCGCGGCCTGCGCCGGCAGACCTTCGCCTTCCGGGCGGCCCCCGGCACAAGGGCGTTCCACCCCGAACGGGCCGCGGGCGGATACCAACGTCCCTACGGCGGACCCAACATGTGGTCCTCCGCACCGGAGGACGACGCCCGGTGGCTCCGTCTGGACTGGCAGGACGAGCAGGAACTCACCGAGATCCGCCTGGTCTTCGACGATGACGTCGACGAGTATCTCAACAACCTGCACCGCCACCGCACCCCGTACGAGGTCATGCCGGAACTCGTACGCGACTACCGCGTCCAGAGGTGCGACGCCGCCGGTACGTGGCACACGCTCCTGACGGTGACGGACAACCGGCGACGCCACCGTGTCCACGCGTTGAAGGCCCCGGACGGCGGCCCCGTACGCACCGACGCACTCCGACTCGTGGTCGACGCGACGCACGGGGCACGGCACGCGCACGTGATCGCCTTCAAGGCGTACGGCGCGTAGCCGTACGGCGAAGGGGTCCGGTGGAGGCCGATCGGCCTCCACCGGACCCCTTCGCCGTATACGTCAGAGCGCGCCGAGTGCCTGACTGATGGCGTCGGCGGCCTCGATGACCTCGCGTACGAGGACGAGGCGCTGCCCCTCGGTGTCGGGGCGGTCCTCGAGCACCGAGGCCGGGCCCCAGAGGGAGATGGCCGCGACGATCTCCCCCGAAGCGTCCCTGACCGGTGCGGCGAGGGACGCACGGCCCAGGGCGCGCTCCTCGGCCTCCACGGCGTAGCCGGTGCGCCGGACGGTGTCGATCTCGGCGTCGAGGAGGTCGTGACTGGTGGTCGTGTACTCCGTGTGCGCGTCGAGCGGATCTCCCAGCAGCTCGCGACGCGCTTCGGGGGTCAGACCGCTGAGCAGGCACTTGCCGATGCTCGTGGCGTGCAGCGGTGCGGTGTGTCCCGCCTGCGTATGGGACTTGGGGGCGCGCGTGCCCTCGAAATTGCACAGGAACATCAGCTCGCCACCGCGGCGTACGGCCACGTTGGCCCCGAGCCCGGTGCGGGTGGCGAGGCCCTGGAGCACCATGCGGGCGGCCCGGTGCACGGGGTGGCGGTTGGTGGCGGTGGCGGCCAGCGGGAGAAGGCCCAGGCTGAGGCGGTAGAGGTTGCTGACCGGATCGCGTTCGACCATGTCGAGGCGCTCCAGGGTGGACAGCAGGCGGGAGGTGGTCGAGGAGCCCAGTCCGGTGAGCTCGGCGACGTCGGAGACACGGAGTTCGGCCCGGCCGGAGTCGAGTGCGCGCAGCACCGATACCGCTCGTTCGACGCTCTGGTTCGTCCCTGAATCAGTCGCCCGCGTAACCATGGCCCTCCTCGTTCTGCAAATCCCTTGCACATTCTGCATCAGCATATCGCGCCTGATCGACGCCTGTACCTGAAAATCAGCGACCGTGGCGGCCCCGCGATGTGCTGCGGACCGGACGTCCGTGACGTCGCGGAACCACCGGGCCACCGGGCAGGAACCCGTGAGGACCTCGGCCCGGCGGAGCCGGTCGTGCGGCGGACGGTCAGGCGGTGGGGCGCCGCACCATGGGATCCGGCCCCGTCAGGAAGCGTCGCTGGGCCTCTTCCAGGGCCGCGGTCTCGGCCCGCTCGCCCGGGTGGTCGAAGTGCCCCGCCCGCAGAACCACGAGTTCGCGCGGCCCGGCCAGTGCGTTGTGCACCGCGAACTGTCCGGGTGGGGGCACCGATGGATCGAACAGGGCGGCACCCACATGTACGGGGATCGTGAGGTGCCGGGCCGCCGTCGCGGCGTCGAAGTACGCGAGGACATCCAGCACCGAGGGTTCCTCGGCGAGCCGCGTACGCACCGACTCACCGCTGCCCGTGCAGGGAAGCGTCACCCGGAGCGGATGGTTTCCGAAGGTCGGCACGGTCAGGCCGGCGGCGTGGAAACGGTCGTCCCAGGGGAGTGCCAGCGCCCCGATGCCGCCGCCGAAACTCGTGCCCAGGTACGTCAGCCGTCCGGCAGCCTCCGGCACCAGTTGCCGCAGTGCGGTGGCCGCGCACCAGACGTCCGCCACGCATCCGCCGATGAGGTACGACTCCCTGGCGCCGATGCCGTGCAGGACGTGCCCCGCCGACTTGGAGGGAACGCCGGGCAGCAGGCTCCGCGTCCCGAGCCCGCGCAGACAGGGCCAGATGGTCGCGGTCTCCGGCGGGCACTGCCAGGGGTCCGGGGCCTCCCGGCCTCCGTATCCATGGGTCGCCACACAGCCCTGGGTGACGGGTCCGTCGGCGGGGACGGTCAGCCACCCGCCGATGCGGACGCCGTCGGCGGACGTGTACGTGACGTCGGCGATCCGCATGCCGTTCACCGTGGCCCAGGGCCCCTCGATCCGGGGCGCCGTGCCGATACGCAGCGCACTCGCATGGCGCTCTCGCCAGAAGTCGGCGAAGTCGTCCGGGCCCGGCGGCGCCTTCACCGCGAGGAGGCTCCGCAGGTCGTAGCCGTGGGCAGGATCGAAGGGAAAATCGTGGGGCAGCGAGCCGAGTTCGCCGGTGTCCGTCGTGAGTGGATGGGTGGACAAGATCTCTCCTTGTTCGATGTGCGAAGTGACCAGCACGTCTACCGGAAGGGCTCGCGGCGCGACGCGCCCTGACCTGTCGGCGCCGAACCCCCTACCGGGCCCGACCCGCCGACTCGACGGGTCGCGTCCCGCTGGGCGGTGTGGTCACGGGCGGCTGGTCCGATGCGAACGGCGCCGGTCGCTACAGGGCGGCGGTGCGGCGGAGGGCGGGACGACGCAGGTCCGTCGTTCGCTCTCCCGGTGCAGGCAGGACGGGCGCGGCCGTCGGCCCGCCGTGCGGCGAATCCGTCGCCGCCCATCGGCCCGAGGACTTCGCGGCGCCCGCCGGCGGAATCCCCGTCGTGATCTCCGTCGCCCGCGAGACCATACGGTGATCGACCCGCGCCTTGCAATAAGGAGACGCAGCGGCTGAGACACGTGGTTTCGAGGCTGCGTCGACGTCGGCGCGCTTCCCGCTCCGTCCTTGCACTCCTCCGCGTAGACCTCGTACCCGGTGGCGAGCAGCGGGCCCGGAGAGAGCCTTGTTCTCGGCGAGGGCATGCGCGCGGGCCCGGTCGGTGCACGTGCGGACCTCTCCGTGAGGTACCGGCGCCGTCCGCGAGGATCGCGTCGGCGGCCCGCGCCCTTCCTCGTTGGCCTAGAGTGCCGGGGTGCCTTCGTACAGCATTGGCCAGGCCGCGGAGCTGCTGGCTGTCAGTCCGGAAACCGTTCGCCGATGGGCGGACGGCGGTCACCTCGTGATGGACCGGGGCGGGTCGGGCAACCGGATGATCGACGGGGTCAGCCTGGCGGGTTTCGCCACGGAGCGGGCGGCGGGTCTGCATCCGGTGCCCGGTGGGGTTCTGACGTCCGTGCGGAATTCGTTCGCCGGCATCGTCACCGCGGTGACGGTCGACGACATCGTGGCTCAGGTGGAGATCCAGTCGGGGCCGCACCGGCTGGTATCACTGATCAGCCGCGAGTCCGTGGAGGAACTCGGCCTGGAAGTAGGGGTCCTGGCGACGGCACGGGTCAAGTCGACGAACGTGCACATCGACCGCCCGGGAAGCCAGGGCTGAGCCGCGTCCGACGCGGTCAACGGCAGAGCAGGGCCGCTCGCAGGTCGAGTTTGTGGTCGAGGCGCGACAGGTCGCGGCCGGTGAGCGTCTCGATACGCCGGACCCGGTAGTGGACGGTGTTGACGTGCAGGTGGAGGGCTTCGGCGGTGCGGGCCCAGGAGCCGTTGTGGGCCAGGAAGACTTCGAGGGTTTCCAGGAGCATGCGCTGCGAGGCGCCGTCACCGTCGACGAGCGGGCCCAGGGTGCGGGCGCTGAAGACCTCGCGTACGGACAGCGGCACTCCGGCGAGCAGGGCGTGCAGGGTGGTGAGGTCGTCCACGGAGGCCGGCGCGGTCGCCGCGGGTGCGGTCTCGTGGGCCGCGGCCCACGCGTACCGGGCCTGCGCGAGGCTGCCGCGCAGGCCCCCGGGCTCCGCGGCGACCGCTCCCACGCCGCCGTGGAGTGGGGCGGCGGGGTGGCAGGAGCGCAGGAGCGGCCACACGGCCTGGAGCCGGTCCCCTTCCGTGCCGGGTTCGCCCTGGACGACCGCCACGGCTTCGCCCCCCTCGGACGCACCCACGGCGAAGGGGCGGTCAGGAGTGTGGCGCAGCGCCTCGGACAGGGCGTCCACCGCTGCGCGGGCGTCGTCGTCGTGCGCCGAGCGCGCCGTGATGACGTGGTACGGACCCTGGGCGGGCAGGCCGCAGCCCAGAAGTGCGCGGCTCAGTGACGTGGCATCCGTCCCCGGGGCGTCGATCGACGAGATGAGGGCGCGGGCCCTTTCGCGTGCCGCCTCCTCGCCGCGCGTACCGCGGTGCTGGTGCTGGGCGAGGACGTCGGCCATCTCGTGCAGGACGCGCGGCGGGGCCCCTTCGGTGTCGAGCAGGTGGAGGTGTCGGACCGCGTAGGGGGAGCCGTCCGTTTCGACGCGCAGCGTGACTCCGGTGGAACTCCGCAGGCGCTCCACGCCCTGTTCCGCCGTCAGGGGCACGGTGGACGAGGTGCGCGCGAGGGTTCGGCCGGTGGCGCTGAGGACGTAGCAGGCCGGGGTTCCCAGGTGGGCGAAGGCGCGGTCGAGCAGGGTGTCCAGGTCCGCGTCGGCTTCCAGGAGGGAGCTGAGTTCCCTGCGTACGTTCTCGGGCAGCGCGTGGTGGTGGGCGGGGCGACGGCTGAGGTCGCCCCACTGTCTGAGGTAGACCGCCTCGGTGATGGCCCGGAAGCCGGTGTGCGCGGGTACGGCGATGAGCGCGACGCCGCGTGCTCGGCAGGAGTCGGTGAGGACGTCGGGGACGGTGCCGTGCGTCTCCTCGCCGGCGAGGAGGGCCGCGACCCCGGCCGACTGAAGCGCCGCGACGAACCGGTCCGCCTTCTCGGGGCGGTCGGTGGGGTTCCACCAGACCAGGCCGCTGAGGACGACCTCGCCCCGCTGGAGAAAGCGCGTGGGGTCCTCCAGGTCGGTGGCGGTGACCCCGCTGATCTCCCGGGCCAGGAGCCGGCTGTCGCCCCACACCAGAGTGAGGTCGAGAGCGTCGAGCTGGAGGAGATTTTCGACGTGCATGGTCTTGCTCCTTGCGCGGCTGACGAGCTGCACCCGTCATCTCACATTCACGAGGCGAATACGAGTCGAGTCATCGTAAATGCCAGGTGATGCAAGCGATACATCTCTTGGGTGATCCTCCAGCGCGGGAGGCGGCGGCTTGTCCTTTCTCGTGTTCCGCACCAGTCGTGCGCGGGGTCGCCCTCTTGCTTCACTGAGCCCGTCGGTGGCCGAAGACGCAACGGCCGGAGCGGAGTGCACGATGGATCTCCATACAGTGCGGGATGTACGCGATGCCCGGATCCCCGCACCCTGGCGGCCTGGCGATGCCTGGCTCGCGGGCGGCACCTATCTGTTCTCCGAGCCTCAGCCGCACCTGCGGCGACTGGTGGATCTGAGCCGGATGGGCTGGGAGCCGGTCCGGCGCCTCCCCGACGGTTCGGTGGAGATCGCCGCGACCTGCACCGTCGCGGAGCTGTCCCGCTTCGGACGCGGGTGCGGAGCACGGGCGGCTCCGCTGTTCGAGCAGTGCTGCCGCGCGTTCCTGGCCTCGTTCAAGATCTGGAACATGGCCACGGTCGGCGGGAACCTCTGCAACGGCCTGCCGGCCGGTCCGATGATCTCGCTCACCGCCGCGCTCGACGGCGAGTGCCTGCTCCAGGCGCAGGACGGTTCGCTCCGCCGTCCGCGGGTGGTGGACTTCGTCGTCGGTGCCGGGCTGAAGGACCTGGGCGAGGGTGAGTTGCTGCGCTCCGTCACGCTGCCCGCCCGTGCCATGGCCTCGCGCACCGCCTTCCGCCAGGCGTCCCTGTACGGTCTGGGCCGGTCCGGCGCTCTGGTCATCGGGGTGCTCGACCCGGTGGACGGCTCGCTGTCCGTGACGGTGACCGCGGCCACGGTTCGCCCCTTCCGCCTCTGGTTCCCGTTGCCACCGGACGCGCGGGAACTGAGAAACGCCCTCGAAGGGGCCGTCGGGGACGCCGACTGGTACGACGACATCCACGGACTGCCCGCCTGGCGGCGCCACATGGCCTTCCGCCTGGCCGAGGAGATCCGCCGCGAGCTGACCACGAGGGGCGACCGATGAGCTTCGGGATCCACGTCAATGAGCGGCCTTTCGACGCCGAACCGCGACCGGGCCAGTGCCTGCGGACCTATCTGCGCGAGCGCGGCTGGTTCGGTGTGAAGAAGGGGTGCGACGCGGGCGACTGCGGGGCCTGCACGGTTCATGTGGACGGCAGGCCCGTGCACAGCTGCCTCTTCCCCGCCCTCCGCGCCGCGGGCCGGTCGGTGACCACCGTCGAAGGTCTGGCCACCGACGGTGAACTCCACCCGGTGCAGCAGAAGTTCCTCGATGCCCAGGGGTTCCAGTGCGGCTTCTGCACGGCCGGATATCTGATGACCACCGCGGCGCTGGACGACGAACAGCTCGGTGACCTGCCGCGTGCCTTCAAGGGGAATCTCTGCCGCTGCACCGGATACCGCGCCATCGAGGACGCCGTACGCGGTGTGAAGCACGTCGAGGCTCCGTGCGCGGGTGCCGCGGTGGGCCGGAACCTTCCCGCGCCCGCGGGCCCGCAGGTGGTCACGGGAACGGCCCGGTACACCTTCGACATCGACGTACCCGGTCTGCTGCACATGAAGCTGCTGCGCTCCCCGCACCCGCACGCCCGGATCACCGCCATCGACACGGCCGCCGCGCTGCGCGTACCGGGGGTGCATCTGGTCCTCACCCACCACGACGCCCCTGAACGGCACTATTCGAGTGCCCGGCACGAGCACCCCACCGAGGACCCGGACGACACCCGGCTCCTCGACGACACCGTGCGCCATGCCGGCCAGCGGGTGGCCGCGGTCGTCGCCGACAGCGAGGCGGCGGCGGAGGAAGCCTGCCGGCGCGTCGAGGTGACGTACGAGGTGCTGCCCGCGGTCCTCGACCCGGAGGAGGCGATGCTTCCCGGTGCACCGGTCGTGCACGCCAAGGACGCCGGAACCGCACGTATCTCCCGGCCGCAGAACAACGTCGTGGGTGAGGTGCACGGGGAGACCGGGTCGGTGGAGGAGGGCTTCGCCGAGGCGGACGTGGTGTACGAGGAGACGTTCCGTACCCAGCGGGTCCAGCACGCGAGCCTGGAGACGCACGGCGCCGTGGCCTGGTTCGAGGAGACGGACGAGGGGGCCGAGCGCATCGTCGTGCGCTCCAGCACACAGACGCCCTTCCTCACCCGCCGGGCCCTGTGCACCCTGTTCGATCTGCCCATGGAGCAGGTCCGTGTGCTGGCGGGGAGGGTGGGCGGTGGTTTCGGCGGCAAGCAGGAAATGATCGTCGAGGACATCGTCGTACTCGCCGCGATGCGTCTGCACCGGCCCGTGAAACTCGAGTACACCCGTGCCGAGCAGTTCTACGGGGCCACCACCCGGCACCCGTTCACCGTCCGGGTGAAGGCCGGTGCCCGGAAGAACGGCACCCTGACCGCGATCCAGCTGCGCGTGGTCTCCAACACCGGGGCGTACGGCAATCACGGCCCGGCGGTGATGTTCCACAGTGTCGGTGAGTCGCTGGCCGTCTACCGCGCTCCGCACAAGAAGGCCGACGGGTATTCCGTCTACACCCATGCGGTACCGGCGGGCGCCTTTCGTGGATACGGGCTCGGACAGGTCGTCTTCGCCATGGAGTCGGTGATGGACGAACTGGCCCGGCTGCTCGGCATGGACCCTCTGGCGTTCCGGGAGCGCAACATCATCGGTCCCGGCGAGGCCATGACCGGTCCGGGCGGCGAGGAGGAGGACCTGCACATCGCCAGCTACGGACTCGACCAGTGCCTGGCCGTCGTGCGCGACGCGCGGAGGGAGTCCGCACAACCGGCGCCCCCTGGCTGGCTCGTGGGTGAGGGGACAGCACTGTCCATGATCGCGACCGGGCCGCCCGGGGGCCACATCGCCGATGCCCGGATCGGTCTCCGGGCGGACGGTACCTACGACCTGGCCGTGGGAACCGCGGAGTTCGGCAACGGCACCACCACCGTCCACCGCCAGATCGCGGCCGGAGAGCTGGCGGCCACGGTCGACCGGATCACCGTGCGCCAGTCCGACACCGACGTCGTGAAGCACGACACCGGGGCGTTCGGATCGACGGGAACCGTGGTGGCCGGCAAAGCGACCCTCCGCGCCTCCCGGGCCCTCGCCGCGAAGATCCTGGACTTCGCGGCGGAGCACCTCGGTGCGGCCCGCGAGGAGTGCCGCCTCGACGAGGACGCTGTCGAGTGCCGTCGTCGGCGCGTCCTGCTGAAGGAGCTGTACGCGGCGGCCCGGACGGCCGGACAGGAACTCGCGGCGGACGGCCATTTCGGCGGTACGCCGCGTTCCGTCGCCTTCAACGCGCAGTGGTTCCGGCTGGCCGTGGACCCCGGGACCGGGGAGATCAGGGTGCTGCGCAGTGTGCACGCGGCGGACGCGGGCAAGGTGATGAACCCCATGCAGTGCCGGGGACAGATCGAGGGCGGCATCGCGCAGGCGCTGGGCGCCACACTCTTCGAGAACGTCCGTCTGAACGATCGCGGCGAAGTCACCACCACCGCGTTCCGCCAGTACCGGCTCCCCCAGTACGCCGACATCCCCCGTACCGAGGTGCACTTCATGGAGACCTCCGACGCGATCGGTCCGCTCGGGGCGAAGTCGATGAGCGAGAGCCCCTTCAACCCGGTCGCACCGGCGTTCGCCAACGCTCTGCGCGACGCCACCGGCATCCGGTTCACCGAACTTCCCCTGACCCGCGACCGTGTCTGGCTCGCCCTGGACCGACGCGCGGGGACGGCCGCCGGCTGATCCCCCGGCGGGCTGCGGGCACGGTGGGCGGGCTGCGGGCTCGCGGGCTCGCGGGCTGCCAGATATGAAGGGAATCCCCTGTGTCGATTCCCAGAAGCCAGGTAAAGGAGGTGGATGTCCTCGCATGCACGATTCCGTCGAACAGCTGCGGGGCATACCTTCTGACAGCCGCCCCGCGGGCCGTTCGACTGGGGGATCCCATGAGCCGACTCAGTGCGCAGTCCCGTACTCCCCCGGCGCGCTTCGCCTCGTTGACCGTGCTCGGGGAGGTCGTCCGGCCGGCGACGCTGACGGTGGGTGATCTACGGGCCGGATGGGAGCAGCACCGGGCCGAGGTGGTCTTCGACTGCGCCACCGGCGGCCCGCGGCGGCACCGGTTCGAAGGGCCCCTGCTGCGTGAGGTGGTCCTTGACGCGCAGCCGCTGTTCGATGTCCGTCGGCGCAAGGACCGTTCCCGCTTCGTACTCGCGGTGTCCGGTGGGGACGGGCACCGCACGGTGCTGGCCTGGGCGGAGATCGACGCCGATTTCGGCAACGCCCCGGTCCTCCTGGCCACCCGGATGGACGGCGAGGATCTCGACGTGGCCGGGAGCCAGTTGGTGGTGCCCGTCGACCGGTGCGGGGCGCGGTACGTCAGTGCCATCACCCGTGTGCTGGTCGGCGTGTGGCCCGAGCCGGGGCGGAAGGCGCGGCCCGGCTGAGGTTCGGCGGGCTGCCGAGCCCGCTCAGGGCCGATGAAGGGCGCATCGAATTTGTACGGAATTGCCAGCTATTTTCTGGTCTGCATTTTCCTGGAGAGCCCTCGGGCACCGCTTTCGGATCATCCTCCAGGTGGCGGCGCATTTACCATGGAGGTTCGCATTAAGCTTTGTAAATACGAGCTAAGTTCCTCTAACGTGTCGCACATGCAGTCCTACACCATCGGGCAGGCCGCTCGTCTGCTCGGCGTCAGCCCCGACACAGCCCGCCGCTGGGCGGATGCCGGACGGGTCGCGACCCACCGCGAGGAGAGCGGTCGCCGCCTCATCGACGGCCGGGACCTGGCCGCGTTCTCCATCGAAGTCGCCCAGGCGGGCACCGGTGAGGACGACGCGTCCTACACCTCGGCCCGCAACGCCTTTCCCGGCATCGTCACCGCCGTGAAACTCGGCGACGTCGCGGCCCAGGTGGAGATCCAGGCCGGCCCGCACCGCCTCGTCTCGCTCCTGACCCGGGAAGCGGTCGAAGAGCTGGGGCTGGAGGTCGGCATGCAGGCCACCGCCCGCGTCAAGTCGACCAGCGTGCACATCGATCGCACCTGATCCACTGCTCCACCCAGCGGCGTCGCCCGTCCCCGGCGCGGCTCACCATCATCCGCTCGGGCGGCACCGGCCGACCGCGTCCCCAAGGAGTCCCACCCTCATGTCCCTCACCTTCACCGGGCGGCGTACCGCGGCCGCGATCCTCACGGCCGCTCTCCTCGTTCCGCTGGCCGCCTGCGGCAGCGACGACGACAAGAAGGACTCGGGCGACAAGGCCACCTCCTCGGGCGCGCCGAAGGCCGACCTGACGGTTCTGGCCGCCTCCTCGCTCACCGATGTCTTCAAGACGGCCGGTGCGGCCTACGAGAAGGAACACCCCGGCACGAAGGTGACGTTCTCCTTCGCCGGTTCGCAGGAGCTCGCCGCCCAGGTCAAGCAGGGCGCACCTGCCGACGCTCTGGTCACCGCGGACACCAAGACGATGGACGGGCTGAAGTCCGACACCGGAGCGCCGACCGTCATCGCCAAGAACCGCCTGGTGATCGCCACGGGCAAGGGCAACCCGGAGAAGGTCGAGAACCTCAAGGACCTCGCGGACCCGAAGCTGAAGGTGGTTCTCGCCGCGCCCGAGGTTCCGGTCGGGCGCTACAGCCAGCAGATCCTGGACGCACAGAAGATCGACGTGAAGCCGGTCTCCCAGG
The DNA here is from genome assembly GCF_035917275.1 of Streptomyces sp. NBC_01237. Classification (NCBI taxonomy): domain Bacteria; kingdom Bacillati; phylum Actinomycetota; class Actinomycetes; order Kitasatosporales; family Streptomycetaceae; genus Streptomyces; species Streptomyces sp. NBC_01237. The sequence goes on along the minus strand of NZ_CP108508.1, from coordinate 7,039,939 downwards.
AGCCCAACGTCCGCGCCGTCCTCAGCAAGGTCGAACTCGGCGAGGCCGACGCCGGTCTCGTCTACAGGACGGACGCCGCCACGGCCACCGACAAGGTCGAGGCGATCGACATCCCGGACGCGCAGAACGCCGTCGCCTCCTACCCGGCCGCGACGCTGAAGACCTCGAAGCACAGCGAGGCCGCGACCGCGTTCGTGGCGTGGCTGTCCACCCCCGAGGCCCAGAAGATCCTCGCCGCCGCCGGCTTCCAGAAGCCGTAACAGGCCACCGACCCGTGCGGGCGGCCCGGTTCGGGGGCCGGGCCGCCCGCACGGCACTTCGAGCATCAGGGACCTTCGATGAGACGCCTTCGCCACCGCGCCACCGGCCCCCGCGCACCGATGGCCCTGGCGATCCCCGCGCTGCTGGCCATCGCCTTCCTGCTGCTGCCGCTGATCGGGATCCTCGCCCGCACCTCATGGGCCGACCTGGGCGCTCACCTCACGAGCCCCGGGACGACCGAGGCGCTGAAGCTCTCCCTGATCGTCTCGGCCTGGGCACTGGGCCTCTCCCTCGTCCTCGGTGTTCCCCTGGCCTGGCTGCTGGCCCGGGTCGACTTCCCCGGCAAGGCGTTCGTCCGGACCCTCGTGCTGCTGCCCATGGTGCTGCCGCCCACCGTCGGCGGTGTCGCCCTCCTGCTGGCCTTCGGCCGCCGCGGGCTGCTCGGGCCGTGGCTGGAGGACGCGTTCGGCATCACGCTGCCCTTCCACACCTCCGGCGCCGTCCTCGCCGCGACGTTCGTCGCGATGCCGTTCCTGATCATCAGCCTCGAAGGAGCACTCGGCGGGCTGCGCCCCCGTTACGAGGAGACCGCGGCCTCCCTGGGAGCTTCGCCGGTACGGGTGTTCCTCACCGTCACCCTGCCGATGGTCGCCCCCGGGCTCGCCGCGGGCGCCGCCCTCACCTGGGCGCGCGCACTCGGTGAGTTCGGCGCGACCATCACCTTCGCGGGCAATCTCCCCGGCACCACCCAGACGCTGCCCCTCCAGGTCTACCTGCTGCTCCAGGACGACCCGGAAGCCGCCACGTCGGTCTCCCTGTTCCTCCTCGCCATCGCCATGGTCGTCCTCATCGCCCTGCGCGGACGCTGGACCGGCACCCCGGACAGGGCCGCCGCCCGGCCGCACGTTCCGGCGGACGAATCCGGCTCCGCCCCGCAGGACACATACGCCACCGCGGCGGTCGCGCCCCACCTCGACGGCGACGGGGGGAGCTGGCCGCTCCACGCCACGGTCACCGGATTCAACGAACTCACCCTCGACGCGGACGCCGGAACCACCATCGCCGTCGTCGGCCCCAACGGCGCCGGCAAGACCACCCTGCTGCGCGCCCTGCTCGGCCTCACCCCGCGCGCCCACGCCGAACTCCGGCTCGGCGACACCGACGTCACCGCGCTCCCCCCGCACCGCAGGGGCGTGGCCTGGGTGCCGCAGGACGGTGCCCTCTTTCCGCACGTGAACGCACTGGCCAACACCGCCTACGGGCTTCGTTCCCACGGTGTCCCGCGCGCCGAGGCCCGTCGCCACGCCCAGGAGTGGCTGGACCGTCTCGGCGTCGGCCATCTCGCGCACCGCAGGCCGACCCAGATCTCCGGGGGCCAGGCCCAGCGCGTCGCACTCGCCCGTGCGCTGGCCGCCCGCCCCCGGCTGCTCGTGCTCGACGAACCGCTCGCCGCCCTCGACCAGACGACCCGCGCCCAGGTGCGGCACACCCTCCGCCGCCATCTCGACGGCTTCGGCGGCGTATGCCTGATCGTCACCCATGACCCCGTGGAAGCGATCGCACTCGCCGACCGGGTCCTGGTCCTGGACGACGGGCGCGCCCTCCAGGACGCCCCGCCCGCCGATGTCGCCCGCCACCCCCGCTCCCCCTGGGTCGCCCGCATGCTCGGCCGCAACGCCTGGCCCGGCACCGCCACCGACAACGGGCTCCGGCTCCGGGGCGGAGGCCGCCTCATCGTCGCCGACCCCCTGCCGGCGGGCACTCCCGCGCTCGCGGTCATCGCCCCGGAAGCCGTCTCCGTACACCGCGACAAGCCCACCGGCAGCCCGCGCAACGTCTGGTCCGGGACCGTACGGGAGATCACCGCCAGCGGGAGCCGGCTCCGGGTCCTGATCGTGTCGGACCGGACACCGGACCTCGTCGCCGAGATCACCCCGCAGTCCGCCGCCGAACTCGGCCTGGCCGACGGAGTGCCGGTGTGGACGAGTGTGAAGGCCACCGAAGTCACCGCCGTGGCCCTCTGATCGGGCCCCCGCACCCCCGAACTCGCCACTGGGTGCGGGCACGGCTGCGCCCGACAGGCATGCGGCTCACCCGCCGATCGGACGGGAGGACACATCCTCCAGGACCGCATCTGTGGGGTTTTCGGTCGATAGAACAAGCATTTGCCATCCGGTTTACGGAACAGCCCTCTCGGATGCAGGATGAACGAGGGTGCGTCCGGTACCCGGAGGCGGAGGGAGCCGTGCATGACCACGGGCTCGAAGTGCGGTGACGGCAGCGCCCGGGACATCCGCGCCGGAGACATCGGCCACGGCTCCACCGGCTCCGGCCGCACCGCCCGCCGACGGCCCGACCCCCGTATCGCCCAGTTCCTCGCCGAGGCCCTGGACGGCGCCGGCCATGTCCTCCACGTCGGTGCGGGAGCCGGGTCCCCCGGGAGCGCCGCCGACACGGTGACAGCGGTCGAACCGTCCGGCCCCCCGCGCGCCCGGCGCCCCGCCCGGCTCACCCGGGCCGTCGATGCCGTCCATGCCGTCGGTGCCGTCGCGGAGAACCTGCCCTTCGCGGACGGGGAGTTCGACGGAGCGATGGCCCTCTTCGGCGTCCACCAGTGGAACGACCCGGGAGCCGGTCTGCGCGAGATCCGGCGCGTCACACACGGCCCGGTCGTCGTCCTGACCCGCGCCCCGGATCTCGTACGCGACTTCTGGCTGTACGGGTACGCGCCCGAGGTCCTCGACATCGAGGCCCGCCGCCACCCTCCCGTCGAGGAGTTGACCGCCGCGCTCGGCGGCACCGGCACCATCCGGACCGTTCCGATTCCGCTGGACTGCACCGACGGCTTCGACGAGGCTTACTACGGCCGGCCCGAGATGCTTCTGGATCCCGCCGCCCGCCAGGGCTGCTCGGCGTGGAGCTTCGTCGACGACGAGGTGCGGGAACGCTTCGACGTGACACTGCGCCGCGACCTGGCCTCCGGGGCCTGGGACCGGCGATTCGGTCACCTGCGCACGCGGCCCGCCTACGACGGTTCGCTCGTCATCGTGCGCGCAACCCGCTAGTGAGGAAGAGGAACAGCACCATGGGAGTACCCGACCGTATGGACGAGCAGTTGCGCGCCCTCGGCCTGGTGGAGGCACAGCGCAAGGCCGAGGCCCTGTTCGCCGAGGTCGAACGACGGGGCCTGGTGGCACCCGGGGCGGGAGAGCGGGAGGTCAGCGACCGGATCCGGGACCTCGCGAACGAGATGTTCGGCACCACGAAGCACTGGCACAAGCGGATCGTCCGATCGGGCCCGAACACGCTGTTCCCGTACAAGGAGAACCCCCCGGACCGGATCATCGGCGAGGACGACATCGCGTTCGCCGACTTCGGACCGATCTTCGAGGAGTACGAGGCGGACTTCGGCCGCACCTTCGTCTTCGGCGACGACCCGGACAAGCACCGGCTCCGCGACGACCTGGCCACCGTCTTCGCCGCGGGCCGGAGCGCCTTCCGGTCGGACCCGCACATCACCGGCCGCCGACTGTACGCCGAAGTGGAGCGCCTGGCCGCCGAGGCGGGCTGGGCCTTGGGCGGATGGCACGCGGGCCACCTGGTGGGCGAGTTCCCCCACGAGATGATCGACGGCGCGAGGACCGACTCCTATGTCACCCCGGACAACGGCCATCCGATCCGGCGCACCGACCGGGCCGGATGGCGCTGCCACTGGATCCTGGAGATCCACCTCATCGACGAAGCGCACGGCTTCGGCGGTTTCTACGAGCAGTTGCTGGACCTGGCGTAGCGGCTGGGCGGCTACTCCTGACCGGAGCAGGGGTCACAGCAGGAGGGGGCGCGTTCGACGCAGATGGTCACGGCGTCGGAGTTGTTCGTCGGGTCGGGGTCCTTCTCGTATGCGGTGGCGGTGGCGGTGTTGGTGATCGAGCCGGGGGCGGTCGCCTTGGCCCGCAGCACGAGGGTGGCGGTGGCGCCGACGGCCAGGTCACCCACCGTCCACTGCCCGGTCGCCGGATCGTAGGTTCCGGAGGAGGACTTGGCGGTCAGGAAGGTGAGGTGGTCGGGGAGCCGGTCGGTGACGGTCACACCGGTAGCCCGGTTCGGCCCGGTGTTCCGCACGGCGATCCGGTAGGTCACGGTCTGTCCCTCGGTGACCGTGGTCGCGTCGGCCGCTTTCACCACGGCCAGGTCGGCAGCCGGATTGACCTCCGTGACCGCGTCGTTGGACGTGGCGGTCAGCGGTTCGGGGGTCGGGCCGAGGCGGTTCTCGTAGGCGGCGGTGGCGCTGTTGATGACCCGCCGGCCACCCGCGCTCCGGCCGATGGTGACCCGGTACTCCACGGTGGTGCCGCCCGGCAGGGTCTCGGTGTTGGGCAGGCTGCCCGCCTGCGTGCCGGAAGCGCCGTTGCCCGGGTGGAAGACCACCTTGTTGCCCTGGGCGTCGAAGGACGCCTGGTCATCGCCGGCCCGGTCGCTCTTCGGCCCGGCGTTGGGACCGTCGACGATGCGCAGGGATCCGGGCACGTACGTCGTACCTGGGGGAATGACATCGGTCAGGACGACCGCTTCGGCCGCGCCTCCGCCCTCGTTCCTGGCCGTGATGCGGTAGGTGAGGACGTCCCCCACCTCCAGCGGTCCCATGGGGATGGCGGTCTTGGTGAGCACCAGATAGGGGGCGGTGCCGAAGAAGACGCCGTCCAGGAAGTTCCCGATGCCCTGGTTTCCGCCGGCGGCGGAGATGGAACGGAACGCGAACCGGGTCAGCGTCTGGCCCGCCGGGACGATATAGGTGCCCGTGTAGTAGCCCCAGGCGCTGTTGCCGTCGGTGAAGCGCCGCTGCTCGACCGCGGAGCCCGGTGTGCCGATGTCCAGTGCCATGGTGTCCTGGCCCTGCCGTCCGCGGTGGTACAGCCTCCAGTACAGCTTCGAGCCGGGCGTGGTCGGCAGGTCCTGGTAGAGCGTGGCGACCTGGCGCGCGTTCAGCTCGGCGAACTGGGAGCCGTGCACGGCCGGCACGCCGTTGAAGCCGGAACGCCACAGCTCGATCATGTGATCGGTCGAGGTGGTGCGCCAGCCCGGTACACGCTTGACTGCCTGCGTCTGTGACGCGTCCGGAAGAATCTCGAAGCCGGTGACGACGGGCTCTTCGAAACTTCCGTTGACCAGTGCGACCCGGAGCGGAGCCGGTGGAGGTGTGGTCACTGAATTCCCCTAGGTTCGGCGGCGGTCGGCATCCTCCGCCGACCGGACCAGGGGTCTGCGCCTCGGCGGAGGGGTAACCACCGAAAGCACAACGCAATTCAAGCGATACGGAAAGCAAATGCCCTTGGGTCCGGGCCAATCCGGCACGGCCGGTTTGCCGGACCCGTCCGCCGGGGCCGACGGCGCCACGTCCGCCCCGGCAGCCATACGCACATCACCCAGAACGCACCGGGCACACCTGTACCTGCCGCCACCCCTCCAACGGCCGAAAAGAGTGTCGCAACCACCCTTGTCCGCCTCCCGTGAGGGTGACGCGCTCCGCAGCGGGTTGACACCCTCGGCGGCCATTCCGCAGACCTCCGGCTCCACCTCCGCCGACGGGGAATCAGGCGTCCTTCTCCTCCGGCACGGTGTAGATGTTCTCCTCGATCCGGTCGATGAGTCCGCCCTCGAACCGGAAGTGCACCACCGCGTGGACCTCACTGCGTGACCCGTCGGCCGTGACCAGGTGGAGCAGGTACTGCAGGAGCACCTCGTCGGCGTCCCGGAACTGACGGACCACGTCGAACCGCAGCGAATCGACCGTGGCCGCGAAGGAACCGAACTGCCGCAGCCGCTCGTCCACCGGCTGCTCACCCTGGCCGTCGTTCTGCCACACGGTGGCCCTGTCGGTGCACATCGCCCGGGCGTCGGCGAAGTCGTACACCTCCAGACGCCGCAGAAACCGTACCGCCGTGCCGCTGATGGTCTGCTCCATATCGAAGTCTCCTTCCCTGTGTCTCGTCGGAATGCGGGGCAGCCGTCAGAGCAGGCCGAGCCGGCGGAGGTCGGTGACGTACTTGCGGATGAGGGCCGGTGACACATGGGGGATGTCCTGGGCGGGACCGATCTTCGCGGCCCGCACGGCGGCGTGGAACCGTTCGGCGGGGATCACCGAGCCCGGGACGCCCTCCTCGGGCCGGGCCAGGGCGTCCAGCAGGGGCAGTAGCGAGTTCCGGCGCTGCTTCTCCGGCAGGGCGCGGATCGCGGCCGCGATGCGGGCGAGCCAGGTGTCGTAGTCGTCGATCCGCTGGATCGGGTGACCTGCCTCGGTGAGCCAGTCCACGAAGGTGTCCAGCGAGATGCCGTCGTCGTGCGGGTTCAGGACGTTGTAGGTCCGGTAGCCCTCGGTGGCCCGCGCGCCGAGCGAGGTGATGGCCTCGGCGGTGAAGTCGACCGGCAGGCCGTCGTAGTGCGCACGCGTCCCGGTCCGGTAGAACGAGCCCGGTGCGATGCCGGTGGCGACCAGGCTGAGCACCAGGCGGGTGAACATGTCGGGCACGTTCAGCTGCCCCTGGTAGGTGCTGTGCGCGAGGATCATGTCCGAGCGGAGGGTCACGACCGGCAGGCCGCACAGGTCGTGTGCCTCCCGGAGCAGGACCTCGCCGGCCCACTTGCTGGTCGCGTACCCGTTGGCGTAACTCCGGTCGATCCGCCGCACCGGGCTGGTGCCGCGGATGTCGGCGTCCTCGTCCAGAGCCCCGGCCGCGGCGCCGGACCGCACGGCGACGGTGGACACATAGGTGACGGGCTTGAGCCGCGTGGTGAGCGCCAGCCGGATCAGTTCGGCCGTGCCGACGACGTTGGGTCCGAACAACTGGTCGTAGGGCAGCACATGGTTGACCAGGGCAGCCGGGTGGACGATCAGGTCCACGGTGTCGGCCAGCGCGTTCCACGCGCCCCCGTCCAGGCCCAGGTGCGGTTCGCCGAGGTCGGCCGCGAGGACCTCCAGGGTCCCGTCGGCCAGCTCCCGGTAGCGCCGGAGCAGTTCGGCGTCGCCGTTGTCGAAGGCCCGCTCAAGCCGTTCCGCCGCGGCGGCCGCGTCGCTTCCGCGTACGACGCAGATCAGCTTGCCGCCCGCGGGCGCCAGCCGCTCCAGCCATTCCAGGCACAGGAACCGGCCGAGATAGCCGTTGGCTCCGGTCAGCAGGACGGTCCGTACGGCACCGTCGGGGCGGGGCAGCGTCGGAGCGGCGGCGAGCGTCGCGGGGTCGACGAACTTCTCCAGGGTGAGGTCACCGGCGCGGACCTCGGAGCTGTTCTCGCCGTGTACGGAGGCGAACGTCGGCCGGGTCGCCCCGGAGGCGCGCTCCGCCTCGATGTATCTCGCCACCTGGGCCAGGTCGTTGGCCGGGCTGATGACCACCCCGACCGGAACCTCGATGCGGAAGATCTCCTTCATGAGGTGGGAGAAGGACAGCGCGGACAGGGAATCCCCGCCCAGGTCGGTGAAGTGCGCGTCGGCGCGCAGGTCCGTGTCCGGGCAGCCCAGCAGTGCCTGGGCTCCCCGGCCGACCGTTTCCAGCACCGGCCGGTCCGGCCCGGACCGGCGCAGCTCGCGCAACTGCGTGACCTGGCCGTCGGCGAGTTCGGCGTACAACCGCTCAAGGGCCTCGCCGTAGCGCTCCTTGAGCCGGGGGCGCAGCAGTTTGTGGCTGTCGGCGAGCAGCCCGTTCCCGGCGCTGAAGGGTTCGGTCTCGATCAGGAAGTCGCGCGGGATCTCGTAGGAGTTGAGCTCGGCCTCCTTGGCGATCAGCTGGAGCGACTCGCTGAGCAGCGGCTTGAGCGACTCGATGTCCTCCCCGCCCCTGGCCAGCACGTCCGGGGTGGGCACCACCACCGCGAGGAGGTGGGCGCGCTCGCTGTTGCCGTACACGAAGATCTGCCGGACGAGGGGGCTGCCGAGAAGGGCGGTCTCCACGCGGGAGACGGCCACGAACTCGCCCTGGGACAGCTTCAGGACGTCCTTGGTGCGGTCGACGTAGGCCAGTCGGTCGGGTCCGAGCTCGGCCATGACGTCGCCGGTGCGGTAGTAGCCGTCCTCGTCGAAGACCGCGGCGGTGATCTCGGGCCGCTTGTAGTACCCGGGGATGATGGCACTTGTCTTGAGCAGCAGTTCCCCGCGCGGGTGCGGCAGGTCCGTGGAGAAGTAGCCCAGTTCCGGGACGTCGGCCAGTTTGTAGTCGATCACCGGCGGGCGCTGCACCACCGAGTCGAGCAGCAGGCCACCGGCTTCGGTGGAACCGAAACCGATGTGGAGGTGGACGTCCAGGCAGGACGCGACGAAGGCCGCGATCTCGGCGGACAGCGGTGCGGTCCCGACCAGTGCCTTGGTGACGCGCCCGCCCAGGAAGTTCTCCCGCAGGTCCGTCTTGACCGCTGTCTCCAGGTCACCCGGCTCGCCGGCCCGCCGGTCCAGTTCGCTCTGGTACTGCTGGAAGAGCATGTCGCACACGCGCGGAACCATGGTCAGTTCCGTGGGGCGGACCAGCGCGATGTCCTCGAACAGGGTGGACAGGTCGCTCCTGGCGGTGAAGTAGCCGACACCGCCCCGGGCGAGCGAGCCCATCAGCGCATAACAGCCGGCCAGGTGGCTCTGCGGCATGTAGTGGATGCAGACCACGGGCCCGTCCGCCGCCCCGTAGGTGAACCCGTACCACGCGGTGCCGACCAGCCGCTGTGTGTACATGGCCCCCTTGGGGGTCCCGGTACTGCCGGAGGTGTAGATGAGCATGGCCAGCGGATCGTCGCCCGGCTCGGCGGTGAACAGGGGAGGTTGTGGCAGCCCGGCTCCGTCCTCGGTCACGGCGGCCAGCGTGTCGATGACCACCTGACTGCCGGCTTCGGCCAGGCGACGCCGGGCGGACGCGAAGGCGTCGCGCTGGTCCTCGACGTCGGGGTGGTAGTCGAAGACGAGCAGGCGCTCGATCGCGGTTCCCTCGATCACGGCTTCGACAGCGGTGTCCAGGCGCTCGATGCTCGCGGCGAGGACGCGCGGCTCGGTCTCCGCGATGATCGGCCGCAGTTGGGACAGCGGCGCGCTGGGCTGCAGGGGCACGGACACGACGCCCAGGTGGATGCACGCCAGGCTGAGCGTCGCGTAGTCGATGCTGGTGAAGCCGAGGATGCAGATCCGGTCACCCGCGGCCAGCGGATAGTCCGGGTCGTGGTACCACTTGCCGGCGACCGCGCGGACGCGTGCCCACAGCTCGCGGAAGCTGACGGTGTCGAACCTCGGGAGCAGACGCGCCGTCGAGGGTTCCCGGGCGCGCTCGCCGAGGGCCGGCCGGTCCCCGTAGCCCTCCATGACGGTCGCCATGACCTCGGCGAGCCCCTTGTCCGGATCACGCACCGCCGCGGTGATCGCGTCCAGTGGTACGGCCATGAACAGCCCTCCGTAGCGTCCCAGTGATGTCGGCGCGCCACGCATATGGACGTCGCCGAGCCGATAGCAGATACATCGCATGTGCCGACCGAGTGTGAAGCCGTATGCCGTCGCTCACGGAGACCACGGTGTCGACGCGCGCCGCGTCGGCACCGTGGCCCGTGGAACTCCTGAGGGGGTCCCGCTACCAGGTGACCGGCAGCGCGGCCACCCCGCGGATGAGGCGTTCGGTCCGCCACGACATCTGGTCGACCGGCACCGCGAGGCGCAGGCCGGGCAGGCGGCGGATCAGGGTCTCCAGCACGATGCGCAGCTCCATCCTGGCCAACTGGGCGCCGAGGCAGTGGTGCACACCGTGCCCGAAGGTGAGGTGCGGAACGGCCCCCCGGTGGAAGTCGATCTCCTCGGGGTGGTCGAACACCTCGGGGTCCCGGTTGGCCAGTCCCAGCTCGGCGACCACCGCGTCGCCGGCGCGGACGATCTGCCCGCTCAGTTCCACGTCCTCGGTGGCGATGCGGGTGAAGCCCGCGGTCGCGCTGATCGGGATGATCCGGGAGAGTTCCTCCACCGCGTCCGGTATCAAGCCGGGATCGTCGACGAGGTCCTGCCAGAGGTGGGGGTTGGTCAGCAGCGTGTAGACGAAGTTGCCGAGCTGGTTGGCGGTGGCCTCCTGCCCGGCGGACAGCAGGCTGACCCCGAGGCTGACCAGGTCATCCTCGGCGAGCAGGTCCTTTTCCTCCCGTACGGTGACCAGCTCGCCGAGCAGGTCGTCGGTGGGGTCGGCGCGGCGGACGGCGATCAGACCGGCGAGGTATTCGTTGAGATGGCCCCGGGCCTGCGCGGACTGCGCCGGGTCGGACAGCATCAGCAGGCCGTCGACCCAGTCGTTGAACCGGTCGCGGTCGGCGACGGGTACACCGAGCAGTTCGCAGATCACCGTGATCGGCAGCGGCCAGGTCAGTGTCCTGGTGAGATCGGCGGACGGTCCTGCGGCGATCATGGTGTCGACCAGGCCGTCCACGATCTGCTGGGCGCGCGGGCGCAGCGCTTCGATACGGCGCACGGTGAACGCGTTGGCCACCCGGCGCCGCAGCCTGCTGTGCTCCGGCGGGTCCATGCTCAGCATGGAGGTGCTGGGCAGACCGACGGCCACCGTGCGGGGCACATGATCGCCCACGGCGGCGGCCCGGCTGAACCGGGGGTCGGCCAGTACCACCTTGACGTCCGCGTGCCGCGTGACCAGCCAGGCGTCGCCGCCGAAGGGCAGGCTCACGCGCAGTACCGGCTGCTCGGCACAGATCTCGGCCAGCTTCGGGTCCACGTCGAGTCGGTCGATCGGACCGAACGGGTAGGCCCGAACCCCTTCCCCTGTCGCGGTCATCGTGTCAGTCCTTCCAGTCCTGGCAAACGGATACCGATGAATGCGTGGTGATGGTCCAACGGTGTTCGTGGTTCTGGTGGTTCGTCCAAGGGCTGTCCCGTCATCCCTGGTGGATCGGCGCGCGGCGTCGGATGCGGTGCGTCGCAGGGCGGAGGGAGGTCCGCATACGGGTTGCATGCGGGCGTTCCGACAACGCCGCGAGGTGCCGTAGCCGCCGTCGCGCGCCCGCCAGGGATTTCGGGACAGTCCTCGGGGCGACCGCTTCGCCGCAGGTCACAGGGCGGCGATCCGCCCGCCGTCGATGACGAGGGTGCTGCCGGTGATCCACGAGGCGCGCGGGGAGACGAGGAAGCCGACCGCGTCGGCGATGTCCTGCGCCTGGCCGAGCCGGCCGAGCGGAATTTCATCGGCCCAATCGGCCGCATCCGCATCCGCGTCGCTGCCGAGATAATCAACAATCCTGTCGCGCGCCTCGTCCGCTCCCGGTGTCATCACATTCCCCAGGGAGAGCGCGACGACACGGATGCCTTGCGGCGCCAACTCGACCGCGAGGCCTTTGCTGTATGTCTCGAGTGCGGACTTGGCGGCAGCGTAATGCAGGATCATCGGGTAGGAGGAAATCGTGGCGATGGACGAGACATGTACGACGACCCCGCCCCCACTCGCACGCATGGAGGGAACGAGTGCGGAATTGATCCGGACGGCGGCGAGAAAATTGATGTCCATCGTGTACTGCCAGTCGTTCTCGATGTCCAGCGCGCTCTGGAAGGCGCGACACCCACCCGCGTTGTTGACGATGATGTCCACTCCGCCGAGCGTGTCCAGCGCGGCTTCCGCGAACGCGCGCACACCGTCGGGAGTACTGAGGTCGGCTTTCACGAACGTGGCTTCGGACGGGGTGTCTTCCGTGGCGTTACGGGCGGAGGTGACAACGCTGGCGCCGGCGTCGAGCAAGTTCTGCACGATGGCCGCACCGATCCCGCGGCTTCCGCCGGTGACCACGACCCGCTTGCCTTCCACATCTTCGGGAATCTGTGCGGCAAGGCGATTCTGACTCATTCCGAATTCCCCCCTTTCCTGTCCCAACAACCCTGTCCGCGACATTGACCGGCAAGAAGAAACAATTCTCGGTTGCGTTTCAGAATGGGAGTTCATTCCAGTCGATCATGGCGACGCGGAATCACTTGAACCACTATCAATGATCTCGCTGACATGGTCAAGCTGATTATGTCGATGCATTGGATCGCCTCATGCGATCCATGGCCGATCGACACCTCCGCCCCATCATTGGCGACTGGACGTGACGATCAGCAGGGCCGATAATCATGAACTACCGATGTGCGGCCACAACGTTTTCCGCAGAGCGGAAGGCGATTTGCCAGTTGGGGAAAATGGCGCACTCGGAATGTTTATGAAAGTTGTGCCGACAACTCGGGAGGAACAATGGCCAGCCTGGGCGAGCCGTTCACCGTGGGCGATCTCATGCTTCCCAACCGAATCGTGATGGCCCCGATGACCAGAATGCAGTCCCCCGGCGGCGTGCCGGGCCCGGACGTCGCGGAGTACTACGCCCGCCGGGCGGCCAACCAGGTCGGGCTGATCATCACCGAGGGCACCTACGTCAACCGCGCCGCCGCCGGTGCGTACGCGGACGTTCCCCACTTCTACGGTGAGGAGCCCCTCGCCGGCTGGGCGCACGTGGTGCGGCGGGTGCACCAGTCCGGCGGCAAGATCATTCCGCAGCTGTGGCACACCGGAGTGGTGCGCACCGTCGCCGAGCCGCCCGCCGAGGGGCCGTCCGGTCTCGGGCTGGACGGTGCCCCGACGGGGAGAGCCATGACCCAGAAGGACATCGACGACACGGTGGCCGCCTTCGCGGAGGCCGCCGCGGCCGCCGAGCGACTAGGGTTCGACGGCATCGAACTGCACGGTGCGCACGGCTACTTGATCGACGACTTCCTGTGGAGCGGTACCAATCGGCGTACGGACCGCTACGGCGGCGCCGCGGCCTCCCGCGCCCGCTTCGGCTCCGAGATCGTGCAGGCGATCCGTGCCGTCGTCAGTCCGGGATTCCCGGTCTTCTTCCGGCTCTCCCAGTGGAAGGTCGGCAGATACGAGGCCCGGACCGCGGAAAGTCCGGACGAGCTGGCGCAGTTGCTGACCCCGCTGGCCGAGGCCGGTGTCGACGCGTTCCACGCCTCCACACGCCGCTACTGGCAGCCCGAGTTCGACGGCAGCGGCCTCAACCTGGCCGGCTGGGTGCGCAAGCTCAGCGGCAAGGCCACCGTGACGGTCGGCTCGGTCGGCCTGAACCAGCAGTACGGCGAGGGCGACTTCACCCAGGGCTTCACCACGAAGGCGGGTGTGACCGGCATCGACGAGCTGGTGGCCCGTCTGGGGCGCGACGAGTTCGACCTCGTCGCGGTGGGCAGGACGCTGCTGGCCAACCCGGACTGGGCGGTGAAGACGCTGCGAGGCGAGCCGGCCCCGACCGCGCCCTACGACCCGGCCGTGCTCAAGACCCTGGTCTGACGGCCGCCCTCGTACGGACAGTGCCCGATACCGACGCCGGGTTCGTCATGATGACGGAGGACGAACCCGGCTCGGTGGCGCCGGCGGCTCATGGCCGAAGGCGCCTTCCAGGGAAACGCGGCAGCGACCGCGCTACTCCCCGAGGGCTGTCCCGTAATCCCCGGCGGGCGCTGATCCACCAGGGATTACGGGACAGCCCCTACTGCGCACCCAGCTCGTTCTCGATGACCGAATGCCACTCGCCGATCATGCGTTGCGCCGTGGCTTCGTCGAATACGTTCGCGTCGTATTTGAGAAACACCTTGTACCCTTCGCCCTCCCGATAGAACTCCATCGAAAGCACATACTCTCCGGCGTAGGGCAGGTCGTCGAACATCCGCAGGTCCAACTCGCCCCGGCCGGCCGGGGCATCGTTGGTGAGCAGGTCGGCGCCGTCGAAGTTCTGGAACAGGAAGTTGGTCAGCACCAGCGGTTCGTGCTCCGCTCCCAGCGCGCGGGTGATCTCCAGCAGTGGATAGGCGCCGTGCTCGATACCGGCGACCATCTTGCGCTGCATGGATCTGAGCAGCTCGGGAAAGGCGCCGGTGGCCTCGCAGCGGATGGGCAGGCAGTTCACGAACTGGCCGACCACGTCCTTGAACCGCTCCTCGTAGCGGGCGGCCGCGGTCAGGCCGAGGATCAGGTCGCTCTGTCCGGTCAGCCGGTGCAGGAACCGCGCGTGCGTCGCGAACAGCACGGTGGCGACGCTGACCCGGTGTTCCCTCGCCCTGTCGGCGAGTGCGGTGACCAGCGTCGGCGACAGCTTGATCATCGCCACGTCCACACGAGGCATGCGCTTCGGGTCGAACGGACGGTCGTACGGCAGCGCGGGCGCCGTACGCGGCCCTGCCAGCTCACGGACCCAGTAGTCCCGGTGCCGCTGCGCTCCTCGGCCGCCGAGCATCGCCTCCTCCCAGACGACGAAGTCGCCGTAGGTGGCCCGGCTCAGGCTTCCCCCGCCCCGGTAGGCGTCCTTGAGCGTGCGGATCAGGACCGCTGTCGACGTCCCGTCCATCAGGATGTGGTGCACGGTGATCATCAGAAGGCGACGCTGCCCGGCAAGGGAAACCAGGTGCGTCCGGACCAGCGGGCCGGTGGCCAGGTCGAACGGGACGTCGACCAGTGCCCGCAACTCGGCCAGTTGCCCGACGCGTGAGGTGGCCACGAGGTCGACCCGGTCGAACGACGGGCCCCGGGCCGGGTCGATGTCCATGTACGGCACGCCGTCCCGCTCGCCGAAGACCGCGCTCAGCACGGGGTGGATCTCCGTCTGGGCGCGGATGGCCCGCTCCAGGGCCGCCTCGTCCAGGCTGCCGTGGATCTCGAAGAGGATCGGGAGGTTGAAGGCGGTCGGCTCCGACCAGCGCTGCTGGTCCCGGTACATGGTCAGTTGACCGCGCGAGAGGTTCCACCGTTCGCCCTCCGTGCCCGTGAGCAGGCGGGGGCGCGGGCCGTCGACGGATGCGCTGTCACGGGGCGGGGCGACGGAGAGGGCGTCGCCGGACTCCTCGCGCGGGGCGTCGGTGAGCCGGAGGGCGAACGGGTACGTCGGCAGCGGCACGACCCGGCGTGGCGCGCCCCGGTGCAGGCGCTCCCAGTCCACCTCGACGCCCGACGCCCACAGTGCCGCGAGGCTGGACAGCCTCCCGGCGGCGATCCACCGCTGCACCAGCAGTTCCGGCAGCGCGCTGCCGCCGGTGATCTGCGCGAGCAGACCGCCGGAAGCCTCCACGGTGCCCCGGCGTCCCCGGCCCGTACGCAGGCTGGTCCGCAGTTCCGCGGTCGACGACACCACGACCGCGTACCGCTCGGTCATCGCCGTCCGTCCGGCCTGGAGCGTGAAGGCCAGGTCGGCGAGGTCGGTGTCGGGGTGACGGTCGAGGAACCCGGCCAGCCGGTCGACGGACGCCGTGAGCTGTTCGGGCGTGCTCGCGGAGAGGACGACGACCTGCTCGGCACCGCTCTTCGTACCGTAAGTGGGCTGCACGGGAGACTCCTCGACGGTCACATGGATTTCTTCTCGACGGTTACGCCGAAGGGTCTTCCGGTTCACACGAGGGAATGCACTTCGTGGCCGGTCGAGACCGTCGATCTCAGCACTTCGAAGAAGGCCCTGCCGCGGCTGCTCAGCGTCAGATCGGGCATCATGGCCACACCGAGGGACACGGAGGGAATGTCCCCGGCGATCTCGACCGCCCGCACCCTTCCGCCGCCCAACGTCATCGTGTGCGAAGCGCGTTGGTACATGAGAGCGAACCCGGAACCCTCGGCGACCAGCCCGCGCATCGTCTCCATGCTCGTGGTCGTCATCACCTGCGGCATGGAGACGCCGGCACGAGCGAACATCATCTCGAAATGCTGGAGTACGGCCGGAGCGTTCAGAGCGATCAGCGGACGGGCGGCCAATTCACTCAACCCGATGAAGCCTGCCCTGCCCATCGGATCGCTGTCGGCGACCAGGGCGTGCACGGGCAGATCGGCCAGCGGGTGAAACCTGGCGCCGACGGACAAGAAGTCATACGTCACCGCCAGTTCGCATCGGCCGTCCTGCAAGAACTCCAGGAGCCGGTCCGCGGATTCCTCGTAGACGTTCAACTGCAGTGCGACATGCCGCTCCTTGGTCGTGCGGTGGACCAGGGGCAGCAGAAAGGGGGCGATCGAGGAGAAGAATCCGACGTCGAGCCGGCCGGCGGTATCGCTCGCCAGGGCGTCACCCTGGGCCTTGAGGCTCAGGGCCTGCCCCAGCAACGCACGCGCCTCGCCCAGGAGGTGCCGACCGCTGGGAGTGAGGGTGACCCCGCGGGCGTGATGGCGAAGAAGCAGCTGCACACCGAGCTGGCGTTCCAGCCTCATCACCGCCGACGAAACCGTTGACTGTGACGCACACAGCTTCTCCGCGGCCTCCGATATGTTGCCGAGTTCAGCGGATACAACAAAATATCGCAGTTGCGTAAGACTGAAGCCCAGGCGATCGGTCACCGTGCACTTCCGAAGACCTTTTCCCGGGGTCCGGCCATTCGTCTGTCAGACGCGGCGGAGCTGTTGTCCGAATACGGGTCGATGGCGTCCCGACCGGCAGGAACGGTATCGGTCACCGCGACCAGCTCTCGCATCGGGCGCACCGGACATGCCCCGGCCCCGGAAACATTACAGGCGCGCGAACAATGGGCATATGGACGATGGCCATGATGACAACTCTCCTCAGCCCCGGTCGGCGACGAGCAGAAAGTCGGGAACCCCTCCACCTTAGAGTGATCGCGTTTTTGGACGTGCCCCACTATTTGGACAATCGTCAGGTGGCCAAAGGGATTCGTCGGCGAGGACGGACGGGGCGCCGCCGGGTGGCTGTCGTGGAAGCGTCGGGAAGACCATTTCCATGGGCCGCTGCGTGGGAGAAGAACGGGCTCACCACTGGCGTTGTCAGCGCTACGCACCACACCTCGGTGCTTCACCGGGCATCCGTTCAGGTGTCGGAAGTACGGTCGGCCGGACCACCGTCGGTGTCATTCCGGCCAGCGGCGCCGCGCGCCGACGGTGGGCCGGGTGTCCGGTAACCGCCCGGAGCGCCCTCGGTACTCCCCGAGGCGCCACGTCGGGCGCCGGGCATCAGGTGGCGCCCCGGATACTCCGGGGCGCCACCGAGCGTGGGTACGGCGTGCGGGGCTGCCCGCCCCCTCGGGACCGGGCGTTGAACGCCAGGACCTCAGGGTGCCCGGTGTCGGGGGCCTCAGGTGCCCGGTTTCGGGGCTTCAGGTGCCCGGTGTCGGGGCTCAGGCGTCGATCGGGCAGTCTTCAATCGGGGTTACAGGCGTCAGGCGTGCGTCAGCAGTGCCTCCAGTGCCGCCGCCGTGTCCGGGTGGCGGCCCGCGAGGACCGCGCCGTCCGACGACGGGCCGGGGGCCGAGGTGTCCCACGTTCCGTCGCAGCCGAGCAGTTCCGCCACGCTGTCGCAGGTCGCGGGGTGGGCGGCGAGCAGCACGGCGCGGCTGCCCCCGGCGGGCGCCTGTGGCGGTGCTGCCGCGTCCGGCAGGGCCTGCCACGGCGGCACCCATGCGTCCAGTGCCGCGAGCCGGCCCGGAAAGACCCGTCCGGCCTCACGGATCAGCAGCGGGGCGAGCTCGGACCCGTCCGCACGCAGCGTGCCGATCAGGGTCGGCAGCCAGGGCAGCAGCACCGGGTCCGGCAGCCGTGCGAACGCGTTCGACACCGCCTCCACGACGAAGTCGGCCAGCTGCGGCACCGGGTCCAGCGCGTGCAGGAATCCGCTGAGGTAGCGCGGATAGACCTGCACCACCAAGGGGTCGGCCAGCAATGCGTCACACCGTGCGCGCAGTTCCGTACGGGAGAGCTGCCCGAGCTGCACCTGCGCCGCCCACAGCAGCGCCACCTTCGGCGGTTCCTGCGGATGCGACTGTGCGAAGGCCAGCTCCAGCTGGGTACGGTCGCAGCCGAGCGACAGCGCCAGGCTCTCCATGCTGAACAGGAAGCCCAGCATCGCGGCGACCTGCCGGGCGGTCGCCTCCTCGTCGGTGAACGCGGTCGGCAACAGGGTGCAGTAGTGCGCGTACCCCGTTTTGGCGAACGACTCGATCCATGAGGGAAGCACCGGACGGCTGATCCGGTAGTACGCCAGCAGCCTGCGCACCCGGCGCAGCACCTCCGGCGCCCCGTCGACGCTGCGTTCGGTGGCCAGCACCTCCAGGGCACGGGTGCCCAGCTCATCGGCGAGACGGCCGCCGCGCAGATGGAGCACCGCGTCCTCGACGGCCTCAAGGACGGTGGCGGTGGTCGCGTTCGGGGCGTAGGCGGTGCGCCGGAGGCGCTGCTCCAGGACCTGCTCGATGCTGACGCCTTCGTACCCGAGCTCGATGAGCGCCCGTTGGTGCGTGCCCAGCGCCAGGTCCCAGGACTCCTGGATCGAGCGCTTGCCGAGGTCCCGCTCCCCCATGATCGGCCGGGCGGCGCCGTCCGGCATGAGGCGGCGCAGCATCCAGAGCACGTCGGAGCAGTGCTCCAGTTCCGGCCGGGCGGACATGTCCAGCAACGCCCGCCGCACACCGCGCTGCTGGAGCTTCAGATTCAGCGGCTCCAGCCGGTCGTGCACGTCGCGGGCCAGCGGCGGCAGGGAGTCGTAGCCGACCTGGCCGACCCGGTCGCCGCCCATCAGGATCTCCACCAGGCGGCGCACGTCGCGCCGGCCGGGCACGGTCTCCTTCTCGATGCAGGTGATCGCCGCGTCCTGGAAGTCGTACGGCGTGGGCCTGGCCCGGTCCCGCATCCCGGCCAGCAGGATCGACGTCTCGAACACGGCGATCGCGTCGGCGGTGGAGGCGAGATAGCCGTTGCGGCGCGCGGAGCGCACGATCTCGACCGACCAGCCGAGCAGTTCGGCCTCGTCCAGCCGGTCGAGTGCGGGTGGGCGTCGCAGGAAACCGGAGAGCTTGTCCGTGGAGATGTCCGGCGCCGCGCCGGGGACGGCCGGAGCGGCCGCCTTCCGAGGCTTCGCCGGCTTCTTGGTGCCCGCCTGTCCCGCCAGCCGGAACGGCTTCACCCCGGTGCGCTTGAGGTTCATCGCCCACTGGGTGGCGGCGATCGACACGGAGCCTGCGGCGAGGCCGAACTGGGCCTCGATCGCCGCGTGGCTGGACGGGATCAGACCGTGCTGCCAGGTGGTGGCGCTGGGCGGGCTGATCTCGAAGCCGCCGGTGCCGTGGACGCCGAACTCCGCCACGCGGCTGGAGGCGTGGAACGCGCCGCAGACGTAGAGGCAGTCCGCGGGGTCGGTGCCGGACGCGGCGAGGTGTTCGCGCATCCGGGTCCACATGTAGCGCTCCCGGTCCTCGTCCACGCGGACCCGTTCGGGGTCCCCGGGCGCCAGACGCCGGAAGAGGCTGCCGATCAGCAGCATGACCTGTCGGTAGGTGTCGTGGTCGCTGTCCCCGAGCGGCAGCTCGACGTACTGGTGCCACCACTCCGACCAGTGCCGCACCCTGCCGCGGTGCAGCAGGTGCGTCTCCAGTTCGGCGAATCGGGGCCGCAGGTCGCCGATCTCCACGCCGACCGCGTCGCCGTGGAGCGCCGCCTCCTCCTCGGCGGGCGGCGCGTCCGGGTCGGCGGGCCGGGCGGACCGCGTCCCGCGCGTCTGCCACTGGAACACATGGTCCGAGGAACGGTCGACGAGGACCAGCTCGACGCCCGGTGTGTCCAGCGCGTAGGCGATCGCCTGGTACTCGGCCGACGCCTCGGTGATCGGTGCGACGACGGACAGCGGGGCCCATTCGGCCGGGAAGCCGTCGATCTCGCTGGCGAACGCCTGTACCGCCACCGGGAGTCTGCAGTTGCGCAGCTCGGACAGGAGCGGCGCCATGTCCTCGCAGAGCTCCAGGTAGACGACCTTGGGCCGCTTCTCCCGCAGCCGCCTGGCCATCGCCGTCGCGGATGCCGGCGAGTGGTGGCAGACGGGGAAGATCTCCAGCGGTTCGCGCACCGCCCGGTCGACGTCGTCGACCAGGCCGAGGAGGATGCCCTCCAGCGCGTCGGGGCCGTCGGCGAACTCCGCGGCGGCTTCCTGGAGCTGCGACCGCAACGCCTCGAAAGTCGCCCCCTCGCTCACAGGACTCACGGGGCTCACGGGGCTCACGGGGCTCACGGGGCTCACGGGGCTCACGACAGGGTGGCGATCGCGTCGCGGCCGCCTTCGAGGAACTCCGGCCAGGAGCCGCCCTCCGCCTTGCTGCGCGGTTCGACGACGCCGTGCAGGTACTTGTTGAGGATGGCCAGGTCCTCGGGTTCGCGCCGCGCCAGCGAGCCGACGAGCGACGCGGCGAGGGTGCGGGCCGTCAGCTCGCGCTCACCGAAGAAGTTGCTGTGCAGGATCGCGTCCTCCAGCACACCGATCTGCTCGGCGCTCGACAACGCGGACTCCAGCTTCTCGTCGTCGCTGCCGGCCGCGGCGGCCGAGGCCCGCAGATCGGCGAAGCTCTGCAACAGCACGTCGAGCAGGGTCGGCGGCACGTCCAGTTCGATCTCGTGCCGGCGCAGCAGCTCCTCGGTGCGGAAGCGGACGATCTCCGCCTCGCTCTTCTTGTTCGTCACCACCGGGATGCGGACGAAGTTGAAGCGTCGCTTGAGCGCGGAGGAGAGGTCGTTGACACCCCGGTCGCGGCTGTTGGCCGTGGCGATGACGGAGAAGCCGGGCTTGGCGAAGACGATGTTGTCGCTGTCCATCTCCGGGACCGAGATGTACTTCTCCGACAGGATCGAGATCAGCGCGTCCTGGACGTCGCTGGTGGAACGGGTCAGTTCCTCGAAGCGGCCGATCGCGCCGGACTCCATGGCGGTCATGATCGGCGACGGGATCATCGACTCCCGCGACTGGCCCTTGGCGATCACCATGGACACGTTCCACGAGTACTTGATGTGGTCCTCCGTGGTGCCCGCCGTGCCCTGCACGACGAGGGTGGAGTCGCGGCAGATCGCGGCCGCCAGCAGCTCGGCCAGCCAGCTCTTGCCGGTTCCCGGGTCACCTATGAGCAGCAGACCGCGATCGGAGGCCAGGGTGACGATGGCCCGCTCGACGAGGCTGCGGTCGCCGTACCACTTCTGGGGAATCTCCCGGTCGAGGCCGTCGGAGCGCTCGGAACCCAGGATGAACAGACGGACCATCTTGGGCGACAGACGCCAGGAGAAGGGCTTCGGGCCGTCGTCAAGGGACTCCAGCCACTGCAGCTCCTCGGCGTACTTGATCTCGGCGGGGGCGCGCAACAGGTCGGACATGTCTGGGCCTTTCGAGGTTCTTCGGTCTGAGTTCGGGTTGCTGGGCTCCGAGTTCGGAGCGCCGGGTGAGCGGGTACGTACGCTCGTGAGGTGCGGACGCCCTACGTGAGAAACGTCTTGAGTTCGTGGACGAGCTTGCGGATGTGGCCGGAGAGCACCGGCGTCCCCTGGTCCTTGAAGCGCTCCCGGAACCACGGGTTGACGCTGGCGCGGCCCGAGCTGGTCACCGAGCCGACGGGGATGAACTTGGCGCCCGAGCGGTGGATGGCGGCCATGCTTTCGAACAGCGGCTCGGTCTGCCACTCGTAGAAGTCGGAGATCCACACCACGACGGTGTTGCGTGGTTCGGCGATCTTCGGCTGGGCCAGCGCCATGGCGACCGTGCCGTCGGTCCCGCCCCCGAGGTTGGTGCGCAGCAGCGTCTCGAAGGGGTCGTGCACCCATGGTGTGAGGTCGAGCGCCTGGGTGTCGTAGGCGATCAGGTGGACGTCCACCTTGGGCAGACCGGCGAAGATCGAGGCCAGGATGGTGCAGTTGACCATCGAGTCGACCATGGAGCCCGACTGGTCGACCACGACGATCAGCCGCTGGGGCGTCGTCCTGCGTACGGTGTGACGGTAGAAGAGACGGTCGACGTAGAGCCGTTCCTCCTCGGGGTCCCAGTTGGTGAGGTTCTTCCAGATCGTGCGGTCGAGGTCCAGATTGCGGAACACCCGCTTGGGCGGGACCGACCGGTCCAGGGCTCCGACCGTGGCCTTCTCCACCTGCGTGCGCAGCACCTCCGCGACCTCGTCGACGAAGCGCCGGATCAGGGCCTTGGCATTGGTCAGTGCCACACCGGACAGGTTGTCCTTGTCGCGCAGCAGCTGCTCGATCAGCGACATGCTCGGGGTCAGCCGAGCGGCGAGCCGGGGGTCTGCCAGCACCTCCCGCAGCCGCATCCGCTTGACGAGGTCGGCTTCGATGGAGCCCAGCTCCGGGCCGATCTCCGGGATCAGCCGGCTCAGGTCGGGCGTCGTGCCGCGTCCGCCGGAACCGGTCGGGGAGACGCCCGGACCCGACGCCCCTGCGGCCCGGCCGCCGCGCAGTTCGCCGGGCCTGCAACCGAGGGCGCGCTCCAGCCAGCCCGCGTCGGACTGCCAGCGGGACAGCTGTCCGGCGGTCACGGTGCCCGTACGCGGCTGGTAGACGTTGAGCAGCACCTTCGAGACGAGCGCGGCACGCCGCACCTCGGCGGCTCGGTCCCGTCCGTCTCCGCCGCTGACGCCGTCGCCGTCGTCGTCACCGCCGTCGGTCCCGGCCTCAGCGGTCTCAGCGGTCCCGGCTCCGTCGTCGGATCCGGGCACCATCAGGCCGTCGAACTCGGCGGTCAGCTCCGGGTGGCGCTGTACGACCGAATCGATGGATGCCTGCGGATCCAGCAGAGCGGGCGGCAGTCCGATGTCCTCGATGACGGCGAGGCTCGCCGACTCCAGCGTCGCCTGCTCCTCCGGGTCGAAGAGCCGGGCGAGCAGACGCCAGTACATGACCTGACGGCGATTGTCCTGGGAGGTCTCCCCAGGGATCCGGTCGGTCATTTCCGCAACAGCCTTCCGGCGCGCTCGCGCAGCACCGCCGCGGCATCGGTGGCGGCCTTCTCCGCCTTGACCCCGGCCTTGTCCGCCGTACCCCCGGCCCAGGCCCCGGCGTGGAGCGCGGCAGCCTTCTTCCGTACGGTGCTCTCGACGGCGAGCGGCTGGACACTGAACGTGCCCGCGTCCCAGCGGAGCAGGCCGATGCACGCGTTCGACTTGGCTACGGCTTCCGGGGTCAGCGGTCCGGCGGTCGGAACCCGGTCGCCGTCGACGGACAGGTCGTGCCCGGCGAGCGTGAACGTCAGAGTGCCGTCGTCATCCTCCCGGGCGGTGTAGCCCTCCAGGAAGACGGGTTCGGCGATGCGCGCCGGGTGCCGGTCCAGGGGCGCGGTCGGCGAAGCGGTCGCGGTGGACAGGGCCACACGGGCGGTGGCGAAGGCGTCGGCGGGCTCCCCCGGGCGGGCGTGCTCGTCGCTCCAGATCAGGTCGCCCTCCGCGGTGACCGGCATGCCGGTCAGGTCCATCGAGCGGCCCTCGCCGACGGCGGCCAGGAGTGACATGCGCGGGCGCAGCAGCTGCCAGAGACCGGCTCCGACCACCGTGTCCGGCTTCGGCACCGACACGCTCGCACGTACCAGGCGGGGTGCGGAACCGTCCGCCGGCTCGAACACCGCGTACACCTGGGCCTGCACCGCGGTCGGATGTTCCTGTGTGTCGACGCCGAGGGGCAGGAGGCGGCCGGTGGCCACACCCGTCGTGGGCACGCCGGCCGCGCCGGGCAGCGTCAGCAGCATGCCGCGCGACCACAGGTCGGCCCAGCGGCGTACGGGAATCCGTTCGAGGGACGCGCCGGGGCAGGACGCGGCCAGCTCGGCGGCGAAGCCGTCGAGGAGCGTCGCCGGCCGGCGCAGGGCCGCGTCCGGAAGCATCGCGGAGACGATCTCCGCCGAACCGGCGACCAGGTCGTGGTCGATGCCCCGCCATCCGCAGCGCGCCAGTTCGGACAGCCACGCCCTTGCGGCGGTGAGCAGGTTCGCCGCCTGTTGTCCTTCGGGGGCCCGGACGTCCTCGTCCGTGCGGACCCGGCCGGTCGCCTCGTCGACGCGGCACATCAGCGCGTCGTGGACGGAGCCGAGCAGTGCCGTACGGACGGCGGCGAGGGCGACGAAGTGGTCCTCGCCCGCCGCTCCGGCCATGGCCTTCCCGGCCGCTTCGGCGACCCTGGCGGCCAGCGGGGTCCCGGCGACGGCACGGGCGAGCGCGGTCGGGCCGGCCTCCCCGCCGGACTGCGGGCGGAGCAGCCCGGCGACAAGGGCCCGGTCGAAGGCGTCGACGGCCTCCATGGCCTCGTCCAGCCCGTCAACGGTCCCGGTCAGCAGGTCGGTACGCATCACGCCACCGCCCTGGTCGGGGGGAACCACTGCATCTCGGGCAACGGCGCGGTGTCCGGCGCGAGCTCCAGGTAGGCCAGGTGCCGCAGGAACCGGCTGAAGACGGCGGCGGACGCGCCGGAATCCCCCATCGGCGGACGAGCGGCGCTCATGCCCGCCGTGATGACGGGTCCGCTCAGCTCCTCGTCGGCGGTCTCCACCTTGAGGTAGCGGGCGACGCGTGCGGCCCCGTACTGGAGCACCGCCTCGTTGAGCATGGCCCGGATGTGGTTGCAGAACGCGCCCCGCGCCCCACCGCAGGGCCGGTTGTTGTTGGTGCTGCAGGCGAACGCGTAGGTCCCGGCGGCGACCGACGAGACGTAGACCCGTCCGATGTCCGAGCCGCTGGACACCACACCCTGCACCCGTCCGTCGGCCAGTTCGACGAACGGGACCTTGGCGAGCTTGCGCGGCCGTGCGGGTGGTATCACCCGTGCCGTGCTCGACCTCTCCCAATCAGACAACGCGCCATCTCCTCATACGCCAAAGGGGGTTCCGCGCCAGAACGGCGGGACACGGAGCAACCTACGTGCGACCACTGACAACGCCCGTTCCCCGCCTCCACGGCCGCACCGGGAGAGCCTTCGCCCGGTGCGGAACGAGCAGGGGACGGGCAGGGGACGGGCAGGGATCGGACAAGGGAAGGGCAAGGGCGCCGGGGGCCGGGTCGGAGCCGGGCATGAAGGAGCCGGGCGGCATCATGGGGGCATGATCACCATTCATCTCAGGTACGAGATCGACGCCGACAGGCTTGAGGACTTCGAGGAGTACGGTCGCCGCTGGGTGGGGCTCGTCAACCGCCTCGGCGGGACGCACCACGGCTACTTCCTGCCGAGCGAGGGCGACAGCGACATCGCCTACGCCCTCTTCTCCTTTCCCAGCCTCGCCAGGTACGAGAAGTACCGCGAGGACAGCATGTCCGACCCCGAGTGCCAGGAGGCTTTCGAACTGGCGCGCAGAACCCGCTGCATCAAGCGGTACGAGCGCCGCTTCCTCCGGCCGCTCGACGGCTCGCCCCCGGCCGCGGGCGCCGACGCGAACTGACCGTGCCGAGCGGCCCCGACGTCACTTCGCCGTCACACAGAAGGGGTGCCCGGCCGGGTCGGTGAAGACCCGCCACCGGTCGGCGTCCGGCTGGTGCTCGGGTTTTCCCGCGCCCAACTCCAGCAGTACGGACTCGGCTTCGTCCAGGTCATCGACCGCGAAGTCGAAGTGGAACTGTTGCGGAGCGTCCTGGCCGGGCCGCTGCGGAGGCCGGTAGCCGTCCACCCGTTGGAAGCCGATGAAGAGGCCGTCCTCGCGCGTGAGACCGGCGAAGTCCTCGTGGGAATCGGGGTGCAGCCCGAACCCGGTGGCCTGCCGGTAGAACGCGGCCAGTGCCGGGGGGTCGGGGCAGTCGAGGGTGATCGCGGTCAGTTTCATCTGCATGCCGCGATTCTCCCCTCCCCGTCCGACAGCACGCCGCCGACGACCATGACCGCCGCCGATCCGCACCACGGGTGCACCCCCCTGGGCCCGCGGACCCGACGCGGGCCCGACCCGGGTCTCACCGGGCCTCGCCCCGTGCTCGATGAGGGCCCGACGAGGCCCGATCCGGACTCGTACGCGAGAGACGTCATTGACATGGACAGGCCGAGGCCGGTTCTCTTGCGGCGAGACGCACGCTCCCTTGAGAACGCTGGAGGACCCCGCCGTGCTCCCCACGCGCACGTCATACGTCGGCAGAGCGGCCCTGACGGTCTCGCTGCTCACCCTGCTGACCACGGGCATCCCGCCCGCCACGGCCCAGGCCGCACCCCGGGAGACATCTTGGGCCGTCCGCCTGGAGACGGCCCGGGACGCGGACCGGCCGGCCGCCCGGGAGGCCGGCCAGGTGTGCAACACGTACTGCGACACCCGCGACCCCCGCCTCGCCGCGGGAGACCGCACCCCGGTCACCGCCTCCCTCCATGGCCGCACCCTCGCGCTCCATCTCTCCGACAACGATGTCATGGGGTGGGGTTCCGTGGAGAACGCCGTTCCTGGCGACCAGGTCTGGCTGGACCGGTCCTTCGACGGCGGCCGGTCGTGGGCCTCCGGGAGCAGGCTCGGTGCGACCGCCGTCCCGCAAGGGGCGGCCGGGTGGCGCACCTTGATGTACAACGTGGACCAGTGGGACACCGGCGGGATCGGCGCGCTGCGGGCCTGCGGCAAGGCCGGCGACCGGGCCGGGATCGCCTGCACCGGCTGGGCCAGGACCGACTGGAACGCATGGAGCGCGAGCACGGCGGCGGCGACCGCGCTGATGATGGGGTACGACCGCGACTCCGGGAAGTTCGCCGGCTGGTGGACATCGGCGACCTCCCTCACCTCCCTGATCGACAACATCCGTATCAGCGGCATGCCGAGCTACCGCTACGCGATCTCGGAGACGTACGGGAAGCTGATCGACGAGGAGGACGGCGACTTCACCAACTCCTATCTGGACGACACCGGTTGGTGGGGTCTGGCCTGGGTGGCGGCGTACGACCTGACGGGCGACGCGCGGTATCTGCGGACCGCCCGCACGGACGCCGACCACATGCACGACTACTGGACCTCCACGTGCGGCGGCGGGGTGCAGTGGGCCACCGACAAGCCCTACAAGAACGCCGTCACCAACGAGCTCTACCTCCAGCTCAACGCCGCCCTGCACAACCGGATCGACGGGGACAGCACGTATCTCCGGCGGGCCGAGGACGAGTGGGCCTGGTTCCGGAGGAGCGGCATGATCAACTCGGGCGGAACCGTCAACGACGGCCTCGACTCCGCCTGCGCGAACAACGGCGACACCACCTGGACCTACAACCAGGGAGTGATCCTGGCCGGTCTCGCGGAACTGCACCGCGCGACGGGTGACGACGCGCTGCTGGACAGTGCCCGCGCCCTGGCCGGCTCCTCCACCTCGTCGGGCCATCTCAACCCCGGCGGGACCCTGCACGAGCCGTACGAGCCCGACGGCACCGGGTGCACGTCCGACGGCGACTCCTTCAAGGGCGCCTACGCCCGTGGGCTCGGCATCCTCAACACCTATCTGCCGGACCACCCCTACAGCGCCTACCTCGACCGTCAGGCCGCCACCCTCCGGGCGAGGAACAGTAACCCGCTCGCCCAGTACGGCCCGCACTGGGCCGGTCCCTTCACCCTGACCGGCAACGGCTGTCAGCACAGCGCCCTGGACCTGCTCAACGCCGCCCAGGAGAGCTGAAGCCGGCCCTCCACCGCCGCCCCTGTGCGTACGCGCACGACGCGGCGGGCCCACGGCATCCACCCGTTCGACCACCCCACGGCACATTCCCGCCCGGACGAATCCGAGGACCCACACCATGACCGACAGGCGACGACCGACGGGCCGAAGGGCCCGGACACTGTTCAAGGGCGCGGCCACCGCGCTGTCCGCGGCCGTGCTGGTGCTGGCCTCACCCGCACTGGCCCACGCCGCTCCGCCCCCGGCACTGCCCGGCAACGCGGGGGAGGCCGAACTGCGGTTCCAGCCGGCCTTCGACTACGACAGGGACGGGTGTTACGCGAGCCCGGCCATCGGACCCGACGGCACCATCGCACCCGGTCTGAAGATCGGCGGGGACGTCAACGGCAACTGCCGTGACCTCTCCGACCTGGAGAACAGCAACAGCTACTCCCGGGAGAAGTGCAACAACGGCTGGTGCGCCTACATGTACGCGCTCTACTTCGAGAAGGACCAGGTCTCGCTCGGCGGGGGCAGCGCCGGTCACCGCCACGACTGGGAGCACGTCGTGGTCTGGGTCCGGGGCGACCAGGTCGAGTACGTGTCCACCTCGGCCCACGGCGGGTTCGCGGTCCACCCCCGCTCGGAGGTGTTGTTCGAGGGCTCGCACCCGAAGGTCGTCTACCACAAGGACGGGGGGAGCACCCACTGCTTCCGGACCGCCGCCGCCCACGACGACCCGCCGGAGAACCATCGGGGCACATGGCAGTACCCCACGCTCGTCGGCTGGAACGGCTACCCCGGGGGACTGCGCGACAAGCTCGCCGCAGCGGACTTCGGCAGCGCTCTCCTCGGCATCAAGGACGGCCAGTTCAACGGGCACCTGGCGCGTGCGAAGCCGTCCGGCATCCCCTTCGACCCGGAGGGCTGAGCCGGCCCCTGGGGTCCCGGCGCAGCGCGGACGCGGTCACCCGCTCGATGAGCGGGTGACCGCGGAACCGCCTGTGGTGCGCGGAGTCCTAGAAGTCGTCGGCGCCGTTGCGCAGCTCGTACGTCCAGTAGCCGGTCTTCGCGACGGCGTCGTCGACGGCGATGCCGCCCTTGGGCGCGGTCACGGTCTTGCTGCCCTCGGCGGGGCCGTCGGCGGCGAAGAGGTTCACATAGAAGGAGGTGACGGCGTGGTTCTGCTCGTCGACGCCTCCGTTGTTGATCCGCACGGCCGCGTAGGCCGGGGCGCCGGGCTCCAGCACGATGGGGGTGCCCGGCTTGCTCTTGGCGACCGGCGGGACGTCCTTGGAGGTCTGGGGAAGGTCACCGAACGCGACCAGCGGGTACTGGAGCAGGGTGCAGGTCTTGCCCGAGGTGTTCTTCGCCGTCAGCGTGATGTGCGTGGTGGGCACGCCGTCCTGCTTGGCCGCGGTGACCTTCACGTCGTTGGCGGTGCAGGCGGGGGCCGTGACACCGGCCTTCTTCTTGGCGCCCGCCTGCGTGGCACCGGCGGTGGCACCGGCGGTGCCCGAACCGGAGGTGCCCGAGCCCGCGGTGCTCGAACCGGTCGTTCCCGCGCCCTCGGTACCCGATCCGGTGGTGCCCGTGCCCGCTTCGCCCTCGGCGGCCTCGGCGGCCTTCGGTGCCGAGACGGGCGCGGCGCCGTCCTTCTTGCCGCTGTCGTCGCCACCGCAGGCGGTGAGCGCCATGCTGAGGGCGGCGACGGCGGTCGCGGCGAGAACGGCAGGGCGGCGGATGGAGGTACGCATGTGGGGCTCCCCGTGAGATGCGGTGGGTCTGTGGTCGATGTCCGTTGCCGGGCATCCGGTCCGTGGTCTGGTCACAGCTTGCGGCCCCGCCCTGCCGTTCCGCTGACGTACCGCTGACGTACCGCTGACGCCCCTGGATCAGCCGTCGGACCCTCACCGGGGAGGCCGCAAGCGCTTGCTCAAATCCTTCAAATCCCAACACCCGTACACAGAAGCCGAGATC
Organism: Streptomyces sp. NBC_01237; assembly: GCF_035917275.1. Lineage (NCBI taxonomy): Bacteria > Bacillati > Actinomycetota > Actinomycetes > Kitasatosporales > Streptomycetaceae > Streptomyces > Streptomyces sp. NBC_01237. The sequence goes on along the minus strand of NZ_CP108508.1, from coordinate 7,010,352 downwards.
AATCACGAATGGGATGCCGCGGCCATGCCTCCGATGTGTCTGAACTTCACGAGAACTCCAGCGAAATGGCACCTGTGTGGATATCGTGCACCGAGCGATGGCGCATCCGTCAGTCCATGGGATCGGCGGATGCGCCGCGTTTCTGGGGTGCGACCGTGACTGGGGGGTCCATGGGGCATGTCGAAATACCCGAAACCGATACATCCGGACCGGTAGGGCTCCGGGGCGCGCCGCGCCCCCGCACCGCCGCGTCCCGGACACGCACCGTGGCACCGGAGCAGTTGTGGCGGGCCCCGACCGTGCGGCGCGGCCTTTCGGTCCCGGCCAGGGCCGGGAAGGGGGCGGGACGGCGTCCGTCCCTGCTCGCCCTGACCGAGGCCCTGGCGCTCGCCGTGCCGGCCTGGCTGCTCCTGCGCGCGGGTGACCAGTCGGGGCCGCTGGGCGCCGCGGTCATGGGCGGGCTGGTCTGGGCCGGGCTGCGGGCCTGCCGCGGCCGGTACGCGGACCGGCCGCGCGCCGAGCCGGGCGGGGCGCTGAGCGTGCCCGGCGACTGGCTGCTGCTCATCGGTGCGCTCGCCGTGCTGCGTACGGTGACGGGTGGCTCGGTGGACCCGGCGACGGAGATCGTGGCGCTGGCACCGGGACTGGGGCTGACCGCCCTCGTCACGGGTCTGCGGCCGCTACGGCGGACCGCGCGGCAGGCACGGCGGGTCCTGCTGGTCGGCGAGGCGACGGGGGTCGACCGGGCGGTGCGGCTGCTCACCTCCCGTACCGGCCACGGGTATGACGTGGTGGCCGCGATACCCGTGGGTCCGGTGGCACTGGAGCACGACGTACAGGTCACCGGGCGGCTGGCCTCGTGCCCGGCGGACGACGACGTGTCGACGGTGCTGGGCGGGGCCTTCGCCCACGAGGCGGATCTGGTGCTGGTGGCTCCCGGGCCCCGGATGACCGGGGACCGGCTGCGGCGGCTGGGGTGGGGGCTGCACGACGGGGGCATAGCCCTGTGTGTGCTCTCGGAGCTCTCCGGTGTCGCGGCGGGTCGGGTCAGGCCCGTCGCGGTCGCCGGCCTGACGCTGCTGCACATCTCGCCGCCGCTGCGGCGCGGCCCGCAGGCGGCGGTGAAGGTGCTGCTGGACCGGTGCGGCGCGCTGTTCGGGCTGTTGTTACTGGCCCCGCTGATGCTGGCGGTGGCGCTGAGTGTGCGGGTGTCGTCGCGCGGCCCGGTGTTCCACCGCCAGGTCCGCCAGGGCCAGCACAACCAGCCGTTCACCATGTGGAAGTTCCGCACGATGGTGGCGGACGCGGAGAGCCGCAAGGCGCAGCTCGTCGCGTCCGACGAGGGCGCGGGGCCGATGTTCAAGGTGCGCCGCGATCCGCGGGTGACACCGATCGGCCGGGCGCTGCGCCGCACGTCCGTCGATGAACTCCCCCAGCTGATCAATGTGTTGATGGGACACATGTCCCTGGTGGGGCCCCGCCCGCCACTGCCGGAGGAGGCGTCCCGCTACGACGAGCGGGAACACCGGCGGCTCGCGGTCAAACCGGGTCTCACGGGGCTGTGGCAGGTCAGCGGACGATCGGACCTGTCCTGGCAGGAGACCGTCTCGCTGGACCTCTGGTACGTGGACAACTGGTCGGTGGCCACGGACATGGGGCTTCTCGCCCGTACGGTGCGCGCCGTCACCGACGGCCGCGGGGCCTACTGAGAGCGGGCGGGCATGCCGATGCGGGAGCGAGGGCCGGGTGGACGGTCAGGCCGGGGGGGCGGACCGGCCGAGCCACCAGGCGTACGTGCGGGCGATGCCGTCCTTCAGCGGGATCTGCGGTGTGAAGCCGATCGAGGACAGCCGGGAGACGTCGAGGAGTTTGCGCGGGGTCCCGTCCGGCTTCGAGACGTCCCAGGCGATCCGTCCTTGATACCCCGTCACCTCCCGGACCGTTTCGGCGAGTTCCCGGATGGTGAGGTCCTGGCCGCAGCCGATGTTGACGGGTTCGTCGCTGTCGTAGCTCTCCAGCAGCCGTACGCAGGCGGCGGCGAGGTCGTCGACGTGGAGGAACTCGCGGCGGGGGCTTCCGGAGCCCCACAGGGTGACCTCGGGCGCGTTGTCCCGCTTCGCCTCGTGGAAGCGGCGGATCAGTGCGGGCAGGACGTGCGAGGTCTCCAGGTCGAAGTTGTCGCCGGGCCCGTAGAGATTGGTGGGCATGGCGCTGATGTACGCGGCGCCGTACTGCCTCCGGTACGCCTGGATCTGGGTGATTCCGGCGATCTTGGCCAGGGCGTACGCCTCGTTGGTCGGCTCCAGCGGGCCGGTGAGCAGCGCGTCCTCGCGGATCGGCTGGGGGGCGTGCTTGGGGTAGATGCAGGAGGACCCGAGGAACAGCAGCCGCCCGGTCCCGGCGGTGTGCGCTCCGGCGATCACGCTGAGCTGGATGCGGAGGTTGTCCTCCAGGAACTGCACCGGAGAAGTGCTGTTGGCCATGATCCCGCCGACCTTGGCGGCGGCCAGGACGACGGCGTCCGGCCGGCTGTCGCGCAGATACGCCTCGGTCGGCGCCGCCTCGCGCAGATCGAGCAGTTCGCGGCCGCGGGTGAGCACCTCATGGCCTTCGGCGGTGAGGCGGCGCACCAGTGCCGAGCCGACGAGACCGCGGTGACCCGCCACGAATATGCGGGAGCCGGGGCGCAGTAGGGGGCGGACGGGTTCCTGGGGAGGGCCGGGGAGATCGGTCGTCATGGCTCGGATTGTGCCAGCGGCCGCACCTCGCCGAGACCTTTTGCCGCAGAACATTCCAAAGTCCGAAATTTCGATGACCGACTCGCCCCTCGGGCGAACACAGAAGGGGGAGCCGTGGCGAAGACCGCGTTCATCACCGGCGTGACCGGCCAGGACGGTTCGTATCTGGCCGAGTTGCTGCTCGACAAGGGGTACACGGTCCACGGGCTGATACGTCGCTCGTCGAGCTTCAACACCGAGCGGATCGATCACATCTACCAGGGCCCCGAGGAGGCGGACCGCTCGTTCGTGCTGCATCACGCCGATCTGGCGGACGGCGTCGCGCTGGTGAATCTGCTGCGCGACATCCGGCCCGACGAGGTCTACAACCTCGGTGCGCAGTCGCACGTCCGGGTCTCGTTCGACGCCCCGCTGTACACCGGCGATGTCACCGGGCTCGGCGCCGTCCGGCTGCTGGAGGCGGTCCGGGCCAGCGGCATCGAGACCCGGATCTACCAGGCGTCGTCCTCCGAGATGTTCGGCGCCAGCCCGCCGCCGCAGAACGAGCACACCCCGTTCCATCCGCGCAGCCCGTACAGCGTCGCCAAGGCGTACGCATACTGGGCTACGGTCAACTACCGTGAGGCGTATGGAATGTTCGCGGTCAACGGCATTCTGTTCAACCATGAGTCCCCGCGCCGCGGCGAGACCTTCGTGACCCGGAAGATCACGCGCGGGGTCGCCCGGATCAGGGCCGGTCTCCAGGACCGGCTCCACCTGGGCAATCTCGACGCGGTACGGGACTGGGGGTACGCCCCCGAGTATGTGGACGCCATGTGGCGGATGCTCCAGTGCGACACCCCGGACGACTATGTGGTGGCCACCGGCGAGGGGGTCAGCGTCCGGCAGTTCCTGGAATTCGCCTTCGAGCACGCGGGCCTGGACTGGCGGGAGCATGTGCGCCACGACCCGAAGTACGAGCGCCCGAGCGAGGTCGACGCACTGATCGGGGACGCGTCCAAGGCGGAGGAACTGCTCGGCTGGAAGCCCGTCGTGAGGTCGCGGGAGCTGGCCCGGATCATGGTGGACGCGGACATCCGGCAGCTGAGCGACCAGCTCACCGGGGCCGCCGTGCGGGTGGACCGGTGAGAGGGCCGGGCGCCACCGCCGGCCGCACCACGATGCCCCTCCCCGGCGCCCGGACCGGGCCACGCACCGCCATGCCCCTCCCCGGCGCCAGGACCGGGCCGCCACTCCCCCACAGCACCCGGCCGGCGCCCGCCGCGTCCGTGCCGGGGACCCACACCGGCGCGACCTCGGACCCCACCGGTCACCCGGTGGAGCCGAACGCGTCCGCACCGGGCGGGGCCCTGGGCCCCGCCCACTCACTCGCCCTCACCGGCAGCGGAACGGACCGTCTCCGCGTCCGGCCGGGCGAGGCAGGAACCGCGGCCCGAGTGCCGCAGCTCGTTCTCACCTTCGGAGCTGAATGATGAACGGAAGTACGGGGCGAAGCCCTGGGAGACGCGGCCGAGTGCGGGCCGCCGCCATCGCCCTCTGCCTGCTGGCCGCAGTCCTGACCACGAACGCGGTCACCGCCTCCCGGACGGCCGCGCTGACCCCGCCGGTGTCGATCACCGCGGACGATCTCACCACCTGGCAGACCAACGGGATCGTCTGGACGATGGCCGCGAGGGACGGTGTCGTGTACGCGGGCGGCACCTTCTCCACCGTGCGTCCGCCGGAGGCCGCGCCGGGCACCGCCGAACGGCCGGCCGTCAACTTCGCGGCGTTCGACGCGGCGACCGGGGAGCCGACCGGCTGCACCCTCTCGTTCACGCAGTCGTCGGGGACCGCGACCGTACGGGCGCTGACTCTCTCGCCGGACGGCGCAACCCTGTACGCGGGGGGCCAGTTCGGTGCGGTGAACGGCGTCGGGGTCAGCAACATCGCGGCGATCGACACCGCGACCTGCACCCCGCGCGACGATTTCAAGATCTCCGTCTCGGCGACCGTGCGGGCGCTCGCCGTCACCGACGGGACCGTCTATCTGGGCGGGGACTTCAACAGCGTGGGCGGTCAGACCCGGAACAAGTTCGCCGCCGTCACCACGGGCGCGGATCTGCTGCCGTTCAAGGCGAACGCGGACGAGGTGGCACGGGCGGTCGAGGTGACCCCGGACGGCCGGCACGTGCTGCTCGGCGGGGACTTCTTCACCGTCAACGGCACCAAGTCGCACGCCCTGGCCGTGGTCGACGCCACCACCGGCGCGCTGACCAAGAGCTATCCCGGTTTCATCCCGGACACCTCCACGGTCCAGGACCTGACGACCGACGCCACCGGCTTCTACACGGCCAACGAAGGCACCGGCGGCGGTGTCTTCGACGGCAGGATCGCGATCGACCTGGACGACTTCCAGCAGCGGTGGCGCGACACCTGCCTCGGGGCGACACAGGCGCTGCTGATCCACTCGGGCGTGCTGTACAGCGGCAGTCACGCCCACGACTGCTCCAGCATGGGCGAGTTCCCGGACCAGGAGCGCAAGCACCTGCTGGCCCAGTCGGTCGACGACCCCAAGCTGCTGCCGTGGTTCCCGGACACGAACGACGGCATCGGGGAGCCGGTGGGGCCCCGGTCGATGTCCCAGACGGACAGCGGAGGCCGCCACTACCTCTGGGTCGGCGGGGAGTTCACCACGGTCAACGGCTCGCCCCAGCAGGGGCTGACCCGGTTCTCCGACGGGGCGGACACCGGAGCGCCCTGGGTGCCCAACGTCAGTCTCTCCACGGTCACTCCGGACCGGATCACCGTCAACTGGCAGACCAGCTTCGACACCGACGACGGCCAGCTGACCTACCGGATCTACAAGGACGGGGCGAGCACCCCCGTACACACCACGACGGGCTACTCGCTGTTCTGGGACCGGCCGCAGCTCACCTGGGCGGACACCGATGTGGCGGCGGGCGAGACCCACTCGTACCGGATCACCGCGAGCGACGGCACCAACACGAGCGCCAAGTCCCCGGCGCAGTCGGCCACCGTGGCGACCGCCACGCACCGCTACCCGGCGCGGGTGCTGGCGGACGGGGCCTCGCTGTACTGGCGCTACGACGAGGGCTCCGCGACCTTCGCCGCCGACACGGGCAGCGCGCTGAGCAACGGGTTCCTGCGCAACGGTCCGGCCTACCGGCAGACCCCGGCCGCCATCTCCGGTGACTCCACGGCGATCGGCTTCAACGGCCTCGACGAGTACGTGTACGGCAACAAGCGCTACGCGCAGCCCACCCGCTTCTCCGCGGAGACCTGGATCAAGACCACCACCACCCGCGGCGGGAAGATCATCGGGTTCGCGAACAAGATCATGCAGAACAGCACCACGTTCGACAAGCACGTCTACATGCGCAACGACGGGCGGCTGGTCTTCGGCGTACGCAGCGGGAGCATCCGCACCGTCACCACGACCGGTGCGTACAACGACGGCAAGTGGCACCATGTCGTGGCCACCCAGGGCACCGGCGGCATGGCGCTGTACGTCGACGGGCAGCTGCGCGCGTCGAACTTGCTGTACACGGCCAACGAGAGCTACCCGGGTTACTGGCGGGTCGGCGGCGACAACCTGTCCGGCTGGCCGAACCGTCCGACCAGCAACTACTTCGCCGGTCAGATCGACGAGACCGCCGTCTACCCGACCGCGCTGAGCGCTTCGCAGGTCAGCGCGCACTACGCCCTGAGGAATGGCTGATGCGGTATCCGTTCCTGGCCGGTGCCGCCGTCGTCGTGATGACGGCGGCACTGGCCGCCTGCGGCTCGTCCGCCGACGGGAACGGTTCGAAGGCCGCGGGTGCCAGGAGCCCCGCGGCCTCCGGGCCCGCCGCCACCGGACCGTCCGCCGCGGACCCGGCCGCCGAACCGGGGTCCGGTCCCGGCGCCGGACCGACGAGCGAGGCGCCGAAGGTGCCCGCCGACCGGATCACCCCGGCCACCGGCTCCTTCACCGAGGAGCAGAAGGGGTATCTGGTGAACCGGGTCCCCCGGGGCATGGACCCGGCCGCCGTGCTCCAGACCGGGCAGGAGACCTGCGGCCGGATCGGCTATCTGGTCAAGGCCGACCGGGAGACCGCCGTCGGCGCGATCGTGACCGGAGAGGTCCCGGACGCGAAGCCCGCCATCGCCCATCTGTGCACCCAGCACCGCGCGTTGGTGGAGGAGGCCGCCCGCGGCTACCCGGACGGCGTGCACAGTGGCAAGATCCTGCGGCCGGGCCGCTACCACTCCGTCTCCCCCACCGACAGCTGCTCCTGGCAGATCGCCGGGGCGGACGGCAAGGACCTGGGGTCGGGCACCTCCGGCTCCGGGAAGCGGGTGGAGATCACCCTCCCGAAGACGGCCCGCACCTTCACCTCCACAGGCTGCTACGCCTGGCTGCCCGAAGGAGAGACCGGATGACCAGACTGCCGATCGCCGTGGCGATCCCCACGAAGAACGAGGGCCTGAACATCGCCGAGGCGGTGAAGTCGGTGCTCGGCCACTTCGAGGCGGTCGTCGTCGTGGACTCCCACAGCACCGACGACACGGCGAAGATCGCCGAGGAGTGCGGGGCCGAGGTGATCACCTACACCTGGGACGGAGGGCATCCGCGCAAGAAGCAGTGGTGCCTGGACCATGTCCGCACGGACCTGGACTGGATTCTCCTGCTGGACGGCGACGAACGGCTCAGCCCCGGTCTGCTGGCGGAACTGCGGGAGATCTTCGCCGATCCGGCGGCACCGAAACCCGCGGCATATGACATACCACTGGGCTACTGGTTCTCCGGGAAGCGGCTGAAGCACGGCTACACCATCCGCAAGCGGTCCCTGACCGACCGCACCCGCTGCCACTATCCGGAGGTCGGGGACCTCGACGCGCCCGGGATCGGGGAGGTCGAGGGCCACTACCAGCCGGTCGCCCCGACCGCGGGCTCACTCCGCAGTCCCATCGAGCACCAGGACCTCGATCCGGTCACCGCCTGGTTCGAGCGGCACAACCGGTACTCCGACTGGGAGGCATGGCTGGAGCACCACCCCGACGTCAAGGAGCAGGTGCGGAAGGTCAAGTCCCGGCAGGGGCAGCTCTTCCACAAGGCGCCGTTCAAGCCGCTGGTGTCGTTCGCGTACATGTACCTCTACCGGCGGGGCTTCATGGACGGGCGGGCGGGCTTCGACTTCGCACTGGCGATGAGCTTCTACCGCTGGCAGATCGCGCTCAAGTCACGGGAGAACCACTCGGGTTGAGCTGTGCCCGGTGCCGGCCGGGCCGCACGCACCGGTCCAGGCCGGTGGAGCCGGGTGCGGTCAGCCGGCCCTCCGGCGGACCACGTCCTCGTAGGTCCGCCGGAGAGCGGCGGTCACGACGCCGATGGTGAAGTCCTCACCGACCAGCTCCCAGGCCGCCTTTCCCGCCGCCTCGTTGGCGCCGGGCTCCAGGAGGGCGAGGATCGCCGCGGCGACCTTCTCCGCGTTGGCCGCGTCCTCGCCCACCCGGCTGTCGATCACCCGGCCGGCCCCCGCTCGTGCCACATCGGGGCCGAGGCCGCAGGTGCGGGTGATGACGACGGGTGTACCGACGGACATGGCTTCGAGCACGGAGACCCCGAGCGGTTCCTCGATCGACGGCAGCACATAGACGTCCGCCTCCCGCCCGGCGGCGAGGACCTCCTCGTGGCCGAGCGGTCCGACATGGTCCAGGGAGTCCGACACCCCGAGCCTGCGGGCCAGTTCCAGGGTTCCGGGAAGGGCGCCGGTGTCCGGTCCCGCCAGCACGAAGCGCGCGTCGGGATACGCCGCCAGGACGGTCGGCATCGCACCGACGAAGTCCTCCGGCCGCTTGCGTTCCTGGATCCGGGCGAGGAAGAGGACGGTCGGGGGCCGGTCCGGGTCGCGTGCGGGCTTGCGCTCCTGCGGGCGCACCCCGTTGACCAGCCGTACGGTGCGGGTGAGCGGGACGGGCGCGGCGACGGCGTTCACATCGAGGCGCTCGGTCTCCGTCAGATGCAGTACGGCATCGGCGCGGCGCAGTACCGTCCGCACCCCCAGCAGATCGGTGAGCCGGGCGACCCTGTTCTCGGTCGGGTCGACCATGCCGTGTGTCTGGAGGACCAGCGGGGTGCGGGTGGCCAGGGCGAGCAGGGCGGCGGGCAGGGTCACCAGGTCGCGCATCAGATGGATGTGCACGAGGTCGGCGCCCCGCATCATGCGGCGGGCGGCCAGCAGCAGCGCGCCGGAGGTGATGCCGCTGACCTCGAACCTGGGCAGCAGATGACGGGCCCGGAAGAGGTGGACGGGAACTCCCTCGACCTCGCGCGGCAGTTCGCCGTCGCCGAAGCCGTCGCCCAGGGCCATGATGCGGGCGTCGTCGCCGTCCGCGCGCTGGATCTTCGACAGGTTGAGCGCCACCCGGGTCGGGCCGCCGAAGGCGTGGTCCGGGGTGTGCAGTGTGACGACGTGCAGGATCTTCACCAGGGTTCCCTCGACCTCGGCCGACTGTTCACAGACTAGTCATCGCATCCTCCCAAGTGGGCTGATTCGTTAGAGTGTTCACCGGTCCACGGAACGGGGGACGCATGACGTCCGTGCAGGAACCGGCGCCGTCCGCACCCGTGCGCGGCGGTGGTCCGGGGCCGCTCCAGCCCCCGGCCCGGCCGATGGCATGGGCGATGCTGTCGCGGGCGCTCGCCGTGCCGCTGATCCTGGGTCTGGTGTGCTTCCTGCCCGCCGTGATCGCCGCGCAGCCCGGCACGGGGGTCCGGGACAGCGGCTACTGGCTCCAGCTCGCGCTGACCTGTTACGCGGGCGCCCGCCTCGCCACCATGATCCTGTCCACCCGGCGACGGCTGCTCCAGGGCGTCTTCTGGATGTTCGTGTACATCGCGATGGGTGTGGCGCCTTTCGCCCAGGCGGTGATCGGGCAGACGCCGACCCCGCTGGTCGGACCCCGCTCGGATCTGGTGACGGCCGTCGCGATGATCCTCGTGGGCTGTGCCGCGTTCGATCTGGGGGCCCTGCTGGCCTCCCGGCGGCCGCTGCGGCGCCGCACCGGCGGGCGCGGCACGACGGGCCCGGCCACCGCGCACCCGGTGCGGCTGCGACTGCTGGTGCTGCTCGCCTTCGCGGCGAGCGCGTACTACGTGCTGAAGCTCGGCGGGCCCGCCGTCTTCTTCTCCAGCCGTCAGGAGATCAGCGCGTCCGTCGCGGCCAGCGGGGTCGCGTCCACGGAGTCGAATGTGGGATCGGCCTTTCTGAAGGGCTTCGGTACGGTCCCCGCGCTGCTGGCGCTGCTCTTCTACACACGGCGCCTGGTGACCTCGCGCCGGGCCCGCCGCTCACCGTCGACGGTGCTGGTGTGGGCGGGTCTGGCGCTGCTCAACATCGTCGTGAACAACCCGGTCTCCAACGCCCGTTACTGGTTCCTGACGGTTCTGGTCTCCCTGCTGTTCACCGCGTTCCCGAGCAGCGCCGCGATGTACCGCTCGGTGCTCGCGACGGGCGTCGTCGGGGCCCTGGTGCTGTTCCCGTACGCGGACCGGTTCCGGTACGACGACGAGGGGTACCGGCCCGTCCAGTCGGCGTCCGTCTTCGAGCCGCTGGCCACCAAGGACTACGACCAGACGGTGATGTTCGCCAACACCATCTCGTGGGTCGACACGCGCGGCCACACCTACGGCCGTCAACTGGCCGGCTCCGGACTGTTCTTCGTGCCCAGGGCGGTGTGGAGCGGCAAGCCGGAGGACACCGGGGTCCGGGTCGGGCAGTGGATGGGTATGAACATGACCAATCTGTCGGCCCCGCTGTGGACGGAGTTCTGGGTGGACTTCGGTCCGGCCGGGATGGCCGGTGGTCTGGCCCTGATCGGCTACGCGGCAGCCCGCACCGACCGCAGGTACGCGCTGGCCGTCTCCCGGGACGGGCCGGGGCCCGGCAGCGTCCTGGCGATCGCGGCGCCGCTCATCGCCGGTTACACCTTCATCCTGCTGCGCGGGCCGCTGCTCCAGTCCGTGGGCAAGCTCGCCATCGCCGCGCTGTGCCTGCTGCTGGTGAGCGGTTTCAGGGACCGGAAGGGACGGGGTCCGCACTGACGGCCGCTTCCGGTGCGGGGTTCCGGCGGCGCAGCCGGGACACCCGCGTCCAGGTGGCGGCGGCCTTGCAGACCGATCCCAGGCACAGGCCCCAGGCGGCGCCGGGCACCCCGGCGAGCAGATAGCCGCCGGTCAGGAAGGCGACGGCGGCCAGCGAGAACACCACCTGGATGGCGAGGGTGGTCCGGGGGTCGAGCATCCGCAGGGCCAGCAGCCCACAGGTGCCCACCGCCATCGCCGCGTACTGGCTGCCGGTCGCGGGAAGCAGCGCCGAGGCCGCGGGCCAGGTGTCGCCCAGCAGTTGACGGCCGGCGGCGTCGGGCAGCAGGGCGAGCACGGTGGCCCAGGCGGCGGCGGTCGCGGCCAGGACCGCGGCGAGTACGGCGGTGGCCCGTACCCTGCGGCGCTCGTCCCCGACCCGGCCGAGCAGCGGGGGGCCGAAGCCGGTGGCCGAGGTGAACAGCACGTTCAGCGGTCCGAACAGGGTGGTCGCCCCGCGCAGCGCGCCCACCAGCAGGGGGTTGCCGACCGTGCCGAGAGCGAGGACGGAGAGCTGGCCGGTCGCGTTGCCCACCCCGAACTCCACGACGAAGCGGCGGCCGAGGTGGCCGCGTCGCAGCAGGGGGCGCAGGCTCAGCGGGGTCCCGGCCACCTCGCGGTGGAGCAGTGCGGCGGAGAGCAGGAGGGCGGGCAGCGCGGACAGCCCCCAGACGGCGATCAGCCGGGCGGCCCCGGCGCCGTACGGCTGTGTGGACAGCGCGGCCAGCACACAGCCGAGCCGGAGCAGATCGGCCGTCAGCGCGAGGTGGGGCTGCTGGAGGGCGGAGAAGGCGTAGCGCACGGCGTCCTGGCCGAGGACCACGGGCAGCACGACGCCCAGCATCAGCAGGGCGCGGGCGGTGTCGCCGGGCAGGAAGAGGCAGACCGCGGCGAGAAGCGCGCCGAGCGCCGCCGCGGCGAGCAGGGTGAGGACGACGGCCGAGCGGCAGGCACCGCGGATCTCGTCGCTCCGGCCGCGTTCGAGTACGAGGGGCTGTCCGGTGTGGGCGCCGGAGATGCCGAGCAGCACGGTGAAGACGAGGTACACCGCGGAGAAGCGGGCGAAGTCGGTCGTGGTGGAGAGCCGGGCGGCCGCCACCAGTACCAGGATGTTGGTCAGGGCCGCCACGCCTTGGTCCGCGACCGAGCAGACGATCGCGGTACGCGTCCTCACGGGCGCCCGTGAGGGGGCTTTCATGAACGCCCGGCGGGCAGGTCGTAGGCGCGCAGGCCGAGGGTCTCGGTGGGGTCGCCGGTGGACGCGGGTCCGGCGACGGGAGCGCCCGGACCGCCGCCGGTGCGGCGGCGTGCGGACTTCTGCCGCTTGGCGCGCCGCGTGCGGGCGAGTTGGCCGCGGGCGGGGTGGTGCAGCAGGGCGCCGAGCACGGAGCCGCCGGACGCGCCGATGATCTCGCGGATGCGTTCCAGGTCGCTGCGGTGCACCTCGCGCGGGTCGCAGACGACCATGACGCCCTCCACCCGGTCCACCAGGGCGACCGCGTCGGCGTACGACAGGACGGGGGGGGCGAGGACGATGACCACGGCTCCGGGCCGGTCGGCCTCGGCGACGATACGGCCGACGGGCGCGGAGGTCAGGGCGCGCGGCACGTTGTCCACCTTGGCCCCGGCCACCAGGGCGAAGGCGCCGGAGCCGGGGACGTCGACGTTGGCGCGGCTGCCCGCGGGCCAGGCGCCGCCGCCCTCGTGGGCCCAGCGGGGCCGGGCGCCGTGGGCCGCCAGGTCCAGTTGGCGGGCCAGCGACGGGGTGCGCAGATCGGCCTCGACGAGGAGCACGTCGCGGCCCATCTCGGCGAAGGCGGCGGCCAGGTTGACCGCCGCCGCTGCCGCTGCCGTGTTGTCGTCGCGGGGCGCGGTGACCAGCAGACGGCGGCTCTGGGCGAACGCCGGGTCGTAGGCGAGCCGGAACGCCACCGCCCGGTACTCCTCGGCGAGCCTGCTGCCGCCGCGGCCGATCGCGAGCAGGGAGCCCGTGGCCGTGCGTTCGCGGGGCAGGGTGCCGAGCAGCGGGGCGCCGAGGGAGCGGACGAGTTCGCGGGTGGAGCGGACGGCCGGGTCGAAGACGAGACGCACCCAGGAGAGCAGCAGGCCGAGCGCGAGGCCGAGGACGCCGCCGAGTCCGAGCAGCAGCGGCAGACCGGCTCCGGTCGGCCGCGTCGGGGCGACGGGCTTCTTGTTGAGATAGCCGGGGGTGGTGTCCAGGGCCTTCAACTCGGAAATTTTCCGGGTGAGTTCGGAGATGGAGACGATGAGGCTTGCGCGGGCGCTGCTCACGTCGTCGGCTTCGTCCGCCCCGATCTGCTGCTCCAGCAGATCGCGCTTGTCCTCCAGCGGTTCGAGCTGGGCCCGGTAGCCGATGGCCATGTTCGCGATGCTCTCCTCGGTGCGCGCCTTGCGGTGGGCGAGGTAGGCGTTGGCGAGGGCCTCGGCGCGGACGCCGGCCTGGGCGGGGGTGCTGCCGGTGTAGGAGAAGCGGAGCGTGAGGGTGTTGGGCGGGTTGGTGACCTGGAGGCCGGCGAGCAGTTGCCCGGGGAGGACAGGGTCGCCCTGCTCGGCCAGGGTCTGTGCGGCCAGGGTGCCGACGGTGTCACTGACGGCGTTCTGCCGCTCGGAGCCGATGTTGATGCCCTTGTCCGCCGAGGCGCCGGTGGCGAAGGGGTCGGCGGTGGCGGTACGGACCTGGACCTCGCCCGTGGCGGTGTAGGTGTCCTCACCGGCGAGGGCCAGGTAGCCGCCGCCCAGGAGGCCGACGACGACACCGGCGGCCAGCAGCGAGCGGTAGCGCAGGAGCTGGCGGAACTGGTCGCGCAGCAGCGCCGGTTCGTCCTGTTCCTCCAGGGCTCGGATCGAATGCGTCATCGGGGCGGGCTCCCTTGTGCGTTCCCTGAAGCGTTTCCGTGCGCGTCGTGCCGTACGTCGCCGAGGAGCTCGGCCAGCAGGGCGTCGAAGCGGGCCAGTCCCGCCTCCCGGCTCAGGTGGTGGGTGACATAGCGCGGTCCGTGGGCGCCGAGCGCGTCCGCCGTGGCGGGGTCCCCCGCGAGCTTGCGTACGGCGGCCAGCAGGGCGTCCGGGTCCTCGGGGCCGACGAGCACCCCGGCACCCGAGCGGCGCACCTCGTCCGCGGTGCCGCCCCCGTCGGCGACGGAGGCGACGACCGGGCGCCCCGAGACGAAGTAGGAGGTGAGTTTGGACGGGACGCTCATATCGAGGACCGAGGCACGCTGGGTCACCGCGAGGACATCGGCGGCGGCGAGGACGTCGGTGAACTCCCCGGCTCCGGCAGGCGGCAGGAAGTCGAGGTTGGCCAGCCCCGCGGCGCGGGCGCGCAGCGCGTCGCGCTGGTTGCCGTCGCCCATCAGCACGACCCGGACGTCCGGTGCCCGGCGCGCCGCGTCGACCAGCACTTCAAGCCCCTGCTTGAGGCCCATGTTGCCGGAGTGCAGCAGGACCGGGGTGCCCTCGGCCCAGCCCAGCCGGGCCCGGGTGGCCGCCCGGTCGGCGGTCGGAACCCGCACATGGGTCCAGTTGGGCACCGTCCGGATGCGGGCGGGGTCCACACCGAGCGCCCTGACGCCGGGGACGAAGCTCTCGTGGATGACCCCGACGAGTGCCGCGCCGCGCAGGGCGTAGCGCTCGGCGGCAGCGGCGACCGAGGCGGCCCGGCCGCCTCCCCGGATACCGCTCTGCGCGGCCGCCGCGCCCATCAGGTCCTGGACGACGGGGAGGTAGGGGACGCCGTGGCGGTGGGCGATCCGGGCGCCGATGACACCGCCCGCGAGGCTCGGCATCTGGGCGATCACGGCGTCCGGCCGTCCGGGCGGCGGCGCGAGGAGCCCGTGCCCGAGGACACTGGCCTCGAACGCCGCCCTGCGCAGCGCCGTCTGACGGGAGGGCACATAGTGTCTTCGGCGGTGGACGACGACGCCCTCACGGCTCTCCGTGGCCCGCCACACACCCCGGTAGCGGGCGTCGAGGCGCCACGACGGGTAGTGCGGCATGCCGGTGAGCACCTGGAGCCGGGCGCCGGAGGCGGCCCAGTGCTCGGCGAGCTGGGTGGCGTACGGGCCGATGCCCGTGAGCTCCGGTGCGTAGTTGGTCGAGACCACCAGAAGACGGCGGTTCTCGAACGGCCTGTGCTGGTCGCCAGCGGACATCACACGATCGCCTTCCCCCCGGAACAGCATCCGCCCCCCTCGGGGAACAGCCCACAGCTGAGCTTATCCGTTCACGCGTTGCGCAAGTGTTCTTCACAGTATGGTCGTTGGACATCACCACACATCACGTTCACCGTGGGGGGAGAGAACGGATGGTGCAGCACCGAGTCGGTTACGCGCCGGGGGTGTACGACCTGTTCCACGTCGGACACCTGAACATCCTTCGCCACGCCCGTAGTCAGTGCGACTACCTGGTCGCGGGGGTCGTCTCGGACGAGATGGCCGCCCTCGCCAAGGGCCACAAGCCGGTGATCCCGCTGCCCGAACGTCTGGAGATCGTACGCAGCGTCCGCTACGTGGACGCCGCGTTCGTCGAGACGGTGCCGGACAAGGTCGAGACCTGGCAGCAGGTCCGGTTCGACGTCATCTTCAAGGGCGACGACTGGCGGGGCACGGCGAAGGGGAAGCGGCTGGAGCGGGACTTCGCCGAAGTGGGCGTGGAGGTCGTCTACTTCCCGTACACCGTGCACACCTCCAGCACCCAGTTGCGGCGCGCGCTGGATGTCCTGGTCAGTCAGCCCGGAGCGCTCTCAGCTCCCTGAACCACTTGACGAGGAACGCCACCAGGAACACGGCGTGCACGACGGCGAGCGCGGCGTACCCGGCCCGGAACACCCCGGGTGCGCCGAGCAGCAGGAACACCAGGCAGAACACCCCGTAGTCCGCGGGCAGGAGCGCCACGGCCCGCACCCGGGACACCGGTGCGGCGCCACCGGCCGGGGCCGGCCGGGCGGCGGCCCGGCCCAGCTGTTCGCGCAGCAGTCCGGCGCAGAAGGTGAGCACCGCGACGAACAGGAAGCCCAGCGGCAGCAACAGCCACTCCACTGCGGGCAGTTCACCGAAACGGTAGAAGGAGATCAGTACCGCGGTGTGGACGAGGATCATCTTCGCGCAGTCCACGACGTGGTCCAGCCACTCACCGTCGGGTCCGCCCTTCCCGGTGAGCCGGGCGAGCTGCCCGTCGGCCGAGTCGAAGGCGAAGCCGGTCACCAGCCCCGCCCAGACGGCGAGTCCGAGCCCCCACGAGGGTTCGACCAGGGCGGCCGAGGCAATGGCCGCGAAGGTGAACAACGCGCTGATCGACGTCACTTGATTGGGCGTCAGTCCCGCCCGATGGGCCCCCGCCGCGAGTACCCGCCCCGCCGGCCGGTTCACGTACCGCGAATAGAGCGAGACGCCCTTGGCCGTCTTCTGTGCGCCGCGCAATTCGCGCAGCACTGTACCCGTGCTTCCCATACGCCCCCCAGCGTCCGGCATTGCCCGCATCATGGCACGTACCCGCCCCCTTGTGGGGTGGAGCCGGGATCTCCCCCGGACCGGCCCGCACATGGGCCGGCCTGTCCTACTCCGGAGGTAATCGACCCCACCCGGACCCCCGCGTCATGGTGTGCCCGACGCCCCGGAGCACCGGAGCGGTACGGCAGAGGCCCGCCGGGGCCCGGCGAGAGGACCGGCACCATGACCGCACACGAGGACGCCGTTCAGCGCTACTTCACCGCCTGGAACACGACCGGGCCCGAGGAGCTGGAGAAGGCGGTGGCCGCCGCGTTCACCGAGGACGCCACCTACACCGACCCCCTGGCCGATGTCCGGGGGCACGACGGTCTGGTGGCCGCGATCAGCGGCGCGCATCAGCAGTTCCCCGGCTTCGGCTTTCGGCTGACCGGCACTCCGGACGCGCATCACGACCTCGTCCGCTTCACCTGGGACCTGGTCTCCGGGGCGGACGGCTCGGCGCCCGCCGCCGGGTTCGATGTGATCAGGCTGGACGGGGACGGGCGGATCAGCTCGGTCAGCGGCTTCCTGGACCGCGTGCCGGGAGCATGAACCCGCGGGGCCCGCGCGTGGGCCCCGCGGACCGGCGCGCCACCCCACGGACCTGGCACGGCGCGGCACGGCGCGACCGCAGGCGCACGGACTCAGGGGTTCACGGTCCCTCTCCTCCGTCACTTCTCCCGGGTCAACTGCTCGTCCAGCTCGTCGAAGAGCAGCTCGCTGTGGTCGACCTGCCCGGTCCGGTACGCGGACCGGGCCACCAGATGCGCGGCCACCGGACCCGTCAGCATCTGGAAGAAGCCGATCAGGGCGAGGGTCGCCAGGTCCATTCCGCTGCGCAGCCGCAGCGCCACCCCGGCCAGTACCAGCAGCATCCCGAGCGTCTGCGGTTTGGTCGCGGCGTGGCTGCGTGCCAGGACGTCCGGCAGCCGCAGCATGCCGATCACCCCGAGCAGACAGATCAGCGCGCCGACCAGGAGCAGCGCGGCACCGGCCGTGTCGACGATCCGGAGCCAGACGTTCATCGCCGGCCCTCCTCACTGCCGGGGGCGGGCGGGGGTACCGGGCGCGACAGCGGCCGGTCGCGTACGGCGATGAAGCGGGCGATGCCCACCGAACCGGTGAAGCCGAGGAATGCCAGGACCAGCATGATCGGGAAGTAGAACGTATCCCGGGCGAAGGCCGACTTGGCGCCGAGTCCCGCGATGATCAGGGCGGCGCACACATCCAGCGAGATCGCCCGGTCGAGCATGGAGGGGCCGCGCCAGATCCGGATCAGCAGCAGCGCCCCGGCGACGACGATGATCACGACGGCTGCGGTCAGCAGGACCCGGTCGACGGTCTCGGGTGCGCTCATGGGGCGTCCCTCCTGCTGTCCTGGGGCGGTGGGGCCGGGGGCGGCGCGGCCACCCGGGCGATCTCGTCGCGGGTGCCGAACGCCCGTACGGTCAGTTCCTCCAGCCGCCACACCGAACGCCGGGCCGCTTCGAGCTCCTCCGGCCGGTCCGCGTCCAGGACGTGCAGAAAGACCGTGGCGGTGGCGCGGCGCACCTCGACGATCGCGCCGCCCGGCACATTGGAGACGGCGACGGCGGTCGCGGCGAGCATCAGATCGCCGCGGCAGCGCAGCGGTACGCCGATGACCGCGGCCCGGTGCGGGCGCCCGGCGAAGATCTGCCGGGTGACCCTCACGCCCGAGGTGTACATGTCGTAGAAGAGGTATCCGACGAGCCGCAGGATGCCCCACGGATGCAGCCGCAGTCCCAGGTCGACGCGGGGCAGCGGGAAGGCCAGGCAGACGGCGACCGCGACGACCACGCCCGTCAGTACGTTGGCCCAGCTCAGCGTGGACCAGAGCAGTACCCAGATCAGGGTGAGCCAGGCGATCAGCGGCAGGTCGAGCACCCGTCCGCGGCGGTCGCCGAGCTCGCAGCTGAAGGGCGGCAGGTCGGCGTTGCGGAACGACAGGGTGAGGATGCGTCTCACCGGCCGAGCACCTCCTCGATGTAGGGCGTCCGCTTCAGGAGTTCGGCGGCCGAGCGGTCGGTGTACTCGGTGAGGGGGCCCGCGAACACGGTGAAGGCGAGGCCGAGCGCGACGGTGGCGGCGGTGGCGGCGGTCATCGTGCGGGGCAGCCGGGTCGTGGTGGTGACGGCCCGTCCGTGCAGGGTGGCGGCGACGACCCGGCCGGCCGGATGGGGCCGGGGCCCGATGCCCTCGTCGCCGGTGCCGGGGATGTTGTCGGGGCCCGGGTCGCTGTCGCTGTCGTCGTTGTCGTCGTCGGACTCCAGGACGGTGCCGTCGGCGGCCTGACCGGGGGGAGCGGCCCGCCAGAACGCCAGGTTCCAGACCTTGGCCATCACGTACAGCGTGAGGAGGCTGGTCACCGTCGAACCGATGACCAGGATCCAGGGCCAGACCCCGCCGTCGGCGACACCGGCCCGCATCAGCCCGAGCTTCCCGATGAACCCGGACAGCGGGGGAATTCCGGCGAGGTTCATCGCGGGGACGAAGAAGAGGAGCGCGAGGACCGGGGCCGCTTTCGCGAGGCCGCCGAGCCGGGTGAGTTCGGTGGTGCCGCCGCGGCGTTCGATGAGCCCGGCGACGAGGAACAGCGTCGTCTGGACGGTGATGTGGTGGGCGACGTAGACGATGGCGCCGCCGTACGCCTGACGGGTGGCGAGGCCGATCCCGAAGACCATGTAGCCGATGTGGCTGATCAGGGTGAAGGAGAGCAGCCGCTTGAGGTCGGTCTGGGCGACCGCGCCGAGGATGCCGATGACCATCGAGGCGAGTGCGGCGGCCATCAGGAGGTCGCCGAGCCGGTTGCCGGGGAAGAGCAGGGTCTCCGTGCGCAGCATGCAGTAGACGCCGACCTTGGTGAGCAGGCCCGCGAAGACGGCGGTGACGGGGGCCGGGGCGGTCGGGTAGGAGTCGGGGAGCCAGGCGGCGAGCGGGAACACGGCGGCCTTGATCGCGAAGACGGTCAGCAGCATCGCCTGGATCAGGGTCTGTACACCGAGCGGGAGTTCGCCCAGGCGCAGTGCCAGCTGCGCGAAGTTGGCGGTGCCGGTCGCCGCGTACGTCATGGCGATGGCGGTGAGGAACAGCATCGAGGAGAACAGCGAGATGATCACGTATGTGGAGCCCGCCCGGATCCGGGGCCCGGTGCCGCCGAGGGTCAGCAGGACGAAGCTGGCGACCAGCATGATCTCGAAGCCGACGTAGAGGTTCACGAGGTCTCCGGCGAGGAAGGTGCAGGAGACCCCGGCGACCAGGATGAGATACGCCGGGTGGAAGACGGCCACCGGTGTCTCCTCGTCCCGGTCGGCCATGCCCTGGCCGAGGGAGTAGACCAGCACGCAGAGCGTGACGGACGAGGAGACGGTGAGCATCAGCCCGGTCAGCCGGTCGGCGACCAGGGTGATGCCGAGCGGCGGGGCGAAGTCGCCGAGGTGCACGGAGAGCGGCCCCTCGGTGTCGGCGGCGATCATCAGGATGACCGAGAGCGCCGTGACGGCGGAGAGCACGGCGACGCTGATGAAGCGCTGGAAGCGTTTGAGGCGGGTGCCGAAGGCGAGGCTGAGGCCGGTGGCGCAGAGCGGCAGCAGCACCGGCAGCGGGACGAGCGCGTTCATCCGGTCACTCCTCGGTGGTCGTGCTCGCTGTCGCCGTGCCCGTCGTGCGCGTAGTCCTCCGGGTCCGCGCCCAGGACGTCGTGCCACAGGTCGCCGGACGCGTCGCGGCCGCGCGCCTGGAGGGCGCGGTCGGCGCGCAGCCGGGAGCGCAGGCGGCGGCGCTCCTCCAGATAGCGGTCGCGTTCCTCGCGGGTGGGCTCGGCCCCCGAGCGGTACTCCTCGCGCAGTTGGGCCCGCTCCCCCATCACCTCGGCGCGCAGCACGATGCGCCGGTCCTCCAGGTCGTCGTGCACCTCGTCGGTGCCGGTGAGCTGGTGGCTCCGGTAGGCCATGGCGAGGAGGAACGCCGTGGTGGCGAGGGTGATGACGATGGCGGTGAGCGCGATGGCCTGCGGCAGCGGGTCGGTGACCCGGCGAAGCGGAACGCCGTAGAGCAGGGGGGCCGCGCCTGCCGAACCGGTGGCGGACAGGACGAGCAGGTTGATGCCGTTGCCCGTGATGACGGCGCCGAGCAGGATGCGGGTCAGTGGCCGGGTGAGCATGAGGATGCCCCCGACCGCGCAGAGCACCACGGCGGTGGCGAGGAGCGAGGCACTGACGGTCATCGGGGGGTGCCTCCCGCTTCGGGGCCGCCGGCCGGGGCCAGTACGCCCGCCGCCCGTTCGATCTGCCGGTCGATCTTGGCGCCGAGGGCCCGCACGATGTCCAGGACGACACCGAGGACCAGCAGGTAGACCCCGAAGTCGAAGAGGACGGGCGTGCCCAGGTGGTAGTCGCCGAACACCGGCAGATGTCCGCGGTACGTCCAGGCGTGCAGCACGGTGCCGTCCATGAGGCCGAGCAGGGCGACTCCGGTGGACACGAAGAGGCCGAGTCCGGTGAAGAGTCCGGGTTGCAGGGGGGCCGCCTGGGCGAGTTCGAAGCGGCCGCCCGCCAGGTAGCGGGTGATGAGGGCGAGTCCGGCGACGAGTCCGGCGACGAAGCCGCCGCCCGGCATGTTCTCGGCGCAGAACAGCAGGTACACGGAGAGCACCAGGATCGGGTGGAACAGCAGCCGGGCCACCACTTCGAAGACGACGGAGCGGTGTTCGGGGGCGAGCGTCTGCCCGGCCGCCAGCCAGCTCCGCTCGGGGGCGGTGTCGAGCCCCCGCGACACTCCGCCCAGCGGGTGCGCGGAGAGCGACCAGGCGGTCCGGCCGCGCAGTTCCTCCGGGGCCATGGAACCTTCGCTGCGGCGGTGCAGGTAGATCAGGCTCGTCACGCCGATCGCGGCGGCGGCGAGCACCGCGGACTCCCCCATCGTGTCCCAGGAGCGCAGGTCGACGAGGATGGTGGCGACGACGTCCTTGAGCCCGTGGTGGGCGGTCTCCTCGACCATCGCGGCTCCGGCCGGGTCGGCGGTACGCGCCGCGGCGGCGGCCCACACCACCACCCCGACGGTCGCCGCGGCCGCCAGCGCCACCGGGATGCGGGCGGCCCGCCGCCATGAGCTGACGGATTCCTGGAAGTGCACCGGCATCCGGCGCAGCACCAGCACGAACACGATCATCGAGACGGTCTCGACGCAGAACTGGGTGAGCGCCAGGTCGGGGGCGCCCTGGACGACGAAGAGCAGCGCCGCCCCGTATCCGGTCAGCCCCGCCAGGACGACGGCCTTCATCCGGCGGCTCACGGTCAGGCAGAACAGGGCCGCGGCGCAGGTCAGCACGGCGACGGCACCCTGGAGCGGGGTGTCCCAGACCCGGGGTGCCACCGCCCCCTTCCAGGGCCGGTCGGTGATGAGCACCGCGAGCTGTCCGGCGAGCATCACCAGGAGCGTGGTGGCGAGGTAGACGGAGAGGGAACCCCGCTGGACGAAGCCCGTGACCTGGAGGGCGAGGCGTTCCAGGCCCAGCAGGAGATGGCCGAAGACACTGTCGGCGGTGGGCCAGGCGATCCGGCGGGAGAGCCGGGTGACGGCCGTACGCCCGGCGAAGAGCACGGCGCCGCCCGCCCAGGCGACCGCCGACAGGAGCAGGGCGAGGCCGAAGCCGTGCCAGAGGGAGAGGTGGTAGGGGTGCGCGGGGGCGGGAAAGGCTGCCGCGTACGCGCCGAACAGCCGGTCGGTCCAGCCGACGCCGGGGCCCAGCACCAGCCCGCACAGGGCGAGGAGGGCGGGCGGGGCGAGGAAGGCCCATCCGACGCGGTGGACGGGGGTGTCCTCGACCCCGGGTTTCCGGAAGAAGGCGCCCCAGACGAAGCGGAGCGTGTACGCGGTGGTCAGCGCCGAGCCCGCGACGACGGCGGCGAGCGCCCACCGGTCGGCCGCGTCCCCGTGCAGCAGCGCCTCGAAGGCGGCTTCCTTGGCGGCGAAGCCGAGCAGGGGTGGCAGCGCGGCCATGGAGGCGGCGGCGAGCACGGCGACGGTGGCGACGTGCGGCAGCGCCCGGCCGACGCCGGAGAGTCTGCGCAGGTCGCGCGTTCCGGCCGCGTGATCGACGATGCCGGTGACGAGGAACAGCGGCGCCTTGAACAGCGCATGGGCGAAGATCATGACGGCGGCGGCGAGCGCGGCGTCCCGGTTGCCCACTCCGGCGAGCAGGGTGAGGAAGCCGAGCTGGCTGACGGTGCCGTAGGCGAGGACGAGTTTCAGGTCGTTCAGGCGCAGCGCGCGCCACCCGCCGAGCAGCATGGTCGCGGCGCCGAGCACCAGGACGACCGGCCGCCAGACCGGGATGTCGGCGAAGGCGGGGGCGAGCCGCGCCACGAGGTAGACACCGGCCTTGACCATGGCCGCGGCGTGCAGATAGGCGCTGACGGGGGTGGGTGCGGCCATGGCGTTCGGCAGCCACATGGAGAACGGCCAGAGCGCGGACTTCGACAGCGCCCCGAGGAGGACCAGGACGACGGCCACCTCGACGGCGAGGGTCGGCTCGGGCGGGTCGGCGACGATGGCGGAGATCCGGTACGTGCCCGCCGCCTGACCGAGGATCAGGAAGCCGATGAGCATCGCGAGCCCGCCGAACGTGGTGACGGTGAGGGCCTGGAGGGCGGACCGGCGGTTCTTCTTGCGTTCGCTGCCGTGGCCGATCAGCAGGTAGGAGAAGACCGTGGTCAGCTCCCAGAACACATAGAGCGAGATCAGGTCGTCGGCGAGGACGAGCGCGAGCATGGCCCCGGCGAAGGCGAGCAGGTTCCCGGCGAAGCGGGCCAGTTGCGGGGTGTCGTCGCCGAAGTAGGAGGCGCAGTACAGCAGCACGAGGGTGCCGACTCCGGCCGCCAGCAGCACCATCAGTTCGGCCAGGGCGTCCAGGCGCAGGGCGAAGGAGACGTCGTACGCCGGGATCCACTGCCAGGACGAGGTGACCGACCGTCCGGAGGCCGCCGTGTCCCACTGGGTGGCCGCCCAGACGGTGGCGGCGGCGGGGGGCAGGGCGAGGACGACGAAGGCGCGGCTGCCGAGCCGGTGCACCAGCGGGCCCGCGCAGGCCGCCAGCAGGAAATGGCAGACGATGAGCGCGGTCACCGTGGAGCATCCGGAATAAAGGGCACTAAATACAGATATATCCCTCGACCCGGTTCACCCGTACGGCGCGCCGCGCGAACCCGGACCACCGTCCCCGGCGAACCCGGCGAACCCGGACCACCGTCCCGCGCGAACCGGGACCACCGTCCCCGGCGAACCCGGCCCACCGTGCCGGGGGCCTGCCCACCACGCCGGGCGCGGTCGTCCGCGCCGTACCGGGCGCACTCCCGCCCGCCGTGCCCGATGGCGTCCTCGGCCCGGTCGCGCTCAGACGTGGCCGGCGCACTTCCCGCTGTGGTCGCAGAAGGGCGCGTTCCCCGTGCGCCCGCAGCCGCACAGCATCACCCGGGTCTCCCGCCGGGTCCCTTCGAGGGTGTCGATCTCCAGGTCCCCGCGCAGATGGAGCACTCCGTCGGCGTGCAGGGAGACATGGGTCGGCGCATCGGGGACCTCGTCCGGCAGGCCGTCGGTGCGGTGGTACTGGAGGGCACCGCTCGGGCAGCGGTGGATGACGTCGGCCACCTCGTCGGCGGAGGCGTTGGCCGGCATGATCCACGGCTTGCGCCCGACCTCGAAGACGGTGGGCAGCCCGTGCACGCATTCGGCGGCGTGCAGGCAGCGGTGGGCGTCGTAGCTGACGGTGATGCCCTCGCCGTCGTACGACCTGGCGGCGGGGTGCGGGGGCGGTTCGCTGGTCACGCCTCCACCCTCACCCCGGGCGCGCCGCCCCGCTACTCGACGGCCACTCGACGGACCTGGTCCCGCCGCGCCCCGAACGGACCCGGTCCCGCCGCGCCCCGAACGGACCGGACCGTACCGCTGCCCGGGCAGGTCGGACGCGGGATTCGTGGGGACGACGTGGGCGCGCCGTGTTGCCCATGTGAGGCCGCTTTCTCTTCTTTTTTGCAGTGTGACTAATATCTATGTGTCGAAGTTCTCAACGGAATTGACCAGTCGTGAGGCTGGCACCCATCGTCAAGGAGCATGCCCTGCGCACGCGCGCGTCTCGGCGGACCGACTCGACCACCATGTCGTTGCGGACAGCCCTGCTCGTACTGGCCATCGTCCCCGGTGTCGCACTGGCAGCCCTCTGGGCCGTCACCAGTGGACAGACACTGCTCGACTTTCAACGCCAGGCAGCCCAGGGACAGTTGGCCGAGAAGGCCGGCCAACCGTCCAACATCGTGTACTACAACCTGCAGGAGGAGCGGCGGCTGAGCGCCGAAGCCCTGGCCGCCTCCGGAGGTTCCACCGAGGCCCTGGACCGTCAGCGGGCGCTCACCGACGACGCGATCGACACCTTCCAGTCGGTCTCCGACGTGTCCACCGACGACGCTCCCGCGGAGGTCCGTGACGCGGTCGGCAAGGCCCGCGAGGCGATCAACCAGCTGCCCGCCCAGCGAACTCTGGTCGACCAGGGCGACAACAAGCAGCAAACCGTGGTGTACGACTACTACACCGACCTGATCGCCGTGGACCTCAAGCTGTTCTCCGCGCTCAGCCATGTGGACAACGGCAAGGTGACCACGCTGTCGCAGCCGCTCGTCGACCTGTTCTGGACCAAGGAGATGATCTCCCGTTCGGACGCGATCCTGGCCCGTGGCTGGCCCAAGGGGAAGCTGAGCGTCGAGGACCTCCAGCAGTTGCGCGGGGAGGTCTCCGCCCAGCCCTTCCAGTACGGCACCAAGGTCCTTCCCTACCTGCCCGACGACGAGCGGTCGATGTGGCAGGAGATCACCGACAGCGAGGCGTGGAAGGCCAAGACGGCGGTCGAGGAGAAGGCCCTGCGGCCCGCCACTCCCGACGACTCCGGGATGGTGGCCCTGGACACGGAGCACAGGACCTGGCGTCAGGCGATGGACGACCTCACGCCCCAGCTGGTGGAACTGCTGGAGCACCGCACCGCGATGGTCGTCGAGCAGGGCAAGGGGACCGTCATGTCCCTGCTGCTCAAGATGGCGCTCACCACCGTGATCGGTCTGGCCGCGGTGATCGCGGTCATCGTGACCACCTGGCGCCTCACCCGTACGCTGCGGCGCCGGATCGGCGGTCTCCAGGAACGGGCCGAGGAGCTGGAGAAGACGCTCCCCGAGGTCGTCGAGCGGCTGGGCCAGGGCGAGAAGATCGATGTCGAGGCCGAGGCCCGCGCGATCGAGCCGGACAGGGGCAGCGGTACGTCCGACGAGCTCACCAAGCTCGGTGACGCCCTGAACCTGGCGCGCACCAGCGCCCTCAACGCCGCGGTCAAACAGGCCGACCAGCACCGCGGCTTCGAGCGGCTCCTCCAGCGCATCGCCCGCCGCACCCAGCAGCTGATCGGCCAGCAGCTCAAGAAGCTGGACGAGCTGGAGCGCAAGCACGAGGACCCCGAGGTACTGGACGGGCTGTTCGACCTGGACCACCTCACCGCGCGCCTGCGACGGTACGAGGAGAACCTCGTCATCCTCGCCGGAGGTGCCCCGCACCGGCGCTGGCGCAAGCCCGTACCCCTGCTGGACGTCATGCGGTCCGCCCAGGGCGAGGTGCAGGACTACCGCCGTGTGGTGCTGGATCTCGACGGCGCCCCCTGGCTGTCCGAGCGGGCCATCGGCCCGGTCTCCCATGTGCTGGCCGAGCTGATCGAGAACGCGCTGAGCTTCTCCCGGCCGCCCAGCCCGGTCGAGGTCCGCGCCGCCAAGGTGAGCCGGGGCCTGGCCATCGAGGTCGAGGACCGCGGTCTCGGGATGGACGAGAAGCAGCTGGCCGAGGCCAACGAGCTGATGAGCCGGCCGCCCCGGATGGACGTCCTCGCGCACGCGGACGACATCCGCCTCGGCCTCTATGTGATCGCCCGCCTCGCGGACCAGCACGGTCTGCGGGTCGAGTTCCGGCCGTCCGCCTTCGGCGGTACGCGGGTCGTCGTCCTCGTCCCCGACGAGCTGACGGTCGCCGATCCGTCCGCCGGTCCCGTCGGTGTGGCGCCGGCCGCCGCGCTCCCCTCCGCCCAGGGCCGGACCACCGCGTCCACCGCGGCTCCGGGCGCCCTGCCCACCCGCGTCCAGGGCAGGGCGATGGCCGGGGTCACCGCCCTGGTCGACCACGCCGCCGCCCGCGCGGAACGCGGCGACCGCGCCGAACGCCCCGGTCGGCCGGAGCAGCCCGGCGAGCGGGATCTGCCGGGCCGGTCCGAGCAGCCCGCGCAGGCCGATCCGTTCGCCGCCCCCGGGCAGCCGTACACCGCCCCGCAGGACCCGTACGCACCTGTCCCACAGCCGTACGCCGGTGCCGAGGGCACGTACGCCGTCCCGGAGCAGCCGTACACGTCCGCCGAGGAGACGTACGCCTCGCCCGACGAGTCGTACCCGCCGTCGGAGCAGCCGTACGGACCGGCCGGGCAGCCGTACGCGGGCGCCGAGTCCGCGTACCCGCCGCCCGGGAACCCGTTCCCGGCGGAGGCGAACCGCTACGCGGGCGGCGAGGACCCGTACGCCGCGCCGGAGCAGCCGTACATGACGGCAGCCGGGCAGTACCCGGTGCCGGGTCACCCGTACGCGTCCGCCGAGGAGCCGTACCCGGTGCCGCCCGAGCCGTCGTACCCGCAGACCTACGCGGAGCCGTCCTACCCGGAGCCGTCCTACGCGGAGCGCGACCCCGTCACGCCCCCGCTGCCGGCGCAGTCCGAACACCCGGCCCTCCCCCCGGCACCGGCGCTCCCGGAGTCCGGTGGGGAGCCCCCGCTCCCGCGCCGGGTCCGCCAGGCCAGCCTGGTGGACGAGCTGCGGATCGATCCGGCAGCCCGGCCCGCCGTGCCCAGGCCCCCGAGCTGGGACGAGAACCCGCTGCTCCGGCCGGCCCCCCGTCGGGCCGGAGCCGCCATCGGCGCGTTCCAGCGGAGGTCGCGCGCGGCACGCGCGACCGAGGAGCCACCGGCACCGCCCGTACCTCCCGCCTCCCCCTTTCCCACGAGAGAAGAACGGTCATGACACGCACAACGGCCACCCTCCAGGATCTCGACTGGCTGCTCGACGGTTTGGTGGACTCGGTGGCCGAGACGCTGAACGCCGTCCTGCTGTCCGACGACGGACTGGTGGTGAGCCATTCGCGCACCATCGAGCGCGCCGACGCCGAGCGGCTGGCCGCCATCTGCACCGGCCAGCAGAGCCTGGCCCGGGGGGCCGGCCAGCTGTTCAACGGTGGTTCCGTCCACCAGGTCATCGTCGAACTGGCCGACCTGTGGCTTTTCATCATCACGGCGGGCCAGGGCACCCATCTGGCCGTGGTCGCCTCCCAGGAGGTGGACGCCGAGGTGATGTCGCTGGCCATGCA
Source organism: Streptomyces sp. NBC_01237 (assembly GCF_035917275.1). Lineage (NCBI taxonomy): Bacteria > Bacillati > Actinomycetota > Actinomycetes > Kitasatosporales > Streptomycetaceae > Streptomyces > Streptomyces sp. NBC_01237. Next base: position 6,982,531 of record NZ_CP108508.1, on the reverse strand, counting down.
CAACCTGGTCCAGCAGGTCGGTCAGAAGCTCAGCGCCCCGGTGCGCGGTGACTTCGACGCCTTCGGTACCGGGGACGGGCAGCGGGTGTGACGCCCTACTGGGACGAGGAGCCGGAGGAGGACGGCGCGGGCACCATGGTCCGCCCGTACACCATCACCCGGGGCCGGACCGCTCCCGAGCGGGACGACTTCACCCTCATCACCGTGCTGACGACCGCGAACGATCCGCGGGACGTCCACGGTGTACCCCTGCGAGCGGGCAGGCTCCAGCCGGAGCACCGCATGATCCTGGACCGCTGCCGGCACTCGGCCGCGGTCGCCGAGGTCTCCGCCGACCTCGATCTGCCGGTCTCGGTGACCAAGATCCTGCTGGCGGATCTGGTCTCCCAGGGCCTGCTGCTGGCCCGTGCCCCGCTGTCGGTGGCACGGGCGTCCGGCGGGGCCCGCATGGGCCTGCTGGCCGCTGTACGTGACGGACTCCGGAGACTCTGAACCAAGATGACAACCCCTCAGACAGCGCCCAGCGCCGTCAAGATCCTCATAGCCGGCGGCTTCGGCGTCGGAAAGACCACCCTGGTGGGCGCCGTCAGCGAAGTGGCGCCGCTGCGCACCGAGGAGTACCTGACCAAGGCCAGCATCGGAGTGGACGACCTGGCCGGTGTCGGTCAGAAGGACACGACCACCGTGGCCCTGGACTTCGGACGGATCACGGTCAGTCCCGAGCTGGTGGTCTACCTCTTCGGGACCCCGGGCCAGGAACGCTTCTGGTTCATGTGGAACGACCTGGTCAACGGGGCGCTCGGTGGCGTCGTGATCGCCGACACCCGGCGGCTCGACACCAGTTTCGCCTCGATCGACTTCTTCGAGAGCCGGGACATCCCGTTCGTCGTCGCGATCAACTGCTTCCACGGCCACAACACCCGTACCAAGGACGAGATCCGGTCCGCGCTCGACCTCGATCCGCATGTTCCGCTGCTGATCGGCGATGTCCGGGAGCGGCCGTTCGGGCGCGATGTGCTGCTCGCGCTGGTGGACCACCTGATGAGTCTGCCCTCGGCGGCCGGCTGACCCGCCGCCGCCCCTCCTCCTCTGTACCTCTTCTCTCTCACCTTTCGTATCGGAGATCCGAGATGGCATCACCCCTGCGCGTACTGATCCACGGCGGCGGGATCGGCGGGCTGACCCTCGCCGTCGCGCTGGCCCGTCGCGGTCACACCGTCGAGGTCGTCGAACTGCGTGACGAGCTGGACGCGCTCGGCGTCGGCATCATCCAGCCCTCGAACGCCCTGCACGTCATGCGGGAGATCGGGGTCCTCGACGACTGCGTGAGGGCGGGGTTCGCGTGGGAGGTACTGACCATCTGCGACCCGGCCGGTGCCACGCTCGCCAAGATCCCGCAGCCGCGCATGGGCGACGCCCCCTCCAACAACGGCATACCGCGCCCCGCCCTGGCCAAGGTGCTCGGCGACGCCGCCGCCGCTGCCGGGGTGCCGATCCGCTTCGGTACGACGATCGGTGAACTGGCCGACGACGGCTCCGGCGTGGACGTGACCCTGTCCGACGGCTCGGCCGCCCGCTGGGACCTGGTCGTGGGCTTCGACGGCATCGGTTCGCCGCTGCGCACCCGGCTCTACGGCGACCGCTTCCGCCCCGAGTACACGGGCTTCGCCAACTGGCGGGTCACCGTGCCCCGTCACCCCGAGGTCCAGGGTGTCGTGATGAGCACGGGCAACCAGGCCGCCAAGGCGCTGCTGACCCCCATCACGGACGAACTGATGTATCTGGGTGCGGTGTTCGCCGAGGCCGAAGACTTCCGGCCGGACCCGGAGCGGGCGCACGAGGAGCTCGCGGAGCGGCTCGCCGGATTCACCGGCCCGGTCGCCGAGGCGCTGCGGGACGTCACCGACCCGCGGGCCGTGGTGTACTCGCGGATCTCCCAGGTGACGGTCGAGGAGCCGTGGCACGTGGGCCGGGTCGTGCTGGCCGGTGACGCCGCGCACGCGAGCACCCCGCATCTGGCGCAGGGCGCGGCGATGGCGGTCGAGGACGCGCAGGTGCTGGCCGAGTCGCTGGACGCCGAGGACGGCGTGGCCGCCGCGCTCGCCGCCTGGGAGGCCCGGCGCCGGCCGCGTGCCATGTGGGTGCAGAGCATGTCGCGGGCGATCCTGAAGCAGGAGACCGGCAACGCGACGACGCCGGAGGAGGACGAGCTGCTGAAGGTCGGCATCCCGGGCGCCGCCCACGTCCTGGTCAGGCCGTACTGATCCGCGGTGCGCGCGTGAGGTCGTCCGCCGGTGGGCGGGTCCGGTCCGACCGGGCCCGCCCACGGCGCGTCCGGGGCCTCAGGGCAGCACGGCGATCCCGTCGAGCTCCACCAGGGCCTGTTCGTCCCAGAGCCGGACCGTCCCGATGACCGCCATCGCCGGATAGTCCCGTCCGGCCAGCCGCCGCCAGACGCGGCCCAGTTCGGAGGCGTGGGCGCGGTAGTCGGCGACATCGGTGGCGTACACGGTGACCCGGACCAGGTCCGCCGGGGCGCCGCCCGCCGCGCGCAGGGCGGTGAGCAGATTGGTGAGTGCCGTCGCGAACTGCTCGGGCAGGGTGCTGCCGGTGATCTTGCCGTCCGGGTCGAGGGCGGTCTGTCCGGCGAGGAAGACGAGCTGCCCGCCGGTGGCCGTGACGGCGTGCGAGAAGCCGGTGGGCGGGGCGAGTTCGGCCGGGTTGATCCGTTGGACAGGGCTCATGCGGGCGGCTCCGTGGTCGGGCGGGCGTACAGCTCCTTGGCGATGATCGTGCGCTGCACCTCGCTGGCGCCCTCGTAGATCCGCGGTGCGCGGACCTCCCGGTAGAGGTGTTCGAGGAGGTGGCCGCGGCGCAGGGCGCGGGCGCCGTGCAGCTGGACCGCCGCGTCGACGACGTACTGCGCGGTCTCGGTGGCGTACAGCTTGGCCATGGCCGCGCGCCGGGGTACGCCCGGTTCGCCCGCGTCGTGGGCCGCGGCGGCCGCGTACACCAGGAGCCGGGCGGCCTCGGTGCGGGTGGCCATCTCGGCGACCTGGTGGGAGACCGACTGGAGGTCGCGCAGCGGGCCCCCGAACGCGGTCCGTACGGCGGTGTGGGCCAGGGTCGCGTCCAGGGCGGCCCGTGCCATCCCGACGGCGAAGGCCCCGACGCTCGGCCGGAAGAGGTTGAGGGTGTTCATCGCGACCCGGAAGCCCCGGTCCGGTTCGCCGAGCACGTCGTCGGCGGTGACGGGCACGCCGTCGAAGTCCAGGGCGCCGATGGGGTGCGGGGAGAGCATGTCGAGGGCCGTTCCGGTGAGTCCGGGGCGGTCGGCGGGGACCAGGAACGCGGTGACGCCACGGGCCCCGGCGTCCTTCGTCGTGCGGGCGAAGACGGTGTAGAAGTCGGCCTCGGGGGCGTTGGAGATCCAGCACTTCTCGCCGGTCAGCCGCCAGCCGTCCGCGCTGTGCTCGGCGGCGAGGGACAGGGCCGCCGCGTCGGAGCCCGCGCCCGGCTCGCTCAGGGCGAAGGCGGCGACGGCGCGGCCCGCCCGGACCTCGGGGAGCCAGCGTTCACGGTGGGCCGGGGTGCCCGCCTGGACGATCGGCGCGGTGCCGAGGCCCTGGAGGGCGAGCGCGGTCTCGGCCTCCGTACAGCCGCGGGCCAGGGATTCCCGGAGCAGGCAGAGGTCGAGAGCGCCGGAGCCCAGCATCCTGCCGAGCAGGCCGAGCTCCCCCAGGGCGGCGAGCAGCGGACGGTTGACCTGGCCGGGGTCGCCCTTCTCGGCCAGCGGGCGCAGCTGCTGATCGGCGAGGGTACGCAGCTCTTCACACCAGGCGGTTTGTTCCGGATCGAGGGAGAATGCCGTCATACCGGCGCCTCTCTTGTCACGTCTTATCGCGGACCGTTGACTACCGTCACTCAAACGATACGCTCCAGAAGCGACAAGGGGGCGATCCTCGATGGAGCCGAATTCCTCGCCGAGTACGCATGTGTCCACTTCACACGCCCGCGCCGCGAGCGGGCACACCGACACGTTTTCCCGCGACCATCTCCCGCCGCCGGACCAGTGGCCCGAGTTGGTCTTCGACCGCACCGAACTGAGCTACCCCGACCGGCTCAACTGCGGGTACGAACTGCTCGACGCCACCATCGGCCATCTGGGCCCGGACCGCCCCGCCTTCCGCACCGACGACGGCGCGGTGTGGAGCTACGGCGAACTGCGGGACCGGGTGGACCGGATCGCCCATGTCCTGACAGCTGATCTGGGCGTCCGCCCCGGAAACCGGGTGCTGCTGCGCGGCCCCACCACGCCCTGGCTGGCCGCCTGCTGGCTCGCGGTGATGAAGGCGGGCGCGGTCGCCGTCACCGTACTGGCGCAGGCGCGGTCCCAGGAGCTGGCCACGATCTGCTCACTGGCCGGGGCGAGCCACGCGCTGTGCGATGCCCGGTCGGCCGACGATCTGGTGAGGGCTCAGGTCACGGGGGTGCGGATCACCTTGTTCGGAGGGGACGAGCCGGACGATCTGACCCGGCTCGCCGAGGCCCGCCCCGGCCCGTACCGGCCGGTGGACACCGCCGCCGACGATGTCGCGCTGATCGCGTTCACCTCGGGGACCACCGGGCGGCCCAAGGGCTGTATGCACTTCCACCGCGATGTCCTGGCCGTCGCGGACACCTTTTCCCGCCATGTGCTGCGCCCCGTCGCCGACGACGTGTTCGCCGGGAGCCCGCCGCTCGGCTTCACCTTCGGACTCGGCGGGCTGGTGATCTTTCCGCTGCGGGTGGGGGCCTCGTCGCTGCTTCTGGAGCAGTCCGGTCCCGGACAGCTGCTGCCCGCGCTCGCCCGGCACCGGGTCTCGGTGCTGTTCACCGCGCCGACCGCGTACCGCACGATGCTCGACCGGCTCGACGGCCACGACCTGTCCGCGCTGCGCCGCTGTGTGTCGGCCGGGGAGAACCTGCCCGCCGGCACCTGGCAGTCCTGGTACGAACGGACCGGGCTGCGCATCATCAACGGCATCGGGGCCACCGAACTGCTGCACATCTTCATCTCGGCCGCCGACGAGGCCATCCGCCCCGGCACCACCGGGGTCCCGGTACCGGGCTGGCAGGCGCGGGTGGTCGACGCGGACGGCGAGGAACTGCCCGACGGCGAACCGGGCCTGCTCGCCGTGCGCGGCCCCGTCGGCTGCCGCTATCTCGCGGACCCCCGGCAGACGCAGTACGTGCGCGACGGCTGGAACATGACCGGCGACACCTATGTCCGCGAGCCGGACGGCTACTTCCGCTACGTCGCCCGCGCCGACGACATGATCATCTCCTCCGGCTACAACATCGCGGGCCCCGAGGTGGAGGAGGCCCTGCTGCGCCATCCGGAGGTGACGGAGGCCGCCGTGGTGGGCCGGGACGACGCGCTGCGCGGCCAGATCGTGGTGGCGCATGTGGTCCTGCGGGAGGGTTCCACGCTGTCGGCGGACTCCCTGCGCGCCTATATGAAGGGCACGCTGGCCCCGCACAAGTGCCCGCGCGTCTTCTCGTTCACGGCGGCCCTGCCGCGCACCGCGACCGGCAAGCTCCAGCGGTTCCGGCTGCGCGACGGGTCCGCCCCGCCCGGCTCCCGGGCTCTAGAGTGATCACGTGGCCGAGCTGCACACCCCCCGTTCCCTGATCGTCACCCTCTACGGTGCCTACGGTCGTTCCCCGGGCAATGCCCCGCTGCCGGTGGCCGAGCTGATCCGGCTGCTGGACGCCGTCGGTGTCGACGCCCCGTCCGTACGCTCCTCCGTGTCCCGGCTCAAACGCCGCGAGCTGCTGGTCCCGGCCCGTACGGCCGGCGGCGCGGCCGGATACGCGCTGTCGGCCGACGCCCGCCAGTTGCTGGACGACGGCGACCGGCGGATCTACCGGCATCCGGCGCCCCGGCTCGCCGACGGCTGGGTGCTCGTGGTGTTCTCCGTCCCCGAGGCGGAGCGCCACAAGCGGCACTTGCTGCGCTCGCGGCTGTCCCGGCTGGGCTTCGGCACGGTGGCGCCCGGGGTGTGGATCGCGCCGGCCGCGCTGTACGAGGAGACCCGGCACACCCTGGAGCGGCTGGAACTCGCCCCGTATGTGGAGCTGTTCCGCGGGGAACACCTCGGTTTCGCCGTGACGCGGGAGTCGGTGGCGCGCTGGTGGGACCTGGACGCCGTCGCCCGGCTCCACATGGACTTCCTCCAGCGGCACGAACCGGTGCTGCGGGCCTGGGAGGAGCGGTCGCGGGAGGACGCGGCGCCCGGTCCGCGGGAGGCGTACCGCGACTATCTTCCGGCGCTGGACTCGTGGCGCCGGCTGCCGTACGCGGACCCGGGGCTGCCGGATGAGCTGTTGCCGAAGGACTGGCCGGGGGGCCGCTCGGCGGAGGTCTTCGGGCTGCTGCACGAGCGGCTGCGGGATGCCGGGGAGCGGTTCGTACGGCAGTGACCCGGGCGGGGTGTACGGGCGGTGACCGGTGACCCGGGGGTGTGTGCGGGCGGCCCCCGGTGTCCCGAGGGGCGTACGGGCGGCCCCGGTCGCCCGGTGGGGTGTGCGGGCGGTGGACCGCCACCGCGCGAAATCCGGGTGCCGCGCGGTCCGCGTTCCCGGCAGGATGAGGCATGACCTGGACCTTCACGGATGACGTAGACGCGTTCCTGGACGCGGCCGGTGCCTCGCTGTCCGCCCATCCCGCCGAGAACAACCTGGTGCTGACCGTCACGGCGACGCTGCGGCGCCGGGGCCCGCACGCCTACGGCGAGGGCGACCCGGTGCTCGGCTGGTGGCGCGGGCCGGACGGTGAGGTGGCGGGGACGCTGGTGCGGACGCCGCCGTACCCGCCGATGCTGGGCCGGGTGGCACCGGAGGCGGTCGGTCCGCTGGCCGACGCCCTGGGCCCGACGAGCATCAACGCGGACCGGGCGAGCGCCGAGGCCCTGGCCGCCGGGTGGCCGGGCCACCGGGTGGACATGGAGCAGCGGCTGTACCGGCTGGGCGAGTTGATCCCGCCGTCACCCGCGCCGCCGGGCCGGGCCAGGGCCGCCGCCCCCGCCGACCGGGACCTGCTCGTGGCCTGGCACCTGGCGTTCGCGGAGCAGGTCGGCCAGCCGGGCACCCATGCCGAGCGGCTCGTGGACGAGCGGACGGCGGACGGCGGGCTGACCCTCTGGGAGGACGGCGGCGTCCCGGTGTCGATGGCGGGTGTCTCGCCCATGATCGCGGGCGCGGTGCGGGTGGCGGCGGTGTACACCCCGGCGGAGCACCGGGGGCGCGGTTACGCGGCGGCGGTGACGGCCGAGGTCAGCCGGGCGGCGCGGGCGGCGGGCGCGGCGGAGGTCCTGCTGTTCACGGACCTGGCGAATCCGACGAGCAACGGGGTGTACCGGCGCATCGGGTACGAGCCGGTGTCGGACCGGCTGCTGATCAGTGCGGAGGAGCGGCGTTGAGCGAGGGCCGGGAACCGGCGCCCGAGGCCGTGTGGCTGGTCGCCGCCAATGTGGTGCGGTGGCGCCGGTACGGGGATCTGGGCCAGGAACTGCGTCCGGGCACCAAGGCGTACCGGGGCGGCACCAAGGTGTACGTCATCGACACGTACGCGGGAATGGGGCATCAGCAGCTGACCACGGTGGGACGCGGCAGGCACTCCAGGCGCTTCATCACCATCGATACGGCCACACGTCATCTGCACACCTTCCGGGCCCAGTTGGTGTACAGCCCGGCCGTGATCTCCCGGTCGGCGGGCACCGGAATTCCGCCGGGCGGCCGGGAGCGTACCGAGGAGCTGGCCGCCCTGCTGGAGCGGATCGCCCGGGAGGAACGGCACGCCCATCACGGGGCGCCGCACCCCGTGCCCTGCCGCTGCCACGAGTGTCTGACGGCCGCCGAGGCCGCCGAGGAGGGGGCCGGGGACGGGGACCGGGTCAGTCCAGCGTGAGCCTCGGCTTCGGGGCGTCCGTGCGGCCGGTCGGCGGGGGCCGGCTGCCCGCGCGGTACGGGAGGGGCCAGGGCGCGCCCGTACCGCTGTAGCCCTGGTCGGCGGCGGCGTGCAGCGTCCAGTGCGGGTCGTACAGGTGCGGGCGGGCCAGCGCGCAGAGGTCGGCGCGGCCCGCGAGCAGCAGCGAGTTGACGTCGTCCCAGGAGGAGATGGCGCCGACCGCGATGACGGGCACGTCCACGGTGTTGCGGATGCGGTCGGCGTACGGGGTCTGGTAGGAGCGGCCGTACTCGGGGCGTTCACCGGAGACGACCTGGCCGGTGGAGACGTCGATGGCGTCGGCGCCGTGTGCGGCGAAGGCGCGGGCGACAGTGAGGGCGTCCTCGGTGCTGGTGCCGCCCTCGGCCCAGTCGGTGGCGGAGATCCGGACGGTCATGGGCCGGTCGTCCGGCCAGACGGCGCGGACCGCGTCGAAGACCTCCAGGGGGAAGCGGAGCCGGTTCTCGGTCGGCCCTCCGTAGGCGTCCGTGCGGTGGTTGGTGAGCGGGGAGAGGAAGCCGGAGAGCAGATAGCCGTGCGCGCAGTGGAGTTCGAGGAGGTCGAACCCGCACCGGGCGGCGCGCCGGGCGGCGGCGGTGAACTGTTCACGGACCGCGTCGAGTCCGGCCCGGTCCAGGGCTCGGGGGGTCTGGTTGACGCCCGGTGCGTACGGGATCGGGGAGGCGGCGGAGACCGGCCAGTTGCCCTCGTCGAGCGGCTGGTCGATGCCCTCCCACATCAGCTTGGTGGAGCCCTTGCGGCCGGAGTGGCCGAGCTGGACGCCGATCGCGGCGCCGGGTGCGCAGGCGTGCACGAAGTCGGTGATCCGGGTCCAGGCGGTGGCCTGTTCGTCGGTGTAGAGACCGGCGCAGCCGGGGGTGATCCGGCCCTCGGGGCTGACGCACACCATCTCGGTCATGGTGAGTCCGGCGCCGCCGAGTGCGCGTGCGCCCAGGTGGACGAGGTGGAAGTCACCGGGGACCCCGTCGACGGCGGAGTACATGTCCATGGGCGAGACGACGACCCGGTTGCGCAGTTCGAGGCCGCGCAGCCGCAGCGGGGTGAACATCGGCGGGGTGCCGGGCGGGCAGCCGAACTCCTCCTCGACGGCGGCGGTGAACGAGGCGTCGCGCAGCCGCAGGTTGTCGTGGGTGACGCGGCGGCTGCGGGTGAGCAGGTTGAACGCGAAGCGGCGGGGCGGCTGGTCCACATAGGTGGCCAGCTCCTCGAACCAGCGCAGGCTGGCCGCGGCGGCGCGCTGGGTGGAGGCGACGACGGGGCGGCGCTCGGTCTCGTACGCGGCCAGGGCGGTGGGCAGGTCGGGCTGTTCCTCAAGGGAGGCGGCGAGCGCGAGGGCGTCCTCGACGGCCAGTTTGGTGCCGGAGCCGATGGAGAAGTGCGCGGTGTGGGCGGCGTCCCCGATGAGGACCGTGTTGCCGTGCGACCAGCGGCTGTTGACGACGGTGCGGAAGGTGAGCCAGGAGGAGTTGTTGGTGCGCAGGGGCCTGCCGTCCAGGGCCTCGGCGAAGGTCTTGGCACAGCGTGCGGTGGACTCGGCGGGGTCGGTGGTGTCGAGTCCGGCGGCCCGCCAGACCTCTTCGCGCATCTCGACGATGGCGGTGGAGGCGTCGGCGGAGAAGGGGTAGGCGTGCAGTTGCTGCACTCCGTGCTCGGTCTCGGCGATCTCGAAGCGGAAGGCGTCCAGGGCGAAGTCGGCGGCGAGCCAGATGTAGCGGTTGCGGTGCGTGGTGAGGTGCGGGCCGAAGGCGTCGGCGCCGGCCTCGCGGGTGGCGCTGTGCACCCCGTCGGCGGCGACGACCAGTTCGTAGCGGGTGGCGAGTTCGGCGGCGGGCGGCGCCTGGGTGCGGAAGCGGAGGTGCACGCCGAGGGACGCGCAGCGGGCGTGCAGGATCTCCAGGAGGCGGCGTCGGCCGAGTGCGGCGAAGCCGTGGCCGCCCGAGGTGTGGGTGCGGCCCCGGTGGACGATGTCGATGGTGTCCCAGCGGACGAATTCCTCGCTCAGGTCCCGGTACACCGCGGGGTCGGCGTGCTCGATGCCGCCGAGGGTCTCGTCGGAGAGGACGACGCCGAAGCCGAAGGTGTCGTCGGGGGCGTTGCGTTCCCAGACGGTGATGTCGCGTCGCGGGTCGAGCCGTTTGAGGAGGGCTGCGGCGTAGAGCCCGCCGGGCCCGCCCCCGATGACCGCGATCCGCCGGACGGCGGCCGCCACGGCGCTACCGCCCCTGCCACTTCGGCGGCCGCTTCTCGGTGAAGGCGGCATGGAATTCGGCGTAGTCCTCGCCGTGCATCAGCAGGGCCTGGGTCGCCGCGTCCATTTCGACGGCGGCGGCCAGCGGCATGTCGAGTTCGGCGGTGAGCAGGGCCTTGGTCTGGGCGAGCGCGAGGGCGGGCCCGTCGGCGAGGCGGCGGGCGAGGGCCGCGGCACGGGCGTCGGCCTGCCCCTCCTCGGCCAGTTCGCTGATCAGTCCGATACGTTCCGCTTCGGGTGCGCGGACGGCTTCGCCGAGCATCAGCAGCCGGGTGGCGTGGCCGAGGCCGACGACGCGCGGCAGGAGGTAGGCGGCACCCATGTCGCCACCGGAGAGACCGACGCGGGTGAACAGGAAGGCGAAGCGGGCGGACGGGTCGGCGATCCGGAAGTCGGCGGCCAGCGCCAGGACGGCACCGGCGCCCGCGGCGACCCCGTGCACGGCCGCGACGACCGGGAAGGGGCACTCGCGCAGGGCCCGTACGACCTGTCCGGTCATCCGGTTGAAGTCGAGGAGCTGCGCGGTGTCCATCGCGAGGGTGGCGCCGATGATCTCGTCGACGTCGCCGCCGGAGCAGAACCCGCGCCCCTCACCGGCGAGCACGAGGGCGCGCACGGAGCGTTCCGTGGACAGTTCGGCGAGGAGGTCGCGCAGATCGGCGTAGGCGCCGAAGGTGAGCGCGTTGAGTTTTTCCGGCCGGGCGAGAGTGACGGTGGCCACACCGTCGTGTCTGGTCAGCCGCAGATGGCGCCAGTCCTCCGTGCGCGGGGCGGAGCTGGGAAAAGGGCTCATGGCGGCGGTCCCCTTCAGCCGTCGGGCTGCTGGATGGCACTGCGCGGGTCTCGTTCCGCCTTCGAAACTATCATCCGTACGTGACTACCGTCACGAGCACGCAATACCCCGGTCATGAGACTGTTGGTGCCGAAGGTCCCGTTTGTACCGGTCGGCCGCCCCTATGTCCTCTCCCTTTGGGTTCGTAAGGTTGAAAACAGGAAGTCTCGCTCCGGGACCTCCGGGCCCGGGACATCCGGGCCCGAGAAGTACCGCTCCGAGGAAGTCCCGCTCCCGAAACGGAAACCTGCCGTGCCGCCCGACGTCCCAGTCCCCGCCTCCTGGCGCATCACCCTGCCGCACTCCACGGCCGCCGTACCGATCGCCCGCGCCCTCATCCGCACCGCGCTGTCGGACATCGACGCCCCGGCCGACAGCGACACCGCCGAACTCCTCACCGCCGAGCTGGTCGCCAACGCCGTCGAGCACACCCGCGGCCACGACCCCATCGAGCTGGTGGTGGAGCTCCTGCCGAGCGGCTGCCAGGTCGAGGTCCACGACCGCGATCCGGCCCCGCCGGGCGACCTGTCCCGTCCGCGGCCCGGCTCCGAGCCCGACCCGTGGCAGGAACACGGCCGCGGCCTGCTCCTGATCCGCACCCTCAGCTCCGCCTGCGGTCACCGCACCACGGAGCACGGCAAGGCGGTCTGGTTCACCCTCCCGGGGCTGCCGGCCCAGCCGGGCCCGTCGCCCCTGAGCTGACCGTCGCCCCAGAGCCCGCCAGCCGCGAACGGCTGCGCCCGTAACACGTGTACAGCAGCGAACCGGCCGCCAGGAAGACCGCGAACTGCAGCCAGGTCGTCCAGCCCGTCCCGTACATCAGATACAGGCAGAAGGCGACGCCCAGCACAGGGCTCACGGGGTGCAGCGGCACCCGGAAGCTGCGCTTCAGCTCCGGCTCGCGCCGTCGGAGCACCATGACCGCGACATTCACCGCGACCATGGTGGCCAGCGTGCCGATGGTCGTCAGGTTCACGACGACGTCCAGCGACGAGAAGGCCGCCGGGACCGCGAAGACGGTGGCCACGATCCACGTGTTGGCGACGGGGGTACGGGTCCGGGGCGAGACGCGCTCGAAGACGCGCGGGATCAGCCCGTCGCGGGACATGGACATCAGGACGCGGGTCTGCCCGTACATCACCGCGAGCACCACGGACGCGATCGCGACGACCGCGCCGAAGGCGATGATCCCGCCGCCCACGGTGGAATCGGTGACCTGATTGACGATCAGCGAGAGCGCGGCCGGTTTGTCGGAGACCGCGTCGGCGCCCAGCGCGCCGATGGCCGAGACCGCCACCGCGCAGTAGAGCAGGGTGACGACACCGATGCAGATCATGATGGCGATCGGGATGTTCCGGCGGGGGTTCCTGACCTCCTCGCCCGCGGTGGTGATGGCGTCGAAGCCGATGTACGAGAAGAACGCCAGCGACGCTCCGGCGGTGATCCCGCCCACCCCCTCGCCCGCGAACGGGGTGAGGTTGCCGTCCTCGAACGCGCTGAAGGCGATCGCGCAGAAGGCGGCCAGGATGCCGATCTTGAGGACCGCCATCGCCGCCGTCGCGGTGGCGCTCTCCCGGACACCCCGTACCAGCAGGGTGGCGGCCATCATGATCACCACGATCGCGGGCAGATTGACCACACCGCCGTCGCCGGGTCCCGAGGACAGCACGGCGGGCAGTTCCCACCCGATGAGGCTGTTGAGCAGTTCGTTGACGTACTGGCTCCAGCCGACCGCGACGGCGGAGACCGAGACGCCGTACTCCAGCAACAGGCACCAGCCGACCAGGAACGCGGTGCGCTCGCCCAGAGCGGCGTAGGCGAAGGAGTAGGAGCTGCCGGAGACCGGGATGGCGCCGCCCAGCTCGGCGAAGGAGAAGGCGGTGAAGATGCAGGTGACGGCGGCGAGGACGAAGGACAGCACGACGGCAGGTCCGGCCTCGGAGACGCTGTCGGAGAGCCCGACGAAGATGCCGGTACCGACGATGGCACCGACCCCGAAACAGACCAGCTGGAACAGGCCCATGGTCCGGCTGAGGCCATGCCCCTCAAGGTCGGCGCCGGACTCGGCTACCAGCTGATCGGGGCTCTTGCGGCGCAGACCGGAACTCATGCGGGGGTCTCTTCTCTGGTGGTGCAGGTGACACGTGTGGGGGGGGAGCCCGCACGCGGAGCCGTGGGGACTCCGGGGCGGCACATGGCAAGGGGGTCCGAGCGCGCGAGCTCGGACCCCACCAAGAGGCGACATCGTAGCCACCCCCGCACATATTCACCCAATCGCGCGCATGGCCATGCGGCGCGCGTCTACCGGCCGCCCGCGAGCGTGGCCACCAGGACGGCCTTGATCGTGTGCATCCGGTTCTCCGCCTCGTCGAACACGACCGAGTGCGCGGACTCGAAGACCTCGTCGCTGACCTCCAGCTCGCTCAGCCCGTGGGCGTCGTGGATCTCCCGGCCGACCTTGGTGCCGAGGTCGTGGAAGGCCGGGAGGCAGTGCAGGAACTTCACCTCGGCGTTCCCGGTGGACCGCAGGACGTCCATGGTCACGGCGTACGGCCAGAGGGCCGCGATGCGCTCCGCCCAGACCTCCTTGGGCTCCCCCATGGAGACCCAGACGTCGGTGGCGATGAAGTCGCACCCGCGGACGCCCTCGGTGATGTCCTCGGTGAGGGTGACCGCAGCGCCGCTCTCCACGGCCAGCTCGCGCGCGCGGGCGACGACGTCCTCGCTCGGCCAGTAGGCCTCGGGGGCCACGATCCGTACGTCCATGCCGAGCAGCGCACCGGTGATCAGGTAGGAGTTGCCCATGTTGAAGCGGGCGTCACCGAGGTAGGCGAAGGTGATCCGGTCCAGCGGCTTCTCGCTGTGCTCGGTCATGGTGAGCACATCGGCGAGCATCTGCGTGGGGTGCCAGTCGTCGGTGAGCCCGTTGAAGACGGGGACGCCGCCATGGGCGGCCAGGTCCTCCACGGTCTGCTGGCTGTCGCCCCGGTACTCGATGCCGTCGAACATCCGGCCGAGGACGCGGGCGGTGTCCTTCGTCGACTCCTTGTGCCCCATCTGCGAGCCGGAGGGATCGAGGTAGGTGGTGGACGCACCCTGATCGGCGGCGGCGACCTCGAAGGCGCAGCGGGTGCGGGTGGAGGTCTTCTCGAAGATCAACGCGATGTTCTTGCCCCGCAGCCGCTGGACCTCGTCGCCCGCCTTCTTGGCCGCCTTGAGCTCGGCGGCCAGGGAGATCAGGCCGCGGAACTCCTCGGCCGTGAAGTCCAGCTCCTTGAGGAAGTGGCGGCCTGCGAGGTCTATGGCCATGATGACTGCTCCTGGGTCGGGCGGGGATCGCGTCGTACGGTAATCCTGGAAGTCTATACGACGCATTGCATTGCTATACAGGATCCCGTTCCACGGGACAGCTCATGCAGCGCGGCCCGCCCCTCCCCCGGCCCAGTTCACTGCCGCGGATCTCGATGACCTCGATGCCCTGCTTGCGCAGATGGGTGTTGGTGGTGGCGTTGCGTTCGTACGCGACGACGACGCCCGGCTCGACGGCCAGCACATTGCAGCCGTCGTCCCACTGCTCGCGCTCGGCCGCGTGGACGTCCTGGGTGGCGGTGAGTACCCGGATCGAGTCGAGGCCCAGCGCGGCGGCGATGGCCCGGTGCATGTGCTCGGGCGGATGATCGGTGACCTTCAGCTCACGGGGACCGGCGCCGGGCTCGATCGTGTACGAGCGGAGCATCCCGAGCCCCGCGTACTGGGTGAACGTGTCGCCGTCGATCATCGTCATCACCGTGTCCAGGTGCATGAACGCCCGGCGCTTGGGCATGTCGAGCGCCACGATCGTCCGCGCGGACCCGGCGTCGAAGAGTCCCCGGGCCAGCATCTCCACGGCCTGCGGTGTCGTGCGCTCGCTCATCCCGATCAGTACGGCGCCGCGGCCGATGACCAGCACGTCACCGCCCTCGATCGTGGAGGGGTAGTCGTCCTGCCCCTCCGACCAGTGGTGGAAGGCGCCCGCCTCGGGGCCGGTGAAGAGCGGGTGGTGGCGGTAGATCGCCTCGAAGTGGACGGTCTCGCGCTGCCGGGCCGGCCAGCGCATCGCGTTGATGGACACCCCGTCGTAGATCCAGGCCGAGGTGTCACGGGTGAAGAGATGGTTGGGCAGCGGGCCGAGCAGGAAGTCGTCCAGATCCATGACGTGGAAGCGGACGGAGGTCGGCTCGCTGTGCCGCGCCAGGAACTCCCGCTTGGTCATCCCGCCGACCAGCGCCTCGGCCAGCTCGGCGGAGGACAGGTCCTCGAAGGCGGCCCGCAGATGCTCGGTGGCGAGCGGGCCGTACTCCTTCTCGTCGAAGACCCGGTCGAGGACGAGCCGCCGGGCCGCCGGGATGTCCAGGGACTCCTGGAGCAGATCGCCGAACAGGTGCACCGCCACACCGCGCTCGCGCAGCACATCGGCGAACCCGTCGTGCTCCTGCCGTGCGCGGCGCACCCACAGCACATCGTCGAAGAGCAGTGCCTTCTTGTTGCTGGGGGTGAGCCGCTTCAGCTCCAGATCGGGGCGGTGCAGTATGACCCGGCGCAGCCGCCCGGCCTCGGAGTCGACGTGGAATCCCATGCCTCCATCCTCACCGCGCGGGGCGCCGTTCACCCGGCGAATCGCCAACGCTTTCCTGAAGCCGGGCCGACGACCTGCTCAGGGGCGGTTCCGGAGGCCGGTCTAGAGGCGGGGGTCCACCGGTTCCGACTCCAGGGCGAGCACCGCGAAGACCGCCTCGTGCACCCGCCACAGCGGCTCGCCGCCGGCCAGCCGGTCCAGGGCCTCCAGGCCCAGGGCGTACTCCCGCAGCGCCAGCGACCGCTTGTGGCCGAGGAACCGGGAGCGCAGCCGCTCCAGATTCTCCGGTCGGGTGTACTCGGGGCCGTAGATGATCCGGAGGTACTCCCGGCCCCGCACCTTGATGCCGGGCTGGACGAGACGGTTCTTCCCGTCCCGGACGAGCGCGCCGAGCGGCTTGACGACCATGCCCTCGCCGCCGCGCCCGGTCATCTCCAGCCACCAGTCGATGCCGGAGCGGACCGAGGCGTCGTCACCGGTGTCGACGACGAGCCGGCGGGTGACCTGGAGCAGCCCGGTCGGGTCGTGCTCGACCAGCCGGTCCAGCCAGGCCAGCTGCTCGTCGTGCGGTACGGAGGCGAGCGAGCGGCCCCGCACGGCCAGGATCTGGAACGGCGCGAGGCGCACCCCTTCCAGTCCCTCGGTGCCCCAGCAGTAGCGCCGGTACGCCCGGGTGAACGCCGCCGCGTCCTCGGCGCGTCCGCGCTGCCGCCCGGCGAGGCCCGCGACGTCGATGCCGCGTCCTGCCGCGGCGTCCAGGGCGGCCAGCGCGTCGGGGAGAACAGCACCGGACGCGGCGCCGACGGCGGCGTACTGCGAGCGCAGCAGTCCGGCGGCCTTGAACGACCACGGCATCAGCTCGGCGTCGAGCAGCACCCAGTCTGTCTCCCACTCCGCCCAGAGCCCGGCGGCGGTCACGGCATCGCGCAGCCGGCCGAGAACCGTCTCGGTGAGCGCCTCGTCGTCCAGGAACGGCCGTCCGGTACGGGTGTGCAGCGCACCGGTCGGGCCGTCGACGCCGAACCGTTCCCGTGCCGCTTCGGCGTCGCGGCAGACCAGGGCGACGGCCCGGGAGCCCATGTGCTTCTCCTCGCACACGACCTTGGCGACGCCGTCCGCCCGGTACTGGGCGAACGCCTCGGCCGGGTGCTCCAGATAGCCCTCCTCGTGGGAGGTGGCGGTCGGCGCCATGGTCGGCGGGAGGTAGCCGAGCAGGCGCGGGTCGACGGCGAACCGGCTCATGACCTCCAGCGCCGCCGCCGCGTTCTCCTCGCGCACGGAGACGCGGCCCATCTGCCCGGTCTCCACGGTCCGCCGGCCCTGCACATCGGCGAGGTCCAGTGGGCGGCCCTCCCGGCCACCGGGCGCCTCCGTGGTGAGCGGCTTGACCGGCTCGTACCAGACCTTCTCGGCCGGTACGTCGACCAGTTCGCGCTCCGGCCAGCGCAGCGCGGTCATCCGTCCGCCGAAGACGGCACCGGTGTCCAGGCAGATGGTGTTGTTGATCCAGGAGGTGCTGGGCACGGGGGTGTGGCCGTAGACCACGGTGGCCCGGCCCCGGTAGTCCTCCGCCCACGGGTAGCGCACGGGCAGGCCGAACTCATCGGTCTCGCCGGTGGTCTCCCCGTACAGGGCGTGCGAGCGCACCCGCCCGGAGGTGCGCCCGTGGTACTTCTCGGGCAGCCCTGCGTGGCAGACGACGAGCCTGCCCCCGTCCAGGACGTAGTGGCTGACGAGCCCGTCGATGAACTCCCTGACCTGTTCCCGGAATTCCGGGTGCTCGGCGTCCTCGCGGTCCAGCTGCTCGATGGTCTCGGCGAGACCGTGGGTGTGCTGGACGGCCCGGCCCTTGAGATAACGGCCGAGCTTGTTCTCGTGGTTGCCCGGTACGCACAGGGCCTGGCCGGCGGACACCATCGACATGACGCGGCGCAGCACGCCGGGGCTGTCGGGTCCGCGGTCGACGAGGTCACCGACGAAGACCGCCGTACGTCCTTCGGGGTGCGCACCGTCGACGTAACCGAGCTTGCCGAGCAGGGTGTCCAGCTCGGAGCGGCAGCCGTGGATGTCACCGATGATGTCGAAGGGGCCGGTGAGGTGGCGCAGGTCGTTGTAGCGGCGCTCCAGCACCACTTCGGCGTGCTCGGCCTCCTCCTCGCTGCGCAGGATGTGGACCTTGCGGAAGCCCTCGCGCTCCAGGCCGCGCAGCGAACGCCGCAGCTCGCGCCGGTGGCGCTGGATGACATGCCGGGGCATGTCGGCGCGGTCGGGCCGGGCGGCGTTGCGCGCGACGCAGACCTCTTCGGGGAGGTCGAGCACGATGGCGATGGGCAGGACGTCGTGCTCCCTGGCCAGCCGCACGAGCTGCTTGCGGCTCTCCGGCTGGACGCTGGTGGCGTCGACGACGGTCAGCCTCCCCGCCGCGAGGCGCTTGCCCGCGATGAAGTGCAGCACCTCGAAGGCGTCGCGGCTGGCACTCTGGTCGTTCTCGTCGTCGGCGACGAGGCCGCGGCAGAAGTCCGAGGAGATGATCTCGGTGGGCTTGAAGTGCTTGCGGGCGAACGTGGACTTGCCGGAGCCGCTGGGGCCGATGAGGACGACGAGCGAGAGGTCGGTCACCGGCAGGGTGCGAGAGGTGCTGGTCATGCGGCTTCCGCCTCCTTCGTGTTGTCGTTGCTGATGTGCTCGGTCGTGTCGTTGTCGTTCTCGCTGTGCCCGTTCTCGCTGCCGTCGGCCGCGTTGCCGTCGGCCGTGT
The DNA here is from genome assembly GCF_035917275.1 of Streptomyces sp. NBC_01237. Classification (NCBI taxonomy): domain Bacteria; kingdom Bacillati; phylum Actinomycetota; class Actinomycetes; order Kitasatosporales; family Streptomycetaceae; genus Streptomyces; species Streptomyces sp. NBC_01237. Next base: position 6,964,070 of record NZ_CP108508.1, on the reverse strand, counting down.
TGCCGTCGGCCGCGGTCGTCGTGAAGACGGCCATCTGCGTGGGCGGACCGACCTCGGGGTCGTCGGGCCCGACGGCCTCGAACGCGACCGTGTAGCCGTGGCGCCGGGCGACCTTCTCGGCCCAGTCCCGGAACTCGGCCCTGGTCCACTCGAAACGGTGGTCGCCATGACGTACGTGGCCGGCCGGCAGGGTGTCCCAGCGGACGTTGTACTCGACGTTCGGCGTGGTCACCAGGACGGTCCGGGGGCGGGCCGAACCGAACACCGCGTACTCCAGCGCGGGCAGCCGCGGCAGGTCCAGGTGCTCGATGACCTCACTGAGCACCGCCGCGTCAAAGCCCCGCAGCCGCTTGTCGGTGTAGGTCAGCGAGCCCTGCCGGAGGGTGACCCGGTCGGACTGCCGCTCCCCCATCCTGTCCAGCTTCAGCCGTCGCGAGGCGATGGTGAGGGCGCGCATCGACACATCGACGCCGACGATCTCCGTGAAGCGGGTGTCCTTGAGGAGCGCCTGCACCAACTGGCCCTGACCGCAGCCCAGGTCGAGCACCCGGCTCGCCCCCGCCGTGCGCAGCGCCTCAAGGATCGCCGTACGCCGGTGTTCGGCGAGCGGCACCGGCTTCTCCTCGGTGTCCGTGGTCTCGTCCACCGCGTTGTCGACGTTGTCCACGTCGAGGTCGTCCGACTCGGCCAGCCGCACCAGTTCGAGTGCCTGCGCGGCCTGACGGGTCAGGTTCCAGCGTCGGGCCAGATAGCGGCTGGTGATCAGGTGCCGCTCGGGGTGGTCGGCCAGCCAGCCCGCACCGGCCCGCAGCAGCTTGTCCACCTCGTCCGGGGCGACCCAGTAGTGCTTGGCGTCGTCGAGCACCGGCAGCAGGACGTACAGCTGGCGCAGCGCGTCCGAGAGCCGCAGCTCTCCCTCCAGCACGAGCCGCACGTAGCGCGACTCGCCCCACTGGGGGAACTCCTCGTCCAGCGGCACGGCCACGGCGTCCACCGTCGTCCAGCCGAGCGGACGGAAGAGCTTGCCGACCAGCTCCGCACCGCCGCGCGCGGGCAGGGCGGGAACCTCGACACGCAGCGGCAGGGGCGCCTCGGCCCGCGCGGGCATGGCCCGGCAGGCCCCGCTCAGGGCGGACTTGAAGACCGTGGACATGGCCACGGACAGCAGCGAGGACGCCGCGTAGGGACGGTCGTTGACGTACTGCGCGAGCGCCGCGTCGGGCGCGCCGCCCCGGCCCTTGCCCTTGCCGCGCCGCACCAGCGCCACCGGATCCACCTCCAGCAACAGCGCGGCCGTGCAGCGCTCGGCGGACGCCTCGGGGTAGAAGACGTGCGCGGTGCCGTGCGAGGTGGAGAACGACTGCGCCTTGTCGGGATGCTTGTGCAGCAGGAAGCCGAGGTCGGTGGCGGGTCGTTCCGGGGTGCCGGTCGTACTGATTGTCAGGAACACGTGTCCGAGTATGGTCCTCTCCCCCCTGCCCCACCAGGCAATTTCGCCACCCCGGCAGGGCTGTTCAGCACTGCGGCGCGTACGGTCGTTCCTCCGGTATGCGCCCTCACCGCTCCAACAGGCCGGCCAGCTCGGCGATGCGGCCGGGCCCCACCCGGCAGCAGCCACCGACCAGCCGGGCACCGGCCGTGGTCCAGGACCGCACCCGCTCCGGGTCGAAGGTGCTCTCCCCGGTCCAGCCGCGGCCCCCGGCATCCCATCGCTCCCCGCTGTTGGGATACGCGACCACCGGTTTCCCCGTCTCCGCCGCCGCGATCTCCACCGCCCGTTCCACGTCCCCCGGATCACAGCAGTTGACCCCGACCGCCACCACCTGCTCCCGCCCCGCGGCGAGCGCGAACGCCTCCTGGAGCGGCTGTCCGGCCCGGGTCCGGTCACCCTCGACGGTGTACGAGAGCCACACCGGCAGCCCGTACTCCTCGGTCACCCGCAGCAGCGCCTCGGCCTCGTCCAGGTCCGGCACGGTCTCCAGGGCCAGCACATGGGGTCCCGCGGCGGCCAGTGCGGCCACCCGAGGGCGGTGGAAGTCCGCCAGCTCCCGGACGGTGAGACCGTAGCGCCCCCGGTACTCGCTGCCGTCCGCGAGCATGGCCCCGTACGGGCCGACCGAGGCGGCGACCCAGATCTCCCGCCGCGGACTCTCCCGCCCGGCCGCGTCAGCGGCCGCCTCGGCCAGCTCCACACTGCGGGCCAGCAGCTCCTCGGCTCGGGCCCGCCCGATCCCGTACCGCCCGAACCCTTCGAACGTCGCCTGATAGCTCGCGGTGATGAGCACCTGCGCACCCGCCCGCACATACGCCAGGTGTGCGGCCTCGATCTGCTCGGGCGCGTCGGCCAGCAGCCTGGCCGACCACAGCGCGTCGGACAGATCACAGCCCTGCGCCTCCAGCTGGTTGGAGAGACCGCCGTCGAGGAGGACGGTCCCCTCCGCGAGCGCGGCAGCGAGAGTGCGGGCCGACGACGGGTGGCTCTCACCCGGCCGGGTGGACTGCACAGGTACCGCTCCTTCTTCTCCGGGGCGGGAACGACTCGTGACGGACCGGAACGACTCGGGACGGGCAGGTCAGGACGGGCAGGTCGGGACGGGACGGGCGGGATCGGGGCGGGCGGGATCGGGACGGGGCCGGGGCAGCCGGTTCGGTTCAGCCCAGCTGGGACTGGACCTGCGAGGAGATCAGTTCCAGGTGGTCCAGGTCGTCCAGGTCCAGGACCTGGAGGTAGATGCGGGAGGCGCCGATCGCACCGTACCGACCGATCTTGTCGACCACTTCGGCGGGCGAGCCCGCCAGCCCGTTCGCCTTCAGCTCCTCCACGTCCCGTCCGATGGCCGACGCGCGTCGCGCCACCTCCGCGTCGTCCTTGCCGGTGCAGACCACCAGCGCGTTGGAGTACACCAGGTCGTCCGGTCGGCGGCCCGCCGCCCTGGCCGCCTCCCCGACCCGCGCGAACTGCCTCTCGCTGTCCTCCAGCGAGGCGAAGGGGATGTTGAACTCGTCGGCGTACTGCGCGGCCAGCCGCGGGGTGCGGGTCGCGCCGTGCCCGCCGATCAGGACCGGCACCTTGGCCTGGGCCGGCTTGGGCAGTGCGGGCGAGTCGGTGAGCTGGTAGTACGTGCCGTCGTAGCTGAAGGTCCTGCCGGTCTCCGTCGCCCACAGGCCGGTGACGATCGCCAGCTGCTCCTCCAGCCGGCCGAACTTCTCCTTCGGGAAGGGAATGCCGTACGCCTTGTGCTCCTCCTCGAACCAGCCTGCTCCCAGGCCAAGTTCGACCCGGCCGCCGGACATCTGGTCGACCTGGGCCACCTGGATGGCCAGCACCCCCGGCAGCCGGAACGTGCCCGCGGTCATCAGCGTGCCCAGCCGGATCCGCTTGGTCTCCCGCGCCAGACCGGCCAGGGTGATCCAGGCGTCGGTCGGACCGGGCAGCCCGTCTCCGGAGCCCATGCGGAGATAGTGGTCCGAGCGGTAGAAGGCGTCGAAGCCGAGGTCCTCGGCGGCCTTGGCGACGGTGAGCAGCGTGTCGTAGCTCGCCCCTTGCTGGGGCTCGGTGAAGATTCGAAGATCCATGCATCCATCCTGCCCCGTCGGACGCCGGTCCTCCTCTCACGGCCCGGTGCACCACCGTCCCGGCGCACCACCGGCCCGGCCCCGGCTCACGACCGGCGTACTCCACCCGGCCGGAAGCCCGCTCACAGAGCCGGCCCTCCTCAGGACCCACTGCGCCCAGGACCCGCCCCGCTCAGGGCCGCCCCTCCGCACGGGCACCCTTCTCGGGGTCCGTCCCGCTCAGGGGCCCACCGCCGATGTCGCCGGACCGTGGAGCACTCCGTACGGGCTGTCCCGCTTCCCTTCCCGCTCCCGTTCCTTCTCGCGCTCCCTCGCCGCCATCCGTCTCAGCATTCCGTGCACCCGGTCCATCGACTCGTCCGTGGCGTCTATGGCCTCGATGCACTGCCAGTACAGCCCGTCCTCCCCGGTGTCACAGGCCACCCCGACCAACGCGATCCCGGCCTCGCCGAGCAGCAGCGCCAGTCCCGCCAGGGCCTGTCGCACATCGGTGACTTCGGAGAGCTGCGAGGCCCGGGTGCCTCCGGCGAGCACCATCGGATGGTCGAGCGCCGAGAACCCCTGCCCGCCGATCTCGCTGAGGCCCCGCGCGTCGCCCCGTAACTCCATCGGACCGCCCTGCGCCAGCCTGCCGCCGACCGTCCGCGCCAACGCCTGGGCCTGCCAGGCCTCCGCCATGATGTCCAGCGCGCCCCGGCTCTCCGCCAGAGCACGCCGACCGATCTCAATGAGCCGCTCCGCTTCCATGCCATTCCCCCGTCCGTACGAAAACCCGCTCACCTCATCCATTACCCACAGTGAGGTGTACGGCACCGTAAGGCCAGGGGAATTCGGAAATCTGTGGACACAAAGTCGACTGTTGATAAAACGATCACTCCGAAGAGTGACATTTTGAGGGTTCTGCGGTGTCCCGAACCGGGAAGCGTTTCTCATTCCGGTCCATCTTGGCCGCCAGCGCCGCCAGCGCATCGATGCCCAGCACCTCGCAGAACTGGAGCAGATAGGCGAGAACATCCGCGACCTCGTCCGCCACCCGATGCGCCGAGTCCGGCTCCTCCATCACCCGCGCCGACTGCTCGGGCGTCAGCCACTGGAAGATCTCCAGCAGTTCGGACGCCTCGACGCTCAGCGCGGCCGCCAGGTTCTTCGGGGTGTGGTACTGGCCCCAGTCCCGTGCCGCCGCGAAAGCGGCCAGTCGCCGCTGGAGTTCTGCCACATCGAGTTCCGTCACGGTCCCAGGTCTACCACTGTCACTCCGGCCGCTCCGCGGGCCCCTGCCGCCGCGATGTCCGTGACGGTCCCCAGCAACCGGATGTGCCCGTTCCCACAGATCGACGAGGCCAGAGCCAGCAGCTCCCGCAACTGCCGCCCGCCCAGACTCCGGTCCAGTCCGTCGGCCAGCACCGTGACCGCCCGCATCGCCGACGGCACCTCCGCCGGGGCGTCCGCCTCCAGCACCCGGGAGCCGTTCAGCAGGACCAGGGCATGGGCCAGATACCTGAGTTCACCGTCGCCGAGCCGGCCCATGGGCGTGCGGTGCCCCGCGTCGCGCCCCACCCAGGCCCCTACCGTTCCGTCCCCCCGCTCCTCCGCGTACAGGCCCGTCACCGGACCGGCGCACCCGGCGTCGGCGGCGGCGACCAGCCGGGCGTGCCGGTACCCGCCCAGAGCGCGCGTCCGGGCCAGGACCTCGGCGAGATTGCCGCAGTCCGGCCACAGGCGCCCCGGACCCACGGCTACCGGCGCCCGCATCAGCCGCGGCTGCGGATCGCAGACGAAGGCCGACCGCAGGGCCACCACCACCTGCTCGGCGGCGGCCAGCACCTGCAACTGCCCCTCCGTGGCGCCCGCGACCCGCAGCGGCAGCAGCGCCGTCGCGAGCCGGTCGTCCGGCAGCGGAGCGCGGGTCACCGCAACCAGGCCCGCCGTGTGCCAGGCGGCCTGGACCACCGGGCGACGCGGATCGCGCAGCGCGGTGGCCAGCAGGGTCTCGCCGCCCCCGGTCAGCCGTTCCCCGACGATGCGGAGCGTGGGCTCGGCCTGGACCGCCACCTCCAGCCGGACCGGACCGGCCGGGCCGTCCACGGTGCAGCCGAGCCGGAAGCCGCGCCGCCCCTGGGCGTCGGGGCCCGCCCGCTCGGGCACACAGGCGACCGGATCGGGGAAGACCTCGTCCAGCGGGTCACCGGCCGCGAGCCGCGCCAGCGCCTCGTACGCCCGCAGCGCGGTCGTCCTGCCGGTGCCCGCTCCCCCGGTGACCAGCGTCACCGGCCCCATCGGAAGGACCGCGCGGCGGTGCGAGGCGAAGGCGGCGAGCCGTAACTCGGTGACCGCCGGGCGGACGGGGCGCAGGGGGCCGGCGGTGCGGGCCGTGCCCGCGGGTGCCGGGCGGGCCGTGCCCGCGGTTCTCGGGCGGACCGGGCGGGCCGGGCCTGCGGGGGCCCGGCGCGAAGGGTCCGGGCCGGGCAGCGGGCTGATGGCTGTCATGGGCGGACCGTACGCACGGCTCCACCGGCCGAACCGTTTTGCCCCGTGACCTTCCTACGATTGAGGGAGACCTGCGGGCGTGACCCCTTCGACCTCCATACCGACGGGCGCCAGCAGGAAGACGTTCCGGTCGACGCGGTGCATACCGCTGCCGAGTCCGAAGACGACGCCGCTGCTGAAGTCCAGAATCCGTTTGGCCACATCGGATTCGGCCGCCGTCAGGTCGAGCAGCACCGGAACCTGTGCGACCAGATACTCGGCGACTTCGCGTGCGTCCGCGAAGACCTGCACCCGCAGCACGACGAGCCGTCGCTGTTCGGCGGCGCGCTCGTCCGGGGCCGTGCGGTGGTCGACCCTGGAAGGCCACTCGTTGCGGCCCCGCAGCGGTACGACCTGGGCGAGCCCCTCCCACTGTTCGTCGGTGGCGTCGTACCTGTCGTACCTGTCGTACCTGCTCACAGGGCCACCCCGTCCGTGCGCCGGTTGGGTTTGCGCCGGCCGCGCTCATTGTTCATCCGGCAATCCTCTCGTCCCTCACCCGTTCGGCGTACCACCGACACGGCGAAGACCGGGATCGAGCGGAGTGAAACGGACCGGCAGATGGACCAGGGCGCGGTGGAACGGTCCGGGCCGCCACATCAGCTCGGCGGCCTCGGTGGCCAGTTCCAGGTCGCAGAGCTGGCTGGTCAGCTGCTCGATCGCGGTCATCGCGATCAGGAGGGCGGGCTGCTTCGCCGGACACCGGTGCGGCCCCGTCGACCAGGCCAGATGCGCGCTGGACCCGGAACGCACCCCGGGGTCCGAACGGGTGGGCGGGGACTGGGTGTTGGCGGCGGCGAAGGAGACCAGAAGCAGCTGCCCGGCGCGCAGGGCGACGCCGTGGAACTCGGTGTCGCGACGGGGGTAGTGGGCGCCCAGATTGGCCAGCGGGGGGTCCTGCCAGAGGATCTCGTCGATCGCCTCCTGGGCCGTCATCGCGCCACCGTGCAGCGAACCGGAGTAGCGCGCGTCGGTGAGCATGTGGAGCAGCGCGTTGCCGATCAGATTGGTCGTGGGGTCGTGCCCCGCACTCATGAGGAGTGTGATCTGACGCACTGTCTCGTCGTTGTCGAGACCCGCCGGGTGGGCGAGGAGGTACGAGGTGAGGTCGCGGCCGGGGCGGGCGCGCCGGGCCGCGACGAGGTCGGTGACGACACCGACGAGATCGGCGTACGCGGCGGCGGCGTCCGCGGCGGAGTTCATCATGCCGCCGACGCCGTCGACGATCCGCTCGCCCTCCCCCGGTGGGACGCCGAACCAGGTGGTGAACACGTGCAGGGGCAGCCGCCTGGCGTACTGGGCGACCAGGTCGCCGCTGCCCGTCGCGGAGAACTCGCCGATGAGCTGCTGCGCGACCCGGGTGACCTCGGCCCGCAGGATGTGGGGTTCGATCAGGGCCACGCTGTCGTTGATGGCGTCGCGGTAGCGGGTGTGCACGGCTCCGTCGCTGAAGAGCGCGGTGGGCCGGTGGCCGAGCACGGGCAGGACCGGTGAGTCCGCGGGGACGGTCTCCTGCCAGGCGCGGGGGTCCTTGGTGAAGGTGTCGGTGTCGCGCACCAGGTCGACGGCGGCCTGGTAGTCCGTGACGAGCATCGCGTCGATGCCGGGGGCGATGACGACCCGGGCGAGGGGGCCCTGTGCGCGGAGCCTGCGGTAGTGGCCGTGCGGGTCGGCGGCGAAGTCGGGGCCGTACAGCGCGAGCGGCTGGAGGGGCGAGCGGCGCGGGGCGCCCGGCGGGGAGAGGGTCATGACGGGTCCCGGAGCAGGGGAAGGGACGGGGAGGGAGGCGTGGGTGTCTGCCGAGGCGTGGGCGACGTCTCGGGCAGACGGGTCAGGGCGTGTTCGGCCAGGGCGATCAGCGCGTCGATCGAGCCGCGCCGTTCACGGGCGTCGCACTGCACCAGCGGTGTCTCGGGAGCGAGGTCGAGGTGTTTGCGCAGGACCTCGTCGGTGTGGGTGGGGGCGTCGGGGAAGCGGTTGACCGCGACGGCGTACGCCAGCCCGTGCTCCTCCACCATGTCCATCACCGCGAAGGAGTCTTCGAGCCGACGGGTGTCGACCAGGACGAGGGCGCCGAGAGCACCGCGTGCGATGTCCGCCCAGAGCGGGAAGAAGCGCTCCTGTCCGGGGGTGCCGAACATGTAGAGCACCAGGTCGTCGGGGACGGTCAGCCGGCCGAAGTCGACGGCGACCGTCGTGGTGGTCTTGTCCGGGAGACCCGCGGTGTCGTCGAGCGCGGTGCTGGACTGCGTCATCGTCTCCTCGGTGTGCAGCGTCGGAATCTCCGACAGCGTGCGGATCAGGGTCGTCTTGCCCACGCCGAAGGGACCCGTGACCACGAGTTTCATCAGGGTCTGGGCGGCACTCGGCAGATAGCCGATGCCGGTCCGGTCAGTGGAGGGAGCGGAGTCCAACGAGCAGCCTCTCGACGAGCGACCGGTCGATCTCCCCGGCGCTGGGGATCGGAGGTCGGGTGTGCAGATGTCCGGCGGCCGCGAGGTCCGCGGCCAGGAAGACCGTGGCGCTGACCGGCAGTTCCAGGTGGGCGGCGCACTCGACGACGGTGAGTGCGCCCGGTTCCAGCAGCTCGCACAGCCTGCGGTGTTCGGATCCGGCGTCCGGGGGCAGCGCCGAGTCGGTACGCACGAGCACGGCGAGCCGGTCGAGCGTGGGGCCGGAGGGCGCGGAACGGCCACCGGTGACCAGATAGGCGGGGATCAGACGGCGTCCTGGGCCGGGGGTCATGGCCGGGCGGCAGCGTCCGGTTGGCGGGTGGGGGCGTTCATCGCCCGGGTCAGCGCGGTGACTTGCACCTGCATCTGGTACGCGATGTTGCCGAGGTGCGCGTCGGGTGCCGCGAAGAGGGCGAGGGTGGTGTTCCGGCCCGCGGGGACGACGATGGCGAAGCCCAGTTCGGACTCCACGACGGTCTGCGCCAGCCGGGGTTTCTCCGCCTCGGTGAAGGCGGTGGTGAAGGCACGCGCCGCCGCGTGCACGGTGGCCGTCATCGCGGCCACGCGTTCGGCGGATGCCCGGTCGAGACCCTCGGAGGCGCCTTCGACGAGCCCGTCGCCGGTGGCGACCACCGCGTGCTGGACGCCGGGCAGTTCCAGCAGCGGGGTCAGCACCCAGGCGAGGTCACCGGTGGTGGGAGTAGGGGCGCTCACGTCTCGTCGTCTCCTTGGTCATCCGATGGCGATGCGGGTGCTGGTGCTGGTGCGGGTGATACGGGTACCGCGGGTGCGGGTGCTACGAGTGCTGGGGGCGCGGATGCCCGCGTACCGGTTCCGTCCGGCGCGGCGGCTTCGGCCCGGCGGCCGCTGACGGTGCCCTGCTGGAGAGCCGTCCAGGACGCTCCGGCCTGTTCGGGGGTCCGGGGCGCGGGCTCCTCCGCCACCGGGCGGTGCGCGTCCGCGGCGTCGGGGGCGGCCGGGCGACGGACGCGTCGTCGGCGGGTGGGCAGCTCGGTACGGGGCTCGGTGGCGGGCTCGCTGGCGGGCTCGGTACGGGGCTCCGTGGCGGTCGGGGCTGCGGCGGGCCGGGGTTCGGGAACCGCCGGTCCGGGCTCCCCCGGCTCCCCCGGCGCGTCCGGTGCCTCCGGCGCCCGTGTCGGCCGCGGGTGGGCGTGTACCGGCTTCGGTGCGAGCGCCGACAAGGCGCGGCCCTCCTCCATCACGGTGAGCAGATGGGCCGGGATACGGAGCATGGTGCGCATCCCCCCGTACGGCGAGGACTCGATGTGGCAGCTGAAGCCGTACCGCGCGACGAGCCGGCCGGCCACGGCGAACCCGGTCTGCGGCGGGTCCCCCAACTCGGTGAGCAGCACCTCGGACGGCCCGGCCAGCAACGCGCGGGCCCGCTGGAGCGCGTCGTCGTCCATACCGATCCCGGCGTCGTCGACCAGCACCAGGGCGCCGCGCCCCAGGGTCTGCTGGACGGTGACCGGTACCTCGGTGTCCGGGTGCGAGTACGCCGTCGCGTTGGCCAGCAGCTCCGCGAGGACGATCGCGAGGGGTTCGGCGGCGCGGGCGACGACGGCGAGCCGTTCGTCGCGCAGGTGGTTGGCGATCCGGACGCGCTCGTAACCGGCGACCCGGGACTGGGCGCCGAGCACGACCTCCACGAGCGGGGAGTTCTGCCGGGCGAGTCCCGGCCAGGCGTCGCAGAGCACGGCGGTGGCCTGGGTGCGGCGCAGTGCCAGTTCGTTGCGGAAGTCGAGTTGCAGGATGCGCGGGTCGTCGTACTCGTGCTGCATTTCGTGGAGCAGTTGCTGGGACTGGTTGAGCAGTGACTGGATCTTGGCCGAGGTGCCGCGCATCGCGGCTCTCGCGGCGGCGTCGACGCGCTGCCGTTCCTCGACGACCGCCGTACGGGCCGCCTGCACGGCCTCGGTCAGCAGTCGGGCGGCGGCACCGTCGATGCCGGCGGCCTCACGCAGTCCGGGTACGGACGCGGTGGGGTGGGACAGGGCGGTCGCGGCGGCGGGTATCCGCCTCTCGGCGAGCTGGCGTATCTCGTCGGTGAGCGCGAGGGTCCGGGCCTCGGCGGCCTTCGCCTGCCGGTCCGCCAGCTCGGCGCGGGCCGTGGCCGCATAGGCGTCACGGGCCGACTGCTGTCCCCGTATCACCGCCGTCACGGCCCAGGCGACGGCGATCAGCGTCACGATCCATGCCACACCGGTCACCGCGTCTTTCGTGTCGGGTGGGTCCCGCGCACCGGACGGTGGCGGGTGGTGGTGAGCGTGATGAGGACGGTGACGGCGGCGGTCGTGCGTGCCCGGCCGGCTCCCGGGGCGGTGCTCACTCCGCCCTGCCGACCGGTTCCGGCGCGGACTCCCCGGCCGCGGTACGGCGGAGGCCGTCGTCCGTACGCGCCTCCTCGACCTCCCGCGCCAGCACGGCCACCTCGGTCATCACCTGGAGCACCCCGGGCAGTTCGGAGCCGTCCAGATCCCGGTACTCGCTCCCGATCGTGACCACCAGCCGCTCGGGCAGGCCGAGTTCGGGGTGCCGTCCCTCGCCGATCACCCGGCGGGCCGCCTCCGGCGCGGGCACGCCGGCCGCGTGGAAGGCATGGGCACGCTCGCGTATGTACTCCAGGTAGGCGATGTGCTCCCGCACCCCGGCCGCGTCGAGCACAGGTCCGTGACCCGGGACGATCGTCTCGGCGCCGGTCGCCAGCACCCGCTCGCAGGCCGCGATCACATTGCTCAACGGGCCCGCCCAGTGCACCGGGTGGTCGCCCGGCTGCCGCGGGGTGGCGGAGAAGATCACGTCACCGCTGAACACGGTGCGCTGGACGGGCAGATGCACGATCAGGTCGCCCGTGGTGTGGGCGGGCGGCAGGGCGGACACCTGGACCGGGTAGTCGCCGAGGGTCAGTTCCAGTTCCCCGGTGAAGTACGTGGTCGGCCGCACCGGTTCGGTGGCCGACCAGTCGAACGGGCCGAAGTGGCGCGCGAGGTAGGCGCCGAGCGGGGTGGCCGGATCGCCGCCCGCCACCAGCGCGTGCTGCTGTTGCGGGGTGGGCTCGTAGTGGATGTGTTCCCTGGCCTCGCGCGTGGCGATGATCTCGGCCTCCGGAAGCACCCCCGCGCCCCAGAAGTGGTCCCCGTTGGCATGGGTGACGATCACCCGATCGATGGAGACCCCGTCGGGCAGTCGTTTGACGCTCTCCGTCAGGAACTGTCCGGCCAGCAACCGGTCGTAAGGGGTGTCGACCCAGAGCGCGCCGCGCGGCGACACGAGGAGACCGCAGTTGGCCAGCCCCCAACCGCGTTTCGGCGGCAGCCAGGCATACAGGTCCCGGCCCAGATCAACGACGTCCCCACCCGTGATCGACATAGCCGCGATTATGCCGACAGCGATCCGGCCATGTGTTCGGACTCGGCCAACGAGCGGGCCGACTGGCGTGAAATCACCTCTCCCTCACCCACATTCCGCCCCTTTTACACCATCTGCGGCGGGCGACGGTGACATTCCGGAGTCGAAGCCCTTCGGCCACGCCGGGGACTTTCCGGACCAGCCAGGAGATGTCACCCGATTCCACGAGCCCGCACGACAGTTGCCCAGCCGACGAAGACCGAACCGGATTCAGCCGACTACCCACCGAGCATGGCCGAAAACAGCCGCATCAAACACCCTTCACACACCGGGCGCACCAGCACATACCGCGGCCACGGAGCACGGCCCCGGACCGCTCGAACGAACCGCCGCACGAACCGTGCGTACGAACCGTGGGTACGGGGCACGGCTGCGCACCACGTGTACGGAGCACCGCTCAGACGGCGATGACGTCGACGCCCGCCTCGATGAACCGGCCCCTCGCGTCCGGCGTGATACCGGAGTCGGTGACCAGCACATCGACCAGGCCGAGATCGCAGACGCGCGCGAACGCCCGCTTGCCGATCTTCGAGGAGTCGGCCGCCACCACCACCCGCTGCGCCCGCTCCGCGAGGAGGCGGTTGACGCTGGCCTCGCCCTCGTGATGGACGTAGGCCCCACGCTCGATGTCGATCGCGTTGACGCCCAGCACGGCGGTGTCCAGGGTGATCTCGTTCATCACACCGACGGCCAGCGGGCCGGTCAGCTCGTACGACTGCGGTCTGGCCACCCCCCCGGTCACGACCATCTTGATCTGCGGCCGCATCGCCAGCTCGCCCGCGATGTTGAGCGCGTTCGTCACCACGGTCAGGGTCGGCTGCCCGGCCGCCGCCCCCGTCTCGCCGACGATGTCGGGGCGCACGGCCAGCGCCCTGGCCACCTCGGTCACCGTCGTGCCGCCGGTCAGGCCGACCACCTCGCCGACCGCGACCAGTTCGGAGACGGCGCGGCCGATCGCCTGCTTCTCCGGGGCGCGGCGGCCCGCCTTGTAGCGCAGCGCCAGCTCGTAGGCGACACCGTGCGCGACCGCTCCGCCCCGGGTCCGGGTGAGCAGCTGCTGCTCGGCGAGCTGGTCGAGGTCACGGCGGATCGTCGCGGCCGACACGTCCAGCGTCGCCGCGGCGTCGTCGACCTCCACCCGGCCGTTCTTGCCGACCAGTTCGAGCAAAGCGTCCCAGCGGGCATCCCTGGACAAGAGCATGTCTCCTTCACCGTCCGGCGCGAGCACCGCGCTCCCCGGGAACGCGGTCACCGGGACGCGGTCACCGGTGGCCGGACAGACGCAAGCGTCGCACAGGACCCCGGCGGGACACCGGCCACCGATCCACCCCCCATCTCATGCTTGTTCTTGCTCGATAGGCGCATGTAACGTGCAGAATCAAACATTCAATGCTTCATTCACCACGCCCGAGCGGAGTGCAGACGTGTCGTATGTAGAGACCGAGACAGCCAGCCAGCCCGACTGCTGGCGCCGTGCCGCCAAGCTCGCCGGAGACCACACGGCGGCCCTGCCCGCGGCCGGTGAGCGCATCGCGGTCGTCGGCTGCGGAACCTCGTTCTACATGGCGCAGGCGTACGCCTCGCTGCGCGAGAACTCCGGCCAGGGCGAGTCGGACGCCTTCGCCGCCTCGGAGTTCCCCTTCGGCCGCTCCTACGACCGGGTCGTCGCCCTCACCCGCTCGGGAACCACGACCGAGGTCCTGGAGCTGCTGACCCGGCTGCGCGGCACGACCCGCACGGTGGCCATCACCGCCGATCCCGAGACCCCGGTGATGTCGGCGGCGGACGATGTCGTCGTCCTCGAATTCGCCGACGAGCGGTCCGTCGTCCAGACGCGCTTCGCCACCACCGTCCTCACCCTGCTCCGCGCCCACCTCGGGCTGCACACCGAGGACGCGGTGCGGGACGCGGAGACCGCGCTCGCCGAGCCGCTGCCGGAAGGGCTGGTGGACTGCACCCAGTTCTCGTTCCTGGGCCAGGGCTGGACGGTCGGGCTCGCCAACGAGGCGGCGCTGAAGATGAAGGAGGCGTCGCTGTCCTGGACCGAGTCGTACCCGGCGATGGAGTACCGCCACGGCCCCATCAGCATCGCCACCGCCGGTACGGCGACCTGGATGTTCGGCACCGCGCCGGAGGGCCTGGCGGAGCAGGTGCTCGCCACGGGCGCCCGCTGGGTGCAGAGCGACCTGGACCCGCTGGCCGACCTCGTACGCGTACAGCGGCTGGCGATCGCTCGGGCGGCGGCACGCGGTCTCGACCCGGACCTGCCGCGCCACCTCTCCCGTTCGGTGGTCCTCGACGAGGCGTGAGTCCGGGGGCGGCGCCGGTCCCCGCGACCGGCCGCGACCGGCCCCGGCCACGTGTGACGCCCTGCGGTCCCCCGCGCCCCCTCGGCAGGGGTGCGGGAAACCGCAGGGTGGCTCGACGGATGACCTCATACCGGCACTGATCTGCGGTTCCTAGCGTTGACGGTATGTCGCGGCCGATGTCCCGCGAGCCCTACCGTCACCCTGGAGAGCCCGTACATGGACCTCGTACTGTCAGCTGCCGCGCAGGAACCCGCGGGCGGCATCGCGGGCTGGGCCGCCGGTCTCGTCGACACCCTCGGCGGGCCGGGTGCCGGTCTGGCCATCGCGCTGGAGAACCTGTTCCCGCCGCTGCCCAGCGAGATCATCCTCCCGCTGACCGGTTTCGCCGCGTCGCAGGGAGTGCTGAGCCTGGCGTCCGCGCTGTTCTGGACCACGCTCGGCTCGGTCGTCGGCGCGGTCGTCCTGTACGGGATCGGGCGGGTGTTCGGCCGTGAGCGGATGCGCAGGTTCTGGGCGAAGCTGCCCCTGGTCAAGGTCTCCGACCTGGAGCGTACGGAGCAGTGGTTCGCCCGGCACGGCACCAAGGCGGTCCTCCTCGGGCGCATGGTGCCGGTCTTCCGGAGCCTGATCTCCGTGCCCGCGGGAGTCGAGCGCATGCCGCTGCCCACGTTCGTCGCGCTGACGACGGCGGGCAGCCTGCTGTGGAATACGGTCCTGGTGATGGCGGGCTACTGGCTCGGGGACCAGTGGGACCTGGTGGAGACGTACGTCGGCGTCCTGTCCAAGGTCGTGCTCGCCCTGGTGCTGCTCGCCGTGGTCGGTTACGTGGCCGTACGCGTCCGGGGCCGCAAACGGGACCAGCACCGCCGCACCCCGTGACCCCGGCTCCGGCTCCGGACGACGGTGCGACCGGACGATCTTGCCCGCGCCCCGCAGCGCGGCCGGCCTCGCCTTCCGTGCCGGACAGCGACGAGCGGATCGACAGGGTGGCGCACCGGCCCGGACGGGCACGCCGGGCCGTGGGGGTCCTGCTCGGCTGCGGCACCTCCTTCCTCGGGCTGCTGTACTTCGCCGGTCCAGGCACCCTGCTGGGCCCCTTCCTCCTCCGGCCGCACACCCGCGACAGGGCTCGGGCCGCGCTGGGCGCGGGGGCACGGCGGCTGGTGGGGCCGGAGCGGGCGCGGCGCGTCGTCTTCTTCGGCGACCGGTTCCCTCCCCGCGGCGCCCGTGCGGACGAGGACCTGCGGGCCCTGCGCTATCTCGCCGCCCGGACGTACGCGGGATGCTGTGCACGGTCGTGCTCGGTCTGCCGGCCGTCGGGGCGGTGCTGGCCGCCAGCCGGGCCGCCGTGCTCCGGGCGGTCGACGCCGAGCGCCGGCGCATCGAGCGCGATCTCCACGACGGGGTGCAGCAGCGTCTGGTGGCGCTGGCCATGCTGCTGGGCCGGGCCCGCCGCAACCGGACGCCCGAACAGGCCGGGGCGCTCCTGGAGCAGGCGCACCAGGAGTCCAGGGACGTGCTCACCGAGCTGCGGGACGTGGCCTGGCGGGTCTGTCCGACGGCGCTGGACAGCCTGGGGCTCCAGGAGGCGCTCGGAGGCGTCGCGCAGCGGTGCTCCATTCCGCTGCGCATGGAGTTCGCGCTGCCCCCGACGCTGCCGCGGCCGGTCGAGACCGCCGCGTACTTCGTGGTGTCCGAGGCCGTGACCAACGCGGCCAAGCACTCCGGCGCCGGGTGCGTCCAGGTGCGCCTGACGGGCGAACGGTCCCTGCTGACCGTGCGGATCGAGGACGACGGCCGGGGCGGCGCCGACCCGGCGGGCAGCGGGCTGAGCGGGCTGCGCGACCGGGTCGCCGCGCTCGACGGACGGCTGCGCGTCGACAGCCCCCCAGGGGGTCCCACCACCATCATCGCGGAGCTGCCGTGCGTGTGATGCTCGCCGAGGACTCGACCCTGCTGCGGGAGGGCCTGGTCCGGCTGCTCGCGGAGGAGGGCCATCAGGTCCTGGCCGCCGTGGGCGACGGAACGGCCCTGATCCGCGAGGTCGAGGGCCGGACGCCGGACATCGTCGTGGTGGACATCCGGATGCCGCCGACCCACACGGACGAGGGGCTGCGGGCCGCGCTGGAGGTCCGCGAGCGCCGGCCGGAGGTCGGTGTCCTGGTGCTCTCCCAGCATGTGGAGCGCAGCTACGCGGCCCAGCTGCCGGCCGCGGGCGCCGAGCGGGTCGGCTATCTGCTCAAGGACCGGGTCGCGCAGGTCGAGGAGTTCCTGGACGCGCTGGAGCGGATCCGGGCGGGCGGGGCCGTCCTCGACCCGGAGGTCGTACGGCAGTTGGTGATCCGTACGACGCACAGCGACCCGCCGGCCCGGCTCACGCCCCGTGAGAGGACGGTGCTGGAGGAGCTGGCCCAGGGGCGTACCAACACGGCGATCGCGCAGCAGTTGCACCTCTCGCTGAGCGCGGTCGAGAAGAACCTCCACGCGGTCTTCGACAAGTTCGGGCTGTCGCACACCACGGGGTACAGCCGCCGGGTGCTGGCCGTCCTGCGCTGTCTGGAGTCATGACGGCAGGCGGGCACGGTGGACCGGCACGGCGGCCGGGTGCGGCAGCCGCGCCGGGAAGTGCCCCGCCCGGCTGCCGCACCCGGCCGCTCGCGGTCGGAGCCGGAGCCGTCGCTCAGGACTCCTCGAAGTAGGCGTCCAGAACGGTGTCGAGCTCACCCGGCCATTCCTTGAGCCGGGTCCGGCTCTCCGCCTCGACCTCGGCGTTGAACCAACGGCGCGCCGACAGATGCACGGTGACGGTGAACCGGCGGCCGAAGCGGGCGGTCTTGACCTCGACCGCGCCGATCTCGTCCCACAGGAACTCGGCCTCCTGGTCGTCCAGCCGGAACCGGACGCCCTCGCGGTCCGCCCGGATCGAACCGCGGCGGTCGCTGACTTCGAAGACGGCCCCGTCCTCGGCCCCCTTCTCCGCCTCGGCCTCGGGTTCCTCGTCGGCGGCGTCCGCCTCCGGTGACGTATCCGCGTCCGCTTCTCCGTCCGCATCCGTGTCCGTGTCCACGTCCGCGTCCACGCCTGCGGGATCGTCGTCCGACGTCGGCTTCTTCTCCTCCGTCCGAGCCGCGGAAGGGGCCGTCAGGCCGGGGATGTACGCCGGGTCGGTCCCCGCGGCGAACTCGGGTTTCGTGTTCGAATCTATGCTCTGCTCCACGGCGCGCAGTATGGCCGACGAACCTGTACGAGACCAGTCGCCGCGGTCGGCGGACGCCATTACAGCACTCCCCTGCGCCATTCACGGACCAGCAGATACCCGAGGTACGCGCCCCCGATCGCCATCGTGTAGATGCCGACCGGCAGGTCCTCGAACAGCGGGAGCTGCTGGGCACAGAGATCGGCCGCCACGAGCAGCAGCGAGCCGGTCAGGGCGGACAGCAGCAGGTGGGGGCCGGACACACGGGTGACGCGCTTGGCGATCTGGGGAGCCGTCAGGGCGATGAAGGCGACGGGCCCGGCCACGCTGACGGACGCGGCGGAGAGCACGATCGCGAGGACGACGGCGACCGTCTTCGTCCGCTTCGGCTCGGACCCCAGACCTTCGGCGAGGTCGTCACCCATCTCGCCGATGTCCAGCCGCCGGCCGATCAGGGCGGTCAGCGGGGCCACCACGAGCAGGACCAGCCAGATGGTGGTCGCGTCGCTCCAGGAGCGGGCGGCCAGGCTGCCGTTGACGTAGGCGGTGAGGACGGACGCCTTGTCCCGCTCCATCGCGTACACGACGTACTGGGTGATGGCGGCGCCGATCGCGGCGACCCCGATCCCGGCCACGACGAGCCGCGCCGGATTGCGGAAGCCGGTGCCGGTGGACACGTACACGAGGGCCATCGCGAGGATCGCTCCGACGAGGGCGCCGACGGCCACCGGGACCGTGTCGGGGAACACCAGCGCGGAGATGGCGGCGCCCGCCCCGGCACCGGCCGCCAGGCCGATCACGTCGGGGCTGCCGAGCGGGTTGCGGGTGACGGACTGGAACAGCGCGCCGGACAGCCCGAGCGCGGCGCCGGTGCCGAGGGCTACCGTCAGCCGGGGGCCGCGCAGCCGGTTCAGTACGAAACGGTTCTTGCCCTCGGCGTCACCCGTCAGCGCGGCGGGCAGATCGGCCAGGTCGACGCCCAGCCGCCCCATGGACAGGGTCGCGACGGCGGCCACGACGACGAGGACGAGGAGCACGGCCGCCGCGACGACGGAGACCCGCCGCACGGGGATCGCCACATGGCGGCCGATCGTGAGGAAGCCCTTGGGCGGGGCCGACCGCGGGGCCGACCGCGGGGCGGGCCCCTCGGGACCCGGCGCGGGGCTCGTGGTGGATTCCCGGGTGGTGGTCATGTGGTGCCCCTCATCCGGCGTACGGCGATGAGCAGTGCGGGCGCGCCGATGAACGCGGTCACCACGCCGACCATGAGTTCGGTGGGCCGCATGACGACCCGTCCCACCACGTCGGCGAGGAGCAGCAGGGTGGGCCCCGCGAGCGCGGAGAAGACGATCTGGACCCGGAAGTCGATGCCGGCCAGGGCGCGTACGACATGGGGAACCGCGAGGCCGACGAAGGCGATCGGGCCGACGGCCGCGGTCGCGGCGGCGCTCAGCAGGGTGGCGGCCAGCAGACCGCCGCCGCGGATCCGGGCCGGGTGCGAGCCGAGCGAGACGGCCATCGCGTCACCGAGCGCGAGCGCGTTGAGGCCGGGGCCCAGCGCCAGGGCGAGGAGGAAGCCGACCGCGGCGAACGGGAACACGGACCAGAAGACGTCGAAATCGCGGCCGCCGAGGGCTCCGACGACCCAGTAGCGGTAGCTGTCGAACACCTGCGGCTTGCTGAGGGTCACCGCCTGGATGAACGCCATGAGCACGGCGGAGAGGACCGCACCGGCCAGCACCAGTCGCACCACGCTCGTTCCGGTACCGGCGGAGCCGATGACATGGACGAGCACTCCGGCGATCAGCGCACCGGGGAGCGCCCACCACATGGTGTCGGTGGAGCCGGACGCGCCGAACCAGGCGGTCGCGGCGACGATGCTCGCGGACGCGCCCGCGTTGATGCCGAGCAGGCCCGGTTCCGCCAGCGGGTTGCGGGAGACGCCCTGCATGAGGGTGCCCGCGACGGCGAGGCAGAGTCCGGCCAGGACACCGAGCGCGGTTCGCGGATAGCGGCTCTCGACGATGGTGGTGACGTTGGGGTCGGCGGTGCCGGTGAGCACGTCGATGACATCGCCGAGCGAGGTGCTGCGGCTGCCGAACATGACGCTCGCGCACAGGGCGAGCGCCAGGGCGGCGAGCCCCAGGAGCAGGAGGAACGCCAGCCGAGCGGCGCCGGTACGCGACGTACCGGCGCCGCTCGGCGGTGCGACCGTGGTGGTTGCCATGGGTGTGCGGGGTGCCCCGGTGCCTTACTTGCCGGCGGTGGCGACGGCCTTGTCGATGATCGGCAGGTAGCGCTCGATCGTCCACGGGACGGTCAGCGGGTTGATGATCGAGGAGGCCGTGACGAAGGAGTTGTCGTCGCTCGCGACGACGGCGCCCTTCTTGACCGCGGGGATCGCGCCGTACAGCGGCTGCGCCTCGGTCTCCTTACGGGTCTTGTCGTCCGTGTAGAACGTGAAGACGAGGTCGCTGTCCTTGAGCTTCTCGGCGTTCTCCAGGCCGATGAGCGCCGAGTCGGTGCCCTCGGTCTCCTTGAAGGTGTTCACGACGGGGTCGACGGTCAGGCCGAGCGAGGAGACCATCTTGACGCGCTGCTCCTCGGGCTTGAAGACACCGAGGGTGCCGGGGCCTGAGGTGTAGATGTACGAGAACGTGACGTTCTTGTAGTCCGGCCGGGTGGCCGCGGCGTCGGCGAGCTGCTTCTCGATCGTCGTCTTCAGACCGGAGGCGTCCTCGGTCTGGCCGAGCGCCTTGCCGATGATGTCGATCTGCTGGTCCCAGTCGGTGCTCCACGCCTTGTCGGGGTAGGCGACCGTGGGCGCGATGTCCTTGAGGATGTCGTACTGCTTCTGCGTGATGCCCGACCACGGGGCGAGGATCACGTCGGGCTCCAGCTCGGTGATGGCCTCGAAGTCGATGTCCTCGCCACCGGTGAACTGCTTGGGCAGCTTGTCGCCCGACTTCTTGACGGCCTCGTTGATCCACGGCAGGTAGCCGGACTTGTCGCTGCCCCACTCGTAGCTCTCGATGCCCACCGGGGTGTGGCCGAGCGCGATGGCGGTCTCCGCGGAGCCCTGGCCGAGCGTGACGATGCGCTCGGGCCTGTCCTCGATCTTCGCGGTGCCGAGCGAGCTCTTGATCGAGACGGGGAAGGCTCCGCCGCTCTTCGCCGAGGACTTCGCCGCGTCCTTGTCGCCGTCGCCGTCCGAGGAGCAGCCGCCGAGGGCGAGTGCGAGAGCGGCGGCGGTGGCCGAAGCGGCAAGGGTGTGACGGCGCACGCGGGTGAACCCGAGCATTGGTGTTCCTCATGATTGGCGAACGAGTGAGAGTAAGGCAAGCCTAAGCTAATGCATGGGGCGCGCCTCGACCGCCCCCCTTCCCGGCCCTCGGCCATCCCCTCCCCCGGTCTCCATCACCCCCTCTTCCGGTCCGGCGTCAGTGCCGCCCGGGGTTCGGCGCCGATAGCAGAGTTCAGCGGCGCGTGTCCCGCAGATGTAGAGATACGACACAATCACGCAACATTTAATCTTTCACTAGATGATTGACTGACAGACGAAAATTTCGTACCGTCGAGTCTCATGTTGCACTTCGATTCACCGCCTCGGGGGCGGAGTGCGATCCGCGTACTGGCCCCCGGCCGACCGTCGTTGCTCACCGCCGGCATGACGGCATTACTCCAGGAGGAACCAGGGTTCGAGATCCTCACGGCCCGCCCCGCCACGGCGGACGCCGCACCTCGCACTCCCCTCCCCGACGTGTTCCTGATCGAGGACGTCCCCACCGTCCCGGTCGACGAAGCCGTCGGACCCGCCCTGCGTTCTCCCGGCGAGACGCGCGCCACCCGTGCGCTGATCGTCATGGAGAACGGCCGCACCGACCGCGTCTTCGGCTACCTCCGGCTCGGCGCCCGGTCGTTCGTCACTGTCGACGCCGTACCGGAAGTCCTGCTCGCCGCAGTCCGGGCCACCGCCCGGGGCGACGCCTTTCTCACCCATGACGCGGCCCGCCGCGTCATCGACACCGCGCTCCCCCACGGACCCGAAGACGTGTCCCCACCGGCCGGCCCCACCACGCCGCTGACCGTCCGGGAGAGGGAGATCCATGCCCTGCTCGCGGCCGGGCGCTCCAACGCGGAGATCGCCGAGATCTGCGGTCTGAGCAGCAAGACCGTGAAGTTCCACGTCTCGAACATCCTGCGCAAGCTCGGCATGCGCAATCGCATCCAGGCCGTCGTCCACGCCGCCCATCTGTGCGGCCAGGGCACGGCGGCCTGAGCCCCACCCCACCCCTCACGGACGCCCGGCCCCACACGGACGCGCCCCACCTCCCACGGCCGCCCGGCCCCACCCGGGCGCCCTCGGCCCCGTCCGTCCATCCGCCACGGGGCTCACCGCTCACCCGCACACCCGCCTACCCCCGCGTTTCGCACATGTATGGAGAGGTTCATGCCGACACGACCCGCCGCGGCCGTCGCCGCAACCACGACAGCCCTGCTCCTCTCGCTCACCGCCTGCGGCGGCGGCGAGAGCCAGGGCGCCGGAAAGGGGGGCGACCCCGTCCGCGGGGGCACGTTCACCTACGCCGCCGCCGTCGGCACCTCCTGCCTCGACCCGCACACCAGCCCGGGGGACATCGCCGCCGTCGTCCAGCGCAATGTGTTCGACTCGCTCGTCCAGCTCGACGCCAAGGGCAGGCTCCACCCCTGGCTCGCCACCTCCTGGAAGGTCTCCGCCGACGCCCGCAGCTACACGTTCCAGCTGCGCGACGACGTCACCTTCCACGACGGGACCCCGTTCGACGCGGCCGCCGTCAAGGCCAACCTCGAACACATCAAGGCCCCCGCCACCAAGTCCCTGTACGCCTCCGCCCTGCTCGGCCCGTACAGCGGCAGCGAGGTGCTCGGCGAGCACAGCATCAGGATCACGTTCTCCGAGCCCAACATCCCCTTCCTCCAGGCGGCGAGCACCCCCTACCTGGGCATCGCCTCGCCCACGTCCCTCAAGAAGTTCAAGGACCAGCTCTGCGCGGGCGGGAAGTACTCCGTGGGCACCGGCCCGTACCGCTCCGAGCGGTACGTCAAGAACGACCGGGCCGAGTTCACCCGCAACAAGGACTACACATGGTCCCCGCGGGGCGCCGCCCACCAGGGTCCGCCGCTCGTCGACAAGCTCGTGATCCGGTTCCTGCCCGAGGACTCGGTCCGGGCCGGAGCCCTGACCAGCGGTCAGGTGGACGCCGCGGCGGTGCCCGTGACCTCGGCGAAGGCGGTGCGGCGCAACACCTCGCTGCGCCTGACCAAGCAGCAGTCGCCCGGCGCCTCCTACTCCCTGTACCTCAACACCGACCGCGGGCCGCTGCGCGACGAACGGGTCCGGCGCGCCTTCCAGCAGTCCGTCGACGTGGACGCGCTGATCCGCAGCATCTACCAGGGTGAGTACGAGCGTGCCTGGAGCCCGCTGAGCCCCACCACCCCCGCCGCGTACGACGAGTCCATCAAGGGCGCCGTCCGCCACGACCCGGCCGCCGCGGCCACCCTCCTCGACCAGGCTGGATGGACCGGGCGGGACGCCAAGGGCTATCGGACCAAGAGCGGTGAACGCCTCGCGCTGCACTGGCCGTTCATCGGCGCCCTGGTCCGCGACCAGCGCGACGTGCTGGCCGAGGCGGTACAGGCGGAGCTGAAGAAGAACGGCATCGACCTCGTCCGCGACCCGGTCGAGACCGGCGCCTACTTCGAGCGCTACGGCAAGGGCGACTACGACGTGTGGGACAACGCCTGGGTACGCGCCGACCCGGCGATCCTCGCGGGCTTCTACCTCTCCACCAACCTGCCCTCCGCGGGCGGGCAGAACGTCTCCCACACCGACGACCGGCAGGTCGACAGCTGGCTGCGCGCGGGCGCGGCCGAGGAGGCGCCCGCCACCCGCGAGACGTCGTACGCCAAGGTCGAGCGCTGGGCGGTCGACCACGGCACCGTCCTGCCCCTGTACGTCCCGGTCACCTCGATCGGCACCACCGCCGCCGCCCGGGGCCTGACCTTCGACGCCAACGCGTGGCCGCAGTTCGCCGGTGTCTGGAAGAACACGAAGTGAGCGGCCGCCTCCCCCCGGCCGGCCGCTGGCTGCTCCACCGGGCCGTCGGCGCCGTGCTGGTGCTGTGGGGCGCGGCGAGCCTGACGTTCCTGGTGCTCCACCTCGTCCCCGGCGACCCGGTGACGACCCTGCTCGGCGCCTCCGCAACCGATTCGGCGGCGCTGCGCGAGGAGATCCGGCACGAGTACCACCTGGACGACCCGCTGGCCGTGCAGTACGTGTCGTTCCTCGGGCGACTGGTCACGGGCGATCTGGGCAGCTCCTACCAGCAACAACAGCCCGTCTCCCTCATCATCGGCGAACAGGTCGGCGACACCGCCGAGTTGGCGCTCAGCGCGCTCGCCCTGCTGGTGGTGGCCGCCCTGGTCACGGCCACGGCGACGGCGGGACGGCGCCGCCGGGTGCGCGGCGCCGTCTCCGGGGCGGAACTGATGGCCGTCTCCACCCCGGCGTTCTGGCTCGGCATCGTGCTGCTCACCGTCTTCTCGTTCCGGCTGAACGTGTTTCCGGTGGCCGGAGCGGGCGACTGGCGTTCGCTGGTGCTGCCGGCCGTCACGCTCGCGGTGCCGTTCGGCTCCCTGCTCGCCCAGGTGCTCCGGGAGGGGATGGAGGCCGCGCTGCACCAGCCGTTCGCGCTCACCGCCCGCTCCCGGGGGCTGGGCGGCACCGCACTGCGGCTGCGGCACGCACTGCGGCACGCCGCCGTACCCGCCGTCACCCTCAGCGGCTGGCTGGCCGGCGGGCTGCTCGGCGGAACGGTGCTCGTGGAGACCGTGTTCGCCCGTCCGGGCCTCGGCCGGGTGGCGCTGGACGCGATCTCCGGCCGGGACATCCCGGTGGTCGTGGGGCTCGTCCTGTTGTCCGCCACCGTCTATCTCGTCGTCAACGCGATCGCGGATCTGGTCTGCCTCTGGGCCGATCCGCGCCTCAGGAGCCCCGTATGAGCGCCCAGCCCGCCGGCGGCGTCCTGGTCCGGCCCGCCACCGGCCCCCTGCGGGAGCGGCTGGCCGGGTTCCGGCCCGGCCTGCTGCTCTCCGCGGCCGTCCTGGCGGCCGCCGCCGTCGCCTGCGTCAGCCCCGGACTGCTGACGGGGGCCTCTCCCACGGACGCCGATCCGGTCGCCGCCCTGCTGCCGCCCGGTACCGACCACTGGTTCGGCACGGACCAACTGGGCCGCGACGTGTACGCCCGGGTGATCCACGGGGCGCGTCACTCCCTGCTGCTGGGCGTCGGAGCGACCGCACTCGGGGTGCTGGTGGGCCTGCTGATCGGTCTGCCCGCCGCGCTGCTCGGACGGTTCGCCGACCAGGCGGCGATGCGCGGCATGGACATCATGCTGGCGCTGCCCGAACTGCTGCTCGCCCTCCTGGTGATCGCCGTGGTGGGACCCAGCTCGGTCAACGCGGCGCTGGCCATCGCGGTCGCCTCGGTGCCGGGATACGCACGGCTGATCCGGGGGCAGGCCCAGGTGGTCCGCAGGGCGGAGTACATCCGCTCCGCCATCGGGCTCGGGCTGCGCCGCCGCACCGTGGTGCTGCGGCACGTCCTGCCCAACACCCTCGGCCCGCTGGTCGTCCCCGCGACGCTCGGTGTCGGTACGGCGATCATCTCCGGCTCCGCGCTCAGTTTCCTCGGCCTCGGCCCCAAGGCGCCCACCCCGGAGTGGGGGGCGATGCTCGCCCAGGGGCGGGACGCCTTGCAGAGCGCGTGGTGGATCGCGGTGTTCCCCGGCGCGGCGATCACCGTGTCGGTGATCGCCGTCACCGTCGTCGGGCGGCACCTGCACATCGGACTGGAAGGCAGGCCCGGAGCATGACCGCTCCCCCGAAGAACCCGGCGCTCCCCCCGAAGCACGCAGGGGACCCACCGGCCGGCCCGCCGCGGGAAGGCCCGGACTCACCGGCGCTCCCCCCGCCGGACGGAGCCGAGCCCGCGGCCGTCGCGCTGGCCGTGCGCGGTCTGACCGTCGCCTTCGGCCACGGACGCCGGCGCCGGACGGTGGTCCACGATGTCTCCCTCACCCTGGCTCCCGGTGAATGCCTGGCGCTGGTGGGCGAGTCGGGCTCCGGCAAGAGCGTGACGGCCAGGGCCCTGATCGGCCTCGCCGGACCGGAGTCGGCCGTCCGCAGCGAAGGGCTCCAGGTCGACGGCCGTGACGCCACCGGCTTCCGCGAACGCGAGTGGCGCACGGTACGCGGCCGGGTGGTGGGGCTCGTCTCCCAGGACGCCCTGTCGGCACTCGACCCGCTGCGGCGGGTGGGGGCCGAGGTCGCCGAGCCGCTGCTGGTCCACCGGCTGGCCCGGCGCGGCGAGGTGGCGGAGCGGGTCACCGGACTGCTCCGCGACGCCGGGGTCCCGGAACCGGAGCTGCGGGCCCGGCAGTATCCGCACCAGCTCTCCGGCGGGCTGCGCCAGCGCGCCCTGATCGCCTCGGCCACGGCGGGCGGGCCGCGGGTGCTGATCGCGGACGAGCCCACCACCGCGCTGGATGTCACGGTCCAGGCCCGCGTGCTGGAACTCCTGCGGGAGCTCAAGGAGTCCGGAACCGCCCTGCTGCTCATCAGCCACGATCTCGCGGTGGTCGCCCAGCTCGCCGACCGGATCGCGGTGATGACCCAGGGGCGGGTGGTGGAGACCGGCTCGACCGGTCAGGTGCTCGGAGCCCCTCGGCACCCGTACACGCGCACCCTGATCTCCTCGGTCCCGGCACTCGACGCCGTACCGGCGCAGGGACGGCCGCAGGGGGCGCGGAGCGAGGACGCGCCGCTGACGGGGGCCGAGGACGCGCCACCGCCGCGATCGGACGCCGGGGACGCGGCCCCGCCGCCCGCGCCGGGAGCCGGCGCGGTCCTGCTGTCGGCGCGCGGGCTGGTGAAGCGGTACCGCTCCCCGGACGGCGGGGTCCGCACGGCGGTCCGGAACCTGGACTTCACGCTCGCGCACGGCGAAACGCTGGGCGTCGTGGGCGAGTCGGGTTCCGGGAAGAGCACGCTCGCCGCCATGGTGATGGGGCTGCTGGCGCCCGACGCCGGTGAGGTCCGGCTGGACGGCGGGCCCTGGAGCGCGCTGGACGAACGGCGGCGGCGTCCGCTGCGCCGGGGCGTCCAGCTCGTCCATCAGGACCCGCTCGGCTCGTTCGACCCCCGGTTCACCGTGCGGCGCCTCCTCGACGAGGCGCTGTCCGTGGCCGGTCCGGCGCGCGGCGCGCGGCGCCGGGAGCGGGCGGCCGAGCTCCTGGAACAGGTCGGCCTCGACACGGCCGTGCTGGAGCGACGGCCGGCCCGGCTGTCGGGAGGCCAGCGTCAGCGCGTGGCGATCGCCCGTGCGCTGGCCACCTCACCGCGGCTGCTGGTCTGCGACGAGCCGGTCTCCGCGCTCGACGTGACGGTGCAGGCCCAGGTGCTGGAGCTGCTGGCGTCGCTCCGCGCGGCGTACGGGCTGGCGATGCTGTTCATCTCGCACGACCTGGCGGTGGTGCGGCAGGTCAGCGACCGGGTCCTGGTGATGCGCGACGGCGACATCGTCGAACAGGGCCCCGTCGCCGAGGTGCTGGGCACACCCCGGCACCCGTACACCCGTCAGCTGCTGGCAGCCGTACCGCGTCTCCCGGCCGCCCCTCGACCCTCATGATCCGCGACCATGTCACCCGTACCACGGATGGAGCTCCATGCCCCCGCTCGACCTGACCGCCGACGAAGTACTCACCACCACCCGGGCCGTCCGCAAGCGGCTCGACCTGACCCGGCCCGTGGAACGGAAGCTGATCGAGGAATGCCTCGAACTGGCCACCCAGGCACCCACCGGGCGCAACCGGCAGCGCTGGGACTTCGTCTTCGTGACGGATCCGGCCAAGCGTGCCGCCCTCGCGGACCTCTACCGCCTGGGGCTCGCGCGTCCCCGTCAGCAGGTCGTCCGGGACGGGGTGAACCGCGGTGATCTGGCGCGCGGCCACCGGATCATGGACAGCGCCCAGCACCTCTTCGAGCATCTGCACGAGGTCCCCGTGCTGCTCGTCCCGTGCATCCGGGTCCAGGGGCGTCACGAGATCGACTCGCACGTCGGGCAGGCCAACACCTGGGGGTCGATCCTCCCGGCCGTCTGGCAGTTCATGCTGGCCGCCCGATCGCGCGGGCTCGGCACGGCGTGGACCACACCTCATCTGCACTACGAGCGCGAGGCGGCCGAACTGCTCGGAGTGCCCTACGAGACCGTTCTGCAGACCGCGCTGATCCCGGTGGCCCACACGATCGGCACCGACTTCCGGCCCGGACCGCGGGTCGATGCCGACGAGATCGCGCACTGGGACAGCTGGTAGCGGCGCGGGCGCAGGGGGCGGGTGCGCACCGGGGGGGGCGGGTGCGCACCCGGTGGACGCGGGGCTTCCGCACGCTTGCCGTTATTTCGATGATGTGCAAACCTACGAACGAAGCCTACGAGCCATCGGCAGGCAGGTGCTCCCGGCCCCCCGCGGTCCGGGGCGAGCGAGAGGAGAGGGCCCGTGCGCACCCTCAGCCACCCCGCCCGGTCCGACATCGAACTCACCGCGGTCTTCCACGCGCTGAGCGATCCGACCCGGCTCTCGATCGTCCGGAGCCTGGTCGGCATCGACGAGCAGTCCTGCGGCACCCTGGACATCCCGCTCTCCAAGTCGACGCTCTCCCACCATCTGAAGGTGCTCCGCGACGCGGGCGTCACACACACCCGCATCGAGGGCACCCACCGCTATATGTCGCTGCGCCGCGAGGACCTCGACGCCCGGTTCCCCGGACTCCTGGACGTGGCACTCGCGGGCGACAGCACGCTCGCGCACTGAGTCCGGTGCTCAGGTCCGCGGCGTTCCTCCCTTCCTGGTGAACTCGGCCACCCGGAAGGCCAGATCGAGGGACTGACCGCGGTTCAGCCGCGGGTCGCACGCCGTCTCGTACCGCCGGTGCAGATCGTCCACGAAGATCTCGTGGCCGCCGCCGACGCACTCGGTGACATCGTCACCGGTCAGCTCGACATGGATGCCGCCCGGGTGCGTCCCCAGGCTGTGGTGCACCTCGAAGAAGCCCCTCACCTCGTCCAGGACGTCGTCGAAGCGGCGCGTCTTGTGGCCGGAGGCCGCCTCGAAGGTGTTGCCGTGCATCGGATCCGTCACCCATACCGGGCGGGCTCCGGAGGCCGTGACCTTCTCCACCAGGCCGGGCAGCAGGTCACGGACCTTGGACGCCCCCATCCGGACGATGAAGGTCAGCCGGCCCGGCTCGCGCTCCGGATCGAGGCGGTCGAGATACGCGAGCACCTCGTCGACGTCCGTCGACGGGCCGAGCTTGACGCCCACGGGGTTGCGGATCTTCGAGGCGAACGCGATGTGCGCACCGTCGAGCGCACGGGTGCGCTCACCGATCCAGATCATGTGCCCGGAGGTGTCGTACAGCTCCCCCGTGCGCTCGTCGGTACGGGTCAGCGCGTTCTCGTAGTCCAGCAGAAGCCCCTCGTGCGAGGAGTAGAACTCCACCGCCCTGAGCTGCTCCGGGTCCGTGCCGCACGCCTTCATGAAGGCCAGGGCCTTGTCGATCTCGCGCGCCAGGGCCTCGTAACGCCGCCCGGACGGCGAGGACTTCACGAACTCCCGGTTCCAGGTGTGGACCCGGCTCGGATCGGCGTAGCCACCGGTGGTGAACGCGCGCACCAGGTTCAGCGTCGACGCGGACGCCCGGTACATCCGCCTGAGCCGTTCCGGATCGGGGGTGCGGGCCTCCTCGGTGAAGGCCAGGCCGTTCACCGCGTCCCCCCGGTAGGAGGGCAGGGTCACCCCGCCCCGGGTCTCGGTCGGGCTGGAACGGGGTTTCGCGTACTGGCCGGCGATCCTGCCGATCTTCACCACCGGCACCGAAGCGGCGTAGGTCAGCACGGCGCTCATCTGGAGCATCGTCTGAAGGGTGCCCTGGACGTACTCCGCGGAGACCCGGTCGAACACCTCGGCGCAGTCGCCGCCCTGGAGCAGGAACGCCTCCCCCCGGGCCACGGCCGCGAGGCGGTCGCGCAGTTGGTCGCACTCGCCCGCGAAGACGAGCGGCGGATACGCGGCGAGCTCCGCGAGCACACCGTTCAGGGCCTCGGGGTCGGGATAGGCGGGTTGCTGCCCGGTCGCTGCGGAACCGGGGACCGCGCTCCGCACCTCAGCCCCCCGCCGATCGGCGCGGCGCGTTCACAGGACCACCTGTACGTCGTAGGCGGTGAGCCACTCGTTGAGCTGGAGGGCGCGCGGCAGGATCGGCGGCGGGGTGAAGGTGCCGTTGACCCAGTCCTGGTTCCTGACCATGGCGCGCAGGGTGTCCGCGTCCAGCAGTTCCATCGCGGGCGATCCCGGGTCCTCGATCATGTCGGAGACCGCGGTGCGCACGGATTCCAGGTACTCGGGGCTCTGCCCGACGGGGAAGCCGCTCTTGGGGCGGTGGACGACCTCGGTGGGCAGGGCGTCCTCGACGGCGGCGCGCAGCAGTCCCTTCTCCCGGCCGCCGAGCCGCTTCAGCCGCCAGGGCACGTTCCACACGTACTCGACCAGGCGGTGGTCGCAGTAGGGGACGCGGACCTCCAGGCCGTTGGCCATGCTCATACGGTCCTTCCGGTCGAGGAGGAAGGGCAGGAACCGGGTGTGCTGGAGGTAGTAGACCTCGCGCATCCGGCGGTCGACGCCGCTCTCGCCGTCGAGATGGGGGACTTCGTCCAGGGCCTCGCGGTAGCGGCTCTCCAGCCGTTCGTGCAGGTCCAGATGGGGGCGCAGCTGCGGCGACAGCACGGCGTTGCGGTCCTTGACCCCGGCCGACCAGGGAAAGCCGCCGCTGGGCCGCTCGGCCTCGCTCGCGAACCAGGGGTAGCCGCCGAAGGCGTCGTCCGCGCCCTCTCCGGACAGCGCGACGGTGAGGTGTCTGCGCACCTCCCGGAACAGGAGGTACAGCGAGACGTCCAGGTCGCCCACGCCTGGGTAGTCGCGGGCGCGCAGCGCGATGCCGGACTCGGAGAGCAGGGAGGCGGGTTCGACCAGTACCTCCTGGTGCTTGGTGCCGACGTGGTCGACGACGGCGCGGACGAAGGGGGCGTCGCGGGAGACGTGCAGGGCGTCGGCGGTGAAGTCGTCCTCGCCGCCGGCGAAGTCGACGGAGTAGGTGGCGAGGGTGCCGAGCCCTTCGGCGGCCATCGCGGACGCGCCGATCGCGGTGATGGCGCTGGAGTCGATGCCGCCGGACAGCAGCGCGCCCAGGGGCACGTCGGCGACGGTCTGCTCCGCGACGATCCGGTCCAGCAGGGACCGGACGGTGGCCACGGTCGTCTCCTGGTCGTCCTCGTGCGGGGCGGTGACCAGCTGCCAGTAGCGGTGCGAAGTGGTGCCGTTGTGGTCGAAGCGCAGGATGTGGCCGGGCAGGACCTGGCGGATCGTGCGGTAGACGGCGTCGCCGGGGCGTTTGGCGGCGACGGTGAAGACGTCCACCAGCCCTTCGGCGTCGACCTCGGGCCGCACGAGTCCGGAGGCGAAGAGCGCTTTGGGTTCGGAGCCGAAGACGACTCCGCCCGCGTGTTCCGCGTAGTACAGCGGTTTGATGCCGAGCGGGTCGCGGCCGAGGTAGAGGGTCTGCGTCCCGATGTCCCAGAGGGCGTAGGCGAACATTCCGGCGAAGCGGGTGATCGCCTCGGCGCCCCATTCCCGGTGGGCGGCGAGGATGACCTCGGTGTCGGAGGCGGTCCGGAAGCGGTGTCCACGGGCGCGGAGTTCGGCGCGCAGTTCGCGGTGGTTGTGGATCTCCCCGCTGAAGGAGACCACCGCGGTGTCGCGCCCGTCGTCCGGGCCGGTCGCGGTCATGGGCTGTTGGCCGTGCTCGGGGTCGGTGACGGCGAGCCGACGGTGTCCGAGGCCGATCCTGGGCGCGGTCCAGACCCCGGAGTCATCGGGTCCGCGGCGGGCCAGCGTGTCCGCCATGCGGCGTACGGTCTCGGTCTCGCGGGTCAGGTCGCGATCCCGGTCGAGCCACCCTGCTATGCCACACATGATCGGGTCTCCTCAGCTCTGGGTGGTGGACGCGTACTCGGCGAGGGTCGTCTCGACGACTCCTCTGATGGGGGCGGGCAGCCGGTCCCAGTTGCGGTCGTCGTTGAGGTCGAGCACCCGCGAGAGCTTCCAGCCGAGGTACTGGCCGAGCGAGGCGAGCGGGGGCAGCTTCTCGACCGGGCGCAGCGCGAGTTCGTAGCCGGGGAAGAGTCCGGCGATACGGCGGGTGGTGGCCTCGGTCCAGGCCGCGTCCGCCTCACCGGTGGTCGTCGCCAGGCACAGGATGGTGCGGTCGCGGATGACGAGCATGTAGTTCAGGACGTGTGTCGTTCCGGGGCGGGGGACGGGGAGGCGTGAGCCGTCGTCGCCGCCCCCGGCCTTCCCCGCCTGCCCGGCCGCGTCGTCCGTGTGACGGATGCGGCCGGTGTCGCCGTTCTCTTCGCCGGCCCAGATCGCGGACTCGAAGTCGTTCTGCCGGATGCCGTTGCCCTCCAGGGTGATGAGGTCCTGGGACCGTCCGAGGGTGCGCAGCAGAGGGGTGGCCACCCCGCAGGGGCAGTCGGTTCCGGTGATCTCCACGAGGTCGCCGGTGCGGTAGCGCAGCAGGGGCCTGGCGAGGATGTCGAGCGTGGTGACGACGAGTTCACCCCGGTCGGGGCGGCCGTCGACGCGGCGCGTCCCCGATGCGTCGTCCAGCTCCAGGACGTAACTCTGGGTCTGGAGGTGCAGATTGCGGTGTTCGCAGGTGACGGCGGTGGTGCCGGTCTCGGACGAGCCGTACGCGGCGACATAGGCGCGGGCGCCGGTGAGGCGTTCCAGGTGGCGGACGAAGGCGGGGCCGGTCTGCTCGGCCATCAGGAACAGCTTCTCGAAGGCCGGCACCGGCTCGTCGTTGCGGTAGGCGAACTGGATCATCTCCAGCAGCCGGGACGGGGGTCCGACGAAGACGTTGACGCCCAGCTCGCGGGTGAGCCGGAGTACCCGGGTGTAGTCGCCGGTGATGTTGTCCACCCAGGGGCGCAGCGAGAGGACCTGGAGGTATTCGAGGACCTTCTCGAACTGGTACGCGGCCGGGGCGAACGGCGCGTTGATCAGGATGAGGGCCCGGTCGGCCGGGGAGAGGATCCGGGCCCACAGCTCACCGATGTTGATGGTGTTGGCGACGAGGTCGTCCAGGGCCTTGGGCGCGGCGACGGGGTTCCCGGTCGTGCCCGAGGACTCGTAGTAGTGCAGGAATTCCGACAGACCGCGGGTGAAGGCCCGGTGTCCGCCCTCGCTGAGGGCCTTCTTGGGCAGGAAGGGAAGCTCGGTGAGGAGGTCGCCGATGGCCCGCTCCGGTTCCGTCCCGGCGGCCTTCGCCACCAGGGCGGGCCCGAGGGTGTCCTCGTAGAGACCGGAGCCGGCGGCCGCCCGGAGGGTGGCGGTGAACTTCCGTCCCAGGGAGGCGTGGTCGGGGCGTCCGGCGTGGCTGTCGCGGACGAGGGCGGTGTGGTCGCGTACCGCGTCGGCCAGTTCACGGGTGGTCGTCGTGTCACGAAGCAACAGCATGGGTGTCCCTCTCGTCAGCGGCCCCGGCGGCGCGGGCCAGGCTTCCGTCGGATATGAGGCGGGCGACGGCCGTGATGTCCTGGTCCATCCGGCGGTCGCGGTCGGCGTACGGCACGTGCGAACGGATCAGGGCGTGCACCTCACGGGTCCAGGGGGCGGCCCGGTCCAGCCCGCGCAGGTCGATGGCCTGGGCGGCCGCGAGCAGGGTGATCGCCGTGACCTGGCCGGTGAGTTCGTTGACCGTGCGGGCGTCCCGGGCGGCGGTGGTGGCCATGCTGACCTTGTCCTGGTTGTGCGCCTCGGTGGACCGGGAGAACACCGTGGCGGGCAGTGCCGTCTTGAGCGCTTCGGCGGTGACGGCGGACGCGGCGATCTGCATGCCCTTGAATCCGTGGTGCAGCCCGGCCTCGGCGCTGAGTTCGGGCGGTACGAGATTGGCGGGGAGCCCGCCGCTGAACTTCGGGTCGATGATCAGGGCGAGCTGCCGGTCGAGCAGGTCGGCGACGTTGGCCGTGGCGATCTTCAGGCTGTCCATGGCCTGGCCGACATGGCCCGCGTAGAAGTTGCCGCCGTGGTGCGGCCGTTCCTCGTCGACGGAGAACAGCGGGTTGTCCGTGGAGGCGTTGACCTCGGTGGTGAGCCAGGGGTCCACCCAGGACAGGGTGTCGCGGAGCACTCCGATCACATGGGGCGCGCAGCGCACGGAGTAGTGGTCCTGGATGCGCCGGTCCAGCTCCCGGTAGTCGCTGCCCTCCAGCGACGTGGTCTCGGCCAGGATCTGCTCGTACGTGGTGGAGAGCCGTGATCCGTCGAGCAGCCGTCGCAGGTGGGCGGCGCTGGCCACCTGCCCGGGGTGGGGCTTGGCCCGGTGGAGGAAGTCGGCGAAGTGGGAGGCGTTGCCCAGGAGCGCCTCGCTGACGAAGGCGGTGGTGATCTCGGCGGCGGTGACGATCCGGGCCGCGTCGTGCGCGGCGAGCACGGCGAAGGCGGTGGTGAAGGCGGTGCCGTTGATGAGGGCCAGGCCCTCCTTCGCCTCCAGGACGACCGGGGAGATGCCGGCCTCGCGCTGGGCGTCGGCGACCGGCAGGACGCGTTTGCCGACCTCGGCGTCGCCCTCTCCCAGCAGGGTGGCGGCGACGTAGCACAGGGGCACGAGGTCGCCGCTGGCGCCGAGTGATCCGCGCTCGGGGACCAGGGGGATGATGTCGGCGTTCAGATGGTCCAGGAGCCGGTCGATCACCAGTGGGCGGATGCCGGAGTTGCCGCGCGCCAGGCAGTTGGCGCGGATGAGGAGCGTCGCGCGGACGACGTCGGCCGGTGCGTTCGGGCCGACCCCGTTGAGGTGGTAGCGGATCAGGTTGTGCTGGAGCTGCGCGGCGCGCTCGGGGCTGATCTGGTTCGTGACGCTGTCGCCGAACCCGGTGGTGACCCCGTAGATCGGTTTTCGCTCGGCCATGAGCCGGTCGCGCAGCCGCACACTGCGCTCGGCGGCCGTGACGGCACCGGGGTGCAGGACGGCACGGACCGCGGGCTCCCGTGACGCGGGGCGGGCCAGCCGCACCACGTCGTGAAGGGTCAGGGAGGCGCCGTCCAGCGCGATGCGGGCGGGGTCGGTCCAGTCATTCACCTTCGGAACTCCAGGGAAGCGGGGGGCTTTTCGATTGCGCCCCAATACTTCGCGATGGGAGTGCCGAATTTCTTCTGCCGTCGGACCTGGTTGCGCCAGGTCCGGGGACCTGGGCCGACCCGGCCCATCGGCGTGGACCGCGAATTGTCACCGCACTGTGAACATCGTTACAAGTTTATTTCTTGCCCGGAACCTTTGAGATTCGGATTCCTCCGGCAATATTCTCGCCCTGGCACGGTCCACGTCGTCAACGATCCGGAGGCTTGGATGCCGCATACCGATACGGACCGCGGGCGGCACGGGACCATCAGGGTCCTGGCCCCCGGCTGCCGTTCGCTGTTCACCGCCGGCCTCGCCACGGCCCTGGGCAGGACACCCGGCCTGGAGGTCCTGCCGGCGGACGACGGGGCGGACTTTCCCGACGTGGCGCTGCTGGAGGATGTTCCGGCTGTTCCGGTGGCCGACACGCTCGCCGGTCTGGTACGTCGGCTTCCCCAGGGGCCCGGCGACCGAAGACCGAAGATCATCGTCATGATGCGGGACCCGAGGATCGACCGGATCTTCGCCTACCTCCAGGCGGACGTCCGGGGCTTCGTCTGCCACGACGCCCCGCTGGCCGAACTGGTCACCGCAGTGGAGGTGGTCTTCCGGAATGAAGCATTCCTACCGCACGGCATAGCACTCCAAGTCATCGACGGCATTCTCCCGTACCTCCCGAAGCCCGCTTCGGAAATCTGGCCGCACATGGAAACACTCACCGGAAGGGAGCGGGAGATATTCGCTCTGATGGCTTCCGGCGAATCAAATGCGGAGATTGCCGACGCCTTCTCCCTGAGCCAGAAGACCGTCAAATTCCATGTGTCCAACATCCTCCGAAAACTCGGAATGAAGAACCGTATCCAGGCAGTCGCCCGTGCCAGCGGAACCCACCGCGCCACGGTCTGAACAGAGAAGGTCCCCCATGTCCGTCCCCACGTCCGCGCCCGTCCCCGCCCCGCCCGGTTCCTCCGACGGCCCCGGCTCCCCCGGGAGCGTCGGCTCCCCCGGCGCCCCCGTCGCCCGGGAGGCCCGCGCCGCGCTCGACGCCTTCCTCGACGCCCTCAACAGCCGCTCCGTGCCCGACTGGGCGAAAACCCTCCACTATCCGCACGTTCGGGTCCACGACGGCGCGGTCACCGTCTGGGAGACGCCGGAGATCTACATCGAGAACTCGACGCCCGAGGTGGGGCAGTTGCTGGCGACCGGCTGGGACCACAGCGGCTGGGAGCGGGTCGAACTGATCCAGACGTCCCCCGATCAGGTGCACGCCCAGGTCAGGTTCGCCCGCTACGACAGCGAGGACGAGCCGCTCGGCTCCTTCGAGTCGCTCTACGTCCTCACCCGGCAGGACGGCCGCTGGGGCGTCCTGGCCCGGATCGGCTTCACGGCCTGAGCGACGCGACCCGTTGCAGCGGGATCCCGCCGAGCGCGGCACCGATCCGTTCGGCGAGGACGTGTTCGCCCGCGGCGGTGGGATGGAGGCCGTCGGCGTAGAGATGCGCCGCGTCCGCGACGGGGGCGAGCGCGAGCCCGTCCACCGGGTGGAGTGCGCGGTCCCCCAGGCGCTGGAGGACCCGCACCGCCTCCTCGGTGATCGCGCGGGTGTCCTCCAGCGTCAGCCCGGCGCTGTTGACGGCCTTCTCGCGGTCGGGCGACGACAGTGGGGTGAGCACCACGACGGGCGTGTCCGGGTGGCCGTCGCGGATCGTGTCGATGAAGCCGCAGACGGCCGGGCCCCAGCTCCGCTCGGTGAACGCCCCCCGGATGTAGGCGTTGATGCCCAGCTCCAGCGTGATCACGTCGGCCGGCGCGTCCCGGACCGCCCGCGCGACGACCGGGTCGAGGTATGCCTCCCCGGCGAACCCGAGATTGCGCAGCCGCCACCCCCGGCCCGCCGCGACCAGGGCGGGCCAGGTCTCCGAGGGCCCCGCCGCGTACATGCACTGGGTGAGTGAACTCCCGTACGCGACCCAGCGGGGCCCGGAGCGCTCGGCCGCCCGCAGGGACCGGTGGCCGCGGAAGGAGACGGCGCCGATCCGGGTGATGCCCAGGTGCGGGAGCCAGACCTCGACCTCGGCCGGGTCCGGCCCCCCGGCAGGCAGCGGGAACGTGACCCGCTGCCTGCCGGGACCACCGGTCCAGCGGTGGACCAGGGTGCCGTCGACCCGGACGTCCAGCGGCGAGCCGCCGGGATCGTTCTCCATGTCCAGCGTCAGCTCGGCGGCGTCGGTGCGGACCGCGAAACGTACTCCCGCGGTGGTCAGCGCGATCCGGGAGAAGTTGGCCGACATCGCCGTGGCGAGCCGCTCCACCGGCATCCGCAGGGGCAGCCGGCGGCCGGAGTCACCGCTCCAGCCGCCGATGCCGTCCCAGGACAGGCGCGGATCGTCGGGGGCGAGCGTCTCCGCCCCCGTGTCCGTGGTGCGGGTGGTGCCGGCGCCGGTGGTCATGCGCGCTCACCCTCCAGGACTGCGGGGCTGTCCCCCTCGCCCGTCACCGTGCCCGTGCCCGTGCCAACGGCCTTGTCCGTACCGGCAGTCGCGCCCCCGTCACCGGCGCCTTCCTTCTCGCCGGCGTTCTTGGCCGGACCGAGACCCAGCGCGGCGGCCAGCGCGCCGACGAGCGAGAAGATGCCCACGGCCAGGAACGCGTGGTGGTACGAGGCGAGTCCGCCGTCCGCTCCGCCGGAGGCCAGCACGGCCGCCGCCACGGCGACACCGAGGCCCCCGCCGAGTTGCAGGGCCGACTGGATCAGTGACGTCGCGAGGCCCTGCTGCTCGTCGGCGACGCCGCTGACACCCGCGATGTTGAAGCTCGGGAAGCTCAGACCGTTGCCGATACCGTGCAGGACGAGCGCGGGCAGCAGGACCGCGACGTAGCTGCTGTGCTCACCGGCCCGCAGGAACAGCAGGATGCCCAGCCCCTGGAGCAGCAGACCGACGACGGCCGGAATCCGCAGGCCCCAGCGGTTGATGATGCGCGGGGTCAGGTTCACGGTGACGAGGATCGCCGCGGCCATCGGGACGATCGCCGTCCCGGCGCCGAGGGCGTTGTAGCCGAGGACCTGCTGGAGGTAGAGCAGGGCGACGAACTGCCAGCCGATCGTGGCGCAGGCCCAGGTCAGCCCGACGATGTTGGCCGTCGACAGGGTGCGCGAGCGGAAGATGGAGAGCTGGACCAGCGGCTCGCTGCGGCGGCTCTGGATGACCACGAAGGCGATGAGCAGCGCCACGGCCGCGACCAGGGACAGTACGGTCACCGCCGAGCCCCAGCCCACCTCGGGGGCGCGGGTGAGCGCGAAGACCAGGAGCAGCACACCGCCGGTCGCGGTCAGCGCACCGAAGGCGTCGAATCCGGGACGGTCCCCGGTACGGGGCTCGTCGGGGGACACCGCGTACCGGACGGCCGCGAAGACCAGGGCGGCGATGACGAAGGGTACGAAGAACGTGAGCCGCCAGTTCAGCTGGGTGAGCACACCCGAGAGCACGAGCCCGGCCGCGTAGCCGCTGGCGCCGGTGAGGGAGAAGATGCCCACCGCCCGGTTGCGCTCGGGGCCTTCCTTGAACGTCGTCATGATGATCGACAGGGCCGCCGGGGCGATGAACGCCGCCGCGATTCCCTTGATGACCCGGCTGACGATCAGCAGCCCGCCGTCCGAGACGAATCCGCCCGCCAGGCTGGCCACGGCGAACACCGCGGTTCCCCAGAAGAACATCCGGCGTCTGCCGAACAGGTCGGCGGCCCGGCCGCCGAGCAGCAGGAAACCTCCGTACGCGACCGCGTAGCCGGAGATGATCCATTGCAGTTCTTCCGGGCTCAGCCCCAGGTCGTCCTTCAGTTCGGGCAGGGCCACGCCCATCAACGAGACGTCCATGGAGTCCAGGAACAGCTGCGCACAGAGCACAAGGAGGGCAAGTCCCTTGCGGGCGCCCAGGGTTCCGGCTGGACGCGAGGCCGACTGTGGGTCCGACATCGTTTGCCGCCATTCGATCCGGCAGACAACTGTCTGCTAGCCGATTATTTCCCCCGAACGTAGCAGCCATATCGTCTGGCAGCAAACAATCTCGACGGAACGCAAGCCGTTCGACCTTGTGGGCGACCGGGGGCATCCCTATGCTTCGATTGTTGACGAACTATAAAAGTTCACGGTGTCCCACATCCGGAGCGCACATGCCCACGGCACCACCCCGGTCCGACGACCGGTCACGTCTTCCCTCACTCACCGGACTGCGCTTCGTCGCCGTCCTCCTCGTCTTCGCCTTCCACGCCTCCCTGGAGTCGCCCTTCGCCGACGGCGGGGTCAACAGGGCGTACGCGGACGTGGTGGCGAACGCGGGCTGGCTGGGGGTCAGCTTCTTCTTCGTCCTCAGCGGATTCGTCCTCACCTGGTCGTCCCGCGAGACGGACACGGCACCCCGCTTCTGGCGCCGCCGCGCCGCGAAGGTCTATCCGCTGCACCTGCTGACCTGGGGCGCGGCCCTGGTTCTGCTCGCCTCGGCGGGCACACCGGCCGAAGCCCGCGCGGCGATCCCCAACTTCTTCCTCGTCCAGACCTGGGTCCCCGACCGTGACGTCTTCTCCAGCCTCAACGACGTCAGCTGGTCGCTCTCCTGCGAGGTGTTCTTCTACCTCGCCTTCCCCTTCCTGATCCGCGCCGTCCTGCGGATCAGGCCCGAACGGCTATGGCTCTGGGCGGCCGGTACCGCCCTGGCCGTCCCCACCCTGCCGTGGCTCTCCGCACTGCTGCCGGCCGGTGAGGCACTTCCCTTCGGCACCGGTTCGCAGGAGCAGTTCTGGTTCGTCTACGTCCTCCCGGTCGGCCGGGCCCTGGAGTTCGCCTTCGGCATCCTCCTCGCCCGCATGCTGCTGACCGGCCGCCGCATCACCGTCGGGGTGCCGACGGCCGTGATCCTGCTCGCCATCGGTTACGCGGTCTCCCTGCGACTGCCCTTCCTCCACGGACTGACCAGCGCGACGGTCGTCCCGATCGGCCTGCTCGTCGTGGCGGTCGCCCGCGCCGACGCCGGCGGGCGCCGCTCGTTCCTGGCGAGCCCGCTCCTGATCCGGCTCGGCGAGTGGTCCTTCGCCTTCTACCTCACGCACCGGCTGCTGCTCCAGCACGGGCACCGGCTGCTCGGGGAGGGACGGACCTGGTCCACCCCGGCGGCGCTGGTCCTGCTCGCCGCCGCGTTCGCGCTGTCCCTGGCGCTCTCCTGGGCACTTCACGTCCTGGTCGAACGACCCGCGACGAGGTACCTGGGACGGCCGCGATCCGACCCTGCCGCCCCACCCGCCCCACCGACCCCTCCGCCACCCGCCACCCCCGCGCCGGCCCTCTCCGGCGGCAGCGCGTCCCCCTGATCCCGCGGCCGGCCCGGCACACGGAGAACCGGGCCGGCCCGCCCCACGGACGCGACTCGCGGACCGGGCCGGCCCCACCGACCCGGCTCCGCGGACCGTCCCCACGAACCGCACCGACGGACCCGACCCGATCCGATCCCGCAGCAGAGAGGCAGTCCCCATGACCGACCAGCCCCTGGCCCTGCCCCAATACCCCTTCCCCGTGCGGCCGTTCGCCGAGCCGCCGCAGGAGTACGAGGAACTTCGCGCCAAGTGCCCCGTCACCCGGGTCCAGTTGCCCAGCGGGGACACCGCCCTGATGGTCACGGGCTACGACGAGGTCGTGGCCGCCATGGCCGACCGCAGGCTCTCCCGCGCGGCCCTGCGCGAACCGGGAGCCGTGCGTACGGTCAAGGGCGAGGACTTCTCCGACAACCCCTACAACCTCCTCAACCAGGAGGGCGAGGACCACGCCAGGCTGCGCCGGCTCATCGCGCCCGCCTTCACCCCGCGCAAGGCGGAGAAGTGGCGGGCCAGGGTCGAGGAGATCGCCCACGAGCTCATCGACCGGCTGGAGGCGGGCCCGCGCCCCGCCGATCTGCACCACGACTTCGCCGCTGTCCTGCCCGTCTGGGTCATCTGCGAGATGGTCGGGGCGCCCGTCGAGGACCGTGAGCGCCTGCAGGAGTGGACGGACCGGCTGGTCAGCATCACCGCGCACACCCCCGAGGAACGTCTCGCCGCGCGCTCCGAGTCGGCCGCCTACGTCGCCGGGCTGATCGCCCAGCGCCGGGAAGCTCCCAGCGACGACCTGCTCAGCGCCCTGATCACCGCCCGCGACGACAACGACCGCCTCGGCGAGCGCGAGCTGGTCTGGCTCGGCATCAACCTGCTGGTGGCCGGGCACGACACGACGGTCAGCGCCATCGTCCGCGCGCTCTACCAGCTGCTGCGCCACCCCGACCAGTGGCGGCTGCTGAGCGAGAACCCGGACCTGGTGCCCGGGGCCACCGAGGAACTGCTGCGCTACGCACCACCGTCGGAGATCGGCTTCATGCGCATAGCGACCGAGGAGCTGGAACTCGCGGGCACCACGATCGCGGCCGGTGAGGGCGTCATTCCGGTGATGCACGCGGCGGGCCGCGACACCCGCCATGTCTCACGCCCCGACGAACTGGACATCACCCGCACCGACGCGGTGCACGCCGCGTTCGGTCATGGCACGCACTACTGCCCCGGCGTCGGAGTGGCCCGGATGGAGCTCCAGGTGGCCTTCGGGGTCCTGGCCAAGAGGCTGCCCTCACTGCGGCTCGCCGTCCCCGCCGAGGACGTGGAGTGGCTGGGCGGTCTGCTGACCCTGCGGCCGAAGTCCCTGCCCGTGGAGTGGTGACAGGGCCCCGCGCCCGGCCGCGCCCGACGGGCTGAGGCGGGGCTGCCACACACAGGAGCGCCGGACGGGCTGGGATCGGCCCGTCCGGCGCTCCTTCGTGGTGCGGCGGGGCAGATCAGGCCCCGGACTCCTTGATGCCCCACGCGGTGAAGACCGCCAGGGAGAGGTCCTGGAACCCCGGGTCGGCCAGCTCCGCGTAGGCGGCGGCGAAGTCGTCGTCCGTGGCCAGTCCTTCGGCGACGACCGCCTCCCGGGTCTGCTCCAGGGTCAGCTGCCACCAGCGGGCCTCGTCGTCGCCGCCCTTGATCTGCTGGAACCGCGCGTCGTAGCCGATCTTGGCCAGCCCCTTGCCCTCGAACGGTACGGGGAAGGAACGCGCCCACTCCGTATCCGTACCGACGGCGCTCTCCAGGTGGGCGCGGAAGGCACGCATCACCTTCTGGTAGGCCGGGTGCGGGGAGTCCTTGATCGGGAAGAACGCGGGCTCCTCCAGCACCAGCACACCGCCGGGCGCCAGCCATTCGACGAGCCTGGCCAGCGCCTTCTCGGGGTCGGGCAGATGGATCACGACGTACCGGGCGTGGATGAAGTCGAAGGAGCCGGGCGGGAAGTCCTCGGTGTAGACGTCGTGGCGCAGCACCCGGACCCCTTCCTCGCCGAGCTCGTCGAGGAAGGTCGTGTCGAGGTCGGTGACGGTCACCTCGGCGCCGCGGCCGGCGAGCCAGCGGGCGACGGACCCGCCACCGCCGCCGACCTCCAGCACCCGGTGGCCGGTGGTCAGGCCGAGGCTTTCGAAACGGGCGCGGGTGTGGTGGTCGAGGACGGACTCCAGGAGGCTCAGCCGTTCCCGTTCGGTGGCGACGGCGTGGCTGAAGACGCCGTCCCGGTAGCGCTCCTGGTTCCATTCCCAGCGTTCGGCGGTCGTGGTGGCATCGGGGGCGGGCGAGGTGCTCATACCTGGGTCTCCTTGGCGTCGGGACGTGCGCGGGACGAGGACGGGACGGTGCGGTGGTCGATGGTGAGCGGCGGGCGGATCAGCGGCATGCGGCAGGACCGGGGGCGGACGGGCTGGGGGCGGATCGGCTGGGGGCGGACGGGCTGGGGGCGGTTCACAGGAAGGCCAGCACCCTGGCCGGTCCACCGGTGCCGCCCGCGTGGCGGGGAGCTCCGACGACGGCGACGGCGCCGACGTCGGGGACGGTGTCCAGGCCCGCCAGGCACTCGACGCCGTACTTGCCCGCGGGGAGCAGCACCCGGTGGGTGTGCGGGTCGGCGGGGCGGGAGCCGGGGTCCAGGCTGGGCGAGTCGGTACCGACGCCGACCACGGAGCGCTCCTCGACGAGGAAGGCGGCGGCTTCCACGGAGATCCCCGGGAAGCGGTAGAGCCCCTCCTTCTCGTCGAAGTTCAGGAAGGCGCCGGGGGTGTTGATGCGTACGGCCCAGTCGTTGTCCACGGCGAGCAGGGCACGGTCGGGGATCCTGCCGTTGCGGCTCTCCCAGGCGAGGAGGTCGTCCACGGTCAGCTCGGTGACATGGTCGCGGGCCGCGCGCTCCCCGACCCGGACGACGGCGAGCGGGGCGACGAGGGTCTCCACCGGAATCCGTTCGACGGACAGACCGTCGTCGTCGAAGTGGAGGGGCGCGTCGATGTGGGTGCCGATGTGCTCGTTGTACGTCAGTTCCAGGGCGTTGTACTCGTGCTCGGCGAGGTTGGCCAGCGGCCTGATCTCCATCGGCCGGACGTAGAGGTCGAAGACCGGCCAGTCGGGGCCGACGACATGGGTGAGGTCACGGACCGTGCCGGTGGGCAGTGTCACCCGCGGGGCAGCGGGGGTGTTCTGCCGGGCATCGTCGGGGCTCCGCCCGGAGGGGCGGCCGGATTCCGGCGGAACCGAGGCGGCGATGGTCTGGGGGTTGCACATGGAGAACCTTCCGTTCCGTCGGCTTCCGGGAGTCGACGCTAGACTGGGGAGGGAAAACGTTCTGGGGATGGACAATCTGGAATGCGCCCGGATGGCCCGCCGTCCAGGACCACAGGAGGAACCGCCATGACCGCCACGCAGCCTTCCCGCCTCGCTTCGCCCAGCCGGCAGCCGGAGGACGGGGGACGGGGTCAGTACTTCTCGAAGCTGGCGCAGGAGCGTCCGGACATCGCGATGTGCCGTGCGACCACGCTGGTGGCCCGGACGATCGACGAGGAGCTGTCCGGTCACCACCTGACCGTGGCCCAGCACCTCGTACTGAAGATGCTGAACGATGTCGGCCCCTGTTCGCAGCAGGAGCTGAGCGAGCAGCTGCGGATCGACCGGAGCGTGATGGTCGGCTGTATCGACGGTCTGGAGGACTCCGGGCTGGTCCGGCGTGAGCGGCACCCCCGGGATCGCCGGGCCTATGCCGTGACGCTGACCCCCGAGGCGGGACCGGCGCTCGAAGAGGCGGAGAACGGTGTCCCGCACCTGCTCGACCGGGCGTTCGAGGCTCTGACCGCTGCCGAGCGCAGGACCCTGGCCCGGCTGGTCGGCAAGATCCTCGACGTGAACTGACCCACCGGACGGCCGCTCCTGCGCGGGAGTGGCACCGTCGCCGGGCGTCCGGCCCGTCAGTCGACGATGGCCTGGTTGACGAGCTGCCTGAGCCGTCCGTGCAGCGGGTGGGCGCTGGAGGGCATCAGCTGGGTGAAGAACAGGGCGGTGAGCCGCTCCTTCGGGTCGACCCAGAAGACCGTTCCCGCGGCGCTGTGCCACCCGTACTCCCCCGGACCTGCCACGACACCGGCCTGCGCCGGGTCCTCGACCACGGCGAATCCGAGCCCGAAGCCGACTCCGGCGGTCGGCATCTCGGAGAAGACGGGGCGCCCGACGCTCTGGAGATCGGCGCCACCGGGCAGGTGGTTGCGCAGCATGTGCCGCAGGGTGCGGGGCC
The DNA here is from genome assembly GCF_035917275.1 of Streptomyces sp. NBC_01237. Classification (NCBI taxonomy): domain Bacteria; kingdom Bacillati; phylum Actinomycetota; class Actinomycetes; order Kitasatosporales; family Streptomycetaceae; genus Streptomyces; species Streptomyces sp. NBC_01237. Next base: position 6,919,589 of record NZ_CP108508.1, on the reverse strand, counting down.
CGAGGACGCGCTGCCCCTCGAAGATCCCCTCCCCGAGCAGCATCTGTGTGAAGCGGTGGTAGTCCGCGAGGGTCGTCACCAGTCCGGCGCTTCCGGAGAGCGCGGCGGGCCGGTGCAGGGCCCCGGCCCCGAGCCCGTCGTTACGGACGGCCCGGCCGGTCGCGGGGTCGGCGGTGTAGAACGCGGCGAGCCGGTCGGCCTTCTCCGGCGGCACGAAGAAGCCCGTGTCCTCCATCCCCAGGGGTTCCAGGATGCGCCGGGCGAAGAAGTCCTCCAGGCTCTGGCCCGAGGCGACTTCGACGACCCTGCCGAGGACGTCGCTGGACACCCCGTAGTTCCAGGCGCTGCCCGGTTCGAAGAGCAGGGGGAAGGAGGCCCACTGCTCGCAGCAGGCGGCGAGGTCGAGGCCGGGCGGGGTGGCCCATTCGTAGCCGTTCTTCGTGTAGATCTCGTCCACGGGGTGGGCACGGTGGAAGCCGTAGGTGAGTCCGGAGGTGTGGCTCAGCAGATGGCGTACGCGGATGGGTTCGGCGGCGGGGACGGTCACCGGCCGGTCCACCGGGCCCCGCTGGTAGACGCGTACGTCGGCGAAGGCGGGGATGTACCGGGAGACCGGGTCCTGGAGTCCGATCGCGCCTTCCTCGACCAGGATCATGGCGGCCACCGAGGTGACCGGTTTGGTCATCGACCAGGCCCGGTAGAGGGTGTCCCCGTGCGAGGGGAGGCCGTTCTCCACGTCCCGTGAGCCGTATTCGGCGAGATGGGCGACGCGGCCGTTCCGGGTCACGGCGAGCTGCCAGCCGGGCAGCCGACCGTCGTCCACGTAGGCGGACAGATAGTCGTCGATCCGGCGGAGACGGTCGGGACTCAGCCCTACCTCCGCCGGGTCCACCTCGGTCTTGATGCGGGACACTTCGCCTCCTGACGAGCCGGACCGGACGACTGAGCCGGACCCGACTGGTTTGAAAGTTCGCAATACATAGAACTATAGAATCAACCGCGCCGCCCAACAAGGGCCGCAGACCGCGAACAGCCGCCGCCCCAGGACGCCTTCAGGCCACACACGCCTCCGGACCGCGCGCCATCAAGCCGCACACACCTCCGGACCACGCGCCTTCAGCCCGCGCGCACCTTCAGGCCATGCACACCTCGGGCCATGCGCACCTCAGGCTGTGCACACCTCGGGCCGCGCGCACCCTCAGTCCGCCGGGGCCAACGCCCGCAGCGCCGACAGCATCCCGTCCGGCCCGGCACCGAACTCCGGGACAGGGAGCACCGCGAGCAGGGGCGTGGTGACCCCGGCGTCGACATAGCGGGCCACCTGCTCCCGACACTCGCCGGGCTTGCCGTGCACGAGCAGGGCATCCACGAGCGCGTCGGGCACCGCCTCGCAGGCACCCCGGAAGTCCCCGCGAGCCCATGCGCGACGGGAGGCGGCCAACTCCTCGTCGCGCCCCAGCCAGCCATGGAACGCCGAGTACGTACGCGCGTTGAGGATCGGCCCCAGCATCGCCCGGCCCCGCGCCCGCGCGTACGCGGTGTCCGCGGTCGGACAGACGAAGAGCCGGGCGACCACCTCCTTGCCGGCCCCTTCCGGACCCATCGCCTCCAGCACCGGCCGGACATCCTCCACCGCGAGGAAGTTGGTGACGAGACCGTCCGCCTCCCGGGCCGCCAGGCGCAGCATCTGCGGCCGCAACGCCCCGATCAGCACGGGCGGCACGGGATCGGGGCGCAGGGCGGGCCGGTAGTCCTCGATGGTGAACGAGTCGAAGACGCCCTGCACCGACTTGCCCGCCAGTGCCGCCTTCAAGAACCGCACGGTGTCCCGGACATGGCGATAGGGGTGCTCGAAGGGAATGCCGTTGATGCGCGTGACGAACGGCGGGCCCGACGAGCCGACCCCTACGGCGACCCGCCCCGGCGCCGCCTCGGCGAGTGTCGCCACCGTCATGGCCAGCAGGGCGGGCCCCCTGGTCTGTACGGGAACCACGGCCGTGCCCACCCGCAACGACGGCGCCCAGGCCGCCGCGAGAGCCAGCGGGGTGAAGCCGTCGTACCCGGCGGCCTCGCCCGTCCAGGCATCGGTGTAGCCGAGATCGGGCAGTTCCTCGATGATCCGCCGATGGCCCGACAGCGGCACGGAATTGAGCGGGATCGTCACTCCATGACGCTTCATGTCTTCCTCTCGCCCCACACTTCGTCAACCACCGGAAGCCCGCGGGGAATCCGCTACGAGTCCGCAGCAAATCCGCCGGGAACCCCCGATGATTCGAGTGTTCTATGTTTGTCGAAGTATCGAGGGAGGGGCGGGGCGTGTCAACGGGGCCCCATCGGCCACGTACACACGGCCGAACCCGGCCTGACCGGTCGGACCGGTCGGACCGGTCGGACCCGCGGGACTGATCAGATCCGCCGGACCCACCGGACCGGTCAGACCCTCCGGACCCGTCAGACCGTCGGCCCGCACGCGAGGAACAGCGGCAGCAGCGGGGCGAGAACCGACGCCGCCACGATTCCGAGCCAAGTCACCCGGTGGGGTTCCGGCTGCGGAGCGAGGACCCGCCGCAGCCGGATCAGCACCCCCGCGCCCCCGGCACCCGCCGCACCGAGCGCGGCGTGCGGGGCCCGGCCACCGGCGATCTCGCACATCGCGGCGGCGAGCGCCTCCCGCGGGTGGGAACGCAGGGCCCGGTCGTCCGCCGCCATCTCCAGCAGGAGGGCCGTCTGTTCCCTGGCGTGCCGGGCGAGGGGCAGACCGCGGAAGGCGAGCGCGAACGCTTCCGTCTCCATATGGAGGAGATGATGGCGGCCCACGAGGTGACCGCGCTCATGCTCCAGCACGGCGCGCAACTGCGCTTCCGAGAGCACATCCAGCGCTCCCCGGGTGACCACCACGCGACAGGAGCGCCCCGGCAGGCAGTAGACGGCCGGCACGCCGTGCTCCACGACGGTGGCGCCGTACTCGGGAACCGGAAGGCCGACCAGGGTGAGCAGATCGAGGTGACGGCGACGGGCACGGCGGGTCCGCACCACCGTACGGACGAGCCAGGCCGAGGGGAGCAGCACGATCGCCGCCGGGGCCAGCAGAACGGCCGCGGCGCCGAGGGGCGAGGAGTCGTCCGTCGGGGAGTTCGGGGCGGTCGTGGCGTCAGGGGCGAGTCCGCACGCGCTCAGCAGCCCGAGGAAACCGTCGTGCACATGGTGTTCGCGGACGACCAGGTGGTAGACCGCAAGTGCGGTGGAGACGACGAACGTCACCATCAGCCCCTGCCAGGCCAGGACCCCGACCGCCGGAGCCCGGTGGGGCCAGCGCGCCCGTGACAGCACGGCCGGCACCACGACTCCGGCCAGGAGGGCGTATCCGGCCAGCGCCACGGCCGCGGTCATCCGTCGGCCCGCCTCTTGGCCGTGCGCAGGGCGGCGCGCAGGGCATCGGCCTCGTCGGGCGACATCTGCTCCACGAAGCTCAGCAGCGCGCCCGCGGGGTCGGGATTGCTGCCGAGTGCCTGCTGCATCAGGGCCGCGGTGTACTGCTGGCGCGTGCAGGTGGGCTCGTAGACCCAGGCCCGCCCCTCCTTCTCGCGGCGCAGCATGCCCTTGCCGTACAGGATGTCGGCGACGGTCTTGACCGTGCTGTAGGCGATGGGGCGCTTCTTGTTGAGGTCGGTCAGGACGTCACGTGCGGTCGCGGGCCGCCCCCAGGCCCACAGGCGGTGCATGATCTCCGCCTCCAGCTCACCCAGCTGACGCACGAACGCTCCCCTCGGCCCCGGAAGCGCGCCGTCCGGGCTTCGGTATCCGCTCATCGTAGTCTCGCCGCCACCACGGCCGGAGCCTGCCGGCGACCGGACCGCCCTCCGGCGGGCGCGCCATACAGACGCCGCCCCACCCCCTCACTCCACCAAGCGTCTTAGTAGTATCTCGACGTCCAGGAGCGGCTTCGACGCCCCCGTACACCCACCCAAAGAGCGTTACGACAAACCATTGACGCACGACGTCACTTGGAATCCATATGCTAAGCCACTTAGTATTTTCCTGACTTCCGGGACTCCGGACCCGGCGAACCCGCTACCTCGTCGGGGGCCGGCCGCATCCGCAAGCACAGCCGTATCCGCAGCACAGCGCCGCACCGCCCGCATCCGCCGTCCCGGCTGCGGCAGGGAGGCGGCCGAGGAAGAAGGAGTTGGCCCCATCGTGGCGTCCCACCGCCGTCCCAAGCCGCCCCACCAGGCGTACACGAGCGTGCTGACGGCCACCGCCGCCGCGGCCGTCGCCCTCTCGGCGCAGCCCGCGTCGGCCGATCCGCTGCCGGACCCGAACAAGAAGGGCGTCCAGGCGCAGGTCGATCGCCTCTACGAGGAGGCCACGCAGACGACGGAGAAGTACAACGGCGCGAAGGAGAAGGCCGACACCCTCCAGAAGCAGGTCGCCGACCTCCAGGACACGGCGGCCCGCAAACAGGAGGCGCTCAACACCTTGCGCGACCGGGTCGGCACGATAGCCGCCGCTCAGTACCGCGGCGGAGGCATCACCCCCTCCGTACAGCTGATGCTCTCGTCCGACCCCGATGCCTATCTGGATCAGGCCTCCCTCATGGACCGGCTGAGCGACCGTCAGATCAGCGTTCTCCGGGCGTACGAGAGCAGACAGCGCGTCCTGCGGCAGCAGCGCACGCAGGCAGCGGAGAAGCTCGGGGACCTGGAGAACGTACGCGCCGAGATGGGGCGCCAGAAGAAGGAGATCCAGGGCAAGCTCACCAAGGCCCAGCAGCTCCTCAACACCCTCACCGCCGAGGAGCGGGCCAAGGTCGCCGCCAAGGAGGAGCGCGCCAACCGCGCCAGCGACCGCACCGTTCTGGGGAACGAGGCCAGCGCCTCCGGACGTACCTCCTCGGCCTTCGCGGCAGCCAAGAGCCGCGTCGGCATGCCGTACGTGTGGGGCGCGACCGGGCCCGGCTCGTTCGACTGTTCGGGCCTGACCTCCTGGGCCTTCAAGCAGGCCGGCGTCTCGATACCCCGTACCTCGCAGGCCCAGGCGAACGCGGGTACCCGCATCAACTCACTGGGCGCCCTCAAGCCCGGCGACCTCATCATCATGCGCACCGATCTGAGCCATGTCGGCTTCTACGCCGGCAACGGCCAGATCCTTCACGCACCCAAACCGGGCGCCCAGGTCCGCTACGAATCGATCGCGCGCAGCGGCATGCCGTTCATGTGGGGTGTGCGCTTCTGACCCTCGACGCGACCACGCCGGGGGCGTGGAGGGCATCGGAGGCGTCGGGGGCGTGGAGGGGCCGCACCCGCGTACGCGGGTGCGCGTTCGTTCAGGCGCGTGCGCGTGCGCGATCCGGTCCTGACGCCTCCTCGGTCCGGACCGGATCACCGGTGGCGTACTCGACGTACTCGCGCTCAAGCCGGAAACCGGCCCGCCAGGCGAGCAGCCGGCCGGGACGGTCGTCGCCGGAACAGGTCCAGGTGGGGATGCGCCCACGGGCGGCGATGTCCGCGCAGAGCGCCGTGACACAGGCGAGCGCGAGGTGCTGCCGCGGGTCGGGGGGCGAGAGGACGGCGACGTCCTCGTAGCGGCTGCCCAGGACACACGTACCCGCCACCGCGAGCAGCCCGCCCCGGTGGAAGGCGCCCCAGGCGACCCCGGACGCGGCCAACGGGTACGGGCCGCCCCAGGTCGCGTGGAGGCGTCGCGCGTCGCCGCCGGGTCCGGCCGTCGCCGTCGCGTCCGCCGCCGTGAGCCGCCGAACGGCCACGCCGCGCGGGGGACGTGACGCAAGCGCGGAGGTGTGGTGGACGTAGACCATCCGCTCCCCCGGGTCGAGGCGCGTGAAGGCGGTGCTCAGGGCCGGCAGGAAGTGGGCGGGGGCCTGGACGCGCAGGGAGGCCAGCGGGGCGAGAGCCGCAGGAGCGAGCGCCTGGGGGTTGCCGCGCAGCAGCGCGTGGTCCCCGGACGAGACGGCCACGACCCGTGGGTCGACGGCCCGGTCGGCCCACCAGCGACCGCTGCCCGTGGCGCGCACATGCTCGGCGAGAGCCGCGACGCCGGGTGCCCCGACGGGGAACCAGTGGGTGAGATCGGGGAGACGGGCGGGCTGGAGTTCGATCATGTGAGCCACCTCGGGGGCGGGAAAGGAAAGACGGAGGGCAGGGGCGGGACCGATTCCGGGACCGGGCATCGGGCATCGGGCATCGGGCATCGGCCCAGGCGGTACGGGCTGCGGCCCAGGCGGTACGGGCTTCAGCCGAGGCCGGGGACGGCGGAGACCAGGGTGTCGATGAGCTTGATGCCGACGAACGGCAGGACGAGGCCGCCCAGCCCGTACACGGCGAGATTGCGGCGCAGCAGGTCGTGCGCCGAGGCGGGCCTGTAGCGGACCCCGCGCAGGGCGAGCGGGATCAGGGCGATGATGATCAGCGCGTTGAAGATGATCGCGGCGGTGATGGCCGAGGTCGGACTGTGCAGGCCCATGACGTTCAGCGCCTCCAGGTCCGGGTACGCCGACGCGAACATGGCCGGGATGATCGCGAAGTACTTCGCGACGTCATTGGTGATGGAGAACGTGGTGAGTGCGCCGCGGGTGATCAGGAGCTGCTTGCCGATCTCGACGATCTCGATCAGCTTGGTCGGATTGGAGTCCAGGTCCACCATGTTCCCGGCCTCCTTCGCGGCCGAAGTACCGGTGTTCATCGCCACACCGACATCCGCCTGCGCCAGAGCCGGGGCATCATTCGTCCCGTCACCGGTCATCGCGACCAGCTTGCCCCCCGCCTGCTCCCGCTTGATCAGAGCCATCTTGTCCTCGGGCGTCGCCTCCGCGAGATATTCGTCCACACCTGCCTCGGCCGCGATCGCCCGCGCGGTCAGCTCGTTGTCCCCGGTCACCATGACCGTGCGGATCCCCATGCTCCGCAGCTCCGCGAAACGCTCCCGGATTCCCTCCTTGACCACGTCCTTGAGGCGGATGATCCCGAGGACGCGCGGACCGTCCCCGTCGTGGACGGCGACCAGCAGAGGCGTCGCCCCGGAGGCGGACACGGACGCGGACCACTGCGCGGCCTCGGGCGGCACCGTCCCGCCGCGCATCGTCACCCAGTCGGCCACCTGCGCCGTCGCACCCTTGCGGATCGCACAGCCCGCGCCGTTGTCCCAGGTCAGGTTGACGCCGCTCATCCGGGTGCGGGCGCTGAACCCGACGAACCTCGGGTTGCTCAACTCGCCCTCGCCCGGCGGCCGAAGACCGTGCCGTTGGGCCAGGGCCACCACGGACCGGCCTTCCGGGGTCCCGTCGGCGAGCGAGGACAGCTGGGCGGCGTCCGCCAGCTTCGGCAACTCGACTCCCGGCAGCGGGATGAAGTCGCTCGCCTCACGGTTGCCGAGGGTGATCGTGCCCGTCTTGTCGAGCAGCAGCGTGTCCACGTCTCCGGCCGCCTCCACCGCGCGGCCGCTCATCGCGATGACGTTCCGCCGGACCAGCCGGTCCATGCCCGCGATGCCGATCGCGGAGAGCAGCGCGCCGATGGTGGTGGGGATGAGCGTGACCAGGAGGGCGACCAGAACCGTGGTGGACTGCGCGGCTCCGGCGTATCCGGCCATCGGCTGGAGGCTGACGACCACCAGGACGAAGATGACGGTCAGGGCTGCCAGCAGGATGTTGAGGGCGATCTCGTTCGGGGTCTTCTGCCGGGAGGCCCCCTCGACCAGGGCGATCACGCGGTCGATGAAGCTGTGCCCGGGGTGCGAGGTGACCCGTACGACGATCGAGTCCGACAGGACGGTCGTACCGCCGGTGACACCGGAACGGTCCCCGCCCGACTCCCTCAGCACCGGCGCCGATTCGCCCGTGACGGCGGATTCGTCCACCATGGCGGCCCCGTCGACCACCTCGCCGTCGGCGGGGATCAGCCGGCCCGCCTCCACGACCACGAAGTCAAAGGGCCGCAGCTCGCCGGGGGGCACCGCCTCGGTCTCCGCGCGGCGCGGATTCATCCCGTACGTCCAGTGTTCCAGCCGCAGCGCGACGGTCTCCGTACGCGCCCTGCGCAGGGACTCCGCCCGGGCCCGGCCGCGCCCCTCGGCGACCGCCTCCGCGAAGTTGGCGAAGATCACCGTCAGCCAGAGCCAGACACTGATCACCCAGGTGAAGACGGACGGGTGGACGAGTGCCGACGCGGTGGTGAGTACGGAGCCGACGGCGACGACGAACAGGACGGGCTTGGCGGCGAGTGCGCGCGGATGGAGCTTGCGTACGGCCTCCACGGCCGAGGCCGCGAGCCGCTCGGTCTCCAGCGGGTTCGCCGGGCGGACGCGGGTGCGGGGCGGCCGGGTGGCCGGGGGGTGCGGAGGGGCCCCGGGGGCCGGGGGGACGTGCCGGGTGTCGGCGGGAGGCATGGCGGGACCTTCTGCTGGGTCCGAGCAGGGCAACCCCTGCCCGGTCCGGGTGAATGCCCTGATGGGCGGGGTGAGTTGGCGTTATGCCGACGAGAGGCGGACAAGGCCCGCCGGGACGGCCGTCGGGGCCGCGGTGCGCACCCGTCAGAGCTGCGGGTGCGCGCCCGTCAGGCCGTGGCGCGAACCCATCAGGACCGGGGGCCGCCGTCAGGGAGTGACGCGGAATCGGAGCCGGCAGATCACGGCGTCGGTGTCGCGGCGTACGGCATGGGCGACGACGGCGCCGCGCTGGTTCTGCAGCAGCCGCTCCCAGAGCCTGGCCGGTTCGGTCTCGGGAATGAGGACGGTCACCTGGGCGCCGGGATGCGAGCGGGCGAGCTCTCCCACATACGCGGACACCGGGCGCCCGAGCGAGCGGGTGGGTGCCGCGATCTCGATCAGCTCGACGCCCGGGTTCCACAACTCCCAGTCGCGGCGCAGCGCTTCGGCCGCCTTCCGGTCCTCCGGGGCGGGGTGGGTGACCGTGACGGCGAGGACCTCCTCGCCGAGGGAGCGGGCGGCGGACAGGGCACGGCAGGTCAGCTTCGACAGTCCGGAGACGGGCACGACGACGACCGAGTGCTCCTGTCGCGGCGGCTGCGGGATGCGGCCCAGTTCCAGGCGGGCACCGATCCGGGCGTAACTGCGGTGGATCCGCTCGAAGCCGAGGACCAGCAGCGGCAGGGCGAGGACGATCAGCCAGGCGCCCTCGGTGAACTTGGTGGCGGTGACGACGACCGCCGAGACCCCGGTGAGCAGGGCGCCCAGGGCGTTGAGGGCGGCCTTGGCCCGCCAACGTGCGGGACGTTGCCCGTACCAGTGCCGGACCATCCCGACCTGGCAGATCGTGAAGCCGACGAACACACCGATCGCGAAGAGCGGTACGAGGGTGTTGGTGTCACCGCCGGAGAAGACCAGCAGGGCGGCGGAGACGGCCGCCAGGGCGAGGACCCCGTGCCGGTGCACCTGACGGTCGGCCTTGAGGGCGAAGACGTGCGGCAGGTGGTTGTCCCTGGCCAGCAGGCTCATCAGGACGGGCAGCCCGCCGAAGGAGGTGTTCGCGGCCAGCGCCAGCAGCACCATGGTGGCGAACTGGACGACGTAGAACGCGATGTTGTGTCCGAAGGACGCGTCCGCGAGCTGGGCGAGTACCGTCACGCCCTCGACCGGCTGGAGATGGAAGCGTCCGATCAGCACCGAGAGCCCGATCAGCATCACCCCGAGGAGCGCGCCGAGCGCCACCTCGGTGCGCTGAGCGCGGCGGGCGGCCGGGGCCCGGAAGGACGGCACGGCGTTGGCCACCGCCTCGACGCCGGTCAGCGCCGAGCAGCCGGCCGCGAACGCCTTCAGGAGCAGCAACGCTCCTACGGCCGTGGCCCCTTCGCCCAGCGCTGAGGCATGGCCGTCGGCGGAGGCGGTGCTCACCGGTCCGTCCCGGAAGAGCCCCACCGCGATCATCGTGAGGATCGAGCCGACGAAGAGGGCGGTCGGCACGAGGAACGCCTTGGCCGAGTCCACGACGCCCCGCAGGTTCACGGCGGTGACGAGCACCAGGACGGCCAGGCAGATCCAGACCCGCTCCCCGTACAGCTGGGGGAAGGCCGAGGTCAGGGCGGCGACGCCCGCCGTGACCGACACGGCGACGTTCAGGACGTAGTCGAGGATCAGGGAGGCGGCGGCGACCAGGCCGGTGCGTCGGCCGAGGTGCTTCCTGGCGACGGCGTAGGAGCCGCCACCGTCCGGGAACGCGGCGATGACCTGCCGGTAGGAGGCAACGAGTACGGCGAGCAGGGCGGCGATCGCGAGCGTGACGGGAAGCGTGAAGCCCATGCCGTACGCCCCGGCAGCGGCCAGGACGAGCACGATCGACTCGGGCCCGTACGCCACGGACGCCATCGCGTCGAGGGACAGGGCGGAGAGGCCCTGGAGGGCGGTCAGCCGGTGCCGGTCCCCGGCCGCGGGCTTCGGTGCGCCGGTATCGGGAGGTTCCTCCTTGCTCGGGCCGTGCCCTGCCGTGCTCGGTCTACCCATGTCGATGGACATTTTCGCTCGTTCCTCCGTCGGACCAACTGAGGACAGCGTGGGAACAGCGCGGCCCGATGACGAGCACTCCTGGCGGCTTCCATACGGCCGCGGCCCCAGTCTTCACACACTCCTGACGCCGGTGGCCGGAGAACCGCGGGGCCGTGGCATGCCGGGGGCCGTGGCATGCCGGGGGGGGGGTGACATGCCGGGGGGTGACATGCCGGGGGGCGTGGGCTGACGTCCGCCCGTCCGCGGCGGGCGCCCGATCGTGCCCCCTACGACTCTGTGCGCTACCCCGCCACTCGCCGATGGGATGAAGCGGCTGCTGGACCGCCGGCCCGTCCTTGTCGATCCGGAGCACGGGGACCTACGGTCCGGGCCTCTGGACGAGCGGCGACTGTGGAGGACGAGTCGGTGACCGGGCTGTGGACGTGCTCAACCGCAGGTGCGGGGATTCGCCTTCAGGCTCCGTGCTTCCGGACCGACGCGATACCCGCCCGTACCGCTTCCAGAAGGGCTTCCAGGCCCTGCGCCCGCTGCCATTCCTCGGCCGAGTGGTGCCATGTGTCCTGCGTCGCCGGTGCTTCGGGCGGACCGGCGACGATCTCGACGGTCCGCCTCCCCTTCCGGTCGGGGCCCGTGACCCGCAGGTCCATGTTCCGGATGTGGAACCGCTTCGGATAGCTTCCGAAGACCTCCAGGATCCGGCCGTCGAACGTGTAGAACTCTCTACCTGCCCTGGCCGTGATCTCGTCCGTCATGGGGTGACGCTACCTCCGGGGTCCCGCGGCTGTCAGGCCGTCGGCCCGCCTCGGCACCCGGATCTCCCGACCGTCGGAAGTGACGACCCGTGGCCGGGAGTTCGGCGCCGTACCTCTACCGGCAGCCCGGGAGGGACGGGCGGACGCGTGCTCGTCCGCAGCGGGCGCCGGGGCCGCGTGCTCGTCCGCAGCGGGCGCCGGGGCCGTGACAGGACGCCGACGGCCGGGGCGGTGCTCAGGGGACGGTCAGGGCGACCTTGCCGTGGGCCCGGTGGCTGCGCAGACGGGCGGCGGCCTCGGCGGCGCTGTCGAAGGTGTGCACGCTGTCGATCACCGGCCGGACGCGCCCGCCGCCCCTCCAGCACGCTCCGGGTGAGGTCCTGACGCGAGGTCACGACGACCGCATCGGCTCCGTACCGCCTGAGCAGGTCCACCTCGTCCGGGGACCGGGTCGTGGCCAGAAGGGTGCCGGCTCCCGGTGCCCCGGCGCCCCCTCCGCCCACGTCAGCCCTTCGCGGGTGCCTCCGCCGGGTCGGCCTGCGGCGCGTGCTGCCCGTCCGGTGCCTGGGCAGGGCGCTTACCGGGAAGGAAGGACGCGAAGGCCAGCGCGACGAGAGCCGCGCCGGCGCCGATGATCATGACCGTGCGGAAGCCGTTCTCCGACGGTACGGAGACGGGCCCGAACGGGGTGGTCATCTGCGCGAGGACCACCCCGGCCACCGCGCTGGCCACCGAGGTGCCGACGGCCCGCATGAGGGTGTTGAAGCTGTTGGCCGCGGCCGTCTCGGACACGGGCACGGCGCCCATGATCAGCGCGGGCATCGCCCCGTAGGCGAGTCCGATCCCGGCCCCGATGACGGTGGAGACCAGCACGAGCTGCCAGATCTCCGACATCAGCCCGATGCTCAGGCCGTACCCGGCCGCGACCACCACCGCACCGGCCATCAGTGTCACCTTCGGCCCCCTGGTGCGGGTGATGTGCGCGGACACGGGCGCCATGACCATCATGATCAGGCCGGAGGGGCCGAGGACCAGGCCCACGGTCACCATCGACGTACCGAGTCCGTAGCCGGTGGCCTCCGGCAACTGCAGCACCTGGGGCAGCACGAGCGACATCGCGAACATGGCGAACCCGAAGACGGCGGAGGCCACGTTGGTGAGGAGCACCTGCCGACGGGTGGCCGTCCGCAGGTCGACCAACGGCTGGGACACGCGCCGCTCCCACCGGACCCACAGCACCAGGACCACCAGGGAGGCGGCTGTCAGGCCGACCGTGGGCGCGCTGGTCCACCCCCACGTACCCCCCTTGGATATCGCGAGGAGAAGGGACACCAGGGCGAACGAGAGTCCTGCCGCTCCCACCACGTCGAAGCGACCGCCGGAGCGGACCGGCGATTCCGGTATCAGCACCAGCACGAGAACGGCGGCGACCGCGCCGAAGCCCGCCGCGCCCCAGAACAGCACGTGCCAGTCGATGTGCTGGGCCAGGAAGGCCGCGGCCGGCAGTCCGAGTGCGCCACCGATGCCCAGCGAGGCGCTCATCAGCGCGGTCGCGGAGCCGAGCCGATGGGCGGGCAGCTCGTCGCGCATGATGCTGATGCCCAGCGGGATGACACCGGCGGCCAGGCCCTGGAGGGCCCGTCCGACGATCATCGGGACCAGCGTGTCGCTGAGGGCGCCGACGACCGAACCGGCCACCAGCAGACCGAGACTGACCAGCAGCATCCGGCGCTTGCCGTACATGTCTCCGAGCCGCCCCATGACCGGCGTGGCGACCGCTCCGGCGAGCAGCGTGGCGGTGATCGCCCAGGTCGTGTCGGCCGCCGACGCGTGCAGCAGCCGGGGCAGTTCGGGCACCAGAGGGATCACGATCGTCTGCATCAGCGCGACGACGACGCCGGCCAGGGCGAGGACGGCCACCAGGCCCTTCGACGGTTCCCGCCGGTCCTCTCCGGGGCTCTCCCCGGCGTGCGATGAAGTGCTGGCCACCACAGATACCTCCGCGTTCCTGCGTGTCGGGCCCGCACCCATGACGTGGGGCGGCGCCCGTGGACCGATTTAAGTCACTCGCTTGACTTACGTTAGCAAGCTGCCTTCACTGGTTACGTACGCCGGAGCCCCAGCGCCCCGGAGACGGGCAGCCCGGAGTCCGGCCGTCGTCGTACTTCGTGAACTCCCCGTGAGGTGGTGACCATGACCGGCAGAACCGCCCGTTCCCAACGGGCCGACGGAACCAAGGAAGCGATCCTCGACGTGGCCGAGAGGCTCTTCGCCGAGCATGGTGTGTTCGCCGTGTCGAACCGCCAGATCAGCGAAGCCGCCGGGCAGGGCAACAACGCCGCCGTCGGCTACCACTTCGGCACCAAGACCGACCTCCTGCGGGCGATCGTCCGCAGGCACAGCGAGCCGATGGACGCGCTGCGCCGGCGCATGCTCGACGAGACCGGGGACTCCACCGACGTACGGGACTGGGTGGCCTGTCTGGTGTGCCCGGGTACCGAGCATCTGACGGAGCTCCCCTACCCGACCTGGTACGCACGGTTCGGCGCGCAGCTGATGACCGATCCGGTGCTGCGAGAGGTGATGGTCGACGAGACGTTCGGACCGTCGATCCAGCGAACCCTGGACGGACTCAACCGGTGCCTGCCCGACCTGCCGCTCCCGGTGCGGATCGAGCGCGGCGACATGGCCCGCAACCTGTTGGTGCACATGCTCGCCGAACGTGAGCGCGCTCTCGCCGACGGCACCCACACCGCCCGCCCCACCTGGCACGCGTACGCCACCGGCCTCATCGACGCGATCACCGCGATCTGGCTCGCCCCGGTGACACCCGACCGCTGAAGCCACCTGTTCGCGGGCTGAGCCCCCTCCACGGGGCCGGCCCATGCCCTCCTGCCGAGGAGCCCCATGAAAGTGACCGTGGACGAAGGCGCCCGCTGCGGTACCGGCAGCCGCGCCCCGATCGCACCGGACGATTTCGGCCGGTGCGACGACGACGGCACAGGCATAGGCATAGGCACCGGCACCGGCACCGGCACCGGCATCCTGCTGGGCGCTCAACCAGCAGGGGCGTTACGGGAGTCGGTGCATGACGAGGCCGCGCATGTCCGCCCCGCACCTGCGGTATCCGCCTCATGAAGGCTCCCGGCAGTGTCTTGGTGGTCGGCGCCTCCGCGGCGGGACTCACCACGGCGGAAACGCTGCGCCGCCTCGGCTACCCGGGCGAGCTCACCGTCGTCGGAGCCGAGCGGCACCCGCCCTACGACCGGCCTCCGCTCTCCAAGCAGGTGCTGTCCGGCCACTGGGAACCCGAACGCGCCACCCTGCCGCGCCCCAGGGAGTCGCAGGCGCGACTGGAGGCCGAGATCATCCTCGGCTCCCCCGCCGTCGCACTGGACACCGCGACCAGGTCGGTCCGCACGGCTGCCGGGCGGACACTGCGTGCGGATGCCGTCGTCATCGCCACCGGCCTGAGCCCCCTGCTCCTTCCCGGCCGGGCGGACCTGGCGGGGGCGCACGTGCTGCGCACCCTCGACGACGCGCTCGCCCTGCGCGCCGAGCTGACGCCCGGCACACGTCTCGTCGTCGTCGGTGATGGCGTGCTCGGCACCGAAATCGCCGCCACGGCAAGCGCCATGGGAGTGAACGTCACGCTGGTGGGCCCCCAACCTGCCCCGATGACCGCTCAGTTGGGGCCACTCGTAGCCGAGAAGCCGGCCCGCCTCCACACCCACCACGGTGTACGTCTGTTGCCCGGCACCGGGGTACGCGGCCTGAGAGCCGCCGGGGGACGCGTCACCGGGGTCCTTCTCGGCTCCGGCGAGACCCTGTCGGCCGAGGTGGCCGTGGTGGCCATCGGCGCGACACCCAACACCGCGTGGCTGGCCGGCAGCGGCCTCCGCGTCGACAACGGCCTGGTGTGCGACTCCCGGTGCCGGGCCGCCGACGGCATCTACGCGGCCGGTGACGTGGCGCGCCGGCACCACGACGCGCTCGGCACGCTCCAGCGCCTGGAGAACCGCACCAACGCCACCGAGCAGGCCATGGCCGTCGCCCGCACCATCCTCGGCGACGACCGGCCCTACCGCCCGATCCCCTACGTCTGGACCGACCAGTTCACCACCAGGATCCAGGTGTACGGAGCACCCTCCGCCGACGCCGAACTCACCGTCACCGACGGCGACATGACCGAGGACCGCTTCGTCGCGCTCTACCACCGGGGCGGGGCCGTCATCGGCGTACTCGGCTGGAACATGCCCAAACAGGCGCGACTACGACGACAGCGCCTCGTGGACGCGCACGCCGCCTCCACGGCACCGTAACCCCCACGAAGGGACGTCATGGCTCAGACTCCGACCTCGGCCGGGCAGCACGCGGCCGAGATCCCCGAATTCCCGATGCCCCGCGCCGCCGGATGCCCGTTCGACCCGCCACCGGCCCTGCGGGAACAGCAGGAGGCCGGGCCCCTCACCAAGGTCCGGCTCTGGGACGGCAGCACACCGTGGCTGGTGACCCGGTACACCGAGCAGCGGGCGCTCATGGCCGACCCCCGGGTGAGCGCCGACATCACCCGGCCCGGCTACCCGAGCCCGGCGGCCGGCAGGACCAACAGCATCGGCTTCATCCTGATGGACGACCCGGAACACGCCCGCCTGCGCCGCATGGTCACCGCCCCCTTCACGATCAAACGGGTCGAGGCCCTCCGCCCGAGGGTGCAGCAGATCGTGGACGACCTCATCGACGGCCTGCTCGACGGCCCCCGTCCGGTGGACCTGGTCGAGACGTTCGCCCTGCCGGTCCCCTCCCTCGTCATCTGCGAACTGCTCGGAGTGCCGTACGCGGACCACGACTTCTTCCAGGACAACAGCAGGACGATCATCAATCGCCACTCGACCATGGAAGAGCGCGGCGCCGCTCTGGGACGGCTGACCGACTACCTCGACGGTCTGATGTCACGGAAGCGGGAATGCCCCGCACAGGACCTGCTCTCCGGCCTCGCCGAGCGCGTCAACAAGGGCGAACTGTCCCAGTCGGAAGCCGCGCGCACCGGGGTGCTGCTGCTCATCGCCGGTCACGAGACCACGGCGAACATGATCGCGCTCGGCACGCTCGCCCTGCTCCAGCACCCCGAGCAACTGGCCGCGCTGCGTGAGACGCGGGACCCGAAGCTCGTGGCCGGAGCGGTCGAGGAACTGCTGCGCTACCTGCACATCACCCACAGCGGACGACGCCGGGTGGCATTGGAGGACATCGCGGTCGCCGGGCAGCTCGTCAGGGCCGGCGACGGGCTGGTCATCCCCAACGACATCGGCAACCGCGACCCAAACGCCTTCACCGACCCCGACCACCTGGACATCCACCGCGACGCCCGCCACCACGTGGCGTTCGGCTTCGGCGTCCACCAGTGCCTGGGCCAGCCGCTGGCCCGGATGGAACTCCAGGTCGTCTACGGCACCCTCTACCGGCGCATCCCCGCCCTGCGGCTCGCGGCGGAACTGAACGACATCCCGTTCAAGCACGACGGCTCTGTGTACGGCGTGTACGAACTCCCTGTCACCTGGTGATCCGCCACCGCCCCACGACCCTCACATCTCCCCTCCCCGTCCCTCCCCCAAGGAGCACAGTGAAAGTCACCCTCGAACAGGACAAGTGCGTCGCCTCGGGCCAGTGCGTCATGGCGGCCCCCGACGTCTTCGACCAGCGCGAGGAGGACGGCATCGCCGTACTCCTGGATGACACCCCCTCCACGGCGGACGCCCCCGACGTCCGCCACGCGGCCGCCGTCTGCCCGGCGCTGGCCATCCACGTGGAGGAGTAGCCCCGCAGCGGGCCGGTCGATGGAACCAAGGCCCTGACCTGCCCGAACCGTGGACGGTGGAGGCGGTGAGGCGGTCGGCGAGCACAACGGCCGACCGCCTCCGGCCGACACACACCGACAGGCCGACAGGCCGCCGGTGCGGTGAGGGCCGATACTGGTGCGGTGAGCGTTTCGCCCGTCGAGCCTCACGTGCGGTGCGTGGACGGCAGCAGCTCGTCACCGGCTGGCGACTCCACCGGCTGACCGGCGCGGCCCACGCCGATTCCCCTGTGGAGGTCATCATGACTGTGCAGCTCACGGACCCCGCCATAGCCGCCTTCGTCGCGGCGATCAACTCCGGTGACAAGAAGGCGTTCTTCACCGCCCTGACCGAGAACGCCACCATGTCCGACGACGGCACCGACCGCGACCTGGACGCCTGGACGGAGAAGGAGATCTTCTCCGCGAACGGCCACCTGGACGTCGAGAGCCTGTCGGACGACGGGCTTTCCCTGACCGCCGTCTACACCAATTCCACCTGGGGAAGCATGCGGACCCGGTGGAGCTTCACCGTCACCGACGGCAAGGTGAGCCACTTCGAAACGGGCCGGGCCTGACCACACCGTCACCGCCTCGGCATCCGCGGCCGGAGCCTCCAGCGACGTCAGCGCCTCACCCTCGACCGCCCGGCAGCCGGCGGAGAGGCCCTCGTAGGGCGAATCCCGGAGAGGCATCCCGGAGAGGCTGAAACCGCACTGAAACCGTGGTGAACCCGCTCGGACCCAAGCTCTGCGGCATGACGAAAACGACCGACGAACTCGCCATCTCAGCAACCGGGTTGCGCAGGTCCTACGGCGAGAAGACCGTCCTCGACGGCGTCGACCTCCACGTACCCGCGGGCACGGTCTTCTCTCTCCTCGGGCCCAACGGCGCCGGCAAGACAACCGCGGTCCAGATCCTCTCCACGCTCATCTCCGCCGACGCCGGCGTGCTGCGGGTGGCCGGGCACGACCTTGCCGTCGAGCCGCGGGCGGTGCGCGCCGCGATCGGTGTCACCGGGCAGTTCTCCGCGGTGGACGACATGATCACCGGCGAGGAGAACATGCTCCTGATGGCGGACCTGCACCATCTTCCCCGTGGTGAAGGCCGCCGGGTAGCGGCCGAG
The DNA here is from genome assembly GCF_035917275.1 of Streptomyces sp. NBC_01237. Lineage (NCBI taxonomy): Bacteria > Bacillati > Actinomycetota > Actinomycetes > Kitasatosporales > Streptomycetaceae > Streptomyces > Streptomyces sp. NBC_01237. Next base: position 6,901,399 of record NZ_CP108508.1, on the reverse strand, counting down.
TTGCTGGAGCGCTTCGATCTGACCGAGGCCGCGAAGAAACCCGCTGCCACCTACTCCGGCGGTATGCGCCGCCGTCTCGATCTCGCCATGACCCTGGTCGGCAGCCCGCGGATCATCTTCCTCGACGAGCCGACCACCGGCCTCGACCCACGCAGTCGGCACGGCATGTGGAACATCATCCGCGAGCTCGTCGCCGGGGGTGTCACGGTCTTCCTCACCACCCAGTATCTGGAGGAGGCCGACCAGCTCGCCGACCGTATCGCCGTTCTCCACGGCGGCAAGATCGTCGCCCAGGGCACCGCCGGGGAGCTCAAGCGGCTCGTTCCGGGCGGGCATGTCCGGCTGCGGTTCGCCGGGCCGCAGGCGTACGAACACGCGGCCGACGCCTTGCGCGGCGCCACCCGGGACGAGGAATCACTCTCCTTGACCATCCCCAGCGGCGGCAGCCAACGCGAGCTGCGCGCCATCCTCGACGGGCTCGACACGGCCGGCATCGAGGCCGACGAGCTGACCGTGCACACCCCCGACCTCGACGACGTGTTCTTCGCCCTGACCGGCCATCCCGCCGCGTCCGGCGCACCCACAGCGCCCACCACAACCACCGCAGCCGCCACGCGCGCCGCCAAGGAGACCGCCCGATGAGCACCCTGTCCCTCACCGTGCGCGACTCGTCCACCATGCTGCGCCGCAACCTCCTGCACGCGCGGCGCTACCCCTCCCTCACCCTCAACGTCCTGCTCACGCCGATCGTCCTGCTGCTGCTCTTCGTCTACGTCTTCGGCGATGTGATGAGCGCCGGCATCTCCGGCGGCGGAGCGGACCGCGCCGAGTACATCGCCTACCTCGTCCCCGGCATCCTGCTGATGACCATCGGCGGAACCTCCGTCGGCACCGCCGTGTCCGTCTGCATCGACATGACTACGGGCATCATCGCCCGCTTCCGCACGATGGCGATCTCCCGCGCTTCCGTGCTGATCGGACATGTCGTCGGCAGTGTGGTGCAAACGCTCATGGCCCTGGTGCTGGTGCTGGGCGTCGGCCTCGCCATCGGATTCCGCCCCGAGGCCACCGTGGTGGAGTGGATCGCGGCGGCCGGCCTGCTGACCATGGTCAGCCTGGCACTGACCTGGATCGCCGTCGGTCTCGGTCTGGTCGGCCCGACGCCCGACGGCGCGAGCAACAACGCCCTGCCGCTGATGATGCTGCCGTTGCTGTCCAGCGCGTTCGTGCCGGTGGACGCCATGCCGGGCTGGTTCCGCTGGTTCGCGGAGTACCAGCCCTTCTCCCCCGCCATCGAGACCCTGCGCGGGCTGCTGCTGGGCAGCCGGATCGGCGACAACGGATGGCTGGCCGTCGCCTGGTGCGCGGGTCTGACCGTGCTGGGCTTCCTCTGGTCGACGGCGCAGTTCAATCGCGAGCCGGTGCGCTGATCGCGCGCAGCGCCGCCGCCCTCAACTCAGCGCTCTCCAGGGCCGTGTACTCCGACACCGCGTCGGCGTACACGGCCCTGGCAGCATGCCCGGCGTCCTCGGCGGCCCGGCGTGCCCGTGCGGCGGACAGCGTCGGGAACTCCCGCAGCACGCGCATCCGTTCCGCCAACGCCATCAGCCGAACGGCCGAGATGTCGCCCCGACTGAGACCGGCCAGGCCGAGCGCCCGCAGAACCGTGCCGTACACCGGCAGCTTCTCGGGGGACTGCGTACCGGGCCGGACGTCGAGCAACGCCCTCAGCCCCTCGCGCAGTTGGACGGGCAGTTCCCCGAGCAGCTCCAACCGGCCGTGCTGTGCATGCGCGGCCAGTGCCGCCGACTGCACTTCCAGCGACCACGGGTCCACGAACTGATCCGTGGCCTGCGGCGGGCGCCCTGCCCGCATCCGTTCCACGGCCTGCCGCCACAGCTCAAGCCCGGCCCCGGTCTGACCGCGGGCCAGCGCGATCTCCGCCCGCGCCGCCAGGTCCGGGGTGAAGAAGTCCTCGCTCGCCTCTGGGTGCTGGTCGAGGACCGCCTGCTCCAGCCAGTACTCCGCCTCGTCGACATCCCCGCGTTGCAGGCAGGCAAGAACCAGCCCCCAGCGGATGCCGATCGAGTCCGACAGTCCCTCGAACCGGTCGAGCGCGCCCAGTGCCGCCCGCAGATGGCGGTGCGCTTCCGTGCCCTGTTCGGTCTGTAGACACAGGTCGCTGATCCGGCCGTGGCTCAGCGTCTGCATCGCCGGATTCCTCAGCGTCCCCAGGGCGTCGAGCGTCCGGCGGGCGGAGGCCAGTGCCCGTTCCACGTCGTTCTCGTACTCCCACACGTAGCTGGCGGCACACTCGGCGAGGCCCGCCACCAGTGGTTCGTCCGCTGCGCACAACTCGCGCAGGCGCGCGTAGTCCGGCGGGCGCACATCGGGCGTGGCGCACAGGACGACGGCCAGGGCTCGTTGCAGGGTGTCGGGCGCGGCGGGCGGCAGCCGGCGCAACGTGACGAGCTGGCGCACGGCGTGGGGTCCGTGGTTCATGAAAAGGGCGGCCGCGCACACGGCCGCCGCGCTCCGGGCCGTCTCGACGTCCTCGGGACCGGGGTGGAAGCGGGAGAGCGGACCTCCGGTCTCGGCGGCGAGGGCCGCCAGTCGGGGGTGATTGAAGTCGGTGGCCCAGAGCGAGGAGAGCACCGCCGTGAGGGCCGCCGTGGTGGGGCCGTCGGCGCGCGCCAGGGCGTGGCGCAGGGCCAGGACGAGATTGTCCTGCTCGGCCCGGATCCGACCCCAGGACGGCAACGGGTCGTCGCTGAAGAGCGCGTCGTGGTGCGTACGGCCGAAGGCCCGTGCCCAGGCGAGGAACCCGAGGGTGACGGCCTCCTCCTCCCCGGCCTGCGCACGCCGGGCGGCACTGAACTCCCGTACGGTCTCCAGCATGTGGAAGCGCATCCCGGACGTGGTCTCGGCCGCCTTGATCAACGACTGATCCGCCAGCTGTTCCAACAGGAAGAGCGCTTCCCCCTCACCGCGGCCGGTGATCACGTGCTCCGCCGCGTCCTCGGTGAAACCGCCGGGGAACACCGAGAGCGCACGCAGCGCGGCACGTCCTTCGGGCTCCAGCAGGTTCCAGCTCCACTCGACGACGGCGTGCAGGGTGCGATGCCGCTCCGGTGCGTCCCGTGCTCCGCCGCGCAGCAGAGCGAAGCGGTCCCGCAGGCGGCGGCCGATCTCCGCCACGGGCAGCACCCTCACCCGGGCAGCGGCCAGCTCCACTGCCAGCGGCAGACCGTCCAGATGACGGCAGAGTCCGGCCACGGTGGCGGCGGGCAGCTCGACATCGGGGCGGACGGACCGGGCCCGCTGCCCGAAGAGTTCGACGGAGGTGGCGAGAGTCAGCACCGGCAGCGCGTACAGGGATTCAGAGGTCAGCCCGAGGGGGGCCCGGCTGGTGGCCAGCACCCGTAGCTCCCGCGACCGCGACACCAGAGCCCGTACCAGGTCGGCGGCGCCGTGGACGACCTGCTCACAGTTGTCGAGTACGAGCATGACGGGGCCGGAGCCCAGCGCTCCGACCATGGCGCCGACAAGATCCCCGCCCCCGGCGAAGTGCAGTCGCTCCCCCAGCCCGACCCCGACACCGAGCGCCGATGCCACCTCCCCTGCCACATCGTCATCAGCGGTGACACCGGCGAGCGGCACGAAGTGCACCACGCGCTGTTCGGCGGCCCGGCCCACGGCGTACGCGAGCCGGGTCTTGCCGAGACCACCGGGGCCGGTGACCGTGACGACCCGCGAGGTGCGCAGCAGCCCGGCCACGGCGGCGATGTCGCTCTCCCGGCCGAGCAGCGGATTCGGCTCATGCGGTACGCCGTGCCTGACCACCGGCGCCTCGGCGCGCAGCAGCTCCTGGTGTACGGCCTTGAGCCCGGCCCCGGGGTCGGTGCCGAGCTCGTGACGCAGCCCTCGCCGGTAGGCGTCGTACCGCCTCAGCGCACCGGCAGGTCCTGCCGTGACGGCCTCGCAGCGCAACAGCTCCGCCAGGACCTCTTCGTCCCGCGGCAGTTCCCCGGCCAGCTCGGCCAGTGGCCCCGCCGCCTCTTCGCGCCGCCCGACCCGGGCCAGGGCGAGTGCGCGGGTGCGGCCCAGCCCGCGATGGGCAGTGGCCCGCGCGGTACGCAACGCGACCACCGGGTCGCGCAGCTCCTCCCCGACACCGGCGGCCACCACCCCGTCCCACAGGTCCAGCCCCGCCTCGGCTTCCTCCAGGGCGCCCCCGTGGTCACCTTTGCGGGCCCGCTCCACACCGGCCGCCTCACGCAGCAGGAGTGCGGAACTGTCGACCTGCGCCTCATCCAGCGCCAGCCGGTATCCCGTCGGCGTGCTCACGATGAGCTCGGCACCCAGCTGCGACCGCACCCGGGAAACCAGCACCTGCACCGCCTTGCCCGGCCGCTCCGGCAACACCTCCGGCCACAGCCCCTCCACGAGCCTCCCGACACTGCACCCGGCCCGCAGGTCAACGGCAAGCAACGCGAGGAGCCCGCGCAGACGCGGCGCGGTTATCTCCTGCCCGCGGTAGGCGACGCGGGGCAGGAGGATCAGCTCAGAGGTCACCCGAGCAGACTAGCCAGCGCCCGGGTCACCTGGATCGAAGCGCCGGGCGGCAGCTCAGTCGTCCTTCTTCACCGGCTCCAGGATCGCCACGCACTCCACGTGGTGCGTCATCGGGAACAGGTCGAACGCCCGCAGCGTCCGCACCGTGTAGCCGCCGTCCCGGAAGTACGCCAGGTCGCGGGCCAGGGCCGCCGGGTCGCAGGCCACGTAGGCGATGCGGCGCGCGCCGAGAGCCGACAGTTGCTTGACCGTCTGCTTGCCTGCGCCCGCGCGGGGCGGGTCGAGGACGATCAGGTCGGCCTCGGTGATGCCGGTGCGGGGCAGGATCTGGTCGACCTTGCCGTGCTCGATCCGGACGCGGTCGAGGTCCTTGAGGTTGTGGCGGGCGTCCTCCGCCGCGCGCTTGCCGGACTCGATGCCGAGGACCGCGCCGTTCTCCCCGACGCGTTCGGCGATGGAGCCCGCGAAGAGGCCGACGCCGCAGTACAGGTCGAGGGCCGTCTCGCCCTTGCGCGGCATCAGGCCCTGCATGACCGCCTTGACCAGCGTGTACGCGGCCTGGGGGTGGACCTGCCAGAAGCCGCCGGAGCCGACGCGGTAGGTGCGGTCGTCGGCGCGCTCGCGGACGAAGGCGCGGCCGTGGACGCGGTGCACACCGCCGTCGTGCTCCTCGACGCGCAGCACGGAGACCGGCTTGTCGAGCTCGACCAGGGGCAGCCTGCCGCCGGGCTTCGGGGTGAGGATGACCTGGCGGTCGTGGGAGCCGGTGGCGGCGATGGCCTCCACCGCGGCCAGCGTCGGCCACTCGCGCTTCTCGATGCCGAGCTCGGAGACGCCGGGGGCGGCGATCAGGCAGTGGTCGATCGGCTGGACGTCGTGCGAGCGGTGCTTGCGGAGTCCGGCGCGGCCGTCCTCGTCGATCGCGTACTGGACACGGGTGCGCCAGGCGGGCACCTCGCCCTTGGGGAGCTTGTCGCCCTCGGCCGGTACGACCGTGCCGTCCCAGCCGGCCTCCTCGGGGGTGAGGCCCGCGAGGCGCTGGAGCTGCTCGGTGATCACCTCGCCCTTGAGCCGCCGCTGGGCGCCGGGCTTGGCGTGCTGCCAGTCGCAGCCGCCGCACTTGCCGGGGCCCGCGTACGGGCAGGGGGCCTCGACGCGGTCCTTGGACGCCTCGATGATCCGTACGGCGTCGGCGCGCAGGAAGCGGGAGTCGCTCTCGCCCTCGGTGACCTTGGCGACGATCTTCTCGCCGGGGAGCGTGTGCCGTACGAAGAGCACCTGGCCCTCGGCGGTACGGGCGATGCAGTGACCGCCGTGTGCGACGGGCCCGACCTCGACCTCGTACTCCTCCCCGACCAGCGACGACGTGGATTCGTTCTGCATGAGGGGAGGCTCCAGAGCTCAAAAGGGCAAACGGCCGGACGTGCGGCCGGACAACAGCCCACCAGTCTACGTGGGTGGCGTCCGACCGCTTACCACAATCACCGGCCGGAGTGTCAGCCCTTGGTGGTGGGTTCCTTCTGCCTGCGTTCCACCGGGCCCCGTCGCACCGAACCCGGCGCGGTCCAGTCCGCCCGCTTCCTGGCCCGCTTCTTCGCGGCCTCGGAGGACTCCAGCTGGTACGGCACCGAGGTCACCATGACCCCGGGGGTGAACAGCAGCCGCCCCTTCAGGCGCAGGGCGCTCTGGTTGTGCAGCAGGTGCTCGTACCAGTGACCGACGACGTACTCCGGGATGTAGACACTGACCACGTCACGCGGGCTCTCCCGGCGCAGGCCCTTCACATACTCGATGACCGGGCGGGTCACCTCGCGGTACGGGGAGTCGAGGATCTTCAGCGGTACGTTGATGCCGCGCCGCTCCCAGTCCTCCCTGAGCGCCTTCGTCTCGGCCGCGTCGACGCTGATGGACAGCGCCTCCAGGTGGTCGGTGCGCATCAGTTTCGCGTACGCCAGGGCGCGCAGGGTGGGGCGGTGGAGCTTGGAGACCAGGACGATCGAGTGGACCCGGGAGGGCCGGACGCTCTCGTCCGAGGGCGTCTCGTCGGCGGCGATCTCCTCGGCGACCCGGTCGTAGTGCCTGCGGATCGCGGTCATCGTCCCGTAGAAGATCACCATGCCGAGCAGCGCCACCCAGGCACCGTGGGTGAACTTGGTGGCCAGGACGACCACGAGCACCAGGCCGGTGAAGAACGCGCCGAACGTGTTGATCGCACGGGAGCGGATCATGTGGCGCCGCTTGGCCGGGTCCTTCTCCGTCCGCAGATGACGGTTCCAGTGCCGCACCATGCCGGTCTGGCTGAGCGTGAAGGAGACGAAGACGCCGACGATGTAGAGCTGGATGAGGCGCGTGGAGTCCGCCCCGTAGATCCAGACGAGCAGAATGGCGGCGCCCGCCAGCAGCACGATGCCGTTGGAGAACGCGAGCCGGTCCCCGCGGGTGTGCAGCTGGCGCGGCAGGTAGCGGTCCTGGGCGAGGATCGAGCCGAGCAGCGGGAAACCGTTGTACGCCGTGTTCGCCGCCAGGAACAGGACCAGCGCGGTGGCGGCGGCGAGGATGATGAAGAAGAACGATCCGTCGCCGAAGACGGCGGCCGCGACCTGGGAGATCACCGGGTCCTGGACGAAGCTCTCACCGACGGCCGCACCGTTGTGGATCAGGTCCTTCGCCGGGTTCTCGGCCATCTTCACATCGGTGGCCATGGCCAGCCCGATGATGCCGCAGAACATGGTGACGGCCAGCAGGCCCATCGCGGCCAGGGTGGTCGCGGCGTTCTTGCTCTTGGGCTTGCGGAAGGCGGGCACACCGTTGCTGATCGCCTCGACCCCGGTCAGCGCCGCACAGCCGGAGGAGAACGCGCGCAGCAGCAGGAAGACCAGGGCGAAGCCGGCCAGCCCCTGGTGCTCGGGCCTGATCTCGTAGTCCGAGGTCGGGGCGTGCATCGAGTCGCCGAGGACCAGGCCCCGGAACGCGCCCCAGAGGATCATGATGAAGACACCCGCCACGAAGAGGTACGTGGGGATGGCGAACAGCTTTCCGGACTCCTTGACGCCGCGCAGATTCATCAGCGTCAGCAGCACGATGGCCACGATGGCGCTGAGCGTCTTGTGCTCGACGACGAACGGGATCGCGGAGCCCAGGTTCTCGACGCCCGAGGAGATCGACACGGCGACGGTCAGGACGTAGTCGACCAGCAGGGCGCTGGCGACGGTGAGTCCCGCTTTGGGGCCGAGGTTGGTGTTGGCGACCTCGTAGTCACCACCGCCGCTCGGATACGCGTGCACGTTCTGCCGGTACGAGGCGACGACCGTGAACATCAGGACCACGACGGCGACCGCGATCCACGGGCTGAAGTGGTAGGCCGACACGCCCGCGATGGACAGCACCAGGAGAACTTCTCCCGGTGCGTACGCCACCGAGGACAGCGGGTCGGATGCGAAGACGGGAAGCGCGATGCGCTTGGGGAGGAGCGTTTCTCCCAGCTTGTCGCTGCGCAGCGCCCGGCCGATCAGGATCCGTTTGGGCACGTCGGTCAGTTTGGACACGCAGAGGATCGTAAGCGCTGGACAGCGGGGTCACCGCCGCCCAAACGCCGTGGCCTCGCATTCTTCTGCGATCAGCGGGAAAGCTCACACATTCCTTAACGCAATCCTTGCGCCCGCCCCTACGAGAACAACGCGCTGTAACCGTTCAGTGCCGGCTGGCCACCCAGATGGGCGTACAGCACGGTGGACTCGCGGCCGATCTCGCCGCGCCCCACGAGGTCGGCCATGCCCGCCATGGACTTCCCCTCGTACACCGGGTCGGTGACCATGCCCTCCGTACGGGCGGCCAGCCGCATCGCGTCGAGCGTCGTGTCGTCGGGGATGCCGTACGTACCGGCGTGGTACCGCTCGTCCAGCTCGATGTCGTTCACCGTGAGTGCGCGGCGCACACCGATGAGCGAGGCGGTGGCACCCGCGATCCTGGCGATCTGTTCGCGGGTACGGGCCGGTTCGGCGGAGGCGTCGATACCCAGCACACGGCGGGGACGGCCGCCCGCCTCCTCGATGGCGGCGAAGCCCGCGACCATGCCGGCCTGGGTGGAGCCGGTCACCGAGCAGACGACGACCGTGTCGAAGAAGACGCCCAGCGCGCGTTCCTGCTCGACGACCTCGTACGCCCAGTTGGCGAAGCCGAGTCCGCCCAGCGGGTGGTCGGAGGCGCCGGCCGGGATGGCGTACGGGCGGCCGCCGCGCTCCTCGACCTCGCGCAGCGCCTGCTCCCAGCTGCCCTTGACGCCGATGCCGAATCCGGCGCGGACGAGGCGGATGTCGGCTCCGGCGAGACGGCTGATCAGGATGTTGCCGACCTTGTCGTAGACGGCGTCGGGCCACTCGACCCAGCTCTCCTGGATCAGCACGCACTTCAGGCCCGCGCGAGCGGCGACCGCGGCCACCTGGCGGGTGTGATTGGACTGGACGCCGCCTATGGAGACGAGGGTGTCGCAGCCCTTGGCCAGCGCGTCGGCGACGAGGTATTCGAGCTTGCGGGTCTTGTTGCCGCCGTAGGCGATCGGGGAGTTGCAGTCCTCCCGCTTGGCCCAGAGTCCGGCACCGCCGAGGTGCTCGGTGAGCCGGTCCAGGCGGTGCGTCGGCGAAGGGCCGAAGAGGAGGGGGTAGCGGTGCGGAGCGGAGAGTGCGGCCGGGAGGGTGGGAAGGGGCGCGGTCGTCATGGGGGCTCCTTGGGTCGCGATCGGGGACCGGTGAAGGGACGGAAGGACGGCAGAAGGACAGGAGGGAGACGGAAGGAGCGAGACGGGAGGAAAGAGACGGGAGGAAAGAGACGGGAGGAAGGAGACGGGAGGACGGGGCCGGCGAGGGGAACGGGAACGGGGGTCCTGGCGCTCATGTCTCCTGGGCGGTGGCGTTCTCCTCCTCGTCCGCCAGCCCTTCCAGCGCACTCCAGATCTCCGTCGTGATCCGCGCCGCCGCCTCCACGTCGCCTTCCGCACAGGCGTCGATGAGACGGTCGTGGAGTTCCGCCGATCCGTGCGCCGCGCTCGCCGTGCCGAACCGGCGCCACTCCAGGCGGCGGATCAGTGGGGTGTAGCGCTCGATGGTGGCGGCGACCGCGCGGTTGCCGCAGGCGGTGACGAGAGTGTCGTGCAGTTCGTCGTCGGCGCGCAGCGCGGCCGCGACGTCACCCCCCTCGGTCGCGGCCCTGAAGCGCTCGTTCGCCTCGCGCATCGCCGCGGTGTCCCGCTCCGTGAGGTGCGGCACCGCGCCGCGCGCCGCCAGTTCCTGCATGGCCTGTACGACGGCGGCGGCATCCCGGACATCGCGCGGCACGAGCCGTGTCACCCGGGTGTAGCTCTGCGGCTTGCTCTCGACGAGGCCCTCCCCGATCAGCCGGGACAGGGCCTCGCGGACCGGGGCGCGGGAGAGGCCGAGACGTTCGGCGAGGTCGGCGTCGCGGACGGGGGCCCCGGGTGGGATGTCCCCGCGGACGATGGCGTCGCGGATGGCTTCGTACGCGGTGTCCCGCAGCAGTGTCCGCCGGACCGGGCGAAGGGTCTCCATGAACTGACATGTTAGATGTCTGTCGTCCTGGCCGGAAGGGTGCGTGCGGCGGGGGTTCGGGCGGAGGGGGCGGGGCACCGGAGGCGGGGCGGGCGGCCTGGCGGACGGGCGACTTCCCTTTACCTCCCTTTTGCTGGAGTGTCGCGCCGAACGCACACTCGGATGAGGCATTGGATGCATGGCCGCATAAGCTCATCCCCTGGCAACGCCGCAGGCGGTTGCCCCGTTGTTTGCCCGGCAAGCTGAGAGAGAAGTGTGAGCAGGGTGTTTTCGCAGGTCAGCCGGACGACCAGGACTGCGAGGTAGGCGCAAGGTGCACATCGTCATCATGGGCTGCGGGCGAGTCGGAGCCGCTCTCGCGCAGACTCTGGAGCAGCAGGGGCACACGGTCGCGGTGATCGACCAGGACCCCACGGCGTTCCGCCGCCTCGGTTCCGGATTCGGTGGCCGTCGGGTCACCGGGGTCGGCTTCGACCAGGACACCCTCCGCGAGGCGGGCATCGAGGAGGCCGGGGCGTTCGCCGCGGTGAGCAGCGGCGACAACTCGAACATCATCGCCGCCCGGGTGGCCCGCGAGATGTTCAGCATCGAGAACGTCGCGGCCCGGATCTACGACCCCCGGCGTGCCGAGGTCTACCAGCGTCTCGGTATCCCCACCGTGGCCACGGTCCGCTGGACCGCGGACCAGATGCTGCGACGTCTGCTGCCCTCGGGCGCCGAGCCGCTGTGGCGCGACCCCAGCGGTGGTGTGCAGCTCGCCGAAGTGCACACGACGCCGTCCTGGATCGGCCACAAGATCAGCACGCTCCAGGAGGAGACGGGCGTCCGCGTGGCCTTCCTCACCCGTTTGGGTGAGGCCATACTGCCGACGTCGCAGACCGTCCTGCAGGAGGGCGACCTGGTCCACGTGATGATGCGTACGGACGAGATCGCCAAGGTCGAAGCGGCCTTTGCCGAGGGTCCCGAGGAAGGCGGTCACTGATGCGCGTATCGATTGCCGGGGCCGGCGCGGTGGGCCGTTCCATCGCGGCCGAGCTCCTGGAGAACGGGCACGAGGTGCTGCTGATCGACAAGGCGCCGACCGCCATCTCGGTGGAGCGGGTCCCGATGGCCGAGTGGCTGCTCGCGGACGCCTGTGAGATCACCTCGCTCGACGAGGCCGCCCTGCAACGCTGCAACGTCGTGATCGCCGCGACCGGCGACGACAAGGTCAACCTGGTCGTCTCGCTGCTCGCGAAGACCGAGTACGGCGTTCCGCGGGTCGTCGCCCGGGTGAACAACCCCAAGAACGAGTGGCTGTTCAACGAGTCCTGGGGCGTCGATGTCGCGGTCTCCACGCCGCGCCTGATGTCGGCCCTGGTCGAGGAGGCGGTGAGCGTCGGCGATCTGGTCCGGCTGCTGCGCTTCAGCCACGGCGACGCGAACCTGGTCGAGCTGACGCTGCCGCCCGAGTCGGCGCTGGCCGGCACCCAGGTCGGGGACGTCGCATGGCCGGAGGACACCTCGCTGGTCACCATCATCCGCGGTACGCGCGTACTGACGCCGAGCACCGAGGAGACCCTGGAGGCCGGTGACGAGCTGCTGTTCGTGGCCGCCCAGGCGCGCGAGGAGCAGCTGGAGGACCTGCTGTCGGTCCGCCGCGACCCCGAGGACGACTGAGCGGGCGCCACAGGCCGCGTACGTACGGAAGCCACCGGCAACACCGTTCGTACCGGAGCCAACGGCAACACCGTACGTACGGGAGCCACCGTTCGTACCGGAGCCCCCGGCGGCACCGTACACATGTGAAGGGCCCGGAACCGTGAGTCACGGTTCCGGGCCCTTCACAGCGTCTGCCGGTGGCGGTGTGGCGGTCAGCCCTCGTAGTTGCGCGCTGCCGCCGCCTGCGCCTTGCGGGCCTTCTCGGCCTGCTCCTCCGCCTCCATCTCGGCGAAGACGTCGATGGGCGGCGGCGCCTTGGCCAGGAAGACCCAGGTCAGGTAGACCGCGAGCAGGAACGGCGGAATCTTCAGCGCGACCAGCACCCAGCCCAGCTGAGCGGTGTCGGCCCACCAGTAGAGCGGGAAGAGGATCGCGCACTTGGCGAGCAGGATGAGACCCCAGGCGTAGCTGGCCTTGGCGTACGCCTTCTTGCGGCCGGGGTTCCTGGTGCGCCAGGAGAGGTTCTCCTTGAAGACCGGGCCCAGGATCAGGCCGATCAGCGGAACTCCGGCGAGGGTCGTGATGAGGTAGGCGAGCGCCAGGCCGAGCGTGTAGACCATGCCCGGCAGGTAGAAGTCCTTGGCGTTGCCGGTCATCATCGCGAAGACCACACCGAAGGCCACGCCGAAGACGCCGCTGAAGGCGTGCTTGACGGTGTCCTTGCGGATCAGCCGTACGGCGACGAGCGCGAGGGACACCGCCAGGGCCGCGATGGCCGAGACGTGCAGGTTCTTGTTGATGGTGAAGATCGTGACGAAGAGCAGCCCGGGGAGGACTGTCTCCACCATGCCGCGCACGCCGCCGAAAGCCTCGGAGAGCGCGGCCTCGGTGACCGCTTTCGCTTCGGCTTCCTGCTCTTCGGTGCGATGGGGCTGGTCCGTTTCGGACGTCGGCTTGTCAAGAGACGTCACCGGCTACTCCTTGCCGAGCGGTCGGAGTTCGTATGTGGGGTTGAACAGCACCCGGCGCCCGTGACTCATGGCGACGCGGCCCGAGACGATGAGTCTGCGGCCGGGCTCGATGCCGACGATCGAGCGTCGGCCCAGCCAGACCACGTCCAGCGGCGCGGTGCCGTCGAAGAGCTCCGCCTCCAGGGCGGGCACTCCGGCACGCGGACGCAGGGTGACGGTCCGCAACGTACCAGCCACCTTCACGATCTGGCGGTCCGAGCATTCGGAGATACGCGTGCACCCCGACGCCTGCGTGTCCTCCTGCAGCTCCTCCGACTCCAGGTCCTGCTGGGAGCTGGACAGCCGGTCGAGCATGCGGCGGAAGCGGCCGGAGGGCTTTTCCGCCTTCCCGGCCTTCTCGAATCGAGGAACGGCACTCATACCCGAAGGGTACCGGTCCCCTGTGGTACGGGCGGGGGTCGGGGAAGATCACTCGTACGGGTTACGGGGACGTGTGGCCCAGGTTGTCGTTACCGGGCGCGAGCCGCGGGCGCCCCCTCACCGGTATCCGCCCTCGGCCGCCGCCGGACGCCGTCAGCCGCGCTCGAAGCGGTATCCCATGCCCGGCTCGGTGACGAAGTGCCGGGGGTGCGAGGGATCGGCCTCCAGCTTGCGGCGCAGCTGGGCCATGTAGACCCGCAGGTAGTTGGTCTCGGTGCCGTACGAGGGGCCCCAGACCTCCTGGAGCAGCTGCTTCTGGCTGACCAGGCGGCCGCTGTTGCGGACGAGGACCTCCAGCAGGTGCCATTCGGTGGGAGTGAGCCGTACGTCACGGCCCTCGCGGTGGACCTTCTTCGCCGCCAGGTCGACCGTGAAGCCCTCGGTCTCGACGACCACGATGTCGTCGGCGCCGTCCTGCCCGACGGGTTCGGCACGGCGCACGGAGGCACGCAGCCGGGCCAGCAGTTCATCCATGCCGAACGGCTTGGTGACGTAGTCGTCGGCCCCCGCGTCCAGTGCCTCGACCTTCTCGTCGGACGTGTGGCGGGCGGAGAGCACCAGGATCGGTACCCGGGTCCAGCCGCGCAGCCCCTTGATCACCTCGACACCGTCCATGTCGGGCAGCCCGAGGTCGAGGACGACGACATCGGGGTGGCGGGCGGCGGCGAGCTGGAGGGCGGTCGCCCCGTCGGGGGCCGCGTCCACCTCGTACTTGCGCGCCTTCAGATTGATCACGAGGGCGCGTACGATCTGCGGCTCGTCGTCGACCACAAGCACCCTGGTCATCGCGGACCTGCCTTTCTGCTGTTCGGAGAGTGTGTGCTGTACAGAATCGGGGCTGCCGTCACGAGGTGACCGGGGCAGGAAGATCGGGGCTGGCCGCAACGTATCCCGGTGCCGCCTTCAGGGTGAGCACCATGGTCAGGCCGCCGCCGGGGGTGTCCTCGGCGTCGAGTGTGCCGCCCATGGCCTCCACGAAGCCGCGGGCGACGGCGAGACCGAGGCCGACCCCGGCGCCGCGCGGAGCGTCGCCGTACCGCTGGAAGGGCTCGAAGATCCGTTCCTTGCCCTCGTCCGGAACCCCGCGGCCCCGGTCGGCGACCCGTAGCTCGACGCGTTCGCCCAGCGCGCTGGCGGCCACGGCGACGGGCTTCCCGTCGGGGCTGTACTTGACGGCGTTCTCGACGATGTTGGCGACGGCCCGCTCCAGCAGCCCGGGGTCTACGGCGACCATCGGCAGCGTCTCGGGGATGTCGAGGTCGACGCTGCCCTCGGGGACGCCGCCGAGTGCCATGGGCACGACCTCGTCCAGATCGATCTCGCGGATCAGCGGGGTGACGGTGCCGGTCTGGAGGCGGGACATGTCCAGGAGGTTGCCGACCAGGTGGTCGAGGCGGTCGGCGCCGGCTTCGATGCCTTCGAGGAGTTCGGCCTCGTCCTCCTCCGACCAGGCGACGTCGTCGGAGCGCAGCGAGCTGACGGCGGCCTTGATGGCGGCCAGCGGGGTGCGCAGATCGTGGCTGACGGCGGCGAGCAGAGCCGTGCGTATGCGGTTCCCCTCGGCGAGTCTGCGGGCCTCCTCGGCCTCCCAGACCAGGCGCTGGCGGTCCAGGACGACGGCGGCCTGCGCGGCGAACGCACCGAGCACGCGCCGGTCCTCGGCGGGCAGGACGCGGCCGGACAGGGCGAGCGCCATGTGGTCGCCGACCGGCATGTCCACATCGGCGTCGTCGGGGCGGACGGCGGGGGCCGGGCCGACGGACCCGGCGCAGGTCCACGGGTCGACGTCGCTCTTCCGCTCCAGCAGGGCGACGGACTCCATGGCGAAGGTCTCGCGGACCCGGTCCAGCAGGGCGTCCAGGGTGGTCTCGCCGCGCAGGACGCTGCCCGCGAGGAAGGAGAGGATCTCCGACTCGGCACGCAGCCGGGCCGCCTGATGGGTGCGGCGGGCCGCCAGATCCACCACGGAGGCGACCGCCACCGCGACCGCGAAGAAGATCACGATCGCGACGAAGTTCTCCGGGTCCTGCACGGTGAGGGTGTGCGTGGGCGGGGTGAACCAGTAGTTCAGGAGCATCGAGCCGACGGCGGCCGAGGCGAGGGCGGGGCGCAGTCCGCCGAGCAGGGCCGCGGCGACGGTCAGGAAGAGGAAGAGCAGGACGTCGTTGGCGAGTCCCGGGCCGTTCTCCAGGCTGGTCAGCAGCAGCGAGAGGAGGGCGGGTCCTGCGACGCCGACGAGCCAGCCCCAGATGATGCGGGCACGGCCCAGCCGGGCACCACGGGCGATGGGCAGACCACGCCCCTTGGCGACTTCCTCGTGCGTGACGATATGGACATCGAGGTCGGGGCCGGAGTCACGCGCGACGGTCGACCCGACACCGGGACCATAGATGTACTGCCACGTCTTGCGCCGGCTGGAACCCAGAACGATCTGCGTGGCATTCACCCCCCGCGCGAACTCCAGAAGAGCCGCGGGTATGTCATCACCGATCACATGATGAAACGTCCCCCCGAGATCCTCCACCAACGTCCGCTGGACCGTCAGCTCCTTCGGCGACGCCGCCGTCAGACCATCACTCCGCGCGATATACACCGCGAGAATCTCACTGCCCGACCCCTTCGCCGCCATCCGCGACGCACGACGGATCAGCGTCCGCCCCTCCGGACCCCCCGTCAGCCCCACCACGATCCGCTCACGCGCCTGCCACGTCGAACGGATGTTGTGCTCACCCCGGTACTGCTGCAGATACTCATCCACCCGGTCCGCGACCCACAACAACGCCAGCTCACGCAGAGCCGTCAGATTCCCCGGACGGAAATAATTCGACAACGCCGCATCCAGCTTGTCCGGCTGATAAATATTCCCGTGCGCCATCCGCCGCCGCAACGCCTGCGGCGACATGTCCACCAGCTCGATCTGATCCGCCCGCCGCACCACCTCGTCCGGCACCGTCTCCCGCTGCCGCACCCCCGTGATCGACTCCACCACATCACCCAGCGACTCCAGATGCTGGATATTCACCGTCGATATCACATCGACACCCGCCCGCAGCAGCTCCTCCACGTCCTGCCACCGCTTCGCATGACGCGAACCCGGCACATTCGTATGCGCCAGCTCATCCACCAACGCCACCGCCGGAGCCCGCTCCAGCACCGCATCGACATCCATCTCGGTAAAAACCGCCGAACGGTACTCGATCTCACTGCGCCGCACCTGCTCCAGACCGTGCAGCATCACCTCCGTACGCGGCCGCCCATGATGCTCCACGAACGCCACCACACAGTCCGTACCCCGCTCCACCCGACGATGAGCCTCCGACAACATCGCGTACGTCTTACCGACACCGGGTGCCGCACCCAGATAGATCCGAAGCTTGCCGCGCGCCATGGCCCCATTGTCTTCTCGAATCCGGCGTTGTCTCTCATCAGCCGGTGGCGCCCGGAGCGGCGGCCGATGTCGACGCTACTCCGAAGATTTCGGACATCGCGGGCTGAGGGTGGGGGCGGGAGCCGTATTGACGGAACTCTGATGCCTTCCCGGTGGCCACCCGACGGCGCTGCGACCTGCCGGAAAGGCCGCAGGCGGGTGCTCTGCCGGCCGGTCGGCAGGCCCGTTGCGCGTGCCCGGCAGTTCTGCCCCGGGGGCAGAACTGCCGGGCAGGCCGTCACGCGTGCTCGACGGCCGTCACACATGCTCGACGGCCGTGACACCTGCTAGACGATCCGGCCGTCACGCACACTCGACGGCCGGGCGTCACGCACACTCGACGGCCGTCACGCGCGCTCGACGGCCTTCACGCGCGCTCGACGCGGCCGGGCGTCACGCGTGCTCGACGATGTGCCCGTCGCTCAGCTCCAGGACCCGGTCGGCGAAGCCCAGCAGCTGGGGGTCGTGGGTGGCGACCAGGGCGGTGACGTTCTCGCTGCGGACGACCGCGCGCAGCAGCTCCATGACCGCGAGTCCGGTCTCCGCGTCGAGCTGCCCGGTCGGCTCGTCGGCGATCAGGAGGGCGGGGCGGTTGGCGAGCGCCCTGGCGATGGCGACGCGCTGCTGCTGGCCACCGGAGAGTTCGCCGGGGCGCTGCTGGGTGTGGTCGCCGAGGCCGACCAGGGAGAGCAGCAGTGCCACCCGCTCCTCGCGCTCGACCGGGTCGGCCTTGCGCAGGCGCATCGGTACGCCGACGTTCTCGGCGGCGGTCAGGATGGGAATCAGGCCGAACGACTGGAAGATGAAGCCGATCCGGTCGCGGCGCAGTTCGAGCAGCCCGTTCTCGCCCAGTGCGGAGATGTCGGTGCCCTCGACGGTGATGCGGCCGCCGTCCGGCGCGTCCAGGCCGCCGACCAGGTTGAGCAGGGTCGTCTTGCCGGAGCCGGAGCGTCCCTTGAGCGCGACCAGTTCGCCGCGCGGGATCTCGAAGGAGACGCCGCGCAGGGCGTGCACGGCGGCGGCGCCCGTGCCGTACGAACGGTGCAGGTCCTCGACGCGCACCATGGGCCCGCGTGCCGGGTCCTCGGCTACGGCCGTGCTGCTCTGTCCGCTGGTGCTCTCGGTCATGTCACTCCCCGTACGTACGCGTCTCTCGCGGTCGCCAGTATGTGCATGAGGCACACGGCCGGGCAATGGTCAGTTCTCGGGCCGCCCGGGTTCGGGGTGCCGGCCGAGCGGCCGGAGGGGGCCGGTCGCGGGCGATCACCCCCTCCCCACGCCTTCACGTGCGAGGACGCGGCCCCGCGTCCTCGCGTCGACGTCCCGTCCGCCGTGCGGTGACGCGGCCCGTGTCCCGCCCGCGGTGTCCCTCGGCAGCACGGCGCCCGCCGTGCCCGCCCCGGTGTCGAACTGCCCCATGAGCCACGGGAGAGTCCGTACAGCGGGCGGGCACGACTGCGTTGCGGGCCGTGCGGGCGGTTCAGGCGCCCTTCGCCAGGTCCTTCAGCGCGATGTTGAGCTGGAGGACGTTGACGCGGGGTTCGCCCATGAAGCCGAGGATGCGGCCGTCGGTGTGGTCCTCGACCAGTTTCTCCACCTGGTTCACGTCGAGGTGGTTCTTCTCCGCGACGCGGCGGATCTGGAGTTCGGCGTAGGCCGGGGAGATGTCGGGGTCGAGACCGGAGCCGGAGGAGGTGACGGCGTCGGCCGGCACATCGGCCGGGTCGACCCGGTGACCGGGGACGGAGTTGTCCTTGACCACGGCGGCCTTGGCGGCGGTGACCCAGTCGATGAGTTCCTCGTTGTCGCCGGAGCGGTTGGTCGCGCCGGAGAGGATCAGCTTGTACTGGGTGTTGACGCTGTTGCTGCCCAGACCGTTGGAGGGACGGGGCTGGAACCACTTGAGGTCCGGCTCGGCGGTCTCCTGGCCGTCCTTCAGCGGCAGGTCGTAGCGCTGCCCGATGAGGGAGGAGCCGACGACCTTCCCGTTCGAGGTGACTTCGGAGCCGTTGGCCTTGCCGGGGAAGAGTGCCTGGGCGACACCGGTGACGGCGAGCGGGTAGATGACGCCGCAGACCAGGGTGAGGACGAGCAGGGCACGCAGTCCGGCGCCCAGCAGCCGGGCCGTGCTTCCTAGGGAGTTGTTCATGGCAGGTCAGCCGATTCCGGGGATGAGGGAGAGGATCAGGTCGATGATCTTGATGCCGATGAACGGGGCGACGAGGCCGCCCAGTCCGTAGATGCCGAGGTTGCGCCGGAGCATGCTGTCGGCGCTGGAGGGCCGGTAGCTGACGCCCTTCAGGGCGAGCGGAACCAGCGCGATGATGATCAGCGCGTTGAAGATGACGGCGGACAGGATCGCGGACCTCGGGGAGGAGAGGTCCATGATGTTGAGCTTGTCCAGGCCCGGGTAGACCACGGCGAACATGGCCGGGATGATCGCGAAGTACTTCGCGACGTCGTTGGCGATGGAGAACGTGGTGAGTGCGCCGCGGGTGATCAGGAGCTGCTTGCCGATCTCGACGATCTCGATCAGCTTGGTCGGATTGGAGTCCAGGTCCACCATGTTCCCGGCCTCCTTCGCGGCCGAAGTACCGGTGTTCATCGCCACACCGACATCCGCCTGCGCCAGAGCCGGGGCATCATTCGTCCCGTCACCGGTCATCGCGACCAGCTTGCCCCCCGCCTGCTCCCGCTTGATCAGAGCCATCTTGTCCTCGGGCGTCGCCTCCGCGAGGAAGTCGTCGACTCCCGCCTCCTCGGCGATGGCCTTCGCGGTCAGCGGGTTGTCACCCGTGATCATGACCGTCCTGATGCCCATGCGGCGCAGCTCGTCGAACCGCTCCTTCATGCCTTCCTTGACGACGTCCTTGAGGTGGATGACACCCAGGACCCGCGCGCCGTCCGCGTCCTCCAGAGCCACCAGCAGCGGCGTGCCACCAGCCTGGGAGATCCGGTCGGTGAGCGTCTGCGCGTCCTGCGAGACACTGCCGCCACGCTCCTTGACCCAGGCGATGACCGAACCGGTCGCGCCCTTGCGTACCTTGAGCCCGTCGACGTCCACCCCGGACATCCGGGTCTGGGCGGTGAACACGACCCACTCGGCCTGTGTCAGCCGGCCCTGGTGACGCTCGCGCAGCCCGTACTTCTCCTTGGCCAGGACCACGATCGAGCGGCCCTCGGGCGTCTCGTCGGCCAGCGACGACAGCTGGGCGGCGTCCGCCAGCTCGGCCTCCGTCACACCCTTGACCGGGACGAACTCGGCGGCCTGCCGGTTGCCCAGCGTGATCGTGCCGGTCTTGTCGAGCAGCAGCGTCGACACATCGCCCGCCGCCTCGACCGCGCGCCCGGACATGGCCAGCACATTGCGCTGGACCAGCCGGTCCATGCCCGCGATGCCGATCGCGGAGAGCAGCGCACCGATGGTGGTCGGGATCAGGCAGACCAGCAGAGCGGCCAGCACGATCATCGACTGCTTCTCGCCCGCGTAGATCGCGAACGGCTGCAGGGTCACCACGGCCAGCAGGAAGACGATGGTCAGCGAGGCGAGCAGGATGTTCAGCGCGATCTCGTTGGGCGTCTTCTGCCGGGCCGCGCCCTCGACCAGGGCGATCATCCGGTCGATGAACGTCTCGCCGGGCTTGGTGGTGATCTTGATGACGATCCGGTCGGAGAGCACCTTCGTGCCCCCGGTCACCGCCGAGCGGTCACCGCCGGACTCGCGGATGACCGGTGCCGACTCACCCGTGATCGCGGACTCGTCCACACTCGCGACACCTTCGACGACGTCCCCGTCGCCGGGGATGATGTCGCCCGCCTCGCAGACCACCAGGTCCCCGATGCGCAGATCGGTGCCGGCGACCCGCTCCTCGTTCTTCCCGATGAGCCGTCGGGCGACCGTGTCGGTCTTCGCCCTGCGCAGCGTGTCGGCCTGTGCCTTGCCGCGCCCCTCCGCCACCGCCTCCGCCAGGTTGGCGAAGATCGTCGTCAGCCACAGCCAGCCCGCGATGGCCCAGCCGAACCAGTCCGTCGGATCCAGCACGGCGAGCACGGTGGTGAGCACCGAGCCGATCAGCACGACGAACATCACCGGGGACTTGACCATCACCCGGGGATCCAGCTTGCGGACCGCGTCGGGGAACGAGGTGACCAGCTGCTTGGGGTCGAACAGGCCCCCGCCGACCCGCCCTTCGGGCCCGCGTCCCGTCGGCAGGTCACTGTGGGGCGCGAGGCCCGGATCGGCGGTGGACATGGAGCCGGGCTCCTCAGGCTTCTTTACGTTGGTGGTCATGACGCCAGCCCTTCGGCGAGCGGACCCAGCGCGAGGGCCGGGAAGTAGGTGAGGCCGGTGATGATGAGGATCGTGCCGACCAGCAGACCGCTGAACAGCGGCTTCTGGGTGCCGAGCGTGCCGACGGTCGCCGGTACGGGCTTCTGTTCGGCCAGTGAGCCGGCCAGGGCCAGGACGAACACCATGGGCAGGAACCGGCCGAGCAGCATCGCGACACCGATGGTGGTGTTGAACCACTGGGTGTCCGCGTTCAGCCCGGCGAAGGCCGATCCGTTGTTGTTGGCACCGGAGGTGTAGGCGTACAGGATCTCCGAGAAGCCGTGTGCCCCCGAGTTGGTCATGGAGTTGCCCGGAGTGGGCAGTGCCATGGCCGCGGCGGTGAAGCAGAGCACCAGCGCCGGGGTGATCAGGATGTAGCAGGCCGCGAACTTGATCTGGCGGGTGCCGATCTTCTTGCCGAGGTATTCCGGCGTACGGCCGACCATCAGACCCGCGATGAACACCGCGATGATCGCCATGATCAGCATCCCGTAGAGCCCCGAACCGACACCGCCGGGCGCGATCTCGCCGAGCTGCATGCCCAGCATGGTGATGCCGCCGCCGAAGCCGGTGTACGAGGAGTGGAAGGAGTTCACCGCGCCGGTCGAGGTGAGGGTGGTGGCGACCGCGAAGATCGACGAGCCACCGATCCCGAACCGGTTCTCCTTGCCCTCCATCGCCCCGCCCGCGATGTCGAACGCGGGGCCGTTGTGGGCGAATTCGGTCCACATCATCAGCGCACTGAAGCCGAGCCAGATGACGCCCATCGTGGCGAGGATCGCGTAGCCCTGCTTGACGTTGCCGACCATCTTGCCGAAGGTCCGGGTCAGGGCGAACGGGATGACCAGGATCAGGAAGATCTCGAAGAGGTTCGAGAGCGGGTTGGGGTTCTCGAAGGGGTGGGACGAGTTGGCGTTGAAGTAACCGCCGCCGTTCGTACCCAGCTCCTTGATGACCTCCTGCGAGGCGACCGCCCCGCCGTTCCACTGCTGCGTGCCGCCGTTGAACTGGCCGACCTCGTGGATGCCGGAGAAGTTCTGGATGGCGCCGCAGGCGACCAGCACGAGGGCGCCGATCACCGCGATCGGGATCAGGATCCGTACGGTGCCGCGCACCAGGTCGGACCAGAAGTTGCCGAGTTCACCAGTGCGGACACGGGCGAAGCCGCGTACCAGTGCCACCGCGACGGCCATGCCGACCGCCGCCGAGACGAAGTTCTGCACCGCGAGGCCGCCGGTCTGCACGACGTGGCCCATGGCCTGTTCGCCGTAGTACGACTGCCAGTTGGTGTTGGCGACGAAGGACGCCGCCGTGTTGAACGCCTGGTCCGGGTCGATCGACGAGAAGCCGAGCGAGCCGGGCAGGGACCCCTGCACCCGTTGCATCAGGTACAGGAAGAGGACGCTCACCGCCGAGAAGGCCAGGACGCCGCGCAGATAGGCGGGCCAGCGCATTTCGGTGGTGGGATTGGCGCCGATGGCCTTGTATATCCACTTCTCCACCCGCAGATGCCGGTTCGAGGAGTAGACGCGGGCCATGTGGTCGCCGAGCGGACGGTACGCCAGACCCAGCGCCACGACGAGCGCGAGCAACTGGAGCACACCAGCGAGGACGGGGCTCATTTCGGGCTCAGAACCTCTCCGGGTACAGAAGGGCGAGGACGAGGTAGCCCAGCAGGGCGACGGCCACGATCAGACCGACGATGTTCTCGGCAGTCACAGCTTCGCCACCCCCCGCGCGATGAGAGCCACCAGCGCGAACACCGCGATCGTGGTGACGACGAAGGCCACATCGGCCATCGTGTGCTCCTAGATGAGGTTCGGATTCTCGGACCTCATGAGCAAACATCCGCCCGGAGCCTTCTCCGCTCGCGTTGATGCCTTCCTTACGGTGAGGGGCAAGCCCTTGATGCCGCCCATACGTGCCCGATACGCGCCCCATACGCGCGCCCCCGCACGCGGTGGGGACGCACGGAAAAAGCCGGTGGGCCGCACCCCGTGAAAGGGGTGCGGCCCACCGGCCGGCGTATGTGCCGAGAGCGTGTCTAGCGGACCTCGGTGATCTCGGGTCCGCGCTGGAGCTGCCCCATGCCACCGGAGAACTTCGAGTTCTCCTGGTCCTCCTGCTGGATTCCCTCCGGCACCATCTGGGCGTCGTTGGGGAGCTTGAGGACGATGGGGTCGCGCGGGGCCATCGGGCCCTCCCCGCGGACGACCACGGTGTCCTGGAAGATCGTCTCCAGCAGTCCGGCGGCCTCCGGCTGCACGGCACCCTGACCGGAGATCACCCCGCGCAGGAACCAGCGCGGTCCGTCGACGCCGACGAAGCGCACCAGCTGCACGCCGTTCGTCCCGTCCGGAAGCTGTACGGGGACCTGGGCGCGCAGCTCCCAGCCCAGCGGGCCCTCGACCTCGTCGATGATCCCGCCCTGCTGGGTGATGCCCGAGGCGATCTCCTCGCGGACCTCGCCCCAGATGCCCTCCTTCTTGGGGGCGGCGAAGGCCTGCAGCTGGACCGCGCTGTCGCGCAGGACCACGGTGGCGGCGACGATCGCGTCCCCGGCCACCTCGACCCGCAGCTCCATGCCCTCGACACCGGGCACGAAGATGCCGCCCAGGTCGACCCGGCCCTCGCCGGGCTGGGAGACCTCCTCGATGTCCCACGGCCCGTCCGGCCTGGGGGCAGGCGGAAGGTTCGTCCGGCGAGCGCCGGACTCGGCTCCGTCGGTACCGTCGAGCTCGTCGGCGACCTGCCCGGCCTCGCGCGCTTCGTCCGCCGTGTCCTCGGCGGAACCACTCTTCTTGCGACGTCCGAACACGTCAATGTCCTTCCCGGTCGGATACGACCGATGCGTAGCTGTTCCCACCGTCGGTGATCCCGCCCCTGACACCGTCCACGGCGGCATGACCGCCGGTGGACCCGAAGCCCCCCTCGGCCCGCGCCGAGCCGGGAAGCTCCGCCACCTCGTGGAAGCGCACCTTCTCGACCTGCTGGACGACCAGTTGGGCAATCCGGTCGAACCGCTCGAACCGCACGCTCTCGCGCGGGTCGAGATTGACCACGATCACCTTGATCTCCCCACGGTACCCGGCATCAACCGTCCCTGGGGCATTCACCAGGGCGACTCCGCAGCGGGCCGCGAGGCCCGAACGCGGGTGCACGAACGCGGCGTACCCGTCGGGCAGGGCGATCGACACTCCGGTGGGCAGCACGGTCCGCTCGCCGGGGGCGAGTTCCGCGGCCTCGGTGGTCACCAGGTCGGCCCCGGCGTCGCCCGGATGTCCGTAGGACGGAATCGGCACGTCCGGGTCGACGAGTCGGATCAGTACGTCGACGGGCTGTCGCATCAGGGGTTCACCTCGAAGGCACGGGCGCGCTTGACCTGGTCGGGGTCGGCCATCGCTGCGCGGATCTCGGCCGGGCGGCCGTTCTCGATGAAGTGGTCGACCTTGACCTCGATGAAGAGCGCGTCGGCACGGACCGCGACGGGCCCGTCCGGGCCGCCGATCCGGCCGGTGGCACTGGAGTAGATCTTCCGGCCGTGTACGGCGGTGATCCGCGCGTCGAGGTGCAGCACGGTGTCCACCGGAACCGGCCGCACGAAGTCGGTCTCCAGCCGCCCGGTCACCGCGATGACCCGCAGGAGCCAGTTCAGCGAGCCGAGGGTCTCGTCCAGCGCCGTGGCCAGTACGCCACCGTGCGCGAGGCCCGGTGCGCCCTGGTGGGCGGCCTTCACGGTGAACTCGGCGGTCACGCTCACGCCGTCGCCGGCCCGCGCCTGGAGGTGCAGACCGTGCGGCTGTCCCCCACCGCAGCCGAAACAGTGTTCGTAGTGCGCGCCGAGGAGCTCGCCGGGGGCGGGCGCGTCGGGGTGCCGGACCGGCGCCACCGCGTCGGCCGGGGGTGTCAGAGCTGCAGATGTTCCACTCACAGGCGCAGACCTTACCCGCGCGGACTACCCCGGGTCGCGCCGTGCCAAGCTTGGATTCATGCAGCCTTCCGCACCGCCCTTCGACGAACGTCTCACCGCCCCCCGTTCCTGGTGGTTCATCGCCTTCGGGGTCGGCATCGCCTGTGCGCTGATGCTCCTGCCGCTCGGCACCCTGCCCCTGCTCGGCGGCCTGGTCGGCGGCACCGCCGCGACGGCGGTCGTGGTGAGTTCGTACGGATCCGTACGGATCCGGGTGGTGGCGGGCGCGCTGGTCGCGGGTGACGCGCGGATTCCGCTGTCGGCGCTCGGGGAGCCCGAGGTGCTGGACGCGGAGGAGGCGCGGGCCTGGCGCTCGCACAAGGCGGACGCGCGGGCGTTCATGCTGCTGCGCAGCTATGTGCCGACGGCGGTGCGGGTGGAGGTCACGGATCCGTCCGACCCGACTCCGTACGTCTATCTGTCCACCCGGGACCCGCAGGGCCTGGCGGCGGCGCTCACGGCGGTACGGGCGGCCTGAGCGCCCTTCGCGGGGCCTGCTTCCCCGTCCCTGAGGACAGCCCTCAGTGCTCGTCGTTCCCGGTGGTCCTGTCGGTCGTCCCGGGCAGCTCGGCCGGATGTGCGGGCTGCTCCAGGGGAGGCAGCTCGGTGAGCCGGTCCCAGTCGACCTGCTGCTTGCGCAGGTCCTTCCTGACCCTCTCGGCGAGCTTCTTGGTGTCGCGGCGGTTCATCACGGCGCCGACCGCGGCGCCGACCATGAACGGAATCAGGTTCGGCAGATCGCGCACCATGCGCTTCATGATCTGCTGGCGCAGCTCGCGTTTCATCTGGCCGCCCAGTGCAGCGTTGAGCGTGGTGGGCCGGGAGACGTCGATGCCGCGCTCCTCGGTCCAGGACGTCAGATACGCGGTGGAGCGCTGGGCGAGATTGCCCTGCGGGCGCCGGCCGTAGACCTCGTGGAGCTCGGCGACGAGCTTCATCTCGATCGCGGCGACGCCGGTGATCTCCGCTGCCAGCTCGGCGAGCATGGCGGGCGGTACGGGCAGCATGGCCGCCGCCCCGATGCCCGCGCCGACGGTCGCGGTCGCTCTGCTCGCGCCCGCGATGAGTTTGTCGGCGAGTTCCTCGGGGCCGAGTCCCGGAAACTGCGCGCGCAGGGTGGCCAGATCCCGCACCGGGACGCGGGGAGCCATGTCGATGATCCGGTCGGCCAGCTGGCCGACCGCGGCCCTGGCGCTCTCTCCGCCCTTGCGTACGCCCCGTTTCAGTGTGTCCAGACGGCCCGCCCCGGTCCTGGGCTCCGTCGTCGTGGTCTGTTCGGCCCCGTCCGGTACGCCTGCCGCCCCGGCCACTTCGAGCGAGGCCGAACGGCCCCGCTCGTCGTCGGAGGTACCGGAAGGATCGGGCAGGGCGGCAGAACGCTCGGCAGACGGGCTGATGCCCTCTGCCGGGCCTGTGCCGCCCTGATGCGTCTCCGGACCGTGCCGGCGCCGCAGGCGCCGCTTCCGGAACGGTGTGTCGCCCGCCACGGCCGACTCGACCTCAGTCGCAGTCGCGGCAGATCGGCTGGCCGTTCTTCTCGCGGGCCAGCTGACTCCGGTGGTGCACGAGGAAGCAGCTCATGCAGGTGAACTCATCGGCCTGCTTGGGCAGGACCCGGACGGCCAGTTCCTCGTTGGAAAGGTCCGCGCCGGGCAGCTCCAGCCCTTCGGCCGCGTCGAACTCGTCGACGTCGACGGCGGATGCCGTCTTGTCGCTCCGACGAGCCTTGAGCTCTTCGAGGCTGTCCTGGTCCACGTCGTCGTCGGTCTTGCGTGGGGTGTCGTAATCCGTTGCCATGTCGCTCTCCCCCTCATGGGTGTCTGCGGGTGTCTCAGCGCACGTAACGCGTGAGAGGCCGGACTTGTGCCCGACCTGAGGCGGAGATCTTGCCTCACATCAAGGTCTGTTACTCAATCGACACCCAACCGGACAACCGCGACGGCGTTCGGCTTGGGTGGCGATGGGGACCGTACACGGTCCTGATGGTGCAGTTCACGGGCGCCACCCCGTGTACTTCCCGTGATATCGGCCCCCGAAAACCCGGACGATTACCGGCTTTCCGATGGAGGCTTGATCACGGAGAGTAGATGGCCTGAAAATCGCTTCTGTGATCGATCACACATGGATCGAGGGGGAACGGGTCCTGAAAATTCCGCCCAAAGCGAACACAGGGATTCGGTGCGGGCGTCACACCGTGCAGCCTCTCAGACCGGCAGGGTGACACGCATCACGAGACCACCGCCCTCGCGGGGCTCCGCGATGATACGGCCTCCGTGGGCCCGCGCGACGGATCGCGCGATCGACAGGCCGAGGCCGACCCCCTTGTCGCTGCCGGTGCGCTCCGTGCGCAGCCGTCTGAAGGGCTCGAAGAGGTTGTCGATCTCGTACGCCGGCACCACAGGACCTGTGTTCGAGACGACCAGCAGGGCGTGTCCGGGCTGGAGCTCGGTGGTGACCTCCACCCAGCCCGCATCGGCCACGTTGTAGCGCACCGCGTTCTGTACGAGGTTCAGGGCGATCCGCTCCAGCAGGACCCCGTTGCCCTGCACGACGGCCACCGCCCGCTCGCCGCGGATCGTCACGCCCTTCGACGTGGCCTCCGCACGGGCCTGGTCGATGGCGCGCTCGGCGACTTCGGCGAGGTCGACGGGCTTGCGCTCGACGATCTGGTTGTCGCTGCGGGCGAGCAGCAGCAGACCCTCCACCAGCTGCTCGCTGCGCTCGTTGGTGGCCAGGAGGGTCTTGCCGAGCTGCTGGAGCTCCGGCGGGGCCTCCGGGTCGGAGAGATGGACCTCCAGGAGCGTGCGGTTGATCGCGAGCGGGGTGCGCAGCTCGTGCGAGGCGTTGCCGACGAACCGCTGCTGGGCGGTGAAGGCCCGCTCCAGCCGGTCCAGCATGTCGTCGAAGGTGTCGGACAGCTCCTTGAGCTCGTCGTCCGGGCCGTCCAGCTCGATCCGGCGGGACAGGTCGGTGCCCGCCACTCTGCGGGCGGTGCGGGTGATCCGGCCCAGCGGGGACAGGACGCGGCCCGCCATGGCGTACCCGAAGGCGAACGCGATGACGCTCAGGCCGACCAGGGTCAGCAGCGAGCGGTTGAGCAGCGTGTCCAGCGCGTGCTGGCGCTGCTCCCCGTTGCACGCCTTGAGCGCGGCGTTGGCCTGGTCGGCGGAGAGGCCCGGGGTGAGCGCCGGGCAGGCGTTGTTGGTCAGCTGGATCTTGCTGTCGGGCAGCAGCTTGAAGGGCAGCTCGGTGCCCACGTGCAGGGCCTGGGCGGCCAGCATGTAGATGATCGACAGCAGCAGGATGCCCGCGATCAGGAACATGCCGCCGTACAGCAGGGTGAGCCGTATCCGGATGGTCGGGCGCAGCCAGGGGTACGAGGGCTCCTGCTGCTTGGGTTCCCAGGTGGGCTTCGGAGGCGCGGTGAGCGGCGCGGGGGCGGCCACGGCCCTCAGATCCGGTATCCGGAGCCGGGCACGGTGACGATGACGGGCGGCTCGCCGAGCTTGCGGCGCAGCGTCATGACGGTGACCCGCACGACGTTCGTGAACGGGTCGGTGTTCTCGTCCCAGGCCTTCTCCAGGAGCTGCTCGGCCGAGACGACCGCGCCCTCGCTCCGCATCAGGACCTCCAGTACCGCGAACTCCTTCGGGGCGAGCTGGATCTCCTGCTCGTCCCGGAAGACCTCGCGGCGGTTCGGGTCGAGCTTGATGCCGGCCCGCTCCAGGACCGGCGGCAGCGCCACGGTCGTACGGCGCCCGAGGGCCCGTACCCGGGCGGTCAGCTCGCTGAAGGCGAAGGGCTTGGGCAGATAGTCGTCCGCGCCCAGCTCCAGGCCCTCGACGCGGTCGCTGACGTCACCGGAGGCGGTGAGCATGAGCACCCGGGTGGGCATGCCCAGCTCGACGATCCTGCGGCAGACGTCGTCGCCGTGCACCAGCGGGAGGTCCCGGTCCAGCACCACGACGTCGTAGTCATTGACCCCGACGCGCTCCAGGGCCGCCGCTCCGTCGTAGACCACGTCGACGGCCATGGCCTCCCGGCGCAGTCCGGTGGCCACCGCATCGGCGAGCAGCTGCTCGTCCTCGACGACGAGTACGCGCACGGCGCATTCCTTCCTTAGGTCCTTCGATATGTACACACGGCGAACGGCCCGTGTCGGGGCCGCTCGCTCCACGGTCAGCAGCACCGACTGTGCGCATCCATCCTGCCCGCAACGCGCATAAACCGGCGGTAAGACGACGCGCGGCCACCTGCGGCTCCGGGGAATTCGCCGGATTCCCGGACCAGTTGAGGTTTCTCTGAGGCTGCGCGTGGGGAGGAGGGGTTCACACCCGCGATCACGCCACGCACGTGGCATGCCACAGCCCGCTCCGCACACCGGCGAAATGGCGTGATCACCCGCTCCTGCGGCCCCCGGCCGGAGGAATCCCGGGCACACCCCCGTGCCACCGACCCACGATGAGGGGGCGCTTTATGGACGCTTTCACCGCTGGTCTGCTGCAACGCATCAAGAGCACCGAGTCCGACCTCACGCGTGCTCGCGAGACGGGCGACGACTTCCTCGCGGACGTCGAGCAGGGCGAGCTGGACGACCTGCACCGCCTGGCCGCCGAGCACGGCGTCGAAATCGGCGCCACAAGCGTCTGAGTCGCTGCGAGAGGGCCCCGGTGCCGTGATCGGCACCGGGGCCCTTCGCTGCACCCGAACGCCCGCCGGAGCCCCCACCAGGGGCTTCGACGGGCGTTCTGTCAGTCGTGCCAGGCGCCCAGCTCTTCGAGGAGGGCCTGGAGCGGCTCGAAGACGCCGGGGGTGGCGGCCACGGTCAGGTCGCCGTCGGCGGGCAGTCCGGGGCGTCCGCCGGTGAGCGCGCCCGCTTCCCGGGCGATCAGGTCGCCCGCCGCCAGGTCCCACGGGTGGAGCCCGCGCTCGTAGTAGCCGTCGAGCCGGCCGGCCGCGACATCGCAGAGGTCGACGGCGGCCGAACCGCTGCGCCGGATGTCGCGCAGCCGCGGGATGAGCACCCGGGCGACGTCCGCCTGGTGCGTACGGACGTCGCTGACGTAGTTGAAGCCGGTCGACACGAGGGCCTGGTCGAGCGGCGGGGCGGGCCGGGCGCGCAGGACGTTCCCGTTCGCGTACGCACCGCCGCCGAGCACCGCCCGGTACGTCTCGCGGCGCATCGGCGCCTCGACGACGCCCACGACCCGCTCGCCGTCGCGTTCGGCGGCGATCGACACGGCCCAGGTCGGCAGGCCGTAGAGGTAGTTCACCGTGCCGTCGAGCGGGTCGATGACCCAGCGGATACCGCTGCTGCCCGCGGAGCTGGCGCCCTCCTCACCGAGGAAGCCGTCCTGCGGGCGGCGCTCGGACAGGAAGCCGGTGATCAGCTTCTCGGCGGCGATGTCCATCTCGGTGACGATGTCGATGGGGCTGGACTTCGTCGCGGCCACTCCCAGGTCGGCCGGGCGGCCGTCGCGCAGCAGGGCTCCGGCGCGGCGGGCGGCCTCCAGGGCGAGGTCGAGCAGTTCGGACAGGTCGGGGTCGGTCACAGCACTCCCAGGGGCTCGGTACGTCCGGGCTTCTCCGTGCGTACGGGCGTCTCGGTGGCGGGCGTCGTGGTGCGGTCGTCTCGGGTCGGGCGTCTCAGCTGCCGCGGCCCGGTGTCCACCGGGGCCGGCCGCCTCCTTCACGCGTACGGGCTGTCGGCGCCCGCGGCGGCCGGCTTGAGCGCCCTGGCCGGGCAGCAGCCGGCCGGGCACAGGTCGTGCGAGGGGCCGAGCGCGCCCAGTGCGCAGGGCGTCACCGGGCTCCCCCGCTCGGCCTCGGCGCGCTCCAGGATCAGCTCGCGTACGGCGGCGGCGAACCGCGGGTCGGCGCCGACCGTCGCGGACCGGCGGACCGGCAGACCCAGCTCCGCCGCCTTCGCGGTGGCCTCGGTGTCGAGGTCGTACAGGACCTCCATGTGGTCCGAGACGAAGCCGATGGGGGCCATCACGACCGCCGGGACGCCCTCGCCGTGCAGCGCCTCGATGTGGTCGCAGATGTCGGGTTCCAGCCACGGAATGTGCGGGGCTCCGCTGCGCGACTGGTAGACGAGCCGCCAGGGGTACTCGATGCCGGTCTCCTCGCGCACGGCGTCGACGATCACGCGGGCGACGTCGAGGTGCTCGGCGACATAGGCGCCGCCGTCGCCGTGCGCCTCCGGGGGGCCGGAGGTGTCGGCGGCGGAGACCGGGATCGAGTGCGTGGTGAAGGCCAGATGCGCACCGGCCCTGACGTCCTCGGGGAGGTCTGCCAGCGAGGCCAGCACCCCGTCGGCCATGGGCCGCACGAAGCCGGGGTGGTTGAAGTAGTGGCGCAGCTTGTCCACCCGCGGCACCGCCACCCCCTCGGCCTCCAGGACCGCGAGCGACTCGGCGAGGTTCTCGCGGTACTGACGGCAGCCGGAGTACGAGGCGTACGCGCTGGTGGCGAGGACGGCGATACGGCGGTGGCCGTCACCGGCCATCTCGCGCAGCGTGTCGGTGAGGTACGGCGCCCAGTTGCGGTTGCCCCAGTACACCGGCAGATCCAGGCCGTGGTCCGCGAAGTCCTTGCGCAGGGCGTCGAGCAGCGCCCTGTTCTGCGCGTTGATCGGGCTGACGCCGCCGAACAGGAAGTAGTGCTTGCCTACCTCCTTCAGCCGTTCCTCGGGGATGCCCCGGCCGCGGGTCACGTTCGCCAGGAACGGGACCACGTCGTCCGGGCCTTCGGGGCCACCGAAGGAGAGCAGCAGCAGGGCGTCGTAGGGAGCGGGATCGCACAGATCGGACATGACCTCGATCCTGCCACCCGCCGGGGACGGTGCGGCAACCGACATCGGCCCCGGTCCCGGGCCCCGCCCGCGGCGTCCCGGCCGCCGCTCCCCGCCGCCGGAGAGGCCGTAAGCTGTATCGGCCATCTTCACGCATGACAGGCTCGACCGGAGTGCCCCTTGCCCAGCCCCTACCGCGCCATCTTCGCCGCCCCCGGCTCCAAGGGGTTCTCCGCCGCCGGATTCTTCGGCCGCATGCCGCTGTCCATGATGGGCATCGGCGTGGTGACCATGGTTTCGCAGATCACCGGCCGGTACGGGCTGGCCGGTGCGCTCTCCGCCACGCTCGCCATGGCGGCGGCGGTCTTCGGCCCGCAGATCTCCCGGCTGGTCGACCGCTACGGGCAGCGGCGCGTGCTGCGCCCGGTCACCCTGGTCTCGGTGGCGGCGGTCACCGGGCTGCTGATCTGCGCCCAGCAGCGGCTGCCCGACT
The DNA here is from genome assembly GCF_035917275.1 of Streptomyces sp. NBC_01237. NCBI lineage: Bacteria > Bacillati > Actinomycetota > Actinomycetes > Kitasatosporales > Streptomycetaceae > Streptomyces > Streptomyces sp. NBC_01237. The sequence continues at coordinate 6,869,155 of NZ_CP108508.1, read as the reverse complement.
GGACGCTGTTCGTCTTCGCCGCGGGCGCGGGCTGTGTACCGAGCGTGGGGTCGATGGTCCGGGCCCGCTGGGCGGAGATCTACCGCGGCTCGGGCCGCGAGCTGCACACCGCGTACTCGTGGGAGTCGATCGTCGACGAGGTGTGCTTCATCTTCGGGCCGATCATCTCGATCGGGCTCTCCACCGCCTGGTTCCCGGAGGCGGGACCGCTGCTGGCCGCCGTGTTCCTGGTGGTCGGCGTCTTCTGGCTGACGGCGCAGCGCGCCACCGAGCCGGTGCCGCACCCCAAGTCGCAGCACACCGGCGGCTCGGCGCTGCGCTCCCCCGGTCTCCAGGTCCTGGTGATCACGTTCGTGGCGACGGGTGCGATCTTCGGGGCGGTCGACGTGGTGACGGTGGCCTTCGCCGAGGAGCGCGGCCACAAGGCGGCGGCCAGCCTCGTGCTGGCGGTCTACGCGCTGGGATCCTGCCTGGCGGGGGCCGTGTTCGGGCTGCTGCACCTGAAGGGCAAGCCCGGCACCAGGTGGCTGGTGGGGGTCTGCGCGATGGCCGTGAGTATGATCCCCCTCCAACTGGCCGGGAACCTTCCGTTTCTGGCCGTGGCGCTCTTTGTCGCGGGCCTCGCCATCGCACCGACGATGGTGACCACCATGGCCCTCGTCGAGCAGCACGTACCGCGCACCAAACTGACCGAGGGCATGACCTGGACCAGCACCGGGCTCGCGGTCGGGGTGGCGCTCGGCTCCTCGGCCGCCGGCTGGGTGGTCGACGCGTCCGGGGCCGAGGCGGGGTACGCGGTGCCCGCCGTGGCGGGAGCACTCGCGGCCGCGGTGGCGTTCCTGGGGTATCGCCGGCTTGCCAAGCCGGTACCTACGGGAGGGCGCGGGGAACATGACGGACACCTACGCACGGACAACGGCGAGCACGTGGCGTAACTGGGCGGGCAATGTCACCGCCCGACCGGTACGGACCGTGTCCCCCGCCTCGGTGGACGAGCTCGCCGAGACGCTCCGCGGGGCACGCGAGGACGGCCTGAAGGTCAAGCCGGCCGGCACCGGACACTCGTTCACGGCGGCGGCGGCCACCGACGGGGTGCTGATACGCCCCGACCTGCTCACCGGAATCCGGGAGATCGACCGTACGGCGATGACGGTGACGGTCGAGGCCGGCACCCCGCTCAAGCGGCTCAACACCGCTCTCGCCCGCGAGGGACTGTCGCTCACGAACATGGGCGACATCATGGACCAGACGGTCGCCGGGGCCACCTCCACCGGTACCCACGGCACCGGCCGCGACTCGGCGTCGATATCCGCGCAGATACGCGCCGTCGAGATGGTCACCGCCGACGGCACGGTGCTGCGCTGCTCGGCCGAGGAGAACCCGGACGTGTTCGCCGTGGCCCGCCTCGGGCTCGGCGCCCTCGGCGTGATCACGGCGATCACCTTCGCCGTGGAGCCGGTGTTCCTGCTGACCGCCCGTGAGGAGCCGATGACCTTCGACCGGGTCACCGCCGACTTCGACCGGCTGCTGACCGAGAACGAGCACTTCGAGTTCTACTGGTTCCCGCACACCGGCAACTGCAACACCAAGCGCAACAACCGCAGCGCGGGCCCCGCCGCCCCGCCCGGCAGGGTCAGCGGCTGGATCGATGACGAACTGCTCTCCAACGGGGTCTTCCAGGTCGCCTGTTCGCTCGGCCGGGCGGTCCCCGCGACCATCCCGTCGATAGCCAAGCTCTCCAGCAGGGCCCTGTCGGCCCGTACCTACACCGACATCCCGTACAAGGTGTTCACCAGCCCGCGCCGGGTGCGCTTCGTGGAGATGGAGTACGCCCTCCCGCGCGAGGCCGCCGTCGAGGCGCTGCGCGAGCTCAAGGCGATGGTGGACCGTTCGCCGCTGCGGATCAGCTTCCCGGTCGAGGTCCGTACGGCGCCCGCCGACGACATCGCGCTCTCCACGGCCTCGGGCCGCGAGAGCGCGTACATCGCCGTGCACCTGTACCGGGGCACGCCCTACCAGGCGTACTTCACCGCCGTCGAACGGATCATGACCGCACATGCCGGCCGCCCGCACTGGGGCAAGATCCACACCCGCGACGCCGACTACCTGGCCGGGGTCTACCCGCGGTTCGGCGAGTTCACCGCGGTACGCGACCGGCTCGACCCGGACCGTCTGTTCGGCAACGACTACCTGCGCCGCGTCCTCGGCGACTGAGGGCGTGTCGGGCTTCGCCACCGCCGCGGCGGTGGCGAAGCCCGACACGCCCCCCGGTGCCCACCGGTATCAGCGCCCGCCGGTGCCCGTGTCGGGCGGGGCCTGCTGCTCCTGGCCCTGGACAGCGCCCTCGCCGGTCGGCTCGGGAGCGGCACTGCCACCTCCGTCACCGGGTGGCGTGGGAGGCGGCGGAGCGGGCGACTGCGTGGTGTCGCCGCCGCCCGAGCGGGAGGGCGTCGGTGTCGGCCCGGTCGTCGATCCCTGGTCCTTGTCCTGGCTCGTGCCCGGGTCCGGGCTCTGCCGGTCGCCCTCGTCCGTGCCGGGCGTGGACCCGGTGCCGGTGCCGGGGCTCTGCCCGTCTCCGTCCGGCTCCTGCCCGGTGCTGCCGGACGGCGCCGGGTCGGCCGGGCCGGAGTCCCGGTCCCCGCCGCGTACGACGGAACCGACGGTCGTCCCCCGGCCACCGCTCAGGTCGTTGCCCGAGACCAGCTCGAACGCGGTGATCCCGACCATCGACACGCCGAAGACCACGGCGGCGGCGAGGACCGGGCGCTTCCAGCCGCGCAGGCGCGTGCCGTGCGTGGTCGCGCCGGAGAACTCGTCGTCCGGCCCGCCCGGCACCGGTACCCGGGCTCCGCCGGCCTGCGGGAGGAGTTGCGTTCGGGCCGGGTCGGCGGCTTCCGGCCCCCGGGCCTCGGGGACCCGCCTCAGCATCCGGGTGCGTTCGGGGTCGAGCCCCAGCACCCGCGTGCGATCCGCGTCGGCGCCGTGGGCACCCTCGGTACCGAGGGCTTCCGCGCCGTCGGTACGGGGCCGCAGCGCTCGCGTACGGTCCGGGTCGTGCTCCACCGTGGGCAGCACCGTCGTGGCGTCGTCGGCCGGCCGCCCCGTCGCCCGGGTCTGCTGGGCCGGCATCGTCTCCCTGGTGCGCACCGTCACCTGACGGCCCGCCGGGTGCGTCACCTGGACCGTGACTTCGCGGATCTGCTCACCCGTACGACGGAAGAAGTGCTGGAAGACCGACCCTCCGCAGGTGGCGACGATGCTCATCACCCCGGCGCCCACGATCGTTCCGTACACGCCCAGCTGCGAGGCCAGTACCGCGGCCGCGACGGCCGCCACGGCACTGCCGGCGACCTGCGGCAGACTCAGATCTATGCGCCTTTCCTTGGGTTCTATGTCACTTTCCGGCTTCTGAACCATTACCAGCCCCTGCTTGACATCTCTCCCACCATGCAACAGGAAGGGACAAATGAGCGAAGTGAATAGTTCCGTTTCTGGCGATTCTGTGAAGCAGGACACGCATCGGGGGCATTTCGCAGGTAACTGGGTAACCCAACTCCCGTGCCGCACGAGAACTTCGGCGGCGCGCCGGTCCACCCAGGTGGCCCAAATGGAGTACTGTGACGAGCCCTGGGGCGGACTCCCGCATGGGTATCCGCAGCTACGGAGGGGGCCGACGGCGGCACTCGAACCGGCGACGCCAAGGCGGCACACGGGCGCCAGCTACACGGGGTGACCATTTTCGGTCACTTCGGGTCGCGATGGGCAACCGTGTCATGCAGGCGTTCCAGGGCCAATGCCCGACACGCCGGGCAACTTGGCAAGGTTGTGGCAGGCTGCACCCGGGCAGGCCACACTCGACTAGCGGAAGCAGCGACGCACGTGACGTCGGCAGGCACCACCCGGGAGGTTCCCATGCCCGAACTGCGTGTCGTGGCCGTCTCAAACGACGGCACACGACTGGTGCTCAAGGCTGCGGACAGCACGGAGTACACGCTTCCGATCGATGAGCGGCTGCGCGCCGCCGTGCGCAACGACCGCGCACGGCTCGGCCAGATCGAGATCGAGGTGGAGAGCCACCTCCGCCCCCGCGACATCCAGGCCCGGATACGTGCCGGTGCCTCCGCGGAGGAGGTCGCTCAATTCGCCGGAATCCCCGTCGACCGTGTTCGCCGCTTCGAGGGCCCCGTGCTCGCGGAGCGCGCCTTCATGGCCGAGCGGGCCCGGAAGACTCCTGTGCGCCGTCCCGGCGAGAACACCGGACCCCAGCTCGGCGAGGCGGTGCAGGAACGGCTCCTGCTGCGCGGCGCCGACAAGGAAACCGTCCAGTGGGACTCCTGGCGCCGTGACGACGGCACCTGGGAGGTCCTCCTCGTCTACCGGGTCGCGGGCGAACCGCACTCGGCGAGCTGGACGTACGACCCGCCCAGACGACTGGTCCAGGCCGTGGACGACGAGGCGCGCTCGCTGATCGGCGAGAGCGACGACGTCGCCGCGCCGGAGCCCAGCTTCCCGTTCGTGCCCCGGATCGCCCGGCTGCCGCGCGACCGGCCGCTGGACCGTGCCCTGGACCGCCAGATCCAGATGGAGCGCCCCGCCCCGCCCGCGCCGGAGCCGGACGACTTCCTGACCGGCCCCTCGGCCGGTGAGCGCGACTCGCTGACCAGCCTGCTGGAAGCGGTGCCGAGCTTCCGCGGCGACATGGTCGTACCGGAACGGCCCTCGCAGCCCGAACCGCCCGCGCTCGAACCCGCCGGGCAGGAGCCCGAGGCCGACGAGCCCCCGGCCGCGGCGGCTTCCGCGGGCGCCGGTTCCGCCTATGCCGATGTCCTGATGCCGCGGGCGGTGGCCGGTCATCGCGACCGGCTGACCGGGACGACCGACCGCCAGGCCGAGGCGGACGGGGTCCGTCCGGGCCGGCGGGCCGCGGTGCCCAGCTGGGACGAGATCGTCTTCGGCACCCGCCGCAAGAAGCAGGACTGATCGAGAAGTGACCCGCAGCGGAACGAGGGCCCGTACGCAGTCGCGTACGGGCCCTCGCCCGTTCTGGGTGCCCGACTTACCGCGGATCGGGCCCCTTGGCGACGGGCCGGGACCCGTCGAAGGACCACTCGGACCAGGAGCCCGGATAGAGGACACCCCGGAATCCGGCGATCTCCAGGGCCAGCACCTCGTGCGCTCCCGAGACCCCCGAGCCGCAGTAGACGCCGACCCCCTCGGCGCTCGTGGCCCCCAGCCCGGAGAAGCGGGCGGCCAGCTCCGCGGCGGGCAGGTAGCGCCCGTCCTCGCCGACGTTCTCCGAGGTCGGCGCCGAAACCGCGCCCGGGACATGACCGCCCACCCGGTCGATCGGCTCCACATCACCCCGATAGCGCTCCGCGGCCCGCGCGTCGAGCAGCAGCCCGGAACGGGCGAAGGCCGCCGCACCGTCCGCGTCCAGCGTCTCCAGCGCACCCGGCTCCGGCCGGAAATCGCCCTCGGCGGGGGCCGGGACCTCGGTGGACAGCTCACCGGTCCACGCCGCGAGACCGCCGTCCAGGACCCGGACGTCCCTGTGCCCCGTCCATCGCAGCAGCCACCAGGCGCGGGCCGCGGCCCAGCCCTGGCCGCCGTCGTACACCACGACGGGAGTACCCCGGGAGACCCCGGCGCGGCGCATCGCGGCGCCGAAGGCTTCGGGGTCCGGCAGCGGATGACGGCCGTTGCTCCCCGCCGGACCCGCGAGTTCCGCGTCGAGATCGACGAAGACCGCGCCGGGGATGTGCCCGGCCTCGTAGTCGGCGCGGCCGTGCGGGCCGCCCAGCTGCCAGCGGACGTCCAGGAGCACCGGCGGACGCGGCCCCGCCGACTCGCTCGCACATTCGGATGCGGTAATGATGGGCTTCATGGGTGCCATCCTCGCTCAGGGGCCGACCCAGCTGTAACAGCGCCGGAACGGACAGACCGCGACAAAGCGGTCTCCTTCCGTCGAGAACCCGGAACTCGCGGCGCGGCCGGGGCGCCTCGCGAGCCGGGTGGTGCAAGCATCTGCACGGGACGAACGCACCCGATCCGGAACACCGGACGGAAACCGACGCCGTTCCCCCGTACGGCCACCACAACGGTCCGAGGAGAGAGAAGACGATGACCGAGGCTGCCGCTCGGCGCACGCCCGGAACACCTTGCTGGGTGAGTCTGATCGTGCACGGCCTGACCGCGACCCAGGAGTTCTACGGAGCCCTGTTCGGCTGGGAGTTTCAGCCGGGGCCCGATCAGCTGGGCCCCTACGTACGCGGTCTGCTCGGCGGGAAAGAGGTCGCGGGCATCGGCCAGCTGCCGCCCGACCGGCATCTGCCGATCGCCTGGACCACCTATCTCGCGACCGACGACGCGGATCTCACCGCTGAGACGATCCGCTCCTGCGGCGGCACGGTCGCGGTCGGGCCGCTCGACGCGGGTGATGCGGGCCGGCTCGCCCTCGCCTCCGACCCCTCGGGGGCCGTGTTCGGGATCTGGCAGGCCGCCGAGCACCTCGGCACCCAAGCGGCGGGGACCCCCGGGACACCCGTCTGGAACGAGCTGGTGACCCGCGAGACCTCCATGGTCGGCAAGTTCTACCAGGCGGTCTTCGGCTATGAGACGGAGGCGGTCGTCTCGGCCGACTTCGACTACCAGACCCTGCATCTGGACGGCCGTCCGGTCGCCTCGCTGCACGGTGTGGGCCACGCCCTGCCGCGCGACCGGGGCCCGCACTGGATGACGTACTTCGAGGTCGCCGACACCGACGAGGCCGCCGCACGGGTCGTGCAGCTGGGCGGGCACGTCCTCACGCCGCCCCAGGAGGGTTCCCACGGCAGGCTCGCGACGGTGTCGGACCCGGAGGGTGCCGTGTTCACGGTCGTACGGTCGCACAAGCGCTGACCCCGGGCTCCCGGCCGGCTCGTCAGCCTGCCGCGCGCACCGGCGGTCCGTCGCCCCCGGGCGCCCTGGCGGTGACCAGCAGACCGACGAGCAGGCCCGCGAGCAGCATGCCGCCGAAGGCCCACCAGAGGGTGTCGGTGTAGCCGCTGAGCATCTTCTCGCGGAGCTGCTCGGGCGACCAGGACGCGGCGGGGCGCAGGCGGGCGGCGAGAACGCCGGTGAGCAGCGCCGCACCGATCGCACTGCCCAGGTGCTGAGCCGCGGTGATCGTCGCCGAGGCCGCGCCGGAGTGTTCCGGGGCGACGGCCGCGGTCGCGGTGGCGAAGACCGGCATGAAGGCCAGGCCGGTGCCGAAGCCGGTGAGGACCATGCCGGGCAGCACCTGGGTCGTGTACGCACCGTCGGCCTCGATGCCGGTCAGGAGCAGCAGTCCGAGAGCCGCGATCGCCAGGCCCGCCACGATCAGGACGCGGGGCGCGACGCGGGGCAGCAGACGGCCGGCGACCTGGGTGGCTCCGATGACGAGGGCGGCGGCCATGGGCAGGAAGGCCGCTCCCTCCGCGGCCGGGGCGTAGCCGTGGACGGTCTGCAGGTAGAAGGCCAGGGTGGTGAACGAGGCGGCGACGCCGAGGCCGGACAGCAGCATGGCGAGGAAGCAGCCGACGCGGTCGCGGCCGTCGACGGTGAACGGCGAAGGGGACGGGCGTGATGTCGTGGTCCAGCGCCACAGGTAGGCCACGAGCAGGACGACGCCCACCACCAACAGGGCCAGGATCAGCAGGTCGTTCCAGCCGCGGGACTCGGCCTCGGTGAGGCCGTGGACGAGGGCGGCGAGTCCGCCGGTGCCGAGCAGCACCCCGAGCACGTCGAAGCGTGCTCCCGTACCACCCGGTCGGTCGTGCGGCAGGGTGAGTGCGCCGATCAGGGCGGCCGCGGCGAGGGGGACGGTGGCGTAAAGGGACACACGCCAGGTCAGGGTCTCCAGGAGCCAGCCGCCCGTGAGCAGCCCGAGTGCCGAACCGCCGCCGCTGATCGCGGCGTAGATCCCGAAGGCTCTGCCGCGTTCCTTCGGGTCGGTGAAACCGGTGGTCACCAGGGCCAGCGCGGCCGGTGTGAGCACCGCGCCGAAGGCTCCCTGCAGGGCGCGGGCCCCGATCAGCATGCTGGAATCGGCCGCCGAGCCGCCGAGCGCGGAGGCGACCGCGAATCCGGCCAGGCCGATGATGAGTGTGCGTCTGCGTCCCACGAGGTCCGTGATGTGCCCGCCGAGCAGCAGCAGGCCGCCGAAGGCGAGCACGTACACGGTGAACATCACGCTCAGCCCACTGGCGGGCAGACCGAGATCGGCCTGGACGGACGGCACCGCCATGGTGAAGGTCGTCGCGTCGATCAGCACCGTCAACTGGGCCAGGGCGACCACCGCCAGCCCCCACCAGCGTCTGGGGTGCGGGGACGCCGGGTCCTGGAGGGGGGCCGTGGCCGGGTGTGCGGACCAGGCGCCGGGGAGTGGGCCCGGCGGTGGCCCGAACCCCTGTGCGGGGACGAAGTGCGCCGGGGCCGTCGGGGCGTACGCGGGCGGCGCGGGCAGCGGGTGGGGCTGCGCGGGCGGGACAGGGGCGGCCGGTTGGACGGCAGGTGTCCCGGCAGGGTCCGCGGTGACGGCTTCCGGGGCGAAGTCCAGCAACTGGGCTGCATGCCGGCCCAGTTGTGCCAGCACGGCGCCCGGCAGCCATTCCGCGGCCTGATCCTCGGCCGTGCGTGCGGCCACCTGCGCAGGGGTGGGCCTCTTGGCCGGGTCCTTCTCCAGACATGCGCGTACGAGGTCGACCAGCGACTCCGGTACGCCGGTCAGGTCCGCCTCCTCCTCCGCGATCCGGAAGAGATGGGCGTTCAGGCCGGTGTCCGTGGCGCCGAAGAGGAGGCGCCCGGTGGCGGCGTGGACAAGGACGGCCCCCAGACAGAACACGTCGCTGGCGGGGGTGAGTTCGAGGCCGCGGACCTGTTCCGGCGACATGAAGCCCGGGGAGCCGATCAGCATGCCGGTGCGGGTGTGCAGGCTGTCCCCGGTCGCCCGGTCCATCGCCCGCGCGATGCCGAAGTCGATGACGCGGGGGCCGTCGACGGTGACGAGGACGTTCGACGGCTTGAGGTCACGATGGATCAGACCCGCCTCGTGCACGGCCTGCAGGGCGAGGGCGAGGCGGTTGGCCAGGGTGTGGACCGCGTACTCGGGCAACGGTCCGAAGTCCTTGGCGACCACGGTGTGCAGGTCGGGCCCCGGGATGTACTGGGTCGCCACCCAGGGAAGGGCGGCCTCGGGGTCGGCGTCGAGCACCGCCGCCGTCCAGCTCCCGCCGACCCGCCGCGCGGCGGCCACTTCACGGGCGAAGCGCCTGCGGAACTCGGGGTCCCCGGCGTATTCGGCCTGCACCACTTTCACGGCCACGGTGCGTCCGCCCTCGGATCGGCCCAGATAGACCAGACCCATGCCTCCCTCGCCCAGCCGGGCGATCAGGCGGTAGGGGCCTATGCGGACCGGATCTTCGGCGATCAGCTGATTCACGGGAGAAAGATAGCCCAACTATCCAACGGGGGTGGGCTCCTCAGGCGAATCGTGCCCGTCCCTGCCACCGGGAAGCGGCGCGGGGCCTCCAGGTTCCACCGCGGTGCCGCTCGCTCCGCGGCCGACGGTGCCCTCCTCGGGCAGGGCGGGTACGTCCGCCACCCGCCTTCCCGCCGGAGGAGAGGACCTGAGGACGCCTCAGCCGTGGTTGACCGGGAGGACATCCGGGGAAAGGGCACCCGCACGGGCCGCGGCGCTGGTCATGCGCCGGTAGTGGTGGCGGCGGCAGAGGACCTCGTAGCCGATCTCCTCGGCCGGGCGGTTGACGTCGCCGACCACGACCTGGGCGCCCTCGACGACCATCTCCCCGTCCACCGTGCGGGCGTTGTGCGTGGCGCGGTCGCCGCACCAGCACAGGGCCTCCACCTGAAGCTGCTCGATCCGGTCCGCGAGCTCGATCAGCCGCTGGGACCCCGGGAACAGCTTCGTGCGGAAGTCCGTCCTGATGCCGAAGGCGAAGACGTCCAGGCCGAGATCGTCGACGACCCGGGCCAACTGGTCGATCTGCTCCGGCGCGAGGAACTGGGCCTCGTCCACGATCACGTAGTCCGCCTTGCCGCCCTGGGACAGCTGGGCGACCAGATACGCGTACAGGTCCATGCCCTCGGTCGCCTCGACCGCCTCCGTCACCAGGCCCAGCCGGGAGGAGAGCTTGCCCTCCCCCGCCCGGTCGTCGCGGGTGAAGATGACGCCCTGGAGTCCGCGAGCCGACCGGTTGTGACCGATCTGGAGGGCCAGCGTGCTCTTTCCGCAGTCCATCGTTCCGGAGAAGAACACAAGCTCGGGCATGAGGGGTCGAGCACCTTTCGGAGGGTGGCCGGTCGGCCGGGAGAACGGAAATCGCGGTTACGAGCGTACTTCGAGGAGCGGGACCAGTTGTTCGACGGGGGTCATCGAGCCGTGCATGCCGACCATCGCGGACTCGTGCGGCTCGTTGACCGACGCGGTGATCACCACATCGTCATGGGCGGCGGCGACCACGTCGCCGATGCGGCCGTACACCCGCTCGTCGATCCGCGGCCCGAACCAGCCGGCCTCGATCGCCTCGTCCCGGCCCGCCACCCAGAACTGCTCGCCGAGCACTTCGCGCCAGACCGTCAGCACATCCGCCTCGGCCCCGGGGACCGCGTACACATGGCGCGCCCGGCCCTCGCCGCCGAGCAGGGCGACGCCCGCGCGCAGTTCCCAGTCCTCGTCGAAGTCGATCCGGGACTGTTCGTCGAAGGGGATGTCGATCATGCCGTGGTCGGCGGTGATGTACAGCGCCGAGCGGGGCGGGAGCTGCTCGGCCAGGCGCTGGGCGAGCCCGTCGACGTACATCAGCTGGCCGCGCCAGGCATCGGAGTCGACACCGAACCGGTGTCCCGCGCCGTCGACCTCGCTGTAGTACGTGTAGACGAGCGAGCGGTCCCCGGCGGCGAGCCGTTCGGCCGCCACGTCCATCCGGTCCTCGCCGCTGAGCCGGCCGAGGAACGAGCCGCCGCTGAGCGCGACCTTGGTGAGCGGGGTCTGCTCGAACGTGGGCGCGGAGACCTGGGCGGTGCGCACACCCGCGGCGTCGGCGAGCCGGAAGACGGTGGGGTACGGCTGCCAGACCTTCGGCGCGGTCCACGGCTTCCAGCGGAGCTGGTTCATCAGCTCGCCGGTCTCGGGATTGCGCGCGGTGTATCCGGGAAGGCCGTGCTCACCGGGCGGCAGCCCCGTACCGACCGAGGCCAGCGAGGTGGCGGTGGTCGCCGGGAATCCCGCGGTGATCGGGCGGCCGGTGCCGCCGCGCGAGGACGACAGCAGGGAGTGCAGGAAGGGGGCCTCGTCCGGATGCGCCTTGATCTGCTCCCAGCCGAGGCCGTCGATCAGGAAGACGCAGTTGCGATCGGCCGGCGTCAGCTCGGGAATCGTCGCGGTGAGACCGGGTACGCCCTGCCCCGCGGCGAGGGTGGGCAGCAGATCGGCGAGCGAGCCACTGCCGTACTCGGGAACGGGTGCGGTGTCGAGAGCGAGCGGGACAGGGTCCTGCCAGGCCGGCTGGGCCATCAGCGGCCGGTCGCCGCGGTGGCGGCCGTGGCCTCGGAGAGCGACTGGGCGAAGGCGAGGGTCTGCCGGACGGCGTCCGGACCGTCACCGGCCTCGCTGACGCGCAGGCTCAGGTCGTCGGCGGTGGAGCTGCCGGTGTAGCCGTGGTCCGCCTCGCAGTTGGGGTCACCGCAGGCGGCGGGCTCCAGATCGATCCGGGAGACGGCGCCCCAGCCGATGGTGAGGACGACCTCGCGGGGCAGCGTGCCCGGTACGTACTTCTCGGGGTTGGCCACCACCCGGCTGACCACGACCGACGAGATCCGGTCGAGCTTGACCGACTCGGTGGACGTGGTGGCGTACGGCGTCGGGGAGCTGGTGTCGGCGGCCTGCTCGTCGGTGTGGCTGACGATGAACCGGTTCTCCGTCAGGACGAGGACCGTGACATGGCGGCGCACTTCGTTGGAGTCGAAGGTGGTCTCCTGGTGGACCAGGTACGAAGCAACCGGCTCGCCGCCGACGGCGGCCTCCACCGCCTCGGCCACGAGGGCCGGGTAGTAGCCGCTGCGCTCGATCGCCGCGCGCAGCCCCTGGGTCGTCGTACCGGTCTTTGCCATGCGGACCATCCTACGGGGGGCTGATGGCTGCCGGGGACGCCATGGGGCGGGTCGGTGGGGCCGGGGCGGCAGGCCGGCCGGCACCGGTCAGTAGCTGGGGAGGCGGCGCGGGCCGCGGTCGGTGCGGGCGGGGGGCGGGGCGAGGCGGACGCTCGCGCCCAGCACGCTCAGCCCCTGGGTGGCGACCACGACCGGTTCGAGCGCGACGGAGACCACCTCCGGATGGTCGTCGACCAGGCGGGACACCCGGAGCAGCAGCTCTTCGAGCGCCGCGGTGTCGACGGGCGCCGCACCGCGCCAGCCGAAGAGCACCGGGGCCGCCTTGATGGAGCGGATCAGCTCGGCGGCGTCGCGGTCGGTGACCGGTACGAGGCGGTGGGCGGTGTCGCCGAGCAGCTCGGAGGGCGCGCCGGCCAGGCCGAAGGAGAGGACGGCCCCGGCGGCGGCATCGATCGAGGCACGGACGACGGTGTCCACGCCGCGCGGCGCCATGGCCTGGACCACGGGCTGGAGTTCGGCGGGCTTGCCGAGCAGGTCGGTCAGTTCGCCGTACGCGCGGCGCAGCGCGCTCTCGCTCCCGAGGTCGAGACGGACACCGCCGAGGTCGGCGCGGTGGCGCAGATGGGGGGCGGTGGTCTTCAGCGCCACCGGATAGCCGAGCCGGGCGGCCGCGGCGACGGCGGACTCCGGGTCACGGGCGGGCAGCGTCGGCCGGACGGTGATGCCGTAGCGGCCGAGCAGTTCACGGGCCTCGTCGTGGGTGAGCGGCCGGCCGCGCGGGTCGGGGGCGGGGCCGAGCAGTGCGTCGATCAGGCCCGCCGCACCGGGCTCGTCGATGGTGTCGTCGAGGAACTCGGGCACCTTGCCGGGTACGGCCGCCTGGCGCCGCCACTGCGCGTACTTCACGGCTTCGGCGAGCGCGCGCACGGCTCGTTCGGCGGCGGGGTAGGCGGGGATCCGGCCGGTGCGGGGACGGGCCGGGTCGGAGTCCGGGGCGGGAGCGGCCGGGGATGAAGGGGATGAAGGTGCGGCTGTGCTCGTTGCCGCGGCGGGGCGCGCGGGGTGGGGTGCGGGAACGGCGGCGGAGGCCGTGCCGGGGGCGGACGGTCCGTTCGCGGGCCCTGTCCCGGACCCGCCGCCGGACGCCGTGGCCCTGGGGCGGGTCCGGGCCACCGTGCTGCTGGCGGCGGCCAGGGCCTCGGCCAGCCCGCCGATCTCCACATGAACCACGGCCACCGGCTTGGCGGGGCCACCGGCCGCCGCCCGGTGCAGGGCCGCGGCCAGGACCTCACCGTCACCCGTCTCGGCCTCGCCGTTCTCCCCGACCCAGGGGATCGCGGTCACGATGACGGCGTCGCACGTCTGGTCGGCGAGCGCCTCGGTCAGGGCGTCCCGGAAGTCCTGCGGGCCCGCCGCCGTGGTGAGGTCGAGGGGCGGGCGGGGGCGCAGCCCCTCGGCGAGGCAGGCGTCGTACGTGAGGAGGCCGAGGGATTCCGAGTTGCCCAGGATCGCGACCCGGGGGCCTGCCGGGAGCGGCTGGTCGGCCAGGAGCAGCCCCGCGTCGACCATCTCGGTCACCGTGTCGACCCGGATGACGCCCGCCTGACGCATCAGCGCGGAGACCGTGGCGTCGGGGATGCGGCTGACCGGCACCGCGTGGCCGGGTGGGGTGGAGCCGCTGTGCCGGGCGCCCTTCACCACGACGACGGGCTTCACGGCCGCGGTCCGCCGGGCGAGCCGGGTGAACTTGCGGGGGTTGCCGATCGATTCGAGGTACAGCAGGGCGACGTCGGTGTCCTGGTCCTCGTACCAGTACTGGAGGAAGTCGTTCCCGGAGACATCGGCCCGGTTCCCCGCGGAGATGAAGGTGGAGAGCCCCGCGCCCCGCCGGTGGAGGCCGGAGAGCAGGGCGATCCCGATCGCCCCGGACTGGGTGAACAGGCCGATGCGGCCGGGGGCGGGCGACTCGGGGGCGAGGGAGGCGTTCAGCCGTACGGCCTCGGAGGTGTTGATGATGCCGAACGCGTTCGGGCCGATGATCCGCATGCCGTACGAGCGGGCCTGCCGGACCAGTTCGCGCTGGAGCTCGCGGCCCTCGGCGCCCCGCTCGGCGTATCCGGCGGAGAGCACGACGAGCCCCCGCACTCCGTGTTCGCCGCAGTCGGCGACGGCCTCGGGCACGCGGCGGGCGGGGACGGCGATGACCGCGACGTCGACGCGCTCGTCGATCTCGCCGACGGAACGGTGCGCGGGGACACCGTCGAGCGTCGTCAGGTCGGCGGCGAATGCCCGGTTGACCGCGTACGCGCGCCCCGTGTAGCCGGAGCCGAGGAGATTGCGCAGGACGGTGCGGCCCACTCCGCCGGGGGTGCGGCCGGTACCGACGACGGCCACGGAACCGGGGGCGAGCAGCCGCTGCACCGACCGCGCCTCGGCCCGCTGTTCGCGGCCGCGCTGGACGGCGAGCGACTCGGCGGTGGGTTCGAGGTCGAGGGTGAGGTGGACGGAGCCGTCCTCGAAGGTGCGCTGCTGGGTGTATCCGGCGTCCCGGAACACCTTGATCATCTTGTTGTTGGCGGGCAGCACCTCGGCGGCGAAGCGGCGGATGCCGCGCTCGCGGGCGACCGCAGCGATGTGTTCGAGGAGCGCCGAGGCCACTCCGCGGCCCTGGTGGGCGTCCTGGACGAGGAAGGCGACCTCGGCCTCGTCGGCGGGCGCGGAGGCGGGCCTGCCCTGTTCGTTGATCCGGTCGTAGCGGACGGTCGCGATGAACTCACCGCCGATCGTGACGGCGAGTCCCACCCGGTCGACGTAGTCGTGATGGGTGAAGCGGTGCACGTCCCTGTCGGAGAGACGCGGGTACGGGGCGAAGAAGCGGTAGTACTTCGACTCGTCGGAGACCTGCTCGTAGAAGCTGACCAGCCGCTCGGCATCGTCCGTGGTGATGGGCCTGATCCGCGCGGTGCCACCGTCACGGAGCACCACGTCCGCTTCCCAGTGGTCGGGGTACGCGTGATGCGGACTCTGCTCCGGCGTGGGGTGCATGGGCAAAGCGTACGGCCGGCACACCGGTCGCGGAGGGATCGGGGCCGGGGCAGTCTGGGGAGGCCGACCGGCGGCGCGGCAGTGCCGGAGGTCGGGCACAGCACCGCATACTGCATGAGAGACTGGTCTAGACAACCGTTGATTCGTGAAGGGCAGAACCATGGCTGAGCGCCGCGTAAACGTCGGTTGGGCCGAGGGCCTGCACGCCCGCCCCGCTTCCATCTTCGTCCGTGCCGCCACGGCTTCCGGCGTCCCCGTGACGATCGCCAAGGCCGACGGCAACCCGGTGAACGCCGCCTCCATGCTCGCCGTGCTCGGTCTGGGCGCCCAGGGCGGCGAGGAGATCGTGCTCGCGTCCGACGCCGACAACGCCGAGGCCGCCCTGGACCGTCTGGCGAAGCTGGTCGCCGAAGGTCTTGAGGAGCTCCCCGAGACCGTCTGATTCCCCCCGGGAACAGAATGGCTTCATTCGTCGAAAGAGCCGCGGCACCCGACAGGGCGCCGCGGCTCTTTCGTCTCCACCACCCGCACCGTCGAATTCGGGCAGCAGAAATTTTCGGGCAGCAGAAATAAAGCCCTCCGGAATTGCTCCCCTTTGTATACGGCGAAATTGTTAATGCCGGGCGCTTGCGATGTTTACGCCGTGTTGCGAACCGCTCACCCGGCCGCGGCCCGCCGTGCGGCCGCCCGCGCGGTCCGTGCGGCGCGGCCGGTGCGCGGCGACGGCCCGCTCCGCGTGCTGGACGGCCAGCGCCCTGGCCCGTTCCGCGTCGCCCCGTGCCACGGCGTCCACGATGGCACCGTGCTCGGCCCAGGAGTCGACGGGCCGGGCGGGCTGCTCGACGGCGTACATCCAGGCGGTCTTGTGCCGGAGCTGGGTGAGGAGCGCGATGAGGCCGGGGCTGCCGGACGCCTGCGCGAGGGTCTCGTGGAACCAGCCGCCCAGCGAGCGCAGATCCTCGCCCTCGCCCCGGCGGGCCCGCTCCTGACCCAGCCTGACCAGGCCGCGCAACACCTTGAGGTGGGCGTCGGTGCGCCGCTGGGCGGCTCGTGCGGCACCGAGCGGCTCCAGGAGCATCCGGATCTCCAGAAGGTCTGCGGCCTCCTGCTCGGTCGGCTCGGCCACACAGGCACCGGCGTGCCGGCGGGTGACGACGAACCCCTCGGACTCCAGGGTGCGCAGCGCCTCGCGGACCGGGACCCGGGAGACCCCGTAGCGACGCGCGAGCACCTCCTCGGTGAGGCGGCTGCCGCGCTCGAAGACACCGGAGACGATGTCGTCACGAATTGCCGTGCATACCGAATGCGCGGGAATGCGCATATCCGAACCTCCGCCTTAATCCCCGCGAAACGCGGCCGATCGACGCCTGCTCTTCGACTCTATGGCAATCGGCCGGAATTTCCGATGGCAGGCCGGAATTCAGGGATATCTTTTGGCCACGGAGCGGTTCGGCGACGGGTTCGGCCGCACTTTCGACCGGGGTCCGGCTGCCATGGGTCCGACCAGGGGTTCGACCACCGCTCGGCGAGCGGATCCGGCGGGCGGATCGCCGAAGGCCCCGGCGGGTAGCCGGGGCCTTCGGGAAGGCGTGCCCATGGGACAGCCGCGAGAAGCGCGGGTCAGACGTTCAGGCCGTGGGCGCGCAGATAGGCGACCGGGTCCATGTCGGAGCCGTACTCGGCGGTGGTCCGCGCCTCGAAGTGCAGGTGCGGTCCGGTGGAGTTGCCGGTGGAGCCGGAGAGGCCGATCTGCTGGCCGGAGGTGACGCTCTGGCCGACGGAGACGCCGATGGAGGAGAGGTGGCCGTACTGGGTGTACGTGCCGTCCGTCATCCGGAGCACGATGTTGTTGCCGTACGCGCCGCCCCAGCCGGCCTCGACGACCGTGCCGGCGCCGACCGCGACGACGGAGGTGCCGGAGGCCGCGTGGAAGTCCACGCCGGAGTGGCTGCCGGAGGACCAGAGCGAACCGCTGGACTTGTAGCCGGTGCTGACGTACGAACCGGCGACCGGGAGGTGGAAGGAGGTCAGCCGGGTGCGCTCGGCGGCGCGGGCTGCGCGCGCCTTGTCCTCGCGCGCCTCCTTGGCGCGGGCCTCGGCCTTGCGCTCGGCCTCCGCCTTAGCCTTGGCCTTGGCGGCGGCCTTCGCCTTGGCTTCCGCCTCGGCCTTCGCCCGCGCGGCCACTTCGGCCTGGTGCTCCTGGACCTGGGCCTGGGCGTCGATCCGGTCGGCGAGGGTCGCCTCGATGGCGATGACCTGGGTGAGGCCGGTGTCGCTGACACCGCGGGCCTCGGAGTCCGCGGCGAGGGCCGGGGTGGCCATACCGCCGATGACGCCGGTGGTGGCCAGAGCCGCGACGCCGGCGACCTGGACACGCTTGCGCGTCAGGCGGCTCGGGGCACGGTGCTTCCCGGTGGCACGGGTGAACGCCATGGAGGGCTGATCCTTTCCTTCCTTCTCGCCTACCGGGTTAGCTGACGGGTTCGGAGCAGGAAGGTCTCCTACGGACACCGGGGGTCCCGTACGGGACCCGGCATCCGATTCACCCCAGGGACTTCATGGGTCCCCGGCTCCCCAGGCTCGCGCCTGACGGGGACTCGGCGATGGCTGCCCGGCGCCGCGGATGCGGCATACGGATGACGGACAGCGGACCGACGCTAAGCCGGGCCACTTTCGCTCTCCAAACGGACAGCCGGTTTTGTCGCACATCCCACAGGACAGACAGGCAACCTCCCCCCGAAAGCGGATGAACAGGACAAAGAAGAAGACCCCGACGATATGGATCACGCCGGGGTCCCTCTCCTGCCGTTTCGCGCCTGCGCGAACAGGCCGGTCAGCCGCTGACGACCGACACCTCACCGATACCGAGTGCCCGCACGGGCTCCTCGATCTGTGCCGCGTCCCCCACGAGGACCGTCACGAGCCGCTCCACCGGGAACGCGTTGACCACGGCGGCCGTCGCCTCCACCGTTCCCGTCTCGGCGAGGCGGGCGTACAGGTGGGCCTGGTAGTCGTCCGGAAGGTGCTGCTCGACCTGGTCGGCCAGCGTGCCGGCGACCGAGGCGGCGGTCTCGAACTTCAGCGGGGCCACCCCCACCAGGTTCTGCACGGCCGTCTCGCGCTCGGCATCCGTCAGCCCTTCGGCGGCCAGGGTCTTCAGGACCGTCCAGAGGTCACCCAGCGCCGGGCCGGTGGACTCGGTGTCCACCGAGCCGCTGATCGCCAGCATCGCGGCGCCCGCAGCCCCGGTGGACGAGTCGGGAGCCGTCGAGCGCAGGACCTGGCCGAAGGCCCGGACCCCGTAGGTGTAGCCCTTCTCCTCGCGCAGCACCCGGTCCAGCCGGGAGGTGAGGGTGCCGCCCAGGCAGTAGGTGCCCAGCACCTGCGCGGGCCAGACGCTGTCGTGCCGGTCGGCGCCGATCCGGCCGATGAGCAGCTGCGTCTGCACCGCACCGGGACGGTCCACGATGACCACCCGGCCGGTGTCGTCGGCGGTGATCGGCGGCACCGGACGGGACCGGGCGGAGTCGCCGGACCAGTCGCCGAGGGTGTCGGCGAGCAGGGCGTCCACATCGATCCCGGTGAGGTCGCCGACGATCACGGCCGTCGCGGTGGACGGGCGGACGTGCGCGTCGTAGAAGGCGCGCACGGACGCCGCGTCGATCCGCCGCACCGTCTCCTCGGTGCCCAGACGCGGGCGCGACATCCGCGCCGTCGCCGGGAAGAGCTCCTTGGAGAGCTGCTTGGCGGCGCGGCGGGCCGGGTTGGCCTGCTCGTGCGGGATCTCGTCCAGCCGGTTGCCGACGAGACGCTCGATCTCGCTCTCGGCGAAGGCCGGGGCCCGCAGCGCTTCGGCGACCAGGCCGAGCGCCTTGGCCAGCCGGGAGGCCGGAACCTCCAGGGAGACCCGGACACCGGGGTGGTCCGCGTGCGCGTCGAGGGTGGCGCCGCAGCGCTCCAGCTCGGCGGCGAACTCCTCGGCACTGTGCTTGTCCGTGCCCTCGGAGAGCGCCCGCGACATGATCGTGGCCACGCCGTCCAGGCCCTCGGGCTCGGCGTCCAGCGGGGCGTCCAGGAAGATCTCCACGGCGACGACCTGCTGGCCGGGCCGGTGACAGCGCAGCACGGTCAGCCCGTTGGGCAGCGCACCGCGCTCGGGGGCGGGAAACGCCCAGGGCCGCGCCACGCCGGGGGTGGGCTGCGGGTGGTACTCCATGGCTACTCCAGTCACGGCGGCGTCGCTCACTTGTCCGCTCCCTCGGGCGCGTCGGTGCCCTCGGCGGCCTCTGCGGCCTCCGGGGCGTCGGCCGCGGCCTCGTCCGCCGGCTCGACCGGCTCATAGACCAGGACCGCCCGGTTGTCGGGGCGCAGGGCCGCTTCGGCGGCGACCCGGACCTCCTCCGCGGTGACGTCCAGCACGCGCTGCACGGCGGTCAGGGCGAGCTGCGGGTCGCCGAACAGCACGGCGTACCGGCACAGTTCATCGGCGCGGCCCGCGACCGTACCGAGCCGGTCCAGCCACTCGCGCTCCAACTGGGCCTGGGCCCGTTCCATTTCCTCGGGCGTGGGGCCCTCGGTGGCGAACCGGGCCAGCTCCTCGTCCACCGCGGCCTCGATCTGCGGCACCTCGACGCCACCGGACGTCTTGACGTCCAGCCAGCCCAGCGAGGGCGCGCCGGAGAGCCTCAGCAGCCCGAACCCGGCGGCCACCGCCGTACGGTCTCGGCGGACCAGCCGGTTGTGCAGCCGGGAGGACTCGCCCCCGCCCAGCACGGTCAGCGCCAGATCCGCGGCGTCGCACGCGCGCGTGCCGTCGTGCGGCAGCCGGTAGGCCGCCATCAGCGCACGCGCCGGGACCTCCTCGTGCACCACTTCGCGCAGCTGCTCACCGATCACCTCGGGGAGCGTGCCGTCGCGCGGCGGCTGCTTGCCGTCGTGGGACGGGATGGAGCCGAAGTACTTCTCGATCCAGGCGAGCGTCTGCTCGGGGTCGATGTCGCCGACCACGGAGAGCACCGCGTTGTTCGGGGCGTAGTACGTACGGAAGAACGTACGCGCGTCTTCCAGGGTTGCCGCGTCCAGGTCGGCCATCGAGCCGATCGGCGTGTGGTGGTACGGGTGGCCCTCCGGGTACGCGAGGGCCGTCAGCTTCTCGAACGCGGTGCCGTAGGGCACGTTGTCGTAGCGCTGACGCCGTTCGTTCTTCACGACGTCGCGCTGGTTCTCCATGGACTCCTCGTCGAGCGCGGCGAGGAGCGAGCCCATGCGGTCGGCTTCCAGCCAGAGAGCCAGCTCCACCTGGTGGGTGGGCATGGTCTCGAAGTAGTTGGTCCGCTCGAAGCTGGTCGTCCCGTTGAGCGAGCCACCGGCCCCCTGTACGAGCTCGAAGTGCCCGTTCCCCTTGACCTGGCCCGAGCCCTGGAACATCAAGTGCTCGAAAAGGTGAGCCAGGCCGGTGCGTCCCTTGACCTCGTGGCGCGACCCGACGTCGTACCAGAGGCAGACCGCGGCGACCGGGGTCAGATGGTCCTCCGAGAGCACCACACGCAGACCGTTGGCCAGGCGGTGCTCGGTCGCTGTCAAGCCGCCGGAGCCGGCCTGTGCTGTGGCCGTGTGACCCATGGGCATGTACGTCCCTTCGATCGCGATACTGGATTTCCTGCCAGACCTGCCACTGTAAGCAAGCGCACCGACACCTGGCGAAGTTCCCGTTCCGTCGATGTTGTCGTAGATGCTGCCGCAAGCGGGCCCCTCCGCGGGCCCCGGCGGAGCGCTTCGGACCGCTTCGGACGGGTCGAGGTCGGCGTTGTCAGTGCGGCGGTCCACAATGGTCCGCGTCAGAACCTCAGGTTGCCCGAACAGAATCTGTGAAGGAGTCGCAGCCGCGATGGCCCGCCGTAGCACGAAGACCCCGCCGCCGCCGGACGACTTCGAGGAGAAGATCCTCGACATCGACGTCGTCGACGAAATGCAGGGCTCCTTCCTCGAGTACGCGTACTCGGTGATCTACTCCAGGGCCCTGCCCGACGCCCGTGACGGTATGAAGCCCGTGCACCGCCGCATCGTGTCCCAGATGAACGAGATGGGACTGCGCCCCGACCGCGGCTATGTGAAGTGCGCCCGCGTGGTCGGCGAAGTCATGGGTAAGTTGCACCCGCACGGCGACGCGTCGATCTACGACGCCCTGGTGCGCATGGCCCAGCCGTTCTCGATGCGGCTCCCCCTCGTCGACGGACACGGCAACTTCGGCTCGCTCGGCAACGACGACCCGCCGGCCGCCATGCGTTACACCGAGTGCCGGATGGCCGACGCCACGTCATTGATGACGGAGTCGATCGACGAGGACACCGTCGATTTTCAGTCGAACTACGACGGCCAGGAGCGGGAGCCGGTCGTCCTCCCGGCCGCCTATCCCAATCTCCTGGTCAATGGCGCGTCCGGGATCGCGGTCGGCATGGCCACCAACATGCCCCCGCACAACCTGGGCGAGGTCATCGCCGCGGCCCGCCACCTCATCAAGCACCCGGCCGCCGACCTGGAAACGCTGATGCGGTTCGTCCCCGGTCCCGACCTGCCGACCGGTGGCCGGATCGTGGGCCTCGGAGGCATCAAGGACGCGTACGCCGCGGGACGCGGCACGTTCAAGATCCGAGCGACCGTCGCCGTGGAGGACGTGACGGCGCGCCGCAAGGGCCTCGTCGTCACCGAACTGCCCTTCACCGTCGGCCCGGAGAAGGTGATCGCCAAGATCAAGGACCTGGTCTCGGCGAAGAAGCTCCAGGGCATCGCGGACGTCAAGGACCTCACCGACCGCGCCCACGGCCTGCGCCTGGTCGTCGAGGTGAAGAACGGCTTCGTGCCGGAGGCCGTGCTGGAGCAGCTCTACAAGCTGACGCCGATGGAGGAGTCCTTCGGCATCAACAACGTGGCACTGGTCGACGGCCAGCCGCTGACCCTGGGCCTCAAGGAGCTGCTGGAGGTCTATCTCGACCACCGCTTCGAGGTGGTCCGCCGACGCAGCGAGTTCCGCCGTGCCAAGCGCCGCGACCGGCTGCATCTGGTCGAGGGCCTGCTCGTCGCGCTGCTCGACATCGACGAGGTCATCCGGCTCATCCGGGACAGCGACAACTCGGCGCAGGCGAAGGAGCGGCTCATGGAGCGCTTCTCGCTGAGCGAGATCCAGACGCAGTACATCCTGGACACCCCGCTGCGCCGGCTCACCCGGTTCGACCGTATCGAGCTGGAGAGCGAGCGCGACCGGCTCACCAGCGAGATCGACGCGCTGACCGCGATCCTGGAGTCCGACACGGAGCTGCGCAGGCTCGTCTCCTCCGAGCTGGCCGCGGTGGCGAAGAAGTTCGGCACGGACCGGCGCACGGTGCTGCTGGAGTCCGCGGGCTCACAGGTCGCCTCCGTACCGCTGGAGGTCGCGGACGACCCGTGCCGGGTGCTGCTCTCCTCGACCGGTCTGCTGGCCCGTACGGCCAACGGCGATCCGATCGTGGTGGCGGAGGACGCCAAGCGCGCCAAGCACGACGTGATCGTGTCGGCCGTCCCGGCCACGGCCCGCGGCGACGTGGGCGCGGTGACGTCGACCGGGCGGCTGCTGCGGATCGCGGTGATCGATCTGCCCCAGCTGCCGGACACCCACGCCGCCCCCAACCTCTCGGGCGGGGCACAGATCTCGGAGTTCCTCACCCTGGAGACGGGCGAGGAGCTGATCTGCCTCACCACGCTGGACGAGTCCGGGCCGGGCCTGGCGATCGGCACCCTCCAGGGAGTGGTGAAACGGGTGGTGCCCGACTACCCGGCCAACAAGGACGAGTTGGAGGTCATCGCCCTCAAGGACGGTGACCGCATCGTGGGCGCGACGGAGCTGCGTACGGGCGAGGAGGACCTGGTCTTCATCACCTCCGACGCGCAGTTGCTGCGCTATCCGGCGGCGCAGGTGCGCCCGCAGGGCCGGGCGGCCGGAGGTATGGCGGGCGTCAAGCTCACCGCGGGGGCTGAGGTGCTCTCGTTCGCCGCGGTGGACCCCGCCGCGGACGCGGTGGTGTTCACGGTCGCCGGGTCGCACGGCACGCTGGACGATTCGGAACTGACGTCGAAGCTCACCCCGTTCGACCAGTACCCGCGCAAGGGCCGGGCGACGGGCGGGGTGCGCTGCCAGCGCTTCCTGAAGGGTGAGGACGTCCTGGTGTTCGCCTGGGCGGGTGCGGTCCCGGCGCGGGCCGCCCAGAAGAACGGCACCCCGGCGCGGCTGCCCGCCCCGGATCCGCGACGCGACGGTTCGGGCACACCGCTGCTCCAGCCGGTGGCGGTGATCGCCGGACCGGTGTAACCGGCCCGGCGCCCGGCCGCCGCGCCGCGAGCTGTCCCTCCCGCAGTTCCCTGGCCCGCCAGGGGACTGCGGGACAGCCCTCAGTCCGCGTCGGCCGGCTGTTGTACGTACCTCAGGACGCCCCACATGCTGCGCTCATGGTGCTCCCGACGCTCACGGTCCACGTGATCCTGGGACGCGGTGCGCGACGCGTCGTGAGCCGCGTCCTGCCCGGCGTCGTGAGCCGCGTCCAGTCCGGCGTGGTGATGCGCGCCGTGCGGCCCGGCGCCCGGTGAGGCGTTCCCGGCATCGTGAGGGACATTCACGGAATCGGTGGGTACGCGGCAGTCGGCGAGGTCCTTGTGCAGGGCCTCGGCGTCGATGCCCGAGCCGATCAGGACCAGCTGGGTGAGCCGCCGCTCGCCCCGGGCCCAGGGCCGCGGAACGAAGCGCAGAAATCTTCCCACCGCGTGCAGGGCGTACTTGTTCGCCAGGTCACCCTCACCGAAGTCGGCGAACCCCTTGATCCGGTAGAGGCCCTCGGGCCTGGAGTCGAGGAACGCGAGGAACCGGCGGGGGTCCATCGGCTCGT
Organism: Streptomyces sp. NBC_01237; assembly: GCF_035917275.1. Lineage (NCBI taxonomy): Bacteria > Bacillati > Actinomycetota > Actinomycetes > Kitasatosporales > Streptomycetaceae > Streptomyces > Streptomyces sp. NBC_01237. The sequence continues at coordinate 6,845,048 of NZ_CP108508.1, read as the reverse complement.
CGGAGGTGAAGGCGACGCTCTCGTACGCGGCGTGCAGATGGCTCGCGTGCCCCTGCTCCCCCGGCTCGCACGTGTCGAGGAGCAGATCCTCGAAGGTGAGCTGACGGGCCTTCTCCTCGGCGTCCGGCCGCACCGCGGGGTCGAAGAGCAGCTCGGGGTCGATCCGGCCGTGAACAGCGGAGATGACGGCCGCCCGGCTGCCGAGGGCCGCGACGTCCGCGCGCAGCCGCTCGTGCTCCGCCCCGTCCACCCGGTCGGTCTTGTTCAGCACGACGAGATCGGCGACGGCGAGATGGCGTTCGATCTCCGGGTGGCGTTCCCTGGTCCGGTCGAACTCGGCGGCGTCGACGACCTCGACCAGTCCCCCGTACAGGATGTGCGGGTTGTCGCTGGCCAGCAGCATCCGTACGAGCTCCTGGGGTTCGGCGAGGCCGCTCGCCTCGATGACGATCACATCGAGGCGGGCGGAGGGCCGCGTCAGCGTCTCCAGGAAGGTGTCGAGTTCGCTCGCGTCGACGGCGCAGCACAGACAGCCGTTACCCAGCGAGACCGTCGAGCCGACCTGCCCCGCGACGGTCATGGCGTCGATCTCGATGGCCCCGAAGTCATTGACGATCACGCCGATCCGGTTGCCGGCCCGGTTGCGGAGCAGGTGGTTGAGCAGCGTGGTCTTGCCTGATCCCAGGAAGCCGGCGAGGACGACGACCGGGATCTGCGGGGCGCGGGGCGGGGGCAACGGGGGCCTTCCTCGGAATGTCGTCAGGGTGCCGGGACCGGCTGCGGCGGAGGGGTACCGACGTAGCGGGCCGCCGGGCGGATGATCTTCGAGTCCTCCGCCTGCTCCAGGATATTGGCGCTCCATCCGACCACGCGCGCCGCGCAGAAAGTGGGTGTGAACATCTCGCGCGGCAGCCCGCAGAGCTCCATGACGACCCCGGCGTAGAACTCCACGTTGGTGTGCAGCTCACGTCCCGGCTTGAGCTCGGCGAGGATGGCCTCGACCTGTCGTTCCACCTCGACGGCGAAGTCGACGAGCGGGCCGCCGAAGCCCTGGGCGATGCCCCTCAGCATGCGGGAACGCGGGTCCTCGGTGCGGTAGACGGGGTGCCCGAAGCCCATGATGCGTGCGCCCGAGAGGACCTGTTCGCGGATCCAGCCGTCGATACGGTCCGGGGTGCCGATCGCGTCCAGCGTGTCCAGGGCCCGGCTGGGCGCTCCGCCGTGCAGCGGCCCGGAGAGCGCGCCCACGGCGGCGACCAGGCAGGCGGCCATGTCGGCGCCGGTGGAGGCCACGACCCGGCCGGTGAACGTCGAGGCGTTGAAGCCGTGGTCGACGGTGGAGATGAGGTACTGCTCGACCGCCCTGACGTGCGCGGTGGCCGGTTCCGCGCCGGTGAGCATGTACAGGTAGTTCGCGGCATGGGGCAGGTCCTCGCGCGGCTCCACCGGATCGAGGCCCTGGCCGAGCCGGTACAGGGCGGTGAGCACGGTGGGTACGGCGGCGCAGGCGGCGAGGGCGTCGTCGCGGCGGCTCGGGGCCCCGATGTCGTACACCGGGCGGAATCCGGCCGAGGCCCCGAGCAGGGAGAGCGCGGTGCGCAGTCCGGCGAGCGGGCCCGGCACCGCGCCCGCGCGGGCGATGGCGGGCAGCGCCCCGCGCACCTCGGCGGGCAGCCGGCGAAGGGCCGCGGTGCGGGCGGCGAAGTCGGCGCGGGCGGCCCGGTCGGGCAGCTCGCCGTGGAACATCAGGTACCAGACGTCCTCGAAGCTGCGGGTCCGCGCCAGCTCGATCGCCGAGTACTGGCGGTAGTGGTAGAAGCCCTCACGCCCGCGTACGTCGCCGAGAGCGGTGTCGGTGACGACGACTCCCGCGAGGCCGCGGGGTACGTCGAGGGGGGCGGTGCTGTGGGTCGTGGCCGGCATCTCAGGATCTCTTTTCCGTGACTCCCAATATTGATTCGACTGTCCATGCTTGACTTAATTCCTGTCAATATTGATTGAATCAACGTATGTGTATGGATGGAAGCCGAGGAATGCGTGGATACGGTGGGCACCATGACGGATCAAGCAGCGCACGCCTCCGGCTCCCGCTGCGAGCCGGAGAGCGCGGCCGGAGGACGGCGGCTCACCACACGGGAGACCGCCGAACTGCTGGGCGTGAAGCCCGAGACGGTGTACGCGTACGTCAGCAGGGGCCAGCTGAGCAGCGTGCGCGCCCCCGGCGGGCGCGGCAGCACGTTCGACGCCGCCGAGGTCGAGGCCCTGGTCCGGCGTACGGGGCGGCGCGAGCACACACCGGCCGGGAATGATCTCGTCTTCCGTACCGGCATCACCCTCATCGAGCAGGACCGGTACTACTTCCGCGGGGTCGACGCGACCGAGCTGGCCCGGGAGTACGGCTACGAGGAGGTCGCCGAGTGGCTGTGGACGGGTGAGCTCCGGCCGGGGGTGCGCTTCGACGCACCCGCCGCGGCGCTCGCCGCGGCGCGCCGGGCGGTCGGCGCGCTGCCCGCGCACAGCGGCTCGACGGACCGGCTGCGGGTGGCGGTGATCGCCGCGGCGGCCGCGGACCCGCTGCGGTTCGACCTGTCGCCCCGCGCGGTGCTCAGCAGCGCCCGCAGCCTGATTCCCACTCTGGTCGGCGCACTCCCGGTGATCGGGGGCGCGAAGCCGGGCGAGGGCGCCGGGCCGGGCGAGGGCGCCGGGCGGGACGAGGACGGCGGGCGGGACGAGGACGGCTCCGGCACGCTCGCCCAGCAGCTGTGGCCCAGGCTCACCGCGCGGCCCGCCGACCCGGCCTCGCTCGCGGTGCTGGACACTGCTCTGGTTCTGCTGATCGACCACGACCTGGCGGCCTCGACACTGGCCGCACGGGTCGCCGCGTCCGCCCACGCCCATCCGTACGCCGTGGTCTCCGCGGGTCTCGGCGTTCTGGAGGGGCCGTTGCACGGCGCCGCGAGCGGCCTGGCCCACCGGATGCTGACGGAGGTCGTGGACCGGGGTGGCGCGGCCCCGGTCGTCGCCGACCATCTCCGGACCGGCCGCAGGGTGCCGGGGCTGGGACACCGGCTGTACACGGGTGAGGACCCCCGCGGCCGGACCCTGTTCGCCCTGCTGGAGAAGGTGCCACAGGCGGCCGACGCACTGGCGGCGGCCCGTGACGTGGTGAGCACGACAGCCCGGCACACCCCCCTGCACGCCAATATCGACCTGGCCCTCGCTGTCCTCTCGGTCTCCTGCGGCATGCCGGCGGAGGCGGGCGAGACGGTGTTCGCGGTGTCCCGTACGGCGGGCTGGATCGCCCATGCGCTGGAGGAGTACGCGGAACGCCCACTGCGGATGCGGCCCAGTGGACAGTACGGAGGCCCCCGCCCGCCGCAGCCGTTGCCCACACCGGCACCAGGGGAAGGGCACGGGGAGGATCCGCCCCGGTAGTCGTACGGCGAAGGCATCCGGAGCCTTCTGGCGCAAAGCCGTCCGGAGCTGAGCGGGGCCGCACCGAGCCGGCCCGGAGCCGGCCGGAGCCCGTCCCGCGAAGCGTCATCCGGCGAGATTTCCGGAAGGGCGGGAGTCGGCTCTACCGTTCGTACGATGAGCACCCCACCGACCACCGTCCGGGGACCGCGCCGGTTCGGCTGGCCGAAGCGGGTCTTCTCCCAGGTACTGCTGATGCAGCTGACCATCATCACGGGTGTCACGGTGCTGGTCACCGGCCTCTTCCTGGCTCCGCTCAGTGCCCAGCTCGACGACCAGGCGATGCGCCGCGCCCTCGCCATCGCCCAGAGCACGGCGGCCCAGCCGCAGATCACGAGGGACCTCCTCACCACGGAGCCCTCGCCGCGGGGCCCCGTGCAGTCCGTGGCCGAGCGGATCAGACGGTCCACCGGTGCCGAGTACGTCGTGATCATGGACGGCAGAGGAGTGCGCTGGTCGCACACCGAGACCCACCGGATCGGCAGGGTCGTGTCCACCGATCCCAGCGAGGCGCTCGCGGGCCGGGACGTCATGGAGATCGACAGCGGGACTCTCGGCCGCTCCGCCCGCGGCAAGGTGCCGCTTCTCGACGCGTCCGGTCAGGTCGTCGGGGCGGTCTCGGTCGGAATCGCGTACGACAGCGTCCGCGCCCGGCTGCTCGCGGCGATCCCCGGACTGCTCGCGTACGCGGGCGGTGCACTGGCCGTCGGCGCGCTGGCCGCCTATCTGATCTCCCGCCGCCTCCAGCGGCAGACCCATGACCTGGCGTTCTCCGATATCTCCGCGCTCCTGACGGAACGCGAGGCCATGCTGCACAGCATCCGCGAAGGAGTGGTCGCCCTGGACCGGACGGGGCACGTCCGGCTGCTGAACGACGAGGCGCAGCGTCTGCTGGGCCTCGGCCCGGACGCCGCCGGCCGCCCCCTCGACGAGGTGCTGGGCAGCGGGAGGACCGCGGATGTGCTGGCCGGACGCGTCGTCGGCGACGATCTCCTGACCGTACGGGGCAGCCGGGTCCTGCTCGCCAACCGGATGCCCACGGACGACGGTGGCGCCGTGGTGACCCTGCGCGACCGCACCGAGCTCGAACATCTCGGCCGTGAACTCGACTCCACCCGTGGCCTGATCGATGCGCTGCGCGCCCAGGACCACGAGCACGCGAACCGTCTGCACACCCTTCTCGGCCTCCTGGAGCTGGAGATGCACGAGGACGCGATGGAGTTCGTCACCGAGGTCGTCGGGGTCCACCGGGCTACGGCCGAACAGGTCACCGAGAAGGTACGCGATCCGCTGCTGGCCGCTCTGCTGGTCGGCAAGGCCACGGTCGCGGCGGAGCGCGGTGTCTCGCTGCGCATGGCTCCCGGCTCGCTGCTGCCGGACCGGCTGGTGGACCCCCGGGGTCTGGTCACGGTCGTCGGCAACCTGGTCGACAACGCCCTGGACGCGGCGGCCGGCTCCGCCGAGGCGCGCATCGAGGTGGGCCTGCGGACGGAAGGCCGTACGGTGATCCTGCGGGTCCATGACAGTGGTCCCGGCGTGCCCCCCGGCCAGTACGAGTCGATCTTCACTGAAGGCTGGTCGACCAAGGAGCTCCCGGCACACGGCAAGCGGGGCCTGGGACTTCCGCTGGTGCGGCGGCTGGCCGAGCGCCAGGGCGGCAGTGTGGGCGTCGCGGAGTCCGCGGACGGTGGAGCGGTGTTCACGGTCGTGCTGCCGGAAGCCCTGAGCGAACCCGAGCCGGGCGGCACACAGGTCCCCGCGCATCCGGCGACGTCAGGAGAGAACCGTTGATCCAGGTCCTGGTGGTGGACGACGACATCCGGGTCGCGCAGATCAACGCGGCCTACGTCGCCAAGGTGCCCGGTTTCCGGGTGGCCGCGCAGGCCCACTCCGCGGCCGAGGCCCTCTCCAGGATCGAAGCGGTCCCCGTGGACCTGATCCTGCTCGACCACTACCTTCCCGACCGGAACGGCCTCGCGGTGGTACGTGAACTGCGCGGCCTCGGCCACCACGTCGACGTGATCATGGTGACGGCGGCACGCGATGTCGCCACGGTCCGGGCGGCGATGCGGCACGGTGCGCTCCAGTACCTGGTCAAGCCGTTCACGTACGCGGGTCTGCGGACCAAACTGGAGGCGTACGCGGCACTGCGCCACGCCCTCGGCGGAGACGGCGAGGCCGAGCAGACCGAGGTGGACCGGCTCTTCGGCGCACTGTGGGCGGCCGGCGAACCCGACCTCCCCAAGGGGCACTCACCCACCACGGCGGAACTGGTCCGGCAGGCGCTGCGGACCGCCGACAACCCGCTCTCCGCCCAGGAGATCGCGGAGAGCGCCGGAATGAGCCGCCAGACGGCCCAGCGCTATCTGAAGCTCCTGGAACGCACCGGCCGGGTCCGCCTGACCCTGCGTTACGGCGAGACGGGCCGCCCGGAACACCGCTACACCTGGACGACGGGCGCCTAGAGCCGCCTGTCACTCGTCGCGACCGGCAGGACCGCACGACCGGCAGGACCGGGAGGACCGGCAGGACCGGGAGGACCGGCCGAGGCAGGACCGCGACGGCCCGGGAGCGGGCTCCCCCGCTTCACCGCACCCGCACCTGTCAGGGCACGGACCTCCGTCTCCGCGTGCTTGGCCTCGTCGGGCGGGCCGGGTGAGGTGACCGTGCCGATCCATCCGGCCAGGAAGCCCAGTGGGATGGAGACGAGTCCCGGGTTCTCCAGGGGGAAGAGCTGGAAGTCGGCCCCGGGGAACAGCGCGGCGGGGCTCCCGGAGACGACCGGGGAAAGCAGCACGAGGACGACGGAGGGGATCAGCCCGCCGTGGACCGCCCAGACCGCGCCCCGGGTGGTGAAGTTGCGCCAGAACAGTGAGTAGAGCAGCGCCGGAAGGTTCGCCGAGGCCGCCACGGCGAAGGCCAGACCCACCAGGAAGGCCACGTTCAGATTCTGGGCGATGAGGCTCAGCGCGATGGCGACCGCCCCGATACCGGCGGCGGCGATCCGGGCGACGGCGACCTCGCCGCGCTTCTCGGCGCCCGGACGCCGGAGCGAAGCGTAGAGGTCGTGGGCGACGGAGGCGGAGGAGGCGAGCGTGATCCCGGCCACGACGGCCAGGATGGTGGCGAAGGCGACGGCAGCGACGACCGCGAAGAGAACCGTTCCGCCGGTGGAACCCTCACCGCCGCCGAGAACCAGGGCCAGCAGCGGAACCGCCGTGTTCCCGGCCGCGTTCGAGGCCCGTACGTCCGCCGGGCCGACGAGCGCCGCCGCCCCGAACCCGAGCACGATCGTCATCAGGTAGAAACTGCCGATGAGGCCGATGGACCAGACGACCGAGCGGCGGGCGGCACGCGCGGTGGGCACGGTGTAGAAGCGCGACAGGATGTGCGGCAGTCCGGCCGTGCCGGGCACCAGTGCCAGCCCCAGGCTGATGAAGTCGAAGCGCGCCGTCCAGTCCCCGCCGTACCTGAGCCCGGGAGAGAGGAACTCCTTGCCGTGGCCGCTGCGTTCGGCGGCGGTGTTCAGCAGGGCGTTGACGTTGCCGTGGAAGTGCGCCAGGACGAGCACCGTGAGCGCGATGGCCCCGGCCATCAGCAGAACGGCCTTGACGATCTGGATCCAGGTGGTGGCCCGCATCCCGCCCAGCGACACATAGATCACCATGAGCGCCCCGACACCGACCACCGTCCAGGACCGGGCGGCATCGCTCGTACCGCCGAGCAGCAGGGCGACGAGGCTGCCCGCCCCCACCATCTGCGCCACCAGGTACAGCACGGAGACGGTGACGGACGAGGCGCCGAGGGCAATGCGCACCGGGCGCTCCGCCATCCGGGCGGCGACCACGTCCGCGACCGTGAACCGGCCGCAGTTGCGGAGGAGTTCGGCGACGAGCAGCAGAACGACCAGCCAGGCGACCAGGAAGCCCACCGAGTAGAGCACGCCGTCGTATCCGAAGAGGGCGATCAGCCCGGAGATCCCGAGGAACGAGGCCGCCGACATGTAGTCACCGGCGATGGCGAATCCATTCTCCATGGGCGCGAACAGCCGCCCCCGGCGTAGAACTCCTCTGCGGAGCCCTGCCGGTTACGGCTCACCCAGGTGGTGATGCCGAGCGTCACGGCGATGAACGCGCTGAACAGCAGCAGCGCCAGCGTCTGATGGTCCCCTCTCAACGCGTGATCCCTCTCGTCATCTCCTGGGTGTCCCACCGGAGATCGAGCGCCGCCCGGTCCCTGCGCAGTCGCGCGTGCCGGGAATACGCTCAGGTGAGCAGGAACGTGGTGAGGAACTGCCCGAGCCCCGCCACCATGGCGACATTGACGGCACCCACCACGGGACGGGCCATCAGCCCGCTCGCCGTGGTCGCCGCGACGACATAGGCGAGGTACCAGAGGAGGAAGGCGGCGACAGCGGGAACCACGAAACGCCGGTACCGGCGGCGCACCTCGCGAAACGCCTCGCTGCGCTGCACCTCGACGTAGATGTCGGCCGCACTGAGCCCCTGCCGCGGACCCACCGGTCCCGGTACGCCACCGGGTGAGCCCCGACCGATGCCGCCCGGCCCGCCCCGGCCGGAAACCGGCGCGTCGTACCACGGGTCAACCAGCCGCACCCCCGCGGCATCGGACCCTGCTTCCTTCTCCACCGAGCAACTCCCTTGTCCACGGGCCTCCTTGGCCGCGCAGCCAACCACGGGCAGATCGGGAAGATCCCGGACACATCATTCGTCGGGCTTCACCTCTTCAGGTGACGGAAGATCCGGACAGGCGCGCGAGTCCCCGAACGTACGCATAGCGCACCGCCTGCGCTCTGTCGCGCACCCCCGTCTTGGCGAAGAGGTTGTTGATATGGGTCTTCACCGTCGCCTTCGAGATGTGCAGGCTGCGGGCGATCTCGGGATTGGACAGTCCCTCGGCGGCGAGCACGAGCACCTCGGCCTCACGGGGCGTCAGCCCGTCGGGCAACTCCGCCGAGGCGTCCCGGACGTCCGGGACCGGGGCCGCGGTGACCCGCTCCACCAGACGCCGCTGCACGGTGGGGGACAGTCCTGCCTCGCCCGACAGCACCGCCTCGATGGCCCGCACGATCTCTTCGCCCCGGGCGTCCTTGGTCAGATAGCCGCGTGCTCCGGCCCGCAGCGCGGCGAGGAGCGAGTCGTCGTCCGCGAAGGTGGTGAGCACCACGACCTGCGTACCGGGGTACTCCCGGCGGATACGCCGTGTCGCCTCCACCCCGTCACAGCGGGGCATCCGCAGGTCCATCAGGACGACATCCGGGGCGAGCTCGGCCACGAGCCGGACCGCCTCGTCCCCGTCCTTCGCCGATCCGATCACCTCGATTCCGGGCAGCAGCCCCAGCAGCATGACGATGCCTTCGCGGACCACCGACTGATCGTCGGCGACCACTACCCGCGCGCTCACGCGGGCACCCGCAGATTCACCACGAACCCCTCCTCACCCGGCCCGGCGTCCAGCGTCCCGCCGAGCAGTTCGGCGCGCTCCCTCATTCCCAGCAGACCGTAACCGGAGCCGCTGACAGCCAGCTCGTCCGCGGACCGGCAACCACCCGAATCGCGTACTTCCAGGGCGATCGCGTCAGGCAGGTACTCCAGCGTCACGAGCACGGTGGACCCCGGCGCGTGCTTGCGAGCGTTGGTCAAGGCCTCCTGCGCCACCCTCCTGATCGCCTGGGAGGCTTCCACCGGCAGGTGCCTGCGCTCTCCCCGCACCGTCACCCGGGCCGGTTCGGCGACCGTCAGATGGCGCAGGAAGTCCTCCACCGGGGTCATCTCCCCGCGCAGCGCGGAGAGCGCCTGTCTGGTCTCCGTGAGCCCTTCCCCCGCCATGGACCGGGCGGCGACCACCCGTGCCAGAACCCGATCCCGGAACTCGCCGGGCGGTTCCCGCTCGATCAGCAGCCGGGCCGCCTCCAGATGCACGAGCTGCGCGGAGAGGCTGTGGGCAAGCACGTCGTGGATCTCGCGGGCGATCCTGGAACGCTCGTCCAACGCGGCCGTCCCGGCCTCCGCCACCCTCGCGGCCCGCTCCTGCTCCAGAAGCCGCTGACTGTTGCCGCGGGCCTCCGCGTCGAGCCGCAGGACATATCCCGCAAGGCAGAGCCCCCCGGTGGTGACCGCCGTGGTCAGCCACCCGTCGCCCTCGACGACCGCGTAGGCGCCGAGGGCCACCAGCGTGGACGGCACGGCCGCGCTGAGCGGCAGCCGCTCCAGAGCCGTGACCGCACATCCGCACCACAGCACCGCGGCGAGCATCCCGGCCCCCGCTTCCTGTGCTCCGAACGCCGCGAGCAGGAGGAGCACCAGCAGCGCAAGCGACGGCCACAGGCGGTGATGCAGAGTGGTACGGAGGAAGGCCCGTGCGGCCACGGCGCAGCCTGCCACTCCCAGCAGGCCGGTCACGATCCCCCAGGGCCCGAACCCCGTGTCGTTGTAGGTGCTCCAGAGCAGACCCGCCGCCACGGCTATCCGCACGGCCCACCCGATCATGGCCCGGTGGGGGGTCCGGTTCATCCTGGCGAGGGCTTCCCGGGAGGGCCAGCTCGTCCAGGCGCTGCGGGTCACACGCGGTCCTTCCAGACCGAATGCGCCGATATGCCCTCGGCGGCGACACCGTACGACGGACACATCCGCCGGGCCCGCCAGGTCAGCACCCCACCGCGTGCGAACAGCGTCATGGCGAGTGCGGCCAGCAATGCGGCGGTGCCCTGGTGGATGCCCAGCAGCAGCGCTCCCCCGGCGAGAGCCGCCCGCAGAGCCACTCCGCCGGTCCATACGAAGACGGTGGCTCCGGTGCCTCGGCTCCACAGCGTGCCGTCCTGCTCGCGCCACAGCCGGGCAGTCCAGCCCCAGCCGGCGCCGGTGACCAGTCCCACCAGGAGTCCGGCCCCGAGAATCACCAGGGACAGCGCCTCGTGGCGCGGATCGGTCAGCCCCTTCTCACGCACGGAGAGAACAAGCAGAACGCCCGGCAGAAGCCACCAGCGCTTGTCCTCGGCGATCCGCCGCGCGGAGAACTGGCGGACCACGACGAGAGCGATGACGGCGACGATCACCAGGACGTTGAAGAGCCCGGACATGGCAGCCTCCGAAGTGCGGGAAGGTTCATCGCCTTCGACGCTACGGAGTCGCCGGGGCCGGCAGATCGGCCCGGGGGTTGATCGTGGGTGGAGACCTGTCAGACGTCGATGCGCGAGCGGTCCAACGTGGCCGCCGAGCTGGTGATGAACTCCTTGCGGGGGGCGACCTCGTTGCCCATGAGCAGATCGAAGACCTGCTCGGAGGATTCCAGGTCCCCGATGTTGATCCGTCGCAGCGTGCGGTGGCGCGGGTCCATGGTGGTCTCCGCCAGCTGGTCGGCGTCCATCTCGCCGAGACCCTTGTAGCGCTGGATCGAGTCCTTGTACCGGACGTTCTTGCGCTGGAGCTCCAGCAGCGTCTGGCGCAGTTCACCGTCGGAGTACGTGTAGATGTACTTGTCCTGGCCCTTCTTGGGCTGGACCAGCTCGATCCGGTGCAGCGGCGGAACCGCGGCGAACACGCGTCCCGCCTCGACCATCGGACGCATGTACCGCTGGAAAAGGGTCAGCAGCAGGCATCGGATGTGGGCGCCGTCGACATCGGCGTCGACCAGCAGGACGATCTTGCCGTAGCGGGCGGAGTCGATGTCGAAGGTCCGCCCGGACCCCGCCCCTATGACCTGGATGATGGCGCCGCACTCGGCGTTCTTGAGCATGTCCGAGACGGATGACTTCTGGACATTGAGGATCTTGCCCCGGATCGGCAGCAGGGCCTGGAACTCACTGTTCCGGGCCAGCTTGGCCGTACCGAGCGCCGAGTCGCCCTCGACGATGAAGAGCTCGCTGCGGTCCACGTCGTCGCTGCGGCAGTCGGCGAGCTTGGCCGGCAGCGAGGAGGACTCCAGTGCGGTCTTGCGGCGCTGGGCGTCCTTGTGCTGACGTGCCGCGATGCGTGTACGGGCGGCTGCCACCGCCTTTTCGAGCACCGCCCTGGCCTGGGCCTTGGCGTCCCGCTTCGTCGAGGTCAGGAACGCCTTGAGCTCCTTGGCCACCACATTGGCGACGATCCGGTTGGCGGCCGAGGTGCCGAGCACCTCCTTGGTCTGCCCTTCGAACTGCGGTTCCGCGAGCCGTACGGTGACGACCGCCGTGAGGCCTTCCAGGGCGTCGTCCTTGACGACGTCGTCCTCGGCCACCCGCAGCATCTTGGCGGAGCGCAGCACCTCGTTGACCGTCTTGGTGAGCGAACGCTCGAATCCGGTCACGTGGGTGCCGCCCTTGGGGGTGGCGATGATGTTGACGAAGGACTTGACGTTGGTGTCGTACCCGGTGCCCCAGCGCAGCGCGATGTCGACACCGAGCTCACGGGTGACCTCGGTCGGGGTCATGTGCCCACGATCGTCGAGGACCGGGACCGTCTCCTTGAACGTACCCGTTCCGGTCAGGCGCTGGACGTCGCAGACCGCCTTGTCCTGAGCCAGGTACTCACAGAATTCGCTGATCCCGCCGTCGAAACGGAAGACCTCTTCCGTCTTGCCCTCGCCATCGATCCCTCGCTCGTCGCGCACGACGATCGTGAGGCCGGGGACGAGGAACGCTGTCTGGCGGGCCCGCTGGTACAGGTTCTCCAGGTTGAGCTTGGCGTCCTTGAGGAAGATCTGGCGGTCCGCCCAGTACCTCACCCGGGTACCGGTACGGGTCTTCGGAACCCGCTTCCCCTTGCGCAGGCCATTGGCCGGATCGAACGGGCTGTCCGGCCCCTGCTCCGTGAACATGCCGGGGACGCCGCGCCGGAAGCTGATGGAGTGGGTCGCGCTGTTGCGGTCGACCTCGACGTCCAGGCGGGCGGAGAGCGCGTTGACGACGGAGGCGCCCACACCGTGCAGGCCGCCCGAGGCCGCGTAGGAACCGCCGCCGAACTTGCCGCCGGCGTGCAGCTTGGTCATGACGACCTCGATGCCGGACAGACCGGTCTTGGGCTCCACGTCGACCGGGATGCCGCGACCGTTGTCGCGCACCTCGACGGACGAGTCGTCGTGAAGGATGACCTCGATGTTGTCGCAGTACCCGCCGAGTGCCTCATCGACCGAGTTGTCGATGATCTCCCAGAGGCAGTGCATGAGGCCGCGGCTGTCGGTGGACCCGATGTACATCCCGGGGCGCTTGCGAACCGCCTCGAGCCCTTCGAGCACGAGAAGGTGCCGCGCGGTGTAGTTGGAGCTGTCCCTGTCCACGGCGCCGCCTGCTCCGGTCAGCAGCGCAGTGGACGGCACGGACGTATCGGCGGTCACGCGGTTCGCTCCTCGCTGAATTTCATTTGGGGCCCAAGTGGGTAAGGGCTCGGCTTCGGTAGCCGCTGAGAGCCTACCGAGGCCTGGTAGAGCGGTTGTAACGCCACCCTCGGGGAATCCTCATGCTAGTCGAGCAACTTCCAGGCTCGCATGAATGTTCGATCATTCGTTGGAGTGACGTGCACATCACGTTCCCTTCGAGGCATGAACCATTTAGGCTCCGGGCACGTCCTCATGAACAACCGGCAAGCCGGCCGGCGGACCGACCCAAGACAAGCAACGCGAAACCGTAGCGCTACGCAATACGGCACATTCGCCGCCAACCGTCAACAGACAGCCATCCCGAGAAGAAGTTTCGAAGAAAAGCCACGAGCGGGAACGTTTTCGGCCTGGTTGGATGTTGACCCTGGTACGACAGCTCGTCGAGCTAGAGAAGAGGCGACGTGACTACTGTTCTGACCCCCGCGAGCCCGCTGACCGCAGCAGACCGCTGTGACCGTTGCGGCGCCCAGGCATATCTGCGCGTCGTCCTGATCAGTGGCGGTGAACTGCTCTTCTGCGCCCACCACGGACGCAAGTTCGAGCCGGAACTCAAGAAGATCGCCGCGGAAATACAGGATGAGACGGATCGGCTCACCGCCGTACAGGCCAGTGCCGCCGAAGAGGAACAACACTGAGACCTCGCATCCACGACGAGCCAGGGGCCGGTCCAGGACCGGCCGACGGGCGACTCCCCGATGAGGGGGAGCCGCCCGTTCTCGTCGTTCCGCGGCCCTTCCGCTCAGATCCGGCCCGCCGCCCAGCCGACGGCGGCGGAGATCCGGGTGTACACCCCCGGGCTGTCGGCATGCCCGCACCCGCTGCCCCAGGAGACCAGGCCCACAAGCCGTCCACGGGCCACCAGAGGCCCGCCACTGTCTCCCTGGCATGCGTCGTGCCCGCCCTCCGGATCGCCCGCACAGAGCATCGCTGAGGCGTCGTAGGCGCCCTCCTGGCCGCCCGGGTACGCCCGGGCGCACTCACTGTCCGGGAGAACCCGGACACGGGCGGAGCGCAGAGCTGACGCGTATGTCCCGCCGCCGGTCGTGTCGCCCCACCCGTAGACCACCGCATCGGTCCCCGTGGCATAGGCGGCGTCGCCCTCCCGGGCCATCGCGATCACGCTGCTCTCCGGCAGGGCCGTGGCCAGAGTGAGCACCGCGAAGTCACCGGCATTCGTGTCGGGGTCGTACCCCGGATTGGCCCAGGCCTCCCGTACCGGAATCTCCTGACCACCGGAACCGCGCAGCTGGTCCCGGCCCGCGATGATCCGCAGATCGCGCACCTGGCCCACGTCCCCACCGAGCACCTCGCCGCTCAGACAGTGGGCGGCCGTCAGCACCTTCGTCGGGGCCACTGCCACCGCACCGCAGAACTGACCGGCGCGCGTACCTCCGAACCGGTCACGGCTCGACAGGGCCACCACCCAAGGGCTTTCCGCCACGGTGGCGGGCTGCCCGCCGATGATAATGGTGTCCGCGGCCGCGGCGGCCGGGGATCCGAGCGGCATCAGTGCCGCCGCGACGGCCAGGGCGAGCGCCCCCGTCAGGGCGGGGGCGACGGTGCGGGACATGGGAACTCCTGACTCTACGGTGGACAAGGTTCACTCAGAGTTGTCCAGTGCTGAGGTGCCCGCACCCGCACAGAGCACACAGAGCGACACAGGCCGAGGGCCCGGCTCCCCCTGGGATACCGGGCCCTCGGCCTGTGCATCTCGCTCTGTTCGACCTGCGGCCTAGTCGAGGTAGTCGCGCAGCACCTGGGAACGCGACGGGTGACGAAGCTTCGACATGGTCTTCGACTCGATCTGACGGATGCGCTCACGCGTCACGCCGTAGACCTTGCCGATCTCGTCCAGCGTCTTCGGCTGACCGTCGGTGAGACCGAAACGCATCGAGACCACGCCGGCCTCACGCTCCGAGAGCGTGTCGAGCACCGAGTGCAGCTGCTCCTGGAGGAGCGTGAAGCTGACCGCGTCCGCCGGGACGACCGCCTCGGAGTCCTCGATCAGGTCACCGAACTCGCTGTCGCCGTCCTCACCCAGAGGGGTGTGGAGGGAGATCGGCTCGCGACCGTACTTCTGGACCTCGATGACCTTCTCAGGGGTCATGTCGAGCTCCTTGGCCAGCTCCTCCGGGGTGGGCTCACGGCCCAGGTCCTGGAGCATCTGGCGCTGCACGCGCGCGAGCTTGTTGATGACCTCGACCATGTGCACCGGGATACGGATGGTGCGGGCCTGGTCGGCCATGGCGCGGGTGATCGCCTGACGGATCCACCAGGTGGCGTACGTGGAGAACTTGTAGCCCTTGGTGTAGTCGAACTTCTCGACCGCACGGATCAGGCCGAGGTTGCCCTCCTGGATCAGGTCGAGGAAGAGCATGCCGCGGCCGGTGTAGCGCTTGGCCAGTGAGACGACGAGCCGGAGGTTGGCCTCCAGCAGGTGGTTCTTGGCGCGGCGCCCGTCCTCGGCGATGATCTCCAGCTCGCGCTTGAGCTTCGGCGCGAGCTTGTCCGAGTTCGCCAGCTTGTCCTCGGCGAAGAGCCCCGCCTCGATACGCTTGGCGAGCTCGACCTCCTGCTCGGCGTTGAGGAGAGGGACCTTGCCGATCTGCTTCAGGTAGTCCTTGACGGGGTCGGCCGTGGCGCCGGCGACGGCGACCTGCTGGGCAGGCGCGTCGTCCTCGTCGTCGTCGGAGAGGACGAAGCCCTTGTTCTCGCCCTCGCCCTCCTCTTCCTCGCCCTTGCCGGCCTTGACTTCCTCGGCCGCCTCGTCACCGTCGAGGAGCTCGTCGTCCTGCTTGCCGGACTTCTTCGTCGCTGTCTTCTTGGCCGCGGTCTTCTTCACCGCGGTCTTCTTGGCAGCCGTCTTCTTGGCAGCTGCCTTCTTCGCGGGAGCGGCCGCAGTGGCGTCGTCGGCCACCGCGTCCGCGCTCCCGGCCGTCGAAGCGGGAGAGGCCGCGACGGTCCTCGTCACGGTCGTCTTCGCCGCGACAGTCTTGGTGGCGGTGCGCTTGACCGGGCTCTTCGCTGCGACGCTCTTGCGGGCGCGCTTCGGCGACTCCGCGGCACTGACCATCAGCGTCACACCCTCTTCCTCGAGGATCTGGTTGAGGCTGCGCAGAACATTCTTCCACTGGGTTGGCGGAATCTGGTCAGCCTCGAAGGCCCGACGCACGTCATCGCCGGCGATCTGCCCATCAGCCTTTCCCCGCTCGATGAGCGCCATCACAGACTCGGACTCGGCGATCTCCGGCGGGAGCGTACGGGATGTGCTGGCCGACACGAACAACCTCTCGGAACGATGGAAACGGCTTCCGGCCCGGCCCTGGAGAGGGCTGGAACCGACGACCGTCGACTGGGGATGTCGCCGACGGCGCGGGTTTGGCCTCAGAACTGCACAGCGCCCTGAATGGCTGCTGTATTCCTTCCGCGACGGTCACCTCTTAAGTCATCGCACTGTTTCGAGGAGTGTTACGCCCAATCCGCGTGGCCCGAGTCACACCTCATTTGCGACGAACAGTGCCACGGGTGACATCCCCCCACAATTGTGCCGCCGGACCGAGGGTCCGGCGGCACAGGGTCCATGCACCCCGGCCGTGCTGTGGTCAGTGCTCGCGCGGCGCGGGAACCACCCGCTCCACCTCCGGGTGGACGACGAGCAGTTGACGCATGGCCGCCTCGGCGCCCGCGGAATCGCCGGAAGCGAGGGCATCCACGATCCGGGCGTGGTGGGCAACCGACGCCTCGGTCGGGCGGTCACAGCCAGTGACGGGTGAGCCCGAGACATGCAGAGCCGCCGAGACGATCCCGGAAAGGTGCTCCAGCATCCGGTTGCCCGCGGCCTGGATGAGCAGGGAGTGGAACTCGGCATCGGCCCGGGAGAACGTGATCCCGTCCCCCTGCCCCAGGGCGTGCCCCATGATCTCGACCATGTCGCCGAGCCGCTGCTGAATGTCCTCACGGCCGTGCCCGGCCGCCAGCCTGGCCGCGAGCGGCTCAATCGTCCAGCGGAGCTCGGCCAGCTCGCGACGCTGGTCGTCACGCTGGGGGCCGAAGGCCCGCCATTCGATGATGTCGGGGTCCAGCAGATTCCAGTCACTGACCGGCCGCACCCGGGTACCCACATTGGGGCGCGCGCTGACCAGGCCCTTGGCCTCCAGAACGCGCAGGGACTCACGTACGACGGTGCGGGAGACCTCGAAACGCTGGCCGATCTCCTCGGGAACGAGCGGTCGGTCGGCGCCCAGATCACCGGAGACGATCATCTGACCCAACTGCTGAACGAGTTGGCCGTGGAGGCCGCGTCCACGGCTGGCCGATCCGCGCCGGCCGGCTCGCCCCAACTCGGAATCGGGACCGCCCCAGGAGCGGATCGCGGCGCGCTCGCCGGCCGGCGCCTCCGCATAGGGATAGCGGTCGAGTTCGCCCGACCCAGCGAGGCCGGAGTCGGCGGAGCGGGCGGCGGTCATCATGGTGTGCGCAAGGGTACTCACGCATCCTTTGTCGGCCTGGCGCGCCCGCCCCTTGAGGTCTTTGGTGAAAAGCACACGAAAGGGTGATCGGCGCTGGCCCCGCAATTGACGACATAATGTCACAAAACCGTCAATTCCAAGGGAGTTGCGCCCGCCGTACGGCTCACTGGGAACGTTGTGGTCACCAACGCGCCCTGCCGCGAAGGCTGGTGAACAGATACGCGCAGATCAGGGCCGACAGCGACAAGGTGAGCGCCGCCCCCACGGGCTGCGCCACGACCCGCGCGATTGCCAGGACCCATCGGTCCGCCTCGTGCGGAAGCTGCCACCAGGCCAGCTCCCGCAGTCGGGCCGGCAGTCCTGCGATCGATCGCGCCGATGGACCCGCCAGAACCTTCTGGACGAGAGGAACGATGAGTACCGGAACAGCCAGGACCGCGGCGACTCCGGCTCCGGCCACCCGGAAGACCCCCGCCGCCAGCAGACCGGCCCAGGCACAGCCGACAGTGAGGCCCGCCCAACTCGCGGCGAGTGGGACAGCGTTTGCCGGGACCTCGATCAACTCCTGGCCGTAGGCGAGGCGAAGGGCCTGTGCGTCGCAGAGCACGACGAGCGAGGCGAGCAGGAGGGCGGTGCCCGCCGTGACCGCCAGCTTGGCAAGAAGCAGCCCGAGACGCCTCGGGACCGTCCCACGGCCCGCGGCCAGCGCCGGATACCTGTACTCGTCCCCGAAGGAGAGGGCACCCAGCAGTCCGGCACCGAGCGCCGCGGGAGGAAGCGGCAGCAGGGCGGGCCAGGCGGCCAGGAGGTGCGACAGCGGCGTCCCGTCCGTGCGGGCGAGAAGAACCGCGGAGCCTGCCGACGCCACCAGAACAGCCACCATGATCATGGTCGTTGTTCTGACACCGAAGAGGCGGCGCAGTTCGTAGCGCAGGGGGCGGAGCGGTCCGCGGGCGGGCCGTACCGGGATCGGGGGCGGCAGTTCGGAGAGGGCGACGGACGACGCCTGCCGCGGTACGGCCGCGGCCTCCGGGGCGGCCGCGGGACCGGCGTCGCCGACCTCATCGGCAAGTTGATGAACCGGAACACCGTGCCTGAACGCCGTGTCCCCGATCTCGGCGCAGCTGCTGCCGTACACCGCCAGACGGCCGCTCGCCTCGGCCACCACCTCCACGGAGCGCTGGGCGGCGCGCGCCTCACGGCTGACCACTGCGGCAAGCCTGGCGGCGTGCGGTGTCCGGACAGCGACGCGGGGGCGCAGCCGGGTGCGGGAGAAGTCGGCGACGTCCTGGTCCGCGACGAGGCGCCCGCCGTCGATGGTGACGACGCGGTCAGCGGTGCGGGCGGCCTCCTTGGGATCGCTGACGGCACACAGGACCGTGCCCCCCTGAGCCGCGTGGGCGCGCAGCAGCCCGTACAGCCAGCTGTTCTCCCGCGGCGAGAGCCCTTCCGCCGGCTCGTCGAGGAGGAGCGTGTGCGGATCGCCCAGGAGTGCGGACGCGAGACCGAGCCGACGGTCCATTCCGACCGAGAGGGTGCCGATGCGCTGGTCCCCGAGTCCGGCGAGGCCGACGACTTCGAGCACCTCATCGGCCCGGACCGCGGGCACACCGGCAGCGGCGCAGAGCATACGGAGCTGGCCGCGGCCCGTCCGGGACGGGTGGCCCGGCACGTCACCGAGGAGTACGCCCACTTCCCGCGCCGGGTGGGCGATGCGGTGCAGCGGCCGGCCCCGGAAGTAGGTGACGCCGCGCCCGGAGTCGAGTTCGAGCATCAGGCGGAGTGCCGCGGTCTTGCCGGAGCCCGGAGCGCCGAGCAGTGCGGTGACACGGCCGGGCCGGGCTTCGAAGGTCAGATCGTCCACGGCGGGCAGGGCGTCGCGGCGGGGGTTGCTGGTGAGTCCGATGGCCTGGAGCATCGCTTCTCTCGCGTTTCTCGCGGAAGGTGAGACCGCTCGGCGGCAGGTGGGTACCGCAGCAACATAACGCGATATTTAGGACTTTTTGTGCAGCTACGGACCGGCGGGTGTTCCGCAGGTACGGGCGGGACACCGCGATCGGCGTC
The DNA here is from genome assembly GCF_035917275.1 of Streptomyces sp. NBC_01237. Lineage (NCBI taxonomy): Bacteria > Bacillati > Actinomycetota > Actinomycetes > Kitasatosporales > Streptomycetaceae > Streptomyces > Streptomyces sp. NBC_01237. The sequence goes on along the minus strand of NZ_CP108508.1, from coordinate 6,825,669 downwards.
GCGGGTTCACGCCCCGGCTCGTGAACCCGCGGTGTGTCAGACCTCGGGCCTCAGCATCGGCGGGTTGAGCACAGTGGCCGCACCGGCCCGGAACAGCTGCGCGGGGCGACCTCCCTGCCGGGTGGTCGTCCCTCCGGAGGGCACCAGGAAGCCGGGCGTGCCGGTGACCTTGCGGTGGAAGTTCCGGGGGTCGAGAACCACGCCCCACACCGCCTCGTAGACCCTGCGCAACTCGCCGACAGTGAACTCCGGCGGACAGAACGCCGTGGCCAGCGACGAATACTCGATCTTGGAACGGGCCCGCTCCACCCCGTCCGCGAGGATCCGCGCATGGTCGAAGGCCAGCGGTGCCGACTGTTCGCCGTCCCGGCCCAACCCGTCATCGGGACGGAGTACATCGACGACGGACGCCCAGCGCGCGCTGTTCGCGTCACCGCCCGCGCGAGGCGCGGGAAGATCCGGGGCGAGCGCGAGGTGGGCGACGCTCACGACCCGCATCCGGGGGTCGCGCGCCGGATCCCCGTAGGTGGCGAGCTGTTCGAGGTGGGCACCGTTGCCCACCGCCGGGGTCTCCGGGTCGTGTGCGCAGAGTCCGGTTTCCTCGACGAGCTCACGCGCGGCCGCGGCTCCGAGGTCCTCGTCCTCCCTGACGAACCCGCCGGGCAGTGCCCACCGGCCCTGGAACGGCGGCTCCCCCCGGCGCACGACCAGCGCGCAGAGTTCGTGACGGCGCACCGTGAGCACGACCAGGTCCACGGTGACGGCGAAGGGCGGGAACGTCGACGGGTCGTAGGGCGGCATGCCGCGATCATAGTCGTCTGCCTGACGATAAACACTCCATTCGTCATCCTCGCGACGCGGAATCCTGCGGGCTGTGGGGCAGTCCCGCCCGGAGCCCGGAGGGGCCTTCTTCGATCACCCCGCCGAGGCCGATTCGGCTGATCCGTGCCGCGGAGTGCTCACCCCCCATGTGCGGTCCGGAGGCGCGCACCGGACCGGGTCCGCGCCTGCCCCGCCCTCGGCGCCGCCCCGCAGGGCCGGATGCCGCCCGGATCCACCGGGGCCGGGGCACGTGCCCACATCGCGGGAACGCGCCACGGCGTCCGGACGGTCTCCATGACCTGCTCGTTGATCCACTCGGCCACCTGCTCGTCGACCGGGTCCGGGGGCTCGGAGCAGAACAACAGTGGGGGCATCGGGGTCATCCGCGCCGCCCGTGCGCTCGCAGCCGCGGTATCCGCAGGGCGACGGACCGTACAGCCTCCGGCACCCCTGTGAAAAGCCCCGGCGCCGACGAGACCGCGCCGTCATCGGCCGCTCCTGGTCCCCCGCTGGCCGTGCCGCCCGACGTCCCGCGTCCTGCGCCGGGCCACGGACGTACCCGGACGGACGGAACCGGGCGTCGCCCTCCCGCCCTTCGCGTCCGGCGGTGTCCGACGCGCCGGGCGGGGCCGGGGCCTGTGCTCCGCACGAAGCCGCGAGCGTCCCTCACGGCGGACGCCGCGGGTGCCCCCTCCCCACACGCCACTGTTCCGGATTCCGTCGCCCGGGACGCCACTGTCCTTGGTGCCACCGTTCAGGACACCGCCGTCCTCGACGCCTTCGGCACCTTCGCCGACTTCACCGCGCAGACAACGGCGCAGCGTCTCCGGGTCCAGTCCTTCGTTGCACGCCTGGTGCAGCAGTTGAGCGAAGGTGTAGTCGGGGTCGGCGCGCAGGGCCAGGCCCAGAGCGACTCGCGCGCCCGGCTCGTCACCGGTCGACCAGGAGACCCAGCCCGCCAGGGTGAGCGGGGCGGCGGAATGTTCCACATAGGGTCCGACGCACCGGCGGGCGAGCGCTCGCCACAGCCTCAACGCGGAATCCGCTTCGGCGCCCTCCATCCACTCTGCGGCCTTGTCCCGCGTCTCCCGGTCCTGAAGCCCGAGGATCACGGCCGCGGCCTCGTCATGGCTGATCAGGTGGTCATCACTCCGGTCAGTGACCGATGGCACCGCCGAGGGCGCCTGCCGGAGACGAGCCATGAGCACCCGGGCGAGATCAAGCGTCTCCTTCGCCACTTCGCCCCGCCCCTCGCTGTCCAGAATCCTGGACACGAGCGTGGCCCCGGCCGTGTCCAGCGCATGGCACTGTGCCGGTACCGCCGTGCTCTGCCACGGTGCGAGCCGCTCCTCCATGTCCCGCAGGGACCCCCTCACCTGAATTCCGGCGTACGTGGCCGCGGCGGCCATGACCGTGGTGCCGGGCAGCGCGAGGGGGTTTCCCTCCGTCGGACAGCAGCGGCCGTCGGGGCAGCAGTAGGACCAGTAACGGCCGTCGGAGATGCAGAGCGCTTCCAGAACGGGTACGTCGAGTGCGCCGCAAGCCGTGCGCAGACGCTGGGCCAGAGGTTTCAGACGCTCCATGGTCTGGCCGGCGCTCTCACCCCCGACCGGATCCTGGCAGAGGAAGATGACGATGGCGTCGGGTCGGGAACCTCGTCGCTCGCTGCCCGAGATCAGACATTCCGCGAGCTGATCCGCGACGGGCCCCCATTCCTTCGGCGACTGCGGAATACCGAGCCTGAGCCGGCCGCCGAAACGGCCCCGGCCGCCGTGCAGGGCCACCATGACCACGCTGTCGCTCGGGTGGAAGCCCATGAGGTAAGGAAGTGCGTCGGCGAGCTCGGCGGGACCGCGCAGGGTGATCTGCTGCTCGTCGGCCGGACCGGTGGATTCGTGGTGCTTGTTCATGGCATGACCGTCCCGCGATCAGCCGATTTCCGCGACCCCTGTGGATAACGTTATCCACAGGGCTGCGTCGTCGTTCGCGGTTTGTCGTAGCCATCGGGTTGCATGGGGGCATGACCAACGCAGACCGTGCAGAGCTCAGGGCTTCGGCCGATTCCGTACTCGCCCGCCTCGTCGGGGATCCCACCGGTACGGCCAGACTGCGCGAGGACCAGTGGCTGGCCATCGAGGCGCTCGTCGCCGAAAAACGCAGAGCGCTGGTGGTGCAACGCACCGGTTGGGGCAAGTCCGCTGTGTACTTCGTCGCGACCTCGCTGTTGCGCGCGCAGGGCAGCGGCCCGACCGTCATCGTCTCGCCGCTGCTGGCGCTGATGCGTAACCAGGTCGCGGCCGCGGCCCGGGCCGGGATCAGCGCCCGGACGATCAACTCGTCCAACCCGGAGGAGTGGGACACCGTCCAGGCCGAGGTGGCCGCGGGCGAGGTGGATGTGCTGCTGGTCAGCCCCGAGCGGCTCAACAACCCCGACTTCCGGGACCAGGTCCTGCCCAGACTCGCCGCAGCGACGGGGCTCCTGGTGGTCGACGAGGCCCACTGCATCTCGGACTGGGGACACGACTTCCGGCCGGACTACCGACGGCTGCGGACGATGCTCGCCGGCCTCCCGGCCGGTGTCCCCGTGCTGGCCACGACCGCTACCGCCAACGCACGCGTGACCGCGGATGTCGCGGAGCAGCTGGGTACGGGCGCCGACACGGACGCGCTGGTTCTGCGTGGTCCCCTGGACCGGGAGAGCCTGAGCCTCAGCGTGCTGCAGCTGCCCAACGCCGCACATCGGCTGGCCTGGCTGGGTGACCACCTCGGCGAGCTTCCGGGCTCGGGAATCATCTACACGCTGACGGTCGCGGCCGCCGAGGAGATCACGGCATACCTGCGCCAGTGCGGCCATACGGTCGCTTCCTACACGGGGCGGACCGAGAACGCCGACCGCCAGCAGGCCGAGGACGATCTGCTGGCCAACCGGGTCAAGGCCCTGGTCGCCACCTCCGCGCTCGGCATGGGATTCGACAAGCCCGACCTGGGCTTCGTCGTGCACCTGGGCTCCCCCTCCTCCCCCATCGCCTACTACCAGCAGGTCGGACGTGCGGGACGTGGCGTCGAGCACGCGGAGGTGCTGCTGCTTCCCGGCAAGGAGGACGAGGCGATCTGGCAGTACTTCGCCTCGGTCGCCTTCCCGCCCGAGGAGCAGGTGCGGCGCACGCTCGATGTGCTGGGCCGGGCGGACCGGCCGGTGTCGCTGCCCGCGCTGGAACCGATGGTCGACCTGCGCCGCACCCGGCTGGAAACCATGCTCAAGGTGCTGGACGTCGACGGTGCGGTCAAGCGGGTGAAGGGCGGCTGGACCTCCACAGGAGAGCCGTGGATCTACGACTCCGAGCGCTACGCCTGGGTCGCCCGGCAGCGGGCCGCCGAGCAGCAGGCCATGCGTGACTACGCCTCGACGACCGGGTGCCGCATGGAGTTCCTCCGCCGCCAGCTGGACGACGAGGAAGCCACGGCCTGCGGGCGCTGCGACAACTGCGCGGGCGCACGGTTCGACGACAAGGTCTCCACCGCCGCCCTCGACGGCGCCCGGGGCGAGCTCGGCCGCCCGGGCGTCGAGGTCGAACCCCGGAAGATGTGGCCCACCGGCCTGGCCTCCGTGGGCGTCGACCTCAAGGGCCGCATCCCCGCGGGTGAACTGTCCTTCACCGGCCGGGCGCTCGGCCGTCTCTCCGACATCGGCTGGGGCAACCGGCTGCGCCCCATGCTCGCGGCACAGGCACCCGACTCCGTGGTCCCGGACGATGTCGCCAGTGCCGTCGTCACCGTGCTGGCCGACTGGGCCAGGGGACCCGGTGGCTGGGCCTCCGGGGCACCCGACGCCCTCCCGAGGCCGGTCGGCGTGGTGACCGTCGCCTCGCGCCGCAGGCCGCAGCTCGTCCAGTCGCTCGGCAGCCGTATCGCGGAGGTCGGCCGAATGCCCCTGCTCGGAACCGTCGCGTACGCACCGGAGGCCGAGGACGTACGGATCTCGCAGACCAACAGCGCACAGCGGGTGCGGGCACTGCACGAAGCACTCGTCGTCGAGCCCGAGCTGGCCGCGGCGCTGTCATCCGCGGGAGGACCCGTCCTTCTCGTGGACGATCTTTCCGACACGGGCTGGACGCTCGCCGTCGCGGCACGCCTGCTCCGACGGGCGGGGGCGGAAGGGGTGTTTCCGCTGGTCCTCGCAGTTCAGGCGTGACAGGTGGCGTCATCCGGGCCTGGCCTGGGCAGGGATATCAGTGTCATTCCGGCTGATTCCCGTCAGCCTTGGCAATTGCTCGTTGCCGCCTGCGGATACGCCAGGAAGAATTGGAGTCGCTCCCCGCACGGTCCTTTCGCGGCCCGGAAGGGCTGTGCCGCGGCGCGCCCTCACCCGACCCTGCCCGCATCGTGGGCGCGTAGCGAAGGGAGGACCGTGACCTTCGGATTCGCTCCGTCCGCAGCCACTTCGATGTCGGCGTCTTCGGTTTCGGCAGACTCCGACAACCGCCTTGCCCGGATACTCGAACCGGCCGAATGGGCCTCGGCGGGCATACCGCTGCTGCGCAACCCCCGCGAGGTCGTGAGTGGCCTGCACGCCAGGCACGCCCCGACGCCTACCACCGCTGTCCTCGCGGTGCTCGACCACGAGGAGCGGCTCACGGCCAGCGCCTCATTCGTCCGCCGAACGGCTGTGGCCGCGGACGGCTGGGACTTCCGCAACGCGCTGCTGGCCCATCTCCGCCGTGTCATCCCGCACGACCTGCGCCGCCGTACCCCCGTACGTACCGCGGTGCTGCTCTACTGCCGTGAGGGCGACGAGCGCTGGACCGAGGAGGACGGTGCGTGGATGTGGGGTCTTCGGGACGCCTGCACGCTGCACGGCCTGCGATGCGGTGCGTACATCACGCTGACCAGCGGCGGATGGCAGGTGCTCGGCGAAGGCCGCGGCGGGCGCCGGCCCAGCTCTCTGTCACGGCCGGCAGCTCTCGCCGACATCGCTGTCGATCACCGTCAGGCCCCGCTGCGTACCGGCGGCGGAGCGGCGGAGGCGCAACGGCACACGGCTGCCCGCTGAACCGGAACTCCGGTTCGCCCGCCTGCGCCTTTCGGGCAGCCGGGCGAACCTCAGGTGGACGTCTCAGACGCCCGCGCCGAGCGCGGAGTTGATCGTCTGCGGGTCTCCGCAGACGATCAGCAGTGTGTCCGCACGTTCCCGCGCCACGGGAAGCGCGCGGGCGACGACGTCATCGACGTCTCCGTTGACCGCGACGACGACCACCGGACGGGACGTGGCACGGTCGGCCGCCGAGGCGGCCGCGAAGAAGACGTCGTCGCCGGCGTCGTGCTGGGCCCAGTAGGCGGCCTCTCCGAAGGAGAGTTCATGTGCTGCCCACGGGTGCTGCTCGCCGGTGGTGAGCACCAGGATGTCACCCGGTGCCCGTCCGGATTCGAGCAGCAGATCAACGGCCTCTTCGGCCGCGTCGAGTGCGCCGCCGACCGGGGCCGGGATCAGCTGGAGCTGCGGCGCGGAACGATTCTCCTGATGCGCCGACACGGCCTGGGCGGCGGCGGGAGCGGGTACGGGCTGCGGGCGCTGCGCGGGAGGCGCGGGCCGCGCGGGGCCGGGGCCCGGACGTCCGGGACGCGGTGTGGCCGCGGAACGCGGACCTGGTACGGGACGGGGGGTCGGCGCGGTGCGGCCGGCGGCCGGAGTTGCGCGGGGACCCTGGGCGCTCTCGTGAATCTGAGGCTCCTCGGGGATGAGAGGCGTGAAAGGTGGTCTGTCGGACACCGACGCAGTCGGCGTCAGGGGTGGGCGCGTGTGCGCGATCAGAAATCGAAGCCGAGCTGGCCCCCGCTTTCCAGTGCAGCCGCCTCGGCGGAAAAACGGACCTTCTTCAGGTGCTGCCACCTGGGCAACGCGTCCAGGTACGCCCAGGAGAGGCGGTGCTGGGGCGTGGGCCCCCGCTCCTCCAGTGCGGCCCTGTGTACGGGAGAGGGATATCCCGCGTTGGCGTCGAAGGCGAAGTCTGTGTACTCCTCGGATCCCGCGCCCAGTTCGGCCATCATCCTGTCGCGGTGGACCTTGGCGATCACCGATGCCGCCGCGACCGCGATGCAGGACTGATCGCCCTTGATCACGGTGCGGACCTTCCAGGGCTGCCCCAGGTAGTCGTGCTTGCCGTCGAGGATGACGGCGTCGGGACGTACCGGGAGCCCTTCGAGGGCCCGCACCGCGGCGAGCCGCAGTGCGGCGGTCATTCCGAGATCGTCGATCTCCTGCGGTGACGCATGACCGAGTCCGTAGGCCGTGACCCAGCTCTTGAGCAGCGGGGCCAGTTCGGCGCGACGCCTGGGAGTGAGCAACTTGGAGTCGGTGAGCCCTTCGGGCGGTTTCCGAAGGCCGGTGACCGCCGCGCAAACGGTGACGGGACCGGCCCACGCTCCGCGTCCGACCTCGTCGACACCGGCGACGGTTCTGGCACCGGTGGTAGCGCGCAGCGAGCGCTCGACGGTGTGCGTGGGTGGTTCGTACGGCATGGCGCCAGCCAGCGTACGCCGACAGCAACAGCAGCAACACCCCGGGGCGCCCTGCTCGCCGCGAATCCGCTCGCGGCATCGCTGGGAGCAGGGCGAACCGGCCTCCACCGATGGCCTACGCGCGGGGAGCGACCGGGAGCGGAGCAACGAAATCGATGAGGTCGGAGAGATCAGTACGGGTCGTAGGAGTCGTCCTCACGGTTGGCGTCGCGCTCGCTGCCGCTGCCCCGGTCGAAGCAGCCCCGGCCGTCGACGACCGCCGGCCGTTTCTCCAGAATGCCCCTGGCCCGCGCTTCGCCCCAGCTCGTGGCGTACCAAGGCGGGTCCGAGCCGTCCAAGGTGCTCTGAATCTCCTGGAGCGCACAGGAACGCAGCGGTTCGGGAAGGGTGTTGAGCGCCGGTACGGCATCGGCCGAGAGGCCCCTGAGGTAGGCGATGTCGATCGGCTTGTCCTGGCGATGGCGCTGGACGTTCTGCTCCGCGATCACCGCGTCCGGCGAGAGCAGCCCGAAGGCGAGCACACCCACCGCGGCACTGACCGCGACGGCCCGCGGCAGGATCCTGGCCCCGAACACGCCCGCACCCAGAATCAGGACCATCACCACGCCGAGCCAGAGTTCCACGGCGGCGACGGATATCCGGAGCCTGGTCAGGCCGTACTCGTCGACGTACAGGTCCATGCGGCGCAGCGCGGACGCCACGACGACAAGGGTGAGTACACAGAGGGTGCCGAGCACGCTGCGGACGAGGGTGCGGTCCCGTTTGCCGCCGCGCGGCGCCCAGCGCAGAGCCAGGGCGATCACCAGGAGGGTGAGCAGTGTGGCCCAGAGCAGCTGCCAGAACCCTTGGCGCGCGTACTCGGAGCGGGTCGGGCCGGTCTCCGTCAGCACCTTGCCGTAGCCACCGAACAGGACGGTGAGCTGAAGGGCGATGAAGGCGGCGAACAGCAGATTGAGCACGATGAGCGGCAGCGCCCACTCGACCCTTCCGCGGGGCTTTCCCGGGCGGACGGTGAGCCCGTCCCAGCGCACGGGGGCGGCCGCCGTGTACGCGGCGGCCAGGGCACCGGCTAGGCCCAGCAGGAACAGGAAGAACCGCCAGGGGCCCTCGCCGACGGACGCGTCGGGGGTGAGGTTGCCGAGGAGGTCGGCGAAAGCGGCGTCGGCACTGGCGAAGAGGGCGCCGAACACGATCAGGAGCACGGCAGCCACCGCGGTGGTGCGTAGCGCCGCGCCCCAGCGGCCGCGATGCCCGTCGGCCCGGTCGCGCAGGCCGCGCCACCCCCACTGGAGCCCGGGGACGATCGAATCGAACAACCCCACTGAGCCGGCCAGCACGCCCAGCCAGCTGCGGCTGCCGTGCAGGGCGAGCGAACCCAGTGCGATGGCCGAGACCACGGCGAAGAAGGTCGGCCAGCCCGCGTCCCGGAGTGCCGGGACGGAGAGGAGTGCGAGTCCACCGACCGCCCAGGTCAGGGTCCAGGGACGGGGGCGACGGCCCACCGCCTGTGCGGCGAAGAAGGCCGCCAGCGCCGCCGGGAGGGCCACGATCAGGAGATTCGGCCCGACACCGTCGCCCAGGAGCAGTGAACTGAGCAGTGCGGTGGCCAGAACCGCCCAGAGCGTGGCGGCCCGGACGGGGGCCGGTGCGGTGGGGCGCAGCAGGGACAGCGGTCGCGGCGTTTTCGGACCGGGCTGCCACGGGTTGCCCTGATGCGGCCCGGCTCGCCGTCGCTGCTGCCGCGCCTGCGGGTCGGCGGGCGCGGGCAGCGGCCCCGCGCCCCCGGCGACCAGCACTTCGGGCTTCACCGCGGCGGGGGCCTCGGACAGCACGGAGGCCGTATCCCGCGCGGCCGCCCCCTCTCCCTCGGCCCGCGGGAACGTTTCCGGTGCGCTCGATGCCTGGGACGCGTCGGACGCGTTCGGCGGATTCGATGCCTCGGACGGTTGATCGGACATGGGCCCCCTCCCCCACCGGGGGCCGGTCGCGCGGCCAGTGGGCGGCGCGCCTGCCCCGGTGTCTCATTCGGCGCACGCCCGTCAAGATCGACGAGGGGCGGCGTGGCCGAAAGAGTAGCTGCGGCCCCCTGTGCCCAGACGGTCAGGACGATGCTGTGGCAGGACCGTGACAGTCGGCGCGGTGGGGCGGGTCGCACCGCGCCGACGGGTGTGTCATCAGCTGTGTGCCGGGGCGGCCCAATGCGGAAGGTCTTCCGTCTGCGCCAGCCAACCGGCCGGTGGCGTACCGCCGTTGCCCGCCGAGACGACTCCGCAGGCGATGGCGCACGTCGTGTCGACGTCACCGCCCGCTTGGGCCGTCTCCCAGAACGCCTGCTCGAAGTCCCCGAGATTGCGCGCCGCCGACCAGAGCGCGAACGGCACGGTGTCGTGCGCACTTGTGCGGCGTCCGTTGCCCAGGACCGCGGCGACCGTGCCGGCGTCCTGGTAGTCGAGCATGTCGCGCGCCCGGCGCAGGCCAGCACCGACAGCACTGCGCGGGACGAGCGCGACGACACCGTCGAGCAGATCCCCCGGGGTCGGGGCGCCTCCCGGGGTGGCGGCCAGCGAGGCGGCCGCGGCCACGGCCATCGCTCCCACGACAGCCTCGCGGTGCTGGTGCGTGGTGTACGAGGAGATCTCGGCCTGGTGCGTGGCCTGCTCCGGGTCGCCCGCGTACCAGGCTCCGAGCGGCGCGATGCGCATCGCCGAGCCATTGCCCCAGGACCCCTGGCCCTGGAACAGCGCGGACGCCAGCGCTCGCCAGTCGCCGCCCTCCCGCACCAGCCTGAGCAGTCGGTTCACCGCCGGTCCGTAGCCCCGGTCGAAATCGTGGTGCTCGGCGAAGGAGTGCGCGAGGGCGTCCTGATCGATGCGGTCGTGCGCCGCGAGAACGGCCACGACCGAGCAGGCCATTTCGGTGTCGTCGGTCCACTGCCACGGGCCGGGCGGCAGGGAGCGTTGTTTCAGCAGTGGGTAGTTGGCCGGGACGAAGAACTGGGAGCCCAGGGCGTCTCCCACGGACAGCCCACGCAGGCTGGCCAGGGCGCGTTCGAAGCGCCGGTCGGAAGCAGAATCAGCGGTCATCGCTCTGCCACTCTATCCGGTGATGCCGTACGGCTCGGGGGTGCGCCAGCGCACAAATGGCCGGTCAAGCGTGTAGCGGCCGTCCTCACCGAGCAGCAGCGTCCGCGTCTCGGCATTCCCGGGGTTGGACAGTGACTCGAACTCCGCCACCGACCAGTGGAACCAGCGCATACAGAAGAGCCTCATGGTCAGCCCGTGGGTGACCAGCAGGACATTCTCCGGATGACCGGGGTCCTCGAAACTGCGGTACAGGCTCTCCAGGAAAGCCCCGACCCGGTCGTACACATCGGCACCGGACTCACCCTGGGCGAAGCGGTAGAAGAAGTGGCCGTAGGCGTCCCGGTACGCCTTCTGCAGCCGCACGTCCTCCCGGTCCTGCCAGTTCCCCCAGTCCTGTTCGCGCAGCCGCGGCTCCTCCCGGACCCGCACCCGGTCGAGATCCAGGCCGAACGACCTGAACGTCTCGTGCGTCCGGCGGTAGGGCGATACATAGACGCTCACCCGCTCCCCCTCGAACAGATCACGCAGCCGGACCCCCGTCTCCCTGGCCTGTCGCAGCCCCGCGGCGGTGAGCCTCAGCGCATGGTCGGGCTCCCGCTCGTACACCGTGTCATCGGCATTGCCCTCGGACTCGCCGTGCCGGACGAGGACAATGCGCTGCGGTCGTGCCATGCGTCGAGACTAGATCGAGTCCGGCTCAATCGAGCAGTTGTCCGGACTCCATCCGGCGTATGTGACCAACGAAACGACGGCGCAGCATTCGGTCGTGAGAAACCACCACCATCGCGCCGGACCAGTCCGACAGAGCCCTCTCCAGCTCCTGAACCAGTCCGAGGGCCAAGTGGTTCGCCGGTTCGTCGAGGAGCAGCAGGTCGGCGGGGCGGGCCAGCAGTCGGGCGAGGGCCAGCCGCCGGAGCTGTCCCGCCGAGAGGGAACCGACCGGCACATGGAGGTCCCGGCGGCGGAACAGACCGTACGACAGGAGCAGTTCGGCCCGTTCGTCCTCGGCCAGTGGGAGACCCCTGCCGAACGCCATCAGCACCCGCTCCGCAGGGCGTCGCACCGGGATCTCCTGCGGGAGATACCCGATGCCGCACGGACGGACGGCGGAGCCCGCGTCCGGATCCAGGACCCCCGCCATGACGCGCAGCAGAGTGGACTTGCCCGCACCGTTCCCGCCGTGGATCAGGAGCTTCTCCCCTGCGGACACGGTGAGCTCGTCCACGGCGAGCCGGTCCCCGACACGGACACCCCTCAGGGACACCAGCTCTCCCGTCACCGCACCGGCCTCCGGGAGTGCGGCGAAGCGCAGCGGCTCCGGCGGTCTGGCCACGGGCTCTTCCTGGAGGCGGCGCAGCCTCTCCTGAGCATGGCGGATCCGTCCGGAGACCGATGACTGGACCCGTCCGGCGGCCCGGTCGTACGCCATTTTGTTGTTGTCCTTGATGGCACGCCCGGCCGCGACGCCATGGGCGGTCGTCCGCGCGTACTCCTCAAGGCGAGCCGTCTCCTCGCACCAGCGCGCGTACGCCTGCTCCCAGCGACGACGTGCCGCTTCCTGCTCGTCCCGGAAGCCCGCGTAGCCGCCGCCGTAGCGCACGACGGTTCTGCGGTCGGCGTCGACCTCCAGCACCGCGGTGGCGACCCGTTCCAGAAAGAGCCGATCGTGCGAGACCGCGACGACGGTGCCGGGATGCACGAGCAGCGCTGATTCCAGCCACTCCAGGGCACCCTCGTCCAGGTGGTTCGTGGGCTCGTCCAGCAGCAGTACCTCCGGGGCCGCCGCGACCAGACACGCGATACCCAGCCGTGCCTGTTCGCCACCGGAGAGACTGCCGAGGATCCGTTCGCGGCCGATGTGGGTGAGGCCGACTCCATGTATCGCCTTGTCGATCCGGGCATCCGCCTCGTATCCACCGCGAAGTTCGTAGGCGGTGAGCAGGTCGCCGTAGGCCGCGAGGTCCTCTTCACCCGCCGAGCCGAGGTCCGCCTCGGCTGCGCGCAGACGCCGCTCCATCCCGCGCAGCTCCGCCAGGGCCGCGTCGACCGCGTCCCCGACCGTGCGATCGGGCGGCAACTGGGGGGTCTGGGCGAGCAGCCCCGCACCGCCCTCGGACAGGGTGATCACTTCTCCGGCATCGGTCTGTTCGAGCCCGGCGAGCAGGCGCAGCAGCGTGCTCTTTCCCGCACCGTTCTCGCCGACGACGCCGATCCGCTCACCGGGGCGAACCGTGAGCGAGACGTCTTCGAGCAGAAGCCGGTCACCGCGGGACACCGTCACATCGCGGAGAGAGATCTGCGTGGGCAAGGGCGCCTCCATGAAATAAATGCAACCGTTGTCGCATTAGGAGGATTGTGGCACACTGAAGCGCACTAATGCAACGGGAGTAGCAATTGAGTGACGAGAAGGCCGCCCCGAGGGCGGTCGATTCAGACCCCGCGCCCGGCAGCCGGCGCCCCGGTGGGCGCACCGCCCGCACCCGAGCCGCCGTTCGCGACGCGGTACTCACGGGCCTGGCCGAGCAGGGCTTCCCCGGACTCTCCGTCGAATACGTCGCCGAGCACTCGGGCGTGCACAAGACGACCTTGTACCGCCGCTGGGGAAACGTCGAAGGACTGGTCGTCGACGCCCTCGAACTGGCAGGCGAGGACAGCTGGACGCCGCCCGACACGGGCAGCCTGCGGGGGGATCTGCGCGCACTCCTGCGCGAGACCGCCGACTCCTTCCGCGACCCCGCCCAGGCCGCCGCACCGACCGCGTTCATCGCCGCCGCGTTCCAGTCGCCGCGGGCGGCAAACGCGCTGCGCGCCTTCTACTCCGAGCGGTTCGGGCGCTGCGAAGAAGTGGTCCTGCGCGCCGTCGAGCGCGACGAGATTCCTCACGGCACGGATGCGGGCGCGCTCATACGGGCGGCGTCCGCGCCGCTGTTCCTGCGGTTGTTCATCACCCGCGAGCCGGTCGACGAGGGCCTCGCGGACCAGGCGGCGGACGCCGCCCTGGCGGCTGCCCTGGCCGGGGTGTTCACGGGGCCGACGCGGCCGACGCCCACCACTGACGGCACGGCCACCGGAACTCCCGCCCCAAACGGCTGATCACACCGTCCAGGACGGTTCGAGCTCCACCACGTCCCCGGTCAGCGCGGCGACATCCGTCTCGGTCTGCGCCCGCACGGAGAGCCTTTCGGCGCTCGCCGCCCGGTACTTGCCGCGCTCGGCGCTCGACTGCCACATCGACAGCACCAGGAACTCGTGCCCCGGAGCTTCTCCGAACACGCCACGCAACATCCCGGGCGACCCGGCCATCGCCGGATTCCACACCCTCTCCTGCATGAGGGCGAAGTGCTCGACACGGTCCTCGTGCACCTGACTGTGGGCCACTCTGACGACGTCCGCGTCCGCGAAGTGCGGCTCAAAGCCGGTCTTCACATCGAGCCGGTGCTCGAAGAGCTTCACCTGCATATCCCGGTACATACCGGACTGCGCGGCGGCCAGTCGGTCGTGCCCACGAGCCATGAAGGAGTCGTAGAAGACACGGTTCTCCCAGAACGCGAACACATGGGCGACCTCGGGGCGTCCTCGGCTCCACCCGCCGCTCTGTCCCCTGAATCCCGGCTCACCGAGCAGCCCCGCCCACTTTCGCTGCCCCCGCTCGAAGCCATGACGGTCGACCACGGTGCAGCGAATCCACTTGACCAGCACCGCGCCATCGTACGGGGCCGAACGTGTCGTGGGTCACCAGCGGGGAAACGCTTGCCCGAATCGACGTGTCCGACAGCCTCGCCGCGGCCGGCGGCCACGGCGAGAACGTGAAGAGCGCACCGCCGCGGTCGGCATGGGTGGCCCGAATCCGTCGCCCGACGCCAAGGCAGTTGGTTCCATGGACAGTTACGTACATGATCGGGTGATGAGAGCGGCCCGTCGGCCCGACTGCCAGGAGGGAAGTCCTGTGAGCACTCCTAACAAGGACATCGAGAAGGTCGAAGTACGGCTGAAATGGGACCCCAGCGACAGCGGCGAACCGGCCAATGACCTCGACATCATCGCCGCCACGTACACGACCGAAGAGCCCTACGGCAGCCCCTCGTACCTGGTGCACTTCGACAGCCGCTCACCGGACGGCACCATCACCCTGAACCGGGACAGCAGGACGGGCCAGGGCCTCGGCTTCGACGAAGCCATGACCATCGAGCTGGACCGGCTGGCGACGACGTACGGGCGGGTGGTCGTGGGCATCGCCATCCAACAGCGCAACGGCCACAAGACATTCGGCGACATACAGCGCACCGGGGTGCAGATCCGCGAGGGCTACACCACCCTCTCCGAGAACGACTTCTCCGGCGTCTCGGCGGCCACTGCGGCGGTCGTCGCCGAGTTCGTCCGGGACGGCTCAGGAGTCTGGGTGTTCCAGGCGGCCGTACGCGGCTTCGACGGTGACCCCGATTCGTTCGCCGCGGTGATGGGAAACCGAACCCCGGGAACATGATCCGGCGCCGCGCCGACCACATGTCCTCGGTGCGGCCCCGATGATTCCGGTCATCGGCCGCCGCACCGCTCACCGGCGGTCCCGTGCGCCCCGGAGGCGGAGGGCCCCGTAGGCGACGGCCGCCCCGGTCGCCTGCGCATCCATGGTCGAATTCCGGCCAACACCGGACAGCGAACCGTCGAACGCCGCTCACGTGCCCGCGTTCAGTGGTCCGCTGCGGCGCGGCTCCCCCTCCTCATCCAGGAGACGGGCCCTCTGCCGCCGGGCCCGGCCGTCCAGCGAACGCGTTGCAGAAGGCCGGTCCCAGTACGACGAAGGGGACCGGCCTCTGGCCGGTCCCCTTCGTGAGCCGCTGGTCAGCTACCCGTGCGGGCTACGTCGGATGCCACATCCCACGCACCCCCGCCCGGTATCAGCTGCAGCCGCTGGTGGAGCCGCAGCCCTCGCAGATGTAGCAGGAGCCCGCGCGCTGCATCTTCGTACCGCAGGAGAAGCAGAGCGGTGCGTCGGCGCTGATGCCGAGCTGCATCTCGACCAGTTCGGCCGAGGTGTGCGCCGTCTTCGGGGCGGGCTTCTCAGCGGTCTCCACCGGAGCCGCCACCGCCTTCAACGGCTCCACGTGAAGCGGAGCGGACTGGGCCAGGCTCTCGACGTCCAGTTCGCCGTCCTCGAAGGACGGCTCGTACGAACCCGTGTCGAGGTGACGCTGGCGCTCCTCGGCCGAGTGGATGCCGAGCGCCGAACGGGTCTCGAAGGGCAGGAAGTCGAGCGCCAGGCGGCGGAAGATGTAGTCGACGATCGACTGTGCCATCCGCACGTCCGGGTCATCCGTCATACCGGCCGGCTCGAAGCGCATGTTCGTGAACTTCGAGACGTACGTCTCCAGCGGAACGCCGTACTGCAGACCGACCGAGACGGCGATGGAGAAGGCGTCCATCATGCCCGCGAGGGTCGAACCCTGCTTGGACATCTTGAGGAAGACCTCGCCGAGACCGTCGTCCGGGTAGGAGTTGGCGGTCATGTAGCCCTCGGCGCCACCCACGGTGAAGGAGGTGGTGATGCCCGGACGCCCCTTGGGAAGGCGCTTGCGAACCGGGCGGTACTCGACGACCTTCTCCACCGCGGTGCGGATGGTGTCCTCGGCCTTGGCGGTGACCGCCTCCTTCTCCTTCTCCTTGGTCTTGGCGGAGAGGGGCTGGCCGACCTTGCAGTTGTCGCGGTAGATCGCGAGCGCCTTGACGCCCATCTTCCACGCCTCGAAGTAGACCTCTTCGACATCCTCGACGGTGGCCGTCTCCGGCAGGTTCACCGTCTTGGAGAGCGCGCCGGAGATCCACGGCTGGATGGCCGCCATCATCCGGACGTGGCCCATCGCGGAGATGGAACGCTCGCCCATCGCGCAGTCGAAGACCTCGTAGTGGTCGGTCTTCAGACCGGGGGCGTCGATCACATTGCCGTGGTCGGCGATGTGGGCGACGATCGCCTCGATCTGCTCCGGCTGGTAGCCGAGACGGCGCAGCGCCTGCGGCACGGTGCCGTTGACGATCTGCATCGAGCCGCCGCCGACCAGCTTCTTGAACTTCACCAGAGCGAGGTCCGGCTCCAGCCCGGTGGTGTCGCAGGACATCGCGAGACCGATGGTGCCGGTGGGCGCGATGACCGACGCCTGGGCGTTGCGGAAACCGTTCTTCGCGCCGAGGCGGATCACGTCCTGCCAGGCCTCCGTGGCGGCGGCCCAGATCGGCGCGTCCAGGTCGTCCACGTGGACGGCCTTGGCGTTGGCGTCGGAGTGCTGCCGCATGACGCGCTGGTGCGGCTCTGCGTTGCGGGCGTAGCCGTCGTACGCGCCGACGACCGCGGCGAGCTCGGCGGAACGCTTGTACGAGGTGCTGGTCATCAGCGACGTGATGGCACCGGCGAGCGCGCGGCCGCCGTCACTGTCGTACGCGTGGCCGGTCGCCATCAGCAGTGCGCCGAGGTTGGCGTAGCCGATGCCCAGCTGACGGTAGGCGCGGGTGTTCTCGCCGATCTTCTGCGTCGGGAAGTCCGCGAAGCAGATCGAGATGTCCATCGCGGTGATGACCAGCTCGACGACCTGGGCGAAGCGCTCGGACTCGAAGGACTGGTGGCCCTCGCCGTCGTCCTTGAGGAACTTCATCAGGTTCAGCGAGGCGAGGTTGCACGAGGTGTTGTCCAGGTGCATGTACTCGCTGCAGGGGTTCGAGCCATTGATCCGGCCGGACTCCGGGCAGGTGTGCCACTGATTGATCGTGTCGTCGTACTGGATGCCGGGGTCGGCACAGGCCCAGGCGGCCTCGGCCATCTTGCGGAAGAGGGACTTGGCCTCGACCTCTTCGATGACGTCACCGGTCATCCGGGCGCGCAGCCCGAACTTGCCGCCGGACTCGACGGCCTTCATGAACTCGTCGTTCACCCGGACCGAGTTGTTGGCGTTCTGGTACTGGACGGACGTGATGTCGTCGCCGCCCAGGTCCATGTCGAAGCCCGCGTCGCGCAGGGCGCGGATCTTCTCCTCCTCCTTCACCTTGGTCTCGATGAAGTTCTCGATGTCCGGGTGATCGACATCGAGGATGACCATCTTGGCCGCGCGGCGCGTGGCGCCACCGGACTTGATGGTTCCGGCGGAGGCGTCGGCACCCCGCATGAAGGAGACCGGGCCGGAGGCGTTACCGCCGGAGGAGAGCAGTTCCTTGGAGGAACGGATACGGGAGAGGTTCAGGCCGGCGCCCGAGCCGCCCTTGAAGATCATGCCCTCTTCCTTGTACCAGTCGAGGATCGACTCCATGGAGTCGTCGACGGCCAGGATGAAGCACGCGGAGACCTGCTGCGGCTGCGGGGTTCCGACGTTGAACCAGACAGGCGAGTTGAAGCTGAAGATCTGGTGCAGGAGGGCGTACGCCAGCTCGTGCTCGAAGATCTCGGCATCCGCGGGAGAGGCGAAGTAGCTGTACTCCTCGCCGGCCTTCCGGTACGTCTTCACGATCCGGTCGATCAGCTGTCGCAGACCGGTCTCGCGCTGCGGCGTGCCGACAGCCCCACGGAAGTACTTGCTGGTGACGATGTTGACCGCGTTCACCGACCAGAAGTCGGGGAACTCGACGCCACGCTGCTCGAAGTTGATCGAGCCGTCGCGCCAATTGGTCATGACGACGTCACGGCGCTCCCACGCCACCTCGTCGTACGGATGCACGCCGGGGGTGGTGTGGATGCGCTCGATACGCAGACCCTTGGTCGACTTGGTGCCCTTGGTGCGGGAACCTCGTGCCGGGCCGCTCGCCGTCTCTGTCATGCCGCCTCCCATATGTGGGCAAAAACGCCCTGAAGTGCCCAGTTCTTCCCGGGACACAGTGTGTGTCTGATGCTCCGGACGCCGCGTACGGCATCCGCGAACAGGTCTTGTACTGCCCTGTCGCCGTCCGGCAGCCCACTGCCGGACGGGACGAGCGGGTACCGCTCAGTCGGCGGCAATGGCGGGCGCCGGGACCTCAACGGTCTCCCGGCTCCCGCCGTCCTCCACGAGGGGCTGCCGCTCGCGCAATTCCACGATGGCGGCCTCGAAGTCTTCGAGTGAATTGAACGCCCGGTACACGGACGCGAAGCGCAGGTAGGCGACGAGGTCGAGTTCCTGCAGGGGACCGAGTATGGCCAGACCCACGTCATGGGTGGTCAGCTCGGCACTTCCGGTGGCACGCACCGCCTCCTCGACCCGCTGGCCGAGCTTGGCGAGGGCATCCTCCGTTACGGGCCGCCCCTGGCATGCCTTGCGCACGCCGGAGATGACCTTGGTGCGACTGAAGGGTTCGGTCACGCCACTGCGCTTGACCACCATCAGCGAGCACGTCTCCACCGTCGTGAAGCGGCGGGAGCAGTCGGGGCACTGGCGGCGCCGACGGATCGACGTGCCGTCGTCGGTGGTGCGACTGTCGACGACCCGGCTGTCGGGGTGCCTGCAGAAGGGGCAGTGCATGGCTCCCAACCCTCCTTCACAGCACGACTGAATAGCCTCTTCAGGTCCGTCGCGGACCCTTCGAAGCAAGCTCAAGCATAGGCGATCGCCACGAGCCCGATGAACCCGGACCACAACTTCTGGGCGGCTGGAGTAATCCAACCACTAGATCTAGGGTTTGGCCGCGTTTTCTGCCCCAGCGCGTGTCGTACGCCCGGGGCGGCCCGAAGGCGGGGCGAGCCAGGCATGAGGGTACGGGAAACACGCTGTCGCCGAGACGCCGGGGCACCGGTCGGCACCCTGGAGCGACACCCCCGCGAGCCACCCCGTACGCTCCGGAGGCGCCCGGGGACGCTACCGTAATGAACCGAATTGCCGGTCACTCCATGTCCCGCTCATACACCTGGCCGTAATGCCGCGACAGGCCTTTATTCGTTTTTCACTCGAACGTGTGTTTGGCGCAACCTTTCGAAAGCTACTACCGTTGTCCAACTAGGGAGAACATTCGAGAGGGGCCGACGTGACCACCACCGCAGACAGTGCCACCATCACTGCCCAGGACCACCGCTCCCAGAGCCGACTTGAGCCGGTGCATGCAATGAATGACTCAGTCACGAACACGGAGGGACCAGAGCCCGCGCGCCCTGCGCGCTCATTGCCCGGCCGGCCCCCAGGAATCCGTGCGGACAGTTCTGGGCTCACGGATCGGCAACGGCGGGTGATCGAGGTAATTCGGGATTCCGTGCAGCGCCGCGGATACCCGCCGTCGATGCGGGAAATCGGTCAGGCGGTGGGACTGTCCAGCACCTCTTCCGTCGCCCATCAGCTGATGGCCCTGGAGCGCAAGGGCTTTCTGCGGCGCGATCCGCACCGCCCGCGCGCCTATGAAGTCCGTGGATCCGATCAGCCCAGCACCCAGCAGACGGACACCACGGGCAAGCCCGCCGCTTCCTATGTGCCACTGGTGGGCCGGATCGCCGCCGGTGGGCCGATCCTCGCGGAGGAGTCCGTCGAGGACGTCTTCCCGCTCCCCCGCCAGCTGGTCGGCGACGGAGAGCTGTTCGTCCTGAAGGTCGTCGGTGACTCGATGATCGAAGCGGCGATCTGCGACGGCGACTGGGTCACCGTACGGCGCCAGCCCGTCGCCGAGAACGGGGACATCGTGGCCGCGATGCTGGACGGCGAGGCGACCGTCAAGCGTTTCCGGCGCGAGGACGGCCATGTGTGGCTGCTCCCGCACAACGCCGCGTATCAGCCGATCCCCGGCGACGAGGCGACCATCCTCGGCAAGGTCGTCGCGGTGCTGCGGCGGGTGTGAAACCCGCCGATTCCGACCGGGCCCCGGGATTCACTGCGCCGATCCCGGGGTCCTGCTGTGTCACCCGATGGCCGACGCCGCCGCATGCCCCGACTGTTGCAGCATGCGAGCGGCCCACTCCCCTGCCTACTTCCCGTCGGCCTTGGCCGCCGCGTCGATGGACGCCAGTGAGCGTCGGGCCTGGTTACGGTCGGTCGTGTACCAGAAGTCAGGCAGTGAAGCGCGCAGATAGCTCCCGTATCGAGCATTGGCCAGCCGGGGGTCCAGCACGGCGACGACTCCCTTGTCGCCCGTGGCCCGCACGAGCCGACCGGCACCCTGGGCCATCAGCAGCGCGGCATGGGTCGCCGCGACCGCCATGAACCCGTTGCCGCCCGCCTCCTCGACGGCCTTCTGGCGGGCGCTCATCAGCGGATCGTCGGGCCGGGGGAACGGAATCCTGTCCATGATCACGAGCTGGCAGCTCGCCCCGGGCACATCGACGCCCTGCCACAGCGACAGGGTGCCGAAGAGACAGGTCTCCGGATCGGCGGCGAAGTTCTTGATCAGCTCGCCGAGCGTCTCCTCACCCTGCAACAGAATCGGCTTGTCCAGCCGGCCCCGCAGTTCCTCGGCCGCCGCCTGAGCCGCTCGCATGGAGGAGAACAGACCCAGAGTCCGGCCGCCTGCCGCCTCCACCAGTTCGGCGAGCTCGTCCAGCATGTCCGTACGGGATCCCTCCCGTCCTGGCGTGGCCAGATGCCGGGCGACGTAGAGGATGCCCTGCTTCGGATAGTCGAACGGCGACCCGACGTCCAGGCCCTTCCACTGGGGGACGTTGTCGCCCGCGGTGCCTTCCGGGGCGAGCCCCAGCGAAGCCCCCACCCCGTTGAAGTCCCCGCCCAGCTTCAGCGTCGCGGAGGTCAGGACGACGGAGCGTTCGGCGAACAGCTTCTCGCGCAGCAGGCCGGAGACGGAGAGCGGTGCGACGCGCACGGAGGCCCCGAAGCGGTCGTGTCGTTCGTACCAGACGACGTCGTACTCCGAGCCCTGTGTGATCCGCTCGGCGACACTGTGGACCGACTCGACCGAGGCCATGGCCTGCTTACGGACCGCGTCCTCGTCCTGGACCGACTTGTCCCGGGTGGCGCCCAGAGCGGAGATCACCGTGCGCGCGGCGTCGCGCAACGCCATCAGGGCGTACCCCAGATCCTCGGGCACCTCCTCCAGGCGGCCGGGAAGCGCCAGCTCCATGACCCGCTCGAACCCCTCCGACGCGGTCTGCAGGGCATCGGCGGCCTTCTCGTTGACCAGCTTCGCCGCGCGGCGGACCGCGCGGTTCACCTGCCCCGGAGTGAGCTCACCGGTGGCGACGCCGGTGACCCGGGAGACCAGCTCGTGGGCCTCGTCGACGATCAGCACCTCGTGCTGCGGGAGCACGGGAGCACCCTCGATGGCATCGATCGCCAGCAACGCGTGGTTGGTGACGACCACGTCGGCGAGTTTGGCGCGCTCCCGGGCCATCTCCGCGAAGCACTCCGCGCCGTACGCGCACTTGGTCGCGCCCAGACACTCACGCGAGGAGACGGAGATCTGCGCCCAGGCCCGGTCCGAGACACCGGGAGTGAGGTCGTCCCGGTCCCCGGTCTCCGTCTCGTCGGACCAGTCCCGCATCCGCAGCAGGTCCTGTCCCAGTTTGCTCGACGGTGCCGCCGCCTCGAACTGGTCGAAGAGCCCCTCCTCCTCGTCCTGCGGGACCCCTTCGTGGAGCCGGTGCAGACAGAGGTAGTTCGAGCGCCCCTTGAGCATCGCGAACTGGGGACGGCGGCGCAGCAGCGGATGCAGCGCGTCGACCGTACGCGGAAGGTCTCGTTCCACGAGCTGCCGTTGGAGCGCGAGAGTCGCCGTGGCCACCACGACGCGCTCCCCGTGCGCCAGCGCGGGCACCAGATAGCCGAGGGACTTGCCCGTGCCGGTACCGGCCTGGACGAGGAGATGGGATTGGTCGTCCACAGCCTCGGCAACGGCCTCGGCCATGGCGGCCTGGCCGGGCCTTTCCGAACCGCCGACGGCGGTGACGGCGGCATGGAGGAGCTCGGGGAGAGATGGCTTCGTCATAGCCCGACCACCCTACGGCGCACCACTGACAACGGCGATCACTCCCGGCCTCACACGGCGGGGTGGAGCGGATTGGGCACGGTGCCGTGGATGGCGGCGTGCGGACGCTGAGGCCGGTCGCGGTAACCGTCCACATGCAGACGGTTACGGTTGAGACAGAGGCGCTCGATCTCCGGAGTGAGCATGTCGAACGTCTCGAACCGTTCCTTGAGCTCGGGAAACCGGGCGTGATGACGAAGAATCTCCGCCCGGACAAGTGACCAGAATTCACTCTCCGGCACACCCAGCTGTTCCTCGCACAGGGGGGACAGATAGCGGAAGACCCCGATGAAGAGACCGGAGTGGATGAACTGGGTGAGGAAGGAGGGTTCCTCGGTCAGCAGGACGCGCCGTACGTCCTCGGGCATCGAATCGTGCTCCGGCAACGGCAGGGCACTGACATTGACGTCGTCGACGAAGTCCTTGATCGCGAGTCGTACGGGGACGTCCTGTTCGTCGAAGACGACGATGGTGTTCTCGCCGTGCGGGGAGAACACCGTTCCGTAGCGGTAGAGGAAATGCAGCAGAGGCGGCACCAGAGCGGCGAACAGCCGGGTGAGCCACACGGTCGGCGTCAGTCCGGACCGGTCGACCAGCTCGGCCGTGAACGCGCGGCCGTCGGGGTCCGTGTGCAGCAGTGAGGCCAGGGTGCGGGCGCGTTCGCCCGGTGCCAGCCGAGGAGGCAGGGGCTCTCGCCAGATCGCGCCGAGGATCTCCTTGAACTGGTACGGCGCCTCGGGAAGATGGTCGTACAGCGGGTGCTCGACGGCCACGGAAGCGACCTCGCCGAGAAGAATGATGCGACAGGTGTCACGCAGGAACGGATCGGCGTCGCACAGTCCCTGCACCCAGGCGGTGACGGCCGGCGCGGCGAGCGTGCGCTCCGTGGGAAGACCGCGCCATACGAGCGTGTTGAGGATCGACAGCGGCAGTTTGACCGTGTGCCGGTCGGGTCGCCCCACATTGGAGAACGTACGGATGGACTGCTGCGGCAGCCGGGCGTCGTCGTCGGCGTGCAGCGCGACGATGTCCCCGTCCGCGATGGCCGGGGCGAAGAGCGGAACGATCCATTCGTTCCACTGCCAAGGGTGTACCGGGAGGTACAGATAGTCCTCCGGGTCGAGGCCGCGCGAGCTGAGTTCGGCGACGAAGGACGCGCGGACGGGGGCGTCGAGTTCCTGGGCGTAGAGGCGCTCGGGAGTGGCCAGTCTCGTCACCCCCCGGTATCCCGCGATGCGGGTGCTGACGGCGATCCAGGGCAGACGTACCGCTCTGCGTGTCTCCGGGGTGAACCGGGCGGTGTCCTCCGCGGAGAAACCGAGGCGCCCTTTGTTGGCGACGAGCCACGGGTGACCGGTCTGGTGCCCTTCGAGCTCGGCGTAGTCGAGCTCGGCCAGGCGGTCGGCGGTGAGAGCGGTGTGATCGAGACGGGAGTCGGCCGCCAGCGTGGTGGTGACCTCACGGATGAGATGGCCGAGCGTGGCACCGTCGAGTCCGAGGAGACCGCGGGCACGGGTGAGGAACCGGAGCGGATCCCGGAACGGCCGCGTCCGGGCTTGTGGTTCGCCGGAACGGCCCGCCGATTGCCCTCGGGGCATGCCGGAAGGCCCGGTCCTGGACGGCCCTTCGCACACATGG
Source organism: Streptomyces sp. NBC_01237 (assembly GCF_035917275.1). Lineage (NCBI taxonomy): Bacteria > Bacillati > Actinomycetota > Actinomycetes > Kitasatosporales > Streptomycetaceae > Streptomyces > Streptomyces sp. NBC_01237. The sequence continues at coordinate 6,801,706 of NZ_CP108508.1, read as the reverse complement.
ATCGAATCCGGGACGACGCGCCAGCTGCCGTAGACACCGCGGCCCGCCCGGAAACTCAGAATTGCGCCGTCGTCGAGCCGGATCGCGTAGGTGTCACTCTCCCCGGGCCGTTGCACTGGCTCGATGATCTCTTCGTAGGCGAATTCGCCGAGCATCTTGGCGAGCAGCCGGGCTGCCGCCCGCTCCCAGACCGTCCGGTTCAGCTCCGGGGTCCTGAGCAGGCCGTGGGATTCGGCTGATTCATGGCTCGCAGGGTATTTCGGCACAGGGACTCCTCCGGGTGGAACCGATGGGGTTCGAGCGGTCTGGGCAATACGGCGAGTTGTTCACAGCTGGGCACGGTGCGTTCGGTCACGGATCATCAGGGCGGCGCGCTTGGCGGGGAGTTCCACCTCGGCGGAGAAGCGGAAGCCGGCGCTGAGGAATGCGGCTACGGACGGCGTATTGCGGAGGTCCGGCTCCGCCACGACGCGTCCGCACAGGGGAAGGTGATCGAGTACGAGGTCGGCGACGGTGCGGAGCAGGGTGGCGCCGATGCCCCTGCCCCGGTTGTTCACGCCTCCGATGAGGAGGTGGATGCCGGTGTCATGAGGCCGGGCCGGATAGTGGCGCGCCAGCGGGTCCAGGTCCGCCCGGTAGATCTCCCAGTAGCTCATGGGCATGCCGCCGAGCACGCCCAGACAGGGGATGCTGCGTCCGTCGCCTTCGAGCTGTGGTCCGAGATGTTCGGCGGTGACGGCGTCGGGTCCGGCGAGTTCCCAGAACGCGGCGACCGCCGGGTCGTTCATCCAGCGGCTGAGCACGGCGAGGTCGCGCTCCAGTCGTACCGGGACCAGCTGGAACACGCCCCTGGCTGTGGTGACGGGGCGCCAGGTGGCGGGATCCCCGAGCAGATCGGAGGCGGCCGGCCGTGCGTCGGCCGCTCTCACGTCGTCGCCCGACAGAGCCAGGAGTTCTTCGGAGAGCCTCAGGTCGAGGGTGTCCTCGGCGCTGGTGGCGGGCGCCGCGGTGGGGCCGGGCTCCGGGTGCGCATCGGCGGGAGGCACGGTGATGCTCTCCTCTCCTGGGTCGGTCAGTCGGCTTTCCCCGTGGCACAGGGGCGCGACGGCTCGGGGACGTGATGGCTCAAGTGGTCAGAGGATTGGCGATGGAGACATAGACGGACTGGGTGTCGACGGGTCCGACCAACTCGTCGAGACCGTGCATCCGGGTCAGCAGGTTCGCCTTGCAGCGCAGTTGCCGCGTGTGAAGGAGGTACGCGGGCAGGGGCGAGCCCATCCCCGCGGCACCGGCCAGGAAACGGCGGAAGGCGGCGAGGAGGAGCTGCTCGTCGGCGAGTTGCTGTGCTCCGAAGGAGCCGATGAGTCCGAACACGTTGTTGATGCCGAGGTAGTAGGCGAAGCGCTCGTCGGTGACCGGATCGGAGACGAAGGTGTCGCTGACGGTGCCGATGCCGGGCAGCCGCTGTTCCAGCGCGGCACGGTGGGATTCTCGGAAGTAGTAGCCCTGGTTGTCCCGGTAGCGGCCTCCGATGGGCCAGCCTTCGGGATCGAGCAGAACCAGCGTGTTCTGCTGGTGGGCTTCCAGGGCCACCCCGGCGGTGGCGTCGAGCCAGAGCACGGGGCGTACGACACGGTCGAGGTAGCGCAGGAACCACTCGGCGCTGACGGCTCCGGTCGTCCGCCCGGTGCGCGTGGCGAGGCGGGAGACGATCTCCGCGAGCCGGGAGCTCACCTGGGTGCGGCCCGGCCAGGGGCGCTGCGCGGTGAGTCCGGCGATGCACACGGCGTCGTCGTCCGGTCCGAACGGGTTGTGGCGGAGCATGACATCGAGGCCGGGTACGGGCAGGCCGTCCATGCTGTCGACGGCGAGCCAGGCGGGGTCGCGGACGATGTCGAAGCCGGGATGGGCCTGTTGCCACTGTGCGGCCAGCCCGGTGCCGAGCAGGCGGTGGACCTCGGCGCCGCGGTGCAGTTCCTTGCGGAGGTTCTCGCGACGGGAGTTGGTGATGCGTACGCCGAGGGAGAGCTTCAGCATCAGGTTCGCGCCGGGCCGGTGCACGGTGCGGATGGAGGAGGTGGGGTGCCAGCGTTCACCGTGCCGGCCGAGGTCGTGGAGGAGCCCCGCGTCCCGGAGCGCGGACACGTCCGGCCGGCGGTGCAGTTCGGCGGCCTGCCAGGGGTGCAGCGGGAGCGCCGCGGTGTTCCCGGGGAGGCGCAGCCCGTCGGTGTGGGGGGCGAGGAGGGCCTCCGCGGACACCGGGCTGCCGTTGTCGGTCCAGGAGGATTCGGTGGCCAGCACCGATCGGTCCACGGCGATCCAGTGCAGCGGGAACGAGCCGTGCAGCTCCGGTGAGTAGAGGCGCGCCTCCGACTCGGAGAGACCTTCGCGGCTCTTGGGCGTCGGGTGCAGTGGGTGTCCCAGCAGGAGGGACTGTTCGGCCGTGAGGAACAGGTCGGCCTCGGCGGGAGCTTCCGGGGTACGCCGTCGCTGGGCGATGAAGTCGGCGGTGTGGCGTACCGAGTCGGCGACCCTGGCCACCAGGTCGGCGCCCCCGTGGCTGCCCGCCTCGCGGCCGAGGAGTGCCGCGACGGTGACGGCGTCGACGGCCGGGCCGTGCTCGGGTGCGCTCTCCAGGGCCGGTGCCCCGAAGCGGTGTGCTCCGGTGGCGGACCAGTAGAGGACGGGAACGAGCAGGGCGGTGCCGGTGGCGGGCAGGGGGACGCGCAGGGTGTCGCGGTCGGGGCGGGGCAGGTCGTTCTCCCGGATCCAGCAGCGCAGCAGGTTCTCGGTGCCCGCCGCGTCCGCGGCCCGGACCGGATCCGGGTGGTCCAGGAGATCCGCCGGTGCGGAGCCGCCGGGAGTGCCTGCGGGGGTGCGGAGATCTCTGCGGGGTGCGGCCTTCTGGCGGGGGACCGTCACCGCCTCGACCGTGCCGGGGCAGGCCGGGCCGTCCTGCCCCCGGTGCGGGTGGGACAGAGGGCCGTCGGCCTCGGATGCGTGGGTGGGGTTCACGGCGGTCTTCCTTGTGGGGGTGTCCGGGGTCAGTGGTTCGACCCGGCAGCGGCCCGACGGTTCGGCGAGCGCTCGGCGGCGGTCAGTGCGTCGGCGAGGCGGTCGACGACCGCCGTCGCCTGTTCGTCGGTGAGGGTGAGGGGGGGAAGCAGGCGGACCACGGCGCCGTGTCGTCCGCCGAGTTCGACGATGAGACCGCGGCGCAGGCACTCCTGCTGGACGGCGCGGGCGAGGACGGGGTCCGGTGGTGGCGGGGCGGAACTGCCGCCGGTCGTGGTGGGGAGCGGCGCGGCCTCGGGATCGACGAGTTCGATGCCGATCATCAGGCCGCGCCCCCGGACGTCGCCGATGCTCGGGTGATCCGCGCTCAGCCCCCGGAGGCGGGCGAGCATGCGGGCGCCCAGGGTCGCGGCGTGCTGCGCGAGCCCGTTGCTCCGTACGTACGCGAGGGTGGCCGCCCCCGCCGCCATGGCGAGTTGGTTGCCGCGGAACGTACCGGCGTGGGCCCCTGGCTGCCACACGTCCAGTTCGGACCGGTAGACGATCACGGCGAGCGGGAGGGAGCCGCCGATCGCCTTGGAGAGCACCATCACGTCGGGCACGATGCCGCTGTGTTCGACCGCCCAGAAGGCGCCGGTCCTGCCGACGCCGGTCTGCACCTCGTCGGCGATCAGCGCGATGGAGCGGGCCGCGGTGATCTCCCGCATCCGGCGCAGCCAGCCGTCGGGGGCGGGGTTCACCCCGCCTTCGCCCTGGACCGGTTCCAGGATCATCCCGGCGGGGGCGGGGACGCCGCCCTTCTGGTCGTCCAGGAGGTGCTCGGTCCAGTGCGCGGCGATGTCGGCCCCCCGCTCGCCGCCGATCCCGAAGGGGCAGCGGTAGTCCTGGGGGAACGGCAGCCGCGTCACACTGGTGTCCGGGGCACCGCCCGAGGCGGCGAGCGCCCCGGCCGTCATACCGTGATAGGCGCCCGTGAAGGCCAGCAGTCCGGTGCGTCCGGACGCGGCGCGGACCAGTTTGAAGGCCGCCTCCACGGCGTCCGTGCCCGCGGGGCCACAGAACTGGATGCGCGCGTTGTCGGCGAACTGCCGCGGCAGGGTGGCGAACAGCTCGGTCGTGAAGGCGTCCTTGACCGGGGTGGCGAGGTCGAGCACATGGAGGGGGGCTCCGGAGTCGATGACCTTCCTGATCGCCTCCAGCACCACCGGGTGGTTGTGTCCGAGTGCCAGCGTGCCCGCCCCGGAGAGACAGTCGAGATAGCGCCGTCCGTCCGCCCCCTCGATGGTCAGCCCGCGCGCCCTCACCGGCACGATCGGCAGCGAGCGCGCATAGGTGCGGGCAGCCGATTCACGCAGCGACTGACGTCGGAGAATGCCCTCGTGCGCGGAGGGCGGTGCCACCGGAGCTGGTTCGGTCACGGCCACGGCTGTAGGTCCTCCTGCGATAACGGTTGCCTTGCACGTCAGTACGTCGCCCCACGGGCGAACTACGCGGATGAACGCTGTCCCCGTCTCCCCCGTACGTACCAACGACGCCGATCGCCGGGGATCACGGGTAAATCGGAAGATCCTTGCGGACGCGGAACCACGGCCCTGCCGCGCACCGTCCCCATCGGCACCGGCATAGTGGGGGCCGCACTCGGGGTGGGAGGGAGTGTCCCGACGCCCCACATGCCCGAAGTGCAGTACTGAGTCACGAGTGTCGAAGTCCCAGGGGGATCACCAGATGCGACCCATTCGCCCGACCGATGCCGCACACCCCGGGAGGCGCCGACTCCGCACGCCCTCCCCCGTGCTCGCCGCAGCGGCCGTCGCCGCCGTCCTCGCGCTCACCGCCACCGCCTGCGGGCCGGAGGAGGACAACGCGGGCGTCACGCCGAGCAGCTCGGCCGGTCAGTCGTCCGACGGCAAGGTCACGATTCCGGACGACCTCAAGAACCGGCTCAAGGAGCACGGCATCGACCCGGAGAAGTGGAAGGACGGCGAGTGGAAGAACTGGAACAAGGAGAAGTGGCTGCGTGAGGCCAAGGACTTCGTCAACCCGATCATCGAGGGCCTCTGGGACCCGGACCGGATGCGGGATGCCGACAAGTCCCCGGAGAAGCCGGTCGACAACGACATCTCCGGCGACGAGGGCGTGACGGACCCGACGCCCTCCCCGGTCGAGGCCGCGGCCGTATCGACGCCCTACCACGACAACGCCCCGGAATCCGGGAAGCTCCTCTTCGACGGGCCCGAGGGCTCGATGGTCTGCTCGGCGACCGTGGTGAAGGATCCCGCGAACCCCGGCAAGTCCAACATGGTGTGGACCGCGGGGCACTGCGTCCACGCGGGCAAGAAGGGCGGCTGGTACCGCAACATCGCCTTCGTCCCGGCGTACAACAACAGCGGCCTGTCGCTGGAGGAGCTGCAGAACGCACCCAAGGAGAAGATCGCACCGTACGGCGTGTGGTGGGGCCAGTGGGCCCAGACGTCCGAGCAGTGGATCGCCGAGGGCGCGTCGGTCGGCGGACAGGGCGCTCCGTACGACTTCGCGGTGCTGCATGTGACGCCGGAGAAGGGCGCGACGGGCAAGTCTCTTGAGGAGACGGTCGGTTCGGCGCTTCCGGTGGAGTTCAACGCCCCGGCGGTGGCGGAGATCGCGGACATGACGGCGACCGGATACCCGGCCGCGCCGCCGTTCGACGGTCAGAAGCTGCTCCAGTGCAAGGACAGGCCGGGCCGCCTCTCGGTCGTCAAGGACGAACCGACGATGCACCGTATCGGCTGCACGATGACCGGCGGCTCCTCCGGCGGTGGCTGGGTCGCGGCGGGCCGGGACGGCAAGCCCGCCCTGGTCTCCAACACGTCGATCGGCCCGGTCACCGCGGGCTGGCTGGCAGGCCCGCGCCTCGGCAAGGAGGCCAAGGGCGTCTACGAGGCCGTCAGCAAGAAGTACGCCGGGCAGTAGGCCGGCCGCCGACCGGCAACGTCCTTGGCGGTACCGGGAATTCACCCCGTTCCCGGTACCGCGGACGCCGACCGATCCGGCCGATCCGGCTGATCCGGTGGTTCGAACGACGTCGGCCCCCCTGACCGGTTCGCGGTCCGGGGGGCCGACGTCGCCGTACGCGGTGGAGCTCTGTCCCCGTGGCCCGGACCGGGGCGGGACACCATAGGGTGGGCGCACACCATGGGTGGTCAGCGGGTGGACCATTCCTTCCATGTGACGCGTCCATGGCAATTTGTAATGTACTCAGGGGGATTCCTTTCCATGCGATCGATACGTCCGCTGCTGGCCGCGACCGGCCTCGTCGCGGCACTCGCGCTGACGGCCACGGCCTGCGGCCCCGACGAGGACGGCGCGGCAGGCAGTTCGGCCACAGCCGGTTCGGCCGGCGAGAAGGGCTCCGACGGCGGCCTTCCCGACGGTCTCGGCGACACACTCAAGAAGCACGGTGTCGACCCGGAGAAGTGGAAGAACGGCGAGTGGAGGAACTGGAACAAGGACACATGGCTGCGCGAGGCCAAGGACTTCGTCAATCCGGTCATCGACGGACTGTGGAAGCCCGAACGGATGACGTCGGCCGAGGAACCGGCCAAGACGATGGCGGCCGGTGACCTGACCGGCGACCAGGGCGTCAGCGATCCGGAACCGGCACCGGTCCGGGCCGAGCCGGAGAAGCTGCCCTACCACCAGTACGCGGCCCCGGTCGGCAAGGTCTTCTTCGACTCGCCCGAAGGCTCCATGGTCTGCTCGGGCACCGTCGTCAAGGACCCGAGGAATCCCGGCAGGTCCAACCTCGTCTGGACGGCCGGACACTGTGTTCACGCCGGTGCGAACGGCGGCTGGTACCGCAACATCGTCTTTGTGCCCTCGTACAACGACCAGGGCAAATCGGCGGCAGCACTGCGGAACGCCCAGCCTCAGGAGGTCGCCCCCTACGGCACGTACTGGGCGGACTGGGCCGCGTCCTCCGGCGAATGGATCGCCGACGGCGGTCCGACGGGCGGCGAGGGCGCTCCGTACGACTACGCCGTGCTGCATGTGAAGCCGCAGAACGGTACGAAGTCGCTGGAGGAGACCGTGGGCAATGCCCTCCCGGTCACCTTCGACGCTCCTGGGATCCAGCAGATCAGCGGCATGGGCGCCTGGGGCTACCCCGCGGGGCCGCCCTACAACGGTCTGCTCATGCACCAGTGCGTCGACCGTCCGGGCCGGCTCTCCATCAGCCCCGGGACTCCGACGATGTACCGCATCGGCTGCACGATGACCGGCGGCTCCTCCGGCGGCGGCTGGTTCATCGAGGGGCCCGACGGCAAGTCGACGCTGGTGTCCAACACATCCATCGGACCGGTCACTTCGGGCTGGCTGGCCGGTCCCCGGCTCGGTGAGGGCGCGAAGGGCATCTTCACGATGATGAGCGACAAGTTCGCCGGTCGGTAGTCACGGCACCGGGTCCCTGGCCGCGGGGCGAGGGCGGCGACAGCCGGACCGCTCGGTGGTCGCGGGCCCGGCACGCCGGAAGGCCCGTTCCCGGGAGGCCATGAGGTCTCCCGGGAACGGGCCTTCTGTCCGTACGGCTGTACCGCGGGTGTGCGGCGTCAGTGCGCGGCGAGAACGAACACCGCCAGTTCGGCGGCCAGCTCCTCGTGCACCCGCGCCTTGAGGAGTGTGCCCTCCGCCGTGTGCTCCTCGGAGATCACCTCGCCCTCGGCGTGCACCCGGGAGACAAGGCCGCCCTGGGTGTAGGGAACGAGCGCGTCGAGCTCGACGGACGGCCGCGGCAGCTCGGTGTCGATGAGTGCGAGCAGCTCCTCGATCCCGGCGCCGGTCCGCGCCGACACGGCGATCGCGTGCTTCTCGATGCGCAGCAGACGCTGAAGGACCAGGGGGTCCGCGGCGTCGGCCTTGTTGATGACGACGATCTCCCGCACGTTGACCGCGCCCACGTCACGAATCACCTCGCGTACCGCGGCGAGCTGCTCCTCCGGAACCGGATGGGAGCCGTCCACGATATGCAGGATCAGATCGGAATCGCCGACCTCCTCCATGGTGGAGCGGAACGCCTCGACGAGGTGGTGCGGCAGGTGCCGTACGAACCCGACGGTGTCGGCCAGGGTGTAGATGCGGCCGCTCGGCGTCTCGGCCCGGCGCACGGTCGGGTCCAGCGTGGCGAACAGGGCGTTCTCCACGAGGACACCCGCACCGGTCAGCCGGTTGAGCAGCGAGGACTTGCCCGCGTTGGTGTATCCGGCGATCGCCACCGAAGGCACCTTGTTGCGCTTGCGCTCCTGCCGCTTGATCTCGCGGCCGGTCTTCATCTCCGCGATCTCCCGGCGCATCTTCGCCATCTTCTCGCGGATCCGGCGCCGGTCCGTCTCGATCTTGGTCTCACCGGGACCACGGGTGGCCATGCCGCCACCGCCGCTGGAACCGCCGCCGCCCATCTGACGGGAGAGCGACTGACCCCAGCCGCGCAGACGCGGCAGCATGTACTGCATCTGTGCCAGTGAGACCTGCGCCTTGCCCTCGCGGGACTTGGCGTGCTGAGCGAAGATGTCGAGGATCAGGGCGGTACGGTCGACCACCTTCACCTTGACGACGTCTTCCAGGTGGATCAACTGGCCGGGGCTCAGCTCACCGTCGCACACGACGGTGTCGGCCCCGGTCTCCAGAACGATGTCGCGCAGCTCCAGCGCCTTGCCCGAACCGATGTACGTGGCCGGGTCCGGCTTGTCGCGCCGCTGATAGACGGCGTCCAGTACCTGGGCACCTGCCGTCTCGGCGAGCGCGGCCAGCTCCGCGAGCGAGATCTCCGCGTCGTGCACGGTCCCCGAGGTCCAGACACCGACCAGCACCACGCGCTCCAGGCGCAGCTGTCGGTACTCGACTTCGGTGACGTCCTCGAGCTCGGTGGAGAGGCCCGCCACGCGCCGCAGCGCGGCCCGCTCGGAGCGGTCCAGCTGGTCGCCGTCCCGCGCGCCGTCGATCTCGTGGCTCCAGGCGACGTCCTCTTCCATCAGGGCGTCGGCCCGAAGGCTTTCGTTGAGGCTCTCGGTGGCATTCTCCGTGGCGCTCTGCGCGTCCTGCGCGTCCTGGGGAAGGGAAGAAGAGGAGGTCATTGGATCCTTACGTCGATAGATGTGCGTTACGTCAGTCACAACGCGTGACGTGCTCGGATGATTCCCGCTGACGGGATTCCCGGCGCGGCCGCGGTGCCGACCTGTTGATAGTGGCACGGCCCTGCCGGGCCCGTCACTCGGGTTTCCGCCGTTCCGGACCCCGTTCCGGGGCCTGTGCCGACCCCCGTACCGACTCCCGTGCGCGGCTCACCGCGCGGCCGGCTTCCGGCTGCGCCAGTCCGGGTGTCCGGGCATCGGGGGCGTCTTCTTCCCGTACAGCCAGGCCTCGAAGAACGCGCCCAGATCGCGTCCGGCCACCCTGGACGCCAGTTCGGTGAAGTCCGCCGTGGTCGCCGACTCGTCCCGGTACTTGTGCACCCAGGTCCGCTCCAGCCGGTCGAAGGCGGCGGTGCCGATCTCCTGGCGCAGCGCGTAGAGGACGAGTGCGCTGCCGTCGTACACCACTGGCCGGAACAGGCTGATCTTCTGCCCCGGAGCCGGGGCGTCCGGATGTGCCGGGGGCCCGCCGGCCGCCCGCCAGGCGTCGGACCGGGTGTACGCCTCCCGCATGCGCCGCTCCAGCGGCTGCTCGGCGTGCTCCTCCGCGTAGCGGGCCTCGTACCAGCTCGCGTGTCCCTCGTTCAGCCACAGATCGGACCAGGACCCCGGCGAGACGCTGTCGCCGAACCACTGGTGGGCGAGCTCGTGGACCATGACCGAGTCGACGTACCACTCCGGGTAGGCGGGTTCGGTGAACAGTGACCGCTCGAAGAGGGAGAGCGTCTGGGTCTCCAGCTCGAACCCCGTCTCGGCGTCGGCGATCAGCACTCCGTACGTCTCGAAGGGGTAGGCGCCGACCTGCCGCTCCATCCAGGCCAGCTGGTCCGGGGTCTTGCTCAGCCAGGGTTCCAGCTTCGCGCGGTCCGCCGCCGGCACCACGTCACGTACCGGAAGGCCGTCGGGGCCGGTGCGCCGCAGGACGGTGGACCGGCCGATGGAGACCTGGGCCAGTTCGGTGGCCATGGGGTGCTCGGTCCGGTACGTCCACGTCGTGGTGGCGCCGTGCCGGGTGCGGCCGGCGGGCAGACCGTTCGCGACCGCGGTCAGTTTCTCCGGGGCGGTGATCCGGAACGTGAAGTACGCCTTGTCGGCGGGGTGGTCATTGCCCGGGAAGACGCGGTGTGCGGCGTCGGCCTGATTGGCCATGGCGAGGCCGTCGGAGGTACGGACCCAGCCGCCGTTGTTCTGGTCGCCGGTGGGATCACTGGTGTGCCGGACCGTGATGTTCAGGGGCACTCCGGCCGGGAGACGTCCCGGTGCCCGGACGACCAGGTCCTCGTCCTTCGTACCGAAGTCGGAGGCCAGACCGTTGACCTCGACACCGCGCACGGTGCCGTGCGTGAAGTCGAGGTTGATCCGCTCCAGTGGCGCGGTGGTCCGTGCCCTGATCCTGGTGACGGCGTCCAGGGGTCGGGTGTTGCTGCCGTGGTAGGTGAACGCGATGTCGTACGACAGGACGTCGTAGCCGGGGTTGCCGAGCTCGGGAAAGAGCCGGTCGCCGATGCCGAGCGGCACGGGCGCGGGAAGGGTGGCGGCAACGAGGGTGACCGACGCGGTGGCCAGCAGGGCGGCGCGCAGTCGGCGGGAGGTGAGCGGCATGGACTACGGCTACCAGCGACCGCCGGTCGCGCGGGTACGGCGCGCGCCGCACCACCCGAACGAGGTCGGCCGGTCGAGGGCCGGAACCGGCGGGGCGTCTCCGGTCAGCCTGCGGGGGCCGGCTGCTGGGCGCGGCTCACGTCGTACACCCCGGCGACATCGCGCATGGCTCGCATGAGGGCGGGAAGACCCGCGGCATCCGGGAGCTGGAGGGTGTAGGTGTGCCGGACCCGCTGCTCACTGGGGGGTTCGACGGTGGCGGAGACGATCGCCGCGTCGGCCGTCGCGATCGCCTCGGTGAGGTCGGCGAGCAGCCGGGGCCGGCCGAAGGACTCGGCGATCAGGGTGACCCGGCATTCCGAGGCGTCCCTCCAGTCACCGCTCTCGTCCCAGCCGGCCGCCACCGGCGCGCGGCCGATCTCCCGCATATGGGCCACGGCGGGGCACTCCTGGCGGTGCACGGTGACGGCGCCGCCGCGTACCAGGAACCCGACGATGGCGTCGGGCGGCACCGGGGTGCAGCAGCCGGCCAGGCGTACGGGTCCGCCCGGCCGGTCCAGCACGACACCGGCCCTACGGGCGTCCGTCCTGGTGCGCCCCGTCGGCGCGCCCTCCGGGGTGCCGGTCGCGGGGTCCGCGGGCTGCGGTCCCGGCCCTTCCGGACGTGCGGCGTCCGGGGTCCGTTCGTCGTCCGGATGAGCGTCGAGCCAGCCGGTGATGGCGATCCGGGCGGCCGGGGTGCGGGCGTGGTCGAGCCAGTCGGGCGAGGGGCCGGACGCGGTGTCCTCGGTGAGCAGCGGCTGTACGGTGTCGCCGTCGCCGAGGACGGTGCTGAGGGTGGCGAGGCGGCCGTTGACGCGGGCCCCGATACAGCCGTGGGCCTCTTCGCCGTACTGCGCGTAGGCGGCGTCGACGCAGGTGGCTCCGGCGGGGAGTCCGAGCGTCCCTCCGTCGGTGCGGAACACCGTGATCTCGCCGTCCTGGGCGAGGTCGGCGCGCAGGGTCGTCCAGAAGGTGTCGGGGTCCGGGGCGGACTCCTGCCAGTCGAGGAGCCGGGAGAGCCAGCCCGGCCGGGTCGGGTCTGCGCGCTCGCCGTCGGCCGGTTCGGCCTGCTGCGGTGGGGTCGCGTTGTCCTGGGTGTACGGATTGCCGAGTGCGACGACGCCCGCCTCGGCGACCTTGTGCATCCGGTGCGTGCGGATGAGGACTTCGGCGACCGCTCCGTCCGGGCCGACGACTGCGGTGTGGAGCGACTGGTAGAGGTTGAACTTGGGGGCCGCGATGAAGTCCTTGAACTCGGAGATCACCGGGGTGAAACACGTGTGCAGTTCACCGAGGACGGCGTAGCAGTCGGCGTCCTCGGTGACCAGGACGAGCAGCCGCCCGAAGTCGGTGCCCCGCAGTTCGCCGCGTTTGGTCCCGGCGCGGTGCAGGGAGACCAGGTGACGCGGTCTGATCAGGACTTCGGCGGTGATGTCGGCCTCCCGCAGCGTGGTCCTGACGCTGTCGGCCATGGTGCCGAGCAGGTCGTCCTTGCCGCCCGCGGTGGCGATCACGGCCAGGGTGTGCGCGTACTCCTCGGGGTTCAGGATCGCGAACACGAGGTCTTCGAGTTCGGTCTTGAGCGCCTGTACGCCGAGACGTTCGGCGAGCGGGATGAGCACGTCGCGGGTGACCTTGGCGATCCTGGCCTGTTTCTCGGGTCTCATCACCCCGAGCGTGCGCATGTTGTGCAGCCGGTCGGCGAGTTTGATCGACATGACCCGGACGTCGTTGCCGGTGGCGACGAGCATCTTGCGGAAGGTCTCGGGTTCGGCGGCCGCCCCGTAGTCGACCTTTTCGAGTTTGGTGACGCCGTCGACGAGGTAGCGGACCTCTTCACCGAACTGCTCGCCCACCTGATCGAGTGTCACCTCGGTGTCCTCCACGGTGTCGTGGAGGAGGGAGGCGGTCAGCGTGGTGGTCTCCGCGCCGAGTTCGGCGAGGATCAGTGTCACCGCGAGCGGGTGGGTGATGTAGGGCTCGCCGCTCTTGCGCATCTGTCCCCGGTGCGACGACTCCGCCAGGACATAGGCCTTGTGCAGGATGGAGAGGTCGGCGTCCGGATGGTGGGCGCGGTGGGCCTCGGCGACATGCCCGATGGCGTCGGACAGCCGGTCGCGGGAGGCCGGCCCGAGCAGTGCCACACGTCCGAGTCTGCGCAGATCGATCCGGGGACGACCCCGTTTGCGAAGGGGAGCACCTGGATTGGCGGCCTCTGCACTCATGGGGCACCTCCGGCAACGTCGACCGGCGGTGGGGAGAGGCGGATGCGCCTCCGGGCCGGTGCTTGATGCTACCGACCCCACCACGTGGCACAGTCCGGCTCTCGCCCAGCGTGAAACGGATCACCCATTCGAGCGAAGTTCCCGGCGTGTCCGTGAGGTCCCGTCGTACGCCCGGACGAGCAGCTCAAGGGAAGATCCCGCCGGGCACCCGGAGGGCACCGCGACGGTGTCCTAACCGATGGCCGTTTCGAGCCAGACCGGATCGATGAAGCCTTCGGCGACGATCACGGCGGGGCCGGTCATCTCGATCCCGCCGTCCGGGTTCTCGGTGATCACCAGCGTGCCGCCGGGCAGATCCACCCGGTACGTGACGGGGAGGCCGGTCCGCGCGGGGTCCAGGCCGTCGCGGCGGGCGGTGGCGACCGCGACGGCACAGGCGCCGGTGCCGCAGGAGCGGGTCTCGCCCGAGCCCCGCTCGTGGACGCGCATCGCGACATGGCCGGGGCCCCGGTCCACGACGAACTCGACGTTGACCCCGTCGGGGTAGACCCCCGCCGGGCTGAACGGTGGCGCGGAGCGCAGTTCACCGGCGTGCGCCAGGTCGTCGACGAACGCGACCGCGTGCGGGTTGCCCATGTTGACGTTGCGGGCCGGCCAGCCGCGTCCGTCGAGGGTGACCGTGACGCCCTCGTCCGGAAGCAGGGCGCGTCCCATGGAGACCGTGATGTCGCCGCCCTTGGCGAGGTGGACCCGCTTGACTCCGCCACGGGTCGCGACGGTGAGGTCGCCCTCCTCCACGAGCCCGGCGCGCCGCAGATGTGCGGCGAAGACGCGGACTCCGTTGCCGCACATCTCGGCGATCGAGCCGTCCGCGTTGCGGTAGTCCATGAACCACTCGGCCTCGGCCGCCATGGCCAGCGCCTCGGGGTGCGCGGCGGACCGTACGACATGCAGCAGACCGTCGCCGCCGATACCGGCCCGGCGGTCGCAGAGCCGGGCGACGACGGCTGCGGGCAGGTCGATGGCGTTGTCCGGGTCGGGGACGATCACGAAGTCGTTCTCGGTGCCGTGACCCTTGAGGAAGGCGATCTGCGAGGTGCTCACAGGGCAACTGTACGAGGCCGCGCCGACGGCCCGCGAACCCGGATCCGGGGGTGGAGCCGCTACGCATTGCCGATCGGGTGCCGGTGCTGGGGCCGGTTGCCCGGTGCTGGTGCCGGTGCCGGTGCCGGTGCCGGGAAGCGTCCGGCAGGAGAGCAGGGGGACGGCCGGTCGTGCGTCGGCCGCCGACCGGCTCTCAGGACCGGAGGCGGGCCACGCGCCAGACGGCCAGGGCGACCAGTCCGGCGCAGACGGCGACGTACAGGGCGATCACGCGCCAGTCGGGACGCTCTCCGGTGCCCCTGGCGGGCAGGCCGGGCCAGGTGTGGCCGACGCGGCGGGCCGCCATCATGCCCCAGCCGGCCGCGCAGCAGCTGATCAGAAGTCCCAGCATGGCGACGACCGCGCCGCCGCCGCCGAACTCGAAGGCGAGCGGGAAGGCGAACATCAGGGAGCCGATCGCGGCCAGCATGACGATCGGTGCGAGCTGCCAGATACGCAGTCGGCGCGCCGGGCGGAGCTCGACCTCCACCTCGGGGGTGACGTGCTCGTCGGGCCCGTCGGGGCTCAGGCCGCCCGTCGTGTGCCCCGTATCCGGTGCGTCTTGTTCTGTGTCGCGAGGGCCGGCCTCCATCGCCACGCGCCCTCCCAACTCGGACTGGTCGATCGATGCTCGATGATGGCACGATCACGGGTGCCGAAATGACGGCCGGAGCTTCCCGATGCCATCACGTGATCAGGCTGTAACCGCTCGTTCGACCAACGTCAGCGCCCGGTGCGGGAGTTCCCGGCGCTGGTCCTCCGTGCCACTGAGCCATTGCACACGCGGGTCGCGGCGAAACCAGGAGTCCTGACGGCGCGCGAAGCGTTTGGTGGCGCGCACCGTCTCGGCTCGCGCCTCGTCCGCGGTGCACTCCCCCGCGAGGGCCGCCAGCACCTGCTGGTAGCCGAGCGCGCGGGAGGCGGTGAGCCCCTCCCGCAGTCCTTCGGCCTCCAGGGCGCGCACCTCGTCCACGAGGCCGGCCTCCCACATCCGGTCGACCCGCAGGGCGATGCGCTCGTCCAGTTCGGGGCGGCCGACATCGACGCCGATCTGCACGGCGTCGTAGACCGCCTCGTCCCCGGGGAGATTCGCGGTGAAGGGCTTGCCGGTGATCTCGATGACTTCGAGGGCGCGGACGATGCGGCGTCCGTTGCTGGGCAGGATGGCGCGGGCGGCGTCCGGGTCGGCGACGGCGAGCCGTGCGTGCAGTGCGCCGGGGCCGCTGCCGGCCAGTTCCCGCTCCAGCCGGGCCCGCACCTCGGGGTCCGTACCGGGGAACTCCAGGGCGTCGATGGCGCCCTTCACATAGAGGCCGGAGCCGCCGACGAGGACGGGGGTACGGCCTTCGGCGAGCAGCCGGTCGATCTCCAGCCTGGCCAGCCGCTGGTACTCGGCGACGCTGGCGGCCTCGGTCACGTCCCAGATGTCCAGCAGCCGGTGCACCACACCGCCGCGCTCGGGGAGCGTCAGTTTGGCGGTGCCGATATCCATCCCGCGGTAGAGCTGCATGGAGTCGGCGTTGACCACTTCGCCGTCGAGCTGCTGGGCAAGAAATACGCCCAGATCAGACTTTCCGGCTGCGGTGGGGCCGACGACCGTGATGACGCGGGGGGCTGAAGCGGGACTTGTCACCGGCACAGTCTCGCAAATCTCCGGCCTCTTCCCGAACGTGCCGAACGGCCATCGGAGCAGCGCGACCGCCCACCCCGCCGAGTAAAATCGGCGGTAACGGACAATGGGGTGGGAGAGAGCGCTCGTACACAGTCCCCTCTGCACGGAAGGTGCCCCATGGGTTTCCTGGACAACCTGAAGGCCAAACTGGCGCCGGCCAAGGACAAGGTCGGCGACCTCGCGCATCAGCACGGGGGCAAGATCGAACAGGGCCTGGACAAGGCCGCACGCACGGTGGATCAGAAGACCAAGGGCAAGTACAGCGACAAGATCGTGTCCGGTACGCAGAAGGCGAAGGACGCCGTGGACCGTCTGGGCCACAAGGACGAGGGTGGTAGGCCGCCCACTACCTGATCCGGACCTGATGTCGCCGTGATCACGCGCAGGACGGCCGTGGAGCTCATCGCTCCACGGCCGTCCTGCGTGTGCGCTCGTTCCCCGCCGGTCCGGCAGGGGGCACGGCCACCCACCGGCCCGGCCGTTTCACGACCAGGCGGCGACGGTGTAGCCCACGCCGTACGGGGCGTCCTCGTACAGCAGTTGCCCGCCCAGGCCCGCCCCCTCGGCGGCGCCCGCGAGTACCTGCCACGGCGCGCGGCCCGCCACCTTCAGTTCGTACGCGAGGGACTCGTCGAGCCCCCGGAGCGCGGCGAGATCCGCGGACCCCAGGGCACGGGTCGCCCGCGCGTCGAAGTCCATGGCCCGCTCGTCCAGATATCCCGGCGCCTTCAGCGTGCGGCAGGCACTGCCGTCACCCATCACCAGGAGCGCGACGCGCTCGGCCCCGGCGGCCAGCTCCCGCCCCGCCCGCGCGCAGCGGTCGCCGTCGAGGGGCTCACCCACGCCGAGTCCCTCGACCGGGGCGTCGGCCCATCGCGCCCGGTCCAGCAGCCACGCGCCCACGGCGAGCGAGGTCGGCAGCGGCCGGGCCGGCGCGACCGGAGTCTCCCCGGCCGCGCGACCGGGCGAAGGCCCCGCGCCCAGGCGCACTTCGAGGTCGACCCCGAACCCTCCGAAGGACCCGGTGGCGCCTGCGGGATGCGCTCCACGGGACTCCTGCTCGGCGGGACCGACCACCACGAGCAGATCGGGCCGGGAGGCGGCGAGCACGCCCAGAGCGTCGAGGCACGCGGTCCTCGCGGCATCGAGCTCGGGTGCGGCTCCGGCAGCGACCTCGGGCACGAGGAGAGGCGGGCAGGGGCACACGGCAGCGGCGACAAGCATGCCGATCAGCGTACTGCGGGGCGCCCCGGCTCCTGGTGCGCCGTCAGCCGACGCCGGGAGCCCGGAGCCGGGGGGCGGGGTCGCAGGCCGAAGCCGGGAGCCGGGGAAACCGGGGCAGGGAGCCGGGGCCCGGAGCCGCCCGGCCTCCCCGGTGGCGGTCTCAGCCGCAGCCGGGAGCCGCCGCGGCCGGCAGCGGCGCCGGGACGCCGATGCCCGGCAGACCGAGCATCACACCGGCGGGCTTGGCGGCCGCCGCCGAGGTGCGCCGCTCCCAGGCGTCCCCGGCGCGTGTGCTCCGCACGCCCAGCGGCGCGCCCTCGGCCAGCAGGTGGTGCGGGGCGGCGTAGGTGATCTCCACGGTCACCACATCGCCGGGGCGGACCTCCTGCGAGGGCTTGGTGAAGTGGACGAGACGGTTGTCGGGGGCACGGCCGGAGAGGCGGTGCGTGGCGCCGTCCTTGCGCCCCTCCCCCTCGGCGACCATGACCTCCAGGGTGCGGCCGACCTGCTTCTTGTTCTCCTCCCAGGAGATCTCCTCCTGGAGTGCGGACAGGCGCATGTACCGCTCCTGCACGACCTCCTTGGGGATCTGCCCCTCCATGTCGGCGGCCGGGGTTCCGGGCCGCTTGGAGTACTGGAAGGTGAAGGCGTTCGCGAAGCGCGCCTCGCGCACCGCGTGCATCGTCTGCTGGAAGTCCTCCTCGGTCTCGCCGGGGAAGCCCACGATGATGTCGGTGGAGATGGCGGCGTCCGGCATCGCGGCACGCACCTTCTCGATGATCCCGAGGAAGCGTTCCTGCCGGTAGGAGCGTCGCATCGCCTTCAGGACGGTGTCCGAGCCCGACTGCATCGGCATGTGGAGCTGCGGCATCACGTTCGGGGTCTCGGCCATCGCCGCGATGACGTCGTCGGTGAAGTCGCGGGGGTGCGGCGAGGTGAAGCGGACGCGCTCCAGTCCCTCGATCCGTCCGCACGCGCGC
This sequence comes from Streptomyces sp. NBC_01237, assembly GCF_035917275.1. Taxonomy (NCBI): domain Bacteria; kingdom Bacillati; phylum Actinomycetota; class Actinomycetes; order Kitasatosporales; family Streptomycetaceae; genus Streptomyces; species Streptomyces sp. NBC_01237. The sequence continues at coordinate 6,783,642 of NZ_CP108508.1, read as the reverse complement.
AGCAGCTTGGAGAACGCCTCGCGGTCGCCGATGTCGGAACCGTACGCGTTCACGTTCTGGCCGAGCAGGGTGATCTCGGACACGCCCTCGGCGACGAGCGCCTCGATCTCGGCCAGGATGTCGCCGGTGCGACGGTCCTTCTCCTTGCCGCGCAGCGCGGGGACGATGCAGAAGGTGCAGGTGTTGTTGCAGCCCACGGAGATGGAGACCCACGCGGCGTAGGCGGACTCGCGGCGGGTGGGGAGCGTGGAGGGGAACGCCTCCAGGGATTCGGCGATCTCGATCTGCGCCTCCTCCTGGATACGGGCGCGCTCCAGCAGCACGGGCAGCTTGCCGATGTTGTGCGTACCGAAGACGACGTCCACCCAGGGCGCCCGCTTGACGATCGTGTCGCGGTCCTTCTGCGCGAGGCAGCCGCCCACGGCGATCTGCATCCCGGGCCGCTTGGTCTTCATCGGGGCGAGGCGGCCGAGGTTGCCGTAGAGCTTGTTGTCGGCGTTCTCCCGTACCGCACAGGTGTTGAAGACGACGACATCGGCATCACCGTCGGCGTCCTCGGGCGCGCGTACGTAACCGGCGTCCTCCAGGAGACCCGACAGCCGTTCGGAGTCGTGAACGTTCATCTGGCACCCGTAGGTGCGCACCTCGTAGCTTTTCTTGACGTCCACTGCTTCGCTCCGGTTGCCGCTGCTCATGCGACAAGGGTAGGCGGTAGTCGCGCGCCTCCCGCCGTCCCTCCCCTTCCCCCCTGTCCTCCCGCCCTCCGCGGAGCCCGTGTCCTCCCTCCGCCCGGCGGCGGCCGGGCCTGGCCACCACGGGTGTGAGCTGGCAGGATCGCGGCCATGCTCCACGCACTGTCCCGATTCGGCCGACGACGCACCCTTCAGGGGGGCGCCGCCGTCGCGGTCGTTCTCGGGCTGCTGCTGTGGTGGGTGCTCCCCCTGGGGGAGAGGACGCCCACCGGCTCGCTGACCTTCTCCACCGGCGTACACAGCGGCGTCTACCAGCGGTACGGCGAGCGGCTCGAAGGAGCCCTGGCCAAGGACATGCCCGAGGTGTCCGTACGGTTGCAGACCAGCGAGGGCTCGCAGCAGAATCTCGAACGGGTCGCGACGGGGAAGGCCGACTTCACGATCGCCACCGCTGACGCCGTCGCCACCTACCTGCGCGACGGCAAGCCCGGCGCACAGCGGCTGCGCGGCTGTGTGCGGCTGTACGACGACTACATACAGCTGGTCGTGCCCCGCGACTCCGGGATACGCAAGGTCTCCGACCTGCGGGGCAAACGCGTCGGGGTGGGGCAGCAGGGGTCCGGTGTCCGGCTGGTCGCCGACCGGCTGATGAACGCGGGGGGCATCGATCCGAGGACCGGGATCACCCCGGTGTCGGCCGGCATCGACACGATGCCGACCCGGCTGGCCAACGGTCTGCTCGACGCCTTCTTCTGGTCGGGCGGTCTGCCGACCGGTGCGGTGCAGGAGCTGTCGGACCGGTTCGCCATCCGGCTGGTGCCGCTGGAGGATCCGCTGATCGCACAGTTGCAGGCGGCGGGCGGATCCACCCGCTACTACCGCTCGGCCGTGATGCCCGCCGACGCCTACCTGGACGCGCAGCAGGGACAGTCCGTGCCCACCGTCGCCGTCGCCAATCTGCTGGTCACCACGGACCGTACGGATCCCGCGATGACCGAGGCGTTCACCCGGACCGTGATCAACAGCAGGGACCGGATCGGGCGCGAGGTGCACGCGGCGCAGCTGGTGGACCTGCGGACGGCGATCTACACCGACCCGCTCCCGCTGCACGAAGGGGCCGGGCGCTACTACCGTTCGGTCAAACCCTGAGCGTCCGGCCCCACCGTTCGGTCAAGCCCTGAGCGTCCGGCCGCCGAGGGGGCCCGCCCGGTCAGCTGTGCGGAGTGTTCCGTGGCGCCGACACGGTCACCCGCAGCCCGTGCGGCTCGTGCGGGGCGTACGCGATCGAACCGCCGCCCGCCGCGAGCAGCACCCGGGAGATGGACAGCCCCAGGCCCGACCCCTTGACGTTCTGGTGCCGGTTGCTGCGCCAGAAGCGGTCGCCGATACGTTCCAGTTCCTGTTCGGTGAGCCCCGGTCCGCGATCGGCGACCACGACCGTGGCCCGGTCGGCCTCGGCGGCGACCGTGACACGTACGTCCTGGTCCGGCGGCGTGAACTTCAGGGCGTTGTCGATCACGGCGTCGAGGGCGCTGGAGAAGGCGATGGGGTCGGCCCAGGCGGTGACCGCCGCCGCGCCGTCCAGTGTCAGGATCACGCCCTTCTCCTCCGCGAGCGGGCGCCAGGAAGCGACCCGCTCGGCGGTGAGCGCGCCGATGTCGGTGAGCTGGAGGTCGGCCTCGGTGTGCTCGGCCAGCGCGAGGTCGAGGAGATCGTCGAGGACCTGGCCCAGGCGCTTGCCCTCCGTACGCACCGAGGCGATCTCCTCGTTCCCCTCGGGGAGTTCGAGGGCGAGGAGCTCGATGCGCAGGAGCAGCGCGGCCAGTGGGTTGCGCAGTTGGTGCGAGGCGTCGGCGACGAAGGCGCGCTGCTGCTCCAGCACGTCCTCCACGTTGTCGGCCATCTCGTTGAACGAGCGGGCCAGGCGCCTGAGTTCCGGCGGCCCGCCGGAGGCCGCGACCCGTGACCGCATGCGGCCGCTGGCGATGTCGTGGGTCGCCGCGTCCAGGATCCCTACGGGCAGCAGCACCCAGCCCGTGAGCCGGAACGCCGCGCCGACCGCCACCAGCATCGCGAGGGCCTCGCCGAGGCCGATCAGCAGCCAGCCGTTCAGCGTCCGGGACCTCATCTCACCGGTGGGCGAGTCGATCACGACGACGGCGACGACGTCACCGTCCCGCACGACGGGCGAGGCGACGACGACACGGCCGTTCTGCCACGGCCAGACCTGGGGCGGATCGTGGGAACGGCGGCCGAGCAGTGCTTCCTTGAACGCCGCACGCCCCTCCCCCTCGACGGGCAGGAGCCAGTCGGAGGGAGCCTTCGCCAGCGGTCTGTCGTCGCGGAAGAAGACGCCCACCCGTATCCCGTACACGGAGTCGTACGCCTCCAGCTCCGCCTGGAGGGTGCGTCTGCGTTCGTCGTTGTCGGGGATGGGCTCGCTGACGAACTGCGCCAGCGCAGCGAAGCGCGCCGTGTCATCGATCCGGTCGATGACGACGCGCTGCTGCTCGGCGGCGGCCACGCTCACGGCGAGCGGAAAGCCCAGGGCGAGCAGAACGGCTGCCATGAGGACGATGAGCAGCGGAAGCAGGCGGGTACGCACCGGGAACGTACGCCCTTACGCGGACGGCGAGACGAGCCGGTAGCCGACGCCCCGCACGGTCTCGATCAGTGCGGGCAGCCGCAGTTTGGAGCGCAGGGAGGCGACATGCACTTCCAGTGTGCGCCCCGTTCCCTCCCAGCTGGTGCGCCACACCTCGCTGATGATCTGCTCCCGGCGGAAGACCACGCCGGGCCGCTGGGCCAGCAGCGCGAGGAGGTCGAACTCCTTTCGGGTGAGCTGGACTTCCTCGCCGTCGACGCTGACCCGGCGGGTCGGCAGCTCGATGTGGACCGGTCCGAGCCGCAGGGCGGCGGCGGGTGTCGGCGCGGTGTCCTCGCCGGATGTGGTGCGCCGGGCGACGGCGTGGATACGGGCCAGCAGCTCACCGGTGTCGTAGGGCTTGACGACATAGTCGTCGGCGCCGAGGTTGAGGCCGTGGATGCGCGAGCGCACGTCGGCGCGGGCGGTCACCATGATCACCGGGGTCGCGGTCCGCTTGCGGATCTTGCCGCACACCTCGTACCCGTCCTGGTCGGGCAGCCCGAGGTCGAGGAGGATGACCCCGAAGGGCTCCTTCTCCGCGGGCAGCAGGGCGCGCAGGGCCTCCTCGCCGTTGCGGGCGTGCACCACCTGGAAGCCGTGCCGGGCGAGCACGGCGGACAGGGCCGCCGCGACGTGGTCGTCGTCCTCGACGAGCAGCAGTCTCATGGCCCTCCTTTCCGTCTCCCCGGGCCTTGCGGGCCTCCGGGCTACTTACTGATGTCGCGTGGCGTTACGTGCTGTTACGTACCGATACATGGCGTTTCACTCCGCGTGGCCTCTGTGAGGCTTCCCGTTCAGCGGCGTTTCACGTCCGATCTCTTCAGGGCATCCACTCCGATGACGGGCACGTCAGTCAAGGGCCTGCCGGTTACAGCAGGGTTTCCGTTATGCACCCGGTACGCCCCGGCGCTGCTCCAGGCGTCCCGTTCACGCGGAGTGTCCGGTTGCCGCCGGATCGTTATGCTCAATTTCCGCTCAGATGTAATGACTCTGGTCGCACTGCGTCACTAGTGTCCTTGCCAACCGAGGAGGACGGAGCAAGAAGCCGATGAGCGGAGTTTCAGTGACCAAGGCCGCCGAGGATGCCGCGCCTGCGGCGAACGACCTTGTCGTACTGAGCAACGTCAACAAGCACTTCGGCGCGCTGCATGTGCTCCAGGACATCGACCTGACCATCGCCCGTGGCGAGGTCGTGGTCGTCATCGGGCCTTCCGGGTCCGGCAAGTCCACGCTGTGCCGCACCATCAACCGCTTGGAGACGATCGACTCGGGCGCGATCTCGATCGACGGCAAGCCGCTGCCCCAGGAGGGCAAGGAGCTCGCCCGGCTGCGCGCCGACGTGGGCATGGTCTTCCAGTCGTTCAATCTCTTCGCGCACAAGACCGTGCTGGAGAACGTCATGCTGGGCCAGACCAAGGTCCGCAGGACGGAGAAGAAGGCCGCGGAGGAGAAGGCCCGGGCCCTGCTCGACCGGGTGGGCGTCGGGGTGCAGGCCGACAAGTACCCGGCGCAGCTCTCGGGCGGACAGCAGCAACGCGTCGCCATCGCGCGGGCGTTGGCGATGGACCCCAAGGTCATGCTCTTCGACGAGCCCACTTCGGCGCTCGACCCCGAGATGATCAACGAGGTCCTCGAAGTCATGCAGCAGCTGGCCCGGGACGGGATGACGATGGTCGTCGTCACCCATGAGATGGGCTTCGCCCGTTCGGCCGCCAACCGTGTCGTCTTCATGGCGGACGGGAAGATCGTCGAAGAGGCCGTGCCCGACCAGTTCTTCAGCAATCCGCGCAGCGACCGGGCCAAGGACTTCCTGTCGAAGATCCTTCACCACTGACGACAACGACCTACGACATAAGGAAAGTTCACATGAAGCTCCGCAAGTCGGCCGCTGTCGCGGCCATCGCTGTGCTCGCCCTGACCGCGACCGCCTGTGGTGGCAAGGAGGGTTCGGCCGGCGACAAGCCGTCCGGGACCAAGCCCGGTTCCTCCGAGGCCCCGAAGCTGCCGACGTACACCGTCGCGACGGGTGTCGACCTGGACTCTCCGGCCTTCAAGGAGGCCAAGAAGCGCGGCAAGCTGGTCATCGGCGCCAAGGCCGACCAGCCGTACCTGGGCTTCGAGGACCAGTCGACGAAGGAGCGCTCCGGCTTCGACATCGAGATCGCCAAGATGATCGCCGCCGACCTCGGCTTCTCCGACAAGCAGATCGAGTGGAAGACCGTCGACTCCGGCATCCGCGAGACGGCGATCTCCAAGGGCCAGGTCGACTACTTCGTCGGTACGTACACGATCAACGACGAGCGCAAGAAGCAGGTCGGCTTCGCGGGCCCGTACTACAAGGCGGGCGCCGACCTGCTGGTGCGCAAGGGCGACACCTCCATCACCGGCAAGGAGTCGGTGAAGGGCAAGAAGGTCTGCTCGATCGTCGGCTCCACTCCCCTCCAGGAGATCAAGAAGCCCGAGTACGGTGCGAGCGTCGTCGAGCTCGCCAAGTACTCGGACTGCGTGCAGCAGCTGCTGACCAAGCAGATCGACGCCGTCACCACCGATGACTCGATCCTCAAGGGCTACGCCGCCGCGAACTCCGGCAAGCTCCAGGTCGTCGGCAAGCCGTTCACCGACGAGCCCTACGGCGTCGGCATGAACAAGGACGACAAGGCGCTGCGCGAGGCGATCAACAAGTCGCTGGAGAAGCACGTCACGGACGGCACGTACAAGAAGATCTACGAGGCGACGCTGGGCCTGTCCGGCTCGGACTACACCGAGCCGCCGGCCATCGAGCGCTACTGACCGCCGCCTCGTCGCCGAAAGCGTCCTGCCCCACCGCCGGTTCCGCGCCGCTGACGTCTCGTCACCGATGCGGCGCGGGTGACCGGCCCTGACGCCGTACGCGTGATCGAAGCGTCCCGTACGCCACCGCTGCCGCCCCTCGCGGACACGGTGTGCGTACGGGGCGCCCCTTCCCCTGCCCTGATGCCGCTGACCGCCGACGCGGAGACCTCATGAACGTACTGCTCGACAATTTCCCAGAGTTCCGCGACGGCTTCATAGGAACAGTGTCGATCACCGCCGTCAGCTCGGTTATCGCCCTGGTCCTCGGTGTCGCCATCGCCGGCTTCCGGGTCTCGCCCGTGCCGCCGCTGCGGATCTTCGGCACCGCCTGGGTGACGCTGCTGCGCAACACCCCGCTGACCCTGCTCTTCCTGATCTTCTACTTCGTCGTCCCGGAGATCCTCTTCCCGGGCATGAGCCCGTTCCTGCTCGGATCGCTGGCGCTCGGCTTCTACACCTCCTCGTTCGTCTGCGAGGCGGTCCGTTCGGGCATCAACACCGTTCCGCTGGGCCAGGCCGAGGCCGCGCGCTCGATCGGCATGACGTTCGCCCAGACACTGCGGATCGTGGTGCTCCCGCAGGCCACCCGGACCGTGATCCCGCCGCTGAGCAGCATCTTCATCGCCCTCACCAAGAACTCGGCGATCGCGGGCGCCTTCAGCGTCACCGAACTCTTCGGCTGGCAGAAGCTGATGAGCGACAGGGGCTACGAGATCACTCCCGTCTTCATCTGGGTGGCCCTGGGCTACCTGGTCGTCACCTTTGTCATCAGCGGCCTCTTCCGGCTGCTGGAGCGTCGCATGGAGGTCGCCCGATGAGCGCCAGCGTTCTCTACGACGCACCGGGACCCAAGGCCGCCGCCCGCAACCGGATCTACGCGGTCCTCGGCAGCCTCGCCATCCTGGCGCTGCTCGCCGTCAGCATCATGCGGCTGTCCGACAAGGGCCATCTCGCCCCCGAGATGTGGGACATCTTCAACTACTCGGGCATCCGGCAGAACATCGCCGACGCCCTGGTCGCCACCCTCAAGGCCTTCGGCCTGGCCGCGATCGGCTCGCTGGTCCTGGGTGTGGTGCTCGCCGTCGGACGGCTTTCCGACCACAAGCCGGTCCGCTGGGTGTCCGCCACGTTCATCGAGCTGTTCCGCTCGATCCCGCTGCTGATCACCATCTACGCCATCTGGGTCGGCTTCCTCACCGACTACTCGATGTGGGCCCTGGCGCTCGGCCTGTCCGTCTACAACGGCTGCGTGCAGGCCGAAGTGCTGCGGGCCGGCATCAACTCGGTGCCCAAGGGACAGAGCGAAGCGGCGTACGCCCTGGGCATGAGCAAGACCCAGGTCATGGTCAGCGTGCTGATCCCGCAGGCCGTCCGGGCCATGCTGCCGACGATCATCAGCCAGCTCGTGGTGACCCTCAAGGACACCTCGCTGGGCTTCATCATCCTGTACCCGGAGCTGCTGCAGACGGCCCGTCTGATCGCCTCCAACACTCAGGTCAACGGCCAGTACCCGTACGTCTCGACGATCGCGGTCATCGGCACCATCTACGTCGCGATGTGTCTGCTGCTGTCGGCGCTCGCGACCTGGATCGAGAAGCGCGGGCGACGCGCCAAGACCGGCATCCCGGTGGCCGCCGCCACCGGGACCACGGACGTGCTCGACGCACCCGGCGGCCCGTCCGCCCCCGGCACGGGGGGCATCGGAACGGGCACGGGGGGCGCAGGGGGCGCAGGCATCGCCGGGACCACCGCTGTGGATGGCACGGACGGGATCGGTGGTGGTGACGGGGCCGGAGTGGGCAAGGACTGACCCCTTCCCACCAGGAGCATTCGAGGCAGCGGCGCACGCGCCGCTGCCTCGGTCACTTGACGCAAGCACCCCCAGTGGGTTGCATACGTTCTGTGATCACGCACCCGGCTTCGACCGCCACGTTCCGCACGACCGTACGGGCCGGAGGGCACGCGCCGTGGACCCGGTGATCGTCGTCGGCGCCGGACCCGTCGGTCTGACGCTGTCGCTCGCCCTCGCCGCGCAGGGTGTCCCCTCCGTCCTCCTGGACGAAGGTCCGGGCAAGGAGGAGCCGCGCCCCGCACGCACCGTCGTGCTGCGCGAGGACACCGCCGACCTGGTGGAACGGCTCGGTTGCACCAACCTGGACGAGTCGGGCCTGCGGTGGACCGGCTGGCGTTCGATGCGGCGCAAGCAGGTGGTGCGCGAGGTGCCGCTCGGCGGGGAGGACGGCGAGACGCCGGTGTCCGCCCCGGTCCATCTGCCCCAGCACGCCCTCACCGCCGGCCTGCGGGACGCGATCCGCGCGCAGGATCTGGTGCGGCTGGTGCCGTTCAGCCGGATCGACACCCTTGAGCAGGACCCCGGCGGGGTCACGGTGCACACCAGGGAACCCGGTTCGACGTGGTGGCGCGGGAGTTATCTGGTCGGCTGCGACGGCGCCCGTTCCACCGTACGCAAACTGCTCGACATCAGGTTTCCCGGCCGTACGGCGGTGGAACGGCACGCTGTCGCCGCGCTGCGCGCCGAACTTCCGTGGCCGGACCAGGCCGTACTGCACCGGATGCCGCCCTGGCGCAACGGCGGCGCCGAAGTGACCGCGCGACCGCTGCCGGACGGCGTCTGGCGGCTGGACTGGCTCCTTCCGCCACGCGGCGAACTGGTCACCCCCGATGCTCTGATCACCCGGATCCGGGACACCCTGGCGGGGTGGTGCGGCGAGACACCGGCGTACGAACTGCTGGACACCGGGGTGTACACGCTGCATCACCGGCTCGCCCGGCGCTGGCGGGCGAAGCGCGCGTTCCTGGCGGGCGACGCCGCCCACCTGCTGGGGGCGCTGGGCACCCAGGGGCTCGACGAAGGGCTCCGGGACGCCGAGAACCTCGCCTGGAAGCTGGCCCAGTCCTGGCACCACGGCGCCGGTGACCTGCTGCTGGACAGCTACCAGGCCGAGCGCAGGGCCGCGGTCGCCGCGCGGCTGCGCGCCGCCGACCAGTCGCTTCCGATACTGCGCGGCGGTGGCGGGCTGCGGACACTGGTGCCGGGCGGTGCGCGAGGGCACGACACCCTGCTCGCCGACGGTCACCTGGGGTGCGGACCCCTGGGCGCACCCCCTTCGTACACGCACTCCCCCCTTTCTGCGCAGCGCGACGAGGCGCACACCCCCGTGGGTACGCCCCCTGGTGCGCCGGTCACCGATGTCGGGGTGACGGCGCCCGACGGCAGGACGGTGCGCCTGCGCGAACGGCAGGGGCGCGGGAACTTCCTGGTGATCCTGATCGCACCGGGCACCGGGGTGTGGGACCGGCGCCACTGGCTGACCGCGGGTGTCATGCCGCGGCTCGTGGAGGCCGTCGACGCGCTACCGGTCAGGAGTGAGCTGCTGGTGGCCGAGAGCTATCCGGGGGCGTCGGCCCACACGGTGCTGCTGGTCAGGCCGGACGGGCACCTGGTGGCGGCCTTCGGCGGCGTGCGGCCCGCGGAGCTGTACGCGGCGGCCGACGCGGCCCGCGGCGGCGGACGCTCCGAGGACGGGACCGGCGACGACACGGAGACGGCGCACTCGGTGCGTGCCTCCATCGGCTCCGACCGGACCGCAGACATCAATTGACCCTCGCAGGCGCACATGGTGTACTCCAGATCATGACCGACACCGATGTGCGCCTGTGGCGGAGGGTCCATATGGACCTCGTCCGTTACGCGGGCTGCGTGTGTCGCCCGTCCTGCTGAATCGCCTTCCCCTGCCGGCCCGTGCCGCTTTCCGCACGGCTGTGCCTTCGCGCGAACTCTCAGGACGGTCCCTGTGTCTGCACCCTCCCCTTCCGTAACCACGGCTGCCTCCGATTCCCCCTCCGGCGCCGATTCCTCGTCCGGTCCCGGTTCCCCCTCCGGCGCCGACTCCTCGCACGTCTCCGATTCCTCCGCCGGCTCCACCGGCATCTCCGGTTCCGCTGTCCCCGCCGGCTCCGCGTCCGCGACCCCCGCCGGGCCGGGCATCACAGAGCTGCTCGACTTCGTCCGCCGTACCGCTCAGGACACGGCTCTCATCGGCTCCCTGCCCCTCGACCCCGAGGGACGCACCTGGGTCCGGCTCGCCGGGCCCGGCGGCAGCGAGGCATGGCTGATCGGCTGGCCCCCCGGCACCGGCACCGGCTGGCACGATCACGCCGACTCGATCGGCGCCTTCACCACCGCGGCGGGCACGCTCAGGGAACACTCGCTGGCCGCACGGCTGCCCACCGACGGCTGGAAGACCCTGGAGCTGAGCGAAGGGGTCGACCGGTCACGTGAGTTGACGACAGGTCAGGGCCGGGCGTTCGGACAGCACCATGTGCATGAGGTGCTGAACGAGTCCGACCGTGAACACGCCGTCTCGGTGCATGCCTACTACCCGCCGCTGCCGCAGATCCGCAGGTACAGCCGGTCGGGCGCGGTACTCCGCCTTGAGCAGACCGAACGTCCGGAGGACTGGCAGTGAGCACCGGTGGCAGCGGCGATACCGACAGCGGCACGAACCGTACGGAACGGGTGGGCATCGACGCCTTGCTGGAGCGGATCAGGACCGGTTATGACCGGATCGGCCCGCAGGACGCGGCGGCGGCAGCGGCGGACGGCGCACTCCTGGTGGACATCCGCTATGCGGCGCTTCGCGAGAAGGACGGCCTCATTCCGGGAGCGCTGGTCGTGGAGCGCAACGAACTGGAGTGGCGGCTCGATCCACAGGGAAGCCACCGCGCCGCCGAGGCGGTCAGCCACGACCTCCGGATCGTGGTGATCTGCAACGAGGGGTACGCGTCGAGCCTCGCGGTCGCGTCGCTGCGGCAGTTGGGACTGCACAGGGCCACCGATCTGATCGGCGGATTCCAGGCATGGCGCGCGCAAGGGCTCCCGGTCGACGCCCGACCGGGAGCACCCTCCTGACCGGGAGCACCCTGGCCAGTAGCCACCCCCGCGTGTCCGAAGGGGGTGGCTACTGCCTGGATGTGGCCACCTCCACCGGTCGGGTCCTCAGCGCCAGCCGACCGGGAAGAGCGGTGGCGACCAAGGTCAACAGGGCGGCCGCACCCACCACTTCCGCGTACACCAGGGGCAGCACACCGGGTGCCGCGCTGCCGGTCATGCCGACGCTGAACGCGGTCAGTACCGCCAGCGCGATACCGGTGCCGAGGACGGTGGCCAGGAGCAGCACCGCCAGCGCTTCGATCCGGAGCATCCGCAGGACCTGTCGGCGGGTCGCCCCGGCCAGCCGGAGCATCGCGAACTCCCTGATCCGTTCGGAGACAGACATGGCGAGGGTGTTCACGACGGCGATGGCGGTGAAGGCCAGCACAAGCCCCATGGCCAGATAGTTGACCTCGGCGTTCGCCTGAGTGCGGTCGGCCTGGAGCCGGTCGACCGCGGCCGGTTCGAGAACGGCGATCCCGGGAAACTCCGCGATCCCGGTGGCGAGTTCGTCGCGTCCCAGCTCCGAGGCCACCAGGACCGTGGCGGCCAGCGGGTTGTCCATGTGGCGGGCGACCTGGTCGTGCGGCAGGGTCAGATCGCCGAAGCCCAGTCCACGGGCGTACACGGCGACGACGGTGAAGGTCGCCGGGGTCCCGTCGCCCAGGTGCAGTGCCAGCCCGTCGCCGGGACCGAGACCCAGCCGGTCGGCCGCGAGTTCACTGATCGCGGCTGGACGAGCGGTCGTGGTGAAACCGTTGAGCGAACCACTGGTGACATCCGGGTCCCAGGTGCGGCTGAGACCGGCGGGGGTGACGCCCTGGGCCGTGTACTTGTCCAGGCCCACCCGCACGGTGGTGCGTACGACTTCGGTGGCGGCCGAGACCCCGGGCGTCGCCCGGATCTTCCGGGCGACGGCGGACGGGACTCCGGGGCCCTGACCCACCAGGACCGCGGTGGCGCGGGTGCCTTCGCGGGCCTGTGTACGGGCGGCGTCACCGAGCGTGGGCTGGACGAAGAGAACGGTGCAGGTCATCCCGATGAGCAGGGTGAGGGGGGTGACGACAGCGGCCATCCGGGCGGCGTGGCCACGCAGGTTGGCGGTGGCGAGGCGGCCGCCCGGACCCGCCTGCCGCAACGGTCCGGCGAGCAGCGCGGCCGTCGCCCTGACCAGGAGCGGCCCCAGCAGGGAGACGGAGGTGGCCAGCACGACCACCGCGAGGAAGGTGACCGGGGTCGACGCGGCCTCGGTACGCAGGATTCCCAGTACGGCGACGAGGACCAGACCGCCCGCCAGCAGCACCAGCCCCGCGACGATCCGGCCCCACGCCGGACGGTCCCCCTCGACCGCGGACTCGGCCATGGCCTCGGCGGGTCGGATACGGGAGATCCGGCGGCCGGAGATCCGCGCGGCCGCCCAGGCTCCGACGAGAGTGATGGCGACCGCGGCGAACAGCGGGAAGATGCCCGTGGTGCGTTCCAAGGAGGCGGGTACGGCACCCATGTCGATGAATCGACTGTGCAGCCAGCCCGCGAGCGGCAGCCCGGCGCATGATCCCAGCACCCCGGCCACGGCTCCCACCAGCAGCGCTTCACGGCCGAGCAGCCGGCGGACCTGGCGAGGAGTGGCGGCGATGGCGCGCAGCAGGGCCAATTCGCGGTGGCGCTGCTGGATGGAGAGCGCGAATGTGCCGACGACGACCAGGACGGCGACGAGGAGCGCGGTACCGCCCATCGCGCCTCCCATGGAGATGAGTTTGATACGGGCGCCCGCGGCGTCCAGGAACTCGACCGGCCCCCGTTCGTCCCCCGCGGCGACCTGCGCCGTCGTGCCCTTCAGCGCCTGCTCGACCCGCTGTTCCAGCCGGCCGGGGTCCGTGCCGGGCTCTGGGATCACACCGAGGGCGGATATCCGGCCGGGGCGGGCGGCGAGCCGCTCGGCCTCCGCGGGGGCGAAGAAGAGTGAGGTCTGCTGCCTGAGATCGGCGCGATGTGCGTCGTCGGCACGGTCCGCGACGCCTGCGGGGACACCGGAGCCGGTGGAGGTCTTTGAGGTGGGGGAGACAGCGGAGGCGCGGGAGGCACCGGGGCGCAGGGAGGCATCGGCCGATGTGGGAGCGGCGATTCCGCTCACGCGGTACGGCCGCGGAACGCCGGTGGACTGCACGGTGAGCCGGTCCCCGGGCTGAAGTCCGGCCCGCTCGGCGAGCCCGCGGTCGATCACCACGTCGTCGGCCGAGGACGGGGCCCTGCCCGCGATGATCGCGAACGGCGTGAGCGGTGCGGAGGCCCAGGAGTGGCCGTACGACGGCCGGTCGGCGGACATGTGCTTCCGGCCGTCGGACAAAGGCTGGGCGAGGAAGGTGAGTTCGGGGACCACCGCGTGGACACCGTCGAGGGCACGTACCCGGTCGGCGGTGGCGGCGGGCAGCCACGCGCGCTCGGCGACGGGCTTCGCCTTGTGCTTGGTCTTCGTCTTCCCGTTGCCCTTGTGCTTGACCGTGGTCCGGTGGACGTTCTGGTCGGCCGAGACGATCAGCGGGGTGGCCGCGTACCGCTCGGTGGTGATCCTTCCGCGAAGACCGGTCTCCAGAAGAGTGCCGCAGGCGGTGATGAGCGCGGCGGCGCACATCAGGGCCAGCAGGGCACCGAGGAACCCGCCTTTCCGGTCCCGGATCGTCTGGAGTGCGTAGCGCAGCATCATCGTGCGTCCGTCTCTGTGCGGTCGATCGTGGAGTCGGGGGCCGGGAAGGCGAGCAGGCGGGTGTGGACCGTGCGGGACGCGGGAGGGACATCGCCCTCGGGCCGCTTGTAGCGGTTCATCAGGGCGATGTACTCCTCGAAGAACTCGCGGAGTTCGGGGAGAGTCAGCCGCAGGGAACCGCGCGAGTACGCGAAGGCATCGGCCCACTCGCCCTCGTCCGGCTCTCCCGCCTCCTCCGCCTGCCCCGGGCCGCTCGGCCGACCGCTTTCCGGGGCGGGCAGCGGGGCGTCGCGCTGGAGCCGTTCGAAGAGGGCGAGGTCCTCGGCGTACGCGTGGTGATTGAGCTCGTCCATGACGAGCCGCGTCTCGGGGTTCTGGCGGGACCTGGGCGGGAAGCGCCGGTCGCCCGGAATCGCACGCCACCATCTGCGGCGGTGGGCCCCGGGGACTTCCGCCCCGGAACCGGACGCTCCCGCGTCTCGGGTCCCGGTGTCTTCGGGTTCGGTGTCTTCAGGTTCGGCGCCCTCAGGGTCGGTTCCCTCGTGCCGAGTGTCCCCGGGTTCGGCGCCCTCGGGCCCGGTGTCTTCAGGTTCGGCGCCCTCGGTGTCGGTCTCCTCGTGCCGGGTGTCCTCGGGGGCGGTCTCCTCGACGAACCCGTACCGGGCCAGTTCACGCAGGTGATAGCTGGTGGCCCCGGTGTTCAGACCGAGGGCACGGGCCAGGCTCGCGGACGTCGCAGGGCCGTGCAGGGTGAGGTGCTGAAAGATCCGCTGGCGTCGCGGCTGGGTGAGCGCCTTGAGCGCCGCCAGTTCGGTGATCTCGGTACCGCCGGGCTTCTCTGCCATGACGTACACACTGCTCTGTGCACAGATATCTGTGCACTGGAGCATGCCTGCGTCTTGATACGGGGGTTAGCCCCCCCGTTCGACGCACTTCTCACCCACTTTCCGGTCCCCCTCCGCCCTTCACCACACCCGAACGCCACACTCCGGTGGAGCAATCGCCGTGCGCGACCGACATTCGCCTCATACAGAGGACCGAAATGTACGGAGATGTCGCACTGATGGAAGCCCCTGCCCTCACCCCTGATCAGCTCGACCTCCAGGCGGCCCGCCTTCATGAGACGGAGGCATGGCAGCAGATCGTCACCGGCTGGGAGTACACCGCCCCGGCGCCCGCGTTCCCCCCGGCGTCGACCCCGTCGGCACAACCGGCCGTGGAACCAGCGGAGAAACCGGCAGAGGATCCGGTGGTGGCGGGGAACCCGCCCCGGAGCACGGCGCAGGGCTCGGCCGACTGGCGAAGCCTGCTGTCCGTACCCGTCGGTCAGCTCATCGACGACGCGATGCGGACGCTGCCCGCCGCCCCGCCGTACGAACGCCCGCTCCCCGGACGGCTGGGTGCGGCCCTGCCCGACCGCGTCCATGCCTGGCGGCGCGTCGGGCAGCCGGACCTTCGCCCCTCCACCCAGCTCGGCTACGCACGGCAGGTCCTGACCGAGTGGGGCTGGCAGAACACCCCGTACCGGCTGCGCAACGCCCGTGGCGCCCGCTGCATCTGTGGCGCCCTGCTCACCGCGCACCGGCTCGGTTACGGATCCCTCGGCACCGTGAACCGGGCCGGGGCCTGGCTGATCACCGAGCTCCGCTCCCAGGGCTGGCCAGGCCTGATCGGCCCCTGGAACCGGCACCCCGGCCGCACCGCCACCGATGCCCTTGCCCTGATCGACGCCACCATCCGCCGGGCATCGTCCGCCGGGCACTGATCCGCCCCGCCACCCACGAAGCGGTCCCCCGGCCGCCGGAGCCCCCTCCCCCGCCCCGAAAGCCCTGCCCCACCCCGTCCTGACCGTGCCCCTCCCCGCCCCCGTGGACGGACCACCGCCCGGTTCAGAAGGGCTCGTCCAAGCCTTCCGTGTCCTCGCCCTCCTCCTCCAGCGCCTGTCGCACCACGCGCAGGGCCATGCCCTCCCCGTACCCCTTGCGCGCGAGCATGCCCGCCAGGCGGCGCAGACGTTTGTCGCGGTCCAGGCCCCGCGTGGAGCGGAGCTTGCGTGCCACGAGCTCGCGGGCGGTCTCCTCCTCCTGCTCCGAGTCGAGTCGGCCGACCGCCTCGTCGATAAGGGCGGAGTCCACCCCTTTGGTGCGCAGTTCGCGGACGAGGGCGCGGCGTGCGAGCCCCCTGCCGTGGTGCCGGGACTCCACCCAGGCGCCCGCGAACGCCGCATCGTCGATCAACCCGACGTCCTCGAAGCGCGACAGCACTTCTTCCGCGGCCTCGTCCGGGATCTCACGCTTGCGCAGGGCGTCCGCGAGCTGTTTGCGCGTTCGAGGGGTCCCGGTGAGCAGACGCAGACAGATGTTGCGCGCCTGCTCGACCGGGTCTCGCGGCTCCCCCTTCTCGGCCCTCGACGAGGAAGGGGAGCCGCTGCTTCTGGTGCCGGAGCGGCCGCGTCGGCCCGCCCCTTCGCCGAACCCCGTTCCCGCTCCCCCGCGGGACCGGGAACGGGAACGTCCTGCGGGACCGTCCCCCGACTCGGACACGAACCCTTCGCCGGGTCCGCCGGTGAACTCGGGACCGGGTCCCGCGCCGGATTCATCGGCGCTGCCCGGCCACTCCGTACGGCGCGTCACGGTCTAGCTCTTTGCCGCCGCGGCCTTGGTCGGCTTGGCCTTGGTGGCCGACGCGGGTGCCGCCTTCGCCGCACCGTCGGTGGTCGCCGCCGCGTCCGTGGCCGGTTCGGCCTCTGTCTTGGCCTTGTCCTTGTCCGGCCGGATGCCGACACCCAGCTTGTCGAGGATCTTCCTCTCGATCTCATTGGCGAGATCGGGGTTGTCCTTGAGGAAGTTGCGGGAGTTCTCCTTGCCCTGGCCGAGCTGATCGCCCTCGTACGTGTACCAGGCGCCGGCCTTGCGGACGAAGCCGTGCTCCACGCCCATGTCGATCAGGCCGCCCTCGCGGCTGATTCCCTGGCCGTAGAGGATGTCGAACTCGGCCTGCTTGAAGGGCGGCGCGACCTTGTTCTTCACGACCTTGACACGGGTGCGGTTACCGACGGCGTCGGTACCGTCCTTCAGCGTCTCGATCCGGCGGATGTCGAGGCGCACCGAGGCGTAGAACTTCAGGGCCCGGCCACCGGTCGTGGTCTCCGGGGAGCCGAACATCACACCGATCTTCTCGCGGAGCTGGTTGATGAAGATCGCGGTGGTCTTGGACTGGTTGAGCGCGCTGGTGATCTTACGGAGGGCCTGGCTCATCAGACGGGCCTGCAGACCCACGTGCGAGTCACCCATCTCGCCCTCGATCTCCGCACGGGGCACCAGGGCCGCGACGGAGTCGATGACGATCAGGTCGAGGGCACCGGAGCGGATCAGCATGTCCACGATTTCCAGCGCCTGCTCACCGTTGTCCGGCTGGGACAGGATGAGGTTGTCGATGTCGACGCCGAGCTTCTTCGCGTACTCGGGGTCGAGGGCGTGCTCGGCGTCGATGAAGGCCACCGTGCCGCCGAGCTTCTGCGCGTTCGCCACGGCGTGCAGCGTCAGCGTCGTCTTGCCGGAGGACTCCGGCCCGTACACCTCCACCACACGGCCACGCGGCAGGCCGCCGACGCCGAGTGCGACGTCGAGCGCGGTCGACCCGGTGGGGATCACCTCGATCGGCTCGTTCGGCCGCTCACCGAGGCGCATCACCGCGCCCTTGCCGAATTGCCGTTCAATCTGTGCGAGTGCGGCGTCCAACGCCTTCTCGCGGTCGTTTCCTGCCATGGGTTCCACCCGATTTGCTTGAGTCGATCGCTTCACGTCAAAGACGCTAACCCCTGCCACTGACAATGGGCCTCGACGTCCTCCCGGCCTGTGGACAACTCCACGGTCGGGCCCGGGAAAACCCGGCCGGAATCCCATGAGAATGGATGTTCGATTTCAGTGTCAAGCGCACCACGCCGGGCCCGCGCCACCGAGGGTAGCGCCTTATAGCAGTCGACATTCCACAAGTCAATGAAGAGTGTCGAACCTCATGCTAAATTCCTGCCATATGCGGACATCTCATTCAAGACTTTCGGATCCCGGCGGTCCACGTTCCGGCGCTGCAGGTTCCGGGCTCGCCGGAAAGGTCGCGCTGGTCGCGGGGGCTACCCGCGGCGCGGGCCGGGGAATCGCCGTTCAGCTGGGCGCCGCCGGGGCGACCGTGTACGTCACCGGTCGTACCACCGGGTCCGAGCGTTCCGAGATGGACCGGCCCGAGACGATCGAGGAGACCGCGGCTCTCGTCGACGCCGCGGGCGGCCGGGGGATCGCCGTCCAGGTGGACCATCTGGTCCCCGACCAGGTCAGTGCGCTGGTCGGGCGTATCGGAAGCGAGCAGGGAGCCCTGCACATTCTGGTGAACGACATCTGGGGCGCCGAGATCGAGTGGAACAGGTCGGTCTGGGAATCCTCCCTGGAAACCGGCCTGCGCACCCTGCGGCTGGCGGTCGACACACATGCCATCACCAGTCACTTCGCGATCCCGCTTCTCATCGAGACGCCGGGTGGTCTGGTCATCGAGGTGACCGACGGGACGGACGAGTACAACGCCGTCAACTACCGGGTGTCGTTCTTCTACGACCTGGCGAAGGCCGCGGTGAACCGGATGGCCTTCGCCCTCGCGCACGAACTGGCACCGCACCGCGCGACCGCCGTGTCGCTCACGCCCGGCTGGCTCAGGTCCGAGGCCATGCTCCAGGCCCACGGGGTCACCGAAGCCACCTGGCGTGACGCGATCGCGCACTCGCCCCATTTCGCCATCTCCGAGACCCCGTCCTTCGTCGGCCGGGCCGTGGCCGCCCTCGCGCAGGACCCCGAGGTGGCGCGCTGGAACGGGACATCCCTGTCCAGCGGGCAGCTGGCGCGGGTCTACGGCTTCACCGACCTCGACGGCAGCCGGCCCGACGCCTGGCGGTACATGACCGAGGTCCAGGACCCGGGGCTGCCCGCCGACGTCACCGGATACCGCTGAGACACCGCGGGCCCGCTCCGGGCCGCGAGGCGTCAGCTACGGTCGCCCGTCCCCGTGGCACCACCCGAGCCGTCGGCGCTCTCCGGTCCGTCGGACCCCCCGGACCGGTCCTGCCCGTCGGATCCGGCCGGCCGGACCGGTCCGCTGGTTCCGTCGCCGCTGCCGGGGGCGGACACCGCACGGCGAATCCGTGAGCGCACCGATTCGCCCCGCTGCCAGCCGTGGCGGCCATGGACTCTCGGGTCGTCCGTCACGTCGTACCGCTTCACGTAGGCGCCGAGGAACGCCTGGAGCGTGGCCACGGCCGGGATCGCGATCAGCGCGCCGACGGCACCCATCAGCGCCGTACCCGCGATCACCGAGCCGAACGCGACCGCGGGATGGATGTCCACGGTCTTGGAGGTGAGCTTGGGCTGGAGCACATAGTTCTCGAACTGCTGGTAGACCACGACGAACCCGAGCACCCACACCGCGTACCAGGGGTCGACGGTGAAGGCGATCAGCATCGGCAGGGCGCCCGCCAGATACGTACCGATGGTGGGGATGAACTGCGAGACCAGCCCGACCCAGACCGCGAGGGCCGGGGCGTAGGGAACTCCGAGGATCACCAGCAGGATGTAGTGCGCGATGCCGGAGATCAGGGCCATGAGACCGCGCGAGTAGAGATAGCCGCCGGTCTTGTCGACCGCGATCTCCCAGGCCCGCAGTACCTCGGCCTGCCGGGCGGGCGGGAGAACGGAGCACAGAGCGCGCCGCAGCCGGGGGCCGTCGGCCGCGAAGTAGAAGGAGAACAGGAAGATCGTCAGCAGCCGGAACAGCCCGCCGAGCACCGTCGTGGAAACATCCAGCACGCCGGTCGCGCTGTTCTGGACGTACTTCTGCAGCCAGTCGGAGTGCAGCAGGCTGTCCTGCACCTCGACCCGCGAGAGGTCGGTGTTGAAGGTCTGGTTGACCCAGCTGATCACCGAGTCGAGGTACTTGGGAAATTCGTCGACCATGTCGACGATCTGACCGGCGAGCATCGAACCCAGCAGCACGATGAAGCCGACACCGGCGATCAGCACGCCGAGGAAGACGAGGAACGTGGCGAGGCCGCGGCGCATGCCGCGGGCCGACATCCGGCTCACCGCGGGCTCGATGGCGAGCGCGAGGAAGAACGAGATGAGCACGTTGATCAGCAACCCGATGAGCTGGTCGAACGCCCAGCTGCCGAGCCGGAAACAGGCATAGAGCGCCAGTGCCAGCACCATCGCGCGCGGCAGCCAGCCGGGCATGCGGACCGGCCCCGTGCCGGACGGCGTCGGTGGCGCGGCCGGCGGAACGGGCGGGGAGGTGGACGGCTGGGTCTGGGCGGTCTCGTCTGTCGGTGCCACGGAACAAGTCTCGCCTACGCCGGTGACAGCCGGCCGCCCGCCCCGTCAGCGCAGGTCGCGGGGATGCCCACGGGCCCGTCGGCGCTGCTCTCCGCGGTGCCCACGGGCCCGTCGGCGCTGGTGAGCGGGGATGTCCACGGGCGCCCGTGCCGACGACTGTGGAGGGACGCCCATGGGCCTCTCAGCGCTTGTGGGCGGGGATGTCCACGGCCTTGCAGACTCCTCGCCAGACGTCCTTGGCATCCCATCCGGCGGCGAGTGCCTGGTGCACCGTACGACCGCCCAGTTCGGCCATCACATGGTCGCGCGCGAACGAATCCGCGTACCCCTCACCGAAGTGGTCCGCCATCCGTTCCCAGAAAATCGTCAACCGCATGCCACCAGTATCCCGCTCCTGAGAGTGCAGCCGGGCCGCTACGCATCTGCCAACGGCACTTTCCGCTCTACGGTCGGTTCATGGCTGGAACCGGAGCAAACCCACTCGCCCGCGCCGAACAGTTCATCTGGCTCACCGCCCGCGTCCTCGAACAGCGGCGGTTCGCCCACGACTTCCTCGAAGGAAATACGGACGCGGTCGAGACGGCACTCGCCGCCTATCTGAACGAGGACGGCGGCTACGGCCACGCCCTCGAACCCGACCTCCGCGGCCCTGTGAGCCAGCCGCTGCACACCGCCCACGCGCTGAACGTTCTCGACTCGATCGGCCGCTGCAACGGACCACGGGTCGAGCGGATCTGCCGCTATCTGACCGATGTGTCGACCAAGGAGGGCGCACTGCCCGCGCTCCTGCCCACACAGCGCGGCTATCCCGCCGCGCCGTTCATCCCGATCGTCGACGACCCGCCCGCCGAGCTGCTGGCCACCGGCCCGATCGTCGGGCTGCTGCACCGCAATCAGGTGTGGCACGCCTGGCTGTTCCGGGCCACGGACTTCTGCTGGGATGCCGTCGACAACCTGGAGCAGTCACATCCGTACGAGATCGAGGCCGCGGTCGCCTTCCTGGACGGTGCTCCGGACCGCGCCCGCGCCGAGGCCGCGGCGGGCCGGCTGGGACGGCTGGTGCGCGAGCAGCGGCTGGCGGTACTGGACCCGGAGCGGCGGGCGGAGTACCCGGGGTCGCCCGGCTACGCCCCGGGAGAGCACCACTTCCCGTACGACTACGCCCGTACACCCGGCTCGCTGGCGCGGCGCTGGTTCACCGACGAGGAGCTGGACCGCTCGCTCGACCACCTGGCGTCCGAGCAGCAGGAGGACGGCGGCTGGCCGGTGAACTGGCGCCGGTGGGCACCGGGCACGGAGCTGGAAGGCCGCCCCCTGGTGACACTGAAGGCACTGCACACCCTGCGGGCGTACGGTCGCAGGCTCGGCTGACCGGGCCGGTGGCGTTCAGCCCAGCGCCCGTACGCCCGCCGTCACCACGACGGCGGCGCCGACCACGACCAGGAAGGGGGCCCGCAGAGCCAGCGCGAGCGCTGCCGCGGCGAGGCCCACGCCCCGGGCGTCGAGCACCAGCTGCCGGCCGTCACCGAAGGTCTGCTGTGCGGTGAGGGCGGCGAGCAGCGCCACCGGAAGGAGCGCGGCCAGGCGCTGCACCAGTGGCCGTTCCAGCACTCCGGCCGGTACGACCAGCCCCAGGAGTTTCGCCAGGTAGCAGCCGGCGGCGGTCAGTCCGATGGCGATCCAGACGTTCATCGGCGCTCCTCGGCCTTCTTCGGGCGCCCCATCAGGAAAAGGACCACGGGTGCGGCGAGCGCCGACAGGAGGACCGGCAGTCCCGCGGGCAGCACGGGCAGCAGGCCCAGGGCCAGCAGCACCGCGAGTGCCGCCGTGACGCGTTCCGTGGTGCTCTTCAGCATCGGCGCGAGCAGGGCCAGGAAGACCGCGGGACTCGCCGCGTCCAGCCCCCAGGCGTCGGTGTCGCCGAGCGCCTCGGCACCCAGCGCGCCCACCAGCGTGGTCAGGTTCCACAGCACGTACAGGGTGAGCCCGGTGACCGTGAAGCCGATCCGCGCGGCCCGCCGGGTGGGCTGGGGCAGCGTGACAGCCGTCGTCTCGTCGATGGCCCACTGTGCGGCGAAGGGGCGTAGGGCGCGCGGCAGGGAGAGCAGCTGCGACAGGCGCAGGCCGTAGAAGACGTTGCGGACGCCGAGAAAGAACGCTCCGGCCGCCGCGGTGTACGGATTGCCGCCCGCCGCGAGCGCGCCCACCAGGGCGAACTGCGAGGCTCCGGTGAAGACGAGGAGGCTGAGTGCGCAGGTCTGGAGAAGCGTGAGTCCGGATCCCGCCGAGGTGACGCCGAACGCGAAGCCGGAGAGCCCGACGGCGATGCCGACGCCGAGCGCGTCCCGTACGACCGCCGCGTCCGGCTTCTCCCGCCCGGCGCCGACGTCCGCGCTCTGAGGGGGTGCTGTCTGTTCTGCCACGTCCGGAACGTTACGGCGAGCGGTCCGGGCCGGTCTTGTACGTTCTTGCGCGCTCGCGCTGGTACGCGCCCGGTGGCACCCCCACGATCCGGGTGAAGTGACGGTTGAGATGCGGCTGATCGGTGAAGCCGACGGCCGCCGCGGCGTCGGCGGGGGTGACACCCGCGTCGAGCATGCGTCGCGCCCTGCGCACCCGCGCATCGGTGAGCCAGGTGTGCGGCGGCATCCCGTAGCGCTTCCTGAAGGCCCTCAGCAGCGCGAACGGGCTGGTCCCCAGTTCGGCGGCGAGCGTCTCCAGGGTGGGCGGCCCGGTCATCCGTTCCTCCAGCACGGCACGGGCACGGGCGGCGTCGCCGGCGCCCGCGGCGTGCGGGGCGAGGGTGGGCAACGGGCTGCCGTGCCGGTTCAGCAACCGGGCCACCATGACCCGCAGCAGGCTGTCGGCGGCCAGCGCGTTGCCCTCCTCCGCGGCACGGTGTATCTCGGTGATCAGCCGGGCCGCCCCGGGGTCGGCCGCGCTGGTCTCGGCGAACCCGACGGTCCCGCGCAGGCTCGTCACGTCGGCGGCGATGTCGTTGATCACCTGGGCCGACGGATAGAGCGTGGCGTACACCCAGCCCTCGGGGACTCCGGCGCGGGCGGTGTGCGGCACCTCCGGATTGATCATGACCACCATGCCGGGGCCCGCGTGCACCGTGCCGCCGGGCAGTCCGACGTCCTCGACGCCGCGGGTGATCGTGCCGAAGACGTAGCCCTCGTGGCTGTGCCGGGGGAACGTGTGGCGGACGTACCGGGCGCGCAGAAGATCGAGGTCGGGCAGCTCCGCGTGCTGCCAGTACCTCGCCCACTCCTTCGTCCCGTCCACTCCCGCCATAAGCGAATTCTCGCAGGTCCTGGCCGCTTTCCGCAGGCCAGGAAAGATCACCGCGCCCCCGTCGCGCCCCCGCCGCGCCCCCACCGCACCCCTTCCGCACACACGTGCGGACCGCCTCCCGCACGCCCGGCCGACCGGCCCCGACGCACGCCGTCACCGGCTGTTGTCAGTGGCGGGGTGCACGATGGGGACATGGTCGGCTCCGCACTCGATTCGTTCTCGCCCGCGACCCGCAGCTGGTTCGCCGGTGCCTTCAGCGCGCCGACGGCCGCGCAGGAGGGCGCCTGGCGCGCCATCGGTGAGGGCAGCGATGTGCTGGTCGTCGCGCCGACCGGCTCCGGCAAGACCCTCGCCGCGTTTCTGGCCTCGCTGGACCGGCTGGCCGCCGTCCCGCCGCCCGCCGAGGCGAAGAAGCGCTGCCGTGTGCTGTACGTGTCCCCGCTCAAGGCTCTCGCCGTCGATGTGGAGCGCAATCTCCGCTCACCGCTGACCGGTATCCGCCAGGAATCGGTGCGGCTCGGACTGCCCGAGCCGGAGGTACGGGTGGGGATCCGGTCCGGCGACACCCCGCCGGCCGAGCGGCGCTCCATGGTGACCAAGCCCCCGGACATCCTGATCACCACACCCGAGTCGCTGTTCCTGATGCTCACCTCCTCGGCCCGGGAGGCCCTCGCGGGTATCGAGACCGTGATCCTCGACGAGGTGCACGCCGTCGCCGGTACGAAGCGCGGTGCCCATCTCGCCGTCTCCCTGGAGCGGCTGGACGAGCTGCTGCCCAGGCCCGCCCGCCGGATCGGCCTGTCCGCGACGGTCCGGCCCGTCGACGAGGTGGCGCGCTTCCTCTCACCGCAGCGGAAGGTGGAGATCGTCCAGCCTCCGTCCGCCAAGGAATTCGACCTGTCGGTGGTCGTGCCCGTCGAGGACCTGGGCGAGCTGGGCGGCTCCCCCGCCACCGACGGCGGTGCCGACCAGGCGGAGAAGCCGTCGATCTGGCCGCATGTCGAGGAGCGCATCGCCGATCTCGTCCAGTCGCACCGCTCCACGATCGTCTTCGCCAACTCCCGGCGACTGGCGGAGCGGCTCTGCAACCGGCTCAACGAGATCGCGTACGAGCGCGCGACCGGAGCCGTGTTCGATGAGCACGGCTCCGGCACACCCCTCCCGGAGCCCCTTCCGGAGGCCCACTCCCCCGCGGAGGTCATGGCCCAGTCCGGCGCGGCGAAGGGCGCCCCCGCACTGCTGGCCCGCGCGCACCACGGCTCGGTCTCCAAGGAGCAGCGGGCCCAGGTCGAGGAGGACCTCAAGGCGGGACGGCTGCCGGCCGTCGTCGCCACCTCCAGCCTGGAGCTGGGCATCGACATGGGCGCGGTCGATCTGGTGGTCCAGGTCGAGTCACCGCCGTCCGTCGCCTCCGGGCTGCAGCGGGTGGGCCGGGCCGGGCACCAGGTGGGCGCGGTCTCGACCGGAGTCGTCTTCCCGAAGTACCGCGGCGATCTGGTGCAGGCCGCCGTCGTCACCGAGCGGATGCGCCAAGGCGCCATCGAAGCCCTGCGCATCCCGGCCAATCCCCTGGACGTGCTCGCCCAGCAGCTGGTCGCCATGGTCGCGCTGGACACCTGGCAGGCCGACGACCTGCTGGCCCTCGCCCGCCGGGCGGCCCCGTTCGCCTCGCTCCCCGAATCGGCGTTCACCGCCGTGCTCGACATGCTCGCCGGACGCTATCCGTCCGATGCCTTCGCGGAGCTCCGGCCGCGAGTGGTGTGGGACCGCGTCGCCGGAACGGTCACCGGCCGCCCCGGCGCACAACGGCTCGCCGTCACCTCCGGCGGGACCATTCCCGACCGCGGGCTCTTCGGCGTCTTCCTCGCGGGGGCGGACCCGAAGAAGGGGGGCGGCCGGGTCGGCGAGCTGGACGAGGAGATGGTCTACGAGTCCCGGGTCGGTGATGTCTTCACGCTGGGCACCACGTCCTGGCGGATCGAGGACATCACCCGAGACCGGGTCCTCGTCTCGCCCGCGCCGGGCGTTCCGGGACGGCTGCCGTTCTGGAAGGGCGACCAGTTGGGCCGTCCGCTGGAGCTCGGCCGCGCGCTGGGCGCGTTCCTCCGGGAGATCGGCGGGCTGTCGGAGGAGGATGCCCGGCTCCGGCTGCTCGCCGCCGGGCTCGACGCCTGGGCCGCGGACAACATCCTGTCGTACCTGGACGAGCAGCGCCGTGCCTGCGGCCATGTTCCGGACGACCGGACGATCCTGGTCGAGCGGTTCCGGGACGAGCTGGGTGACTGGCGGGTCGTGGTGCACTCCCCCTTCGGCGCCCAGGTGCACGCTCCCTGGGCACTGGCCCTGTCCGCCCGGCTGCGTGAGCGGTACGGGATGGACGCCCAGGTCATGCATGCCGACGACGGCATCGTGCTGCGGCTGCCCGACGCCGATCTGATGGGTCTGGATCTGCTCGACTTCGATCCCGCCCAGGGCCCGGACGCGGCGGGCGGCGCGGGCGGGCCGGGCGCGGCGCTCCCCGATGGCGCGTTCGACAGCGAGCAGGCCCCGGTCGGCGCGGCCGACGTCGTGTTCGACAAGGGCGAGATCCAGCAGATCGTCACCGATCAGGTGGGCGGCTCGGCACTGTTCGCCTCCCGGTTCCGCGAGTGTGCGGCGCGTGCTCTGCTGCTGCCCCGGCGCAGCCCCGGAAAGCGCACCCCGCTCTGGCAGCAGCGCCAGCGCGCCTCCCAACTGCTCCAGGTCGCGTCCGAGTTCGGTTCGTTCCCCATCGTTCTCGAAGCGGTCCGTGAATGCCTCCAGGACGTCTTCGACGTTCCCGGACTCACCGAACTGATGGGCGACCTGGAGGCGCGTCGTATCCGGCTGGTCGAGGTGACCACACCGGAGCCCTCGCCGTTCGCCCGCTCGCTCCTCTTCGGCTATGTCGCGCAGTTCCTGTACGAGGGCGACTCCCCGCTCGCCGAGCGACGGGCCGCCGCGCTCTCCCTCGACTCCCATCTCCTGGCCGAACTGCTCGGCCGGGCAGAGCTGCGCGAGCTGCTCGACGCCGATGTGCTGACCGAGCTGGAGCAGGAGCTCCAGTGGCTCACCGAGGACCGGAAGATCAAGGACATCGAGGGCGTCGCCGACCTCCTTCGTGTCCTCGGCCCGCTCACCGAAGCCGAGTTGGCCGACCGGGGCGCCCAGCCCGGGTGGGCACCGGAGCTGGCGTCGGCCCGCCGCGCCATCAAGGTCCGCATCGCCGGCGCCGACCACTGGGCGGCGATCGAGGACGCGGGCCGGTTGCGCGACGCCCTGGGCACCGCCCTTCCCGTCGGTGTCCCTGAGGCGTTCACCGAACCGGTGAAGGACCCTCTCGGCGACCTCCTCGCCCGCTTCGCCCGTACCCACGGCCCGTTCACCTCGACCCGGGCCGCCGAGCGCTTCGGGCTCGGCACCGCCGTCACCGACGGAGCGCTGCAACGGCTGTCCGCGTCGGGCCGGACCGTCCAGGGCGAGTTCCATCCGGCGGGCATCGGACAGGAGTGGTGCGACGCGACCGTTCTTCGCCGACTGCGCCGTCGATCGCTCGCCGCGCTCCGCCACGAGCTGGAGCCGGTTCCCCCGGCCGCACTCGCCGCCTTCCTCCCCCAGTGGCAGCACCTGGGCGGCAACAGCCTGCGCGGGATCGACGGACTGGCCCGCGCCGTCGAGCAGTTGCAGGGCGCCCCGGTTCCCGCATCCGCGCTGGAGAAGCTGATCCTGCCGAGCCGGGTCACGGGCTACACCCCCGCGATGCTCGACGAGCTGACGACGACCGGCGAGGTCGTCTGGGCCGGTGCGGGCGCTCTTCCCGGCAAGGACGGCTGGCTCTCCCTCTATCCGGCGGACAGTGCGCCCCTGCTGCTGCCGCCACCGCATCCGCTGGAGCAGTCCGCGCTGCACGAATCGGTCCTCACCGTCCTGTCCGGCGGTTACGGCCTCTTCTTCCGGCAGATCGCCGACCAGGTCCGCGCGACCACCCACCCGGACTGCACCGAACCGCAGTTGGCCGACGCCCTCTGGGACCTGGCCTGGTCCGGGCGCCTCACCAACGACACTCTCGCCCCGCTGCGCTCGCTCCTGGGCTCGGGACGCACGGCGGGCTCGACCGCACACCGGGCCAGACGCAGCGTGCCACGAGGCCGCTACGGATCACTCACCGCGGCCGCCCGGCCGGCGTCCCGCACGGGCCCGCCCACCGTCTCGGGCCGCTGGTCCCTGCTGCCCCCGGCCGAACCGGAGCCGACCCACCGCGCCCACGCCCTCGCCCGTACCCTGCTCGACCGCCACGGCGTGGTGACCCGTGGAGCGGTGCAGGCAGAAGGCGTCGAGGGCGGCTTCTCCGCGACGTACCGCATCCTCGCCGCCTTCGAGGACAACGGTCAGGCACGGCGGGGCTATGTCGTCGAGGGGCTGGGAGCCGCACAGTTCGCGATGGACGGAGCCGTCGACCGGCTGCGGGCCGCGTCCACCGCCCGCGACCGTACGGACCCGGGGACCGCGCCCCGCGCCCTGGTCCTCGCGGCGGCCGACCCGGCCAATGCCTACGGGGCCGCCCTGCCCTGGCCCGAACCGCCGGACGGAGCAGGCCACAAACCGGGCCGCAAGGCGGGGGCCCTCGTGGTGCTCGTGGACGGTGAGCTGACGCTCTACATGGAGCGCGGTGGCAAGACGCTGCTGGCCTGGCCCTCGGACCCCGACTCCCCCGCGCTGAGAGCGGCGGCCGAGGCGCTGGCCGCTGCCGCGCGCGCCGGCGCTCTCGGCACCGTCACGGTGGAGCGCACCAATGGCACCTCCTCCCTCACCTCGCCCCTGGGCCGCACCCTGGAAGCCGCCGGATTCCTCGCCACCCCGAGAGGGCTGCGCCTGCGCGCCTGACCGGCCCGGGGCAGCTACCGGCCGCCTGCACCGACCCCCGGGTCCCGCCCTCACCGCCCCGCGTCCACCGTCCGTACCGCGCATCATGGAGGCATGCCTGAAGGAGACACCGTTCTGCAGACCGCCAAGCGTCTGCACACAGCGCTCGCAGGGCGGGTGCTCACCCATGCGGACCTGCGCGTTCCGAGATTCGCCACCGCCGACCTCACCGGCCGCACCGTTCTTGACGTCACCGCGCGCGGCAAGCATCTCCTCACCCGTCTCGACGACGGTCTCACCCTTCACAGCCACCTCCGGATGGACGGCGCCTGGCGCGTCTACGCCCCGGGCGAGCGCTGGCGCGGCGGCCCCACGCATCAGATCCGCGCCGTCCTGGCCAACACCGAACACACCGCCGTCGGCTACCGGCTCCCCGTGCTCGAACTCCTCCGTACCCGCGACGAGGACAAGGCCGTGGGCCACCTCGGCCCCGACCTGCTGGGACCCGACTGGAACCCCGACACCGCTCTGGGCAACCTCCTCGCCGACCCGGACCGCCCGCTCGGCGATGCCCTCCTGGACCAGCGCAATCTGGCCGGCATCGGCAATGTCTACATGTGCGAACTCTGCTTCCTGGCCCGAGTCACCCCCTGGACCACCGTGGGCGCGCTTCCGGACACCACCGCGGCCCGTCTGGTGGCCACCGCCAAACGACTCCTCGAAGCCAACCGTGACCGCCCCAACCGCACCACCACCAACTTCCGCGCCACCGCGGCCCTCACCCGGGCCCACGCCCATGACCGCCTCCATGTCTACGGCCGGGCGCAGCGCCCCTGCCTGCGCTGCGGCACACCCATCCGCGTCGCCGAGCGGAACGGCCGCCCCGCCTACTGGTGCCCGCGCTGCCAACCGGGCCCCACCGAGTAGTTGACGCATCGTCAGATCCAGTCGTACGGTCCGGTCATGCCCCTCACCGCGTACGACCTCACCGGCCGGTCCGCGTTCGTCACCGGCGCCGCAAGCGGCATCGGCCGGGCCAGTGCGGTCCTGCTCGCCGAGGCGGGGGCCACGATTCACTGCGCGGACCGCGATGAGAAGGGCCTGTCGGAGACCTGCGATCTGATCACCGCGTTCGGGGGCACGGCCCGCGCCCACCCTCTCGACGTGACGGACCGTAGCCAGGTCAACGGCGCCGTGGCCGAAGCGGAAGCCATCGACATCCTGGTCGCCGCCGCCGGAATCATGCACACGAGCAGCGTCCTGGAGACGGCCGACGAGGATCTGGACCGCGTCCTGTCGGTCAACTTCAAGGGCGTCCTGTACGCCTGCCAGGAGGTGGCCCGCGGCATGATCGCGCGCTCCGTCCCCGGTTCGCTGATCACCATGGCCTCGGGCGCGGTGGACGCCGCGAGTCCGGGCCTGCTCTGCTACAGCGCCGCGAAGGCGGCCGTCGTCCAGCTGACGAGGACGCTCGCCACGGAGCTCGGTCCGCACTCCATTCGTGTGAACGCCGTCGCTCCCGGCTGGATCCGCACGCCGATGACCGACCGCCACGACGCTGACCAGCAGCATCGGGCAGAGGCCGCGATGGTGCGGATCTCCCCGCTCGGCCGGGTCGGCGAGCCCCAGGACGTCGCGCACACCGTGCTGCATCTCGCATCGGACGCGTCGTCCTTCATGACCGGTCAGATCCTCCGCCCGAACGGTGGCGTCGCCATGCCCTGGTAGACCACACGGCCGACGCCACCGGCCGGACTACCACCACCGGCACCGACCGACGGGCCCGCGCCACCACCTGCGGGCCCGCCACCGCTACCGGCCCGGCTGTCACCCGCACCGCCACCCGCACAACCGGCCGGGACTACCACCACCGGCACCGCTCCGAGCGTCGGCGGGCAGCATCACGGCCGACATCGTCCACCCCGCCCGCATCCCCCGTACTGGCACGCCCCGAGCCGCCACCGGCCTCACCGGCCCCCTCATGCGGCGGCCCGGCCCCCTCATGCGGCGACGCATCAGCCGCCCCGGAAAGGGCTCTGCCGGGCCGTACGACCGCCCCCACATGGACGGGCAGCAGGCTCAGCCCCCATCCGCCCGCCGCCACCGCCCCCTCCACCAGCCCGGCGTGCTCCGGCTCCAGCACCAGCCGGAGCACCGCCCACCACCACAGCCCGCCGAGGACGAACGCCGGCACCCATCGACGCACCATGGCTGCCTCCTCCGGCCGACGCTAGACCGGCTCGCTCACCCGGCGGGAGGGCGTACCGGTGCAGTACCGGTGCAGTACCGGCGCGCACGGCACGGCCAGGCACGAACCCGCACTCCCCGCGACGGGCGCACCGTTCGAAAGGGGGCCCCGATGGCCGGGGCGCCTTTCCGGCAGTTTCCCCCGGCACCGGACCCGCTGCATCCAGAGCGAGCGACGGAACGACCGGATGAAGGGAACCGGATCAAGGCGGCGAACCAGAACACGGGCAGCCACACCACCCCGCACCACCCGTGCCCGTACCTCGTACCCCGTACCCCACCGTGGTCCGGCTCCCTCACACACAAGAGCCCCGGCCGACCCCTCCAGGGGATCGACCGGGGCTCCCGGTCACACCGAACCGCGCAGATCAGGCGGCGACGACATCCACCGCTTCCGCGGGCGCCTTGATGGTCACCCGTCCCGTCGGCACACCTGCCACCGACGACACAGAGACGGAATTGAGCCTTGGTCGTACCGGTACAGGTACCGGATCGACGGCCGCTGCCGACTCGGCCAGCTCAGCCAGGGACAGCTCATCGCTCACTTCACGCATGAGCTCGGACATCCGTACGTCAAGCGCGTCGCAAATCGCGGAGAGCAGTTCGGAGGATGCCTCCTTCTGCCCCCGCTCCACCTCGGAGAGATAACCGAGCGAGACCCGGGCGGACGAGGAGACTTCGCGCAGAGTACGGCCTTGGCGCTGGCGCTGCCGACGCAGCACGTCACCAAGCAGGCGACGGAGCAGAATCATCGGTGGCTCCCTCCTCGGACCGCGTAGCCGCATCCTTCACGCCCTACCGTACCGCCTTGTGCTGCGGCCGTGCGGGGAGCGATGTCGTGTTCACTCAGGGCTGCAAACATCAATTCCCCCCGTTCTGTTCCGTATCCTGTGCCCCCACATTTTCACCGAGTTCGCTTGAAAGCAGCTCAAGCACACTTCGCACAGTCTCTCTACGGATGTCCGCGCGCCCGCCGTTCAATCGCAGCGCGGTGACTTTCTCGGTGCCGGACGGCCCCGAAAGTGCCACGTAGACCGTTCCGACGGGCTTGCCGTCCTGCGCCTCAGGGCCCGCGACGCCGGTGGTCGACACACCCCAGTCCGTTCCCAGGACCCGCCGCACCCCGGCCGCCATCCCCCGGGCCACATCGGGATCGACCGCGCCGCGCTCCGCCAGAAGGGTCCCGTCGACGCCGAGCACGTCCCTCTTCAAGGGCGTGGCGTACGCCGTCACGGCTCCTCGGAAGGACTGCGAGGCTCCGGGTACGGAGGTGAGCTCCGCAGCGACGAGACCGCCGGTCAGCGATTCGGCGACGGCAAGCGTCTCACCGCGCTCCACCAGCCGACGCAGTACGCGGGCCGCGACTGTCACCGTTCGGCCTCCGCGCCACCACGCGCATCGGCGGTGGTGCGCGCGTCCCTCGCCGCACCCGGGACATCGACCGCACCCGCACCGGGGACGTCCGCCGCAGTCGCCCCACCCGAGGCGTCCGCCACGTCCGCCGCACCCGACCCGGCCCCGGCAGCACGCTCGGCAGCGATGCCCTTGCGGCGCAGGACGACGGCCTGGCGTACGTAGTCGAGCCCGGTCGCGACCGTCAGCACGACGGCGGCCATCATCACCCAGAAGCGCAAGGTGGCCAGGGGACCGGTCAGCGCCAGCACGTACATGCCGGCCGCGACGCCCTGCGTGAGCGTCTTTATCTTCCCGCCACGACTGGCCGGGATCACCGCGTGCCTGATCACCCAGAACCGCATCAGCGTGATCCCCAGCTCACGGGCGAGAATCACACCGGTGATCCACCAGGGAAGATCACCGAGCGAGGAGAGGCAGATCAGCGCCGCTCCCATGATCGCCTTGTCGGCGATCGGGTCGGCGATCTTCCCGAAGTCCGTGACCAGGTTGTACGTACGCGCCAGATGCCCGTCGAACACATCGGTGATCATGGCCACGGCGAACGCCGCCCAGGCGAAAGCACGCCAGACCGGGTCGTCACCACCGTCGTGCAGGAGCAGCATGACGAAGCCGGGGACGAGCAGCAGGCGCAGCATCGTGAGGATATTGGCGATGTTCCAGAGGCTGGCCTGATTGACGGCCGCAGTGCCCAGCTTGCCGCCGCGGACCGGCTTCGCGCCGGTGCCGCCTGCCGCGGATGCCGGGACTCCGGTCATCTGGCCACCTCCGCAAGCTCATGGTGTTCGGCCACCAGGTCCACGCCCTCGGTGCCCACCACCTTTGCCTCGACCATACGGCCAGGCACGAGCCCCTCGCGTGTGGTGAAGACGACCTGTCCATCCGTTTCGGGGGCCTGGTGCGCCGCGCGGCCCACCGCGACCGGTCCGTCATCCTCGGACTCGATGGACTCCACGAGAACCTGGAGGGTCTCGCCGAGCCGCTCCTCGGCCCGCTGCGAAGTCAGCTCCTCGGCCAGCTGCGAGATGTGCGCCAGCCGCTCCGCGATGACATCGGCGTCCAGCTTGTTCTCGTAGCCGACCGCTTCGGTGCCCTCCTCGTCGGAGTAGCCGAAGACGCCGATGGCGTCCAGCCGTGCTCCGGTGAGGAAGCGTTCCAGCTCGGCGAGGTCGGCCTCGGTCTCGCCGGGGAAGCCCACGATGAAGTTGGAGCGGGCACCGGCCTGCGGTGCCTTGTTGCGGATGGTGTCCAGGAGCTCCAGGAAACGGTCCGTGTCGCCGAACCTGCGCATCGCCCTGAGCACACCCGGGGCGGAGTGCTGGAAGGACAGGTCGAAGTACGGAGCGACCTTCGGCGTCGAGGTGAGGACGTCGATCAGCCCGGGGCGCATCTCGGCCGGCTGGAGGTAGCTGACCCGGATCCGCTCGATCCCCTCGACGTCCGCGAGCTCCGGCAGCAGGGTCTCCAGGAGGCGGATGTCGCCGAGGTCCTTGCCGTACGAGGTGTTGTTCTCGGAGACCAGCATGACCTCCTTGACCCCCTGCTCGGCCAGCCAGCGGGTCTCCCCCAGGACGTCCGAGGGGCGCCGCGAGATGAAGGAGCCGCGGAAGGACGGGATGGCGCAGAAGGAGCAGCGGCGGTCGCAGCCGGAGGCGAGCTTCACCGAGGCGACCGGGCTGGTGCCCAGCCGCCGCCGCAGGGGCGCCCGCGGACCGGAGACCGGCGCCACGCCGTCCGGAAGGTCCTCGGGGGCGGGAGCGGCCTCCTGCGCGTGGCCCGGCAGCGCGACCGCGGCGTCCTGCCGCTCGGCGGGGCTGATCGGCAGGAGCTTGCGCCGGTCGCGCGGGGTGTGCGAGGCGTGGATGCCACCGTTGAGGATGGTCTGGAGCCGGTCGGAGATATCGGCGTAGTCGTCGAATCCGAGGACTCCGTCCGCCTCCGGCAGGGCCTCGGCGAGATCCTTGCCGTAGCGCTCGGCCATGCAGCCGACGGCGACCACGGCCTGGGTCTTGCCGTGGTCCTTCAGATCATTGGCTTCGAGCAGGGCGTCGACGGAGTCCTTCTTGGCGGCTTCGACGAACCCGCAGGTGTTGACGACGGCGACATCGGCGTCGGAGGCGTCCTCGACGAGCTCCCAGCCGTCCGCTGCCAAGCGGCCTGCAAGCTCCTCCGAGTCCACCTCGTTACGGGCGCAGCCGAGAGTGACAAGGGCGACGGTACGGCGTTCGGGCATGGACTCAAGACTACTTCGTCGTGGCACGCCCCCTGCCGTGCAGGGTTACCTGCTACAGGGAGTAACAGAGAATGGGCGCCCGGCAGGTGTGCCGGGCGCCCATCCGAGCGGATCGAGAACCGAGAAACGGATCGAGAGAGCGGAGAACCGAGAACCCCACGACACCGCGGCACCCGCGGGGCCCGAAGGCCCCGGGAGCACCCGGGCGCCGGGCCGCGGTCAGCCGACCTCGGGGTCGCCCTTCGTGTACGAGAGCCGCTCGACCTGACCCGGCTCGAACTGGTCCTCGACCTTCTTGCCGTTCACGAAGAGCTCGATCGCCCCGGCGTCGCCGAGGACGAGGTCGATGCGCTCCTTGTCCTGGAAGGTCTTGGACTCGTCCTGGAGCAGAAGGCCGTCGAAGAGCAGGCGGCCGTTGTGGTCCTTGGCGGAGATCCAGCTCTTGCCCTGGGTCGCGCTGAGCTTGACCGTCACCTTGTCCCTGGGGGCCGCGGCGATGGCACTCTCGGAGGGCACGGGCTTGGGGTCGGCCGGCTTGCTGGCGGCCGGTTTGGCGGTGGCCTTGTCGGGGGTCGAGCCCTCGGCCACCTGAGCGGTGTTCGCGGGCTCGTCGTCGCCGTTGAAGAGCGTGAAGCCGACGAAGCCGACCACGGCGACGATGGCCGCGACCATGGCCGCGGTCCAGTTGGGCCGTCGGGGTTCGGAACGGATGCGTTCCGCCTCGAACAGCGGTGCCGCCGGGGTGGGCGCAGGACGGCCGCCATGTTCGGCGTCGTACTGCTCGACCAGGGGTTCCGGGTCGATACCGACGGCACGGGCGAGCGTACGGATGTGGCCGCGCGCATAGACGTCGCCGCCACAGCGCGAGAAGTCGTCCTCCTCGATCGCGTGCACGATGGGGATGCGCACCCGGGTGGAGCTGCTGACTTCCTCGACCGTCAGACCTGCGGCGATACGAGCCTGCTGAAGCACGCGACCGATCGAAGGCCGGTCGTCTTCGGGGGAGTTGCCGATGGACACGGGGGCGCCTTTCGAGCGTGAGCCACCTGCTGGATGTTCAGTCTAGGGGGGGTACGAAAGGGTGGGGCAACCGGGAGCGACGACTTTGTACGCCATCGGGTTCGCCGGACAGCCCCGCCGACAGCTCCGGGAGCGGAGCGGGAGACGGAGCACGGAACTGATCGTTCGACTGAGCAACGGGCGGAGCGGAGGATGGGGCGACGGACGGAGCGGAGGATCGGGCCGAACCAGCGGAAACCGCTGTAGGAGAAGCATCCGCTGTACCTCCCTCAACTTGACGTACGACCGGCCGAAACGGTTGCCCACAGAACCTCTACGGAGCAGTTTCCCCCCGGATCACGGCCAACACCCCGTCGAGTTCGTCCGGTTTCACCATCACATCGCGCGCCTTGGACCCCTCGCTGGGTCCGACGATGTTGCGGGACTCCATCAGGTCCATCAGCCGGCCGGCCTTGGCGAAGCCGACCCGGAGCTTTCGCTGGAGCATCGAGGTCGACCCGAATTGCGTGGAGACGACCAGCTCGGCGGCCTGGCAGAGCAGATCCAGGTCGTCGCCGATGTCCTCGTCGATCTCCTTCTTCTGCTTCGTTCCGACCACGACGTCCTCGCGGAAGACCGGGGCCATCTGGTCCTTGCAGTGCTGGACGACGGCCGCGACCTCGTCCTCGGTGACGAAGGCGCCCTGCATACGGGTGGGCTTGTTCGCCCCCATCGGCAGGAACAG
This sequence comes from Streptomyces sp. NBC_01237, assembly GCF_035917275.1. Classification (NCBI taxonomy): domain Bacteria; kingdom Bacillati; phylum Actinomycetota; class Actinomycetes; order Kitasatosporales; family Streptomycetaceae; genus Streptomyces; species Streptomyces sp. NBC_01237. Next base: position 6,747,627 of record NZ_CP108508.1, on the reverse strand, counting down.
TCCGTCACCCTTCCCGATGAGCTTTTCGGCCCCCGGCTGATCGAGGATGACGCGGCTGTCGGCGAGGGAGGAGGTCGCGAAGGCCAGCCGCGAGGGCACATTGGCCTTGATCAGACCGGTCACCACGTCGACCGAGGGCCGCTGGGTGGCGAGCACCAGATGGATACCGGCGGCGCGGGCCAGCTGGGTGATGCGGACGATCGAGTCCTCGACGTCACGCGGGGCGACCATCATGAGGTCGGCGAGCTCGTCGACGATGACCAGCAGATACGGGTACGGCGACAGCTCCCGCTCGCTGCCCTCGGGCGCCTTGGCCTTGCCGTTGCGCACGGCGTGGTTGAAGTCGTCGATGTGCCGGTACCCGTACGCCGCGAGGTCGTCGTAGCGCAGGTCCATCTCCCGCACGACCCACTGCAGGGCCTCGGCGGCCTTCTTCGGATTGGTGATGATCGGCGTGATCAGGTGCGGGATGCCCTCGTACGCCGTGAGCTCGACCCGCTTGGGGTCGACCAGGACCATCCGGACGTCGTCCGGGGTCGCCCGCACCATGACCGAGGTGATGAGGCAGTTGATGCAGGAGGACTTGCCGGATCCGGTCGCACCGGCCACCAGGACGTGCGGCATCTTCGCGAGGTTGGCCATCTCGTAGCCGCCCTCGACGTTCTTGCCGAGCGCCACGAGCATCGGGTGGTCGTCCTCCGCCGCGTCCGCGAGACGCAGTACGTCACCGAGGTTGACCATCTCGCGGTCGGAGTTCGGGATCTCGATGCCGACCGCGGACTTGCCGGGGATCGGGGAGATGATCCGGACGTCCGGGCTGGCGACGGCGTACGCGATGTTCTTGGTGAGCGCGGTGATCCGCTCGACCTTCACGGCCGGGCCGAGCTCGACCTCGTACCGCGTGACCGTCGGGCCGCGGGTGAAGCCGGTGACGGCCGCGTCGACCTTGAACTCCGTGAACACGTTCGTCAGCGAGGCGACGACCACGTCATTGGCGGCGCTGCGGGTCTTCCCCGGCCCACCGCGCTCCAGCAGGTCGAGCGAGGGCAGCGCATACGTGATGTCGCCGGAGAGCTGGAGCTGCTCGGCGCGGGCGGGCAACGGCTGGGAGTGCTCCGGAGCGGGCTTCGTCAGATCGGGTACGCCGCCGGAGGGCGACCCCGTCCTCTCGGTGCCCCGGCCCTTCGCCCCGGCACCGCTCTTCGCCGCCTCCCGGGCGCCGGGTACGGGTGTCCCCGTCCGCTCCCGGTCCGCGGAGACGCCCTGGGTGAGGTCGGCGACGATCGGCGAGGGCAGCATTCCGTTGAGCACCGCTCCGTCGAGCGCCGCCGCGGCGGCCGCCGCGACGTCCACGGCATCCATGGGCCGGTTCATCGCGGGCTGTACGGACGGCCTGCGCGGCCGCCCGCGCCGGGAGAGCGCTTCCGACTCGGCGTGGTCCGGGTCGTACTCCCCGTCCGCCTCCGAACGGCGCGCGGAGCCGCGGCGCGAGCGGTCGGGGAGCGCCTCGCGCCACTGCTCGTCGTAACGGTCGTCGTCGCTGCCGTCCGCGCCGGGCTCGTACACCGGGTCGACGATGCCCAGCTTGACGCCGAGCATCCGCAGCCGCTGAGGAATGGCGTTGACGGGGGTGGCCGTGACCACGAGGAGCCCGAAGACGGTGAGCAGCAGCAGCAGCGGGACGGCGAGGACCTCGCCCATCGTGAAGATGAGCGGTTTGGAGGCGGCCCAGCCGATCAGACCGCCCGCGTCCTGCATCGCCTCGGTGCCGTCCTCGCGCCCCGGCGCTCCACAGGCGACATGGACCTGCCCGAGGATGCCGATGACAAGGGCGGAGAGCCCGATGACGATCCGGCCGTTGGCCTCCGGCTTCTCCGGATAGAGGATCAGCCGTACGGCGATGACGCCCAGCAGTATCGGGACCAGCAGATCCAGTCGGCCGAACGCGCCGGTCACCAGCATCTCGACGAGATCGCCCACCGGTCCGCGCAGATTCGACCAGGTGCCCGCGGCCACGATCAGCGCCAGGCCGAGGAGGAGGAGCGCGAGGCCGTCCTTGCGGTGCGCGGGGTCGAGGCCCTTCGCACCACGCCCTATCGAGCGGAACAGCGCGCCGACGCCGTGCGCGGTACCGAGCCACACCGTGCGCAGGAGCCACACCACGCCCCCGGTGGGGGACGGGGCTGGCTTGGGCGCGGGCTTCTTGGCCGCCGCCTTCTTGGCGGGAGCCTTCTTCGTGGGCGCGGACTTCTTCGCCGGGGGCTTGTTCGGCACGGACTTCTTGGCGGGCGCGGCTTTCTTCGCCGGCCCCGGGGTACGGCCGACGCGCTTCCCGGTGCCCGCCGTGCCCTGGGAACCCTTGCCGGACGTACGTGAGGCCATGGGTCCGAGGTTACCGTTGTCGACGCCGGTGAACACGCGTGCCTACTGGTTCACCCGACCGTGTCGGCCCGCGGAGGCAGGAAACTGACGCGCACTCACTCCGTACGCGCCGCCGGGCAGCCCAAAAGCGCCTGGTGTCCCGGACGGGAAGCGGCGAATGCCCCTGGCAGATCACCCGCGAGGGAGCACCCGCAAGGGCCGCCGCCCGCCCGGTTCTCCGAGCGCCGACGTCCGTCCCTGCGCCGGGCCGTGTGCGCCCAGTTCCGCGCGGGCTAGCTCTGGGCGGGCAGGGCTCCGGCGTTGCCGCCCGTGCCCGGCTCCAGTGCGTCGAGCGCGCGACGCAGCCCGGTGAGCTTGCGTTCGAGATGGGCCGCGGTCGCCACGGCACCGGCGTCCGCGGACTCGTCGTCGAGCTGCTTGGAGAGGGCTTCCGCCTGTTCCTCCACCGCCGCGAGCCGCGCGGAGAGTTCGGCCAGCAGACCGGCCGGCTCCCTCTCGTGCTCGGCGCCCGGGTGGCCGCCGCCTTCGAGCTGGAGCCGCAGCAACGCGGCCTGCTCACGCAGCTGACAGTTCTTCATGTACAGCTCGACGAAGACCGAGACCTTCGCGCGCAGGACCCACGGGTCGAACGGCTTGGAGATGTAGTCCACCGCACCGGCGGCATAGCCCCGGAAGGTGTGGTGGGGACCGTGGTTGATCGCCGTGAGGAAGATGATCGGGATGTCCCGGGTCCGCTCCCGGCGCTTGATGTGCGCGGCGGTTTCGAAACCGTCCATGCCTGGCATCTGGACGTCCAGCAGAATGACCGCGAAGTCGTCCGTCAGCAGCGCTTTGAGCGCTTCCTCCCCTGACGATGCCCGTACCAGTGTCTGATCGAGCGCAGAGAGGATGGCCTCCAGCGCCAGCAGATTCTCCGGCCGGTCATCGACCAGGAGGATCTTGGCCTTCTGCACCATGGCCCGTCCTCCTCGCCCCGGAATCGCACCGGGTGCCGCCCCAGGGGACGACTCCCTTACGCCGTCCGTCCTTGTGCCGGTCATGGTAGCCGCACCCCGCCCGTCACCACACCCTGTCACCGCGATGTCACTGTGCACGAAGCGCAAACGCGGTGGGAGACCAGAAGGTTCCCCGGAAATCCCGCTCTCACACCCGCTCGGCCACAGTCGGTCAGCAATTCACTGTGATTCACCCAATCCCCGATCACTCTCCGTGCATCCATTGCTCCATCACCGCAAGAAGATGATCAGGATCGACGGGCTTGGTGACATAGTCGGAAGCCCCGCAGTCGATGGCCTTCTCCCGGTCACCCTTCATCGCCTTCGCGGTGAGCGCGACGATCGGCAGCCCGGCGAACTGCGGCATCCGGCGGATCGCCGTCGTCGTCGCGTAGCCGTCCATCTCCGGCATCATGATGTCCATCAGCACGACCGTCACATCATCGTGCTGTTCCAGGACTTCGATGCCCTCGCGGCCGTTCTCCGCGTACAGAACCGAGAGTCCGTGCTGCTCCAGCACGCTGGTGAGCGCGAAGACATTGCGGATGTCGTCATCGACGATCAGCACCTTCTCACCCCGGAACCGGAACGTCCGCCGGGCCTCCGGCTCCTCCTGCCCTCCCTGCACCCACTCCTCCTGCGCACCGCCCCCGCCGACGCCGCCCGCACTTGCGCGAGCAGGCGTACCGGCAGGCAGCGCGGGCCGTCGTGCCGCGTCCCCCAGCGCCTTGCGGCGCCGCCGGAACATCCCCGCCGAGTTGGCCGGATCGCCCAGCGGTGCCTGACCGGCCCCCTGGCCGGCCTCCCCGTGCAGGGTGTGCTCGGCCGCGATGCCGTGGGCCTCGATGGGGCCGGAGCCCAACTGCGGGTAACCCTGCGGCGGCAGCTCGCTGGCGTGCAGCGGCAGATACAGCGTGAACGTCGAGCCCCGTCCGGGCTCGCTCGCCGCATGGATCTCGCCGCCGAGCAGCCGGGCGATCTCGCGGCTGATGGAGAGGCCCAGGCCGGTACCGCCGTACTTGCGGCTGGTCGTCCCGTCCGCCTGCTTGAACGCCTCGAAGATCACCAGCATCTTGCTGGACGCGATGCCGATACCGGTGTCCGTGACCGAGAAGGCGATCAGATCGGCATCCGCGTCACGCAGCGATCCCGCCTCCAGCAGATGCTCCCTGATCGCGTTCGGCACATCGGGACCGGCCGGCCGGATCACCAGCTCCACAGCGCCGCTGTCGGTGAACTTCACCGCGTTGGAGAGCAGGTTGCGCAGCACCTGGAGCAGTCGCTGCTCGTCCGTGTGCAGCGTGGCGGGCAGTTCCGGGGACACCCGCACGGAGAAGTCGAGCCCCTTCTCCGCCGTGAGCGGCCGGAACGTCGCCTCCACGTAGTCGACCAGCTGGACCAGCGCGATCCTGGTCGGGCTGACGTCCATCTTGCCCGCCTCGACCTTCGACAGGTCGAGGATGTCGTTGATCAGCTGGAGCAGGTCGGAACCCGCCCCGTGGATCGTCTCGGCGAACTCCACCTGCTTCGGCGAGAGGTTGCCCTCGGCGTTGTCCGCGAGCAACTTGGCGAGGATCAGCAGCGAGTTGAGCGGCGTACGCAGCTCGTGCGACATGTTCGCCAGGAACTCGGACTTGTAGCGCATCGACACGGCGAGCTGCTCGGCACGCTCCTCCAGGACCTGCCGGGCCTCCTCGATCTCGGTGTTCTTCACCTCGATGTCCCGGTTCTGCTGGGCCAGCAGTTCGGCCTTTTCCTCCAGTTCGGCGTTGGACGCCTGGAGTGCCTTCTGCCGGTTCTCCAACTCCTGCGAGCGGTCGCGCAGTTGCTCGGTCAGCTCCTGGGACTGTTCGAGGAGCTTCTCGGTCTTCGTGTTGACGCTGATCGTGTTGACGCTCGTCGCGATCATCTCGGCGAGCTGGTTGAGGAAGTCCCGCTGAATGTGCGTGAACGGCTGGAACGAGGCCAGTTCGATCACGCCGAGAACCTTGCCCTCGAAGAGCACCGGCAGCACGATCACATGCGCGGGCGGCGCCTCACCGAGCCCGGAGGAGATCTTCAGATAACCCGGCGGCACATTGTCCACCTGGATGGTCCGCTTCTCCTCGGCCGCCGTACCGATCAGCGTCTCGCCGGGGCGGAAGGAGGTCGGCATCGAGCCCGCCGAGTATCCGTAACTGCCGCGCATGCGCAGCACGTACGAACCGTCCTCCCCACTGTCCGAGCCGACCTCTCCCGTGTCGCCCGGCACCATGGCCAGGAAGAACGCGCCGTGCTGCGCGGAGACGACCGGGGTCAGCTCGCTCATGATCAGCGAAGCGACATCGTCCAGATCGCGGCGGCCCTGCATCAGACCGGAGATCCGGGCGAGGTTGCCCTTGAGCCAGTCCTGCTCCTTGTTGGCGAGGGTGGTGTCGCGCAGGTTGGCGATCATCGTGTTGACGTTGTCCTGCAGCACCTGGATCTCGCCGGCCGCGTCCACATCGATCTTGAGGTTCAGATCGCCGCGGGTCACCGCGGTGGCGACGGCCGCGATGGCGCGCACCTGACGGGTCAGGTTCCCGGCCATCTCGTTCACCGACTCGGTGAGGTCGCGCCAGGTGCCGTCCACGTCACGGACGCGGGCCTGACCGCCCAACTGCCCCTCCGTGCCCACCTCACGGGCCACCCGGGTCACCTGCTCGGCGAACGACGACAGCTGATCGACCATCGTGTTGATGGTGTTCTTCAGCTCCAGGATCTCACCGCGGGCATCGATGTCGATCTTCTTGGTGAGATCGCCCTTGGCGATCGCCGTGGTGACCGTGGCGATCTGGCGCACCTGACCGGTCAGGTTGGAGGCCATCGAGTTCACGGACTCGGTGAGGTCCTTCCACGTACCGGCGACTCCCGGCACCCTGGCCTGACCGCCCAGCTCGCCCTCCGTACCCACCTCACGGGCGACTCGCGTCACCTCGTCGGCGAACGAGGACAGCGTCGTCACCATCGTGTTGACGGTGTCGGCGAGTTCGGCGACCTCGCCGCGCGCCTCGACGGTGACCTTCTTCGTCAGATCGCCGTTGGCGACCGCCGACGAGACCCGGGAGATGTTGCGCACCTGGCTGGTGAGGTTGCTGGCCATCAGGTTGACGTTGTCGCTGAGGTCCTTCCAGATGCCGGTCGCGCCGCGCACCCGGGCCTGACCGCCGAGGATGCCCTCGGTACCCACCTCGCGGGCGACCCGCGTCACCTCGTCGGCGAAGTTCAGCAGCTGGTCGACCATCGTGTTGACCGTCGTCACCAGTTCGAGCATCTCGCCCTTGGCGTCAACGGTGATCTTCTTGGAGAGATCACCCTTGGCGACCGCGGTGGTGACCTCGGCGATATTGCGGACCTGCAGGGTGAGGTTGTTCGCCATGCCGTTGACGGACTGGGTGAGGTCCTTCCACGTACCGGACACCCCCTGCACCTCGGCCTGACCGCCGAGGATGCCTTCCGTACCCACCTCACGGGCGACCCTGGTCACCTGCTCGGCGAAGTTGGAGAGCTGGTCGACCATGGTGTTGAGGGTGTTCTTCAGCTCCAGGATCTCGCCCCGGGCATCCACGTCGATCTTCTGCGACAGGTCACCCCGCGCCACCGCCGTGGCGACCTGCGCGATATTGCGGACCTGGGCGGTGAGGTTGCCCGCCATGCCGTTCACCGAGTCGGTGAGATCACGCCACACCCCGGCCACGCCGGGCACCTGCGCCTGGCCTCCGAGCCGCCCGTCCGTGCCCACCTCACGGGCCACCCTGGTCACCTGCTCGGCGAAGGCGGACAGCTGGTCGACCATCGTGTTGATGGTGTTCTTCAGCTCCAGGATCTCGCCCCGGGCATCCACGTCGATCTTCTGCGACAGGTCACCCCGCGCCACCGCCGTGGTCACCTGGGCGATCTGGCGGACCTGCGACGTCAGGTTTCCCGCCATGAAGTTGACGGAGTCGGTGAGTTCCTTCCAGGTCCCCAGGACGCCGTCGACCCGCGCCTGGCCACCGAGACGGCCCTCCGTGCCCACGTCCCGCGCCATCCGCGTCACCTGGTCGGCGAAGGACGACAGCTGCGCCACCATCGTGTTGACGGTGTTCTTCAGCTCCAGCATCTCGCCCGCGACATCGACGGTGACCTTCTGCGACAGGTCGCCGTTGGCGACCGCCGTCGTCACCTGGGCGATGTCGCGCACCTGACCGGTCAGGTTGCGGAACGCCGTGTTGACGGAGTCGGTCAGGTCCTTCCACGTCCCCGCCGCACCCGGCACCTCGGCCTGACCGCCCAGCCGGCCCTCGACACCGACCTCACGGGCGACCCGGGTCACCTCCGAACCGAACGACTGAAGCTGGTCCACCATCGTGTTGACGGTGTTCTTCAGCTCCAGCATCTCGCCGGCCACATCGACGGTGACCTTCTGCGTCATGTCCCCACTGGCCACCGCGGTGGTCACCTGGGCGATGTCGCGCACCTGGGTCGTCAGGTTCCGGAAGACCGTGTTCACCGAGTCGGTGAGGTCCTTCCACGTCCCCGCGGCCCCCGGCACCTGGGCCTGACCGCCCAGCAGACCTTCACCACCGACCTCGCTGGCCACACGCGTCACTTCGTCCGCGAAGGTCCGTAGCGTCTCGGTCATCTGATTGATCGTCTCGGCGAGCTGGGCGACTTCGCCGCGCGCGCTCACCGTGACCTTCTGCGACAGGTCACCATTGGCGACCGCCGTCGTCACCTCCGCGATGCCACGCACCTGGGAGGTGAGGTTGCCCGCCATCGTGTTGACGGAGTCGGTCAGGTCCTTCCACACCCCGGCCACACCGGGCACCGTCGCCTGGCCGCCCAGTTCACCCTCGGTACCCACCTCACGCGCGACACGGGTCACCTCGGAGGAGAACGAGGACAGCTGGTCGACCATCGTGTTGACGGTGTTCTTCAGCTGGAGCATCTCACCGGCCACATGGACGGTGACCTTCCGTGACAGATCCCCCTTGGCGACCGCCGTCGTCACCAGGGCGATGTCCCGCACCTGCGCCGTCAGCCGGTACGCCATGGTGTTGACGGAGTCCGTGAGGTCCTTCCACGACCCGGACATGCCACGCACCTGGGCCTGACCGCCCAGCTTGCCCTCGGTCCCCACCTCGACCGCGACCCGCGTCACCTGCTCGGTGAACGCCGACAGCTGGTCGACCAGGTTGTTGACCGTGCGGGCGACCTTCAGGAACTCGCCGCGCAGCGGCCGTACCGTCTCGTCCGCCGTGTGCGAGCGCAGCTCCATCCGCTGCTCGAGATCACCGTCGGCGACCGCCGAGAGCACCCGGCCGACCTCGGACACCGGTCGCGCGAGATCATCGACCAGCTCGTTGGAGGCGTCGATCGCGGCCGCCCAGGAACCTTCGCAGGCCCCCGTCTCCAGCCGTTCCGTGAGTTTTCCCTCACGTCCCACCACACGCCGTACGCGTGCGAGCTCGCCGGTGAGATGGAGATTCCGGTCGGCGACCTCGTTGAAGACCGCCGCGATCTCCGTCATCACACCGTCGCCCGAGACGGTCAGCCGCCTGCGGAAGTTGCCGTCCCGCATCGCCACGAGGGCCGCGAGCAGTCTGTTCAGAGCCGCCGCATCCACATCGATGGTCCCATTGCGCTGTTTTTTCACGGACTGTCCGCCTTTTGTGCGCGTTCCTGAACCCCGCGCCGCCACGCCAGACTCCACCGTGTCCCTCCCGCAGGGTTTGACCGTATCGCTCGGGCCTATCCGGAAAGCTTGCCCAGTTCTACTTTGGCTCACCGCCACAGCACACCGTTGACGGGTGACCATGCGGACGTCAAATCGTTGAAACGTACCAGGCCGGAACCGGTCGGGGTGGAACCTCCAACGGTTCTGGCACATCCCTCCCTCGGGAGCCCGTGGTTGCGCGCCCGCGCACAACTGCCGGGGTATCCGGTCCCGAAGTCGGCCCTCGTGTACCCGCGACAGTGAACGAGCGTCTAGCCTGGCAGGCGAATCGAAGTGGCGAGAATCGGGCACAGGACTCGGGGAAGCGACGAGACACCATATGGGGAGTGCTGTGATCACCGCGCGCGCGGCTGCCACCTTCGACCCGGTCGGGCGCTCGGTCGCGACCGCCCGCGCCTTTGTCCGGGACACCCTCCAGGGGTGGGGCTACAACGATGTCGTCGACGACGCGGTCGTCCTCACCAGCGAGCTCGTGACCAACGCCGTGGTGCACGCGGGGACCGCGGCCGACGTGCTGTGCCTGCGCACCGAGGACGGCGTACGCGTCGAGGTCTCCGACCACTATCCGGAACGCGAGGTCCCGCTCCAGAGCACCGCTCTGGACTTCGGCAGCCCCGACCGCGAGAGCGGCCGGGGTCTGCTGCTCTGCGCCGCGCTCGCCGTCCGCTGGGGCGTCGAGTACACCCCGACGCGCAAGCACGTCTGGTTCCAGCTCGACCTCCCCGAACGCCCGGTGGGCATCCGCTCCGCGGGCCCGGTGCTGCCGACCGCGCTCCTCCCCGTCACCGACGAACGCGTACGGGTCGCCGTCGTGCAGATCGACCGCTCCGGCTCCATCTCCGCGTGGAACGACGACGCCGGGTTCCTCTTCGGCTACGCGGCCGACCAGGTCACCGGGAAACAGCTCACCGACTTCGTGGCCTGGCCGCACACCCCTGGCACCAACACCGGCATCGCCGACGCACTCCAGCTCTCCCGCTGGGAGGGCAGCTACGGAATCCGCGGCTCCGACGGCCGCGTCATCCCGGTCTACGCCTCGCACCTGCGAGTACGCGACACCGAGGGCGAACCGTCCACCGTCTGCCTCCTCGTCCGCGAATACGAACGCGCCGTACTCCTGTCCCCCGTGCGCACCCCCGTCTCCGACACGACCGCCGAGAACCGTGCCGCGGACCCGTTCGAGGTCTTCATCGGCTCCCCGGCCCCCGACGACCTCGACGGCCTGCTCCAGCGCACCGTCGAACGGGCCCGGGACATGCTCGACGCCGACGCCGCCTTCCTCCTGCTGGCCACCGACGACGAGACCGAACTGGAGGTCCGGGCCACGACCGGCCTCCCCTCGGCCCGCCAGCGCTTCGCCCGGGTCCCCGTCGAAGCCGGAACGGGACGTTACGGCTCCGCCCGGATGCCCGCCGTCCACGAAGACCTCACCGCGGTCCCCGGCGCCGTCCCCCTGCTCGGCGACACCGGCATGCGCTCCGTCGTCACGGTCCCGCTGAAGGTCGAGGGCCGCCTCACCGGCTCCCTCGGCGTCGCGGCCGAAGCGGCGGGCCGGTACTCCAACGAGGAAGCCCTGCGCCTCCAGTTCGCCGCCGACCGCATCGCCCTCGCCGTCGAATCCGCCCGCCTGGGCGAGCTGGAGCGCCTGCGCCGCGGCTCCCTGTCCTTCCTCGTCGAGGCGTCCGACCTCCTCGCCGGCACCCTCGACCGGGACCAGACCCTCGCGCTCATGGCCCAGATGACGGTGCCCACGCTCGCCACCTGGTGCGCCGTGTACACCATCGCGGACCAGTCATCGGAGCCGTACCTCTCCTATGTCCTCCACGAGGACGAGGACCTCATCGACGGGCTCAAGGCCCTCCTCTCCAAGATCGACCCGCCGGATCCGGTGCCGACCCCCGGCGCCCGCGTGTGGGCCGCCCCGTCCGAAGCCGCTCACCGGGCGGCGCTCCTCACCTCCACGCGCAGCCTCGACCGCGACGCGCCGCTGAGCATGGGAGTGGCCACCCGCACCACCCTGGCCACGGCCTCGGCCGTGGGCGGGGAGACGGTGGTACTCCCGCTGGTCGCCCGCAACCGTGTCATCGGCATGCTCACGCTCGGGAAGCCCTCCGACGACCACTTCCGCCAGGAGATCCTGGAACTGGCCGAGGACCTCTCCCGACGGGCCGCGCTGGCCCTCGACAACGCCCGCCTGTATTCGGAGCGCACGGCGATCAGCCAGTCCCTGCAGCGCAGCCTGCTGCCTCCGGGCCTGCCCGACGTACCCAATGTCGAGATCGAAGTCATCTACCGCGCGGCGGGCGAGGGCAACGAGGTCGGCGGCGACTTCTACGACGTCTTCCCCATCCGCGACGGCGCGTACGGCTTCGCCATCGGCGACGTCTGCGGTACGGGACCGGAAGCCGCGGCCGTCACCGGGCTGGCCCGGCACGCCCTGCGTCTGCTGGCCCGCGAGGGCTTCGGCGGCCCGGCCGTGCTGGAACGGCTCAACGCCGCGATCCTCGACGAGGGCACACGCAGCCGCTTCCTCACGCTGCTGTACGGGGAGCTGTGGCCCCAGGAGGACGGCAGCGCTCTCCTGAAGGTGGTGTGCGCGGGGCATCCCCTGCCGCTGCGTCTGCGCCAGGACGGCTCCGTCGAGGCGGCCGCCGAGCCTCAGCCGCTGCTCGGCGTCATCGAGGACCTCGAACTGTACGAGCAGGAGGTCACCCTCGACCCGGGCGATGTCCTGCTGTGCGTCACCGACGGTGTCACCGAACGCCGTGAGGGCGCCCGCATGCTCGGCGACGACGGCCTCGCGGACGTCCTCGCCACCTGTACGGGCCTGACGGCCGGGGCGGTCGCCGCCCGCATCCTGCGCGCCGTCGAACGCTTCGCGGCCGAGCCGGCATCCGACGACATGGCCATCCTGGCCATGCGCGTCCCCGAACCGCCCCTCGTCTGACGGCCGGCGTTCAGGAGCCGAACGGACCGTCCAGGGCCGCCCATTGCAGGAGCATGATGGTCTTCGCGTCGGCGATCTCCCCGGATCGGATCATCGCGAGGGCCTCGGTGAAGGGCAGCTCGACGGTGGCGATGTCCTCGCCCTCGGCGGCGATGCCGCCTCCGCTGCCGGTGGCGGTCGCCGGGGTGTACGGGGCGGCGAAGAAGTGCAGCCGCTCGGTGACGGAGCCGGGGCTCATGTAGACGTCGAAGACGTGCTCGGCCGCGCCGACGGTGTGCCCCGTCTCCTCGGCCGCCTCCCTGCGGATGGCCTCCTCGGGGCTGTCCCCGTCCAGCAGGCCCGCCGCCGTTTCGATGAGCATTCCGTCGGGGTGGCCGTTGACGTAGGCCGGGAGACGGAACTGGCGGGTCAGCAGCACCGTACGGCGGTCGGGATCGTAGAGCAGGATGGTGGCGCCGTCGCCCCGGTCATGGGTCTCACGCTGTTCCCGGCTCCAGTGTCCGTCGCTGTGCCGGTAGTCGAAGGTCGTCCTGCGCAGGACGTACCAGTCGCAGGAGAGCACCTTTACGTCGACGATCCGCACCCGCGGGTTGCCGGTCAGGTCACGGCCCTGCCGGTCGAGGCCGGTGCGGCCCCGACGGTCGGGGGTATCGAGGCCCGCGGTCATCGCGGGACCGGAACGGCGTCGAGGTCGATCAGCGGGCGGGGAACAGCGTTCATGGCGTCACCTCGGTGGCGATGTGCGGGCTTCGGGGGCGGGGAGTCGGAGGGCGGGGGGCCTCAGGCCAGGAGGACGGGCACGCCCGCCGTCCTGAGTGCCTTCAGCGTGTGCGGGCCGTTGGGATGGGTCTCGGAGTCCTCGGCACCGGTGTCGGTCACGAAGCTGTCCACCGCGCCGAGCGGGGCGACCTGGCTGAACGCCCGGACCCCGAGCTTGGTGGCGTCTGCCACCGCGACGGTCCGGGCGGACTGCGCCAGCCCGGCCTGTTTGACGGCCGCGTCGTCCAGGGAGAACTCGGACCAGCCGTGCTCGGCGTGCACGCCCCCGATGGACATGACGAAACAGTCGAAGGCCAACGACTCCAGCGTGCGCAGGGCCAGCGGACCGACCAGGGACCGTTCTCCGGCCCGTGAACGCCCACCGACGACGAGCAGGTCGATACCGGGGCGGTCCGCCAGACACATCGCCGCCTGGAGGCTCAGCACCGCCACCGTCAGGGGCCTTCGGGCGGCGAGGTGCTCCGCGACGTGCACGGTCGTGGTTCCGGCGTCCAGCAGCACACGAGACCCCGGCTCGACCATCGCGGCCACCCGGGCACCCAGCCGGTCCTTCGTGGCGGACTGCCAGGCTTCCCGTGCGACAAAGCCCGCGCCCTCTTCACGCGCCTTCGTGGCCACGGCGCCGCCATGGACTCTGCGGACGAGCTCCTGGCGCTCCAGCGCGTCGAGGTCCCTGCGGACCGTCATCTCGGACACCCCCAGACGCTGGGAGAGTTCCGAGACGGAGACACGGCCGGAGCCCTGCACCAGCCGCAGGGTCAGGTCCAGACGATCAGCAACACCCATGGACCATTTCTATCATGCTGATGTTCATATGAACATCAGCATGTGAGGGGGCGGGACGCAAAAAAGGCCCCCGCCGAGTGGCGGGGGCCTTTCTTCTGTCTGAGCCCCAATGCGGAATCGAACCGCAGACCTTCTCCTTACCATGGAGACGCTCTACCGACTGAGCTATTGGGGCCTGTCGCGCTGTGCAACGAGATAAAGCATACCCTGAATCCCGGGGTGCTGTTGACCATCGGACGCACCGATTTCCGGCGGATTCTCCCGAGCCTCATGGAGCTCCCCCACGGGTCGGCCGGGCCGGCCCGGCTTACGGGTAGCGCCGAGAACAGCATCGGGAGGGAAGCTACTACGGGGCGTGGGCGCGAAACCGGTGGGGAACGCAGAAAAGCCCCGTGCCACAAGGCACGGGGCTTTCCCGGAAAAATTGTTCGGCGGCGTCCTACTCTCCCACAGGGTCCCCCCTGCAGTACCATCGGCGCTGAAAGGCTTAGCTTCCGGGTTCGGAATGTAACCGGGCGTTTCCCTAACGCAATGACCACCGAAACACTATGAAATTAACCAACACCGGAACACAACACGGCCGTTCGTTATTTCAGAACTAACACAGTGGACGCGAGCAACTGAGGACAAGCCCTCGGCCTATTAGTACCAGTCAGCTCCACCCGTTACCGGGCTTCCACATCTGGCCTATCAACCCAGTCGTCTACTGGGAGCCTTAACCCTTCAAGAGGGTGGGAATACTCATCTCGAAGCAGGCTTCCCGCTTAGATGCTTTCAGCGGTTATCCTTTCCGAACGTAGCCAACCAGCCATGCCCTTGGCAGGACAACTGGCACACCAGAGGTTCGTCCGTCCCGGTCCTCTCGTACTAGGGACAGCCCTTCTCAATATTCCTACGCGCACAGCGGATAGGGACCGAACTGTCTCACGACGTTCTAAACCCAGCTCGCGTACCGCTTTAATGGGCGAACAGCCCAACCCTTGGGACCGACTCCAGCCCCAGGATGCGACGAGCCGACATCGAGGTGCCAAACCATCCCGTCGATATGGACTCTTGGGGAAGATCAGCCTGTTATCCCCGGGGTACCTTTTATCCGTTGAGCGACAGCGCTTCCACAAGCCACTGCCGGATCACTAGTCCCGACTTTCGTCCCTGCTCGACCCGTCGGTCTCACAGTCAAGCTCCCTTGTGCACTTACACTCAACACCTGATTGCCAACCAGGCTGAGGGAACCTTTGGGCGCCTCCGTTACTCTTTAGGAGGCAACCGCCCCAGTTAAACTACCCATCAGACACTGTCCCTGATCCGGATCACGGACCCAGGTTAGACATCCAGCACGACCAGAGTGGTATTTCAACGACGACTCCACAACCACTGGCGTGGCCGCTTCAAAGTCTCCCACCTATCCTACACAAGCCGAACCGAACACCAATATCAAACTATAGTAAAGGTCCCGGGGTCTTTCCGTCCTGCTGCGCGAAACGAGCATCTTTACTCGTAGTGCAATTTCACCGGGCCTATGGTTGAGACAGTCGAGAAGTCGTTACGCCATTCGTGCAGGTCGGAACTTACCCGACAAGGAATTTCGCTACCTTAGGATGGTTATAGTTACCACCGCCGTTTACTGGCGCTTAAGTTCTCAGCTTCGCACACCCGAAAGTGCACTAACCGGTCCCCTTAACGTTCCAGCACCGGGCAGGCGTCAGTCCGTATACATCGCCTTACGGCTTCGCACGGACCTGTGTTTTTAGTAAACAGTCGCTTCTCGCTGGTCTCTGCGGCCACCCCCAGCTCACCGAGTAAATCGGATCACCAGTGATGGCCCCCCTTCTCCCGAAGTTACGGGGGCATTTTGCCGAGTTCCTTAACCATAGTTCACCCGAACGCCTCGGTATTCTCTACCTGACCACCTGAGTCGGTTTAGGGTACGGGCCGCCATGAAACTCGCTAGAGGCTTTTCTCGACAGCATAGGATCATCCACTTCACCACAATCGGCTCGGCATCAGGTCTCACCCTTATATGTGTGACGGATTTACCTACCACACGGGCTACACCCTTACCCCGGGACTACCACCGCCCGGGCTGGACTACCTTCCTGCGTCACCCCATCGCTTACCTACTACAAGTCTGGTTCATCGGCTCCACCACTACCCTCAACTCCGAAGAGATCGGGCCGGCTTCACGGACTTAGCATCGCCTGATTCAGTACTGGGCGTTTCAAAGCGGGTACCGGAATATCAACCGGTTGTCCATCGACTACGCCTGTCGGCCTCGCCTTAGGTCCCGACTTACCCTGGGCAGATCAGCTTGACCCAGGAACCCTTAGTCAATCGGCGCACACGTTTCTCACGTGTGTATCGCTACTCATGCCTGCATTCTCACTCGTGAACCGTCCACAACTCGCTTCCGCGGCTGCTTCACCCGGCACACGACGCTCCCCTACCCATCCCAGCCCCCGTTGGGGGTATGTGCTGGAATGACACGACTTCGGCGGTACGCTTGAGCCCCGCTACATTGTCGGCGCGGAATCACTTGACCAGTGAGCTATTACGCACTCTTTCAAGGGTGGCTGCTTCTAAGCCAACCTCCTGGTTGTCTCTGCGACTCCACATCCTTTCCCACTTAGCGTACGCTTAGGGGCCTTAGTCGATGCTCTGGGCTGTTTCCCTCTCGACCATGGAGCTTATCCCCCACAGTCTCACTGCCGCGCTCTCACTTACCGGCATTCGGAGTTTGGCTAAGGTCAGTAACCCGGTAGGGCCCATCGCCTATCCAGTGCTCTACCTCCGGCAAGAAACACACGACGCTGCACCTAAATGCATTTCGGGGAGAACCAGCTATCACGGAGTTTGATTGGCCTTTCACCCCTAACCACAGGTCATCCCCCAGGTTTTCAACCCTGGTGGGTTCGGTCCTCCACGAAGTCTTACCTCCGCTTCAACCTGCCCATGGCTAGATCACTCCGCTTCGGGTCTTGAGCGCGCTACTAAATCGCCCTGTTCGGACTCGCTTTCGCTACGGCTTCCCCACACGGGTTAACCTCGCAACACACCGCAAACTCGCAGGCTCATTCTTCAAAAGGCACGCAGTCACGACTGCATGTGCAAGCACATACAGCGACGCTCCCACGGCTTGTAGGCACACGGTTTCAGGTACTATTTCACTCCGCTCCCGCGGTACTTTTCACCATTCCCTCACGGTACTATCCGCTATCGGTCACCAGGGAATATTTAGGCTTAGCGGGTGGTCCCGCCAGATTCACACGGGATTTCTCGGGCCCCGTGCTACTTGGGTGTCTCTCAAACGAGCCGTTAATGTTTCAGCTACGGGGGTCTTACCCTCTACGCCGGACCTTTCGCATGTCCTTCGCCTACATCAACGGTTTCTGACTCGTCTCACAGCCGGCAGACTATGAAAGAGAGATCCCACAACCCCGCATGCGCAACCCCTGCCGGGTATCACACGCATACGGTTTGGCCTCATCCAGTTTCGCTCGCCACTACTCCCGGAATCACGGTTGTTTTCTCTTCCTGAGGGTACTGAGATGTTTCACTTCCCCTCGTTCCCTCCACACTGCCTATGTGTTCAGCAGCGGGTGACAGCCCATGACGGCTGCCGGGTTTCCCCATTCGGAAACCCCCGGATCAAAGCTTGGTTGACAGCTCCCCGGGGACTATCGTGGCCTCCCACGTCCTTCATCGGTTCCTGGTGCCAAGGCATCCACCGTGCGCCCTTAAAAACTTGGCCACAGATGCTCGCGTCCACTGTGCAGTTCTCAAACAACGACCAGCCACCCATCACCCCACCCTTACAGGTGAGTGCACTGGGGCCGGCAACCGAAGGACAGACTCAAACGAGTCCGTACCCTCAGATACCCAACAGCGTGCCCGACCCGACCGATCCCTCCCCACGTTCCACGCCGAAGCAGTACTAGTGAAAAACAACCTGTCGTGCCGAGTAGTCAACGTTCCACCCATGAGCTAACCACCGTCGAACATTTGTCGACGTAGTGGCTCTGGATTCCTTGCGGAATCTAGATGCTCCTTAGAAAGGAGGTGATCCAGCCGCACCTTCCGGTACGGCTACCTTGTTACGACTTCGTCCCAATCGCCAGTCCCACCTTCGACAGCTCCCTCCCACAAGGGGTTGGGCCACCGGCTTCGGGTGTTACCGACTTTCGTGACGTGACGGGCGGTGTGTACAAGGCCCGGGAACGTATTCACCGCAGCAATGCTGATCTGCGATTACTAGCAACTCCGACTTCATGGGGTCGAGTTGCAGACCCCAATCCGAACTGAGACCGGCTTTTTGAGATTCGCTCCGCCTCGCGGCATCGCAGCTCATTGTACCGGCCATTGTAGCACGTGTGCAGCCCAAGACATAAGGGGCATGATGACTTGACGTCGTCCCCACCTTCCTCCGAGTTGACCCCGGCAGTCTCCTGTGAGTCCCCATCACCCCGAAGGGCATGCTGGCAACACAGAACAAGGGTTGCGCTCGTTGCGGGACTTAACCCAACATCTCACGACACGAGCTGACGACAGCCATGCACCACCTGTATACCGACCACAAGGGGGGCACCATCTCTGATGCTTTCCGGTATATGTCAAGCCTTGGTAAGGTTCTTCGCGTTGCGTCGAATTAAGCCACATGCTCCGCTGCTTGTGCGGGCCCCCGTCAATTCCTTTGAGTTTTAGCCTTGCGGCCGTACTCCCCAGGCGGGGAACTTAATGCGTTAGCTGCGGCACCGACGACGTGGAATGTCGCCAACACCTAGTTCCCAACGTTTACGGCGTGGACTACCAGGGTATCTAATCCTGTTCGCTCCCCACGCTTTCGCTCCTCAGCGTCAGTAATGGCCCAGAGATCCGCCTTCGCCACCGGTGTTCCTCCTGATATCTGCGCATTTCACCGCTACACCAGGAATTCCGATCTCCCCTACCACACTCTAGCTAGCCCGTATCGAATGCAGACCCGGGGTTAAGCCCCGGGCTTTCACATCCGACGTGACAAGCCGCCTACGAGCTCTTTACGCCCAATAATTCCGGACAACGCTTGCGCCCTACGTATTACCGCGGCTGCTGGCACGTAGTTAGCCGGCGCTTCTTCTGCAGGTACCGTCACTCTCGCTTCTTCCCTGCTGAAAGAGGTTTACAACCCGAAGGCCGTCATCCCTCACGCGGCGTCGCTGCATCAGGCTTTCGCCCATTGTGCAATATTCCCCACTGCTGCCTCCCGTAGGAGTCTGGGCCGTGTCTCAGTCCCAGTGTGGCCGGTCGCCCTCTCAGGCCGGCTACCCGTCGTCGCCTTGGTAGGCCATTACCCCACCAACAAGCTGATAGGCCGCGGGCTCATCCTTCACCGCCGGAGCTTTTAACCCCCGCCCATGCAGGCAGGAGTGTTATCCGGTATTAGACCCCGTTTCCAGGGCTTGTCCCAGAGTGAAGGGCAGATTGCCCACGTGTTACTCACCCGTTCGCCACTAATCCACCCCGAAAGGCTTCATCGTTCGACTTGCATGTGTTAAGCACGCCGCCAGCGTTCGTCCTGAGCCAGGATCAAACTCTCCGTGAATGTTTTCCCGTAATCGGGACACACATCACGAGAGCGGAACGACCGGTCGGAATAAGACCAGTCGTTCACAGCGTCCTCGCTGTGTAATTGCCCACCGGAACCCTAAGGCCCGGCAGGACTTTCAAAGGAACCACCAACCTGCCGAAGCAGGCCGGGGTATCAACATATCTGGCGTTGACTTTTGGCACGCTGTTGAGTTCTCAAGGAACGGACGCTTCCTTCGGTCCCGTTTCACCGGGGCCCTCCGGGCGCTTCCCTTCGTGTTCTTGCGTTTCCGACTCTATCAGACTCTTTCGTGTCCGATTCCCGGTCGAAGCGGGCCGAGCAGTTTTCGCTTTCCAGTTCTTCGCTTTCGCGTTTCCCTTTCCGGCGGTTCCAACTTTACCAGACTCTTTTTCGTTCCGTTTCCGGTCCGAATTTGATTCCGGCGGCCTGTGGAGTGGCCTTTGCCTTTCGGCGGATCCGACTTTATCAGAGATTCTGAGTCGGAATTCCCGCCCCCTTCAGGTGCTTCCTGCGCACAAGTGCGCGGGTGCTTCCTGGTCGGGCGGAGCCGTAAACCTACTGGAGCGGGGCGCCCCGATGCAAATCGAGGCGCCCCGCTCCAGGTCGGCGGTCGTGAGGATCAGACCTCGACGACGACCGGAAGGATCATCGGGCGCCGGCGGTAGGTGTCGGAGACCCACTTGCCCACCGAGCGGCGGACGAGCTGCTGGAGCTGGTGGGGCTCCATCACGCCGTCCTGGGCCGACTTGTTGAGGGCTTCCTCGACCTTCGGAACGACGGCGCTGAAGGCGGCGTCGTCGATGCCGGAGCCCCGGGCCTGGATGTGGGGGCCGCCCACGATCTTGCCCGAGGAACTGTCGACCACGATGAAGACCGAGATGATGCCTTCGTCGCCGAGAATGCGGCGGTCCTTGAGCGAGGTCTCGGTGACATCGCCGACCGAGAGGCCGTCGACATAGACATAACCCGCCTGAACCTTGCCGACGATCCTGGCCTTGCCGTCGACCAGGTCGACGACCACGCCGTCCTCGGCGATGACGATGTGGTCCTTGGGGACACCCGTGAGGGCGCCCAGTTCGGCGTTGGCGCGCAGGTGGCGCCATTCGCCGTGGACCGGCATCAGGTTCTTCGGCTTGCAGATGTTGTAGAAGTACAGCAGCTCGCCGGCCGAGGCGTGGCCCGAGACATGGACCTTGGCGTTGCCCTTGTGGACGACATTGGCGCCCCAGCGGGTCAGGCCGTTGATCACGCGGTAGACCGCGTTCTCGTTGCCGGGGATCAGGGACGACGCCAGGATCACCGTGTCGCCCGGAACGATCCGGATCTGGTGGTCGCGGTTGGCCATCCGGGAGAGGGCGGCCATCGGCTCGCCCTGCGAGCCCGTGCAGACGAGCACGACCTCGTCGTCCGGCAGATCGTCCAGGGTCTTCACATCGACGACCAGGCCCGCGGGGACCTTCAGGTAGCCGAGGTCACGGGCGATGCCCATGTTGCGGACCATCGAGCGCCCCACGAAGGCGACCCGGCGGCCGTACTCGTGGGCCGCGTCCAGGATCTGCTGGATGCGGTGCACGTGGCTGGCGAAGCTGGCCACGATGATGCGCTTCTGGGCGTTGGCGAAGACCGTGCGCAGGACGTTGGAGATGTCCCGCTCGGGCGGTACGAAGCCGGGGACCTCGGCGTTCGTCGAGTCGGAGAGCAGCAGGTCGATGCCCTCCTCGCTCAGCCGGGCGAACGCGTGGAGGTCGGTGAGACGCCCGTCCAGCGGGAGCTGGTCCATCTTGAAGTCACCGGTCGCGACGGCCATGCCCGCAGGGGTGCGGATGGCGACCGCGAGAGCGTCCGGGATCGAGTGGTTGACCGCGATGAACTCGCAGTCGAAGACGCCGATGCGCTCGCGCTGGCCCTCGGTGACTTCGAGGGTGTACGGACGGATCCGGTGCTCCTGGAGCTTGGCCTCGATCAGTGCGAGGGTCAGCTTGGAGCCGATGAGCGGGATGTCCGGCTTCAGGCGCAGCAGATACGGGACACCACCGATGTGGTCCTCGTGTCCGTGCGTGAGGACGATGCCCTCGACGTCGTCCAGACGGTCCCGGATGGTGGTGAAGTCCGGAAGGATCAGGTCGATCCCGGGCTGCTCCTCCTCGGGGAAGAGCACGCCGCAGTCGACGATGAGCAGGCGGCCGCCGTACTCGAAGACCGTCATGTTGCGGCCGATCTCACCGAGACCACCGAGCGGCGTGACGCGCAGGCCGTTCTTCGGGAGCTTCGGCGGGGTACCGAGTTCAGGATGCGGATGACTCAAAAGACTCTCCTTACCACGCGCGCCACGTACCGCTGAGGCACGTGGCGCGCGTGTCATTCGTGCACTTGCTGTTGTCTGGGATCGTGCTTCGCGAGTGTTCCTCGCTTATTCAGTTGTGAAGTCCGTGGTTACAGCTCTACCCCACCGGCGGCCAGATCGATCTTGAGCTGCGCCGTCTCCTGTGCGGTGAGTTCCACCAGGGGCAGGCGCAGCGGACCGGCCGGGAGGCCCTGGAGGGTCAGCGCGGCCTTCGTCGTGATCACGCCCTGGGTGCGGAACATGCCGGTGAAGACCGGGAGCAGCTTCTGGTGGATCTCCGTGGCCTTGTGGACGTCGCCGCCGAGATGCGCCTCGATGAGCGCCCTCAGATCGGGGGTCACCACATGGCCCACGACGGAGACGAAGCCGACGGCGCCGACCGAGAGGAGCGGCAGGTTCAGCATGTCGTCGCCGGAGTACCAGGCGAGGCCGGACTGCGCGATGGCCCAGCTGGCGCGGCCCAGGTCCCCCTTGGCGTCCTTGTTGGCGACGATACGCGGGTGCTCGGCGAGCCGGACCAGCGTCTCCGTGTCGATCGGCACGCCGCTGCGGCCGGGAATGTCGTACAGCATCACGGGGAGTCCGGTGGAGTCCGCGATGGCGGTGAAGTGCCGCAGGAGGCCTTCCTGCGGGGGCTTGTTGTAGTACGGCGTGACGGCGAGGAGGCCGTGGGCGCCGGTGCGCTCGGCGGTGCGGGCCAGCTCGACGCTGTGGCGGGTGTCGTTGGTGCCGATGCCGGCGACGACGTGGGCCCGGTCTCCTACCGCTTCGAGTACCGCCCGTACGAGCTGGTCTTTCTCCGCGTCGCTGGTGGTCGGGGACTCGCCGGTGGTGCCGTTGACGATCAGGCCGTCATTGCCTGCGTCCACCAGATGGGCGGCGAGCCGCTGGGCGCCGTCGAGGTCGAGTGCGCCGTCCGCCGTGAAGGGCGTGACCATAGCGGTGAGGACCCGCCCGAAGGGGGTCTGCGGAGTGGAGATCGGAGCCATGGGTAACACGCTACTCGTTGCTCAGCGCCCGGTGTCCCCTCGGGGGGACGGGGAAGTGGAACCCGGCACTGCCTGCTCGGGGGTTCAAGCAGTGCCGGGTCCGTTTGATCAGCCTAGATGAACTTCATGAAACGCCGCAATACGGACACCGCTTACGGGGCGACCCGTCCGTTTTTGTTGAAGGCGGCATGAGTGAGCGGCATGAGCCGCGCCCAGTGGGCCTCCATCTGCTCGCCGACCATCTCGATCTCGCGCTGCGGGAAGGACGGGACCGCCGCCAGCTCGTGCTGGGTGCGCAGACCGAGGAAGTGCATCAGTGAGCGGGCGTTGCACGTGGCGTACATCGTCGAGAACAGGCCGACGGGCAGGACCGCGCGGGCGACCTCGCGGGCCACTCCGGCCGCGAGCATCTCCTGGTACGCCTCGTACGCCTGGCGGTAGGAGTCCTCCATCACACGGCCGGTGAGCTCGTGCTGTGCCTGGGTGCCCTCGACGAACTCGTACTTGCCGGGGCGGCCCTGCTGGACGAGCTTGCGGGACTCCCCCGGTACGTAGAAGACCGGCTCCAGCTCCCTGTAGCGGCCCGATTCCTCGTTGTACGACCAGCCCACGCGGTGCCGCATGAACTCGCGGAAGACGAAGATGGGGGCGCTGATGAAGAAGGTCATCGAGTTGTGCTCGAAGGGACTTCCGTGCCGGTCCCGCATCAGGAAGTTGATGAGCCCCTTGGACCGTTCGGGGTCCTTGGTGACCTCTTCCAGCGACTGCTCCCCGGCCGTGGAAACACGGGCGGCGAACAGGACGTCGGAGTCACCTGCGGCATGTTTCACCAGGTCAACGGTGACATCGCTGCGGAAGTGGGGCTTTACGGGTTCGGGGGTGTCGGTCACCGGCGGGGGTCCTTCCAATGGCGTCGCACGGGCGGCGCCCACTCTACGGCCCGGCACCGACAACGCGTCCGGGACCGCCCGTACGGGGAAATCTTGCATCGATTCGGCGATTCGGGGCACCGATCGGGTGTTCCGCGCGTCTGACTCATTAGCAGCACCCGTTACAGAGATCAAGGAGAGTTTCCTCATGTTCCGCCGGCGTGAATCCGTCCCGTTCTCGTTCGTAGCCGAGGCCGACCGGTTCCGCAGTAATGTCACTCCCCCGCCCCGTGCCCGCGCCAGCGTGTCGGAACTGGCGGGCCGTTCCCTCGTGGGGCTGACCGTGGTCACCGGTCTCGTCGGATCGCTGCTCTTCGGCCTCCCCGCCCTCGACTCCGGGCACGCCCCGGCCCACGGGAAGCAGTCCGAGGCCGCTCAGGGCCGCTGACCCGTACGGACCCCCTGGGGTGGTCGGGCCGGTACCACTCTCGGTAGCCTCACCGGGCACAGCAATCGAGCGTGCTTGTGAGTGAGGATCAGTCGTGCCCCTGCCCTTCCTGACGGCCGACCGCGCATTCGATGCGAGCGCGGAGGACGTTGCGCTGCCGTTCGACGACCACGACAGCTGGCGGCGCCCCTATCGCCCCGGCCCGTGGCGGGTCGCGGCGGCGGCCACCCTGTTGTTGCTCGCGTCGTTCGTGCTGCTCGCAGCCATGATCATCGGTTTGACCGGCGGGCCGTCCGGAGCCCTCGTGTGTATGGGGCTCTCCGCCGCGGTGATCGCGGGTGCGCTCCGGCTCCTGCGGGTCGGCGCCTGGGTCAGCCGGCACGGCGTGCGGCGCGTGGCGTTCTTCCGGACCACCACCGTGCCGTGGGACCGGGCCGCGGCGGTGCGTACCGTCCAGCAGCCGGTGAACTGGCTCGGCCTGCCCCGTACCGTGCAGGGCCAGGCCCTCGTCGTGGTCCGCCAGGGCGGCGACACACTGCCGCCGCTGGTGACTGACCACAACGCGGATTTCCTGGGACGGGACGAGGCCTTCGAGCGGGCGACGGACACGATCGAGGCGTGGGGGGACGAGTACCGCCAGGGTGTAGCCGTGTAGTTGTGCGGTTGTGTGGCCGTCGCGCGTCAGGCCCGGCACGGGAACACCCCGTGCCGGGCCTGACGCGTGTGAAGGTGCCCTCAGCCGCCGGACGGGCTCGATTCCGCTCGGCGCGGGCCGTGCAGTGCGATCGCCCGTTGCATCGCCTTGCGGGCGCGCGGGGTGTCCCTCGCGTCCTGGTAGGCGACCGCCAGACGGAACCAGCAGCGCCAGTCGTCCGGGGTGTCCTCGGTCTCCTCGCGTCGACGGGCGAACACGGCGTCGGCGGAGTCGCGGTCGATACGGCCTGCCGGGGTACGGACCAGTTCGTCGATGGGGAGCCCGCCCTCCGCTTCCAGCTCGGCCGCCAGCGCGTTGGCCCTGCGGACGAACTGGGTGTTCTTCCAGAGGAACCAGACGCCGATCACCGGCAGCACCAGTACCGAGACGCCGAACGCGACCGTCAGCAGCGTGCCGTGCCGAATGAGGAGCAGGCCACGGCTGCCGACCAGGGCGAAGTAGAAGACCAGGACGGCGGCGGTGACAACGTAGGTGATCTTTGCGCGCATGGGTGGGCTCAGTCAGTTCAGGTCGAGGAAGTGTTCCAGGCCGAAGGTGAGGCCCGGAGTGGTCACCACACGGCGCGTACCGAGCAGGATGCCCGGCATGAAGCTGCTGTGGTGCAGGGAATCGTGGCGGATGGTGAGGGTCTCGCCCTCGCCGCCGAGCAGCACTTCCTGGTGGGCGAGGAGCCCGCGGAGCCGGATCGCGTGGACCGGGACCCCGTCGACGTCCGCGCCGCGGGCACCGTCCAGAGCCGTGGTGGTGGCGTCCGGCTGCGCGGCGCGGCCGGCCTTCTCGCGGGCGGCCGCGATCAGCTGGGCCGTACGGGTGGCGGTGCCGGAGGGCGCGTCGACCTTGTTCGGGTGGTGCAGCTCAATGACCTCGACGGACTCGAAGTAACGGGCGGCCTGCTCGGCGAACCTCATCGTGAGGACCGCGCCGATGGAGAAGTTCGGCGCGATGAGCACCCCGGTCTCCGGGGAGCCGTCGAGCCAGGTGCCGAGCTGCGCGAGCCGTTCGTCGGTCCAGCCCGTGGTACCGACGACGGCGTGGATGCCGTGCCGGACACAGAAGTCGAGGTTGCCCATCACCGATGCGGGGGTGGTGAGCTCGACGACGACCTGGGCGCCGGTGTCCGCGAGGGTCTCCAGCTTGTCGCCCCGGCCCAGGGCAGCCACCAGCTCCATGTCGTCGGCGGCCTCGACGGCTCGTACCGCCTCGGCTCCGATACGGCCCTTGGCGCCGAGAACGGCTACGCGCAGCTTGCTCATTGCTTTGTTCCTTAAGGGTTAGGAGACCGCTTCGTGGAGGCGGTCCGCCTGCTTGTCCTTGAGCGGGCCGATGACGGAGAGCGAGGGCCGGTGTCCCAGGACCTCGCCCGCCACCGCGCGTACGTCGTCGGGGGTGACCGCCGCGATCCGGCCGAGCATGTCGTCGACCGACATCTGCTCGCCCCAGCACAGCTCGCTCTTGCCGATCCGGTTCATCAGCGCGCCGGTGTCCTCCAGGCCGAGGACCGTGGAACCGGAGAGCTGACCGATGGCCCGGCCGATCTCCTCGTCGCTGAGGCCGTCGGCCGCGACGCGGTCGAGCTCGTCGCGGCAGATCTTCAGGACGTCGTGCACCTGGCTGGGCCGGCAGCCCGCGTACACGCCGAAGAGCCCGCAGTCGGCGAAGCCCGAGGTGTACGAGTACACGCTGTAGGCCAGGCCGCGCTTCTCCCGTACCTCCTGGAAGAGGCGGGAGCTCATGCCGCCGCCGAGGGCGGTGTTGAGTACGCCGAGCGCCCAGCGGCGTTCGTCGGTGCGCGCGAGACCCGGCATGCCGAGGACGACGTGGGCCTGCTCGGTCTTGCGGTTGAGCAGTTCCACCCGGCCGGCGGTGCGCAGGGTGCGTGAGCCCTCGCGCGGTGCCATCGGGACGGCGTCTGCGCGGGACAGGGCGCCGGAGCGCTCGAAGGCCCTGCGGACCTGACGTACGACCGTGGCGTGGTCGACGTTGCCCGCCGCGGCGACGACGAGGTGCGTGGGGTCGTAGTGCTTCTTGTAGAAGCGGTCGATCTGGCCGCGGTTCAGCGCGTTGATCGTGTCCACGGTGCCCAGGACCGGGCGGCCCAGGGGGGTGTCGCCGAGCATGGTGTGCGCGAACAGGTCGTGCACGCAGTCGCCCGGGTCGTCCTCCGTCATCGCGATCTCTTCGAGGATGACTCCGCGCTCGGCGTCGACGTCCTCGGGGGTGATCAGCGAGCCGGTCAGCATGTCGCAGACGACATCGATGGCCAGCGGCAGGTCCGTGTCGAGGACCCGCGCGTAGTAGCAGGTGTACTCCTTCGCCGTGAAGGCGTTCATCTCGCCGCCGACCGCGTCGAGCGCGGCGGAGATGTCGAGGGCACTGCGCTTGGCCGTGCCCTTGAAGAGGAGGTGTTCGAGGTAGTGCGTCGCGCCGTTCAGGGTGGGGGTCTCGTCGCGTGATCCGACGTTGGCCCAGATCCCGAAGGTGGCGGAGCGTACGGAGGGCAGCGTCTCGGTGACGATGCGCAGACCGCCCGGGAGGACGGTGCGGCGGACCGTACCGATGCCGTTGGTGCCCTTGAGAAGCGTCTGGGTACGGGCGACGGCCCGCGCCTTGGAGGAGGTGCGGGCCGTCGTCACGGAACTACGGGACGTCACTTGGCGGCGTCGTCCTTCTCGTCGGCCTCTTCGCCCTCGACCACGGGGATCAGGGAGAGCTTGCCGCGGGAGTCGATCTCGGCGATCTCGACCTGGACCTTGGCGCCGACGCCGAGCACGTCCTCGACGTTCTCCACGCGCTTGCCACCGGCGAGCTTGCGGATCTGCGAGATGTGCAGCAGGCCGTCCTTGCCGGGCATGAGGGAGACGAACGCACCGAAGGTGGTGGTCTTGACGACCGTACCCAGGTAACGCTCGCCGACCTCCGGCATGGTCGGGTTGGCGATCGCGTTGATCGTGGCGCGCGCGGCCTCGGCCTGCGAGCCCTGCTGGGCACCGATGTAGATGGTGCCGTCGTCCTCGATCGTGATGTCGGCGCCGGTGTCCTCCTGGATCTGGTTGATCATCTTGCCCTTGGGGCCGATGACCTCACCGATCTTGTCCACCGGGATCTTGACGGTGATGATCCGCGGGGCGTTCGGGGACATCTCGTCCGGGACGTCGATGGCCTCGTTCATGACGTCCAGGATGTGCAGACGCGCGTCACGGGCCTGCTTCAGCGCGGCGGCCAGGACCGAGGCGGGGATGCCGTCGAGCTTGGTGTCGAGCTGGAGCGCGGTCACGAACTGCTTCGTACCGGCGACCTTGAAGTCCATGTCGCCGAAGGCGTCCTCCGCACCGAGGATGTCGGTGAGGGCGACGTAGTGCGTCTTGCCGTCGATCTCCTGCGAGATCAGGCCCATGGCGATACCGGCGACGGCGGCCTTGAGCGGCACACCGGCGTTCAGCAGCGACATGGTGGAGGCGCAGACCGAGCCCATGGACGTCGAGCCGTTGGAGCCCAGCGCCTCGGAGACCTGGCGGATCGCGTAGGGGAACTCCTCGCGCGAGGGCAGGACCGGAACGATCGCGCGCTCGGCGAGTGCGCCGTGGCCGATCTCGCGGCGCTTGGGCGAGCCCACGCGGCCGGTCTCACCGACGGAGTACGGCGGGAAGTTGTAGTTGTGCATGTAGCGCTTGCGGGTCACCGGGGAAAGGGTGTCCAGCTGCTGCTCCATACGGAGCATGTTGAGGGTGGTGACGCCCAGGATCTGGGTCTCGCCACGCTCGAAGAGCGCCGAGCCGTGCACGCGCGGGATGGCCTCGACCTCGGCGGCGAGCGTACGGATGTCCGTGACGCCACGGCCGTCGATGCGGACCTTGTCCTTGATGACGCGCTCGCGGACCAGCTTCTTGGTCAGCGAACGGTACGCGGCGGAGATCTCCTTCTCGCGGCCCTCGAAGGCCGGGAGCAGCTTCTCGGCGGCGATCTCCTTGACGCGGTCCAGCTCGGCCTCGCGGTCCTGCTTGCCGGCGATGGTGAGCGCCTGGGTCAGCTCGGAGGTGACGGCGCTGGAGAGCGCGTCGAAGACGTCGTCCTGGTAGTCCAGGAAGACCGGGAACTCGCCGACCGGCTTGGCGGCCTTGGAGGCCAGGTCGGACTGGGCCTTGCAGAGCGCCTTGATGAAGGGCTTCGCGGCGTCCAGACCGGCGGCGACGATCTCCTCGGTGGGAGCCTCGGCGCCGTCCTTGACGAGCTGGATGGTCTTCTCGGTGGCCTCGGCCTCGACCATCATGATCGCGACGTCGCCGTCCTCCAGGACGCGACCGGCGACGACCATGTCGAAGACGGCGTCCTCGAGCTCGGTGTGCGTCGGGAACGCGACCCACTGGCCCTTGATCAGGGCGACGCGGGTGGCGCCGATCGGGCCGGAGAAGGGCAGGCCCGCCAGGATGGTGGAGCAGGAGGCGGCGTTGATCGCGACCACGTCGTACAGGTGGTCGGGGTTGAGCGCCATGATCGTCTCGACGATCTGGATCTCGTTGCGCAGGCCCTTCTTGAAGGAGGGGCGCAGCGGGCGGTCGATCAGGCGGCAGGTGAGGATCGCGTCCTCGGAGGGCCGGCCCTCACGACGGAAGAAGGAGCCGGGGATCTTGCCGGCCGCGTACTGCCGCTCCTCGACGTCCACCGTGAGGGGGAAGAAGTCGAGGTTGTCCTTGGGCCGCTTGGAAGCGGTGGTGGCCGACAGCACCATGGTGTCGTCGTCCAGGTACGCGACGGCGGAGCCGGCGGCCTGCTTGGCCAGGCGGCCCGTCTCGAAGCGGATGGTGCGGGTGCCGAAGGTTCCGTTGTCGATAACGGCCTCGGCGTAGTGGGTCTCGTTCTCCACTAGTGTTTTCTCCATACTCGTCGTCTTTCGTCCCCCTGCCCGTGTGGCGGGGGACGGTGCAGGAGAAGCGCACCGTGTGTGCGGGCCGGTCTTCGATCGAAGCTCCCGGGCGTTGTCCCGGGGGCCACTACCGAGGACCGGCGGCGGCGTCGCTGCGCCTCTCCTCGTTCTGGTGTCGTACGCCCAGATTACTGAGCTTGACACCGGTCGTGCACGTACGGCAAAGGGAGCGGTCCCCCAGAAGACGGGAACCGCTCCCTTTCACAGCGTCCTTACTTGGCGCCGCCGGCCGCGCCGCGGCGGATGCCGAGGCGGTCGACGAGCGCACGGAAGCGCTGGATGTCCTTCTTGGCAAGGTACTGCAGGAGGCGGCGACGCTGGCCGACCAGGATCAGCAGACCACGACGGGAGTGGTGGTCGTGCTTGTGCGTCTTGAGGTGCTCCGTCAGGTCCGAGATCCGGCGGGAGAGCATGGCGACCTGAACCTCGGGGGAACCGGTGTCACCCTCCTTCTGGGCGAACTCGGACATGATCTGCTTCTTCGTAGCGGCGTCGAGCGGCACGCGTACTCCTCTGTGATGTTCGATGCGCCCACGAGTGCTCCTGGTCTTGATCGCAGGAGAGCTTCCATGACTCGGAGGCGAAGGTCCGATGAGCGCAGTCCCCAGGATGATCCGGAGACGCGTACACAAACGGCCACCAGCCAGAGTACCAGCCATTCGGAGCGCTCCTGCCGGGCCTCAGCTGGTGAGGGCCCTGGCCTTCGCGAAGACGTCCAGCACGGCCAGGCAGAGCGGGACCAGGGAGAGCAGCAGGGCGCTCTCGGTGAGGTCGAGGAGACGGCCCCAGAAGGGTGAGAGACCCTTGCGCGGGATGACGAGGCCGATCGCGGTGAACAGGGCCGCGCCCGCGGCCACGGCCGCGGAGAGCCAGATCGTACGGATGTCCAGGGAGCCGCGGTCACCGTAGCGGACCAGGTCGTACAGCAGGTCCGTGGGCGGGTTCAGGGAGAGGCCGAGGACGAGCAGGGTGATGGCGCCGATGCCGGCCACCAGGACGCAGGCGACCTGGGAGGTGTAGCGGAACAGGCGGGCGCGGAGCAGCATCGCGAGTCCTGCGGCGAGCGCGAGGACCTGGCCCCAGATGTTGTCCGAGAAGCCGAGGACCGCGGCGGACCCGACGGCCACGGCGGCGCAGCCGCCGACCAGGCCCAGGAGCATCTCGTGGCCCCGGCGGGCCTGGGCGGCGATGCGCTCGGCGTCGACGGGCTCGGGGTCGCCCATGGGGGCGTTCGGGTCGGCGAAGTCGTCCTCGTAACCACCGGGGGCGGTGCGCGGTGAGGCGTATCCGATGGGCAGCCGGGCGAAGCGGGCGGAGAGGCCGGGCAGGAAGGCGACGAGGCCGAGTGCCACCGGGGCGCAGACGGCGGCGGTCTGGGTGGCCGATGCCTCGGTGAGGATCGCGAGGAAGGTGGCCAGGGTGCCGACGGTGGCCAGGAAGGTGGCCGCGACGAAGGGCGCGTCACCGCTGGGGGTGAGGGCGACCAGGACGACCGAGGCCAGCAGGACGGCGACGCAGCCGAGCAGGAACTGGAGCCGGCCGGGTCCCTGGCCGGCGTCCGGGCCGACGATGCCGGAGCCGGCGATGAGGACCAGCGGAAGTGCGCCCAGACCGAGTGCGACGGCCGTGGCGCGGTCCGTGTAGACCCGGGCGCGTACGCCGGCGAAGGCGGTCAGCAGCAGTCCGGCGGAGCCCGCGATGATGCCGGGCAGGCTGTGCATGTCGTGCCGGACCGGGTCGGCGAACCAGAGCACGAAGCCCATGAGGACGAGCAGCAGGACGCCGCCGACCAGGCCCGCGCCGCGCAGGAGTTCGTCGCTCCACAGATGGCGGTCGCGGGTGACGGCCGAGGCGACGGCGTCCGAGACGTCGTCGAAGACGGCGGGCGGCAGCGACTGCGCGAACGGGCGCAGGCTGAGCAGTTCGCCGTCGAGCACCTGCTGGGCGGCGAGGGTTCTGGCGCCGTCCAGGACCGTGCCGTCGCGGCGTACGAGGTGAAAGCCGGTCGGTGTTCCGGCCGCCTGCGTCTGGCCCGTGAGACGCAGGATCTCCGGGTAGACGTCGGCGACGGCGATGTCTTCCGGCAGGGCGACGTCGATCCGGCTGTCGGGCGCCACGACAGTGACGCGGCAGAAACCCGTCGCTGCGGTCGTACTCACGTGTCTGGTCCCCCTGATTCGCGGTTGCGCACAGTGCGCGCGCCACCCTACCGGGAGGTGGGCGGGTCATCTGCAAGTAGGATCGCCGTCGCGCGGAGGGAAGTCCGCGCACACGCAGCCACGGGGGCGTCGGTGCGGACCAGACCGGCCTTCCGCCCGTCCGTATTGAGGGATTGATGTTCCGGTGAGCCAGATCGTCGTGAAACGACCTCCGCGGTCTCTGCCGCCGGAAGTACCCACGGAAGAATTGACGTTGGAGGCTCCTCCCGAACTGCCGCGCGGGCAGCAGGAGGGCATGCTGATGCAGATCCTGCCGGTGCTCGGCATGGGTTCCTCGGTGGTCTTCTTCTTCTCGCCGCAGGCACCTCCGTTCATGCGGATCATGGGTGTGCTGATGCTGGTCTCGACCGTCGGAATGGTGGTCGCCCAGCTTGTCCGGCATCGTCGTGGTACGCAGGGGCAAATGGCAGATGTCCGGCGCGACTACCTCAAGTACCTGGCCCAGACGCGGCGGACGGTACGCCGGACGGCGCGTTCGCAGCGCGATGTGCAGCTGTATCTGCACCCCGCGCCGGAGCAGCTGTGGTCGGTGGTCGCCGAGGGCAGCCGGGTCTGGGAACGGCGCGTCGGGGACAAGGACTTCGCGCAGGTCAGGGTCGGGCTCGGGGCGCAGCAGCTGTCGACGCCGCTGGCCGCTCCGGACACCGCGCCGGTGGATG
The DNA here is from genome assembly GCF_035917275.1 of Streptomyces sp. NBC_01237. Taxonomy (NCBI): domain Bacteria; kingdom Bacillati; phylum Actinomycetota; class Actinomycetes; order Kitasatosporales; family Streptomycetaceae; genus Streptomyces; species Streptomyces sp. NBC_01237. The sequence continues at coordinate 6,715,255 of NZ_CP108508.1, read as the reverse complement.
AGCTGGAGCCGATGTGCGCCGGTGCGATGCAGCAGTTCCTGGCGGTGCACGGGTCGTTGGACGGGCTGCCGATGGCGGTCTCGATGCGGGCCTTCTACCACGTGACGGTCTCCGGGCAGCCGGAGGCGGCGCAGTCGACGGCCCGCTCGCTGGTGGCGCAGTTGGTGACGCTGCACTCCCCCGAGGATCTGATGGTCGCGGTGGTGGCGGCGCCGAGCGCGGTGGCGCGCTGGGACTGGACGAAGTGGCTGCCGCACACGCAGGTTCCCGGGCAGGTCGACGGGGCCGGTACGAAGCGGCTGTTCGGTGATGATCTGGGCGAGCTGGAGCAGTTGCTGGCGAGCCGGCTGGACGGGCGGCCGCGGTTCGGCCGGGAGAGCCAGCCGGTGCTGGACCAGCCGCATGTCGTGGTGGTCCTGGACGGCGGGATGGTGCCGCCGGACTCGCTGTTCGCGGCGGCCGAGGGTCTGCAGGGCGTGACGATCGTCGAGGTGGTCTCCGGTGAGCTGGACGAGCAGCGCGGTGGCCTTTCGGTGGTGGTACGGCCGGGGCTGCTGAGGCTGGAGTCCGGTGCGAGGCTCGCGTACGAGGGGTTGCCCGACGGAATGTCGCTGCCGGCCGCCGAGGCGCTGGCCAGGCAGCTCGCCCCGCTGCGGATGGGCGGGGGCGACGACGACGAACCGCTGCTGGCCAACCTGGACTTCACGGATCTGCTGAATCTGGGGGACGCGGGTTCGGTCGATGTGGCGCGTACCTGGCGGCCGCGTTCGGTGTCGGAGCGGCTGCGGGTGCCGATCGGTATCGGCGAGGACGGCCAGCCGGTGATGCTGGACCTGAAGGAGGCCGCGCAGGAGGGCATGGGGCCGCACGGGCTGTGTGTCGGTGCGACCGGTTCCGGCAAGTCGGAGCTGCTGCGGACGCTGGTGCTGGGGCTCGCGGTCACGCACTCGTCGGAGACGCTGAACTTCGTCCTCGCGGACTTCAAGGGCGGCGCGACGTTCGCCGGGATGTCGCAGATGCCGCATGTGGCGGCGGTCATCACCAACCTGGCGGACGACCTGACGCTGGTGGACCGCATGGGTGACGCGATCCGCGGTGAACTCCAGCGCCGTCAGGAGCTGCTGCGGTCGGCGGGCAACTACGCCAACATGCACGACTACGAGAAGGCGCGGGCCGCGGGTGCCGCGCTGGAGCCGCTGGCCTCGCTGGTCCTGGTGATCGACGAGTTCTCCGAACTCCTCACCGCGAAGCCGGACTTCATCGACATGTTCATCCAGATCGGCCGCATCGGCCGTTCGCTGGGTGTGCATCTGCTGCTGGCCTCGCAGCGTCTGGAGGAGGGCAAGCTGCGCGGTCTGGACACGTATCTCTCCTACCGGGTCGGTCTGCGGACCTTCTCGGCCGCGGAGTCGCGTACGGCGCTGGGTGTGCCGGACGCGTACCACCTGCCGTCGGTGCCCGGTTCCGGCTATCTCAAGTTCGGTACGGACGAGATGACCCGGTTCAAGGCGGCGTACGTGTCGGGGACGTACCGCACGGGCGGTCCCGATCTGTCGGTGGGACAGCTGCCGATCGACCGGCGGCCCGCGGTGTTCAGTGCCGCTCCGGTGCCGGTGGTGTACGCGGCCCCGGATCCGGCGCAGTTGGCGGCCGCCCGGTCGACGGCGGACGACGACGCGCTGGCCGACACGGTGCTCGATGTGATCGTGCGGCGTCTTGAGGGCCAGGGGGTGCCGGCCCACCAGGTGTGGCTGCCGCCGCTGGACCGGGCGCCGACGCTGGACCAGTTGCTGCCGGGGCTCGCGCCGACGTCGGACCGGGGGTTCTCCTCGACCGAGTACACGCGTCCGGGCGGTCTGACCGTGCCGCTGGGGCTGATCGACAAGCCGTTCGAGCAGCGGCGTGAGGTGCTGTACCGGGACTTCTCCGGTGCGGCCGGTCACATGATGGTGGTCGGTGGTCCGCAGTCCGGGAAGTCGACCATGATGCGGGCGCTGGTCTCCTCGTTCGCGCTCACCCACACCCCGCACGAGGTGCAGTTCTACGGTCTCGACTTCGGCGGTGGCGGTCTTGTGTCGCTGGCGGAGCTGCCGCACGTCGGCGGGATGGCCTCCCGGCTGGACCCGGAACGGGTGCGCCGTACGGTCGCCGAGGTGGCCGGGGTCCTCAACCGGCGCGAGGAGTTCTTCCGCTCCCACTCCATCGACTCGATCGCCACCTACCGGCGCAAGCGCGCCCGGGGAGAGCTGCCCGGCGAGCCGTGGGGCGATGTGTTCCTGGTGATCGACGGCTGGGGCGGCTTCCGGGCCGAGTACGAGATGCTGGAGCAGACCGTCACCGACATCGCCTCGCGCGGTCTCGGGTACGGCATCCATGTGATCATCACGGCGGCCAGGTACATGGAGGTCCGGGCGGCGCTGAAGGACCAGATCCTCGGCCGGCTCGAACTGCGGCTGGGCGATGTGATGGACTCCGAGTTCGACCGCAAGGTCGCCTCGAACGTGCCCGCGGGGGTGCCCGGCCGTGGTCAGGTGCCGGAGAAGCTGCACTTCATGGGCGCTCTGCCGCGTATCGACTCCGTCAGCAGCGGTGCGGATCTCTCCGACGGCACCGCGGCGTTCGTCGGGGCGGTGAAGGCGAACTGGTCGGGGCCCTCGGCACCCGCGGTGCGGCTGCTGCCGCGCAAGCTGCCCGCGGACCAGCTGCCCAAGGGGTTCGAGTTCCCGGAGCGGGGCATCGCGATCGGGATCGACGAGACGGCGCTGGAGCCGGTGTTCGTCAACTTCGAGACGGACCCGTTCTTCCTGATCTTCGGCGAGAGCGAGTCCGGCAAGACCAATCTGCTGCGGCTGATCGCCAAGCAGATCGCGGAGCGGTACTCCCCCGACGAGGCGAAGCTCGTCGTCGGCGACTACCGGCGGGCGCTGCTGGGCGCGCTGCCGGAGTCCCATCTGCTGGAGTACGCGCCGATGGCCAGCTCCATGCAGATGCACATGGAGGCGTTGTCGGGGGTGTTCGCGCGGCGCCAGCCGCCGACGGATGTGACTCCTCAGCAGCTGCGGGACCGCAGTTGGTGGAGCGGTCCGCAGATCTTCATCATCGTGGACGACTACGACCTGGTGGCGACGAACGCGGGCAATCCGCTGGCTCCGCTGGCGGAGTATCTGCCGTTCGCCCGGGACACCGGGGTGCGGTTCATCATCGCCCGTAACTCGGCGGGGGCGTCGAGGTCGATGTACGAGTCGTTCATGCAGCGGATCAAGGAACTGGGCGCGCAGGGCGTCGTCCTGTCCGGCGATCCGGGCGAGGGCGAGCTGATCGGCTCGGTGCGCGGCCACGCGATGCCGCCGGGGCGCGGGTACTTCGCGTCGCGCAGGCGCGGTACGCCGCTGGTGCAGATCGGGCGGTTGCCGGAGCAGCACTGAGGCAGTGCCGCGGTGTCGGCCGGGCCCCCGCGCGATGTTGCGCGGGGGCCCGGTGCGTTTCGGAGGGCGGTCGGGGGTGCGCGTCGTGGGGGCGGGGCGGGGCCGGACCGTGACCGGTAGCCACCATGTATTAGCGTCGAGTGGGTGATCCATCGGTGCGCTCGGACACGGCGGCACCGTCCACAGGCATGCGATACGGGGGAATCCGATGGGCTTCGACGACGAGTGGGCCACGCTGCGCGCGGAGGCCACTCAACGGCAAAGCACGAGTATGCGGCTGAACGGCGCCGACGGCGGCCCGCCGCCCGGCCTCGGCGGGCAGGTCCTGGCCTCGACGCCCGCGGAGAAGGCAGCCGCCGCGAACACCATCCAGAACGAGTTGGAGGGCAGTACCCAGAAGTCCACCAACTGGGCGGACGAGTCGTCGGCCGCGGCGGCAAGGGAGTTCACCGACTGGGCCACCGGTCCAGCCATCACCAAGCTGGGCGAGACCTGGGACAAACAGGTGCAGACGCTGATGGGTCGGCTCAGCTCGGAGAAGAACGGCCTCCGCGGTGCGGCCAACGGCTTCGCCCGCACCGACCTGGACATCAATTCCCAGTTCTCGCCACTGCTCAAGCCGCAGTACGGGCCGTGGGCGTCGGGCCTCGGCGGGGTATAGGGCGGAGGCAGATCATGACCTGGCACCCGTTGTCCCTCCCCCATGCCCACAGGACGAAAGGCCCCGGCGCCATGGAACGCACACGACTCCGGCGCGGTGGCGCCCTGACCTTGCTGCTCGCGACGGCGCTGCTGACCGGTTGCCAGCAGGGTGACGACGATGGTGGATCCAGCGCTTCCGACGCGGGGACGGGGAAGGCGGCCGGTCCTGTGAGCGTCTCCGCGCTCCGGGCGGCCGCAGACAAGGTTGGGCCGGATGGAGCGGACGACTGCCCGCTCCCGTACGACATCGCCCGTGCGGCGAAGGCGGCGGGGCTGTCCGGGGAGACGGGTGCCGGTGCCGCTGGAGGCGGCGACGCGGACGCGTCCGCCGTCACCGCCGAGAACGGACGGGGCGCCGAGGGGCCGGGTGGATTCGCGGCCAACCCCGGGGCGTTGGTCAGCTGCCTCTTCCATGTGGGCGCCGACACCGTGGAAGTACACACGATCGCCACGGAATCGGCGTCGGCCGAGAACCTGCTGGCACCGGTGATCATGGCTGCCGGCGGGTTCTCGACCGAGCAGCTGACCTCGTACCTCAAGCGCACGGGGGCGGGCGCGCCGGGCGAGGCGGTGGCCTCCGAGAACGGCGACTGCGTCACCGTGCGGGTGAAGCCCACCGATGACGGCAACGCCTCGCTGGTAGTGACGGCGGGCGAGGACGGAAGGCCCGGACCCGGCCGCGAGAAGCTCTCCGGCCTCGCCCTGGCCCTGCACGCGCAGCTCGCCTGAGATCCGGCCGCCACCACGCAGGGCCGGGCCGCGCCGACCGGCCCGATCCGACAGACACAGCACCAGGGGGAGACATGCTCACCTACAGCGAGGTCATGACGACCGACCTGAGCAAGCTGACCGCGGCCGCGGACAAGTGGGACGACGCGGCCGCAGAGATCAAGAAGGTCGAGAACCGGTACAAGGACAGCGTTCAGTGCATCACGCTCGGCCAGTCCTGGTCCGGGCTGAGCGCGAACACCGCGCAGATGAACTTCGCCGCGACACGCTACGAGTACGCCGCCGCGCAAACCCAGGCCAAGGCCATAGCCTCACTGCTGCGGGACGCGCACAACGACTTCGTACGGCTGAAGAAGAACCTGGAGAACCAGTGCGCCGCAGCGGTCACGGCGGGCATGAAGATCTCCGAGGGTGGCGTGGTCACCTACGACTACGCGAAACTCACGGAAGGCGAACTCGCGGCCACCCGGCACGACCCGGACTACGCGGAGAGCATCCGCAAATCCGTGGCGTCCTGGTCGAAAGCAATCGACGACTGCGTCAAGGCGGTGGACGACGCCGACCAGGGCGTGAAGATCGCGCTGGAGGCCGTCACCAAGGACGGGTACGGGGACAGGAACGACAACACGCTGGGCACCGGCTTCAACGCGCACGCCCAGGGCGACGTGGAGAAGTACGAGGCGGAGAACACCAAGGACATCGCCACCCGTATCAACAACGGTGACAAGGTCTCCGCGGCCGACATGGCAGAGTTCCAGCGCTCGGTGCGGGACAACTCGCACGACAAGGCCTTCTCCCAGACGCTTCTCAACGGGCTGGGCCCGGACGGACTGATCAAGGTCAACAACAAGCTCAACGACCGCGCCTACGACTCGGACAAGAAGAACAAGGACCAGTACCTGGAGATTCAGAAGGGCCTGGCCAACTCCGCCGCCACCGCTACCCAGGTGCCGGGAAGCGTCAAGGACGCACCGCCCGGATCGGAGGCGTTCAAGAGGTGGAAGGCATCCGACGAGGGCAGGTTCTACCGGGAGTGGACGGACAAGCTCGACAGCTCCGGCACCAAGAACTTCGGCTCGAACACCCAGCCGCTCTACGGCTACCAGTCGTTCGTCAGCATGATGCAGCACGCGGACACGAAGTTCGACGATCAATTCCTGTACGAGCTGGGAGATGATCTCATCGCCGCCGAGAAGAAGCAGGACAGCATCTTCACGCTGTGGGGCGGCGGTCGCAAGGGCATCGAGAGCGACCCGATCGATGGCCTCCTCGGTGTCATGAGCAAGAACCCGGACGCCGCCACCGCCTTCTTCGACTCGCAGGGCAACGGCACGGCCGGCGACAAGGTGTCCAACGACCACCTCACCTACCTGCTCGGCGGCGGTGACGACGCTCGCGACTGGCCGAAGAACACCGTCACCGGCTACGGCATCACAACCTTCGACGACCCGACGTCAAAGATCGGCCTCGGCCTCGCCCTGGAAGCGGCGACGACGGGCCGCGAGCCCAACGCCGGGGGCGCTTCGTTCGGCCACCACTCGGAGGCGCAGGCCCGGGTGATGCAGGAGACCATCAGCGTCCTGGACCAGGATTCCAAGGGCGACACGATCCCGCAGAACCTGAAGGTGCCCCTCGGCCGAGCACTGTCCGACTACACCGTCGACACCCACGCCATCCTCAGCGGTACAGCCCCGGGCAGCCCCACCGGTGGCGACGCGATCACCGCCCGCGGCGACGAGTCCGGAATCACCAATTCCAAGCACAGCCTTCTGCGTGTGATGCGTGGCGTTTCGGACGCCGCGTACGGGCAGACGACCGACGGCGAGCCCGTACTCGTCTACGACATGCTGTACGAGAACGAGAAGCGGTACGCGGCCGAGTACCTCCTTACCGCGAAGGACGCTCCGCCGGAGCAGGTGGGCAATGTCGTCGGCGACTGGGACAACAAGGCACGCCACGTCGGCGAGGTGTACGGGGCGATGAACGCCATCGGCTCCGACATGACCCTCGACGACCGCGACACCAAGATCGGGAACCTCAACGACGAGATGCGCTACACGTACCACGGCGTGGGCGGCCTCTTCACACAGATCCCGGTCGTGGGCGACCCGATCCAGCGCATGGTCGACGCGGCCACCTACGAGTACTCGAAGGACGTCGCCGCTGAGGCGGAGGACGCCGCCCGCGCCAAGGAGAGCACCAACACCTCGGCGGGGATCGCGGGCACGAACCAGCTCCTCGACGCGTGGGGGAACGAACGAGGCTTCGCGGGCACGGACGCGCACGACCATGCCAAGGGCGAAGCCAAGCAGAGTTACATCACGGGGCGCGAAGACGCGTACTCGGCGCTGCGCACGAGGAAGTAGGACATGACGCAAGGCAAGGGCAACCGGGCACCCCGGTGGAAGTGGATCGCTCCGGTACTGGCGCTCGGTGTCGTGTTCGCGGCCCTTCATGTGTGGCTGAACACCAACCTCTTCGCCGGCGACGACCTGTGCGGGGGCCTCGTGTCCGCGGCGCGGGCCGACTCGGTGCTGTCCGGGGGCGGCCGTATCTCCGACGGGGGCGGTCAGGACGGCCGGACGGGCGAGGCGTGGGAGTTCTCCTGCACCGTCGAGTCCTCGTCCTTCCTGCCCGGGGCGGGGAAGGGGCATCTGAGGATCTCGGGAACCCACGAGCGGGGCGACTTCGCGTTCACGGACGGCCGCTGGCCCACTCCTGCCACGGTGTCCTTCTTCTCCGGACCGGCGACCGGCGGAGTGGGCAGGGACCACGGCTGGGTGCTCCTGCCGGTCGGCTGCGCGAAGACGGCCCCGGCCATCATCGAGGGGTACGCGCCCCAGGGCTCAGACCCCACGGCGCTGGCCGGGCTCCTGACCGACGTGGCGAACAGGGCGGCGGAACGGGCGGGGTGCGCGCCGGAGCGGCCGCTCACGGCACCTGGCACGCTCCCGGCCGCCCCGGCCGCGCAGAAGGTCCCCGCCGACGCGGTGTGCGGCATCGAGGGCCTGGCCTTCCCCGGCCCGGTTGCGGGAAGGAAAGCGGCACGCCAGACGGTCCAGGAGCGGACCGGCCCCACCTGGGCCTGCGAGGTGAGCGGGCACGCGTCCTTCGCCGTGACGCGGGAACCGCGCGTCCTGGAGGCGATCACCTCCTCCCCCGGCTTCGGGGAGCAGCCACGGATCGCGGGCCTGCGCGTCTCGGGCTTCGACCGGCGGCACGTGGTGGCCGACTGCTCGGGCACACCGACGTACTTCTCGATGGAGCCCGGTCCCACGTACACAGCCGCCCTCGAATCGCCTGACACCCCCTCCCCCGGGGCTGTCTTCGCCGACTTCGTGGCCACTGCGGGGAAGAGCTTCGGGTGTTCCGCCACGACCCCGTGAACCGGGTCCGACCCCACCCCCGGTGCCGGTGTGCGGAGATAGCCTGCACGGGGCGAGGAGCACGTTCCCGCCGCACGAGAGGAAAGGCAACTGATGGGCACGCAAGCGGAGAAGGACGAGCTGTACGCGCTCGACATCTCGGGGGTGGAGTGGCTCAGTGCCCCCGGTACGGAGGAGGCGGAGGAGCGCGTCGAGATCGCGCATCTGCCGGGCGGGGCCGTGGCGATGCGGTCCTCGCTGGATCCGGAGACCGTGCTGCGGTACACGGAGGCCGAGTGGACCGCGTTCGTGCTGGGCGCCCGTGACGGCGAGTTCGACCTGAAGTAGACGTGGCGCAACGCGAGAGGGGCACGCTCCGGTGGGAGCGTGCCCCTCTTGCCGTGCGTGGGAGCCCATGTGCCGCAGCACTCGCGCCGCGGCGGCGTACGGGCCGGAACGCGTGGGTCAGAACGCCTCGGTGAAGTAGCGCGAGGCCTTCACGTCGGTGGAGCGGTAGCTGTCCTTGCCGGACTCGATGATCTTGGCTACCTGGTCCAGCCGCTTCTGCATGTGGTCGGCACGGCCCTTGTACTTGCTCTGGAGGTTGACGTACTCGCCGTGAGCGTCACCGTCCCAGGTGTCGGTGACGACCTTGAGGGCGGCGTCCATCTCTTCGAGGTCCTTGATGATGTTGCGCGACACCACACGGATGCGGTTCGCCATCTCCTGGACGCTCTCGTACCTGACCTTGGTGTTCGGGTCCCCAGCCATCAGTCTTCTCCTCTGTGCTCAGCGTGTGCGGTATGGGGTGCGGCGGTTCGGCTCAGACGCCGTTCAGGCCGGACGTGTTGGAGGAGGACGCCGACTCCTTCACCGCGTTGAAGGCCGCGCGGACCTCGTCGTCGTTGGCGTTGCTGAGGTTCTTGGTCTGGCCCACGGCGTTGAGCAGCACCTGGAGCAGGCGCCGGATCTCGTCGTGGTCCTCGTTGATCGTGACCTGCGCAGTCGTGAATCCCGAGGCACCGACACCCGTCCATCCCGCGCTGACCGTCGCCAGGATGTCGGCCAGTTCACGGGCCTGCTTGGACACCGCATCGGCCGTGTCGACGATCTTGTTCTTCGCCTGGATGATCGGATCGTCGGCGAGTCCGAAACCAGCGGCGGGGTTGGTCATCCGGAGGTCCTATCTCTCAGTTCCCGAGCCTGTCCGCAGGGCGCGGTCAGGCTTCCTCTTGCCCCCGTGTGCTCCGGATAAGGAGTGGGGTATGCGCAAGGCCCAAGAAGCGCGTGGCGGTGTTCCCACGCTCTGGAATCGGACTCGGCCACTTCTCGTTCCCCCGTCACACACGTGAAGTCTGCTACCACCCTAGTCACTTCGTCATCTCTCCCCAACTGCGGTTTATAGGAGAGATCTCTTTCACGCACCGGCGCTCTCAGCGCAAAACGCGTCGTCGCCGGACATCACGGACGACCGTCGCCGTGCCCGCCACCACGGAGACCAGTACCGCCGCCAGGGCCAGCGCGTAGGTGGCGTACCGCTCGCTGCGCTCCTGGGAAGTCTCCGTCATGGCCAGGTGCGCCGGCTCGGGAGCGAGCGCCTTGGGCGGTGCCGGGTCCGGGCGGGCCGCCTCCTGCGGAATGTCGCCCTTGTCCCCGGAGAGCGCTCTGACCGGGTCGATGACGCCCCAGCCGACGAAGTCGTCGTGGCCGGTGACGGACCGCTCGGCGGTCTGCTCGATGCGGGCGATGACCTGGGCGGGCGTCCACGCGGGGTACTTGGCGACCAGGAGGGCGGCGACTCCGGCGACGTACGGCGCGGAGAAGCTGGTGCCGTTGTCGGTGCACTGGCCGAAGCCCGGGACGGTGGAGACGATGTCGACGCCCGGCGCGGCGACGCCGACGAAATCACCGGCCTGTGAGAATTCGGCGCGTTCGTTGTTGCGGTCGGAGGAGGCGACGGCGAGGACACCGGGGAAGGCGGCCGGGTAGGTCTTCTTCCGCTTGCCGTCCATGCCGTCGTTGCCCGCAGAGGCGACGACGACGACGCCCCGGGAGATCGCCTTGGCCACGGCCACGCCCAGCGCCGAGTCGGGCGTCAGCGGCTTGGTGGTGTCCTGGGAGATGTTGATGACGTCGGCCTTCTTCGCGAGCGCGTGCTCGATCGCGGTGGCCATGGTGGTGTCCTTGCCGCTGTTCTTCTCGTCGTTCTGCCGGATCGGGATGATGGTGGCCTCGGGCGCCAGCCCGACGAATCCGGTGCCCTTGGCGGGACGCGCGGCGATGAGGCCGGCGACCTTGGTGCCGTGACCGACCTCGTCGGTGGTGCCGTCCGCCTTGCCGCCCTTGAGCAGATTACGGCCGGCGGAGGTGTCCACGGCGGACTTCAGCTGTGGATTGGCGTTGTCCACCCCGGTGTCGATGACCGCGATCCGGACGCCCTTGCCCTTGGTGTCCTGCCACAGTTCGTCGAGCATGACGCGCTGGAGCGGCCAGGGCCTGCCCTCGAACTGCTCCTTCATCGGGAAGGTGCATTCGCCGCTGCCGTCTATCCCGAGGCCGCCCGGCGCTTCGGGACCCCCGGCGGCGTACGCGGCCTGAGGCCCCGCCAGCACGGCCAGCGCGGCGGCAGCCGCCGTCAACAGCACGGTCTTCCGGTACAACATCTGTTCCTCTCCCCCGAGTCCCGCGAGCGACTGTCGAACGGGTGGCTTACGAGCCCTGGGGCTGGCGGGCGCTGTTGGTGTCGAGCCGGGGGCCCTTGGACAGGAAGTCCGACCATTCGATGGGTACGAGCGAGGGGGTGACCTTCTCGTAGCCGAGCCGGATCTGGGCCTGACTGGCCTCGGGGCGGCCGTCCTGGGTCTGCTGGCCGCCGGTGCCGATGTCGGAGCGCTTCGCGTCGCTGTCGCCGTTGGCCTGGACCGCGTACCGCAGCCCGGTGTCGGTGACCAGGAAGAGCGAACCGTCGGGGCGGGTCTGCTTGCCCTGGACCTGGGTGTAGAGGAGGCCGCTGCCGGGGGTGACGTAGGTGCTGGTGCCACCGGCGTTGATGGAGGCGGGGTATTCGGTGCCCGCCCAGGTGCTCAGCGTCGTACGGCCGCGGTCGTCGACCTTGCGCAGCACACTGCAGACGGTGTCCCGACTGCCGCCGCCCCCGGTCGAGTTGACCTGCTCGGCCCGGTGGGCGGGCCAGCGCGGGGCCTGTCCGGCGAAGGTCCGCGCGTCCGGGACGAAGTCCTGGAGGTCGGCGGAGCGGGCCTCACTGGCCAGGTTCAGGGTGGCCGTCTGCGGGGAGTTGATCAGCAGCCAGGCGGTGAACTCGGAGATGGGCTGGACCGCGCCCTCAAGCACCACGTAGTGGGCGGTGCCTTCGCCGGTACGGGTCTTGAGGACCATCCCGACCTTGTTCTCCTCGGCGGACAGCTGGCCCTCGATGTGCGCGGGGGCGCCGATCGTGCCGGGGATCTGAGGGAAGACGATGGGGCTGCCCTCGTGCAGGGTGGCCAGCCAGTCGTCGGTGACGGACTGCGGCTGCCTGCTGCCGACCAGGGCGTTGGTCAGGTGCCCCTTGTCCGTGGCCACCTCGTTGACGCGGTACTTCGTGCCGCTCGCGTCGACCAGGTAGCGGGTCCTGTCCTGACCCTGGACATACAGCACCTGTCCACCGCTGAGCTGCTTCTTGCCGCTGGTCAGCTTGTGGTCGCGCTTGGCGAGGACGAACGCCGCCTTCTGCACCGTGCTGCCCTTGCCGCCGGGCTGTTCGCAGACGGCCCACTGCTTGGCGGTGCCCGCGTCCGTCGCCTCGGGCAGCCGGTCGGGGGCGTACGGAATGCCGAGGATCGGCCCGCGCGGTGGCTGCCCCTTGTCCAGGATCTTGTCGGAGACCTGGATCACGGCGAACTGCTGCGGAGTGAGCAGCAGCCGCGCCGATGCGAGGTTGAGGACCGGGTGGAGCAGGTTCTTCCTGTTCTTGCCCTTGCCCGTGGGGAGAACCACGTAGCGGGTGGTGGAACTCTTGCCGACGATCACCTTGGTGCCCGGCTTGTCCCAGTCCTTGGGTGCCGTGGGCTTGAACATGCCCCAGGCCCCGAATCCCGCGAGGATCAGCGCACCGACGATCAGGCTCGGGAGGACCGCCCGCAACGGCCGCGGGGCGCCCTCCTCGGTTCCCGTGGGCGACGGTTGGAGGAATGCCGCGACCGTGCGCTTCTTCGCAAAGGTGTACGCGTTGAGCTCATCCCGCCGTGATGCCATGAGTCTGTCTGTCTCCCGTGTCTCCCCGCGCGGCCCAGGAGCGGACACACCCCTGCCGCCGTGCCGGACCCCCGATGCCGGACCCTGGTGCCGGACCGGCCCCCTACTATGCCTGCTGAAGGCGAGTGCCCGTGGGGCGGGTAGGGTGATCCAGCCTCCAAGCCCCCGGTGGTACAGGGGCGATCGGGTTGAGTTGGGGCCTTATGAACGGGGGAATGCCGGAATGATGGCTTCCGCGACGCGGACACGTCCGGCCGGGAACGGGGGGCCTTCCGGGGCTCCCGGAGCAGGGGAGCCACCGGCCTCGCGCAGGGGTTCGCGCTCCTCGTCCCGAAGGTCCTCCGGTGCCCCCGCGGGGTCCGGCGGACCGGCCGCACCACGACTGAACGGACGTGCCGGACACTTCGGTTCGTTCCGATTGCAACAGTTCGTACTGATCGAAATCGCCGCAGCGCTGCTGCTCGCCGCCTGGGTGATCGAGCCGTTGCTGCTCGCCCCCGCCGGAGTGCTCGCCGCGCTGCTGGTGGTGCTCGCCGTGGTCCGCAGACACCGCCGCTCGCTGCCGGAATGGCTGGGCACGGTCTTCGCGCTGCGGGCCCGCACCCGACGGGCCGCCGCACTCGTGCTGCCCCCGGACACCGAGCCCGGTCTCGCGCCCGCCGTCGAGTGCGACCCGGCGCTGCGCACGTACTCCTTCAGCGACCGCGACCGGCGGCCGGTCGGCATGATCGGTGACGGTACGTTCGTCACGGCGCTCGTCCAGGTCGAATCGGACGCCACGGCACTGCGGCCCGACCGGTCGGCGCATCCGCTGCCCCTGACGCTCGTAAGGGACGTGCTGGAGGTCGACGGCATCCGGCTGGAGTCCGCGCAGATCGTCCAGCACACCCAGCCCGCGCCCGCGCCGCATCTGCCGCAGCAGTCCGTCGCCGCGCGCAACTACGCACCGCTGCAGGCCCAGACGGGCTCTCCGGCGCTCCGGATCACCTGGATCGCGCTCAAACTGGACCCGGAACTGTGCCCGGAGGCCGTCCAGGCGCGGGGCGGCGGAATCGTCGGCGCCCAGAAGTGCGTGGTGCGGGCCGCCGATCAGCTGGCCAGCCGGCTGACCGGGGCCGGATTCCGGGCGACGGTGCTCACCGAGCAGGAGCTGACGTCGGCCGTCGCGACATCGGCGTGTGTCAGCCCGCTGGCGATGGCCCAGGCGAGCCGGGCGGAGACGCCCGGACGGCGCACCGAGGAGACCTCGCGCACCTGGCGCTGCGACGACCGGCGGCACACCACCTACTGGGTGGGCCGCTGGCCGCAGCTGGGCGGCGGAGGTGCGTCGATGCCGCAGCTGGTGGCCCTGCTCACCTCGATCCCGGCGCTGGCCACCACATTCAGCCTGACGCTCGGGCACGGGGACCGCTCGGAGGTCTCGGTCACCGGACATATCCGGATCACGGGCCGCAGCGACGAGGAACTCCTGGGCGCCCGCCATGAGTTGGAGCGCACCGCGCGCGGTGTGAAGACGGCGCTGGTACGGCTGGACCGTGAACAGCTGCCCGGCGTGCTGGCCACCCTGCCGCTCGGAGGTACCCGCTGATGTCCACCTCTACCGGCAATCGGACCCGGCTGGGTTTCGGGCTCATCGGTCCGCGCCGCGGCCGGCACGCCATCTCCTTCGACGAACTGGCCTCGCTCGGCCTGCCGGTCGGTGACGACGGCACGGTGATCGGGGTCGACGCCGAAGGACGCCCGGCGGTACTGGGCATCAACCGGCCCACTCCGTACGAGGTCACGCTGATCGGCGGGCTGTGGACGGCACAGGTACTGGCGCTGCGCGCCGCCGCGACCGGAGCACGGATCGCGGTGGAGACCGGCCGGGCCCAGGCCTGGACCGGGCTCGCCCAGGCGGCGGGCGGCGGGCAGCCCTGCGTCTCGCTGCACGATGTGGGACGGGTGCCGCCGCAGGGCGCGTCGGCCGGTTCGCCGGTCGTCGTGGTGCGTGACTGCGGGATGCGGCCGCCGCGCGGCCGGGTGGTGTCGGGGCCCTGGCAGTCCGTGGTGACACTGCTGCCCTATCTCAGCCCGGTGGCACCGCGGCTGATGGAGAAGTCGGCGCTCGTCGGCGTCCAGCGGGTGTCCCCGGACGAAGCGGCGCAGATCGGCAGGATCATGAATCTGCAGCCCGCCGAGGCGCAGGCGCTGTCCACGCTGGCCGACGGCGTCACGCTGTGGTGCACGGACCGGGACCGGCAGTTCGTGATGACGCAGGCGACCGATGCCGAGACCGGACTGCTGGGCAGCGCCCGCCGGATGGACTGATATCCGGTCGTGATGTGCCGTGTTGTGCGGTGATGCGCCGCGTCATGACTCGCCGGATGGCCTGGCACAGCACGGCACGGCGTGGGTTCACGCGATCGACTTGCACGGAACGTTCCGCATTCGTACCCCTTTCGGTTCGTGCCCCGTATCCCTTCCCGTTCACTCGGGAAGGGCGGGTGACGTACGGGACGGACCTTGCCTTGCCCTACGGCCTGCCGTAGAGAGCCCGATGGCGATTAGGGTGGGTCCGGGCGTGGCAGCAGAACCTGCGGACAGGCATTGCGCGTCCCAGGGGGAGAGCCGGGCGGAACGAACGCCGGGAACGGACACCCCCACCCCCCACGGCACACGGGTGCTCGACCACACCAGGAGGCAAAGTGAACGGCGATCGGGACGAGATCCGCGGGGGATGGAACACGCCCGTCGACGAGTCGTCCGACGCGGATCCCGCCGAGATGACGGGTGAGTTCACCATCGACTACACCCCGCCCGCCTGGTACACGCAGAACGCGACGGGGGATTCGTCGGGCGGTTCCGGTTCGCATCTGGCGCCGCCTCCACCGCCCCACGGGGCGCCGGTCTCCGTACCGGGACCGCCGGCCGCGGGTGGCTTCGACCCCAACTGGGCGCCCGCACCGCCCGCTCCGGCGCCGTCTCCTGCGGCGCCCGCGTCTCCTGCGCCCGCTTCTCCGGTGCCGCCCGCGTCGGCGCCGTCTCCCGAGGCCGCGCCTCCTGCCGCGCCGGTGCCCGCGCCGGCACCTTCCGAGGAGGCCGGGGGCGGTGATCTGGAGAGCGGCACGACGATGCGGTTCTCCCCGGCCGCGCTGAAGCGGGAGATCGCGGAGCGCGAGGCGGCGGCCGCCCCGTCACCGGACACCGGTGGCTCCGGGCCGGACGGCGGTGCTCCCGACAGCGGTACGCATGAGGCCGCCGAGGCCGGTGCCCGGGAGAACGGGGCGCCGGACGCGACGAGCGCGGCGGACCGCGACGAGAACGCCCCCGACTCGGGTACGGATACCGACGCGGTGGCCGACGACCTCGGGAGCGCCGGGGGCACGGAGGAGTCCGCGAGCGCCGGCAGCCCCGACGCCCCGGCGGACGAGGCCCCGGCCGTGACGGACCCGACGGCGCCCGCCGACGCGCACCCGCTCGCCGTGACGGACGCGGTGCCCCAGGACGTACCGCAGGCCGCCGCTCCGGCGCCGTGGTCCCCCGCACCGCCCGCCCCTGGCGCCCTGCCGCCGCTGCCGCCCGCCTTCCAGCCCGCGGCACCGCAGCCCACCGCACCGCAGTCCGCGGCGCAGTGGCCCTCCCCGGTACCCGCGAACGAGGCGCCCGGCGGATACGGATTCCCCCAGCCCGCCCAGACAGCGCAGCCGGCCCAGGTACCCCACCAGGCACCGCAGGCCCACCAGGCACCGCAGGCCCACCAGGCACCGCAGCCGCACCAGCACCTCCCGGCGCAGCAGCAGGCACCCCAGCAGCTCCCGCAGCATCAGCAGCCCCCGCAGCACCAGCAGTTCCAGCAGTTCCCCGGCCAGGGCGCACCGCTGCCGCCACAGGCCCCGCAGGCCGGCGGCGGGTACGGATTCCCGCAGCAGCAGGGCGGATACGGGTTCCCCCAAGCACCTCAGGCACCTCAGGCACCGCAGGCGCCCCACCCCTCGTTCCCCGCCCAGGGGGCCGCCCCGCTCCCCGCGCAGCAGCCGGGGCAGAGCTCGCCCAACCTGCCCGCGCCGATCGCTCCGACGGCACCGCAGCCGCCGGAGCCGTACCAGCCGCAGCAGCACCTCCCTGCCCAGCAGCAGGCTCCGCAGCAGCAGGCACCCCAGCAGCCCGGTCCGCCGGCTCCGCCCGTCGACCCGCGTACCGGCACCGCCTGGCCCACGCCGGTCACCCATGACCAGCGCGAGCGTTCCGTGCCCGGCGCACCGCTCGGTTACACGGCCGCCGTCGAGCTCTCCTCCGACCGCCTGGTCCGGGGCAAACAGAAGGCCAAGAGCAGCCGTACTCCGTCCGGGGTGTCCCGCTTCAAGCTGGGCGGCAAGAAGGAGGAGATCGAGCGTCAGCGCAAGCTGGAGCTGATCCGCACTCCGGTGCTGTCCTGCTACCGGATCGCCGTCATCAGCCTCAAGGGCGGTGTCGGCAAGACCACCACGACGACCGCGCTGGGCTCGACGCTGGCGACCGAGCGGCAGGACAAGATCCTCGCCATCGACGCCAACCCGGACGCCGGCACCCTCGGCCGCCGGGTGCGCCGCGAGACCGGGGCCACCATCCGTGACCTGGTGCAGGCGATCCCGTACCTCAACTCGTACATGGACATCCGCCGGTTCACCTCGCAGGCGCCCTCCGGTCTGGAGATCATCGCCAATGACGTGGACCCGGCGGTCTCCACGACGTTCAACGACGAGGACTACCGGCGCGCGATCGAGGTGCTCGGCAAGCAGTACCCGATCATCCTCACCGACTCGGGCACCGGTCTCCTCTACAGCGCGATGCGGGGAGTGCTGGACCTCGCCGACCAGCTGATCATCATCTCGACGCCGTCCGTCGACGGCGCGTCCAGCGCGTCGACCACGCTCGACTGGCTGTCCGCGCACGGCTACGCGGATCTGGTGCAGCGTTCGATCACGGTCATCTCCGGGGTTCGCGAGACCGGCAAGATGATCAAGGTCGACGACATCGTGCAGCACTTCGAGACGCGCTGCCGGGGCGTCGTCGTCGTACCGTTCGACGAGCATCTGTCCGCGGGCGCCGAGGTCGACCTCGACATGATGCGGCCCAAGACCCGCGAGGCGTACTTCCACCTCTCCGCGATGGTCGCCGAGGACTTCTCGCGCGCCCAGCAGCAGCAGGGGCTGTGGACGTCGGACGGCTCCATGCCGCCGCAGTTCGCCCCGCCGATGCCCGGACAGCAGCAGCCCGGTCAGCCCATGCCGGGTCAGCCGATGCCCGGTCAGCACCAGCCGGGACAGCCCGCGCCGGGACAGCAGCCCTACCCGCCGCAGCAGCCGCAGCCGGGGCAGCCGTACCCCCAACAGCCCTATGGCGGGCAGCCGCCGTACGGGGGACCTCAAGCCCCTCAGCAGCAGCCCCCGCAGCAGCCGTATCCCCCTCAGCCGGGCCCCGGCGCCCAGCAGAACTGGCAGCAGAACGGCTGGCAGCAGCAGTCGCTGCCCTCGCAGGCCCAGTCGGGCACGAGCCCGGCCGGTCCGCCCCCGCCGGCCGGACAGCCCGGTGGTCAGAGCGAACTGCAGGGCCCCGTACCGCCCGCGGGCTGGCAGCAGACTCCTCCGCAGCCACCGCCGGCGCCCCAGCAGTAGGGCAGTAGAGGTCTAAACCAATGAGGGCCCGCACCGTTCCCACGGTGCGGGCCCTGCGCGTATTCCCGCAGCCCACACGCGGTTTGGCGGACCGTTGACGCGACTCGGCCACCGCTGATAAACCTTCGCTTCACCAGCTGGCGAACCAGAGCTCTACCCGCCTTCCCCGAGCGAGTCATGACGCGAGGTCCACGTCCCATGGTCACAAGAGTTCCACCACGCTCCTCCCGGCCACGCCGCCGCATGCGCGTTCTTCTGGCCTCCGGCGCCGCCGCACTGGCGCTCGCCGCCGGATCGGTAGTTCCCGGGAATCCCCTCACACCCGCGCCCCCGCAGGCGCAGGCCGCCGACAGCGGCAGGACGACGCTCACGGTCGCGGTCGCGCAGAGCGTCGACTCCCTGAGTCCGTTCCTCGCCCAGCGCCTGGTCAGCACGAGCGTCTACCGGCTCATGTACGACTACCTGACCAACTACGACCCCAAGGACAACCACGCGATCCCGGGGCTCGCCACCAAGTGGGAGCCGTCCGCGGACAAGTTGACCTGGACGTACACGATCCGGTCGGACTCGAAGTGGTCCGACGGTCACCAGGCCACCGCCGAGGACGCCGCGTGGACCTTCAACAAGATGATGACCGACGAGGGCGCCGCCACGGCCAACGGCAACTTCGTCGCCAACTTCGAGAAGGTGACCGCGCCCAGTGCGGACAAGCTGGTCATCCAGCTGAAGCAGCCGCAGGCCACGATGGCCGCGCTCGATGTGCCGATCGTCCCGAAGCACGTCTGGGAGAAGGTCTCCGACTTCTCCAAGTTCAACAACGACACGGAGTTCCCGATCGTCGGGAACGGGCCGTTCATCCTCACGGACTACAAGGTCGACAGCTATGTGAAGCTGAAGGCCAACAAGGACTTCTGGCGCGGTTCGCCGAAGTTCGACGAGATCGTCTTCCGTTACTACAAGGACCAGGACGCGGCCGTCGCCGCCCTGCGCAAGGGTGAGGTCTCCTTCGTCGCGGGCAGTCCCAGTCTGACGCCCGCGCAGTCGGCGTCCCTCAAGAACGCCCCCGACATCAAGGTGAACGACGCGCCGGGCAGGCGGTTCTACGCGCTGGCCGTCAACCCGGGCGCCCGCACCAAGGACGGCGAGAAGTTCGGCGACGGCCACCCCGCCCTGCTCGACCAGAAGGTCCGTCAGGCGCTCTTCATGGCCGTCGACCGCGCGACCATCATCGACAAGGTCTTCCAGGGCCACGCCGTGGAGGGTGAGGGCTACATCCCGCCGCGCTTCTCCGACTACTTCTGGAAGCCCGCCGCCGATCAGGAACTGGCGTACGACCCGGCGAAGGCCGCGAGCACCCTCGACGAGGCCGGCTACAAGAAGAACAGCGACGGCAAACGCGTCGGCAAGGACGGCAAGCCGCTCGACTTCCGCATCCTGTGCCACGCCACCGACCCGAACGACAAGGCGGTCGGCAAGTACCTCCAGGAGTGGTGGGGCGACCTCGGTGTCGGCCTGAAGGTCGACTGCATCGACAACGTCTCCGACCCCTGGTACGCCGGTGAGTACGACCTCGCCTTCGACGGCTGGTCCGTCAACCCGGACCCCGACTTCGTGATGTCGATCCACACCTGCGCCGCGCTGCCGTCCAAGCCGAAGGAGTCGGCCGCGACCGACAACTTCATCTGCGACAAGCAGTTCGACGAGCTCTACAAGAAGCAGAACGTCGAGTACGACACGGGCAAGCGCGCCGCTCTCGTCAAGCAGATGGAGTCGCGGCTGTACGACACGGGGTACATGAACGTCATGGCGTACCCGAACGCGGTCGAGGCGTACCGCACCGACCAGATCGAGTCGATCACGACGATGCCCTCGGACGCCGGCAACATCTACGGCCAGGACGGTTACTGGAGCTGGTGGTCGGCGGTTCCGGCCGATGCCGCCTCCGCCGGCTCCGACGACTCCGGTGGCAGCTCCACCGGAGTGCTCGTCGGTGTCGGTGTCGCCGTCGTCGTCCTCGCCGGTGGCGGACTGCTGTTCGCCATGCGTCGTCGTTCCACCGCGGAAGACCGTGAATAGTCCATGAGCACAGAAAGCACTCCCGCGCTCGTGAAGGGCGCGGCGGGCGTGGACAGTGCGGAATCCGACGGCCCGGCTCCGGCCGGGCCGTCGGCCCGCGGTCCGCGGTCCCGCAGCACGGCCGCCTATCTCCGCTATGTGGCGGGCAAGCTGGTCGGCGCGGCCGTCTCGCTGTTCGCCGTGCTCGTCACGAGCTTCTTCCTGTTCCGGCTGATTCCCGGCGACCCGGTCAAGCAGATGACCGGCGGCCGGCAGGTCTCCACGGAGCAGATCGCCGCGATGCGCCGCGAGTTCGGCCTCGACCTGCCGCTCTGGCAGCAGTTCACCGAGTACTGCGGCAAGGCGCTCACCGGGGACTTCGGTACGTCGTACCAGTTCCGCGCGCCCGTCATCGACAAGATCAGCGAGGCGCTGCCCGCGACGCTGCTGCTCACCGGCACCGCCTTCGTTCTCTACACGGTGATCGGCGTCTGGCTGGGCGCCCGGTCCGCCTGGCGCAGCGGCTCCGTCGGGGACCGTGCCCACACGGCCCTCGCGCTGACCCTCTACTCCGTGCCGTCGTTCTGGCTCGGCCTGCTCCTGATCATCACGCTGTCGGTGGGCATCGGCCCGATCCCCGGGCTCTTCCCGACCGGTGGCATGGAGTCCGGCAACACGAGCGGCTTCGACTACGTCCTCGATGTCGCCCACCACATGGTGCTGCCGGTCATCACGCTCGTCGCCGTCGAGTACGCGCGCACCCTGCTGGTGATGCGCTCCTCGCTGCTCGACGAGATGGGCAGCGACTATCTGACGACGGCCCGCGCCAAGGGGCTGCGCGACGACCTCGTACGCCGCCGCCATGCCGTGCCCAACGCGATGCTGCCGACCGTGACCCTGCTCTTCGTGAACCTGGGCACGACGGTCGCGGGTGCCATCCTGGTGGAGACCGTGTTCTCCTGGCCGGGGCTCGGCGGGCTCTTCTACCAGGCACTGAGCGTGCCCGATCTGCCGTTGGTGCAGGCGCTGTTCTTCGTCTTCGCCGCCGCGGTGATCATCATGAACACGCTCGCCGATGTGATCTATCCGCTGCTCGATCCCCGGGTGGGCCGATGACGACTTCGACCGATGCCGTGCAGAACGGCAGCCCGCGCGCGCTCGGCCGGGCCCGCAGACGCCGGGCGGCGGCCGCCTTCTGGCAGCAGTACCGCGGCCACCGGGCGGGCCTCGTCGGCCTGGCCGTCCTCGCCGTGATCGCCCTGGTCGCGCTGGCCGCCCCGTTGCTGGTGGGTGCCGGCTCGCAGAGCGTCACCCAGGCGCCGGGCGGCCCCCTGGAGTCACCGAGCGGGCAGTTCCCGCTGGGCACCGACCAGTTCGGGCGCAGCCTGCTCGCACTGCTGGTGTGGGGAACGAGGGTCTCGCTGACCGTCGGACTGCTCGCGGCGTTCCTGTCGGTGGCCATCGGGACTCTGGTCGGGATCACGGCGGGACACTTCAAGGGCTGGTACGGGACCGTCATCATGCGGATCACCGACTGGTTCCTGGTGATGCCGACCCTGGTCCTCGCCATCGCGCTGGCCACGGTCCTGTCGCGGTCCATCTGGACGACGATCCTGGCGATCGGCGTGACGACCTGGCCGACGACCGCCCGGCTGGTGCGGGCGCAGACGCTGTCCGTCGAGTCCCGGCCGTACATCGAGCGTTCCAAGGCGCTCGGCGGCGGCCACGGACACATCATGTCCCGCCATGTGCTGCCCAATGTGATGCCGCTGGTGCTCGCCCAGACCACGCTGGTCATCTCCACCGCCATCCTCACCGAGGCGACCCTCGCCTTCCTCGGGCTCAGCGATCCCACGATCGTCTCCTGGGGCGGGCTGCTCCAGGACGCCCGTGAGGCCGGTGCCGTCAGCTCCGGCAACTGGTGGTACCTCGCCCCGCCCGGACTCGCCATCGCGGTCGTCGCCCTCGCGTTCACGCTGTGCGGCCGCACCATCGAGACCGTGCTCAACCCCAAGCTGGGGGTGACCCGTTGACCGCCACGACCACCATCACGACGAAGCCCACGACCGGGCAGCCGCTGCTCGACGTACGGGACCTGCGGGTCACCTACGGCTCCGGGGCCTCGGCCGTGCCCGCCGTGCGCGGCATCGATCTGCGCGTCGAGGCGGGCCAGAAGCTCGGCATCGCCGGGGAGTCGGGCTGCGGGAAGTCGACGCTGGCGCTCGCCCTGCTGCGGCTGCTGCCCGCCTCGGCCTCCCTGTCCGGCGAGATCCTGCTGGACGGGGAGGACATCCTCACCATGAAGTGGGGCCGGCTGCGGGCGGTGCGCTGGGCCGGGGCGTCGATCGTCTTCCAGGGCGCGATGCACTCGCTCAACGCCGTGCACCGGGTCGGGGACCAGATCGCCGAGCCGATCCTGCTGCACAAGAAGTCCACCGCCGCGGCGGCCAGGAAGCGGGCCGGTGAGCTGCTGGAGCAGGTGGGGCTGCCGGCGGCCCGTGCGCAGGCGTATCCGCACGAGCTCTCCGGCGGTCAGCGCCAGCGCGTCATGATCGCCATGGCGCTGGCCTGCGACCCGCGCCTGATCGTCGCCGACGAGCCGACCACCGCGCTCGACGTGATGATCCAGGCGCAGATCCTGCGGCTGATCGAACAGCTCGTCGCCGAACAGGACCTCGGGCTGATCATGATCAGCCACGACCTGGCGGTGCTCTCCGACACCTGTGACCGGCTGGCCGTGATGTACGCGGGCCGGGTCGTCGAGGAGGGCCCGGCCAAGCAGGTGTACGAGAACGCCCGGCACCCGTACGGCAAGGCCCTGTCGGCCGCGTTCCCCAGGATCGGCGACCTCGCCTCCCGGCACGCCCCGCGCGGGCTGCCGGGCGACCCGCCGGACCCGGCGGCGCTGCCGTCCGGCTGTACGTTCCATCCCCGGTGCCCGGTCGCGCTGGAATCCTGCGCCACCGCGGACCAGGAGCTGCGGGACGCCGGGGACGGGCGGCGGGCGGCCTGTGTGCTGGTGGAACCGGGTGCCGTCGTGGTGCCGTTGGGCCTGGCGGGTACCGAGTCCGCGGCGCCGTTGGGCGTGCCGGGTACCGAGTCCGCGGCGCCGTTGGGCCCGCCCGGGGCCGAGTCCGCGGCGCCGGGTACGGACTCCGGCCTGCCCGGAGCCGAGGAAGTCGGGAGCACGACATGACCATCACCCCCCTGCTCAGCGCCGAGGCGCTGAAGGTCACCTTCCCCGGCAGGCGCGGAGCGGCCACCGCGCGTGCGGTGGACGGCGTCGACCTGGACATCCGGCCCGGCGAGATCGTCGCGCTGGTCGGCGAGTCGGGCTGCGGCAAGACGACCCTGGCCCGCTCCCTGCTGGGCCTGGTACCGCCCAGCTCCGGCCGGGTCACGTTCGGCGGCTCACCGCTCGCGTACTCGGGCCGCGCGCTCAAGGCGTACCGCAAGCGGGTGCAGCTGGTCCTTCAGGACCCCAGCGGCTCGCTCAACCCCCGGCACACGGTGTACGACGCGGTGGCGGAGGGGCTGCGCATCCACGGGTACGCCGGTGACGAGCGGGCCGCGGTGGCCGAGGCGCTGTCCCGGGCGGGACTGCGGCCGCCCGAGCGGTTCTTCCTGCGCTACCCGCACGAGCTGTCCGGCGGTCAGCGCCAGCGCGTCGTCATCGCGGGCGCCCTCGTCCTGGAACCCGAACTGATCGTCGCCGACGAGCCGGTGGCCTCGCTGGACGCGTCGGTGCGCGGCGAGATCCTGGCCCTGCTGCTGCGGCTGCGCGACGAACTGGGGCTCTCCGCGCTGGTCGTCACACACGATCTGGGGCTGGCGTGGAACATCGCGGACCGGGTGGCGGTGATGTACCTGGGCCGGATCGTCGAGACGGGCGCGGTGGAGAAGATACTGACCGCCCCTCAGCATCCGTACACCAAGGCCCTGTTGTCCGTGCTGCCGGAGGCGGAGGGCGAGCCGGTGATTCTGACCGGTGAGCCGCCGGACCCGTCCAGGGTGCCGTCGGGCTGCCGGTTCCACGTCCGCTGCCAGGTCCTCGCCTCGGGAGAGGCCGAACGGGCGGGGGTGGCGGACGCGTGCCGTACGAAGGATCTGCCGGTCC
Organism: Streptomyces sp. NBC_01237; assembly: GCF_035917275.1. NCBI lineage: Bacteria > Bacillati > Actinomycetota > Actinomycetes > Kitasatosporales > Streptomycetaceae > Streptomyces > Streptomyces sp. NBC_01237. The sequence continues at coordinate 6,690,972 of NZ_CP108508.1, read as the reverse complement.
TCGACGGGGGCGCAGCCACCCAGGTGGCGTGCCACTGGGCCGCGGCGGGCTCGAAGACGGCGTCCACGGCCTGACCGGGTGCGCCCGGCGTGACGGCGCTGCCGGGGAGTGCCCGGCCCGACCGGCGCACGGGCGCACTTTCCAGCGGTCGTACGGGCCTCACGAGCCGTCCGGGCCGTCCGGGCCGTCCGGGGCTGCGTGGTGGATGGCGCCCGCCAGCTCGCCCAGCGGGCGGCCGGTGCCGCCCCAGCGGTGCTGGATGATCTCGGCGGCGATGGAGACCGCCGTCTCCTGGGGAGTACGGCCGCCGAGATCGAGGCCGACGGGTGAGGCGAGGCGGGCCAGTTCCGCCTCGCCCACCCCGGCCTCGCGCAGCCGGGCGGTCCGGTCGAGGTGGGTACGGCGGCTGCCCATGACCCCGATGTACGCGGCCGGCGTCCGCAACGCGGCGATCAGCAGGGGGACATCGAACTTCGGGTCGTGCGTGAGCACACAGATCACCGTGCGGGCGTCGACGGTGGTCGATTCCAGATAGGTGTGCGGCCAGGCGCGGACGACCTCGTCGGCGGCCGGGAAGCGTTCCCGGGTGGCGAAGGCCGGCCGGGCGTCGCAGACCGTGACCCGGTAGCCCAGGAACGAGCCGATCCGCGCGGTGGCCGCGGCGTGGTCGATGGCGCCGAAGACGAGCATGCGGGGCGGCGGGGCGTACGTCTGGACGAAGACGGACACCTCCTGCATCCGGCGCTGACCGTGCGCCCCGTACCGCTGCACCCCGGTCACACCCTGGGCCAGCAGTCCGCGGGCGTCGTCGGTGACGGCCGCGTCGAGCCCCTCGGCGCCGAGGGAGCCCGCCGTACGGTCCTCCAGGACCACCAGGGTGGCCGCGGGCGCCCCGGCCTCGCCCGGCGCCGCGTCCGAGGTCCCGCCGGGGGTGGCTCGCGGCAGGAGCGTGGCCACGGCCACCGGCTCGTGGGCGGCCACCAGGTCCATGACCTCCCGCAGCCGGTCCCGGTCGGCGGCCGGGACACAGGCCCGCACCAGGACCTCGATCGAGCCGCCGCAGGTCAGACCGACACCGAGGGCCTCGTCGTCGCTGATCCCGTACGACCGCAGCTGTGGGCGGCCCGAGGCGAGCACCTCACCGGCCACCTCGAACACATCGCTCTCGACGCAGCCCCCGGACACACTGCCCAGCACCGCGCCGTCGGCGCTCACCGCCATCACGGCGCCGGGCGCACGGGGCGCACTGCCGTGGACGGCCACCACGGTCGCCAGGGCGAAGGGCGTACCGGCCGTGTGCCACTCGCGGAGTTCGGGAAGGATGTCACGCACCCTGCCAGCATCCGCCGCCCGGCGGCGGAACGCGCGACGACGGGACGGGGGCGGGCGGTGCGGTCGTGCGCGCGGTCGGGCGGTGTGGTCGTACGCGCGGTCAGACGGTGCGGCCGTACGCCACGATCAGCTCGCTGCAACGCTTCACGTCGGCGGCCATCGCCACCAGGAGGTCGTCGACCGAGTCGAACTTCAGCATGCCGCGTACGTACGCGAGGAAGTCCACGGCCACGTGCAGCCCGTACAGATCCAGGCCCACCCGGTCGATCGCGTACGCCTCGACGGTCCGCTCGGTGGCGTCGAACTGCGGGTTCGTGCCCACGGAGATCGCGGCGGGCATCGCCTCACCGTTCACGTGCAGCCAGCCCGCGTAGACGCCGTCGGCGGGGATCGCGGTGTGCGGCAGGGTCTCCACGTTCGCCGTGGGGAAACCCAGCTCACGGCCGCGCTGCGCGCCGCGGACCACGATGCCCTCGACCCGGTGCGGCCGGCCGAGGATCTCGGCGGCGCCCGCCACGTCGCCCTCGGCGACCAGACGGCGGGTGAGCGTGGAGGAGAACGGCTGACCGCCGCCCGCCGCACCGCTCACATAGAGGTCGATGACCTCGACGGTGTAGTCATAGGTGGCGCCCAGCTCGGTGAGCAGCGCCACGTTCCCCGCCGCCTTGTGGCCGAAACGGAAGTTCGGCCCCTCGATGACGGCCTGTGCGTGCAACTTGTCGACCAGCACCTTCACGATGAAGTCGGTGGGCGACAGCTTCGAGAACTCGGTCGTGAACGGCAGGATCAGCACCGCGTCCACGCCCAGCTCCGCCATCAGCTCGGCACGCCTGTGGTGCGGGGCGAGCAGCGGCGGGTGGCTGCCGGGGCGGACGACCTCGCTGGGATGCGGGTCGAAGGTCACGACGACGGACGGAACGCCCAGCTCGCGCGCCCGTTCCACGGCCCGGCCGATGATCAGCTGGTGTCCGCGGTGCACACCGTCGTAGGAGCCGATGGTGACGACGCTGCGTCCCCAGTCCTGGGGGATGTCCTCCAAGCCACGCCAGCGCTGCACTGTGACCGCTCCTCGCCCGAACCTGTGTACGTGTGTATGTCGATTACGCAGGTCTAAGACTGCCATGCTCACGTCCCGCGGCCTGCATCGGCATCGGGATCGCGGGCCGTGATGCCTTCAGCGCCTCCACCGTCCGCCGCGCGCTCGGGCCCACGACCGCCGCCCACTCCTGCGGGGCGTCGGCCAGCCAGCCGATGACCAGCGCGGCGAAACCGGGCACGTCACGAGCGAGCTCGACGAGGCTCCGGTCGAAGCGTGCCGCACCCTCCGGGGTCCGCACCAGGAGCATTCCGGTGCGGTGCACCAGCGCCCTCGTCCGTACTTCCGGCCGTTGGCCCGACCCCGCCGCGGCGGCCCGCAGCAGCGCGTCGAGCACCTCCGGGTCCCGCCCCCGGTCCTGCTCGAACTCCAGCAGGACCTCCAGCAGCTCGGCCCGCAGCGGCCTGGAGGCGGTGCTTGCGGGCCCCGCGAACACCCGGGCGAGTGCGCCGCGCACGGCGGGCGGTACGGGGCGGTCCCGCAGCAGTCCCGTCACCAGGGGCAGCAGCAGGGCACGGGCGGCGGGGCCGTGCTCCAGCCGCAGGTCAACGTACTCACCGGCGTACGTGCCGTCGTCGGGGTGGCTGTCGATGTACGTCCGTACCAGCCCCGCGGCGTGCAGCGCCAGGGCGGGCGCGTCCAGCGCGGCCAGCTCCCGCAGCACCTCGCCCGCGCCGTCACCGGGCCGGACCAGCCGGGTACGCAGGGCGGCGAGCACCGGCTCCGGGCGGGCCGGGAACACCTCGGCCAGCAGCGCCACCGGCAGCCGGGGATCCCCGGCTGCGAAGACCCGCAGGGCCTCGGCGAGATACCGGTCCCGGGTCTCCGGGTCCCGGACGAGAAGGGTGAGCGCCGGGCCGTGCAGGGCGTCGTCGCAGCGGCGGGCCAGCAGGGTGAGGGCAGTGGCGCGCAGGAGGGCCCGGTCGGTGTCGGCGAGGGTGCGCTCCGCGAGCTGCACGGCGTAGTGCGCGGCCGCCGGGCGCCGGGCCGGCCGGTCCTCGTCGCGCGCCCAGCGCTCCACGGCCCGGCAGAGCGCGGCGGGCTCGTCCTCGGCCAGTGCGGCGAGGAGTTCGGCGGCGCGCGGATGGGGCGTCACCACGAGGGCGTCGGTCAGCTCGTCCACGGCCAGGTCCCGGCGGGCGTACAGGAGAGCCTGTGCGGCGGCGGCCACCGTGGGACGCAGGGGCACGTCCTGTCCGGCCGGCAGCGGGCGCTCGTCGGTGAACCAGCGGCACAGCAGCCGCTGCACGGTGGGCGGGTCGAGGGCGAGCCGCCGGGCCACGGCGTCCAGATACCGCTCGTCCCCGTCGGCGCGCGGGATTCCGTCGGCGGGCACCAGCCGCCGCAGCAGGTCGATCCGGTCCTCCTCGGGCAGCCGCAGCCGCCGCCAGAACCAGGGCCCGAACTCCGTGTAGGCCCCCAGCCCGGCCGGGCCCGCCCCGGCGGCGGACCGCCGGGTGATCCGTCCGGCGAGCACCCGCAGTACGCCCAGATAGGGGCGGGCGTCGGGCACTTCGAGCAGTGACTGGCCCAGGAGGTGGGCGGCCCACCAGCCCGCGTCCTCGTCCGCCCGCGTCCGCCCGTCGTCACGGGAGAGCCGGTCCAGCGCCTCGATCAGGTCGGCCATCCGGTGCGCCAGCGCGGAGGCGCCCTGGCGGCGGCCGAGCAGCAGCATCGCCTGGATCACCGGTCCGATGCGATGCCTCGGCACGGGCAGGCTCCGGGGCTCCGGCGTCTCCAGGGACGCCGGGGACTCCTGAAGGGCCTGGGGCTGGTGAGGCACTTGGAGCAATGGGGGCCGATGAAGCTGCTGTGGCGACCCCACCGACCGCGACTCACGGAACTGCTCAAGAGACCGGGGCTGCTGGGACTGACGGCGGGGCTGGGACTGCTGACGGGGCTGGGACTGCCGTGACCGCCGGGGCCGCGGCAGAGGCCCCTGCCCGGAGACCACCGGCGCCGCGCCGACCGGGCCCGCCGGGGCCGCCGAGGCTGTCGGCTCCTCCCCCGTGTGCCAGCGGTGGACCAGCGACCGCAGCGCCGCGTCCAGGTCGAGGTGCGCGCCCTGCACCCAGTCCCCCAGCTCCTCGTGGGCGAAGCGGTAGCCCGCGCCCGCCGGAACCAGGAGGCCCTCGGTGAGAACCGCCGAGGCCCAGCCGGTGCGCCAGGGGAAGATCTCCTCGAACGCCGCCCGGTCCAGCTCCCCCTGGCCCGGCCCGAGACAGCGCCGGGCCGCCTCGTGGACCTGCCCGGCCACCCGGGCGGCCAGCCTGCGTACGGCGGTGCCACGGGGCTGCGGGTCGGCCGCCGCCGCGATCCGGACCGCGACGCGGACGCACATGAGGTCGAGGTGGGCGCCGAAGACGTCCTCGGTGTCGGGCAGGCCCGCCACGTCCGGGGGCAGCGCCGCGCGCACCTCGGCGAGCAGCCGGAGCGTGAGCGGGTGCCGGTCGTGGCCGGGGGCGAGGGCTCCGGCGGGGAGGCCGTGGCGCTCCCGGGCCCGCTCGGCCTCGCTCGCGGTCAGGTCGCCCAGACGCAGCGCGGGAGGCAGTCCCCGGGCGGGCCGCGCGGGGCGGTGCAGGGTGTCCGGCGGGTGGAACGACCCGGCCCGCTCCCAGTGCTCGGGGCGGCAGGCGACGACGAGCCGTGCCCCGTGGTGGCGCAGCCAGTCGGCCGTGCCCGCCGTCCACTCGGCGAGCCGGTGGGCCAGCAGCGGGGGCATCTCCTCGGGGCCGTCCAGCACGACGAGCAGCGGGTGTCCCGCCGCCACGGCCAGCGCGGCCACCCGCTCGGGGGTGGCCGTCCCCATGTCCCCCCGGGCCCCGGCGGCCGTGACGATCCGTGCGGACCTGGCGAGGGTACGGGCGACGGCTTCGGCGACGGAGGTGTCGTCGGCCAGCAGATCGGCGCCGCGCAGCCACAGGGTGAGCGCGGGCTCCTCACCACCGGCACGGCGGGCGGCCAGGGCGGCCAGCTCGGTGGTGCGCCCGGTGCCGGGCGCCCCGACGAGGCCCAGGACCGTCCCCGTACCGTCCTCGAAGGCGGTGAACTCCGCCCGGACCTCGTCCCGCTCCACCCGTTCGGTGGGGGCGCCCGTACCGCCCGCCGAGCCGACCGAGGTCGCGGTGAGCTGGAGGGCACCGGCGAGGTTGAGGTCGGGTCCGTAGCCGGGGACGCTCATCGCGTTGCGCCGCAGCAGGGCGTCGAACTCGCCGCCGGAGCCGGGGGCGAGCGGCAGGGCGAGCCCGGCCGCCTCGTGGGCGGCGCGCAGGGCGGTGCAGAGCACGCCGAGGACCGCACCGGTCCGGGGGTCGGTCACCGGGCCGCCGACGGCCGCCCCGCCCGAGCGCAGCGCGTCGCGCCCGTCCGTGCCGAGGGCCAGTTCCAGCGCCGCCCCGACCGGGTGGCCGCGGCCGTCCGCGGTGTAGGTGGCGGGGGCCGTACCGAGCACCCGGGCCTCGCGCCAGCCGTGCGCGGCGATGCGGACGTACGTCCCGGCCTCGATCCGGTCCCGTGCGGCGATGGGGAGCGGGTCGGTGCCGAGCGCCTCCGGTCCGCCGGTGCGCACCAGGGCGAGACCGAGCGCGGGCAGTGCGGTGATGCCGTCGGACCCGACGGGACAGGTGCGGCCGTCGCTCCCGTGGAGCACCAGAGGCACGTCGGAGGAGACCGCCCGGTGACTGGTGACGACCGTCCCGCGATCGTCCGCGACGAATCCGGTACCTCTCGGCCGGCCGGCCTGATCGCAGATTCTTACCAGCTTCGACCGGTCCCCGCTGCCCATGGTCAGACGGTAGGTCGGCAACGATCGGCGCGAGAAGCGCAAGGGGCGAAAGCGCCCCCCTGCGTACCCCTCGTTCACTCCGAGCGCCCGTCCATTGGGGTGAATTCGCGGTGCGGGATGGACAGGGCTCACCGCGGGAGGGGGATCGTGGAGCGGGCACCGGGGGCCGTGCCCGCTCCACGGGGGAAGCGGTGGCGGAGCCCGTCAGGCGAAGACGGCGAGGCTCTTGGCCTTGCCCTTCTGCTCCTCGACCAGCACCAGGAACGACCCGTCGGGCCCGAAGACCCCGACCGGTCCCGGCGGATACGCGGGCATGTCCAGCCGGACGCCGTTGAGCAGCAGCTTGGCCCGCTTCTCGTCCACGTCCCAGCGGGGGAACGCGGAGGCCGCCGCCTCCGCGACCGGCATCACGGTCAGCTCCTCCTGGTGGGCCTCCAGCGTCCTCGCCGCGTCCAGCCCGTACGGGCCGACCCGGGTGCGCCGCAGCGCGGTGAGGTGCCCGCCCACACCGAGCCCGGCACCGAGGTCCCGGGCCAGGGCGCGGATGTACGTACCGGAGGAGCAGACGACGGAGACGACGAGGTCGACGACCGGGGTCCCGTCCTCGGCGACCGCCTCACGGACGTCGTGGACGGCGAAGGACGAGACGGTCACCGGACGGGCCGGGATCTCGAACTCCTCGCCGCCGCGCACCCGCGCGTACGAACGCTTGCCGTCGATCTTGATGGCGCTGACCTTGGACGGCACCTGCATGATCGGGCCGCTCAGCGCGGCCACCCCGGCGTCGATGCCCTCCCGCGTCACACCCGAGGCATCGGTGGACGAGATGATCTCGCCCTCCGCGTCATCGGTGATGGTGTCCTGCCCGAGCCGGATCGTGCCGAGGTACTCCTTCTCGGTCAGCGCGAGATGGCCCAGGAGCTTGGTGGCCCTCTCGACGCCGAGCACGAGCACACCGGTCGCCATCGGATCGAGCGTGCCGGCGTGCCCGACGCGTCGGGTACGGGCGATGCCGCGCATCTTGGCGACGACGTCGTGCGAAGTGAAGCCGGACGGCTTGTCGACAATGACAAGGCCGTCCGGCGTCCTGTTGTTCTGCTGTGTCATGCGGAGGCCGAGCCCTCGTTCCCACTGGGGCGCTCGGGCTCGTCGGACCCCTCGGCCCCGGCGGCCTCGTCCTCGTCCTCCGGCTTGCGGTACGGGTCGGCGTCGCCCGCGTACTTCGCGCCGGTCGACACCTCGCGCACCGCGGCGTCCTTGGCCCGCGCCTTGTCGAGGAGGTCCTCGATGGTGCGGGCGTTGTCCGGCAGGGCGTCCGGGACGAAGGCCAGGGTCGGTGTGAACCGGACCCCGGTCTGCCGGCCGACCTCGGAGCGCAGGACGCCCTTGGCGCTCTCCAGCGCCGCGGCGGAGGCCGCGCGCTCCTCGTCGTCGCCGTAGACCGTGTAGAAGACCGTGGCCTCCCGCAGGTCGCCGGTGACACGGGCGTCCGTGATCGTCACGAATCCGAGCCGCGGATCCTTGATACGCCGGTCCAGGGTCTCCGCGACCACGACCTGGATGCGATCGGCCAGCTTGCGGGCCCGCGCGTTGTCGGTCACCGGTCCGTCACTCTTCCTTCTGGTTTTTGCTTACGGTTCAGTCTTCGTCACTGTGCAGCCGCCGTCGAACCGACAGCAGCTCCACCTCGGGACGCGCGGCGATCAGCCGCTCGCACCGGTCCAGTACATCTGTGAGGTGTCCGGTGTCCCCGGAGACCACGGCAAGACCGATCTCGGCCCTGCGATGGAGATCCTGCCCGCCCGTCTCCGCCGCACTCACCGCGAACTTGCGTTGCAGCTCGGCGACGATCGGACGGACGATGGAGCGTTTCTCCTTCAACGACCGTACGTCGCCGAGGAGCAGATCGAAGGACAGTGTCCCCACATACATGTATGTCCGGATGTCCCGCCGGTTCGGGTTCGGAAAGGCCCGGAGGCCACCCCCCGGACCGGCACAGCGTGCCCTGCCGGTACTCGGCCGGGACACCAGAACCGTACCGGAACGGCCGGGGCCGATCGACGGAAATATGACCCGTCGACCGGCCCCGACTGTTGAGGTACGGATCAGCCGCGCGGCTTCTCGCGCATCTCGTACGTCGCGATGACGTCGTCGATCTTGATGTCGTTGAAGTTTCCGAGGTTGATACCGCCCTCGAAGCCTTCGCGGATCTCGGTGACGTCGTCCTTGAAGCGGCGCAGACCGGAGATGTTGAGGCTCTCCGCGATGACCTTGCCATCGCGCAGCAGGCGCGCCTTGGTGTTGCGCTTGACCTCGCCGGACCGGACCAGCACACCGGCGATGTTGCCCAGCTTGGACGAGCGGAAGATCTCGCGGATCTCCGCCGTACCGAGCTCGACCTCTTCGTACTCCGGCTTGAGCATGCCCTTGAGGGCCGCTTCGATCTCTTCGATCGCCTGGTAGATGACCGAGTAGTACCGGACGTCCACGCCTTCGCGCTCGGCCATCTGCGCGGCACGCCCTGCGGCGCGCACGTTGAAGCCGATCACGATGGCGTCGGAGCCGGTCGCCAGGTCGATGTCCGACTCGGTGACCGCACCCACACCGCGGTGCAGGACCCGGATGTCGACCTCTTCACCGACGTCGAGCTGGAGCAGCGAGGACTCGAGAGCCTCCACCGAACCGGACGCGTCGCCCTTGATGATGAGGTTGAGTTCCTGGACCAGACCGGCCTTGAGCGCCTCGTCCAGGTTCTCCAGGGAGAACCGGACACCCTTGCGGGCGAAGTTGGCGTTGCGCTCACGAGCGGCACGCTTCTCGGCGATCTGACGGGCCGTACGGTCCTCGTCGACGACCAGGAAGTTGTCGCCGGCGCCCGGGACGTTGGTGAGACCCAGCACGAGGACGGGGGTCGAGGGACCCGCTTCCTCGACGTTCTCGCCCTTGTCGTCGAGCATCGCGCGGACTCGGCCGTAGGCGTCGCCGACGACCATCGTGTCGCCGACCCGCAGCGTGCCTCGCTGGACCAGGACGGTCGCAACGGCACCGCGGCCGCGGTCGAGGTGGGACTCGATCGCAATACCCTGCGCGTCCTGCTCCGGGTTGGCCCGCAGGTCGAGCGAGGCGTCGGCGGTGAGGACGACGGCCTCCAGCAGTGCCTCGATGTTGAGGCCCTGCTTGGCGGAGATGTCGACGAACATCGTGTCGCCGCCGTACTCCTCGGCCACCAGACCGAACTCGGTGAGCTGACCGCGCACCTTGGTCGGGTCGGCACCCTCGACGTCGATCTTGTTGACCGCGACCACGATCGGCACCTCGGCCGCCTTGGCGTGGTTCAGCGCCTCGATCGTCTGGGGCATCACACCGTCGTTGGCCGCCACCACGAGGATCGCGATGTCGGTCGACTTCGCACCACGTGCACGCATGGCGGTGAACGCCTCGTGACCCGGGGTGTCGATGAAGGTGATCCGGCGGTCCTCGCCGTTGACCTCGGAGGAGACCTGGTACGCACCGATGTGCTGCGTGATGCCGCCGGCCTCGCCCGCAACGACGTTCGTCTTGCGGATCGCGTCCAGCAGTCGGGTCTTACCGTGGTCGACGTGACCCATGACGGTCACGACCGGCGGACGCGAGACCAGGGCCTCTTCGCCGCCCTCGTCCTCGCCGAACTCGATGTCGAAGGACTCGAGCAGCTCGCGGTCCTCCTCCTCGGGGCTGACGATCTCCAGGACGTAGTTCATCTCGTCCGCGAGAAGCCGGAGCGTCTCGTCGGAGACGGACTGCGTCGCCGTGACCATCTCGCCGAGGTTCATCATCACGGCGACGAGCGACGCCGGGTTGGCGTTGATCTTCTCCGCGAAGTCGGTGAGCGAGGCACCGCGCGACAGCCGGACAGCCTGTCCGTTGCCGCGAGGCAGCATGACGCCGCCGACCGACGGGGCCTGCATGGCCTCGTACTCCTGGCGCCTCTGCCGCTTCGACTTGCGACCACGACGCGCCGGACCGCCGGGACGGCCGAACGCACCCTGTGTGCCACCACGGCCACCGGGGCCGCCGGGACGTCCACCGAAGCCGGGACGACCGCCGAAGCCGCCGCCACCACCGGGACGGCCTGCGCCGCCACCGCCACCGGGACCACCGGGACGACCGGCGAAGCCGCCGCCACCGCCACCGGGACCGGCCGGACGGCCTGCGAAGCCGCCGCCACCGGGACGGCCAGCGCCGCCACCGCCACCGGGACGACCGCCGCCGCCACCGGGACCGCGGCCACCGCCGGGGCCACCGCCGGGACGCGGACCCGCAGCGGGACGCTGCGGCATCATGCCGGGGTTCGGACGGTTACCGGACGGGGCACCGCCCGGACGGGGAGCCTGCGGACGGGGCATGCCGCCGGGGCTCGGACGTGCGCCACCCTGACCCTGCGGGCGCGGGGCGCCACCGGGGCCGCCCTGCGGACGCGGGGCGCCGGGGCGCTCCTGACCGCCACCGGGGCGCGGGGCGCCACCGGGCCGGGGGGCCTGGGGACGCGCCATGCCGGTGGAGCCACCGGAGGTGAAGGGGTTGTTGCCCGGACGGGGACCCGCCGGACGTGCGCCACCGGGGCGCGGGGCGCCCTGGCCGGCGGGACGTGCGGGGCGGTCGCCGCCACGCTCGCCACCGCGGCCGCCGTCACGCTGACCGCCCTCACGCTGACCACCGTCGCGGCCGCCGTCACGCTGACCGCCGGCCGGAGCCGGACGGGAGGCGGGACGCGGGCCGGGGGTGGCGCCTGCGGGGCGGGGGGCCTGCTGCTGCGCGGGCGCGGCCTGCTGAGCCGGAGCCGGTGCCGAGAACTCGGCAGCGGGGACCGGAGTCACCGGGGCGGGCTTGGGCGCGGGCTTCGGGCCCGGACGCGGGCCGGACGACGGCGCGGAAGGCGCTGCCGGTGCGGTGCTCGCGGGGGTGCTGCTCGCCGGGGCCTCGGCCGCGGCCGGCTTGGGAGCCGGGGCGCCGGGCTTCGGGGCAGCGGGACGTGCCGCGGCGGCCGGGGAGGGCGCTGCGGGCTTTACGGGCGCGGCCTTGCGGGGCGCGCCGGGCTTGGCAGCGGACTTGCCGGCGTTGCCGCCGGGCCCCTGCAGTGCGTCAGTCAACTTGCGTACAACCGGCGCCTCGATCGTCGAGGACGCCGAACGGACGAATTCACCGAGTTCTTGGAGCTTGGCCATGACGACCTTGCTCTCGACGCCGAACTCCTTGGCGAGTTCGTATACCCGGACCTTAGCCACTTCGCTCCTTTTAGGTCCGGGTTACCGCCGGACCGTCGCTACTTCATGGGCGTACTCATCGCGTACTCATCGAGTGCTCATCGCAATCTCGACCTACTTCCAACTCGCGAGGTACCTGACCGCACGGGGACCCGTGCCGTTCACTTTCCTACGGTGTCACCCGCTCGACGAACCGCTGCAGTGCGGCGGAGTCGAACGGCCCCTTGGCCTTGAAGGCCCGGGGGAATGCCCGGCGGCGAACCGCCAGGTCGAGACAGACAGATGCGGGGTGCACATAAGCACCCCGGCCGGGCAGCGTACCGCGTGGATCAGGGACGCATACTCCCTCGTCCACCACGATGCGCAACAGCTCGCTCTTGGCCACTCGCTCCCGGCATCCCACACAGGTTCGCTCGGGGCAAGCGCGGGCTTGCGTCCGGCCAGACACGGTTAAGTCTACCTCCCCGTAACGACCCCACCCCTTTGGGGCAAGAATCGAACGGATGTTGTCGTGATCTCAGCGGCTTGCCACCCAGATCTATTCCTTCGAGCGGGTCCGGGTCAACGCCTTTCCGAGCGCTCCCGGGCCCGCTCGGCCCGCTCGCGGTCGGCGATGTCGCGCTCGGCGTCCGTCTCGGTGTCCGGCCGGATGTCGATGCGCCAGCCGGTGAGACGGGCGGCGAGACGGGCGTTCTGCCCCTCCTTGCCGATCGCCAGCGACAGCTGGTAGTCCGGGACGGTGACCCGTGCGGACCGGGCGCCGAGGTCCACGACCTCCACCTCGCTCACCCGGGCGGGCGACAGGGCGTTGGCGACCATCTCGGCCGGGTCGTCCGACCAGTCCACGATGTCGATCTTCTCGCCGTGCAGCTCGGCCATGACATTGCGCACACGGCCGCCCATCGGGCCGATGCAGGCGCCCTTGGGGTTGAGGCCGGAACGGGTCGAACGGACCGCGATCTTCGTACGGTGGCCGGCCTCGCGGGCGATCGCGCAGATCTCGACGGAACCGTCGGCGATCTCCGGGACCTCCAGTGCGAAGAGCTTCTTCACCAGGTTGGGGTGGGTGCGCGACAGCGTCACGGACGGACCGCGCACGCCCTTCGCCACCCGTACGACGTACGTGCGAAGGCGCAGGCCGTGGGTGTACTCCTCGCCCGGCACCTGCTCCTGCACCGGCAGGATCGCTTCCATCTTGCCGATGTCGACCAGGACGTTCTTCGGGTCCTTGCCCTGCTGGACGACGCCGGTGACGACATCCCCCTCGTGGCCGGCGTACTCGCCGAAGGTCTTGTCGTCCTCCGCGTCACGCAGCCGCTGCATGATGACCTGCTTGGCGGTGGACGCGGCGATACGGCCGAAGTCGGACGGGGTGTCGTCGAACTCCTTGGCCTCCTGGCCCTCTTCGAGGTCGGCCGGGTCCTCCTTCGCCCACACCGTGACGTGGCCGGAGTCGTCCAGCTTCACGCGTGCCCGGCGGTGGCTGTGGGGGGTGTGGTGGTACGCGATGAGGAGGGCCGATTCGATCGCCCCGACGAGCACCTCGAAGGGGATCTCCTTGCTCTGCGCCAAGCCCTTCAGAAGCTTCACATCGATGTCCACGGCTACGCCTCCTCTTCCTTCTTGTCCTTGCGGTTGAATTCGATCTCCACGCGCGCCTTGGCGATGTCGGCGAAGGCGACCCGGCGGGACGTGGGCCTGCGGCCCTTGACGCCCGGCACTTCGAGGTCGAGTCCTTCGTCGTCGACGGCCAGGATGCGGGCGACCAGCTCGTCGGCGCCCGCTGCGGCGGACAGCTGGAACCTGGCCAGCCTGCCGGTGGCGCGTACGTAGTGGCGGTGCTCGGTCAGCGGGCGGTCGGCGCCCGGAGAGCTCACTTCGAGGACGTACTCGTCCTCGCCCATCGCGTCGGTCTCGTCGAGCTTCTCGGAGATCTCGCGGCTCAGCTCGGCGCAGGTGTCGAGCTCCACGCCCTCGTCGGAATCCACGATGATCCGCAGCACGCGACGGCGGCCTGCCCGGGAAACCTCGATCTCTTCGAGATCCAGCTGCTTCGCGCTGACGAGTGGTTCGAGCAGTCCGCGCAGCCTCTCGCTCTGGGTGGTGCTCATCCGGGTGACTCCTCGGCCGCGTGTGCTGTTGTGGGGATCGTCGTGCGTCAGGTCAAAGGGTATCCGGTCCCGAGGGGTGTTGCCGTCCGCCGGCCCCGCCTCCCGCGGGTACGCTCGCCTGCGGTGATCACTTCAGGACAGATCCGGTCAGGACCGGTCCCGGCTCGAAGGAGAAAAGTGCGGCGCACGGGGACGACGCGCAGGGGGGCGCTCACCGCGACGGGGGTGCTGGCGGCGGGAGCGGTGCTGGCCGGCTGCGGGGGCGACAGCGCAACCGGGGGCCGCGGGGGCGCCGTGAGTGCCGCGGCGGTGCGGGCCGAACGGACCCGGCGGGCGACGGCCGCCCGGACCGGTGCCGAGCTGCTCGCCCGGTACGAGGACGTCGCCACGGCCCACCCGGCGACCGCGGCGGGGCTCGCCCCCCTGCGGGCGGCCGTGGGGGAACACGTGAAGGCCCTCCTGGAGGGCGCCGGGAAGGCGCAGTCGCTCTCCTTCGTCAGGACGCCCCCCGGGACCGACGCGAGGAGTGCGCTGAAGGAGCTGGCCGCGGCCGAACGGCGGGCGGCCGACGCGCACACCAAGGCGCTGCTGACGGCGGAGCCGGAGCTGGCCCGGCTGCTGGCCTCGGTCGCCGCGGCCTGCGCGGCCCACGCGTATCTGCTCACCGAACTGGCCAAGGAGACCTCGTCATGACCACGCAGGCCGGCAACGAGGACAAGCCCGCACCCGCCCTGACCGCCGCACAGGCCGCGCTCGCCGCGGAGCACGCCGCGGTGTACGGCTACGGGGCGCTGGGCGGCCGGGTCGCCGGCAAGCGGCGCGGCGAGGCCGGGGCGGCGCACGACGGCCACCGGGCCCGCCGTGACGCACTGGTACGCACCGTGCGTGACCTGGGCGGTACGCCGGTCGCGGCGGACGCCGCGTACGCTCTGCCGTTCGCGGTGGCGGACTCGGCGTCGGCGGTGCGGCTGGCCGCGGTGCTGGAGGACCGGGTCGCCGGTGTCTACTCCGATCTCGTACGCGCCGCCGAGGGGCCGTTGCGGCGGGAGGCCGCGGGCGCCCTGCGCGAGGCCGCGGTGCGCGCGGCCCGCTGGCGGGGCAGCGGCGTAGCCTTTCCTGGGCTTGCCGAGCGGGCCACCGGCCGCGAACCGGCCGCGTCGGCACCCGTGGAGGCCGCCGGGGCCGACGGGACGCACTGAAGAAGGCTCTGAAAGGGAACAAGGCAGGTATGGGTTTCGAACCGCCGCAGCGTCTGGTGCGAGCGCTCGGCGAGATGTACGGGGACGCTGTCGCCGCCGACTGGCTCGGCCGGCTCCCCGCACTCACCGAGGAGGCACTGACCGGGAACGGACGGGATCTGTCCGTCGAACGGGCGGTCGCCCCCGGTGGACGCAGCGGTCTGGTGCTGCTGGTCCGGCGGCCCGACGGGACCCCGGCCGTGCTGAAGATCGCCCCGTCGGCGGCCGGGCCCGAGCACGAACGGGCGGCGCTGGCCCACTGGAACGGCTGGGGCGCGGTACAGCTCCTGGACCTTCCGGGCGCCGACGCGGCACCGCCCGGCGGGCTGCTGCTGGAGCGGCTGCACCACGAGGTGTCGCTGCGTTCGCTGCCGGAGGCGAAGGCCCTGCTGGAGGCGGCGGGCACGGTGCGACGGCTGTGGGTCGAACCGCCCGCCGGACACACTTTCGAGACGGTCACCGAGCGGACCGCCCGTCAGGCGGGCCCGATGCGGGCCGCCGCCGAGGCGGACCCGGTACTGGCCCCGCTCGTCTCCGCGGCCCTGGCCGCTCGCGAGGAGTTGGTCGCCCACTCCCCCGAACTCCTGCTGCTGCACGGCAACTTCCGCCAGAGCAAGGTGCTGTCGGGTGAGCGCGCGCCGTGGCTGACGGTCGGACCGGAGCCGCTGGTGGGTGAGCGCGCCTATGACCTGGC
Source organism: Streptomyces sp. NBC_01237 (assembly GCF_035917275.1). NCBI lineage: Bacteria > Bacillati > Actinomycetota > Actinomycetes > Kitasatosporales > Streptomycetaceae > Streptomyces > Streptomyces sp. NBC_01237. Next base: position 6,675,474 of record NZ_CP108508.1, on the reverse strand, counting down.
ACGGCTGGTGCGCGACCGGGTGGAGGATCTGATCGCCTCGCCCGGCGGCCCCGTGACGGCCCGCCGGAGGGTCAAGAAGCTCGCGGAGTCGCTGGATGTGGAGCAGGAACGGCTGCACGGCTGGACGCTGTTCCGGGCAGTGGAGTCGGGGACCCGGGCGCTGGCCGAGGGACGGCGGCAGACCGGCGAGGTGACGCTGGAGTTCGCGGGGTGGCTGTAGGCACCCGCCCCGGCAGGGCGCCGACCGGGGGTGCGCCCCGGCCCGGTGCCCCGCCGGCCGGCGGAATCCGGCCCCGATGCCGCCCGACCGCTGCGAAAGGCCCCCGCGCACCTGAGGTGCGCGGGGGCCTTCGTCGTCCGTGCGGGCGCTTAGATCAGCCCTGGTCGGCGATGAGGCGGGCGATCGCCTCGTCGACGGTCAGCTCCTCGCGCTCGCCGGTGCGGCGGTCCTTCAGTTCCAGGACGCCCTCGGCCGAGCGGCGGCCCGCGACCAGGATCTTCGGTACGCCGATCAGCTCGGCGTCGGTGAACTTCACGCCGGGCGAGACGCCCGCGCGGTCGTCGACCATGACCCGGACGCCGGCCGCGTTGAGCTTCTCGGAGACGTCGAGGGCCAGCTCCGTCTGGAGGGCCTTGCCCGCGGCGACGACGTGGACGTCGGCCGGGGCGATCTCGCGGGGCCAGCACAGGCCCTTGTCGTCGGCGGTCTGCTCGGCGAGCGCGGCCACCGCACGGGAGACGCCGATGCCGTACGAGCCCATCGTCACCCGGACCGGCTTGCCCTGCTGGCCGAGCACGTCGAGCTGGAAGGCGTCGGCGAACTTGCGGCCGAGCTGGAAGATGTGGCCGATCTCGATGGCGCGGTCCAGCTGGAGGCCGGTGCCGCAGTTGGGGCAGGGGTCGCCCGCCTCGACCACGACGACGTCGAGGTAGTCGTCGACCTCGAAGTCGCGGCCCGCGACGACGTTCTTCGCGTGGGTGCCGGGCTTGTTCGCGCCGGTGATCCAGGCGGTGCCCGCGGCGATGCGGGGGTCGGCGATGTAGCGGACCTTCTCCAGACCCTGCGGGCCGACGTAGCCGCGTACCAGGTCGGGGCGGTCCACGAAGTCCTCGGCCGTGACCAGCTCGACCACGGCGGGGGCCAGGTGCTCGCCGAGCTTGCCCAGGTCGACCTCGCGGTCACCGGGGACGCCCACGGCGACGATCTCGCCGTCGATCTTGACCAGGAGGTTCTTCAGGGTGGCGGAGGCCGGGACGCCGAGGTGGGCGGCCAGGGTCTCGATGGTCGGGGTGTCGGGGGTGTCCAGCTCCTCGACGGGGCCGGTCGCGGAGCTGTCGACGGCGGTGGCCCTGAAGGTCACGGCCTCCGTGTTGGCGGCGTAGTCGCAGGCGGGACAGTCGACGAAGGTGTCCTCACCGGCCGGGGCGGGGGCGAGGAACTCCTCGGACGCGGAGCCGCCCATGGCGCCGGAGACGGCGGAGACGATGCGGTGGTCGAGGCCCAGGCGCTCGAAGATCCGGATGTAGGCGTCGCGGTGCAGCTGGTACGACTCGGCCAGACCCTCGTCGGTGGTGTCGAAGGAGTACGAGTCCTTCATCTGGAACTCGCGTCCGCGCAGCACACCGGCGCGGGGGCGGGCCTCGTCGCGGTACTTGGTCTGGATCTGGTAGAGGATCACGGGCAGGTCCTTGTAGGACGAGCACATGTCCTTGACGACCTGGGTGAAGATCTCCTCGTGCGTGGGGCCGAGCAGATAGTCGGCGCCCTTGCGGTCCTTGAGCTTGAAGAGCAGGTCGCCGTACTCCTCGTACCGCCCGCTGGCGTCGTACGCCTCCTTGGGCAGCAGCGCGGGCAGCAGGACCTCCTGGCCGCCGATGGCGTCCATCTCCTCGCGGACGACGCGGGTGATGTTCTCCAGGACCTTCTTGCCCAGGGGCAGCCAGGACCAGATGCCGGCGGCGGTGCGACGGACGTATCCGGCCCGGACGAGCAGCTTGTGGTTGAGCGTCTCGGCGTCCGCCGGGTCGTCGCGCAGTGTCTTGATCATCAATCGGGACATGCGCTGGACCTGGGCCATGGTGAACTCCTGCTCGCAAGGGTGGTGTGGCCGAGATTAGCCGGGCGCCCCGTGCGGGCGGAAATCGATTCGGTCCGGGCGGCGCAGCGGCAGGGGTGCTCCCATCACCGCGTACGGCAGCGGAGCGCTCGGGAAGACCACCTGACGGGCCAGGTCCTGGTAGCCCAGCGCGCGGTACAGACCGCGTGCCGGGCTCTCCGTGTCGATCGCGGAGAGGATGGAGCGGGGGTGGTCGACGGCGTCGGTGATGGTGGTGATCAGCGCCCGGCCGATACCGCGCTGCTGGTGGTCCGGGTGGACATGGAGCTCGGTGATCACGAACGAGTCGTCGAGCCAGCCGTCGGAGCCGGTGGCCCGGAGATAGGGCTCGACGACGGTGGACCACCAGTGGGTGCGGCTGTTGGGCAGGCCGTAGACGAAGCCGACGAGCCGCCCGGTGGGGGTGGTGGCGCCGAGGGCCCGCGCGAAGGGATGGTCCAGGTGTCTGAGGACGATGTGGCGGCGCACGTCGATCTCGTCCTGGCTGAGGCCGAAGGCGACGGCCTGGACGAGCAGGGCTTCGTCGACCCGTGCGGCCAGATCGAGCGGGCCGATCACGATGCCGGGGATTCCGGGGCCGTTCCCGGGGACTGCTGCTGCCATGCGCGAACCCTACTGGCCCGTTCGCACGGTCAGAACAGCACGCTCATGAAGGCGCCGACCTCGCGGAAGCCCACACGGCTGTATGCCTTGCGCGCGGGGGTGTTGTAGTCGTTCACGTACAGGCTGACGACCGGGGCCACATCGGCCAGCGCATGGGCCAGAACGGCCGCCATGCCCGTCTCGGAGAGGCCGCGGCCACGGAATTCGGGAGCGACCCAGACGCCCTGGATCTGGCACGCCCGGGTGGTGGCGGCGCCGATCTCCGCCTTGAAGAGCACCTTGCCGTCCTCGATACGGGCGAAGGAGCGGCCGGAGCCGATCAGTTCGGCGACGCGTGCCTGGTAGAGGAGCCCGCCGTCACCCGCCAGCGGGGAGATCCCGACCTCCTCCGTGAACATCGCCACGCAGGCCGGCATCACGATGTCCATCTCGTCCTTGCGGATGCGGCGCACGAAGGGGTCGGGCGCCACCTCGGCGGACAGGCTCTCGGTGACCATCAGCGGCTGGTTGGCCCGGACCTCGCGGGCGGGGCCCCAGCCGGGTTCCAGCAGGCGCCACAGCTGGGCGGTGGGCCCGGCGGGGCCGACGATCGAGGAGCAGCGGCGGCCGGCCCTGCGGGCACGGTCGGCGAAGGCCCTGACGGCTTCCGGTCCGGCGCAGACGGGGACGAGGTTGGCACCGGAGTAGCAGAGCGAGCGCAGCCTGCCGTCGGCGTACCAGCCCCACATCTCACCGCCGAGGCGCCAGGGATCGAGCCCGGCGACCTGCACGCGCGAGGTCACAAAGGCATTGGCCACGGGCTCGCTCTCCAGGATCGCGAGCGCTGCGTCGAGGTCGCTGGGTTCGAGGACCCGGGTGGTGGTCTGCGTCAACACGAGGGGGCCTCACCATACGGTCTGCTGATTTCCGCACTGTACCGAACAAGGCTGTGGGGCGCCGCTCGCATGCGGGTACGGGACCGGGCGGTGCTCCGGGCACGGGCCCGCCCGGAGACGGCCGCGCCCCGCGGGACACGGGGTCCGGCGGGGCGCGGCAACGGTATTGAGCTGCGGGTCAGCTGATGGAGACCTCGGGTTCGCCGGACGGGATGCCGTCCTTCTCCATCTGCTCGGCGATCTTCAGGGCTTCTTCGATGAGGGTCTCGACGATCTTCGATTCCGGTACGGTCTTGATGACCTCGCCCTTCACGAAGATCTGGCCCTTGCCGTTCCCGGAGGCCACCCCGAGGTCCGCCTCACGGGCCTCACCGGGACCGTTGACGACACAGCCCATCACGGCGACCCGCAGCGGGACCTCCATGCCCTCAAGACCGGCACTGACCTGGTCCGCCAGCTTGTACACATCCACCTGCGCCCGGCCGCACGAGGGGCAGGACACGATCTCCAGCCGCCGCTGCTTCAGGTTCAGCGCCTCCAGGATCTGCAGGCCGACCTTGACCTCCTCGACCGGCGGCGCCGACAGGGACACCCGGATCGTGTCCCCGATGCCCTCCGAGAGCAGCGCGCCGAACGCGACGGCCGACTTGATCGTGCCCTGGAACGCCGGGCCGGCCTCGGTCACACCGAGGTGCAGCGGGTAGTCGCTCTGCGCGGCCAGCTGACGGTAGGCGTTGACCATGACGACCGGGTCGTTGTGCTTCACCGAGATCTTGATGTCGCCGAAGCCGTGCTCCTCGAAGAGCGACGCCTCCCACAGCGCCGACTCCACCAGAGCCTCGGGGGTGGCCTTGCCGTACTTCTTCAGCAGCCGCGCGTCCAGCGAGCCCGCGTTCACACCGATCCGGATCGGCGTACCCGCGTCACCGGCCGCCTTGGCGATCTCCTTGACCTTGTCGTCGAACTGCTTGATGTTGCCCGGGTTCACCCGGACCGCCGCGCAGCCCGCGTCGATCGCCGCGAAGACGTACTTCGGCTGGAAGTGGATGTCAGCGATGACCGGGAGCTGCGACTTCCGTGCGATCGTCGCCAGCGCGTCGGCGTCGTCCTGCGTCGGGCAGGCCACCCGCACGATCTGGCAGCCGGAGGCCGTCAGCTCGGCGATCTGCTGGAGCGTCGCACCGATGTCCGACGTACGCGTCGTCGTCATCGACTGCACGGACACGGGTGCGTCCCCGCCGACCGCGACCGATCCGACCTGGATCTTTCGACTGACCCTTCGGTCGGCGAGCTTGGTCGGAACGGCCGGCATTCCGAGAGAAATCGCAGTCATGCGCTGAGCATCCCCAAGGTGTGGATCAAGGTGCGGATCAAGGTGGGCAGGGGTCCCGGGATCGGCGGGCCCCGGCCTTCGAGGTTACGGCACCGGAGCCGGGGCGGACGCATCACGTCGCCCGGGCAATCCGGTGACGGCCCGCCGGACACCGGGTGTGTGTCCGGCGGCCACCTGAGCGACTGCCGGGGCGGACGGTGCGGTCAGGAGATCTTCACCGGGTTCACGATGTCGGCGACCAGGACCAGCAGGGTGAAGCAGATGAAGATCCCCGCGACGACATAGGCGACCGGCATCAGCTTCGCCACGTCGAACGGGCCCGGGTCGGGACGCTTGAAGACCTTGGCCACATTGCGGCGCACGGCCTCCCACAGGGCGCCCGCGATGTGTCCGCCGTCCAGCGGGAGCAGCGGGAGCATGTTGAACAGGAACAGCGAGAGATTGAATCCGGCCAGCAGGAACAGCATCATCGCGATCTGGTTCTGCGCCGGGACGTCCAGCGTCATCACCTCGCCGCCGATCCTGGCCGCGCCGACCACCCCGACCGGGGAGTCGTCGGCGCGGTCCCCGTCGCCGAAGGCCGCGTCCCAGAGATCCGGGATCTTGGAGGGCAGGGCGATCATCGAGTGGACGCCGTTCTCCATCATGTCGCCCATGCGGTCGACCGAGTCGCCGAAGGAGAGCGGCACGATCTCGGACTGCGCGGCGAAGCCCAGGTAGCCGGCCTTGATGTACTGGTCGGGCACGACCTCGCCGTTGGAGTCCTTCTTCGCCACGGCGTTCTCGCGCAGCACCGCGTGCAGGGTCACTTCCTGACCGTCGCGCCGCACGGTGAGGGTGGCGGGGCCGATGGTCTCGCGGATGCGGTCGGAGAGCGTCGCCCAGTCGTCGACCTTCTTGCCGTCGAAGGCGACGATCCGGTCGCCCTTCTGCAGTCCGGCGGCCTGCGCCGGTGAGACGGGGTCGGACTTCTTGCAGGTGTCGCGCTTGTCGCTCTGCGAGATCACGCACTTCTGGACGCCCGCGACCTCGGTGGTCTGGGTCTGGAAGCCGAAGGTCATCGCCACACCGAGGAAGATCGCGATCGCCAGGACCAGGTTCATGAACGGTCCGGCGAACATCACGATGACGCGCTTCCACGGTTTGCGCGTGTAGAAGAGCCGCGTCTCGTCGCCCGGTTCGAGCTCCTCGAAGGCGGCGGACCTGGCGTCCTCGATCATCCCGCGCCAGGGCGAGGTCGAGCGCGCTTCGATGCGGCCGTCCGGTCCGGGCGGGAACATGCCGATCATGCGGATGTAGCCGCCCGCCGGGATGGCCTTGATCCCGTACTCGGTGTCGCCCTTCTTCCGCGACCAGACGGTCGGGCCGAAGCCGACCATGTACTGCGGTACCCGGATGCCGAAGAGTTTGGCGGTCGAGAGGTGTCCCAGCTCGTGCCAGGCGATCGAGAACAACAGGCCCACGGCGAAGATGACGATCCCCAGGATCGTCAACAGGATCGTGGTCAGACTCATGCGCGCGCCTCCGCTGTCGCTTTCGCCGAGAGTTCCCGGGCCCGGGCACGGGCCCAGGTCTCCGCATCGAGGACGTCCGCGACCGTCAGCGAAGTTCCCGGGGCAGGGGTGCCGTGTTCGGACACCACAGCGGTGACGGTATCCATGATTCCGTTGAAGGGAAGCCGTCCTGCGAGGAATGCGTCCACGCACTCCTCGTTCGCGGCGTTGAAGACCGCGGGCGCGGTGCCGCCGAGCGTACCGACGTGCCTGGCGAGACCGACGGACGGGAAAGCCTCGTTGTCCAGCGGGTAGAACTCCCAGCTGGCCGCCTTCGACCAGTCGAAGGCCGGTGCGGCGTCCGGGATGCGCTGCGGCCAGCCGAGGCCGATGGCGATCGGGCCGCGCATGTCCGGCGGGGTGGCCTGGGCGAGCGTGGAGCCGTCGGTGAACTCCACCATGGAATGGACGTACGACTGCGGGTGGACCACGACCTCGATCCGGTCGAACGGAATGTCGTAGAGGAGATGCGCCTCGATGACCTCCAGTCCCTTGTTGACCAGGGTCGCGGAGTTGATCGTGATGACCGGGCCCATGGCCCAGGTCGGGTGGGCGAGGGCCTGTTCCCGGGTGACGTCGGCCAGATCGCTCCGCGTGCGTCCCCGGAAGGGGCCGCCGGACGCGGTGACGACGAGCTTGCGGACATCGGCGCGGGTCCCGGCGGCCAGCGCCTGGAAGAGCGCGGCGTGCTCGGAGTCGACCGGAATGATCTGGCCGGGGGCGGCGAGCGCCTTCACCAGCGGGCCGCCGACGATCAGCGACTCCTTGTTGGCGAGGGCGAGGGTGCGGCCCGCCTCCAGGGCGGCGAGGGTCGGGGCGAGCCCGATGGAGCCGGTGATCCCGTTCAGCACGGTGTGGCAGTCGCTCGCGGCGAGCCGGGTGGCCGCCTCGGGTCCGGCCAGGATCTCGGGGAGGGGCTCGTCGGCCCCGTACCGCTCCCGCAGGGCCTCGCGCAGGGCCGGTACCGCGTCCTCGGCGGCGACCGCCACCGTACGCACCCGCAGTTTCCGCGCCTGCTCGGCAAGGAGGGCGACCCGGCCGCCCGCGGCCGAGAGCGCGGTGACGCGGAAGCGGTCGGGGTTGCGCAGCACCAGGTCGATGGCCTGGGTGCCGATGGACCCGGTGGAGCCGAGGATCACGAGATCCCGGCGTCCTTCAGCGGCGTCGAAGACGAGATGCGGGTCGGCGAGGGGGGCAGGGCTGTCGCTCATGCCCCCCATTGTTGCCGCTTCACCTGTGTGGTCGGACAGTGCGTCCCGATCCGCTGTGCGCGGCGCGGGGATTCCGCTGCGCGCCCGCCGTCCGCTCCGTTCCGCGGCCGCGGGTGGCGCAGCGGGACCGGAGCGGGCCGCCGGGCTCCGCGGCGGCGGTCAGACGGGGGTCTCGATGCCGAACCTCAGCCGCAGCTGTTCCATGTCGTGGCGGTCGCGGTCGGCCGGTTCGTACCCCTGGTGGAACAGCGCCTGCTGCTCGGCCGAGATGCAGCGCACCTCGGTGCCCCCGATGGTGCCGGTGACGAAGCACTCGGCCGGGTAGTGGTAGGGCTCGGCGGGGTCGAGCGAGGACTGGAGCGCGGAGCCGTCGGGGGCGAACTCCAACGGATGCAGGTCGATCTCCAGCCCCGACGGGTGGCTGAGGACGAAGCGCGCGGGACGCCAGTCCAGCGTCTCGGTGTAGCCGGCCGCCGTCAGCACGGCGACGACGGCGGGCTCCTGGTCACGGTGGTGCAGCAGGTCGACGTCGCGGTGCTCACGGGTCTGCTCGCCGAGCAGGGCATCGACGCCCCAGCCTCCGGCGAGCACCACCTCCGTGCCCGCACGGTGCAGCAGTTCGAGGATGGACAGCAGATCGTCACGGGACATCATGGACACGAGGCTAACTGATCGTTTCAGAATGAGATCGGTGTAGTGGCTTGGCAGTTGGACGTTGGGTCGGCAGGATCTGGTGGGTGTCTGCTGACCTTGTGCCTGATGACCTGTGGGAACGCATAGCTCCGCTGCTTCCGGTTCGTCCGCCTCGGCGGCACCGGTATCCCGGGCGGCTGCCGGCCAATGACCGTGCTGCTCTGCGGGGCATCGTTTACGTGCTGCGCAAGAGTGTGAGCTGGCGGGACGTTCCCGCGGAGCTGGTGGGCTGCAGCGGGGTGACGGCCTGGCGGCGCCTGCGGGACTGGACCGAAGCCGGCGTATGGCCCCGCCTGCACGAGGTTCTCCTGGCGGAACTACGTAAAGAGGGCCTGCTGGAGATGGACGACGCCTCGATCGACGGCTCGCACGTCAGGGCCCTCAAAGGGGGACTCACACCGGACCTTCGCCGGTCGACCGGGCCCGGCCCGGCAGCAAGCACCACTTGATCGTCGACCGGCACGGAACTCCGCTCGCCGTCTCTCTGACCAGCGGGAACCGCCACGACGTCACCCAGCTCATGCCCCTGCTGGACGCCATACCCCACATTCGCGGACTGCGCGGCCGGCCACGCCACCGACCCCGGCGACTGTTCGCCGACCGCGGGTACGACTACGACAAATACCGCCGTCTCGTCCGCGCACGTGGGATCACACCCAAGATCGCCCGCCGCGGCACCCCGCACGGCTCAGGACTGGGCAAGACCCGGTGGGTCGTCGAGCGCACCTTCGCCTGGCTCCACCAGTTCAAAAGACTCCGCATCCGTTACGAGATACGAGCCGACCTCCACCTCGGGCTACTCCAACTCGCCTGCAGCATCATCTGCTTGAGGCGACTCCGGACCTCATTCTGAAACGATCAGTAAGGGCTGTCCGCGGCCGACGGGCCCGGTTATTTTCGCTCCGCGGCGAACCCGGCGAAGGTCTCGTGGAACTCCGGGAACGTCTTGCGTACGCAGCCGGGGTCGTCGAACGTCAGACCCGGCGTCCGCAGTCCGGCGACCGCGAACGACATGACGATGCGGTGGTCTCCGTGGGTGGCTATCTCGGTGGGGCGGGGGGTGCCGGGGTGGATCTCGATCCAGTCGTGTCCCGTGTGGACGGTGATGCCCATGCGGCGCAGGTTCTCGGCGCACGCCTCCAGCCGGTCGCACTCCTTGACCCGGGTGTTGGCGACGTCCTCGATCCGCACCGGTGCGTCGGCGAAGGGTGCGATGGCGGCCAGGGTCGGCATCGTGTCGGAGATGTCGCGCATGTTGACGGTGAGCCCGCGCAGGGTGCCGTCGGAGCGGACGGTCGTGGCGTCGGCCGTGGTGCGGACCTCGGCGCCCATCCGGCGCAGGACGTCGACGAAGCGCAGGTCGCCCTGGAGTGCTCCGGTGCCGAGCCCGGGGACGGTGACCTCACGGCCCGAGAGGGCCGCCGCGGCGAAGAAGTAGCTCGCGGTGGAGGCGTCGGGTTCGACGGCGTAGGTGGTGGCCCGGTAGCCGCCGGACGGGACGGTGAAGGTGTTCCCCTCCCTGGCGGCCTCGGCCCCGAAGGCGCGCATCATCGCGAGGGTGATCTCGATGTACGGCGCCGAGACCAGCTCGGTGACCTCGATGCGCAGGCCCTCGGCGGTGAGCGGGCCGAGCATCAGCAGGGCGGTGAGGTACTGGGAGGACTCCCCCGCGTCCAGGGTCAGTTCGCCGCCCCTGACGCCACCGGCGTGGATGCGCAGCGGGTGGTGGCCCTCGGCCTCGTCGTGCCGCAGGTCCACGCCGAGGGTGCGCAGGGCCCCGGTGAGCGGGGCGAGCGGCCGGCGGCGCATCTGCGCGGAGGCGTCGAAGCGGTAGGTGCCCCCGGCGGCGGCGGAGACGAGCGTCGGCAGGAAGCGGGCGGTGGTGGCTCCGTCGCGGCAGTGGACGTCGGCGTCGGTGGCGGCGGGTCCGGCCGGGCGGCCTTCGACGTGCCAGCGGTCCGGCTCCCGGGTGACCGCGTATCCGAGGCGGGTCAGCCCTTCGGTGAAGCCCTCGGTGTCGTCCGAACGCAGGGGGCGCACGAGGGTGGTGGTGCCGTCCGCCGCGGCGGCCAGGAACAGGGCGCGCGCGGTGACGGACTTGGAGCCGGGGATGTGGATGACGGTCACGGTCCCCCATCCTGCCGTGCGCCGGGCGGCCGGGCGGGGCGCGTCCACTCGCTGGACGCGCCCCGCCCGTACCTCGCTCGGCGGACCGCCCTCAGCCGATCGGCCGGTGGAGGTTCTCCTTCGTGGACGCTCCCGGCGTGGCGTCGGCGATCCAGGGGCCGTCTCCGCTCGGGTCGACGATGCCCTCCTCCAGCCAGGTGTACCTCCCGGCCAGCACGCCGTCGACCACCCGGCGGTCGAGGTCGTCGGTGTTGGACCAGAGGCGGGTGAACAGCTCCTCGACCCGGATCCGGGACTGGTGGCAGAAGACGTCGGCGAGCTGGTAGGCCTCGCGGCCGTGTTCACCGCCGCTCCGCAGGAGTTCGGCGCGCACGCAGGCGGCGCTCATCGCGAAGAGTTCGGCGCCGATGTCGACGATCCGGCCGAGGAAGCCCTGCTTGGTCTCCATGCGGCCCTGCCAGCGCGACATCGCGTAGAACGTGGACCGGGCCAGTTTGCGGGCGGAGCGTTCGACGAAGCGCAGATGGGTGGCGAGGTCGGGGTGGCCCGCGGGGTGGAATTCGCCGTAGGTACGCGGGAGTTGGCCCGCTCCGGTGACGAGCCCCGGAAGCCAGCGGGCGTAGAAGCCGGCCGCGTTCGCGCCCGCCTTCGCCTTGGCCGACAACGGCTTGTCCGGGTCGATGATGTCGCCCGCGACCTTCAGATGGGCGTCGACGGCCTCCCGGGCGATCAGCAGATGCATGATCTCGGTGGAGCCCTCGAAGATCCGGTTGATGCGCATGTCGCGGAGCAGTTGCTCGGCGGGGACTGCGCGCTCGCCGCGGGCGGCGAGGGAGTCGGCGGTCTCGAAGCCGCGCCCGCCGCGGATCTGGACGAGTTCGTCGGCGATCAGCCAGCCCATCTCGGAGCCGTACAGCTTGGCGAGGGCCGCTTCGATCCGGATGTCGTTGCGGTCCTCGTCGGCCATCTGGGAGGAGAGGTCGACGACGGCCTCCAGCGCGAAGGTGGTGGCGGCGATGAAGGAGATCTTCGCGCCGACCGCTTCGTGCCGGGCGACCGGTCTGCCCCACTGTTCGCGCACGGCCGACCATTCGCGGGCGATCTTCAGACACCACTTCCCGGCGCCGACGCACATCGCGGGCAGGGAGAGGCGCCCGGTGTTGAGCGTGGTGAGGGCGATCTTGAGACCGGCGCCCTCGGGGCCGATCCGGTTGGCGGCGGGGACGCGGACGCGGTGGAAACGGGTCACGCCGTTCTCGATGCCGCGCAGCCCCATGAAGGCGTTGCGGTTCTCCACGGTGATGCCGGGGGCGTCCGCCTCGACGATGAACGCGGTGATGCCGCCCCGGTGCCCCTCGGACTCGGGAACGCGGGCCATGACGACCAGCAGATCGGCGACGACCCCGTTGGTGGTCCACAGCTTCACGCCGTCCAGGACGTAGTCGTCCCCGTCCGGCACGGCGGAGGTCGCGAGCCGGGCCGGGTCGGAGCCGACATCGGGTTCGGTGAGGAGGAAGGCCGAGATGTCGGTGCGGGCCAGCCGGGGCAGGAAGGTGTCCTTCTGCTCCTGGGTGCCGAAGATCTTCAGCGGCTGCGGTACGCCGATCGACTGATGGGCGGAGAGCAGTGCGCCGAGCGAGGGGTTGGCCGAGCCGACGAGGGCGAGCGCCCTGTTGTAGTACACCTGGGTGAGGCCGAGCCCGCCGTACTTCGTGTCGATCTTCATGCCGAGTGCGCCGAGCTCCTTGAGCCCGTTGACCACCTCGTCGGGGATCTTCGCCTCGCGCTCGATCAGGGCGCTGTCGACGCTCGTCTCGCAGAACGTCCGCAGCCGGGCCAGGAACTCCTCGCCGCGCCGGACGTCGTCCGGGGGCGGCAGGGGGTGCGGGTGGATCAGGTCGAGCCGGAAGCGGCCCAGGAAGAGTTCCTTGGCGAAGCTGGGCCGGTGCCAGTCCTGCTCGCGGGCCGCCTCGGCCACCCGGCGCGCTTCACGCTCGGTGACTTTGGGGGCCTGGGACGTGTGGGGTGGGGCGGACATGAGGAGCTCACCTCGCCGCGTGGGGGGCCGATGGACCGTACGTACCGATTTCGATGGGTACTTCTTGTCCGTATGTACCTGATCACGGCGGTACGCACCACCCCTGCGGCGGGCAGCGCGAACGGTCCGAGCCCCCGCACAGTGGGCTCGGACCGTTCGCACACCCCGCCCGCCGTCGTGCTGTCCGGGCGGAATGCGGGCGGGTGGTTCCTGAGGGCCTGCGGCCCCGTCTAGAGCGCGAGGCCGGTGAGGACCAGGACGCGCTCGTAGGTGTAGTCGTCCATCGCGTACCGCACGCCCTCGCGGCCGACGCCGGACTGCTTGGCTCCGCCGTACGGCATCTGGTCCGCGCGGTACGAGGGGACGTCGCCGATGATCACGCCGCCCACCTCCAGGGCGCGGTGGGCGCGGAAGGCGGTCTGCAGATCGTGCGTGAACACGCCCGCCTGGAGGCCGTACTTGGAGGAGTTGACGGCGGCGAAGGCCTCGGCCTCTCCGTCCACCTTCTGAACGGACATGACCGGGCCGAAGACCTCCTCGCAGGAGAGCTTCACCTCGGCCGGGAGGCCGGTGAGCACGGTCGGGGCGTAGGTGGCCCCGTCGCGCTTGCCGCCGGTCAGCAGCGCCGCCCCGGCCCCGACGGCCTCGTCGACCCAGGACTCGACGCGCTTGGCGGCGTCCTCGCTGACCAGCGGGCCGACATCGGTGGCCGCGTCGGCGGGGTCGCCGGTCACCAGCGCCTCGACGGCGGAGACGATCTTCGGGACGAGCCGGTCGTAGACCGAGGCGTCCGCGATGACGCGCTGCACCGAGATGCAGGACTGACCGCCCTGGTAGTTGGAGAAGGTCGCGATCCGGGTGGCGGCCCAGTCCAGGTCGGCGTCGGAGGCGTAGTCACCGAGCACGACCGCCGCGCCGTTGCCGCCGAGCTCCAGGGTGCAGTGCTTGCGGGGCACCGACTCCATGATCGAGTAGCCGACCGGGCCCGAGCCGGTGAAGGAGATCACGGGCAGCCGCTCGTCCTTCACCAGGGCGGGCATGCGGTCGTTGGGCACCGTCAGCACGGACCAGGAACCGGCCGGGAGGTCGGTCTCGGCCAGCAGTTCGCCCAGGATCAGCGAGGAGATCGGGGTCGCCGGGGCGGGCTTCAGGATGATCGGGGCGCCGACGGCGATGGCCGGGGCGACCTTGTGGGCGCTCAGGTTGAGCGGGAAGTTGAACGGCGCGATACCGAGGACGGCGCCGCGCGGGAAGCGCCGGGTCAGCCCGAGGCGGCCGGTGCCGCCGGCGTCGGTGTCCAGCCGCTGGGCGTCGCCGCCGTTGAAGCGACGGGCCTCCTCGGAGGCGAAGCGGAACACCGAGACGGCCCGGCCGACCTCGCCGCGGGCCCACTTGATGGGCTTGCCGTTCTCGGCCGAGATCAGCTGGGCGATCTCCTCGGTGCGCTCCACGAGACGCCGTACGACGTGGTCGAGGGCGGCGGCCCTGACGTGCGCCGGGGTCGCGGCGAACTCGTCCCGTACGGCGTGCGCGGCGGCGACGGCCTCCTCGATCTGCGCGTCGGTCGGCACGCTGACCGTGCCGACGAGACGGCCGTCGTAGGGGTTGGTGACGTCGAAGCTGTCCTCGCCGGTGGCCCGGCGGCCGGCCAGCCAGAAGGCGTGGGTGGAAGTCATGGCGGTTCCGGCCCTTCGGAGGTCGTGACGGAGATCGCGGGCGCCCGGAAGGCTCCCCACTGGTGTCCCACGGTAGGGCGGCGGGGCGCTCAAAGCGTTTGTCCGGGGTGGAGTACACGGGGGCGGCCGTGCTCCGAATTGTCGCAGGAGGAGGCCGGTTCTCCGGTTCCGGTTCTCCGGTTCCGGTTCTCCGCGCGGCGTCCGGGCGACGGGCTACCGTCCCGCCGGCGGGTCGTTCACTTCGGCGCGGGTCCCGTCGTCGTGCCCGCCGCCGTCGCCTTGAGGGCCAGCCACAGCTCCATCCGGGCATCCGGATCGTCGAGCGAACGGCCCAGGATCTCCTCCACCCGGCGCATCCGGTAGCGCAGGGTGTGCCGGTGCACGCCCAGGTCCGCGGCGGCGGCGTCCCACTGGCCGTGCCGGGAGAGCCAGGCGCGCAGGGAGGCGACGAGGTCGCCGCGGCCCTTCGCGTCGTGCTCGTGCAGCGCACGGAGCATCCCGTCCGCGAAGGCCCGTACCGCGTCGTCGGCCAGCAGCGGCAGCACCGAGCCCGCCGCCAGCTCCTCGTGCTCGACCAGGGCCCTGCCCCGTCGGCGGGCGACCGAGAGGGACTGCTCGGCCTGCTTGTACGCGGCGGACACGGCGATCGGTCCGGCCGGGGCGGACAGGCCCACGACGACCTCGCCCTCCTCGGTGCCCGGCTCGCGGGCCGGGCGCCCGTCCTGGGCCTCGGCGTACGCGGTGCAGGCGGCGACCGCCGCGCCGCCGTCCGCGGCCAGGACCACCAGGCGTTCGCCCTCGGGGACCATGAGCAGTGTCTCGCCGGACCGGGCGGCGGCGGCCTCCATCGTCCCGGCGAGCGGTTCGGATCCGGCCGGTGCGGTGGACTCGGCGATCAGCAGCCGGAACGGGGCGTCCAGCAGCCCGCCGTACAGGTCTCCGGCGACGGCCCGCGCATGGTCGGACTCCCCGGCCAGCAGCATGCGCAGGACCGCCGCGCCGAGCCGCTGCTCGGCGCCCTGGAGCGAGCGGGAGCGGGCGGTGGTCAGGGTCAGCAGGGCGACGGCCGAGTGCACGGCGTACCGCTCGGCGGTCCCCAGCGCGGCCCCGGTGCCGACGGCCAGGGCGCCGCGGGCCCGGCGTCCGGTGCCCAGCGACTGGAGCTCGACCCGGTCGTCGGTGCCGCCGACGACCACGCTGGCCGGCGCGGGCCGCTCCCGTAGGCGCTCCACGTCCGGGGTGAGCCGGGCGGCGCGGCGGGCGGCCCAGTCGGGCGCGGCGGCGACGACGGCGCCCGAGGTGTCGTACAGGGCGGCCCAGCCGTCGACGTGCGCGGCGAGCCGGGTGAGGAGATCGGCGGGACCGTCCCCGGCGAGCGCGGCCCTGGTCAGTTCGCGCTGGGCCTCGAAGCCCGCGGTGACGGCGCGGTACTGGTCGGCGGCGATGGCGGCGGAGACGGCCTTGCTGATGGCGAGGAACGGGGTGCGGCGCGGGACTTCGAGGAGCGGCATCCCGGCCTCGTCGGCGGCGTCGACGAGTGCCTGCGGGATGTCGTCGTAGGTGACGCCGACCGCGAAGCCGACCCCGGCCACTCCGGCTCCGGCCAGCCGCCGCACGTACCGGCGCATCGCCTCGGCGTTCTCGGCGTCGAGGTTGGTGGCGGTGACGAGCAGGAGCTCGCCGCCGTCCATGTACGGCACGGGATCGGCGAGCTCGCTGGCGTGCGCCCAGCGCACGGGGGTGTCGAGCCGGTCCGCCCCCGCACGCACCGTGAGCTTGAGCGCCGGGTGCTTGATGAGCGAGGCGAGCGTGGGGGGCATGGGACCGGGAACCCTCAGAGGTCGATGGTGTCGATTTCGCCGTCCCGTATGAACGGCCACCTTCGATTCTGCCAGGGCGGCAGGGTCCCCGTGACCGTTCTCAGCCGCCGAGCTCCACCAGGAGCGGGGGCGCGTGCTCGCCGTCGACCGTCGTCAGGGAGAGCACCGCGTGCCCGGCCGGAACGGAGTACGCCAGCTCGGAGGCCGACCAGCGCTCCCGCTCGACCTGCCGTACGGTCACGGCGTCCCTGGTCACGGCCTTGCCGGTGACGAGCTTGCGCAGCGCGTGCAGGGCCCGGGTGAACGGCTGGTCGGCGAAGACGGTGTGCTGGGCGACCTCACGGGTCTCCACCCATTCCTTGCCCCATGCCTCGGTGAACCGCTTGCCGTCCCAGGTGGTGAGGCCGGAGAAGGCCATGGTGCAGCCGACCGCGCCGAGCAGGGGGGTGTGCAGGTTCTCCGGGACGTCGTCGATCGTCCGCAGCGCGAGGACCACGCCCGCGTTCACGGAGCGCAGGCGCCGGATGCCCCGGACGGTCTCGGCGGTGACGGCGTGGGTGGCGTCGTCCAGGACGAGGCAGACGAAGAGCGAACGGTCGGTGCGGGCCGAGGTGATGGCGTTGAACTGGGCGAGCAGGAGCCGGGTGAGCAGCCGGGACGCCTCCGCGTGGCCGCGTTCCGGGAGGTCGACACGGACCCGCAGCGGATGCTGTTCCAGGGAGCGCAGGGAGAAGGCGCGGGCCTGTTCACCGGTGGTGAAGAATCCGGCGAACGCGGGCCGGTCGAGCAGGGCGATCCGGTCGGCGAGTACCGGGGCGGGATCTCCCGCCCCGCCCGCCTGGCGGGCGCGGGCGTCCAGTTCGCGCAGCATGGCCCGGTGCCCGCCCGCTTCGAGCGACGCCCTCAGCGCGGCCAGCGGGTGCGGGTCGCCGTCGAGGAGCTCGCGCAGTTCGGGGACGCCGGGGAAGCAGCCGTGGGCGGCGCGGTAGGGGCCGAGCAGCTGGGCCAGTACGGTCGCGGCGCGTCGGCTGTCGAGGCTGCCGACGTCGCCGATCAGCCCCTCCGCGAGCACGGTCGCGGCCTCGTCGGGATCGGTCGTGCCGCCGTACAGGTCGAAGTCGTGGGCGGATTCGGGGTCACCGATCGCCACGACGACGTCGTAGGCGTCGTCGTGGCCGAGCGGCGCTCCGGTGGCGCCGACGGCGAGCAGCGCCGCCTTCCCGGCGAGGGCCTGGAGGGCGAGGGACTCGACGACCGGCCGCACCAGCCGGGCGGACTTGCCGGCTCCGGGCGGCCCCACCGCCAGCAGCGAGGTGCCCAGCAGCGTGGGGTCCAGGGCCAGGCCCGCGCCCCGGCGGGCGTACGGGTTGTGCGCGTCGTCGGCGCAGCGGCCGATCCGGACCTGTCCGGTGAGCAGGTCGTGCCGGGCGGTGCGCCGGGGCAGGTCGCGCCGTCCCGAGGGGTGCAGGGCGGCGGCGCCTCCGGCACGCAGGACGGCTTCGCTCAGCGCGGCGAGCCGGTCGGGGTGGCCCCGGCCGACGGCCCAGGCGTGGCGCAGCCGTGCGCAGTCGACGTCGTTCATGCGGCCGGTGCGCACCTCGGTGGTCAGGGCGTCGGCGGCGTCCGTCCACCCGGCGGCCCGCAGCTCGGGCCACCGGTCGGCAGAGGTGGCGGAGACCTGCGCCGGTACGGGGAGTGCCTCATCCGGTGCCCGCGCGGCGGAGCGCTTCCTGAGATGGGTGGTGGCCAGTTCGCGCCAGTGCCCCAGCAGGGCGAACGGCCAGAGCACCGCGGCGGCGATCACCGTGTAGACGATGTTCACGACCGTCTGGCTCTGGAAGTTCTCGCCGCCCACGACCGCGGCGGCCAGGATCAGGGCGGGCCTGAGGACCGGCACGGCGTCCTTCCAGACGAGCAGCTGTGCCAGCCCCGCGCCCACCGCCGCCGCCACCGCGAGGAAGGGCTGCCCCCGGTCCGCCACATGGCGGCGGAAGAGCTCGGACCAGTTGCCCAGGCGTCCGCAGCCGTAGACCAGGAGCCCGAACAGGACGGCCTCGTACACGGTGAGGGCACGGGCTCCGTCGACCGTCGCGGGACCGCCGAAGCTCCCGGCGTACCACCAGTCGCCGGGGGTGAAGAGCTTCACCGGGACCAGCCGGTAGGGGAGGTAGCCGTTGCGCCAGAGCGACCACAGGAGCAGGCCGGACAGCAGCGAGATCACCACGCCGACCACCAGGGAGCGGTCGGAGACGCCCTCGGGCCGCTCGGGGGGCCGCGGGGTGTATCCGTACCGCCAGATGCCCGGGTCCTGCGGCCGGCGCGGGGTGCGCAGCCATTCGTCGAGCGGGGGCCCCTCGTCCGGGGCCCCGATCCGGGGCGGCGCGGACGGCGGTGGCGGCGTGGGTCCGGGCACCCGTTTCGCGCTCGTGCCCCGTGCGCGGTGCGTGCCTTCGTCGTTCATGAACCGTTGCCCCCTGACCAGCCAGGTCCGTCCACTGCCCCGGTCAATCTAGTGGGCCCGCACGGGGAGTTCAGCCAAGTACTGTCCCGTGGTCCCCGGCGGATCGGCGCGCGGCGTCGGACGCGGCGCGTCGCGAGGCGGAGGGACGTCCGCATACGGGATGCATTCGGGCGTTCCGGCAACGCCGCGAGGTGCCGTAGCCGTCGTCGCGCGCCCGCAGCGACGACGGGACAGCCCCCGGGCGGTCGGCCACGTGCCGACGGCCTCCCCGGCTTCCGCGCGCCCTCTTCTGTCCGCGACGGACAAGGACACGCCCCCATCACTCCCGATCGGAGCATGCCCGCACCGCCGTCCCGCCCCTAGCCTGCACGAAGAAGCGTCCGAAACACCCCCAGGAGCCCCTCATGACCGCTATTCCGCAGGAGCGACGCGTCGTCACCGCCATCCCCGGCCCGAAGTCGGTCGAGCTGCAGGCTCGCCGTCTCGCGGCGGTCGCCGCAGGTGTGGGCTCCACCCTGCCGGTGTTCACCGCCCGCGCCGGTGGCGGGATCATCGAGGACGTGGACGGCAACCGGCTGATCGACTTCGGTTCGGGTATCGCCGTGACGTCGGTGGGTGCCTCCGCCGAGGCCGTCGTGCGCCGCGCGTCCGCGCAGCTCGCCGACTTCACCCACACCTGTTTCATGGTCACGCCGTACGAGGGGTACGTCGAGGTCTGTGAGCAGCTCGCCGAGCTGACGCCGGGCGACCACGCGAAGAAGTCCGCGCTGTTCAACTCGGGCGCCGAGGCCGTCGAGAACGCCGTGAAGATCGCCCGCGCCTACACGAAGCGCACCGCCGTCGTCGTCTTCGACCACGGCTACCACGGCCGGACGAACCTCACGATGGCGCTGACGGCGAAGAACATGCCGTACAAGCAGGGCTTCGGTCCGTTCGCGCCCGAGGTCTACCGTGTCCCGGTCGCCTACGGCTACCGCTGGCCGACCGGTGCCGAGAACGCCGGCGCCGAGGCGTCCGCGCAGGCCATCGACGAGATCACCAAGCAGATCGGCGCGGACAACGTCGCCGCGATCATCATCGAGCCGGTCCTCGGCGAGGGCGGCTTCATCGAGCCGGCCAAGGGCTTCCTCCCGGCGATCGCCCAGTTCGCCAAGGACAACGGGATCGTGTTCGTCGCGGACGAGATCCAGTCCGGCTTCTGCCGTACCGGCCAGTGGTTCGCCTGCGAGGACGAGCGCATCGTCCCGGACCTGATCACGACCGCCAAGGGCATCGCGGGCGGCCTGCCGCTGTCCGCCGTGACGGGGCGCGCCGAGATCATGGACGCCGCGCACGCCGGTGGCCTGGGCGGCACCTACGGCGGCAACCCGGTCGCCTGCGCGGGTGCGCTCGGTGCCATCGAGACCATGCGTGAGTTGGACCTGAACGGCCGGGCCAAGCGCATCGAGGAGGTCATGAAGGGCCGCCTCGCCGAGATGCGGGCGAAGCTCCCGAACGGCGACATCATCGGTGACATCCGCGGCCGCGGCGCCATGATCGCGATCGAGCTGGTGGAGTCCGGTGCCAAGACCCCGAACGCCGCGGCCGCCGCCGCGCTCGCCAGGGCCTGCCACGCCGAGGGTCTGCTGGTCCTCACCTGTGGCACGTACGGCAATGTGCTGCGCTTCCTGCCGCCGCTCGTGATCGGCGAGAACCTGCTGAACGAGGGACTCGACATCATCGAGCAGGCGTTCGCCCGCATCTGATCGATTCGAACCCCAGGCCGAGGAAGAGACATCATTTTCGGGGCGGTCCATGGCGCGCGTGTGGGCCTGTGAAGAAGGTGTGCGGGGCCGATGGCGGGACCGGGTTCCCGCTGTCGGTCGCCCCTCGGCTGCCGTACGGTTTCTGCAGATGAGAGAAACACCTCGCCCGCAGGGGACTGCGGGCGATGCCGGGCCGGGGCTTCCCCAGCACGGACCCGGTCGTGCCCTCGCGCACACCGCTGGAGCCTCTGGCTCCGGAACTCCTCACCGATCGGATGGCCGCTCGCCCCACACCCCCCGGGGCGCGCGGCAAACCGATCCGGCCGGCCATCCCGGAACACCCCCCCCTGTTCCCCGGTGGCCGGCTTCTCTCATTTCCCTGGTGCCGGCGCTTCTGGTGCTCTTCGCACTCATCACCTGGCAGGTGGTGGCCGACGGCCCCCTGCTCGGACCGGACGAGCGGATCGGCCGGGCCCTGGCGGGGCGTGGCCCCACCCGGATCGCCGATCTCCTCAGCGACCTCGGCAATATGCAGGTCGCGCTCCCGGTGCTCGCCTGCGCGATCATCTGCGCGCTGCTGCGCGGCGCCCGTCGCGAGCCGCTGTACGCGGCCCTCACGATGGCGGCGGTGCCCGCGCTGATCGTCCCGCTGAAGCTGTGGACCGACCGCCAGGGGCCACTGACCGAGGCGACCGGCTACTACCCCTCGGGCCACACGGCGACGGCCGCGGTGGCGTACGGCGCGGCGGCGCTGCTGCTGGCCCCGTACCTGAGGCGCTCATGGATGATGCTCGTCGCCGCCGTCCTGCTGACGGCGGCGACGAGCATCGGTCTGGTGCTGCGCGGCTACCACTGGCCCCTCGACGTGGTCGCCAGTTGGTGCCTGAGCGGGGTGCTGCTGGTGGTGCTGGACAGGGCGCTGCGGTCGGTCAGCCGCCGAAGTAGGCGTCGAAGTTCTTCGAGAACTCCCAGTTGTTGAAGCGGTCCCAGTTGATCGACCAGGTCATCAGCCCGCGCAGGCCGGACCAGGTGCCGTGCGTCTGGTACGAGCCGCAGTCGGTCTTCTTCGTCAGGCAGTTCAGCGCCTTGGTGACCTCGGCGGGCGAGGTGTGCCCGTTGCCCGCCTGGGTCGAGGCGGGGAGGCCGAAGGCGACCTGCTCGGGACGGAGCGCCGGGAAGACCTTCGTCTGGTCGCCCGCCACCGGGAAGCCGGTGAGCAGCATGTCCGTCATGGCGATGTGGAAGTCGGCGCCGCCCATGGAGTGGTACTGGTTGTCCAGGCCCATGATGGAGCCCGAGTTGTAGTCCTGGACGTGCAGCAGGGTCAGATCGTCCCGCAGGGCGTGGATGACCGGCAGGTAGGCACCGGCGCGCGGGTCCTGACCGCCCCACGGGCCGGAGCCGTAGTACTGGTAGCCGAGCTGCACGAAGAAGGTCTCGGGCGCCATGGTGAGGACGAAGCCGGAACCGTACTTGGCCTTGAGGGTCTTCACCGCGGAGATCAGGTTGACGATGACCGGCGACGTCGGGTTGCGGAAGTCGGTGTCACCGGTGTTCAGCGAGAGCGAGTGCCCCTCGAAGTCGATGTCCAGGCCGTCCAGGCCATAGGTGTCGATGATCTTGGACACCGAGGTGACGAAGGCGTCGCGGGCGGCGGTGGTGGAGAGCTGCACCTGACCGTTCTGGCCGCCGATCGAGATCAGCACCTTCTTGCCCGCGGCCTGCTTGGCCTTGATGGCGGCCTTGAACTCCGCCTCCGACTCGACGTTCGGGCATTCGGCCACCGGGCAGAGCGAGAAGCGTATGTCGCCCGAGGTGACGGAGGTCGGCTCGCCGAAGGCGAGGTTGATGACGTCCCAGGAGGCGGGCACGTCCGCCATCCGCGTGTAGCCGGAGCCGTTGGCGAAGCTGGAGTGCAGATAGCCGACGAGCGCGTGGGCCGGGAGCCCCGCGTCGCCTCCCCCGCCGCCCGCCGTGGTGGTGGCGCTGACGGCGGCCGATTTCGCGGACTCCCCGGCGGCGTTGACCGCGGCGACCTGGAAGCTGTACGCGGTCGAGGCGGTCAGGCCCGTCACGGTGGCCGAGGTGGCGGTGGTGGAGGCCACCTTCGTACCGCCCCGGTAGACCTGGTAGCCGGTGGCTCCGGCGGAGGCCGTCCAGGAGAGGTCGACGGAGGAGGCGGTGACCGGTCCGGCCTTCAGTCCGGCGGGCGTGGCCGGGAGCGTGACGGGGTCGCCGCCCGGTCCGACAAGGCTGAGGTCGTCGGCGTAGTAGGCGGGGGTGCCGTACCAGCCGTGGGTGTAGACGCTCACCGAGGTGGTGGCCGGGCCGGTCTTGAAGGTGGTGGTGAGCTGCTTCCAGGCCCCGGTGGACTGGGTCCAGGTGGAGACGTCGGTGGTGCCGGTGCCGGCCGCGCCGAGATAGACGTAGGACCCCTGCACCCAGGCGCTGAGCGTGTACGTGGAGTCGGGCTTGACCGTCACGCTCTGGGAGCACTTGGCGTAGTCGGCGCCGGCCGGGGTGGCCCGCAGCGCGGAAGTGCCGCTGTGCGCGGGCGTGCTGACAGCGGCTCCGCTGCCGCCCGTACAGCTCCAGCCGTCCAGGCCCGCCTCGAAGCCGCCGTTGCGCGCCAGTTCGGCGTCGGCGGCGCCCGCCGGCGGGGCCGTGGCGACCAGCGCTCCGGCGGCGAGCAGGGCAGCCGAGAAAGCGGCCAGAAGTCCGGAATATCGGGCGGGGAGTCCCGTACGTTCCACAACAGCCTCCGTGCAGGGGGGAATGGGGTGTGACGTGCGCACAACATGGTCCAGACCAATCAGGTTGTCAAGACCTCTGGCGCTCCCCGGCGGGGGCGGTCGGCGCCGGGCCCTCCCGCCGTCCCGCCCCGCCGTCCCGGCTCTACGCTCCCCTCAGCGGCCCCCCTCGTTCCCGGAGTCGTCCCCGTCGCCGCCCCGGGCCGCCGTCGCCAGCGACGCCGCCGCCTCGTGCATCGCGAGCTCCAGAAGCGTCGCGTCCGTGAGGGTCCCCGATCCGTCCGGCGGGATCAGCCACCGCACTCCCCCGGCCGCCCGTCCCGGATGGGGGACGACGATCCAGGTGCCCGGCCCCGCCCCCCGTACGCCGGTGCCGAGCCAGCGCGACGCGGTGCCCGGCGGCACGAAGAAACCCATCCGGGCATCGCCGAAGTCGGCGAGGACCGGACCCGGCCGCTCGACGAGACGGGTGAGCACATCGAGCGTCGGATAACCCAGCTCCCCCGGAAGAATGAGCACGTCCCAGCGCTTGCCGGCGGGAAGGAGCACGATCCCCCGAGGGTTGCGCTCCCATTCCCACCGGCACGCGGCCGGATCCGGTGCCACCGACACGAGCCACCGGACCGCTGCCTTTACCCCCGAGCCACTCATGGCCTGCCTTCCCGTTCCATGACCACCGGCAGTGTCCTGCCGATGCGTACACGAGCGAGAGAGGGCCGGGCCCGGATCATGACGCGGGTTTTGGCTACTCGTTGGTAGTGAACTGGGTCACAAGGGAATCGGTGCTGGTCAGCTGTCGAATCCGAGCCCCACGCGGTCCATGGTCCGCAGCCACAGATTGCGGTGGCCGCCGTGCGTGTCGGCGCGGGCCAGTGACCGCTTGGTGAGTTCGATCCCGGCCCACGCGAAGGGCTCCGGCGGGAACGGCATGGGCTTGGAGCGGACCATTTCCAGTTCGGTCCGCTCGGTGCGCTCGCCGGACAGCAGATCGAGCATCACATCCGCCCCGAACCGGGTCGCCCCGACGCCCAGCCCGGTATATCCGGCGGCATACGCGACGCGCCCCTGATGGGCCGTACCGAAAAAGGCGGAGAAGCGGGAACAGGTATCGATCGCGCCGCCCCACGCATGCGAGAAACTCAGCCCGGAAAGCTGCGGAAAACAGGTGAAGAACTGGTCCGCGAGCTTCAGGAAGGTCTCCGGCCGCTGATCCAGATCGGCGCTGAGCCGGCCCCCGTACGGATAGATCGCGTCATATCCGCCCCACAGGATGCGATGGTCCGCGGAGAGCCGGAAATAGTGGAACTGATTGGCGCTGTCGCCGAGTCCCTGACGGTTCTTCCAGCCGATGGAGGCGAGCTGCTCGGGGGTGAGCGGTTCGGTCATCAGCGCGTAGTCGTAGACCGGCACGGTGTACGGGCGCACCCGCTTGACGAGCGAGGGGAAGATGTTGGTGCCGAGGGCGACCCGACGGGCGAAGACCCGTCCGTACGGGGTGCGCACCGCCATGCCGGAACCCGAGCGGGCGAGTTCGAGGGCGCGGGTGTGCTCATGGATGCGTACACCGAGGTCGAGACAGGCGCGCTTGAGCCCCCAGGCCAGCTTGGCGGGGTGCAGCATGGCGACCCCCCGGCGGTCCCAGAGCCCACCCAGGAAGGTGGGTGAGTCGACCTCGGCGCGCAGGGCCTCGCGGTCCAGGAATTCCAGCCCGGTGAAGCCCAGCCGCTCGGCCTCCTGGTGCCATTCCCGCAGCTCTTCGAGCTGGTGCGGTTCGGTGGCGACATCGATCTCGCCGGTGCGCTCGAACTCGCAGTCGATGGCGTAGCGGGCGACGGCGTCCTCGATGGCGTCGAGGTTGCGTTCGCCCAGCTCCTCCAGCTTCCTGATCTCGTCGGGCCAGCGCTCCAGCCCGTTGGGCAGTCCATGGGTGAGGGAGGCGGCGCAGAATCCGCCGTTGCGGCCCGAGGCGGCCCAGCCCACCTCGTGCCCCTCGACCAGGACGACCTCGCGCTCCGGGTCGCGTTCCTTGGCGAGCAGCGCGGTCCACAGTCCGCTGTAGCCGCCGCCGATGACGAGCAGGTCCGCGTGTGCGTCGCCGGTGAGGGCGGGGAGCGCCTCGGGCTTCGCGGGATCGTCGAGCCAGTAGGAGACCGGCTTGGCACCGGCGAGTGATTGTGCGGCACTACGCATGGCAGCTGGGGCCATGGTTTCCAACTCCTTCAGGACTTTCAGGGTCAGGCGCTTTTCTTCCGCCGGTTCGCGAGAAGCTGGCCGGCGAGTACCACCAATACCGCAAGGACGAACATTGCCGTACCGATGACGTTGATCTGCACGGGTGTGCCGCGCTGTGCCGATCCCCAGACGAACATGGGGAAGGTCACGGTCGAGCCCGCGTTGAAATTGGTGATGATGAAATCGTCGAAGGAGAGCGCGAAGGCGAGCAGCGCTCCCGCGGCGATTCCGGGGGCCGCGATCGGCAGGGTCACCCGGACGAAGGTCTGCACGGGTCCCGCGTAGAGGTCGCGGGCGGCCTCCTCCAGGCGCGGGTCCATCGACATGACCCGCGCCTTGACCGCCGTCACCACGAAGCTGAGGCAGAACATGATGTGGGCGATGAGCACGGTCCAGAAGCCCAGCTCGGCGCCCATGTTGAGGAAGAGCGTGAGCAGCGACGCGGCCATGACGACCTCGGGCATCGCCATCGGCAGGAAGATCAGCGAGTTGATCGCGCCGCGCGCCCGGAAGCGGTAGCGGACCAGCGCGAAGGCGATCATCGTGCCGAGCACGGTCGCCCCGACGGTGGCCCAGGCGGCGATCTGGAGGGAGAGCGAGAGCGAGCCGCACATGTCGGCGACCCCGCAGGGGTCCTTCCAGGCGTCCAGCGAGAAGCGCTGCCAGGCGTAGTTGAAGCGCCCGTTCGGCTTGTTGAACGAGAACACCATCACGACGATGTTCGGCAGGATCATGTACGCGAGGGTCAGCAGACCCGCGATGACGATCAGATTGCGGCGAATCCAGCGCAGTACGGGCATCAGACCAGGTCCTCCGTCCCGGAGCGGCGGATGTAGGCGGTGACCATCAGCAGGACGATCGCCATGAGGATGAACGAGAGCGCGGCGGCCGTCGGATAGTCCAGGACCCGCAGGAACTGGGTCTGGATGACGCTGCCGACCATCTTGGTGTCGGTGGAGCCGAGCAGTTCCGCGTTGACGTAGTCGCCGCTCGCCGGGATGAACGTCAGCAGGGTGCCGGAGACGACGCCGGGCATGGACAGCGGGAACGTCACCTTGCGGAAGGTGGTGGCGGGGGTGGCGTACAGGTCGCCCGCCGCCTCGTGCAGCCTGCCGTCGATGCGCTCCAGCGAGGTGTAGAGCGGCAGGATCATGAACGGCAGGAAGTTGTACGTCAGTCCGCAGACGACGGCCATCGGGGTGGCGAGCACCCGGTTGGACTCGGTCCAGCCGAGCCAGCTGGTGACGTCCAGGACGTGCAGCGTGTTGAGGACGTCGACGACCGCGCCGCCGTCCGCGAGGATCGTCTTCCAGGCCAGCGTGCGGATCAGGAAGCTGGTGAAGAACGGGGCGATGACCAGCACCAGCACCAGGTTGCGCCAGCGGCCCGCCTTGAACGCGATGAGATAGGCCAGCGGGTAGCCGAGCAGCAGACACAGGATCGTGGCGGTGCCCGCGTACAGCAGGGAGCGGATGAACTGCGGGTAGTAGTCCCGCAGCGCGTCCCAGTAGGTCGCGAAGTGCCAGGTGACCTCGAACCCCTTCTCCAGGGACCCGGTCTGCACGGAGGTCGACGCCTGGTAGACGAGCGGCAGGGCGAAGAAGACGACGAGCCACAGGATGCCGGGGAGCAGCAGCCAGTACGGGACGAGCCGCTTGCGGGTGGAGGGCTTGCGTATCTGCGGCCCGGTGGCCTTCGCGGGAGGCGCGTCGGTGACACTCACGCCGCGTCCTCCACGCTCTCCACACCGGCGTCGATGTCCTGGTCGGCGCCGAGACCGAAGGTGTGGGCGGGGTTCCAGTGCAGGACGACCTCGGCCCCGGGGGCGAGTCCCGCGCGACGCTCGACGTTCTGCTCGTAGACCTGGAGCGCCTGGCCCGCCGCGCTGCGCACCACGTACTGCGTGGAGACCCCGATGAAGCTGGAGTCGACGATCCGGCCGGTGACACGGTTGCGGCCGTCGGCTATCGCGCCGGCGTCCTCGGCGTGCGCGAGGGAGATCTTCTCCGGGCGCACCCCGAGGAGCAGCCTGCCGCCGTTCGCCGTCGGGGCCGAACATCGCTCGGCGGGCAGCCGGAGTTTCGCTCCGCCCGCGGAGACGACGAGCTCCGCCCCGGTGGAGACGATCTCGCCCTCGATGAGGTTCGAGGTGCCGAGGAAGTTCGCGACGAAGGTCGTACGGGGGTTCTCGTACAGGTCGGCGGGCGCGCCGAGCTGTTCGACGCGGCCGCCGTTCATCACCGCGACGGTGTCGGCCATGGTCATGGCCTCCTCCTGGTCGTGGGTGACATGGACGAACGTGATGCCGACCTCGGTCTGGATCCGCTTGAGCTCCAGCTGCATCTGGCGGCGCAGCTTGAGGTCGAGGGCGCCGAGCGGCTCGTCGAGCAGGAGGACCTGCGGGTGGTTGATGAGCGCGCGGGCCACGGCGACGCGCTGCTGCTGGCCACCGGAGAGCTGGTGCGGCTTGCGCCGGGCGAAGTCGCCGAGCTCGACGAGTTCCAGCATGTCGTCGACCTGTTTCTTCACCGACTTGATGCCGCGCCTGCGCAGCCCGAACGCGATGTTGTCGGTGATGTCCAGGTGCGGGAAGAGCGCGTAGCTCTGGAAGACGGTGTTGACGGGCCGCTTGTACGGGGGCAGGCCGGTGATGTTCCGGTCGCCGAGCATGACCGTGCCGGTGGTCGCCTCCTCCAGGCCCGCGATCATCCGCAGGGTGGTGGTCTTGCCGCAGCCGGACGCGCCGAGCAGCGCGAAGAAGGAGCCTTGCGGAACGGTCAGATCGAGGGGCTGTACGGCGGTGAAGGAGCCGTACGTCTTGCTGATCCCGGAGAGGCGGACATCGCCGCCCGCTGTCTGCTGCTGTGTCATGGGTCGCGGTCCCAGTGTGTTCGGGGGAGAGATCGGGGAGGGAGGAACGGGACGGCGTCGGCGGCGTGAGAGGCGCCGAACGGCCGGCTCAGGCTCCGATGAGCTTGGCGAACTTCTCTTCGTACGCCGTCTCTTCCTCCGTGCTCAGCGAGCGGAAGGAGCGGGACTTCGCCGCCATCGCCTTGTCGGGGAGGATCAGGGTGTTGGAGGCCATCGACTCGTCGATCCTGGCGAGTTCGTCGCGCACGCCGTCGACGGGGCAGACGTAGTTGATGTACGCGGCGAGCTGGGCGGCGACCTTCGGCTCGTAGTAGTAGTCGATGAGCTTCTCGGCGTTGGTCTTGTGCCGGGCCCGCGCGGGGACGAGCAGGTTGTCCGTGGAGGTGATGTAACCGGCGGCCGGGATCGCGTACTTGATGTCCGGGTTGTCGGCCTGGAGCTGGATGATGTCCCCGGCCCAGGCGACACAGGCGGCGATGTCGCCCTTGCTCAGGTCGGCGGTGTAGTCGTTGCCGGTGAAGCGGCGTATCTGCTTCTTGTCGACGCCCTTCTGCATCCGGCCGATCGCGGCGTCGTAGTCGGCGTCGGTGAAGTCGCCGGGGTCCTTGCCCATGTCGAGGAGGGTCAGGCCGACCGAGTCGCGCATCTCGGAGAGGAAGGAGACCTTGCCCTTGAGCTTGGGGTCGTCCAGCAGCTGGGTGACGGAGTCGACCTTGCGGCCGCCGGTGGCCTTCGTGTTGTAGGCGATGACGGCGGGGATGGCGGTCCAGGGGTAGGAGTAGGAGCGGCCCGGGTCCCAGTCGGGGGTGCGGAACTGGGAGGAGAGGTTGGCGAAGGCGTGCGGCAGGTTCGCCGGGTCGAGCTTCTGCACCCAGCCCAGCCGGATCATGCGGGCGGCCAGCCAGTCGGTGACGCAGATGAGGTCGCGGCCGGTGTCCTGGCCGGCCGCGAGCTGTGGCTTGATCTTGCCGAAGAACTCGACGTTGTCGTTGATGTCCTCGGTGTACTTGACCGTGATCCCGGTGCGTTCGGTGAACGCCTCCAGGGAGGGCCGGCCCTTGTCGTCCTCGCCGACGTCCATGTACTCGGTCCAGTTGGAGAAGGTGACCCGCTTCTCCTCGGCCGAGTGGTCGTCGGAGGCGGCGGCCGAGCCGTCCGCGCGCTTGGCGGGCGGGATGCCGCACGCGGCGAGGGTGCCGAGCCCGCCGAGCGCGAGCGCGCCCGTGCCGGAGGCGCGCAGCAGCGAACGGCGGGTGAGGGCTCCCCTGCCGGTGGTCAGACTCCGCCTCATGGCCGCCAGCTGGGCCGGCGAGAGGTGGTCGGGCTCGTGACTCTCCATACGCGTTGCCCTTTCGGGTGGGTGTGGCCGCTGGTCGGCGGCAGCTTCTATCGGTCCCCGAAGATCGTGCGGTGCCAGTCCTTGCGGGCAACCGCGGTGTTGTCGTACATGACGTGCTTGACCTGGGTGTACTCCTCGAAGGAGTACGACGACATGTCCTTGCCGAAGCCGCTGGCCTTGTATCCGCCGTGCGGCATCTCGCTGATGATCGGGATGTGGTCGTTGATCCAGACACAGCCCGCCTTGATCTCACGGGTGGCACGGCCCGCGCGGTACAGGTCGCGGCTCCAGGCGGAGGCGGCGAGTCCGTACGGGGTGTCGTTGGCCAGCGCGATGCCCTCGTCGTCGCTGTCGAAGGGCAGCACCACCAGGACCGGGCCGAAGATCTCCGACTGGACGATCTCGCTGTCCTGGGCGGCGTCCGCGATCAGGGTCGGCCGGTAGTAGGCACCGTCGGCGAGGTCGCCGCCGGGGGCCTCGCCGCCGGTGACGACGGTGGCGTACGCACGGGCCCGCTCGACGAATCCGGCGACCCGGTCGCGCTGGGCGTGGCTGATCAGCGGGCCGAGGTCGGTCGACGGGTCGAAGGGGTCACCGAGCCGCACGGTCTCCATCAGCGCGGCGACGCCCCGCACGAAGGCGTCGTACAGCGGACGCTGGACGTAGGCACGGGTGGCGGCGGTGCAGTCCTGGCCGGTGTTGATGAGGGCTCCGGCGACCGCCCCGTTGACCGCGGCTTCGAGGTCGGCGTCGTCGAAGACCAGGAAGGGGGCCTTGCCGCCGAGTTCGAGGTGGAGGCGTTTGACGGTGGAGGTGGCGATCTCCGCGACCCGCTTGCCGACGGCGGTGGAGCCGGTGAACGAGGTCATCACGACGTCCGGGTGGCCGACGAGGTGTTCGCCCGCGTCCTTGCCCGCGCCCGTGACGACGTTGATCACCCCGTCGGGGATGCCCGCCGTACGGGCCGCCTGCGCGAACATCAGCGAGGTCAGCGGGGTGATCTCGGCGGGCTTGAGCACGATGGTGTTGCCCGCGGCGATGGCCGGGAGGATCTTCCAGGCGGCCATCTGGAGCGGGTAGTTCCAAGGGGCGATGGAGCCGACGACACCGATCGCCTCGCGGCGTACGTAGGAGGTGTGATCGCCGTCGTACTCGGCGGCGGACCGGCCCTCCAGATGGCGGGCGGCGCCCGCGAAGAACGACGTGTTGTCGACGGTGCCCGGCACGTCGAACTCGGTGGAGAGCTTGATCGGTTTCCCGCACTGGAGCGACTCGGCGTACGCGAAGTCGTCCGCCTGCTCCGCGAGGACGGCCGCGAAGCGGTGCATCGCCTCGGACCGCTCGGCGGGGGTGGCGCCCGACCAGCCGGGGAAGGCCGCGCGGGCGGCGGCGACGGCCGCGTCCACGTCGTCGGTGCCCGCGAGTTCGTAGCGCAGGACGCTCTCGCCCGTTGCCGGGTTCACCACTTCGTGGTGGCGCCCCGACGTACCGGGGAGCAGTTCGCCGCCGATGAACTGCGCACCCTTCGCGAAGCGGTCCTGCACCTGGATGCCGTTGCCCATGACGTTCTCCTCCGCCGCTGTACCCGCTGGGCGGGGTCGGCGTAGCTTCTTCGTGAATTGAGTGCCGATCCTGACAGAGGCACCCCAGCCCAACAAGTGATTCCGTTGTTGCCTTTTGGTTACGCGACGGAATCTGTCGACCATGTGTCGCGTCAGTGCGGAAATCCCCGTACGGAGTGTCCGTGGCGGATGCCACACTCAGCTGTCATGGGACAGATTGATGACCTTCTGGCGGATCTGGCACGTGGCGAGCGGGTGAAGTATCTGCCGTTCTGGGGGCACCGCCCGCGCCCCGACGGACGCATCGGTTCGAGCTGCCTGAGCCAGTGGTGGCCCTCGCCGTTCACCGTGGACTCGGTGACCTATCCGTCGGCCGAGCACTGGATGATGGCGGGCAAGGCGCGGCTCTTCGGCGACGCGGCGGCCGAGCGCGAGGCCGTGGAGGCGAGCAGCCCGGCGGCGGCGAAGAAGGCCGGCCGGACGGTGCGCGGCTTCGACGAGGACGTGTGGAAGCGGGAGCGCTTCGCGCTGGTGGTGGCGGGCAGCGTCCACAAGTTCGGCCAGGACCCGGACCTGCGCGAGTATCTGCTGAACACCGGGGAGCGGGTACTGGTCGAGGCGAGCCCCGTGGACCGGATCTGGGGCATCGGGCTCGCGGCGGACGACGAGCGGGCGGAGCGTCCGCAGCAGTGGCGGGGGCTGAATCTGCTGGGCTTCGCGCTGATGGAGGCGCGTACGCGGCTGCGCGCGGATACGGCGGCCTGAGCCGGCACCGTACGTTCCGTACGTTTCACGCGTGTGCTTCGTGCGCTGGGTGCACTCGGTGCCTTGCCTGCGCGGACGACAGCGCCGCCCCGCCGGGCGGCGCTGTGCGTCGGACGGCCCTTAGCGGGTTCCCCCGATGACCAGCGACGTGGCGAACGGGTCGTCGTAGGTCTCGCCGAACTCCTCGTCGCTGTCGGCGTTCGTGGCGGCCCAGATGATGACGCCGAGGAACGCTGCACCGATGACCATGCCGACGGAGCCGAGGATGACCCCGGCGATCGCCATGCCCCTGTTGGTGGCCTCGCCGCGCTTGGCACGGCCGAGGCCGATGATGCCGAAGGTCAGCGCGAGGATACCGAGGACGATGTTGACCCCGTAGAGGCAGAAGCCGACCACCGAGATGATGCCGAGCACCATCGCGGCGGTGCCCAGGCCGTTCGACGGCGCCGGGGCCCAGGCGGCCGGGCCGCTGAAGGAGTTGTAGCCCGGGTAGCCGCCGTACGGCTGCGCGGGCGGCGCCGGGTAACCGTAGTGACCGGCGGGCGCACCGGGGCCGGGCGGCGGCATCTGTCCCGGGCCGTTCGGACCGGGCGGCGGTGGTGGTACGTCGGCGGGCGCCGGGCCGAAGCCGCCGGCGCCCGGTATCGGTCCGGGCGCGGGTATCGGTCCGGTCCCGTCCCCCGGGCCCGTTCCGGCGCCCGGCATCGACGCCATCGTCGGCTGGTCGTGCACCGCGGGCGGACGGGCGTCGGCGGGCGGCTGCTTGCCCAGCTCCACCCGGCTGTCCGGTGGCGCCCACGGATCGCGCGGCGCGGGCCCGCCCCCGGGCTGCTCTGTGTTGTCTGACATGGGCCTCCCCCATCGTGGTTCCGTCATGCTACGGCCCGGCCCCCGGTCACCGGGCCCCGCCTACGATGATCGGTGCAGCCGGTGAGCCCGGCCGAAATTCTTCGAGAACCGGGAGAAATCCGATGACCGATCCGCACCCCTTCATCGCGGGGCTGCCCAAGGCCGAGCTCCACGTCCATCACGTCGGATCCGCTTCGCCCCGCATCGTCGCCGAGCTGGCCGCCCACCACCCCGACTCCGAGGTCCCCACGGACCCCGAGGCGCTGGCCGACTACTTCACCTTCACCGACTTCGCCCACTTCATCCAGGTCTACCTCTCGGTGGTGGACCTGATCCGCACCCCCGAGGACGTCCGGCTGCTGACCTTCGAGGTCGCCCGGGACATGGCCCGGCAGAACATCCGGTACGCGGAGCTGACCATCACCCCGTTCAGCTCGGTCCGGCGGGGCATCCCGGAGCAGGCCTTCATGGAGGCCATCGAGGACGCCCGCAAGGCCGCCGAGGCCGAGCTGGGCGTCGTCCTGCGCTGGTGCTTCGACATCCCCGGCGAGGCGGGGCTCGTCTCGGCCGAGGAGACCGCCCGGCTCGCCGTGGACCTGCGGCCCGAGGGACTGGTCTCCTTCGGTCTGGGCGGACCGGAGATCGGGGTCGACCGCCCGCAGTTCAAGCCCTACTTCGACCGCGCCATCGCCGAGGGCCTGCACTCCGTGCCGCACGCCGGGGAGACCACCGGCCCGCAGACGATCTGGGACGCGCTCACCGCGCTGCGCGCCGAGCGCATCGGCCACGGCACCAGCGCCACCCAGGACCCCAAGCTGCTGGAGCACCTGGCCGAGCACCGGATCGCGCTGGAGGTCTGCCCGACCTCGAACATCGCCACCCGCGCCGTCACCGACATCGAGCAGCACCCCATCAAGGAGATGGTGCGGGCGGGCGTCCTGGTCACCATCAACAGTGACGACCCGCCCATGTTCGGCACCGACCTCAACAACGAGTACGCGGTGGCGGCCCGCCTGCTGGAGCTCGACGAGCGGGGCATCGCCGCGCTCGCGAAGAACGCGGTGGAGGCATCCTTCCTCGACCCGGCCGGCAAGCGGAAGCTCGCCTCCGAGATCGACACGTACACGGCGAACTGGCTGGAGGCCCCCGGCCGCTGACCCCACTGGTCACAATGGCCCCATGGCCAAACCTGTCGGCACCACCAGCGCTGTCACCGCCGTGGGGCATCGCGGCGATCCGTACCGGGCCCGCGAGAACACCCTGCCCTCGATCCGCTCCGCCCTCGAACGGGGGGCGGACGCGGTCGAGATCGACGTCCGGGTGACCCGCGACGGGGTGCCCGTCCTGCTCCACGACGCCACCCTGGAACGGCTGTGGGGCCACGACCGCCGACTGGACCGCCTCGATCACCAGGAGCTGCTGGAGCTGACCCGGGGCGGGGTGCCCACCCTGCGCGAGGCACTGCTCGCGGCGGGGGCGCACCGGGTGATGGTCGATCTGCCCGGTGCCACGGACGCGTCCGTACGGAAGATCGTCGGGGTGGTCCGCGAGTGCGGGGCGGGCGAGCGCGCGTACTACTGCGCGGGCGCCGGGGCGATGCTGCGGGTGCGCGCCGCAGATCCGTCCGCCGAGATCGCCCTGACCTGGACCACGCTCGCCCCGCCGCGCGCCGTGCTGCTGGACGCGGTGAAGCCGCGCTGGCTGAACTACCGGTTCGCCCTGGTGAGCCGGGAGCTGACCGACCGCGCGCACCGGGACGGGCTGCTGGTCTCCGCCTGGACGGCCGACACCAAGCGCACCATGCGACGCCTGATCGAACGGGGTGTCGACTCGATCACCACCAACCGGGTGGACGCGCTGCACCGGGTGCTCGCCAACTCACCCACCAGGCGGGTTCCTTGATCTGTCCGGCATGATGGGCGGTGCCCGCATCGCCCGTGATGCCCCGCCCGGCACCAGAGGAGCAGACGTGACCGACCCCAGCCAGCACTCCGTCCCCGCCCGCGTCCGTTCCGACATCGCCCACAACGCCCGGGTGTGGAACTACTGGCTGGGCGGCAAGGACAACTACCCCGTCGACCGGGCGGTCGGCGAGCAGGTCACCGGCATGTACCCCAGCATCGGCGAAGTGGCCCGCGCCGACCGGGCGTTCCTCGGCCGGGCCGTGCGGCACCTGGCCGGTGACAGGGGCATCAGCCAGTTCCTGGACATCGGCACCGGTCTGCCGACCTTCAACAACACCCATGAGATCGCCCAGCACACCGCGCCGCACTCACGCGTCGTGTACGTCGACAACGACCCGATCGTGCTGGCCCACGCGCGGGCCCTGCTCACCAGCTCGCCCGAAGGCGTCACCGAGTACATCGACGCGGACGCCCACCACCCGGAGCGGATCATCCGGGCCGTCGAACCGACGCTGGACCTGGGCCGGCCGGTCGCGGTGATGATGCTCGGCATCCTGAACTTCGTCCTGGACACGGACGAGGCGCTGACCATCGTGCGCGAACTGATGGCCGCGGTGCCCTCGGGCAGCTATCTGGTACTCACCCACCCCACGCTGGAACTGGGCGGCGAGGGCAACGAGGCGGCGATGCGCTTCTGGAACGAGAACGCCACTCCGCCGATCACCGCCCGCAGCCGCGCCGAGTTCGCCGCGTTCCTGGACGGCCTGGAGATCCTGGAGCCGGGCATCGTGTCCTGCTCGCGCTGGCGCGCCGACGCGGAGACCGGGACGCCCGAGGTGGCCCAGTTCGGCGCGGTGGCCCGGAAGCCCTGATGCCGATACGCGGGGGCCGGTGGCGCCCGCGGGGGCCGTGGGTCACCGACATCGGCGTGGCGCTGCTGGTACAGGCCGCCGTGACCATGCCGTTCGTGGTGCCGCGCTCCGCCGGCCTGCCGGCCGCCACCTGGGCCTCGTACGGCCTGACGACACTGACCGTGCTGCCGCTGGTGGCCCGGCGGCGCGCACCGGTCACCGTGCTGATCGCCGTGCTCGCGGCCGGTGCGCTGTACAAGTTCACGGTCGACGGTCCGGGCCAGCCCTTGC
Organism: Streptomyces sp. NBC_01237; assembly: GCF_035917275.1. NCBI lineage: Bacteria > Bacillati > Actinomycetota > Actinomycetes > Kitasatosporales > Streptomycetaceae > Streptomyces > Streptomyces sp. NBC_01237. Next base: position 6,639,808 of record NZ_CP108508.1, on the reverse strand, counting down.
CGTACACGGGTCTGGTGACGTTCTACACGGTGGCCGAGCTCTGCTCGCCGCCCCGGCGGCTCGCGGTCGCGGTGCTGGTCGGCGCGGCGGTGTTCCCGTCGGTCGCGTGGAACACGGGTGAGGCCAGGGAACTGCTCTTCTCCCTGTTCGTGTTCGCCGCGGCGTACGCCTTCGGACGGTTCACCCACACCCGCAAGGCGTACATCCGCGCGATGGAGGACCGGGCCCGGCAGCTGGAGCTGACCCACCGGATCGAGGCGGAGCGGGCGGCGGCCCGCGAACGGGCCCGGATCGCAAGGGAGATGCACGACATCCTCTCCCATGCGGTGAGCCTGATGATCGTGCAGGCGGAAGCGGGCCCGGTGGCGGTGCGCACGGCCCCGGAACGCGCGGAGGCCGCGTTCGACGCCATCTCGGAGACCGGGCGGGACGCGATGACGCAGCTGCGCCGGATGCTCGGGGTGCTGCGCGAGGACGGCTCCGGGCCCGCGGACCCGCCCCGCTCCCCGCAGCCCACGCTGGCGGAGCTGCCGGGGTTGCTGGAACGGGTACGGGCGAGCGGTCCGCGGGTCGAGTGCACGACGACCGGGCGGGCGCGACCGCTCGGGCCGGACACCGAGGCGACGGTCCACCGGATCGTGCAGGAGGCGCTGACGAATGTGGTCCGGCACGCCCGCGCCGACTCCGTACACGTACAACTGGCCTATGGGGCAGATACGTTGACCCTCACCATCACGGACGACGGACGCGGCACGGGTCCCGGAACGCAATCGGACGCGAACCCGGACCCGGGTTCGGCCGCGGGTCCGGGTCCGGGTCCGGGTCCGGGTCCGGACACCGCGGCAGGCACCGGCGCCGGGCACGGGCTGGTCGGCATCCGGGAACGGGCCGCCGCCCACGGCGGGACGGTCCGGGCGGGCCCCCTGCCCGAGGGCCGGGGCTTTCGCGTCCGGGTCACCCTGCCCCTAGTAACGTCGCTTTCGGAGGTGGGGAGTTGACGATCCGCGTGGTGGTGGCCGACGACCAGGAGCTGGTGCGCAGCGGATTCGCGATGATCCTGGACGCGCAGCCGGACATCGAGGTGGTCGCGGAGGCCGGTGACGGTGAGCGGACTCTCGACGCGGTGCGGCGGCTGCGGCCCGACGTGGCGCTGCTGGACATCCGGATGCCCGTCATGGACGGCATCGAGGCGTGCCGGGCGATCAGCGCGCAGAGCGCGTGCCGGACGGTCATGCTGACCACGTTCGACGCGGACGAGTATGTCTATGAGTCCCTGCACGCGGGCGCGAGCGGCTTTCTGCTGAAGGACGTCCGCCGGGACGACCTGGTGCACGCGGTGCGGGTGGTGTCGGCCGGTGACTCGCTGCTGGCCCCGTCGGTGGCGCGCCGGCTGATCGCCGAGTACACCGCCCGACCGCCCGCGACCGCCTCCGCCGCACCGTCCGCGCAGCGGCTGGAGGTGCTGACCGCCCGGGAGCGGGAGACCCTGCTGCATCTGGCCCGCGGTCTGTCCAACGCGGAGATAGCGGCCGCGCTCGTGGTCAGCGAGCACACGGTGAAGACGCATGTGGGCAACGTGCTGTCCAAGCTGGGCCTGCGGGACCGGATCCAGGCGGTCATCTGCGCGTACGAGACGGGGCTCGTCGCTCCCTCGCCGGAGGGAGAGGCCGCGCTCTCCTCCCCCGCACAGGCGAGGAGATCACGGGGCGAGGACCACCCGCTCCGGTGATCCGCCGGGGCCCGTGGGTCAACAGGATGGAGTCATCGAGCAGTTACGGACTTCATGCCCCTCGGAGGCACCTGATGCACCCCCGTACCCACACCCGTGCCCTTCTCGCCGCAACCCTGGTTCTCGGCGTCGTGTGCGGCCCGGCCGCCCCGGCGTTCGCAAGCACTTTCGCCGCGCCGGCGGTCGCGGGCACCTCCACCGCCCCGGACGCCGCGGCCCGCCCGCACGACGCCCCGGACGCCGACGCGCTGCGCGCGGCGATCAGCGGGCTGCCGAATGCCGACGCCACCGCCGCGCTCGTCCGGGTCGGCGGCGGCGACGGCGGCTGGCGGGGCAGTGCGGGCGTGCACGATCTGGTCTCCGGCCGCCCCGCCGACCCCGACGCCCGCTTCCGGGCGGGGTCGGTGACCAAGGTGTTCACGGCGGCCACGGTCCTCCAGCTGGCGGACGAGGGCGCGATCGCCCTGGACCGTACGGCCCGGCACTACCTCCCGGACCTGATCCCGGCACGGTACGGGCGGGTCACCGTGGGCCAGCTCCTCAACCACACCAGCGGCATCCCGGCCGCCGGCCTGCCGGGCGGCGACACCGTCGAGGAGCGGTACGCTCACCGCTTCGACCTGCACACCCCGCGCGAAATGGCCGCCTCCGCGATGGCGAAGGAGCGGGAGTTCGCGCCGGGCCGCAGCCAGCACTACCTCAACATCAACTACACCGTGCTGGGGCTGCTGATCGAGAAGGTCACCGGCGACGCGTACGCGGACCAGGTCGGCGCGCGCATCCTGCGCCCGCTCGGGCTGCGCTCCACCTCCTACCCGGGGACCGACCCCCGTATCCAGGGCCCCCACAACCGCGGCTACCAGGTCTTCGAGAAGCCCGGCGGCGGTACGGAGCTGAGGGACGTGTCGGTGTGGGGGGCGACCGACGGGTGGGCGGCGGGGGACATCATCTCCACCACCGCCGATCTGGAGCGCTTCACGAAGGCCCTGTTCCGGGGGCAGGTGGTGCGCGGGCCGCTGCTGGAGGAGATGTTCACACTGCCGGACCCGTCGGTGCGCGACCACGGATCGGGGAAGCCCGCCCAGTACAGCGCGGGGCTTTCCGTGATGACGCTGGGCGGCCGCCAGGTCTGGGGGAAGACGGGGGGCCGCTGGGGCTACAACTCCGTGGTGGCGGCCACGCGTGATCTGTCCCGGACCCTGGTCTACAGCGTCAACGCGACGGACGCGAAGGGGCAGGACGCGAACGCCACGGCGATGAAGCTCGTGGTGGCGGCCTTCGGCCCGCCGTCGGCCGGGTGATCCGGACCGCCGCCGGGCGGAGGACCCGGACAGCGGACGGCCGGGGCCCTGACCGCCGCCGTCCGGTGCGGCTCAGACCGCCGGGGCGGGCGCCGACGGCCCGGACGGCGATCCGCCCGTCACCTCTCCCGTCACCTCTCCCGCCGCCGCATCCGCCGCCGCATGCGCCGCCGCTTCCAGCCGCTTGATCAGCCGGCGCAGAAGCAGCAGCGGGATCACTCCGAAGACGCCGAAGGACATGTCGATCACCGTCCACCAGACGGGGATGTCCCGCAGGGGTCCGCAGATCAGGGCGAGCGGGATGATCCCCGCGCAGGCGATCATGCCGAACTCGATCACCCAGATGTTGCGGACCGGGTCACGGTAGGGGCCGTAGAACGCGACCGCGATGACGAGGTGGGCGAAGGCGAGCCAGTCGGTGCCGTACAGGACGAAGGGGTACGACGCGTCGGCCGCGTCGAGCCCTTCCCTGACCCGGGTGATCCACTCCATCAGGGACGGCAGGTGCTCGGGCACGGGCGAGGAGGCCAGGACGTCCTCGGCCCAGCGGAGTTCGGTGACGAGCGGGAAGGCGGTCAGCCCGCTCAGCACCAGACAGACGATGAAGATGACCAACCACACGCGGATGCGCCGCAAGAGGGCTCGCTCGCTCATGTCCGCAGCGTACGCCCATCATGAACGTGTTCAAAAACTGCTCCGGCCCACTCACAGCCCGACGATGGAGTTCCACTTCTTGGCGAAGCCGGTGCGCTCCTCGGACGTGATGTCGCGGGCGATCGCCAGCCGTCGGCGCATCGCGTCGTCGGGGAAGACGAGCGGGTCCTCGGCGAGCGCGGCCGTCTCCTCGTCCTTGGCGGAGGCCAGGATCTCCCGGGCGGCCGGGACCGGGCAGACGTAGTTGACCCAGGTGGCCAGTTCGGCCGCGACCTCCGGCCGGTAGTAGAAGTCGACCAGCTTCTCCGCGTTGCGCTTGTGCTCGGCGAGGTTGGGGATCATCAGCGACTCCGACCAGAGCTCGGCACCCTCCTCGGGCACCATGAACTCGATCTCCGGGTTGTCGGCCTGGAGCTGGATGACATCACCGGAGTACGCCTGACAGGCGAGCACATCACCGGTGGCCAGGTCCTTGATGTAGTCGTTGCCGGTGAAGCGGCGGATGTGCCGGGACTTCACCCGCTTCTCCACCTGCTCGCACATCAGATGGAAGTCGTCGGCCGTCCAACGGGTGATGTCGACGCCATTGCCCTGCATCAGCAGCGCGAACGACTCGTCCAGCCCGGACAGCAGGGTCACCTTCCCCCGCAGGTCGTCGGCCCACAGCTCGCCCGTGTGCCGGATCTCGCGGCCGAGCTTCTCGCGGTTGTACGCGATGCCGGTGATCCCGGACTGCCACGGAACACTGTGCCGCCGGCCCTCGTCGAACGCGGGCGAACGCAACTGCGGGTCGAGGTACTTGGCGACATTGGGCTGCCTCGCCCGGTCCATCTCCTGCACCCAGCCCAGACGTACGAAGCGGGCGGCCATCCAGTCGCTGATGACGATCAGGTCCCGGCCCGTCCGCTGGTGGTTCATCAGCGCCGGACTGATCTTCCCGAAGAACTCGTCGTTGTCGTTGATCTCCTCGGTGTACGTGACGGAGATCCCGGTCCGCCGTGTGAACGCGTCGAGGGTGGGCCGCTTCGACTCGTTCTCGTCGTCGGTGTCGATGTAGAGCGGCCAGTTGGCGAAGTGCAGGGAACGGTCGCGCCGCGAGCTGTCGCGTCCGGCCCGGTCCCCCGGCTCCACATAGGCTGCGGGCACTCCGCAGCCCGCCAGCGTGGCACCGGCCGCTCCCGCCCCGAGGGCGCGCAGCAGGGAACGGCGGGACATGGGGTTGTTCGGGATCGCTCGCACCTGCGCAGGATGCCGGTCGGGGGACGCGGCGGGCAATGGACCAACCGTCCAGCGCCACCCACCCGGTCCGCACACCCTGTCGATGGTGCGGGCACCCGGCCGCCGGAGGACGCGAAACGGCCCCGGGCCGGAGCCCGGGGCCGTAGCCTGCACCGCGATGTCCGCCGGGCGGTCTCAGTCGAGCGACGTCATGACGTGCTTGATCCGGGTGTAGTCCTCGAAGCCGTACGCGGAGAGGTCCTTGCCGTATCCGGACTTCTTGAACCCGCCGTGCGGCATCTCGGCGACGAGCGGGATGTGAGTGTTGATCCACACGCAGCCGAAGTCGAGGTTCTTGGACATCCGCATCGCGCGGGAGTGGTCCTTGGTCCACACCGAGGACGCCAGCGCGTACTCGACGCCGTTCGCGTACTCCAGGGCCTGGGCCTCGTCGGTGAACGACTGGACCGTGATGACCGGGCCGAAGACCTCGTTCTGGATGATCTCGTCGTCCTGCTTGAGCCCGGAGACGACGGTCGGGGCGTAGAAGTAGCCCTTCTCACCGACCCGGTGGCCACCGGCCTCGACCTTGGCGTGCGCGGGGAGGCGCTCGATGAAGCCGCTGACCTGCTTCAGCTGGTTGGCGTTGTTCAGCGGGCCGTACAGCACGTCCTCGTCGTCCGGCTGCCCGGTCTTCGTGTCGGCGGCGGCCTTGGCGAGCGCGGTGACGAACTCGTCGTGGATGGACTCGTGGACCAGCACGCGGGTCGCGGCCGTACAGTCCTGGCCCGCGTTGAAGTAGCCCGCGCCGGAGATGCCCTCGACGGCCTTGGCGATGTCGCTGTCCTCGAAGACCACGGCGGGCGCCTTGCCACCGAGCTCCAGGTGGACGCGCTTGACGTCCTTGGCCGCGGACTCGGCGACCTGCATGCCGGCCCGTACCGAACCGGTGATGGAGGCCATCGCCGGGGTCGGGTGCTCGACCATCGCACGGCCGGTGTCCCGGTCGCCGCAGATGACGTTGAAGACGCCCTTGGGGAGGATCTGGCCGATGATCTCGGCGATCAGCACAGTCGACGCCGGGGTGGTGTCGGACGGCTTGATGACGACGGTGTTGCCCGCGGCGAGCGCCGGGGCGAACTTCCACACAGCCATCATCATCGGGTAGTTCCACGGCGCCACCTGCGCGCAGACCCCGACCGGCTCACGCCGGACGATGGAGGTGAGGCCCTCCATGTACTCGCCGGCCGAGCGGCCTTCGAGCATCCGGGCGGCGCCCGCGAAGAAGCGGATCTGGTCCACCATCGGCGGGACCTCTTCGGTACGGGTGAGCTCCAGCGGCTTGCCGGTGTTCTCCGACTCGGCCGCGATCAGGTCCTCGGCCCGCTCCTCGAAGGCGTCCGCGATCTTCAGCAGGGCCTTCTGGCGCTCCGCGGGCGTGACGTCACGCCAGGCGGGGAACGCGGCGGCAGCGGCGTCCATGGCGGCATCGACATCGGCCTGACCGGAGAGCGGGGAGGTCGCGTAGACCTCTTCCGTCACCGGGTTGACCACATCAATGGTCCGCCCGTCCGCGGCGTCCCGGAACTCTCCGTTGATGTAGTTGCGCAGACGGCGCACCTCGGTGGTCACAACCACCCCTCCTGTCGGCTGTCCGATGGGTGAGATGTCCACCCTAATCGTTCCGGTGACGCTTTCGACATACCCACCCGCCGGGAACTTCGGATTCAGTGAGATCCAGACCCTCAAACAACGAATTTCATCGATTTGGGGTTGCGAGACAGACGAGTCTCGGTGCAGAGTGAGTTCGTGGCCAGTCGCAGCGCAGACTCCAGGACAGGGAACGGATCGTCCCCAGCGGTCGATGCCGTCTCCCTCGCAATCATCGAGCAGCTCCAGGAGGACGGGCGTCGTCCGTACGCCGCGATCGGCAAGGCCGTCGGCCTCTCCGAAGCCGCCGTGCGCCAGCGCGTCCAGAAGCTGCTCGATCAGGGCGTGATGCAGATCGTCGCCGTCACGGACCCGCTCACCGTGGGCCTGCGGCGGCAGGCGATGGTCGGCATCAACGTCGAGGGCGACCTCGACCCCGTGGCAGAGGCCCTGTCGGCCATGGCCGAGTGCGAGTACGTGGTGATGACCGCGGGCTCGTTCGACCTGATGGTGGAGATCGTCTGCGAGGACGACGACCACCTGCTGGAGACGATCAACAAGCGCATCCGGGCCATACCCGGCGTTCGCTCCACCGAGAGCTTCGTCTACCTCAAGCTCAAGAAGCAGACCTATATGTGGGGAACCCGATAGCCGTGAGCAAGGACCTCAGCCGAACCGCGTACGACCACCTGTGGATGCACTTCACCCGCATGTCGGACTACGAGAACGCCCCCGTTCCCACCATCGTGCGGGGTGAGGGCACCTACATCTACGACGACCAGGGCAAGCGGTACCTCGACGGCCTCTCCGGCCTGTTCGTGGTCAACGCCGGTCACGGCCGTCACGAGCTCGCCGAGACGGCGTACAAGCAGGCGCAGGAGCTGGCCTTCTTCCCGGTGTGGTCCTACGCCCACCCGAAGGCCGTCGAGCTGGCCGAGCGGCTGGCCGACTACGCGCCGGGCGACCTCAACAAGGTCTTCTTCACCACCGGTGGCGGCGAGGCCGTCGAGACCGCCTGGAAGCTGGCCAAGCAGTACTTCAAGCTCCAGGGCAAGCCGACCAAGTACAAGGTCATCTCGCGCGCCGTCGCCTACCACGGCACCCCGCAGGGCGCCCTGTCGATCACCGGTCTGCCGGCCCTGAAGGCCCCCTTCGAGCCGCTGGTCCCCGGCGCGCACAAGGTGCCGAACACCAACATCTACCGCGCCCCGCTCTTCGGTGACGACCCGGTGGCCTTCGGCCGCTGGGCCGCCGACCAGATCGAGCAGGAGATCCTCTTCGAGGGCCCGGAGACCGTCGCCGCGGTGTTCCTGGAGCCCGTGCAGAACGCCGGCGGCTGCTTCCCGCCGCCGCCCGGATACTTCCAGCGGGTCCGCGAGATCTGCGACAAGTACGACGTGCTGCTCGTCTCCGACGAGGTCATCTGCGCCTTCGGCCGGCTCGGCACAATGTTCGCCTGCGACAAGTTCGGCTACGTGCCGGACATGATCACCTGCGCCAAGGGCATGACCTCCGGGTACTCCCCGATAGGAGCCTGCATCGTCTCGGACCGGATCGCGGAGCCGTTCTACCAGGGCGGCAACACCTTCCTGCACGGCTACACCTTCGGCGGCCACCCGGTCTCCGCCGCGGTCGGCCTCGCCAACCTCGACATCTTCGAGCGCGAGGGCCTCAACCAGCACGTCCTCGACAACGAGAACGCGTTCCTGACGACGCTGCAGAAGCTGCACGACCTGCCGATCGTCGGCGACGTCCGCGGCAACGGCTTCTTCTACGGCATCGAGCTCGTGAAGGACAAGGTCACCAAGGAGACCTTCACCGACGAGGAGACCGAGCGCGTCCTGTACGGCTTCCTCTCCAAGGCGCTGTACGACAACGGTCTGTACTGCCGGGCCGACGACCGCGGCGACCCGGTCATCCAGCTCGCGCCGCCGCTGATCTCCGACCAGTCGACGTTCGACGAGATCGAGGGCGTCCTGAGGACCGTCCTGACGGAGGCGTGGACGAAGCTCTGACCGACGCCACGCCCACCGGATGATCATCATCCGGCGGTCATTTCATACGGTCCACGCGGCCCGGATGAGCCCTTTCGAGTGAGAAGCGGCGCATCCGGGCCGCGTGCTGTGCGCACACCCCGGTCCGACTACCTACGGTGCCCAGTGACCGATCGGCCGCGTCTTCGTTCCCCCGTACGGGGGAACGGGAAAACTGATCTGAACCGAGGTGTACGCCATGGTGGCCCCGCCGGACAACGACGTGATCTGGGCGCGTTCCCTGCACCACTCCCACAACGGCTCGCCCGGCCTCGGCGGTGTCTCCCTCGGCATCCGCGACGGCGAGGTCCTGGCCGTGACCGGCCCGCGCGGCAGCGGGAAGTCGACCCTGCTGCGCTGCCTCTCCGGTCAGCTGGTGCCCCAGCAGGGCGAGGTGTGGTTCAACAGCGTCCCCGTGCACACCATGGGCCCCAGGCTCCGCGAGCGGCTGCGGCGCGACCGCTTCGGCTGGATCGCCTCCGACCCGCAGCTCGTCCCCGAGCTGACCACCTGGGAGAACGCGGCCCTCCCGCTGCTGCTGCGCGGTGTCTCGCACCGGGCGGCCAAGAAGACCGCGCTGGAGTGGCTGGACCGCCTCGACATCGGCGTGGTCGCCAGGAAGCGCCCGCACGCCCTGCTCCAGGCACAGCGCCAGCGGATCTCCGTCGCCCGGGCCCTGGCGGCGTCACCGTCCGTGATCTTCGCCGACGAGCCGACCGCGACGCTGCACCGGGCCGACCGCACCCAGCTCCTGCGCACCCTCACCACGGCTGCCCGCTCGCACGGCATCACGGTCGTCCTGGCCACCCACGACGTCGAGATCGCCGACCTCGCCGACCGCATCGTCCCGCTGCTGGACGGCCGCCGCGTCGCCACCGTCACTCTGCCCGCCGTATCGGATACGGAAGGCCGCTCGGCGTGCTCGCTCTCCGTCTGACCCGCGGTACCCATCCGCTGGTGCTGGTGCGGCGGCTGCTGGTCGCCGCCGCGTCGGCCGGGGTCGGCTTCCTGCTGCTGTGCACCCTGGGGTACGCCTCCGGGCACCCGGCGCACGCCGCCGCCTCGGTGCTCCGGCTGCTGTGGTGCTTCGTACCGTTGGTGGCCGCCGTGCAGTTCGCGGTCGCGGTGGCCCGTACGGACCCGAGCACCCGCCCGCGCTCCGGGCTCTCCGCCGTCGGCCTCGGCCCGGTCAAGCTCTCCGTGCTCGCCGCGGTCTCGACGGCCGTGTCCACCACGCTCGGCTCGATGGTGGCCCTGCTCCTCTTCCTGCACCTGCGCGGCGATCTGACGGGGCTCCCGTTCGACGGCGGCGCCGCGGAACTCCTCGGCGCGGAAGCCCCGTTGCCGCTCGCCGCAGCGCTCACGCTGCTGGCCCTGGTACCGGTGGCCTCGGCGACGGCGAGTGCGCTCGCACTGCGGGCCCGGCCGTCGGCGACGACACCCGAGACCTTCGAGGCGTTCGAGGCACCGGAAGCACCGGACCCGGCGCCGACGCCCGCCGGGCTGCCTTGGGGCGTGGCGCTGACGGCCGCCGGGCTCGCGGTCGAGGCGTACACCAGCCGGGGCTCGGCGGGCAGCGCGTTCCCACTGCCCGGCAGGCTCGACTCCACCCCGGCCGCGGTCCTGGCGGGCTGGACCCTCACCGCGATCGGCCTGGCCATGGCCGGGCCCGGGCTCACCCACCTCTGCGGGCGGCTGCTCCAGGCGGTGCGCCCCGGCGCCGTACGCCTGCTGGCGGGCCGGGTCCTGATGGACGAGGCGCGCCGGATCGGCCGTCCCCTCGGTATCGTCTGCGCGGTGCTCTCCGCGGTGATCGCGGCAGCGACGCTGTACGGGTCGGGCCCGCACTCCTTCGGTCCGCTGACCGCGCTCGGGGCGGTCCTCGTCCTCGGCTGCACGACGGCGACCCTGCTGACTTCGGCGCTGGAGGCCAAACAGGCCCGCGCCCGGACGGCCGACGCACTGCTCAGGATGGGCGCCCCGGCCTCGGCACTGCGATCCGCCACCGCGCTGCGCGCGGGGGTGCTGCTGATCGTGTTCGCCCCGCTGACCTGGGTGATCGCGGAGCTGGCAGCACTGCCGCTGACGAGCTGACCCGTGACGGGCGAGGCCGGCGGCGTCCGGTCGGGTGGTGTGCGGGGCGGTGCGCCGGACAGCGGTGGAAGGCCTGACGTCCGGCGTCGGGATACACGCGGGCGCCGGAGCGCGCGGGCGCCGGAGCCCCCGGCCGGCGGTTTCAGAGCACCAAGTGGTGGGCCAGCGTGTCGAAGAACGCCTCCCAGCCGTCCTCGGCCGCCGCGTACTGCTCCGCCGTGAGATTGCCGCCGCGCTGCCGGAAGACCACCTCGGTCGACCGGTCGCCGAGCTCGGTGAAGGTGGCGGTCACGACTTCGCCCTCGATGCCGGGGGGTGCCGAGGCGTCCTTGAGCGTGAAGACCAGGCGCTCGGGGGCGATCACCTCGCGGTAGACCCCGTGGAAGGGCATCTCGGTGCCCGGCACCACGATGACCAGGCTCCAGGCGCCGCCGGGCCGGACATCCATCGACACCCGGTCGAGCGGCACCTCCGCGTCGGCGCCGTACCAGGCCGCGAAGTCCTCGGGGGTCGTCCACGCCTCGAAGACGCGTTCCCTCGGAGCCTCGAAGACGCGGGTGATGTCGATGCCCTCGCGGGCCGAGTCGCTCATGGTCGCGGTCCTTCCGAAGTCGCTCCGGTACCCGTGGTGCTCGGACGCGCCCATGAGGTACCGCCTCCAGCTTGCACGGCGCACGCCTGCCTGTCGCGACAGGCAGGCGTGCGCTGCTCGGGGCCTCACGGCTCATGGCTGGTGGCTCTTGGTGGTGGCTCGTGGCTCGTGGTGGTGCGTGGCCTTGCAGGGCTGTGGAGCGGCCAGAAGCGGTGAGGGCGGTTATGGAGGGACGAGCCGATCACATCTGGTCACACCCGGTCACTCGTGATTACGAATGAAGGAGCGCCGCGAGCGTGTCGTAGGCCTGGTCCCACCCCCACTCCTGGCGCACCCAGGCCCGGCCCTTCTCCCCCATCGCCGTCGCCGCCCCGCGGTCCCGCAGCAGTCCGACGAGCCGGGCGGCCACGGCCGGGATGTCCCTGCCGTCGACAAGATGCCCCGTCTCCCCGTCGCGCACGGTGTCCGGCGCACCGCCCGAATCGCCGACGAGGACGGGCAGCCCCGCGGCGGCGGCTTCCAGGAAGACGATGCCGAGCCCTTCGACCTCCAGGCCGCGGCGGCGCGTACGGCAGGGCATCGCGAAGACGTCGGCGGCCGCGTAGTGGTCCGGCATCGCCGCGTGGGGCTGACCGCCCGCCATGATCACGGCGTCCCCGACCCCGACGGCCCCGGCCAGACGGTGCAGGGAGCGGGCGTACGGTCCGTCTCCGGTCAGCAGGAGCACGGCTCCGGGAACCGCCCGCCGCACGGCGGGCAGGGCCCGGATCAGCGTGTCCTGGCCCTTGCGCGGGACGAGCCTGGCGGCGCACAGGATCACCGGACGGTCGCCCAGCCCGTAGCGTTCCCGGACGCTGCCGGGGCCGTGCCGCTCCCCCTGCCGCACCCGGAACGCCTCGGGGTCGACGCCCGGCGCGAGGCGCACCATCCGGCCGGCGGCGGCGGGGCCGACCGCGGCGGCGATCGGCGCCCTGGTGGCCGCGCCGAGGTAGGTCAGGGCATCGGTACGGGCCCCGATCAGGCGCAGCAGGGAGCGGGCGCCCGGCGTGCGGGCCCACCACACCTCATGGCCGTGGGTGGTGGCGACGGCCCGCCGCACCCCGGCCCCGCGGCGCAGCCGGTCCGCCATCAGGCCGAGCGGAGCGGCTGCCCCGAACCACACGCTGTCGCAGCCGTGGCGCCGGGCGAGCTCGACGGACCGGTCGGCGACGCGCGCGGTGGGCAGCAGCATCCGGGCCGGATCGCGGACCACCGGGTACGGGAGCGCCGCGTCGTGGGCGGCGGAGCCGGGTTCGGCGGAGGTGTGGACGACAACGGAGTCGGCGGGAAAGCGGCTGGTCATGGCGTGGACGAAGGTCTCTATGCCGCCCTGGCGCGGCGGGAAGTCGTTGGTGACGACAAGGGTGCGGCGGCGGGTCAACGGAGGACCTTTCGTACGGGCCGGTGGAGGGGCGCGGTGGTGGTGCGGGAGCGGATCACGGTGGTGCGTAGGCGCGCGGCGGTGGTGCGGAGGCGCGCGGTGCGCAGGAGCGTGGCGCGGCCGGGCATGGTGCGAGTGGCTGCCCACACGGCGAGGACCAGCGGGTGCACGAGGTACCCGAAGCGGGTGGCCGGCATGAACGCGATGGCCGGCAGCAGCCCGAGCGCGAGCCGCAGCGCGGCGGCGGACGCCGTCCTCGGGGGGCGTACGAGCAGGGAGACGCACACCAGCAGGGCGCTCGCGGCGAGCAGCAGGACGGCGAGGGTCCGGCCGCCCGGCACGTAGGTGGCGAGCAGATGGCCCGGCAGAGGGCTGGCCGCGCTGGAGACCGCGTCGGTGAGGCCGAGCGGGAAGGCGACGACATGGGCGTGGAAGGCGCCGGGATCACGGAGGGCCGCCGGAAGGACGAGCGCCACGGCGGTGACCACCGCGGCGGCCCCGCAGCGCAGCGCGGCGAACGGCCCCGCCCCCGCTGCCCGGCACGCAGCGGGCCCCTGGCGCGTGCCGGGTGTCCGCCGTGCGGCGCCCGTCCCGCGTAGGACGGGTTCCCGGTGCGCCCCCGGTGCCCGGCGCATCACCGCCAGGAGCACCACGGCGACCGGCAGGGCGGGCCAGGCCGTCCACTTGAGGGCGGCGGCCAGACCGAGCACCAGCCCGGCGCGCCCGGCCCTGCCCCGCCCCGCCTGCGCGAGCCCCAGACACATCAGCCCCGCGACGGGCAGGTCGACGCCGCCGACGGCGAGCGGCAGGGCGACCAGGGGACAGGCGGCGAGCCACCCCACGTACGGCCACCGCCCCCGCCCCGCCGGGAGGGCGAGCGCGAACGCGCCGATGAAGGCGGCGCCCATCCACAGTCGCGGATCGGTGGCCGGCGACGCCCCGAGCAGCGCTTGCGGCAGACCGAAGGCCGCCATGCCGGGGAGGTACGGATTGAAGTCCTCCACCCCCGTGGGCAGTGCGCTGTACGGGGTCCCCTCCGACAGCAGGAGGCCCGCCGAGCGAGCGACGACCTCGACCTCCAGCTGTGCGCGGCCCAGGACGACGAGCACCAGCAGCGGCAGGACCGCGGAGCCGGCCGCGGCCACCGCGACGACCGTCCGGACGCCGCGGCCGCGGGCGCACAGCCAGGCCGCGGCCAGATATCCGGCCGCGCTCGTCACTCCCCAGACGCGGTGGGGGGTGAGTGCGGAGAAGGCCGCGAGCCCCAGGGCGGCGACGGCACAGAACGTCCACCACCCGGGACCGTCGTACACCCCGATCCCGGCACGCCCCCAACGCCGTGTACGGACATGGCTCCGCGGCCGAACACGGCTCCGTGCACCGGACCGGACCCGGTCGACCCCCATGAAGAATGCTGCTGCGCCCATGCATCCGAGGCTAGGAACGGCCTGGTCACCGGGCGTCACACCACCATCCGGTCTTCGGACTCAACCCGTGGCATGAGACGGGACGGGGAATTCCACCCGTGCTCCGATGCGTCTCCACCCGGTGGTGCCGAAGAATCACCGTATGAGCCGCACGACCCCCGCCGCCCCGGCCCCGCACCCGCCCACGGCCCGCGCCCCTTCCCCGCGGGTACGGCAGCGAGCCCGGGACCGGATTCGGCAGCGGGTGCGCCGCTGGTCGGCGGCGCCCGCGTACCCCTGGCTGACCGGAGCCGCGCTGACCCTCTTCGCGCTGGGGGAGCTGGTCGTCGTACCGGGCTCGGCCATCACCTCCTTCGGCGTGCTGGTCTGCACGGCGTCGCTGATGTGGCGCGGTTCCCGGCCCGCCGTCGGCCTCCTGACGGTCGGTGCGGCGCTGCTCAGTTTCGCGACCGACGGCAACATGGCGTACGCGACGGTGGCCGGTGCGCTGATCGGCTGCTACACCCTGGGGCGGCACCGTGTGCAGCATCCGGCGCTGCTCGTGCTCGGCGGGGCGCTGGCCTCGCTCACCGTCAATCTCGTCCACATCGACCGCTGGGCGCGCGCCGGCTCCCCGGGGCTGCCCGCGCTCCAGGGCAGCGACCGCTTCAGCCTCGGGCTGTACGCCGAGACGATGGCGCTGACGGTGGCGATCCTGGGGGCGGTGAGTATGGGGGACGCGGTCCGGGCCCGCGAGGAGACGCGGCACGAGCGGGCCGCCGCCCAGTCCCGGCTGCTGGCGATGGAGCGGCGCCAGGCGGCCGAGGCGGAACGGGCCGCCATCGCCCGGGAGTTGCACGACATGGTCGCCCACTCGGTCTCGATGATCGCGGTGCAGGCCGAGAGCGCGACGTACACGACACCGGATCTCTCCCCGCAGGCCCGCGACGCCTTCCAGCAGATCGCCGGGACGGCCCGGTCCTCGATGACGGAGCTGCGCAGGCTGCTGGGGGTGCTGCGGACGGAGAAGGCGACCGCGGCACTGACCGCGCCGCAGCCGTCGCTGGCCGGCATCGGCGAGCTGCTGGACCAGCACCGCGCGGTGGGGGGCACGGCCGAACTGCACATCAGCGGCGAGGCGATACCGCTGCCCGCCTCCTGGGAGCTGTCGGCGTACCGGATCGCGCAGGAGGCCCTGACGAACACCCGCCGTCACGCGCCGGGGGCCCATGCGGTCGTGGAGATCGGCTACCGGCCGGGCCTGCTGACGGTCCGGGTCAGCGACGACGGACCGGGACCCGTCCCGGCAACGGCCGACCGCGGCAACGGCCATGGTCTGGTGGGCATGGGCGAGCGGGCCGCCCTGCTCGGCGGCCGGCTCACCACCGGCCGGGGTCCCGCCGGTGGCTTTCTCGTGGAGGCGGAACTGCCGTGGTGATCCGGGTACTGGTGGCCGACGACCAGGCGGTCGTACGGACCGCCTTCTCCAATCTGCTGAGCACGCAGGAGGACATCGAGGTGGTGGGCGAGGCCGAGGACGGGGAGCAGGCCGTCCGGGGCGCCGCCGAACACCGGCCCGATCTGGTGCTGCTGGACATCCGCATGCCCCGGCTGAACGGTATCGAGGCGGCCCGGGAGATCGTCGCCGCCTCGGAAGGTGCCACCCGAGCGCTGATGCTGACGACGTTCGGCCTGGACGAGTATGTGTACGACGCACTGGCCGCGGGGGCGAGCGGCTTCCTGCTGAAGGACGCGACTTTTCCCGAACTGCTCCATGCCGTACGGGTGGTGGCCGACGGCCATGCGCTGCTCGCCCCCGAGATCACCGGACGGCTCATCGCGGAGTTCACCCGGCAGCGGGTGAGTGCTCCCCCGGTCCGCGATGTCGATGGCCTCACGGCCCGAGAGGCCGAAGTACTCGTGCTGATCGCGCAGGGCCTGTCGAACGGGGACATCGCCGAACGGCTCACCATCACGGACCACACGGTCAAGACCCATATCAACCGGCTCTTCACGAAAATGGAGCTGCGGGACCGGGCACAGGCGGTGATCCTGGCGTACGAACTGGGCCTGGTCGTCGCCGGTACGGGCCCCGCGTGAGGCCGCCCCTGCCCGCAGGGGCAGCGGTCCGTCACCCCTCCTGAGCCAGGACCACCGTCTCCGCCGCGTCGAAACCGACGCCCACGACCGCACCCTCCGGCGGGGTGTCCCGCAGGGCGCACTCCGCCTCCAGCTCCGGTCCGTCGTCGGGCCGCAGCCGCACCGCGACATGGTTCCCGCGGAACGTCCGCACCCCGACCGTGCAGCGCAACCCGTCCTCCGGGGCGCCGATCCGTACGCCTGCGGGACGGACCAGCAGGTCGCACCGGCCCTGGGGCGAACCCTCGGGCACCGGCACCTTGCCCCACGCCGTGCCGGCGGCCGTGCCGGTCACCGTCGCGTCCACCACGTTGTCGAAGCCCAGGAACCGGGCGACGAAAGCGGAGGCGGGCCGCTGCCAGACCTCCAACGGCGTACCCACCTGGGCGATCCGGCCGTCCCGCATGACGACGACCCGGTCTGCGAGCGCGAATGCCTCGCCCTGATCGTGGGTGACGGCCAGCACCGTCGTGCCCAAGCGGCCGAACAGCGTGCGCAGTTCGACCACGAGGCGTTCGCGCAGACTGCGGTCCAACTGGCCCAGCGGCTCGTCCAGCATCAGCAGTTTCGGGCGCGGGGCGAGCGCGCGGGCGAGGGCGACACGCTGCTGCTCACCGCCGGACAGCGCGGCGACCGCACGGCGCTCCGCCCCGGGCAGGCCCACCAGATCAAGGAGTTCCGCCACCTCGCGGCCCGTCTCGACGCGGCCGGACCCGTGCATCCGCAGCCCGAAGCCCACATTGGCGCCGACGTCGCGGTGCGGGAACAGCTGGTGGTCCTGGAACATCAGCCCGAGCCCGCGCCGGTGCACGGGCACCCCCTGCTGGTCGGCCCCGTCCAGCAGCACCCTGCCGCCGTCCATCGCCTGCAACCCGGCGACGACCCGCAGCAGGGTGGACTTCCCGCTGCCGCTCGGTCCGAGGACACACACGATCTCGTGGTCGGCGACCTCCAGATCCACGGTGTCCAGGGCAGCCCTCTTCCCGAACCGGACCGTGGCCGCTTCCAGCCTCAGCATGCGCAGAACTCCCCAGCCATCACTCAGAACTCCCCGGATCGATCGGTGCGGATGCGTTCGAGGAGCAGCAGCGACACCGCGCACACGAGCATCAGAATGGTGCTGAGGGCCATCGCCTGCCCGTAGTTCAGTTCCCCGGACCGCCCCAGCAGCCGCGCCACCGCGACCGGCAGCGTCGGGTTGTCGGGCCGCGCGATGAAGACGGTCGCCCCGAATTCGCCGAGCGACACCGCGAAGGCGAAGCCCGCCGCGACGAGCACCGCCCTGCGCACCAGGGGCAGATCGACCTCGCGCCACGCCCGCAGCGGAGAGGCGCCGAGCACCGCCGCCGCCTCGCGCAGCCGTCCGTCCACCGCGCGCAGCACCGGCAGCATGGTCCGTACGACGAAGGGGACACCCACCAGCGCCTGGGCCAGCGGCACCAGGATCCAGGAGGTCCGCAGGTCGAGCGGCGGCTTGTCCAGGGTGATCAGGAATCCGAAGCCGACGGTGACGGCGGACACCCCGAGCGGGAGCATCAGCAACGCGTCGAAGCCGCGCACCAGCCGCCCCGCCCGCCGGGTCAGCGCGGCCGCGGCCAGCCCGCCGACGACCAGGGCGATGACGGTCGCGACGAGCGCGTACCGAAGGGAGTTCCCGATCGCTTCGAGCGGGGCGACCAGGAACGTGGAGCCGCTCGCCCCGGCGGACTGGAGCGCCCGGTAGTAGCCGAAGCCGTAACCGCCGGGCCCGTCGAACGAGCGCTCCACCAGCACCCCGAGCGGGAGCAGGATCAGCAGCAGGACGGTCAGCAGTACCCCGCCGAGCAGCGCCCGCTGTCCGGCACCGCGCGGACGGCGTGCGGTCTGTGCGGGGTCGACGAGCTTCAGCGCGGTCTCCCGGCGCCGCACCGTCCAGGCGTGCACGCCGAGGATCGCGCCGACCGCCGCGAACTGCACCAGGGTCAGCACGGCGGCCGTCGGCAGATCGAGCAGCTGCGCGGTCTGCCGGTAGATCTCCACCTCCAGGGTGGAGTAGGCGGGACCACCGAGGATCTGTACGACACCGAAGGAGGTGAAGGTGAACAGGAAGACCATCAGCGCGGCGGCGGCGACGGCGGGCGCCAGCGCGGGCAGCGTCACCCGGCGCCAGGCGGCGAACCGTCCGGCGCCGAGCACCCGCGCGGCCTCCTCCTGCCGCGGGTCGAGCTGCGACCAGAGTCCGCCGACGGTCCGCACGACCACCGCGTAGTTGAAGAAGACATGGGCCAGCAGGATCGCCCATACGGTGGTGTCGAGCCGGACGCCCCACAGTTCGTCCAGGAATCCGCCGCGTCCCAGCAGTGCCAGGAACGCCGTACCGACGACCACGGTCGGCAGGACGAACGGCACCGTGACGATCGCCCGCAGCAGTTGTTTTCCGGGGAAGTCGAAGCGGGCGAACACATAGGCGCCGGGCAGTGCGATGAGCAGGGTGAGCGCGGTCGAGGCGAGCGCCTGCCAGGTGGTGAACCAGAGGACGTCCAGGATGTCCGGCCGGGACAGCACCTCACCGATCCGGCCGAACTGCCAGGTGCCCCCGGCCTTCAGCCCGCGGCCGACGATCGCGGCCACGGGGTAGGCGAAGAACAGCGCGAAGAACGCGACGGGCACGGCCATCAGACCGAGCCGTACCGCGTTCCCGCGCCGAGCCCCGCCGGGAGGCACGGCAGCGGACGGGGACTGCGGCCGGGGCCCGGCCCCGGCCGGCTTGGCTACTTCACGACGAGCGAGTGCCACGACTGGACCCACTGCTCACGGTTCTTGGCGATCTTCTCCGGGGCCAGGGTGGCCGGCCTGTCGACGGTCGCGCCGAACTTCGTGAAGAGCTCCGGCAGCTTCGCGTCCTTCGCCACCGGGTTCACGAACATGTTCAGCGGCATGTCCTCCTGGAACGTCTTGCTGATCAGGAAGTCCAGCAGCGCCTTGCCGCCGGCCTCGTTCTTCGCCCCGGTCAGCAGCCCGGCGAACTCGATCTGACGGAAGCAGGTCCCGGTGGCGGCCCCGGTCGGTGCCTCGGCCGGCTGCGGCTTCGCGTACAGCACCTCGACCGGCGGGCTGGAGGCGTAGGAGACGACGAGCGGCCGGTCCGCCTTGGTCTTCTTTCCTCCCGCGGAGCCGGAGAACTCCTCGTTGTACGCCTGCTCCCAGCCGTCGACGACCTTGACCCCGTTGTCCTTCAGCTTCTTCCAGTAGTCCTGGTAGCCGTCCTCGCCCCGGGCGGCAACGGTTCCGAGGAGGAAGCCGAGGCCGGGCGAGGAGGTCGCGGCGTTCTCGGTGACGAGGAGGTTCTTGTACGCGGGCTTCAGCAGGTCGTCGAAGGACTGCGGCGGCGCGAGCTTCCTGTCGGCGAAGTACTTCTTGTCGTAGTTGACGCAGATGTCGCCGGTGTCGACCGGTGTGACCCGGTGCTTGCCGTCCAGCCGGGTGTCGGCCGCGACCCGGTCCAGGCCCTTCGCCTCGTACGGGGTGAACAGGCCGTTGTCGAGGGCGCGGGAGAGCAGGGTGTTGTCGACGCCGAAGAAGACATCGCCACGCGGAGAGCCCTTGGTCAGGATCTCCTGGTTGAGCGCGGCACCGGCGTCGCCGCTCTTCAGCACCTCGACCGTGTAGCCGGACTCCTCGGTGAACTCCTTGAGCACGGAATCGGAGGCGTTGAAGGAGTCGTGGCTGACCAGGGTCACGGTCCTGGAGCCGGAACTCTTCCTACCGCCGGATCCCGCGCCCGCGTCGCCGGAGCTGCCGCAGCCCGCGAGCGCGGTGACTCCGAGGGCCGCGGCGAGAGCCGTCGCCGCGTACTTCGTGATGGTGTTCATGTGATTCCTCCTGGAGTGACCAGGAAGAGACGCGGCCCTGCCCGCGCCGGTACGAACCGGAAGCGGGCAGGGCGCAACAGCTTGAGTAATGACCGAACTTCCTACCCGGAATGACCCGGGCGAGGTTCAGAGGGTCTGCGGCCAACCTGTCCTCGGTGCCGCACTCTCAGCGCTGTGGCGCTCCCCTGTCGGAATATGAAGTTGATTTCGGTCCCAGGCTACACGGGCGTTTTCCGGCCTCAGCGCTCGGAGGCGGCCAGCTGCCCGCAGGCCCCGTCGATCTCCTGACCCCGGGTGTCACGCACGGTCACCGGTACGCCATGGGCGGCGATGGCCTCGACGAACGCCTTCTCGTCCTCGGGCCGCGAGGCGGTCCACTTGGAGCCGGGCGTCGGGTTCAGCGGGATCAGGTTGACGTGTACCCGCTTGCCCTTGAGGAGTCGGCCGAGCAGGTCACCCCGCCAGGCCTGGTCGTTGATGTCACGGATCAGCGCGTACTCGATGGAGATGCGGCGGCCGGACTTCTCGGCGTACTCCCATGAGGCGTCCAGCACCTCGCGGACCTTCCAGCGGGTGTTCACCGGGACGAGGGTGTCGCGCAGCTCGTCGTCCGGAGCGTGCAGCGACACGGCGAGACGGCACTTGAAGCCCTCGTCGGCGAAGCGGAGCATGGCCGGAACCAGACCCACGGTCGAGACGGTGATCCCGCGCTGCGAGAGCCCGAGGCCGTCCGGCTCGGGGTCGGTCAGCCGTCGGATCGCGCCGACGACCCGCTTGTAGTTGGCCAGCGGCTCACCCATGCCCATGAAGACGATGTTGGAGAGCCTGGCGGGGCCACCCGGAACATCGCCGTCGCGCAGCGCCCGCATGCCGTCCACGATCTGGTGCACGATCTCGGCGGTCGACAGATTGCGGTCGAGCCCGGCCTGCCCGGTCGCGCAGAACGGGCAGTTCATCCCGCAGCCGGCCTGCGAGGAGATGCACATCGTCACGCGCTCGGGATAGCGCATCAGAACGGACTCGACGAGCGTCCCGTCGTGCAGCTTCCACAGCGTCTTGCGGGTGGTGTCGTCGTCGCAGCTGATGTGCCGGACCACGGTCATCAGATCCGGGAACATCGCCTCGGCGAGCCTGTCCCGCGACGCGGCGGGAATGTTGGTCCACTCCGCCGGGTCGTGCGCGTACCGCGCGAAGTAGTGCTGCGAGAGCTGCTGGGCGCGGAACGGCTTCTCGCCGATCGCGGCGACTGCTTCCTTGCGCTCTGCGGGCGTGAGGTCGGCGAGGTGCCGCGGCGGCTTCTTGGCTCCGCGGGGCGCGACGAAAGTGAGTTCTCCGGGCTTAGGCATGGTTCATCCAGTGTCGCAGACAGACGGGTGAGGGCCCGCCGCCCTGTGGACAACGGACCCTCACTCGTAGAAATCGCAGGTCAAACGGCATCTGTACGCGTCAGCCCGGCCCCCGGCAGGTGGACTGTGGCGGCTCAGCCGGTTCCAACGGACAGCACACTCAGCCGGACCCGACGAACAGCACCAGCAGCAGCCACACCACCGGCGCGGTCGGAAGCAGCGAGTCCAGCCGGTCCATGATGCCGCCGTGGCCGGGCAGCAGCGTGCCCATGTCCTTGATCCCCAGATCCCGCTTGATCATGGATTCGCCCAGGTCACCGAGGGTGGCGCTGGCGGCGACCGCGAGACCCAGCAGCAGCCCCTGCCACCAGGAACCGCCGTCGATCAGGAACTCCATGCACAGCGCACCGGCGGCCATCGCGAAGGCGACCGCCCCGAGCAGGCCCTCGCGGGTCTTTCCGGGGCTGATCCGTGGTGCGAGCTTGTGCTTGCCGAACCGCCAGCCCACGGCGTACGCACCGGTGTCGCTGACCACGGTGAGCAGCAGGAAGGTGAGGACCCGCTGCGGCCCGTCGTCCGCCGTCAGGAGCATCGCGACGAACGTGGCCAGGAACGGTACGTAGAACGCGGCGAAGACCCCGGCGGTGACGTCCTTGAGGTAGCCCTCGGGCGGCTGCGTCATCCGCCGGACCAGTACCGCGAGCGCGGTCAGCGCCATGGCGACCCAGGCACCCTCCGCACCCCGTGCGTAGCCGGCGACGACCATGGCGGCCCCGCCGACGGCGAGCGGCACGAGGGGCGCCTTGATGCCCTTGCGCTCCTCCAGGCGGGAGGTGAGCTCCCAGAGGCCGACGACGACGGCGAGCACGATCACGCCGACGAATACGGCCTTCACGATGAAGAGCGAGGCGACGATGACGGCGCCGAGTCCCACGCCCACCCCTATGGCGGCGCGCAGATCACGCCCCGCACGCTTCTTCTGCGGCGGGGGCGGCAGCGGGGTGGACATGGGCTCCTGCGGCATCTCGTCACGGAACAGGGGGCCGCTGACGTGAGCGGCATCCCTGTTCCGGTCGTCGCGGTCGTCTGCGTCTCTACCTGCGTCGGGAACGTCCGGCACGTTGGGCATGGGCCGAGTCTGCTGGGCGTCATGCACATCGTAGGCAGGACCCGCCGGAGCAACGCCCATCTCGGGCGTGCTCCAGTATCCGGCTCCCTGCGCGGCGCCCCAGGAAGAGTCGTTCATCAGACTTCGAGCAGCTCGGCTTCCTTGTGCTTGAGCAGCTCGTCCACCTGCGCGACGTACTTCGCGGTGGTGTCGTCGAGCTCCTTCTCCGCGCGACGCACCTCGTCCTCGCCGGACTCCTTGTCCTTGACGAGCTTGTCGAGCGTCTCCTTGGCCTTGCGGCGGATGGAGCGGATCGAGATCTTGGAGTCCTCGGCCTTGGTCTTGGCGACCTTGATGTACTCCTTGCGGCGGTCCTGGGTGAGCTCGGGGAAGGTCACCCGGATGATGTTGCCGTCGTTGCTCGGGTTGACGCCGAGGTCGGAGTCGCGGATCGCCTGCTCGATGTTGCGCAGCGCGGTCTTGTCGAACGGCGTCACGACGGCCATCCGCGGCTCGGGAACCGAGAACGAGGCCAGCTGGTTGATCGGGGTCAGCGCGCCGTAGTAGTCGGCGACGATCTTGTTGAACATCGCCGGGTGCGCGCGGCCGGTGCGGATCGCGGCGAAGTCCTCTTTCGCGACGACAACGGCCTTCTCCATCTTCTCCTCGGCCTCGAGGAGGATTTCTTCGATCACCACGTGCTCCTGCGTGTCTTGAGTGGGCCCGGCATCGTCATCGCCAGGCCCGGCGGGTCCTGCGTCGCGTCCTCACCTGCACGGTGTCCGACCGGCAGGCCGTTGTCCATCCTTGGGGCCGTCAGGCCCGGGTGCTCTCGTCGCTCACGAGCGTGCCGATCTTCTCACCCTTGACCGCGCGGGCGATATTGCCCGCGGCGGTCAGCTCGAAGACGAGGATCGGGAGCTGGTTGTCACGGCAGAGCGTGATGGCGGTGGCGTCGGCGATCTTCAGATCGCGGGCGAGCACCTCGCTGTACTCCAGCGCGTCGAACTTCACCGCGTCGGGGTTGGTCTTGGGGTCGGAGTCATAGACGCCGTCGACCCCGTTCTTGCCCATCAGCAGGGCCTCGGCGTCGATCTCCAGGGCACGCTGGGCGGCGGTGGTGTCGGTGGAGAAGTACGGCATCCCCATGCCGGCGCCGAAGATGACGACGCGCCCCTTCTCCAGGTGCCGCACGGCACGGAGCGGGATGTACGGCTCGGCGACCTGGCCCATGGTGATGGCGGTCTGGACGCGCGAGTCGATGCCTTCCTTCTCCAGGAAGTCCTGGAGCGCCAGGCAGTTCATGACCGTGCCGAGCATGCCCATGTAGTCGGACCGGGCCCGGTCCATGCCGCGCTGCTGGAGCTCGGCACCACGGAAGAAGTTGCCGCCGCCGATGACGATCGCGATCTCCGCGCCGTCGCGCACGACGGCCGCGATCTCGCGGGCGATGGCATGCACGACATCGGGGTCGACACCGAGACCTCCGCCACCGGCGAATGCCTCGCCGGACAGCTTCAGCATGAAGCGTCCGGAAACCTTGCCGTCGTCGCGCTTGTGGTCACCCTGAGTGGCGTCCGCGCCCTTGTCCATGGAAATTCTCCTCGTGCACATACGAAGAAGGCCATTGCCGGTGGGTCCGATGTCCCTCAGCGGCAATGGCCTCCTCGTCAGATCTGCGGTCGTCCGGCATAAGTGCGGCCGTCGACTGCACTAGACCCTATCGGGGTCCACCGTTTTTCGCGGACGGACTCAGATGCCGACCTTGATGCGCGCGAAGCGCTTCAGGGTGACACCGGCCTCGTCCAGGACCTTCTGAACCGACTTCTTGGCGTCCAGCGCGTACGGCTGACCGAGGAGGGTGGCCTCCTTGAAGAAGCCGTTGACGCGACCCTCGACGATCTTCGGGAGCGCGGCCTCGGGCTTGCCCTCGGCGCGCGTGGTCTCCTCGGCGACGCGGCGCTCGGCCTCGACGATCTCGGCGGGGACGTCCTCGCGGGACAGGTACTTCGGGGCGAAGGCGGCGATGTGCTGCGCGATGCCCTTGGCCAGCTCGGCGTCGGCCTTGTCCAGCTCGACCAGGACACCGATCTGCGGCGGCAGGTCGGGCATGGTGCGGTGCATGTACACGGAGACGTACGAACCGGTGAACTGCGCGAAGCGGTCCAGCACGATCTTCTCGCCGAGGTTGGCGTTGGCCTCGTCCACGTACGCCTGGACGGTCTTGCCGGGCTCGATCTCGGAGGCGAGCAGCGCCTCGATGTCGGCCGGGGACGTCGCGGCGACGTGGGCGGCGAGCGTGTTGGCGACGGCCTGGAACTTGTCGCCCTTGGCGACGAAGTCCGTCTCGCACTTCAGCTCGAGGAGGACGCCGGACGTCTTGTCCTCGGAGATGAGGGAGACGACGGCACCGTTCTCGGCAGAACGGCCCTCGCGCTTGGCGACGCCCTTCTGGCCCTTGATACGGAGCGCCTCGACGGCCTTGTCGACGTTGCCATCGGCCTCGTCGAGCGCCTTCTTGCAGTCCATCATGCCGGCGCCGGTGAGCTCACGGAGCTTCTTGACGTCAGCGGCGGTGTAGTTCGCCATGAGTCTGTATTTCTCTCTCGAAGTCTGAAAGATCTACGGGTGAACGGCGGGGGCGGTGCCCTGTGGCACCGTCCCCGCCGTCTTCAGCCGTGACGGGTGTCAGGCCTGCTCGGCGTCCGCGGCCGGAGCCTCGGCAGCGGGGGCCTCGGCGGCCGGCGCCTCGGCGGCGTCGGCAGACTCGGCGTCCGCGACCTTCTCGGTCTCGGCGGAGGTCTGGACCTCGGCGGTGGCCGCGGTCTCGTCCTTCTTGTCGCCCTCGAGCAGGTCGCGCTCCCACTCGGCGAGCGGCTCGCCGGCGGCCTTCTCGCCCGGCTTCGAGTCACCGGTGGCGGCACCGGAACGGGCGATGAGGCCCTCGGCGACGGCGTCGGCGATCACGCGGGTGAGCAGGGTGACGGAGCGGATCGCGTCGTCGTTGCCCGGAATCTTGTAGTCGACCTCGTCGGGGTCGCAGTTGGTGTCGAGGATCGCGACGACCGGGATGTGGAGCTTGCGCGCCTCACCGACGGCGATGTGCTCCTTCTTGGTGTCGACGATCCAGACGGCGCTCGGCACCTTCTGCATCTCGCGGATACCACCGAGGGTCTTCTCCAGCTTGGCCTTCTCGCGCGAGAGGACCAGGAGCTCCTTCTTGGTGAGGCCGGAGGCGGCCACGTCCTCGAAGTCGATGAGCTCAAGCTCCTTCAGACGCTGAAGGCGCTTGTAGACGGTGGAGAAGTTGGTGAGCATGCCGCCGAGCCAACGCTGGTTGACGTACGGCATGCCGACGCGCGTCGCCTGCTCGGCGATGGCTTCCTGCGCCTGCTTCTTGGTACCCACGAACATGATGGAGCCGCCGTGGGCGACGGTCTCCTTGACGAACTCGTAGGCGCGGTCGATGTACGACAGCGACTGGAGCAGGTCGATGATGTAGATGCCGTTGCGCTCGGTGAAGATGAAGCGCTTCATCTTCGGGTTCCAGCGACGGGTCTGGTGACCGAAGTGGACGCCGCTTTCCAGCAGCTCCCGCATCGTGACGACGGCCATGGCCGTACTCCTTGAGGTGCTCGGTTGTCGCGACCGCAGGATTGCGATCGCGCCTGACGCCCCGACGCGCCGTGCCACAAGGGACCGAGGAGCGCGGCCACCTCCGCAGAGAGGGAGGTGGCGGGGCGTGCGAAGTCGACCCGGTGACCCGGATCGCCACAAGAAGTGTACGGGACCCGATGAGTGCCGGGTGACGGCGATGTCCACAACCGGCGAGTAGTCCACAGGAGCGGTTCATGATCCCCCCGATCGCGCCCGGCGGGACATCGTTTCGGGCATGCGAAGCACACCCGGACCGCCCCGCTCCCCCTCACTCCCGACCGGCCTCTCGTCCTTTCCGCGGGCCGCACTGCCGGCCGCCCTGCCGCTGGCCGCTCTGGTGGCCGTTCTGCTGGTGGGGCTGCTCGGACCGGCGGCGGGCCCGGCTTCGGCCGCACCCGGCCCGGCACCGGGCGGCGACCGGGTCTGGCCGCTGGCCGGGAGACCCACGGTCCTGCGGGGGTGGGAGCCGCCCGCCGGCTCGTACGGGCGCGGCCACCGCGGCGTCGATCTCGCCGCGCGGCCCGGCGGTGAGGTGCGGGCGGCCGCCACCGGCCGGGTGTCGTTCGCGGGCCGGGTGGCCGGGCGCGGGGTGCTCGTCATCGAGATGGCGGGGAGTGGGGACCCGCCGCTGCGCCTCACGTACGAGCCGGTGGCGGCGCTGGTCGCGCGGGGCGGGGCGGTGACCGCCGGCGGGGCGGTGGGCAGACTGGAAGAGGGGCCGTTCCATTGCCGTACGGGCTGTCTGCACTGGGGGCTGCGGCGCGGGGACACCTATCTGGACCCGCTGTCCCTGCTGCCGCCCTCGTCGCTGCGGCGGGGTCCGTCCCGGCTGCTGCCGGTGTTCGGCGTACCGCGGCCTGATTCGTCCGAGCCCGAGCCGGTCCGGGCCGGACTCCCGATGGCGTCACGGACCACCCGGTACGGCACGGCCACCGGGGACACCGGACCCCGCGGCGCCCAAGGGCACGGCGTCCTCCCGGCGGTGGCTCCGCTCATGGCGGCGGTGGTGGCGCGGGGCCGGATCAGCCCCGTACGCCGCGCAGGATCATGGCGACGGCGGTGTCCGCGACGACGCCCGGCTCCTCCGCCACTCCCAGTTCGATACGGCGCACCGCCGCGTCGACCGAACCCTGCAGCAGCATCGCCGCCAGCCTCGGCTGGGCGTGGCCGAGATCGCCCAGCGCCTCCACGATCATGGCGATCAGCCCGCCGTGCGCGGCCCGGATCTTCTCGCGGGCGCCCGCGTCCAGCTCGCTCGCGGAGATCGCGACGACCGCGCGATGGCGTCGGTCCCCGACGAGATCGAGCTGTCGGCGTACATACGCCTCGATCTTCTCCTCGGGGGCCTCGGCCCGCTCCATGGCGTTCTCGATCTCGGCCGCCCAGACGGGGAAGTCGACGGCGCAGAGCTCCTCGACGACAGCCGCGCGGGAGCGGAAGTACTCGTACACGGAGGACCGGGCAAGGCCCGTGCGTTCGGCGAGTGCGGGGAAGGTCAACGCCTCCGTACCGCCCTCGGACAGCAGGGAGCGCGCGGCGTCCAGGAGGGCGCCGCGCTGCATGGTCCGGTGCTCGGCCACGGAGGCCGCTCGAATCCTGGGCACGCTTCCACTCTACGGCGGCAGGTGTTCGAGGGAAGGGCGCAGCCTCCGTCGGGATGGCCGAACGGTGAGCGCTCAGCGTCCGGCGTCGGCCAGTTTCGCCCGGAGTTGCAGCACGGACTTGGTGTGGATCTGGCTGACCCGGCTCTCGGTGACGCCGAGGACATTGCCGATCTCGGCGAGGGTGAGGCCCTCGTAGTAGTAGAGGGTGACGACCGTCTTCTCCCGGTCGGGGAGCGTGTTGATGGCACGTGCGAGCAGCCGTCTGAGCTCACGGTCCTCGGCGACCTCCACCGGATTGTCGGCGGCGGTGTCCTCCAGCGTGTCCATCAGGCTCAGCCGGTCACCGCCCTCGCCGCCGACGTGCAGCAACTCCTCCAGCGCCACCACGTTCGCCAGCGACAACTGGCTGAAAACCGCGTGCAGTTCCTCCAGGGCGATGCCCATCTCCGAGGCCACTTCGGCCTCCGAGGGGGTGCGCCGCAGCTGGGCCTCCAGCGTGGCATAGGCGCGTTCCACGTTCCGCGCCTTCTGCCGCACGGAGCGGGGGATCCAGTCCAGGGCCCGGAGTTCGTCGATCATCGCGCCGCGGATCCTGGTGATCGCGTACGTCTCGAACTTGATGGCCCGCTCGATGTCGAACTTCTCGATGGCGTCGATCAGCCCGAAGACCCCGGAGGAGACGAAGTCGGCCTGCTCGACGTTGGAGGGCAGTCCCACGCTGACCCGGCCCGCGACATATTTGACGAGCGGCGAGTAGTGGAGGATCAGCTGCTCCCGCAGGCGCTCGTCGCCGGTGGTCTTGTACGAACGCCACAACTCGTCGAGCGAGGAGGGGGCGGGAGGACGCACAGTGCCACGCGCAGCCGGTGGTACTGCCGCGCGGTCAGACCCGGAGGTGTGCTGGGGCATGTGGTGCCTTGAGCCGTTCTGCCGTGAAGTGCTGGGGGACGTTTGTGTGGGACGGAATCCTTGTGAGCGTAGCGTGACTGAAGCATCGCAGTGCGCGCAGGACAGAGGTTCGGTGCCGCGCGCTGACATACCCGCGTTCCCGCCATAGGACAGGACCGATGGCCGGGACCGTCGCCGCGCGCACCGGCCCCGGGAGCGCCGCTGGATTGGCTGCCGAGGTCATCGGCATTACCTTTTCACCCGAATGCCCCAGGTCAAGTACCGCCTCGCCGCGCGTCGGCGTTGCATGTCGGCCCACTGGTCAACCGCCATCGGTCGCCCTGACGTTCTACGAACCCCAGTGAGTGCAGTTCGTACAGTCGCCCGAGGGTTTCGTCGGCGGACGTTCCCGCGGCACGTGCCACGTCACGCACATCGGTGATGCCGTGGTAGGGAAGGGCGTCCAGGACCCTCGCGGTGACCGCGTCCAGCAGGTCCCTGGGCAGTACGGGGCCGCGTCTGGCGGGTGCGAGGTCGCCGATGTCCCCCACCAGTTCGGCGATTTCCGCCGCGTCGGTGACCAGGACCGCTTCGCCGCGCAGCAGCTCATGGACTCCGGCGGACAGACCGCTGGTCGCCGGGCCCGGCACTCCCATGGTGAAGCGGCCGAGGCGCTGAGCGCTACGGGCCGTGACGAGCGAACCGCTGCGGTATTCGGCCTCGACCACGACCGTCCCTCTGGTGAGCGCGGCGATCACCCTGTTCCGGAGGATGAACCTGCTGCGCGTGGGGTGGGCGGCGGGCGGCAACTCCCCCATGACCAGACCTTGTTCCGCCATGCGTCCGATCAACTCGGTGTGGCCTCGGGGATAGGCGACGTCGACCCCGCACGCCAGCACCGCCATCGTCGCCCCGCCCGCGGCCAGCGCACCGCGGTGGGCCGCCCCGTCCACCCCGAACGCGGCGCCCGACACCACGACCCAGCCACGCTCCGCGAGCCCCGCGCCGAGGCTTGCCGCCATGTGGGCGCCGTAGGGTGTGCAGGCCCTGGCGCCGACCACCGCGACCGAACGCAGGGCCCACAGGCGCAGGTCAGGACCCCCGCGCACCCAGAGTCCGATCGGCCGGGCGTCGCCCAGGTCGTCGAGTTGACCGGGCCATTCCTGGTCGCCCGGGCAGAGGAAGCGCCCGCCCACCGCGGCCACGGCCGCCAGATCCCGCTCGGGCTCGGCCGCCGCGGCACGCAGCCGATAGCCGCCCAGGCGCGTCGCGGTCATCCCCGGCAACTCCTCGGCCGAGCCGTCCCGGGCGGTGAGCCGTCGTATCAGCTCGACCGGCCCCGCCTCCCGCAGCCAGCGTCCGGCACGCTCGTCGCCCGGCTCCAGAATCCGGGTCAGCGCGACCCGCGCCAACCGCACTCGCTCGCTTCGCCCTTCCTGCCCCGACCCCGCGCACCCCGTCTCATCCGCCCCTTCTCCCTGCCCGGCCCACTCCATCCGCCCCACCCGTCCTGCCCAACCTGCCGCCCGGCCTGCCTCTCCCGCCTGTCCCGCCTGTCCTGCCTCTCCCGCACCACCGTTCCCCGTCTCGTCGGCAGCCGCTCCCCCGTCCGCCCCCAACTGCCGTTTCACGATGCTCCGGCCTCCATCGCCACCCCGCGCTGGATGCCCGTCCGCAGCTCCAGGGCCACCGCGATGTCGGAGGCGTCCGGCCGGTCGGCGCCCCGCAGGTCCGCCACTGTCCACGCCACCCGCAGCACCCGGTCGAGGCCCCGGGCCGTCAGGATGCCGCGCTCCATGTCCCGCTCCGCCGCCATCAGCGCCCCCGGTGCCGCGAGCAGCCGGGTCCGCAGTTCGTGTCCGGGCACTTCGCTGTTGGTGGTCCAGGGCGTACCGGCCAACCGGTCGGCGGCCCGTGCCCTGGCCTCCCGTACCCGGGCGGCCACCTCCACCGTCGACTCGCCCCGGCCACCGCGCCCCATCAGGTCGGCGCGGTCGACGGGCTCCACCTCGACGCGCAGGTCCACCCGGTCGAGCAGGGGCCCGGAGAGTCTTGCCTGGTAACGGCGGACGGCCGAGGGCGGGCATTCGCAGCCGGCGCCACTGAGGGTGTGTCTGCCGCAGGGGCACGGGTTCGCGGCGAGCATCATCAGGAATCTGGCGGGCAGCCGCACCACCCCGGCCGCCCGCGCGACCACGACATGGCCGGACTCCAGCGGCTGGCGCAACGCGTCGAGCACCTTCCCCGAAAACTCGGGCGCCTCATCCAGAAAGAGCACTCCGCGATGGGCCAGCGAGACGGCTCCCGGCCTCGGCAGTCCATTGCCCCCGCCGACCAGCGACTGCATCGTCGCCGAGTGGTGAGGTGCGCAGTACGGCGCTCTGGCGACCAGGGGTTCACCCGGTGGGAGGATTCCCGCCACCGAGTGAATCGCCGTCACTTCGAGGGATTCTTTCCGGGTCAGCGGAGGCAGGATCGCGGGGAGGCGCTCGGCCAGCATCGTCTTTCCGGCCCCCGGCGGCCCGGAGAGCAGCAGATGATGTGCCCCCGCGGCGGCCACCTCCAGAGCCTTGCGGGGACGTGCCTGTCCCGCGACATCCGCCAGGTCGGGCCGATGGCCGTCACCCTGCCCGCAGAGCGCGGCGAGGCCCGAGCCGACACCGGCGCCCGGGACCATCAGCCCGGCCAGCATCGCGTCCGGACGTCCCGGGTCATCGGCCGGCTCGTCCGGCACGGGCTCGTCGCCCAGCACCGCGATGAGCTGGCGCAGGCTCCGTACACCGAGGACCGAGACACCTGGTACAAGGGCCGCTTCCCCGGCGGTCTGCTCGGGGACGACCACATGGCGGTATCCCGCCTCGGCGGCGGCGAGCACGGCGGGCAGCACGCCTCGGACCGGGCGTACCCTGCCGTCCAGGCCGAGCTCACCGATCATCACCACATCCGCGATGGAACCGGGGGCGATCCTCTCGGCCGCGCCGAGAACCGCGCACGCGACAGCGAGATCGAAACCCGAACCCCCTTTGGGTACGGATGCCGGGGAGAGTCCCACGGTGAGCTTCTTCTGCGGCCACTCCGCCCCCGAATTGACCACGGCGGCCCTGACCCGGTCCCGGCTCTCCACCAGGCTCTTGTCCGGCAGCCCCACCAGGGTGAACGCCGCCACTCCCGGCTCCAGGTCCGCCTGGACCTCCACCACCACGCCCTCGACGCCGACCAGCGCCACCGAACAGGCCCGCGCGAATCCCATCAGGACACCCCGCGCACATGCTCGGTGACCGCCGCGCCCCGCCTCGGCACGACCACTCCGACCAGGTCGATCCGGACCCCGCCGTCCGGTGGCCCGCCGTGACTGTCGAGCCAGATCTCCGCGAGCCGTCGCAGCCGGTCCGCCTTGACCGGGGTGACGGCCGCCATGGGATGCTCGAACCCTCCGGACCTGCGGGTCTTCACCTCGCAGATGACCAGCGCGTCGCCGTCCCTGGCGACAATGTCGATCTCTCCGGCGCGACAGCGCCAGTTGCGCTCCAGTACGGCCATTCCGGCGTCGGCCAGCAGCCGTGCCGCCAGATCCTCGCCGTACCGCCCGAGTGCCCCCCGTGCGTTCATATCGGCACCACCTCCGGCACCGACTCTGACGTGTCCGGCCCGGACGTGTGGATCTTGGTGGACAACTCCGCGATTGTGGATAACCCGGTCACCCGTCAGGGCGACCGGGTCGCGCGGATCAGCCCCCCGGTAGTTCGAGGTCGCTCTTGTTGAGCTCCTCGATGTTCACGTCCTTGAATGTCAGCACACGGACCTGCTTGACGAATCTCGCGGGCCGGTACATGTCCCACACCCAGGCATCCGCCATGGATACTTCGAAGAAAACCTCACCCTGGACCGAGTGCACCTGCATCTCGTAGTCGTTGGTGAGGTAGAAGCGCCGTTCGGTCTCGATCACATATTTGAACAGACCGACGACATCGCGGTACTCCCGGTAGAGCTTCAGCTCCATCTCGGTCTCGTACTTCTCGAGGTCCTCGGCGCTCATGGCATGTTCCCCTTCAGCCGTGCGTCCCCCTATTGTGCGCCAGCCCCCGGCACCCCTGAACGATTAGACGATTTCGGGGGCCAGAAGCAGCGGAGCACGTGGAGGACCCTCGTCGAGGAGCGTGCGCAGCAGCTCGGCGAGTCTGGTCGGATACACCGTCTCACGCGCCGCGAGCAGTTCGGCGGAAGTCCACCACCTCAGACCGGCAACACTGCGCCGCTCCAGTTCGGTGAGGCCCTGGGGGGCGGTGGCGGTCTGCGCCGTACGGGCCAGGAAGTACCACTCGTCCTGGTTCCAGCGCCGCCCGTCGAACGGGAAGGAGCAGGTCCGCCGCCAGAGCACGGGGCCCAGCTCGATGTCCGTGATCCCGGTCTCCTCGGCGAGTTCGCGCCGCGCCGCCTGCTCCCGGGTCTCGTCGCCCTCCAGGCCACCGCCGGGCGTGAACCACCAGGTGTCCGCCGGGTCGTCCGGCTCGTACCCGTGCATCAGCAGGACGCGGTCCTCAGGATCGAGGAGCACCACCCGGGCGACCCTGCGAACCTCGGCGCCCATCGACGGCCCACCGGTCCCGGCCCCCACCGACGGCCCGCCGGTCTCGGAAGACATCGGCATCCCACCGGTCCCGGCGGCCGTCTGTGTCCCGTCTTCCTCGGCAGCCACCGACGGCTCACCGCCTTCCGCGGCCCCCTGCGTCCCGTCGGTCTCAGCCGGCATCGGCGGCCGCCGATGTCCGCTGCTTCCCTCGGGCCGACCGGGCTGACCGGGCCGACCTGGAGGAGCGCGCGGCGATCGGTCCGTACGCGGCGCCGCCCAGAATGAGCACCAGGCCCACCACGACCGTCCCGAGCTGGAGCCGCAGAGGTCCACTGGAGGACACCCCGCCGGGCAGCGCCGCGAAGGAGTCCGGCCGTCCGATCATCCCGTTCATCGGCCACGCCACCGCGTCGACCCGGGCCTCGACGGCCCTGCGGGGGACAGAGCCCTGGCTCGCGTCGTCGAGGTGCACCCGGGAGTCCAGTGAACCGGCCCGTTCGTCACCGAGCAGGAAGAGCTGGCCCCTGGGTACTTCGGCCGTGAATCCCTGGGGCGAGGCCGGGGTCCGTGCCGCGGAACCGGCGGTCCCGTCGTACGCCCGCAGATACGGTTCCTCAACGGGGGTGCCGTTGATGGTGAGCCGACCGCCCTTGTCGCAGCAGGCCACCTTGTCGCCGCCGACACCGACGACCCGCTTCACCATCGGCACAGCGCCCCAGGCCGCATCGGTGAACACGACCACGTCCCCGCGCCGCACATCGGCGCCGTCCACCCGCTCCGCGAGCACCCGGTCCCCGGAGTTCACCGTCGGCGCCATCGAATCGGTCGGCACCGTGTACGGCGCGTACACCACTGCTCCCCAGGCGAATCCGCCGAGGAAGAGCACACAGCCGACGGCCACGGCCAGACCCGACAACACATTGCCGAGCCGGCCGCGGCCGCCATCCGTACGTCCTGTTCCACTCATCCCAGCGCTCCCCCATCGGAGATCGACAATCGCTGATCCGAGTCGGCACCCTACCCGGCGGTACGCCCGCTGGTCAGCCTCTTGCGGCGCCACAGCACGAGGGGCAGCGCTCCGGCCACACCCAGTGCGGCGGGCGCCATGGCCGCGGCCTTGTTCAGCCCCGCCTGGTCGAAGGTCCCCGGAACCGGGAGGGTCGCCCAGCGGTTGATGGGCCAGGCGACGACGACGGCACGGCCGACGACCTCGTCCGTGGAGACCGTGCCCTGGCCGGGAAGCTCCTGGTGGTACCGGGAGTCCAGCGAGTTCTGACGGTGGTCGCCCATCACCCAGATCCGGCCCTCGGGCACATGGATCGGTCCGAACGGCTCGTCATTGCACGCGGTGTTCCCGGGGAAGATGAACGACTTCTCGTCCAGCGCCTTCCCGTTGACCGTCACCGGCCCGTTCTTCTTGCACTCGACCGTGTCGCCGCCGACCGCGATGACCCGCTTGATCAGGTCCTTCTCCTCGGCGGACGGCATCAGCCCGATGAAGCTGAGGAACTTCTGCACCGCGTTGGGGTCCGGCGTCGCGGTGTCCTCCAGCCAGCCGCCCGGGTCGTGGAAGACCACGACCTCGCCGCGCTCCGGCTCCGAGCCGAACCACGGGGTCAGCTTGTCGACCAGCACCCGGTCGCCCCGCTGCAGCGTGTTCTGCATGGAGTCCGAGGGGATCGAGAACGCCTGTACCAGGAAAGTCTTGATCAACAACGCCAGAACGAGCGCGATGCCGATGAGCAGCGGCAGTTCCTTCCAGAAGGAACGCGGCTTCTTCGGAGCCCTGCCTCCGCTGTCCGAGGAGTCGGAGTCACCCTCCGTCCGGCCCGCCGTCGCCTCCACAGGAGACTCCGCGTGCTCCGGCCGATCCTCGGGTTCGTCGTGTCCGGATCGTGCGCCGACCGCCAAATCCCCCACATCCACTCCTCAATACGTGCCACTGCCCACGCCCGGTTCGGTGCAGGCCCACCACTCCCATAACGAGCGGGAGTTCCGCAGGGGTCGGGAGCCGGACCATCGCGTATCGATCCTGGGGAGACAGACTATTCGACATGGCCGACACTGCCGTCGCCCCGGCGCGCGCGTCCGGGACCGAGCCGAAGGTCGCGCGTTCCTCCAGCGTGCGCCAGTGACCGAACGGCCAGGCGATCACCACGGCCCGTCCCACGACCTCGTCCTCGGAAACGGTGCCCTTGTCCGGCTCGTCGAGATGGAAGCGCGAATCCGCGGAATTCGACCGGTGGTCCCCCATCACGAAGAGCCGGCCGGCCGGAACCTTTACCTCGAATTGGACAGTCGATGGCTCGTTGCCGGGGTACAGATAGGGCTCGTCCAGCGCGACACCGTTGACGGTGACCCTGCCGTCCTTGCCGCAGCACTTCACGGTGTCGCCGCCGACGGCCACCACGCGTTTGATGAGGTCCTGTTCGTCGTCGGACGGCAGCAGCCCGATGAAGGTCAGCAGTTCCATGACCTGTTTGACGCCGACGGGAGGGTCCTTCTCCCCGCCGCCCGCGTGCTCCTCGCCCAGCCAGCCGCCGGGGTCCTTGAAGACGACGACGTCGCCACGCTGCGGCTCCGACCCGAACCAGGGGGTCAGCTTGTCCACGAGCACCCGGTCGCCGATCCGGATGGTCTGCTCCATCGACCCTGACGGGATCACGAACGCCTGCACCAGGAAGGTCTTCAGCACCAGCGCGATCAGCAGCGCCACCACGATGAGCACGGGGATCTCCGTCACCGCCGACCTGCGCCGCCGCCGTCTGACCCTGCGCGCCAGTTTGCGGCGCTCCGCCCGTGTCGGGAGCGAGCGCGACACGGTGGGCCCGTCTCCGGCCGCCGGTCCTGCACCCGTCGACCCGGCGTCCGCCCGTCCGGCACCCGTCGACCCGGCATCCGTCCGTCCGGCATCCGCCCGCCCCGCTCCGGGCGGCAGCGGACCCTCGGCGTCCGGCACGCCGCGCCTGCGCCCGCGGTTACCCATGGGCTCCGACGGGCGCCCGTACACCCCGGAAGGCGTCGGTGCCCGGCAGTGACCCCAGCCGGTTCAACGGCCAGCCCAGCCAGTCGACCCGCCCGATCACCATGTCGACGGGGACCATGCCGCCGCCGGGCTGCCCCAGGTGGTCCCGGGAGTCGCGGGAACTGCCCCGGTGGTCCCCCATCATCCACAGGGTGCCCATGGGGACGACGATGTCGAAGGGCACCTGGGAAGGCACGTCCCCGGGGTACAGGTACTCCTCGTCCACCGGGTGGCCGTTCACCTCGATCCTTCCCTGCTTGTCGCAGCAGACCACGCGATCGCCCCCCACGCCCACGACGCGCTTCACGAAGTCGGTCGCGGCGGGTTCGGCCAGCCCCAGCGACGAGGCCGCACCGCGCAGCAGCCCGGCGACGGCGTTCGTCCCGGGGCTCTCCTGGACGAAGGAACCGGTCCCGTCGAACACCACCACGTCGCCGCGCTCCGGCACCGAGCCGAACCGGTACGCCAGCTTGTTGACGAGCACCCGGTCCCCGACCCGCAGGGTGGGCTCCATCGAGCCGCTGGGGATCAGGAAGGGCTGGATCACATAGGCGCTGAACAGCAGCAGGACGACCGTGCAGAGGGCTCCCAGCGCGGCTGCCCGCCGCCAGGACATCGACGGGACGGACCGGTCCTGGATACGCGAGAAGCGCGACCCCTCCTCCGGCCCTGTTCCGGGTCCGGAGGAAAGGTCGCGCTCCGTGTGCTGTGCTTCCGTGTCCATCGCGGCCGAAGCTTATCCGGCCGGGCTGTGGACGCGGGCGTCAGCTCAGTTGTCGCGCTTCTCCTTGATCTTCGCGGCCTTGCCGCGCAGGTCACGGAGGAAGTACAGCTTGGCGCGACGGACGTCACCGCGGGTGACGAGCTCGATCTTCTCGAAGATCGGGCTGTGCACCGGGAAGGTGCGCTCGACGCCGACGCTGAAGGAGACCTTGCGGACCGTGAAGGTCTCGCTGACGCCCGAGCCCTGGCGGCGGATGACAACACCCTTGAACTGCTGGATACGGGAGCGGTTGCCCTCGATCACGCGCACGTGGACGTTGACGGTGTCACCGGGGCGGAAGGACGGAACGTCCGTACGCAGGGAGGCGGCATTGACGCCATCGAGCAGGGAAGCCATTTTGTCTGCTTTCTTCGCCGATGCCACAGGTCATCGACGGGAGTTCGTGAGGAGTTCGGAGTGCTGATCGCGTCGGGCGGGCGTCGTTCCCCCTGTGGCAGGGGCGCACGCCGGACGTACAGCAGCTGCCTATTCTTCCACGGCCGGGGGCCTGCGCCAAAATCGGCCGCCGGGCTCCGGGGACCAGCCGAGGATGGAGAGGATCTCGCGGTCCTTCTTGTCGAAGCCGCTCGCCTCGCAGCGCTCGATGAGGTCGGGCCGGTTGAGCGCGGTACGGGCGAATGCCTGGTCCCGCCGCCAGCGCGCGATCCTGCCGTGATGTCCGCTCAGCAGGACGTCCGGAATGCCCCGGCCGCGCCACTCGGGCGGCTTGGTGTAGACGGGACCCTCCAGCAGATCGGCCATGGCGCCCGGGGCGAAGGAGTCGTCGCGGTGCGATTCGGCGTTGCCGAGCACCCCCGGCAGCAGCCGGGCCACGGCTTCCGTGATGACCAGAACGGCGGCCTCCCCGCCGGCCAGCACGTAGTCGCCGATGGACACCTCGATGACGGGTATCCGTGTGGCGTATTCGTCCATCACCCGGCGGTCGATGCCCTCGTAGCGGGCAGGGGTGAAGATCAGCCAGGGCCGCTCGGAGAGCTCGACGGCCAGTTCCTGGGTGAACGGCCGTCCGCTGGGCGTGGGCACCACGAGCACCGGTGCGTGCGCGCCCGCCTCGTAGCCGTCCGCCAGCGCCTCGTCCAGGGCCTCGCCCCACGGCTCGGTCTTCATGACCATGCCGGGACCGCCGCCGTACGGGGTGTCGTCCACCGTGTTGTGCCGGTCGTACGTCCAGTCCCGCAGGTCATGGACCTGTACGTCGAGCCGGCCACGGGCGCGGGCCTTGCCGACCAGCGATACGTTCAGCGGTTCCAGGTACTCCGGGAAGATCGTGACGACATCGAGCCGCATTACGCGTCACCCTTCGGCTCCGGGCCCGCACTGCCCGCCTCACCGGCGTCCGCCGGCCCGCCGGGGCCGTCCGCCACGTCCGCACCGTCCGCCTCGTCGCGCGAGGAGGCCACCACCGCCTCGCTCTCGTCGATGAGGCCCGGCGGCGGGGAGATGACCGCGCGCTGCTCCTCCAGGTCGATCTCGGTGACGATCTCCTCCACGAACGGGATCATCACCTCGCTGCCGTCCGGGCGCTCCACGATGAACAGGTCCTGCGAGGGCAGGTGGGTGATCTCGGTGATCCGGCCGATCTCGGTGCCGTCGGCGAGGACGACATCGAGGTCCATCAGCTGGTGGTCGTAGAACTCCTCGGGGTCCTCCGGGAGTTCCGCCGGATCCACTTCGGCGATCAGGAGAGTGTTGCGCAGGGCCTCGGCCCCCGTACGGTCCCGTACGCCCTCGAAGCGCAGCAGCAGCCTGCCGCTGTGCACCCGGCCGGTCTCGATCGTCAGCGGCCCCGTCGTGGCCGGGTCGGTGGCCAGGACGGCCCCGGGCCCGAGCCGCAGCTCCGGCTCGTCCGTTCGTACCTCGACGGTGACCTCGCCCTTGATGCCATGGGCGCGGCCGATCCGCGCAACTACCAACTGCACGCTGCTTCTCCGATTGATGGTGTACGGACGTACGAGTAGAGGGTGACGGACGACAAAGGCCGGGGACGGCTCGAAAGCCCTCCCCGGCCCTGGCCGGTGTTCAACTCTTTCAGTGAACCTGGTCCACATCGACGAGGTCGACACGGATACCACGACCACCGATGGCGCCCACGACGGTACGCAGAGCGCGAGCGGTGCGGCCGTTGCGGCCGATCACCTTGCCGAGGTCATCGGGGTGGACCCGAACCTCCAGCACGCGCCCACGGCGCAGGGTGCGCGAGGCCACCTGCACTTCGTCGGGGTTGTCGACGATGCCCTTCACGAGGTGCTCGAGAGCCTCCTCGAGCATGCTCAGGCCTCGGTCGACTCGGTGGACGCAGCAGCGTCAGCCGCCTCGTCCGCCTTCTTGTCGGACTTCTTGGCCTTCTGAGTGATGGCCTCACCCTTGGCCTCGTCGCCGTCCGAGGACAGCGCCTCGAAGAGGGCGCGCTTGTCAGCCTTGGGCTCCGGCTGCAGCAGCGGCGCGGGGGCCGGGAGGCCCTTGTGCGCCTGCCAGTCACCGGTGAGCTTCAGGATCGCGAGAACCGGCTCGGTCGGCTGGGCGCCGACGGACAGCCAGTACTGCGCACGCTCCGAGTTGACCTCGATGCGCGAGGGGTTCTGCACCGGGTGGTACAGGCCGATCTCCTCGATGGCCCTGCCGTCACGGCGGGTACGGGAGTCGGCGACGACGATGCGGTAGTGAGGCGAACGGATCTTGCCCAGACGCTTCAGCTTGATCTTGACTGCCACGGAAGTGGTGTCTCCTGGTCTTGACGTGGTTGGGCACAACGAAGATGCCACGTGGGGTTGCGGTACTCGGGTGCCCGACGGACGCGTCAGCCGGAGGAGAGAGGGGTCCTATGCGGCTGTCGAGTACAGCTAGCCATTGTGCCACACCCCGTCGGCTCACCCCACCGCGACCGCCGCTTCCGGGATCTGGAACGGCTTGCCGCAGCCACCGCAGACGATCGGCGCCTGCGCGAGGACCGACGGCACGACGCGGACGTTGCGCCCGCAGTCGCAGACGGCCTTGACCCGCACGCCGCCTCCGGAGGAGCCGTGCCGGGCGGCCGGGCCGCGGAAGGAGCGCTTGGTGTCGGCGGCGGTGGCCACCGTGTGCGCCTTGAGGGCGCGCTGCAGCCGTTCGGTGGTCGGGCGGTACCGGCGCTTGGCCTCCGGATTCAGCGTGACCAGCGAGAATCCGCTGCTGGGGTGGGGCTCCTCGGCATGATCGAGGCCCAGCTCCTCGGCGATCGCGAGGAAACGTCGGTTGTGGTAACGGCCGGCGCGGGAGGTGTCTCGGACACCTCTCGCGGCGGCGATGCCGTGGACTGCCTCATGGAGCAGTCGCTCGAAGGAGAGCTCGGCGCCACAGGCGGACGAGGACTCTCCGATCAGGGACTCGGGCGCGGCAAGATCGGGCAGCTCGGGGTGGTACCGCTGAATGTCGGCCCACGCCTGTGCCAGCTCTGCGGCAAGTACAGGTGGTGTCGTGCTCACGTCGTGACAACGAGCCTGAGTGCCCCGGTGTTCCTATTCCGGGGCATCCCAAATAATTTGCACGTACCAGTCAGTTGCCGTTGATGCGTCCGGACGAGGGCGGGTGCGCAGATCTGCGGAGAAGGCTCACAGCTCGCACCAAGGTGGTACGTAGCACCGGCTACGCCCCGGCGTGCGCGCGGGGTGCGGGGCACCGACCTCGCGAGCGAGGTTACCCGGCGCACCACCACCCGTTGCGCCGGGCCGCGTGCCGGGCGTCCACCCGGGCGTCCGCGGCGGGTTTCACCGTACGGAGTCCGGGTCCGGAGCCCTCGACGTGCTGTGCCCGGCGTGTCGGGTAAGACTGAGAGCGAAGAGCGGGAAGCAGCACGGTGCCGCGCGCGGGGGCGCACGACCGGGCACACGAGCATCGCCATTGAACCCCTTCAACCCCTGGACGGGACCGCGGATGCGCAGTTCTCTGACATACGGGGGAACCGCGGGCGTACGCACACGGGGGACTGTCACTCTCGGGCACGACCGACCTCTCGGCGGATTGGGGCGCATTCCATGACACCAACGCTCGTCCGGCACCACCGGTACACGGATTCGTACACGGATTCGTCCGCGGATGCGTCCGCCCCGGCCGATGCCGGCATCCGTGCCCGTGACTGGGCCGAGATCCAGGAGCGGATGCTGGCACCGCTGTACGAAGCGGTGTACGACCGGCTCGAGGTCGGGACCGCCACACGGATGCTCTCCCTCGGCTGCGGCTCCGGGCTCGCCCTGCTGATCGCCGCTTCCCGCGGGGCGCGTGTCACCGGCGTCGACACCGACCGGGAACGGCTCGCGCTGGCCCGTGAGCGGCTGTTGCCCGATCCGGGGCCCGGCGCTCCGTCCGGCCGGCCCGGCCCCGAGCGGGCGCGGCTGGTCATCGGCGGCCCCTCGGCGGCCGGTGAGGCCGAGGGGCCGTACAACCTGCTCACCTCGTTCGACCCGATCGGGTGCGCGGCCGGTGACTCCGAGGGGCTCACCCCCGCGCTGGAATCCGCCGTACCGCTGGCCGCCCGGGGCGCCACCGTGGTCCTGACCGGCTGGGGTCCGCCCGAGAGGTGTGCCACCGCGGCGGTGCTGCGGGTGGCGGCCCGGCTGGCCGGTCCGTCGCGCGCTCCGCGTTCCGGCGGCTGGCGGGCGGCCCGGCGCGACGACCTGGAGGACGTGGCTTCGCGGGCCGGGCTGAGACCGGACGGCTCGGGGCGGGTGTCATGCCCGTTCGGGTACGCGGACCTGGACAGCGCGGTGCGCGGGCTGCTGTCCACCGGACTCTTCGACGCGGCGCTCCGGGCGACGGACCGTACCCGGGTGGAGGACGAGGTCACGGAGGCGCTGCACCCGTATCGGCGGCCGGACGGCACGGTGTGGATGCCGAACGTGTTCCGCTACCTGGTGTGCGTGGCCTGACCCCCGGCGCACCCGACCGCACAGCGAACCCCGGCGCAGTGCACCGGCGTGGTCCGTGTGCACCGGCGTGGTCCGTGTGCACCGGCGTGGTCCGTTGCTCGCCGTGTTCGTCAGGAGGAGGAGTCTCCGCCGGGCTTGGCCGGCCGGGTCACGCCGGCCGCCCGGTAGGCCGCCGTTTCGTCCAGGGTCTCGTTCGCGAGCAGCGCCTCGGCCAGTGAGTCGAGCTTGTCCCGGTTCTCGCGCAGCAGGCCGCAGGCCTCCTCGTAGCACTCGTCGACGATGCGGCGCATCTCGGCGTCGACGGTGTCGAGGGTGGCGGGCGCCGCGGAGAGGCCGTAGGCCTGCTGGGCGTCGGCGGGGATGGCGGTGAGGCGGCCGATCCTGTCGCTCATGCCCCACCGTCCGACCATGCCGCGGGCCAGGCCGGTGACCTGTTCCAGGTCGCTCTCCGCGCCGGTGGTGACCACGTCGTACACGATCCGTTCCGCCGCCATGCCGCCCAGAGCACCGATGATCCGGCCGCGCAGATACTCCTCGGTGTACGCGTACTTGTCGGCGTCCGGGGTCGAGAGGGTGACGCCGAGGGCGCGCCCGCGCGGCACGATGGTGATCTTGCGGACCGGGTCGGCGCCGGGCTGGAGCATGCCGAGCAGGGCGTGGCCGCTCTCGTGGTACGCGGTACGGCGGCGCTCCTCGGCGGGCATGACGAGCGGGCGTTCCGCCCCGAGCTGGACCTTCTCCAGGGCGTCGGAGAAGTCGGACTGACCGACCTGCGACTGTTTGCGCTTGACGGCGAGCAGGGCGGCCTCGTTGGCCAGGTTGGCGAGGTCGGCGCCGGTCATGCCGGGGGTCGTCCGGGCGACCTGGGCGAGGTCGACGTCCTCGGCGAGCGGGATGCTCCGGGTGTGGATCCGCAGGATCGCTTCCCGGCCGTCCCTGTCCGGCGGGCTGACCTGGACGATCC
The DNA here is from genome assembly GCF_035917275.1 of Streptomyces sp. NBC_01237. Taxonomy (NCBI): domain Bacteria; kingdom Bacillati; phylum Actinomycetota; class Actinomycetes; order Kitasatosporales; family Streptomycetaceae; genus Streptomyces; species Streptomyces sp. NBC_01237. Next base: position 6,596,874 of record NZ_CP108508.1, on the reverse strand, counting down.
GGTCGAAGCGGCCGGGCCGGGTGAGGGCGGGGTCCAGGACGTCGGCGCGGTTGGTGGCGGCGAGGACGACGACGCCCTCGGAGCCGGAGAAGCCGTCCATCTCGGTGAGGATCTGGTTGAGGGTCTGTTCGCGTTCGTCGTGGCCGCCCATGCCGGAGCCGCCGCCGCGGGCCCGGCCGATGGTGTCGATCTCATCGATGAAGACGATGGCGGGGGCGACCTTGCGGGCCTCGGCGAAGAGCTCCCGTACCCGGCCGGCTCCCACCCCGACGATCATCTCGATGAATTCGGAGGCCGAGGCGGAGAAGAACGGCACCCCCGCCTCACCGGCCACGGCGCGGGCCAGCAGGGTCTTGCCGGTGCCGGGCGGGCCCGCGAGCAGGACACCGCCGGGCATCCGGGCGCCCATCTTCGCGTACTCCTGCGGGTTCTTGAGGAAGTCGACGACGTCGTTCAGTTCGCCCTCGACCTCGTCGATTCCGGCCACGTCCTCGAAGGTGGTGCGCTTGCTCCCTTCGAGCTCGACCGGCTTGGGCGGGGGCTTGCGCCCGAGACCGGCCATCCCGCCGCCGGGACCGCCGCGCATCCGCCGGGCGATGAACACCCACAGCAGGACGAGCAGCAGCATCGGGGCGAGCGAGATCAGCAGGTTGGCCAGGAAGCTGCGCTGCTGGACGACCGGCTCGGCGGTCACGGTGACATCGTCCTTGGTCAGTTCGGCCCAGAGGTGGTCGTCGGCGAAGGCGGGCCGCTGGGTGGTGAACTTGCTGTACTTGTCGTCCCCGCCGGGGAGCTTGGCCTCCTTCTTCAGCTGCCCCTGGATGGCATCGCCCTTGGAGTAGATCTTCGAGACGTTGCCCGCGGTGACCTGCTTGCTGAACTCGGTGTACGCGATGGTCGGCTCGTCGTCGCCGTTGAAGAGGGACAGCACCAGGTTGGCGATCAGATAGACGGCCAGGGCCGTGAGCAGCAGTCCGCCCCAGCCGCCCGGCATCTTGCGGCCGGGGGGCGGGGGCGGGGGCGCGCCTTCGGAGCGCCATGGCTGGTCCGTTCGATCGCGCGGAGGTACGGGGTTGGTCACGCGTGCTCCTCTGCCGACGGCCACTGTTGGCGACATTAGGGGAGAAACAGCACCAAAGCCTCTGGAGGGGCGGCCCGGAGGGCCCAGGAGGGGGACGCGCGGGCGGGCCTGCCCCCGGCGCCTCACATCACCGGGGTGAACTCCTTGCCAATATCCAGAATCCTGTTTACTGTTCTTTTCGTGAACGTTTTCGATGACCGCTTCCTCACACGGAACGGCCTCGCCGCCCGGCAGCTCGCGGTCCTGCTGCTCAACCACGAGCCGGACACCCGGCTGCCCCGGGTGCGCGACTTCGCCGAGGAGCTGGGCTGCGGAAACGGCACGGTCCAGGCCGCGCTGCAGCTCCTGGAGGAATCCGGGGCCATCGAGACGACCGCCCGGGGCCACCTCGGCACCTTCCTCGTCCGCTCGGACCGCTCCATACTCTGGCGGCTCTCCGGCCTCGGCACCCTGCTCGCCGCGATGCCCCTGCCGTACTCCCGTCGGTACGAGGGCCTGGCGACCGGGCTGCGCAGCGCCTTCGAGGAGGCCGGCGCCCCGTTCGCGATCACGTTCATGCGAGGCGCCGGAGCCCGTACCGCCGCGCTGCTCGAAGGGAAGGTCGACCTTGTCGTCCTGTCACGCTTCGCGGCCGACCAGCTGATCTCCGAGCACCCGGTGGAGCTGGTCGCCGATCTGGGACCGGCCACCTACGTCGGCGCGCACGGCATGCTCGTACGCCACGGCGTCGACCTCGACGCCCCCGGCCTGCGGGTCGCGGTCGACCACGCGTCGGAGGATCTGCGGATGCTCGTCGAGCGGGTCTTCGCCGGGCGCGAGGACGTCCGGTGGCGGGAGGCCTCGTACATGCAGCTGCGCGACCTCTTCGCCCGCGACGAGGTCGACGCCACCGTCTGGAACCTGGACGAGGCGCAGGACCGGGTCGGATTCGGCGTCGATGTGCTCCCGCTGGGCGACGAGGTCACCCGCGAGCTGGCGCTGCGCAACTCCAGCGCGGCCATCATCGGCCGGACCGACGGGGCGAAGGCCCTGGCGGCCGTCCGGGACTCGCTCGACCTCTCCCTGATCACCTCACTCCAGAACGAGGTACTGAGGGGCGAGCGCGTGCCCTCGTACTGACTCCGGTCCGGCGGGGCGAGTGACCAAGGTCCGAACGGTACGGGACCTTTGTCACCTTCAAAATACAGAATCCTGGTTATTGTTGATTTTAGGAGGATCACCATGGACGACCAGCTCGCACTGCGGATCCAGCTCTTCCGTGACGGTGGACAGGTCCGGCCCGAAGTGGCCGACTTCGTCACTGCCGAGCTGGCCGCCCTCGAAGCCGACGGCCGCACGGTCACCGAAGCGACCGCGGGCATGCTCACCAGCCATCTGATGATGGCACTCACCCGGCTCCTGGACGGCGAGCCCATCGAGCAGTTCCTCACCGACGACCAGGTCGCCGCCGAACTGGCCGGACATCCCGACGCCGTCGCCCGCGCCCGCGCCGTCTCCGCGCGCGCCCGGCGGGAACTCGGCGCGGCACTCCCCGAGTCCGAGGTCAATTTCCTCGGCATGCACCTCGCGGTCCTGGCCCAGCAGTCCCCCGCCACACCCGCTTCCTGACCACCGCACCCCCGCAGCCGGGTTCACCTCGGCCGAACCACCTCACGAAGGAAGAAGGACAGCCATGACGAAGATCCTCACCGGCGGCGTCGGCAAGATCGAGGTCACCGACACCATCAGGAAGCTGGCCATCGAGGGCATCGACGTCGTCGCCTCCAGCGACATGGACGCCGCGATGAAGCTCCGGGTGGGACAGGCCGACTACTACCTCGGCACCTGCCACACCGGCGCCGGCGCCTCACTCGGCGTGCTCGTGGGTCTGATGGGCGCCGCCGCCTGCCACACCTTCGGCCGCAGCGTCCCCACCGAGGACGAGGTCACCGCCCTGCTCGCCGACGGCAAGAAGGTCTTCGGCTTCTCGATGGACCAGATCGACACCATCGCCCCCCTCATGGCGCGCGCCATCGCCGCCCGCGGCTGACCCCCAGCCACATTTCTTGATCATCCCGGGCACGAAGGAGTGACCCAGTGAGTACCACACTCGCAGCCGGTGCCGGCCTCGATTTCACGCTGGCACAGCAGCTGACCGTGATAGCCCTCTGTGCGCTCACCGCGTACATCTCGCACATGGCGCTGGCCGTCTTCAACGACGGCGTACGACCGTTCCTCCTGGACTTCATCCAGGGGCGCACCACCCGCAGCGCCACGACGGCGGTCTCTTTCGGTCTCTCGGCCGGGTTCATCTTCGGGCTCGGCGCACCGATGGCCCTCTCCACCGGTGTGCTGAACCCGTGGCTCCTCTTCCTGCCCACCGACATCCTCGGCATGCTGTCGCCGAAGAAGTGGCTCGCGCCGATCCTCGGCGGTGCCTGGGGCGCGGTGGTCGTCTTCGGGCTGAACGGCGCCAACAACGTGGCGCACGACCTGCCGGTCGACTTCATCACCGCGATGCAGCAGATGTCGACGCCGATCCTCTTCCTCTTCACGCTCTTCCCGGTGCTGGCCATCACCAAGCAGTTCGGCCGCAAGTGGGGCGGCATCGCCGGTGTCCTCGAATTCGCCCTGGTCGTCATGACCATGAAGCTCTGGCCGAACATGTTCGCCGGAGCACTGGCGATGGCCGTCGGCGTGCTGATGCTGATCGGGCTCGCCGTCGCCAAGGACCTGAAGCAGCGCAAGGCCGACAAGGCCGCGGGCGTCACCGAGCCCGTCCTCGACGACGACCCGATGGCCTCGCTCTTCAGCGCCAGCGCCGCCCGGCTGCGCAAGTACCTCCCCCTGTTCATGGTGCTGGGGGCCGGAGTCTGTGTGCTCGCGCAGATGCACATATTCGGCGGCGGCGAGGCAACCAGCTTCCTGATCGCCAAGGGGCAGTACGCCGAAGCCGCCCAGGTCGACTTCTACCGGGTCTTCGGGTTCATCCCGCTGATCGCGACGACCGCCCTCGCCTCCGGCGCGTACGGCATCGCCGGCTTCACCCTCGTGTACCCCATCGGCTACCTGATGCCGAACCCGTTCGTCGCCGCCATCGTCGGCGCGCTGGTCTTCGCCCTCGAAGTACTGGCCCTCTCCTACATCGGCAAGCTCCTCGGCAAGCTGCCCAGCGTCCGCGACTCCTCGGAGCACCTGCGCAGCGCGATCAGCGACACCCTCCAGCTGGCGATCCTCTTCGGTTCGCTGATGGCGGCCAACGCGATGGGCGGCGGGCTCGGCATCCTCGTCGTCGGCGGGCTCTACCTGCTGAACGAGGCGATGGGCCGGCCGATCGTCCGGATGGCCGCGGCACCGGCCGCGGTGATCGTCGGCGGCATCCTCCTCAACCTCCTGTACTGGCTCGACCTGTTCACACCGATCAAGGGCTAGGCCGTGTCCGCGGAGTTCCGCCCCGCCCGCGACCGCCCGGCTCCGTACGCCCGGCCCGCGAGCGTACGGCGGAACTCCGCGGACACCCCCCGGGCCCCCGGATCAGGTACGCGCCACCGCCAGGAAGGACCCCCCACGATGAACAGCACCGCCTCGCACCCCGCCCCCCTTCTCCGTACCGTCGTCGGAGAGATCACCCCCGATTCCGTACGCGGCCCCGTCCTCGCCCACGAGCATCTGGTCCTGGACCTGGACCACAAGGGCGACGGCGCCGCCGTCCTCGCCCCGGACCGGCACGCCGCCGCCGTCACCGCCGAGCTGGCCGCACTCCGCGAGGAGTTCGGGCTGTCCCTGGTCATCGAGCTGACCTGCCGCGGCATGGGCCGCGACGTGGAGACGCTGGCCCGGATCGCCCGGGACGCCCAGGTCGCCGTCGTCGCCGCGACCGGCTGGTACTACGAGCCGTTCCACACCCCCGAGATCGACGACAGCAGCGTCGAACAGCTCACCGGCACCCTCGTCCGCGAGATCCACGGCGGCATCGGCGCCACCGGGGTGCGCCCCGGAGTCCTCGGCGAGATCGGCAGCCACGGCGACACTCCGACGGCGCCCGAGACCAAGGTGCTGCGCGCCAGTGCGCGGGCCGCCGTCACCACCGGGCTCTCCGTCGCCACCCATGCCCAGCTCGGCCGCGGAGGACTGGCCCAGCTGGACCTGCTCACCGCCGAGGGCCTGCCCCCGCAGCGGATCTCGATCGGTCACCAGGACCTGCTCGACGACCCTGCCGTGCACCGGGAACTGGCGGCGAGCGGTGCGTACGTCGCCTTCGACACGGTCGGCAAGGACAGCTACCAGAGCGACGGCACCCGGCTGCGGCTGCTGCTCGCCCTGCTGGAGGCCGGCCACGCCGACCGGGTACTACTCAGCTGCGACATCTCCCGCCACGGCTATCTGACCACCGAGGGCGGCCAGGGGTACGGGCACCTCTTCCACAGCTTCCTTCCCCAGGCACGCGCGGCCGGTGTGGACGAGGACCTGATCGACCTGATGACCCGCCGCAATCCGCTGCGCTTCCTCACGGGCGCGAGCGTGGAGGAGATCTGACCATGAGCCCCGCCCCCGCACTCCCCGAGACCTTCCCGCTGCCCACGGTGGAGCTCGCCGATGCCGTCGCCCGGCAGTTCCGGCTCATCGAGGCCACCGCCCGGCACTTCGAGGGACCTCAGCTCTTCGCGTCCGATGCCGGGGTCGTCCCCGGTCTCGGCCGCCCCCGGACCACCGCCCGCGTCGAAGCCGTGCTGGCCGACTTCTTCGGCGCCGAGGACGCCGCGTTCGTCCAGGGCGCGGGCACCGGCGCGATCCGGGCCGCCCTGAACGCCGCCGTACGGGCGGGCGATCCGCTGCTGATCCACCGGGCGCCGGTCTACCGCACCACCGAGGTCACACTGCGCGGCATCGGCGTGGAGACCGTCGAGGCCGACTTCAACGACCCGGACGCGCTGCGCGAGGCGCTGGAGTCCGGCCGCTTCCGGTGGGCGTACGTCCAGCACACCCGGCAGCGGCTCGCCGACTCCTACGATCCCGGCGCGGTCCTGGCGGCCTGCCGGGCGGCGGGTGTCCGCACCCTGGTCGACGACAACTACGCCGTCCTGCGCACCCCGGCCGCCGGGGTGGAACTGGGCGCCGACGCCTCCTGCTTCTCCCTGTTCAAGCTGCACGGCCCGGAGGGCGTCGGCATCGTCGTCGGCGCCGGCGACCTGGTGGAGCGCATCCGCCACGACAACTACTCCGGCGGCGGCCAGGTCCAGGGCCACCAGGCGCTCGACGCCCTGCGCGCGCTCACCCACGTACCGGTGATGTGGGCCGTGCAGTCCCGGGTCGGCGCCGAGGTCGCCGAGCGGCTGGCGTCGGGCGAGGTGCCCGGTGTCGCCGAGGTACGGCTCGCCAACGCCCAGGACCGGTGCCTGCTGGTCCGCCTCGACCGGCCGGTCGCGAAGGAACTGCCCGCGGTCGCCGCCCGCTTCGGCGCGGCCCCCTACCCGGTCGGCTCCAACTCGCGCTACGAGATCGCCCCGCTCTTCTACCGGATGTCCAGCTCCGCCCTGGACGACTCCCCCGAGCTGGCCGACTGGACCGTACGCATCAACCCGATGCGGGCGGGCGCGGACCTCGTCGTCGAGATCCTGCGCCGCTCGCTGGACGCCCTGAACGACCAGAAGGACGACTGACCGTGTTTCTCGACACCCTGCTCACCCGCAACCCCGGGCTCGTCGAGGCCGCGACCGCGCTCCACCGCGACGGCGAGATCCCGCCCGACACCTATGTGATGGACCTCGACGCCATCGAGGCCAACGCCGCGCTCCTGGCAGCCGAGGCCGAACGGCTGGGAATCTCGCTCTGGTTCGTCGTCAAGCAGCTCGGCCGCAACCCGGAGCTGATCCGGGCCATCGCCCGGCACATCCCCAAGTACGCCGCGATCGACCCGCCCGAGGCCCGCACCCTGCACGCGGCGGGCGCCCGCGCGGGCAACCTCGGCCATCTGGTCCAGATTCCCCGCCGCGCGCTGCCCGAGATGCTGGCCTGGCGCCCCGAGACCGTCACCGTCTACGACCTGGCCAACGCCCGCGCGGTCTCCGAGGCGGCGACGGAACTGGGCTTCGTCCAGGACGTCCTCATCCGTCTCGAAGGCGTCGAGGGCACCGTCTACCCCGGACAGGAGGGCGGCGTCCCGCTCGCCCGTCTCGACGCGTTCGCCGAGGCCGCCGAGCGGCTGCCCGGCATCCGGCTCGCGGGCGTCACCGCCTTCCCGTGCGTCCTGTGCGACCCGGCGACCGGAGCCCCGTACGCCACGCCCAATTTCGCGATGGCGCTCAAGGCCCGTGAGGTGCTCGCCGCGCGCGGTCACGAGGGCCTGCTGCTGAGCGCCCCCAGCGCCACCTCGATGGCCTCGCTCCCGCTGCTCGCCGGTCTCGGCGCCACCCACGGCGAACCGGGCCATGCCCTCACCGGCACCACCCCGCTGCACGCACTCGACCCGGACCAGCCCGAGACGCCCGCCTATGTGTACGTCAGCGAGGTCGCCCACACCCTCGACGACGGCCGCCCGGCGCTCTTCGGCGGCGGGTTCTACGCCCGCTCCCACATCAAGAGCGCACTGCTGCCACGCACCGGCGCGCGCCTGGGCGTACAGGACGCGCCCGCCGAGAACATCGACTACTACCGGCTGCTCGACGCGCCCGCCGCCGGAGCGGACGTCCGGATCGGCGACACCGCGCTGCTCGCCTTCCGTACCCAGATCTTCGTCACCCGCTCGACCGTCGCCGTCGTCTCCGGAATCTCTTCCGGTGCCCCTCGCCGGGTCGGTCTGTACGACGCCCAGGGCCGGGCCCTGAGCTGAGGAGGCACCCCATGGCCAAGACCGTCATCGTCGTCATCGACGGATTCGGCGTCGGCGCCATGCCCGACGCGGGCACGCTGCGCCCCGGCGATCTCACCGCCGACACCTGCGGACATGTCCTGGACCACTGCCGCGAAGCCTTTGGCCGTCCGCTGCGGCTGCCGGTACTGGGCTCGCTGGGACTCGGTCTCGTCCACCCGCACCCCGACCTCGCCCGCCGTACACATCTGCCGGTCGCCGCGGGCCGGGCCGCCCTCGGCTATCCGGGCGCCGACACCTTCGCCGGCCACCAGACGATGATGGGCGCCGACTTCAGCCATGTCACCGTGGCCCGGCTCGCGGACCACATCGGCGAGGTGACCGCCGCCCTCGAAGCGGCCGGACACCGGGTCGAGCCGCTGGAGGGCAGACCGCTCCTGGTCGTCGACGGGGCGGTCCTGGTCCACGACAACCTGGAGGCCGATCCGGGGATCAACTGGAACGCCTCCGGCCGGCTGGACGACCTGCCGTTCGACGGACCGGGCGGCATCCTCGCCATCGCCCGAACGGTACGCACCGTCGCACCGGTGGCCCGGGTCATCGCGGTCGGCGGCCACGCGGACGGCCCGCTGGCACGGTTCGTCCGTGCCGGGGAGGCGGGCACGGTCGGCCTCGACACCCCCGCCACCGGCTTCTACCGCAACGGCGGCCTCGAAGTGCAGCACCTGGGCGCGGAGCTCGACCACACCCGCCAGCTCCCCGATCTGGCCGCCCGCGCGGGCATTCCCGTCACCCTGGTGGGGAAGGCCGCCGACATCCTGGCCTGCGACGCGGCGACGCGGCACCCCGCGGTGGCGACCGCGGACGTGCTCACGTACACCCTCGAAGCGGTACGCGCCCCCGGCGACGCCCTCGTGGTCGCCAACGTCCAGGAGACCGACCTGGCGGGCCACCAGCAGGACACCGAGCGGTACGGGCACCTCCTGGAGCAGGTCGACGCGGGCCTGGCCGCACTCGTCGCCCTGCTCGACAGCCCCGGCGACCGGCTCATCGTCACCGGCGACCACGGCAACGACCCGACGATCGGGCACGCCCTGCACACCCGTGAGTACGTCCCCGTCCTCATCCACCGGCCCGGCGCGGGCACGGTGGAACTGCTGCCGGACGCGGGGAGCCTGGCGGACGTCGGCGCCACCGCCGCCGTATCACTGTCGCTGGACCCGGCGGGGCTGGCCAACGGCCGGGCGCTGAAGCCGGGACGGCATGCGGCGTAGAGGCCGGGACGGCACGCGGCGCGGAAGCCGTCGGCCGCGGAGCATGTGCGCGAACGCGTAAGGGGCGCCCACTCAGGTGGGCGCCCCTTACGCATGGTCCGTGGGCGGTCAGCCCATGAACTTCTTGAACTCGTCCGGCAGGGCGAAGTCCTCGGCGGGCTTGCCGTCCTGACCGGGCAGACCGAACGCGCCGCCCTGCGCCGCCTGCTCGCGACGGGCCGCCTCGGCCTGCTCCTCGGCCTTGCGCTTCATCGGGTTACCGCTCTTGCGCTTGCCCTTGGCCTGCTTGACCTGCTTCTTCTGCCGGCCGGGGCCACCACCCATGCCGGGCATCCCCGGCATCCCGGGCATGCCGCCGCCCTGGGCCATCTTCGACATCATCTTGCGGGCCTCGAAGAAGCGCTCCACCAGGTTCTTCACGGCGGAGACCTCGACACCCGAACCCTTGGCGATACGGGCCCGGCGCGAGCCGTTGATGATCGTCGGCTCGGCGCGCTCCTTCGGGGTCATCGACTTGATGATCGCGGCGGTGCGGTCCACGTCGCGCTCGTCGATGTTGTTGATCTGGTCCTTGATCTGCCCCATTCCGGGCAGCATCCCGAGCAGCTTGGAGATGGAGCCCATCTTCCTGACCTGCTCCATCTGCGCCAGGAAGTCGTCGAGCGTGAAGTCCTTGCCCTTGCTCGACGCCAGCTTGGAGGCCATTTTGGCGGCCTCTTCCTGGCTGAAGGTCTTCTCCGCCTGCTCGATCAGGGTGAGCAGGTCACCCATGTCGAGGATGCGGGAGGCCATCCGGTCCGGGTGGAAGGCGTCGAAGTCTTCGAGCTTCTCGCCGTTCGACGCGAACATGATCTGCTTGCCCGTGACATGGGCGATCGACAGGGCCGCACCACCGCGGGCGTCACCGTCGAGCTTGGAGAGCACCACGCCGTCGAAGCCGACGCCGTCGCGGAAGGCCTCCGCGGTGTTGACCGCGTCCTGGCCGATCATCGCGTCGACGACGAAGAGGATCTCGTCCGGGCTGACGGCGTCGCGGATGTCCGCGGCCTGCCGCATCAGCTCCTGGTCGATACCGAGGCGGCCCGCGGTGTCGACGACGACCACGTCGTACTGCTTGGACCGGGCGAACTCGATCGAGTCCTTGGCGACCTGGACCGGGTCACCGACCCCGTTGCCCGGCTCCGGGGCGTACACCGCGACACCGGCACGGTCGGCGACGACGCTGAGCTGGTTGACGGCGTTGGGACGCTGGAGGTCACAGGCGACCAGCAGCGGGGAGTGGCCCTGGCCCTTGAGCCAGAGGCCGAGCTTTCCGGCGAGGGTGGTCTTACCGGCACCCTGGAGACCCGCGAGCATGATCACGGTGGGTGCGGTCTTGGCGAACCGCAGGCGCCGGGTCTCGCCACCGAGGATGCCGACGAGCTCCTCGTTGACGATCTTGATCATCTGCTGGGCGGGGTTCAGCGCCTGGGAGACCTCGACGCCGCGCGCCCGCTCCTTGACGTTGGCGATGAAGGCGCGCACGACCGGCAGGGCGACATCGGCTTCGAGGAGCGCGATACGGATCTCGCGGGCCGTGGCGTCGATGTCCGCCTCGGACAAGCGGCCCTTGCCCCTGAGGTTCTTGAAAGTCGCGCTAAGGCGGTCGGAGAGAGTATCGAACACGGCGCTCGTCGGTCCTCAGGGTCGGGGGCGGGGCAGGTCAGTCGCACTCCAGGGTATCCGGCCACCGGAGAACGCAAAGCCCTCGCCCGGTTCTGGTACCGGACGAGGGCCGATCGGCGTGATCGCGCGGGTCAGCCGAGAGCCTTCTCGACCTCCTTGGCCACCTCCGCCGCCCGCACCTCGGGCAGCGGTTCGCCGTCCGTGCCGGTGACGTAGAAGGCGTCCACCGCGTTGGCGCCGAGCGTCGAGACATGGGCGCTGCGCACCCGTACCGCGCTCTGCTCCAGGGCCCGGCCGATCCGGTGCAGCAGGCCCGGTGCGTCCTGGGCGCGGACCTCGATCACCGTGGCCAGACGTGAGCCCGCGGCCGCGACCGTCACCCGGGGCGGCGGGGCCTTCACCCCCCGGCGGCGCGGGTAGGCGGCCTCCCGTTCGGCGAGGCGGGCCCGGATGTCCAGCGATCCCTCCAGGGCGCGTACGAGGTCGGCGCGCAGCCGGGCCGCCTGTGGGAGGGACCCGTACTCGGCCGCGACCCGCCAGCTGAGCAGCAGCAGGTCCGCGGAGTCGCCCACCTCGGTGGGGAGTTCCACGGCGCGCAGTTCGGCGGCGCGGACGGTGAGGCGGTGCAGGGCCAGGACACCGGCCGCCGCGGGCAGGACGCCGGGGCGGTCGGGCAGGGCGATGAGGAGTTCCACGCCGACGGGTTCCGGTTCCCCGTCGTCGGCGGGCGGCCCCGGCTGGGTGTGCAGGGACAGGACGGGTTCGCCGGTACGCAGGGCCTCGATGGCGAGGCGTTCCTGTTCGGCACCGGGCGCGGCGGGTTCCGGTTCCTGGGGGGCCTCCCCCGCGAGGACGGCGGCGACGCGTTTGACGAGGTCGGCGACGAGCGAGGCGCGCCAGGAGCTCCAGGCGGCGGGGCCGGTGGCGAGGGCGTCGGCCTCGGTGAGGGCGTGCAGCAGTTCCAGCGTGGAGGCGCTGCCGACGGCGGTGGCGACGGAGCGGACGGTGGCGGGGTCGTCGAGATCGCGGCGGGTGGCCGTCTCCACGAGCAGCAGATGGTGGCGTACGAGGGTGGCGACGATGCCCACGTCGTGCTTGTCGAAGCCGATGCGGGCGGCCATGTCCCGGGCGATGACCTCGCCCGCGGCGGAGTGGTCCCCGGGCCAGCCCTTGCCGATGTCGTGGAGCAGGGCGGCGATCAGGAGCAGGTCGGGGCGGTGGACGCGGCGGGTGAGGGAGGCGGCCCTGACGGCGGTCTCGACGAGGTGGCGGTCGACGGTCCAGGTGTGGACGGGGTTGCGCTGGGGGCGGCAGTGGACCCGCTCCCAGTCGGGCAGCAGCCGGGTGATGATCCCCTCGGACTCCAGGGCTTCCCAGACGCCGACGGTGGATTCGCCCGCCCCGAGGAGAGTGACGAGTTCCTCGCGGGCCTCGGCGGGCCACGGGACGGGCAGCGGCCGGGCGGCGGCGGCCAGATGGCGGACGAGGTGGCGGGAGAGCGGCAGCCCGGATTCGGCGGCCGCGGCGGCGGCCCGGAGGGTCAGGACGGGGTCCTTCTCGGGGCGGGCGGCGCGGGCGAGGACGACCTCGCCGTCCGCCTCCACGACCCCGTCGGCGAGCGGGGTGCGCTCGGGCACGGCCTTGCCGCCGCCCAGCATGGCGCGGAGCCTCGGGCGTACCGAGCGGGCGCGCAGGACGCGGTTGACCTCGCGCCAGGTGACGTCGGTGGCGTACGAGACGGTGCGCGCGGCCTCGTACACCTGGCGCAGCAGGACGTCGGCGTCGAGCAGCCCGAGGGCCTCGGCGACCTGGTCCTGCTCCTGGAGGGCGAGGCGGTCGGTGGCGCGGCCGGTGGTGAGGTGGAGGGCGTCGCGGGCGTCGAGGAGGGTGCGGCGGGCCTCGGCGAGCCCTTCGCGGGGGGCGTCGGCGACCCAGGAGGCGGCGACGGCGCGCAGGGCGGTGGCGTCGCGGAGGCCGCCGCGGGCCTCCTTGAGGTCGGGTTCCAGGAGGAACTGGAGCTCGCCCATGCGTTCGGCGCGTTCCCGGCAGAGTTCGTCGAGGGCGGGGAGGCGTCTGGGCGCCTGGTTGCGCCAGTCGGCGAGGATCGCGGTGCGCAGGCCGGCGACGAGGCCGAGGTCTCCGGCGACGGCGCGGGCGTCCAGCAGGCCGAGCTGGACCTTGAGGTCCTCGCCCGCGGTCCTGCGGGCTTCGCCGGGGGTGCGGACGGAGTGGTCGAGGGACAGGCCGAGGTCCCAGACGGGGTACCAGATGCGGTCGGCGAGGGCGGCGAGGGCTCCGGCGTCGGCGCTGCCGTCGTGCAGGAGCAGCAGATCGAGGTCGCTGCGCGGGGACAGCTCGCCGCGGCCGTAGCCGCCGACGGCGACGAGGGCGGCTCCGCGGACTCCGGCGTGCTCGGCGGCTGCGGTGAACAGGCCGGTCAGCCAGTCGTCGGTGAGGCGGGCGAGGGCGGCACGGCGCGGCGGCCCGGACTGCGCCTTCTCCTGGAGGAGGCGCAGCCGGGCCGCCGCGTAGCCGCTGGGTCCCGAGTCTTCGGATTCGGTGGTCGTTTCGGTGCTCGTCACCCAGCTGCCTTTCAGTTGGCGGGGCCGTCGGTCAGAGGGCGTCCGGACCGCGTTCACCGGTCCGTACGCGAATGGCGGTCTCGACCGGCACGCTCCAGACCTTGCCGTCCCCGATCTTGCCGGTCCTGGCGGCCTTCACCACCACGTCGATGAGCTGTTCGGCGTCCTCGTCCTCGACCAGGACCTCGATGCGGATCTTCGGGACGAGGTCGACGGTGTACTCGGCGCCCCGGTAGACCTCGGTGTGTCCGCGCTGACGCCCGTATCCGCTGGCCTCCGTGACGGTGAGGCCCTGGACGCCGAAGGCCTGGAGGGCCTCCTTGATCTCGTCCAGCCGGTGTGGCTTCACGACTGCGGTGATGAGCTTCATGCGTCCACCTTCTTTGCCTTCGGTGCTGCCGTCGTGTCGTGCGCCGGGGACACGGTGCGGGGGGCCGTGCCGCCGCCGGCGCCGCTGAAGTCGTATGCCGTCTCGGCGTGCTCGACCTGGTCGATGCCGGAGATCTCGTCGTCCTCGGGGACCCGCATCCCGATGGTCCTGTCGAGCAGGAGGGCGAGGAGGGCGGAGACGACCAGAGAGTACGCGAGGACGGCGAAGACCCCGACGGCCTGCTTGCCGAGCTGGTCGAGGCCGCCGCCGTAGAAGAGGCCCGCCGCGTCGGACTGGACGCCGCCGGTGGCGAAGAGGCCGACGAGCAGGGAGCCGGCGACGCCGCCGACGAGGTGGACACCGACGACGTCCAGGGAGTCGTCGTAGCCGAAGCGGTACTTCAGTCCGACGGCCATGGCGCACAGGACACCGGCGATGGCACCGACGGCGATGGCACCGAGCGGGCTGACCGATCCGCCGGCCGGGGTGATGGCGACGAGTCCGGCGACAGCACCGGAGGCGGCGCCCAGCGTGGTGAAGGAGCCGTGGCGCAGCTTCTCGTAGCCGAGCCAGGCGAGCATCGCGGCGGCGGTGGCGACCTGGGTGTTGACGAACATGACCGCGCCGACGCCGTCGTCGTTGCCGAGCCAGGAGCCCGCGTTGAATCCGAACCAGCCGAACCACAGGAGACCGGCGCCGAGCATGACGAGCGGCAGGCTGTGCGGCCGCATCGGGTCCTTCTTGAAGCCGACACGCTTGCCGATGACGAGGATCACTCCGAGGGCCGCGGCGCCCGCGTTGATGTGGACGGCCGTGCCACCGGCGAAGTCGATGACGCCCAGCTCGAAGAGCCAGCCGCCCGCGCCCCACACCCAGTGGGCGACCGGGAAGTAGACGATGGTGACCCAGAGGGTGATGAAGATCGCCCAGGCGGTGAACTTGACGCGGTCGGCGAGGGCGCCGCTGATGAGGGCCGGGGTGAGGACGGCGAACATCAGCTGGAAGACGGCGAATACGTAGACCGGGATGGTGTAGCCGTCCCAGAGCTCGGTGACGCCGATTCCGCTCAGGCCGACGTAGTCCGCGCTCCAGCCGATGACCGAGCCGGTGTCGGTGCCGAAGGCGAGGCTGAATCCGTAGAGCACCCACAGGATCGTGACGATCCCGAGGCTGATGAAGCTCATCATCAGCATGTTGAGGGTGCTCTTGACGCGGACCATGCCTCCGTAGAAGAAGGCGAGGGCCGGGGTCATGAGCATCACCAGGGCCGAGCAGATGAGCATGAACCCGGTGTTGGCGGCAGACAGCTCTGGGGCGTCTGCGGCAAGCGTCGTGATGCCTGGGGGCATCGGCGTCTCCTCGTCGTCGGTGCGGCCGCGTGCGGGGGAAAGCTGCGGGACCACTGGGGAAAAGGTGCGGGCCGGTTATGCGCCATGAGATTGGCGGAGCGCCGTTTCCACGAATGCCGCACGATGTTTCACACCAGTGACGAAGAGGGTTCGCGTGTTACGTCCGAATGAACCGCAGGTGGCGTATCCGGTGCCCTGGCTACCATGCGGTCCACGCCGCATACGGCGCGGTTGGGGCCGCCGCACACGGGAACCGGCCACGGCGGCCCTCCGTGTGACCTGGCGATGGGGGAGCCCGGTCGGGGTGTACGGAAGGGGCGCCGCGGCCGGTGGCGGGCGGGCCGGGTCAGACCGCTTCGGCGGTCTCCGGCAGCTGTTCGGTGAGCCGGTCGGTGAGCCGGGCGACATCGGCGACATCGCCGAAGTCCCTGGCGGCGGTGTCGACGGTCTTGCGGAGCCGGGTGTTCACCCGCTCGGAACGGACCTTCTTGGCGATCTTCAGCGCCTGCGCGGCCAGCACCGTGGACTGCTCGGGCTCGCGCTTGAGCAGATGGACGGTGGCCATCCCGATCAGATTGAGCGCGTACGAGCGCTGGTGCTCGTCGTCCTCGCCGAACAGCTCGACGGCCTTCTCCATGACGGGTTCGGCGAGCGAGGCGTAGGTGGGGCTGCGGCCGGCGACATAGGCCAGGTCGCGGTAGGAGTGGGCGTTCTCGCCGTTGAGTTCGGCCTCGGAGAAGAAGCGGATCCAGTCGGGTTCGCTCTCGCCGTCGAGTCCGGCGTCCAGGAAGGTGTCCTCGGCCATGCGGACGGCCCGTTTGCATTTGCTGGGCTGGCCCATGTTGGCGTAGGCACGGGCCTCCATCGCATACAGCATGGCCTGGGTCCGCGCGGTGGCGCAGTCGCGGCTGCCGTACTGGGCGAGATGGATGAGTTCCAGGGCGTCGTCGGGACGTCCGAGGTGGATCATCTGGCGGCTCATGCTGGACAGGACGTAGCTGCCGAGCGGTTTGTCACCGGCCTCCTTGGAGGCGTGCAGCGCGAGGACGAAGTACTTCTGCGCGGTGGGCTGGAGGCCGACGTCGTAACTCATCCAGCCCGCCAGTTCGGCCAGTTCGGCCGCGCACCGGAAGAGCCGCTTCGCGGTGGCCGTGGGCTGCGGTTCCTGCAACAGGTCGGTGACCTCGTGGAGTTGGCCGACGACGGCTTTGCGGCGCAGTCCGCCGCCGCACTGCGCGTCCCACTGCCGGAACATCGCCGTGGTGGACTCCAGCAGATCCAGCTCGGGCTGGGAGAGCCGGGAGGGGCGCCGGGCGGCGGCGGGCGATTCCGGTTCGGCCCGGCCGGCCCCGGACACCGGCACCAGCCAGCGCTGCATGGGTTCGATGAGGGCGGGGCCCGCGGCGAGGGCCAGCGAGGAGCCGAGGAATCCGCGCCGGGCGAGCATCAGGTCGCTGCGGGAGAACTCGCTGAGCAGGGCGACGGTCTGCGGGCCGGCCCAGGGCAGGTCGACACCGGCCACCGAGGGTGACTGGTGCGCGGTGCGCAGCCCGAGGTCCTCGACGGCGACGACGGCGCCGAAGCGCTCCGAGAAGAGCTCGGAGAGGATGCGGGGGATCGGCTCGCGGGGCTGTTCACCGTCGAGCCAGCGGCGCACCCGGGAGGTGTCGGTGCTGATGTGCAGGGCACCCATCTGCCGCGCCCGGCGGTTCACCTGCCGTGCCAGCTCGCCCTTGGACCAGCCGCTGCGCACGAACCACGAGCCCAATTGCTCATTGGGGCGCTTCCCGGCATTCGTCTCGCCTGCGCCGCTGCCACTCACTGGAACGCCCCCATCCCGCCGGAAATCTCATCGCGCGAACCACTATCAGAATGCCGTGCATCGGTGCTGTCCGTACGGAGGTTGCACACCATCGAACAAGGAATCGGGTTGCCTCCGGCATACCCGTGGGTGCACATACTTCCAGGGTTCGTGTACCGACGGTAATCCTACGATCACCCCTCTCGCGAGGGCTCTTACGGAAACGCCACCATTCGCCACCCCTTCGAATGAACCCGACTGCCGCCGGGCGCGCTTGACTTGACAGGCGACGATCAGCGACAGGCGGATTGGAGCACATAGGGGGCGCGTATTCCGTGCCATTCACCTCTTGTGCACACCCGCGCGCCGCCCGATCGAGAACGGCAACGGAGGGTTGAGCGAAGGCTCCGGGTCGTAACCACCGATGAGTCGGACCCGTTGGAGGGGGTATGGGCTTCACGATCGGCGGCATCCGGGAGATGCGATCCGGCTCGCGGCGTCGCGGCCGTACGGCCGAGGGCACCGCGGTGGCCGAGTACACAGGACTCTGGGGCTGGGCCGTGGTGCCCGGGGCGCGGGCCGGCGCCGGCGTCTGCTCGTGCGGCGACCCGGTGTGCGCCGCTCCCGGCGCCCATCCACTGGACTTCGCCCGCGAGGTCCCGGCCGGGGCGACGCTCGACATCGCCGCGCACGCCTGGGCCGAGGTGCCCGGCGCCTCGATGCTGCTGCCGGTGGGCCGCACGTTCGACGTCCTGGAGGTCGCGGAACCGGCCGGCCGCCGCGCCCTGGTGCGGCTGGAGCGGATGGGCCTGCCCCTGGGGCCGGTGGCCGTGACCCCGACCGGCCGGGCCCAGTTCCTCGTCGCCCCCGGAGCCGCCGCCGAACTCCCCCGGCTGCTCTACCGGATGGGCTGGGACGACGCGGGTCTGGATCTGCGGGCGCTGGGGCCGGGGTCGCACATCACGGCACCGCCGTCCGATCTCGGCGGTCTCGGGCCGGTCCGCTGGCTGCGACCGCCGGCACTGGACACCACGGCCGCTCCCCCGCAGGCGCGTCTGCTGCTGGGCACGCTGGCCTACAGCTGCCACCGCTCGTAGTCGGGCACCCGCCCCCCGCCCCCGGCCGCACGTCCCCGGCCGGGACCGCGCCGGCCCCTCATGGACGCACACACACGAACGGGCGGCGGCCTCACAGAGAGGTCCGCCGCCCGTTGTCCGTACGGTGGGTCAGTCGCCGATCAGCGCGTCGACGAAGGCTCCCGGCTCGAACGGGGCCAGGTCGTCCGGTCCCTCACCGAGACCGATCAGCTTCACCGGCACGCCCAGCTCGCGCTGGACGGCGATGACGATGCCGCCCTTGGCGGTGCCGTCGAGCTTGGTGAGGACGATGCCGGTGATGTCGACGACCTCGGCGAACACCCGGGCCTGGACGAGACCGTTCTGCCCGGTGGTGGCGTCCAGGACGAGCAGGATCTCGTCGAGCGGCCCGTGCTTCTCCACGACCCGCTTGACCTTGCCGAGCTCGTCCATGAGGCCGGTCTTGGTGTGCAGGCGGCCCGCGGTGTCGATGAGGACGACATCCGCACCCTCGGCGATACCTTCCTTCACCGCGTCGAAGGCGATCGACGCCGGGTCGCCGCCCTCCGGCCCGCGGACCGTGCGGGCGCCGACGCGCTCGCCCCAGGTCTGGAGCTGGTCGGCCGCGGCCGCCCGGAAGGTGTCGGCCGCGCCGAGCACGACGCTGCGGCCGTCGGCGACGAGCACCCGGGCCAGCTTGCCGGTCGTGGTGGTCTTGCCGGTGCCGTTGACGCCGACGACCATGACGACGCCGGGGGTCTCGGCGCCGCCCTCCGTCCTGACCTCGCGGTCGAGGTCGGGGCCGAGCAGGGTGATCAGCTCCTCGCGGAGCAGGTTGCGCAGTTCCTCGGGGGTACGGGTGCCGAGCACCCGGACGCGCTCGCGCAGCCGCTCGACCAGTTCCTGGGTGGGGGCGACGCCGACGTCGGCGGTGAGGAGGGTCTCCTCGATCTCCTCCCAGGTGTCCTCGTCGAGGTTGTCCCGGGACAGGAGCGTGAGCAGCCCCTTGCCGAGGGAGTTCTGCGAGCGGGCGAGCCGGGCGCGGAGCCGGACGAGCCGGCCCGCGGTGGGCTCGGGGACCTCCAGCACGGGGGCGGCGGGCGCCTCCGGCTCGGCGACGGCCGGGGCTTCCCCGGCGGGAGCCTCGGTGTCCGGGAGACCGACCTCCTCGACGGTGCGCCGCGCTTCGTCGCGCGGCGTCTCGGCCTCGTCGCCGACATGGGGCTCGGCGGGAGGAGTGATGGTCGGCGTGCTCGACGGTGCCGAGGGCGGCAGCTGCTTCTTCTTGCGGCTGCTGACCACGAGCCCGCTGATCAGGCCGACCGCGACCAGGGCGATGACTACAGCAAGGATGACGATTTCCATAACCCGTCCAGTATCGGCCACGGCCGCACCGGGGCGCGGCCGTGACGGACACCTCGAAGGCCACACATGGACTTATGCACCTTTTGGGGGTAAAACCGCGCTTCCGCTCATGAAGGCCCGCCCACTGGGGCGGGGTGACGCCCCCCACATGAGACCGCCCCGCACCTCACCCTCCGACCGGGGCGCGTGCCCGAACGCGATGCCGCCGCCCCCTCCCGGCGCCGGCGACCGGCCCCTACCCTTCTGACGCTATGTCAGTTACGGTGCCGCCTCCACCAAGCCCGCCCGGCGAAGGGGACGCCCGTCATGGCCTTCACAGTGGTCCGGTTCAATCTCGTCGATCCCGACGCCACGCCCGAGTCCCTCTCGGCCCGCTACCGCGCGGCGCTGGAGATGGCCGCGTACGCCGACGAGCACGGCGTCGACACCGTACAGACCGAGGAGCACCACGGGGCCGCCAACTCCTGGCTGCCCTCCCCGTTCGTCTTCGCCGGTTCCGTCTTCGGGGCCACCCGGCGGATCGCGGTGACCGTCTCGGCCATCATCGGCCCGCTGCACGATCCGCTGCGGCTGGCCGAGGACATCGCCGTGCTCGATCTGCTCAGCGCGGGGCGGCTGGTGACCGTCGCGGGGATCGGCTACCGGCCCGCCGAGTACGAGCGGGCGGGCGTGGAGTGGGGCAGGCGCGGCAAGCTCCAGGACGAGCTGCTGGAGACACTGCTCCGGGCGTGGACCGGGGAGCCTTTCACGTACCGGGGCCGTACGGTCACGGTCAGCCCGCGCCCCTACACCCAGCCCCATCCGCTGCTGCTGGTGGGCGGCAGCTCACGGGCGGCGGCGCGGCGGGCGGCCCGGCTGGGGCTGCCGCTCTTCCCGAGTGCGCATCTGCCGGAGCTGGAGGCGTACTACCACGAGCAGCGCGCGGAGCACGGGACGGAGGGGTTCTGCATGATGCCCGCGGCCAGGACGCCGCTGCTGCATGTGTCCGAGGACCCGGACCGGACGTGGGCGCGGTACGGGGAGCACCTGCTGCACGAGGCCCGTACGTACTCCTCCTGGCAGTCGAAGGACATCCGCTCGGCCGTGCGCTCGGCGGCGACGACGGTGGCGGAGCTGCGCGAGGAGGGCGTGTACCGGATCGTCACACCGCGGCAGTGCGCGGAGCTGGACGCGGACAGCCTGGTCCTGCATCCGCTGTGCGGCGGGATGCCGGTGGAGGAGGGGTGGCGCAGCCTGCGGCTGTTCTGCGAGGCGACGGGGAAAGCCGCCGCCCCGGCTCGACAGTGAGCCGGGGCGGGCGGTAGACGGGGGCGGGCGGGCGCCCGGACACCGGGAGGACGGCGGGGCCGGGCTCCGGGAAGCGCGGTGGGGCCGGGCAGTGCCTCAGCCCATCTCCTCCAGGGTCTTGCCCTTGGTCTCCTTCACGAACTTGAGCACGAAGGGGATCGAGAGCGTCGCGAACGCCGCGTAGATGATGTAGGTGGCCGACAGGTTCCAGTCGGCCAGGCTCGGGAAGCTCGCGGTGATCGCCCAGTTGGCGATCCACTGCGCGGACGCGGCCACGCCGAGCGCGGCGGCGCGGATCCGGTTGGGGAACATCTCGCCGAGGAAGACCCAGACCACGACACCCCACGACAGGGCGAAGAAGAGCACGAAGACATGGGCCGCCACGAGGGCGACGACGCCCTGGGTGTTGGGCAGTTTGCCGTCGACGAGGTCGGCGGAGAACGCCCAGGCCTCGAAGGCCAGCGCGATCGCCATACCGGTCGAGCCGACCAGCGCGAGCGGCCTGCGGCCCACCCGGTCCACCAGCACCATCGCGATCACCGTGCCGATGATGTTGATGATCGAGGTGGTGAACGAGTAGAAGAACGAGTCGGTCGGGTCGATGCCGACGGACTGCCACAGCGTCGCCGAGTAGTAGAACGCCACGTTGATGCCGACGAGTTGCTGGAAGACGGACAGGCCGATACCGATCCAGACGATGGGCAGAAAGCCGAAACGGCTGCCGAGCAGGTCCTTGAAGGTGGACTTGTGCTCCCGGTGCATGGCGGTCTCGATCTCGCTCACGCGCGCGTCGAGGTCGACGTGCTCCCCTTCGACCTCCGCGAGGATCTGCCGGGCCCGTTCCTTCTTGCCGACCGAGATCAGGAAACGCGGGGACTCGGGGATCGCGAAGGACAGGAGCCCGTACAGGACGGCGGGGACGACCATCACACCGAGCATCCACTGCCATGCCTCGATGCCGCCGATCTTGCCGCGCTGGTCACCGTCGGCGATCTGGAGGATGCCGTAGTTGACCAGCTGGGAGATGGCGATGCCGATGACGATGGCGGCCTGCTGGAAGGAGCCGAGCCGGCCGCGGTAGGCGGGCGGCGAGACCTCGGCGATGTACGCCGGGCCGATGACGGAGGCCATCCCGATGGCGAAGCCGCCGATGATGCGCCACATCGCCAGATCCCAGAGGGCGAACGGCAGCGCCGATCCGACCGCGCTGACGGTGAAGAGCACGGACGAGATCTGCATGCAGCGGATGCGGCCGATGCGGTCGGCGATACGTCCTGCGGTGGCGGCGCCGATCGCGCAGCCGATCAGCGCGATCGCGATGACCTGGGCGAGCGTGCCGGAGCCGATGTCGTACCGGTGGCGGATCGCTTCGACGGCGCCATTGATGACGGAACTGTCGTAGCCGAAGAGAAAGCCGCCCATGGCGGCGGCCGCCGTGATGAAGATGACATGACCGAGGTGGTCCGGGTGGGCGGCTCGTGCTCCGGACTGCGGTCCCTGCGCTGTGCTGGACACATGAACTCCTGATGCCTGGCCGCATCGTCAGGCGTGGGGGGTGAGCCCTCTAAGTGGCGCATAAGATCCGGCCTGCCACCACTTGAAGGTGAAATCAACTTCGCAGGAATTATTCATTCAGATCTCGAAGTCGAATTTCTCTTGCGAGCCGACTTCTACCCCGAAGCAGGGGAATAGCCCGTTGAAGCCTTGAAGATTAGGTAAAGGTTCAGCGCAGCCGCTGGCTGATGACCTTCGAGACTCCATCGCCCTGCATGGAGACCCCGTACAACGCGTCGGCGACCTCCATCGTCCGCTTCTGGTGCGTGATCACGATCAGCTGGGAGCTCTCCTGGAGCTCCTCCATGATCCGGATCAGCCGCTGCAGATTGGTGTCGTCCAGCGCCGCCTCGACCTCGTCCATCACATAGAACGGGCTCGGCCTCGCCTTGAAGATCGAGACCAGCAACGCCACGGCCGTCAGGGACCGCTCGCCGCCCGACAGCAGGGAGAGCCGCTTGACCTTCTTGCCCGGCGGGCGGGCCTCGACGTCCACGCCCGTGGCGAGCATGTTGTCGGGATCGGTCAGGATCAGCCGCCCCTCGCCACCGGGGAAGAGCCGTGAGAAGACGCCCTCGAACTCGCGGGCCGTGTCCCGGTACGCCTCGGTGAACACCTGCTCGACCCGCTCGTCGACCTCCTTGATCACCTGGAGCAGATCGGCCCGGGTCTTCTTCAGGTCCTCCAGCTGCTCGGAGAGGAACTTGTGCCGCTCCTCCAGCGCCGAGAACTCCTCCAGGGCGAGCGGATTCACCTTCCCGAGTTGCTGATACGCCCGTTCGGCCGACTTCAGCCGCTTCTCCTGCTCGGCCCTGACGAACGGCCTCGGCTGGTTGCGCGGGTCCTGCGGATCCTCCGGCAGCTCCTCGCCCTGGGCCGCCGGGGACGGCGGAACCAGCTGGTCCGGTCCGTACTCGGCCGCCAGCCCGGCCGGCTCCACGCCGAGCTCCTCCAGCGCCTTCGCCTCCAACTGCTCTATCCGCAGCCGCTTCTCGGCACCCAGGACCTCACCGCGGTGCACCGAGTCGGTCAGCTTGTCCAGCTCGCCCTTCAGCGCCCGGCCCCGGTCCCGCTCGGCCGCCAGCTCCCGCTCGCGTTCGGCCTTCGCCGCCTCCGCCGAGGCCCGCTCCTCCTGGGCCCGTACGACGGACACCTCGACGTGCGCGAGCAGCTGACGGGCACCGGAGGCGACGGCGGAGGCCACCGCGGCCTCGTGCCGCAGCCGGGCCCGGTGCTGCTCGGCGCGGGCGCGGGCCTCACGTTCGGCACGGGCCGCGCGGTCCAGGGAGTCGGCGCGCCCGGCGAGCGACTTCACCCGTTCCTCATGGGTACGGGCCTGGAGACGGGCCTCCATCTCGGTCTGGCGGGCGTTGGCACCGTCGGCGGCGAGCCGGTCCCGTACGGAGGTGTCGGGCTCCTCGTCGACCGGCAGCTCCTCCGCCACCAGCAGCCGCTCGGCCAGCTCCGCCGCCTCCTCGGTCGCCCGCTCCAGGGCCTCCTGGGCGCGGGCCGCGGACGCGGCGGTCCGCTCGGCCTCGCCCGCGGCTCCCCGGGCCTGCCCGGCGAGCCGCCCCAGCTGCTGGGCCACGCCCGACTTCTCCCGCTCCGCGGCGCGGCGCCGCTCCCCCAGCTCCTCGACGAGCGCGGCACCGGCCCGGCGCCGCTCCCCCGCGAGCCGCTGGGCAGCGGCCAGCTCCTCGCACCGCACGGCCAGCTCCGCCAGGTCGGCGGCCGCCTCGTCGACGGACGCCTGCACTTCCAGGAGGCTCGGCGCCCCGGCGGAACCGCCGTGCGCGAAGTGGGCCGACAGCACGTCGCCCTCACCGGTCACCGCGGTCAGCCCGGGGTGTGCGGCGACCAGGTCCTCGGCGTCCTCCAGGGTGCCGACGACCACCATGTCCCGCACCAGTGCGCGCACGGCGCCCATCAGCTCGGCGGGCCCCCGCACCAGCCCGGCGACGGCGGGCGCTCCCGCGAGCGGGGCCTCGTCCCCGGCGGCCACCAGGGCGGCCGGGGCGGAGGGGGCGTCGGCGGCGGCCGGACGGACGCCCGTGTCGCTCTGCCCACCCGGGTACGCGTCACCCCGGCCGGGCAGCTGTGTCGCGTCCACCTGCCCGGGTACGTGCGCGTCCACCTGTCCGGGTACGTGCGCGCCGGGACCGCTCACCGACGCTTCGCCGGCCTGCCCCGGAACGGCGGCACCCCCGTGCCCCGTCACATGCGCGTCCCCCTGCCCGGGTAGATGCTGACCACCCAGCTGAACGCCCGCCTGGGCAGCCGCCCGTGGGCCGGCGCCCAGCAGCAGCGCCGCACGCCCCGCGTCCTCCTTGCGCAGCAGCCGGATCGCCTCCGCGGCCGTGGCCGGGTCCGTCACCGCCACCGCGTCCGCCGCCGCGCCCAGGGCTGCCGCCACCGCGACCTCGTACCCCGGTACCACCGTGAGCAGTTCCGCGGCCGGGCCGAGCAGACCGGACAGCCGGTCGCGGGCACCGAGCAGCGCGCCCGTGCCGTCCTTGCGGCGCAGGCCCAGGGCCAGCGCCTCGTGCCGGGCCGCGACCGCTGCGCGCTCGCGCTCGGCGGCCGTCGTGGCCTCCCGCGCCGCACCGTGGGCCGCCTCCGCCCCGTCGAGCGCGCGCTTGGCGGCCTCGTGCCGCCCGGCCAGCTCCGCGTCGCCCGCGTCCAGGCCGTCGACCTCGGCCTTGAGCTGCTCGTACTCCTCCTGGGCCACGGCCGCGCGCTCCCGCGCCTCGTCGCGGGACGCGGCCAGCCGGTCGATCTCCGCCTGGGCCGAGCCGGCCCGGCTGCGGGCCGCGTTGACCTGGCCGTTCAGCCGCGCGAGCCCTTCGCGCCGGTCCGCGATGGCCCGCGCGGCGTCCTTGAGCCTGCGCTCCTCGGCCGCCAACTCCCGCTCCAGGTCGGACCGGTGGGCGACGGTGTCCTCCAGGGCGTGTTCCGCGGCCTCCAGCGCGGCCGTCAGCTCCGCCTCCTGCTCGCGGATCCGGGCTGCCTCGCGCTCCATGTCCTCCGGGTCCCGCCCGCGCCGTTCCTCCGCGGGCGCGGCGGTGGCGCTCTTGACCCGGGCGTCGGCCAGCGAGATCGTGCCGCGTACCCGTTCCGCGAGCTGCGACAGTTCGTACCAGGTCTGCTGGGCCCGCTGGAGTCTCGGCGCGAGGCGCCGCACCTCGCCCTCCAGCTCCGCCTCCCGGGCGAGGGCCGCCTTGAGCTCGGCCTCCGCGGCGTCCTTGCGCTTCTTCAGTTCGGCCTCGTCGGCGATCTCGTCGCGCAGCGCGCTGTGCAGGGTCACGAGGTCGTCGGCGAGGAGCCGCAGCCGGGCGTCGCGCAGATCGGCCTGGATGACCGCGGCCCGGCGGGCGACGGCCGCCTGTCTGCCGAGCGGCTTCAGCTGGCGGCGCAGTTCGTCGGTGAGGTCCTGGACGCGAGCCAGATTGGCCCCCATCGCGTCCAGCTTCCGCAGCGCCTTTTCTTTTCGCTTGCGGTGTTTGAGCACACCCGCGGCCTCCTCGATGAAGGCGCGGCGGCCCATCGGATCGGCATGCAGTACGGAGTCCAACTGACCCTGGCCGACGATGACATGCATCTCGCGGCCGATTCCGGAGTCCGAGAGGAGTTCCTGGATGTCGAGCAGCCGGCAGGTGTCCCCATTGATCTGGTATTCGCTGCCGCCATTGCGGAACATGATCCGGGTGATCGTCACTTCGGCGTATTCGATGGGGAGCGCGCCATCGGAATTGTCAATGGTCAGCGACACTTCCGCCCGGCCGAGCGGTGGCCGCCCGGTCGTGCCGGCGAAGATCACGTCCTCCATCTTGCCGCCGCGCAGGGACTTGGCGCCCTGTTCCCCCATGACCCAGGAGAGCGCGTCCACCACATTGGATTTGCCTGATCCATTGGGTCCGACGACACAGGTGATCCCCGGTTCGAACCGCAGGGTCGTGGCGGAGGCGAACGATTTGAAACCACGCAGGGTCAGGGCCTTGAGGTGCACGCCGCCGGACTCTACCTTTCACTCTCGGTTTCGCTGCTGAAGGTGCAGGGCACATCAGACGGTAAGGGAAGGGCTGTACGTCCGGGCGGGGGCCCGGATCGGCGCCGGGGGCGGGAATGTGCGACCGGGGGGTCGAGAACGAAAGAAAGGGACGCCGAAGCGTCCCTGTAAATCTTGCGCGGCGTCCTGCGTGACGGATCGCTGACACACCGGACGATGAGCACATGCCCGGTGTTCCGGGACACCCTCGGTGTTCCGGTGCGCGATCCGTGACGAAGACGATCCAGTAATTCTCAGGCGGCTGAGCATGCCCGGCCCGACCGGCCCCACGGGGCCACCGGTCAGGTCAGCGCAGGCTCCGCCTGGGGTACGTCGATGTCGATGCTGTCGAGCAGCGACTCTTGGTGCTGGGCGGCGGCGTTCAGCGCGTCGTTCTCGTCCTGGATCCGTACAAGCTCGGATTCCAGGTCCTGGACGCGCTGCTGGAGCCGTCGCATCTCGGCGAGGAGTCGCGGGTCGGAACCGCCGACGTAACCGAGAAGCGCCTTTGCCATGATGGATGGTCCTCCACACTGAGTGACCGACCGAGAGCGGTGTGGGTCGTGAGGGAATCGCACCCGCGGTGCTCGGCAGTGCCCTGTCAACACTGCGGTTCTGCTGCCAAACAGCTCTGCCAAACAGCTAAGGTGCGCGGGGTTTTCAGCGTCTCACCAAAAAGTTTGACGGTCAACACGATCACACCCCGTAGAGGCGGGCGTCCCGGGGGTGCGCGGCTTTTCGATCATGCGGCGCGACTCTCCTGCGGGGCCCTGAGGGGCGTGGAGATCTTCGTTAATGCCGCAGCCTGGCACGCCGGCCCGTTCTTGGCAACCACAGGCCGCCGCCAGGTCCCTTCGCAGGTCATTTCGGGTGCGGGGTCACCCTGAACTCTTCGGTAACCGCCCGGCGCGCTCCGTATACGGTGCGAATCCACAGCCCCTCGCCGATGCCGTGATCAACGGATCGCGAATCCCTCGTAACCCCCGCGCGGCGTGTCCCAGATCTCAGTGACTCCGTCCACGCGCCCGGGTGTGTCGTCGGAACGCAGCCAGTCCAGCAAACGGTGGCAATTCTCACGTGGACCCTCGGCGACGACCTGCACCCTGCCGTCGTCGAGATTGAGGGCAAAGCCGATCAGCCCACCGATCTCCAAAGCGTTTGCCCTGGTGAACCAGCGGAAGCCTACTTGCTGTACTCGGCCGCGTACCCAAACGACGAGTCGTGCGTCTTCGCTCATACGTGAACGCTAACGGGCCAATGGCCCTCGGAGCACTTCGCCCCTTTGACCCATGGCGTACAGTCCGGTCGCAATAGTCTCACTCGAACGGGTGAGTACGGCTGAGAATTGTGACGTCGCAGGGGCGTCCGGAGCACCAGGAAGGCACTGCGCATGGGACGCCACCGACGATCCGCCGCAGACCCCGCCGCCGAGGAGAACGCGGCCGGAGCCGCGTTCGGGCACCGGGATGCGCGACGGAAGAAGCGGGCTTCCCTGCCCGTGCGCACCGGGCTCCTCGGCGTCTCCGCGGCGGTGGCCCTGGGAGCGGTCGCCCTGGCCTCGGGTCTGCTGCCCGGTGGTGACACCCACACCGTGGGCGGTACGTCCACCGCGGACCAGCTGCGCTCCGGTGGCGCACCGGACCTCCTGACGCAGGGCGGCGACTCGGCCGAGCCGACCGACCGCGCCTCCGCTTCGGCCTCCAACCCCGCAAGCCGGGGCAGCGCACGGCCGAAGGCTCCGTCGAAGTCCGCTTCCGCTTCCGCCACCCCCAGCAAGCCGGCCGCCGTGCCGTCGAAGAGGCCGACCGAGTCGAAGGCGCCCTCGAAGACGCCGTCGAAGACTCCCCCCGCGACGCCGAGGAAGACCACGAGCCCGGCGACGAAGGCCCCGGCCGCGCCGAAGACCTCGTCCGCCGCACCGTCCCGGAAGGCACCGGCCGCCCCCTCGCCCTCCGCCACCTCCGCGCAGGCCGCCGTCCTCGCCCTGGTGAACCAGGAACGGTCCAAGGTCGGCTGCTCCCCGGTCACCACCAGCGCCCCGTTGACCGCGCTCGCCCAGAACTTCAGCGAGGACATGGCTGCGCGCGGCTTCTTCGACCACACCGACCCCGACGGCGCGACCCCCTGGGACCGTGCCGCGAAGGCCGGCATACAGGGGCTCGGCGGCGAGAACATCGCCCGCGGACAGGCCGACGCCAAGGCCGTGATGGCGGCTTGGATGAACAGCGACGGGCACCGGGCAAACATTCTCAACTGCGATTACAAGACCCTCGGCGTCGGCATGCACGCCGGTTCCGGCGGCCCCTGGTGGACGCAGGACTTCGGCTTCTGAGAAGTCCGCAGGTCAGAGACACCTTCGTGCCCATGGGCCGTCTCAGGGCCGTGGGTGTGCCCGGTTCCGTTGAAGACGCCGTCCACCGCCGCGCGGGTACGAGTCTCGCTCGCAGGCATGAGATGGGTATACGTCCGTAGCGTGAAACCTGGGTCGTGGTGCCCCAGATACTCGCTGAGAGCCTTGATGCTCTCCCCGGCGTCCAGGAGCACCGACGCGTAGAAGTGCCGCAGCGCGTGCGTACCGTTGTCGCGAACCGTGGGGACGCCCGCGGCTTCGAGAGCGGGCTTCCACACCCGGTGATTGAAGCGATTGCGGTTCAGGGAGAGGCCCTCAGGGCTGTAAAGGATCAGGGTCGCGGTGACGGGCCTCCCGTCCGCCGACTTCCACGGCAAGGTGATCTCCTTCGCCGGATGCTTCACCAGGTGCGCCCTCAAGGCGTCCGCAACCGAATCAGGCAACGGAACATCCCTCTCCTTGCCTCCCTTGGGAGGGGCGAACACCGGCCGGTTACGCAGAAGCTTCACCTGCCGCACCACATGCACGACTCCACCAAGAAAGTCCACGTCCTCAACGGCCAACCCGAAGACTTCCCCCTGCCGCAGGCCACACCCGGCGGCAGGCTCGACCAGGACGCGATATCGCTCGGGAAGCGCTGCTCGCACAGCCATCACGCGATCGGCCGGCCACGGCTTGACCTTGCGCGGATCAAGGCGGGGTGCCTTGACCGAACGGGCGCTGCACGGATTCGAGTGGATAAGCCGGTCCTCGACCGCTGCCGTAAACACAGTCGAGACGTGCGCGAAGATTCCGCGCCGGTAGGCGGGTGAGAGCCCGGCATCCTCCAGGGTCCGAATCCACTGCCGCAGGTGAGTCGGGTTGAAAGAGGCCAAGGAGCGCTGTCCCAGATGAGGGATCGCGTGGAGCCGAAGTCGCATCTCTACGGACTCCCTGGTTGCGGGGTCTGTCATCTGGGTGGTCATCCACTTGATGGCGTACTGCCCGAACGTCACCTTCCCTGCATCTGGGTCGACGTAGTGTCCGCGCGCCATGTCGGCCGCCGTCTCGTTCAGCCACTGCTCGGCCAGTCGCTTCTGCTTGTCAGGAAAGCTCTTGGACTTCTCGGTGCCGTTGGGCCCGATGTAGCGGGCCCGGTAACGGAGGCCGGTTCCGTGACGGTCGGTCTTTGTGCGGCTGGTCTTGCCGTCTGAAGTGGTCTCGGTCTTGAACCAGCGGTCTTGGATGTGGCCAGCCATGGTGGCTGACTCCTCTCGGTTGGGTGCTGTGCCTTGGGTCGGTGAGGGCGGACAGCAGGGTGGACAGGGGGGTGGACGGTGCCCGGGTCGTGTCCGCCCCCTGTCCGCCCGGTTGTCCGGGGTGCAGTCCGGGGCAAATTGGGTGGTCGTCCGGGTGGTCGCAACCCGGTCGGCGCCCGTTTGACCCCGGTTTGCCGGGTGGTCGCTGCCCCCCGTTGGGTGGTCGGCCGACCGGGTAGCGGTGTCCGTCGACCGGGTGGCAAACCGGGGCATTTCAGCTGCCGACCGGGTGGGTGTGACGCTGTGACGGCGGGGGTGTGACGCCGTCACGCGGGGGTGTGACGGGCCGCCGTGAGGGCGCGTCACACCCGCTCCCGCCTAGGGGTTTGGGTGTGACGCGGCTGTCACATGTGACGGGTGTCAGGCGGCGTCGCGGGTGGTCTGCTGGGTGATCCAGTCGCGGACGGCGGCGGGGTCGTAGCGGATGTGGCGGCCGACGCGGAAGCCGGGCGGTCCGGTGCGGCGCTTGCGCCAGTGGTAGACGGTCTCGACCGGGACGGTGAGCAGCGCGGCGAGGTCTTCGGGGGTGAGGTAGCGGTCCGGGAGTCCGGCGCGGAGGGTCGCGCGGGGGTCGGTGGCCATGGTGGTGGTTACTCCTCGTGTCCGTGGTGCGGTGCGTGGGAGTGGTGCCGGTCGCCGTACTAGAGAGTTGATGTATCGCAGCGTCCGCAGCGTCCCAGCGTCCGCACCCACCTGTCTTCGCAGGTCAGTTGGGGTGAGAGGTGCGGACGCTGGTGCGGACGCTGCGGACGCTGGACGGCTTCAGCGTCCGCAGCGGGTGACGTGTCCGGGCCGCTGTTTCGCGGCCCGGCCCGGTGGTGTTCCGGCTACGTCAGTGCAGGTCAGGCGGGATGTGTCCCTGTCCGATGGGGGCCACGTCGGGCCACAGGGTCTGTTCCTGCGGTGCGGACGCTGCGGACGCTGACTCGTCGGGCGGATCGGTCCGGGTGAGGATCAGGAGCTTGTGACGGTGCCTGTCACGGCTACGCTGCGTGTCGTCCACCGTGATCCCGACGGACCGCAGGAGCGGAGCGAGGCGCTTGACCTTGCCTCCCGCGCGGGTGGCGTCCTTGGGCCAGTTCGGCGGCCGGACCCCGCCGGGCGGCTGGAGCTGTTCGAGAAGCTGCGCCGCGGTCCCGGTCCATGTCCCGGCCTCTTCGACCAGGGCCGCGACCGCCGAGCCGAACAAGTCGCCTTCCAGCGCGTCGCCCGCGACGTTCGCGGAAGCGGTGAGGTAGGTGTCCAGGGTCTGCCACTCCTGGACCTGGTCGACGGCGGCCAGCACGCGGGCGAAGTCGGCCATGCGGGGCATGGAGTCGAGCCGCACCGTGGGCAGGGTGGCCAGCACGCACGCCAGGAGATCGAAGAGAGCTCCCAGAACGGCCGGCCGGACCTCTTCGAACCGGCCGTCCAGCTCCTCTTCCGTCCGGCGCCGGTCTTCCTCGATCAGCTGGAGATCGAGCATCAGGAGCCGTTCCGCGAGGTCTCCGGCCAGCGCCCCCGCGTCGATCGTCGTCATGGCCAGCACCCGGCGGAAGGACAGCACGACCACGTCGTCGTCGGTGTACAGGGCCCGGTCCACGATCCCGTCGCCGGTGACGGCCTTGCACAGAGTGTCGGAGAGCCACGGCGGGATCGTGCTGACGTTGTCCAGGCACAGCGCCCACGAGTTGAACGCCTGCGCGGACCAAGCCTTGATGTCCCGCGGCTGCGACCGTTTCGAGGCGGGCGACGGGTCGATGAGGTTCACGACCATCTGCGCCGTCTTCGACTTCCCCGTGCCCTGCTCGCCCTTGAACGTCAGGACCGGGTGCGGAATGGTCGGGATCCACGCGGCGACCAGCCACGCCACCAGCTGCCGGAACGTGGTCTCGTCCATGTTCAGCAGCCCGTGGAGCTTGGCCAGGCCGTCACCGTCCAGGACCGGGGTCGGCATCGGGGCCATGGCCCCGGAGCGGCGGAACAGCACCGGGGAGCGCTCCACCACGTGCCATCCGTCGGCCCCGGACACGGTCACGGCACGGCCGTCCGCGGTCCCCAGGTCGACCACGATCCGGCCCGAGTCGTCGTTCCCGACCCGCAGATGGACCGGTACCGGGTCCTCGGAATCCGCGATCCCCTCCAGCACCGTCATCGCGTCCGCCAGGGCCGACTGCGAGGCAACGTCCCCTTCGAAGGTGTCGGCGTACAGGCGGGCGAGACGCTGGCGAAGCCCGGTCCGGCCACGCAGAGGGAGAGCGAGGTTCGGGCCGTCGATCGCGACCGCGTACGGGCGGCCGTCGGTCGACGTGACGAACGTGTACCGCTCCCGCGCCAGAGCGACCAGCCGGACGGCGGCCGACTGCTTCTTGCCTCCGTCCCCGTCACCACCGCCGGGTCGATCGGTCGGGCCGCCGGTCGACTGCCGCTTGTTCACGGCGGCCGGGATCGTGTTCACGTGGTCGGGTCGATCGTTCACGGTGCCGCCCTCGGTGTTCAGCGCCGGGGGGCTGGTGTTCACGGAACCGTTCACGGCGTTCAGTCGCTTGGTCGGGATGTTCATGCTGCCGTCCTTGCGGTTCCGCGCAGGCGGGTGGTGGCCGTGCGGGTGACTGTGCGGGTGGCCGTGCGGCCCCGGTGTACGCGCAGGTAACACCTCGACCGGTCAGGCGTGCGGGTAGCCGTGCGGGTGACCGTGCGGGGTGTGCGGACGGCCGTGCGGATCGGGGGTGTCATGCCGCCCCCTCGCCGGTCGGGTGGTGCGCGCACAGCCGCGTGCGGGTCGACCGGTCGGGCCGGTGGCGGGGGTGAACACGCAGGTGGAATCCCAAATGGTGATCGCGGCGTCCCCCCGGACACTCAGGGCGTCCACGGGGCGCGGTGGCCGACTGGCGGGCGTGCGCGAGTCGGGCCAGCAGGCGCCAGTCGATCGAGGGGGACGGGGTGGAAACCGGTTGGCTGTCCACCCCGTTTCCACCCGCCCCGACCGGCGGATTCCCAATTCCCGCAAGGGAACCGGCGGTGCCGTCGGCGCTCTCGATGAACGCGTCCCGAGGGGTGGTGAACACCGGGTGGAAACCGTGAACGTCCACCTCTTGCACCGGGTGGACGGCCGACCGGTCCGGAGCCGTCCACCAGACCAGCAGAAGGGCCATGGACAGCGGCAGCCGGTCGGCCTTCGCGTGGTTGCAGTTGGCGCACGCAAGAGCGAGGTTGCCGACCGACCACGTCCGGTAGAGGGACACCGGCACGATGTGGTCCAGGGTCGCTTCCCGCAGCGCCGCGAACCGGCGACGGCAGTAGGTGCACCGGGCCCCGTGGACGCGTGCGAGCTGTTCCTTGCGCAGGCGCCGACGGGACGCGGTCAGGTGACGGGCACTCACGCGGTCACCCCGAATACGCGGGTGACGGCGCGGCCGACCGCCATCAGGTAGTCGACCTCCACGGCCGGGTACACCCGCTCCGTGTGCAGCACTTCGTCACCCCGGTACAGGGCCGTGACGTACGAGGCCAGGTAGTACAGGTCCAACAGGTCCGCCGAAAGGGCCGCGAACTGGACGCCGTACCGGATCGCCTCGTCCTCGTCCAGCTCCTCCCAGAGCAGATTCAGCCCGGGCGTGAACACCAGCATCGCCAGCAGCTCCCCGAAGGAGAGGCAGGCACGAACCTGCACCGTTACGCGGGTCGGTGTCCCCTGCTCCGGCTCACCGAACACATCGACGTCGTTGACCAGCTGTCCAGCGGTAGAACGCTCCGCAAGAATTCCAGGCATCATGGACTTACCCCTTCGAGGGTCGGGGAGCGGCGTTCTGCTTGGCGGTAGGGAGCCGCTCCCTGTGAGAGCCCTGGTCTTCTGGCCAGGGCTTTCTTACGATCAGCACCAGGTCCACAGCGCTGCTGCACCTCCCGATTTGAGCAACCGGTGGGCACATCCCTAGGGTTCCCTAGGGCGCCCTAGGGTGTCAAGCGGTACGCTAGGGAACTCATCAACTGAGAGAAGGAGCTGAGAATGCCGGAGCAGGCTGGTCATAGGGCGCCGTACGCACGGATCGCCGCCCACTACACGGACCTGATCGCCTCAGGAAAACTGCAGCCCGGCGAGCTTCTGCCCAGCATCAAAGCCCTGTCACAGGAGTGGAGCGTCAGCACCGCCACCGCCGAGAAGGCGTTGCGGCAGCTTCGCGGCGAAGGGCTCGTGCGAGGCATCCACGGCATTGGTACCGAGGTGATCGACCGCCCCACGCCGATGTCCTCAGGCTCCCAGCGGCAGGATCGTGGCCACCGCAGCGGTTCGAGCTGGGGAGCGGGTGAGCGGTCCGACTCGCATGAGGCGTCGATGGTCTCAGCGCCGGCCGATGTGGCAGCAGCCTTGGAGATCACGCCGGACTCAGACGTTATCCGCCGACGCCGGGTGTATCGCGATCGTCGCGGCATCGTCGCGCATTCGACCTCGTGGATTCCCGCTGAGTATGGAGAGCTGGTGCCCCAACTCGCCGAGAGTGCCCGCCTCACCGGTGGCACGTCGTTGCAGCTCATCGCCAAGGCCACCGGAAGGCCGATCACCCGCCGGATCGACACCGCTTCAGCCCGCCTGCTGAGGCCGACAGACGCCAGGCTCCTGGAGCTGGACCCGTCGAACCCTCCGATGGAGCCGGTGGTCGTCATGACCGCGAAGTTCATCGACAGTACGGGCCAGGTCGTTGAATATGGCGTAGACCTCGGCGGGCCGGGCCGGACGTGGCTCACGGAGTCGGAGGTAGCGCAGTGACGGCGGCTTCAACCTCAGGTCCGTTCTGCGTCCTAATGGCGGGGCTCCCCGGATCGGGTAAGACGACTCTCTCGCGCGCCCTTACGGCACGCAGGTTCGTCCGGCTGTGCCCGGACGAGGAGATGTTTCGTCGCCATGGTGTGTACGGGGTCGACTTCCCGCGAGGCATCTTCCCGAAGTTGGAACGCCCGGTGCTGGAAGAGATCGCCGTAGACCTCGGTGAGCAGCTTCGGGCGGGACACAACGTCGTGGTCGATCACGGGTTCTGGACTCCAGAAGACCGCGCTCACTGGAGCTCGGTGGCCGCGAACGCCGGGGGTCGGGTAATGCTTGTCTACCTGGAGGCGAGCCACGAAGAACTCTGGGCACGAGTCAGCGAGCGAAACGCTCGCCACAAGGCCGATCCGAACTCGATCTTCTTCTCGGAAAGCGACCTGACTCGGTACCGGACGAGATTCATCCCGCCTCAGGCCGATGAGCCTCACATCGTCTACGGCGGCAACCCTGATTCGGTGCTGGAAGCCCTCGAAACGGCAGGGCTGAAAACCGAGCGCTAGACGCTAGATCCCTGATCAGGGGCACTTTGAGCCGCTAGCGCGCCTGCTAGGTCTAGCACCCGCCCCTGCTAGACCTGGCAGGGACTACGCAACCTTGGAGTCACCTTCTGCCGCCCAGAATCACGTGCCGTGGTGAGGGAGTGGATAGAAGGAGCGGCAAGCCGCATGACATTTTGCAGCCCGCTGCGCGAGCGCGCGAGGCGCGTCGTCCGGCCGCGGCGCCGTGGCGCGGTGCGGGTCCTCCGATCCGATGGCACAGGACCTGTCCGAGGCTCCGTTTTCTGCGTCACCGCGTCACCCGCGTCATCGGGGGCTCTGACCTGGCGTTTTGGGTGACGCAGCCGGTTGGGGGTGCGTCACCCCTGCGTCATCGTCTGCGTCATCGGTGACGCGGGGGGTGACGCAGGTGACGCAGGGGTGACGCAGGATCGGCCGTCTGCGTCACCCCTGTTCGTGCAGCTCAGGGGCCGCTTTCTGTCCTAGGTGACGCAGGTGACGCAGAGCTTCCCTACTTAAGAAAAAGAGGGGGAAGTCCTTTGTAGTACCGCCAAGCACGAAGCGCGGCTTGAGCCGAACAGCAAGAGGAGCACCAGCGGCCCCGGCGGGGGTGCTCCTCTTGCTTGTACGTACGAAGCGGAATGCTTGCGACCGCCCGGAACCAGCGCTCGGTGCGGGGGTCAGCGTCCGCAGCGTCCGCACATCTCTCCTCTGAAGAGCCGCCTTGACCTGCGGTGATGCTCTTCAGAGGGAGTGGATCTTGCGGACGCTGCGGACGCTGGCGGACGCTATACATTTTGTTTAGCGTCCGCACTGTTTCAGCAGGTCAGGCATAGTGCGCCACACCTTGCGGACGCTACGGACGCTGTCTTCCCTTAACTCTCTAGGATGAGAGGGGGCGAGAGCTAAGCGGAACCCCCTGAAGAGCCTGGCCACGTGCAAGAGGAGCTCGCTGCCAGGTGGCGCCGAGCTCCTCTTGCACGTAGGCGCGGCGAATACAGGAAAGCCAAGAGACCACCTCGCGGCGACCGAGTGGTCTCTTGCCCTTCTACCGCTGAGACTCGTAGAGCTCCCACGCGCGTTCCAGGGTCTCCACAGCGGCCGGAATCGCCCCCCGGTCCTCCAAGTACCCCCGCTGTCCATTGAGCCGCTGCCTGCTGGGCCAGTCAGGGTCTGCGGCGACGTCACGCGCCAGGTCACCGATGGCGCTCTCAGCCTTTGAGTGCGTCTTCAACCATGAGGTGAAGTTCCGGTTCCGAGTCATCTCGGCATCGTTTCACCGATGCGCCGGCGCAGGGGAAGTGTTGCGGAATCAGAACTGCTTCAGGAACGGCACCTAAG
Source organism: Streptomyces sp. NBC_01237 (assembly GCF_035917275.1). Lineage (NCBI taxonomy): Bacteria > Bacillati > Actinomycetota > Actinomycetes > Kitasatosporales > Streptomycetaceae > Streptomyces > Streptomyces sp. NBC_01237. Next base: position 6,560,348 of record NZ_CP108508.1, on the reverse strand, counting down.
CTGATTGGTCACGGGCGCCTACGGCGGAGCAGCGCAAGGGCAAGCTCCGGAAGGGCCAGCACGACCGCGACGACGTCCGTTTGATGGGCGCGGCAAATCGCGACGACGCAGACGACGGTGACGCAGAGCAGGCTGAGCCCACCGAGGAGGACTGCGGCGAGAGCGATGTGGTCCATGAGGTCTCCAGTTTCAGAGCGGGTTGGGTACCCGTCCTAAGAAGAGCAATGCGCCTGCCCAACGACAGGCTCTCGCAGCCCACACTTTCGGCATATTCGTCAGCACGCGTTGAGGCGGTCGGCAGCCTTCGGTGTCTTCTCATCAGCGGATACAACTAGCGGAGAAGGGGTTCCAGGCTCCGCAGATGAAAGTGGTAGCAGCGCGCAAGAGGTGCGGTGAGAGCCAGCGGAATGACCGCCTCCCCCACTGAAATGCCTTCAGAAGCTACGTGGAGGGGAAGCGGCCGGATGACCTCAAGCCCGAAGCCCCCTGCCTCCCCACGTGGCTCCTGGAGGCATTTCAGTGGGAGAGGCGGACGGCTGCTGTGCGGCATCCCTGCTCGGGATGTGTCAGGGAGGCGGAGACACCCCCCTCAGGTTGGCTCGCAGCGGCCCCTTTCAGGGGGCTGGTCTGACTGCCTCCCTGCCTCCCTGAACGACGGTTTGCGCTGGTCAGGCCAAGGGAGGCGGCCCAGGGAGGGGGTTAGGGAGTTCTCCCTGCCTCCCCGGACCGTGCGGGGGCGCCTCCCTCTGCTCGATATCGGTATCGCGGCCCGCTGCCGGACCCGTCGAAACGCTCGGGCGCCAGGAAGAGACCACCACGCCACGGGGCGGGGTGGCCTCTTCATCTCCCGGCTGCACCACGTGGGATCGCAGCCCTGCCAACGCCTGCGGCGGCCCTGACACCGGGATATCCCGGAACAGCAAGAGGAGCACGCGCGGCGGCGGGTGCTCCTCTTGCTTGTGCAGAGCGTTCGGGATGAGCACGAGGCGGTTCAGGCAGGGGCGTGCTGCGTAGGAAGGCATCCGAGTTCCGCAGGCGCCGACGCCCTGGCGGAGAACTCCCGCAGAGGCGCCGGAAAGTCGCCCGCCCGAAGGGCGGTCTATCCGGCTCTTCGTCTGACGCCCCTGACGGCCTGACACCACGTTTCCCTAGGTAGACGCGTCCGTCAGGAGCGTCTGACACCCCTCTGACGCACGGCCTGACGCTCCTGACACCCCGACGCCCCTGAGGGTGTCAGAGCGGGGCACGCGAGGTGTCACGGGCAGTGTCAGGCAACGTCACGGGCCACCGTCAGGCGGTGTCACGAGCGGTGTCAGGCCCGCGTGACACCGCTCGTGCCTAAGGGTTTGGGTGTCACGGGGCCCTGACTGTCACGGAGGTGTCAGGACCCCTCCTCGCCTCGCTAGCCGGGGCCGTCTGTGGGCCGTCCAACGACGGCCCACAGCCACCAACGTTCACCAATGGTGCCCCACTGCCCCGCAGGTCAGGGCAGTGAAAGCCCGTTGTTCCGCAGGTCGCCGTGAAGGGGGGCTCAGTTCTTCGGCTTCTGAGGCTTCCGAGCGCTTCTGAGACTTCCGAGCGCCTCTGTGGGCTTCTGGCACCACCGGTATCGCCCCCGCATCCCCCCTTTACGTCGCACAGCGCACTCTCCTGGTAAGCGCTGTGCGGGCGTAAGGTGTGGCGTATGGACAGCCTCTCGTTCGACGTCTTCTCCAGGCAGTGCCCTTCGCGCGGCACGCTGGAGCATGTCACCGGGCGCTGGGGCAGCCTCACCCTCGGCGCGCTGTACGAGGGCAGCCTCCGTTTCAACGAGCTGCGCCGTCGGGTCGACGGGGTGAGCGAGAAGATGCTCTCCCAGACCCTGCATGCCCTGGAGCGCGACGGACTCGTGCACCGGGAGGCACAGCCCACCAATCCGCCCCGGGTGGACTACGAGCTGACCCCCCTCGGCCGCGAGGTGACCGGGCGGCTGCTGGGACTCATCCAGCTCGTGCAGGACCGGATGGCCGAGGTACTGACGGCCCGCGAGCGCTACGACGAGGCGCACGGCGGCCGCTGAGGGCTGTCCCGACCCGGTCACGGAGCGGTCCGCGCGAGCGGGGGCCGGTCACGAGGCGCGCGGCGGCCGCTGGCAGCGCGGGCAGTAGTAGCTGGAGCGGTTCATCCAGGCCCGGCGGCGCATCGGCGTACCGCAGCGGTGGCACGGCTCGCCCTCCCGCCCGTACGCGTCGAGCGAGCGGTCGAAGTAGCCGGACTCGCCGTTCACGTTCACATAGAGGCTGTCGAAGCTGGTGCCACCCTGGTCGAGGGCCGCGTTCATCACGTCGCGGGCGTGGCCGAGCAGCTCGGCCGACTTGGGCCGGGTCAGCGTCGCGGTCGGCCGGTCGAAGTGGAGCCTGGCCCGCCACAGCGCCTCGTCGGCGTAGATGTTGCCGACGCCGCTGATCAGCGACTGGTCGAGCAGGGCGCGTTTGACCGTCGTACGGCGCAGGCGCAGGGCCGTGTGGAACGCGGCGTCGTCGAATTCCGGGTCGAGCGGGTCCCGGGCGATGTGGGCGATGGTGTCGGGAAGCCCGTCCGGGGTGTTCTCGTGGAGCGAGAGCCCGCCGAAGGTCCGCTGGTCGACGAAGCGCAGCTCGGTGCCGAGCGCGTCGTCGAACCGGATCCTGATCCGCAGGTGCTTCTCGTCGGCGGCGTCCTCGGGCTGGACGAGCAGCTGGCCGCTCATCCCGAGATGGCCCAGCAGCGAGGAGGACTCCTCTTCCAGCGGCACCCAGAGGTACTTGCCCCGTCGCATCGCCGTGCCGAACCGGACCCCGCGCAGCCGCGCCGCGAAGTCCACGCCGCCCGCGAGGTGTCTGCGGACCGCGCGCGGGTGCAGGACCTCGACCTCGGTGACGGTGCGGCCGGTGACCCAGCGCTCCAGCCCTCGCCGTACGACTTCTACCTCGGGCAGCTCGGGCACGATGGCGCTCCTGGAACGACTGGGTGGTACGGGACGACAAGGGGATGTCCGTACGGCACGGACGGTCCGGACGGCACGGACGGTCCGGACGGCACGGACGGTTCGTGCGGCACGGACGGTTCGTGCGGCACAGGGAAACCCCCCGGTGCGCTAGGCACCGAGGGGTTCCCGGTTGCTTCAGGCCGGAGCGACGTCCGTGTTCGGCGACGGCTCGGCAGGGGTGTCGGCGACCCCTCCGTCGGCTGCGGCCTTCGCCGCGGCCTCCCGCGCTTCCGCGGCGGCGCTGATCTCACGCCAGGCGGATTCCGCCGCCTGTTGCTCCGCTTCCTTCTTGCTACGGCCGGTGCCGGTGCCGTACGAGACACCACCGACGCGAGCAGCAGCAGTGAAGGTCTTCTCGTGGTCCGGGCCGGTCTCCGTGACGAGGTACTCGGGGACTCCGAGGCTCTCGCTCGCGGTGAGCTCCTGGAGGCTGGTTTTCCAGTCCAGACCGGCGCCGAGGTTCGAGGACCTGTCGATCAGCGGGTCGAAGAGCCGGTGAACCAGCTCCGAGGCCGCGCTGAGGCCCTGATCGAGGTAGACCGCACCGATCACCGCTTCAAGGGTGTCGGCGAGGATGGAAGCCTTGTCCCGGCCCCCCGTGCCCTCTTCACCGCGGCCGAGCCGGATGAAGGAGCCGAGTTCGAGGCCGCGGCCCACTTCCGCAAGTGCACGTGAGTTGACCACCGCGGCCCGCAACTTGGCCAGCTGGCCTTCGGGCAGGTCGGGGTGGGTGCGGTACAGCGTGTCCGTGACCACCAGGCCGAGCACCGAATCCCCGAGGAATTCGAGCCGCTCGTTGGTGGGCAGACCGCCGTTCTCATATGCGTACGAACGGTGGGTCAGCGCACGCACCAGAAGGGCGGACTCGAGGTGATACCCGAGCCGCCCTTCCAGAAGCGTGTGGGACGAGGCTGTGTTGACGTTGTCTGCCTGCTTCTTGGCACTGGACAACTCAGACATCGGGCCTCTCACCAGCCGCTCAGACCTCGAGGACCTGGCGCTTGTTGTAGGTGCCGCAGCTCGGGCACGCAATGTGCTGGAGCTTCGGCTCCTGGCAACGCTCGCACGAAACCAGGGTGGGGACCGCAGCCTTCCACTGCGACCGGCGGTGGCGCGTGTTGCTGCGCGACATCTTCCGCTTCGGAACAGCCACGGCTACTTCTCCTGCTTCTCGTCGACGCCAGGTTCGGCGCCGCCCATGTTGTCCTTCTCGCCGTCCTGAACGGTCTCGGCGAGTCCTTGCAGTGCCGCCCAACGAATGTCGACGGCGTCGTGGTGGTGGCCGGGATTCTCGTCCAGCCTGATTCCGCATTCGGAACACAGGCCGGCGCAGGTCTCCTTGCACACCGGCTGCATGGGCAGTGCGAGCACTACCGCGTCACGCAGCACTGACTCGAGGTCGAACAAGCCGTCCTCAAGGAAGAACACGTCCTCGTCGTCCTCGGCGTCGTCGGCCGGGTCCGCCGCTTTGCTGCGGCCCCGGTCATCGGCGTCAGGGTACGAGAACATCTCCTGGAAGTCCGCTTCGACCTCTACGGTCAGCGGCTCCAGACACCTTACGCACTCCCCCTCGGCCGACGCACGGGCGGTGCCTGTGACAAGCACCCCTTCCATGACCGACTCGAGGCGGATGTCCAGCACCACGGGTGCGCCTTCCGGCACACCGATGACGCCGTCGATACCCAGATCCTTCGGTGCCTCGACCGAGCGGGTCAGCCGCTTGAGGGCACCGGGACGCCGACCCAGCTCGTGCGTATCGAACACGAGGGGGTTTCGGTGGTCGAGGTGGCCGTTCAGGGCTTTTCCTGCTTTCGCGATCATGTGCGTCGTGCTGCATCGGAGGGGCCGACCCGGTCCGGAGTCGAAACGGGCAGCCGGGATCGCGGATCTACGCGCGACCGAAGAGCCAGGATACTTGACGTACCGCTCAGCACCCAATCCGGGCCGGAGCCGAAGGCGGGCACCCGGACCGGGGCCCGGCACCGTGCGTCAGCGGCCCTGTTCGTAGCGGCGCAGCTGCTCCAGATCGATCATGCTCGTGTCGAAGAGGCTGGTCTCGTCCAGTGCGCTCTCGCCCTGCGGGGCCGGGGCGGGCGGCTGGGCGGGCTGCTGCGGCCACCCGTAGTCCTGCTGGACCTGCTGGGGCTGCTGCTGCGCCTGTAGCTGAGCGGGGTCGTAACCCTGCTGCTGATAGGCGGCGTACGGGTCGGGCTGCTGCTGGTAGCCGTAGGCGTCCTGCTGGTACGGCTGCTCCTGGTAGCCGTACGCCTGCGCGTACTGCGGCTCGACCTGTGGCTCGGGCTGCGCCTGGGCCGGGAAGTGCGGCTGCTGGGGCTGCGGCGACGGCTGGGGCACCTGGCGCGGGTCCGGGGTGGCGAGCTCGGCGAGACCGGCCAGATAGTCGGCGTCGCTGGTGTGGCCCTGGCCGCCCGCGGCGTCCTGGGCGGCCATGTGCGCGCCGAGGTCGTCGCTGGCCACCCGGCCGTGCAGCTTCTGCCGGCCCCTGCCGACCGCTTCCAGGGTCTTGGCGAGCACCGCCTCGAAGGCACCGAGCTTGGTGTCGACGTACTCGTCGGCCCGGCGCTGGAGCGTGGCCGGGTCGGCGCTGCGCTCGGGCGCCTCGGCGAAGTCCGGGTCCTGGTAGCCCTGCTCGTCCAGGCCCTGGCCGCGTCCCAGCAGCTTCTCCCGGCCGCGGTCCACGGAGCCGATGGTCTTGGTGAGGACGACCTCGAAGTTGGCGAGCTTGCTGTCGACGTACTCGTCGGCGTCGGCCCGGACCTCGTCGGCCTCCCGGCGCGCCTCGGAGAGGATGCGGTCGGCCTCGCCCCGGGACTGCCGGGCGACCTCCGTGTCGGAGACCAGCGAGCCGCGCTGGCTGTGGGCGGACTCGATGATCCGCTCGGCCTCCTGACGGGCCTGCTCGACCAGCTGCTCACGGTCGCCGATGAGCTCCTGGGCGTGGGCCAGCGAGCCGGGCAGGGCCTGCCGCACCTCTTCGAGCATCGCGAGCAGCTCGGCGCGGTTGACCACGCACGAGGCCGACATGGGCATGGAGCGGGCGTTCCCGACCGCTTCGACGATCTCGTCGAGCTTCTTCTGCACGTCCACCGTGTGCTCGCCACTCTCTGCTGCTGTTGGAGCCGGACGGGACGACTGTAAGGCCAGTCGGCTCCCGCCCGACACCTGGTGACGGTCCGTCAGTCGCTCACTGCTCGCCGAGGCGCGCGATGAGGGCGTCGTGGACCACCGGCGGCAGCAGGTGGGTGACGTCGCCGCCCCAGGTCGCGACCTCCTTGACCAGGGACGACGACAGGAAGCTGTACGTGGGGTTGGTCGGCACGAAGAGCGTCTCGACACCGGAGAGGCCGTTGTTCATCTGGGCCATCTGAAGCTCGTAGTCGAAGTCGCTCACGGCCCGCAGGCCCTTCACGATCGCCGGGATCTCGCGCTGCTTGCAGAAGTCGACCAGCAGGCCGTGGAAGGACTCGACCTCGACGTTGCCGAAGTCGGCGGTGACCTGACGGATCAGTTCGATCCGCTCGTCCACCGTGAAGAGGCCCTTCTTGGACTGGTTGATCATCACCGCGACGTGCACGACGTCGTACAGCTTCGAGGCTCGGCCAATGATGTCGAGATGTCCGTTGGTGATGGGGTCGAAGGACCCCGGACAGACGGCGCGGCGCACCCTGATTCCCTCGCTCTCCGGTCCGGTCATCGTGCGTCTTCGCACGTAGAGGCGGCGCGACCGTACCAAAGCGTTCCCTCGCCGTAGCGGCGGGCCCGCAGGGGCTCGAATCCTTCGGGCCAGCCGAATTCTCCGCCTCTGGTGCTGCGTTCCACGGTGACGAGTGCATCGCCCGTGAGCCAGCCCTGAGCACGGAGTGTGAGCAGGATCTCGCCAAGATCGCCATCGGTGACGGCGTACGGGGGATCGAGGAAGACGACGTCGTAGGGGTCCGTGGGCGCCGGTCCTGTCACGATCTGTTCGGCTTTGCCGGTACGGACCTCGGCGCCTGGCAGGCCGAGCGTGCGGACGTTGTCCCGCACGGTGCGGACGGCCTTCGCGTCGGCTTCGACGAGCAGCGCGTGGACGGCGCCGCGGGAGAGCGCTTCGAGGCCGACGGCGCCGGACCCGGCGTACAGGTCGGCGATGCGGATGCCTTCGAGGGTGCCGAGGAGCGCTTCCCACGTGGAGAACAGGCCCTCACGCGCGCGGTCGGAGGTGGGGCGGGTGCCGGTGCCGGGCGGGACGGCCAGGCGGCGTCCGCCGGCCGAGCCGGCGATCACGCGGGTCATGGGTGTCTGGTCCTCGGGTCGCGGGGCGGCACACAGGGCGTGCGTGTGCCGTGCTCCCACGATATGGCGTCGGGCCCGCCCCGGCCTTCGCGCCTCCTCCCCGGTCCGTCCGCCGCCCGCGCGGCCCCGTCATCCCTTGTCCAGGTATTCCTCGCGCTCCTTGTCCAGCAGCGCGTCCAGCACGATGCGCAGGTCAGGCAGGTGTTCCAGCTCCGGGTCGGCGGCGACGACCGCCACGGCCTCCTCGCGGGCGGCGGCGATGACCTCCTCGTCGTCGATGACGGTGAGCATCCGCAGGGAGGAGCGGACGCCGGACTGTGCCTGGCCGAGGACGTCGCCCTCACGGCGCTGTTCCAGATCGATCCGGGAGAGCTCGAAGCCGTCGAGGGTGGCGGCCACGGCGGCGAGCCTGGCCCGTGCGGGACTGGCCTCGTGGGCCTCACTGACCAGCAGGCAGAGCCCGGGGGCCGAGCCCCGGCCGACACGTCCGCGCAACTGGTGCAGCTGGGATACGCCGAACCGGTCGGCGTCCATGATCACCATGGCCGTGGCGTTGGGGACGTTGACCCCGACCTCGATGACGGTCGTGGCGACCAGCACATCGACCTGGCCCGCGGCGAAGCGGCGCATCACGTCGTCCTTGTCGTCGGGGTGCATCCTGCCGTGCAGCACCTCGATCCGCAGTCCGGCCAGCGCGCCCCCGCGCAGCTCCTCGGTGATCTCCAGCACGGCCAGCGGCGGCCGCTTCTCCCCGTCGTCCTCGGCGGCCTTCTCCTTGGCCTTCCTGCCCTTCTTCTTCTCGGCCGCCTCGTCGGCGTCGTCGCCGATGCGGGGGCAGACGACGTACGCCTGGTGGCCGTTCTCGACCTCCTCACGGACCCGTTCCCAGGCGCGGCTGAGGAAGTGGGGCTTGTCCTTGGCGGGGACGACATGGGTGGCGATCGGTGAGCGTCCGGCCGGGAGCTGGTCCAGTACGGAGGTCTCCAGGTCACCGAAGACCGTCATCGCGACCGTACGGGGGATGGGGGTGGCGGTCATGACGAGCAGGTGGGGCGGCTGTTTTCCCTTGGAGCGCAGGGCGTCGCGCTGCTCCACTCCGAAGCGGTGCTGCTCGTCGACGACGACCAGGCCCAGGTCGTGGAACTGCACCTTGTCCTCGATCAGCGCGTGTGTGCCGATCACGATCCCGGCCTCGCCGGTGACCAGGTCGAGCAGTGCCTGCCGCCGGGCCGGGACTCCCATGGAGCCGGTGAGCAGAACGACCTTGGTGCCCCGGTCGGAGCCGCCGAGCATGCCTCCCTCGGCCAGCTCGCCCATCATCTCGGTGATGGACCGGTGGTGCTGCTGGGCGAGAACCTCGGTGGGCGCGAGCATGGCGGCCTGGCCGCCGGCGTCGACGACGGTCAGCATGGCGCGCAGGGCGACCATGGTCTTGCCGCTGCCGACCTCGCCCTGGAGGAGGCGGTGCATCGGATGCTCGGTCGCCAGGTCCCCGAAGATCTCGCCGGTGACCTTCTGCTGGCCTTCGGTGAGGGTGAAGGGCAGCTTGGCGTCGAAGGCGTCGAGCAGCCCGCCGGGGACGGATTTCCTTGCCACCGCCGGGAGTTGGGTGTCGGCGTACCGTCTGCGGGCGAGCGCGACCTGGAGGACGAACGCCTCGTCCCACTTCAGCCGCTCCCTGGCGTCCGCGATGTCCGCCCTGGTCTGCGGGCGGTGGACCTTGAGCAGCGCCTCGGGCAGCGGGGTGAAGCCGCGCCCCTCGCGCAGCGACCCGGGCAGCGGGTCGACGGCGTCCCGCGCACTGGGCAGCACGGCGTCCACAGCCTTGGCGATCCGCCAGGAGTCGAGCTGCTTGCAGGCCGGGTAGATGGGCAGCAGCCGCCCGGCGAAGGCGTCCACCGCCTCCGTCGCCTCGTCCGCGTCCGCCGCGTCCAGCAGCTGGTACGTGGGGTGGGCGAGCTGCATCTTGCGGTTGAAGACGGAGACCTTGCCCGCGAACATCGCCCGGCGGCCGGGCACGAGTTCCTTGTGCGGCTTGTGGACGCCATGGCCGAAGAAGACCAGCTGGAGGCGGCCGCTGCCGTCGGTCAGGGTCACTTCGAGGCGCTTGCCCCGGCCGTTGTTGAACACCATGATCCGGGCGTCGGCGACCTGCGCGACGACCGTCACATGCTCGTCGAGCGGGAGGTCGGCCAGCGCCGTGAGCTGACCGCGCTCCTCGTACCGCCGCGGGTAGTGGTGCAGCAGATCACCGACCGTGTGCAGGTCGAGGTGTTCGGCCATCACCTTCGCGGTGGCTCCGCCGAGCAGCTTCTTGAGGGGTTCATCGAACGCAGACACGCGTTCCATTGCACACCACGCCACTGACAAATGTCCGCCGGGCGCCACGACACGGGTCGGCTACTCCACGCCGATCAGCATCGGTGCCGCCTGGCGCCCGCCCCGGTAGACCACGGTGTCCACGGCCAGATACCCCTCGCGCACATGCTCCGCGAGCGCCTCCGCCAGGGCGTCCGGCACATCCTCGCCGAGGACCAGGGTGACCAGTTCGCCGCCCGCCGCCAGCATCCGGTCCAGTACGGTGCGGGCCGTCGTGGGCACGTCGGTGCCGATGACGGCGACGTCCCCGTCGATCAGGCCGAGGATGTCACCGGCCTGGCAGATGCCGGCCATGGTCCACGACTGCCGTTCGGCGACGGCCAGTTCGGCGTACCGGGTCGCCCCCGCCGCCGCCGTCATCGCGACCACGTCCTCGTCGAAGCTGCGGTCCGCCTCGTGGACGGCGAGCGCGGCGATGCCCTGGACCGCCGCCCGGGTGGGAATCAGGGCGACCCGGACGCCCTCGGTCCTGGCCTGCTCGGCGGCGGCTCCCGCGGTGTGCCGCAGCCCCGCGTCGTTGGGCAGGAGGACCACCTCGCGGGCGTGGGCGCGGCGGATCGCGTCGACCAGTTCGCCGCTGGCGGGCGGTTCGCCGGGGCGCGCGAGCACGGTGGTCGCACCGGCCTCCGCGCACAGCCCGGCCAGCCCGTCGCCGGGTACCACGATGACGACGGCACGCTGGGCGGGCTCCGTGTGGGGGCGGACGTCGAGGGTGCCGTCGGAGGCGAAGTGGGTGATCCGGATCCGGTACGGCCGTCCGGCCTCGACCCCGGCCTCCACCGCGGCCCCCGCGTCGTCGACATGGACGTGCACGTTCCACAGCCCGTCGCCGCCCACGACGACCAGGGAGTCCCCGAGTGCGTCCAGCCGGGTCCGCAGCCGGTCGACCGCCTCGTCGTCGGCCTCCAGCAGATAGATCACCTCGAAGGCGGGGCCGCTCCCCGGCCCGCCGGCCGCGCAGTCGTCCGGACCACCGCGCGGATCGCTGTCCGCGCCGCAGCTCGCCCCGCCGTCCGGACCGCCCGCCGCCGGAACCGCGGGGACCCTCCAGGAGTGACGTACCGGCGCCTGGCCGGACACCGTCTCCAGCAGCGCGCCGAGCACGGCGACGAGCCCCCGCCCGCCCGCGTCCACGACGCCCGCCCGGCCGAGGACGGCGAGCTGGCCGGGGGTGGCCTCCAGCGCCGCCCGCGCGCCGTCGTACGCCGCCTCCACCACCGTGACGAGACCCGGACCCGCGTCCCGCGCGGCTTCGGCTGCCGCGGTGGCCACGGTCAGCACCGTGCCCTCGACGGGGTGGGCGACGGCCTGCCGGGCGGCCGAAGCGGCCCGGGCGAGGGCCTCGCGCAGCCGGTCGGCGTCACCGCCGTCGGCCAGCACCCCCGCCATACCGCGCAGCAGCTGGGCCAGGATGGTGCCGGAGTTCCCCCGGGCACCGATCAGCGCTCCGTGCGCCATGGCCCGTACGGCGTCGGCGGCGGCGGGCACGGTCGAGCCGGTCTCATGGGCGGCGAAGACCGCTTCGACGGCGGCTGTCGCGGATTCCACGGTCAGATAGAGATTGGTGCCGGTGTCACCGTCGGCGACGGGATACACATTGATCGCGTCGATCTCCGCGCGTTCCCGGCCGAGGGCCTCCAGGGCCAGTGAGCACCAGGTGCGCACCGCGACGGCGTCCAGATCGTCGGGGAGCTGCGGCACCGATGGTCCTCCTTGAAGCGGCCGTGGCAGCGGACTGCACCGCAGGGTAGCCCGCCTGTGGTGGGTCCGGCCGGAACAGGGGGCGGGCGGACGGCGGGCGCAGTCATGGTAGTTTCGTATCTCCGGAGCAGCCGTTGTATGCTGCTTCGGTTGCCCGATGAGAGTCGGGCCATACCTCCGGTACCGCCACTTCAGTCAAATGATTCCGGCGCGCCGGAATTCACTGTAAGTGCACCTGAAGTCTTTGGAGTGACCCGTGGCTGCCAACTGCGACGTCTGCGGCAAGGGGCCGGGCTTCGGCAACAACATTTCGCACTCGCACCGCCGTACGTCTCGTCGCTGGAATCCCAACATCCAGCGCGTGCGTGCCGTGGTCGGTCGGACGCCGAAGCGGCTCAACGTCTGCACCTCGTGCATCAAGGCCGGCAAGGTCGCGCGCTGACGTTCCCGTCGTAGCGCAGCCTTCCGGTTGCCCAAAAAGCCGGTCCACCTCGGTGGACCGGCTTTTTGCTGTCCGCACGGCGGCGGACGGCGTATGTACCGGACGTACCGGAAGGGCCGTCCGGCCGCCGTCCGCCGCCGACCGCACCTGCCGGTACGGCGGCCCGGTCAGCCCTTCCGGGTCCGCCAGCCGTGGTCGACGGGTCCGATGCCGCCGCCGAGCGGGAATCCGGCCTCGATCGCCCCGGTGACGTACGCCTTCGCGCCCCGCACGGCCGTGGGCACGTCCTGGCCGAGCGCGAGGCCGGAGGCGATGGCCGAGGCGAGGGTGCAGCCGGTGCCGTGGGTGTGCCGGTTGTCGTGCCGGGGTGCGCGCAGCCAGTGCTCCTCGCCGCCGTCGGTCAGCAGGTCCACGGCCTCGCCCGGCAGATGACCGCCCTTGATGACGACCCAGCGCGGCCCGTACGCCAGGATTCCGGCGGCGGCCCGGCGCAGGTCCGCCTCGCCGGTGACGGTGATCCCGGTGAGCTGTGCCACTTCGTCGAGGTTCGGGGTGGCCACCGTGGCGACGGGCAGCAGCTTCGTCCGTACGGAATCGAGCGCTTCGGCGGCGAGCAGCGCGTCCCCGTGCTTGGAGACGCCCACCGGGTCGACGACGACCGGTGCGTCGGTTCCCGCGAGGAGTGCGGCGACGGTCTCGACCAGGGCGGCCGACGAGAGCATGCCCGTCTTCACCGCCTGGACGCCGATGTCGTCGACGACGCTGCGGTACTGGGCGGTGACGGCTTCCACCGGAAGCTCCCAGGCGCCCTGGACGCCGCGGGAGTTCTGGGCGGTGACGGCGGTCAGCACGCTCATGCCGTGCACGCCGAGGGCCAGCATCGTCTTCAGGTCGGCCTGAATGCCCGCACCGCCGCCGGAGTCGGATCCGGCGACGGTGAGGACACGCGGTGGTACGGCGGTACGTATCGGCATACGCGGCAATCTACTGGGCGTCCTCGATGTTCCCGAAGTGGTCCCAGCCGCCCTTGCTGGTCCAGGGCGCCCCGTCGACGGTGACCTGGGGCAGTGCGGAGGGGTTCAGGACCTCGCCGATCACCTTCCAGCGGGCCGGAAGCTTCACGTCCTGGGGGAACGTCGCCACGATCGCGTGGTCCTCCCCCCCGGTGAGCACCCACTGGAGCGGGTCGACGCCGACGGCCTGGCCGATGTCGGACATCTGCGAGGGGATGTCGATGAGGCCGGACCGCAGATCGATCCGGACCTTGCTGGCCTCGGCGATGTGCCCGAGGTCGGCGACCAGTCCGTCGCTGACGTCGGTCATCGCGGTGGCGCCGAGTCCGGCCGCCGCGGGGCCCGCGTGGTACGGCGGTTCGGGTCGCCGGTGGGCCTCGACGAAGGCGCGCGGCGAGCGGAAACCCCGGGAGAGCACGGCGAATCCGGCGGCGGACCAGCCGAGCCAGCCGGTGACGGCGACCACGTCGCCGGGCCGGGCGCCGGAGCGGGTCACCGGTTCGTGGTTGCGCAGGTCGCCGAGGGCGGTGATCGAGACGGTGATGGTGTCGCCGCCGACGACGTCGCCGCCGACCACGGCCGCGCCCGCGACCTGGCACTCGTCACGCAGGCCGTCCATGAGTTCACCGGCCCAGGTGACCGGGAGGTCGGCGGGGACGACGAGACCGAGGAGCAGTGCGGTGGGCACGGCGCCCATGGCCGCGATGTCGGCGAGGTTCTGGGCGGCGGCCTTGCGTCCGACGTCGTACGCGGTCGACCAGTCCCGGCGGAAGTGCCGGCCTTCCAGGAGGATGTCCGTACTGACCACGACCCTGCGGTCGGGAGCGGCCACGACCGCGGCGTCGTCGCCGGGCCCCAGCCGTACCGCCGGAGTGGTGGTGAGCCGGGAAGTGAGCTCTCTGATGAGCCCGAACTCCCCCAACTCGCCCACGGTTCCCTTCACCGAGTCTCACCTCTCATTTATCGCCCCGGACACCCGTCCGGGCCCCCGGTCGCGAGCCGTCACTGCTGTCGGTACCGTCAAGAGATACGTCAACTTCTGTCGTCTGTACGCCACGCTGTGGACGTCATACGGCCCGCAGGTCTCCCCGCGGCCCGCGGCAACGCGATACCGTGGCGTCCCTTTCCCCCACATGATCCTCGTGGCCGCCCTGGAGGTTCCGTGGTACAGGCGTACATCCTTATTCAGACCGAGGTGGGCAAGGCGTCGATCGTCGCCGAGACCATCGCCAAGATTCCGGGAGTTATCCAGGCAGAGGACGTCACCGGTCCCTACGACGTGATCGTGCGGGCCCAGTCCGACACGGTCGACGAGCTCGGCCGCATGGTGGTCGCCAAAGTGCAGCAGGTGGACGGCATCACCAGAACCCTGACCTGCCCGGTCGTCCACATCTGACCCCCGTCTAGGCTGGGCCGGTGACGTCATTCCGCCGCCGGTCCCCCCGCTCACTGTTCCTCGGTCCGTCCGCCGCCCTGCTGGTCCTGGCCGCGGCGGGCTGTTCCTCCAGCGACGCGCAGCCCTCGGTCACGGTTCCCACCCCGTCGTCGCAGGCCGCCGCGTACTGCGGAGCGCTGCACAAGGCGCTGCCGCAGACCGTCGCCGATCTCGAACGGAGTGATCCCGGACCGGATTCGGAGCTGACCGCCGGCTGGGGGGACGGGGCGATCGTACTGCGCTGCGGTGTCCCCCGGCCCGCGAAGATGGACGACGCGCAGTCCAAGGCGATCGACGCGGACGGCGTCAACTGGATGCTGGAGCAGCGCCAGGACGCCGGCCCCCGGTTCACCACCACGTACCGCGAGGCGTACGTCGAGGTGACGTTCTCCGAGGAGTACGCCCACGACGCCAGCCCGCTGGCCGCGTTCGCCGCCCCCGTCAGCAGGACGGTGCCGGAGAGTCTGTGACCGGCGGGCCGGGGCGTCGTGCTCCGGCACGCTCCCCCGGAGCGCCTCAGCGCAGTCCGGTGGAACGGGTCAGCGCGGCCTGGATCAGGCGGTCCACCAGTTCCGGGTAGTCCACGCCGCTCTCCTGCCACATGCGCGGGTACATGGAGATCGGGGTGAAGCCCGGCATCGTGTTGATCTCGTTGATGACGAACCCGCCGTCCTCGGTGAGGAAGAAGTCGGCGCGCACCAGTCCTTCGCAGGAGGTGGCCTCGAAGGCGGCGACGGCGAGGCGCTGGACCTCGGCGGTCTGCTCCGCGGTGAGCGGGGCGGGCACCAGACCGGCGGCCGAGTCGATGTACTTGGCCTCGAAGTCGTAGAAGTCGTGCGAGGTGACCGGCGGGATCTCGGCGGGCACGCTGGCCCGCGGTCCGTCCTCGAACTCCAGCACCCCGCACTCGATCTCCCGGCCGCGCAGCAGCGACTCGACGAGGAACTTGGGGTCGTGGCGGCGGGCCTCCTCGATCGCCTCGTCGAGGCCGGAGAGGTCGTCGATCTTGGTGATGCCCACTGAGGAGCCGCCGCGGGCGGGCTTGATGAAGAGCGGCCAGCCGTGCTCACCGGCGAAGTCCACGATGCGCTTGCGGGCGGCGTCGCGGTCGTTGTCCCACTCACGGGGGCGGAAGACCTCGTACGGTCCGACGGGCAGTCCGAAGGAGACGAACACCCGCTTCATGTACTCCTTGTCCTGGCCGACCGCGGAGGCGAGGACACCGGCGCCGACGTAGGGCACTCCGGAGAGTTCGAGCAGCCCCTGGAGCGTGCCGTCCTCTCCGTACGGGCCGTGCAGCACGGGGAAGACCACGTCGACCTCGCCGAGTGCCTTGGGCACCGATCCCGGTTCGCTGTAGACGACTTCGCGGCTGCCGGGGTCGACGGAGAGCACCACGGCGCCCTCGTCGGACTCGGCCAGCTGGGCCACGTTGGGCACCTGGCGGCCGGTGATGGCCATGCGTTCGGGCTCATCGGCGGTGAGTGCCCAGCGGCCGTCCGTCGTGATGCCGATCGGCAGGACGTCGTAGACGGTCCGGTCGATGGCGTTCAGGACGGCGCCGGCCGTGACGACCGAGATGCCGTGTTCGGAGCTGCGGCCGCCGAACACGACAGCCACGCGCGGCTTACGGCGCTGCTGCTCAGGGCTCTCGGGGCGCTCAGGGCTCTGGGGGAGGTTCTCGCTGCTCATATCGCGATGAGCGTACCTGCTGGTAAGGGAGACGTCAGCGCCGCTCGGCCTTGGCGCTGCGCGACATCAGCTCCTTGAGGGCGACGACCGGCGGCTTGCCCTCGTGGACGATGCCGACGACCGTCTCGGTGATGGGCATGTCGACGCCGTGCCTGCGGGCCAGGTCGAGCACCGATTCGCAGGACTTGACGCCCTCCGCGGTCTGCTTGGTGACGGCGATCGTCTCCTGGAGCGTCATGCCGCGGCCGAGGTTGGTGCCGAAGGTGTGGTTGCGCGAGAGCGGCGAGGAGCAGGTCGCCACCAGGTCGCCGAGGCCCGCCATTCCGGAGAACGTCAGCGGGTCGGCGCCCATCGCCAGGCCCAGCCGGGTGGTCTCGGCGAGTCCGCGGGTGATGAGCGAGCCCTTGGCGTTGTCGCCGAGGCCCATGCCGTCCGCGATGCCGACGGCGAGTCCGATGACGTTCTTCACGGCGCCGCCGAGCTCGCAGCCGATCACATCGGTGTTGGTGTACGGGCGGAAGTACGGGGTGTGGCAGGCGGCCTGGAGGCGCCGGGCGACGGACTCGTCCTGGCAGGCGACGACGGCCGCGGCGGGGCGGCGTTCGGCGATCTCCTTGGCGAGGTTGGGCCCGGAGATGACGGCGATGCGGTCCGGGGAGACCTTGGAGACATCCCCGATGACCTCGCTCATCAGCTTGGCGGTGCCGAGTTCGACGCCCTTCATCAGGGAGACCAGGACGGTGTGGTCCTCCAGGTACGGGGCCCAGTCGGCGAGGTTGGCGCGCAGCGTCTGCGAGGGCACGACGAGGAAGGCGAACTCGGCGCCGCGCAGCGCCTCGGCGGCATCGGTGGTGGCCCGTACCGATGCGGGGAGTTCGATGCCCGGCAGGTAGTCCGGGTTGGTACGGGTGGTGTTGATGGCCTCGGCGACTTCGGCGCGGCGGCCCCAGAGGGTGACCTCGCATCCCGCGTCGGCGAGGATCACGGCGAAAGCCGTACCCCATGAGCCGGTTCCGAAGACGGCTGCTTTGACGGGGTGCGTCACGTGGGTCCCTTTCCCTGGGCCTTGCGCCGTAGTTCAGCACGGGCTTTGCGGTGATCGTAGAGCTCTGCGGGGGCCTTCTCGCCGCGTACGTCCTCCAGCTGGGCGGTGATCGCGGCCATGATGACCTCGGTGGCCTGCCGCAGCACTTCGGGGGTCGGCTCCAGTGCGTAGAAACGGCTGAGGTCGACGGGCGGTCCCGCCTGCACGATGAGGGTCTTGCGGGGGAACAGCCGGAGCTTGTTCTCCTTGGCGTACGGCGGCATCGCGAGATTGGCGCCCCACTGGGCGACGGGGATGACCGGTGCCCTGGTCATCAGCGCCACGCGGGCGGCGCCGGTCTTGCCCGCCATCGGCCACATGTCGGGGTCGCGGGTGAGGGTGCCCTCGGGGTAGAAGGCGACGCATTCGCCCCGCTCGATGGCGTCGACGGCGGCGCGGAACGCGTCCAGCGCGTTGGTCGTCTCCCGGTAGACGGGGATCTGCCCGGTACCCCGCAGCATCATTCCGACGAACGGGGTCCGGAAGAGCCCCGCCTTCGCCAGCAGCCGCGGCACCCGGCCGGTGTTGTACTGGAAATGTCCGTACGAGAGCGGGTCCAGATACGAGTTGTGGTTGACCGCCGTGATGAATCCGCCGTCGGCCGGAATGTGTTCCGTTCCCCGCCAGTCACGCTTGAACAGAACCACCAATGGCGGTTTGGCGATGAACGCCGCCAGGCGGTACCAAAAGCCGATTCTGCGGCGGGACACTCGGACACCTTCCTCTATTACCTGACCTACTGCTGCCTGGCTACTGACGGTCAAGTCTGGCCCCAGGCCCCTGCTGTGTCGAGAACACCGTACGCCTCACCTTCGGGACCGCCCCTCCGGGTTGTCGTACCGGCAGGCGAGAATATGTCCTGACGCGTACGGAGGGGGAGATCGCCACGAACACCGACCTGACCGGGTCCTGGTCACTGGTCGTCCCGCTGAAGCCGCTCGCACGGGCCAAGAGCCGCTTGGGGCGGGCGGCGGGCGAGCTGCTGCGGCCCCGGCTGGCCCTCGCGTTCGCCCAGGACACCGTGGCCGCGGCGCTGGCCTGCCCGGGGGTGCGCGATGTGGTGGTCGTCACGGACGACACGGTGGCCGCGGCGGCCCTTTCGGCGCTCGGGGCCCGCATCCTGCCCGACACACCGGGCGCCGGGCTCAACGCCGCGCTGGCGCACGGCGCGCTGGCGGCCCGCGAGCTGCGGCCCGGCAGTGCGGTGGCGGCTCTGAACGCGGACCTGCCCGCGCTGCGCCCCGCGGAATTGGCGCGGGTGCTCGATTTTTCTTCCACTTTTCCTCGCGCATTTGTCACGGATGCGGCAGGAATCGGCACCACATTTCTGTCCGCTGCGCCGGGAGTGGAATTGCGCCCGGCTTTCGGCGGGCCTTCCCGCGCCCGCCACCTGGCGTCGGGAGCGGCGGAAATTCATCTGGCCGGCCTCGACTCGGTCCGCCGGGACGTGGACACCGGGGAGGATCTGCGGGTGGCTCTGACGCTCGGCGTGGGCCCGCACACGGCGGATCTGAACGCTTCGGCCGCCCCGGCCCGCGACCGATAGGCTGCCGCCCATGCAGGCGACCTCGTACACGTACGACTCCGAGACCCGCACCGGCAGCGTGCTGCTGGACGACGGCACCCCGGTGGATTTCGACGCCCCGGCCTTCGACGCGGGCGGCCTGCGGCTGCTGCGTCCGGGCCAGCGGGTCCGGATCGAGGGCGAGGGAGAGGGCGCGGCCCTGCGGATCACCCTGGTGACGCTGCAGACGTTCTGAGACGGTCCGGGGACCTCTGCGCGGCCCGCGAAG
The DNA here is from genome assembly GCF_035917275.1 of Streptomyces sp. NBC_01237. Taxonomy (NCBI): domain Bacteria; kingdom Bacillati; phylum Actinomycetota; class Actinomycetes; order Kitasatosporales; family Streptomycetaceae; genus Streptomyces; species Streptomyces sp. NBC_01237. Next base: position 6,541,506 of record NZ_CP108508.1, on the reverse strand, counting down.
GCCGTCCGGACCCCGGACAGCCCGCGGGCCGGGCTCCCCCGAGGGGAGCCCGGCCCGGCGCGTGTGAGGAGCGAGCGTGTGCCCGGTCTCACTTCTTGCGTGCAGTGGCCTTCTTGGCCGTGGTCTTGCGCGCCGTGGTCTTCTTCGCGGGCGCCTTCTTCGCCGTGGTCTTCTTGGCGGGCGCGGTCTTGCTGGCGACGGCCTTCTTGGCGGTCGTCGTGGCCTTCTTCGCCGGGGCCGCCTTCTTCGCGGTCGCCGTGGCCTTCTTGGCCGTCGCGGTGGCCTTCTTCGCCGTCGCGGTGGTCTTCTTGGCGGTGGCGGTGGTCTTCTTCGCCGCTGCCACGGTCTTCTTGGCGGTGGCCTTCTTCGCCACGGCCTTCTTGGCGGTGGCCTTCTTGGCCGCGGCCTTCGCCGTCGTACGGGTGGAAGATCCGCCCGAGAGGCTGCCCTTGGGCGCCTTCTTCACGGCCACGTCGTTCTTGGGGAGCTTCTTGGAGCCGCTCACCAGGTCCTTGAAGCCCTGTCCCGCACGGAAGCGGGGCACCGAGGTCTTCTTGACCCGTACGCGCTCACCCGTCTGCGGGTTGCGGGCGTACCGGGCGGGACGGTCGACCTTCTCGAACGAGCCGAAGCCGGTGACCGAGACACGGTCCCCGGCGACAACGGCACGGACGATCGCGTCGAGTACCGCGTCGACGGCGTCTGCGGCCTGCTGACGGCCGCCGACCTTGTCGGCAATCGCTTCTACGAGCTGCGCCTTGTTCACGTCTTCCCCTTCGGAGACATAGCCAGAACGAAAGTGTTCAAGCTTTTTCGCACGTTAGGCAGATATATACCGCAAATCAAACACGAAACGGGCTAATCACCCTAGTGCCGCAACGAAGTCGACCGCTGCACAGTTCCGCAGAGTCAGTCACCTTCGGGGAATCGGCCCTCATCGAGGTCCTTCATCAACCGGTCCAGACGCCTTGCCGCATCTGGGAGATCGTGCTTCGCCGCGGCCGTGACGACCAGCAGCTTCCGGGACAGCGCCATCCTTACGCCCTCCGGGACTTGCAGTGCACGCACCCTTGCGTGCGCTTCCTTCAATCGGTCGGCGACTTGGCCATAGAGCTTGAGTTGGCTGTCGCGTCCCATGCACCGATTGTGCCATCTGGGGCGAGTTGTCGCCCGAGGGGGGCTCAACAAGCGACTGCGCCCCCTACCCGAAGGCAGGGGGCGCAGTCCTGGAAAAGCGCTGCTCAGACCTCAATTGTACGCGGCTTGAAGGTCGGCCTTGCCGCCTCATAAGTCGCAATGTCCGCTTCGTTCTGAAGGGTGAGGCTGATGTCGTCGAGCCCGTTGAGCAGCCGCCAGCGGGCGTTCTCGTCGAGCTCGAAGTCGGCCGTGATGCCCTCGGCCCGGACCTGCCGCGCCTCCAAGTCGACGGTGATCTCGGCCGTTGGGTCGGCGTCCGTCAGCTCCCAGAGCGCGTCGACGACCTGCTGGTCCAGGACCACGGTCAGCAGCCCGTTCTTCAGCGAGTTCCCGCGGAAGATGTCGGCGAACCGGGACGAGATGACGGTCCTGAAGCCGTAGTTCTGCAGGGCCCAGACCGCGTGCTCGCGGGACGAACCGGTGCCGAAGTCGGGACCGGCCACCAGGACCGAGGCGCCGCGCCGCTCGGGGCGGTTGAGGACGAAGTTCTCGTCCTTGCGCCACGCCTCGAAGAGCCCGTCCTCGAAGCCGTCGCGGGTGACCTTCTTCAGCCAGTGGGCGGGGATGATCTGGTCGGTGTCGACGTTGCTGCGGCGCAGCGGGACGGCCCGGCCGGTGTGTGCGGTGAAAGCTTCCATGGTTCTCAGACTCCGGCGGGCGTACGGGCGTCGGACAGGTCGGCGGGCGAGGCCAGATGGCCCAGCACCGCGGTGGCGGCGGCGACCTGCGGGGAGACCAGGTGGGTGCGGCCGCCCTTGCCCTGCCGGCCCTCGAAGTTACGGTTCGAGGTGGAGGCGGAGCGCTCGCCGGGGGCCAGCTGGTCGGGGTTCATGCCGAGACACATCGAACAGCCCGCGTGCCGCCATTCGGCTCCCGCGGTGGTGAAGACCTTGTCCAGGCCCTCCGCGACGGCCTGGAGCGCGACCCGGACGGAGCCGGGGACGACCAGCATCCGCACCCCGTCGGCGACTTTGCGGCCCTCCAGGATCGAGGCCGCGTTGCGCAGGTCCTCGATCCGGCCGTTGGTGCAGGAACCTACGAAGACGGTGTCGACGTTGATGTCCCGCAGCGGCTGTCCGGCGGTCAACCCCATGTACTCCAGGGCCTTTTCGGCGGCGTTCCGCTCCGAGGCGTCCTCGTACGAAGCAGGGTCGGGGACGTGTCCGGAGAGGGGCGCGCCCTGGCCGGGGTTGGTGCCCCAGGTGACGAACGGGGCCAGTTCGGCGGCCTCGATGACGACCTCGGCGTCGAAGACGGCGTCGTCGTCGGTACGCAGCGTGCGCCAGTACGCGACGGCGGCGTCCCAGTCCTCGCCCTGCGGGGCGTGGTCACGGCCCCGCAGGTAGTCGAAGGTGGTCGCGTCCGGGGCGATCATGCCCGCGCGGGCACCGGCCTCGATCGACATGTTGCAGATGGTCATCCGGGCCTCCATCGAGAGCTTCTCGATGGCGGAGCCGCGGTATTCGAGGATGTATCCCTGGCCGCCGCCGGTGCCGATACGGGCGATGATCGCCAGGATCAGGTCCTTCGCGGTGACGCTGTCGGGCAGTTCGCCCTCGACGGTGATGGCCATGGTCTTCGGGCGGGCCAGCGGCAGCGTCTGGGTGGCCAGGACGTGCTCGACCTGGCTGGTGCCGATGCCGAACGCCAGCGCGCCGAACGCGCCGTGCGTGGAGGTGTGGGAGTCACCGCAGACCACCGTCGTACCGGGCTGGGTCAGCCCCAGCTGCGGGCCGACCACGTGCACGACGCCCTGCTCGACGTCGCCCAGCGGGTGCAGCCGGACACCGAAGTCCGCGCAGTTCTTGCGCAGGGTCTCCAGCTGGGCACGCGAGACCGGGTCGGCGATCGGCTTGTCGATGTCGATCGTCGGGGTGTTGTGGTCCTCGGTGGCGAGGGTGAGGTCGAGGCGCCGCACCGGACGTCCGGCCTGGCGCAGACCGTCGAACGCCTGCGGGCTGGTCACCTCGTGCAGCAGGTGAAGATCGATGAAGAGAAGGTCGGGCTCGCCCTCCGCGCGCCGGACGACATGGTCGTCCCAGACCTTCTCCGCGAGTGTCCTACCCATCGCTTTCCCTCCGGCCGGCGTCTTCGCCGGCCCAACTAGAGATGTGGTGCGCCGCCGTCCGGACCCCCGAGCGGGGCGGCGGCTGCGGGCCGTTGTGTGGCCGCCCGTACAGGTTCGCAACTTCCGCCGAAAATTGAACTTGCGTTTCACAGAGTGAGACGCAAGTATCGTCGTATGGACAACTCTAGCGGCGTCGGCGTTCTCGACAAGGCGGCTCTGGTATTGAGCGCCCTGGAGTCCGGTCCGGCCACCCTCGCCGGGCTGGTCGCTGCGACCGGGCTCGCACGGCCCACGGCCCATCGGCTGGCCGTGGCACTGGAACACCACCGCATGGTGGCGAGGGACATGCAGGGCCGGTTCATTCTCGGCCCCCGGCTCTCGGAACTCGCGGCGGCGGCCGGCGAGGACCGGCTGCTGGCCACGGCGGGACCGGTGCTCACCCATCTTCGCGACATCACCGGCGAGAGCGCTCAGCTCTACCGCCGGCAGGGCGACATGCGGATCTGTGTGGCGGCGGCGGAACGGCTGTCCGGACTCCGGGACACGGTACCGGTCGGCTCCACGCTCACCATGAAGGCGGGATCCTCCGCCCAGATCCTGATGGCCTGGGAGGAACCGGAGCGTCTGCACCGCGGCCTCCAGGGCGCCAGGTTCACGGCGACGGCCCTCTCGGGCGTACGGCGCCGGGGCTGGGCCCAGTCGATCGGCGAGCGGGAACCGGGCGTCGCCTCGGTCTCGGCGCCGGTGCGCGGCCCCTCGAACCGGGTGGTCGCCGCGGTCTCGGTCTCCGGGCCCATCGAGCGGCTGACCCGCCACCCGGGCCGGATGCACGCACAGGCGGTCATCGACTCGGCAGCACGGCTGAGCGAGGCCCTGCGCCGCACGGGCTGACGCCCACCGGTCACCCCGCTCCTCCCGGTAACACCCCTTCCCCTTCCCCGGAAGGCCGCCCCAGCGCCGTGGCGGCCCCCCTCACCTCCCCGGACTGCCCCCCGGCACCTCTTCTCACCCCTCGGACGAGCGGTGCGCGAGACGGTCCGCCGCCCGGCGGCCCCGCTCCTCGATCGGCAGCACACCGGTCGCCGCCGACAGGCCGTACGCCGGCATATCGGCGTAGATCGACTCGTAACCCCCCTCGGGCACGATGTAGCTCTCGTGCCACAGCCCCACATGCTGCCGGGAGTTCTTCTCCTTGCGATTGATCCTCGCCCAGGCCCTGTGGTGGAACATGTCGGGAGCGCTCGCGTACGCGTACAGCTTCTCCTTCGACTCCCAGTACTGAACGACGTAGTAGGTGCGTGGCGAGCCGGTGAGCAGCGTGTAGCCGAGCAGGCCCCGGCTCCTGTCCCTGGCCAACTCCCGCAGCATGCGCGGCATCGCGGCGAAGACGGGCAGCCAGTGGTGCACCCCCCAGAAGTGGTTGATGCGCATCCCGATCAGCAGGACGACGACCTCGCCCTCCGCGGCTGCCGTCGTCCGGCCCGGTATCGGCTTCGCGAACATGCTGTGCACCCCTGGTTCCGTTGGAGAGTTTCGCTATCCAATGATTGGATAGTTCCACCACCCAAGGGGCGGCGCAAGGGAAGGCGCAGAGAATGCGACTGTCGGAACTGAGTGAACAGAGCGGCGTCTCGACGGCGACGATCAAGTACTACCTGCGCGAGCGGCTGCTGCCGCCGGGCAGGCGGATCAGCGCGACGCAGGCCGAGTACGACGAGGGGCATCTGCGCCGGCTGCGTCTGGTGCGGGCGCTGATCCAGATCGGGCGCCTGCCGGTGGCCACGGCCCGCGAGGTGCTGGCCCATGTCGACGACGAGTCGCTGGGCCGGACGATCCGTCTGGGCGCCGCTCTGTGGGCCCTGCCGCACGGCCCCGATCCCGACGAGGACGCCCCGGAGACGGCCACCGCCCGCGCCGAGGTGACCCGGCTGCTCGGCGAGTTGGGCTGGGAAACCGCGCTGGAACTCGGCGACCTCTCCCCCGTCCACCGGTCGCTGGTCGCTTCCGTGGCCACCCTCGGCAAGCTCGGATACCCCTGTGACATCGCGTACTTGACCCGGCAGGCCCGCATCATGGAACAGGCGGCCGTGCACGATCTGGACGAGATGGAGACGTACGCCTCCGAGGCGGAGCAGGTCGAGAACGCCATCGCCTCGGCCGTGCTCTACGAGCCGCTGCTGATGTCGCTGCGCAGGCTGGCCCAGGGCGAGGAGTCGGCCCGGCGGTACGGGCTGTAGCCGCCGCCCCGGAACGGAAGAAGGCCCTCCACCGAGGTGAAGGGCCTTCCCGTACTGCTCTGTTGTACCCCCGACCGGATTCGAACCGGCGCTACTGCCGTGAGAGGGCAGCGTGCTAGGCCGCTACACAACGGGGGCGTGTTCACTGCTGACTTGCGCTGGGCTACCAGGACTCGAACCTAGAATGACGGTACCAGAAACCGTAGTGTTGCCAATTACACCATAGCCCATGGTGTGACAAGTACCCCCGACCGGATTCGAACCGGCGCTACTGCCGTGAGAGGGCAGCGTGCTAGGCCGCTACACAACGGGGGCCCTAGCGATCCTGCATCAAGAACGTGGGTGCGACCCAGATGTTCTCGCGGGAAGGATCTGTACCCCCGACCGGATTCGAACCGGCGCTACTGCCGTGAGAGGGCAGCGTGCTAGGCCGCTACACAACGGGGGCGTGTTTACTACTGATTTGCGATTTACTGCTGACGTGCGCTGGGCTACCAGGACTCGAACCTAGAATGACGGTACCAGAAACCGTAGTGTTGCCAATTACACCATAGCCCACTGAAACGCAACCCCCGGAGGAGTCTTATTTCTGTCTGCGCTTCCCGGCCGGATCTTTCGGCCCGCTCGGGCGGCGCAGGAAGAACATTACCCGAAGGTGTCCGGCGCTCCAAAACGGGTATTGCCCGCCAGCAGCCCGGGAAGCTGATCGAGCCCGGTGATCCGGACAAGATCCTCCCGTCCGCCCCTTCCCCGGCGGTCCAGCCAGATCCCCGCCAGCCCGGCGGCGACCGCGCCGCTCGCGTCGATGTCCGGCTCATCTCCCACGTACGCCACCTCGTGCGGCGCGAGCCCGAGCTCCTCGCAGGCCGCGTGGAAGGCGCCGGCGTGCGGCTTGGAGATCCCCAGGTCGACGGCGCACACCAGCGCCTCGAACCGGTCCCGCACACCGAGCACGGTCAGTTTGCGGTGCTGGTTGTGGAGGCTGGAGTTCGACAGGACCGCGTGCCGGTAGTCACGCGCCAGCAGGTCCAGCACCGGCACCACATCGGGAAAGAGCGTCCAGGCGGCCTCGTAGTGCGCCGCGTGCCGGCCGAACCACTCGTCGGCCTCGGCGTCCTCCATCGCCTGGGAAAGGAATTCCCGCACCCGGTCGCGGCGTTGCCCCAGGAAGTCGGTCTCCCCCGCGGCGCACCGCGCCCAGTGCACATCGGTCACCGCCCGCCACCCGTCGAGGGCCTGCTCGACGGAGGTGTACCCGCTGGGCAGGCCCTCGCGTTCCAGGTGCCGTTGCATGCCGATGCGGTCGGCGCCCGAATAGTCGAAGATCGTGTCGTCGATGTCCCAGAGGACTGCTCGGATCGGCATGCGCCGAGGTTAGCCGGGGGCCCGCCGGGGAGCCAGACCGTCACCCGGCGCGCGGGGGCAGTCCGGGCGCCGGGAGCGCGATCCGTACGTCGGTCAGGCGTTCCGACAGCTCCCACAGGCGGCGGGCGGTCCCGGTGTCGGCCGCGCGGGGACAGCCGCACCCGGGTCGGGGCGCCCCGCAGTTCCGCCGGGCCGCCGGGGCCGATGAACTCGCCGCCCTCCACGTCCGGGGCCGTCGCCGCGTACAGCTGCGGCAGCGCCCCCGCGTCGGGGCCCTGGGCGAGCAGCGGGTTGCCGATGCGGCCGAGCACGACCCGCCACAGGCGGACCGGCGCGCCCCTCTGGAGGTTGGTGGCGGTGTAGCCGGGGTGGGCGAGCACGCTGCGCACGGGGCTGCCGGCCCCGGTCAGGCGGCGGTGGAGTTCCCGCCCGAAGACGGCGTTGGCGAACTTCGACCCGTTGTAGAAGCCCATCGGCGAGTAGCCGCGCTCGCCGGTGAGGTCGTCGAAGTCCAGCCGTCCCTTGTGGTGGTTGACCGAGCTGACCGTGACGACCCGGGGGTCGCGCCCGGCGGTGAGGAGGTCCAGCAGCAGCCCGGTGAGGGCGAAGTGCCCCAGGTGATGGGCCGCGAACTGGAGCTCGTGGCCCTGCGCGCTCAGGGTGCGGGGCGGCGCCAGGACGCCCGCGTTGTTGACGAGCACGTCCAGCCGCCGATGGTCGGCGTGCAGCCCGGCGGCGAAGGCGCGGACCGAGTCGAGGTCGGCCAGGTCGAGGCGGCGCACCTCCAGGGCCGCGTCGGGCTGCTCGGCGGTGATCCCGGCGGCCGCGCGGTGGCCCTTCGCCTCGTCGCGCACCGCGAGGATCACCCGCCCTCCCCGGCGGGCGAGTGCCCGGGTGGTGGCCAGGCCGAGGCCGCTGTTGGCCCCGGTGACGACGAACACCCTCGTGGACTGGTCCGGGATCCGTTCGGCGGTCCAGCGCTGCTTCTGTGTCATACGGCAGACAGTGCCGAAGATGGCACTTGGTGTCAAGAAGATACCGAGTGCCATCCATGGCATGGCGATACGATCACGGGGTGAGCCCTCCCCCCGAAGTCAGCCTCGCCCAGCGCAAACGTCAGCTCGTCGCGAACGAGTTGACCGAAGCGGCGCTGCAACTGCTCGCGCTGCGGGGGTTCGACGCCGTCACCGTGGACGAGATCGTCGCCGCGGCCGGGGTGTCCAAGCGCACGTTCTTCCGGTACTTCGCGTCCAAGGAGGACGTGGTCGTCCAGTTCCTGGCCGGGATGGGGACCGGCATGCACGCGGAGCTGGCCTCCCGGCCCGTCGGGGAACCGCCCTCCGTGGCGCTGCGGCACGCCGTCTGGGCCGCGATGTCCGCCTGCGCCGACCACTCCGAGCGGGCGCTTCGCGTGGTGCGGCTGATTCTGCGTACCCCTGCCCTGCGCGCCCGCTTCCTGGAGCACCAGGCGCGGTGGCGCGACGACCTCGCGGCGGAGCTGGCACGCCGCGCGGGGCTCGATGCCGAGACCGACCTGTACCCGCGGCTGGCGGCGGGAATGGCGCTGGCCGCCTTCGACACCGTGCTGCAGCGGTGGAGCGGCAGTGAGGGCGCCGAGGATCCGGCCGCGCTGACCGACCGGGCCTTCACGGTCATCGCCCCGGCGCTGGACGCCGTCTGACGGCGGAACGCCGATGGGGTGGCCGCTCCCTCGGGAGCGGCCACCCCATGGTGGTGAAGCGGTAGCGGTCAGCCGGCCAGTTTCGCCAGTGCCGCGTCCACCCGGGCGAGGCTCTTCTCGCGGCCCAGGATCTCCATGGACTCGAAGAGCGGCAGGCCGACCGTACGGCCGGTGACGGCCACGCGGACCGGGGCCTGGGCCTTGCCGAGCTTCAGGCCGTGCGCCTCACCGGCGGTGAGCACGGCGTTCTTCAGGGCCTCGGCGTTCCACTCGGCGGCGGCCAGGTTGGCACGGGCCGTGGTCAGCAGGGCGTCGGAGCCCTCCTTCATCGCCTTGGTCCAGGACGCCTCGTCCTCGACCGGCTCGTCGAGGAAGAGGAAGTCGACGTTGTCGGTGATGTCCGAGAGGACGGTGACCCGCGTCTGGGCGTGCGGGGCGATCTCCGCGAACTTCTCCGCGTCGAAGGACTCCGGGGCCCACGGGGCGAACGGGGCCCTGAGCCAGGGGCCGCACGCCTCGGTGAACGCCTTCACGTCGAGCCTGCGTACGTGCTCGGCGTTGATGTGCTCGCACTTCTTGAGGTCGAAGCGGGCCGGGTTGGCGTTGACGTCCTTGATGTCGAACGCCGCGACCATCTCGTCCATGGTGAAGATGTCGCGGTCCTCGGCGATCGACCAGCCCAGCAGCGAGAGGTAGTTCAGCAGCCCCTCGGGGAGGAAGCCGCGCTCGCGGTAGAGGTTGAGCGAAGCCTGCGGGTCGCGCTTGGACAGCTTCTTGTTGCCCTCGCCCATGACGTACGGGAGGTGGCCGAAGGCCGGGGTGTCCTTGGCGATGCCCAGCTCGATGAGTGCCCGGTACAGGGCGATCTGGCGCGGGGTGGAGGAGAGCAGGTCCTCGCCGCGCAGGACGTGGGTGATCTCCATCAGCGCGTCGTCGACCGGGTTGACCAGCGTGTAGAGCGGGGCGCCGTTGGCCCGGACGATGCCGTAGTCCGGCACGTTCTCCGGCTGGACGGTGATGTCGCCGCGGACCAGGTCGGTGAAGGTGAGCGCCTCGTCGGGCATCCGGAAACGGACGATGGAGGTGCGGCCCTCGGCCCGGTACGCGGCGATCCGCTCGGCCGTGAGGTCGCGGCAGTGTCCGTCGTACCCGGACGGCTTGCCGGCCGCACGGGCGGCGTCGCGGCGGGTGTCGAGCTCCTCGGTGGTGCAGTAGCAGTGGTACGCGTGACCGGCCGCGAGGAGCTTGTCGGCGACGTCCTTGTAGATGTCCATGCGCTGCGACTGGCGGTACGGGGCGTGCGGGCCGCCGGTCTCGGGGCCCTCGTCCCAGTCGAGGCCGAGCCAGCGCATCGAGTCGAGCAGCTGGTCGTACGACTCCTCGGAGTCGCGCGCCGCGTCGGTGTCCTCGATGCGGAAGACCAGGGTGCCCTTGTTGTGCCGGGCGAAGGCCCAGTTGAACAGGGCGGTCCGGACCAGACCCACATGGGGGTTGCCGGTCGGGGAGGGACAGAAACGTACGCGAATGGGTGTCCCCTGCTCGTCGAGCGGAGCCGAGAGCTCGGGGGTGGGTCCGTTAACCACGCTTGATCACCTTGTTGGTGAGAGTGCCGATGCCTTCGATGGTGACGGCGACCTCGTCGCCGACGTGCAGGGGACCGACCCCTGCGGGAGTTCCGGTGAGGATCACATCGCCCGGAAGCAGGGTCATGGCTTCCGTGATGTGGACGACGATGTCCTCGATCGAGCGGACCATGTCGCTCGTACGGCCCAGTTGCCGTTGCTCGCCGTTGACCGTCGCCTGAATGGTGAGGTCGTGCGGATCGAGGTCGGTCTCCACCCAGGGGCCGAGCGGGCAGGAGGTGTCGAAGCCCTTGGCCCTGGCCCACTGCTTCTCGCGCAGCTGGGCGTCACGCGCGGTGACGTCGTTGGCGCAGGTGTAGCCGAAGATGACGTCCTTGACGCGCTCGCGCGGAACTTCGCGGCACATACGGCCGATGACCACGGCCAGCTCGGCCTCGTGGTGCAGCTCGTTGGAGAAGGAGGGGTACTCGATCGCGTCGCCCGAGCCGATCACCGAGGTGGTGGGCTTGAAGAAGGCGACCGGGACATCGGGGACCTCGTTGCCGAGTTCGGCGGCGTGCTCCGCGTAGTTGCGGCCGATGGCCACGACCTTGTTGGGGAGCACGGGGGGCAGCAGCCGGACCTTGTTCAGCGGGACCTTGGTGCCGGAGAGCTCGAAGTCGGCGTACGGAATGCCCTTGATGATGTCGAGGACGAGGTCACCGGATTCCACGGTGCCCTGACCCTCGACGGCGCCGAAGGCGACATTGCCGTCGATGGAGAACCTGGCGATGCGCACGGGATGCTGTCGCCCCTCACTTGCTCGCTGACTGAAGACTGACGCTCCAGGCTAACGCGGGCGAGGGGGACAGCCACGCCGATCAGCGCGCGGTCGCGACCGGCGCTTCCATCAGGATGGTGCGGCGCGGGTTGGCCGTCTGGGTGGGCAGGTCGACGGCGTGCTCCGGCAGCTCCGGCGTCTGCAGCGCTTCGGCGTCCTTGAGGTGCGCCAGCGTGGTGCGCCGGGGGTTGGCAATGTTGCGGAACATCATCGTCGTCTTCATCTGCCGTATGGACCTTGTCGGTGTGGGCGCCGCCCGGAGGGGCGCCGGCTTGTCGGATTCGCCATCCCTAGTAAAGCGTCAGGCTAAACATCCAATTCCCCGCAGCAGCAGGGAAGAGACGACGATCATCATGTGAGTTTGCTCACGAAGTTATCGACAATTCGAACATACCGGTCAGCTGACCCTGCTTCAGGAAACGGACATTGCACCACTGAATCAACCATTCCGCTCCTGATCATGCCGACTGGGACACCCCCCACCGGCCTTCAAGTCCTCCCTAATAGTCCGATTTAACCATGAACACTCTGCACTGCTTGTTACTCCCTCATCACAACGTGTCACCCAGGTCACAGCCCGGTACGTGGGCCTTGTTGGAGATCCGGCACTGTGCTGGAATTCCACGCACCGCCGCGGGTTTCAGGCCGGCGCGCAGGGGCGCAACGCAGCGCCGAGTGGCGGCGGGAGGGGGAGAACGCCGGTCACTCACGACCACCATGGGGCGCGTCCAGCGCTCCACGACGCCGACACCGTCCCACCCGCCTGGCGGAGGGGACGCCTGGTCCAGAGGTTGCGACGCTAGTGCAGGGACGTTTCAAGAGGGATGGCAGTGCTCCGGCGGAACAGGAGCCGCGCGGCGGGACCGACCGCGGTTCCTCCCCCCAGCACGCCCAGAACCCCGGACCGGCCGCAGCCGGTGAAGGCGGCGACCGTGCGCAGCGCCCGGACACGACGACGGGCGGCGGCGGCGAGCCGGCCACTCCCCTCAAGTCCCGCGGCCCGATCAACACGGGGTCGCGAATAGCGCTGCGTAACTGGCGCATCAGCACCCGTCTGGTCTCCCTCCTCGCCCTTCCGGTGGTCGCCGCGACCACGCTGGGCGGACTGCGCATCAACGAGTCGATGAACGACATGCAGCAGCTGGAGCACATGCAGCTGCTGACGAGGATGACCAAGCAGGCGACCACGCTCGCCCAGGCCCTCCAGGTGGAGCGCGACCAGTCGGCCGGTCCGCTGTCCAACAAGTCGAAGGCGACCGACTACAAGGTCACCGAACCCCGGAAGAAGACCGACCGGGCCAAGGACGCGTTCTTCGACGCCACGAACGCCATCGGCGACGCCCAGGGCGACGAGGCGCTCGAAGGCATCCACGCGAGCGTCGCCCAGATCGCGTCGCTGCTCGGCGACATCCGCACGATCCGCAAGACGGCGTACGCGGAGGGCTCCCCGAGTCTCAACACGATCGACCAGTACAGCCAGCTGATCACCTCGCTGCTGAGCCTCTCGCAGGACATGGCGCAGGCGACCAGCAACCCGGAGATGATCAAGCGGACCCGTGCACTGGCGGCGTTCTCGTCCGCCAAGGAGTACGCCTCGGTCCAGCGGGCGATCATCGCCGCGGCGCTTCCCGGCGGCAGCGTCAAGGAGCCGCACCTCAACCCGAACGACCAGCAGTTCGGTCAGAACGCGCTGGCGAAGGAATCCCGGGCCCTCACCTCGTTCAACACGATCTACGGGACCACCGGGGACAGCGCGGCCGAGCTGACGGCGCCGCTGGACAACGGCAACCCCGAGATCAACGCCGCGAACATGTACGCGAAGCGGGTCCTGGACACCACCTCGGACCTCAACGACACCAAGAAGGTCCGCTCGTACCTCGACTGGTACGACCAGAGCTCCACCAAGATCAACGCGATGCAGACGATCGAGGCCACCCTCCTCAGCGACATGGAGGCCAAGGCCCGCGAGCTGCGCGAGGCATCGCAGCGCGAAGCGATCGTCAACGGTGCGGTCATCCTGCTCGTGCTCGGTGTCTCGCTGGTCGGCGCCTTCGTCGTGGCACGGTCGATGATCCGCTCGCTGCGGCGCCTTCAGGACACCGCTACGCGTGTTGCGCAGGACCGACTGCCCGAACTCGTCAAGCAGCTCTCCGAGACCGACCCCCAGGATGTCGACACCTCGGTCGAGTCGGTCGGTGTGCACTCCCGGGACGAGATCGGCCAGGTGGCCGCGGCCTTCGACGACGTGCACCGCGAGGCCGTCCGCCTCGCCGCCGAACAGGCGCTGCTGCGGGGCAACGTCAACGCGATGTTCACCAACCTCTCGCGCCGCTCGCAGGGCCTCATCCAGCGTCAGCTCTCGCTCATCTCCGAGCTGGAGTCGCGCGAGGCCGACCCGGACCAGCTGTCCTCGCTCTTCAAGCTCGACCACCTCGCGACCCGTATGCGCCGTAACGGTGAGAACCTGCTGGTCCTCGCCGGTGAGGAGCCCGGCCGCCGGTGGACCCGCCCCGTGCCGCTGGTCGACGTGCTCCGGGCCGCCGCCTCCGAGGTGGAGCAGTACGAGCGCATCGAACTGGCCGCGGTGCCCGCCACCGAGGTCGCGGGCCGGGTCGTCAACGACCTCGTGCACCTGCTCGCCGAGCTGCTGGAGAACGCCACGTCGTTCTCCTCGCCGCAGACGAAGGTCCGGGTCACCGGTCACGCGCTGCCCGACGGGCGGGTGCTCGTCGAGATCCACGACACCGGCATCGGCCTCTCCCCCGAGGACCTCGCGGCGATCAACGAGCGGCTCGCGGCGCCGCCCACCGTGGATGTCTCGGTCTCCCGCCGCATGGGTCTGTTCGTGGTCGGCCGGCTGTCCCTGCGTCACGGCATCCGGATCCAGCTGCGTCCCTCCGACTCCGGTGGCACGACCGCGCTGGTCATGCTGCCCGTCGATGTCGCGCACGGGGGCAAGCAGCCCGTTCCCAAGCAGGGCCCCGGTCAGCATTCCGGTGCGCCCGGCGGTCTGCTCGCCGGTACGGGTCCGGGTCCGGGCAGCGCCCCGCGTCCGGGCCTCGGCGGCGGTCCTTCCGCCCCGCCCGCGAAGGGGCTCGGCACGGGTCCCGGCAGCTCGCGCGGCCAGGTCGGTGCGGGCAACGGCCCGCGGGCCGCGCTGCCCTCGCGCGACACCGGGCCGCGTCAGCCGCAGTCCCAGCAGAACAACGGCCCGCAGAACCCCGGCCAGCAGAACCCCGGCCAGCAGGGTCCCGGCCGCCCGAACCAGGCTCCGCAGGGCGGTCCGCAGGACTTCCCGCGCCAGGAACCGCAGCGCCACGGCGGCGGCCTCTCCGGCGCCTTCGGCGGCGGCGCCCGGCTGGGTGCCCGCGGCCAGGGCGAGAACCCCGGCCGTACGGATTCGGGTCAGCCCAACCTGTTCGGTCACGGTGGTCCGGCTCCGCAGGGCCCGAACGCCCGCCAGGGCCAGTTCGCACCGCAGGACCCGTTCGCACCGCAGGACCCGTTCGCCCAGCAGGGCCGGAACAACGGGCCCGTCCCGCCGCAGCAGCCGCAGCAGCCCCTCCAGGGTCAGAACGGTCCCGGCGCCCAGGGCGGACTCCAGCAGCCCGGCGGCCCCGGCCGTCAGCTGCCGCCGCCCGGTGGTCCGCGTGCCGAGCTGCCCGGGGGCAACCCGCAGCCGCAGCGCCCGCAGGCCGCCAGCTGGGGCGTCGAGGAGCAGGGAGCGCAGCGGCGTACCCCGCTGGACGCGCCGCGCGGTCACGAGGAGCCCGACTCCACCGGCCGGTTCGCCCGGCCGGCCGGACTCGGCCAGGACGCCGGACCGGGCCAGGACCGGCCGTTCGACGCCCCGCCGGTCCGGCGCCGGCCCATGGACGACCGTCAGGGCCCCGGCGCCACCTCCGAGTTCGCCCGCCCCGACTTCTCGGCGCCGCAGGCACCTCAGTTCCCCCAGGCGCCGCAGTTCCCGCAGTCGGACGCGCAGGACCCGGCGAGCACCGCGCAGTTCGCGCGCCCCGACTTCAACGCCCCGCGCCCGCAGGACCAGGGGCTGCCCGCACCGCGTCAGCGCGACCGGGACGACAGCGACTTCGGCGTACCGCGTCCGTCGGCCTCACCGGCCGGCGAGGCGCCGCACCGTCCCATGCTGCCGCAGCAGCCCCAGCCGGAGGCACTGCCGCCGGCAGGTCCCGGGGACGGGCGGACGCCGCTGTACGACACGCTGGAGACCAACTGGTTCCACGGCCCGCAGCAGGGTGGCCAGCAGCCGCCCGCCGCCGAGCCGCAGGCACCGGGCGCTTTGGACTCCGGGGCTCCGCTCGCGCCCATGCCGCGCCGTGAGGCGGCCGACACCGGGGCCACCGCTTCGTGGCGTGCCTCGCCCAACGACGAACTCGTCCGTCAGGCCGAGCGGGTCAAGAAACCGGCGGCGGGCGGGGTCACCACCTCCGGACTGCCGCGCCGTGTTCCGCGTGCCAATTTGGTGCCGGGCACCGCACAGCAGCAGAATCACCAGACCGGACCTCAGGTTTCGCGTGCGCCCGATGACGTGCGCGGGCGTCTGACCAATCTCCGCCGGGGCATCCAGCAGGGTCGGCAGGCCAACAACGGCCAGTCGACCGGCAGTTTCCAACTCGGCCCCACTCACCAGCAGGAGCGTTAGTTGAGCCCCATGAGTCAGGCCGCGCAGAATCTGAACTGGCTGATCACCAACTTCGTGGACAACACCCCCGGGGTGTCGCACACGGTGGTGGTCTCCGCCGATGGGCTGCTGCTGGCGATGTCCGAGGGATTCCCCCGGGACCGCGCCGACCAGCTCGCCGCCGTCGCCTCCGGGCTCACCTCGCTGACCGCGGGTGCCTCCCGGATCTTCGAGGGCGGTGCCGTCAGCCAGACGGTGGTGGAGATGGAGCGCGGATTCCTCTTCCTGATGTCCATCTCGGACGGTTCCTCGCTGGCCGTTCTCGCCCATCCGGACGCCGACATCGGTCTGGTCGGGTACGAGATGGCCCTGTTGGTGGACCGTGCGGGCACCGTCCTCACGCCCGACCTCCGCGCCGAGCTCCAGGGCAGTCTGCTCCACTAGGCGGCCATGCAGCGGATACCCGACACGATCCCCCCAGGTACTTCCCACAACCCTCACCCGTCCGGCCGCCACAGCCCCCTCACCGGCCCCTTCAGACGGCAAGCCGACAGCCTGTTGTCACGCCCGGAGGATTCATGACCCCGCCACCCGCCTCACACGATCCGTACGGCGCACTGCATCACGCGTCGTACGACGGTGAAGGCGACCAGCCGCTGGTCCGTCCGTACGCCATGACCGGCGGCCGGACCCGGCCGCGCTACCAGCTAGCGATAGAGGCACTGGTCAGCACGACGGCAGACCCGGCGCATCTGGGAACACTGCTCCCCGAGCACCAGCGGATCTGCCACCTGTGCCGCGAGGTCAAGTCGGTGGCCGAGGTCTCGGCGCTGCTGTCCATGCCGCTCGGCGTGGCCCGGATTCTCGTCGCGGACCTGGCGGAAGCCGGCATGGTGGCCATCCACCAGCCGGGCAATGGAGAGGCCGGCGGCGCGCCGGATGTGACACTGCTCGAAAGGGTGCTCAGTGGACTTCGCAAGCTCTAGCGGCGGTACGGGACGTGCCACTACCTCGGCGAAGATCGTGGTGGCGGGCGGTTTCGGCGTGGGCAAGACCACGTTCGTCGGGGCCGTGTCGGAGATCAATCCGCTGCGCACCGAAGCCGTCATGACGTCCGCGTCCGCGGGCATCGACGACCTGACCCACACCGGGGACAAGACCACCACGACGGTGGCCATGGACTTCGGCCGTATCACCCTGGACCAGGACCTGATCCTGTACCTCTTCGGAACCCCCGGACAGGACCGCTTCTGGTTCATGTGGGACGACCTCGTACGCGGCGCCATCGGCGCCGTCGTCCTCGTCGACACCCGCCGCCTCGCCGACTGCTTCCCCGCCGTCGACTACTTCGAGAACAGCGGCCTCCCCTTCGTCATCGCCCTCAACGGCTTCGACGGACACCAGCCCTACACCCCCGACGAAGTACGCGAAGCACTCCAGATCGGACCCGACGCGCCCATCATCACGACGGACGCCCGCCACCGCGCGGACGCCAAGAGCGGTTTGATCACGCTGGTGGAGCACGCTCTGATGGCCCGCCTCAAGTAGGCGTAAGTCGTTATCGGTATACGGAAGTTGCCGTAGTCACGCGGGGGCGACCTGTGTCCTTTGACACGATCCGCCCCCGCGTTCATAACGTTTCGACAGAGAATTACCCTTACACCCGACACCCGACGCATCCGACCGGTGCCACTGCGCTCACATGAGCCCCGCCTTTTGACGGGGCTCGCTCTTTATGCCCGTTTTATCTGAGGCCTGGACCACTCGGAATGACTCATTCCGACTGTTTGGAACGCGACCGGTCCTCGTGCTGCAATTCGATGAACTACCGAGCAGTACGGCCCTGAACGAAAAATCCGGCACAGCGTAGGTGCCGACGCCGAGAGGTTGTTGGTCGAGTGAGGCGAAGCAACGAGGGCTCCGCGGCGCAGCCGGAACGGGGTAATTTCACCCCGCCGCCGCGCGCCGCGGCATCGTCTGCGAGCACGTCCGGTCCGGAGGCGGCCGGCGGCAGCACCAGTCGGCTGTCCCCGCGCAACTGGCGGGTGGCCACCCGGCTGAACGCGATCCTCCTGATCCCCGTGCTGGTCGGTCTGGTCATGGGCGGCTTCCAGGTGAAGGGGTCGGTCGACACCTGGAGCGAGGCCCAGGACGCCGAGCGGACCGCGCTGATCGTGCGCGCCGCCTCGGAGTACGGGCAGGCGCTGCTCGACGAGCGTGACCTCACCGCTCAGCCGCTGCTCTCCAACGACCGCGAGGCCGCCGTCGTCGAGCAGGTCCGCGCCACCACGGACGAGGCGCGGACGAAGTTCGACGCCGCCGTGAAGAACATGCCCCCGAAGCAGGGCCTGGAGCGTCGCCTCAAGCTCTTCAGGGCCGAGGAGCCCAAACTCCCCGAGCTGCGCAAGGCCGCCTACGCCGAGGCGCTGGACCCGGTGAAGACCGAAGAGGGTTACACCCAGGTCCAGCACTCGCTGATGGAGTTCTCCAACGAGCTCGGACTCGGTACCGGCAACATCACCAGTTATGGCCGTACGGTCTACGCGATCGAGCTGGCCAAGGCTGCAGAATCGCTTCAGCGCTCCATCGGCATGCATCTGCTGGTGCGTCCCAGCCAGGAGCCCGGCACATTCAACGGCCAGGTCAAGGCGTTCGGCTCGTACAACTATCTGGAACAGATCGCACTGGGTGAGTTCAACTCGGGCGGCACCCAGGCGGACGTGGACCGGCTCCAGCAGGTCATGGCGAGCACGGCGGCCGACGGCGCCGAGCAGATCAGAACGGCCAAGCGGCAGGCCGAGGCCGCCGGGAAGAAGTTCGTGGCGCCGCCGAGCATCGACGGGTCGGTCTTCGACGGCATGGCCCAGCAGATCGGCCAGGGCCAGACGCCCGAGAAGCTGGCGTCCAAGGGCATCACCCCGGAGTCCTGGATGGCCGCCGCCACCGCCAAGTTCGAGGGCTACACCACGGTCGAGGACGAGCTGGTCGACAAGGCGGTCACCGAGGCCGCGGACATCTCCGCCGGGGCGAGGACCGACGCCTTCGTCAACGGCGCCGTGGTGGTCGTCTCGCTGCTGGCCGCCTTCATCCTGGCCGGGCTCATGGCCCGCCAGATGAGCCGCTCGATGCGCCGGCTGCGCACCGCCGCCTTCGGTATCGCCGAACAGCGGCTGCCGATGCTGGTCGACCAGCTGTCGCGGACCGATCCCGGCCGGGTCGACACCCGGGTCCAGCCGATCCCGATCACCACCCGGGACGAGATCGGCGAGGTCGCCCGCGCCTTCGACCAGGTGCACCGCGAGGCCGTCCGGCTCGCCGCCGAACAGGCCATGCTGCGGGGCAACGTCAACGCGATCTTCACCAACCTCTCCCGGCGCAACCAGTCGCTCATCGAGGGCCAGCTGACCCTCATCACCGGCCTGGAGAACAGCGAGGCCGACCCGGACCAGCTGGAGAGCCTCTTCAAGCTGGACCACCTGGCCACCCGCATGCGCCGCAACGGCGAGAACCTCCTCGTGCTCGCGGGTGAGGAGCCCGGCCGCCGCTGGAACCAGCCGGTGCCGCTGGTCGACGTGCTGCGGGCCGCCTCCTCGGAGGTGGAGTCCTACGAGCGCATCGAACTCACCGGTGTACCGGAGAGCGAGATCCACGGCCAGGCCGTCACCGACCTGGTGCACCTGCTGGCCGAGCTGCTGGAGAACGCCACCACCTTCTCCTCGCCGCAGACCAAGGTCCGCGTCAACGCGACCCGGCTGCCGGACGGCCGGGTGATGGTCGAGATCCACGACAAGGGCATCGGCCTCACCCCCGAGGACTTCGCCGACATCAACCACAAGCTGGCCAACCCGCCGACCGTGGACGCCGCGGTGTCCCAGCGCATGGGCCTGTTCGTGGTCGGCCGGCTCTCCGACCGGCACGGCATCCGCGTCCAGCTGCGCCCCTCGGGCGAGCAGGCGGGGACCACCTCGCTGGTCATGCTGCCGGACGCCATCACCCACGGTGGCGGCGGCGAATCCGCACCCGCCCAGAGCGACTTCACGGTCTCCTCGATCATCCCGCAGCAGCAGTCCTTCCCGGCCGCCCCGCAGCAGCCGCAGATCCGCACCGCGGCCGAACTCGGCTTCGACGACTCGCGGTACGAGGCACCGGCCGACTCGGCACAGCTGGACCCGGTCGGCCGCTCGCTGCTGCGCGAGGAGCGCCGCGCCGCACTGGAGTCCCAGCAGCCCCCGTCCGAGCCGCAGCCGTACGCGCAGGACGCGTACGGCCAGGACCGGTACGGCCAGGAGCAGTACGCCCAGGACCCGTACGGCCAGGAGCCGCAGCAGCAGGAGTACGAGCGGAATGCGTACGGGAACGGCTACGATCCGTACGCCACCGGGACCGGCTACCCCTCGCAGGCACAACAGCCGGAGCAGACACCACAGGGTGACTATCCGGAATCGGCATATGCCGCTCCGGGCGCTCCGCAGGACGCCTACGCCGCGCAGTACACCCCCGGCAACGAACAGCCCCAGCAGGATGGTTGGCCTGATCAGAGCGGGTATCAGGGCACCTATGAGCCTGTTGCCCAAGCCGAAGCGGAATCTGTACCCAGCGCTCCCGCGGAGCCTTCGGAGCGCGTAGGCTTCGATCGTCCGGGGCCTACCCCGAACGACGGCCACGAGCTGACCGAAGCCGGTCTGCCGCGCCGGGGCGGTCAGCAGCACTGGCAGCCCTCCGGGCGCGGAAACGATCAGCCTGTCGCAGCTCGGCAGCAGCCGCAGCAGGAACAGCCGCAGCAGCAGCCGGAGCAGCAGGCCGCGCAGGCGAACGGGGACGGCCCCGACGACTGGCGCTCGACGAACGACGAGCGCTGGGAGCGGGCCGAGAAGCTCCGTGAACCGAAGGCGGGCGGGATCACCCCCTCCGGTCTTCCCCGGCGTGTACCCAAGGCCAATCTGGTCGAGGGCACGGCGGAGCAGACCCAGCAGGGCGGCCCACAGGTCTCCCGTGCCCCCGAGGACGTCCGCGGCAGGTTGAGCAGACTGCGGCGCGGTGTCCAGCGGGGACGCAGTGCGGGGTCGGACACAAGTACCACCTACAACCAGGAGCGTTAGTGTGAGCCCGATGAGCCAGGCGGCGCAGAATCTCAACTGGTTGATCACCAACTTCGTGGACAACACCCCCGGGGTGTCGCACACGGTGGTGGTCTCCGCCGACGGACTCCTGCTGGCGATGTCCGAGGGTTTCCCGCGCGACCGTGCCGACCAGTTGGCGGCTGTCGCCTCCGGTCTGACGTCGCTGACCGCGGGCGCCTCGCGGATCTTCGAGGGCGGCGCCGTGAATCAGACGGTTGTGGAGATGGAGCGTGGATTCCTCTTCATTATGTCCATCTCTGACGGTTCCTCCCTCGCCGTCCTCGCCCACCCGGATGCCGATATCGGTCTTGTCGGGTACGAAATGGCACTTCTGGTCGACCGCGCGGGCGGGGTTCTCACCCCGGACCTCCGCGCCGAGCTCCAGGGAAGTCTTCTTAACTAGTAGACAGACAGTGCGTTTCTCGCCACCGCGCCATAAGGTGCGGTGGCGCGGCCCCACTGGGATCGGCGACCGGCAGTCGGAGGAGGAAACGTGGCAGCACCCACAGACGGGCACCCGTACGACGGTGCCCGGAGGGTTCCGGGTGAGCACGGTGACAACCGCTTCAACTTCCCCTCCGCGCCCGGCAGACAGGGTCCGCAGGAGCCCTATCAGCAGCAGCCCCACCAGCCGTACCAGCAGCAGCCGCACTATCCTTACCAGCCGCAACAGCCGTACCAGCAGCCGCAGCAGCCCCGGCGTGCGCAGGGTTCCGACTGGCCCCCGCAGCACCCGGACGCGGGGTGGCCCCAGCAGCCCCAGCAGCCGCAGCGGTACGACTCGCCCCGGCAGCCCCGTATTCAGCCGGTGCAGCCGCAGCAGGCCCCCGAGCCCGCCGCGCACTCCGGGCACAACCCGCTGGTCCGTCCGTACGCCATGACCGGCGGCCGGACCCGGCCGCGTTACCAGCTCGCCATCGAGGCGCTGGTCAGCACCACGGCCGATCCGTCCCGGCTGCAAGGGCAGTTGCCCGAGCACCAGCGGATCTGCCGGCTCTGCATCGAGATCAAGTCGGTGGCCGAGATTTCGGCCCTTCTTTCGATCCCGCTCGGCGTTGCCCGCATCCTCGTGGCCGACCTGGCCGAGGCCGGACTCGTCGCTATCCATCAGCCCGGCGGCGACGAGGCCGCCGGCGGCCAGCCAGATGTGACACTGCTCGAAAGGGTGCTCAGTGGACTTCGCAAGCTCTAGCGGCGGAGCGGCCCGCTCCACTACCTCGGCGAAGATCGTGGTGGCAGGGGGCTTCGGCGTGGGTAAGACCACGTTTGTCGGTGCTGTTTCGGAGATCAATCCGCTGCGCACCGAAGCCGTGATGACGTCCGCGTCCGCGGGCATCGACGACCTGACCCACACCGGGGACAAGACCACCACGACGGTGGCCATGGACTTCGGCCGTATCACCCTGGACCAGGACCTGATCCTGTACCTCTTCGGAACCCCCGGACAGGACCGCTTCTGGTTCATGTGGGACGACCTCGTACGCGGCGCCATCGGCGCCGTCGTCCTCGTCGACACCCGCCGCCTCGCCGACTGCTTCCCCGCCGTCGACTACTTCGAGAACAGCGGCCTCCCCTTCGTCATCGCCCTCAACGGCTTCGACGGACACCAGCCCTACACCCCCGACGAAGTACGCGAAGCACTCCAGATCGGACCCGACACCCCGATCCTCACGACGGACGCCCGCCACCGCGCGGACGCCAAGAGCGCGCTCATCACGCTGGTCGAGCACGCCCTGATGGCCCGCCTGCGCTGACGGCCCCGGCCGCCGCACGCAAGAGCCCCGCACTCCTTGGGAGTGCGGGGCTTTCCCGTGTGTACCGGGTCCGTCGCGGCGGGCTCCGTGACGCCCGCATCGGGCCGCTGCCGGTGGCCGGTCCCGCCGGCCGCCCTCAGCGGCCGTTATCAGCCCTGCCAGCTGTGCGGGGCGCGGAAGCCGGGAGTGCGCTCCAGACGGCGCCATCCGGCCGTGTCACGGCCGCGGTGGGCGGGGGCGGCGGGCTGGGACGCCGCGCGGGCGAGCAGAACGGCGGTGATGGCCGCGAGCTCCTCGGGGTCGGCGTGACCCTTCTCGACGCGCAGCACTGACTCGGCAGGAGTGGGGCTCATAGGTGTGTCTCCGTCTTCTCGGCAGGGTGTCGCGGGCTCCGGCGGGGTCACCGCCGCGGGCCGCGGCTACTGCGGCGGGTTGCCGTGCTTACGGGACGGCAGGTCGGCGTGCTTGTTGCGGAGCATCGCGAGCGAGGCGATCAGCACCTCGCGGGTCTCGGCGGGGTCGATGACGTCATCGACGAGGCCGCGCTCCGCCGCGTAGTAGGGGTGCATCAGTTCGGCCTTGTACTCCTTGACCATGCGCGCCCGCATGGCCTCCGGGTCCTCGGCCTCCGCGATCTGGCGTCGGAAGATGACGTTGGCGGCACCTTCGGCGCCCATCACCGCGATCTCGTTGGTGGGCCAGGCATAGGTGAGGTCCGCGCCGATGGACTGGCTGTCCATGACGATGTAGGCGCCTCCGTAGGCCTTGCGCAGGATCAGCGAGATCCTCGGCACGGTGGCGTTGCAGTACGCGTACAGCAGCTTCGCGCCGTGCCGGATGATCCCACCGTGCTCCTGATCGACACCGGGCAGGAAGCCGGGTACGTCCAAAAGAGTGATGATGGGGATGTTGAATGCATCACACATCTGGACGAATCGTGCGGCCTTCTCGGACGCCTCGATGTCCAGGACTCCGGCCAGCGCCTGCGGCTGGTTGGCCACGATGCCGACCACGGCACCGTCCATGCGGGCCATCGCGCAGATGATGTTGCGGGCCCAGCGTTCGTGGATCTCCAGGTAGTCGCCGTCGTCGACGAGCTCCTCGATGACCTTGTGCATGTCGTACGGGCGGTTGCCGTCGGCGGGGACCAGGTCCAGCAGGACGTCACCGCGCCGGTCGGCCGGGTCGTCGCTCGCCACCGTCGGCGGGTTCTCCCGGTTGTTCGAGGGCAGCATCCCGATCAGATACCGCACCTCCGCGATACAGGTCTCCTCGTCGTCGTACGCGAAATGCGCCACGCCCGACGTCTCGGCGTGCACATCCGCACCGCCCAGACCGTTCTGCGAGATCTCCTCGCCCGTCACCGCCTTCACCACGTCCGGACCCGTGATGAACATCTGCGACGTCTCACGCACCATGAACACGAAGTCCGTCAGCGCCGGACTGTAGGCCGCACCGCCCGCACACGGACCGAGCATCACACTGATCTGCGGGATCACCCCCGACGCCCGCGTGTTCCGCTGGAAGATCCCCCCGTACCCGGCCAGCGCCGAGACGCCCTCCTGGATACGCGCACCCGCACCGTCGTTCAGCGACACCAGCGGCGCACCCGCCGAGATCGCCATGTCCATGATCTTGTGGATCTTCGTCGCATGAGCCTCGCCCAGCGCCCCGCCGAAGATCCGGAAATCATGCGCGTACACGAAGACCGTCCGGCCCTCGACCGTGCCCCACCCCGTGATCACGCCGTCCGTATAGGGCTTCTTCGCCTCCAGGCCGAACCCCGTCGCCCGGTGGCGACGCAGCTGCTCGACCTCCTTGAACGAATCCGGGTCCAGCAGCAGCCCGATACGCTCACGCGCCGTCAGCTTGCCCTTCGCGTGCTGCGCCTCGGTGGCACGGTCGCTCGGTCCGCGCCTCGCCTGCTCACGCAGGGCCAGCAGCTCGGCCACCCGGCCACGGGTGTCGGTCGGGTCACCCGGGGTTTCCTCCACAACGGTCATGTACCGACCCTACGAACCCCGACCCAGAAACCCTGCCGTCGACTCCGGACAGTCTCCTGCCCCGTTTGGTGGTGGGAGTGGACAGAACCCGTGCCCCATGCAGCCGAACCACCAGCCCAGCACCACTCCGCTTTGTGAATCCCCTACAAAGCGGAGTGGTGTGGTGTACAGCACACGACAGGGCTGGTCAGCGCACCTCGCAGCGCAGTGCGGCGCCTTCGGTACCCGGCGAGGCGCGCAGCACGAGCCGGTTGCCCGTCGCGCGGACCTCGATCCCCGGATCGGTACGGACCACCGTACGCACCGGGCGGTCCCAGACCACGTCCACCGGGGCACCCGACCGGTCGGGTCCGCTGACACAGAGCGTAGTGGAGTGCCGCCCCTGCCTGACAAGGACGCTCGCCGGGCCCGTGGCGGAAAGCGGCCCCGCCGCGCCGGGCTGCCAGAAGTTCGCGGCGGTCAGGCCCAGCGAGCGGACGGCGACGGCCTGCGCCGCGGCCGTGTTGGCGAGAACCTTCAACCAGCCCCGGTCCGCTCCCCTGGCCGCCACCGTGCGCCGGTCGGCGCCCGGCATCAGCAGATAGACGTAGTCGGCGCCCACCGGGTCGGTGCCGTGGTCGAGCCAGAGCGTCTGCCAGTGGCGGGTCTCGCGGGCGGTGGAGCTGGTGGTGTTGATGTCGGCCCAGGCACCGGTCCTGGCCTCGCGCAGCGTGCGCAGGGCGGCGCCGCCGGGCAGCACCCAGCCGCCGTGTCCTTCCAGGTGGGCCCAGCGCGGGCGGTCCCGGCCGTCGAGCGTGAAGGGGTGGGCGTCGCCGTCCGGGCCGAGGTTGCGGTTGTCCACCACGGTCTCGACGGGCACCCCGTCGGTGGCGGTGATCCCCGCGCCGAGGCAGATGATCGCGTCGGCGGCGCAGAACCAGGACTTGCGGGCCTCCAGGGTGGAGCCGAGGCCCTTGATGTGCTGTCCCACCGCGGCGAACTCCCCGTCGTGGGCGCCGCCGGTCCACCGCACGGCGGGCCGGGGCTCGCCCCATTCGCCGCCCGCCCGGTCGGCGAGGCGCTTGGTGGAGACGGTGATGCCGGGCAGGCGGTACCAGTCCACGGTTGGCCAGAACCAGTCGGTGTACTGGTCGCCGCGCTCGGCCCCCGGCCACCAGTAGAGCATCCCCGCCCCGGTGTGCCAGGCGCGCGGGTTCTCGCCGTTGCCGCACTCGTAGGAGCTGATGCGCTCCGAGGACATGGCGATGTTGGCGGCCCAGCCGGGGCGGCGGTGGACGGCCCGGTCCATGGCCGCGAACAGGGTGTGGCCGACGGGCTCCGGGGCGGCGGGGACGGGGGCCGCCGCGGCGGCGTGCAGCCGGGCGAGGTCGCCGATGTCGAACTGCGGGGCGGTGAGGATCGGGGAGGTGGTGTCCCGCTCGATCCAGCCCTTGATCATCCCGTTCCAGCGGTCGCGCTCGGCGGCGGACGCCCCGCCCGCGAGCAGGGCGATGGCCGCGATCAGGCCCTGCCCGTGGAAGTGGTCGCCCCGCAGCACCTGGCGCTCGTCGCCCTTGAGCAGGCCCCGGCTGATGGCGCGGCCGTTGACACTGTCCATCGCCAGGCCGTTGAGGATCAAGGGCGCGTAGGCGTGCTCGACGCTGTCCAGGATGGTCTGCCGGCCCGGATCGGTGACCGCCCAGGTGGACCCGGCGAGCAGCGCGAACAGCCGGCCGAGGCCGTCGAGCATGACCTGTCCGTACGTCCCCGAGTAGGCGACCCAGGTGTGCTGGACGAAGGAGCCGTCGGCGTAGAGCCCGTCGCCCTTCGTCACGTACGGGAAGACCGGCGAGAGGGCGTCGCGGGCCAGCGCGGTCTTGGCCGCCTGCCGGCCGAGGATGCCGCGCAGGGCGACGGAGCGGCAGAGGTCGACCCGGTTGGCGCCGGTGGAGGTGCCGCTGTAGTCGCGGAGCATGGCGTCGGGGATGAAGTGGTCGACGGCCGCGCAGGCGGCCTGCCGCTGCTCCTCGGTGAGGTGGTCGTGGAGGACGGCGACGATGTCCATGAGGAGGCGGGGGCTGCCGG
The DNA here is from genome assembly GCF_035917275.1 of Streptomyces sp. NBC_01237. Lineage (NCBI taxonomy): Bacteria > Bacillati > Actinomycetota > Actinomycetes > Kitasatosporales > Streptomycetaceae > Streptomyces > Streptomyces sp. NBC_01237. The sequence continues at coordinate 6,514,972 of NZ_CP108508.1, read as the reverse complement.
TCTGCCACTCCCACCAGTTCCCGTAGCGGGTGGTGGACGGGTTGTAGACCGTCGTGCCGAGGTGGTCGAGGCCGCGCAGGACATCGGCGAGGAGCCCGGCGTCCCCGGTGTGTCCGGTACCCGGCTGGGCGTACGCCCGGGTCATGGTCCACAGGCGGCTGTAGCTCTGGGTGATGCCGGACGGCGGGTCGAAGGTCAGACCGGGCCAGAGGGAGTGCGGGGCCGGGCTCATGGTCGTACGGAATCCGGCGGCGGACGCGCCGGTCGCGGCGAGGCGGGAGGCGTAGGGCTCGACCGCCGCGTCGTAGCCGGTGCCGAGGGCGAGGCCGGTCCAGCGCAGGCGGAGGGTGTCGAACTCCGCGTCGTCGGGGGCCGGTGAGGGGCCGGCGGCGTGGGCCGGACCCGGCAGGGAGAGGCCGAGGGCGGTGGCACTGCCGGTGGCCAGGAAGGCGCGGCGCGACCAGGCGGCGTCGGACATGAGCGGCACGGGTGAACCTCCGGGGGCGGGGGGCCCGGACACCGGCCCGGACCCGGTCGTGCGACCTGGTCCGGGCGGCCGGCCGGGGCTCCGAACGGTGTGGACCGGGCGCCCGCCGGTCTAGCACGGGCCCGGTCGGGACGAAAGAGCGGGAGCGGAGGCCGAGGGGGCGCGGCCGGGTGCCGGCCGCGCCCCCCCCCTCTCAGCTCCCGCAGTGGAAGCGGGCGTTGCCCCAGTCGGCGTGGTCGTTGCCGTTGCCGTCGCCGCCGTCGTCGACGACCAGCTCGACATAACGCGCGCCGGTCACATCGGCGGTGAGCGGCCAGGCGGCGTCGGTCGCCCTGAGCACCGGCGAGGTCACCTTGCCGGTGCCGTCCGCGGTGACGGAGAACCGCACGCTGCCGCGCGAGGTCTGCACATCGTCCACGCCCACCTCGGCGGTGAGAGAGGTGCACTTCCCGCCCAGGTAGTAGCGGACCTTCGCCGGGGCGTGGGTGCCGATGCCCTTGGCGTAGGTGACCCCGCCGATCTTCAGCGGGGAGCCGTCGCCGGTCCCCGTCTCACCGTTGGAGAGGTCGCGCTCGACCGGTCCCCAGCCGTTCTCGGAGGCCGTCCAGTCCAGGTCACTGGCCCAGCTGTCCGAGGTGGGCGGCGGCGGCAGGGTCCGCACGGACGTCCGCGCGCCCAGCTTCCGCGCCGTACCGCCGACCGTGTACGCGGCCTGCGAACCCAGCTGGTACGTCCGGTACTCGGCGTCCAGCGGCGGGGTGACCCGCCAGGTGCCGGTGACCTTCGCGCCCGGCGCGACCGAGTCGAACGTGACGGCGCCCGCGGGCTGTGCGGTCCAGCCCTCGGGCACGGTGAGGGCCACCTCGACGCCGGTCGCGGCCGTGGTCTCGAAGTTGCTGAAGGACGCCTTCACCGTGTTGGCCTCGCCGGGCACCAGGGTCTCGGCGTCGGCGGCGACGTCGAGGGTGGCGCAGACGGCCTCCTCACCGGCCGGGGCCGGGCCGAGGTCGGTGACGGTGAAGCCGTCGAGGACGAAGTCGGCACCCTCGGGGGCGTCCCCGCGCTTGCGCAGCCCGGTCCAGGTGTCACCGCAGCCCGCGGTGAGCGTCTCGGTGAAGTGGCCGGTGGTGCGCTGCTCACCGATGGGGGTGGTCCGGGTCCCGGTGGCGGCGGGGGTGCCGTCGGCGGTGATCCGGTCGTAGCCGTCGACCCACTCGTAGGCCCCGGCGTGGCTGGACTGGTAGTCGTACTCGACCCGGTAGCGGCGGCCGTCGGTCATGGGCACGGTCCAGGGGGCCGTGCGGTAGACGAGGCCGGTGTTCTCCTCGTGGGCCTTCAGCGACTCCTTGCCGCCCAGGACGTCATCGACGCGCTTTCCGTTCCAGCCTGCCTGCGTGTACGGGGCGTGCAGCTGGGAGACGCTGGTGCGGGGGTCGGTGCTGCCGCCCGCGTCACCCTTGAGGAAGGGTCCCCAGCCCTGGTCGACGTCCTCGAAGTCCTCGTACACGACCGTGTTCTTCCTGGTCGTGGGCGCGTTCTCGACCAGGCGTACGTCATCGGCGCGGACCGTGACGGTACTGCCCCCGGCCGCTCCGACGCGCAGTGTGGTGCGGCCGTTCGCGGGGGCGGTGAAGTTGACCTTGGCCCGCTGGAAGTACGTGCCGTTCCAGTCGGAGGCGGCGACCTGGTCCTTCGCGGTGGAGCGGTCCACGGCGACGGACTTCCCGCCCGCCGAGAGGGTGGTGTGCCTGCTCCCGCCGGGCTCCACCTCGATGAGGGCCGAGGCGGTGTAGCGCTTGCCGGGCTTGAGGCCGGTGACGCGCTGGGAGACCGAGGCGGCCGGTGAGCCCGAGAGCTCGACGCTGTTGCGGCCCTGGTCGTCGGTGTCGCGGGTGGCGGTGCCGGTACGGGTCCAGGCGTCGAGCCCGTTGTCGTTGAAGCCGGGGTCGGCGACCGGGGTGCCCTCGCCCCAGCGGGGGTCGGCGGCCTTCGGGGCGTGGTCGGGGTAGAGGACGTACGGCTGCCCTGCGGCGGCCTTCAGCGTGATCCTCCCGTCCGTGGGGCGGACGGTCGTGACCTTCTCGCGGCCGTTGTCGGTGAGCTTGTAAACGGTGTACGCACCCTTGCCGGGCACCTCCCAACTACTGCTGCCACCGGCCTTGTTGTAGTGGTACAGCTTCTTCCCGCCGTCCCACGGCAGGAGGTAGTCACTGCCGCTGAGGACCTTGCGGCCGTGGTCGTAGAAGGTGCGCTTCCCGTCCTCGACCGTGCCCCGCACCCCACCGGTGAAGGTGATGTCGTTGCCGGCCCAGCGGGTGATCCGCTCCTGCTGGAGGTACTTCGCGGGCAGGTTCCGCTGCCAGATGTTGGCGTAGAAGGCGTTCCAGTCGGTCTCGCCCGTCCAGCCCTCGAACTCCTCGATGGCGCTCTGCCCGAGGACCGGGTCGTTGTTCCAGATGTCCTTCTCGCCGTTGCGGATGAACCGGATGATCTGCGAGTTGAGGCCCTTGTTGGTGGCCCCGCCGTAGTTCAGGTCGTTCGCCCAGTGCGACCACAGGGAGCCGCGCTCGAACTTGTCGGCCCACTCGGTGCCGACGTTCCAGCCCTGCCGCCGCACGGCCTGGAGCGTCTTGTCGGCGATCCAGCCGTGGGAGTAGTAGACGTCGATGTAGAGCAGGCTGAGGTTCTTGTCGGTCTCGTCGCGCAGCTGCTGGAAGCGCCGGGCCAGGTCGCCGCTGTTGATGTCGCGGCGCTGGTCGATGTAGTAGCTCTGGTTGAGCCAGTTCCAGCCGGGCTTGGACTTGTCGACCAGCTTCTCGTCGAAGGCCTTCGCCTCGGGGTACGACTCGGTGGCGTTGACGTGGACGCCGAAGGTGGCGCCCCACTTCCTGCCGTTCTTGAGCAGCGCGTTGAGGTCCTTCAGCCCGCCGGCGCGCTTGTTGTAGTTGCCGCCGTAGTCGGGGTGGGCGGAGTCGTGCCCCTCGGAGCCGTAGCCCTTGAGGAGGGCGAGCTGGCCGAGGCCGTCGGTGGCCTGCGAGATCCGCTTGACGTCGTCCAGGGTGCGCAGGAAGGGGTGGGTGGCCTGGCTGGCGAAGTTGAACGGGATGTGGGTGATGACCCGGTCCGGGGTGTCCTCGCCACCGGGTGCGGCGATGCCGATGCCGCGGAAGGCGATGGCACCGTCCTGCCAGTCGACGGTCCTGTCCCCGTTGGCGTCGGGCGTGACGACGACCTTCGCCCAGGGGAGGTCCGCCCCGCTCTCGGGCTTCGGCGCGCCCTCGCCCCGGTAGGTCCACTGGCCGGACCAGACGCCGACCCGGACGCCGCCGTCCTCGGCTTTGCGGGCCTGGTGCCAGAAGCGGGCGTCGTCGCCACCGGTGGCGCCCGCGGGCTTGTCGTAGGAGGAGTTGGACTCGACGGCCGCGGCGAGGGCGCCGGTGTGGACGATCGCGTAACTGGCGCCGACGGGTGCGGGGTCGGCCGCCGTGTCCGCGGTGACCTTCCCGAAGACGTCGGCGGTCCGCGTCGAGTCCGGGTCGAGCTTGGTGAAGGCGGTCGCCGCGCCGGTGTCCGCGGAGCCGACGGAGACCAGGTCGTGCCCGGGTATGTCGATGGTGCCGACCCGGAACGCCGCGGTGTCGCGGACGGCGGTCACCTGGAAGGTGGTGGCGCGTCCGGAGACGGAGAGCGTGGCGTCGATCTCGATGCCCGGCAGGTCGGTGAAGGTGAGGGTGTAGCGGGCGCTGGAGGCGGTGACCTCGGGTGCGCCCTTGAGGGCGACCGGGTGGGCGGTGCCGTTGAGGGTGACGGCGGCGACCGGCCGGGTGCTGCCGAGGAGCCGCTTCCCACTGGCCCGGTCGGTGTACGACAGGACGCGCGGGAAGTCGTCGGCGACGGCGACGGAGAGCTGCGCGGATCCGATGACGGCGGAGCCGCTGGGGTCGGCCGCCTCGGCTGCGGCGGGGAGCGGGTCGGCGGCTGCGGCGGGGAGGCTGGTCCCCACGAGCGCCAGGACGGCTGCTGAGGCGGCGGCGACGGCGCCGGCCGAAGTGAATCTTCGCGACATGGCCCCTGAGTAGTCGCCGTGTCGGGACAGCGTCAACGACGTACGCCTTCAAGGGCCGTCGCAGTCCAACAACCGCCGTGCGTTAGTCCAAGTCGGGAGCGCACGGGCCGGACCCGGTGGCGCGTTCATTTGGTGATCACGGACTCCGCCGTCCCGTCGGTCAGCTCCCGTCCGCTTCCGGACGGAGCCCGCCAAGTGCCGTGAATCAGCGTCGAGTGGTGAAGACCCAGAATTTCTGAGAGCGCTCTCAGTCACAAGTATTGACGCCCACCCCGGGCGTCGCGAGAGTGGTGCGCACCGCAGACGCCCCACTGTCCCGGCATTCCCCCCACCACCCCCGCGATCCCCGTCTGCGGCCCCCACACACACCTCGGGAGTCCCCTCGTGATCTCGCGCAGAATGTTCCTGACGGGCGCCGCCGCCTCGGCCACGGCGCTGACCTACCCGCTCTGGGGAAGCGCCCTGAGCCCCCGCGCCTCCGCCGCCCCCGCGACCTGTGAACTGGCCCTGGAGAACCGCTCGTTGCCGGGCACGGTGCATGCCTATGTCACCGGCCACGAGCAGGGCACCGACCGCTGGGTGCTGCTGCGCGCGGACGGCAGCGTCTACCACCCGGACTCCCCCGGCGCGCCGCAGACCCCGCTGCCGGTCGACTGCGCCATTCCGCTGAAGGGCGCGGGCACCGGACCGGTCGTCCTGACGCTTCCCCAGATGTACGGGGCCCGCGTCTACTTCGTACGCGACGGCAAGCTGGACTTCTATCTGAACCCCGGCCCCTCCCTGGTGGAACCGGCCTTCGCGACACCCACGGACCCGAACTACGGGCGGACCTGGTCGTTCTGCGAGTTCACCTTCAACCCGCAGCAGCTGTTCGCGAACATCAGTTACGTCGACCTGGTGACCGCGCTGCCGATCGGGCTGACGCTGGAGGGCGACTCCACGCACACCGTCGCCCCGCTCCCGGACGGCGCCGTGCAGCGGATCGCCGACGGCCTGACGGCCCAGGCGGCCGCGGACGGGCAGCCCTGGGACAAGCTGGTCACCCGGGGATCGGACGGCAGTGTCCTGCGGGTCATCTCGCCGCAGAACCTGATGGCCCCGTTCTTCGACCGGCCGGACCAGATGCCGTTCCGGGACCTGTTCACGGCGCAGATCGACGAGGTCTGGAACAAGTACCGCTCCACCGACCTGCGCATCGATCTCCAGGGCGGACGGGGCACACTCGCCGGGCGGGTCAGCGGTGACACGCTGACCTTCGCGGGCGGCCACACCTTCGTCAAGCCGGTGTCGAAGGACATCTTCACCTGCAACCACGGGCCGTTCACCAACAACCCGGGCGACTCCGACGACAAGAAGGCGCTCCTGGCGCGGCTGGCGGCGGGCTTCAACCGCTCGATCATGCTCAGCCACCCGCAGCAGCCGAACGGCACCACGGTGGCGGACTACTACCGGGGCGCGGTGACCAACCACTGGTCGCGGGTCGTCCACGCCAACAGCCCGATCGGCTACGCCTTCCCGTACGACGACGTGCGCCCCGACGGCCAGCCGGACGTCTCGGGCGCGGCCCACGACGGCAACCCGCGCCGCTTCACGGTGAGCGTGGGTTCCTGACCCTGACCCACCGGGGTGCGCGGGTGCCCCCGCCCTGCGGGGCGGGGGCACCTCCGTGCGTCACCGGCCGGCCCGGTTCACAGGCGGCCCTATCCGCTCAGCCCGTTGATGCGGTACTGCATCACCCGGTAGTTCTGGTCGTCGTACCACTGGCTGACGGCGATATGGAAGTCCGCGAAGGTCGATCCCGGGATGATGAACCCGCCGTACGGGCTCGCCACCGCATTGCCGAATTCCAGTCCCGGCACGGTCGGGACGATGATGGTCTGTTCCGGTGTGGCGAACAGATTGGACGTGGGCAGCGCGAAAATCTGGGCGCGTAGGTCGAGCGGAGCCATATTGAGCCAGCTGAGTGCGTATTTTCCGTCCATGGCGCGGAAGCAGATCTCGCCCCAGCGGCGCGGCCCGCTGACCGAGGTCGGATAGTTGCCCCAGGCCCAGACCCCGTCCGCGTATCCCCAGGGCTCGTATGCCGCGGGATTTCCGAGGGCGTCCTGCGGAACCCGGTGGAGCAGCAGGTCCGACGTCACGTCCCGGTTGAACACCGTGGACAGGACATAGCAGTAGCCGTCGTCCGCCACGGCGTAGGTCTTCTGCTGGAACTGCCCGTTGTACTGGTCCCCCGCCCATTGGCAGAGGTATTCCCAGGTCTCCCCGTTGTCCCGGGAGCGCCAGAAGTCGGAGTGGTGCGTCCGGTAGATCACTCCGCGCATGAGGTGCATGTACATCGTGTCGCCGATGGTGAACACATCGGAGGGAATGGCGGTGGTACCGCCGTCGTGCCCCTCGGGGACCAGGCCCACGGCGTGGGCGCCTCCCACGCTGTCGTCGATGACGAGGGACCCGGGGGAGGCGTTGCGGGACCGCAGGCCCACCGGTGACCGCCAGTCGGGGCCGCCCACACCGCCGCCGTCGAAGGTGTCGCCCCCGACGAAGAGCATGGAGCCGTCGGGGCAGCGGGCGGGGATGCCCAGGTCGGTCCAGGGAGCCGCGAAGCGGCCGGTCGCCACCGGGCCGGTGAGGTTGCGCACCTTCCCGCCGGTGATCAGCTTCGGGCCGCCCTCGGCGGCGCCCGCCGCCGTGCCGCCCGCGGCGACGCCCGCCGCGGCGAGGGCGACGCCCGTACCGGCCCGCAGGAGCGAGCGGCGCGTCAGGGAGTGGGGGGATCCGTGCATGGGACAGCTCCTGTGGAGAGGGGGCTCGCTGCGGCCGGGTCTGCGTGGGGCCAACTCGGCACGGCCGCCGGACCTTTCGGAGCGTAGGTGCCCGTCCCCCCGCGCGAAAGGTGGTGTTCACCGGCGCATTTTCCCTGCCATTGGTCCGACCGCTGAAAGAACTCCCGGCGGGCAATGAGCCGCCGATTTTGCCAACTTCCCTTTTATGCAACAGTCTTGACTTTGGATTCGGATACGCGACACCGTGCGGTATGCGAAAGAACTCAACCCCCCACCGCATGCTCGTATGTCTGGCCGCAGCCGGAATTCTGCTCTCCCTGCCGGCCACCGCCCACGCGGCATCCGCCCCCGACCCCGCACCCCACGGCCTGCGCGCCTTCCAGGCGAACCACGGACTCCGCCCCACCGGTTCCGTGGACGCCGCCACCGCCCGACTGCTCGACGCGGCTCCGGACAGTGAATTGCGTACGGTCTTCACCGCACCGTCCGACCTCGGCCCCGAAGAGCTCGCCAACGCCCGCACGGTCATCGGCGTCGGAAAGGGCGCGCAGATACCGGAACAGGGTCAGGTCATCGCCCTGATGACGGCCATGCAGGAATCGAAGTTCGTCAACTACACGGTTCCCGTCGACCATGACTCGCTGGGCATCTTCCAGCAGCGGCCCAGCACCGGCTGGGGCACTCCGGAGCAGATCACGGATGTCGCCACGTCGTCCAAGTCCTTCTACGGGGTGGCCCCGTTCGGCAACAACCCCGGACTGATCCAGATCAGCGGCTGGGAGTCCATGGCTCCCGGCGACGTGTGCCAGGCGGTGCAGCGTTCCGCGTATCCCGACCGGTACGCGCAGTGGGAGCAGTTCGCCCGCGACCTGCTCGCACAGGAGGGCCCCACGGTCGACCCGATCCCCTGACGAGGCGTTCCGCCTCCACAGACGCGGGTGCCCCCGTCCGGCGGGACGGGGGCACTCGTCTGTTCGCGGGGAAGCGACCGGCGGGCCCGCCGGTCCGCGGCCGGCCGTTCCCGGACGGTCAGCGGCCAGCCGTTGTGGGGATGCCCGGCCGGCCGTTCCCGCCGGTCCGCGGTCAGCAGCCGCCGCAGTTGTGGAACGTCACGTCCCAGTGGTTGCCCTCGTCCGCGTAGATGTTGCCGGAGCCGGACTGGTACTGGGGCGCACCGTCACCGCGCACACCGATGTAGGTGAAGACGCTCGTGACGTAGTTGGTGACGCAGCTGCTCTTGGCGAAGTCGAGCTTGTAGCCGTTCCAGTGGGAGTACGTACCGCCGGCGTGTCCGGTCTCGGTGCCGCCGGTGATGTTGAGCGCGCAGCCCGTGGCGCTCTTCAGCGTCTGGGCACCCTGCGCGGTCGCCTGGTTCAGCTGGTCGAACGACGTACATGTGGCGACGTTCCGGTCGGAGCAGCCGCCCGAGGACGACCAGGTGACCCCGGACGAGGAGAAGCGCGAGGTCGCCTGGGAGTGGGTCAGCTTGGTGTCGGCGTGCGCCTCGGTGGCGCCGCCGCCGAGGGCGCCGATGCCGGGGGCGAAGAGTGCGCCGAGGACGAGGGCCAGGGCGGTGAGGGCGGAACGGAGTCTCGGGCGGGTCGCCTGGTTCACCATGGGGGGATTCCTCCTGCTCATGACAATTTGTGGGGTGCACGGCCGCGCGGAAAACGCGGACCGGCAGGGAGATAGTGCCTGAGCTCTACGCGCGTCCGCCAGAGGGCGGCGTGTTGCCATGCGGTGAACATCGCGACGCACGGGCCGCCCGAACGGGGCCCCGTCCCGGCAGGGACCACAAAGGTTGAACTTTGAACTAGATTCCTCTACAGTCAATCTCGTTGAAGGTTAAACAACACCGCCGACATCTTTCACCGCCGCTCGATCACGTCCCCCGAGGAGGAGCCATGGCTCTGTTCAACCGCAAGTCCACCACCGCCCCGTCCACCACCGAGACCCCCGCTGTTGACCCTGCACTGGCCGCCCTGACCGGCGACTACACGATCGACCCGGCCCACAGCAGCATCGGCTTCACCGTGCGTCACGCCATGGTCACCAACGTGCGCGGCACCTTCGTGGAGCACGAGGGCGCCCTGAAGCTGGACGGTGCCGACCCCTCGAACTCCGCCGCCTCGATCGACGTGAGGATCGCCAGCGTCAACACCGGCATCGCCGACCGCGACGGACACCTGGTCAGCGGCGACTTCTTCGACGCCGAGAAGTTCCCCCTCATGACGTTCCGCTCCACGGGGGCGGCGCAGCTGGGCGGCGACAAGTACCGGGTGACCGGTGACCTCACCATCAAGGACGTCACGCGCCCGCTCGCCATCGACCTGGAGTTCAACGGCTCCGCCACGGACGTCTACGGCAACGAGCGCGTCGGCTTCGAGGGCAGCGCGGACATCCTCCGCTCCGACTGGGGCCTGACCTGGAACGCGGCTCTGGAGACCGGCGGCGTGATGGTGGCCGACAAGGTCAAGCTGAACTTCGACATCTCCGCGATCAAGGCCGCCGCCTGATCCTCCGCACACGCACCCGCACGGGCGGCCCCGCACCCCTCCAGACCGAGGGGAACGGGGCCGTCCGGCGGCGTACGGGGGCCACCTCCAAAACCCGCCGTTCGGCCCCGGCCACGGCTCTCGCCGTTCGGCCCCCGCACCTCCGGGCCCGCCGTTCGGCCCTCGCTCACCGACCTCGCCGTTCACCCCCCGACCACGGACGTCGCCGCTCGGCCCCCGCTGGGCCCCCATCGCTCGGAGCCACCGCGGGCCCCCGCCGGGGTCAGTCCCCCGGTCTGCCTCCGCCCGTCGTCGCGCCGACCACCAGCTCGCACGGGTGGGCATGCGGCCCGGGGTCGTCGCGCCCGTCGGCCACCTGGGCCGCCGCGGCGGCACCCAGACCGGCCAGCCCGGTGTCGACGGTGGTCAGGTGCCGTGTGCCCTGGCCGCTGATCACCGTCTCCCAGTTGTCCACCCCGACCAGCGCGACATCGTCCGGGACACGCCTGCCGGCCTCCAGCAGAACGGACTCCACGCCGAGCGCGATCTGGTCGTTGCCGCAGAAGACGGCATCGAACGGGGTGCCGGATTCGATCAGCCGACGGCAGGCCGCAGCCCCCGAGGCCCGGCTCCAGTCGCCCCGGAGCGTGTCGCCCGCGGCGGGCAGCCCCGCCTCGGCCAGCGTGGTGAGCAGACCCCGTTCCCGTCCGGCCGCCGCGGCGTCGTGGTGCTCGGCGGTGATGTGCGCGATGCGCCGCCTGCCGAGGGACAGCAGATGCTCACCGGCCAGCCGCCCCGCCATCTCGCCGTCCGGTACGTAGCAGGAGTCGGCCGCACGGTCCGTGAGGCCGTGCGCGTACACCACCGGAACGGTGAAGTCACCCGTGACGGAACGCAGTTGGGACTGGAACCCGTCGCCCAGGACCAGCAGGCCGTCGACCCGGCGGGCCAGCAGCCTGCGCACGCTCCCGGCCATCGCGTCCGGGTCGAAGCCGGTGTCGTAGAGCAGGCAGGCCTGCTCCCGGCCGCCCAGGTGCGCCACCGCCCCGACCAGCACGGGTTCGGTGAACGCGCCCCGCGCGTTGTACGCGAGGATGCCGATCGTGCGGCTGCGCCCCAGCGCGAACGACTGGGCCAGCGCATTGGGGCGGAAGTCCAGGCGGCGGGCGACCTCCGCGATACGGGCGCGGGTCGCCGCGGAGATCCGCCCGCCGCCGTTCAGCGCCCTCGACGCGGTCGAGAGCGACACTCCGGCGACCGCCGCGACATCGCTCAACGTGACACTGCTCCGTTCCGACATGGCAGCAGCCTACCGACCTGCGCAACTGCTTGTGCGGAGACGCCGATTGCCGCGCAGACCCTTGACAGCGACAGGCACCCGGATCAGTCTGTGCCGCGATGAGCAACCGCTTGCGCAAACCCCGGAGTGCGGTTCGGCGCCCCCTCGGCGACCGTGCGCAGCGGCCCCGTGCGCGACGATCAGGGAGTTCCCGCCATGCGACTTCGACCACGGCAACGGCAACGGCAGAGACCGCGGCGTCGGCTGATGGGGACGGCGATGGCGGTGACGCTGCCCCTGCTCCTCGGCCTCCTCGCCCCCGGCTCCGGCCCCGCCTTCGCCACGGGCACGGGCGGCGCCGCCTCCGACTCGGCCACGGCCGTGTTCGGGCGCGCGCTGGAGACCGGCCGCGCCACCGTCGACGCCTCCCCCGGCAGCGACGAGCCGAGCGCCAACGTCAGGACCTACGGCGACCGGGACTGCTGGGAGATCGGGCCGGGCCGCCCCAACCAGTACCTCAACGTCACCCTGGACACCGGTCTGAAGCACGACGGCAAGAACTTCGCGGGCGTCGACATCGAGTACTTCGACGGCCCGGACGCCAAGTTCGCGCTGGTCTACGACGCCGTCTCGAACCCCTGGCGCACCTCGCGGATCATCAACACCACCGGCACCAACGTCTGGAAGACCGCGCACTTCTACCTCCCGGACGGGGCGTTCACCGGCGGCCAGCACGGCCGTGACATGCGCATCGCCACCTGGGCGCAGGACATGGGCTCCAGCGGCAGACCGGTCTGCTTCGCCCGCTACGCCCTCACCCCCTCCCTCGTCGACACCGACGACGTCCAGGTCGAGGTGACCACCCCGGGCAATCTCTTCGACCCGGGCGAGAAGGCCACCTTCGGGGTCCTCGCCACCCGCGACCGCACCGTCCCCTGGAGCGTCCGCGACTACCGGGGCCGCACCGTGGGCGGCGGCAGGGCCGCCATCGACCCCACCACCGGCAGGGGTTCGGTGGACGTCGGTGAACTTCCGCTCGGCTACTACACGTTGACCCTGCGGGGCAGCGCGGCCGACGGCGCCCCCGTCTCCCGTACCGCGGGCTTCGCCGTGCAGCACCCCGGCCCTGACCCGAGGCGGACCACCGACTCCTTCTTCGGCGTCAACCACCACCACCGCTCCGCCCCGGACGACGCCTGGGACGACTCCACCGCGCTCGCGGCCCGGGCCGGCATCGACGCCCTGCGGGTCGACTCCGCCTACTGGGGCTCCATCGAACGGCCCAAGGGCACGTACCAGTGGCCCGCGGCCACCGAGCGCGTCACCGCGGACTTCGGCACACGCGGCCAGAACGGTCTGATGCTGCTGGGCCTGGGCAACGGCGACTACGGCGGCATCCCCAGCACCCCCGAGGCGTACGAAGCGTTCGGCAGGTACTCCGGGAAGGTCGCCGAGCAGGCCGGGGGCCGCATCGAGTCGCTGGAGGTCTGGAACGAGTACTACGGCGGCTTCTCCAGCGGAGTGTGCTCGCAGAGCGCGAAGTGCTACGCCAAGCTGCTCGCCGCCGCGTACCCGGCCGTCAAGGCCGCCGACCCGAAGATCACCCTGGTCGGCGCCTCGTCCTTCAAGGTGCCGCTGGACTGGTTCGAGGAGCTGTTCAGCCTCGGCGCGCTGAAACACATGGACGCGGTGTCCGTCCACCCCTACCGCGCACCCGGTGCGCCCGAGGGCGTCGGACTCGACGTCGCGGGCCTGAAGCGGCTGATGCGCCAGTACAACGACGGCAAGGAGCTCCCGGTCTGGATCACCGAGCAGGGCTGGACCTCGGCCGACCGGGACGGCATCGGCGTCAGCGAGCAGACCCAGGCGCAGGCCACCGCCCGCGCCCTGCTGGAGGCCAAGGCCGCGGGCGTCGCCCGCTACTACTGGTACGACCTGATCAACGACGGCAACGGGCCCAGCAACGGGGAGCAAAACTTCGGCCTGCTGCGCCGCAGCGGGCCCGAGGCCACCGGGCTCAATCCGAAGCCCGCCTACCTCGCCTACGCGACCGCCGCCCGTGAGCTCACCGGGGCGACGTTCACCGGGCGGCTGCGCACCGGCGACGCCGGCCCGCACGCGTACCGCTTCGCCTCCGCTCCCGGCTCGCCCGGCGCGGGCTCGACGACCACGGTGCTGTGGAGCAGCGACCGCACCGGCGAACCGGTCCGGATACGGGCCACGAAGCCGGTCACGGTGGTGGACATGCTCGGCGGCGAGCGGGTGCTGGAGCCGGTCGGCGGCTGGGTCCATCTGACGGCCACCGGCGATCCCCTCTATCTGCGGGCCCCGGTGAGCAGGATCGAGAAGTCGCCGTTGCTGTCACTGTCCACGCCACGCGACATCGTGGCGGGCACCGACGTTCCGGTGACCGCGACCGTCGACAACCGTGCGGCGGGCGGCCACGGCAGCACGTCGGCCCGGCGCACCGCCGTCTTCGAGGTCGAGGGCGAGCGGGTCACCGTCACAGCGGCCCCCGGCCGCCGCGCGAGTGCCGTGCTGAAGGTCCCGGCCGGAGCGACACCCGGCAGCCGCGTCCTTGCGGCATCCGTGACCGTGGACGGGAAGCGGGCCGGAGCGCTCGCGGCCGGGACCGAGGTGGTGGCGGAGCCGGTGACGGTCGATGTGTCGCCGGACATGTCGGTGGCGCACGGCAGCCGCACCGACCGGCTCGCGGTGACCGTCACCAACCACTCGCCGGACAGGCCGGTCACGGTGACCGGTATCGACTGGTCCTTCGGCGACCGCAGCGGACGGATCGAAGGCGCGGGAAGCGGCAGCGCGGAGGCCGGAAGCGGCGGAAACAGGAGCACCGGAAGCGCGGGCGGCGGAAGCGACAGGCACCGCGTCCCGCCGCTCGGCAGCCGCACCTTCCGTACGGAGGTAGACGGGGCGTCCGCGTACGCCGTACAGCCGGTGGCGGTGACGGCGCGGCTCGCGGACGGGCGGACCGCCCGCGACAGCGACTCCTTCGGCTTCAGCCCGGTCACCCGGGCCACCCCGCGCCTGGTGGGCGGAGAGCTCACCGGTCTGCGGGGCGTCCCGAAGGTGGACCTGTCCGAGGTCGGCTCGTACAAGGGGATCGACGCCTCCGCCGCCGACGGCGACATGTGGGCGACCTGGGACGACAAGAACCTCTATGTGTCCGCCGTGGTCCGGGAGAAGGACTACCGGGCCCCGGAGAAGGTGGCCTGGCTGCCCGCCGGGGACAGCATCGGCATCGGCGTACAGCCCGGAAAGCCCGGCGACGGGCTGGGTCGCTGGGGTGCCGACTGGTACATGCTCTACGCCGGTGACACCACGCGGGAGGGCCCGGGGGTCTTCGTCGAGTCCCTGCCGAAGGACTACCCGGTGGGCGCCGTGGACGGCGCGGACGTACGGGTGTCCCGCGACGCGGCGGCCGGGACGACGACCTATCTCGTCGCGGTGCCGTGGAAGCGGATCGCTCCGCTGTCGCCCGCCGACCCGTCGTTCTCGCTCACGCTCACGGTCAACAAGAACGACGGTGTACAGCGGGACAAGTACCGCTCGCTCGGTCTGCGCGGCTGGCAGACCTGGGGCGACGGGCTCAACAACTGGAAGCTCGTGCGCTATCAGCAGGTGCGGCTGACCCGCTGACGGCTGTCGGGTGGCCGGTGGCGCGCCTCGTACGGCGGCCCCGGTCACCCGCCGTCCACCACCGGCCGACCGGCCGCCCACCACCGCCACCGATCCCGTCACCCCACTCGCCAGCAGGCACGACCACCCGGAGGGCGACTCTCCATGACCGGCATCCCGATCGGACCCCCCGCCACCTCCCATCCCCGGCGTCGGCCCCTGCCCCTGCCCCTGCCCCTCGCGCTCACCCTGGTGCTCGCACTCGCGCTCTCCCTGCTCGTGGGGCTCCCCTCGTCCGCCCCCGCCGCGACGCACACCCTGACCGTCACTTCCCCGAGCCTGATCTTCCAACGGGGCCAGGGAGCAGTGGAGTTCGGCTCGTCCGCCGCATCCGTCTCCTGGTCCGTCACCGACGAGCGGGGCACCCGGGTCCGCAGCGGCACCAGCTGGCTCTCCGGGGGCAGGGCCGTCCTCTCCGTCGCCGACCTCGCGCCCGGCTATTTCGAGCTCGCCCTCCACGCGGGCTCCGCCACCGACCCGACCGATCTGCGGACCTCGTTCGCCGTCATCGAGCAGGTGCCGGACAGCGCGGTCGGACCGTCGTCGCCCTTCGGCGCGGCCGTGCACCTCACGCGCACCGGCTGGGGCACGCGGGTGCTGGACGAGGCTCGGAAGGCGGGCATCTCGCACATCCGCGAGGACGCCTGGTGGGACCGGTTCGAGACCGCGAAGGGCACGTACACCTATCCGGCCGCCTTCTCCGCCGGGATCGCACGCGCCCGTGCGCTGGGCATCACCCCCCTGATCATCGCCAACGGCGCCAATCCGCTGTACGACAAGGGGGTGACCCCCAGCACCCCCGAAGGCATCGCCGCCTTCGGGAAGTTCGCCGCGGAACTCCTGAAGCACTACGGCGAGAGCAACGTCGAGGTGCTCAACGAGTACAACGGCACGACCTTCAACAAGAGCGCGTGCGGGCGGACCGCCGCGTGCTACCTGGACGTGCTCACCGGCGTCAACAATGCCGTGAAGGCCGTGAACCCGCAGGCCACGGTGGTCGGCCCGGCCACCATCGGCATCGCCAACTGCACGCCCGCCACCGGCCCCAAGTGCTTCGCACCGGATCTGATCGACCGCGGCGGTCTGCGGCAGATGGACGCCTACAGCGTCCACCCGTACCACTACCCGGGCGGCCCGGAGTGGATGGCGGGGACCGGCGACACCCTCGCGGGCCTGCGTCAGCGGATCCGTGACGCCAACGGCGGCAAGGACAAACCGATCGTCCTCAGCGAGATGGGCTGGCCCACCGACACCGGGCACGGCACCGGCGAACTCCAGCAGGCCGACAACCTGATCCGCCTCTACGCGGTCGGCCTGGCCAACGGCGTGAGCCGGGTCTACTGGTACGACCTGGTCAACGACGGCAACGACCCCGCCAACAAGGAACACAACTTCGGCATGCTCCGGCAGCCGGTCACCGCCACCGCCGCGAACCCGGTGTCCGTCACCGCCAACGCCCCGAAACCGGCCCTGGTCGCCCAGGCCGTGACCGCGCGGATGATCGGCGGCAGGACCTACTCCGGCGACGACGGACTGACCGCACCGGCCCGCTCGGCCCGGTTCACCGCGGGCGGCACAACCACCCGGGTGGTGTGGGCGACCACGGCCCGCGACTTGGTCGTCTCGGCGACCGGCCCGGTGACGCTGGTCGACTCCTGGGGGCGGAGCTCCGTGAGGCAGCCGACGGGCGGGAGCTTCACGCTGTCGGCCGGTACGTCGCCGGTCTTCGTCCAGGGACCGGTCACCGGGATCACCGGGTGACGGCACCCGCCCGCGCACAGCGGCGCGGGCGGTAGAGGGGGGCGGCCGTGCGGACGGTAGAGGGCAGGGGGCGGCCGTGCGGGCGGCCGCCCCCTGCCGCACCTACCGCGCCCGGCGTGCCTCGACCGCGAGCCGGGTGTCGTCGGCGATCAGCTCGGCGTTGATCGCGATGGCCGCCCGCAGTCCCGCGTTGGCCGCGCCGATCACCTGCTCCATCAGGTTGGTGACGTTGCCGGCCGCCCGGACACCGGGGACCTCCGTCGCCCCCGTCGGGTCGACCTCGATGTACGAACCGATCACACTCCCGGCCGCCTCCTGTACGACCGGGACCAGCCCCAGGCTCTCCAGTACGGCGGACCTGGCGGTGAAGCGGGCCTGGACCACCAGGGCCTCGCGCGGGACCACCCGGCCCCCGGCCAGCCGGATTCCGGTGAGCCGGTCCTCCGTGATCTCCAGGCCGGTCACCTCGCCGTCGACCACGGCGATCCCCCGCGCGGCGAGCTGCTCGTACTCCTCGTCGGTGGGCTCGGGACCGGTGTGGCGGAAGAGGGTGACGTCCTCGCTCCACTGCCGCCACATCAGCGCCTGGTGCACGGCGAGCGGTCCGGCCGACAGCACGCCGATCGGGCGGTCCCCGACCTCCCAGCCGTGGCAGTACGGGCAGTGCAGCACCTCACGCCCCCACCGTTCGGCCAGTCCCGGCACCGGCGGCAGCTCGTCGACGAGACCGGTCGTCACGAGCAGCCGGCGGGCCACCACGGTGGAACCGTCCTCCGCCACGACCCGGAAACCCTCGTCCCCCGGCAGCCGCTCGGCCGATACGACGCCGCCCCTGACGATCTCGCCCCCGTACCCGGCCACCTCGTCGCGGCCGATCGCCAGCAGTTCCGAAGGCGCGATGCCCTCACGGCCGAGGTAGTTGTGCGCATGGGACGCGGGTGCGTTGCGCGGCTCTCCCTTGTCGATCACCAGCACCGAACGCCGGGCCCGCGACAGCGCGAGAGCCCCGCCCAGCCCGGCCGCCCCGCCACCGACGACCACCACGTCGTACCGCTGCTTCTTGTTGTTCATGCGAAACACCTCCTGTTACGGGAGAGAGTGCGCGCAGCGCTGCCGGAACGACAAGTTTGATTGCTGATCCGGCAAACACGCGAAGCGGACCGGATGCGGACCGGAAGCGGATCGCGGGCGGACCGGAAGCGGATCGCGGGCGGACCGGACGCGGGCCGGGGCGCGAGCCCGCCGCCGGAACGGGACGGTGCGTACGATCGGAGTCATGACAGCCCCAGTACGCGGACGGATCGACAAGCGGCAGGCGATCCTGGAAGGCGCGTTCACCGTCTTCGCCCGCCGGGGTTACGACCAGGCGGGCGTCCAGGAGATCGCCGACGAGGCGGGGGTGGCCAAGCCCACGGTGTACAACCACCTCCACGACAAGGCCACGCTCTTCCGCCACGCCATGGAGACCGAGTCGCAGGTCGCCCTGGGCAAGCGCCTCGCCGCGCTCGAACCGCTGCTGGAGCCGGGGGACGACCTGCGCGCCACCCTGCGGACTGTGGCGCTCGAACTGCTCAGGCTCCACTGCGACGACCGGGCCTGCGCCCTGCGTCGGCTGCTGCACTCGGAGATCGCCCGCTTCCCCGAGACCCTCGACATCGTCAGCGCGAGCGGACCCCACCGCATCAATGAGGCCCTGGCCGACCGGATGGCCCGGCTGATGCTGAGCGGGCGGCTGCGCTCCACCGACCCCGACCTGGCCGCCGAGCAGTTCATGGCGCTGCTGACCGGCTCGATGGAGGCCCGGTCCCGGATGGGTACGCGCACCATCGGCGAGGACGAGCTGCGGAGCGTGGCGCACGCCTCCGTCGACACCTTCCTCCGGGCGTCCGCACCGGCCGGCTGATCACCGGCCGCCGGTCGCGCGGCACCGCGAACTCGCACCACACCACCTTGCCCGGGTTCCGCTCCCCCACCCCCCACCGGTCGGCCACGGCGGCCACCAGCAGCAGCCCCCGCCCGCCCTCGGCGCCCGGCCCCGGCACGCCGGCCGCCGCACGGACCTCGCCGTCACCGCTGTCGTGCGGCTCGACGCGGATCAGCCCGTCGACGCGCTCCAGGCAGAGGTGGACCCGGAACCCGCGACCGGGCGGCACACCGTGCAGCAGCGCGTTGGTGGCGAGTTCGCTCACACAGAGCACCACATCGTCGGCGCGGTCCTCGCACGCCCAGTCGACCAGCGCCTCGCGGGCGAACTTCCGTACGGAAGGGATGGACCGGCGCTCACGGCGGTAGAACGCTTCACGGAAGTACGGGAGTTAGGTTGGCCCGCCCATGCCGCCAAGGTGACACAACGTCACCTCCCCTGATCAGTGCGTCAGGTCGTACAGCGGATCCGTACGACCCCTGACGGGTCACCCGACGGTTCGGGACGGCGAGAGCCGCCACTCTCCCGCCGGCCCCGCCGCCTCCCGCCCCGGTCAGTCGGTCCGGGGCTCCTCGAAGCTCGCGAAATAGGCGGCGGCCATGTCCTCGTCGCCATGGCCCTGGGCCGCAGCGCGGGCGAAGCGTTCGGCGCTCGCCTCGGCCACGTCGAGACGGATGCCGTACTGCTGACCGGCCCGGACGATCAGCCGGGCGTCCTTCTCGGCGGTGGAGACCGCGAAGGACGCCGGTGACAGCCGGTCCTCCAGGACGAGCGCGGACTTGGCGCGCAGATAGCCCATGTCGAGCGGGCCGCCCTCGATGAGACCGAAGAAGCTCTCCGGATCCACGCCGAGGACCTTGTACAGGGCCAGGACCTCACCGGCCGCGTTGGTGGCGGCGAGGACCCAGCTGTTGGCGACGAGCTTGAGGCGGGTGGCACTGCCCTCCGCACCGTCCTCGCCGGTCCACACGGTACGGGCGCCGACGGCGTCGAACACGGGCGTCACGGCAGCGCGGCCCCCGGCCGGCCCTGCGGCCAGGACCACCAGCTGCCCGGCCTCCGCGGGCTCCCGGGTACCGAGAACGGGTGCGTCGTAGAAGACCAGCCCCTGTTCCCGGGCGTAGTCGGCCAGCTCGCGCACGGCCTCGACCCCGGCGGTCGTGGACTGCACCCAGGCGGCGCCGGGCCGGAGCGCGGGCGCGGCCCGGCGCACGACGTCGAGAGCGGCGGGGCCGTCGTGGAGCATGGTGAGGACAACATCGGCGCCCTCGACGGCGTCGGCGGGGGTGTCGGCGATGTACGCGCCGTCGGCGGCCAGCGGTTCGGCCTTGGCCCGGGTGCGGTTCCACGCGCGGACGGTGTGTCCGGAGCGGGTCAGGTTACGGGCCATCGCGGCCCCCATGATCCCGGTGCCCAGGACGCTCACGGTGAGGTGATCGGTCATGACGTCGGTCGCCTGCCTTCTGCCGGTGCGGTGCGGTGCGCGTGCATCTTCACCCCTCGCGACCGCTGCCGCGACCCGGCGGCCCGTCACACCGTCCCCGCTCACCGGGCGGCGAGCTTGTGGACGGTGGTGTCGTCGGGGCTGAGCAGCCGCCCGTCCTCCGACCGGACCTCCAGCGGGCGAAGGCGGTTCCCCTGCTGCCGGTCGACCAGCTCCGAATGCGGTTCGCCGGGCGCGAAGAAGCTCTGTTCGCCCCATTGCCGCAGCGCCACGATGACGGGGAAGAGGGACTTCCCCTTCGGGGTCAGCACGTACTCGCGGTAGGCGCTGCCGTCGGAGGCGGGGACGGATTCGAGGACACCACCGGCGACCAGGGAGCGCAGGCGCGTGGTGAGGATGTTCTTCGCCACGCCGAGGCTGCGCTGGAACTCCCCGAAGCGGCGGCTCCCGTCGAAGGCGTCCCGCACGATCAGCAGGGACCACCAGTCACCGATCGCGTCGACCGATCGCGCGACGGGGCAGTCGCTGTCATCGAAGCGCGTCCTGTTCACCATGCCGTCCTCCATCCTCATACCGGTTGCAACATGCTACCAAAATAGTTACCGTCCCACCTGGTAGCAAGATGAAACCAGATGCACGGAGGGATTCCGCATGGTCGGCGACAGTGAGGCCGTGACACCACGGACCGCGGCACGGAGCGGGGGTGTCGCCGGGGACGCCCTGTCCCGTGGCGTGGTCATGCTGTTCGCCGTCGCGTGCGGTGCCGCGGTGGCCAACGTCTATTTCGCCCAGCCACTCCTGGTGACGCTGGGCCATGACCTCGCGATGAGCCCGGCCCTCATCGGCAGCGTCGTCACACTCACGCACATCGGATACGGGCTGGGGCTGTTCTTCCTCGTGCCGCTGGGGGACGTGGCCGACCGCCGACGGATCATCGTGGTCCAACTGCTGCTCCTGGTCGGGGCGCTGGCCGTGGTCGCCACCGCCGGGACCGCGGGCGTCCTGCTCGCGGGCATGGCCGCGGTGGGGCTGCTCGCGGTGGTCACACAGACGCTGGTGGTCTTCGCCGCGTCACTGGCCCCGCCCGACCGGCGCGGAAGCGTCGTCGGCCTGGTGACCAGCGGCGTCGTCATCGGCATCCTGCTCGCCCGCACCGTGTCCGGCCTCCTGGCCGACCTCGCGGGCTGGCGCTCCGTCTACCTCGCCTCGGCGGTGCTCATCGCGGTACTCGCCCTGGTCCTGCACCGGGTGCTGCCGCGCCACGGCGACGTACCGCCGACCGCGCCCCTGCGGTACGGGCAGCTGCTGCGTTCCACGGTCACCCTGTTCGCGCGGGAACGGCTCCTCCGGCTCCGGGCCGTGTTCGGGCTGCTGATCTTCGCCGCGTTCAGCACCCTGTGGAGCAGCGTCGCGCTACCGCTCAGCGAGGCCCCGTACGCCATGTCCCACACCGCGATCGGCGCGTTCGGGCTGGTCGGAGCCGTGGGCGCGCTCGCCGCGACGGCGGCGGGCCGACTGAACGACCGGGGGCTCTCCCGGCGGACCACAGGCATCGGCCTGGCACTGCTCGCCGCCTCGTGGCTACCCCTGGCCTTCACCCGCAGTTCGCTCTGGGCGCTGGTCATCGGCGTGATCGTCCTCGACCTGGCCGTACAGGCGGTCCATGTCACCAACCAGACCCTGATCTACGCCCTGCACCCGGACGCGGGAGGGCGGCTGATCGGCGGATACATGATCTTCTACGCGATCGGCAGCGCCACCGGCGCCATCGCCGCGACCTCCCTGTACGCGGCGGCCGGCTGGGGAGCCGTATGCGCACTGGGCGCCGGGATCAGCGGCCTCGCGCTCCTGCTGTGGGCGCTCACACGGCACACGGAGTACGGGAGCTGAGTCGGCTCATTCCGGCCGCCGCGGTCACCCATGGTCACTGGTGCTGTGACCGGGGCGGCCCCCGTGACCGGAAGGCGGCTCACGGGACGAGCACACGCGCAAGGGCTGGTATTACTGGGGCATGCAGGAAGAGACGGCACGCTCCGCGATCGACACGTTCATCTCCGCGTTCAACGCCTCGGACGACAGCTATGTGACTGACCTGCTCTCCCAGGCCCTGACCTCAGACGTGGTCTTCTGGGGGCCGTTGGGTCGCAGCGAAGGAATCGCGGCGGTCGAACGGTTCGTGCTGGACATCCGGCGCCACCCGGCGGGGACCGGCACGATGGTGCGCTGCTCAGCGGTGGACATGCCTGACGAGTGGGCCCGGTACCAGTGGGTCTTCACCACGCCGGACGGAGGCCCCCGCCTGGCGGGAACGGACATCGTCCATCTGCGGCGGAGCCTCATCGACCAGGTCATCGTCTTCGCGGGGGAGATCGAGCCGTCCGCCTCCTGAGTCGTCCTTCTGTCGCTGTCTTTCTCGTGAACCTGTCCCTCTCGGCACTCAGGGGCCGCGGTTCGCGGTCGGTCAGGCTGCGGCGCCGAGGGGGCGTCCGCCCCGGCGGATGCCCTTCTCACCGCGGGTACGTCGAGGTGGCGGGCGTTGGCGTTGCGCCGGCGCAGGTAGCGGTGCAGTGCCTGGGTTTGCGTGGGGTGGCTGCGGTGGTGGGAGCCGGCCGGGGTGAACTGCCACAGCGGGCCGAAGTGGGCCCCGATCGGGTTGTCCCAGGATGATGCAGATCGGGGCGGCGACTGCGTCGAGGTGGCCGCGCACCCGGCCGCCGTGCACATCCGGACTCCAAGGTCGCCGAGGGACCGGTCCTCACCGTTCCCCCCACCGCCTGGGACGCGTTCCTCAGCGGCACGGCCGTCCAGTAGACCCGGACCGGCCGCCGTATCAGGGGTGACCCCCCGATACGGCCGACGGCTGCCGGGGATCAGACGTTGCGCTTGATGGTCTTGCTGATCCAGTCCGCGTAGGCGGGCACGTTGCTGTAGAGACCCGGCCCGTCCGAGCACGCGACGTTCGGGGCACCGGGGCCCGATGTGGCCCCCACCAGCTCCC
The DNA here is from genome assembly GCF_035917275.1 of Streptomyces sp. NBC_01237. Taxonomy (NCBI): domain Bacteria; kingdom Bacillati; phylum Actinomycetota; class Actinomycetes; order Kitasatosporales; family Streptomycetaceae; genus Streptomyces; species Streptomyces sp. NBC_01237. The sequence goes on along the minus strand of NZ_CP108508.1, from coordinate 6,492,036 downwards.
AGCGTCCGTGCCGGCCCTTCTGGAGCTGCGGCCCTCCGGAGTCCCCGAAGCACGCCATGGCCTTGGGCACGCGGCTGATCGTGCACAACCGGGTCCGGTCCGCGTAGCCGGGGGCGCACTCGGCGTCGGAGCCCCTGCGCGTACCGAGTTCCTGAAGCCGCTCCGCGAACTTCATCTCGGTGTCGACGGTGGTGCCGAATCCCAGGAGCCGGGTCGGGGTGCCCGGCCGCGCGGCCCGCTCGGCGATACGGATGGGCTTCTCGGCGACCGGGCGGTCGAGGCGGACGAGCGCGACGTCATCCTTGTTGGCGGCAGTCCCGCCACCGTTCACATAGCCGGGATGGACGACCGTCCGCTCGATGGCCCGGACGGTTCCCCCGGACTTCCGGTGCGCGCTGCCGATCCGGACGATGCCGTCCAGCACAAGGCCGTCCCCCTGGACGCAGTGGGCCGCCGTCAGCACCCACTGCCGGTCGATGAGCGACGCCCCGCACGTACCGTCGTACAGCCCGTGTTCCGGGGCCGACTCCGGGATCGTCGCCATGAACGGGTAGCGCTCGGTGGAATCGTCACCGTTGACGATCGCTCCGGCACTGCCGGTCATCAGGGTGGCGCAGGCAGCGACGGCGAGAGCACCGACGGCCGTGGTGCGCACCGCGCGGCGGCGCACCGACTTCAAGCTGAACACAGAGGGTTCCTTCCCTCGGAAATCCGGACATGTTCAGCCTGCGCGTCGGCGGTCTGCCGGACCATCCGGCCAGCAGGTCCGATCATGGTGGAGCCTGCACCCCCACACCGGTCGGGCCGGCCCACCTCGCCGACGGCCACCCTGGACCAACCCTCGGCCCCGACTCCGCCCAGGGCACGGCCAGTTCACCAAATCGGGCCATGAACCGACCACGCATCGCGAGGTCCGCTACCCTGCCCCCGGAGCGCATCGGCCGGGGTCGAGGGGGGCGTCATGACACGTACACGTCGGGTCAGCGGGAACATGGTCCTGGTCGTGGCGGCCCTGTCCGCAGTCCTGGCCGGCTGCGGTGGCGACGACTCGTCCGACGGATCGGCACCCTCGCCCTCCCCCGAACGCACGGCGGGACCCGGCACCTACGCACCGCCCGACCGCCTGTGCGACCTGGTCGACTTCAGCGAACTCGCCACCGCCGTAGCCCCTTTCGCGAGCGCGGCCCAGGGACGCGAGACCGGGGGCGATCCCTCGGTGTCCAGCGGCTCCGAGTGCAAGCAGTCGCTCAGCAACGGCACGACGGTGCACGCACGCGCCGTCGCCCAGTGCAGCGCCTGGAAGGACATCGGCAAGGCGATCGGCATGCACCGGCACGGCAGGGAGAGCGCCGAGGTCGCGGACTCCTCCCTGACCGACGTCAAGGGACTCGGGAACCAGGCGTACCGCTATGTCTCCTCCGAGGACGGCCCCTGGAAGGCCGACCTCCGCCTGGTCGTCCGGGACAGCAATCTCGACTGCGAGTTCCACACCCAGAGCGGGCATCCGATGAACGCGCAGGACCTGGACATCACCTTCGCGGCCATGGAAGCCACCGCCAAGAACCTCCTGCCGAAGCTCCGGCCCTGAGCCCGATTTCCCTCTCTTTCTCCCCTCCGACCGCCACGTGCTGTGCGAGTGGAAGCACACACGCTCGGTGCCCGTCCGGGGCTTTCTGCATTTCCCATGAGCACGGGCAATGATCATGCAATCGCACCTGGGTCAAAGAGGACCAAGTCGGAGTTGCAGCCTCGACGGGTTTCGCCGCGGACGCATTGCGAGATAATGCGGATTCGATTGACCAGCCGAGGAGTGAAGCGGCGGGATTCGGCGGGATTTCACACCCTCTCAGGGCGATTCTTCAGAGAACTTTCGGCATAGCTGACATTGACGTAGTTTCACGACCTCTACGGGTACATGCGGTGGACTTGGCGGGAACTTCGCATCCGGATACACTCACATCGCCACGGCGGGTACCGCTGACGGAGAAAATACGCAGTCGAGCCATCAGCGGCCGGAATTCGCACAATGATGAACGCTGAGGCTCAACGACCGCGGCATGACCGCTGGATACATCATCAAGAACAGTAAAATCGAATTAGTGAACTGCATAGATTGGGTGCTGCACCATGGCAGGTTCGATCTGGGGTATTTCGGTCGGCGTGATAGGACTGCTGATTGCGTTGGACTATCGAGGTCTGTCGATCAGGATATACGATCTCATTTCCATCGTGACGCCTGGCGGCCCTCCGGACCCTAGGTTCACACCAACTACACTGAGGCTCATTTGGGGAATCCTTTCTGCGGCCGGATTCTGCCTAGGCGGAATCCGCATTTTTGACTACACATCTCATTAGGTTCTGAAGCCTTCCCGCATACAAGTACTCGCATGAACGGCGGGACTAATTTGCCGGGGCCCGCATGCAGCTGGCGACACTCTCCGCCGAACCGTCAACCCGCATCACGAACTGGCACCTTTGCCGTTCTCTCTATCTCATCTGGAGACCTTTTCAGAATCCATTCGTGACCCTTGAGGCACACGGTGTTCTCATAGATAACGCCTATTCCCAATCCTTCATTCCGTACGACGAGATTTCAACGTGCGGCGCAGGTCCAGGACTGGTTATTGCAACAAAACAGAACGGAAAGGTGTTCGTCACCGCATTTTCATCCTGTTTTTCGTCGCTCTGGCTCTGCAGTGAGCGGCCGAATCGCGTAGCGCCGCCCTGGCCGACGGATCCCGGCGGGGATCAGGGCGGAATTCGGCTGCCTCGCTCGCTGACCGAGGCAGCCCGGCTCGTGGCACAGTCCGGGGGGCTCAGAACCCGCCGCCGCCGTCGAACCCTCCCCCGCCGCCACCGTCCCCGAAGCCGCCGCCTCCGAAGCCGGAGGAGTCGAAGTCCGAGCCGGAGAAGTCGCCGCCGCTCCAGTCGCCGCCGCCTCCGCCGAAGTCGCCGCCTCCGTACTCCCCCGCGTACGCCGGGGTGGCGAGCATGGAGCCGAGCACCGTGCCGACCAGCAGGCCCGGCAGCAGGCCGCCGCCGAAGTAGCCGCCCGCCCAGGGGCCGTACGCCGGGCCCGCCTCCCAGTACGGGCGGCGGCGGCCGTCGCCGACGTCGACCGTGCGGCTCATCGGGTCCTCGCCCTCGCGCAGCCGGACCTCGTCCGCACCGCAGACGGGGACCTCGCGGGCCGCGCCGCCGGACGGGGTCCACAGCACGTCGGCGACCGAGGGGCCGTGGCGCGGGTCGAAGAAGCACGGCGGGCGGCGGGCCGGGACCGGTTTTCCCGTGCGGCGGGCCTCCAGTACGGCGAGGGAGTAGCGGCCGTCCTCCAGGGACTGGGTGACCGGGCGCACGTCCGAGGGGTGCTGGGCGTGCTCCATTTTTGTCTTGGCGCTCTCGTAGGAGTCGAGGGCGCGTTCGTAGTCGGCACGCATCGTGTCGTCCGCGCCCTTCTCCGCCGGATGGAAGTCGAGCCGTTCCAGGGTCTCGCCGTACGCGGTGATGTCCTCGTCCACGACGACCCGCAGCTTGTCGAGCGCGGCCCGTTCCTCTTCCTCCTTGCGGCGCCGGTTGCGGCGGACGACCGCGTACGCGCCCGCGCCGCCCACCACGGCGATCGCGCCGAGGGCGATGAGGCCGGTCGAGGGGGATCCGCCGCTGTCCGAGCTGCCGCCGGACCAGGAGGCGGGGGCGCTGCCCCGGGCCTGCTCGACGGCACGGTCGACGAACGTGTTCAGCTGGGCGGCGGTGCCGGTGTCGGTGGCCGGTGTCTTCACGGCCGCCGTGAGGTTCTGGACCGCCCGGTTCGGCATGACCTGCGGGTCCGCGCCCGCGTTGAAGCCGTTGCCCAGACGTACGGCGTAGACGCCGGTGATGCCGGTGTCCGCGCGCAGGGTCTGGAGCAGGCCCTCCTCGGGGAAGGCGGAGTTGGCGGGGAGAACGGCCACGAACACCGGCTTGTCGGCGTCCGTGATCTTCTTCTCCAGGGCCTTTTCCTGGGCGGCCGAGAGCTGGTCGCGGGCGCCCGGGTCCACATAGACCGGATCTTTCCGCAGGGCCTGTGCGGCGTCGTCGAGGGTCGCGGCGGGGGCGGCGGACGCGGCCGGGGCGAGAGCGAGGGCCACGGCTGCGAATATGAGCAGCAGGCCCGCCATGAGCGTGGGAAAAAGCCTTTTCCTCATACTTCACGCTACTCCAGACAGGCAACCTCCTCCAGGTGAGCAGCCCGCTCCGCCCGGACCGGCCGCTCCGGGCGGGCGGGCCCCTCCGGGCGGGCGGCATCCGTCGTCGCCCGCCCGGAGGAGGTCCAGGCGCCCGCCCGGAGCAGGTCCGGCGCGCTACTTCTGCTCGACCCGCACCCAGTCGATCTCCGCCTTGATGCCGCCCCGTGCGATCCGGTCGACGCTGGACTGCGGGAGGCCCCAGTAGGGCTGGGTGACCTTGTTGTGGCCGGCCGGGTAGGCACCGCCCAGCGCCAGGTTGAGGATCACGTACTGGTTGTGGTCGAAGACCCACTTGCCCCGGGTGGATTCCAGCTTCTGCCGGGAGGTCCGCTGGACCACCTGGCCGTCCACGGTGAACGTCATGCCCTCGGGCGTCCACTCGACGCCGTAGGTGTGCCACTGGTCGGCGCGCCCGCCGTTCGGGAAGGTCTGGGACTTTCCGACGTTCCCGTCCGCCGAGTAGCCGGGGCCGTGCAGGGCGGAGCTGGTCCAGTCGCCGTAGCCGATGTTCTCCATGATGTCGGTCTCCCCGGCGCCGGGCCAGGAGACGGCCGGGTTGTCGACGTCGCTGCCCAGCATCCAGAACGCGGGCCAGAAGCCGTCGCCGACGGGCAGCTTCATACGGGCGCTGACCCTGCCGTACGTGAAGTCGAACCTGGTGTTGGTGTCGACGCGGCCCGAGGTGAAGTCGAACGTCCCGTTGGGCGTGGAGGCGCAGCCCTTGCAGTACTTGGACTCCAGGACCAGGGCCCCGTTCTCGGTGCGAATGGTGTCGGGCGAGTCGACGTACGCCTGCGACTCGCCGTTGACCGGGCTCATCTCCGTACCGGTGCGCACCACGCGCCACTTGGAGCGGTCCAGGCCCGAGCCGGTGAAGTCGTCGAAGAAGGTGGTGTTGTAGGCGCCTCCCGGATTCCTGGGCAGCGGCGGGTACGCGGCGTTCGCGCTGCCTCCGGTGCCCCACACCTGGAACTCGTAGAGGGAGTAGCCGAACTGGGCGGTGGACGGTGCCGGGTTGTAGAAGGAGCGGCGCTCCTTGCCGAGCATCCGTACGTAGCGGCCGGTCGCCGGGGTGGGCAGGGTGATGGTGTCGTGGCGGCCGACCGCGTCGGCGGGTGACTTCACATCGGCCCGGCGGGCGGCGACCTCGGCGGCGGAGGGGCGGTGGACGGTGCGCCAGTTCCGGTTGTCGTCGGAGACCTGGATCTCGTAGTCGACGGCGTAGGCCGCCTCCCAGTACAGGTCGACGCTGCTGATGGTGGAGGTGGCGCCGAGGTCGACGCCGACCCAGCGGTCCGCGTTCCAGTCGGAGGACCAGCGGGTCCGGTCGGCCTTGAGGTCGGCGGGCCAGCCGCCGTCGGTGATGTAGGCGGGCGAGTTGCCGGCGTGCTGGTAGAGGTCGCCGTACGCCGGGTGGTTCAGGGCGAGGTTGGCGCGGGTGGCCGACGCGGGCGCGGGTTCGCCTCCGTACACCTGGAAGGAGAACAGGGAGTAGCCCCAGGCGGTGGCGCGGGCGATGCCGCGCATGCGGACGTAGCGGCCGGTGACTTCCTGCGGGTGGGTGTGGGCGGTGACGGTGCCGCCGGTGCCTTCCGTCTCGGTGAAGAAGGTGGTCCAGTCCGTGCCGTTCTTCGACACTTCGAGGACGTACTCACGGCCGTAGGCGGCTTCCCACTCCAGTTTCACCTGGTTGATGCGGAGGGTGGCGCCGAGGTCGACGCGTATCCAGGCGTCGTCGGCGGCGTTGCTGGACCATCGGGTGGTGCCGTTGCCGTCGGTGGCTCTGCCGGGGGTGGTGTCGGGGTTCTCGCTGCCGGAGGCGGTGACGGCGCCCGGGTCCGCGGTGTAGGCGGACGCGGCGCGGTCGGTGTCCCAGGCGGCGGCCGCCGCCCGGGGTGCGGGACCGGGCGCCGGGGCGGCGAACGCGAGCGGCGCGGAGAGGGCGATCAGGGCTGCGGTGGCGGCGATCAACGTCGTACGAGAGGGCATGTGAGGATGCTCCAAGTCGGCTAATCGGTGCGGGCGTTCCTGGTGAGCTGAATCGTGTCGCGGTACCACTTGGCGCTGTCCTTGAGAGTCCGCTGCTGGGTGTCGTAGTCGACCCGGACGATGCCGAACCGCTTGTCGTAGCCGTAGGCCCACTCGAAGTTGTCCATCAGCGACCAGGCGAAGTAGCCCCGGACGTCGGCGCCCCGGGCGCGGGCTTCGGCGACGGCGTCGATGTGGTCGGCGAGGTAGGCGGTGCGGTCCGTGTCCGGTACGGAGCCGTCGGCGGCGACGGTGTCGTCGAAGGCGGCGCCGTTCTCGGTGATGACGGTCGGCAGCGCGTAGTCGCGCTCCAGCCGCAGCAGCAGATCGGTGAGTTCGCCCGGGGTGATCTCCCAGTCCATGGCCGTACGCGGAAGGTCGCGTTCGACCGCGCGGGTGACGGGCAGCCCGTCGGCGTCGGTGGGCGAGCCGTCCTCGGTGAGGCCGGAGAACAGCGCGCCGCGGTAGAAGTTGACGCCGAGGACGTCGAGGGGGGTGGCGATGGCGGCCAGGTCGCCTTCCTGGACGGGGAGTTCGATGCCCTGGGCGGCCAGGTCCTCGACCACGTCCCGCGGGTACGCGCCGTGGACGACCGGGTCCAGGTAGAGGCGGGTGCCGAGCCCGTCGGCGCGGCGGCACGCCTCGCGGTCGGCCTCGCTGCCGGTCTCCGGGGTGGCGGTGCCGAGGTTGAGGGTGATGCCCAGCTCCAGCGGGTTCGTGCCCGCCGCCTCCCGGATGCGCCCGGCCGCCAGACCGTGGCCGAGCAGCAGGTGGTGGACGGCGTGGAGCCCTTCGCCGAGGTTCCGGCGGCCGGGGGCGTGCACCCCGTACGCGTAACCGAGCATGGCCGAGCACCAGGGCTCGTTCAGCGTCGTCCAGTGCGCGACCCGGTCGCCCAGTGCCTCGTACGCGAGCATCGCGTAGTCGGCGAAGCGCAGGGCGGTGTCGCGGGCCGGCCAGCCGCCCGCGTCCTCCAGCTCCTGCGGCAGGTCCCAGTGGTACAGGGTGATCCAGGGGGTGATCCCCCGGCCCTGGAGTTCGTCGACGAGCCGCTTGTAGAAGTCGAGACCCTTCCCGTTGGCGGGGCCCCGGCCGCCCGGCTGGATGCGCGGCCAGGCGAGCGAGAAGCGGTAGGTGTCGACGCCGAGGCCCGCGAGCAGTTCCACATCCTGGGGCATCCGGTGGTAGTGGTCGCAGGCCACGTCCCCCCTCTCGCCGCCCTCGACGGCGCCGGGAACGTCGCAGAAGGTGTCCCAGATGGACGGGGTGCGGCCGTCCGTCGCCGCCGCGCCCTCGATCTGGTACGCGGACGTGGCGACGCCCCAGCGGAAGTCGGCCGGGAGTCCGGGGACGGCGGCGGGCCGCGGGAGTCGCCGGCTCTGGGAGGTGGTGACGGGGTTCATCGGTCTCCGTAGGTAAGGGGCGTCAGACGGCCGGGGTGGACGCGGACGGGTGCGGGGCTCGCGGGTCCTGTGCGTGCAGCCAGCAGGCGACCGCGCGGCCCGGTTCGCCCGCGGGCGGGGTCAGCACCGGGACCCGCTCGTCGCACGGCTCGAACGCCTTGCCGCAGCGGGGGTGGAAGGCGCAGCCCGTGGGCATCGCGGACAGGTGCGGGGGTGAGCCGGGGATGCCGGTCAGCTCGCGGCGCGGGCCGTGCAGCGCGGGGAACGAGTGGAGCAGCCCGTCGCTGTAGGGGTGGCGCGGGTCGCGGTAGATCTCGGCCGCGCCCGCCTCCTCCACGATCCGGCCCCCGTACATGATCGCGATCCGGTCCGAGAACTCGATCAGGAGCGAGATGTCATGGGTGATGAACACGACCGAGAAGTTGAGCTGCTCCCGCAGCTGGACCAGCCGGCGCAGGATCTGCCGCTGCATGACGACGTCGAGTGCGGTGGTCGGCTCGTCCATGATGACGATCTCGGGTTCCAGCGCCAGCGCCATCGCGATCATCACGCGCTGGCGCATGCCGCCGGACAGCTGGTGCGGATAGGCGGCGAGCCGGTCCGCGGAGATCCCGACGAGCGTCAGCAACTCCGCCGCGCGGGCGGTTCTTTGGGCGGCGCGCAGTTCGGGGCGGTGGGCCTTGAGTACGTCGGTGAGCTGGCTGTGGACGGTGTGGACCGGGTTGAGCGAGTTCATCGCGCCCTGGAACACGATGGACAGCTCCTGCCAGCGGAAGGCGCGCAGCTTCTCCGGGGGCAGGGAGAGGATGTCGATGCTGTCCCCGCCCGGCCGGTGGTACCGGACGTCGCCGCCGGTGATCACTCCGGGCGGGGAGAGCAGCCGGGTGACGGCGTAGGCGAGGGTGGACTTGCCGGAGCCCGACTCGCCCGCCAGGCCCAGGACTTCGCCCCGGTGCAGGGTGAGGTCGATGTCGCGCAGGGCGTGGACGGCGTCGCGGCCGGTGCCGTAGTCGACGTTGAGTCCGCTGATGGTGAGGACCGGCTCGGCCGTCATGCGCTCTGCTCCTTGCTGGGCGTGTCGGCCGTCCGGGCGACCGGGGTGAAGCCGACCCGCATCCTGACCTTGCGGGAGGCGCCGGTCGCGGTGCGCAGACGGGGGTTGACGAACTCGTCGATGCCGAAGTTGATGAGGGCGAGGGCACAGCCGAGCAGGGCGATGCAGAGACCGGCGGGGACGAACCACCACCAGGCGCCCTGGGCGAGGGCCTGGTTCGACTGGGCCCAGAACAGGACCGTGCCCCAGTTCCAGTGCGAGATGTCGGCGACGCCGATGAAGGCGAGGGTGATCTCGGTGAGGACGGCGAAGATGACCGTGCCGACGAAGCCGGAGGCGATGACGGCGGTGAGGTTCGGCATGATCTCGAACAGGATGATCCGCCAGGTCGACTCGCCGGTGGCGCGGGCCGCCTCCACGTAGTCGCGGCGGCGCAGCGACAGGGTCTGGGCGCGCAGGATGCGGGAGCCCCAGGCCCAGGAGGTGAAGGCGATCGCGGTGGCGATGAGCAGGTCGCCGGTGTCCGGGACGAAGCTCGCGATGATGATGATCAGCGGGAGTCCGGGGATGACCAGGAAGATATTGGAGAGCGCGGAGAGGATCTCGTCGGCGGCTCCGCCGAGGAATCCGGCGCTGACCCCGATCAGCACGGAGAGCACGGTCGCGAAGAATCCGGCGACGAAGCCGACGACCAGGACGCCCCGGGTGCCGACGAGGATCTGCGAGAGGACGTCCTGCCCGGTCTGCGTGGTGCCGAACCAGTGCTCGGCGGAGGGTGGTTGGAGGAGCTGGTCGCTCATCGCGTCGGGGTCGTACGGGGCGAGCCAGGGCCCGGCGATCGCGAGGAGCACGAAGAAGCCGAGGATGATCAGGCCGGTGCGGGTCTTCGCGCCGCGCAGGAACCTCAGCCGGGCCCGGCGGGTGGGCGGCGTGGGCGCCGGTACGTCGGCGGTACCGGGAGCGTCGGTGTCGGTGGCGGTGACGGACATGGGCCCTACGCCTCCTTCCGGGTGCGGGGGTCGAGGGCGGCGTAGACGAGGTCGGCCAGCAGGTTCGCGGCGAGGACGGAGAGCGTGATGATCAGGAAGACGCCCTGCATCAGCGGGTAGTCCTTGGCGCCGACCGCCTGGAAGAGCTGGTAGCCGATGCCGGGGTAGGAGAAGACCATCTCGACCAGCAGCGTGCCGCCGACGATGAAGCCCAGGGAGAGGGCGAAGCCGGAGATGTTGGGCAGGACCGCGTTGCGGGCGGCGTAGCTGAACATCACGCGCCGCTCGGAGAGCCCCTTGGCCTGCGCCACCATGACGTAGTCCTCGGAGGAGACGGTGACCATCATGTTGCGCATGCCGAGGATCCAGCCCGCGATGGCGCTGAGCACGATCGTGACCCCGGGCAGTACGGCGTGGTAGAGCGCGCTGGAGATGAACGGCCAGTCGAAGGCCGGGACGAGCGAGCTGTCGTAGCCCCCGGCGGCCGGGAAGAGCGGCCACTTCACGGCGAACAGGGCGATGGCGATGAGCCCGAGCCAGAAGTAGGGGATGGCGGAGATGAAGGTGGTGACGGGCAGCAGCCCGTCCAGCCAGGAGCCGCGCCGCCAGCCGCTGTAGACGCCGATGCCGGTGCCGAGCAGGAAGCTGATCAGGGTGGTGACACCGACCAGGGCGAGTGTCCAGGGCAGCGACTGCGAGATCACCTCACCGACCGGGGTCGGGAAGAAGGTGAACGACAGTCCGAGGTCGCCGTCCAGCAGATGCGCCCAGTAGTCGGTGTACTGCTGCCAGAGCGACTGCTCCTCGTCGAGGCCGAACAGGGCCTTGAGGGAGGCGATGGCGGTGGTGTCGAGCTGCCCCTGGTACCGGCTCATCAGCGCTTCGACGGGGTCGCCCGGCATCAGCCGCGGGATCAGGAAGTTGATGGTGATGGCGGCCCACGCGGTGATGGCGTAGAAGGCGAGCCGCTGGGCTGCGTACTTCACCGGCCGGCCTCCGCTCGCGCGGCGCCGTCGTAGAGCCAGCAGGCGGCCCACTGGCCGTCCGCCAGGTCGAAGCGTGGCGGCAGTTCGGTGCGGCACCGCTCCATGGCCTTCGGGCAGCGCGGGTGGAAACGGCAGCCGGCCGGCGGGGCGATCAGCGACGGGGGCTCGCCGGTACCGGTCTCCTCCTGTTCCTCCTCGGCGACCACCCGGTCCGGGTCGGGCGCGGAGGCGATGAGGAGCTGGGTGTAGGGGTGGGCGGGGCGCTGGGTGAGCGTCTCGCTGTCGCCGCCCTCGACGATCCGGCCCGCGTACATCACCAGGGTGGTGTCCGCGAAGTAGCGGGCGGAGGCGATGTCGTGGGTGATGTAGAGGATCGCGAGGTGCAGGCGTTCCTTGAGGTCGCGCAGCAGGTTGAGGACGCCGAGCCGGATCGACACATCGAGCATCGAGACCGGTTCGTCGGCGAGGAGTACCTGCGGGTCGGCGCCGAGCGCGCGGGCGATGGCGACGCGCTGGCGCTGGCCGCCGGAGAGCTCGTGCGGGAACTTGTCCAGGTACTGGTGCGGTGGTGTCAGCTGGACGCGGTTCAGCAGATCGGTGAGATTGCTCTCCAGCTCCGTGTCCCCGTTGCCCGCCCGGCCGTGGATCCGCAGCGCCCGGGTGAGGTGGTAGCGCACGGTGTGCACGGGGTTCAGCGAGGCGAACGGGTCCTGGAAGATCAGCTGGACCCGGCGTACGTAACGGCGGAAGGACCGGCCACGTCCGGCCTTCACCGCGGTGCCCGCCAGCCGTATCTCGCCCGAGGTGAGCGGATACAGCTGGGCGAGCAGCCGGGCGACGGTGGACTTGCCCGAGCCGGACTCCCCCACCAGGGCCGTGACGGTGCCGCGCCGGAGTTCGAGCGAGACGTCGTCGACGGCGTGGACGGTACGGCGGCGGCGCGCGGCGAGGTCGCGGGCGGTGCGCCGGACGGGAAAGTGCTTGGTGACTCCGCGTGCTTCGAGCACCACGTCGGTGGTGGTCCGCACGTTCTCGGACTGTTCGGTGGTCATGGCCGGTTCTTCCCCGTGCTTACTTGGTGGGCTTGAGCTTCAGCACGATCTCCAGCGCGGTGGGCTGGGTGTGCTGCGGCGGGGCGTAGGGGTCGGCCTCGGTGGGCCAGCCGGTCCAGTTCTTCGTGGAGTACTCGGCGCCGATGGGAGCGGCGGCCGTCGGGATGACGGGAGCCTGCTCCACGAAGATCTTCTGGAGGGTGTTCATGGCCTTGGTGCGGGTGGCGTCGTCGGTGGCGTTCGCGTACTCCTTGAGCGCCGCGGTGGCCTCCGGGCTCTTGAAGCGGCCGAAGTTGCCGAGCTGGGAGCTCTTGCCGACGGGCTGGAGGATCGAGCCGTCCATGATGTTCTGGTACATGTCGTAGGGCGTGGCGCCGCTGTTGGTCCAGTGCAGGGTGGCGTCGAAGTTGCCGTTGGCGACGTCCGCGCCCCAGGCCTCGGCGGTCTGCGTCTTGACCTTGGCCTCGATGCCGAGCTGCTTGATGTTGTCCTTGATGATCGAGAGCCCGGTGATGTAGTCGTTCCAGCCGGCCGGGTCGGTGAAGGTCAGCTTCACGGGCTTGCCGCCCGGGTCCTTCAGTACGCCGCCGGCGAGCGTGAACCCGGCGTCGGTGAGCACCTTCTTGGCCCCGGCCACATCGGGCGCGGTGGTGGCCTTCGCGTACTCCGGCGCGAGGAAGGGGTCACCGGCGGGCAGCGGGATGCCGGTCGGGTTGGTGATCTCCGGGTACAGCGTCGCCTGGGCCTGGACGTGGATCGCCCGGCGGTCGACCACCATGGCCATCGCCCTGCGCAGTGCCGGGTTGTCGAAGGGCTTGCGGGCGGTGTTGAACCACAGTCCGTGGATGCCGAGCCCGGAGGGGAACCAGAGCTTGTGGTTCTCGGGGTCCTTGGCGATGTACAGCTGCTTGTAGTTCGGCATGAAGACGAACGACCACTCGACCTTGCCGCTCGCCAGTGCCGTGGTCGCCGCGCTGTTGTCGTTGTACGCGGTGTACCGCAGCTCCTTGACCTTCGTCGCGCCCTTCCAGTACGTCGGCGTCGCCGTCAGCGTCGTGGTCTGCGGGGTGAAGGTCTTCAGCTTGTACGGGCCCGAGCCGACCGGGGTGCGGTTGGGCCAGGTCTCCGGGTTGTCGACCTTCTCCCAGATGTGCTTGGGCACGATGTAGGTCTGGATGATCTTGTTCTGGTTGACGAACTGGGACTCCTTGAAGGTCAGGACGACCTTCCCGCCCTCCACGGCGATCCCGTCGAAGGGGATGCCGTTGCCGTTGAGCGCCGGGTGCTTCTTCAGCAGGCTGAAGGTGTACTCGACGTCCGCGGCGGTCAGCGGCTTGCCGTCGGCCCACTTCGCGCGCGCGTCGAGCGTGAAGGAGACCTTGGTGAAGTTGGCCTCCCACGTCCAGTCGGTGGCGAGCCACGGGGCCGCCTTGTCCGTGGGGCGGACCTGGTTCGTCATCGCCAGCGGCTCGTAGATCATGTAGCGGTAGCCGAGGGTGGCACTCGCCGAGGTGTTCAGGAACGGGTTGCTGTTGTTGGTCTGCGGCCCGTCCGGCTTGCCGAGGGTCAGCACGCCGGAGGCACCGGCTCCCCCCTTGTTGGCACCCGAGTTGGCGGACGAGCAACCGGCGGCGAGCGCGACCACGGCGGTGGCGGCTGAGAGCGCTCTCAACGTGTGGCGACGGCGTACGGACATAGCTACTCCAGGAGGGGCTGCGGGTGGTGCGGTACGGGCGGGTGGAGGTGGAACGGACGGGGCGGGCGATGCGGACGGGGCAGGGAGCGCCGACAGCGCGGGCGGTGCGGGCGGTGCGGGGTCGGGGATGCGGACGGGTGCCCGGGGAGGGGCGGTCCCGTTACGGCGCCGAGTGGCGCACGACCAGTTCGGTGGGCAGCACGGCAGGTTCGTCCGGTACGGGTGTGCCGCCGAGGTGGGACAGCAGCATCCGCGCCGCCGTCTCCCCCATCCGCCGGGTGGGCTGGCGCACGGTGGTCAGGGGCGGTGCGGTGTGCTCGGCCATCGGGATGTCGTCGAAGCCGACCACCGCGATGTCGTCCGGTACCCGGCGCCCGGCGGCGCGCAGGGCCCTCAGCACACCCGCGGCGCTGATGTCGTTGTGCGCGAAGACGGAGTCGAACTCCACCCCGGCGGCGAGGAGTTCCTCCACCGCGAGGCGGCCGCACCGCTCGGTGAAGTCACCGTGCACGACCAGTTCGGTGGGCAGGACCGAGCGGAAGCCGCTGAGCCGGTCACGTACGCAGCCGAAGTTCCGCGGGCCCGTGAGGACCATCGGTCTGGTGCGCCCCGCGGCCAGCAGATGGCGGGCCGCCGACGCGCCTCCCTCGTGGTTGGTGGTCACGACGGAGGGGAATTCCGGGTGGTGGCCCCGGTCGTCGATGAGGACGATCGGCAGGCCGTCGCGGTGCAGTTCGGTCAGGTGGTAGAGCGTGTTCTCCGGCTCCACGACGACGAGTCCGTCGAAGGCGCGCGCCGACACCTGGGTGGTGAAGCGCTGGACGGATTCGGCGCCGCGGTTGCAGGTGAAGAGCAGCAGCCCGTAGTCGGCGGCCTCGACGGTGTCGACGACGCCCTGGAGCAGTTCGCCCATCCACGGCCAGGTCAGCGACGGCACCAGCATCCCGACCGTACGGCTGCTGCCGCGGGCCAGTCCGACGGCGCCCGAGCTCGGCACATAGCCGAGCTGTGCGATCACTTCACGAACGCGGGCGGCCGTGGAGACGTCCACTTCGCCCTTGAGGTTGATGACCCGCGACACGGTCGTCTTGCTGACGCCCGCCGCACGGGCGACATCGGCGATGGTGACACGCAACGGGGCCTCCAGGGACAAGGCAGAACGGGTCGGATCGGCAAACGGAGCAGGCAGGGGCGGACCGCGGCAGCCGGCTTCGGTACCGGTTCCGCAACCGGTCCCGGAACCGGTACCGGCGTTGCGGCTGGAGTTAACCGCGCCGGAACAGAGGCGTCAATACTTCACGCCGACATTGGTCCGTACCCATCTCCTGACCAGCCAGGGCCAGTTATTCGTTCAAGTACTGAAAGCGCACCCTCTTGACGACGGCCCACAACAGCAGTTCACTCACGCCTCGATCGACGGCATCACCCCCACACCCTGCCGAGAGAGGCAGAAAGCCCATGATCCGATCCAGCAGAACGGCACGCGTCCTCGTCGCCACCGCGCTCGCCGCGGCGTGCCTCACCGGTCTCACCTCCGGTACGGCCCGGGCGGCGGGCGAGAGCGTGAACATCGTGCTGACCACCACCGACGACTCCGGCGGCCGCCATGTCACCCGGGGCCTGCAGGCCCAGGCACCGGTGGCCTTCGTCGCCGGGAACGGCGGCTCGGGCACCACCATCACGGTGGACGAGAACACCCGCTACCAGACGTTCACCGGCGGCGGCGCCTCGTTCACCGACACGGCGGCCTGGCTGATGAAGGGCAGCGGTGCGCTGAGCCAGGCGACCCGCGACGCCACGATGAAGAAGCTGTTCTCCCCCACGGAGGGCATCGGGCTCTCGTTCGTACGCAATCCGATGGGCGGTTCCGACCTCGCCCGCTTCGGCTACACGTACGACGACATGCCGGCCGGGCAGACGGACCCGAACCTCAACAGCTTCTCGATCGCACATGATCTCCAGGATGTGCTGCCGCTGACCGCGCAGGCCAAGCAGCTCAATCCGGCGCTCACCACGGTGGCCTCGCCGTGGACCGCTCCGGCCTGGATGAAGGACAACGGCGGGCTCAACGGCGGCTGGCTGAAGGCCGAGTACTACGGCACGTACGCCACGTACTTCGTGAAGTACCTCCAGGCGTGGCGCGACCGGGGCGTCCCGGTCGACTACGTCACCGCGCAGAACGAGCCGACCTGCTGCTCCGGCTATCCCTCGATGAGCTGGAACGGCTCCGGGCTCGCCTACTTCACCAAGAGTGAGCTGCTGCCCAAGCTCCAGTCCGCCGGCCTGCCCACCAAGGTGCTGGCCCACGACTGGAACTGGGACACCTACGACGCCTACGCGGCCGCCACCGTGAACGACGCGGCGGTGCGCAGCCACCCCAACTTCGGCGGGATCGCCTGGCACGGCTACGGCGGCGACGTCACCGAGCAGACGGCCGTGCACAACCGGTACCCGCAGCTCGACGCCTTCCAGACCGAGCACTCGGGCGGCACCTGGATCGCCGACCAGCAGCGCGAGGACATGCTCAACATCATCGACTACACCCGCAACTGGGCGAAGTCGGTGACCAAGTGGTCGCTGGCCGTGGACCAGAACAGGGGCCCGCACAACGGCGGTTGCGGCACCTGCGACGGGCTGATCACCGTGCACAACGGGGACGGCCGGCACGGTCAGGTCGACTACGGCATCGAGTACTACACGATGGGCCATCTGACGAAGTTCGTCCGGCCCGGTGCCGCGCGGATCTCCTCGACGGCCAGTTCCGCGGTGCCCAACGTGGCCTGGCGCAACCCGGACGGCTCCAAGGCGCTGATCGCGTACAACGGTTCGGGCTCCGCCCAGCCGGTCACGGTCAACTGGGGCGGGCAGAAGTTCACCTACACCCTCCCCGGCCGCACCTCGGCGACCTTCACCTGGCCGGGCACCCAGTCCGCTGCCTGAACAGGTCCCGGCACCGTCGGAGCAAAGGCGCTTCTGTACATCTGCAACGAATACGACGCCTGATCCGGAGGCCCGGACCGGGCCCGGATCCAGGTCGCCCGCACCGGAGCCGCCCACCGGACGTGGCGGCTCCGGCAGCGGCGGCTACTCGGTCGGCTCGATCCCGGCCCGCAGCAGTCCGAAGGTGTACGCGTCCTCCAGCGCCTGCCAGGACGCGGCGATGACGTTCTCCGCGACCCCCACCGTCGCCCAGTCACCGGTTCCGTCACCCGTGGTGATCAGTACGCGGGTGGTGGACTCGGTGCCGGTGCGGCCCTCCAGGATGCGGACCTTGTAGTCCACCAGCTCCAGCTTGGCGAGCTGCGGGTAGATCCGCTCCAGGGCGACGCGCAGGGCCCGGTCGAGCGCGTTGACCGGGCCGTTGCCCTCGGCGGTGGCGACGATGCGCTCGCCCTTGGCCCAGAGCTTCACGGTCGCCTCGTTGGCGTGCGTGCCGTCGGGGCGGTTCTCCACGATGGCGCGCCAGGACTCGGTACGGAAGTAGCGGCGGGCCCGCCCCTCGACCTCACCGCGCAGCAGCAGTTCGAAGGAGGCGTCGGCCGCCTCGTAGGTGTAGCCCCTGAGTTCGCGCTCCTTGACGCGCTCGACCACACGGCCGACCAGCTCGCGGTCGCCCCCGAGGTCGATGCCGAGCTCCTTGCCCTTGAGCTCGATGGAGGCGCGGCCCGCCATGTCGGAGACCAGCATCCGCATGGTGTTGCCAACCAGCGCCGGATCGATGTGCTGGTACAGGTCGGGGTCGACCTTGATCGCGGAGGCGTGCAGCCCGGCCTTGTGGGCGAAGGCGGAGACCCCCACATAGGGCTGGTGGGTGGAGGGGGTGAGGTTGACGACCTCGGCGATGGCGTGCGAGATCCGCGTCATGTCGGCGAGCGCGCCCTCGGGGAGCACGGTCCTGCCGTACTTGAGTTCCAGCGCGGCGACGACCGGGAAGAGATTGGCGTTGCCGACCCGTTCACCGTAGCCGTTGGCGGTGCACTGGACGTGGGTGGCGCCCGCGTCCACGGCGGCCAGGGTGTTGGCGACGGCGCACCCGGTGTCGTCCTGGGCATGGATGCCGAGCCGGGCGCCGGTGTCGGCGAGGACGGTGGCGACGACGGCCTGCACCTGGGCGGGGAGCATGCCCCCGTTGGTGTCGCAGAGGATCACGACATCGGCGCCGGACTCGTGGGCGGCCCGGACCACGGCCTTGGCGTAGTCGGGGTTGGCGCGGTAGCCGTCGAAGAAGTGCTCGCAGTCGACGAAGACCCGGCGGCCCTGTTCGCGGAGATGGGAGACGGTGTCGCGGACCATCTCCAGGTTCTCCTCCAGGGTGGTGCGCAGGGCCAGCTCCACGTGGCGGTCGTGGGACTTGGCGACCAGGGTGATCACCGGCGCCCCCGACTCCAGCAACGCCTTGACCTGCGGGTCCTCGGAAGCCTTGCCACCCGCCCTGCGGGTCGCGCCGAACGCGACGAGCTGGGCGTTCTGGAACTCGATCTCGTGCTGGGCACGGGAGAAGAACTCCGTGTCGCGGGGGTTGGCGCCCGGCCAGCCGCCCTCGATGAATCCCACGCCGAAGTTGTCCAGGTGCCGGGCAATGGTCAGCTTGTCCGCGACCGTCAGGTTGATGCCTTCACGCTGTGCACCGTCGCGCAGTGTGGTGTCGAAGACATGGAAGCTGTCGTCGGTGGCCTTGGCCTTGGTGGTCATGCTGATCTGACTCCTGTCGGATGAGTGGATCCGGACGATCTGGCTCCACTTGCCCCCATCATCCCGCGTGCCTCGCCCCGGCCGAGGTGAGGGCCGGAAAACGAAAAAACCCCTCGCGGGTGCGAGAGGTCTGCGCGCGGGTCTGGGGCACGATGTCCGTGCCGTACATGGTGGTACGGGACGGTCACTGCGGACCGGCGCGCCTGTTGCCAATAATCATGACGAACGAGGACACGGGAGCAGTCTGGCACACCGCGCTCCCCGATCCGGGCCCGTCTCAGAATGCGGTCGCCGCTCTCGGGACATCGTGCGGCTCCGGCTCCGGTGGCACGGTCGGTGGGCGGGGGCCGCGGGAGCGTACCCGCGTACGCGCGGGCACCGGGCGCGTACCGGCGTACGTACGCGTCGTTCAGGACCGGGCGGGCGCCAGCGCCTCGTCCGTGAACTCCGCCACCCGGTCCAGGACCCGGTCCCGGCCCGTACCGGGGATGCCCACCGTCACATGGACGCTGAACCCGTCCAGGAGCGCCCGCAGCCGGGTCGCGAACCGTTCCGCGTCCACCGCCCGGAACTCCCCGCGCGAGACCCCTTCGGCGACCAGGGCCACCAGATCCCGGTGCCAGGCGCCCTCGATGGCGCCCTGCCGGACCCGGGCGTCGTCGTCCGCGTCCCGCGAACGGTTCCAGACCTCCAGCCAGAGGGTCCAGTGCGGGTCGCGGTGCCCTTCGGGGACGTACAGGGCGATGTACGCGTCCAGCCGTTCCCGGACCGTGCCCGGCCGGGCGAGCAGCGCGCGCCGCTGCGCACCGAGACGGTCCTCGCTCCACTCCAGGGTCTGGAGCAGCAGCTCGTCCTTGGTGCGGAAGTAGTAGAGCAGGTGCCCGCTGCTCATGTGGACCTCCCGCCCGAGCCCGGCCATGGTGAGCCCGTCGAGCCCCCGCTCGGCGATCGTGGCCATGGCGGCGGCCAGCACGTCCTCGCGCGGCGGGGCGGTGTTGCGGCGACGGGGGGAGGCGGGCATGGGCTTCAGACCTTCGGTTGCTGCTGGGTGACGCAGTGGATGCCTCCACCGCCCGCGAAGATCGTACGGGCGTCGACCGGGGTCACCGTGCGGTCCGGGAAGAGCCGGCCGAAGAGGGCCGCCGCCTCCTGGTCACGCGGGTCGTCGAAGGCGCAGAGGATCACGCCGCCGTTGCAGAGGTAGTGGTTGATGTAGGAGTAGTCGGCCCACTCGGCGTCCACCCGCAGCACCGTGGGGGCCGGGACCTCGACCACCTCCAGGGGCCGGCCCCGGGCGTCGGTGGCGGCGCGCAGGACTCGCAGGGTCTCGCGGGTGATCTCGTGGTCGGGGTGGGCCGGGTCCGGCTGGACATGGGCGAGCACCGTGCCGGGGCGGGCGAAGGCGGCGACGATGTCGACGTGGCCCAGGGTGCCGAAGGTGCCGTAGTCGGCGGTGAGGCCGCGGGGCAGCCAGATGGCCTTCTCGGTGCCGAGCCGGGCGTGGATCTCGGCCTCGACCTGTTCACGGGTCCAGCCGGGGTTGCGCTCCTTGCCGAGCTGGACGGTCTCGGTGAGCAGGACGGTGCCCTCGCCGTCGACGTGGATCGCGCCGCCCTCGTTGACGAGCGGGGAGCTGTGCACGGGGACGGCGGCCAGCTCCGCGACGCCGCGGGCGATGTGCGCGTCGTGCTCCCAGCGCGCCCAGCCCTGGGCACCCCACCCGTTGAACGTCCAGTCGACGGCGGCCAGTTCGCGTCCGTCGGTGACGAAGGTGGGGCCGATGTCGCGCATCCAGGCGTCGTCCAGGGGGCGGACGGCCAGCTCGATGTCCGGGCCGAGCAGGGCTGCGGCGCTCTCCTGCTGGCCGGGGCCGACGACCATGGTGACGGGTTCGAAGCGGCGCACCGCGCGGGCGACGTCGGCCCAGGCGCGGCGGGCCCCGTCGAGTTCGGCGTCGCTGTCGAAGGTGGGGTTGGGGCCGGGCCAGGCCATCCAGGTGCGCTCGTGCGGGGCCCACTCGGGGGGCATGCGGAAGGTCGCGGAGGGCGTCATGGCGGGGTCCTAGAGGAAGTAGAGACGGTTGAGGGAGACGGAGTCGGCGGGCTCGGAGCGCAGCGGCTCACCGTCCAGCGTGACAAGGCCGCTGTCCGCGTCCACGGCGACCTGTCCCGTACGGGAGTTGAGGCGCAGGTCCGCGGGGCCGATGCCCCGGGTGCCGCGGACCCCGACCCGGCGGCGGCGGGTAGGCATCAGGTCGGCGCCGAGCTGGGTCGCCGCCTCGGAGACGAACGCCACCGAGAGGTCGGCCGGGGTCGCTCCGTGGGCGCCGAACTGCGGTCCCAGGACCAGGGGTTCACAGGTGTCGGTGGCCGCGTTCGGGTCGCCCGTGACGCCGTACGCGGGGAAGCCGGACTTCAGGACCAGCTGCGGCTTCGCGCCGAAGAACTCGGGGCGCCACAGCACGATGTCGGCGAGCTTGCCGGTCTCGATGGAGCCGACCTCGTGGGAGAGGCCGTGGGCGATGGCCGGGTTGATCGTGAGCTTGGCCAGGTAGCGCAGCACGCGGGCGTTGTCGTCGCCCGGTCCGTCACCCTCCATCGGGCCCAGCTCGCCCTTCATCTTTCCGGCCATCGCGAACGTACGGCGGACCGTCTCGCCGGCCCGGCCCATCCCCTGGGCGTCGGACGAGGTGATCCCGATGGCGCCGAGGTCGTGCAGCACGTCCTCGGCGCCCATGGTGCCCGCCCGGATGCGGTCGCGGGCCATGGCCGCGTCGCCGGGCAGGTCGGTCTTCAGGTCGTGTACGGAGACGATCATCCCGTAGTGCTCGGCGACCGCGTCCCGGCCGAAGGGCAGGGTGGGGTTGGTGGAGGAGCCGATGACATTCGCCACGCCCGCCATCTTCAGGACGTCGGGGACGTGCCCGCCGCCGCAGCCCTCGATGTGGAAGGCGTGGATCGTGCGGCCCTCCAGGACGCTCAGGGTGTCCTCCACCGACAGGCACTCGTTCAGCCCGTCGCTGTGCAGGGCGACCTGGACGTCGTACTCCTCGGCGACCCGCAGCGCGGTGTCCAGGGCGCGGGTGTGGGCGCCCATGTCCTCATGGACCTTGAAGCCGCAGGCCCCGCCCTCCGCCAGCGCCTCGACCAGCGGCGCCCGGTGGGAGGAGGAACCGCGGCCCAGGAAGCCGATGTTGACCGGCCAGGCGTCGAAGGCGTTGAAGGCGTGCCGCAGGGCCCACGGCGAGTTGACGCCGACGCCCCAGACCGGGCCGAACTCCTGGCCGATGACCGTGGTGACGCCGGAGGCGAGCGAGGCTTCCATGATGCGCGGCGAGAGCAGATGGACATGGGTGTCCACGGCGCCCGCCGTGGCGATCAGTCCCTCGCCGGAGACGATGGACGTGCCGGTGCCGACGACCACGTCGACACCGTCGAGGGTGTCCGGGTTCCCGGCCCGCCCGATCGCCGAGATCCGGCCCTCGCGGATACCGATGGACACCTTCCGGATGCCCTGCACCACGTCGATG
The DNA here is from genome assembly GCF_035917275.1 of Streptomyces sp. NBC_01237. Taxonomy (NCBI): domain Bacteria; kingdom Bacillati; phylum Actinomycetota; class Actinomycetes; order Kitasatosporales; family Streptomycetaceae; genus Streptomyces; species Streptomyces sp. NBC_01237. The sequence goes on along the minus strand of NZ_CP108508.1, from coordinate 6,470,381 downwards.
ACCAGCACATTGCTGATCACGACATCGCAGGTGTCGCGGACGGCCGCGGCCTTGAGGTGCAGCCCGTCGCGGGCGGTCTTGCCGAATCCGGCGAGGAACTCCTCACCGGGTCTCTGCGCGTCGGACTCGACACGGACGGTCAGCCCGGAGTCCCCGAGCCTGACCCGGTCCCCGGCGCGCGGGCCGTGCGTGGCGGCGTATGCGTACGGGTCCATCAGTGCCTCTCCTCGCCGGACGCGGCTCCGGTCCGCTCTTCGGCTCCGGCTCCTTCGGCTTCCGGTACGGCTCCTTCGGTTTGCGCGGCGGCTCGTGCGGCGTCCGCACCGGCTCGTGCGGCTTCCGCTTCCGGCCGCCGTTCCGCTCCGAGGTAGCCGCAGGCCACCGCGCGGCGCAGGGCCTCCTCCTTGGCACCCGGTGCGTCCAGCGGACCGTCGACGAGCCCGGCGAATCCGATCGCGATCCGGGCGCCGCCGATCGGCTCCAGACCGACCTCGACGCGCTCGCCGGGGCCGAAGCGGACCGAGGACCCGGCGGGCACGCACAGCCGCATCCCGTACGCCGAGCCCCGGTCGAAGTCGAGCCGGGGGTTGGCCTCGAAGAAGTGGAAGTGGGAGGTCACGCTGACGGGCACGGTCGCGGTGTTCCGGACGGTCAGCAGGAGCGCGGGGACCGGTTCGGGAGCAGCGGGGCCGGGGACGAGCGCGCCGGGCGCCCGGTCGCCGAGGCCGGCGCCCAGCGGGCGGGAGACGACGGCGAGCCGGGAGCCGTCGTCGAAGACGGCCTCCACATGGACCTCGGTGACCACGTCGGCGACGCCCGGCAGCACGTCGTCGGGGCCGAGCACGGAGCGGGCCGCCTCGATCGCCTCGGCCAGCCGCCGTCCGTCACGGGCGGCCTCGCAGACGGTGTCCGCGATCAGCGCGGTCGCCTCGGGGACATTGAGCCGCAGACCCCGGGCACGGCGGGCACGGGCCAGTTCGGCGGCACCGAAGAGCAGCAGCCGGTCGCGTTCCGTCGGGGTCAGTCGCATGTCCTCGCACCTCCTGTTTAGAGCGTCACTCTAACCATGGAAAAGAGGGAAAGGGAAGCCGTTCATTCATCGATTAGAGCGCCGCTCCAATGCGCGGACACGAAAAAAGCCGCGCCCGGCGGGAAGCCGGGCGCGGCCTTGGTGGTGCGGGTGAGGAGGCGGACGCCTAGCCGAGCGGGTGCATCCAGCCGTGGGTGTCCTCGACCACTCCGCGCTGGATGTCGAGCAGGCGCTCGCGCAGCTTCAGCGTGACCTCGCCGGGCGTGCCGTCGCCCTGGGTCCAGTCGCCGTCCGCGGACTTGACGATGCCGACGGGCGTGATGACGGCGGCGGTGCCGCAGGCGAAGACCTCGGTGAGGGTGCCGTTGGCGGTGTCCTCGCGCCACTGGTCGATGGAGACACGGCCCTCCTCGGACGCGTAACCGAGGTCACGGGCGACCTTGAGGAGCGAGTCGCGGGTGACACCGGCGAGCAGGGAGCCGGTCAGCGCCGGGGTGACGATCCGCTTCGACCCGTCCTCCTGCCCGTACACGAAGTAGAGGTTCATCCCGCCGAGCTCCTCGACCCACTTGTGCTCCACGGCGTCGAGGTAGGCGACCTGGTCGCAGCCCTGGGCGGCGGCCTCGGCCTGGGCGAGGAGGGACGCGGCGTAGTTGCCACCGGTCTTGGCGTCGCCCATGCCGCCGGGGACGGCGCGGACGCGGTTCTCCGAGAGCCAGATCGAGACGGGCTTGACGCCACCGGGGAAGTAGGCGCCGGCGGGCGAGGCGATGACCAGGAAGAGGTACTCGTTGGCGGGCTTCACGCCGAGGCCGACCTCGGCCGCGATCATGAACGGGCGCAGGTAGAGGGACTCCTCGCCGCCGTGCGCCGGGACCCATGCCTTGTCCTGCTGGACCAGGACGTCGCACGCCTCGATGAACGTCTCGACCGGCAGCTGCGGCATGGCGAGGCGGGCGGCGGAACGCTGGAAGCGCTCGGCGTTGGCCTCGGGGCGGAAGGTGGCGACCGAACCGTCGGCCTGGCGGTACGCCTTGAGGCCCTCGAAGATCTCCTGCGCGTAGTGCAGGGTCATATTGGCCGGATCCATCGACAGCGGGCCGTAGGGGACGAGCTGGGCGTCGTGCCAGCCGCGGCCCTCGGTCCACCTGATGGTCACCATGTTGTCGGTGAAGTGGCGGCCGAATCCGGGGTTGACCAGGATCGCCTCGCGCTCCGCGTCGGACAGCGGGTTCGAGGAGGGCTTGAGCTCGATCGTGGGCGTCGTCATGAGTGCGTGTCCTTCACCGGTCTTGTGTGTGATGGACCGCGCTCACGCCCCGTCTCCGCCCGGCGGTTTCCGGTCAGGTCCTAGGACGTCCGAGCTTTACCGCAAGCCACGGCCCCGCGTTCGATTATCGCTCGTGGGTGGCCGTGGACGAAATGGCGCGAATGCGGTCCAGTGGTCGATGGTGGCATCCGGAGGCCGCACAGGTGAAGCCGCCGGGTGCGGTTGCGACCCGGCGGCTTCGAAGTGGAGTCGTCGGGTCAGCTCGCTACTCGTACCGCGAGCGCGTCACCGATCTCGTCGGTGGTGCGCGTGCTGCCCCCGTCGCGCTCCGCGAGGTCGGCGGAGACGGCGTCCTCGATGCGCGCGGCCTGGGTCTCGTAGCCGAGGTGGCGCAGCAGGAGGGCGACGGAGAGGATCGTGGCGGTCGGGTCGGCCTTGCCCTGGCCCGCGATGTCGGGGGCAGAGCCGTGGACCGGCTCGAACATCGACGGGAAGGTGCCCGTCGGGTTGATGTTGCCGGACGCGGCCAGGCCGATGCCGCCGGTCACGGCTGCGGCGAGGTCGGTGAGGATGTCACCGAAGAGGTTGTCGGTGACGATGACGTCGAAGCGCTCCGGCTGGGTGACGAAGAAGATCGTCGCGGCGTCGACGTGCAGGTAGTCGGTGCTGACCTCGGGGTACTCGGTCGCGACCCGGTCGAAGGTGTTCTTCCACAGGTGACCGGCGTAGACGAGGACGTTGTTCTTGTGGACCAGCGTCAGCTTCTTGCGCGGACGGGCGTTCGCCCGTTCGAAGGCGTCGCGGACGACGCGCTCGACACCGTACGCCGTGTTCAGGCTGACCTCGGTGGCGACTTCGGCCGGGGTACCGGTGCGCAGGGAGCCGCCGTTGCCCGTGTACGGGCCTTCGGTGCCCTCGCGGACGACGACGAAGTCGATGTCCGGGCGGCCCGCCAGCGGGGTCGCGGTGTTCGGGAACAGCTTCGACGGCCGCAGGTTGATGAAGTGGTCGAAGGCGAAGCGCAGCTTCAGCAGCAGCCCGCGCTCCAGGACACCGGAGGGCACGGACGGGTCACCGATCGCGCCGAGCAGGATGGCGTCGTGGCTCTTGAGCGCCTCCAGCTCCGCGTCCGGGAGGGTTTCACCGGTGCGGTGCCAGCGCTGGGCGCCAAGGTCGTACTCCTTGGTCTCCAGCTTCACATCCTGCGGGAGGACAGCGTTGAGGACCTTGAGGCCCTGGGCCACGACTTCCTGGCCGATTCCGTCACCGGGGATCACTGCGAGATTGATGCTGCGAGACATAACGGCAGCCTAACCATGCGTCCCATCCCATGACATCCGCCGTCCACTATACGGACACATGGGGAGCTGTACGTGTACCGTTCACCTACTTGCCGATACGCGGTCAGCCCGCCGGTGGATCTTTTCGGTCATGGACATCCCTCGTTTCGGAATCCCCGAGAAGCTCGCCGGCCGCATGAGCATGGCGGAACAGCACGACTATCTGCGCACCCGTCTCACCCGGCGCGGCGTGCTGCGCACGAGCGTGGCGACCGCGGCCGTCACCGGAGCCGGACTGGCCGCGGGGGCGGGCGCCGCCTCTCCCGCGTACGCCGCCCCCTCGGTGATCACCTCGCGCCGCACCTCCACCCAGGTGGACGGCTCGCTGGTCGCGCCGTTCGGCCGGCACCTCGCGTACGGGGCGGACCCGCGGACGCAGATGGCCGTCTCCTGGCAGGTCCCGTTCGCCGTGCGGCGGCCCTACCTCCGCATCGGCGCGAAGCCGTGGGCGCTGAGCCGCCGGATCGACGCCGAGGTGCGTCACCTCACCACCCCCGAGCTGAACGGCGGGAAGATCGCGGCCGCCGAGCAGTTCTACGTCCACGCGAGCCTGGACCGGCTGCGGCCCGGGACGACGTACTACTACGGCGTCGGCCACGACGGCTTCGACCCGGCCGACACCCGCAACCTCGGCACGCTCGGCACCTTCACCACCGCGCCCGCGCACGCCGAGTCCTTCACCTTCACCGCCTTCGGCGACCAGGGCGTCAGCTACCACGCGCTCGGCAACGACCAGCTGATCCTGGGCCAGAACCCGGCCTTCCACCTGCACGCGGGCGACATCTGCTACGCCGACCCGTCGGGCTCCGGCCGGGAGACGGACTCCTACGACGCGCGCACCTGGGACCAGTTCCTGGCGCAGACGGAGACCGTGGCCAAGACCGTGCCGTGGATGGTGACGACCGGGAACCACGACATGGAGGCGTGGTACTCGCCGGACGGGTACGGCGGCCAGAACGCCCGCTGGACCCTGCCGGACAACGGCCCGGACCCGGTGAACCAGCCGGGCGCGTACTCCTTCGTCCACGGCAACGTGGGCGTGATCGCCCTCGACGCCAACGACGTGTCGTACGAGATCCCCGCCAACTTCGGGATCAGCGGGGGCGGCCAGACGCGGTGGCTGGACCGGCGGCTGGGCGAGCTGCGGGCCCGCCACGACATCGACTTCCTGGTGGTCTTCTTCCACCACTGCGCCTTCTCCACCACGAACGCGCACGCTTCCGACGGCGGGGTGCGCGACGCCTGGGTGCCGCTCTTCGAGAAGCACCAGGTGGACCTGGTCATCAACGGGCACAACCACGTCTACGAGCGCACCGACGCGATCCTGCGGAACGCGGTCGCGCGCCCGGTGCCGATCGGTGAGCGCACCGACCCGACGCGGGACGGCATCGTGTACGTCACGGCGGGCGGCGCGGGCAAGGCGCTGTACGACTTCCCGGCGCCGGACAGCTACGAGGGACACGTCAAGGACCTGGACAGCGTCGAGACGTACCACGTGGCGAAGGGCGGCGGGAAGGCGGCCGAGACCGTGGAGTGGTCCCGCGTGCGTTACACCGGCTTCTCGTTCCTGGCGGTGGAGGTGCTGCCGGGCCGGCACGCCCGGATGAAGGTCACCGCACTCGCCGAGTCGGGCGAGCGCATCGACCACTTCGAGATCGCCCGGGGGCGCTGAGCCCGGGATCGGGCCCGGTCCGGACCGGGCCGGTTCCGGTGTGGGCCGGTTCCGGTATGGGCCGGTTCCGGTGTGGGCCGGTTCCGGTGTGGCTCAGTGGCCCGTGGAGCCGCCGTTGTCCCTGCGGTCCAGTGCGCGCTGGAGGGCGGCGGCGGCGTTCCGGCGCTCCGACTCGGTCGGGCGGGGGGTGTGACGGACGCGGCGGCGGACAGTCGTCTCGGCCATGATGGATCGACTCCTTGAGATCGCGTGGATGCCGGGACCGGGTTCCGGGGAATCCGGACGCCGACAGTCATGAGCGGGATTTCGAGGTGCCGGAAGGGGTGGGGAGCGTCGCCGCAGGGGTTGCCTGCTTCGTGGCGCGCACTCACGACCACCGGTCGCTGGATCGAGCGAGTCGTTCGGCTCCTACAAAGCTAGGACAGCCGGCCCGCTCTGTCTCCACAATTACTCGGACTTCCTACTATCTGAGACGGCCGCCCCTCGGCGTTCGGCGCGCAGTTCACGGATCAGCGCCCGCACGGCGAGGGATCGCGCCTGCTCAGGGGTGGTGACATAGCCGATCGACCGCGTGGGACGCTCCGGTCCGAGAGCGGTGATCTCGATTCCGTCGGGTGCTCCATAGAGGGACAGTCCGGGCATGATCGCCATGCCGAGACCACGGGACACCATCGAGAGCACCGCTCCGTCGTCCTCGGCCTCCACCGTCGCCCGCGGGATCCACTCCTGCGCCGCCCACCAGTCACGTGTGTACGAGGTGCAGTTCTCCCGCCAGTCGACCAGCGGCAGCGAACGCGGCGCGGGATGCCCCGCCGGATGCACCAGCGCGTACTCCTCCTCCAGCAGCACTCCCCCGACCAGCGCCTCCGGTACGGGAGAACCGGTCCCGATCGTCGCGATACCCAGGTCGGCCCGACCCTCCAGCACCTCTCCCGCGGTGCCCGGCCCCACCTCGCGCACCATCCGCACCACCGGCTCGATGCCGGGGTGACGGGCGGTGAGACGTTCCAGCGCGGGCGGCAGCAGATGGAGCGCGGCGCTGCGGAAGGCCGCGATCCGCAGCGGCCCGGACACCGTGGCGGTCCCCGCCGGCCCGGCGGCGATGCCCCGCGCCTCGGCGCCCATCACGTCGAGCAGCCGCAGAACGCGCCGGGCGTGGGCGACGGCGGACTCACCGGCGGCGGTGGGCCTGGCGCCCTGCCGGCCTCGGTCGAAGAGCACGGTGCCGATCTTGCGCTCGCTGGTGCGCACGGAGTGCGAGACGGCGGACTGTGTCATGCCCAGGTCCGCTGCCGCGCCGGAGAAGCTGCGGGCGTCGGCCACGGCGGCGAGTATCCGCAGTTCGTGCGGGGCGAGGTCGGTCATCGCTGCGTCCACCTGGGTCTATGAGAGCTGCTCATGGAAAGAGCCGTTCCATCGAAGCAACCCCCTGCCGGGCCCCGGGATTCCTTCCTACGGTCCTCGGCATGACGACGACACGCGCCACCAGCACCGCCCGCACCACCGCCGGGACCGCCCGCGCCACCGCCGGGACCGCCCGCACCTTCCACCTCACCGCCCGGCCGCACGGCTTCCCGACCGCGGACCTCTTCTCCGTCGTCGAGTCCCCCGTGCCGGAACCGGGACCGGGCCAGGCCCTGGTGGAGAGCCTCTATCTCTCCGTGGACCCGTACCACCGCGAGGAGATGGACGGCGGCTGGGAGCTGGGCACCCCGTTGGAGGGCCGCGTCATCGGCCGGGTGACCGCCTCCCGCACCCCGGAACTCTCCGAGGGCGACCTGGTCCACCACCGCGACGGCTGGCGGACCCACGCCCTGGTCACCCCCGGAACGAACGGCACCCGCAGGATCTCCTCGTACGACGGGGTGCCGCTCACCGCCCATCTCTCCCTCCTCGGCGGGACCGGGCTCACCGCCTATGTCGCGCTCACCCGGACCCTGGAACTCCGCGCGGGCCAGGACCTCTTCGTCTCGGCGGCGGCGGGCGGTGTCGGCACGGCCGTGGGACGGATCGCCCGGCTGCTCGGCGCCGGACGGATCATCGGCAGCGCGGGCTCGGCCGCGAAGGTCGCCCGGCTCACCGGGGAACTCGGCTTCGACGCGGCCTTCGACTACCACGACGGTCCCGTCGGCGAACTGCTGGCGAAGGCGGCACCGGACGGGATCGACGCATACGTCGACAACGTCGGCGGGGAGCACCTGGAGGGTGCGATCTCCGTGCTGCGCGACCACGGGCGGATCGCCTGGGTCGGCGCCATCTCCCAGTACCACTCGGCGCACAACCCGCCCGCCGCGCCGCGCAACCTGTTCGACGTCGTGGGCAGGAGCCTGCGGCTGGAAGGGGTGATGGTGCGCGACTACCGCGATGTCCAGGGCGAGTTGGAGGATTTCCTGGTCCCGCATCTGCGGAGCGGGCTGATCGCCCCCGAGGTGACGGTCGTGGACGGTTTCGAGCGGACGGTGGACGGCTTCCTCGGCATGCTGCGCGGCGAGAACACCGGCAAGATGCTGATCCGGGTGGCCGAGTGACACCCACCGCGCCTCACAGCACGTCCCCGTCGCGCCAGTCGAAGACCAGCGTCCCGGACCGGGCGGGCAGCGCGCCGCGTACGTAGGTGCTGCCCTCCTCGTCGGGGAGCGGCTCGATGCCGTCGGCCCCCTGTGCGGCGAGCTGTCCCGGCCACGGCTCCCAGCCCCGCGACGCATAGAGCGCGGCCCCCGCGTCGGACGCGGACAGCGCCCCGAAGGCGTACGCCCCGTCGATGACCCGTTCCAGCGCGGCCATCACGCGTCCGCCGAGCCCTTGCCTGCGGTGCTCGGCGCTGACGGCCACGCCCTCGACGTAGCCGACGCGGTACGAACGGCCCGCGTGGACCACCCGCCGCTGGATCACGCTGCCGTGGGCGAGGAGGAGTCCGCTGCCGTCGCGTACACAGGCGTGGACGCCGCCCAGGGTGTGATCCCAGTCGCCGTCGGAGAAGTCCCCGTCGAACGCGGCGTCCAGGAGGTCGCGGATCCCGGCGAGGGCCGGCGGGGTCAGCTCATAGGTGTGGGCGAGGTGCAGGGCTGCCGGTTCGGTCATGTACCCAGAGTCCCAGGCAGGGCCCTCACCCGGTACTCAGTATTCATTTGAGTACTCGGGCCGTGTCGAAAGGATGTGCGCCGCACGAGAGTTGCCTCCATGAACGGCCTCTACGCTCTCAAGCCCTGGTACGCGAACCGGCTCGCCGGTGTCCGTGCCCGTCTCGTCCGCCGTGAGGTGTCGCCCGACACCCTCACCGCGGCGGGCGTGGCCGCGGCGGCCGGTGGAGCCGCCGCGCTGGCCTGGCTGCCCGCCGGACCCGCCGCGCTCCCGGTCGCCGTACTGCTCGCGGCGCGGCTCGCCTTCGCCAACCTCGACGGGGCGCTGGCCCGCGACACCGGCCGGACCACCCGGCGCGGCGCGGTCCTCAACGAACTGGGCGACCGGGCGGCCGACCTGGTCGTGCTCGCCGGGTTCCTGACGCTCGCCCCGCTCTGGCTGGTGGCGGTGGCCGCCCTCGCGGCGACACTGCCGTCCTGGGTGTCGCTGGCGGGCGCCGCGGCCGGTGCGCCCCGGCACAACGGGGGCCCGGTCGGCAAGACCGAACGCTGTCTGCTGGTCGTGGTCGCGGCGGCGAGCGGCTGGGCCGTCCCCGTACTGATCGTGATCGCCGCCGGTTCGCTGCTCACCGCCGCGCTCCGGCTGGCCCGGCTGTGGCGGGAGCTGGCATGAGCGCCGTACTGATCGCCGAGGAGGCGGCGGCGCGAGCCGTGCCGCTGGTCGCGGGTGTGCTGGGGGCGGGCGGCGTGGCCGTCGCCGTACTGCCGTCGAAGGTCCGGATGCGGGCCGAGCTGCGCAAGCGGTGGCGGACCTGGGCACTGGTCGCGCCGGTCTTCCTGGGGGCGTACTTCCTGGGCGGCGGGGGCACGTTCGTGCTGGCCGCCGGGCTCGGGGCGGTCGCGGTGACCGAGTTCGTCCGGATGGCCGGGCTGACGCGGGGCGACCACGCGGTGCTGGTCGCGGCGGCGGTCCTGGTGCCGGCCCTCGCGTGGCGGGCGCCGGAGGTCCTGGACATGCGGGCGGCGGCCCTGCTGCTGCTCGCGGCGGCGCTGCCCCCGGTGCTGTCGGGTGACGACACCCGGGGCTTCACCCGCGGGGCCCGGACGGCCTTCGGGCTGCTGTGGATTCCGGTCGCGCTGACGGGTCTGGTGACGCTGGGCGAGACGGGGGTGGCGGTCGGCCTGGCGGTGGCGCTCGGTGATGTCGGCGCCTGGTGCGGCGGTACGGCGCTGGGCCGCCGGGGTCCGCTCGCCCGGCGGCTCTCCCCGCTCTCCCCGAACAAGACCTGGGCGGGGGTGCTGGGCGCGGCCCTCGCCACGGCCCTGCTCCTGCTGGTGCTCGGCTCGTTCTCGGTGGCGCTGTGGGCCGCGGTGCTCGGCGGCTGTGTCCTCGGTGACCTGATCGAGTCGATGGTCAAGCGCGAGTCGGGGGTGAAGGACGCGGGCAGCTGGCTGCCCGGGTTCGGCGGCCTCCTCGACCGGATCGACTCCCTGCTGGTGGCCCTTCTCCTGGCGATGGTGATGACGTGATGACGACCCCGCTCCCCGCGCCCGGCCGGGTGGACCTCCCGGCACGCTCCCGCTTCGCGGCGGCGCTGCGCCGCGGTCTGTGGTGGGCGGTGCTGAGCCTGACCGGTGGGGTGGAGCGGCGCGGGCGGCTGCCGCGCGGCGGCTGCGTCGTCGTCGCCAACCACTCCTCGCACGCCGACACGGCGGCGCTCCTCGCGGCGCTGGACGCCCGGCACACCCCGGTGATCGGGGCGGCGGCGGACTACTGGTTCGCCTCGCCGTGGCGGCGCCGGATCTGCCGCAGGCTCGCGGCCGGGTTCCCGGTGCGGCGCGGCGGGGGCGGCATGGACGATCTGCTGTCGATGGCGGACGAACTGCGGGCGGGCCGGGCGGTGGTGCTGTTCCCCGAGGGCACCCGGGGCAGGGACGGCGAGCTGGGCTCCTTCCACCGCGGTGCGCTGGTCCTGGCCGAGCGGGCGGGGGTGCCGGTGGTGCCGGTCGGCATCGCGGGTACGGACCGGCTGCTGCCCAAGCACGGGCGGCTGCGTTCGGCCCTGGTGCGGGTGACGATCGGGGAGCCGCTGCCCTCGGCGGTCACCCCGGCCGGGGCGCGCGACGCGGTCGTGGCACTGCACTCCCGTACGGTCGCCGAACCGCTCGGGGACTCGGCGGCGCGCCGCCGGGTGGCGGCGGTCGTGACCTCCCGGTGGGGTGTGCCGCTGGCCTTCGTCTGGGCGCTGGCGGAGGCACTGAGCTGGCCGCTGATGCCGGAACTGCTGCTCGGGGTGGTGTGTGTGGCGGTGCCGCGTGCGGCGTGGAAGATGTCGCTGGGGGCACTGGCGGGGAGCGTCGCCGGCGGGCTGCTCGCCCTGCAACTGGCCGCGGCGGGGGTCCAGTTGCCCGCGCCGCTGACCACCGACCGGATGCGGGCGGAGGTCCGTCGGGGGCTGGCGCTGGAGGGCGCGTCGGCGGTGCGGCAGCAGCCGTGGAACGGCATCCCGTTCAAGGTGTACGGCGCCGGGGCGGGGCGCGCCGGAGTGCCGGCCGGTGACTGGGCCGCCGCCTCCGCGACGGCGCGCGGTGCGCGGACGCTGTCGGTGGGGCTCGGGTTCGCCGCGTTCGGGCTGCTGATGCGGCGCCACCGCAGGCACTACGGGCGCTATCTGGTGCTGCTGGGCGGCGGATTCACGGCGGGCCTTGCCCTGATCGTGCACGGCTGGGCGTGAGCTGCCGCCCCGGGCGGGGTGGCAATGCACGGCCGGGCGTGAGCTGTCCGCCCCGGGCGGGGGCAGTGCAACGGCCGGGCGTGAGCTGCCCGCCCCGGGCGGGGCGGCCCGGGGCGGACACAGGACCGTGCGGTCCGGGGGCGGGGACGGTCAGTACACGGTCACGCCGTAGGCGGCCAGGGCCTCCTTGACCGGCTGGTGGATGGCGGAACCGCTGGTGCCGGTGCAGCCGGAGCTGCCCGAGTGGATGCCGAGCGCGACGGAGCCGGCGAAGTGGGCGCCGCCGCTGTCGCCGCCCGCGGAGCAGGCGGTGGTGCGGACCATGTTGTAGACGGGCCCGTCGCCGTAGTTGACGGTGACATTGACGGCGGTGACGGTGCCGCTGGTCACCTTGGTGGTGGAGCCGCTCTTGCTGAGGGTCTGGCCCACGACGGCGTCGGCGGCGGAGCTGATGTCCTGGGAGCCGCCGTTGTAGAGGTCGACGTCCCCGGCGGGCGAGGAGCCGTCGGTGTACCGGACGATGCCGTAGTCGTTGGTCGGGAAGCTGGTGCCCTCCCGGACCCCGACGACCGGCCCTCCGGAGGTGGCCGACCAGTTGGCGGAGATGTTGGTGCAGTGCCCGGCGGTGACGAAGTAACGGGCGCCGCCCTTGGTGACGTTGAAGGCGGCCGAACACCGGCTCCCGCCACCGTAGATGGCGCCGCCGCCCAGCACCTCGCGGTGGAAGACGCCGGGCACCCTGGTGATGCGTACGGCACCGTCCAGCCGGTCGGCGACGGCTTCGAGCCGGGCCAGGTCCCGCGCGGAGACCGACTGATCGGCCTCCACGGCGACCTGGTTGGTCCGGGGGTCGACGCCCCAGGAGGTACCGGTGATCTTCGCCTCGGCCTCCAGGGTGTCCATCGCGGCGCCCAGTTGCGCGGCGCTGCGCGCCACCCGGCGCACGGTGGCCCCGGCGGCACCGGCCTGTTCGGCGGCACGGTCGGTGGTGACGGTGACGACGAGGTCACCGGTCCTCCGGTCGAGGTAGCTGCCGGCGCTCCCGGCCCCGAGCCGCTGCTCCAGGGCGGCGTCCAGGGCGTACGCGGCGGGGGTGGGGGCGGGCAGTGCGGTGGGGGCGGGCTCCGGAACGGGCGCCGCCCCGGAGGGAGTTGCGCCGAGACCGAGGGTACCGATGACGAGCAGAAGGGAAACGCCGACGCGGGCACGGGTGGTGCGTCTCATGGGGTGCTCCTTCTCGGGTGACGCGTGGGGACGTACCGAGTAAGGAATTTGACATGCTCATTACCTAACCCGCAAGAACGCGTTACCCGGAAGGCCCCTCGCGGGCCCGGTGACCGGACACTGACCGGGACGGGCGGCCCGCCGTTGTCCGAAGGCCCTCTGTTCGCGGGGCGGGCGTGGGCCGCACACTGCCGCCATGCCCGAGAACACGACTGAAGCACCCCAGCGGTGGACCCCGGTCCACGGCGACCCGTACCGATCGGTCCCCTACCGCCCCGAGCGGATGCCCGTCGAGGAGTCCCTGGACCGGGCCGCCCGACTGCGGCACCGGATGGACGGACGCAGGACCGTACGCCGGTTCTCCACCGACCCGGTGCCCGAGCAGGTGCTGCGGGACGCCGTCGCCTGCGCGGCGACCGCACCTTCCGGAGCCCATCAGCAGCCGTGGACCTTCGTCCTGGTCAAGGACCCCGAGGTGCGGCGCCGCATCCGGGAGGCGGCCGAGCACGAGGAGAAGATCAGCTACGACGGCAGGCTCGGCGAGGAGTGGCTGGCGGCGCTGCGCCCGCTGGGCACCGACGCGGTGAAGGCCCATATGACGGACGCCCCGGGCCTGATCGTGGTGTTCCAGCAGCGGTACTGGCTGGGCGAGGACGGCACGAAGCGCAAGCACTACTACGTCGACGAGTCCGTCGGCATCGCGGTCGGCATGCTGCTGTCGGCCCTGCACCTGTCGGGGCTGTCGGCCCTGATCCACACCCCGAGCCCGATGCGCTTCCTGCGCGAGGTACTGGACCGGCCGGAGAACGAGAAGGCGTTCGCGGTGATCCCGGTGGGCTATCCGGCCGAGGACTGCGAGGTGCCGGACCTGGTCCGCAAGTCACTGGACCAGGTGATGGTGGAGATCTGAGCCGGACGGACCCGCTGACGGACCCGGACACCGCCCCGCGCCGGACCCGGACACCGGACCCGTGACGGGCCGGTACATGGAAACCGCCTCCCGGCCGGCAGGGGGGCCGGTCGGGAGGCGGGACTCCGGGCCGGGGCGCCGTGCTGCGGCGCCCCGGGAGGGGGTCAGCCCTGGTGGGGGTAGGTGTAGTCGGTCGGCGGGACCAGCGTCTCCTTGATGGCGCGGGTCAGCGTCCAGCGCTGCAGGTTCTGCGGGGCACCGGCCTTGTCGTTGGTGCCCGAGGCACGGCCGCCGCCGAAGGGCTGCTGGCCGACGACGGCGCCGGTCGACTTGTCGTTGATGTAGAAGTTGCCCGCGGCGTACCGCAGCTTCTCCATCGTGTACGCGGCCGCCGCACGGTCGTTGGAGATGACCGCACCGGTCAGCGCGTAGTCGGAGGCCGACTCCATCTGCTCCAGCATGGCGTCGTACTTCTCGTCCTCGTACACGTGGATCGCGAGGATCGGGCCGAAGTACTCGGTCGTGAAGACCTCGTTGGCCGGGTCGGTGCAGACGATGACCGTCGGGCGGACGAAGTAGCCGACGGAGTCGTCGTACGTGCCGCCCGCGACGACCGTGCACGTCGGGTCGGACTTCGCGCGGTCGATCGCGGCCTTGTTCTTGGCGAACGAACGCTCGTCGATGACGGCGCCGATGAAGTTCGTCAGGTCGGTGACGTCACCCATCCTGATGCCGTCGACCTCGGCCGCGAACTCCTCCTGGAAACCGGAGTTCCAGATGGAGGCCGGGACGTACGCCCGCGAGGAGGCCGAGCACTTCTGGCCCTGGTACTCGAAGGAGCCACGCGTCAGCGCGGTCTTCAGCACGGCGCGGTCGGCGCTGGGGTGGGCGACGACGAAGTCCTTGCCGCCGGTCTCGCCGACCAGACGCGGGTACGTCCGGTAGTTGGCGATGTTGTTGCCGACCGTCTTCCACAGGTGCTGGAAGGTCGGGGTCGAGCCGGTGAAGTGGATACCGGCCAGGTCCCGGTGGTTCAGGGCCACCTCGGAGACGGCGATGCCGTCGCCGGTCACCAGGTTGATGACGCCCTTGGGCAGACCGGCCTCCTCCAGCAGCTGCATCAGCAGCACGGCGGCGTGGGTCTGCGTCGGGGACGGCTTCCACACCACGACGTTGCCCATGAGGGCGGGGGCGGTGGGGAGGTTGCCCGCGATGGCCGTGAAGTTGAACGGCGTGATCGCGTAGACGAAGCCCTCCAGCGGGCGGTGGTCCATGCGGTTCCACACGCCCGGCGAGTTGGCCGGGGGCTGCTCGGCGAGGATCTGGCGCGCGTAGTGCACGTTGAAGCGCCAGAAGTCGACGAGCTCGCAGGGGGTGTCGATCTCGGCCTGCTGGGCGGTCTTGGACTGGCCGAGCATGGTCGAGGCGGCCAGCGTCTCGCGCCAGGGGCCCGACAGCAGCTCGGCGGCGCGCAGGATGATCGCGGCGCGGTCGTCGAACGCCATCGCGCGCCACGCCGGGGCGGCGGCCAGCGCGGCGTCGATCGCGTCCTGCGCGTCCTGCTCGGTGGCCCCGGCGAACGTACCGATGACGGCCTGGTGGTTGTGCGGCTGCACGACGTCGAAGCGCTCGCCGCCACCCATCCGCTTCTCGCCGCCGATGGTCATCGGCAGGTCGATCGGGTTCTCGGCGAGCTCCTTGAGCTTCACTTCGAGGCGGGCGCGCTCCGGGGAGCCCGGGGCGTAGGAGCGGACCGGCTCGTTGACCGGCGCGGGGACCTGGGTCACAGCGTCCATGAGTGCCTTGTCTCCTTGGTTGGGCGGGGTGGGGGTCGGCCGGGGCGGGGGTCAGCCCTTGGTGATGATGGAGCGGGCGAAGAACAGCAGGTTGGCCGGCTTCTCCGCGAGGCGGCGCATGAAGTATCCGTACCAGTCGGTGCCGTACGCCGTGTAGACGCGCATCCGGTGGCCCTCGGCCGCGAGCCGGATGTGCTCCTCGCTGCGGATGCCGTACAGCATCTGGAACTCGTACTCGTCCAGTTTGCGCCCGGCCTTGCGGGCGAGCTCCTGGCTGATGGCGATGAGCCGCGGGTCGTGGGACCCGATCATCGGGTAGCCCTCGCCCTCCATGAGGATCCTGACGATGCGGACGTACGCCCGGTCGATCTCGGCCTTGTCCTGGTACGCGACGGAGGCGGGCTCCTTGTAGGCGCCCTTCACGATACGGACGCGGCTGCCGGCGGCGGCCAGGCGGCGGGCGTCGTCCTCGGTGCGGAACAGGTAGGACTGGATCACACAGCCGGTCTGCGGGTAGTCCTTCCGCAGCTCCTCGTGGATGGCGAACATCGAGTCGAGGGTGGTGTGGTCCTCGGCGTCCAGCGTGACCGTGGTGCCGATCTCGGCGGCGGCCTCGACGACCGGGCGGACGTTGGCGAGCGCCAGCTCGTGGCCGCCCTCCAGCGCCTGGCCGAACATCGACAGCTTCACGGACATCTCGGCCCGGGTGCCCAGGCCCAGCTCCTTGAGGCGGCCGACCAGCTCCAGGTACGCGTCCCGGGCGGCGGAGGCCTGGCCGGCGGTGGTGATGTCCTCGCCCACGACGTCCAGGGTGACCTCAAGGCCCTTGCCCGCGGCGTCCTGGATGATCGGAACGACCTGGTCGACGGTCTCACCGGCGATGAAGCGGTCGACGACCTGCTTGGTGCCGGGCGCGGCGGAGACGAACCGGCGCATGCGGTCGCTGCGCGACGCGGCGAGAATCACGGGACCCAGCACGGGGCACCTCCACGGAAAGTACGTACGAACGGCCGTAGCGGTACGAAGGAAAACGAACCGGTACGGCACGGAGAACCACCGTGAAATCTATGGATCCCTCCGATCGTGTGCCATCGACAGCTGTCACGCATCTGTGGCCGGGACCTCAGACATATGTCTGAAGAGGTGCGAGAATGTGCGAGTGAAGGGCGATTACCAGGAACTGGTCGACGAGATCTCCACGCTGCTCGGCGCCCCCGCCACCCTGGAGAACCGGGACTTCGGCCTGGTCGCCTTCGGCGCCCACGACAGCGACGACGACACGGCCATGGACCCGGTCCGGACGCGCTCGATCCTGACCCGGCGCTCCACCCCGGCGGTCCGGGCGTGGTTCGAGGGCTTCGGCATCGCGCGGGCGACCGGCCCGGTCCGGATTCCGGCCGCCCCGGAGGCCGGGGTGTTCCGGGACCGGATCTGCCTTCCGGTACGCCATCGGGGTGTCGCGCTCGGTTATGTGTGGCTGCTCGACGCCGAGCCCGCCCCGACCGACGAGCAGCTGGGCGCCGCGATGGACGTCGCGGCCCGGATCGGGGCCCTGTTCTCCGACGAGGCGCGGGCGGGCGCGGATCTGACGCGGGAGTTCGGCGCGGTTCTGGCGGCCGGGCGCGGCTGGCAGCACGACATGGCGGTGGCCGCCCTGCGCGAGGCCCTCGGACCGGACGCGGACGGCCTGCACACCGTGGTGTGCGTGACCCCGTGGGAGGACGACACCCCTTCGGTACGTACGGTCCCCTCGGCCGCGGCGCTGGCCTCGGTGGCCTCCCCCGCCGGCGCGGGCGCCCTGTCGCTGGCAGCCCTGGTACGGCTGCGCTCGGCCGGTCAGCTGGATCCGGCCACCAGCGCCGCGGACCGGCTGCGGACCGCCGCGGGCCCGGCCGCCACGGCCGGGATCGCGCTCCCGCGCCGCGGTCTGGCCGAGCTGGGCGACTCCTGGCACGAGGCGGTGTCAGCGGCCCGCGCGGCGACGGCGGAGGACCGTTTCGGCCCGGTCGCCGACTGGGCGGCCATCGGCCCGTACCGTCTGCTGACCGCACTCCCCCGGACCCCGGACGCCGCCCCGGACCCGGCGGTGACCACTCTGCTGACCCCGCCGCACACCGAGCTGGCCCGGACCGCCGAGGTGTTCCTCGACTGCGCGGGCCAGGCGAGCCGGACGGCGGCGGAGCTCGGCGTCCACCGCCAGACGCTGTACTACCGCCTCTCCCGCGTCCAGCAGCTCACCGGACTCGACCTGAACGACGGCGAGGACCGGCTGCTGCTGCACATGGCGCTGAAGCGGGCACGGCTGTGAGCGGCTGCAGGTTCCGCGATTCGATGCGCACTGGACCCGTGAAGTGCGCACTGAACGCGCAATCCCAAGGAGCTGTGCGCACTGACTCCGCACGGTGACCAAGAGCTGTAGGGGTTGGACTATCCGTTGTGTGCTCCGAGCTCGGTCGCCAGCGTCTGTCGGGTGGCCGCCCACGACGCCAGGAGCGCCAATGTGTCAGCGGTCGGTGTGTCCGCGGGTGCGGTGTAGACGTTGAGGCGCAGGCCGGGTTCGGCGGGCAGTTCCAGGGACTCGACGTCCAAATCGAGCCGGCCCACGATCGGATGGCGCACACGCTTGCGGCCGGACCGGTGCAGCCGCACGTCCTGGGATGCCCACCGCTGCCGAAATAGCTCACTGCACGTCGACAGTTCGCCGACCAGGGCGATCAGCTCCTCGTCGTGCGGATTGCGGCCGGCTTCCATGCGTAGCTTCGCGGCCACGTCACCGGCGATTTGGTCGTGGTCGACAAAGAAATCTCCGGCCGCCTCGGGGCTCAGATAGACGAACCGCGCTGTGTTCGCGGGCCGTCGCGGGTCGGCCAGCACCGGTGAATACAGCGCGCGAGCGAGTTGGTTCATGGCGAGCACGTCATAACGGCCGTTACCGATCCAGGCCGGCGCATCGGAGATCGCGTCGAGCACCTGCCGCAGCGTCGAGCGCACCGTCACGGCAGGCCTACGCCGGCGTGGGCCACTGGGCGCCCTGGATTGGCGCGCGAGGTGGAACAGGTGGTCGCGCTCGGCCTCGTCGAGTTGCAAGGCAGAGGCCAACGCGTCGAGCACGCCGTCGGAGGCACCGGCGAGGCTGCCGCGCTCCATGCGCACGTAGTAGTCGACGGATACCCCCGCCAGTAGCGCTACCTCCTCGCGGCGCAGACCTTTGACCCGACGGTTGCCGCCGTAAGCGGGCAGGCCCGCCTGCTCCGGTGCGATGCGGGCGCGACGCGAGCTGAGAAACTCCTGTATCCCGGTGCGTGGATCCATCGTGGCCATCCCCTCACCGTAAGCCCGTCCCGCAGCCTAAGGGGTACCCGATGCGGTCGTCGCGATGCCGCCGTCCACCGGGATGATGGTGCCCGTGAGGTAGGACCCGGCCCGGCCGGCGAGAAACACGGCGATACCCGCCATGTCGTCGTCGCGGCCGAGCCGGCGCAGAGGGGCCGCCGCCGCGATCGTGTCGCCGATGGCATCGAGCGTGGACGCCATCATCCGCGACGGGAACACTCCCGGTGCTATCGCGTTCACCGTGACGTGCTGTGGGCCCAGCTCTCTGGCCAGCACTCTGGTGAGTTGATGGAGTGCCGCTTTGCTGCTGGCGTACGAGTAGTTGGGCGACTGGGCGACGTGGATGGCGGCGATACTGCCGATGTTGATGATCCGCGCGGGATCATCGGCGGTGCCTGCCCTGCGAAGTGCGGGGAGCAGCGCCTGCACCAGCCGGAACGGCGACTTGAGGTTGAGGTCGATCACTGTGTCCCAGGCCTCGTCCGGGAACGTCTCCAGCGGCTCGCGCCACATCGCTCCCGCGTTGTTGACAAGGATGTCCAGGCGTTCCGAGTCGGCCTTGACAAGATCAGCGAGGCGCTGACACTCGTCGCGCCTGGACAGGTCGGCGGGGACTGCTTGAACGTCGCCGAATTCGGACAGTAGATGCTGTGCCTTGGCGCACGCGTCTGCCTTGCGTGAGCTGATGACGACGCGGGCGCCCGCCTGGAGAAGGCCGCGCGCCACCATCATCCCAATTCCCCTGGTGCCGCCAGTGACGAGGGCGTACTTCCCACTCAGATCGAAAAGTTCTGTGTGAGTGGTGAATTGGTTGTCCGCCATTGGTCTCCGTCCCTTCTGCCGTGGAGGAATGCGCCGACACGGTCACGCATTCGGGGCAGCTCAATTGAACTGATGGGGTAAAGCCGCAGTGCGCGTCCATGGAGCGTTGTCGACGCTTTCGACTCAATCAGGTTGACAGGCGTTCGGGACGTCTGGGAGACCCTGGTGATACAGGTACTGGGAGATCCCCCCTTGCCCGGTGCGCTGACTCACCCCGGATCCACCGGCTTGATTCCCGGTTGATCGTTTCGGGGTCGTGCGGGCCGCCTATTGCGCATGGAGGACCGGCACCCGCAGTACTCACTTCGCGCGGAATCCGGTATCTCCGCTGGAGCCGGCGCGCACGAGAAGGTGGAACCTACAGCGGCGACGGCCCCTGCCCCGGCCCGGCCCTGTGCGGACGAGTCCCGCGACACCGGCGGTACGCGCACGGCTGCTGGGTCCGGCGGTACGCGCACGACTCCCTCAGCCCGGCATCATGCGGACCAGCGCGTCCCGCAGGCCGGTGCGCCCGGTGGTCATGAAGCGGTGCAGGCTGCGGGAGCCGAAGGCGACCCGCTGGGCGCTGCGGCGGCGCTCCGCGTCGTAGGCGCGCAGGGCGGCGGGCAGACCGGTTCGACCGTGTTCCGCGACGGCCCGGGTCAGGGCCTCCGCGTCGAGGATCGCCGTGCACGCGCCCTGGCCCAGGTTGGGCGTCATGGCGTGTGCCGCGTCGCCGACCAGCGCGACGCTCCCGCCGTGGACGAAGGTGGGCAGGGCGGGGAACAGGTGCCGCATCTCGTAGCGGATCCGGTGGGACGGGTCGGTACCGGCGAGGATGCGCGGGATGGGGTCGTGCCAGCCCTCGAAGTACCCGCGCAGCTCCTCGGCGGTGACGGCCTCGGGCACCGTGGCGTACCAGTTGGTGCGGCCCGGCTCGACCGGGGTCATCCCGAAGAACCGGCCCCTGCCCCAGGTCTCGCCGTGGACACCGCTCTCGAAGTCGGCGGTACCGATCCAGGCGACGGAGCCGACGCTCCGCGGGCCGCTGCGCCCGCCGAAGCGCGCGGTGCGCACGGCGCTGCGGATTCCGTCGGCGCCGACCACCAGGTCGTGCCCGGCCACCAGCGCGTCCACATCACCGACGTTCTCGCCGAACGTGAGCGGCACATCCCCGAAGGCGTCCAGCACGGCGAGCAGGGCGTCGATCAGATACGGCCGAGAGATCAGCAGTTCGGGGCAGCCGGCCTTCCGCTCGATCCGCTCCAGCGGGAGGCTCGCCATCACCTCGCCCGCCGGGGTGCGGATCCGCGCGCCCCGGTACGGCACCGCCCGGCCGCGGAACGCCGCCACCCCCAAGCGGTCGAGCGCGGCCTGCGCGGTGGGGTGGATGCCGAACGCGGTGCCGTAGCGCTCAACCTCCGCCCGCCGCTCGACGACCGACACCGCCCACCCCGCGCGGCGCAGCCCGATCGCCGTCGCCAGCCCGCCGACTCCCGCCCCGACCACTGCCGCCGTTCCGGTCATGCCGGTCTCCTCAGCTCGTCCGCCCCGGAATCAGATCACCACATCTGTGGTACCACGGCTGGGGTAGTGTGAGCAAGGCGGCACGGGCGGGGCAAGGCGCACCTCTGTGCGCGGGGCACCCCTGTGAGCGGCACACCTCTGTGCGCGGGGCACCCCTGTGAGCAGGTCATCCAGGAGAAGGAGGGCGGACGGTGAATCCGGACCGGCGGGACCGGCTGCGTGACGCGGCGATCGAGGTACTGGCCGACGCGGGCGGTCGCGGTCTGACGCACCGCGCCGTCGACTCGGCCGCGGAGGTACCGCACGGCACCACCAAGAACTACTTCCCGACCAGGGACGCCCTGCTGCGCGCGGTGGCCGAACGCTGCCTGGAGCAGTACCGGGCGATCACGGAGCGACTGGCCGCCGCCGGACCGGGTCCCACCGACCGCGAGGGCCTGGTGGCCGTGCTCCGGGGACTCCTGGAGAACGTCGCCGGGCCGGGCCGGTCCCGTCTGCTCGCCTACCTGGAGCTCCAGGCCGAGGCGGCCCGCAAGCCGTGGCTGTCGACGATCCTCGACCCGATCGCCACATCCGACTTCACCGGCCTGGAGCTGGCCCAACGGGCCGCCGGACTGCCCGTCACCCCGCAACGGGCCGCCGCCGTCACCCTCGCGATGCACGGCGCCCTCGTGCATCTGCTGGCCGACGGCCCCGACACGCTGGCGGCCGCGGGCCTGGACGACCTCGACGGCTTCGTACGCGGCCAGCTCCGGGCGGTGTACCCGGAGGACCGGGAGCGCCCGGAGGACCCGGGCGCATAGACCGTCCGGACGCGGTACGCCGTTCGGTCAGCGCTCCCCCGCCGGCAGCTCCGTGACCGGCCGGTCGCTGACCAGGGCCGCCATCACCAGCGGCGCGTCCCCGTCGCTGTGCCCGACACACACCGCGATCCAGCGGTCCGGCGCGCCCGCCGGTCCAGCCACCGCAGCCGGCACCGGTCCCCAGACGGTCAGGTCGCCGTAGAGGTCCTGTCCGAGCAGCGCCTCGAACAGCGGGGGCAGCGGCGCGCCCTCCTGCTTCCGGAAGAGCGCCACATGCATGGCCACCGCCCGGTGCGCACCCCATCGGGCGTCCAACTCCGCCACGAGAGCGGCCAGATGGGCCTCGGCGGCCTCCTCGGCGTCGTTCCACTCGGGGGCGTACACACCGGTCAGCGGGTCGCCCTCCCAGAGCGGGACGATCCGGAAGCCCGCACCGCTGGTGGCGGTCCACTCGCCGGTGTCCGGGTCGCCCTCCCCCACGGTGGGCCCGGTGGACGGTACGGGGCCCCCGAGCAGGTCCTCGACCTCGGACACGGCCCGCTCCGTGGCGAACGGCTCACCGGTCCGGGCGCTCACAGCGCGGCCCGGTCCATCGGGCGCGGCAGCGGCCGCAGCGCCCCGGCCCCGTTCAGCCGTTCGTAGGCCCGGACCACCGCGTCGGTGTCGCCGGGGGCCGCGATGCGCAGGAGCACACCGCCGCCCGGCAATTCCTCGCGGACCGCCTTCAGCTCGTCCGGCACCAGGGCCGCGCGGCCCGGGGAGAGATAGCCGACCCGCCCCACCACGGGGTCCCCCACGGAGAAGCCGGCGTCGTCCTCCAGGGCGTCGAGCACGTCGTCGTCGCTCACGTCCCCGAAGTCCGGCTCCCACACCCGGGCGAGGGCCGCGAGCAGCGCGGCCTCCGGGACCTCCGCGTCGTCCGGCGCGTGGAGGGCGATCACGAGCGACTGGAGCAGGAACTCCGGCGTGCCGCCCGCCAGACCGCTGATCTCCGCCTTCCAGCCGGACCCGCCACCGCGGGCGATCCGCAGTCCGGTGCCCGTGACGTCGGACCAGTCGTCGGCCGTCCGCACCAGACGCAGAGCGGCGAGCAGCGCGGCCTCGTCCGCCGGGAGTTCGGTGCCGGGCCCCGACGCGTGGACCTGCCGCCACGGACCGGTCAGGCCCGCCCCGGCCGGTGAACCGGCCTCGGGGAGCAGGGCCGTGAGCTGGTCGAGGGTGTGTTTCCAGCGACCGGCCAGCGCCTCGGCCGACTCGGGCCTGGGCCCCCAGAAACCCCGCACTACACGTCGCATCCGCTTTTCCTCCGTCGACCGTCGTCCGTCGGCGTGGCCCCGGACCGGCCGGGGGCCACGCCGTGCAGGCTACTCGTCGAACGCACCCGGTTTCCTGGTGCTGTCGTTCACCTTCGGCTTGCTGTAGACGACCTTGATCGGCAGTCCTTCGTCGCGGAACGCCTTGCGGGCGGCCTTGGCCACGTCCGGGTCGGAGAAGTGCCATTCGACGGCACGGCCGCCGGACGCCTCGACCTGGGACCGCGCCTCGGTGACGAACTTGTCCTTGCCGGACGGGGTGAGGGTGCCGCTGTCCGTCTTCGAGAGGTAGCTGCCGTAGCCGTTCTTGGCCTCCAGGAACGTCTGCCGGCCGGAGTCCCAGCCGTCGTACTCCACGGCCGGCTTGCCGTCCTTGGGGTGCGGTACGACGTACTCCTGGCCGCGGTTCGTCCCGGTGACCTGCTCCTGGTAGCGGAGCCAGGACTCGTTCTTCCAGTTGGGCGCGGGGTTGCGGTCGCGGCTGGCCCAGTAGCCGTCGCCGAGGTCCGCGTCACCGAGCTTGCGGTCCTTCAGGTCGTCGGCCCAGGACGGCGGGTTGTAGTTGCGCGGGTCGGACGTGTCGTTGCGGTTGGCCTCGGGGTACTGCTTCTTGTCCAGCTCGGCCTTGCGCGCCCGCTCCGGCTCCTCCAGCCGCTTCTGGTCCAGGTGGGCGGCCCGCTCCTGGTCGCGGGCCTCCTTCGCCTTGGCCTTGGCCGCCTCGTCGCAGCCGCCGTCCGCGAGGATCACCCGGCCGGTGGACCCGGAGGCCAGCACACCGATGCCGGAACCGCCGACTCCGGTGGAGCCGCCGGAACCTCCGGAGCCTCCGTACCGCACCAGCGGCGGCCCGGACGCGATCACACAGCCGGTCCTGCGTGCGGCGTCCTCGGCGGCGTCCGCGGCGTCGTCGGCCTCCTTCGCCGCCTTGCGGACCCCGTCGATGTCGCCGGCTTCGAGAGCCTTGCGGGCCCGGCGTGCGGCGGCCCCCGCCTCCCCCGCGGCTTCGGCCACCTGCTCGGCGACCTTGCCGACCTTGCCGAGCACCCCGACCTTGCCGACGACCTTCGCCACGTCGTAGCCGGGGATGAACATGGACCCGATGTTCCAGACGACATCGGTGACGGCCCGGGTCTTCTCGCCGTTGTTCCAGCGCTCGCGGACCTCGTCACCGACGAAAACGGTGTCGGCGACCGACCCCACGGTGTTGCCGGAAGCCTTGGTCCAGTCCCAGACCGCGCCGAGGTAGTCGCCGTCGTCCCACTTGTCGCCCGCGCCCTTGGAGTCCTGCATCCACTTGTCGCCGAGCTGGCTGCCGTAATCGGCGATCCCGGACCAGGTCTCGGGCTTGAAGAGGTCGACGATGCCGGTGACATCGCCCCAGATCCCGTCGACGGCCACGCCCTTGACGACCTGGGTCGTGCGGTCCCAGGCGCATCCGAAGAAGCCCCAGCCGCCGCAGTCCTCCTTCTCCTCGGCCTTGCTGCCGCCGTCGCCGTCCTCGCCCTCGCCCTCGCCCTCGGCGGAGGCGGGCTGGTCGTAGTCGGCCTCGGGCTCCTCGCCCGCCTCGGGGAAGGTGTCCTCGCCGGTGCCGGGACGGCCGTCGTCGTCGGGGCCGCCGGTGCCTCCACCGGAGCCGGTGGAGCCGGTGGTGCCGCCGCCCGTGGAACCGCCCGTCGTGTCGCCCCCGGTCGAGCCGCCGCTGCCGCCCGTACCGCCGGAGGAACCGCCTTCCGTACCGCCCGTGGAGCCGGAGCCGCCCGTGGAGCCGGTGCCGCCCGTGGAGCCGGTGCCGCCCGTGGAGCCGGTGCCGCCCGTGATGGTCGAGCCGCCCTCCGTACCACCGGTCGCGCCGCCGTCCGCGCCGCCGTCCGCACCCCCGGTCGCGCCGCCCTCCGTGGCGCCGCCGTCCTTGCCGCCGCCCGCCTCGACCGAGCCGCTGCCGCCCGGGGACACCGGGCACGCCGAACCGGTGAGCGAGCAGATCGCCGACTGGAGGCCCTCGGTGATACGGCCGCCCAGGCCGCCCACCGTCATCGCCCCGATGAGCGCGACGACGATCAGCACCAGGCCCAGGTACTCCAGGGCCGACTGACCCCGGTCGCGGCGCCAGGTGATCATGTGCGGGAGCGAGAACTTGGGCTTCTCGCCCCGCTCCCCCGACGGCAGCAGGAACCACGCGCGGCTCTGCGGCCGCAGGAGGAGGACGAGGATCAGCGTCGGCAGGAGCAACTGGCTGAAGCCGTCCGCCGAACCGTCACCGATGTTGGCGACGCCCCCGAGGAACAGCCACACCTGTACGGCGACCAGTCCCCACCACACCCGTTTTCCGCCGGTCCTGACGTGCCGCGCGAGCAGCAGGCCCAGGACGCCGGGAGCGGAGGCGTAGAGCATGACGCCGAGGACCTGTGCGCCCATCGCGTCCACGGCCAGGGCCGAGCCGAGGAGCCCGAGCCCGCCGAGGACCGTCGCGCCGAACAGCACGAGGAGCAGCACACGTGCCGTGGCGAGCGGGCGGGGCAGATCACGCCGCCCGGGGACAGGTACGGGAGCAGCCGCTCCTGGAATGGGTATGCCACCGATCGCAGACATACGTGACCCCAACCCCCGCTGTCAGTAGCGACATGACAACGGCTCACGCTAGGGCCGGGACCCCTGTCCCGTCGTGGGTCCCAGGGCCCAACACCGGGCCCATCCTCCCCGGCCCCGCCCTGCCCGGTCGGGCCCCGGACAGCACCGTACCCGGCAGCTGGACGCTCGCGGAGAACGCGCGTCCAGCTGCCGGGTACGGTGTCCGGCCGGTGCGGGGGTCAGGCGGTGAGGTTCACCGAACGGGCCGAGGCGGCGCCGATCTCCACCGAGATCTCGTTCAGCACGGGCTGCGGGACGGTGTCGTCCACGGTGAGGACGACCAGCGCCTCGCCGCCCACGGCCGCCCGCGAGACCTGCATGCCCGCGATGTTCAGCCCGGCCTCGCCGAGGATCTTGCCGACCGCGCCGACGACGCCGGGACGGTCCTGGTAGCGCAGCACGACCATGTGGTCGGCCAGCGCCAGGTCGACGTCGTGGTCGCCGATGGCCACGATCTTCTGGAGGTTCTTCGGGCCGGCCAGCGTGCCGGAGACCGCGACCTCCTCGCCGCTCGACAGTGTGCCGCGGACGGTCACCACATTGCGGTGGTCGGGCGACTCGGAGCTGGTGGTGAGGCGGACCTCGACACCGCGCTCCTGCGCGAAGAGCGGGGCGTTGACGTAGCTCACGGTCTCGTCGACGACATCCTCGAAGACGCCCTTGAGCGCCGAGAGTTCCAGCACCTTCACATCGTGCTGGGTGATCTCGCCGTACACCTCGACGTCGAGCCGGGCCGCGACCTCGCCCGCGAGCGCGGTGAAGATCCGGCCGAGCTTCTCGGCGAGCGGCAGCCCGGGGCGTACGTCCTCGGCGATCACACCGCCCTGCACGTTGACCGCGTCCGGCACGAGCTCACCGGCGAGGGCCAGGCGTACGGACTTGGCGACCGCGATGCCCGCCTTCTCCTGGGCCTCGTCGGTGGAGGCGCCCAGGTGCGGGGTGCAGACGACCTGGTCGAACTCGAACAGCGGGGAGTCCGTGCAGGGCTCCTTCGTGTACACGTCCAGACCGGCACCCGCGACACGGCCCTCCTTGAGGGCGGAGGCGAGGGCCTGCTCGTCGACGATGCCACCGCGGGCGGCGTTGACGATGCGCACCGAGGGCTTCACCTTGTGCAGCGCCTCGTCACCGATCAGGCCGAGCGTCTCGGGGGTCTTGGGCAGGTGCACGGTGATGAAGTCGGC
Organism: Streptomyces sp. NBC_01237; assembly: GCF_035917275.1. Lineage (NCBI taxonomy): Bacteria > Bacillati > Actinomycetota > Actinomycetes > Kitasatosporales > Streptomycetaceae > Streptomyces > Streptomyces sp. NBC_01237. The sequence continues at coordinate 6,443,735 of NZ_CP108508.1, read as the reverse complement.
GACCTCCAGCAGCTCGTCCAGGCTGAGGAGCTTGACGCCCATCTGCGCGGCGCGGGCCGGCTGTACGTAGGGGTCGTACGCGACGATCTTCATGCCGAAGGCCGACATGCGCTGCGCGACCAGGACGCCGATGCGGCCGAGACCGACGACGCCGAGGACCTTCTCGCTCAGCTCGACGCCCGTGTACTTGGAGCGCTTCCACTCGCCGTTCTTCAGGGCGGTGTTGGCCTGCGGGATGTTGCGCGCGGTGGCGACCAGCAGGCCGCAGGCGAGCTCGGCGGCGGTGACGATGTTGGACGTCGGGGCGTTGACGACCATCACGCCGGCCTTGGTGGCCGAGGAGACGTCGACATTGTCCAGACCGACACCGGCACGGGCGACGACCCGGAGCTTCTTCGCGGCGGCGATGGCCTCGGCGTCGACCTTGGTGGCGGAGCGCACCAGGATGGCGTCGACATCGACGATCGCGGGGAGGAGTTCGGCGCGGTCCGCGCCGTTGCAGTGCCGGATCTCGAAATCCGGACCCAGGGCGTCGACCGTGGCGGGCGACAGCTCTTCAGCGATGAGTACGACAGGTTTCGAGCTCACGTGAGTCCTCACAAGTCCAGTGCGGACGGCCGTCCCGACGGCCGCAGGCGGTGGAGGGGCTAGCCGCGTGGTAGACGCACGACACTGTGGGCCCTGACGCGTGTATGTGTGGAGAAGTGTAGTCATGCGACGGAGCGCATATTGCGCCCCGGTGGAAGGATCACCCGCACGAGGGTGGACGTGGTGTCCACCCGTGCGGTGCCGCCCCTTCCCCCGCCGCCTCTCCCGCAGTGACACGGGGGTGTGAGACGGCTGCGGTGCCGGGGGCGGGCCCGATGGACCCGCCCCCGGCGAAGGACCTACGCGTCCTCGTCGTTGACCCAGCTCATGAGCTTGCGCAGCTCACGGCCGGTGGTCTCCAGCAGGTGGTCGCCGTCGGCCTTCTTGTACTCGTTGTACTTGGGCAGACCGTTGTGGTACTCGGCCATCCACGCCTTGGCGAAGGTGCCGTCCTGGATCTCGGCGAGCACCTTCTTCATCTCGGCCTTGGTGTCCTCGGTGATGATCCGCGGGCCGGTGACGTAGTCGCCCCACTCGGCGGTCTCCGAGATGGACCAGCGCATCTTCTCCAGGCCGCCCTCGTACATGAGGTCCACGATGAGCTTCAGCTCGTGCAGGCACTCGAAGTACGCGATCTCCGGCTGGTAGCCGGCCTCGGTCAGGGTCTCGAAACCGGCCTTGACCAGGGCGGCGGTGCCACCGCAGAGGACGGCCTGCTCACCGAACAGGTCGGTCTCGGTCTCCTCGGTGAAGGTCGTCTTGATGACGCCGGCGCGGGTGCCGCCGATGCCCTTGGCGTACGAGAGGGCGAGCGCCAGGCCGTTGCCGGTCGGGTCCTGCTCGACGGCCACGATGCACGGGACGCCGCGGCCTTCCTCGTACTGGCGGCGGACGAGGTGGCCGGGGCCCTTCGGGGCGACCATGCAGACGTCGACGTTGGCCGGCGGCTTGATGAAGTCGAAGCGGATGTTCAGGCCGTGGCCGAAGAACAGCGCGTCGCCGTCCTTGAGGTTGTCCTTGATGGACTCCTCGTAGACCTGGGCCTGGATCGGGTCCGGGACGAGGATCATGATGACGTCGGCCTCGGCGGCGGCCTCGGCGGGGGTCACCACTCGCAGGCCCTGCTCCTCGGCCTTGGCCTTGGACTTCGAGCCCTCGTGCAGACCGACGCGGACGTCGACGCCGGAGTCACGGAGCGACAGCGCGTGGGCGTGGCCCTGGCTGCCGTAGCCGATGACCGCGACCTTGCGGCCCTGGATGATGGACAGGTCGGCATCGTCGTCGTAGAACAGCTCGGCCACTGGGTCTTCTCCTTGGTGTGCAGGTGTTGCGTCCCACCGTACGGCGGGGTGCGTCGTATACGTTCTCGGGTCTCGCCATGCGAGCGGCGGGCCGGCGGCCGGGGCCGCCGGCCGGGCTACGCCGTGCGGTCGAGTGCGCGCAGGGACCGGTCGGTGATCGAGCGCGCGCCGCGCCCTATGGCGATGGTGCCGGACTGGACCAGCTCCTTGATGCCGTACTGCTCCAGCATCTTGAGCATGGCCTCCAGCTTGTCGGCCCCTCCGGTCGCCTCGATCGTGACGGCCTCCGGGGAGACGTCCACGGTCTTGGCGCGGAACAGCTGGACGATCTCGACGATCTGGGAGCGGGTCTCGCTGTCGGCGCGGACCTTCACCAGGACGAGCTCGCGCTGGATCGCAGCGGAGGGCTCGAGTTCGACGATCTTCAGGACGTTGACCAGCTTGTTGAGCTGCTTGGTCACCTGCTCCAGGGGCAGGTCCTCGACATTCACGACGATGGTGATGCGGGAGATGTCGGGGTGTTCGGTGGTACCGACCGCGAGCGAGTCGATATTGAAGCCGCGCCGGGAGAACAGGGCCGTGATCCGGGCGAGGACACCGGGCTTGTTCTCGACCAGGACGGAGAGCGTGTGCTTGCTGGACATGGAGTCGGTCTCTCTCTGTCTCTCAGTCGTCTTCGTTGTCGCCGAAGTCGGGGCGGACACCGCGGGCTGCCATGACCTCGTCGTTGGAGGTGCCGGCGGCGACCATCGGCCACACCATGGCGTCCTCGTGGACGATGAAGTCGACCACGACGGGGCGGTCGTTGATGGAGTTGGCCTCTTCGATGACCTTGTCCAGGTCGGCCGGGTCCTCGCAGCGGATCGCGTAGCAGCCCATGGCCTCGGACAGCTTGACGAAGTCCGGCACGCGGGTGCCCTTCGCCGGGATGCCGTCCGTGTCGGCGCCGGAGTGCAGCACGGTGTTGGAGTAGCGCTGGTTGTAGAACAGGGTCTGCCACTGGCGGACCATCCCGAGCGCGCCGTTGTTGATGATGGCGACCTTGATCGGGATGTTGTTGAGCGCGCAGGTGGTGAGTTCCTGGTTGGTCATCTGGAAGCAGCCGTCGCCGTCGATGGCCCAGACCGTACGGTCCGGCATGCCGGCCTTGGCACCCATCGCGGCCGGGACCGCGTAGCCCATCGTCCCGGCGCCGCCCGAGTTCAGCCAGGTGGCGGGCTGCTCGTAGTCGATGAAGTGGGAGGCCCACATCTGGTGCTGGCCGACGCCCGCCGCGAAGATCGTGCCCTCGGGGGCGAGCCTGCCGATGCGCTGGATGACCTGCTGCGGGGAGAGGCTGCCGTCCGCGGGCAGGTCGTAGCCGAGCGGGTAGGTGTCGCGCCAGCGGTTGAGGTCCTTCCACCAGGCCGCGTATCCCGTTCGGGCGGCCTCGCCGATGTGGCCCTCGGTGTGCTCCGCCTGGACCGCCTGGACCAGGTCGGCCAGGACCTCGCGGGCGTCCCCCACGATCGGCACGTCGGCGGCGCGGTTCTTGCCGATCTCGGCCGGGTCGATGTCGGCGTGGACGATCTTGGCGTACGGGGCGAAGCTGTCCAGCTTGCCGGTGACGCGGTCGTCGAAACGGGCTCCGAGGGCGACGATCAGGTCGGCCTTCTGCAGCGCGGTGACGGCGGTGACCGCACCGTGCATGCCCGGCATTCCGACGTGCAGCGGGTGGCTGTCGGGGAATGCGCCGAGCGCCATCAGTGTGGTGGTGACGGGCGCTCCGGTGAGCTCCGCGAGGACCTTCAGCTCGGCGGTGGCACCCGCCTTGAGGACGCCGCCGCCGACGTACAGCACGGGGCGCTTGGCCTGGGTGATGAGCCTGGCGGCCTCGCGGATCTGCTTGGCGTGCGGCTTGGTGACCGGGCGGTAGCCCGGCAGGTCCTGGGTGGGCGGCCAGCTGAACGTGGTCTGCGACTGGAGGGCGTCCTTGGCGATGTCGACGAGGACCGGTCCGGGGCGGCCGGTGGAGGCGATGTGGAAGGCCTCGGAGATGGTGTGCGCGATGTCCTCGGCGCGGGTGACCAGGAAGTTGTGCTTCGTGATCGGCATCGTGATGCCGCAGATGTCGGCTTCCTGGAAGGCGTCCGTGCCGATCGCCTTGGAGGCGACCTGGCCGGTGATCGCGACGAGCGGCACGGAGTCCATGTGCGCGTCGGCGATCGGGGTGACCAGGTTGGTGGCGCCGGGGCCCGAGGTGACCATGCAGACACCGACCTTGCCGGTGGCCTGCGCGTACCCGGTGGCCGCGTGACCGGCACCCTGCTCGTGGCGGACCAGGATGTGGCGGACCCGGGTGGAGTCCATCAGCGGGTCGTACGCCGGGAGGATGCAACCGCCGGGGAGGCCGAATACCGTGTCGGCGCCGACTTCCTCAAGAGAACGGATGAGGGACTGCGCGCCCGTGAGGTGCTCAACGGTGACGGACGACGGTCCGCCGTTACGGGCGCGCGGCTGCGGGTGGTGGGCCCCGGTGGCCTGCTCGGTCATCGACATTCTCTTCTCGAAGCTGAGGGTTTTCGCGGGTGTTTTGCAGCGTTTTGCGGGGTGCCGGTGCAACAAAAAACCCCTCGTGCCGTGAGGCAAGCGAGGGGAGCGCGCCGGTGCGGTCTGCAGAGTGTCAGGGAGTGACTCTGCTTCAGCCGACGCGCTTTCCAAGTACGAGAATTCGGGTGCGCATGGCATTGACCCTCTCTCCGGCACGCATGAGGTGTCAAGTGGGTGGGATGGGCGTCTCAGCATGTGATCCGGCGAGGAGCGGAATCGAGCCGCCCGCGAGGACCGGCCGGGCGGTGGGAACGCCGGGCACCGGGAACTCTCCGCGGACCAGCGCACGGCGCAGCCGGTACTCGTCCAGCGGGCCGGAGAAGGCCATCCCCTGGCCGTGCGTACACCCCATGGCGCGCAGCGCGAGGACCTGCTCCGGTACGTCGACGCCGTCGGCCACGGACTGCATGCCGAGATCGCAGGCGATCCGCAGCAACCCGCTCGTGATCTTGTGGAGCCGGGCGGACTCCACCACTCCCTCGACCAGCCCGCGGTCCAGTTTCAGTACGTCGATGGGGAGGCGGCGCAGCGCGTTGATCGCCGCGTAACCGCTGCCGAAGCCGTCCAGCGCGATACGTACGCCGAGCCGGCGCAGCGCGACGAGCCGCTGCTCCAGATCGTCGAAGGAGACCCGTGGGTCGCTGTCGGCCACCTCGATCATCAGCGCCCCGGAGGGCAGCCCGTACCGGGTCAGGAGCGCTTCGACGGAGCCGAAGGGCAGGGTCCTGTCCAGGAGCCGGCCGGCGGACAGCCGTACGGAGACGGAGACGGGGTGTCCGGCCCTGGCCCGTTCGGCGGCCTGCGCGACGGCCTCTTCGAGCAGCCAGCGGCCGAGCTCGGCGGTGCGGTCGCTGTCGTCGGGGACCCGCAGGAACTCGGCGGGGGTGAACAGGATGCCCTGCGCGGAACGCCAGCGGGCCTGGGCGGCGACGGCGGCGACGGACCCGCTGGCCAGATGGACGACCGGCTGGTGCAGCAGGGCGAACTCCCCGTCGCGCAGGGCGGTGCGCAGCCGGGCGGCCAGCTCGGAGCGGCGGACGACGTCGGCCTGCATCTGCGGGGCGTACAGCTCGACCCGGTCCTTGCCGCCCGCCTTGGCCCGGTACATCGCGAGGTCCGCGTTGCGCATGAGGTCGGTGGGGGTGATGGCGGGCTCGGCGAAGGCGACGCCGATGGAGGCCGCCACCCGGACCTCGCTGGCGCCGATCCGGTACGGCTGGGAGAGCGTGAGGCGCAGCCGGTCGGCGATGTCGTGGACCTGATACTCCCGCGCGGCCTGGTCGCGTGTGCCGTCGCCGATGATGAGCGCGGCGAACTCGTCACCGCCGAGCCTGGCCGCGGTGTCCCCGGCCCGTACGGATTCGGCCAGGCGGCGGGCTGCCTGGATGAGGAGTTCGTCGCCCGCCTGGTGGCCGATGGTGTCGTTGACCGCCTTGAAGCCGTCGAGGTCGATGAAGAGCACGGCGGTGCCCGGGTCACCGGAGCGGCGCCCGCCGAGTGCCTGGCGGACGCGTTTGGTGAAGAGGGCGCGATTGGGCAGGTCGGTGAGCGGGTCGTGTTCGGCGTTGTGCTGCAACTGCGCCTGGAGGCGGACCCGTTCGGTCACGTCCCGGCTGTTGAGCAGAAGGCCGCCGTGGTGCCGGTTGACGGTGGACTCGACATTGAGCCAGTCACCGGTGCCGGATCTGAAGCGGCACTCGATCCGGGTGGTGGGCTCCTCGTGGGGCGGGGTGGCGAGAAACCGCCGCAGCTCGTGGACCACCCCGCCGAGGTCCTCGGGGTGGATGACCGAGGACAGCTCGGAGCCGACGAGATCGTCCGCTTCACGCCCGTACACACCGGCCGCGGCGGGGCTGACGTAGCGGAGTGTGCCGGAGGGCGCGGCGATCATGATGACGTCGCTGGACCCCTGCACCAAGGAGCGGAAGTGGTTCTCCTTCTGGGCCAGCTCCTGGGTGAGGGTGATGTTGTCGAGGAGCATGATGCCCTGCCGGACGACCAGGGCCAGGACGACGGCACAGCCGGTGAGCACCACGACCTGGTCCACCCGGCGCCCCTCGACCACGTTGTACAGGATGCCCAGGGTGCAGACGGCGGCGGCCAGATACGGGGTCAGGGCGGCCAGGGACCCGGCGATCGGCCGGCTGGTGGTGGCCCGCGGCGGACCGAAGGGCCGGTCGGAGCGGCTCGCGGCGCGCCGGGCACCCCAGGGGGCGTAGGCGAGAAGCAGCGAGCCGGCGAACCAGCCCGCGTCGAGCAGTTCGCCCGAGCGGTAGGTGGAGCGCAGCAGCGGTGAGGTGAACACCGCGTCGCTCAGGACGGTCAGGGCGAGCGCGGCGATGGCCAGATTGACCGCGGAGCGGTTGGCGTTGACCCGGCGGAAGTGGAGCGCGAGCACCATGGAGACGAGCACGATGTCGAGCAACGGGTAGGCCAGCGAGAGCGCCGCACGGGCCACGCTGGCGTCCTCGACGTTGGCCACCTGCGCGGTGTGGGCCAGGGCGAGGCTCCAGGAGAGCGTGAGCAGCGAGCCGCCGATCAGCCAGGAGTCCAGGGCCAGGCACACCCACCCGGCCCGGGTGACGGGACGCTTGGCGAGGACGAGCAGCCCGACGATCGCGGGCGGCGCGAAGCAGAGGTAGAAGAGATCGGCCAGCGAAGGCGTGGGCACCGGGAGCCCCAGCACCACTTCGTACCAGCCCCAGACCGCGTTCCCTCCGGCGGCCATCAGGGAGGAGAACGAGAACAGCAGCCAGGCGGGCCGCAGCCGCCGGCCGCTGGCGCGTGCGTAGAGGAAGCAGGAGACCGCGGCGATCGTCGCGGCGACGCTGAGGCCGAAGTCCCCCATGACGAGGGCCAGTTCCGGTGAACCCCAGCCGGTGGCCGCTCCCACGGCGTAGCCCCCGCAGACGAGGGCGAGCAGGATCTGGGGCAGCAGCCCCGCCCGGCTGCCGGTGAGCGGCGGACGGGCGAGCAGTGCCCCGAAGGCGCTCACCGGAAGGCTCCGGGGATCGGGCCCGGCACCCCCGGCATCGACCCCTCCGCCGGACCTGTCCGGCACCGCGATTCCACCCTCGGGCGGGTGCGGCGTCCCCGCTCCGGTGGTACCGATGACCGCCGTCGCCCGCCCCGCGTCGGATCGTCTCTCCATGGCCAGCACATCGCCCGTCGCCCCCTCGCGTTCCGGTGCTCCCCCCGCGCCGTCCCTTCCACGGCGCAGCCCCCCGGTCTGGACGATACACCAGACTCGTCACTCAGGGCCATAGTTCCTCTACGCTCCGTGACGACCTGCGGTTTCGTCGCCACACGACGCGTCCGTAGCGCTTCACAGCGTGGCGGAGCGCCCCGCCGGACGCCTGCCGACCGCCGTGCCGAGCGCTGCGACGACCGCCGCGACGGGGCTCCGCTGGACGCCGTCGGACGCCTGCGTCAGCCGATGGTGCGCACGACGTTGCGCACCGGCTCTCCGGCGGCGAACCGGGTGAGCTGAGCGGCCAGCAGACGCTTCGCCCGGGGCTCGAACGCCGAGGTACTGCCGCCCACATGAGGGGTGATCAGCACATTCGGAGCATGCCAGAGAGGATGGCCGGCCGGCAGCGGTTCCGGGTCGGTGACATCGAGCGCCGCCCGCAGCCGGCCGGACGCGAGCTCGGACAGCAGCGCCCCGGTGTCGACCACGCCACCGCGTGCGACATTCACCAGCAGGGCGCCGTCCGGCATCGCGGCGAGGAACTCGGCTCCCACCAGCCCTTGCGAGGAAGGGTTCAGCGGGGTGGAGAGTATGACGACATCGGCCTCGGGCAGCAGCGCGGGCAGGTCCTCCAGCGTGTGCACGGGGCCGCGCGCCGTTGTCCGGGCGGATCGTGCGACGCGTGCCACCCGCGCGCACTCGAAGGGTGCGAGCCGGTCCTCGATGGCCGATCCGATGGATCCGTATCCCACGATCAGGACGGACTTGTCGGCCAGCGCGGGGTAGAAGCCGGAGAGCCACTTCTCGTCGTCCTGCCCGTGGACGAACCCGGGGAAGCCGCGCAGGGAGGCCAGGACCAGCGCCAGGGCGAGTTCCGCGGTGGACGCCTCGTGCACCCCCCTCGCGTTGCACAGCCGCACCCCGGAGGGCAGCAGACCGAGACCCGGCTCGACATGGTCGATCCCGGCGGAGAGGGTCTGCACGACCTGGACCGCGCCCATGGACGCGAGCGGGCGGACCGCGACCTCGGAGCCCTTCATGTACGGGACGACGTAGAAGGCGCAGTCCGCGGGATCGGCGGGGTAGTCCCGGCCGCCGTCCCACAAGCGGTAGTTGAGACCCTCGGGGAGCCCGTCGATCTCCTCGGCGGGAAATGGCAGCCATACGTCGGTATGCGTCGCGGAAGTCATGGTCAGGAGGCTATGCGACGACGGCGCGGGGGCGCCGGGGCGGTTCCACGAGGGGTTGCGGACGGCTCTGCGACGGCTGCCCGGAGGTGGCGCGGCGCCAGAGGTTACTTTGGGGTCCGGTGTGGTCCCGCATCGGCGGGACCGAGGGAGGGTTCGGGGAGTTGGAGCGCAGGACTATCGGTGCGGCGGGGCTCGCCGTCGGCGCGGTCGGGCTGGGCTGTATGCCGATGAGCTGGGGGTACAGCGCGTCGCAGCGGCTCGGTGACCGTTCGTTGCGGACCGTGCACGCAGCGCTCGACGCGGGTGTCCGGCTGCTCGACACGGCGGACATGTACGGCCCGTTCACCAATGAGCTGCTGGTCGGGCGGGCGCTCAAGGGGCGCCGTTCGGAGGCGTTCGTCTCGACCAAGTGCGGGCTGCTGGTGGGTGATCAGCACATCGTGGCCAACGGCCGGCCCGGCTACGTACGACGGGCCTGCGACGCCTCGCTGCGGCGGCTCCAGACCGATGTGATCGACCTCTATCAGCTGCACCGCGCCGACCCCGAGGTCCCGGTGGAGGAGACCTGGGGTGCGATGGCCGATCTGGTGACCGCGGGCAAGGTGCGCGCGCTCGGGCTGTGCGCCGTGGGGGCGCGCGCTCCGCGCCGGTCCGGTGCGGGCGTGCATGACGGAACGATCCGGCAGCTGGAGCGGGTGCAGCAGGTCTTCCCGGTCAGCGCGGTCGAGGCGGAGCTGTCCGTGTGGTCCCCCGAGGCCCTGGAGACGCTGCTGCCCTGGTGTGCGGCGCGGGGTGTGGGGCTGCTGGCCGCGATGCCGCTGGGCAACGGCTACCTCACGGGAACGCTGAAGCCGGGGCAGGGGTTCGAGCCGGACGATCTGCGGGCCAGGCATCCCCGGTTCACGGCGGAGATGATGGCCGCGAACCAGCCGGTGGTGGCCGGGCTGCGGCGGATCGCGGAGCGGCACGGGGCGACGGTGGCACAGGTGGCACTGGCCTGGGTACTGCGGCAGGGGCCGCACGTGGTGCCGGTACCCGGTGCGAAGCGGGAACGGTGGGCCGTGGAGAACGCGGCGGCGGCCCGGCTGCGGCTCCAGGACCGGGATCTGGCGGAGATCGCCGCTCTCCCGCGGGCGCGCGGGTCGTGGGACTGAACGGACAGCCGGGGGAAACGGCCGGGGAATTGACGGCACCGGGAACCCCGGGCGGGGCCCGCGGTGTATGAACAGTAGTCATGCCGCCGTCGGAAGGGATCAGTACTGTGCGCGGTGCTGTGTTCGGATCTGTCCATGTCCCCGTGGTGCGCAGGGGGGCGTTGGCCGTCCTGGCCACGGCGTCGCTGCTGCTGTCCGCCGCGTGCGCGTCCGGGGAGGGTGCGGCGGGCACGAAGGGACGGGACGGCGACGCGTCCGCGCCGGCGAACGCCTCGTCCGCTCCCCCGGCCGCCCCGTCGCCCGAGCCGCCCCCGGCCAAGGGCTCCGTGAAGGTGCTGTCGACACTCACGAAGGACCTCGCCTCCCCCTGGGGACTGGCGGTCCTGCCGGGCGGTGATCTGCTGGTCGCCTCGCGCGACGATGCCACGATCCACCGGATCGACGGCACGAGCGGCAAGCAAACCCTCCTGGGCTCCGTCCCCGGGGTGTCACCGGCCGGTGAGGGCGGACTGCTGGGCCTCGCGGTCTCCGCCACGTACGGCGCGGACCATCAGGTGTACGCGTACTTCACCACCGAGTCCGACAACCGCATCGCGCGGATGCAGTACGACGAGGGGCGCCCGGCCGGTCAGCGGCTGGGCGCACCGGACACGATCCTGCGGGGCATCCCCAAGGGCGCCATCCACAACGGCGGCCGGATCGCGTTCGGCCCGGACCGGATGCTGTACGCGGGCACCGGCGAGACCGGGGACACCGGGCTGGCTCAGGACAAGGAGTCACTGGCGGGCAAGATCCTGCGGATGACCCCGGACGGCGAGCCGGTGCACGGCAATCCGGCGGCGGACTCGGTGGTGTATTCGTACGGGCACCGCAATGTGCAGGGGCTGGCCTGGGACGGGGAGAAGCGGCTGTGGGCCTCCGAGTTCGGCCAGGACACCTGGGACGAGCTGAACCTGATCGAGCCGGGCCGGAACTACGGCTGGCCCGACGCCGAGGGCAGGAAGGGCAAGACGGGGTTCGTCGACCCGGTGGCCCAGTGGAAGACGTCCCAGGCGTCCCCGAGCGGGATCGCGTACGCCGAGGGCTCGATCTGGATGGCGGGCCTGCGGGGCGAGCGGCTCTGGCGGATCCCGCTGTCCGGGACGACGGGCAAGGAACCATTGGCGGCCCCCCAGTCGTTCCTGGACAAGAAGTACGGCCGCCTGCGCACCGTGATGAGCGCGGGGGGCGACAAGGTGTGGCTGGTCACCAGCAATACGGACGGGCGCGGGAGCCCGAAGCCGGGGGACGACCGGATCATGCTGCTGGAGGTGCGCTAGGCCGTGTCCGCACGGCCCGGCCACGCCCGGGGGCACCATGCCGCAGTGTGTCGGAGGGAGCACGGCCGGTGTTCAATTTCTTCGAGGAGCTGTTCGCCCCGGGCCGTAAGCACACGTCCGAGGAGCAGAAGCGGCTGGAGCTGAGCCGGGTGGATCTCGGCGTCGGTGATCCGGGCCGGGGGCCGATAGACCTGTCCTCGGGCAAGGTGACGGTCCGCGCGCCGGAGCCGGCCGCCCCGGACGGCGAGGTCCCGGACGGAACGGCCCCGAGCGGGAAGGCCCCGGTCGGCGAGGTTCCGGACGGAAAGGCCCCGGGCGCAAAGGTTCCGGGCGACGACGCAACGGGCGGCGCGGTCGCGCACGACGGCGTACAGGACGACGGCGCTACGGGCGCTGCCGCTGCGGACCCGGCCGCTCCGGACGGGAGACCTTAGCCCTGCCGCGCCGGGTAGAGCCGCAGCCGGTGCGCGAGTGCGGCCGCCTCGCCGCGGCTGGAGACGCCGAGCTTGGCCAGGATGTTGGAGACGTGCACGCTCGCCGTCTTCGGTGAGATGTACAGCTCCTCGGCGATCCTGCGGTTGGTGTGACCGGCCGCGACCAACTGGTGCACATCCTGTTCGCGCGGGGTCAGCCCGAACGACTCGACGGCCGCCACCGCCGGGTCCTGTTCCGCGGCGCCCGCCCGCCCGGCGCCGATGGCGCCGACGCCGCCGTCCCGCCCGGTACTGCCCTCGGCGGACGGGACCAGGACCGCGGCGTGGATCTCGGACCCACCGCCCCCGGCCGGAGCCCGGTCGGGGGCGTCCAGCGTGATCCGGGCACGGCCGGCGAGCTGTTCCACGGTCTCGGCCAGCGGCTTGGCGCCCAGCCGGTGCGCGACGGCGTGGGCCTCGCGCAGCAGGGCCGTCACGGCGGTCCGGTCGCCGGGGGCGATGAGGAGCGCCTCGGCCCAGCGATGCCGGATCTGGGCCAGTTCGTAGGGGCGGTGCAGCGGGGCGAACGCCTCGGCGGCCCGGGACCAGTGGCCGGGGGTGTCGGCGCCCTCCGCGCGGGCCAGTTCGGCTTCGACAAGCACCCCGTGGGCGGCCCAGACGGGGATCAGCATCGGCAGCCGCTTCAGGTGGCCGCGGATGCGCTCCAGGGCGGCGGGGCGGCCCGGGTCGGTGGCGGGCAGCCCCCGGGCGTCCGCCTCGACGGCAGCTGCGACATGGAGCAGCGGCAGGGCGTACCGCTGTGTGCCGGGCGGGAAGCCCCGCTCGGCCAGCGCCTCGAACGCGGCCCGTGCCTCGGCGAGGCGCCCCTGCCGGGCGGCGATGTACATGGCGTGGCGGACCGGGGTGATCAGATGCTGGGGCTGTGGGTCGTGCGGCCCGAACAGGCGCCGGGCCAGGGCGAGTTGCTGCTCGGCCTCGACGAGGTCGCCACGGGCGATGGCCAGTTCGGTGCGACGGGTCGCGACGAGGCCGCGGGACTTGCGGGACTGGGCGAGCAGGGCCGCCGCGTCGGCGGCCGCCAGGCTCTCGTCCCAGTACCCGAGCGAGAAGTAGGACTGGGACTGGTTGGAGAGGACCCATGCCTCCGTGTCGGCGATGCCGTGGCTGTGGCAGACCTCGATGCCGTGGTCGGCGGCGGCCACGGCTTCCAGGGAGCGGCCCATGGACTCCAGCGAGGAGGGGAGGTTGATGCTGGCGCGGCCCACCAGGTGGACCAGGTGCAGTTCGTCGGCGCGGTCCCGGACGGCGTACATCTCGGCCAGGCCCTCGTCGACCGCGCCCGCGTCGGCGGTGAGCCACCCCCGGGTGAGACGTGCGTGCAGTTCGATGTACTCGTCCCCGACGAGCCGGGCGTACTCCACCGCCCGGTCGGCGTCGGAGAGCGTCTCCGGCCCCGGACGGTGCAGGGCTCCCCAGCTCGCCACGTTGGTGAGGACGTCGGCGTGCACGGCGGACGGGGGCAGTCCGCGGACCAGGTCCTGGGCGATGGCGAGTTCCTGCCATCCGTCGCCCCGGGTGAGGTCCTGCATCAGCCGGGAGCGCTGCACCCAGAACCAGGCGGCGCGCAGGGGGTCGCCCTCGGCGTCCAGGACCCGCATGGCCTTCTTCGAGATGGCCAGGGCCCGTTCGCGGTCGCCGCCGAAACGGGCGGCGACGGTGGCCTCGGCCATCAGGTCGAGGTAGCGCAGCGGAGTCGTCTCGGGGTCACAGCCGCAGGCCGGGTAGACCTCGGCGTAGTCGAGGGGGCGCAGGGTGCGGCGCACGTCGTCGGGGACGTCGTCCCACAGCTCCATGGCCCGCTCCAGCAGGCGCAGTTGCTCGGAGTGGGCGAAGCGGCGGCGGGCCTCGACCGCTGCTTTGAGTACGGCGGGCAGGGCCTTGGCCGCGTCGTGCGCGGCATACCAGTAGCTGGCGAGCCGGGTGGCCCGTTCGTCGGCCCGGACGAGGGCGGGGTCCGCCTCCAGGGCCTTCGCGTAACGGCGGTTGAGGCGGGAGCGCTCGCCGGGCAGCAGGTCGTCGCTGACGGCCTCGCGGACCAGGGAGTGCCGGAAGCGGTAGCCGTCGGAGTCCGGTGCGGGGCGCAGCAGGTTGGCGCCGACGGCTGCGCGCAGGGCCTCGTTGAGCTCGTCCTCGGCGAGCCCGGCGACGGCGGCCAGCAGTTCGTGCTCGACGGTGGATCCGCCCTCGGCGACGATCCTGGCGACCTTCTGGGCGTCGTCGGAGAGTGCTTCGACGCGGACCAGAAGGAGGTCGCGCAGGGAGTCGGAGAGGCCGGAGCTGTCGCCGCAGCACTCCAGGCTGCGGGCCAGTTCCTCGACGAAGAAGGCGTTGCCGTCGGAGCGCTCGAAGATGTCGTCGACCAGGGCGGCCTCGGGTGTCACGGCGAGGATGCCGGTGAGCTGGCGGCGCACCTCGGCGTGGCTGAACCGGGGCAGTTCGATACGGCGGACGGTGCGGAGCCGGTCCAGTTCCGCCAGGAGCGGGCGCAGGGGGTGGCGGCGGTGGATGTCGTCGGCGCGGTAGGTCCCGATCACGACGAGGCGGCCGTTGCGCAGGGTGCGGAAGAGATAGGCGAGCAGATGCCGGGTGGAGGCGTCGGCCCAGTGCAGGTCCTCCAGGACGAGGACGACCGTGCGGTCCGTGGAGATGCGCTCCAGGAGTCGTGCCGTGAGCTCGAAGAGGCGGGCGGTGCTGTGCTCGTCGGTCGCGTCCCGGTCGGCCTCGCCGAGTTCGGGCAGGAGCCGGGCCAGTTCGCCCTCCTGTCCGGCGCAGGCCGAGGCCATTTCCCCCGGCAGGGTGCGGCGCAGTGCGCGCAGTGCGGTGGAGAAGGGGGCGAACGGGAGCCCGTCCGCGCCGATCTCCACACAGCCGCCCACGGCGACGACGGCTTCTCGGCGTCCGGCCGCGGCAAGGAACTCCTCGACCAGGCGGGTCTTCCCGACGCCCGCCTCACCGCCGATCAGCAACGCCTGCGGCTCGCCCGCGCCGGCGCGGGCGAGCGCGTCGACGAGCGAGGCGAGCTCCTCGGCTCGGCCGACGAACTCGGGGCTGACGGACCTGTTCTCCACGTCGCCGAGCATCGCACACACGTCCGGCGCGACCGGCCGCGGCAGGACGGGCCGGGCGGGCGGCGGCAGGACGGGCTGGGCGGGCCGCGGTGGGACGGGCTGCGGTACGGCCACCACCCGCCCCACCGCGTCCGGAGCGTCCATCGCCGGGCCGCCCGGCCTAGGCGGCGTGCGCGAAGCGGTCCTGGTCCGTGCTCACCCGCCCCTCGGGATCCTCACGTCCGGAACGACGCGCCGCCCGGCGGGCGAGCAGGGCCTGACGGACGGTGCGCTGGGCGTCGGCCCGGCGGATCAGTTCGGCGGCGTTGACCTGGTGCAGCTCGTAGTCGTACATGTGCTTCTCCCCGGTGACGACAAGCGGCGGGCGGGGACCGGCCGGCCGGCCGGTGCTCCGTTCGCGCCGTGCCTCCACTCTCGTCCGCCAGGGGGTGCCGCCGCATCGGGCGAGTGCCGCATCTCCGCAGGCCGGGACGCCTTAGACGCGGGCCAGGATGCCTTAGGGATACGCGTGCGGGGCGGGCCGGACGCCGTACGCGCCCGGACCGCCCCGCACCCGCGGGGCCTCGGTGGCTCAGCCGCCGCTGGCCGGGGCACCCGCGCTGGGCAGGGCGACGAACAGGTCGAAGTACATGCCCACCGAGATCAGCACGCCGAGTACGCCGAGGGCGACACCGGCCAGCGCCACGGCACGGATCCAGCCGGGCTGCGGGCGGTCGGAGGGGGCGCCGAAGGCGGGGCGTACGAGGACGAAGAGGCCGACGAGCAGGGCGAGCAGCGCGAACAGGCCGTTGACGAGGGCGGTGGTGTGCCAGGCGTCCCCGTAGATCTCGGAGATCTGCTGGGCCGCGCTGCCGCCGCCGGACGTGCTGATCTGGCCGATCAGGGTCTCGCGCTCGGCGGCGACGCGGCCGGTCCAGGCGCCGGTCAGGGAGACGATGCCGAGTCCGGCGGCGACGACGGCCGCGGCGCCCGCTCCGACGCCGCGGGACGCCTCGGCGAACGCGTCCGGCTCCAGGTCCTCGTCGTCCAGGGCCGACTCGTCGTCCGCCGCCGGGTCCACGGCCTCGGCCGTGCCGTCGTCCGCCGCCCCGTCCCGGTCATCGGCCGTGACCGGGGCGTCCTGCTCGGCGCCCGCGTCCGCGGCGGTCTTCTCCTCGCGGTCGTCGTCGACGGCGGGAGCGGTGGAGGTCTTGGAGGGGGTGGTGTTCATGCGCCGCACGCTAGGGGGCCCGGATGAGAACCTTCTTAACGTTGCGGCGCCGGCCCGTCCGTCAGCCCCGCTGTTCCCGCCATTCCGGTGCCAGGACGGCCCAGATCTCCGAGTCGTGCCGCGTCCCCCGGTACAGGTAGTTCTCGCGCAGCACGGCCTCACGCGTCATGCCGAGCCGCTTCGCCACGGCGATGCTGCGGGTGTTGGCCGCGGAGGCGTCCCACTCCACGCGGTGCATCCCGCGCTCGTCGACCGCCCAGTCGATCAGGTGCCGCATCGCGCGGGTGATCAGGCCGCGCCCCTGCGCGGCGGGCTCCAGCCAGCAGCCCACCTCGCAGTTCCCGGCCTCCGCGTCGAAGATCCGGAACAGGACGCCGCCGACGAGCGTGCCGTCCAGCCAGATGCCGTACAGCCGCCCCGTGTCCGCCGCCTGCTTGTCCGCGTACCGCTGGAGCAGGGCCCGCGCCGAGGTGAGGTCGGTGGCGGCCGAGGCGAACGGGATCCAGGGGTCGACCAGGTCCCGCGCCCGGTCCATGTGGGCCAGGAACTCCGGTGCCCGCCAGACCTCCAGCGGGCGCAGTTCGGCTCCGTCGTCATCCAGGGCTATGGCGAACATCGTGCTCCTTCTCGTACGGCTTCTCGTGCGGTATCCGTGCATGGACGGCGCTGCTTCCCGCACGGTGTCCGTGCGGTGGCCGGCGCCGCTCTCCACGCCGCTTCCCACTCCGTGGCCCGGGCCGTGGCGGGCCCGTGGCCCGCCCTGCCGCTGCCGGAGTCTCAGCGAACGCGCTGTTCGAGCGCTCCCGTCTGCTCGTTCACGCGCGTCCCCGGGATTTTCGCATGCGGTACCCGGCAGTCCGGCGGCTCGATGCTGATCCTCGGCAGCCACCGCTCCAGCCGGGCGGGCAGCCACCAGTTCGCCCCGCCCAGCAGGTGCATCAGGGCGGGCACCAGCAGGGTGCGCAGGACGAAGGCGTCCAGGGCGACGGCGGCGGCCAGCGCGATGCCGAACATCGCGATGACCCGGTCGCCGCTGAGCACGAAGGCGAGGAAGACCGAGATCATGATCACCGCGGCGGAGTTGATCACCCGGCCGGTCTCGGCGAGGCCGACCCGGACCGCCCGCCGGTTGTCCCCGGTCTCCAGCCACTCCTCGTACATCCGTCCCACCAGGAAGACCTGGTAGTCCATCGAGAGGCCGAAGAGCACCGAGACCATGATCACCGGAAGGAAGGGTTCGATGGGGCCGGCGCTGCCGAGGCCCAGCAGTTCGCTCCCCCAGCCCCATTGGAAGATCGCGACGACGACCCCGAACGAGGCGGCCACGGCCGCCACGTTCATCACGGCGGCCTTCAGCGGGATGCCGACGGAGCGGAAGGCGAGAAGCAGCAGCAGACAGCCGAGCGCGATGACGACACCGACGAAGAGCGGCAGCTTGCCGATGATGACCTCGGCGAAGTCGTCGTAGCTCGCCGTCACCCCGCCCACGTGGGCCCGCAGCGAGGTGTCGTCCCGCACCGGCGGCAGGACGTCGGTGCGGAGCCGGTCGACCAGCTCGCTGGTCTGCTTCGACTGCGGTGCCGACGTGGGGACGACGGTGAGGAACGCCGTGTCGCCGGCGCTGTTGTACGTGAGGGGTCCGACCGCCGCGACGCCCTCGGTGTCCCGCAGCGCGGCGGGCAGGCTGTCGAGGGCGAGCCGGTCGTCGGCGCCGTCGAGCTGTGCGGCGATCGTCAGCGGCCCGTTGACGCCGGGTCCGAAGCCGTCGGCCAGCAGGTCGTACGCCTGCCGGGTGGTGGAGCTGGTGGGGTTGTTGCCCTGGTCGGAGGTGCCCAGGTGGAGTCCGAAGGTGGGCAGGGCGAGGACCAGCATCACGGCGGCGGCGATCGCCCCCAGCAGCTTGGGGTGCCGTTCGACGAACGCGGACCAGCGGGCGGCGAAGCCGGTGGGCGGTTCCGGCCGCGGGCCGTGCTCGGCGAGCTCCGCGCGTTCGCGCCGGCTCAGTGCCCGCATTCCGATGAGGGAGAGCAGCGCGGGCAGCAGCGTGACCGAGGCGGCCACGGTCAGCACGACGGTGAGCGAGGCGGCGATGGCGACGCCGTTGAGGAAGCCGAGCCGCAGGACCAGCATGCCGAGCAGGGCGATACAGACCGTCGCCCCGGCGAACACGACCGCGCGCCCGGTCGTGGTGACGGCGTTCCGCGCCGCGTCGGCGACCGTCATCCCCTGTCGCAGCCCTCTGCGGTGCCGGGTGACGATGAACAGCGCGTAGTCGATGCCGACGCCGAGCCCGATCAGCATGCCCAGCATCGGTGCGAAGTCGGCGACGGTCATCAGATGGCCGAGCAGCACGATGCCCGCGTAGGCGGTGCCGACGGAGACGAGCGCGGTGGCGATGGGCAGCAGGCTGGCCGCGAGCGAGCCGAAGGCGAGGAAGAGGACGACTGCGGCGACGGCCACCCCGATGGCCTCGCTCAGGTGGAGGGCGGGGGCTTCGGTGAGGGCGACGGCGGTGCCGCCCAGCTCGACCCGCAGCCCGTCGCTCCCGGCCGCCTTCGCGGTGTCGACGAGCGCCCGCGCCTGTTCCTCGGGGATGTCGTCGGCCTGGTGGTCGAAGGTGACCGTGGCGTACGCGGTGCGGCCGTCCTCGCTGATCTGCCCGGTCCCGGCGGCACCGTACGGGCCGGTGACGTCGCCGATGCCGGGCAGTTCCTCGATCGCGTGCAGGGTCCGGGTCATCGTCTGTTCGACGTCGGCGGCGAGGACCGTGGAGCCGGTGGTGTGCCAGACGACGGTGTCGGTGTCCCCGCCGAGGTCCGTGAAGCCGTTGCGCAGGAGTTCGGTGGCCCGGCCGGATTCGGTGCCGGGCACCTCGTAGTCGTTCGAGTACGCGGAACCCGCGAAGCCCGCCGCGGTCGCCGCGCCGCCGAGGGCGGACAGCCAGAGGAGGACGGCGACGAGGCGGTGCCTGATGCACCAGCGGGCGATGGCGGCCAACGGACGGGCTCCCTGCGGGCTCGTGGACCCTTATCCGGAGATAGTGGGAACTTCCGGTAAACGTCACAGGACCTGAGAACCGTCACTCTGACAGCCAACTGTGATCGTTTGCCCCATTCGTGGCCATGGTCACATGGCTTGATCTCACCCCTACACGCCACCGTCACCCGCCCCCGGGGACCACGGGGGAGCGCCGGGACACTCCCGGGCGCACCAGGACGCTCGCGGGGACCTCGGGGCGCTCCGGGGCGCACCGGGCCGGTGGCCACCCCCCGCGGCCCCGGCCCGTGTCCCCTCCCCCGGTCAGCCGGAGACGCTCGCCCTGCCGTTCTCGATGTGCCCCATCAGACGGCGCCGGAAGGTGGCCTCCCCCTCGGCGGTCACGGCGAGGTCGTACCAGCCGCGGGCGTCGGACGCCGAGTGCACGACCGTACGGCTGCGTCCCGGCTTGACCTTGACCGTGCGGGTCCAGTCCCGCAGATCGTCCTCGTCGACGTACGCGAGCGGCCGGACGGTGAACGTCAGGGTGCGCCTGCCGGTGTTGCGCAGGGTGAGGTGCAGGTCGCGTTCGTGCGCGTCGATCCGGGACGCGACCTCGGCGGTGCCGTCGGCCGCTCCCTCGAACTCCCGCCGGAAGCCGTTCGGCCCGGTGACCGTGAACCGGTAGCCCTTATCGGTAAGGGGCACGGTCCATTGCGCGGTGCTCCTTACATCGCGATGCTGCGGCGCGGTGAACTCCCCCGCGTACGGGTACAGCGCGAAGTGCGCGGAGGACCGGCCGCTGTTGCTGAGGGCCACCCGCAGCTGCCCGTCCACCCGCCGCGCCTGGGCGTCGGGCTGGTAGGGCAGGGGCCTGGCCGGGCGGGCGCCCCGCTCCTGCACGGGCAGGTGCTGGACGGCGGGCGGCTTCGGCTGCCAGCGGCCGCTCAACGGCGGAATGACGGCGGGGTGCGCCACCTTCGGCTGCCGTCGGGCCCGCTTGAAGTCGAAGGCCGAGGTGAGATCGCCGGTGACCTGGCGCCGCCAGTCGCTGATGTTCGGCTCCCGTACTCCCGTCCAACGCTCCAGGAAGCGGATCACGGAGGTGTGGTCGAAGACCTCGGAGCAGACGTATCCGCCCACCGTCCACGGTGAGACGACCAGCAGCGGCACCCGTACGCCGAGGCCGGTGGGCTTGCCCTCCCACTGCTCCTCGGCCACCTCGGGAGGGGCGACCGGCGGCGGTACGTGGTCGAAGAAGCCGTCGTTCTCGTCGTAGTTGATGAGTACGGCGGTGTGCCGCCACACATCGGGGTGCTTGCCGAGCGCGTCGAGCACCTTGTAGACGATCGTGGCGCTGTGCACCGGCGAGGAGACGCTCGGGTGCTCGGAGTCGAGGGCCGAGGGCACCAGGTAGGAGACCTCGGGCAGCGTCCCGGCAGCGACGTCCTTGGCGAACTCGTCGGCCAGGCTGCCGGTCTCGACCCGGCGCAGCGCCCGCTCGAAGAGGCTGCGCTCGGACTTCGTCAGCGTGGCGACGCCCTCCTCCAGCAGCCCCAGCAGCCGCTCCCGCTCGCCCGTGTCGTCCGTGTCGCGGACGGCGGCGTAGAAGGACTCCATGTACGTGTGTCCGCCGGTCTTCGCCAGCGCCTTGCGGGCGACGGCCTTGAAGGTGGCGAAGAACTCGATCTGGTTGTCGGTGAAGTTCTCCCACTCCGTGTACGTCTTCCAGCTGCGCCCGGCCTTTTCCAGCCGCTCCGCGTAGGTGCTCCAGTCGTAGCCGGGGTGGGTGCCCTCGTTGTACGCGTCATTGCCGACGGCCCGCTTGCCGTTCGGCTCGTTGCCCGTCTTCCCGCTCCACAGGTGGTTGCGGTTGGGGCTGGTCGAGGTGTGGATCGAGGAGTGGTAGGCGTCGCAGATCGTGAAGGTGTCGGCGAGTTCGTAGTGCAGCGGGATGTCGCGGCGGTCGTAGTACGCCATCGTGGCGGCCGTCTTCGCGGTGATCCAGCCGTTCATCCAGCCCCCGGCCCATGCCTTGGAGCCACCGCTCCAGGAGTGGTCGAGGGCCCCGATGTACTGGAGGTCCTTCTTCTGGGTCTCGGCGGCCCCGCGCACCGGGAACGGCAGCACACCGGTGCCCAGCGGGCCCGGCTGCTCGAAGACGGGCTTGCCCGAGGGGAGTTCGATCGCGTTGCGGTCGCCGAAGCCCCGCACCCCGCGCAGCGTCCCGAAGTAGTGATCGAAGGAACGATTCTCCTGCATCAGGATCACCACATGCTTGATGGCGCCCAGACCGTCACGACCGGCCCCCGCGGCGGCGGGCTGTGCGGCGATCGCGGCCTGGAGCGACGGTGGCAGGAACGATCCCGCCGCCGCGGCGCCGAGCGCGCCGCCGCCGAGCGCGAAGAGCCGCCGTCGTGAAATGTCCGTGGTCAAGTGAGCCTCCCGATTCCGGTGGTACGGCGGGGAAGTTAGTCAAGCCAAGTGGCTGCGGGAAGGCCGTTGCACGGCATGGCGGTGAACGTCCAACAGGTCGTCACCGAAAGTCCAAGCGGCACCCTCCCGCGAACGGCCCCCACCACCGCCCTCACACCCCGATGAGGTGCAGCGCCCCCCACAGCGCGACCGTCGACGCCACCAGCGTCGCCGGTACGGTCACCAGCCCGAGCCGGGTGAAGTGGCCGAGCTCCGGCTCCGCGCCGTGCGCGTGCAGGATGCGGCGCCACAGCAGGGTCGCGAGCGAGCCGACGTAGGTGAGGTTCGGGCCGAGGTTCACCCCGATCAGCGCGGCCAGCAACGGTCCGGGACCGGCCGCCGCGACGACCGGGAGCAGCGCCAGGATCGCGGGCAGGTTGTTGATCAGGTTGGCCAGCACGGCGGCCACCGCGGCGACCACCAGCAGATCGGGCAGCGAGGAGCCGTCCGGCAGCAGCGTGCCGATACCGGCGCCGAGCCCGTGGTCGACGACGGCCTCGACCACGACGCCCAGCGCCAGGACGAACAGGCAGAACAGCGGGTTGGCGGCCCGTACGAGGCCCTTGACCGTCGTCCTGCGCCGCCCCAGCGCCCTCACCGCGAGCACCGCCGCACCGGCCAGCGCCGCCCACAGCGGTTCCGCGCCCGCGAACGAGGTGACGACGAAACCGGCCAGGGTGAGCGCGAGCACGACCAGCGTGAACACGGGCACGCGGGTCCGGTCGCGCTCCGGCAGCGGCTTCGGCGGGTGTGCCCCGGCCGCCAGGTCCGCGGCGAAGGCACGGCGGAAGACCACGTACTCGACGGCGATGGCGGCCAGCCACGGCAGGGTCATCAGCGCCGCGAACCGGGTGAAGGAGAGCCCGCTGGCGGTGAACGCCAGCAGATTGGTCAGGTTGGAGACCGGGAGCAGCAGGGACGCCGAGTTGGCGAGGTGCGCGCAGGCGTAGACGTACGGGCGGGGGCGGGCACCGACGCGGGCGGCCGTCGCGAGGACGACCGGGGTGAGCAGGACCACCGTCGCGTCCAGGCTGAGGACGGCGGTGATCAGCGCGGCGATGACGAAGACCCCGCCCAGGAGCGGTCCGGTCCGGCCCCCGCAGGCGCGGGCCACCAGATCCCCGGCCGCGGTGAACAGCCCCTCGTCGGCGCAGAGCTGGGCCAGGACCAGGATGGCGGCGAGGAATCCGACGACCGGCAGCATGCTGTCGATCCGGTCCCGGGCACCGTCGAGCGGCACCACGCCGGCCAGGACCACCAGCACCGCGGCGGGCACGGCCACGGTCGCCTCCGGCAGCCCCCGGGGGCGCAGGACGGCGAACGCCAGCACCGCGAGGAGCAGCGCGACGGAGAGGATTCCGGCGGTGACGGTGTTCAGCGGAGTCTCCGAGCGGGGAAAAGGGGCGGTGCACCCGCATCACGGGTGCACCGCCCCTACGAGGACGTACGAGACGGGCTCAGCCCTCGACGCCGAGCTTCTCCAGGATCAGCTCGCGCACGCGGGCCGCGTCCGCCTGGCCGCGGGTGGCCTTCATGACCGCGCCGACGAGCGCGCCCGCCGCCGCGACCTTGCCGCCGCGGATCTTGTCGGCGATGGCCGCGTTGGAGGCGATGGCCTCGTCCACGGCCGTGCCGAGCGCGCCCTCGTCGGAGACGACCTTCAGGCCGCGCTTCTCGACGACGGTGTCCGGGTCGCCCTCGCCCGCGAGGACGCCCTCGATGACCTGGCGGGCCAGCTTGTCGTTGAGGTCGCCCGAGGTGACGAGCTCGGCCACCCTGGCGACCTGCACCGGGGTGATGGGGAGCTCGTCGAGGCCGCGGGCGGTCTCGTTGGCGTTACGGGCCAGCTCGCCCATCCACCACTTGCGGGCCTGGTCCGAGGGGGCGCCCGCGTCCGTCGTGGCCACGATCAGGTCGACCGCGCCCGCGTTGAGGATGGACTGCATGTCGTGCTCGGAGACGCCCCACTGCTCCTTCAGCCGTGCGCGGCGCAGCCGCGGCAGCTCGGGCAGACTCCTGCCGAGCTCCTCGACCCACTCGCGGGCCGGGGCGACCGGAACCAGGTCGGGCTCCGGGAAGTAGCGGTAGTCCTCGGCGTTGTCCTTGATGCGGCCGGCCGTGGTGGAGCCGTCCTCCTCGTGGAAGTGCCGGGTCTCCTGCACGATCGTGCCGCCGGAGTTCAGTACGGCGGCGTGCCGCTGGATCTCGAAGCGGGCGGCACGCTCGACGGAACGCAGCGAGTTCACGTTCTTCGTCTCGGAGCGCGTACCGAACTTCTCGGTGCCGTGCGGGCGCAGCGACAGGTTCACGTCGCAGCGCATCTGGCCCATTTCCATCCGGGCTTCCGACACGCCGAGCGCCTTGATGAGCTCGCGCAGCTCGGCGACGTACGCCTTGGCGACCTCGGGTGCCCGCGCGCCCGCTCCCTCGATCGGCTTGGTGACGATCTCGATGAGCGGGATGCCCGCGCGGTTGTAGTCCAGCAGGGAGTGGGACGCACCGTGGATACGGCCGGTGGCGCCGCCGACGTGCGTCGACTTGCCGGTGTCCTCCTCCATGTGGGCGCGCTCGATCTGCACGCGGAAGATCTCGCCGTCCTCCAGCTGGACGTCCAGATAGCCGTTGAAGGCGATCGGCTCGTCGTACTGGGAGGTCTGGAAGTTCTTCGGCATGTCCGGGTAGAAGTAGTTCTTCCGGGCGAAGCGGCACCACTCGGCGATCTCGCAGTTCAGCGCGAGACCGATCTTGATGGCGGACTCGACGCCGATCTCGTTGACGACCGGCAGCGCGCCGGGCAGCCCGAGGCAGACCGGGCAGGTCTGCGAGTTGGCGTCCTGCTTCAGCTCCGTGGAGCAGCCGCAGAACATCTTGGTCTTGGTGCCGAGCTCGACATGGACTTCGAGGCCCATGACGGGGTCGTAGGACGCGAGCGCGTCCTCGTACGACACCAGGTCAGTGACAGTCACGGTGAAACTTTCCCTCTCAGCCCAGCAGGACGTCGTCGTCGCCGAGACGCTTCAGTTCGCGATACAGGATCGCGAGGCCGGTGACGATGGCGGCGGCGGACACCGCGGCGTCGATCAGCCGCAGCACGTCGTTGTCGTTGCGCGCGAGCTTCGCCTGCTTGGCGACGCTGATCGCACCGAACGCGGTGCTGCCGAGCGAAACGTACAGCCCGGTCTTCGACTTCTTGAAGTTCTTGGCCTTCTTTGCCATGGCACTCACAGCGACGGAGCCTCCTCGAGCAGCGGGTGCCCCCACTTTTCCACGAAGGCGGCCTCGACGGCGGCTCCGACCTTGTACAGACGGTCGTCCTTCATGGCGGGGGCGATGATCTGCAGCCCGACCGGCAGACCGTCCTCGGGGGCCAGGCCGCAGGGCAGCGACATGGCGGAGTTGCCCGCGAGGTTGGTCGGGATGGTGCACAGGTCCGCGAGGTACATCGCCATCGGGTCGTCGGCGCGCTCGCCGATCGGGAAGGCGGTGGTGGGCGTCGTCGGGGAGACGATGACGTCCACCTGCTCGAACGCCTTCTCGAAGTCCCGGGTGATGAGGGTGCGGACCTTCTGGGCCGAGCCGTAGTACGCGTCGTAGTAGCCGGAGCTGAGCGCGTACGTACCGAGGATGACGCGGCGCTTGACCTCGTCGCCGAAGCCGGCCTCACGGGTGAGCGCGGTGACCTCCTCGGCGGACTTCGTGCCGTCGTCGCCGACCCGCAGGCCGTAGCGCATGGCGTCGAAGCGGGCCAGGTTCGACGAGCACTCGGACGGCGCGATCAGGTAGTACGCCGACAGGGCCAGGTCGAAGGACGGGCAGTCCAGCTCGACGATCGTGGCGCCGAGCGACGTCAGCAGCTCGACCGACTCGTTGAAGCGCTGGACGACACCGGCCTGGTAGCCCTCGCCCGAGAACTGCTTGACGACGCCGATCCGCATGCCCTGTACGGAGCCGTTGCGGGCGGCCTCGACGACCGGCGGGACCGGGGCGTCGATGGACGTCGAGTCGAGCGGGTCGTGCCCGGCGATCGCCTCGTGCAGCAGGGCCGCGTCCAGGACCGTACGGGCGCAGGGCCCGCCCTGGTCGAGGGAGGACGAGAAGGCGACCATGCCGTAGCGCGAGACACCGCCGTAGGTGGGCTTGACGCCCACGGTGCCGGTGACGGCGGCGGGCTGGCGGATGGAGCCGCCGGTGTCCGTGCCGATGGCGAGCGGGGCCTCGAACGAGGCGAGCGCCGCCGCGGAGCCGCCGCCCGAGCCGCCCGGGATGCGGGTGAGGTCCCAGGGGTTGCCGGTCGGGCCGTAGGCGCTGTTCTCGGTGGAGGACCCCATGGCGAACTCGTCCATGTTGGTCTTGCCGAGGATGACGACATCGGCGGCGCGGAGCCGCTGCGTCAGGGTCGCGTCGTACGGCGGGACCCAGCCCTCAAGGATCTTGGAGCCGACGGTGGTCGGCATGTCCTTGGTCGTGAAGATGTCCTTCAGCGCGAGCGGAACGCCGGCCAGCGGGCCGAGCTTCTCGCCCGCGGCCCTCTTCGCGTCGACGGCACGGGCCTGCGCGAGCGCGCCGTCCCGGTCGACGTGCAGGAAGGCGTGGACCTTCTCGTCGATCGCGTCGATCCGGGCCAGGTGGGCCTCGGTGACCTCGACGGCCGTGAGCTCGCCGGAAGCGATCTTCGCGGCGGTCTCGGCGGCGGTGAGCTTGATGATGGTGCTGATGTCCGTCATGGCTGTTAGTCCTCCCCCAGGATCTGCGGCACCTTGAAACGCTGCTGCTCCTGGGCAGGGGCGCCGGAGAGCGCCTGCGCGGGGGTGAGCGACGGACGGACCTCGTCCGCCCGCATGACGTTGGTCAGCGGCAGCGGGTGGGAGGTCGGCGGTACGTCTTGGTCGGCGACCTCGGAGACGCGGGCGACCGCGCCGATGATGTCGTCGAGCTGACCGGCGAAGTGATCGAGCTCTTCGCCCTTCAGCTCCAGACGCGCCAGCCGGGCGAGGTGGGCGACCTCCTCGCGCGTGATGCCAGGCATGCAGCGATCCTCAGGGGTTGGTGTGTGGTTTTGGCCCAATCCTATGGGGTCGCCCGCAGCCCGGTTCCCCACCGGCCCCTTCACCCGGCCCGATCACGCCGGACCGCGCCGGAGGGCCGGACCACGTCCACGGGCCGGACCCGCGCGGAAAACGCGGGCGGACCGCCCGCCCCGCCCCGCTCCGCCCCCTCAGGCTGTGGCGGGGCCCGACTTCACGGCACGGCCGGAGGGCCGCTGCTCCACGTCCGCCGCCCCGTTCACGGCGGTTCCGTTCACCGCCGCTCCGTTCACCGCGGCCCCGTTCACCGCGCCGTTCGCCACCGCGCTGTTCACCGCCGCGGCGGCAGCGGCGGCAGCCGCCGCCGCTGCCGCCGCCGCGAGCTCCGCGGGCCGTCGCCAGCCGTGCTCGCCGCGCGCCCGCAGCCAGGCCGTCGCCTCCTGCGGCGGCATCGCGGCGGCGACCAGCCAGCCCTGCACCGCGTCGCACCGCAGATCCCTCAGCCGCTCCCAGGTCTCGTCGTCCTCGACACCCTCGGCGACGACGAGCAGGCCGAGCGAGTGGGCCAGGTCGATCGTGCAGCGGACGATCTCCGCGTCCTCGTGGTCGATGGCCAGCCGGGCGACGAACGACCGGTCGATCTTGAGCTCGCTGACCGGCAGCTTGCGCAGATGGACCAGGGAGGAATAGCCGGTGCCGAAGTCGTCGAGGGACATCTTCACGCCGTGCCCGGTCAGCCCGGCGAGCGTGTCGGCGGCGCGCTGCGGGTCCTCCAGCAGCACATGCTCCGTTATCTCCAGCTGAAGGGCACCGGCCGGCACCCCGTGCCGGGCCAGCCGGGCGGCGACGCTGCCCGCGAAGCCCGGAGTGTGGACGTCGCGCGGGGAGACGTTGACCGCGACGGGGACGAACAGCCCCTGCGCCCGCCACCTGGCGACCTGGGCCAGCGCCGTCTCCAGGACGTACTCCGTGAGGTGCGGCATCAGGCCGGACGACTCCGCGATCGCGATGAACTCGTCCGGGGGGACCCGCCCGCGCTCCGGGTGCACCCAGCGCACCAGGGCTTCGAGACCGGCGACCTGGCCGTCGAAGCGGACCTTGGGCTGGTAGTGGAGCTCCACCTCGCCCGCGTCCAGCGCGCGCCGCAGATCGCCGAGCAGACCGAGCCGGTCTGGGGTGTTGCTGTCCCGCTTCGACTCGTACACCTCGACGCCCGTACGGTCCCGCTTGGCCTGGTACATGGCCACGTCCGCGCGCCTGAGCAGTCCTTCGGCGTCCAGCGCGTGGTCGGGGTAGACGGCGACCCCGGCACTCGCCTCCAGCACCAGGGTGAGACCGTCGAGGTCGAGCGGCGAGGAGAGTTCCGCGACCAGGTGGCGGGCGACCCGCTGGGCGCTGGTGGTGGAGTCGGCCTGGGGCAGCAGTACGGCGAACTCGTCCCCGCCGAGGCGGGCCGCCTCCGCACCGCGCGGCAGGGCGAGCCGCAGCCGCTCCGCTATCTGCAGCAGCAGCCGGTCCCCCGCCAGGTGACCGAGGGTGTCGTTGACGGCGCGGAAGCGGTCGAGGTCTATCAGGACCAGCGCGGACCTGGTGCCCACGCTCTCGGCGTCCGCCAGCGCCGACCAGGTCCGCTCCAGCAGCCACTGCCGGTTGGGCAGCCCGGTCAGCGGGTCCCGCAACTGCTCCTCCGCCCGCGCGCGGGCGATCCAGAGCGTGGAGTCCAGGGCGATCAGCGGAACCGCGAAGAGCGGCAGCAGTACCGGCATGACCGTCGCGACGACGCAGATCAGCGGGGCGATCCCGAGCAGGGCGACGGCGACGAGCCCCTGGCGCAGCAGCGCCGTGCGGGCGATGGTCGGCAGCCCGCCGCCCTGGGGTGCCCGCGCGTACCAGAGCAACACCCGGGTGACGAGAAGATACGTGGAGGCGGCCAGGAGCACTTCCGGAACGGCTTCGATGCCCCAGTCGAGTGGCTGCCAGGGGGCCGCGACGGTCGGGACCTCGCCGAAGGCGGCCAGGACGAGGGCGGCGACCCCGATTCCCAGGATGTCGACCGCGCCGTGCAGCAGCCCCTGCCACCAGCGGTGGCGTCTGGCCGACCCGACGAGGACCACCACGACCGTGCTGACCAGGCATGCGGGCACCCACCCGTAGAGCAGCAGTACGGCGAGGGTGAGGGCGGCCCCGGAGCCGGTGCCGCCCCACCACCGGTCGCGCCCCAGCGCGACCAGGTGGCCGACGATGATTCCGGTGAGCAGGGCGAGCGACCAGCCCACGGAGCCGTCCGGGAAGAGCGCCTCGCCCTCGCGCACCGTCAGGTAGAAACCGGTCGCCAGCTGGAGCGTGGCGATCATCACGACGACGGCACCCACTTTGGGCGTGAGGCCGACGAAACCTTGCAGCCGCGCCACCGGTGCGGCGCTCTCGGTCGGTTTCATTCCGTCCCTCTCACAGCCGGCGGGGCCGATGGCCCCCGCTCTCATGCCACCGCGACCTCCTACCGGAAGACCGCGCACGGCAGGCGCACGTCTCAACAGTAGGCCGCGAAAGGCTTCCACGGGCAGCGCTCTACAGCTCTTGCCCGAATGCGAACCGACCACCCGTCACCTTCTGCTATGCGCCGAACGGGTGGCCGTGGTCGGCCATTCGGGCCTCGCGGGCCCCTCTCGCCCCCTCTGGCCCGTTTCTTCCCCCCTGATCCGCCGCCACGCCTGGGCGTTGTCTCGAAGACATCTCGAAGACGTCTCGATCGTGGCCGGAACCGAGATGTCCCCGGCCGGGGAGCGCCGCCGTTCCTCGACGGACGGGGGCGGCGTCCCCCGCCCGTACCGCTACTCCGCGACGGGCAGGGCCGCCTCCGCCGCCGCGTCCGGTCCCCGTTCGAGCAGCACGGCGAAGCCGTCCTCGTCCAGCACGGGCACCTTCAGCTGCATCGCCTTGTCGTACTTCGAACCGGGGTTGTCGCCCACCACCACGAAGGCGGTCTTCTTCGACACCGATCCGGCGACCTTCGCGCCCTGGCTCTGCAAGGCCTCCTTCGCGCCGTCCCTGGTGTACGTGGTCAGCGTTCCGGTGACGACGACGGTGAGCCCTTCGAGCGGGCGCGGCCCTTCGTCCTGACCCGCCCCCTCGTCCTCCATGCGGACCCCGGCCTCCCGCCATTTGCGCAGGATCTCGCGGTGCCAGTCCTCCGCGAACCAGCGCTTGACCGACTCGGCGATGATCTGGCCGACCCCGTCGGCGGCGGCCAGCTCCTCCTCGGTCGCCTCGTCGATCCGGTCGATGGAACGGAACTGACGGGCCAGCTCCGCGGCGGCCACCGGGCCCACATGACGGATCGAGAGCCCCGTCAGGATCCTGGCCAGCGGGGCCTCCTTCGCCGCGGCGATGCCCTCCAGCATCGCGAGGGCGTTCTTCTTGGGCTCGCCCTGCTGGTTGGCGAAGACCGTCGCGATCTTCTCCTCGCCGGTCTTCGGGTCGCGCTTGGGCAGTCCGCTGTCCTGGTCGAGGACATAGGCCCGGATCGGCAGCAGCTGATCGACGGTCAGCCCGAAGAGGTCGCCCTCGTCCAGCAGCGGCGGCTCGGCGGGCTCCAGCGGCTTGGTCAGGGCCGCGGCGGCGACGTACCCGAAGTGGTCGATGTCCAGGCTCTTGCGGCCGGCGAGGTAGAAGATCCGTTCCCGCAACTGGGCCGGGCAGGAGCGCGCGTTGGGGCAGCGGAGGTCGATGTCGGCCTCCTTCATGGCGCGCAGCTCCGTGCCGCACTCGGGACAGACGTCGGGCATCACGAACGCCTTCTCCGTGCCGTCGCGGAGATCGACGACCGGGCCGAGGATCTCCGGGATGACCTCGCCCGCCTTGCGGATCACCACCGTGTCACCGATCAGGACGCCCTTCGCCCGGACCACGTTCTGATTGTGCAGGGTGGCGAACTCGACCTCCGAGCCCGCCACTTCGACCGGTTCGACCTGGGCGTACGGGGTGACCCTGCCGGTGCGTCCGACGCCGACGCGGATGTTGACCAGCTTGGTGTTGACCTCCTCCGGCGCGTACTTCCAGGCGATCGCCCAGCGCGGGGCGCGCGAGGTGGAGCCCAGCCGGCCCTGGAGCGGGATCTCGTCGAGCTTGACGACGACACCGTCGATCTCGTGCTCCACGGAGTGCCGGTTCTCGCCGAAGTACGCGATGAACTCCCGTACGCCGTCGAGGGAGTCCACGACCTTGTTGTGCCCGGCCGTGGGCAGTCCCCATTCGCGCAGCAGTTCGTAGGCGTGCGACAGGCGGTCGATGTCGAAGCCCTCGCGGGCGCCGATGCCGTGCACCACCATGTGCAGCGGGCGGGTCGCGGTGACTCTGGGGTCCTTCTGCCGCAGCGAGCCCGCCGCCGCGTTGCGCGGGTTGGCGAAGGGTTTGTCATCGGCCGCGACCAGCCGGGCGTTCAGCTCCTCGAAGGCGTCCATCGGGAAGAAGACCTCGCCCCGGATCTCGACGAGGGCCGGAATCCGCTCCCCCTTCAGCCGGTGCGGGATCTCGGCGATGGTCCGGACGTTGGGGGTGATGTCCTCGCCGGTACGGCCGTCGCCGCGGGTCGCCGCGCGGGTGAGCAGGCCGTGCTCGTAGGTGAGGTTGACGGCGAGTCCGTCGACCTTGAGCTCGCACAGGAGGTGGTAGTCCGTGGTGCCGACGTCCTTGGCGACGCGCTCGGCCCAGGTCGCCAGCTCCGCGTCGTCGAACGCGTTGTCCAGGGAGAGCATGCGCTCGCGGTGCTCGACGGACGTGAACTCCGTGCGGTACGGGCCGGCGACCTTCTGGGTCGGGGAGTCCGGCGTACGCAACGAGGGGTGCTGGTCCTCCAGGGCCTCCAGCGCGCGCAGCAGCCGGTCGAACTCGGCGTCGCTGACGACCGGCTGGTCGTTCACGTAATACCGGAAGCGGTGCTCCTCGACCTGCTCGGAGAGCCGCGCGTGCTCCTCCTGCGCCTGCGCCGGAACCGTGCCCGACTGCTCTGCCCGGTGTTCGCCGGCCATCATCCCGTCCTCCCGTTGGCCCGCCGTCCCCATCACTCAGGGTTGTCCGCGAGCGATCTCGCCGCCTTGGCACAGTGGGCGAGCGCGGCGCGCGCGTACGTGGGCGATGCCCCCGCGAGCCCGCACGACGGAGTGATCACGACGGACTCGGTGAGAGTCCCCGGATTCAGCCCCAACCTGCTCCACAGCGTCCTGACACCCATGACGCTACCGCCCGGGTCCGACAATCCGGCCGAGGCCGCATCGGTGCCGGGCAGCACACCGAGGAACAGTTGGGTGCCGCCCTCGACCGCTTCCCCGATCGTCTCCTCCTCACGCTCGGTGAGCAGGGAGAAGTCGAACGAGATCCCGTCGGCACCGGCCCTGCGCAGCAGCGCGAACGGCACCTCGGGTGCGCAGGAGTGCACGACCGTGGCCCCGTCCCCGTTCACGGCGAGCACCTCGCGCAGGGTCGCCTCGACGACCTGACGGTCCACGGCCCGGTAGGTGCGGTAGCCGCTCGCCGACCTGACCCGCCCCAGGAGTACGGCGGTCAGGGACGGCTCGTCGAGCTGGAGCACGATCCGCGCGCCCGGCATCCTGCGGCGTACGTCGGCGAGGTGCGCGCGCAGCCCCTCGGCCAGCGAACCGGCCAGGTCGCGGCAGGCGCCGGGGTCGCCGAGCATGGCCTCGCCGCCCCGCAGCTCCAGTGCGGCTGCCAGGGTCCACGGGCCCACGGCCTGGACCTTGAGCAGCCCCTCGTACCCCTGGGTGAACTCCTCCAGGGCGTCGAGGTCCTCGCCGAGCCAGGACCGGGCCCTCCTGGTGTCACGGCCCGGCCGGTCGCTGATCCGCCAGCCGCTCGGTTCGACGTGGCCGTACATCTCGACGAGCATCCCGATGGTCCGCCCGATCATGTCCGCGCCCGGACCGCGGGCGGGCAGTTCCGCCAGGTACGGCATGCCCTGACCGTCGGCGAAGGAACCGGTGACGGTCCTGGCCGCCTCCCGTGCGTCTCCCCCGGGCATCGAGCCGACCCCGGTCGCCGGGCACCCGCTGAACTTGCTCTTCTCGCTCACCCGCGAAGCCTACGGGTGGGAGCGGACCGGCGAGGTCAGCGGCCGGGGCGGACGGTGAGGTCGTTGACCTCGGCGTCGCGCGGGAGGTCGAGGGCCATCAGGATCGTGGTGGCCATCGACTCGGGGTCGATCCACTTGGCGGGGTCGTACTCCTTGCCCTCCTGCTGGTGGACCTTGGCCTGCATGGGGCTGGCGGTGCGTCCGGGGTAGACGGAGGTGACCCGGACCCCGTTGCCGTGCTCCTCGTGGCGCAGCGAGTCGGCGAGGGCCTTGAGGCCGTGCTTGCTCGCGGCGTACGCGCCCCACTCGGCGTGCGCCTGGAGCCCGGCGCCCGAGTTCACGAAGATCACGTGGCCGTGGGCGACGCGCAGCTGCGGCAGCAGGAGGCGGGTGATCTCGGCGGGGGCGACGAGGTTGGCGTTGAGCTGGAAGTGCCACGCCTTGGGGGTCAGCTCGCCGACGCGGCCGAGCTCGACGACGCCCGCGATGTGCAGCAGCGAGTCGAGCCGTTCGGGCATCGACTGCTGCCCGAACGCCCAGGAGAGCCGGTCGGGGTTGCCGAGGTCGCCGACGAGCGTACGGGCACCGGGGTACAGGTCCGCGAGCTCCTTGGCGCGGCCGGCGTCCCGGGCCAGCAGCACGATCTCGTCACCGCGCTCCAGAAGACGGCGGGCGACGGCTGCTCCGATGCCGGAACCGGCACCGGTGATGAGGTGGGTAGACATGTACCGATGATCCCATCACCGGGCGGTTCGCAGCGGGGCGGCCCGGTCACTGGTGTCCGGCGGACTCCTCCAGGTGGGCGAGCGCGCCGACGGCGTCCTTGGCGAAGAAGACCAGGTCGGTGAGGGGCAGCGGCAGGAAGCCCTCGTCCTCCATCCGCTGGAACTGCTGGCGCAGCCCGTCGTAGAAGCCCGCCGTGTTCAGCAGGACGACCGGCTTGGCGTGCTTGCCGTGCTTCTTCAGCTCCAGGATCTCCGTGGCCTCGTCGAGCGTCCCGGTTCCCCCGACCATGATCACGACCGCGTCGGCCTTCGCCAGGAGCAGCGCCTTGCGCTCGGCCAGGTCGCGCGCGATCACCATCTCGTCGGCGTTCGTCCGGGCCTTCCCGGCCAGGAAGTCCACCGACACCCCGACGAGCCGCCCGCCCGCCTCCTGGACACCGTCGGCGACCACCTTCATCAGGCCGCTCTCCGAACCGCCCCAGACCAGGGTGTGACCGCCCCGGCCCAGCAGTTCGGCGAACTCCCGGGCGGGCACGGTGTAGCGGTCGTCGAGGTCGGCGGCGGAGAGGAAGACGCAGATGTTCATGGAGCCACCGTACGACCCGCCCCCGGACAGCGCGGTCCGCGGCCCATCCGTTCCGGACACGGGGAAGAATCCGGGCCCCCGTACCGCTGCACCTGACATGACTTCCCTCACAGGACACCGCATCACCGTCGAGCCCGGCTCCGAGCACGTCCGGGCGGTGCGCGACGGGCAGGTGCTGGCCGAGAGCCGTCGCCCGCTCGTGCTGCGCGAGACCGGCTGTCCGGTCCGCTACTACCTGCCGCCAGAGGACGTCCGTACCGAACTGCTCACGGCTTCGGACACCAGCACCCACTGCCCGTTCAAGGGCGACGCCTCCTACTGGTCGGTGCCGGGTGCGGCCGATCTCGTCTGGGCCTACCCGGACCCGAAGCCCGAAGTCGCCGCGATCAAGGACCACTTCTGCTTCTACGAGACCGAGACCGTAGCCGGGGAAGCGGTCTGAGGCACATCCGTGGCCGTGGCCGACCGGACGTCAGAAGTGCTTTGCCGGAAGGCTCCTGAGATATTTCCAGGAATTGTTCCGCGGCAGCGATGAGTTTTCGCGGCCGGTCCAGTCAGCCGTCACATGGACACGACTCTCTCCGCCGACGGCACCCCGATCGCGTACCGCCGCCAGGGCGACGGGCCGCCCGTGGTGCTGGTCGGCGGGGCGCTCAGCACCGCCGCGACCGAGGCGCCCCTGGCCGCCCTGCTGGCGCCGCGCTTCACGGTCGTCACGTACGACCGCCGGGGGCGGGGCGCCAGTGGTGACGGCGGCGGTTACGCGGTACGGCGGGAGATCGAGGACCTGACCGCCGTCGCGGACGCGGTGGGCGGGCGGGTCTCGGTGTTCGGCATGTCGTCCGGCGGGGCGCTGGCCCTGGAGGCACAGGCGGCCGGGCTGCCGGTGGATCTGCTCGCGGTCTACGAACCCCCGTACACCCCCGGCCCGTCCGGCCTGCTGCACAAGGCCCGTTGCACGGCCCGGCTGCACCGGCTGCTGTCCGCCGGGGACCTGGGCGGGGCCGTGGAGCTGTTCCTGGCGGCGGCCGGCGTCGAGGCCGGGACGATCGCCCGGATGCGGCGCGCACCGCTGTGGCAGGGCCTGGAGTCGGTGGCGCACACCCTCGCGTACGACGACGCGCTCCTGGGCGACGGGACGGTCCCGGCCGAGCGGTTCGCGGCCGTCACCGCGCGCACGATGGTGGTCTGCGGCGGCTTCAGTCCGCTCCAGGCCCGTAACGCGGCCCGCGCCCTCGCGGACGCGGTGCCGCGCGCCCGCCACCGCACCCTGACGGGCCAGATGCGTGAGGTGGCACCCCAGGTGATCGCCCCGGTGCTGGCGGATTTCTTCGCCAGGGACGTGTACGTCGGCCGGGCCGCGTCGTGAGGCGGGCCGCGTCGTGAGGCGGGCCCGTGTGGCCCGGCGCGGTGACCCGAGCCGGGCCCGGGGGCGGCCTCAGGAGGGCGAGGACACCTTCTCGCGGCGCACCGTCGTCGCGATGGTGGCCGAGCCGACCACGCGCGTGCCGTCGTACAGGACGACCGCCTGGCCGGGGGCCACGCCGCGCACCGGCTCGGTGAAGGTGACGTGCAGTGTGCCGTCCACGAGTTCGGCGGCCACCTCCGTCTCACCGCCGTGGGCGCGGAGCTGGGCGGTGTACGTGCCGGGGCCGGACGGAGGCGTTCCGCACCAGCGGGGCTTGATCGCGGTGAGCGCCGTGACATCGAGGGCCTCGACGGGGCCCACGGTGACGGTGTTGTTCACCGGGGAGATGTCCAGGACGTAGCGCGGCTTGCCGTCGGCGGCGGGGTGGCCGATCCGCAGGCCCTTGCGCTGGCCGATGGTGAAGCCGAAGGCGCCGTCGTGGGTGCCGAGCTTCGTGCCGGACTCGTCGAGGATGTCGCCCTCGGCCCGGCCGCCGAGACGGTCGGCCAGGAAGCCCTGGGTGTCGCCGTCGGCGATGAAGCAGATGTCATGGCTGTCGGGCTTCTTGGCCACGGCGAGTCCCCGGGCCTCCGCCTCGGCCCGGATCTCGTCCTTGGTGGTGAGGGTGTCGCCGAGCGGGAACATCGCGTGGGCGAGCTGCTTCTCGTCCAGGACACCGAGGACGTAGCTCTGGTCCTTGGCCATGTCGGAGGCGCGGTGCAGCTCACGGCTGCCGTCCTCGGCGAGCACGACCGTGGCGTAGTGCCCGGTGCACACGGCGTCGAAGCCGAGCGCGAGCGCCTTGTCCAGCAGCGCGGCGAACTTGATCTTCTCGTTGCAGCGCAGGCACGGGTTCGGGGTGCGGCCCGCCTCGTACTCCGCGACGAAGTCCTCCACGACGTCCTCGCGGAAGCGTTCCGCCAGGTCCCAGACGTAGAAGGGGATGCCGATGACGTCCGCCGCGCGGCGGGCGTCGCGGGAGTCCTCGATGGTGCAACAGCCGCGTGCGCCGGTACGGAAGGACTGCGGGTTCGCGGACAGGGCGAGGTGCACACCGGTCACGTCGTGGCCTGCCTCGGCAGCGCGTGCGGCGGCGACGGCGGAGTCCACACCGCCCGACATCGCGGCGAGGACACGGAGGGGGCGCGGGGAAGTCTGAGTCATAGCCCCTCCAGGGTACGGGGCGCCGGGAACCGAACGCTCGCGGATATGCGTTGACGATCACATGGGGACCAAAGGAAGCGGCCGGGCTTCGAAGAAGGAGCCCGCGCGCGGCATCAGCCGGCGCGCGCTGCTGATCGGCGGCGGTGTGACGGCGGCGGGCGCCGCCGCGCTCGCCCGCGACGAGCTCAGGCACGCCTGGTGGCGGGTTCCGGGCGTCGAGAAGCCCCGCAGGCCGGGCGAACTGGACTACGCGGGCGCCCGGTGGGTCGCCGCCTCGGAGGCGAACTGGCGGCGCGCCGACCGCCCCGACGACTACCGGATCGACCGCGTGGTCATCCATGTCACGCAGGGCAGCTTCGCCAGTGCGGTGAGGGTCTTCCAGGACCCCGGCCACGGCGCCGCCGCGCACTACGTGGTGCGCAAGGACGGCCATGTGGCACAGATGATCCGTGAGCTGGATGTGGCATACCACGCGGGGAACAGGTCGTACAACGAACGCAGCGTCGGCATCGAGCACGAGGGCTTCGTGGACCGCCCCAAGGACCTCACGAAGGCGATGTACGAGTCGTCGGCCCGGCTGACGGCCGCGATATGCGGGCGCTACGGCATACCGATGGACCGCGAGCACATCATCGGGCACGTCGAGGTGCCGGGCACGGACCACACCGACCCCGGGCCGCACTGGGACTGGGACCGGTATCTGAAGCTGGTGCGGCGGGCCGCGACGGCGGGGCCCACCGGGCCGGCCAAGCCCTCGGACTCGACGGGCCCCGCGTGATCCCGGGCGCGACGGCCTGCGCGGGACGGCCCGCCCTCAGCTGAGTCCGGCCGTCCTCGCGCGTTCCACCGCCGGACCGATGGCGCCCGCGAGTTCCTCGACGTCCTGCCTGGTGGAGGTGTGGCCGAGCGAGAAGCGCAGCGTGCCGCGGGCCAGGTCCGGGTCGGTTCCGGTGGCCAGCAGGACATGGCTGGGCTGGGCGATCCCGGCGGTGCAGGCGGAGCCGGTGGAGCACTCGATGCCCTGGGCGTCCAGCAGCAGCAGGAGCGAGTCGCCCTCGCAGCCGGGGAAGCTGAAGTGGGCGTTGGCCGGGAGCCGCCCCGCCGGATCCGGGTCGCCCCCGAGCACGGCGTCCGGCACGGCCCGCCGCACGGCGGTGATCAGGTCGTCCCGGAGCGCCCCGATCCGGCGGGCGAAGTTCTCGCGCCCCTCGGCGGCGAGCCGGGCGGCGACCGCGAAGGCGGCGACGGCGGGCACATCCAGGGTGCCGGAGCGCACATGGCGCTCCTGCCCGCCGCCGTGCAGCACGGGTACGGGGGTGTATTCGCGGCCCAGGAGCAGCGCGCCGATACCGAACGGACCGCCGATCTTGTGTCCGCTGACGGTCATGGCGGCCAGCCCCGACCGTGCGAAGTCGACCTCCAGCTGGCCGACGGCCTGTACCGCGTCGGCGTGCATGGGAATGCCGAACTCGCGGGCGATGTCGGCCAGTTCACGTACCGGCATGATGGTGCCGATCTCGTTGTTGGCCCACATCACGGTGATCATCGCGATGTCGTCGGGGTTGCGGAGGACGGCTTCGCGCAGGTCCTCGGGGTGCACCCGTCCGTAGTGGTCGACGGGGAGGTACTCGACGGTCGCGCCCTCGTGCTCGGCCAGCCAGTCGACGGCGTCCAGGACCGCGTGGTGTTCGACGGGGCCCGCGAGGACCCTGGTGCGCCGGGGGTCGGCGTCGCGGCGGGCCCAGTACAGGCCCTTGACCGCGAGGTTGTCGGCCTCGGTACCGCCGGAGGTGAGGACCACCTCGCTGGGACGTGCGCCGAGGGCGTCGGCGAGGGTCTCTCTGGACTCCTCGACGGTACGGCGGGCCCGGCGCCCGGCGGCGTGCAGGGAGGACGCGTTACCGGTGACGGCGAGCTGGGCGGTCATCGCCCCGATCGCCTCCGGCAGCATCGGCGTGGTCGCGGCGTGGTCGAGGTATGCCATGGTGGGCTCGATTCTACGAGCCCCCGCCGGGACGTACGCCGGTGCGTCACGGCCCGGCCCCGGCCGGCGGTGCGCGGCGGCCCGGTCCGGAGCCCGGTCCGGGACCGGGAGAGCTTGGCGCCCGTCCGTACCGGTCCCCCCTCAGCCGCCGACGTTCCAGACGACGGCGCCGTTCGCGGAGACCAGGACGGCCAGGACGACGAGGTCGGCGACGCCGAGCGCGAGGCCGAGCAGGGCACGGCCGCGGCGGCCGGTGGAGCGGGCGAGGGCCAGCAGCGCCATGACGATGGCGGTGGGGCCGAGCAGGACGTTCATCACGAGGAGTCCGACGAGCCCCAGGACGAACGAGGCGACGGCCAGCCCGTCGGCCTCCCGGCCGGCGGCGCTCCGGGGCGCCTTCTCCGGAGCGGAGGCGTCGGAGGTGCTCTCGGCACGCGCGGTGCCTTCGGTACGCGCGGTGCGGCCCGCGAGGCCGGCGAGGCCGACGGCGTGCTCTGCGCGGCGGACGGTATCGGTGAGTGTCATGGTGCGGGCTCCTTCGGATCGGCCGGATTCGGCAGGCTCTTGCCGGACGGTCTTTACCGGGAGCGGCGCGCGAGGCGCTCGCGGACGGCGAAGAGGAGCAGCCAGCCGCCGATGACGGCGGCGACGGCCAGGGTCGAGGACAGCGGGATCTGGGCGACCGCCCCGAGGGCGATCCCCAGCAGGAGCAGGGCGGCGACGAGGACGAGCATGTGCGGCCTTTCCACGTGTGGGCCGGAACCATTGAGAGTACGACTGTTCACTGACTCTTGAGTCTAAACCTCACCTCTCTTCCTCGGCCCGGAGAACGGTTGTTTACTGAATGGCATGAGTCACACCGCCGGTATCCGCCAGACCCAGAAGCTGAAGACGCGTCAGGCGCTCCTGGACGCCGCGCTCCGGCTGCTGGAGCACCAGAGCCTGAGCAGCCTGGGCCTGCGGGAGGTCACCCGGGCCGTGGGAGTCGCCCCCACCGCCTTCTACCGGCACTTCGAGGGCACCGCGGCGCTCGGTGTGGCCCTCGTGGAGGAGACGCTGGGCAGCCTGCACGGCATGATCGGCGCGGTCCTCGCGGAGACCGGTGACAGCGACGAACGCCTGGACCGCAGCGTGGAGCTGATAGCGCGCCATGTCGCCGCGCAGCCCGCCCACTTCCGCTTCATCGCCCGCGAGCAGCACGGCGGCGTGGGCCCGGTCCGCGAGGCCATCGCCGCCCAGCTCCGCCGGTTCGCGGACGAGGTGGCCACCGCGCTCGGCGGCGAGCCGGAGTCGGCGGGATGGAGCCGGGAGGACCTGCTGATGCTCGGTGGCCTCTACGTCGACCACATGGTGATCACCGCGTCGGCGCTGCTGGACGCGGGACCCGGCGGTGAGCGCGAGGTCGTACGGGTGGCCCGGCGCCGACTGCGCCTGGTCTCCCTCGGCCGCGCGCACTGGCTGGATGACGGGGAGGACTCGGGCACTGGCCCCGTGTGACCGGCCCCCCCACCACCGGCCGTGGCGGCCCCGTCGCGCTCAGCCGTCCGCCGCGGCCGCCGCCGCGCGCTCAGCCGTCCGTCGCGTACAGCTCCACGACCTGCGCGGCGGCACGGGCGAGCAGGGTCCGCGCCTCGGGCGGCTCCAGCACTTCCAGGTTCGGCCCGAAGGAGAGCAGGGAGCGGGCCCAGGCCACTTCGGGTACCGCGAGTTCGGCCAGCAGCCACTCCCCGCGCTCGTCCCCCGGCCGGGTTCCGCCGGGCCGGGGAGCACCGGTGAGCACGCCCGCGTGGAGGCGTACGAAGAGGTCGAGGCGGGAGCGGTGCACCCGGACCCGGAGCCGTACGTCCGCCGGGCGTTCCTCGACCTGCCGGCGCAACACCGCCCACACCTCGGCCAGTTCCGCTCCCGGCCGGCGCACCACGCCCTCCTCGCCGAGGACCGCCTCCCGCACCCGGTCCGCGCGGAAGAGCCGGGGCGCGCCATCGAGGTCCGCGACGAGGTACCAGACGCCCGCCTTCACGACGAGGCCGTACGGGTCGACGGTGTAGGTGCGCGGGGTGTCGGTGCCGCTGTGCCGGTAGCGGATCCGCAGCCGCCGGTCGGCGAGGACGGCGTCGTGGAGCTCGGCGATGTCCACGGCGGCCCGCGGGCCGCTCATCCAGCGGACCGGGTCGACGAGGAACCGCCTGCTGGTCTGCTCGGCGGCGGGGCGGTGCGGCGCCGGGAGTGCCGCCATCACCTTGCGCAGGGCCGAGCCGAGCGCCGCGTCCAGGCCGAGCGCGGAGTGTGCGCCGTCGGCGGCCAGGACGAAGAGGGCGCGCGCCTCGTCGGCGGTCAGGCCGGTGACATCGGTACGGAAGCCGGGGAGCAGGGCGATGCCGCCGTGGCGGCCCCGCTCGGCGTAGACCGGGACACCGGAGGCGGAGAGCGCCTCCACGTCGCGGTAGATGGTCCGTACGGAGACTTCGAGACGGTCGGCGAGCTCGGTCGCGGGGACCAGCGAGCGGGTCTGGAGCAGCAGCAGGATGGAGAGCAGCCGGTCGGATTTCACGTCACCATGATGGCCGGGGGCCGCACGACCGCCGCCCCGCCGCCCAACACCCCGAGCCCTCAGCCCCGAACCCGGGCTCCGGGCTCCGGGCTCCGGGCTCCGGCGAACCTAGCCGCGCGGGGCCTTGGCCAGTTGGCGGGACTGGGC
This sequence comes from Streptomyces sp. NBC_01237, assembly GCF_035917275.1. Classification (NCBI taxonomy): domain Bacteria; kingdom Bacillati; phylum Actinomycetota; class Actinomycetes; order Kitasatosporales; family Streptomycetaceae; genus Streptomyces; species Streptomyces sp. NBC_01237. Next base: position 6,402,507 of record NZ_CP108508.1, on the reverse strand, counting down.
CACCAGGCGGTCCGCGCTGTCCCAGACCTCCGCGTCCTCCTCCAGGAAGCCGCCCGCGAGGTTACGGGTGGTGATCGAGACCCGCAGCGGACCCGGTGCCGGGCGGCAGCGGATGTGGGTGGTGAGTTCGACGGTCGGGGTCCAGCCCTTGAGGCCCAGCTCGAACGCGGTCGGCGGCAGCGCGTCGACGGTGAGCAGCAGGGACAGCGGGTCCGCGTCGCGGCCGTCCGCCAGGCCGAACCAGCCGCGGATCTCGCCCTTGCCGGACGGCGCGCCGACGGCCCAGCCGACCGTCGCCGGGTCGAGCGCGATGTCGATGCGCTCGGTGATGGCGGAGCTGCCGGGGATCGGGGCCGGGCCGTCGTCCGGACCGAGGCAGTGCTCCCTGGCGGGCATGGCGGGCGGCGTGGCCGACGTACGGATCTCGTCGGTGAGTTCGTCCAGGTCGCCATAGGTGGCGATGACCCGGATGCGCTCGACCTCGGCGCCGTCCTCGGCGAACTGGAAGAGGGATGCCTGGCCGGTGGAGAGGGTGCGGCCGGTGCGCACGACCTGGGTCCGGACCACCGCGGGGCCGGGGACGGACGCGGTGAGGTAGTGCGCGGAGACCGAGAACGGGTCGGGGTGCGGGAGCGCCTCGCCGAGGGCCCGGCCGATCAGGGCCAGCAGGTAGCCGCCGTTGACGGCGCGGATGATGGTCCAGCCCGCGGAGAGTTCCGCGTCGTAGACGCCCTCCTCGCGGAGCGTGACAGCGGTGTCGCGGTCGAACTCGCTGTCCCCGATGGTCGCCCGCGTCACCTGCGTGGTCCGCGTGCCGTGCGCCGCCTGCGCTGCTGCCTGTGCCATGCCACGCACCGTACACCGATCGTATTACTAAGCGGTAGCTTCTCCTGGTGGTCACTTCTGCCGGTCGGCGGCTCCCCGGCCCCGCTCTCAGGTCGCCGCCGAGTCCCCCTCCGCCCTGGCGGAGCGCCTGTTGTAGGCGCGCGGGGCCCGCCAGTGGAAGCGCAGCGCCAGCAGCCGCAGGACGAACGCGGTGAGCACGGCCGTACCGCTGGTGAACGCGTTGAGGGCGTCGAAACGGATGCACAGCACGACCATGACCGCGCCGACGATCGCGGGCACCGCGTACAGATCGCGGTCCCAGCGCAGCAGGGACGGCACCTCGTTGGCCAGGACGTCCCGCAGCACACCGCCGCCGACCGCGGTCGCCAGGCCCAGGGCCGCCGACGCGGTGAGGCCGAGGCCGTAGTCGTACGCCTTGACCGTCCCGGTGACGCAGAACAGGCCGAGCCCCGCCGCGTCGAAGACGTTGACCCCGACCTGGATGCGCTCGACGTGGGGGTGCAGGAAGAACACCAGGACGGCGGCGAGCAGCGGCGTCGTGAAGTAGCCGAGATCCGTGAACGCGGCCGGCGGGATCGCGCCGATCATCACGTCACGGAACAGCCCCCCGCCCAGCGCTGTCACCTCGGCGAGCACCGCGATGCCGAAGACATCGAAGTTCTTGCGTACGGCGAGCAGCGCGCCCGAGATCGCGAAGACGAAGATTCCGACGATGTCGAGCGCATGCTGGACGGAGGGCGTGAACAGTTCGTTGAGCACCGGGCAATTGTGCCGGTATTACTCCTTCGGGCTGTCCTCCGAGGTCGTGGTCGGGGCCGGGTCGTCCCCGGAGGGCTTCGCGGCGGGCTCTTCGGCGGGCTTCGCGGCGGGCTCTTCGGCAGACTTCGCGGAGCCGGCGGGCTCCGCCTTCCCGTCCTCGGCCGCGTCGCCCTTCGCGACGCTCGCCGCCTTCACCGTGATGACCTCCACCGCGTCCCCCGCTCCGGGCAGCGGCGCGTCGCCGGGCGCCTGGTCCGGTGCGTTCTCCGGGTGGTGGCAGGCGACCTGGTGGCCGGTCTTGAGCGCGATCAGCGGCGGTTCCTGCGTCTTGCAGATCTGTGTCGCCTTCCAGCACCGGGTGTGGAACCGGCAGCCGCTGGGCGGCGATATCGGCGAGGGCACATCGCCCTTGAGCAGGATGCGGTCGCTCTTGGCGCCGCGCCGACGCGGGTCGGGCACCGGCACCGCGGACATCAGCGCCTTGGTGTACGGGTGCATCGGCGCCTCGTACAGCGACTTGCGGTCCGCCAGCTCCACGATCTTGCCGAGGTACATGACCGCGATCCGGTCCGAGACATGGCGGATGACCGAGAGGTCGTGCGCGATGATCATGTACGTGAGCCCGAGCTCGTCCTGGAGGTCGTCCAGCAGGTTCACCACCTGCGCCTGGATCGACACGTCCAGCGCGGAGACCGGCTCGTCGGCCACCACGAGCTTCGGCTTGAGGGCGAGCGCGCGGGCGATGCCGATGCGCTGGCGCTGGCCGCCGGAGAACTCGTGCGGATAGCGGTTGTAGTGCTCGGGGTTGAGGCCGACCATCTCCAGCAGCCGCTGGACCTCCCGCTTCAGACCGCCCTCGGGCGTGACGCCCTGGAGCCGGAAGGGGGTGCCCACGATCCCGCCGACGGTGTGGCGCGGGTTCAGCGAACCGTACGGGTCCTGGAAGATCATCTGCACATCGCGGCGCATCGGCCGCAGCTTCCCGGCGGACAGATGCGTGATGTCACGGCCCTCGAACTCGACCTTGCCGCCGGTGGGTTCCAGCAGGCGCGTGACCAGCCGGCCCATCGTCGACTTGCCGCAGCCGGACTCGCCGACGACGCCGAGGGTCTCGCCGGGGCGCACGTCGAAGGTGAGCCCGTCGACCGCCTGGACGGCGCCCACCCTGCGCTTGAGCACGCCCTTGGTGATCGGGAAGTGCTTGACCAGGCCGGTGACCTTGAGGAGCGGCTCGGACCCGGACCCGTCCGACCCCGGCCGGGGAGTCTTCTTGTCCATATCAGTCACAGCTTCGGCGCAATCTCTTCGGTCCAGATCTGTTCGCGCTGCTCCGGCGACATGTGGCACGCGGAGTAGTGCCCGTCGCTGACGAGCTGCAGCTCCGGGCGCTCGGTGCGGGTGACGTTGTCGGCCGGCACGTCGGCGTACGGGCAGCGCGGGTGGAAGGCACAGCCCGACGGAACGTTGATCAGGCTGGGCGGCGAGCCCTTGACGGGCACCAGGCGCTCGGTCTGCTCCCGGTCGATGCGCGGCATCGAGCCGAGCAGACCCCAGGTGTAGGGGTGCTGCGGCTGGTAGAAGACCTTCTCCGAGCTGCCGCGCTCGATGCAGCGGCCCGCGTACATCACCAGCAGCTTGTCGGCGATCTCCGCGACGACCCCGAGGTCGTGGGTGATCATGACGACCGCCGAGCCGAACTCCTTCTGGAGATCGCGGATCAGGTCGAGGATCTGCGCCTGGACGGTCACGTCCAGGGCGGTCGTCGGCTCGTCGGCGATCAGCAGCTGCGGATTGTTGACCAGCGCCATCGCGATCATCGCGCGCTGGCGCATACCGCCGGAGAACTGGTGCGGGTAGTCGTCGTAGCGCCGCTGCGGCTCCGGGATGCCGACCCGGTCGAGCATCTCGATCGCGCGCTTCTTCGCGGCCTTCTTGTCGACGTGGTGGTGGACCCGGTGGGCCTCCACTATCTGCGAGCCGATGCTGTAGTACGGGTGCAGGGCCGACAGCGGATCCTGGAAGATCATCGCCATCTTCTGGCCGCGCAGCTCGCGTACGCGCTCGGGCCCGGCGCCGATCAGCTCCTCGCCCTCCAGCCAGATCTCACCGGAGATCCGCGCCCGCTCCGAGGTGTGAAGTCCCATGATCCCCAGTGAGGTCACGGACTTGCCGGAGCCGGACTCGCCGACGATACCGAGGGTCTCCCCGGCCTTCAGGTCGAAGCTGACGCCGTCGACGGACTTGACCAGACCGTCGTCGGTGTCGAAGTGGATGGTGAGGTCGCGTACCGAGAGGAACTGCTCTTCGTCGGCTGCGGATCCGGCGTCGGAAACGGCCCCGGAGTCCGGTGAGTCCGTCTTGCGTACGTCGCTCATGAGAGCCTCACCCGGGGGTCGATCGCGGCGTACACGAGGTCCACCAGCAGATTGCAGACAACGATGAAGAAGGCGGCGACCAGCGTCACGCCCATCACGATGGGCAGGTCGCTGCGGGTCACGCCCTGAATGGCGTACTCGCCCATCCCCTGGAACGAGAAGACGCTCTCGGTGATGACCGCGCCGCCCAGGAGCAGCGCGAAGTCCATGCCGAAGATGGTGACGAGGGGGGTCAGAGCCGCGCGCAGGCCGTGCTTGACGACCACCTGGCGTTCTCGCAGGCCCTTGGCGCGGGCGGTTCTGATGTAGTCCTCGCCCATCGTCTCCAGCATCCCGGCCCGGGTGAGCCGGGCGTAGAGCGCGGAGTACAGGAAGGCGAGCGTGCACCAGGGGAGGACCAGGTTCCAGGCCCACTCACCGGGATTCTCGGAGAACGGTACGAAGTGGACGTCGTCCCAGATCTTCCAGTTGAAGGCGAAGAGGGCGAGCGAGACCATGCCGGTGAAGAACATCGGCAGGGAGACACCGGCCAGGGCGACACCCATCGCGAGGCGGTCGAAGACCGAGCCCCGCTTGAGAGCCGAGAGCACACCGGTCGCGACACCCGATATGACCCAGAGGACGGCCGCGCCGACCGCCAGGGACAGCGTCACGGGTATGCGCTGGACGATCTCGGGCCAGATCTCGGAGTGCGTCTTGAAGGAGTACCCGAAGCAGGGCGCGTTGCAGGTGACCGGGTCCGGACCGAACTGGTACTCGGCGCCGACAACGATGCCCTTGATGAAGTGCCAGTACTGGAGATAGAGGGGCTGGTCGAGCCCCAGGTTCTTCTTGACCGCGGCGATGACGTCCGGGTCGGGGCTCTTCCCGACGTACTGGGCGGCCATCGAGTCGACTGTCTGCCCGCCGAGGCGGGGCACCAGGAAGAAGATCGCGAACGTGACTGCGCTGACCACCAGCAGCAGCAACACCGCGGCGAATACGCGTCGGATGATGTACGCAGCCACAGCCGTGCGGCGCCGGGTCGAGCGGGCGGGGTAACGCCCGACGTCCCGGCGCCTTCACCTGCCTTTCGAGGGATGCTGTTGAGGAACAGGTGCTACTTGGTCGAGGTCAGCAGCACGTAGTCGTACATGCCGAGGTACGCGTCGGTGACCGTGACGTTCGCCGCGGAGTCCGGGCGGTAGAGCAGGTTCTTGCGGTAGAAGAGCGGCACGACCGAGGCGTTCTCCATGACCTTCTGGTCGACCTCGCCCCAGGCGGCGTTGCGCGCCGTGGTGTCCACCGTGCCGATGCCCTTGACCAGGGCCTCGTTGATGCCCTTGTCGTTGAGCTCCATCAGGTTGGTGCCACCGGAGGGCTTGATGGCGGTGCCGTTGACGATCTGGTCGAGGAAGCCGAAGCCGGTCGGCCAGTCGGCGCCCCAGGCCATCATCATCATGCCCGCGTTGTTCTTGTGGACCCAGGTCGGGACACCGGCGAAGTCGGTGAAGTACTTGTCGCCCGGGAACTGCTTGATCTCGGCGACGATGCCGATCTGCTTCAGGCTGTTCTGGAGCTGCGTGGCCGCGGTGACCTCGTCGGGGCGGTCGGACCGCGCGGTCAGCGTGGTCTTGAAGCCGCCCGGCTTACCGCACTTGGCCAGGTGCTCCTTGGCCTTCTTGACGTCGCCCTTGCTCTCCGCGGTCGGGTACAGGTCGAACTTCTTGTAACCGGCGACGGTGGGCGGGATGACCGTGGACGCCGGGTCACCCTTGACGGAGCCGCCGATCGCGTCGACCATGCTCCGCTTGTCGGTGATGTACTGGACGGCCTTGCGGCACTCGATGTTGTTGAACGGCTCCACGTTGACGTTCAGCGCCAGGTACTGGAGCGCACCCGCGTACGGGTTGTCCGTCTTGGCCTTCTCATCGGCCTTCACGAGGACCTTGGGCTGGGTCTTGGACTGCAGGCCCGTGCCGTTGACGTCCGAGGTGATCGTGTCGCTGAGCAGGTGCTCGTCGAGCGTCGTCGCGTTGACGTTGAACTTGAGCTCGATCTTGTCCGGCAGAGCCTTGCGGATCGGGTCGTTCTTCTGGTCCCACTCGGGGTTGCGGACCAGGGTCGCGCCGCGGCTCTCGCTGTACGAGGAGAACTTGTACGGGCCCGACGAGACGATCTTCTGGACGTAGGTGGCGCCCTTGTCGGCCTTCTGCGGGACCGGAGCGGTCTGCGAGAAGGCGGCGAGGTAGTCCATGTCCGCGAACGGCTTGTTCAGGTGGAAGATGATCGTGTAGTCGTCCGGCGTCTCGATGGACTTGAGACCCTCGGCCGACTTGTCCTTGTACGGACCCTTGTACTTGTCGCCGCCGTCGAGGTAGGCCTTGAAGTACGTCGGGCCGTTGGACAGGGCCTCCGGCGCGAAGTTGGAGCGCTCGATGGCGTACTTGACGTCCTTGGCAGTGACCTCGGTGCCGTCCTCGAACTTCACGCCCTTGCGGAGCGTGTACGTCCAGGTCTTGGCGTCCGCGCTCGCCTTGCCGAGGCCCGTCGCGAGGTCGGGAACGACCTCCAGGCTCTCCTTGCCGGCGGCCGGCTTGAAGGTCACCAGCGAACGGCCGTACAGGCGGGCGAAGTTCTGCACCCAGCCGTAGTACGTGTTGCCGGGGTCGAGGGAGTCCGGGCCACTGGAGTGCTCGAAGGTGACCGTCCCCCCCTTCTTGTCGGTCTTGTTGACGATGGTGGTCAGACCGGCGTCCGCCTTGGCACTGCCGCCGCCGCTGCCGCCGCCGCTGTCCGAGTCACTGCTGCTGCAGGCCGAAGCGCCGAGTGCGACCGCTACGGCAACGGCTATCGCCGTCGCTGTCTTTCTGTTCTGCATGCTGAGGAAAGCCCCCTCGTTAGTCGGGTGCGGCAAGGCCGCGATTACTTGCCACGAGGGTCGAGTGCGTCGCGCAGCCCGTCCCCCAGCAGATTGAAGGCCAGCACGGTGATGAAGATCGCCATACCGGGAATGACCATGAACATCGGGTCGACCTCGTAGAGATCGACCGCCTGGGTGAGCATGCCGCCCCAGGACGCCTGCGGCGGCGAGATGCCGACGCCGAGGAAGCTCAGCGCCGCCTCGAAGAGGATGTTGGTGGGGATCAGCAGCGTCGCGTACACGAGGATCGGCGCGATCAGGTTGGGCAGCAGCTCCCGGAACAGGATGAAGGGGCCGCGTGCGCCCAGCGACCTGGCGGCCTCCACGAACTCCCGCTCGCGCAGCGACAGGGTCTGCGCGCGGACGATGCGGCCGATGTAGGGCCAGCTGAAGAAGCCGATCACGAAGATCAGCACGGCGATCCGGAGCGTGAGACCTTCCAGGCCGAACGCGCTGCCCTGGAGCGAGGCCGAGATGGAGATCGCGAAGAGCAGCAGCGGGAACGCCAGGAAGGTGTCCATCAGCCGGCTGATGAAGCTGTCCACCCAGCCGCCGTAGAAGCCCGCCACGACACCCATCACCACGCCGATGACGACGGACAGGAGCGTGGACCCGGCGGCGACCACCAGCGAGACCCAGGATCCTTCGATGATCCGGGCCAGGATGTCGCGGCCGGTCTGCGGCTCGACACCGAGGGGGTGATCCCAACTGATGCCGCCGAAGCTGCCCTTGGGCGCCAGCAGCGTGGGGTCGACCAGATCCTGGTTGAACGCGTTGGGATCGAGTCCGAGGAGGGACTGGAGCGGCTTGGACAGGACGGCGACGAGGACGAGCAGCACCACGACGATGCCACCGGCCATGGCCACCTTGTCCCGCTTGAAGCGGGTCCAGGCGATCCGGCCGAGCGACCGGCCTTCGATCTGCTTGCGCCCGGCGCCTTCCAGCACCGCTTCGGGCTTCGCATCCGCCCCGGTGGTCTCGATAGGTGCCGTCATTACGCTGGAGACCCCTCTCGGCCGACGGTGGCCGGCCCATGACCGCCGCTGTAGCGGCTCGTACAAAACGTCACGCATGTGGTCACGTTGCGGCGGAAACCACTGCTGTGAGCGTCTGTTCAGAGCAGCGCGCGCCAGGCCGGGACCACCTGCTGCGTGGAGTCTTCAGCGACTTTGCGATCACCCGCCAGCCCTGAAGGGGAATGTTTGCTCAAACGTGATGCGGTCAGAGGGCTTCCGTTATCCGGACGCCTTGATCTTCTGAGCGGAGGTCTCCGCCACTAGTCCACCAGAACGGACATGCCGCCCAACCGGGTTGATTGGGTGGCTATTTGGGTGGACGTACGGAGTGGCCCGGCGGGTGTGCGGGAGGCTGTCCGCCGGCCGCGGCAGCAGCGCCGCGGTCGCCCGTGCCGGGCGTCGTGGACCGGTCGGGATGTGCCGGACGGCGTCCGGTCAGTACGCGCGGGGGGCCGGGCCCGTGGCCGGCGGATATCCGTAGCCGGGAACGGCCGCGGGCGGCGGGCCTGCCGGGGCGTGCGCCTCGCGGTCGTAGAACGGACGGGAGTTGGCGCGCAGCCACATCGCGACCGGGTCGTACTCGTCGGACATGGCGACGGTGGAGACGGGCAGCCCGTCGGGGACCGCTCCGATCGACTGCCGCATCATCTCGCGGACCGCGTCGACGGACGCGCGGCCCGTGTCGTAGAGGTCGAGACCGATCGCGAGGTACGGGACGCCGATGGCGGGGTGCACCCAGGCGCGGCGCAGCGAGCGGACCGCCGGGGTGCGGTGGGCGTTCTGCGTGAGCAGTGCGTAGAACTGGGGGATCTCGACGGCGGGCTCGGAGAGCCGCAGCGGCCCCGCGGGCAGCCGGTCGAGGCCGGTGGCGATGCGGCGCAGGTCCAACCAGGGGATCCCGACACCGCCGCCCGGGGCGTGCGGGTTGAGCCAGATGCCCCAGCGGTCGGGGAACAGCGCGCGGGCGATGTCGCGGCCGGTGACGAGCTCGTGGGCGCGGTTCCAGCCGCTGGCGGAGAGCTCCTGGGCGGAGGTCACGCACGGCGCGTATCCGAGGCCGTCGATCTCCATGTTCCCGTACTGGGCGTCCGGCGAACCGGCCGTGCCGTGCCAGAGGAGCATCCAGATCCGGCCGTCGGCGAGGGCCGCCAGCAGCGCCTCATAGGCGTCGTAGCGCCCGGGTGTCACCTGGCGCAGCATGTGCTCGACCTGTCCGGCCGCCGCAGTGCCTGACGCACTCACCCTGGGTTCCGCCCCTCGTCGATCCGCTGTGTCGCGCCGCCGCTCCCGGGCACACGGGAGCGACCCCGCCATCAAACCAGCTTATGCGCCGATCCTGACACCGACTTGACGCCATGGGCCGGCGTCCGCCACCCGGCGACGGCGGTCGGCCCCGCCACCGGCGCCTTCGGCGCCCTTCGCGCGGGTCGTCAGTACCCTTCGCGCCGGTAGAACGGCCGGACCTTCTCCCGCATCCAGTCGCCGACGAGGTCCTGGGCGACATCGAGCAGGACCAGGTTGACCGGCCACGGCACCTGGACCCGGCCCAGGGCCCGGCCCAGCGCGTCCATCGGGGCGCTCTGTCCGGCACCGTCCCAGGTGGCGAACTCGACGCCGACGAAGAGGACGGGGTCGCCGCCCTCGATGCTGGCCAGTGCCCGGCGGGCGGTGCTCACGACGCCGCTCTCCTGGAACTCACCGGAGACCGCGGCGAGGAAATCGACCGGTTCCTGCTGCCAGTCCGGCTCGAACAGCCGGACCCGGCCTCCGGTGGAGGGGCCGTCCAGCGGCGTGCGGCCCGCCCGGCAGAGCTCGGCGACGGCGGGCGGCGGCAACGGCACCCCGACGGCGCCGCCGGGGTTCACGGCTATGCCGACCTGCGGGGGCAGGCCGCGGGCGAAATCGCGGGCGGGGGCCACCGTGAAGGACATCTGGGTGCCGACGCAGGCCAGGAACTGCGCCTCGGAGCTGAACACGGGGACGTAGGCGACGCCCTCGATCTCCATCATCGGCAGGTCGAGATCGGCGCTCTCGGGGCTGCCGCCGTTGGGCAGCGGCACCCACACGGGGCTGCGCCCGAGCACCTCGACGAGCCGCCCGCCCGCCTCCGGGACGCCGATCGAGGCGACGAGCACCTCTTCGAGCTCGTTGGCCGGCCATCCCTGCTGCGGATGCGTCTGTGCCGGTACCGGAATGTCCACTGGCTCGGTGTCCCTCTCTCGACCGTGCGTTCCGGCGGAAACCCTAGCCTCCCCGGAACGCCGCCCGTCCGCCCCCGCACATGACGTGCGCTCGGGACCCTCCGCCCCTACCCGTCCCCGAACGAGATCCGGCCGAGCACCCCGGCCGCCTCACGGTCCAGCAGGACGGCCGAGGCACACCCGGGGGGCAGCAGGCCCAGCTCCGTGTCGTGCAGCAGCCGCCCGACCGAGCGCCGGTGCCGGGCGAAGGCGTAGCCGGAGACGCCGCGGCCACGCTCGCGCTGCCCTTCGCGCGCCACTTCGGGCGTGACGTCGAGCAGGACGAGGTGCAGGATGCGGCCCCGGCGCCTGGCGTGCCGGGCGAGCCAGCGACGTACCCACGCCTGCGTACCGCAGTCGTGCACGACCACCGACTCGCCGGAGCGCAGCGCCCGCCACAGCCCGAGATAGTGGGCCGCCCGGACCAGCGGGCGGTAGAGGGCGTACGGGAGTAAGCGGGGCAGCGCACCGGCCCAGGTGTCCCGGGTGTCCTGGGAATCGATGGCGCGGTCCGTCACGGCCCGCTTGATCAGTGTCGACTTTCCGCTGCCGGGCAGCCCGGAGACCACCACCAGATCGCCCTCCGCGAAGTCCAGGCTGTGCGGGCTGCGCCCGGCCCGGTCCCGCAGATCACGCACCACCGGCGCGTGTGTGCCCAGCATTTCCCGGGCGGGTGCGCCCGGCTGCGCGGGCATCGCGCCGTGCGCGACCCCCGCGGTCGTCGCGTACCGCTGCAACGTCATCGCCCTCCCCCTGTCGGGTCACCCACACCTGCCCAAGAAGTGTAAAGAAAAGGTAATGCGGCACAACTGGGCCCGCCGACGAAATCGGTGGGGACCGGACGCCCCACTCTCCCGCACGGCATGCGATGATGACCCCGCCAACTGCATACCGGCCGTTTGAATCCGCGCGGGAGAGTTCCGGCCACTGTGTGTGCCGGGCGCCGAAGGAGCAAGTTCCTCCCTTGAATCTCTCAGGCCCCGTACCGCGTGGATGAGGCAGATCTGAAAAGCGAGCCGCCCGGCGGCTCCACCCAAGGTGCAAGCCGAACCCGGCGAGGGCTGACCCCTTCAGGGCCTTTCGGCGAACCTCTCAGGTTCCGATGACAGATGGGGAGGGATCGTCCTCTGTCGTCATGCCCTGGAGCCGAATCCATGAGCAATGCCCCCCGTCACACAGCCCTCGACGCCCTGCACCGTTCGCTGGGCGCGACCATGACCGACTTCGCGGGCTGGGACATGCCGCTGCGGTACGCCAGTGAGCGCGACGAGCACAACGCCGTACGCACCCGGGCCGGTCTCTTCGACCTGTCGCACATGGGCGAGATCACGGTCACCGGGCCGCAGGCCGCCGCCTTCCTGAGCTTCGCGCTGGTCGGCAACATCGCGACCGTCGGCACCGGCCGCGCCCGCTACACGATGATCGTCGGAAGCGACGGCGGCATCCTGGACGACCTGATCGTCTACCGCCTGGGCGAGAGCGAGTACATGGTCGTCGCCAACGCGGGCAACGCCCAGATCGTGCTGGACGCGCTGCGGGACCGGGTGGCCGGCTTCGACGCCGAGGTGCGCGACGACCGGGAGGCGTACGCGCTGCTCGCCGTCCAGGGCCCGCAGTCGCCCGCCATCCTGAAGGCCGTCACGGACGCCGACCTGGATGGCCTGAAGTACTACGCGGGCCTGCCCGGCACGGTCGCCGGGGTGCCCGCGCTCATCGCCCGTACGGGCTACACCGGCGAGGACGGCTTCGAACTGTTCGTCGCCCCCGAGCACGCCGAGCAGCTGTGGCGGGCGCTCACCGAGGCCGGCGCCCCGCACGGCCTGATCCCCTGCGGGCTCTCCTGCCGCGACACGCTGCGCCTGGAGGCGGGCATGCCGCTGTACGGGCACGAGCTGACGACCGCGCTGACCCCGTTCGACGCGGGTCTGGGCCGGGTCGTGAAGTTCGAGAAGGAGGGCGACTTCGTCGGGCGCGAGGCTCTGACGGCCGCCGCGGAGCGCGCCGAGACCGCCCCGCCGCGCAAGCTCGTCGGCCTGATCGCCGAGGGCCGCCGGGTCCCCCGCGCCGGTTTCGCGGTCGTCGCCGACGGCAAGGTGATCGGCGAGGTCACCTCCGGCGCCCCGTCGCCCACCCTGGGCAAGCCGATCGCCATGGCGTACGTGGACGCGGCCTTCGCCACGCCCGGCACCGGGGGCGTCGGCGTGGACATCCGGGGCACGCACGAGCCCTACGAGGTCGTCGCGCTGCCGTTCTACAAGCGCGAGAAGTGACATCCGGGGCATTCCACCGCCCCGGAAGTGACGCATTCCCGTCTCACACCGTAAGACCACCGTTCATCAGCACTCCCCCGCGTACAGGAGAATTCAGGTCATGAGCAACCCCCAGCAGCTGCGGTACAGCAAGGAGCACGAGTGGCTGTCGGCCGTCGAGGACGGCGTGGCCACGATCGGTATCACCGAGTACGCGGCCAACGCGCTCGGTGACGTCGTCTACGCCCAGCTCCCCGATGTCGGCGACACCGTGACCGCGGGCGAGACCTGCGGTGAGCTGGAGTCGACCAAGTCGGTCAGCGACCTGTACTCCCCGGTCACGGGTGAGGTCGTCGCGGCGAACCAGGACGTCGTGGACGACCCGTCGCTGGTGAACTCCGCTCCCTTCGAGGGCGGCTGGCTGTTCAAGGTACGTGTGGCGGAGGAGCCGGGCGACCTGCTCTCCGCAGACGAGTACACCGCGTTCTCCGGCAACTGAGACCCTAGGGAACCCCTGATGTCGCTTCTCAACTCCTCCCTCCACGAGCTGGACCCGGATGTCGCCGCCGCCGTCGACGCCGAGCTCCACCGTCAGCAGTCCACCCTCGAAATGATCGCGTCGGAGAACTTCGCTCCGGTCGCCGTCATGGAGGCCCAGGGCTCCGTTCTCACCAACAAGTACGCCGAGGGCTACCCCGGCCGCCGCTACTACGGTGGCTGTGAGCACGTCGACGTGGTCGAGCAGATCGCGATCGACCGGATCAAGGCCCTGTTCGGCGCCGAGGCCGCGAACGTCCAGCCGCACTCCGGTGCGCAGGCGAACGCCGCCGCGATGTTCGCGCTGCTGAAGCCGGGCGACACGATCATGGGCCTGAGCCTGGCCCACGGCGGTCACCTGACCCACGGCATGAAGATCAACTTCTCCGGCAAGCTCTACAACGTGATCCCGTACCACGTCGACGACACCGGCACCGTGGACATGGCCGAGGTCGAGCGCCTGGCCAAGGAGTCCAAGCCGAAGCTGATCGTCGCGGGCTGGTCCGCCTACCCCCGTCAGCTCGACTTCGCCGCCTTCCGCCGCATCGCGGACGAGGTCGGCGCGTACCTGATGGTCGACATGGCGCACTTCGCCGGCCTGGTGGCCGCGGGTCTGCACCCCAACCCGGTGCCGCACGCCCACGTCGTCACGACCACCACGCACAAGACCCTCGGCGGTCCGCGCGGTGGCGTCATCCTGTCGACGCAGGAGCTCGCCAAGAAGATCAACTCCGCGGTCTTCCCCGGTCAGCAGGGTGGCCCGCTGGAGCACGTGATCGCGGCCAAGGCGGTCTCGTTCAAGGTCGCGGCGACCGAGGAGTTCAAGGAGCGCCAGCAGCGCACCCTGGACGGCGCCCGCATCCTCGCCGAGCGTCTGGTGCAGCCGGACGTCACCGAGGTCGGCGTCTCCGTCCTGTCCGGCGGCACGGACGTGCACCTGGTCCTCGTCGACCTGCGCGACTCCGAGCTGGACGGTCAGCAGGCCGAGGACCGTCTCCACGAGGTCGGCATCACGGTCAACCGGAACGCCGTCCCGAACGACCCGCGGCCGCCGATGGTCACCTCGGGTCTGCGGATCGGTACGCCTGCCCTGGCGACCCGCGGTTTCCGCGACGAGGACTTCACCGAGGTGGCGGAGATCATCGCCGCCGCCCTGAAGCCGTCGTACGACGCCGCCGACCTCAAGGCGCGCGTCACCGCGCTCGCCGAGAAGTTCCCGCTGTACCCCGGTCTGAAGTAGTCCGGCACCAGTAGTCACGTTTCGGGCGGGGCACCACGCACACTGGACAGTGAGCGCGGTGCCCCCACCCTTGTCCTCGCTCTTCGGGCCCACCCGCCCGTACCGCACCACCCGGCGGACAACGGCGTCCACCAACCCTTAGGAGTCATCCCGTGGCCATTTCGGTCTTCGACCTGTTCTCGGTCGGCATCGGCCCGTCCAGCTCCCACACGGTGGGCCCCATGCGGGCCGCCCGGATGTTCGCGCGCCGCCTGAAGAACGAGGGCCTGCTGGCCCACACCGCTTCGATACGGGCGGAGCTGTACGGCTCCCTCGGCGCGACCGGCCACGGCCACGGCACGCCCAAGGCCGTGCTGCTCGGTCTGGAGGGCGAGTCGCCCCGCACCGTCGACGTGGAGGGCGCCGACGCCCGCGTCGAGCAGATCCGCGCCACCGGCCGGATCAACCTGCTCGGCATGCACGAGATCCCCTTCGACGCGGACGAGCAGCTGGTCCTGCACCGCCGCAAGGCCCTGCCGTACCACGCCAACGGCATGACGATCTTCGCCTACGACCACGAGGGCGCCCTGGTCCTGGAGAAGACGTACTACTCGGTCGGCGGCGGCTTCGTCGTGGACGACGACGCCGTGGGCGAGGACCGCATCGTCCTGGACGACACCGTGCTCAAGCACCCCTTCCGCACCGGCGACGAACTGCTGCGGCTCTCCAGGGACACCGGCCTGTCCATCTCCTCCCTGATGCTGGAGAACGAGCGGGCCTGGCGCTCCGAGGACGAGATCCGCTCCGGTCTGCTGGACATCTGGCGCGTCATGCAGGCGTGCGTCTCGCGCGGCATGTCCCGCGAGGGCATCCTGCCCGGCGGCCTGAAGGTCCGCCGCCGCGCCGCGAACTCGGCCCGCCAGCTGCGCGCCGAGGGCGACCCGCAGGCCCACGCCATGGAGTGGATCACCCTCTACGCGATGGCGGTCAACGAGGAGAACGCGGCGGGCGGGCGCGTGGTGACGGCCCCCACCAACGGCGCGGCGGGCATCATCCCCGCCGTTCTGCACTACTACATGAACTTCGCCGCCGGCGGCTGCACCGAGACCGAGAAGGAGGACAGCGTCGTCCGCTTCCTGCTCGCCGCCGGAGCCATCGGCATGCTCTTCAAGGAGAACGCCTCCATCTCCGGCGCCGAGGTCGGCTGCCAGGGCGAGGTCGGCTCCGCCTGCTCCATGGCCGCGGGCGCGCTGGCCGAGGTCCTCGGCGGCTCCCCCGAGCAGGTCGAGAACGCCGCCGAGATCGGCATGGAACACAACCTGGGTCTGACCTGCGACCCGGTCGGCGGCCTCGTCCAGATCCCGTGCATCGAGCGCAACGGCATGGCCGCGGTCAAGGCGGTCACCGCGGCGAAGATGGCACTGCGCGGCGACGGCAGCCACAAGGTCTCCCTCGACAAGGTCATCAAGACCATGAAGGAGACGGGCGCCGACATGAGCGTGAAGTACAAGGAGACCGCACGCGGCGGGCTCGCGGTGAACATCATCGAGTGCTGAGGGAGGGGCCCCGGCCCGCGGCTTCGTGTCCGCGGCGTGGCCGGGGCCCCTCGGGGGCCGGTGCCGGGCGTGGTGTCAGGCCGCGCAGTGGGGCAGGCCGCCGTGGAAGTCGACCATCTCGGAGAACAGCTCCCCGATGTCCAGGTGATGGCCCGCCGCGGCACCGTTGGCCTCGGCGCAGGCGCGGTGCAGGTTGGGCACCAGACGTTCGCTGTCCAGGAGGTGGGCGAACGGGGTCGGGGCGGCCTCGCGTGCGATCCGGAGCGGGGAGAGTCCCGCGGCGATGCCGTCGGCGGCCAGGCGCTGGACGTACCGCAGATAGGACTCCGTGGTGTCGAGGAGTTCGGGACCGCCGACCGGGCCGTGACCGGGAACCACGACGCGGGGCGAGAGGGCGCGCAGCCGCTCGATGACGGAGATCGACCCGGCGACGGACCCGGTGAGGCAGAACGGTGTGGCTCCCGACATCACCACGTCGCCGGTGAACAGGACGCGCTGGTCCGGCAGCCAGACCACGGTGTCGTTGGTGGTGTGGGCGGTGCCCAGGTGCATCAGCTCCGCCCGTACGCCGCCGAGGTGGAGGGTGATGGGCTCGCGGAAGGTGAGGGCGGGCAGCTCCACCGAGAGGTCGCCCCAGCAGACTCCGGGCCACAGACCGGTCAGATGCAGTCCGGCCAGGTCCATCTCGGCGCGGGTCGCCTCGTGGGCGATGATCACCGCCTCCTCCGCGAAGAAGCGGTTGCCGAAGGTGTGATCGCCGTGCGGGTGGGTGTTGATCACGTAGCGGGGATCGTGCGGGGTGACTTCGGCGACCGCTTCGCGCAGAGCCAGGGCGCGTGCCTCGGTGGCCGCGGTGTCGATGAGCGCGGGGCGGCCCCCCGCGGTGATGAGGCCGGCGTTGTTGAGGCACCAGCCGCCGTCCGGCTGGACGTAGGCGTAGATGTCCTCGGCGACCTCCTGGAGCCGCGCGGCGGACGTGGAAGGACTGATCATTGTTCTCTCCTCGTTTCGGTAGGGCCGTCGTGCGCGTCGAACGGTCCGCGCACGACGGCCCTCATGAGCCGCTGATCGACCATTTCCGCCGCGCGCTGGATCCCGGTGGACGCGAAGGCCGAAGGGCCGACGGCGGCGCTCAGCGTGCAACCGCCCTCCAGCGGGTGCGTCTCGAACTGCCAGCCCCCGGTGTCCGAGGGCTGTCCGTCCGCCTTCAGCAGCCGCGGAGCGGTGTCGTCGGTGGCCGGGGTGGTGAAACCGAAGGACCGGAACGAGAGCCGGGTGCCGAGGCCGAGGGCCTTGCTGTACGCCTCCTTGAGGGTCCACAGCCGGATCACCGCCGCGTTGCGGTCCTCGGGAGGGAGCCAGTCGAGGACGGAGCGTTCGTACGGGGTGCAGATGTCCTCCGCCAGGCCGGTGGCGTAGGCGGGACGGCCCGGTTGCTCGACGTCCACCCCGATGGGGCCGAGTCCGCTCAGTCCCACCGCCACGGTGCGGCCGGTATGGCTCAAGGTGATCTCGAACCGGCTGAACCCGCGCAGGTACGGACGCCCGTTGGGGCCGCGGGCCAGCTCCAGATCGGCCGGTTCGGCGTCGAGCAGCGCCCCGGCCGCGTACTTCAGCAGCAGCCGGGACACGGTGAACCGGTCGCGGGCCCCGGCTCCTCCGATCGTGTCCAGGCGCCCGGCCTCGTGGCCCAGCAGCCGCTCCACGGCCCGCTCGTCCCCGGCGACGGGAAGCCAGTCGCCGACCTGGGCGTGGACGAGCGCGTACCCCCGGTCCCGCAGGGCGTCACGTACCGGGTGCCACGGGCCGGACGGGCCGGCGACGCGGGTGGGGGGCGGGCCGGTCAGGCCGGGGCGCGGGGGCACCGTTCAGCCTCCCCGACGGCCGGGGTCCGCGGATCCCAGCACCGTGTCGTACAGGTCGAGGCTGCGGTTCTCCCGGCAGCGGCGCACCGCCTCGCTCAGCAGCGCCTCCTCCTCCCGGCTGCCGGGCGCCGGTGCCGCGACGGGCAGGCCCAGCCGCAACGAGATCCGGCCCAGCGCGACGGTCAGCCAGCTGGGGTCGGCCAGGAATCCGGCGTCCGGCCGCCAGCGCGCCGACTGCCACACCCCGAGACAGGCGGCGGCCGCGACGAGCAGCGTGTAGCGCTCCGCGTGGGCGTAGCCGCGGGCGTTGGCCACGGCGGCGGGGTCGTGTTCGGGCAGCCGCCGGCACTCCTCCCTCAGCCCGGCGAGCTGACCGCCCAGTTCCCGGAGCCGGAGCCGGAGCGCGGTCGGCGTCGGCCCCGTGCCCACCCCGGTCGGATCGTGTGCGCCGGCCAGCATGCCGGCCAGCGGGTCCACCGTGGTCGCGCCGTCCAGGCGGCCGAGGTCCAGCGGTGGCAGCGGCCCGCCGGGAAGGAACAGTTCATCGATCCCGCCCGCGTCCGCCGCGGTCCACGACCGCCGGGCCAGGGTCGCCAGATGGGGCAGCAGGGTGGACAGCGCCCGGCTGTCCCCGACCGAGCCCGGCGGGACTTCGGCGAGATCGCGCAGGTGCTTGCGGAAGGTCCCGTACCCTCCGTCCTCACGCAGGAGATGCGCGCCCAGTACGGCACGGAGGTCTCCCGTGCTCTGCTGGAGGAGGCGCGGTACGAGACAGCGCGCCGCCGCCGTCCAGATGCTCGAAGGTCCCGGCCGCAGATACAGGGAACGGGTCGCGACGAGCAGGACGCAGTCCGCGACGAGCAGATCGGCGAACTGGGAGACGACGGCCCGCCGGGTGGATCGGGAAGTGATGCGGCGGACACCGCCCTCGGCCGTGAGGACGGCGCGGAGTGCGGCGCGCAGCGCGGTGTCCGCGCAGCCCAGCGCCATCGAGGGGCCCAGCGTGCGGGTGGCCTCCAGTACCCGGACGGTCGCCGGGAAACCGTGGCCCGGCGGGCCGACGAAGGACCGTTCGGGCACCGGCCAGCCCCGGAACTCCAGGCTGCCGGCGGGAATCCGGCGGGGAGCGTCGGCCTCGTCGGGCGAGCACTCACGGACGGCGCCGGGAGGCAGGTCCTCCCGGCGGATCAGCAGGACCGACTCGCCGCCGTCCGCCGGGTGGCGCGCCGCCGTGACGAACCCCGCGGCCCGGGGGGCGTTGACCAGGGCGGGCAGCGATCCTTCGAGCTGCCACCGCGCGGTGCCCCCGCGGGGGACGACCGCCAGGCCGTGGCTGCTGTAGGCGCCGGTGGCGAGCTTGCCTCCGCCCAGCAGGAGACGGGCGGTGTCGCGTCGCTGCCCGGGGCTGCCGTACGCCCAGACGAACTGGGCGGCGAGCAGGCTGGCGGAGCCGTATCCGCGGGCCAGCGCCAGATCCCTGCGGCTGACCGCGCGCAGCAGTTCCGCCGCGGTGGCGACGTCGGTCAGCCGCCCGCCCAGGTCGAGGGGGACGAATTCGGCGTCGAGGCCGAAGGAGCCGAGCAACGACTCGGCTCCCGGAGGGAGTTCGCCGCGCCGGTCCGCGGCGAGCACGGCCGCGTCACCGAGGGGGTTGAGGGGGTCCGCGGGGTCCCCGAGCACGGTCTCCAGCGCCGCGACACGGTCCGTGGCGGTGGCGCACGGGGACGCGGTCATCAGCGGGCCGGTGCGAGGGCCGGGTCCGCCGCCGGCCGGGTGAACTGCCGGTTGTAGTAGACGAGCGGGTCCCGGTCGCCCGTCGCGACGGATTCGACGCGGCCGACGAGGATGCTGTGGTCCCCGCCGTCCAGCACCGCGTGAAGCGTGCAGACGATCCGGGCGGTGGCGGTGGTCAGTCCGGGCAGCCCGGACTCGCAGGGCATCATGGCGCCGCCGGCGAACTTGTCGTGGCCGGACCGGGCGAAGTCGGCGGCGATGGTCGACTGGTCGGCGGACAGGACGTTCACCAGGAACCGGTCCGCGGACACGAAGGCTCCGTGGCAGGAGGCCGACTTGGCCGGGCAGACCAGGACCAGCGGCGGGTCGAGCGAGAGCGAACTGAAGGTGCCGGCGGTGAATCCCCAGCGCCGGCCGGCCGCGTCCACGGTGGTGACCACGGTCACCGGGGTGGGCACGCGTGCCATGGCGCGGACGAATTCCGTGGGGTCGACGATGGGCAACGGTCCTCCTGGCATGGCGATACCGGTTCGGACCCGCCGCCCCGCGGCCGCCGCTTGCCGCGCACGGACCGCGAGGACGGTCGGGAACCTTGGGCAGTAGGGAGCCGGATCAGCTCTTGACCGAGAGCGCCTCGTTGACGAGTACGAGGTACTGGCGGGGCGTCTCGGCCTCGGAGACCGCGTCCTCGTCGATGGTCACCCCGTGGTCGCGCTCGATGCATCCGGTGGTCTGCAACAGGGCGAGGGAGTCGTAGCCGAGGTCGGCGAAGGCGGTGTCGAGCACATCGCCGCTGAGGTCGACCGTGTCGTCCTCGCCCGCGCACTCGCGCAGCAGGCCGGTCAGCTGGGTGATCGTGAAAGCAGTCATCATTGCCCTCTCAGGTCTTCGTCGGGTGGGGGTCGGTCGTGTTCCGTGGTGGTCCTGGTGGCGGTCAGCCGGCGGCCCGGACGACCATGGCGGCGTTGAAGCCGCCCCGGCCGCGCGCCAGCACCAGCGCCGTGCGCAGCGGGGCCGGGCGGCTCGTGCCGGTCACGAGGTCGAGGGGGCAGTCCCCGGCCACCTCCGCGACGTTGACGGTCGGCGGGATCACCTGGTCCCGCAGGGCGAGGAACGCCGCGGCCACGTCCAGGGAGGCGGCGCCGGCCGACAGCCGTCCGGTCATGGTCTTGGGCGCGGTGACCGGGACGCCGTACTCGCCGAAGATCCCGCTGATCGCCTCGGCCTCCTGACGGTCGGCCTCGCGCCTGCCCGCCGCGTCGGCGAACACCACGTCCACGTCGGCCGCCGTCAGTCCGGCGTCGCGCAGGGCCAGTTCGGCCGCGGCGCGCAGCCTCGGGGTGCCGCCCGAGCCGGGGGGCGGGTCGAAGGTCGCCGCGTATCCGTCGACCGTGCCGTGGACCCCGGCCCCCCGCTCACGGGCGTGGGCCGCGTCCTCCAGGACGAGGAGCGCACCGCCCTCACCCGCGACATGGCCGCGGGCGTCGGCGGAGAACGGCAGATAGGCCCGGTCCGGGTCCTCCCCGGTGCTCAGTTCACCGCCCGCCAGATGGGCCGCCCACCCCCAGGGGCAGAGCGAGGAGTCCACCCCGCCGGTGACCAGCAGCCGGGTGCCCTTGCGGAGCTGCCTGCGGGCCTGGGCGACCGCGTCGAGTCCGCCGGCCTGCTCCGTGACCAGCACACCGCTGGGTCCCCGCAGGCCGTGCCTGATGGAGATCTGCCCGGTGTTGACGGCGTAGAACCAGGCGAAGGACTGGTAGGCGCTGACGTACTTGCCGCCCTTGCTCCACAGGGCCTGAAGCTCCCGCTGGCCGAACTCGAAACCGCCGGCGGAACTGGCGGTGACGGCTCCGGCGGCGTAGTCGGGGAGCTCGGAGGTGTCCAGTCCCGCGTCGGCGAACGCCTCCTCGGCGGCGGTCAGCGCGAGGCGGGTCATGTGGTCGGTCTGCGGCAGCAGCCTGCTGGGGATGTGCGCCGCCGGGTCGAAGCCCGGTACCTCCCCCGCGAGCTTGGCGGGGTACCGGCCGGTGTCGAAGCGGGAGACGGGCCGGATGCCGCTCTCGCCGCGCAGGACGGCCGCCCACCACGCCTCGGTGCCGAGGCCGTTGGGCGCGGTGACGCCGATGCCGGTGACGACGGGGGCTTCGGCCGCGGACGGGGCGCCGGAGCCGGTCCGGTGCAGGGTCTGGGTGGTCATGCGGCCTCTCCCGGGCGCGGGCTGGTCAGGATCATGGCGCTCTGGAAGCCGCCGAAGCCGCTGCCGACGCTGAGCACGGTGTCCGTGCGCTGCTCGCGAGCGGTCAGGGGGGTGTAGTCGAGGTCGCAGGCCGGGTCCGGCGTGTGCAGGTTGGCGGTGGGCGGCACGGTGTTGTGCTCGATGGCCAGCACGCTGGCCGCCACCTCCAGTGACCCGATGGCGCCGAGCGAGTGCCCGATCATCGACTTGATGGAGCTGACCGGTACGTCATAGGCGTGGCTGCCCAGGCTGCGCTTGAACGCGGCGGTCTCGTGCCGGTCGTTCTGCTTCGTGCCCGAGCCGTGGGCGTTGATGTAGTCGACGGCGGTGCCGTCGAGGCGTGCCTCGTCCAGGGCGACCCGAATGGCCTCGGCCATCTCCTTGCCGTCCGGTTTCAGCCCGGTCATGTGGTGGGCGTTGCAGCGGGTGGCGAAGCCGGAGATCTCGGCGTAGACGTGCGCACCGCGGCGGAGCGCGTGCGAGAGCTCCTCCAGGATGAAGACGGCCGAACCCTCGCCCAGGACGAACCCGTTGCGGGTCGCGTCGAACGGGCGCGAGGCGGTCTCCGGTTCGTCGTTGCGCGGCGAGGTGGCCTTGATCGCGTCGAAGCAGGCGACGGTGATCGGTGAGATCGGCGCCTCGGTGGCCCCGGAGACCATGACATCGGCGCTTCCCTCGCGGATGAGTTCCACCGCGTGGCCGATCGAGTCCAGGCCCGAGGTGCATCCGGTGGAGATCAGGGAGACCGGTCCCTGAGCACCGGTCCGCCAGGCCACCTCGGCCGCCATCGAGCTGGGCACGAAGTAGTCGAACAGGTGGGGCACGGCCAGCTCGTGGTTGACCTGCCAGTCGCGGCCCCCCTCGCTCACGGTGTTGTACTCCCGGTCCAGCCCCATCGTGCAGCCGACCGCGCTGCCCAGGGTGACCCCCGTACGCAGCGGGTCGAGAGCGCCGGTCAGACCGCTGTCCTCAAGGGCCTCGGCCGCACTGACGATCGCGAACTGGGCTGCCCGGTCGAGAGTCCGGGACTCGTCGTCCGAGAAGCCGTGCTCGATCGGATCGAAGTCGGCCTCGGCGGCGATGCGTGAGCGGAAGGGCGAGGCATCGAACAGGGTGATGCCCCGGGTCGCTGTCCGGCCGGCGGTCAGCAGCGACCAGAACTCCTTGGTGCCGACCCCGCCGGGGGCCACGACTCCTATGCCGGTGATGACGACTCGACGGTTCATCGGCGATCCTCCACGTCTGTCCTCCCGCTGACCTGATGCGCCAGTGGCTGGGTGCGCTGTACGACACGGCAGGCCCGCCCGAGAAGCCGGGGCAGTTCCCTTCCGCGTACGAAGAAGTGGTCGCCGGGAAGCGTTCGCTCGACGACGGTCCGGCTGCCCCAGTCGCGCCAGCCGGTCATGACGTCCGGCGCGGCCAGCGGGTCGTCGCGGCCGGAGAGGATGAGCAGCGGCACATCGAGCGGGCCGTCCGCGTCCGCACGGAGCGCCCGCGCGAGTCTCAGGTCGTCCCGGATGACGGCCAGCGCGACGCGCTGCCACACCCCGCCGCGCGGTGTATCCGGCGGTACGGCGCCGAACTCGTGCAGCAGGTCCAGCAGTTCGTCGTCGGAGAGGTCACCGGCTTCGGTGAGCCCCCCGGTGGCGTGGGGCGGTGGGCACGCCCCGACGGCGACGAAGGCGGGACCCGGCAGCCCGGCCCGGTGCGCCGCGCGGGCGACGGTGTAGGCGATCATCCCGCCGAGGCTGTGTCCGTAGAGCCCGTACGGCTCCTTCGTCGGTCTCCCGTACATCCGGAGCAGTTCGGCGAGCAGCCCACTGGGGTCGACGATGCGTCTCTCGCGGCGTCTGCCGCCCCGGCCGGGCAGCAGCACCGGGGTGGACAACGCGGCGGAGCCGACCGCCGAGGGCCAGCGGCCGAAGGACGAGACACCGGCTCCCGCGTGGGGGAAGCAGTACAGCTTTATCGGCCCCCGATCAGACATCGATACTCCTCTTCACGTTGGCCGGTCCATGAGGGGTGGTGGGCGGTTCGAGAGTCGAGGACACACCTGGAGACCCACTCGAAGGGCGCAAGGAGCCCGGTCGTGGGGGTGTCGTACCCGGTGCGAGGACGCCGGTCATGCCGCGATCAGCGGCTTCCACCAGTCGGGGTGGTCGCGGTACCAGCCGACGGTCCGCGCCAGGCCCTCGTCCAGCGGGACGCGGGGCGCGTAGCCGAGCTCGGTCCGGATCCTGGTGTCGTCGACGGCGTACCGCAGGTCGTGGCCCTTGCGGTCCGGCACGGACTGCACCGCGCTCCAGTCCGCGCCGCAGAGGTCCAGCAGCCGCTCGGTCATCTGGTGGTTCGTCAGTGGGGTGGCCCCGCCGATGTTGTACACGGCTCCGGGACGCCCACCGGTGAGCACCAGCTGGATGGCCCGGCAGTGGTCGTCGACGTGCAGCCATTCGCGGATGTTCCTGCCGTCGCCGTAGAGCGGCACGGGCAGTCCGCGCAGCAGCCGGGTGACGAAGTTCGGGATCAGCTTCTCCACGTGCTGGTGCGTCCCGTAGTTGTTCGAGCAGCGGGTGACACGGACGTCCAGGCCGTGTGTGCGGTGGTACGCACGGGCGAGGAGATCGCTGCCCGCCTTGGAGGCGGAGTAGGGGGAATTGGGCAGCAGCGGCGCGCTCTCGGTCCAGGTGCCGGAGTCGATGGACCCGTAGACCTCGTCGGTGGAGACATGGACGACGGGACCGGTCCCGGTGTGGAGCGCGGCGTCCAGCAGGCTCTGGGTGCCCTGCACGTTGGTGCGTACGAAATCCGCCGCGCCATCCACGGACCGGTCCACATGGGATTCGGCGGCGAAGTGGACGATCGCGTCGTGGCCGGGCAGCAGGTGTCGCAGGAGTTCCTGGTTGCCGATGTCCCCGCGTACCAGGGTCAGTCGCGGGTCCTCCAGCGGCAGATTGGCGGGGTTGCCGGCGTAGCTGAGCTTGTCCAGCACGGTGACACGGGCGTCCTCGTAGCCGGCGTAGCCGCCCGCCAGCAGCGTCCGGACGTAGTGCGAGCCGATGAAGCCGGCTCCGCCGGTGACGAAGATTGTGGACATTGAGGCCTCCCAGGGCTTCGCATCGGCAGAAGATTCCGCGAGTTCCCTCGATGGCGCTTCGAGATCCGGTCGGGGCGGGCCGCCACGAGACCGCTTCGAGTGGCACTCCAGTCGGGCCTGTGAACGTCGGTGGGCGACGCAACCCGACTGTCTAGGAGAGCTCATGTCGGATCAGGCCCAGCGGGTCGCCCTTGTCACCGGTGCGACGAGCGGGATCGGCCTCGCTGTGACCCGGCTGCTGGCCGGCCAGGGGCATCAGGTGTTCATCTGCGCACGCACCGAGGACAGCGTGACCGCGACGGTGAAGGAGCTGCGCGACGAGGGACTGGAGGTGGACGGGGTCGCCTGCGATGTACGTGACGCAGGGGACGTCAAGCACCTGGTGCGGGCGGCAGTGGACCGTTACGGCCCGGTGGACGTGCTGGTGAACAACGCCGGCCGCAGCGGTGGCGGGCCCACCTCGGGCATCGCGGACGAGCTGTGGTCCGACGTCATCGAGACCAACCTCAACAGCGTCTTCCGCATCACCCGTGAAGTCCTCACCGCCGGCGGAATGGAGGGGCGCGGAAGCGGCCGGATCATCAACATCGCGTCCACCGCCGGGAAGCAGGGCGTGGTGCTCGGCGCCCCGTACTCCGCCTCCAAGCACGGCGTGGTCGGCTTCACCAAGGCGCTCGGCAACGAGCTGGCCCCGACCGGGATCACGGTGAACGCCGTGTGCCCCGGTTACGTGGAGACGCCCATGGCCCAGCGGGTTCGGCAGGGCTACGCGGCCGCGTACGACACCTCCGAGGAGCAGATCCTGGAGAAGTTCCAGGCCAAGATCCCGCTCGGCCGCTACTCCACTCCCCAGGAGGTGGCCGGTCTCGTCGGCTATCTGGCCACGGACACCGCCGCCTCCATCACCGCGCAGGCCATCAACGTCTGCGGCGGCCTCGGCAACTTCTGAGCAGTTAGGAGACATGAGCATGACCCGGGAAGTCGAGCATGAGATCACGGTCGACGCGGCCGCCGCGGACATCTACCGGCTGATAGCCGAAGTCGAGAACTGGCCGCGGATCTTTCCGCCGACCGTGTACGTGGACCAGGTCGAACGCGGCGAGCGTACGGAGCGCATCCGGATCTGGGCCACCGCCAACGGCGAGGCCAAGCAATGGACCTCGCGCCGCACCCTGGATCCCGAAGGGCTGCGCATCACCTTCCGGCAGGAGGTGTCCACTCCTCCGGTGGCCGCCATGGGCGGCACCTGGATCATCGAGCCCCTCGGCGACAGCAGGTCCCGCGTGCGGCTGCTGCACGACTACCGGGCGGTCGACGACGACCCCGGGAGCCTCGACTGGATCGACAAGGCCGTGGACCGCAACAGCCGCTCCGAGCTGGCGGCCCTGAAGGCGAACGTCGAGCTGGTCACCGGCACGGAGGAGCTGACCCTGTCCTTCGAGGACAGCGTGCGGGTCGAGGGGCCGGCGAAGGACGTCTACGACTTCATCAACGAGGCCGACCAGTGGAAGTCCAGGCTGCCGCACGTCGCCGAGGTCGATCTGCGTGAGGACGAGCCGGGCCTCCAGGTACTGCGGATGGACACGCTGACCAAGGACGGCTCCTCCCACACCACCGAGTCGGTCCGGGTGTGCTTCCCGCACCACAGGATCGCCTACAAGCAGACCACCCTGCCGGCGCTCATGACGCTGCACACGGGCTACTGGCAGCTGACCGACAACGGTGACGGGAGCACGACCGCCACCTCTCAGCACACCGTCGTCATCAACACCGAGAACATCACCCGGATCCTCGGTGCGGACGCGGGTGTCGCGGAGGCCCGGAGCTTCGTCCGCAACGCCCTGGGCACCAACAGCAGCGCGACGCTCGGCCACGCCAAGCGCTACGCCGAACGGGACGAGCGGTGAGCCGCGAGGCCCCGCGCACCTGGCTGATCACCGGCGCCTCCCGCGGTCTGGGGCGGGCCATCACCGAGACCGCGCTCGAAGCGGGCGACGTGGTCGTCGCCACCGCACGCGATCCCAAGTCGCTGGAGGAGCTGCGGGACCAGCACGGCGACCGCGTGATCCCGCTCGCCCTGGACGTCACCGACCGCCGGGCCGCCATGGACACGGTCGCCCGCGCGGCCGACCTCGCCGGCCGGATCGACGTCCTGCTGAACAACGCCGGTTACGGTCTGGCCGGGGCCGTGGAGGAAGTCAGCGAGCAGCAGGTGCGCGACCAGATGGAGGTGAACTTCTTCGGCGTGCTCTGGATGACTCAGGCCGTGCTGCCGGTGATGCGCCGCCAGGGATGCGGTCACATCCTGCAGATGTCCTCCATCGCGGGCATTGCCTCCTACCCCAACCTCAGCATGTACCAGGCCGGGAAGTGGGCGCTGGAGGGCATGAGCGAGACGCTCGCCAAGGAGGTCGCCGGATTCGGTATCCGCGTCACCCTGGTGGAGCCGGGCGAGTTCCGTACGGACTGGAGTGCGGGCAGCATGACCCGGGCCACCCCCATGCCGGAGTACGACTCCGTACTCGCCGCCCGGCGGCACGGGCTCTCCGGTGCCTACGCGGACGTGCAGCCCGGCGACCCCCGCAAGGCGGGGCAGACCCTGATCAAGCTGCTGGAGGAGGAGAATCCGCCGCTGCGGCTGCTGCTCGGCAACAGCGCGGCCGACCTCGCTCCCCGTACCTACCAGGAGCGTCTGGAGGAGTGGGCGAGCTGGGACCACCTGGCACGCACCACGGACTTCGAGCAGTGAGCAGCCGGGTTCACGGCGGGGCGCACTCCGCGCGGCGGTTCACGCCGACGGTCCTGCGCCCCGCCGTGCTCGGCGTGTCCGCCTTCGTGGCGGCCTTTCTGATCGCCCGGGTGGCGTACGAACGGACCCTGCCCACCCGGGACATGGTGGTGATGGACTGGTGGCACGGCGGCGGCGGGCACGCCCACGGCTCCGGTGGCGCGGGCGGCCCCGGGACCTATCTCGCCCTGTCGGCCGCCGCTCTGTACCTGCTGCTGCCCCTGCTCGTGCTGGCCTCGCACGCGGCGCGCGCCTTCGTGACGGCACGCCGCGGCACCCCGTTCATGGCCCGGACGGTCCTCGCCGCGCTCACCGCGACGGCCGCGGTGCTCGTCTGTGTCCCGGTCACCGCGCTGGCCCTGGCGCTGAGCCCCTACGACGGAGCCGGCCTGTGGGACGCCGTGCGGGCGGATGCGGTGACCGTTCTGCGCTCCTGCCTGCCCACCGGTCTCCTGCTGTCCGTCGCCTTCGGCGTGTCCTGGGCCGAGGCCGGCCCGTCCCACCGACCGACCAAGAGAGAAGTCCCTCCATGCTGAACCGCAGAAACCTGCTGAAGGCCGCTGCCGGCGCCGGGGCCGTCGGCCTGTTCCCCTGGGGCAGGGTGATGGCGTCCCCGTCCGGGAACGTGGCGGTCCTGGGCGACGCGGCCACGTCGGCGCCGTTCGCGCACGCCATGCCGATACCTCCCGTGCTGCGCCCGTCGTCCTCGACCGCGGCCGCCGACACCTACCATCTGCGCATGGCCGAGAGCAGCCTGGAGGTCGTGCGGGGCCTGCGGTCCACGGTACGCACCTACGGCGGAAGCCTTCCGGGCCCGACCATCCACGCGGTCAGGGGGCGCACGGCCGTCGTCCACCAGACGAACGGCCTCGCCGTCGACACCGCGGTGCATCTGCACGGCGGTCACGTCCGTTCCCAGGACGACGGCCTCCCGATGGACACCATCGCACCCGGCGCCACACGTACGTACACCTATCCCAACCAGCAGCGGGCGGCGCTGCTCTGGTACCACGATCACGCGCACCATCTGGAGGCCGAGAACGTCCACATGGGCCTGCACGGCCAGTACCGGATCACCGACGAGCACGAGCTGAGCCTCCCCCTGCCCAAGGGTCGGTACGACGTACCGCTGGTCATCCGTGACGCGCGGGTCGAGGCCGACGGCACGTTCGTGTACACCCGGCCGTCCGACTGTCCCCACCTGCTGGTCAACGGCAAGGAACGGCCGTACTTCAAGGTCGCGGCGCGCAAGTACCGGCTGCGCGTCCTCAGCGCCTGTGTCAACCGCTACCTCTCACTGCGGTTCGCCGACGGGGCGGAGTTCACCCAGATCGGCGGTGACGGCGGCCTGCTGGACGCGCCGGTCACCCGGACCTCCATGACCGTCATGGGCGGGGAGCGGGTCGACATCGTCGTCGACTTCTCGCGGTACCCGGTCGGTTCGACGGTGGTGCTGGAGAACACCCTGGCGGGGTCCGGGGAACGCACCGAGGTGCTGCGCTTCGACATCGACCGCACGGCCGAGGACCGCAGCTCGGTGCCGGGCCGGCTCTCCGTCCTGCCGCCCGTGCCCAGGGCCGATGTGGAGCGGGAGTTCGTCCTGCGGACCTATCCGCAGATGACGATCAACGACCAGTTGTACGACCCGGCCCGCGTCGATGTGCGGACCACACTGGGCAGCAGCGAGATCTGGACCGTCAAGAACGTCGAACCCCCCGTCGCACGGCCCGACTTCCACGTCTGGCACAGCTTCCACACCCATCTGGTCAACTTCCGGGTGCTGGACCGCAACGGCCGGGGGCCGGGCCCCGACGACGCCGGGCTCAAGGACACCGTGACGCTGGCGCCGGGCGACACGGTCCGCCTCGCCATGACGTGGAGCGGCTACACCGGCTCGTACCTCTACCACTGCCATCAGCTCGGCCACTCCTCGGGCGGGCAGATGGGCCGGATCGACATCGTCGCCCCCTGAGCCGCGGCCTGCGGGAATCCCGGTCACCCACCGGCACGAGCGCCCCACCGGACCCGGTCCGGTGGGGCGCTCGTGCGGGTGATCCCGGCCACGGCCGCGGGGGCTCACTCCGCGGCGGCGAGCCGTTCCCCGGCCCCGTCGCTCTCTTGGGCCGGCGCCTTGGATCCGGCCTTCTCCCTGATCGTGAGCGATACGAGTACCGCGAGGAGGCCGAGACCGCCCAGGACGAGGAAGACCGTGTTGATGCTGCTCCCCATGCCCTCCAGGATCGGGCGCGCGATGCGCGGGTCGAGGGTGTCGAGCACCGCCGTGTTGTCGAGGTCGATGCCCTCGGTGCCGTCGAGCAGCCCGGTGAGCACCTTCTGGTCCGTCGCGCTGGACAGCACCGCCGGGTCGTTCATCGCGGCCCGCAGTTCGGGCGTGTTCCGCACCGAGGCGAAGGAGTCGATGATCCGGCCGGCGGCGATACCGAACATGACCGAGAGGAAGACGGCCGTACCGGAGATCGCGCCGAGCTGCCGCGAGAAGCTGTACAGCCCGCTGGCCACACCCATGTCCCGCGGGGGAACACTGTTCTGGAGGGCCGTGAGGACCGTCTGCATGAAGATGCCGAGCCCCAGGCCCATCGCCACGGCCAGTGCGCCCATGACCCACAGCGAGGTGTCCACGCCGACGGTGCTCAGGACCAGGTAGGTGGCGCTGAGCATGGCCAGTCCGCCGGCCAGCATGAACTTGTAGCGCTCGGTCCTGGCGACGATGGGGCCGGCGAACTTGGCTCCCACGGTGGTCGCCAGCGACTGCGGAAGCAGCAACAGGCCCGCGGTGGTGGGCGACAGCCCCTGCACGATCTGGAGGTAGAGCGGCAGGAACGTCATGGAGGTGAAGGCGCCGATACCGCCGATGAAGTTCACCACGTTCACCCGTGTGAAAGCGCTGTTGCGGAAGAGCCGGGGCGGCATCAGCGCCGCGTCGCCCATCCTGCGCTCCACGAGCAGGAACCACGCCAGGCCGACCGCGCCCAGGACGAACAGCCCCATCGAGAGCGGCGATGTCCAGCCCCACTGCTTGCCCTGTTCGGCGACCAGCAGCAGCGGCACCAGCCCGGCGACCAGCGCGGTGGCCCCCCAGTAGTCGACGCGCTGGGGGATCCGGACGTTCCTGAACGTGAACAGCTTCCCGACGACGACCAGCGTGATCAGGCCGATCGGCAGATTGATGAGAAAGATCCAGCGCCATCCCGCGATACCCAGGAAGCTGTCCAGGCCCGCGAACAGCCCGCCCACGGCCGGGCCCAGGACGCTCGCGATCCCGAAGACCGCGCCGAAGTTCGCCTGGTAGCGCACGCGCTGCTCCGGCGGCAGCATGTCGGCCAGCACGGCCAGGGCGACCGAGCCCAGTCCACCGCCGCCCAGCCCCTGGATGCCGCGGTACAGGGCGAGTTCGTACATCGACTGGGCCATCGCGCAGAGCAGCGAACCCAGCAGGAAGAGCACGATGGCGATCATGTACAGCCGCTTGCGGCCGAAGATGTCGGAGAGTTTTCCGTAGAGCGGCAAGGAAATGGTCGCGGTGATCAGATAGCCGGTGGTGGCCCATGCCTGCAGGGTCTGCCCGTGCAGGTTGTCGGCGACCGTCCGCATCGCGGTGGCCATGATCATGCCGTCGAGTGCGGACATGAAGACCGCGAGCAGGAGCCCCGTCACCACCAGGGTGATGGTCCGCTGAGTGAGCTCGGGGTACTTCGGGTCCTCGGGTGCGGCGACTGACTCAGCCATGGCTGATACATCCCTTCTCGGATCGAGCCATGACGGTCAGAACACCAGCCGCGGCTGCGGGACCGTACGGTCGCCGACCACCTTCATCTCGCCGACCAGCTCCTCGGCCGCGACCAGCCGGAAGCCGTCCCACAGCCGCCCCGCCCGTTCCCCCGCGGGAATCGCGCTGAGCACCGGGCCGAACCAGCCGTTGCCGCCGTTGACGGAGATCACCGGGACACCGATGAGTTCGATCCGCCGGCCGTCGAGCGGGATCGCCGCGTGGGAGTCGCT
Organism: Streptomyces sp. NBC_01237; assembly: GCF_035917275.1. Lineage (NCBI taxonomy): Bacteria > Bacillati > Actinomycetota > Actinomycetes > Kitasatosporales > Streptomycetaceae > Streptomyces > Streptomyces sp. NBC_01237. The sequence continues at coordinate 6,371,071 of NZ_CP108508.1, read as the reverse complement.
CAGCGCCCCGTCCCACTGCGTGGAGCGCATCTGTTCCGTCAGATCCGGAGACAGCCCCACCTCGGTGAGCGCCGCGGCGACCGCCCCTTCGGCCTTCCCCAGCACCTCCAGCTGGACCAGCCTGCGGTCCTCGGGCGACAGATCGCGTGCCCGCCCGAAAGTGCCCTCCAGGACACCGCCCGGGGCGTGCAGGCGCGAACCGACCGCGTCGTAGAGCGGTGCCAGGATCTCGTCGCCGCGCAGGGCGTGAGCGGCCGCGATCACCCGTGCCGGGCCCTGCGCGAGCTCGTGGTACCGCGGGTTCACATCCACCTGCCCGGTCCGTGCGCGCATCAGCGCGAGCCCGGTGGGACGGAGGCGCACCGACACCTCACGCACGCTTTCCACCTGGCGTAACCACTGGTACGCGAGCCAGGTCCAGCCGCACAGGGGGTCGAACCAGAAGTCCACCTGGTCGCGGTCGGTGTGTTCAGTCGTCATAGCGCTCTCCTCCGGTTGGTCGGCCGTGGCCGGTAGCCGGTCTCCATTGGGCCACCTCAACCAAACTTGAGGTCAAGTCACGGTTTGGTCTCACGTGCGCGAGGCATCACCGCGCAGGATCCCGGGCCGTGCTGGGGCCTTCCTCGAAGCCCCCTCGAACCGGCACGGGCGGTACGGGCCCCGCCCGCACGGCCGGTCCGTGTCGCGGCATCCTCGACCGTGCTTCGAGCCCGTGTGGCGACGATCGCCGCGACCGCGTCCACCCACGCATCGAAGGTGTACACATGAAGCTTCTGTTCGTCGCCGGGGGCAGTGGCGGCGTCGTCTTCGCCATCACCCCGCTCGCCGTCGCCGCGCGTGTCGCGGGGCATGAGGTCTACGTGGCCGGGCCCCAGAACGTGGCATCGACCGTGACGAGCGCGGGGCTGCCCTTCGTCGCGGTCACCGACCGGACCATGCCCGACTTCCTCGCCGACCGGCAGGGCAACAAGGTCGAGGTGCCCCAGGACCTGCACGAGCGCTTCATCTTCAACGGGCGCATCATGGGCCGGTTCGCCGCCGCCTGTGTACCGGGGCTGCTGGAGCTCGTCGAACGCTGGCGGCCCGATGTGGTCGTCGGCGGCGCGCTGTCCTTCGCGGCACCCGTCATCGCCGGACACCTCGGTGTCCCGTTCGTGCGGCACGCCATCGACATGGGCGAGCCGCGCACCATCGACCTGGCGGCCGCCGCCGAACTCGGCGTGGAACTCGCGCAGCTGGGGCTGCACGACATGCCCCGTCCGGACCTCTTCATCGACATCTGCCCGCCCACCATGCGCCGCGCGGACGCGCCGGCGGCGCAGCTCATGCGGTACGTGCCGTTCGTCACCCAGCGGCAGGTCGAGCCCTGGATGTACACCAGGGGCGACAAGCCGCGGGTGCTGGTCACGGCCGGCAGCCGGGTGACCAAGGAGTTCGACTTCGACATCCTCGTCTCCCTCGGGAACGGCGTCGCCGAGCTGGACGTGGAGCTGCTGATCGCGGCGCCGGAGGCGATCTCGGAAGAGCTCCGCCCGCTGCTCCCCGACAACGTACGGGTCGGCTGGATGCCGCTGGACGTGGTGGGGCGCACCTGTGATCTGTTCGTCCACCACGCGGGCGGCAACACCATGCTCGCCGGTATGGCGTACGGCGTACCGCAGGTGCTCATCCCGTATCTGCCGTACGTGGTCGACTACACCAGCAGGCTGGCGCAGTTCGGCGCCGCGAAGATGCTCACCCCCGAGGAGGACTCGACGGAGAACATCGTCGCCGCCTGCCGTGAGGTGCTGGGCGATCCCTCGTACGCCGGGCGCGCACGGGAGCTTTCCGAGGAGATGGCCGCGCAGCCGAAGCCTTCGGAGGTCGTGGACATCCTCGAGAAGCTCGCTGGATGAGGATCACCGAGCTGGACGTCCCCGGCGCGCTGCTGATCACTCCCACGCCCCATCTCGACGAACGGGGCAGTTTCTTCGAGGGGTTTCGGACCGACGCGCTGCGCGAGGTCACGGGGCGGACGTTCACCGTCGAGCAGATCAACTACTCGGTGTCCCGCGCGCGTACGCTGCGGGGCATCCATGGCGTGACCATTCCGCCGGGGCAGGCGAAGTACGTCACCTGTGTGAGCGGCACGCTGCTCGACATGGTCGTCGACCTGCGGGTCGGCTCGCCGACGTTCGGCCGGCACGCCGTGAACGTCCTGGACGCCCGCGCGGGAACGGCCGTGTATGTCCCCGAAGGTCTCGGCCACGGCTTCCTCGCACTCAGCGACGACGCCTGCATCTGCTACGTCCTGTCCAGCCGGTACGTCCCCGGCACCCAGTTCGAGATCGATCCGCTCGACCCGGAACTCGACCTGCCCTGGGGGCTCACCGGCGCCCCTCTGCTCTCCCCGAAGGACGCCGGCGCCCCCTCGCTGGCCCGGGCGCTGGCCGCAGGAACACTGCCGACCTGGCAGGAAGACATCTTCGATGTGTACGGAGGAATGCGATGATCAATGTTTTCCAGCCGCAGCTGGGCGAGGAGGAACTCGCCGCGGTCAAGGCGGTGTTCGAGAGCAACTGGCTCGGGCACGGCCCCCGGAGCAAGGAGTTCGAGGCGGGTTTCGCCGAGCACATCGGTGTCGGGGCCGAGCACACCGTCTTCATCAACTCCTGCACCGCCGGGCTGTTCCTCGCCGTCGAGCTGCTGGGACTGGGCGAGGGCGACGAGGTCGTCATGCCGTCGATCAGCTTCGTGGCCGCGGCCAACGCCGTCGCCGGCTCGGGCGCCCTGCCCGTCTTCTGCGACGTCGATCCGCGCACCCTCAACCCGACCGTGGAGCACATCGAGGGCGCCCTCACCGAGCGGACCCGGGCGGTCGTCGTCCTGAACTACGGCGGCTACCCGGGCGACATCGCGCGCATCGCCGCGCGCTGCCGCGAACTCGGTATCCCGCTGATCGAGGACGCGGCGTGCGCGGTCGCCTCCCGCGTCGACGGACAGGCCGTCGGCACCTTCGGCGACATCTCCGTGTGGAGCTTCGACGCGATGAAGATCCTGGTCACCGGGGACGGCGGGATGCTGTACGTCAAGGACCCCGAGAAGGCGCGCCAGGCCCGCCGGCTGGCGTACCACGGGCTGGGGCAGTCCAGCGGATTCGCCGGCGCCAGGGTCTCCCACCGCTGGTGGGAGCTGGATGTGCAGGAGTTCGCCCGGCGCGTGATCGGCAATGACCTGACTGCGGCGATCGGCACCGTTCAGCTCGGCAAGCTGCCGGAGTTCGTCCGGCACCGCGCCCGGTCGGTGGAGCTCTACAACAGCGAACTGGCGGGCGTGGAGGGCCTCGTGCTGCCCCCGGCCCTGCCGGAGGGCCACGAGACGTCGCACTACTTCTACTGGGTGCAGATGGACGCCGCCCTGCGGGACGAGGTGGCCGCCGAACTCTACGCCTCCGGCATCTACACGACCTTCCGCTACCCGCCGCTGCACAAGGTCCCCGCCTATGGCTCCAACCTCGTGCTTCCGGACGCCGAGCGGGCCTCGGAGCGCACGCTCTGCCTGCCGCTGCACCACAGCCTCGACGACGCCCAGGTGCGCGAGGTGGCCACCGCGCTCCGCAAGGCCGTCGCCTCCCGGAGCTGACGGCCCGGCCGACGGCCGCACCACGGATTCCCTCTGTTCCCCTCACCGGAAAGGCAGTTCAGATGACCCAGCCGAAGAACTTCACCGCCGACGCCTTCGTCTCCCCGGAGCTCTACACGGAGATACAGCAGTACTACGTCCGCCAGCTGGGCCTGCTCGACCAGACCAGGATCGCGGAGTGGGCCGAGCTGTTCACCGAGGACGCCGTGTTCGACCAGATCACCGGTGTCGCGCTGCAGGGGCGTGACGTCATCCGCAAGCAGGTTCTCGCCCGTGCCGACGAGGTCGTGGAGAAGGGCCTGGACTTCTTCCGGCACTGGCTCGGCATGCTCGACGTGCGGCCCCAGGACGACGGCAGTCTGCATGTGCGCGCCTATTCGCTGGCAATGCACACGCCGACCGGCGGCGCGCTGAACATCCACGCGAGCGTCGTCATGGAGGACGTCCTGGTGAAGCGGGACGGCGGATGGAAGGTGTCCCACCGCAACCTCACCCTGGACGGCCGCGCGGCCTGACCCGACCGAGGGCAGGAATGAGGGGATGGCTCCCGCGGGAGCCATCCCCTCACCCGTTGCCGTCCTCACCTCTCGGACGTCACCGCGGCGACTCAGCCGATGGAGATGACGACCTTGCCCCGGCCGTGGCCGCTCTCGACGTCACGGTGCGCGTCGGCCGCCCGGTCCAGCGGGTAGACCTCGCGCAGGTGGACCGTGAGCTCGCCGCGGTCGTAACGCTCCACCATGCCCGCGAGCCGCTCCGCGGTGCGCTCACCGCGCACCACCTGGACGCCCAGCTCCTCGTGGAGGTGGTAGGCGACCATGGTGCCGATCCGCTTCCGGTCCTCGACCAGCTCGACCGAGGCGCGCAGGGCCTCCTCGCCGGCCAGGTCGAGGGCGGCGTCCACACCCTGGGGCGCGGCGGCCCGCACCCGGTCCACGACGCCTTCCCCGTACGCCACCGGGATGGCGCCGAGGGAACGCAGGTACTCGTGGTTGGGCTCGCTCGCGGTCGCGATGACCGCGGCCGCGCCCAGCCGCTTCGCGAGCTGGATGGTGAGGGTGCCGAGGCCACCGGAGGCACCGTGGATGAGCAGGGTGTCCCCCTCCCCGACCGCGAGGACCTCCATGGCGAGCGCGGCGCCCTGTGCGTTGCCGGGGAAGCCGCCCGCGGCCTCCCAGGTCATGCCCGCGGGCTTGCGCACGATCTGGTCGGCGCCGACGGCCAGGTACTCGGCGTAGCACTTGAGCATGCTGAAGCCGAGCACCTCGTCGCCCACGGCGAATCCGGTGACTCCCTCGCCGATCTCGTCGATGACTCCGGCGAACTCATTGCCGGGGATCTCGGGGAAGTTCATCGTGTACCCGGCCGGGGTCCAGCCGGCGCGTACCGCGGGGTCGTACGGCATGACGCCGGCTGCCTTGACGTTCACCCGCACCTGGCCGGGACCGGCCTGCGGCGCGTCCAGTTCGGTCGTGCGCAGGACATCCGCGGTCCCGAACTCTGCGAACGCTGCGGCTTTCATCTTCATACGAACTCCTCCAACTTGTATCCGGCCGTGGGGGCCGGACATTTCTTGATGCGCGCCCCGGCGAGGGGGCGGGGGTGCCGTCGGTTCACTGCTTGTGCGAATCGACGAGCGGGAGCCGCTCGTCCGTCGCGTCGGGTGAGCGGCGCGTACGGGACCAGCGGAGCATTGCGGGGATCTCGACGAGCCGGTACAGCAGCCAGGCGAGGCCGAGGGCGATGACGAAGGAGAGCGCCACGATGCCGAGCGCCGGGAGCAGCTCCCACTGGCGGCCGGAACCGAACTTCATGGGACCGTAGTAGAGGACCAGCATGTGCACCATGTAGAAGGCGAAGGAGATCTCCCCGAGCCACACCATCGGGCGGCTGGCGAAGAAGCCCTCCCGGCCCGCCACATCGGCCGTGGCGGCACTGGCCACCACCAGCGCGAGCGGGATGACGCAGGGAACGACCATGTCGAAGGGGCTGGGCAGCCACAGGGTGACCAGGTATCCGGGCACCACGGTGAGAAGGGCGAGCGGCAGCGGCAGCCGGAGGTAGCGGCCGGTCATCACGATCCGTGCCATCACCATGCCGATCACGAACTCGAAGACGCGGCTCGGCGGGAGGAAGTTGACGAACCAGTACTTCCACCAGGAGACGTCGTAGAGATCGACCCTGGGGTTGTCGGGCAGCAGGGTCGCGATGAACGGGATCGCCACGATCCCGGCGAAGAGCATCCCGGCCCACAGCCACAGCCGCTCCGGCCGTATCCGGTTGACCAGCACGAGCAGCCAGGGGAAGGAGAGGTAGAAGATCAGTTCCACGGCGATCGACCAGCTCGGCCCGTTGATCCCCACGACGACGGTGAAGTCGGGGAACCAGGGCTTGATGAGCAGAAGGCTGGGGATCGCCGCCTTGGCGGTGAGCGCCACACCGGCTCCGGCCATCAGGATCAGGCCGGCCAGCCAGGTCACGAGGTGGTTGGGGAGGATCTTCACCATCCGGCGGCGCCAGAAGCCGCGCCAGTGGTCACCCGGGCGCGCGGACCAGGTGAGGACGAAGCCGCTGAGGATGAAGAAGAACTGCACTCCGATGAAGCCGAGCGTGGAGACGTACTCCGCCAGCGCCTCGTTCACGCCCTCGCCGGGGAAGATCCAGGACAGCGAGATGTGGGTCGCGAACACCAGCATGGCCGCCACCCACCGCATGCCGGTGAGCGCGGGCAGCGTGGCGGGTCTCCGTGGGAGGGTTCCGGTCCGGTCGTGGTCTGCCATGCCGAATTCCTTTGATTCGCGGGCGGGTTCGGGCCGTTCGCGGGCGGTGTCAGGGAGGCTCATACGGCGAGTGCCCTGATCCCGTACTCGGAGGACCGCTCTCCGCGTCCTCCGCCCGCGGCACGTACCGCCTCGGCCACGGACACGATGTACTGGCCGTATCCGGACTTCGCCAGGCCGACGCCGAGCCGGTGACACTGGTCCGCGTCGATGAATCCCATGCGCAGCGCCACCTCCTCGATACAGGCGATGCGCAGTCCCTGCCTGCGCTCCAGGATCTGGATGTACTGGGACGCCTCCAGGAGGGAGTCGTGCGTCCCGGTGTCCAGCCAGGTGAACCCCCGGCCGAGGTCGACCAGCGCGGCCTTGCCCCGCTCCAGGTAGTGGCGGTTCACATCGGTGATCTCCAGCTCCCCGCGCGCCGACGGGCGCAGGTCCCTGGCGATGGCGACCACGTCGTTGTCGTAGAAGTACAGCCCGGTGATGGCGCGGTTGGACGCCGGACGCCGCGGCTTCTCCTCGATGGAGAGCAGCCGGCCGAACTCGTCGGCCTCGGCGATCCCGTACCGCTCGGGGTCCTTGACCGGATAGCCGAACAGCAGACACCCGTCGGTGTGCGGCACATGGCTGCGCAGCAGCCCGGAGAAACCGGGGCCGTGGAAGATGTTGTCGCCCAGCACGAGCGCGACCGGGCCGGAGCCGATGTGCCGTGCCCCGATGACGAACGCCTCGGCCAGCCCGCGCGGTTCCGGCTGCTGCGCGTAACTCAGCTCGATTCCGAGGGAGTTGCCGTCGCCGAGCAGCCTGCGGAAGTGCGGCAGGTCCTCGGGGGTGCTGATGATGAGGATGTCCCGGATACCGGCCAGCATGAGGACCGACAGCGGGTAGTAGATCATCGGCTTGTCGTACACAGGCAGCAGTTGCTTCGAGAGACCGAGGGTGATCGGGTGCAGTCGCGTCCCGCTACCGCCGGCCAGGATGATTCCCTTCAAGCTGGCACCTCGCTCACGTGGCGCGTCCCCCGCATCGGGAGAACGCGCTCGTTGACTCATGACGGCCCGAGACTGCGGTACGGCGGTGGAGGCTTCCTCGAACCGGCATCGCGGACTCCGTTCTCCGCGTTCGGGTGCGGCGTCGCGGGACAGCGACCGTCGAAGACTCTCGCGGCTCACTCGAAGCCGGCTCGAAGCCCGCTCGTGGCGCCGCCCGAGCGGGCCTCCACCGGTGCTCGATTCCGACGGGCGAGAGTCGCCCCGCGCGCGATCCGGCGGCAGGCACCGCCCGACGCGCCGCCTTCCCGTCCCCTGATGCCGGAGTCGATCATGGATCTCTCGAACCAGACAGCGTTGGTGACCGGAGGGGGGCGCGGCATCGGAAGGGAGATCGCCGTCGCCCTCGCCTCCGCCGGGGCCCGGGTCACGGTGATCGCCCGCGATCACGCCCAACTGGAGCGGACGGCCGCCCTCGCCGACCCCGGTGGCGCACGGGTGCACACCGCCGTCGCGGACGTCACCGATGAGCAGGCCGTCGGCCGCGCGGTCGCCGAGGCCCACGAGCGCTTCGGCCCGGCGACCCTGCTGGTGAACAACGCGGGCGGTTACGCCCCCGACGAGCCCCCGCTGTGGGAGGCGGACCTCGGCGCGTGGTGGCGGACCGTGGAGATCAACCTCTTCGGGACGCTGGTGTGCAGCAGGGCCGTGCTGCCCGCGATGCTCGCCGCCGGGGGCGGCCGGATCATCAGTGTCGGCAGCGACGGCGGGGTGATCCCCATGCCGCTGAACTCCTACAACCTGAGCAAGAACGCCGTGGTCCGCCTGACGGAGTCGCTCTCCATCGCGCTGGCCGAGCAGGGCGCTGCCGTCCGGACGTTCGCCATCAACCCCGGGCTCGTCCGTACCTCGATGACGGAGCAGTTCGTCGACCGGTATCCGGATACCTCCTGGACTCCCGTCGAGCTGAGCGGGGACCTGGTCACCAAGCTGGCCTCCGGGGCCTACGACGCGCTCGCGGGCCGCTACCTCTCCGCGGAGGACGATCTGGATCTGCTGATGTCGCGGATCAAGGAGATCGAACAGGAAGACCTCTATGTACAGCGGCTGCGCAGGTTCGCACCCGACGGAAGCGTCGAGTCGATCCACTGGCCGGAATGACACGCGCGCTGCTCCCGGCCCGGATGGCCGGGAGCAGCACCCTTCGTCGGGACGGCTATCCGCCGTGCGGGACCGCGGACTCGCGCTCAGGACGTTCGCCGTCCTTCGGCGCGGCCTCTCCCCCGGTGCCTCCCGCGGGCGGGGTGCGCCTCCCTCGTGCGGAACGGCCGAACCGGCGCATGACGGGCTGCTCGACCAGATCGTGCAGCAGCCACGCCAGGACCAGCGTCACCAGCAGCGACAGCGCCACGACCCCGGTGGCCGCCGCGGTGCTCCACTGCTCCTTCTCGAACGCCCCGGTCAGCCGGGTCAGCACCATGTGGTGCCACAGGTAGAAGGCGAAGGAGATCTCGCCCAGCCGGACCATCACTCTGCCGCGCAGGGGTGAGGGGGTTCCGCGTACGTCGGCCACCGCGCCGGCCCCGATCAGCAGGGCCAGGGGCACGATGGTCGCCGCCGCGAACACGAACAGGACCGGGACGTAGAGCGAGAGCGCGTAGCCCGCCGCCATCGCGACCGTCGCGCCGATCAGACCCGGCCCCACCCAGCGGCCCTCCCGCACGATGCGTGCCATCAGGACGCCGAGGACGAACTCGAGCATGCGGGTCAGGGGAAACACGTAGACGAACCAGAACTGCCAGGCGGGGTTGGGTGCCCAGGGCAGATACGGGCGCTCCGGCAGCAGCCCGGCCGCGAACGGCAGACAGATCACCACCGCCGCCAGCCCGGCCGCCCAGTACCACAGGTGGTGCGGCGATATCCGGGCGATCAGCCTGCGCCACAGCGGGAACGAGGCGTAGAACAGCAGCTCGCAGGAGAGCGACCAGCTCACCGGGTTGCCGCCCATGGAGATCGTGGGGTCGGACCACCACGACTGGATCAGCAGCGCCCCCGGTACCACCCCGGTGACCTCCGCTCCCGCCCACAGGGCCAGCAGGAGTGCCGCCGCCAGTGTGACCAGGTGGTTGGGGTAGATCTTCAGCAGCCGCCGGCGCCAGAAGCGGCGCACCGTGTCACCGGGCTTGGCCGACCAGGCCAGGACGAACCCGCTGAGCACGAAGAAGAACGAAACCCCGACCCAGCCGAGGTTGCTCACCAGCCGGCCCCCGGACTCCCCGAAGAGCTGGGCCGGGAAGGTCTCCCAGACGGCGTGGTAGACGAAGACGGAGAGGGCGGCCAGCCACCGCATCCCCGTGAGTGTGGGAAGGCGTTCTCCCGCGGACCGGATCTCAGCCGTGCTCATAAAAACCTTCCATGCGGTGGGACATCTCCGCGGCGGGCCCGGTGGGGGTGGCGAAAACCCGTCGTCGGAGAGGACAGGGCCAGCCTGACCGCCGTGGCTCGATTCCTACTCGTGGCCGCTCCCAAACGTCTGTCCACCAACTCTCCAGTCCCCGTCCAGCGCGCTTAGAGCCATCGTGTGCAGGGTGTGCACCGCAGAGCAGGGCGGTTCGCCGGCACCGGCCGGACACCGCCTCGATACCGTCAACGGGGGCGTGTCATGCGGCTGTTGTTTCTCGCGACCGTGGTCAAGGAGCACCACGAGGCGACCGTCGGTATCGACCTCGCCAACCAGCTCCGAAGCGCCGGCGTGGAGAGTCACTTCATCGTCGACACCTACAACGAACAGCAGGTGCGGGCCGCGGGCTACGCCCACACGATCGTCTCGCCCACCATGGACGCCGGCATCCTCGACGTACTGCGCGGGGTCGTTGGGGAGTTCCGGCCGGACGCGATCGTGCTGAGCGACTATGTCGCGCACTGGGTCGCGTTCACCTACGCCTACCGGACGGACCCGTGGTGCGTGGAGGAGTTCGGCCTGCCGGTCATTCCGCTGGACCTGTACGAGCTGGCGAACACCGACTTCGAGCTGGAGATCCTGGGCCGCCCCGTACGGGCGGACGACCGGATCCTGTCCATGCCCGCGCATCTGCGGCCGGTCCCCGTGGCCCGGCCGGAACCGGCCCCCGGTGACGGCCAGGCCCTGCCCTACCGGCTGAGCCGGACGATCGGGCCGGCTCCGGCCGCCGAACGGGAGCGGATACGCGGCCCGCTCGGACTGTCCGACGACGAACGTCTCCTCGTGGTCCCCACCATGGACTGGCAGCGGATCATCGCGGCCAAGGGCGACCGGATCACCAGGGAGCTGGGCAGCCGGGTGCCGGAGCTGATCGCCGGTTATCTCGGGAAGCTGCCCGAGCGCACCCACTTCCTGCTGCTCGGACCGGAGTGGGAGGCGTTCCGGCGGCTGCCCCCGGAGCGGACCCACCTGGTGCCGTCCTACAGCCCCGCGGAACACGACGACTGGGTCCGTTCCGCGGACGGGGTGATGGCCTTCCACCTCCCCTCCCCCGCACTGGAGCGGTCCGTCTTCGCCGATGTCCCGGGTCTCTACGCGGTCAACGGGATCGAGGTGGCGCCCGGCGCCGGCCGCACGGTGCTCACGGACGCGCTGGGCGGAGTCTCCGGGCAGGTGGCGGAATGGCTGGACGCGTTCCCGCTGCCCCTGCCCGAATTCCATCTGTGGCCGCTGCGGTGGAACTCCATCTACCGGCCGCTGTACGCAGGCAATCCCTTCGCGGACGCGGTCGCGCACGCCGAGATCCTCGACGAGCCCTCGGTCGTCGGCCGGCTGGAGGAGCTGCTGTACGACACCGCCGCCCAGGACCGTCTGGCGACGGCACGCGACGGATACCGGCGGCAGATCGACGCCCTGCCCGACACCGTCGAGGTCTTCTCCGAGGCCGCCCGGCGATCCGGGCTGAGCGACCTGTCCTGACCGCCCGGCGCCCACGCCCGGCCGTCACCTCCTTCCACTTTCCTTCCCATCACACCGAACCCCAGCACTCGAACGGGAGTACCCCATGCCCATTTCCCTGACCTCCAAGGCCACGTGGACGCGAAGACTGCTCGCCACCGCCGCCGCGTCCACCGCCCTGTGGACGATGTCGACGACCGTCGCCGGCGCCACCACCACGACCGTCCCCTACCTCTGCCGCAGCGCCGAAGGCACCGGCGCCTGGGAGCCCTACACCGGCCCCCGCGGCTTCGACGTGACCGCACCCGCCACGGTCTCCCCGAACCAGACGTTCACCATCGCCTTCGACACCTCCGCCAACCTCGCGAACCCGACCTACGCCGCGGAGGTGCGGGACGTGAAGCTGGTCTACCGGCTCCCGCAGAACGCGGTCATCCAGAGCTACCAGCTGACCGGGGGCAACGGCCTCGGCACCGCCCAGGTGAAGGTGAAGGCCAACGGGCACGAGCTGTCGGTGGTGACGGCGGGACCGCTGACCACCAGCACCACCCTCGATCTGCCCAACCTGGAGGTCACTCTGACCGCTCCCGCCTCCGGCACGCTCGTCAGCAAGGTGGGCGGCACGTCGTTCACCAATCCCGGCTACGCGTTCCGCTTCCTCGGCATACCGAGCAACGCGTGGGGCCAGGCCCAGTGCTACCCGGACCCCGCCGGGGGGACCACCCTGAGCACGATCACCGTCGTCTGACCGGCGACCGGCCGAAGGGGCCGGCGTCCCGATCCTCATGGATCGGGACGCCGGCCCCTTCTTCGGGCCGGGCCCTCGCACCGGACCGCCGGATCAGGCCTTCGGGTTCCTGGCCACGGCGATCAGGTAGCCGAGCACATCGCGCTCCAGGACACCCACCCTGGTGACCATGGCCTTGAACTCGTCGGCGTACTCCTGTCCGGCCTTCTCGGCGATGACCGGGGCGTTCTTCTCCAGCTGCTGGGGAATCCTGGCGGCGGAGATGCGCAGCTGCCCGGTCGCGTCCTCGAACCGCTCCACGGACAGTCCCGCCGTACCGAGCATCGTGCGGTACTCCTCGGCGGTCGGGAGCGCGTCGACGGTGAAGCCCTCCTTCAGCGCCGTGCGCTGCTCGGCGCTCAGTTCGGTGCGCTCCACGTAGTCGGAGAGCACGAACGTACCGCCGGGCACCAGCACCCGCTGGATCTCCCGCAGCGCCTGCTCACGGTCGGACATGTACATCACCGACTCCACGGCCCAGACGTGCTCGAAGGAGTTGTCCGGGTAGGGCAGGTTCATTCCGTCGGCCTGCTGGAAGACCACCCGGTCCGAAAGACCGGCCTCGGCGGCGAGCGTCGTCGCCTGCTCGACCTGCTTCGCGCTGATGTTGATCCCGGTGACATGGGCGCCGCTGATCTGCGCGGCCCGGACGGCGGGACGGCCGAAGCCGCATCCCACGTCCAGCATCCGGTCGCCCTCGCCGAGACCGCACGCCTCGGCCAGCACATCGATCAGCCGGTCCTTGGGCTCGGTCTCCTCGTCCCCACCGTCGAACCAGCCGATGTGCAGATTGAAGGCGGCGGTCCCGAACAGCTCGTAGAGCCAGTTCCGGTCGTCGAAGTACTCGCCTACCTCGTCGGCGCTCTTCGCTGCGTACTGCGACATGCAGGACTCCTCGTCTCGGTGGTCGTACCTGGCCGTGGCCCACCCTGTTGCGCCTCGCTCGAAGGCTCCTCGTGCCGGTGTCGAGGCGGTCACGCCCCCTCTTCCGCGCGGCCCGGGAGCGACGGCGGGCATCGAGCGCTCCTCCAGCCGGGCTGGATCGGGGGCGGGCACCTTGTGCAACGCCTCAGTGCCACGACGAGTGAGGAAGTGGGTCGCATGCCGGGCCAGCCGACTACAACCACCGATCTGCCGACCAGGGCGCAGCGGCTCGCGGCCGTGGCCACCCGCCACGCCGCCGGGGCGGACCGTGACGGAGTGCTGCACAGGGACGTCCTGGAGGGCATCCTCGACGCGGGCTTCGCCCGGCACTTCGTCCCCCGGGAGTGGGGCGGAGTGGCCGGCCGGACCAGCGATCTGCTGCACGCCGCCGCCGCGCTCGGCGAGGGCTGCGCCTCGGCGGCCTGGACCGCGTCCGTGATCGCGGGCGCCGCGCGGATGGGTGCCTATCTGCCCGAGCAGGGACAGCGGGACCTCTGGGCCAAGGGCGCGGACACCGTCGTGGTGGGCGCCCTGATGCCCCGGGGCAGTGCGACGAGCACGGACGGCGGCTGGCGGCTGAGCGGCCGGTGGGAGTTCACCAGTGGCGTGGGCTTCTCCGACTGGGCGCTGGTGTGCGCGACGGCGTCCGGCGAGCACGGCCCGGAGGCATGGTTCTTCGCGCTGCCCCGCCGGGAGTACACGGTGGCGGAGAGCTGGGACGCCGTGGGGATGCGCGGCACCGCCAGCGACACCCTGGTCGCCGACGACGTGTTCGTACCGGCGCACCGCGGATTCTCCCGCGGGCTGGTGATGGCCGGGCGCAGCACGGTTTCGGCGGCCCCCTGTCACACGGCGCCGCTGCGGCTGGTGAGCGGTCTGCTGTTCGGCGCCCCCGCGCTGGGCGCGGCACGGCACGCGCTGCGGATCTGGTCCCGCCACACGGCTCCCGGTGCCCGGCCCGTCGAGGCCGATCCGCTGACCCGGCTGACCCTGACACGCGCCGCCACCGGCATCGACGGGGCCGCGCTGCTGCTGGAACGGGCCGCCGGCGTCGCCGATTCCGGCACGGCGACGACCACCGACGCGCTGCGCAACCCGGTGGACTGCGCCGTGGCGGTGGAGAAGCTCGTCGACACCGTCGAACTGCTGTACCGCACGATCGGCAGCACCGGGCAGCTCGCCTCGAACCCCCTCCAGCGCGTCTGGCGGGACGCCCACACCCTCGCGAGCCATGTGGCACTCCGCTTCGATCCCGCGGCCACGGCCTACGGGGACCACCTTCTGGCCCAGGCCCGGGAGCCGGCGGCACAACGGAGCAGCTGACCCGGGCGATCTCCTCCTGACAGACGAAAGGCAACCGGAATGACGAGTACGCAGGCCGAAACCACGGCAGCGGGCCCCAAGGGCTATGTGTCCGCCGAGGTCTACGCACAGGTGCAGCAGTTCTACGCCCGTCAGATGGGCCTCATCGACGACGGCAAGCCCGACGAGTGGGCCGGGACCTTCACCGAGGACGCGGTCTTCGAGGAGGCCGGCCGGCTGGACGAGCCGGTACGGGGCAGGGAGGCCATCCGGCTCTCCAGCCGGGCCAGGCAGGAGCGGCTCGACCGGGACAAGATCGATTTCCGGCACTGGCTGAGCATGCTCGACGTCAGCCCGCAGGACGACGGCAGCCTGCACGCCCGTACGTACGCGCTGGCGATGCGCACGCCGCGCGGCGGCCCGCTGGACGTCTTCGCCAGTGTGCTCTGCCGGGACCACCTGGTCGTGGTGGACGGGGACTGGCAGGTGCGCCACCGCAATCTGCGCCACGACGGCTCGGCCCAAGACTGATCGACGAGGAGTCACCATGAAGTTCGGGATCGTCTTCTTTCCCACCGTCGGACCGGCCGACAAGCCGGCCCAGCAGTACTTCGACGAGAGCCTCAGGCTGGTCGACCTGGCCGAGGAACTGGGCTTCGCCCACGTCAAGATGGTGGAGCACTACTTCTTCTCGTACGGAGGCTACAGCCCCGACCCGGTCACCTTCCTGGCCGCGGCGGCGGGCCGCACCAGCCGCGTCCGGCTCGGCACGAGCGCGACCATCCCCGCGTTCCAGCACCCGGTGAAGCTGGCCGGCAAGCTCGCCATGCTCGACAACATCTCCAACGGCCGGGTGGACGCCGCGTTCGGACGCGCCTTCCTGCCCGACGAGTTCAAGGCGTTCGGCGTCCCCATCGACGAGAGCAAGGACCGCTTCGTCGAGGGTGTGGAGGCCATCAAGCGGCTCTGGACGGAAGAGGACGTCGTGTTCGACGGCCGGTTCCACCAGTTCGGCCCGGTCACCCTGCTGCCGCGGCCGTTGCAGCAGCCGCATCCCCCCGTCTTCGTCACCACCGCCCGCAGCGCCGAGTCCTGCGCCGAGGCGGGCCGGGCGGGTCACAGCCTGCAGACGGTGCCCAATGTGATGTCCACCGAGGAACTGAAGAACCGGCTGAGCGTCTACCGCGCGGAGTGGGCAGCCTCCGGGCACGAGCCGGGGACGGAGCAGATCCACTTCAGCTACCCGTGCGTGGTCTCCCTCGACGGCGAGGAGGCACGCCGTCTGGGACGCCACGACGACGACCGCAACACCGCGGCCATCCACCAGGCGGTGCAGTCCTGGGGCACCACCACCAGTTCCGCGTACCCGGGCTACGAGCGGCTGTTCGAGGCGACGAAGCGGTCCCACTTCGACGACAAGATGAACGCCCGGAAGCTCCTCATCGGTGCGCCGGATCAGGTCAGGTCCCAACTGGAGGACATCGCCGAGTGGTTCGGCGACGACATCACCATCAGTCTCGGTGTCCACTCGGGCCATCTCAGCTACGAGGACGCGGCCACCACCATGCGGCTGATGGCCGAGCAGGTCATTCCCAAGCTCTCCCGGCGATGAGGCGAGGTCGGACAAGCGCATGAGTGAACAGAACAAGGAGCCCCGTACCGTCACGGTGATCGGGGCGGGCACCATCGGGCTGAGCTGGATCGCGCTCTTCCTCGGCTACGGGCTGCGTGTGCGGGTCAACAGCCGTCGCCCGGAGGCGGAGCGGATCGTCCAGGAGGGCATCGCGCTCTTCGCCCCCTTCCTCCCGGAGGAAGCGGACCGGCTGGCCGACTCCGCCGACCGGCTGGAGTTCGAGCCCGATCTGGAGACGGCGGTGGCGGACGCCGATGTCATCGTGGAGAACGCCCCGGACAATCTGGAGCTGAAGCAGGAGCTGTTCGAGCGGGTGGGCAAGGCCGCGCCGGCCGGTGCGCTGATCCTCTCCTCCACCTCGATGCTCAGCCCCGATGCCATGGGGGCGCGGATGGCGGACCGCAGCCGGCTCGTCGTCGGCCACCCGTTCAACCCGCCCCATGTGGTGCCGCTGATCGAGGTCGTGGCGGGCGAGGAGACGGATCCGGAGGCGGTGCGCGAGGCGGTCGAGTTCTACCGTTCGGTCGGCCGGGTTCCCGTCGTCCTGCGCAAGCAGATCCTCGCCTTCGCGGCCAACCGGCTGCAGAACGCCCTGCTGCGGGAGTCCATCCACCTCGTACGCGAGGGAGTGGTCACCGTCGGGGAACTGGACGAGGTCGTCACCAACTCCATCGGGCTGCGCTGGTCCACCATCGGTCCCTTCCACGCCTTCCACCTGGGGGGCGGCGAGGGGGGTCTGCGCAAGTGGCTCACCGGCCGCGCGGTCGGCATGGAGCAGGGCTGGGAGCTGCTGGGACGTCCGCGGGTGGACGACGACCTCATCGAGACGCTTGTCGCACAGGCGGAAGAGGCGTTCGGCGACAAGACCTACGCGGAACTCGTCCGGTCCCGCGACACCAAGCAGCTGGCCGTCCTGAAGGCGCTCGCGTCGGTAGCGCCGAACGCGTAGAGCCCCCGCACCGCGGCGGGGTGCCGTCCTCGGCGCTCCGCCACATCTCCGAGTCCCAGAGTGAGGTCCCTTCTCCATGTCCGACGCACCTCTCAAGATCGGCATCATCATCGGGAGCGTCCGCACCGGGCGGTACGCCGACACGATCGCCAACTGGTTCATCGCCGAGGCCCGCAAGCGCACCGATCTGGACATCCACGTCATCGATCTCGCGGAGCCGGCGATCCTCGACGAGCTCAAGCTCACGCTCGACGCGCGCCCGGAGCCGGCGGACACGCCGGGACTGGCGGACCGTATCGAGCCGCTCGACGGCTGTGTCGTGATCACACCCGAGTACAACCACGGCTATCCCGCGTCCCTCAAACTGGCCATCGACTACGTGTACACCGCCTGGCAGGCGAAGCCGGTGTCGTTCGTCTCCTACGGGGGCATGGCCGGCGGACAGCGTGCCGTCGAGCAGCTCCGGCAGGTCTTCGCGGAGATGCACGCCGTCACCCTGCGGGACGTCGTGAGCTTCCACAACATGTGGGAGCAGTTCGACGCGGAGGGGCACCCGCTCGACCCGGACGGGACCGGCAAGGCCGCCGAGGTCCTCTTCGACCAGCTGGCCTGGTGGGGCAGGACGCTGCGCGAGGGGCGCGAGAAGCAGCCGTACACGGCATGAGAGCGACTCGGTGACGACGCCCCTGGGAGGCGATGAGAAGTGAACGAAGCCAAGGCCCGCATCCTGGAACAGGTCCGCGCGTACCACGGCAGTGACGAGAAGGAGTTCGAGCCGGGCGTCTCCGAAGTATGGCCGTCGGGCGCGGTGTTCGACGCCGAGGACCGGATGGCCCTGGTGGAGGCCGCCCTGGACATGCGGATCGCCGCGGGGGTGAGTTCTCGTACCTTCGAGCGGGAGTTCGCGAAGGTCTTCAAGCTCCGCAAGGCCCATCTGGCGAACTCCGGTTCCTCGGCGAACCTGCTCGCGATGTCCGCCTTCACCTCACCCCAGCTGGAGGACCGCCGGCTGGTCCCCGGTGACGAGGTGATCACCGTGGCGGCCGGATTCCCGACCACGGTGAATCCGATCATCCAGAACGGGCTGGTCCCCGTGTTCGTGGATGTGGAGCTGGGAACCTACAACACCACCCCGGAGCGGATCACCGAGGCCATCGGGCCGCGTACGAAGGCCATCATGATCGCCCACTCGCTGGGCAATCCCTTCGCCGTGGAGGAGGTCGCGCGCATCGCCGAGGACCACGGGCTGTTCCTGATCGAGGACAACTGCGACGCGGTCGGCTCCACCTACCGCGGCAGGCTGACGGGCACCTTCGGCGACATCGCGACGACCAGCTTCTACCCGGCCCATCACATCGCGATGGGCGAGGGCGGCTGTGTGCTCACGGACAATCTGGCACTGGCCAGGATCGTGGAGTCGATGCGGGACTGGGGCCGTGACTGCTGGTGCGAGCCCGGTGAGAACAACCGCTGCTTCAAGCGGTTCGACTACCAGATGGGCACGTTGCCGCACGGCTACGACCACAAGTACATCTTCTCGCACGTCGGCTACAACCTGAAGTCGACGGACCTTCAGGCAGCCCTGGGGCTCAGCCAGTTGCGCAAACTGCCGGACTTCGGGACGGCGCGGCGTGCCAACTGGCGGCGGCTGCGGGAGGGCCTGGACTCCGTACCGGGGCTGCTCCTGCCCGTGGCCACCCCGGACAGCGACCCCAGCTGGTTCGGCTTCGCCATCACCGTGGCCGAGGACGCCCGGTACACGCGCAAGGAGCTGGTGAGCTTCCTGGAGGCGCGCAGGATCGGTACCCGCCGGTTCTTCGCCGGCAACCTCACCCGCCACCCCGCGTACATCGACCACCCCCACCGCATCAGCGGCTCCCTGGAGAACAGCGACAGGGTCGCCACGGACACCTTCTGGATCGGTGTCTATCCCGGCCTGAGCGAGGAGATGATCGACTACATGGCGGAGTCCATCAGGGATTTCACCTCGAAGAACTCCTGAGACCTCCCCGGACCGGCGAGAAACGGCTCCCCCCGCACCTGACGTGGCAGGTGCGGGGGGAGCCGTCGCCGTTCAGGAAGCGCAGCCGCACGAGCGGTCGGCCGTCCGGCGGATCGCCGCGATGAACCCGGCCTGTCTGACCGTCGCCGGGTCCACCGCCGTGTTGTTTCCGGCGATGTCCTGTACGAAGGCGGCGACGGCCGCCGCGTACTGGTCCTCCTGTTGCAGCACGAGCTCCTCCTGGCAGGTCCCCCGCTCGATGCGCAGGACCGGCCGGTGGTCCACGGGCGGGGTGAAGGCGTGCCGCAGACTGATCCGCCCGGCGCTGCCCACCAGCTCGTACTCGGACGTGTACTGATGGTCCATGCCGAACGTCAGCTGGGCGGTCACCCCGTCCGCCCGGCGCAGCAGGGCGCTGCCCCCGATGTCGACCCGCTGCCGGGGATCGAGGCGCAGGCCGGAGCCCAGGAGCTTCAGATCGGATCCCAGCAGCAGTTGTGCCGCTCGCAGCGGATAGCCGCACACGTCGAACAGCGCACCGCCGCCGAGCTCCGGCCGCAGCCGGATGTCCTGCGGGGGGCGTGCGGGGATGGCGAAGGAGGCGGAGAAGGAGCGCAGGTCCCCGATGGCTCCCTCGTCCAGCAGCTCCCGCACCCGCCGGTGCTGGCCGTGGTGGAGGAACATGTAGTTCTCCCGCAGCACCAGGTGCGAGGCACGCGCCAGCGCGACCATCTCGCTGGTCGTCTCGTAGCTGATGGTCAGTGGTTTCTCCGCCAGGACGTGCTTGCCCGCGCGCAGCGACCGGCCGATCCACTCGGCGTGCATCACCGGCGGCAGCGGGATGTAGACGGCGTCGATGTCCGGGCGCTCCAGCAGCGCGCGGTAGTCGTCGACCGGCTCGGCGTCGGCGCACTGGGCGACGAAGCGGGCGGTGTCCGGGTTGCGGCTGGCCACCGCGGCCAGTTCGATACCCTCGGTCGCGGCGACGGCGGGGATCATCCGCCGCAGTGCGATGTCGGCGCAGCCCATCAGGCCGAGGCGGATCACGGGATCAACCGCAGGGAGGCGAGGAGGTTGCGCGCTTCCACGTTGACGACGTTGCCGAGCCGCGCCAGCTCGGTCAGCTGGCCGACCGTCGCCCATATGAAGCCGTCCGGCACCGTGTCGGGGAAGTCGTCACCCGCCTCGACCACGGCGTACCGGTTCTCGGCGTGATAGAAGCGTCCGCCCTCTTCCGAGTGCACCACGTCCAGACGGATCCGGGACGGCGGGGCCGACAGGACGGAGCCGAGGAACCGCGGCCACGATGCGGCGGGCTCCTGGGCGAAGTTGCCGGGATTGCACTGCACGGTGGGGCCGACCTCGACCACGTCGCGGGTACCCGCCTCGGTGCACGCCTGGATCAGGAGGTGCGGCACTCCCTGGATCGTCCTCGTCAGGAAGGCGATGAGGCCTCGGCCGACGGGGGCGATCATCGGCTGCGACCACCGGGCGACTTCCCGGTCGCCCGCTTCCACATCCACGCCCATCACCGAGAAGTAGCGGCCGCTCGTGTGGACGATGCGCCCTTCCTCCCGGACCCAGTCCTTGATGCTGTCCAGGGGTACCCGGGAACGCTCCAGCCGGCGCCCCGCCTTCGCCTCGGTGAACCAGCTGAGAATTTCCGCGGTGGAGTGCGCACCGGGTTCATCGGGGTTTACCGGCAGGGGAAGTCCGGACAGCACGGTACGGGTATCCATGTTCACCAGGTTTTCACAGCGCAGTAGCTCGCCGATCTGTTCCCGGGTAAGCCAGCAGAACCGGTCGAGCAGGGGAACGTCTTCAGCGACCTCTATGATCATGTTGCGGTTTCTCTTGCGCAGGAACCAGGCTCCCTGTTCCGACTGAAGTGCGTCGAAGAGGACTTTCCCGCGCCGAGGAGCGAGGAAGTATTCCAGGTACGGAACCGCCGTTCCCCGGTGAACTCCGGTGTAGTTGCTGTGGGTGGCCTGGACGGTGGGCGACAGCTGCAGGACATTGATGTTGCCCGGCTCCATCTTCGCCTGGAGAAGGTAATGCGGAACGCCGCCGAACCGCTTGACCAGGATTCCTAGAATTCCGGATTCCGGTTGATTGATGATGGGCTGAGCCCAGGAGGTGCCCTCACCGTTTCCCGTACTGACCTCCAGGCCCTCCACCGTGAAGAACCGTCCGGTGCGGTGGCGGATCAGGCTCGCGCCCCGGTCGGCCTCCCAACCGTCCAGGGCGTCGAGGGGCGCCGGGGTCACCCGGCACGTTTGCGCTCGTTGCCGCTCCGCGAACCAGGCGTGGAACTCCGACATGCGTCCGAACATGACAAGCCTCCCAGAGGGCGGATTTCGGCGGGTCCCCCGCCCGTTCGCCCATGGTCCGCAGACCACATGACATCTCGCTCGCACGTCACTCGAAGTCCGCGCACAGCTCAGCCGACGGCGACGAGCCCTCGGAACATGAACGGGGACAGTTCGCTCTGTGACGGGTTGAGTACTTCCTGCTGGAGCCGCTGGAGCTCGGGCGACGGGTCGAGTCCGAGCTCGTCGTTGAGCAGTTGCCGCAGGTTCCGGTACGCCTCAAGTGCTTCGCCGCGGCGTCCCGAGAGGCCGAGTATGGAGATGAGCTGGCCGTGGAACCACTCGTTGAGCGGGTGGTCCTTGACCAGGGCGTAGAGCTCCGCGACGAGTTCGCGCCGGTGGCCCAGCCGGATGCTGGCCTCGATGCGCAGTTCGATGGTGCGCAGCCGCAGCTCTTCCAGATAGGCGATGTGCGAGGTGAGCACATCACCCGCGAGGACATCGGCGAGGACTCTGCCCCGCCACATCCCCAGGGCATCGGTGAGCAGGCGCAGCGCCGACTCGTCGTCACCCTCACGGAGCTTGTTGCGCGCCTCCCTGATGCGCTCCTCGAACACGGCGACGTCCACCTCGCCGCTCTCCACCTCCATGCGGTAGCCGGGCGGGCAGGTGACCAGGAGGGGCCTGTCGGCTGTCGCGAGACCTTCCTGGGCGAACGCCTTTCGCGCGTGGTACACGTACGTCTGAAGAGTCGTCAGTGCGCTGCGCGGCGGAGAGTCGCCCCACAGCTCCTGTATCAGCGCGTCCACCGGCACGACTTCGTTCGCGCGGGCGAGCAGCAGCGCCAGGACCTGCCGCACCTTCGGGGATCGCAGGGTGCACGGCGCTCCGGCTCCGGTGGTGATCTCGAAGGAACCGAGCAGGCTGAACCTCATGAACGTCTCCACTCGTCGATCGGTCTCTCTGGACAAGGCCGGCGGTGAAGCGAGGTGGCTCCCCCGAACCTGCGGCACCCCCCAGGAGAAGCATCCGCCCCACTAGAAAACCATCCCGCTGGTTTTTTATGTAGGGAGATTCGCCGCGATGCGATCACATCAAGCCAGGTTGTACACCGGTCCGGACAGATGACGGAGCCCCCCGAACACGTCCGGAAATGCGATACAGGACAGAAGCTGCCCTAAAAGTCCGGAGATCCGGGTGGCCAGGTCTCGCTCATCGAATAGTCCAGGGGCATTTTCGGAAAATACTCTGCCGCATGTTTCCTATCGGCGCCGCCACTGCCCTTCGGACCACTTCCTTTGACGGAACCGGACCCCGGACCGCGGCCATTCCTGGCCCGTACCACTTCGCGGACATGAGGCCGGGGCCGTGCGCGGCACGTCCCGCCCGGCCGCCCGGGGGCGGGGCGGAAGCCGTGCCGGAGCAGGCCCCGGAAGGGCCGGCGCCTCTCCGGGACGGTGCCGCCGCACTCGTCCGGGGCCGCGGCCGCCGCCGGAGCGGCCCGGTCGCCGCGCACCCCGAATACCGCGTGGCGCCTGCCCGCCGGACCCCTTTGAACGACCCCCGGCACACCGCCGGCGGGGAATTCGCGACCCCTCCGTTCGGTCGTGCTTTTCGGGGTAGAAGTACCACGGGCGAGCCGGGGCGGGCGTGCCTCCCGGTCCCCCGACCCGGACATCCGCATCCGTCACGGCAACACCGTCATGGTCCGGGCGCAGCGCGAGTTCGGCTGGATATCCCCGGCGGCCCGCGGACGGCTCCACGGCGGTCACCCGGCCGCCGAATGGGGCAAGTGGCCGATACCCGCTCATCGGCCCCGATGTACGCGGACCGGACCTCCGGCGCTCTCCGGACGCCCGCGGAAGCCGACGCGGCTCCGGCGCGACGCCCCGCGGTACCCGTCGGCGGGCCGAGGGGGGCACGTCTTCCATCGTGCTCAATGCGCCCTCGATCAAGGACCGGAAGGCGGCTGATCAGTAGCCTGATCATGGACGGCCTGTTACCGGCGGGCGTCCCTCACCGTTCCGCCCGTCACCCCATCCCCGGTCCCCCCACGACCAGTACAGGAGCCGTACCGTGGACGTGCCCTTCGCCATCGACCCGGCCGGGAGCGACATTCCCGGCGAGGGCGCACGGCTCCGCGCGGCCGGACCCGCGACTCCCGTGACCCTGCCCGGCGGGGTCACCGCCTGGGCCGTCAGCCATCACTCGCTGATCAAGCGGCTCCTCACCGACGACCGGGTGAGCAAGGACCCCCGCGCGCACTGGCCCACCTGGCAGCGGGGGGAGGTCACCCCCGATTCCTGGCTGCACACCTGGCTCGGCGTGGTCAACATGTTCACGGCGTACGGGGAGGACCACCGGCGGCTGCGCAAACTCGTCGCCCCGGCGTTCACCGCCCGCCGCACCGAGGAGCTGGCCGGTGACATCGAGAAGGTGGCCGGGCGGCTGCTCGACTCCATGGCCGCCGAGCCGGCCGGCCGGACGGTGGATCTGCGCGCCCGTTACGCGCACCCGCTGCCGATGCAGGTCATGTGCCGGCTGTTCGGGATCCCCGAAGGGCTGCGGCCCCGTACCGCGGCGGTCATCGCCCGCATCTTCGACACCGACATCGGTCCGGAGGAGGCCGCGTCCACCTGGCAGGAGATCCAGGAGGTGCTGAGCGAACTGGTCGCGCTCAAGCGCCCCGACCCCGGCGACGACATGACCAGTGTGCTGATCGCCGCCCGGGACGAGGACGGAACCCGGCTGAGCGAGGAGGAGTTGCTGCACACCCTGTGGCTGGTGATCTCCGCCGGGTTCGAGACCACCGTGAATCTCATCGGCAACGCCGTGCACGCCCTGCTCAGCCATCCCGAGCAGCTCCGTCTCGTCACCGCGGGCCAGGCGTCCTGGAGCGATGTGGTCGAGGAGACCCTGCGCTGGGCGCCGAGCGTGGCCAGCCTGCCCCTGCGCTTCGCCGTGGACGACATCCCGCTCCCCGACGGCCGGACGATCGCCAGGGGCGAGGCGATCCTGCCCGCCTACGCGGCGGCGGGCCGGGACCCGGATCAGCACGGCGAGGACGCCGACGGCTTCGACATCACCCGGCCCGCCCACGGGCATCTGGCGTTCGGCCACGGTGTGCACATGTGCCTGGGCGCGCCCCTCGCCCGCCTCGAAGCGCGCATCGCCCTGCCGGCCCTCTTCGAACGGTTCCCCGGCCTGTCGCTCGCCGGGGAACCGCGGGACCTGGTGCCCCTGGAGTCGTTCATCTCGAACGGGTTCCGGGCCCTGCCCGTCACCCTGTGACCGCTCGGCGAGCCGGCGGCCCGGCCCCGCACGCCCGGCCGGGTCCTATCCGGCGGGCGTGCGCCGTGCCTCCCGGCGCCGGCGCACCGCCGACGCCAGCTCGCCCAGCAGCTCCTCCGTCCGCTCCCATCCGATGCAGGCGTCCGTCACGCTCTGCCCGTAGGTGAGCGTGTCGAGGGGGCCCGGCTCCTGACGTCCCTCGCGCAGGAAGCTCTCCACCATCAGCCCGGCGATCCCTTCCTCGCCCCCGGCGATCCGGTCGGCGATCTCGCCGACGACCTCCGCCTGCCGGTGGTGGTCCTTGCCGCTGTTGGCGTGGCTGGCGTCGATGACCAGCTGCTCGGGCATGCCCGCCCTGGCCAGCAGCTCCAGGGCGTCGCGGATGTCCTCGGGGCCGTAGTTGGGGCCGCCGCGCCCGCCGCGCAGGATGACGTGGCAGTCGGGGTTGCCGCTCGTGGAGACGATGGAGCCGTTGCCCTGTTCGTCCACGCCGAAGAAGACATGGTCGCCCGCCGCCGCCCGGCATCCGTCGACGGCGGGCTGCACCGCGCCGTCGGTCGCGTTCTTGAAGCCGACGGGCATCGACAGGCCCGAGGCGAGCTGGCGGTGCACCTGGCTCTCCGGCGTACGCGCGCCGATCGCTCCCCAGGTCACCGCGTCCGCGATGTACTGCGGGCTGGTCGGCTCCAGGAACTCGCAGCCCACCGGGAGTCCGGTGTCGAGCACATCGAGCAGCACCTGGCGGGCGATCCGCAGCCCGTGCTGGACGTCGTGCGTCCCGTCCAGGTGGGGGTCGTTGATGAGCCCCTTCCATCCGAGCGTCGTACGGGGCTTCTCGAAGTACACCCGCATCACGACGCACAGGTCCTCGTGGAGCGGGGCGACGGCCGCGGCGAGGCGGCGGGCGTAGTCCCGGGCGGCGGCCGGGTCGTGGACGGAGCAGGGGCCGACGACCAGCAGCAGGCGGTCGTCCTCCCCGGTGAGCACGTTCTCGACGGCGCGCCGGCTGTCCTGGACCAGAGCCGCGCGGGTGGGGCCCAACGGCAGGTCGTCGAGCAGGACGGACGGGGCGATCAGGGGCTGGAATCCGGTGACGCGCAGGTCATTGGTGCGCAGGGGGCCCGTGGTGGGCGTGGTCATGGGGTGATCCTGTCTCTGTGTCGAGGCAGGGTCCCGGTCCTGCGGTGCTACGTCCGCGTCACCCGCTACCAGCCGCCTCAACGACGAAAAGGCAGAGACGGATCGTCTCTGCCCTGCTGGCTCCGGATGATTGGTCGGTGGTCAGCGCATGTGACCACCGGCTCCACCCGGAGCCGGCGTAAAGCGCCGATACCAACCGAACAACGTAGACATGCGCAGGACCCTAACACGGGTGACCGGCCGGTCAGGGGCCCGCCGGAGCGGTGAGCCACGGGCCCGCCGGACCGGCTCGTGGGCCCACCCGTCACGGGCGGCCTGGCGCGTCCCGGCAGTTCACCAACCGCTCAGAGACGTTCAGGCGTTCGCGACGATGAAGCGATTTCGGTCACATATAGGCTTCCCACAATCACCCACAAGGGGTTGACTGGGGGTCACGCATGGTGACGCGGTCGGCCCCCATCGGCTTGCGGATCCGGCTCCGATGCCCGGGCTCCGGCGGAGGAAAGAGGACAGCGATGACCGCCTCACCTCGGACAGTGACCCTTTGGCCACGAGTGGCGGGCGCCGGGCGTCCGCACTCCACCGGACCGGCCCCATGCGCGATCACGAGATATTCCCCGCTCTCACCGTTCTTCCGTACCGTTCCGCAGAGGGGCTACAAATGAGCCAGATCGCTTTACCGACGTTTCATATGCCGTTCGAGAGCGCAGGGTGCAATCCGGGCATCGCGGAAACCAGGAGAGCCGCCTGGGAGTGGGCGGAATCCCATGGCCTGTTCCTTTCCCCACCCGCCCGGAAGAAGATGATCCGGACGCGCCCCGAACTCTGGATTTCCCTCATTTTCCCCCGCGCCTCCCAGCGCCATCTCGACCTCTTCTGCCAATGGCTGTTCTGGGCGTTCCTGGTGGACGACGAGTTCGACGACGGTCCGGCCGGGCGCGATCCCCGGATGTGCGAGGAGGCGATCGCCCGGCTCGTCGACGTGTTCGACGGAGCCGTACCGGTGGGGCGCATGGAACACGCCCTGGACGGACTGCGCGAGCGGACCTGCCGGGACCGGTCGCCGCGCTGGGTACGGCAGTTCCGCCGGGACACCGTCGCCTGGCTGTGGACGTACTACGCCGAGGCGGTCGAGCGGGCCGCCGGACAGGTCCCGAGCCGGGCCGACTTCGTGAAGCACCGCCGGGACTCGGTGGCCATGCAGCCCTTCCTGTGCCTCCACGAGATCGCCGCCGGGATCGACCTCCCGGACTCCGCCCGGAGCCTGCCCGCCTACATCGCCCTGCGCAACGCGGTGACCGATCACTCCGGGCTGTGCAACGACATCTGCTCGTTCGAGAAGGAGGCCGCCCTCGGCTACGAGCACAACGCCGTACGGCTCATCCAGCGGGACCGGGGAACCAGCCTCCAGGAAGCCGTGGACGAGGCCGGGATTCAGCTTGCCCGGATCGTCGAGCGGGTGCAGCGGGCGGAAAAGGAACTGGCCGAGGAAATCGACGCGGCGGACATCGGCGGAGGAACCCGGGCCGCGCTGGAACGCTGTGTACAGGACTACCGGGGGCTCGTACGGGGCGACTTCGACTACCACGCCCGCGCCGAGCGGTACACCCGTCCCGACCTCGTGGAACTGGACGAGCGGGACTCGCTGTCGCGGTACTTCGCCGCCTGAGGATCAAAGCGTGTGAGGGGCTGAAGGCCCGAGGGCGCGGCACCGGCCGTTCACAGGGCCCGGGACTCCCGACGAGGGAGTCCCGGGCCCTTTCCCATGGTGATCGGATCGAGTCATGAAAGGTCGGGACAGGGCGGGACAGATCAGAGACGATCACATGGAAGACTGGGGAAACCGGCACCACCACAGGTCGCCGTCGGCCGCGCCGACGGAACCGCTGTTCCCCCACACAGCTCCTGACCTGCTGGAATGCCGCTCCTTTCACCAACGTCCCCGGGGAATCACGTGAGATCGAAGCGAAGAGTATGGGCCACGGCTGCCGTCGCGACGGCAGCCGTGGCGGGTGTCCTGGTCGTCCAGGGGGTGACCGGCACACCCACCACGGGCGAGGACCCCGACGCCAAGTCCGCTCCCGCGCGGGCCGATGTGCGCAAGAGCGCGCTGAAGGTGTCCGAGGACGGCGACTCCGCCTCCCTGCGCCGGCGCAGCACCGAACCGTTCAGCATGCTCGGCGTCACCTGGACCGACCCGGCCGCCAGGGTGTCGGGCGAGGTCGAGGCACGTACCCGGTCCGCCGCCACGGGCAGATGGACCGGCTGGCTGCCGCTCGACACCGAGATCGACGGACGTACCGAGGCGGGCCGCCCCGGCGTCCGGGGCACCACCGAACCCCGCTGGGTCGGTCCGTCCAACGGCGTGGAGGTCCGCGTCACCGCCGGGGACGGTACGTCGGCCGGGCTCCCGGAGGGGCTGCGGCTGGACACCGTGGACCCCGGAGGGAGCACGTCCACGGCCGCCGAACCGGCCGCGTACGTCGCTGCCGACACCGCTCCGGTGGAGCCCTCCGAAGAGCCGGCGGCCACCGGGGACCCGGCACAGACGCCCGACACCGCGCCGTCGCCCGATCCGTCCGTGTCCGACACCACCGGACCGGACCCCTCCGCGACGACGGAGACCGCCGGAACGCCCAGCTCCGACCCGGACCCGGGGCTGACGTCCCCGGCCCCGTCGCAGCCGCCGTCCGTGACCGCCGAGCCGTCGGCGACCCTGCCGCCCGCCCCGCCGTCCACGGTGCCCCGGCCGCCGGTCGTCCCGCGCGCCGGGTGGGGCGCGGACGAGTCGCTGAACAACGAGTCCCCGGACTACATGTCCTCGGTCAAAGCCGTCTTCGTCCACCACACCGCGCAGACCAACAGCTACTCCTGCGCCGACTCTCCCGCCATCGTGCGCGGTCTGCTCGCCTTCCATGTGAAGTCGAACGGCTGGAAGGACCTCGGCTACAACTTCCTGGTCGACAAGTGCGGAAAGATCTTCGAAGGCCGTAAGGGCGGCGTGGACCGGGCGGTCCAGGGCGCGCACACCTACGGCTTCAACCGCGACACCGCCGGTATCGCCGTGATCGGGATGTACACCGACACGAAGGCCGCGAGCGCCGCGACCGCCTCGGTCGCCCGGATCGCCGCGTGGAAGCTCGGCCAGTACGGCGGCGACCCCGCCGGTACGGTCCCGCTGACCGCGGGCGCGGCGGGCAACAACTACGCCGGTACGAAGTTCACCGCCGGGAGGAAGTACTCCTTCCAGCGGATCTCCGGCCACCGGGACGGCTTCAACACCCAGTGCCCCGGCGGCAGGCTCTACGGTCAGCTCTCCGCTGTCCGCGGCCTCGCCGCGGGCCCCGTCACGGGCCTGGCCATCACGTCGGTGACCGGAGCGAGCGCCTCGGGCGGCACCTACCACACCACGTCGGACATCACCGTCGGCTGGGCGGCCTCCACTCCCGCCGCGTTCATCACCGCGTACGACCTGCTGGTCGACGGGAAGTCCGTGGCCACCACCAAGGGCGGCGTCACCTCGGCCCGGGCCACGCTCGCCGCGGGCAGCCACAAGGTCCAGGTCCGGGCCACCCACCAGTCGGGGAGGACCAGCCTCTCCGCGACGGCGACCGTCGTCGCCGACCGTACGCCGCCCGCCTTCCCGGCCGGGCCGAGCCTGTCGCTGCGCACCGGCACGGTGAGCACCACCGCCGTCCCGCTCACACTGAAGTGGAAGGCCACCGACGCGGTCTCGCTCAAGGAGGTCAGGCTCACCGCGCCCACGGCCAAGACGTACGGTCCGACGACGGTCAGCGCCTCCCACACCGCGAAGTCCGGCGTGGCGACCGCCTGGAGGATGACGGCGTACGACCGTGCGGGCAACGCGGCGGCCGCCTCGGTCACCGGTACTCCGGTCATCCTCAAGGAGTCCTCGGCGAAGAAGTCCGGCAGCTGGTCGACGAAGTCCTCGTCCCACTACCTGGGTGGCAAGTCGTACGCGAGCAGCACCAGGAACGCCGCCCTCACCTGGACGTTCACCGGCCGCTCGGTCGCCTGGGTGGTCTCCCGCGCCTCGACCTCCGGCATCGCGTACGTCTATGTGGACGGAGTCAAGGTGGCCACGGTGGACCTGAAGTCCTCCAGCACCAAGTACCGCGACGCGATCTGGACGAAGTCCTGGTCCTCCAGTGCGAAGCACACCGTCAAGATCGTGGTGGCCGGCACCAAGGGCCGCCCGACCGTCACCACGGACGGACTCGTCCACCTCAAGTAGGCGTCACGTCCCAGTAGTCGTCGGGCGCCGGTTCGTCACCGGTGCCCGACAGCGGCAGGGCGCGCAGCGCCAGTGCCCACCCCAGCCGGTCCTCACCCGACTCGGCGGATCTGCCGGTGAGTTCGGCGACCCGGCCGATCCGGTTGAGGACCGTGTTGCGGTGGCAGTAGAGGAGTTCGGCGGCCCGCGCCGCCGAACAGCCGTTGTCGAGCCAGATGCGCAACGTGTCGAGCAGCGCGTCGCGTTCGGCCGCCGTGTCCAGTACGGGGCCGAGGTACCGGGAGACGATCCGGGCGGCGATCTCGTGGCGCCCGGTGAGCAGGACCTCCGTCAGCCGGTCGTCGAACGCCGCCGCCCCGCCGCTCTTGGCGGGCAGCGTGCGCAGCGTCTGCTCGGCCAGCCGCAGCGCCCGGCCCGCACCGTCGAGCCGGTCGAACTCCGGGGACACCCCCGCGGTCGCCCCGGTCCGCCCGCGCAGCAGCTCCAGCAGCATGCCCGACTCCCCCGCCGCCAGGCGCACGATGCCCGCGTACCGCCCCGAGCGCGGCCGCCAGAACGACCAGAGGCCGTGCTCGTCGAGTACGGGTGCCGGGTTGGGCGGGGCGGCCGGGTCCTGGGCGGCGACCACGATCACATACCGGTCGTGCAGCGGTACGCCGAGTGCGGCGGCCGCCGCCGAGGCGACGGCCGGATCGGAGCCGCGCCCGTCGAGCAGCGCCTCGAAGAGGGCGACGCGGCGGGTGTCCTGGCGGCCCTGCATCTCCAGCTGGGTGAGCCGGTACGACTCCGCCATGACCAGGGAGTACCGGTCGATGGTCTCCCAGAGGGCGCCCGCCACATCGAGCTCCACGTCGCGACGGTCCACCGTGCCCGGCTCCCGCTGTCCGGGCCCCGGCTCCCGGCGTCCCGTGCCCGCGCGCAGGTACTCCGCCATGACCTGCCACATCACCCGCCCGCCGCGCCGGTACGCCTGGAGGACGGTGTCCAGGGGGAGGTTCTGCTCGGCGCGGCGCCGTCCGGTCTCGCGGGCCGCGTGCTCGAAGTCGCCCCCGGTGGGCGGCAGTCCGCCGAAGTCCTCCAGGGCGCAGAGCAGATTGTCCCGGCAGATCCGCCACAGGTCCTCGCGGCTGACGGGGTTCTGCGCCGCGTACGTACCGCTGTGCGCGTGGATGTCGTCGACGACCCTGCGGGTCAGCTCGTCGAGCTCCGGCAGCAGGGCGGCGGCCAGGTCGTGCCGCAGACCGATGTCCTCGCCACCGCCGGACAACGGCCCCTGCGGGGTCGGGGAGCTCCGGGGGCTCTGGGGGCCCTGAGGGACTTTCGCGGACGCCATGGCCAGGAGATTAGGCGAATGCCGCGCCCGGCGCACGGCTGCGGGTGCCGCTGCCCAGGTGAGCGGGGCGGATGGTGGGCACCTGCACATTGTGCGGAGACGGACGCACGGCTGATTCTGAGGGACATCAGCCGTGTTAACGCCATGTTTCCCGGAGCGTGCCATGTCTCTCAGCGTCGCCTCTGTCCTGGGCGAGTCCGCCCGCCGGTATCCCGGCCGTACCGCCGTGGTGGACGGCGAGGTGCGTCTGACCTACGCGGAGCTGTGGGCACGGTCGCTGCGCTGCGCGGGGGCGCTGCGGGCCGCCGGGGTGCGGCCGGGCGACCGGGTGGCGGTCCTGCTGCCGAACTCCGCGGACTTCCTGTACGCGTACTACGGGGCGCTGGCCGCCGGGGCGACGGTGGTCCCGGTGCACGCGCTGCTCGTGGCGGACGAGGTGGCGTACGTGCTGCGGCACAGCCGGTCGGTGGCGCTGATCAGTGCCGGGCCGCTGTGGCCGGTGGCCGAGGAGGCCGCTCGGGCGGCCGGGGTGCGGGCCCTGAACGGGGCACCCGACGGTGAGCCGCTGACCGCCGCCGAGCCCGCCGAGGCCACCGGCACCGCGGTGATCCTCTACACCAGCGGGACGACGGGCCGCCCCAAGGGGGCGCGGCTGACCCATCTCAACATCGTCATGAACGCGTCCGTGATCACCAAGGACCTCCTGGACATGGGCCCGGACGATGTGGTGCTGGGCTGTCTGCCGCTGTTCCACAGCTACGGCCAGACATGTGCGATGAACGCGACGCTGCGGGCCGGGGCGACCCTCGTCCTGATGACGCGCTTCACCGGAGCGGCGGCCCTGACGGCGCTGGCGGCCGAGAGCGTGAGCATCTTCATGGGCGTACCGACCATGTACCACGCCCTGGTCGAGGCGGCGGCGCTGGGCGGGCAGGCGGCACGGGGGCTGACACTGCGGGCGGCGGTCTCGGGTGGTGCGGCGTTGCCGGTGGCGGTCCTGGAGCGGTTCGAGGCGGCCTTCTCCACGCAGGTCCTGGAGGGGTACGGGCTGACCGAGACGTCCCCGGCCGCCACGTTCAACCAGCCGCATCCGGGCCGGCGCCCCGGTACGGTCGGGCATCCGGTGTGGGGCGTGGAGATCGGGATCGCGGACGCGGCGGTGGACGAGTCGGTGCGGCTGCTGGCGGACGGGGAGATCGGCGAGGTCGTGGTGCGCGGCCACTGTGTCTTCGCGGGCTATCTGGACGAT
Organism: Streptomyces sp. NBC_01237; assembly: GCF_035917275.1. Classification (NCBI taxonomy): domain Bacteria; kingdom Bacillati; phylum Actinomycetota; class Actinomycetes; order Kitasatosporales; family Streptomycetaceae; genus Streptomyces; species Streptomyces sp. NBC_01237. The sequence continues at coordinate 6,338,588 of NZ_CP108508.1, read as the reverse complement.
CCGGAGGCGACGGCGGCGGCGATCGTGGACGGCTGGTTCCGCACCGGGGACCTCGGGGTGCGGGACGCGGACGGTTACCTGAGCATCGTGGACCGGAAGAAGGACCTGATCATCCGGGGCGGGTTCAACATCTATCCGCGCGAGGTCGAGGAGATCCTGATCCGGCATCCCGCGGTCGGCGAGGTCGCGGTGATCGGGGTGCCCGACGACGCGCGGGGCGAGGAGATCTGCGCGGTCGTGGTGGTCCGGCCGGACGCGGAGCCGGTCACCGGGGACGAGCTGATCGCCTGGTCGAAGGAACGGCTCGGGCGGCACAAGTACCCGCGGATCGTCCGGTTCACCGAGCGGCTGCCGCTCGGCCCGACCGGCAAGGTCCTCAAGCGTGCCCTGACGGCCACCGCATCCTGAGCACGCCACCGGACCACGGCCACCACGTCCTGAGCGCACACCGGACCACGGCCACCACGTCCTGAGCGCCGCCGGGGCGGCCTGGGCGACCGGATCGAGGGGCTCTGCCGCGGATGGTCGGCCACCCCCGGCCGTGATCTGCTGGTGCACACGCCCGGCGTCGCCCCGGCCGAGCCCGGCCACCTGCGGGTACACGTCGCCCCTCGGCCCGGCGGGCTCTCCCGGGCGCGCGGGGCGGTGCCCACCCCGGGGCCCGGTCCAGGTCGGCGCGGCGCCGGAACGGGTACGTATCGAGTCACCGGTTCCGGTCGAGGTGCCGCACCCCGACGGCTCCCTCACCCACCATCCGTACGGCACCTCGTCCATCGACTTGCGAAAGGGCTGATGCGCACCATGTCCGAGACCCAGGTGGAGATACCCCCGCAGGCGGCCACCGCCCACGGCGCCGTCCGCGGCACGCTGGAGCACGGTGTGGCGGTCTTCCGGGGCATCCCGTACGCGGCGCCGCCGGTGGGCGCGCGCCGCTTCCGGGCGCCGGAGCCGCCGGAGCCGTGGCAGGGCGTCCGGGAGGCCGTCGCGTACGGCCCGACGGCGCCCAAGCGCCCCTACGCCCCGCCGCTGGACGCGTTGCTGCCGGACCCCGAGGTGGCGGGCGAGGACTGTCTCAACCTCAATGTGTGGACCCCGTCGACCGGCCCGGCGGGACTGCCGGTCCTGGTCTGGATCCACGGCGGTTCGCTGCTGCACGGCTCCTCCGCCGTGCCGGTGTACGACGGGGCGGCGTTCGCCCGCGACGGGGTGGTGCTCGTCTCGGTCAACTACCGCCTGGGGATGGAGGGCTTCGGGGTGTTCCCGGACGCGCCCGCCAACCGCGGGCTGCTGGACCAGATCGCGGCGCTGGAGTGGGTGCGGGACAACATCGCGGCGTTCGGCGGCGATCCGCACCGGGTGACGGTGGCCGGTGAGTCGGCGGGCGCGATCAGCATCGGAGCGCTGCTGGCCGCGCCGAGGGCGGCGGGGCTGTTCCGGCGTGCGGTGCTCCAGAGCGGGGCGCCCACCGCGCTCTCCGTGGCGGCCGGGCGCGGTACGACCGAGCGGATCGCGAAGCGGCTGGGCCTCCCGGCGACGGCCGCCGCACTGGCCGCCGCGGACCCGGCGGAGCTGCTCGCCGCGCAGACCGAGGTGACGGGCGGCGGATCGCCGCTGACCGGTGGGAACTCCTTCCAGATAGTGGTGGACGGCGATCTGCTGCCCCGCGATCCGGCCGAGGCGCTGCGGGCCGGCGCCTCGGCCGACGTCGATCTGCTGATGGGGACGAACAGCGAGGAGTACCGGCTCTGGTTCGTCCCCAGCGGACTGGTCGAGAAGCTGGGGAAGGTCAAGCTCCGCCTGGCGCTGCTGAAGTTCAAGGTGTCCGCCGCCATGGCGCGCCCGTACCGGGCCAACCGGCCGGGTGCCACACCGGGCGAGCTGCTGGGCGCGATCGCCACGGACCTGTTGCTGCGGGTCCCGCTCAACCGGCTGGCCGACGCCCGCACGGACGCGGCCGGGGCCACGTATTTCTACGAGTTCGGCTGGCCCTCCCCCGTGCGGCGGCTCGGCGCCTGTCACGCCCTGGAGATCGGCTTCGTCTTCGACACCCTGGCCCACCCCGACACAGTGGCCCTGACCGGCCCCGACGCCCCGCAGGAACTGGCGGACGCGATGCACGGCGCGTGGGTACGGTTCGCCGTCTCCGGCGACCCGGGCTGGCCGTCCTGGGACGCGACCCGGCCGGTGATGGGCTTCGGCCCCGGCGCGCCCGCGGTGGTCCTGGCCCCGCGCGACGACGAGCTGAGCGGCTGGCCCCGGTAGGGACCCGGTCCCGGCCCTGCTGACGACGCTCGTGGTCCATACGCCCAGCGCGTGCTGAGCCGGTGCGGGCCGGGGACGACGGTCAGGACCGCCGAGACCAGGACGACCAGGGCCGGTACGGCCTGTTCACGGCGGGCGATCCGGCGCGGCGTCATCGGGTCTCACGGGTGCGGCGGGCACAGCGGGTTCGGCAGGTTCGGCGGATTCGGTGGGCGGACCGGGGAACATCACGGCCCGACCCTTGCCGGTGGACATACGCACAACAAACGGCCCACTGTCCATGGGAACGCCTGAAGTTCACCCGAAAGGCTCATCGGGGAGGTAACAACGGCCCCCCGACCGGTCCGGCCGGGGGTTCCCCTGCGGTCAGCCCTTGTTCTGCGCTGCCCAGAACTCGTCGAAGGTGAGCCGGCCGTCACCGTTCGTGTCGTGGGAGTTGATGACCGCCTGCGCCACCGTCTCGGTGACGTAGGGGTCGCCCAGCTGCGCCATGGCGCTCTTGTACTCGGTCGCCGTTATCCGGCCGTCGCCGTCCTGGTCGAACCGCTCGAATGCCTTGCGCGCCGACTCGATGTCCGCCATTGTTCCGCCCCTTCGTCATGCCAACTGTCGGGGTCAGATTATCGGGCCGTCCCGGCGGCCCGTGCGGCGGCCGGGTCGCGGCGGCGGTCGCCGGTGCCGGGCCGGCTCAGCGGAAGATGCCGGTGTGGCCGAGCGAGTAACGGCCCGGCTGCGGGTACACGGCGAGACCGTGCGGCCCGCTGCCGACCGGGATACGGGCGAGCTGCCTGCCGCTGGTGGTGTCGATCGCGTACACCTCGGCGTCGTAACGCCCCGACAGCCACAGCACCTTGCCGTCGGCGGAGACGCCGCCCATGTCGGGGCTGCCGCCGTCCGGCAGATGCCACTTCTTCGTCAGTGCGTTCCGCGCGAAGTCGAAGACGGAGACGGAACCCTCGCCCCGGTTGGAGATGTACATCTCCTTGGAGTCGCGGCCGACATAGAGCCCGTGACAGCCCTTGCCGGTGGGCAGCAGCTTCGGGGCGGTGAACTTCAGCCCGTCCAGCACCCACATGCCGTGCGCCATCATGTCGGCGATGTAGAAGGTCTTCCCGTCCGGGGAGAGCTTGACGTCCTGCGGCATCGCGCCCTTCAGCGGCAGTTTCCGCTGACCGACGACCTTCATCTTCTCCGTGTCGACCTTGAGGAGTTCGCCGGAGAACTCGCAGGAGACGATGAAGTACCTGCCGTCCGCCGAGAAGTCGGCGTGATTGACGCCCGCGCAGGTCACCGGGACCGTCTTGACCCGGTCCATGGTCCGCGGGTCCCGGAAGACCAGCTCGCGGTCCATCGAGGCCATGACGACGGCGTACTTGCCGTTCGGGGTGAAGTAGAGGTTGTACGGGTCGGAGACCTCGACGGTCCGGCCGGCCTTCCCGGTGGCCGGGTCGATGGCGGTGAGGCTGTCGCCGAGGTCGTTGTTGACCCAGAGCGTCTTCATGTCCCAGGACGGCACCACGTGCTGCGGCTGGTTGCCGACCGGGATGGTCTCGATGACCTTGTACGTCTTCGGGTCGATCACCGACACCGTGTTGGAGCTGGTGTTGGGGACGTACACGCGGGGCGGGAAGTTCTTGACGGCCGGGGCCAGCCTGCCCGCCCGGTCGGCGGCGTAGACGTCCTTCGGGTCGAGCACGGGCGGCATGCCCGGCAGCGAGGGCGGGGCCGCGGCGCGGACCGGTTCGGCGGGCGCGGCGGCTTCGGTGCTCCGCGCCCGGGGGCTCTCCCGGTCCGCGGGGGTGCCGCAGGCGGCGAGCGCGGCGACGAGGAGGCCCCCGAGCAGGGCGGTGGCGGCAGTGGTGGTGGTGCGGGTGAAGGGAGGCATCAGGTCAACAGCTCCGTGGTGGTCACCGCGCGCATTCGGCGCCGGTCGATTTCGGTGAGGAGGAGCGGCAGCGCGGCGACGGTGTCCGCGTAACCGAAGTGCAGGCTCACCACGGACCCGTTGCGGAGCTCCCCGGCGACCTTGCGGGTGACGGCCGGGACGCCGGGCGAGGTGAAGTCGAGGGAGTCCACGTCGTACGACAGGACGTGCGGGTAGCCGGCCCGACGGGCGAGCCGCTGGACGAGCGGGGTGGCGTACTGGGCGCGCGAGGGCCGGAACCAGGTGCCGATGGACCCGGTCAGCCGGTGCAGGCGCCGGGCGCAGGCGGTGATCTCCGCGTACGCCTCGCTCTCGCCCATCGTGTTGATGTCGAGGTGGTGCTGGGTGTGGTTGCCGAGGTCATGCCCCCTGCCGAGGATGCGGCGGGCCATGCCGGGGTGCTCGTCGAGCCAGCTGCCGACGGCGAGCACGGTGAGCCGGACCCCGGCCCGTTCGGCCGCGGCGAGTACGGACTCGGCGACGGCGGGGTCACCCTGCCCGTGGAAGGTGAGGGCGACGCGGGCCCGGTCGCGGGGGCCGTGGCTCACCTGGACCGGCTGCCCGCGGAAGCGGCGGGGTGCGGGGGCCGCGGCGTTCCGCGCGTTCTTCGCCGGGCTCGCGGCGGGGCGGGCGGCGGGCGTGCGCGATGCGGTGCTCCCGCCGTCCGCTGCGGTGCCCCCGCCGTCCGCGCAGCCTGCGGCGAGCGCTGCCGCGGTGAGCGCCCCGGCGCCCGCGCGCAGGGCTTCCCGGCGGCGCACCGGTGTTTCGCGACCGTTCATGCACGTCCACCTCGCGGGATCGGCGTGACGGATCCGGTGTCCGGCAGGACGGCGGATCCCCGCATCACAGTAGAGGTGGGACGGGCGAAATATACCGATTGAACGACCCTCTGGATGGTCTATGAATCATTCATCGGATGCCATAAGGATTCACTGAATGCCAGGCGAGTGACCCAGCACACCTACGATTCACCTATGGATTGTCCGGTTATGTCGAAAATAAAGAGAAATGCGACTTTGGCGCCGGGGTCGCCCGTCTGCCATAGTCGGTGACACGACCCCCATTGACCCGGGCCGGGTCGTCACAAGCGGCCGTGAGAACACCCCCCATTTCACGGCCTCCCACAGAAGCCCCCGCAGCGCCGCACCACGGCCGACCGGGGGCTTCTGTGTGTCAGCGGTCGGAGATCCGCATCTCGAACCAGGTGGTCTTGCCGCGCGGCAGCAGATCCACGCCCCAGCGGTCGGAGAGCTTGTCGACCAGGAAGAGACCGCGCCCGCTGACATCCATCTCACGCACGGGCATCAGACAGGGCAGCCCGCGCGAGGGGTCGCGCACCTCGATCCGGATCCAGCCGCGACGGCGCAGCATCCGCAGCCCGAAGACCCGGGCGCCGGTGTGCCGTACCGCGTTGCCGACGAGTTCCGAGACGAGCAGCACCGCGTACTCGGCGGTCTGCGGCGAGAGCGCCCACTGACGCAGCACCACACAGGAAGTGAGCCGGCGGGCGGTGGCCGCGGACTCCGGCCGCGAGGGCAGCCGGACCTCACCCTCGGTCGGATTTCCGAACAACTCCAGTGCCTTGAACGCCTGTTCGTCCTCAACAGTCGACGTCAAGCGTGCCGCCGCCGCGCTGCCGCACGGTCGCGGCTGTTCCACACCCTCCAGGCCCGCCATGTCCACCATCATGGCCGCACGGAGCGGCTTCCGGGGCCGTTCCCAGGGAATCCGCCCCCCGGAACGCATCATTCCGTAGGGGTGTTTTGGCATATGCCAGAGGCAAGCCGACGCCGCACACAACCCATCTGACCTGGGAGAACGCACCCCCGACCGGGAAAAACCGCGGCCGAGGGCGTCCGCGCCTTAAGGCTGCCTTAAGGTCCGGATAATCCGCTCGCACGAATGAACCGTCGTCCCCACGTACCCAACTGGCGTTCGGTCAGAGGAACTTGGCCTTGCCCGGACCCTCCTCCACAAAGCTGCGCATACCGCGCTCACGGTCCTCCGTGGCGAACAGACCTGCGAACCAATTCCGCTCGATCGTGAGCCCGGTGTCGATGTCCGTCTCCAGTCCGCCGTCCACCGCCTCCTTCGCGGCGCGCAGCGCCAGCGCGGGCCCCTTCGCCAGCCGGGTGGCCCAGGCGTGCGCCTGCTCGTACACCTCGGCGGCGGGCACCACACGGTCCACCAGGCCCATCGCCAGGGCCTCGTCCGCCTTCACCTGACGACCGGTGAAGATGAGGTCCTTGGCCTTGGACGGGCCGACCAGCCGGGCCAGGCGCTGGGTACCGCCGGCGCCCGGGATCAGGCCGAGCAGGATCTCGGGCTGGCCGAGCTTGGCGTTGTCCGCCGCGACCCGGAAGTCGGCGCAGAGCGCCAGCTCGCAACCGCCGCCGAGCGCGTAGCCGGTGACGGCGGCGACGACGGGCTTGGGGATGCGGGCGACGGCGGTGAAGGAGTCCTGGAGCGCCTTGGACCGGACGATCATCGCCGGGTGGTCCATCCGCTGCATCTCCTTGATGTCCGCGCCCGCCGCGAACACCTTCTCACCGCCGTAGAGGATGACGGCGCGCACGTCGTCGCGCCGGGCCACCTCGTCGGCCAGCTCGCGCAGCCGGTCCTGGACGGCGATGTCCAGGGCGTTCATCGGCGGCCGGTCCAGCCGGATCGTGCCGACGTTGTCGCGTACTTCGAGGGTTACGGTCATGGGGAGCAGGTTAACCGTGGCTAACGGGAGCGGGCCCGGTGCTGTTGGTCACAGCACCGGGCCCGCTCCACGCTCTTCGCGACGGGGACCTACTTGGTCCACTCCGACCAGTCCATGTTCCAGCCGTTGAGGCCGTTGTCCGGAGCGATCGTCTTGTCCTTGGAGTTCTTCACGATCACCACGTCGCCGATGAGCGACTTGTTGAAGAACCACGCGGCCGGGGTCTGGCCGTCGTAGCCGCCGCGCACATCGCGCAGACCGACACAGCCGTGGCTGGTGTTGGTCGTGCCGAAGATGCCCGAGGAGCCCCAGTAGTTGCCGTGGAGGAAGGTGCCCGACGTGGACAGCCGCATCGCGTGCGGCACGTCCTTGATGTCGTACTCACCGCCGAAGCCGACCGTGTCGCCGTTCATCCGGGTCACCTTGAGCTTCTCGCTGATGACCATCTGCCCGTTGTACGTGGTCGTCGCAGGGGCGCCCGCGGAGATCGGGATGTCCTTGATCTGCTCGCCGTCCCGGACCACCTTCATCCGGTGCGTGCTCGCGTCCACCGTGGAGACCTGGCTGCGGCCGATGGTGAACTTCACCGTCCTGGACTGCTTGCCGTAGACGCCCGGCCGTCCCTCGACGCCGTCGAGGTTCAGCTCCACGGTCACCTTGGTGCCCGCGGCCCAGTAGTTCTCCGGGCGGAAGTCGAGACGGTCGTTGCCGAACCAGTGGCCCGCGATCTCGACGGCCGGCTCCGACGTCACCTTGATCGCGTTCTTCACGGCGTCCGGGTCGGTGATGCCCCGGGTGAAGTGGATCGAGACCGGCATGCCGACGCCGACGGTCGAACCGTCCTCCGGCGTGTACTGGCCGATGAAGGTGTTCTGCGGAACCAGCGTGGTGAACGTGGTGTCCTTCGCCGACTCACGGCCCTTGCCGTCCTTGGCGACCGCGTGCACCGTGTACTTGGTGGCCGCGGCCAGATGCCGCTCCGGTGCCCAGCTCGCACCGTCGGCCGCGATCTTGCCCTCGACCGCGTTGCCCTTGGGGTCGGCCACCTTCACGGTGGTCAGCTTGCCCTGGGCGGCCGAGACCTTCAGCGCTCCGCTGGTGGACACGGAGTCGGCGCCGTCCTTCGGTGCGACGGTCACCACCGCTTCGGAGGCGCTGGTGTCCTCCGCCTTCGAGCCGCCGCCCGCCTTGTCCCCCGCGTCGGCGTTACCGCCGCATGCCGTCACCAGCAACAGCAGCGCACCCAGTACCAGGGCCAGGAGTCCCGGGCCCCCACGCCCGCGCCTTCCCCTGCTCGCCCCGGCCGATGCCCCCGATATCGGCTGCCCGTTCAATGTGGTCGTCTCCCCTCGCACGGCCTGGCACCGCCCGGCCCGCACCCCCGCACGCTGCATATGCGTGCTCGGCGCAAGATAATCACACCGGAGGCGGGTGGACTCCCCCGCGAATGTCACCGTTCAGTCCCAACTTGTCCGGGACATGCGCAGGTGGCACGGGGTGCGGGGCCCCGGCGGCGCCGGGCGCCGGGAGAACGGCGCGAGGGGCGGCGCCCGCCGGGACCGGGACGGAGCCGGGAAACGGGGAGCCGGGAAGGGGCCGGGACCGACGCGGGCGCCGGCCCCGTACCGCACGGGGTGTCAGCGCAGTGCCGAGCCCGCCTTCCACTTCTTCCAGTCGAGGTTCCAGCCGCCGAGCCCGTTGTCCGGAGCGACCTTCTTGTCACGGGAGTTGACCACCTCGACCACGTCCCCGACGAGGGTCCGGTCGAAGAACCAGCCCGCCGGGGTGTCCCCGCTGCCGCCCTTCACGTCGCGCAGTCCGACACAGCCGTGGCTGGTGTTCTCGGAGCCGAAGGTGTCGTACGGCTCCCAGTAGTTGCCGTGCAGGAAGGTGCCGGACTCGGTGAGCCGGATGGCGTGCGGGACGTCCTTGATGTCGTACTCCCCGCCGAACCCGACCGTCCGGCCGTCCATCCGGGTCACGTCGTGCATCTCGGTCACCACCATCTTCCCGTTGTACGTCGTCGTCTTCGGGCCGCCCGCGGAGATCGGGATGGTGCTGATCACCTCCCCGTCGCGGCGTACCTCCATGGTGTGCTCCGCCGCGTCCACCAGGGACACCTGGGACCGGCCCACGGTGAAGACGACCGTCTTGTCCTGACTGCCGTACACCCCGGGGGCACCTTGCACATCGCGCAGCCCCAGGTCCACCGTGACCTCGGTGCCGGGCTTCCAGTAGGCGGCCGGACGGAAGTCCAGACGGTCCTTGCCGAACCAGTGGCCCACCACCTCCACCGACGGTTCGGCGGTGACCCTGATGGCCTTCTCCACCGCCGCCCGGTTGGTGACCGGCTGGTTGAACGAGAAGGAGACGATCATCCCGGTCCCGACGGTGGACCGGTTCTCCGGCTTGAAGTAGCCGATGAAGCGGTGGTCGGGCACGGCCGTGGTGAAGGTGGTGTGGCGGGCCGAGCGGCGCCCCTCCCCGTCCACGGCCACCGCGTCCACGCTGTACTTCGCGGCCAGCCCGATCCGGCCCGCGTCCGCCTCCGGAATCCAGGAGAGCCCGTCCTCGGAGATGCGGCCCGCGATCTCCTCCCCCCGGGCGTCCTCGATCCGCCTCACATGCACGCTCTCCAGGCGCCCGTCGGGGATCTTCACCTCGATCCGGGTCTTCGCCCCGACGTCCTTGGCACCGTCCTCGGGCACGATCCGGATCACGTCCGTCGGCGTGCGCGGCTTTCCGTTGAGGACCGACGGCATTCCGTCGGTGCAGCCGGCCAGTACGGCCAGCACGGTGAGTAGTCCTGCCCATGTCAGCACGGCGGCCGAACCCGCCCGTGCTCTCTTCGCTACGTGATTCACGTCCCCCCAACGATCAGGGCCGGTCGGGGGAAACGTGAGTGCGGGCCCGGCCCTGGGCAGAACAGGGGGGAGGACTGCACAGAGGACTTCACGGAGGGACCGCACGGGGGAGGCCGCGGCCGGGACGCCGCGTGCCCTCCCGCCGGCCCCGGTCCGTACGAGCCGCGGGAGGCCGAGAGGTGTCGAGCGCAGCCGAGCAGGAGGCAGTACAGGAGCCGGAGCCCCGCACGGCCGGGTACGGAGACGAAACGGCGGCCCCCGTCGTGTGGCCCGGTACGCCGATGCCGCTCGGCGCCCGTTTCCGGGTCGGTCCGGACGGGGTGGCGGGCACCAATTTCGCGCTCTGGGCGGGCGGCGCCGAGGCGGTCGAACTCTGTCTCTTCGACGAGCGGGGCGGCGAGCGGCGCTGTTTCCTGACCGAGCTGACCCATGAGATCCGGCACGGCTTCCTGCCCGGTGTGCGGCCGGGACAGCGGTACGGCTACCGGGTGCACGGCCGCTGGGACCCCTGGACCGGCGCCCGCTGGAACGCGGCGAAGCTGCTCCTCGATCCGTACGCGCGCGCGGTGGACGGCTCCTTCACCCTGCCGTCCGAGGTGTACGGCCATGTGCGGGACTGGCCGCAGCAGCAGGTCGCCGACACCGTGCGCGACGACCGGGACTCCGCCCCCTTCGTGCCCAAGGGCGTCGTCGTCCATGACGACGACGACTGGGTGGAGGACCGGCGCCCCAAGACCCCGTGGGCGGACAGCGTCATCTACGAGCTGCATGTGCGCGGCTTCACGAAACTGCACCCCGGCATCCCGCCGGAGCTGCGGGGCACGTACGCCGGTCTCGCCCACCCGGCGGCGATCGGGCATCTGCGACGGCTGGGGGTGACGGCCGTCGAACTGCTGCCGGTGCACCAGTTCGCGCACGAGGACCATCTGCTGCGGCGCGGTCTGCACAACTACTGGGGCTACAACTCCATCGGCTACTTCGCCCCGCACGCCGGGTACTCGGCGAGCGGCACCGCGGGCCGCCAGGTCGGCGAGTTCAAACGGATGGTGCGCGCCCTGCACGACGCCGGGATCGAGGTCATCCTCGACGTGGTCTACAACCACACGGCGGAGGCGGGTGAGCTGGGCCCGATGCTGTCCCTGCGCGGCATCGACAACCGCGGCTACTACCGCCTCCAGCCCGACGCCCGCAGATACGCGGACTACACGGGGTGCGGCAACACCCTGCACGTGGTGCAGCCGCACGTCCTGCGGCTGATCACGGACTCCCTGCGCTACTGGGTGACGGAGATGGGCGTCGACGGCTTCCGTTTCGACCTGGCGGCGGCACTGGCCCGTTCGATGCACGACGTCGACATGCTCTCCCCGTTCCTCGCGGTGATCGCCCAGGACCCGGTGCTGCGCCGGGTCAAGCTGATCGCCGAACCGTGGGACGTCGGCGACGGCGGCTACCAGGTCGGCGCCTTCCCGCCCCTGTGGACGGAGTGGAACGACCGCTACCGCGACGCCGTACGGGACTTCTGGCGCGGCGCCCTGCCCGACGTACGGGACCTCGGCTACCGGCTGACCGGATCGAGCGACCTGTACGCCTGGGGCGGCCGACGGCCGTACGCCTCCGTCAACTTCGTCACCGCGCACGACGGCTTCACCCTGCGCGACCTGGTCAGCTACGAGCACAAGCACAACGAGGCCAACGGCGAGGGCAACCGCGACGGCACCGACGACAACCGCGCCTGGAACAGCGGGGCCGAGGGCGAGAGCGACGACCCGCGGATCAACGCCCTGCGCCTGCGCCGGCTGCGCAACCTCCTCACCACGCTGCTGCTCTCCACGGGCGTACCGATGCTGGTGGCGGGCGACGAGATGGGGCGTACCCAGGGCGGCAACAACAACGCGTACTGCCAGGACAACGAGGTCAGCTGGCTGGACTGGTCGCTGCTGGAGGAGCCCCGGTGGCGGGAGCTGACCGAGCTGACGGCCCGGGTGCTGAAGCTGCGCCACACCCATCCGGTGCTGCGCCGCCGGGCGTTCTTCTCCGGGCGCCCGCAGGCCCCGGACGGACTGCGGGACCTGGCGTGGTTCACCCGCGACGGTACGGAGATGACGGAGGCCGACTGGTACGCGCCGGCCGCGATGCTCGGGCTCTTCCTCTCCGGCCGCGACATTCCCGGCCGGGACGCGCGGGGCGAGCAGGTCACCGACGACAGCTTCCTGACGATCCTGCACGCCGGGGCGGAGCCGATCGGCTTTCGGCTGCCGGGACCCCCCTGGGCGGCGCGCTACGAACTGGTCCTGGACACCTCGCGGGAGGACCAGTCGGCCGCGCCGGGCACGGCCCACGCGGGCGGCGAGGACCTGACCGTACCGGCGCGCTCGGTGCTGCTGCTGCGGGTGACGGCGTAGCCGGGAGCGGGGCGCGGGCGGGAGGTCAGCCGAGGATGCCCCGGTCGTAGCCGACGGCGACGGCCGCGGCCCGGTCCTTGGCGCCGAGCTTGGCGTAGACATGGGTCAGATGGGTCTTCACGGTCGCCTCGCTGATGAACAGTTCGGCGGCGATCTCCCGGTTGGTGGTCCCCCGCGCGACCAGGGCCAGCACCTCACGTTCCCGGGCGGAGAGGGACTCGTCGGCGGGGGCCTCGGGGGTACGCACCCGGGTCATCAGCCGGGAGGCGATGGCGGGCGACAGGACGCTGCGGCCGTCGGCGGCGGCCCGGACGGCGGCGAACAGTTCCTCGCGCGGGGCGTCCTTGAGCAGATAGCCGGTGGCGCCCGCCTCGATCGCGGGCAGCGTGTCGGAGTCGGTGTCGTACGTGGTGAGGACGAGGACCCTGGAGCGGGCGCCGCGCCGGGTCAGCTCGGCGATGGCCGCGACCCCGCCGCCACCGGGCATCCGCAGGTCCATCAGGACGACGTCGGGGTCCAGGCGGGCGGCCAGGTCCACGCCCGCGACGCCGTCCGCCGCCTCCCCCAGGACCCGGAAGCCGGGGGCGGACGTGAACATGCCGCGCAGGCCGTCCCGTACGACGGGGTGGTCGTCGACGACGATGAGTGTGATGACGCGTGCGGATTCCTCAGTCATGGCAGGTCGAACGGTACGCGTGATCAGCTCTGCCGGACCAGGGGGACCCGCGCCGAGACGGCCGTGCCCCGGCCCGGCCCCGACTCCACCTCCAGGGAGCCCGCGACCCGTTCGGCGCGGGCCCGCATCCCGCCGAGGCCGAATCCGCCGCTGCGGCCGGCCGGGGGCACGGCGCCCGGCTCGAAGCCGCGCCCGTCGTCCCGGACGTCCAGGGCGAGTTCGTCGCCCATGAAGGACAGCGTGACGCCGACCCGGCCCGCCCCGGCGTGCCGCCCGGCGTTGGCGAGGGCCTCGCCCGCGATGCGCAGGAGAGCGGCGGCGATCTCGTCGTGGACCTGCTCGACGGTCCCGGTCACCGTGAAGTCGGCCCGCACCCGGCGCTGTTGGGACCAGTCGGCCACCGCGGCCTTCAGCGCGCCCACCAGATCGTCGTGCTCCAGGGCGACGGGGGCGAGATTGTGGACCGAGCGCCGGGCCTCGCCGAGGCTGTGCCGGGCCAGCGCGGCGGCCCGGCCGAGGTGGACGCGGGCGGTCTCCGGATCGGTGTCCGCGGTGGAGGTGACGACCTGGAGCTGGGCGATGATGCCGGTGAGGCCCTGGGCCAGGGTGTCGTGGATCTCGGCGGCCAGCCTGCGCCGCTCGTCGTCCACCCCGGCCTCGCGGGCCTGGACCAGGAGCTGGGTGTGCAGGGCCGCGTTCTCGGCCATCGCCTCCTCCAGCCGGAGGTTGGTGCGCTCCAGCTCGGCGATGGTCTCGACCTGGATCCGGGCCTTCTCCGCCTCCCGGGCCGCGACGTTGCTGAAGAACTCGACCAGGGCGGCGTTGAGGACGAACAGCGCGCCGAAGGCGACCCAGTTCATCGGGGAGGCGGGCGGCAGCCCTCCGCTCTGCGAACCGGCCATGGTGACGGCGGTGGCGAACAGCCCGACCCGGACGGCGCGCCTGGGGAGCAGGGGCTCGACGTCGAAGTAGCCGAGGGCCGCGTAGACCGCGAAGAAGGGGTTGAGCCAGCCCAGCGCGAAGGCGAGGACGGTACGCAGGGCGTAGTAGACCTGCCCGGCCGGGGCCCCCGGTGCGGTACGCGGGCGGACGCGGCCCCACCAGAACTGGAGCGCGTACGCCGCGGCGGCCAGCACCCCGGCCACGTACATCTCGGTACGGGTCATGATCAGGTCGGCGGCGGCCGCCGCGACCAGGGTGGCGAGGGTGAGGATGGCGTAGGAGCCGTACCGGTAGAACTGCTCCCAGCGCTGGTCGGCCCGGTGGGGACCGGCGGCTCCGGGCGTGTGGGGGGTACGGAGCGCCTGCGTCATCCGCGCAGTCTCCCCCGGGCGCCCGGTCCCCGTCACTCCCACCGGAAGACGCGGCTCGCCGTGAAGCCCAGCACGACGGTCCACAGGGCGACGACCCCGAGGTGGACCCAGCCCGGCCACTGACCGGTGACCGCCTGGTCCAGGGCCTGGGAGGCGGCGCCGAGCGGGGTGAGCTGCACGATGTGGCGCAGGGTGCCGGGCATCGTCTGGACCGGCAGCCACACCCCGGCGGTGAACATCATCACGAGGTAGCTGACCGACCCGACCGCACCGGCCGCCTTGGTCGTACGGGACAGGGAGCAGATCGTGGCGCCGAGGGCCAGCACACCGGCGACGGCGAGCAGCAGCGCCAGGGCGTATCCGGGGAGTTGCCGGGGCAGCGGGACGCCGTAGGCGAGCCGGCCGACGGCGATGACCAGGGCCGCCGAGCCGAGCGCCGCCGCTCCGTGCAGCACGATCTGGGCGGTGAGCAGGGCGGAGGGCCGTACCGGCGTCGTCGACATCCGGCGCAGGATGCCGCGTTCGCGGTAGGCGGTGAGCACCGGGGGCATGGCCTGGATCCCCGACATGATCAGGGCGAGCAGGACGGAGACCGGGACGTACAGGTCGATGACACGGCGTGCCCCGAGGTCTTCCTGCGCTTCCCTGAAGGCCGGGACGAAGCCGAGGATCACCAGGAGTACGGACGGGAAGGCCAGGATCCAGAAGAGGCTGCCCGGTTCGCGGAGGAACAGCCGGGTCTCGGCCCTCAGGACGGCGCCCGCCGGTCTGCGGCGTCGGGCGACGGGCCCGGCGGGTGCGGGAGCGGGGGCCGGGGTGTTCCGGGTGGTGGGCGCGGTGGTCATGTCAGGCGTCCTGTCCGGTGAGATCGAGGAAGGCGTCGTCGAGGCTGGTTTCGGTGACCCGCAGGCGGCGGGCGGTGATGCCGAGCCCGGTCAGCAGCGAGATGAGCGGGGTGACGGTGTCGTCGGTGGCGTGGAGGACGAGCGCGCCGTCGCCGTCGGGCGGTGCGACGGTCGCGACGCCCGGCAGCGCGGTGAGGCCGGTGAGTTCCGGGCCGGTGAGGGCGCGGGTGGGGACGAAGGAGATGACGGTGGACCCGGTGGCCTGCCGGACCAGTCCGGACGGGGTGTCCAGGGCGACGACGCGGCCCTTGTCGATGACCGCGATCCGGTCGCAGAGGCGCTGGGCCTCCTCCATGAAGTGGGTGACGAGCAGAACGGTCACCCCGCTGTCGCGGATGTCCTCGATGAGCTTCCAGGTGTCGCGGCGGGCCCGTGGGTCCAGGCCGGTGGTCAGCTCGTCGAGGACGACGACCCGGGGGTTGCCGATCAGGGCGAGCGCGATGAACAGCCGCTGCTTCTGGCCGCCGGAGAGCTTCCCGAAGCGGGTGGTGAGCCGGTCCTCCAGGCCGAGCCGCCCGACGAGGGGCCGCCAGTCGGCGGCGGACGGGTAGAACGCGCTGTAGAGCTCCAGCGCCTCGCGCACGGTGAGTTTGGCCTGGAGTTCGCTCTCCTGGAGCTGGGCGCCGAGCAGTTGGGTCACCCGCTCGTGGTCGGCGACCGGGTCGAGCCCGGCGATCCGGACCGTGCCGGCGTCGGGGACGCGCAGCCCCTCCACGCATTCGACGGTGGTGGTCTTGCCCGCGCCGTTGGGTCCGAGGACGCCGAAGATCTCCCCCTCGTCGACGTGGAAGCTCACCGCGTCGACCACGGTCCGCCCGCCGTACGCCTTGTGCAGCCCGTTCACTTCGATGATCGCCATGGCCACAAGAATTCCGGCGGACGGGCCACGGCGGTATCGGCCGGAACGCTCGAACCGGCATCGTCCGATCGGTTGATGCCGGGGTACGACCCACCCCCGGACCGGGGCGCGTCCGGGGCGCGTGGGCGGGTGGTGCCGGGTGCGTGTGGGGTGCGTACGGGTGCGTGCGGGGTGCGTGCGGGCAGAAATACCCAGGACCGATGTCAGTGGTGAAACGTAGGGTCGGCCCTGATGCCCGAAATACCTGCCGAGCACACGGAACGGTCCGCCGTGCGCTCCCTCCTGCGCCTGTGGCCCTATGTCCGCCCTGTTCGGATCCGCCTGCTCAGCGCGGCTCTCGTCGCCATCCTGGCCTCCTGTCTGGGCCTGGTGATCCCCCTCGTGCTGAAGTGGATGGTGGACGGCCCGGTCGCCGACCGTGACCCGGGCGGCGTCTGGCTCGGCGCGCTGTATCTCCTGCTGCTGGGCATCGTCGAGGCCCTGCTCTTCGGGCTGCGGCGGTGGCTGGTGGCCCGGCCGCTGGCCGGGGTGGAGGCATCGATGCGCGCCGCCCTCTACCGCCATCTGCAACGGCTGCCGGTGGCCTTCCACGACCGGTGGCCGTCGGGGCAGTTGCTCTCGCGCGGGACCACGGACCTGATGCTGCTGCGGATGTTCCTCGCCTTCCCGCTGACGTTCCTGCTCGTCAACGGCACCACGATCGTGATCGGTTTCCTCATCCTGTTCGCCCAGGACTGGTCGCTCGGGCTGGTGCTGCTGGCGCCCGCGATACCGCTGATGATCCTGTGCTCGCTCTTCGAGACGAAGTACGCGGTGGTCGCGCGTCAGGCCCAGGACCAGGTCGGGGACCTGACGACGGTGGTCGAGGAGAGCGTCCTCGGCATCCGCATCATCAAGGGTTTCGGCCGGCACCGCAGCCAGGCGCTGGCCTTCCGGGCGCTCTCCCGGCGGCTGCGCGCCACGGAGTTGGGCAAGGCGCGTCTGCTCGCGGGGATCTGGGCCCTCATCACCGCCATTCCCGAGCTGGCGATCGGTGCGGCACTGGTGCTCGGCACGGTCGAGGTGGCCGACGGTGATCTGTCGGCGGGCACGCTCGTCGCCTTCCTCTCGACAGCGCTGGCGCTGCGCTGGCCGGTCGAGTCGATCGGTTTCCTGCTGGCCATCAGCCAGGAGTCGGCGACCGCGACCGAGCGGTACTTCGAGGTGATGGACGTGGCGGAGGAGCGCGATACGGAGGTGAGCGCGACCGCCCCCGAAGCCGGTGCGAAAGCCGATGTCGATGTCAACGCCGATACCGAAGCCGACGCCGATACCGAAGCCGACGCCGACGCCGATACCGGCGCTTGCGCCATGGCCAAAACCGGTGCGCGCCCCGGTACCGCCCCCGACCGGGGTGGAATGGCCTTCGAGGGCGTCGAGTTCCGCTACCCCGACGCGCGACCCGGCTCCGTACCCGTACTGACGCGGATCGATCTGCGCATCAGGCCCGGCGAGACGATGGCCCTGGTGGGCGCCACCGGTTCCGGGAAGACGACGCTCACCGCCCTGGTACCGCGGCTGCACGAGCTGACCGCCGGGCGGATCACCCTGGACGGCGAGGACATCGCCGCGCTGGAGCGGCCGAGGCTGCGGGAGCTGGTGTCGGTGGCGTTCGAGGAGCCGACGCTGTTCTCCGCGACGGTCGGTGAGAACGTGCTGATGGGCGCCGAGGGCGCGGGCGAGGACGATCTGCGGCGGGCCCTCGCCGTCGCTCAGGCCGACTTCGTGTACGACCTGCCGCAGGGGCTCGACACCCAGGTCGGCGAGCAGGGGCTCAGCCTCTCCGGCGGCCAGCGGCAGCGTCTCGCGCTGGCCCGCGCCGTGGTCGGCGAGCCGCGCTTCCTGGTGCTGGACGACCCGCTCTCCGCACTGGACGTACACACGGAGACGCTGGTGGAGGCGGCGCTGCGGCGCGTGCTGGAGCGGACGACCGCGCTGGTGGTCGCCCACCGGCCGTCCACCGTGATGCTCGCCGACCGGGTGGCACTGCTCTCCGACGGCCGGATCACCGCGGTCGGCACCCATCAGGAACTGCTGCGCGGCAACGCCGAGTACGCCTGGCTGATGTCGGGCGCCGAGCACACCCCTGCCGAGGAGGGCAGCACCCGATGACGACCACCGCCGACGACGCGGTCACCGACGACGACCTGGCGCGCGGGGCCGCACCGCCGTCAAAGGAGTCCGGCGGGGGCTCCGAGCCCCCCGGGGACTCGTTCGACCGGGACGACCTGCCCGCACCGCGCGGTGCGACCCGGACCCTGCTGACCTCGCTGCTCGCCCCGATGCGCGGCCGGGTCGTCGTGGCCGCGCTCTTCCTCCTGCTCCAGCAGGCCGCCGTCCAGGCGGGCCCGCTGCTGGTGGCGTACGCCATCGACAGGGGTGTTCCGGCCTTCCGGGACCACGACTACGGGCCGTTGATCGCGGTGGCGGCCGGCTACGCGCTCTGCTCCGTCGGTGCCGGAGTCCTTCAGTACGCGTTCATCAGGGCGGCCGCGCGGATCAACCAGGACGTGCTGCTCGATCTGCGCGGCCGGATCTTCCGGCACGCCCAGGCCCTGAGCGTCGACTTCCACGAGCGCTACACCTCGGGCCGGCTGATCTCGCGGTCCACCACGGACGTGGAGTCGCTGCGCGAGCTGCTGAGCGAGGGCCTGCAGGAACTGATCGGCGTGGTCCTCTCGTTCGCCTCCATCTCGCTGATGCTGCTCTGGCTGGACCTCGGCATCGGGGCGATCGCGGTGTTCTCGTTCGTCCCGCTGTATCTGCTGGTGCGGCTCTACCAGCGGCGGGCGGGCCGGGTCTTCGCCAGGCGGTCCACGGCGATCGCCGCGGTCATCGTGAAGTTCGCGGAGACGATGAACGGAATCCGCCCGGTCCGCGCCTTCCGCCGGGAACGGACCAACGACGCGGTGTTCGACACGCTCAACCACCGCCACGAGCGGACGAACGGTGACGCGATGCTGGAGATGGCCCGCTATGTCATCGGCTCCCGGCTGGTCGCCAACACCGCGGTGGCCGGGATGGTGCTGTGGGGCGCCTACCGGGTGGCGTCCGGCACGCTGGCCCTGGGGGTGCTGGCCGCGGCGGTGCTGTATCTGCGGCGGCTGTACGACCCGATCGACCGTCTCGGGATGTTCCTCAACTCCTACCAGTCGGCCGCCGCGTCGCTGGACAAGATCGCCGGTCTGCTGGCCCAGCGGCCCACCGTCCCCGAGACGACCGCGCCCAAGGAGCTTCCCGCGCGGTCCGGCGACCACCCGGGCCGGCAGGTCACCTTCGACGCGGTGAGCTTCGCCTACCGTACGGGCGGTGAGGTGCTGCCCCGCTTCGGCCTGGACATCCCCGCCGGGCAGACCGTGGCCGTGGTCGGCTCGACGGGTGCCGGGAAGTCGACGCTCGCCAAGCTGCTGGCCCGGTTCTACGATCCGACGGACGGCCGGGTCCTGCTGGACGGCGTCGACCTGCGGGACCTCGACACGGCCGGGTTGCGCAAGGGCGTGGTGATGGTGACCCAGGAGGCGTTCCTGTTCTCCGGGACGGTCGCGGAGAACATCGCGATCGGCCGCCCGGACGCGAGTCCGCAGGATATCGAGCGCGCGGCCAGAGCCATCGGGGCGCATGACTTCATCGCCTCTCTGCCCGAGGGGTACGACACGGACGTACGCAAGCGGGGCGGCCGGATCTCCGCCGGTCAGCGCCAGTTGGTCGCGTTCGCGCGGGCCCTGCTGGCCGACCCCGCGGTGCTGATCCTCGACGAGGCGACCAGTTCCCTGGACATCCCCGGTGAGCGGGCGGTGCAGCAGGCCATGGACACTGTTCTGCACGGCCGTACGGCGGTGGTGATCGCGCACCGCCTGTCGACCGTGGAGATCGCGGACCGGGTGCTGGTGATGGAGCACGGCCGGATCGTGGAGGACGGCGCCCCGGCCGAACTGATCGGCGGCACGGGCCGGTTCGCGGGGCTGCACCGCGCGTGGCGCGACAGCCTGGCCTGAGGACGGGGTGACCGGCCCGGGGTTTCGATGGACGACGGACACCTGCCGACCGACCGGAGATCACTGACGTGTGGTGGAAGAAGGATTCGCCCGTGGATCCGGGGGTCCCGGACTGTCGCAGCGCCATGCGGTACCTGTGGTGGCTGATCACCGGTCAGCGCCGCCGGATCGCCGCCGGCGCGCTGCTGGGCAGCGCCTGGATGCTCTGCCTGACACTGCCGCCGTATCTGCTCTCACGCGCCATCGACGACGGTCTGGAACCGGGCCGGTGGCCCGTGCTCGTCGGCTGGGCGGCGGCGTTGCTGGGTGTCGGGGTGTTGAACGCGTGGCTGGCCATCATGCGACACCGCACGATGACCAGGGTGCGGCTGGACGCCGCCTTCCGCACCGTGCGGGTGGTGGTCGGGCAGGCGACCAGGCTGGGCGGGGCGCTGCCGCGCCGTGTCACGGCCGGGGAGGTCCTCACGATCGGGTTCGGCGATGCCACCGTGATCGCCAACACGCTGACCATCACCGGCCCCGGCGTCGGCGCGGTGCTCGCCTATGTCGTCGTGGCCGCGCTGCTGCTGGCCGTGTCGCCACTGCTCGCCGTGGTGGTGCTGCTCGGTGTGCCGCTGCTCGCGGTGTCGGTCGGGCCGCTGCTGGGGCGCCTTCAGGGCGTCGAGACGACGTACCGGGAGCAGCAGGGCGCGCTCGCCTCCCGTTTCGAGGACATCGTCAGGGGCCTGCGGGTCCTCAACGGCATCGGCGGCAAGGAGGTGTACGCCGAGCGCTACCGGCGCGGCTCGCGAGCGCTGCGGGCGGAGGGCTATCGCGTCGGCTCCGTGACCAGCTGGGTCCAAGCCCTGGGTGTCGGCCTTCCCTCTCTGTTCCTCGGGGTCGTGACATGGCTGGCAGCCCGGATGGCCGCGCAGGGAGAGATATCCGTCGGTGAGTTGGTCGCGGTCTACGGATACACCGCGGTTCTCGCCGTGCCGGTCGCGTTCTTCATCGAGGGCGGCTACGGCCTCAGCCGCGGACTGGTCGCGGCCCGCAGAGTCATCCGCTTCCTGGCCCTGGAACCCGATTCCACCGGCCGGGAAGCGACGCGCGACGGGCCCGGGGCGCCGTCCACGCTTCGTGATCCGGCGTCCGGCGTCGAGGTGGCGCCCGGCAGGCTGACCGCGTTGGTCAGCGCCCGGCCGTCGGAGTCCGCGGCGGTGGTCGACCGTCTCGGCCGGTTCGCCGGGTCGGCCGCGACCTGGGGCGCGACACGCCTCGACGAGATCGACCTGACGCAGGTACGGCGGCGGATCCTGGTCGCGGACAACGAGGCCGATCTGTTCGCCGGTCCGCTGCGGGACGTGATCTGCGGATGGGACCGGGACGACGAGACCATCGGCCGCGCTCTCCACGCCGCCATGGCACAGGACATCGTCCGCGGCCTGCCGGACGGACTCGACTCGCCCGTCGACGCGCAGGGCCGCAACCTCTCCGGAGGCCAGCGGCAGCGCATCCGCCTGGTCCGGGCCCTGCTGGCCGATCCCGAGGTACTCCTGGCGGTCGATCCCACCTCCGCGGTCGACGCGCACACCGAGGCGGCCATCTCGACCCGGCTGCGCACCGCACGGGCCGACCGCACCACACTCGTCACCAGCACGTCACCGCTCCTGCTGGACCAGGCGGACATCGTGTACTACCTGGCCGACGGCTCCGTCGCCGCCGTCGGCAGCCATCGTGAACTCCTGGACCGGCAGCCCGGCTACCGCCGCCTCGTGTCCCGCGGCGCGGACGACGAAGAAGACGACCTCACCGGCGACGGAACCGTCCCGCCGTTCCGAAAGGCCCTGCGATGACCGCCGGCTCCCCGCCCACGGCCCCGGCCCTGCCCGTCGCCGAGCCGCTGCGGATACGCCGGGAAGCGCTCCGGCTGATCCGGCTGGACGCTCGCGCCTTCGCCGCGGTGATCGGCCTCAACGCGCTGGCCGCCGGTGCCGGGCTCGTCGGCCCCTGGCTGCTCGGCCGCATCATCGACGAGGTCAGGGGCGGTGCCGGGGTGGCCGCGGTGGACCGCCTGGCCCTCACCATCCTCTTCTTCGCACTGGCGCAGCTCGTCCTGGCCCGGTACGCCGGCTACCTCGGACACCGCTTCGGCGAGCGGACCCTGGCGCGCATTCGCGAGCAGTACGCCGACCGGGTGCTCGCACTGCCCGCCTCGGTGGTCGAGCGGGCGGGAACGGGCGACCTGACGACCCGCGGCACCACCGATGTCGCCGCGGTCGGCGCCACCCTCCGGAACACCGGGCCCGAGGTCCTCGTCGCCGGGGTCCAGGCGTTGTTCATCCTCGGGGCGGTCTTCGCCCTCGATCCGCTGCTCGGGGCGTGCGGGGTGCTGGGCCTGCTCGGCATCTGGTTCGCCGCCCGCTGGTATCTGCGCCGGGCGCTCACCGCGTACCTGGCCGAGGGAGCCGCCAACTCGGTCCTCGCCGAGCAGCTCGCGTCCACCACCGCCGGCGCCCGCACGATCGAGGCCCTCGGACTCCAGGGGCGCCGGGTGGCGGCGTGCCAGGAGGAGATCGAGAAGTGCCGGACCACCCGGACCCGGACACTGTTCCTCCGCAGTGTGCTCTTCCCGGCCGTGGACATCTCCTACGTCCTTCCCGTGGTCGGTGTTCTGCTGGTCGGCGGCGTGCTGCACGACCACGGCACGATGAGCCTCGGCGCGGTGGTCGCCTCGGCCCTGTACCTGCGGCAGCTCTCCCAGCCCCTGGACACCATCCTTCAGCAGATGGAGCAACTGCAGAGCAGCAGCGCCTCCTTCGCCAGGGTCGAGGGCCTCGGCCCGGCCGCGCCCGTACGGCCGGCCGCCCCCTCCCCCACGCCTGCCGACGACCGGATCGAGGTGGCCGACGTGCACTACGCCTACGACGACGGGAGCGACGTCCTGCACGGCGTCGACCTCACCGTCCGGCCCGGCGAGCGGCTGGTGATCGTCGGCCCCTCCGGCGCGGGCAAGACCACCCTGGGCCGGCTGCTGGCGGGCATGGACGGACCCCGGTCCGGTTCGGTGACGGTGGGGCAGGTTCCGGTCGCCGATCTGGACCCCGGCCAACTGCGCCGGCATGTCGTCCTCGTCACCCAGGAACACCACGTGTTTCTGGGAACGGTCCGGGACAACCTGCGGATCGCCTCCGCCCACGCCACGGACGCCGAACTGCGGGAGGCTCTCGCCGCCGTCGGCGCCGAATGGGCCGACGAACTCCCCGACGGGCTGGACACCGATCTGGGCCATGCGGGGCACCGGCCGGACGGCGCCCAGGCGCAACAACTCGCCCTGGCACGCGTGGTGCTGGCCGACCCGCACACGCTGATACTCGACGAGGCCACCGCACTCCTGGACCCGAGGACCGCCCGGCACACGGAACGGGCGCTGGCCGCCGTCCTGGAAGGCCGGACCGTCATCGCCATCGCGCACCGCCTGCAGACGGCGCACGACGCCGACAGGGTGGCCGTGATGGAGGGCGGCCGGCTCACCGAACTCGGCACCCACGACGATCTCGTGGCGGCCGGCGGCGCCTACTCCGCGCTCTGGCGCTCATGGCACGGCGAGCGGTCTCCTTCCTCCTGAGGGCGGGCGCCGGGAGGGGCGCCGGGGGGCGGGCCCTCAGAGCCCGCGGGCAGGCCCCGGATGTGTGAAGTCCCCGTGCAGCGGCCTGGATCGGCGGAGGGGTCAGAGGTCCAGGACGAGCCGGGAGGACAGGGCCCGGGACACGCACGCGTACATACGGCCCGCGGGGGCGCCGATGTCGTCCCGGTGTTCGGGTTCCCCGGCGACGACGGTGAGTTCGCAGCTGCCGCAGACGCCTTCACGGCACCCGGATGCCACGGGGCGCCCGGCGTGGATCAGGGCCTCCAGCAGCGATTCGTCGGCGGGCACCCGGACCGTCCGCCCCGACCGGGCGCACACCGCCTCGAACGGGGTGTTGGGGGCGAACGACCTGACCGCGGGGTGGAATCGCTCCGTGTGCAGCCGGTCGGCGGGGAAAACGGCTTCTGCCGCGGCGAGCATGGACGCGGGGCCGCAGCAGTAGACCGCGGCGGCGGGGTCCAGCGCGGCCGCCAGGCCGGCGAGGTCCGGTCTGCCCTGCTGCCGGGTGGGGACGATCCGTACCCGTTCCCCGTGGGAGGAGCGCAGTTCGTCCGCGAAGGGCATGGTCGCGAGCGTCCCTCCCGCGTAGACGAGTGATGCCGGGGTCCCCGATCCGGCCGCTGCCCGCAGCATCGGCAGGATCGGAGTGATGCCGATCCCGCCCGCGAGGAAGAGGTACTCCGGCGCGGGTACGAGCGGGAAGTGATTGCGCGGCAGCGACACGTCGAGGGCGCGGCCCCGGCGTAGGAACCGGTGGATGTACTCGGACCCGCCCCGGCTGAGCGGTTCGTACCGGGCCGCGATCCGGTAGGAGTCCCGGTCCGCCGGGTCTCCGCACAACGAGTACTGCCGGGTCAGCCAGTTCGGGAGGGCCAGGTCGATGTGCGCGCCCGGCTCCCAGGGTGCCAGCGGCCCGGCGGCGCCCCGCAGGACGAGGGAGACGACGTCCTCGGCGATGCGGTCGAGCCGCTCGATGATGGTCTGCTGCATCGGTGATCCGCCCTCCGGCGTGGTCAGTAGAGCTTCCGGTAGGCGTCTTCGAGATCGCGGTCGACCACCGCGGGGTCGATGTCGAGCCCGAGCTGGGCGGTGACCATCTCGCCGGCCGAGGGGACCTCGTCGGCCAGGGCCTGACTGGCGGGATCCCACAGCCGGGACCGGACGAGGGCACGACCGCAGTGGAAGTAGACCTGTGCCACGTCGACGACGAGCGCCAGCTCCGGTTCCTTGGTCTCGATCCGCATCCGGGCGAGGACATCGGGCTCATCGGTGGGATAGGCGCGCCCGTTGATCCGGAGCGTCTCGCGTATTCCGGGGATCAGGAAGAGCAGCCCGATCCCGTCGTTCTCGGCGAGGTTGCGGAAGGAGTCGGCGATCTTGTTGCCGGGCCGGTCCGGAATGGCCAGCGTGCGCTCGTCGAGGACCTTCGCGAACCCCGGATGATCGCCGCGGGGTGAGCAGTCCGTCTGTCCCGCCGCGTCCGCCGTGGCCAGTGCGAGGAAGGGCGAGTGCGCGATGAAGCGGTGGGCGTGCTCGTCGATGTGGTCGAGGATCTTGGCCTCGGCCATGGGCTCGGGCTCACCGAGCCGAGCGCGGACCTCGGCCGGCGACAGCCGCCGGGGGCGCGTGCTGGTGTGTGTCACGAAGACTCCTTCCGGGGTCGGGCGCAGCCGGTGCGCGGAGGGGCCGACCGCCCGCCCGCTCGCGCCTTCCTGCCGGCACCACCTCGCGGGTGACATCCGCAGTGCTCCGCCGCGCCGCAGCTCATGACACCATTGTGAGTAATTGCTCAGGTTCTGCCTACTCGCTTCCGAGCCGCCGCCGAGGAGAGGTCATGACGTCGGGTCATCGCGGACTTCAGCCACGTAAACAGCCGCGGCAGGCGCGGGCCGAGGTCACCCGGCAGCGCATTCTCACCGCGGCTGCTCACGTTTTCGCCGACTACGGCTACGCCGCCGGGACCACCAACCGGATCGCCGAGCGGGCACGGATCTCGATCGGCTCGCTGTACCAGTACTACCCGAACAAGGACGCCATCCTCGTCGAGCTGCTGACCCGGCACCTCGACGCCGGGATGGCAGCCATGGAGCGCCGCCGGTTCGAGGAGCTGCCCGACTCCCTGGAGGAGTTCATCCGCTCCTACGTGCGGACCGTGACCGAGAACCATCTCGATGACCCGCAGCTGCTGCGCGTGATGCTCGAACAGGGGCCCCGGTCCCCCGAACTGCTGGAGAGGATCTCCCACAGCGTGCGGGCGAGCATCACCCATCTCCAGGACCTGCTCGACCGTCACCCCGAGGTCCATCTCGGCGACACGCACACCGCCGCCCGGCTCATCGTCGCCACGGTCGAGCTCGTCACCCACCAGCTCGTCGCCGCGCCCGACCCCATCGACATCCGCCGTCTGGAGAACGAACTCGTCGCCATGCTCACCCGCTACCTCACGGCCGTACCGCCCGGGACGGACGCCGACGAGCGCGGCTGACCCTCCACAGCGCCCTCCGTCACGCCTGCCGCCGCGCCCTCGGCCGTCCGGGGATGCCTCCGGCGGCCCGCCCGGTACCCGGCCCGCTGTCCGGAACGCGCCAGAGCGTGACCCGGTCTCACCAGGTGGTCAGAAACCGCTTGTGCGTACGTTGTTCGAACACGACACCGGAAAGTCAATCTTGTGCGCTCCCTGTGAATACGGGCCCGAGGGGCACCGGGCGACATTTCGATGATGATCGGCGAAACGTCCGCTTAACGAACATGACCTTTTCGGCAACGGACGAATTCCGGCCAACTTGTTGACGCGGTCCTGACACGAGTACGCAACTGCTGACACTCTTCCCCCGTTCTGCGCACCGCCTGCACTGTCCGGACGGCTCACCAGCGCCGCCGGTACCCCCCTCGCAGAAGGAGTCCGCGTGAGATCCACGCCCAGCCGTCGTGCCACCGCGACCGGCGCTCTGATAGCCGCAGCAGCCCTCCTCGCCGTCGGAGTCCAGTCCGGCACCGCGACCGCCACCCCCGGCAGCGCCCCCGGCGCCGCCCCGGCGGCGGCCTCCAAGGCCGACCCCGGTTCGCTCCCCGTCAAGCTCTCGCCCGCCCAGCGCGCCGAGCTGCTCAGCGAGGCCAACTCCACCAAGGCGGACACCGCCAAGGCGCTCGGGCTCGGCTCCCAGGAGAAGCTCGTCGTCCGCGACGTCGTCCAGGACCAGGACGGCACCACGCACACCCGCTACGAGCGCACCCTCGCCGGGCTGCCCGTACTCGGCGGCGACCTGGTCGTGCAGGAGACCAAGGCCGGGAAGACCGAGAGCGTCAGCAAGGCGTCGAAGGCGACCACCGCGCAGCTGAAGGCCGTCGGCACCTCGGCCGACGTGGCCCCGGCCGCCGCCGAGAAGCAGGCACTCGGTGCGGCGAAGGCCGAGGGCTCGAAGCAGACCGAGGCGAGCAAGGCCCCGCGCAAGGTGGTCTGGCTGGCCGGCGGCGGCGCCCCGCAGCTCGCGTACGAGACCGTCGTGGGCGGGCTCCAGCACGACGGCACCCCGAACGAGCTGCACGTCGTCACCGACGCCTCCTCCGGCGCCAAGCTCTACGAGTGGCAGGCCGTCGAGAACGGCACCGGCAACACCCAGTACAGCGGCCAGGTCACGCTGGGCACCGCGCCGTCGTACACCCTGACGGACACCACCCGCGGCAACCACAAGACCTACAACCTGAACCACGGTTCGTCCGGCACCGGAACGCTGTTCTCCGGCTCCGACGACATCTGGGGCGACAGCACCCCGCAGAACGTCGAGACCGCCGGGGCCGACGCCCACTACGGTGCGGCCGAGACCTGGGACTACTACAAGAACGTGCACGGCCGCACCGGCATCCGCGGTGACGGTGTCGGCGCGTACTCCCGCGTCCACTACGGCAACAACTACGTCAACGCGTTCTGGCAGGACAGCTGCTTCTGCATGACGTACGGGGACGGCAGCGGCAACGCCGCACCGCTGACCTCGCTCGACGTGGCCGCCCACGAGATGACGCACGGCGTCACCGCCGCCACGGCCAAGCTGGTCTACAGCGGTGAGTCCGGCGGCCTCAACGAGGCCACCTCCGACATCTTCGCCGCGGGTGTGGAGTTCTACTCCAACACCGCCGAGGACAAGGGCGACTACCTCGTCGGCGAGAAGATCGACATCAACGGCGACGGCACCCCGCTGCGCTACATGGACAAGCCGAGCAAGGACGGCGCGTCCAAGGACGCCTGGTACTCCGGCCTCGGCAACATCGACGTCCACTACTCCTCGGGCCCGGCGAACCACTTCTTCTACCTGCTCTCCGAGGGCAGCGGCGCCAAGACGGTCAACGGGGTCAACTACGACTCCCCGACCTCCGACGGTCTCCCGGTGACCGGCATCGGCCGCGACAAGGCCCTGCAGATCTGGTTCAAGGCGCTCACCACCAAGTTCACCTCCACGACGAACTACGCCGCTGCCCGCACCGGCACCCTCGCCGTGGCCAGTGAGCTGTACGGCGCCACCAGCCCCGAGTACACGGCCGTGGCCAACGCCTGGGCCGGCATCAACGTCGGCCCGCGCCCCGGTGGCGGTGACCCGGGCGGTGTGGTCTTCGAGAACACCACCGCGGTCGCCATCCCGGACAACGGCGCCGCCGTCACCAGCTCGGTGAACGTCACCGGCCGTACGGGCAACGCTCCGGCCGCCCTCAAGGTCGGCGTGGACATCACCCACACGTGGCGCGGTGACGTGGTCATCGACCTGGTCGCCCCGGACGGCACCGCCTACCGGCTGAAGAACTCCTCCTCCAGCGACTCCGCGGACAACGTGGTGGAGACCTACACGGTCAACGCCTCGTCCGAGGTGGCGAACGGCACCTGGAAGCTCAAGGTCCAGGACATCGCCTCGCAGGACACCGGACGCATCAACAGCTTCAAGCTGACCTTCTAGTACGACACCGGAACGGCCCGGAAGGAGTTCACACTCCTTCCGGGCCGTTCCGTCGTTCCCGTCGTTCCCGTCGTTCCCCGCCGGCTCAGGCCGGGTTGTCCGCGTGGGTCAGGGTCTCCCAGGCCACGAACAGGTTGTTGGAGGCGGCGGGCCGCTGCCGCTCGGTGAGAAGCTGGGTGTTCGACATGGCGTAACCCAGCCGGTTGTGCAGCGCGTTGAAGCCGACCTCGGTGACCGGGCCGAGCCTGTCCTTGAGCGTGCCGCCGCACAGCGAGGACGGCACCGCCGCACCGAGCTGGTACTTCGCGTGCAGACCCAGCGCGTGCCGCAGCCGGTCGGCGACCTCGGGGTAGAGGTCCTGTCCCTGGATGCGGCCGGTCTCCGCGATGTGCGAGATGGCGGAGAGGCCGTAGCCGGTGTGGGTGAGATCGCGGCAGGTCTCCTGGGCCAGCCCGTCCATGAAGGTCGACTGACCCTGCCAGTACTTGATGACCTTGTCGCGGGTGTCCAGACCGCTGCCGGGCGCAGTCCTGGGCAGCGAGCCGTCCGCGGTCACATAGATGTACGCGGGAACCCGCCCGCGGAACAGCGCCACGGCTCTGTCGTAGGCGGCGCGGTCCTCCAGGAAGACGGCGATGCCGATCGCCGCCTCGGTCATGGACAGTTCCCAGTTCCCGTTGGACCGGGAGCCGCCCGCGACCTCCGGCAGGTACACGTCGCGCAGCATCGTGCCGAAACGGCCGGAGTTCGGCCAGCTCGTGTAGGTGTACTTGATGATCTCGGCGGCACGCGGCCAGGAGGAGCCGGCCCAGCCGGTCTGGAGGGGCGCGTTGCTGTTGGTGTGGTCCTTGATCACGCCGGACCAGGCATCCATGATCTCGATGGCCTTGCGCGCGTACCGGTCGTCCTGGCCGATGTACCAGGCCAGCGAGAGCGTGTACGCGGCGATGGCGTCCTCGCGCTCGTCGGTGCAGCCGTAGTTGGGATCGGAGTAGGAGCCGCACTCGACGACGGCGCGGGGCTCGGCGGTCCGGGTGAGCGAGGCGTACTTGCTTGCCAGCATCTGGTCGTACGCCCCCTTCCACGGCTGCGCGCCGGCCCGGACCTTCTCGCGTACGAAGTCGAGCTGGGGACGGCTGACGAGGACGCCGGGGTGGGTGAAGGCGGCGGGGGCGGCGGCCTTCACGGATACGGCATCGGCCGCGGCGGGTCTGTCCGCCGCCGCCGGGGCCGCGGCGGCCGTGGCGATCAGCGCGGCCAGTGCGGTGGCGGTGCCCAGGACGCGGGCGAGGGTGCCGGTACGCATGTGGGGTGCCTTCCGGTGCGGTGGGGTTCAACAGCGCGACCCGACGCGGGATTTCACATACTTGAACACTGGGCCGTGTTGTGAACTCTGTGATGAGTGAGGAACGTAAAGGCATCCCATGGACACGTCAAGACTCTGCGTTCAGAACACGAACCCGGTCCGGGTGACCGCCGGGCCCGGCACCGTGCTCCGGTACCGGGCCCCGCCGTCCGTGCCGTCCGCGCTTTCCGCACCGTCCGCAGCGTCCGCGCCGTCCGCGCCCTCCGCGCACCGTCCGCGCCGTCCGTGCACCGGACCGCTCAGCGCATCAGCACCCCCGCGCCCTCCCCCGTCGCCTCCGTCGGCAGCGCGACCAGGCCCGGTTCGGCGCCGGAGGCCAGCAGCGCGTGGGCCGGCAGGACCCGCACGGTGTAGCCGTACGGCCCCGTGCGGTCCAGCGCCAGTGGTCCCTCGTACAGCCAGCGGCCCTCCAGGTCGTGGCCGCCCGCCGGTTTCAGCGGGAAGACCTGGGCGTCCGCGATGGCGTCGCCGGAATCGACCCGCCCGGCGACCACCTGCACCTCCACGTCGTCCGGGTCGAGCCCGCCCAGCGCGATCCGGACCCGGAGCGCCAGCGTGGACCCCAGCTCCGCCGAGCCGCCCGCGGCGGTGTCGGTGACGGCCTCCACATGGTCGACGGAGACCTTCGGCCAGGCCGCCCGGACGCGGGCCTTCCAGTCCGCCAGTTCGCGGGCCACCTCGGGAACCAGGGCGCGCCGGGCGCGGGCGGCGGGGGCGTAGAGCCGCTCGACATACTCACGCACCATGCGCCCCGCGAGCACCTTGGGGCCCAGGGTGACCAGGGTGCGGCGGACCATCTCGATCCACCGCTCGGGCAGCCCCTCGCCGTCCCGGTCGTAGAAGCGCGGCGCGACCCGGTCCTCGATCAGCGCGTAGAGGGCGTTGGACTCCAGCTCGTCACGCCGGTCCTCGTCGACGGCCGAGCCGTCGGCGGTCGGGATCGCCCAGCCGAAGTCCGGCTCGAACCACTCGTCCCACC
Source organism: Streptomyces sp. NBC_01237 (assembly GCF_035917275.1). NCBI lineage: Bacteria > Bacillati > Actinomycetota > Actinomycetes > Kitasatosporales > Streptomycetaceae > Streptomyces > Streptomyces sp. NBC_01237. The sequence continues at coordinate 6,307,726 of NZ_CP108508.1, read as the reverse complement.
AGCCGTCGCGCACCGAGAGGTTGAGGCAGCCGTTCAGGGCCGCCTTCATCCCGCTGGTGCCGCACGCCTCCAGTGGCCGCAGCGGGTTGTTGAGCCAGACGTCGCATCCGGGGTAGAGCTTCTGCGCCATCGCCATGCCGTAGTCCGGCAGGAAGACGATGCGGTGGCGCACCCGTGGGTCGTCGGCGAACCGCACCAGTTCCTGGACCAGCCGCTTCCCGCCGTCGTCGGCCGGATGGGCCTTGCCCGCGACGACGATCTGGATCGGCCGGGTCGGGTGCAGCAGCAGTTCCCGCAGCCGGTCGCGGTCGCGCAGCATCAGCGTGAGCCGCTTGTACGAGGGGACGCGGCGGGCGAAGCCGATGGTCAGCACGTCCGGGTCGAGGACATCGTCGATCCAGCCGAGTTCGGCCGTGCCGGCGCCCCGCCTGCGCCAGGAGGCGTAGAGCCGCTTGCGCACCTCGGTCACCAGCTGTTCGCGCAGGACCCGGCGCAGGTCCCAGATCTCCCGGTCGGGGACGGCGGTGACGGCGTCCCAGCGCCGGGGCGTACCGGCGCGGCGCTCGCCGGCCACCTCACCGCCGGCCAGCGCGTCCCTCGTCCGGTCGGCGCCGAAGTGGCGGACGCCGAGCCGCAGGACCTCCGGGGCGACCCAGGTCGGCGCGTGGACCCCGTTGGTCACCGAGGTGATCGGCACCTCGGCCGGGTCGAAGCCGGGCCACAGGCCGGAGAACATCTCCCGGCTGACCGCCCCGTGCAGGGTGGAGACGCCGTTGGCGCGCTGGGCGAGCCGCAGTCCCATGACCGCCATGTTGAAGAGGTCGGGCTCGCCGCCGGGGTAGGTCTCGCGGCCGAGCCGGAGGATCCGCTCGACGCCGACGCCCGGCAGTTCGCCGCCCTCGCCGAAGTGACGGGCGACCAGCTGCCGGTCGAACCGGTCTATCCCGGCGGGGACCGGGGTGTGCGTGGTGAAGACGGTGCCGGCCCGCACCACTTCCAGCGCTGAGTCGAAGTCGAGTCCCTCCCCGGCGAGTTCCCGGATGCGTTCCAGACCGAGGAGTCCGGCGTGGCCCTCGTTGGTGTGGAACACCTCCGGGTCCGGGGTCGCGGTGAGCCGGCAGTAGGTGCGCACGGCGCGCACCCCGCCGATGCCGAGCAGCATCTCCTGGAGCAGCCGGTGGTCGCTGCCGCCGCCGTACAGCCGGTCGGTGACATCGCGTTCGCCCGGCGCGTTCTCCTCGACGTCGGAGTCGAGCAGCAGCAGGGGGACGCGGCCGACCCGGGCCAGCCATACACAGGCGTGCAGGCTGCGCCCGCCGGGCAGGGCGAGCACCACTCGGGCGGGGGTGCCGTCGGTCTCCCTGAGCAGGGTGAGCGGGAGTTCGTTGGGGTCGAGGACCGGATAGTGCTCCTGCTGCCAGCCGTCGCGCGAGAGGGTCTGCCGGAAGTAGCCGTGCCGGTAGAGCAGGCCGACCCCGATGAGCGGTACGCCGAGGTCGCTGGCGGCCTTCAGGTGGTCGCCCGCCAGGATGCCGAGTCCGCCGGAGTACTGCGGCAGGGCGGCGGTCACCCCGAACTCGGGTGAGAAGTAGGCGATGGCGGCGGGCAGTTCGGCGCCCTGGGCCAGCCGGTTCTGGTACCACCGGGGGCCGTCCAGATACTCCCGGAGGTTCTCGGACGCGTCGGCGAGCCGGGCCAGGAACTCCTCGTCCCGGGCCAGCTCGGCGAGCCGCCCCGCGGACATGGCGTCGAGCAGACGTACGGGGTCGAAGTCCGCGGGCCGCCAGCCCTCGGGATCGGCGGCGCGGAAGAGCTCTCGGGTCTCGTGGTGCCAGGACCACCGCAGATTGCGGGCGAGGTCCTGGAGGGGTCGCAGGGATTCGGGGAGGACGGGACGCACGGTGAATCGACGAATGGCCTTCACGTATTCCACCTTTACAGGGGACGTACGAATCCGAGGGGACGCACCACGGTGTGCGCCGCGCCGTCACCCTCGACGTTAACGGCGGCCGGTCCCCGGCAGCCACGGCGCGCGGACGGCTCACCGGGTCCGGCGGCTCCCGCCCCGCCCGCCCCCCGCAGCCTCCCCCAGGCGCCCCACCGTTCCCGCGCGCATTCTTCCGTCTCACCGTTCACCTGCGGGTTTGGCCGATTTCACCCCCGCACGCGGCCTTGTGGACCTTCGCACCACAGGGAAGGCTGCCGTGTGGCGCCGCAGAGCGGGTACCCGGAATCCGCAGGGGCGCCCCGGCCCCGTACGCCCACCGGGGCGCGCGCCGGGAGCCCGGCTACGACCGAGTAGTTAACACGGGCGCCGGATTGCCCTCCCGAAGACACGGGGAAGGCTTTCCCGGTACGCAGCCCGAACCAGGCCCGCACATGTTCTCCGTGCACGTTCTTCGTGCCCGAACCCCCGCGCTCCTCCCCGTTCGAGTGCCATTGGAGTGAACGCGGACAGGAGCGGCCATGCCCACAGCCCGTCAGCCGACAGCGGAGCAGCTACAAAGGACAAATCCCTATCATCGCGACATACGCGGTCATACCGCCGCACTTGTGCCGCACCCCGTGCACGCCGAGCTCCAGCCCCCAGGTGATTCCATGATCGGTCGAATTCCCGTCCTGGACGTCCGTCCTCTCGTCGACTGCGGCAAAAGGCCGGCGAAAGCCGTTGCCGGTGAGACCTTGCAGGTCACCGCCACCGTCTTCCGCGAAGGCCATGACGCGGTGGCTGCCAACGCCGTGCTGCGCGACCCGAACGGACGTACCGGCCCCTGGACGCCGATGCGTGAACTCGCCCCCGGCACGGACCGCTGGGGCGCCGACATCACCCCGGACACCGAGGGCCGCTGGACGTATACGGTCGAGGCGTGGAGCGATCCGGTCACCACCTGGCGCCGGAGCGCCCGGATCAAGATCCCGGCGGGCATCGACACCGCCCTGGTGCTGGCGGAGGGCGCGGATCTGTACGAGCGGGCCGCCGCCGGCGTACCGAAGCGGGACGGTCGCGAGGCGGTGCTGGCCGCGGCCGACGCGCTGCGCGACACCTCCCGCCCGGCCGCGTCCCGGCTGGCGGCGGCCCTGACCCCGGCGGCCGACGAGGCGCTCGCCCGCCACCCCCTGCGCGAACTGGTCACCCGCTCACGCCCGCTGCCGCTGAACGTGGAGCGCCGCCGGGCCCTGTACGGCTCCTGGTACGAGCTGTTCCCGCGCTCCGAAGGGGCCAGGACGGAGCGGGCGCAGCCACCGGTGGAGCGGGGCCGGGGCAAGGGCGCGCGCACCGCACCGGCGGCACGGACGGCACCGGCCGCACGGGCCACCGCGGGAGCCGCGACGGATGCGGCGACGCACACCTCACGCGTCGTCAGCGGCACCTTCCGTACCGCAGCCGAGCGGTTGCCCGCCGTCGCCGCCATGGGGTTCGACGTCGTCTACCTCCCGCCGATCCACCCCATCGGCACCACCCACCGCAAGGGCCCCGACAACTCCCTCTCCCCCGGCCCCGACGACCCCGGAGTGCCCTGGGCGATCGGTTCGGCGGCCGGCGGGCACGACGCCGTCCATCCGGAGCTGGGCACGCTGGCGGACTTCGACCACTTCGTCGAGACGGCCCGCACCCTGCGGATGGAGATCGCCCTGGACTTCGCGCTCCAGTGCTCGCCCGACCACCCCTGGGTGGAGGAACACCCGGAGTGGTTCCACCACCGGCCCGACGGCAGCATCGCGTACGCCGAGAATCCGCCGAAGAAGTACCAGGACATCTACCCGATCGCCTTCGACAGGGATCTGCGCGGCCTGGTCACCGAGACAGCGCGCATCCTGCGGTTCTGGATGGACCACGGGGTGCGGATCTTCCGCGTCGACAATCCGCACACGAAACCGGTGGTCTTCTGGGAGAAGGTGATCGCCGACATCAACGGCACCGATCCCGACGTGATCTTCCTGGCCGAGGCCTTCACCCGCCCCGCGATGATGCGGACCCTCGGGGCGGTCGGGTTCCAGCAGTCGTATACGTACTTCACCTGGCGCAACACCAAGCAGGAGCTCACCGACTACGTCACCGAGCTGTCCGGCGAGAGCGCTTCCTCCATGCGCCCCAACTTCTTCGTGAACACCCCGGACATCCTGCCCGGTTACCTCCAGGACGGCGGCCGTCCGGCCTTCGAGGCCCGCGCCGTGCTGGCCGCCACGCTGTCCCCGTCCTGGGGGGTGTACGCGGGGTTCGAACTGTGCGAGAACACCGCGGTGCGTCCGGGGAGCGAGGAGTACCTGCATTCGGAGAAGTACCAACTCCGGCCGCGCGACTGGGAGTCGGCCGAGCGCGAGGGACGTTCACTGGCACCGCTGATCACCTCGCTCAACCGGATCAGACGCCGCCATCCCGCGCTCCAGCAGCTGCGCGACGTGCATTTCCACACCGTCGACAACGAGGCGCTGATCGCGTACAGCAAGCGCTCCGGGACGGATGTCGTCCTCGTCGTCGTGAACCTCGACCCGCACCACACCCAGGAGGCCACGGTCTCGTTGGACATGCCGGAGCTCTGCCTCGACTGGCACGAGACCGTACCGGTGCGCGACGAGCTCACCGGCGACACCTACCACTGGGGCAGGACCTTCTATGTGCGCCTAGAGCCGGGCATCACGCCCGCGCACATCGTCGTCCTGCGACCGTCCCCGCCGACCGGAGGGTCACCCACACCATGATCGTCAATGAGCCTGTCCACGACACGTTCGAGGACACTCCCGCCAAGGACCGCGATCCCGACTGGTTCAAGCGCGCCGTCTTCTACGAGGTACTCGTCCGGTCCTTCCAGGACTCCAACGGCGACGGCATCGGCGACCTCAAGGGCATCACCGCCAAGCTGGACTATCTGCAATGGCTGGGCGTCGACTGCCTCTGGCTGCCGCCGTTCTTCAAATCGCCGCTGCGCGACGGCGGCTACGACGTCTCCGACTACACCGCGGTGCTTCCGGAGTTCGGTGATCTCGCCGACTTCGTGGAGTTCGTGGACGCCACGCACCAGCGCGGCATGCGCGTGATCATCGACTTCGTCATGAACCACACGAGCGACCAGCACGACTGGTTCCAGCAGTCCCGCAGCGACCCGGACGGGCCGTACGGGGACTACTACGTCTGGGCCGACGACGACAAGCAGTTCCAGGACGCGCGGATCATCTTCGTCGACACCGAGACGTCCAACTGGACCTTCGACCCGGTGCGCAAGCAGTACTACTGGCACCGGTTCTTCTCCCACCAGCCCGATCTCAACTACGAGAACCCGGCGGTGCAGGAGGAGATCATCTCCGCTCTGCGGTTCTGGCTGGACCTCGGCATCGACGGATTCCGCGTCGACGCAGTGCCCTACCTCTACCAGCGCGAGGGCACCAACTGCGAGAACCTCCCCGAGACCCACGACTTCCTCAAGCGGGTCCGCAAGGAGATCGACGCCAACTATCCGGACACCGTGCTGCTCGCCGAGGCCAACCAGTGGCCGGAGGACGTCGTCGACTACTTCGGCGACTACCGGGCGGGCGGCGACGAGTGCCACATGGCGTTCCACTTCCCCGTGATGCCGCGGATCTTCATGGCCGTACGGCGCGAGAGCCGCTACCCGGTCTCGGAAATCCTGGCGAAGACCCCGGCGATCCCGAAGAACTGCCAGTGGGGCATCTTCCTGCGCAACCACGACGAGCTGACGCTCGAAATGGTCACGGACGAAGAGCGCGACTACATGTACGCGGAGTACGCCAAGGACCCCCGGATGCGGGCCAACATCGGCATCCGGCGGCGCCTGGCCCCCCTGCTGGACAACGACCGCAACCAGATCGAGCTGTTCACCGCCCTGCTCCTGTCGCTGCCCGGCTCCCCGATCCTCTACTACGGGGACGAGATCGGGATGGGCGACAACATCTGGCTGGGCGACCGGGACGCCGTACGGACCCCGATGCAGTGGACGCCCGACCGGAACGCCGGGTTCTCCTCCAGTGACCCCGGGCGGCTCTACCTCCCCACGATCATGGACCCGGTCTACGGCTACCAGGTCACCAACGTCGAGGCGTCCATGGCCTCACCGTCGTCGCTGCTGCACTGGACGCGGCGGATGATCGAGATCCGCAAGCAGAATCCGGCGTTCGGCCTCGGCTCGTACACCGAACTGCCCTCCTCGAACCCGGCGGTGCTGGCGTTCACGCGTGAGTACAAGGACGACCTCGTGCTGTGCGTCCACAACTTCTCGCGCTTCGCACAGCCCACGGAACTGGACCTGAGGTCGTTCAACGGGCGTCATCCGGTGGAGCTGATCGGCGGGGTGCGCTTCCCCGCCATCGGGCAGTGGCCCTACCTGCTGACTCTCGCCGGACACGGCTTCTACTGGTTCCGGCTGCGCAAGGACGCCCCCGCCCTCTGAGCCCGCGCCGCCCCGTGCGCGGCGGTTTCCGCCGCCCCGCACGGGGCACTCTCCCCCACATCGAGCTCTTCCGGGCTCCTCCGGGCCCTTCGGGGCTCATCAGGTCGAGTCCGTACGGATCATCCTCACCCGACACGTCCCGCACAGCCGGACAGCCATTGCCGCAATCCGGGACACTCTTCGCATCCTGTGGTGTGCCCGGGGAAAGGACGCGATGCCATGTCGGAGACTGCATCCCCGCACGTCGCCCTGGCGAAGAGCACGACGGACAGGGCAGCGAAGAGCAGCGCGACGAGGGACAGCGCAACGAAGGACGGCGTGCCGGACAGCGGCCCGCCGGGCAACGACTCCACGAAGAACGGTCCGGCGGAAAGCTGCGCGACGAGCGGGGCGCTGCTTCCGTCACTCGCTCCCCTGCTCCGTGAATGGCTGCCCCGGCAACGGTGGTTCGCCGGCAAGGGGCAGCCGGTCACCGGCTTCTCCCTCCTCTCGGCGACCGAGATGCTGCCGGTGGACAGCGGCTCCACGGGGCCGGGTCTGCTCCATCTGCTCGTGCGGGTCCAGCAGCCGGCCCTGTCCGCCCGCACGGCCGACGACTGCTACCAACTCCTCCTCGGCGTACGGGCATCCCTGCCGCCCCGGCTCGCACCCGCACTGATCGGCCGGGTGACACAGGGGCCGCTGGCCGGGCGCACCGTGTACGACGGGCTGCACGATCCGCGGCTGGCGGGCCTGCTGCTGGAACGATTCCGCTGCCCGGGGGTGCTCGGCCCCCTCCGCTTCGACCGGACCGCGCCGATCCCGCCGGGGCTCACCCCCCGGGTGCTGGACACCGAGCAGTCCAACTCCTCGCTCGTCTACGGCGACGCGTACATCCTCAAGATCTTCCGCCGGGTCTTCCCCGGCACGAACCCGGATCTGGAGCTGCCGCTCGCGCTCACCCGCGAGGGGTGCGGACGGGTGCCCGCCCCGGTCGCCTGGTTCGAGGCCACCGCCCCCGAGCCGCTCACCCTCGGTGTGCTCCAGCCCTTCCTGCACGGCGCCCGGGACGGCTGGCAGCTCGCCCTGGGCGCGCTGGCCGAGGGCCGCGACTTCCTCCCCCAGGCGCGGGCACTGGGCCGGGCCACCGCCGAGGTGCACACCGCGCTCGCCGCCGCCCTGCCGACACCCGCGCTGGGCGGGTCGCAGACCCGGCACCTCGTCGCCGGGATGACCCAGCGCCTGGAGGCCGCCGCCCGGGCCGTCCCGGCGCTCGTGCCCTACGTCCCCGGGCTGCGCACCGCGTTCGACGCCGTCGCGGCCCTCGGGCACCAGGGCCGCGACTGGGCCGCGCAGCGGATTCACGGCGATCTCCACCTCGGCCAGACGCTCTGCTCCGACGACGGATTCTGGTCACTGATCGACTTCGAGGGCGAGCCGTCCCGCCCCCTTCCGGAACGCCGCCGCCCACAGCCGCCGGTACGGGATGTCGCGGGCATGCTCCGCTCCTTCGACTACGCGGCCCGCTCGCACCACCCGTGGAACGCGGAGTGGGCGGCGCACTGCCGTGCCGCGTACTGCGAGGGCTACGCGGAGGCCGCGGGCGCCGACCCGCGCGGCGAACCGGAGCTGCTGCGCGCCCACGAGACCGACAAGGCGGTGTACGAGGTGCTGTACGAGGCACGGCACCGCCCCGACTGGCTGCCGGTGCCGATGGCCGCCATCCACCGCCTGGCCACAGCCACCACGGTCTGAACGCCTTCTCCCCCTTCCCCTCCCCACCCCGCGCTTTCCCCGACACCCTCCGAGGAGGCAGTCCCTGTGACCGCCCGCAAGCCGTCCCGCAATCCGTCCCGATCCCGCAAGACGTCCGATGGCGTCGAGGTCCCGCCCGTCCAGCAGCCGGTGCCCACCGGGATCACCGCACCGGCCGCTGTCTCCGTGGCCGCGTCCCCCGCGACCGCCGACGCCGGCACCGCTGCCGCCCCGCCACGCCCCCGTCGGAGCGGCGGTCACGGTGTCCGGCCGGCGCCGCCCCTGGACGGCGGGGACCGGGGCCGGCTGCTGGCCGGTGAGCACCACGCCCCGCACGATCTGCTGGGGGCACACCTGACCCGGAGCGGGGTGGTGCTGCGGGTGCTGCGCCCGTTCGCCCACTCGGTCACGGTGCTCGGCCAGGGGCTGAGGACCGAGCTGCACGAGGACGGCGACGGCTTCTTCTCCGGGGTGCTGCCGGTGCCCGCCGTACCCGAGTACCGGCTCCAGGTGGCCTACGAGGACGACGAGATCGAGGTGCAGGACCCGTACCGCTTCCTGCCCTCGCTCGGTGATCTCGATCTGCACCTGATCGGCGAGGGCCGCCACGAGGAGCTGTGGACGGCACTCGGTGCGCGGACCATGGAGCACCAGGGTGTCGCCGGGACCCGGTTCACCGTGTGGGCGCCGAACGCTCGCGGGGTGCGGGTGAGCGGTGACTTCAACTACTGGGACGGCACGGGCTTCCCGATGCGTTCGCTGGGCTCCACCGGGGTGTGGGAGCTGTTCGTGCCCGCGGTCGGGGAGGGGACCCTGTACAAGTTCGACATCTGCCGGCCCGACGGTTCGCACACGCTGCGGGCCGACCCGATGGCCCGCCACGCGGAGGTGCCGCCCGCCAACGCCTCGGTGGTCACCGCATCGCACCACGAGTGGCAGGACGCGGAGTGGATGGCGCACCGGGGCGACCGAGCGGTGCACGAGGCCCCGTTCTCGGTCTACGAGGTGCATCTGCCGTCCTGGCGACCGGGCCTGACCTATCGTCAGCTGGCGGCGCAGCTCCCCTCGTACGTCAAGGACCTGGGTTTCACGCATGTGGAGCTGATGCCGGTCTCCGAGCACCCCTTCGGCGGCTCCTGGGGCTACCAGGTCACGGGCTTCTTCGCGCCGACCTCGCGCATGGGCACCCCGGACGACTTCCGGTTCCTGGTGGACGCGCTGCACGGGACGGGCATCGGCGTGATCGCCGACTGGGTCCCCGCGCACTTCCCACGTGATGACTGGGCACTGGCGGAGTTCGACGGGCGCGCGCTGTACGAGCACTCGGACCCGTCGCGGGCCGCGCACCCGGACTGGGGGACGCTGGAGTTCGACTTCGGCCGCAAGGAGGTCCGCAACTTTCTTGTCTCCAACGCCACTTACTGGTGCGAGGAGTTCCATATCGACGGGCTGCGGGTCGATGCCGTCGCCTCGATGCTCTATCTGGACTACTCCCGCGAGGACGGCGAGTGGTCGCCCAACGAGCACGGCGGCCGGGAGAATCTGGACGCGGTCGCCTTCCTCCAGGAGATGAACGCGACCGTCTACCGGCGCAATCCCGGGGTCGTCACCATCGCCGAGGAGTCCACGGCCTGGGACGGCGTCACCCGCGCCACGCACCATGCCGGCCCCGGCGGCTTCGGCGGTCTCGGCTTCGGGCTGAAGTGGAACATGGGCTGGATGCACGACTCGCTCGGCTACGTGGAGAAGGAGCCGGTGCACCGCAAGTACCACCACGGCGAGATGACCTTCTCCATGGTGTACGCGTACAGCGAGAACTACGTCCTGCCGATCTCGCACGACGAGGTGGTGCACGGGAAGCGTTCGCTGGTGAGCAAGATGCCGGGCGACTGGTGGCAGCAGCGGGCCAACCACCGGGCGTACCTCGGCTTCATGTGGGCGCACCCCGGCAAGCAACTCCTCTTCATGGGGCAGGAGTTCGCCCAGGGTGCCGAGTGGTCCGAGGGGCACGGACCCGACTGGTGGCTGCTCGACCCGTCGTACGGGGCGTCGCCGGACCACCGGGGCGTCCGCACGCTGGTCGGCGACCTGAACGCCGTCTACGGGGCGCTGCCGGCCCTCTGGCAGCGCGATACCGTGCCGGAGGGGTTCAGCTGGGTGGACGGCGGCGCGTCCGAGGACAACGTGTTCGCGTTCCTGCGGTACGACGCCGACGGCTCACCGCTGCTGGCGGTCTCCCACTTCTCCCCCGCCGTACGGCACGACTACCGCCTCGGTGTGCCCGGGGCGGTAGAGGCCTGGGTGGAGGTGCTGAACACGGACGCGGCCCGCTACGGCGGCGGCGACGTTCGCAACGAGGAGCCGCTGAAGCCGGAGGCGGTGGCCGCGCACGGCAGTCGGGCGAGCATCACGGTGACGCTGCCGCCGCTGGCGACGGTGTGGTTCCGGCCCGCCTGATCCACCGGAGGGCGCCGGGGGCCGCACCGCCGCGGTGGCGGGCGCGGCCCCTGACGTGAGCGTGGGTTCAGCGCTCGTCGAGCACCTCGACGATGCTCGACCAGGAATCGGGGCCGTGCCCCGCGGCGATGGCCCGCTCGGCGGCCGCCTTGATCGCGACGAGCTGCCCGGTGTCCAGACCCCGCCCCTTGGTGGTGTGCAGGATGTGATCGACGCTCGCGGTCATCATGGCGAGGTTGGCCCCGCTGCCCTCGTACACACGGGAGTGCACATCGGCGCCCGTGCGCTCCACGATGTCCGGGAGAATGCCCGCGATGGTGTTCAGGTAGGGGGCAAGCGCCGCGCCGTCGATGCCCTCGGCCCTGGCCAGCGCGAAGGCGTGGACGAGACCGCCCATGGCGCCGTAGAAGAAGTCCAGCATCGCCATGTCGTAGGCGGCGGCGAGACCGTGGTCCTCCCCGAGGAAGGCGGCGGGCTCCCCGATCGCCCTGAGCGCGCTCCCGCACCTGTCGAACACGGCCCGCTCACCGGCGTAGAGGACCAGCGCCCGCGCCGTGCCGACCACCCCGACGGGGACCATGACCGCCCCGTCCAGATAGTCGAGGGAGTGCTCCTTCGCCCAGGCGGCGGCCTCCCGTGCGCGCTGCGGAATGTCGGAGCCGAGGTTGATCAGGACGCGCCCGGCCAACGCGCCGGCCAGCGGCGTGAGGACCTTGTCCGAGGCGTCGTAGTCGACGAGGCAGACCACGACGAGTTCACCGGCCCGGACGGCCTCCTCCGCGGAGGAGGCCCGCACGGCGCCCCGCGCCACGAGCTGCTCGCCCTTGCCGGTGGACCGGTTCCACACGGCGGTGGGGTGACCGGCGTCCAGGAAGGCACCGGCCAGGGCCTGGCCCATGGCGCCGAGACCGAGGACAGTAATGGGTATGGGGGAGTTGTTCGCATGCGTCATGAGCACGATGGTCATCGGGCGAACACGGCTTGCATAGAACGCACTTGGATGTCAGATGCTGACAATCGGGTAAGTAACCAGCTCAGGGGGGCACCGAGTGGGCACAGCCACATGGACCGCGATCGTGTCGGCCGACGGCGTGGGCGTGGCGGCGCTCTGCGCCCTCATGCTGACGTTCTCCGGGCGGCGCTTCGGCCGCTCGGGCCGCGCCCCGGTCAGGGATCTCGACCCGTACGAGGTGGCGTACCTCGTGGGCGGCCCGCCACGCGTGGTGGAAGCGGCGCTCCATGAGGTGTGGGGCAGCGGCGGTGGGGTCGCCCACCACAACGGACGGCTCCGGCTCCCCCCGCCCCCGGAGGGACGCGACGCCCCCGTGGAGCGCGCGGTGATCACGGAGTGGGGAGCCCCGGGCGGCACCGCACCCGCACGGCTGCGGGCGCGTGCGGTGCGCAGCGGCCCCGTCCGGGAGACCGGGGACCGGCTCGTCGGCGACGGCCTGGTGCTGCGCCCCGGGCGTGCGCGGGCGCGTCGGCTGGCGGGACGGGTGCTCGCCGGCGCGGCGTGCGCGACGACGGCGCTGGCGGCGTGCGCTCTCGTACGGGGCCTTCCGCACCCCACCCCCCTGCTCGCCATCGCCGCCTGCGGCTGGGCCGTCCGCTCGGCGTGCCCCACCCGGGGAACGCTGACCCCGGCGGGACGCCGCCACCTCGTCCGGATGCGGCGGACCGCTCCATGGGCCGCGTCGGACCTCGGAGCCGTGGTCTTCGGCGAGCGGAGCGGACTGCCCGGGGAGCCTCCCGCAGGCCGGTTGCACCACGGGGCCCATCCCGGCCTGCCGTCGGTCGGCCGGACGCTGATCAAGCTCGGCAAGGCCCTGGACCGCGAGGACGAAAGACACCCCGGCCCGGGTGCGGACGACAGAACAGGTGATCACGGCGGCCTGTCCGACGCCCCCGCCCACCACAGCTGCGGATCGGGCAGCAGCTGCGGCAGTTCCTACTGAGGCGCGAACACGTCCTCCAGTTCCTGGAGCAGCTTTCGCTTCGGGCGGGCGCCCACCATCGACTTCACCGGTTCGCCCGCGCGGAACACCATCAGGGTCGGCGTCGAGAGCACTCCGTACCGCACGGTGATGCCCGGGTTGCGGTCGACGTCGAGTTGGACGATCTTGAGCCGGTCGGCGTCCTCCCGCGCGATCGCGCTCAGCACCGGGGCGAGCTGGCGGCAGGGGCCGCACCAGTCGGCGGTGAACTGCACCAGGACGGGCAGGCCGGCCGCCAGTACCTCCTGGTCGAAGGTCTCATCGGTGACGTCGGCGACACCTTCTGCATGGATCATCTGTCATCCTCCCAGTTCACAACGTGGTTCCGGACCGCCGGGCAGCTCGGCGGACGCTTCGAGTTCCGCCCGTGCGAGCTGTGCGCCGACCTCCGTACGGACCGTGCGCAGCTGCTCGATGAGCGCGTCGAGTTCGCCGAGCTTGCGCCGGTAGACGGCGAGCGAGGCGGGGCAGGCGTCGCCCGCCGGGTGACCGGCGCGCAGGCAGTCGACGAACGGCCGGGTCTCCTCCAGATCGAACCCGAAGTCCTGAAGGGTCCGGATCTGCTGGAGCATCCGCAGGTCGCTCTCGTCGTACGTGCGGTAGCCGTTCACCGCGCGCCGTGCCTGAAGAAGTCCGCGTGACTCGTAGTAGCGCAGAGTCCGCGTCGTCGTCCTGGCCCGCTCGGCCAGCTCACCGATTCGCATGCGCCGACGGTAATCCTTGACGCGGACGTCAAGGCAAGGACGACCGACCCCTCACCTTCCGCGAGGGGTCCGTTGCTCTGTGCATTCAAGAAGTTAAAAGTGCGGCGCCATTGACGACTCCTTCGTGTGCATCTACAAAAACTGAGAGCGCTCTCAGAAAACTCACCAGCACCACCTCACCGGAGGTGTCCCTTGAGCACGAGCCGCATCCCCCACAGACGCACCACCGTCCTCGCCGCACTGACCGCGTCCGCCCTCGCACTCGCGGGGCTGGTCACCGTCCTCGGGTCCGGGTCCGCTCGGGGTGACGTACCGCCCGCCCCGGGCTGGAGCCTTCAGTGGAGCGACGACTTCAACGGCGCCGACCGCTCGCTCCCCTCGGCCGCGAACTGGCAGATCGACACCGGCCACTCCTACCCCGGCGGGCCCGGCAACTGGGGCACGGGCGAGGTCCAGAACTACACCTCCAGCCCCGACAACCTCAGCCTCGACGGCAACGGCAACCTCCGGATCACCCCGCTCCGGGACGGTGCGGGCAACTGGACCTCGGGCCGGATCGAGACCAGGCGGGCCGACTTCAAGGCTCCGGCCGGCGGCACCCTGCGCATCGAGAGCCGCATCCAGATGCCGAACGTCACCGGAAACGCGGCGCTCGGCTACTGGCCCGCCTTCTGGGCGCTCGGATCCCCCTACCGGGGCAACTACTGGAACTGGCCGGGCATCGGCGAGTTCGACATCATGGAGAACGTCAACGGGATCAACTCCGTCTGGGGCGTGCTGCACTGCGGGGTGAACCCGGGCGGCCCGTGCAACGAGACCAGCGGCATCGCCAACAACAGGGCGTGTCCGGGGGCGAGTTGCCAGTCGGCGTTCCACACGTACCGCTTCGAGTGGGACCGCTCGGCCACACCGAACGCCCTGCGCTGGTACGTGGACGACCAGCTCTTCCACACGGTCACCCAGAACCAGCTGGACGCCGGCACCTGGGCCAATATGACCGACCACGCCGGGTACTTCGTCCTGCTCAACCTGGCGATCGGCGGCGCGTTCCCCGACGCGCTGGCCGGGAGGACCCCGACCGCCGACACCGTCCCCGGCCGCCCCATGCTCATCGACTACGTCGGTGTCTGGACCCGTGGAGGCAGCGGCCCCACCGATCCCCCGGACCCGACCGACCCGCCCACCGGCTCGTCCACGCTGGCGCTCCGCAGCGGTGGCGGTCTCGGCGCGGCGCAGTCCACCGCATCGGCCGTCACGCTCGCCCCGGCGGGCGGCGCCAACCATGACGGCACCCCGCACAGCCCGCAGACCTTCACCGCCTCCGGCGTCACCAGGACGTACGACGGCGGGTCCACCCAGTTCGACCTGCTCGTCGACGCGGGCACCGCGATCGCCAACGGGCAGCAGGCGAAGGTGAGTTACGACCGCACGGGCGACGGCACCTGGGACCGCACGGAGACGTACGCCTACTTCCCGACCGACCCCGTACCCGGCTACGAGCACTACACCCGGAGCCGGGGTCTGAAGTCCTCGACCGGAAGCCACGGCAATCTGGTGAACGGCACCGTGAAGGTCGAGATCTGGAACGCCATCGGGAACGGCTCCAGCACCGTCGGGGTCGGCAATCAGTCCGTCGTCCGCATTCCCTTCGGCTGACGGGTCCCTTCGGCTGACGGGCCCCTTCGGCTGACGGGTTCGCGCCTCGGTGATGCGTGGCCGGTACGGGGACTCCCGCACCGGCCACACGTCGTTCCCGGTCGGCGAGGGACGACCGCGCCTGGCCCGGCGTGTCCGGATGTGACAGGGAATCGTCATTGCGGTCATCGTGGGCGGACCCGAGGATGGACGCATGCCCCTTCCCCACCGTGTCGTCATCGCGGTCTTCCCCGATGCCGATCTCCTCGACGTCACCGGCCCGGCCGAGGTCTTCGCCCTGGCCAACCGGGAGACCGCGGGCCGCGCCGGGTACGAGGTCCGCCTGGCGGGGCCCGCCGGGGGCGAGGTGCGGACCTCGGCCGGTGTGCGGCTGCTGGCCGACCTGTCGTTCTCCGAGGTCGGCGGCCAGGTGGACACGCTCCTGGTGCCCGGCGCGGTCGACATGACCGAGGACGGCCCCACCGCGCGCATCGACCAGGACGTCGTGGCCTGGGTGAGGCGCACCGCACCGCACGCCCGGCGGGTGGCGTCCGTGTGCGTGGGCGCTCACCTGCTGGCCGCGGCCGGACTCCTCGACGGGAGGACGGCGACCACCCACTGGTCGACCGCCGCCCAGCTCGCCGCCGACCACCCGGCCGTCACCGTCGACCCGGACCCGATCTTCGTACGGACCGACCGGGGGCGGATCTGGACCGGCGCCGGGATCAGCGCCTGCCTGGACCTCGCGCTCGCCCTGGTGGCGGAGGACCAGGGCGAGGACGTCGCCCTGGCGGTGGCGCGGCAGCTGGTGATGTACCTCAGACGGCAGGGCGGCCAGAGCCAGTTCTCCGTGCCGCTCAGCCGGCCCGCCACCTCCCGCCGCGACATCGACGAGCTGCGCCTGTGGATCGCCGAGCACCTCGACGAGGACCTGTCCGCGGAGGCCCTGGCGGCCCATATGTGCCTGAGTGAGCGGCACTTCGCCCGGGTGTTCAAGCAGGAGACCGGCGCGGGCCCGGCCGCCTACGTCGAGGCCGCCCGGGTCGAGGCGGCCCGGCGCCTGCTGGAGACCACCGACTGCCCGCTCGACCGGGTCGCGGCCGCCGCCGGGCTCGGCTCGGTCGAAACCCTGCACCGGGCGTTCAGACGGCAGCTCTCCACCACCCCGGCGGCCTACCGCCGCCGCTTCCGTACCCGGACCGCCTGACCCTCGCCGCCCACCCGCCCCGTCCCGCCCCTACGCATGCGACGCCGACAGCGTCGCCCTGCGTCCTTCCGCCATGCCTCATCGAGCCGAGGCATGCCTCGTTCCCCTACGAAAGGCACACCATGAGCACCGACCAGCACCCCTCCACGACCCTGCGCGACGTGATCGGCCTCGACAGCCGGCCTGCCGCGCTGAGCGACTCCGTCCTGATCCTGATCGACTACCAGAACACCTACCGCACCGGCGTCATGGCCCTGGAAGGCGCCGAGGAGGCCCTCACGGCCGGTGCCCGTCTGCTGGAGCGCGCCCGTGCGGCGGGCACCCCCGTCGTCCACGTCATCAACGACGGCGGCGAGAACACCCCCTACGACATCCGCGCCCATATCGGTGCCCTCAGCGACGAGGTCGCGCCGAAGGACGGCGAGGCGGTCGTGGTCAAGCAGTTCCCCAACGCCTTCCACCTCACCGAACTGGAGAAGACCCTCACTGGCCTGGGCGCCGCTCCGGGCAGCGGGAAGGCGCTGGTCCTCGGCGGCTTCATGACGCACATGTGCGTCAACCACACCGCCCAGGGCGCCTTCAACCTCGGCTACCGCCCCACCGTCGTCGCCGAGACGACCGCCACCCGCGCGCTCGCCGCCCCCGACGGCACCGTCCTGCCCGCCGCCGCGCTGCAGACGGCTGCCCTCACCGCGATCACCGACCTGTTCGGCACCGTCGTCCCCACCGTCGACGCCCTCCCCGCCTGAAACGGGACCCGCCGCCGGGCGGCAGGGCCGGCACCCTGCCGCCCGGCGGCGGCGACGTCACTTGGGAGGCGTACGGGGGTACGGGGCTACTTCCGCACCCCGGTCCGCCTGCGCATCGCGTAGAAGATCCCGCCGCCCGCCGCCACGGCCGCCGCCGCCGCGCCGATCACCGGCACCGTGGAGTCCGACCCGGTCGACGCCAGGCCGCCGCCCGTCGTCGTCTGCGAGCCGGTGCCTCCGGTGGACGTGGAGCCGCCGGACGACCCGGCCGAGGAGCCCGTACCGCCGCCGGCGGCGGAGCCACCTGTGGTGGACGAACCACCCGAGCCGGACGGACCGCCGGAACCCGAGCCGCCCGAGCCGCCCGAGCCACCGCTCGTACCGCCGCTGCCACCGCCCGGACCGGCGGTGATCACGATCTCGGCGGTGTCATTGGCCGCGTTCCTGTCGAAGGGCCGGGCCTTCCCGCTGAACGACACCTTGCCCACCGCCTTCTTCACGGCCTTGTCGATCCGGAGCACGAAGGGGTACGACTCGCCGCCGTTCTCGTCGACCCAGGACTGCGAAGTCCCGCACCGGTAGTGCGACGCGGTGACCTTGTGGCAGAAGCCGTGCGGCTTCACGACCGACGTCCCGGCCGGTATCCGGATGTCGACGGTCGCGGCACCCTGGCCCTGTTCGAGGTAGACCCAGCCCGGCCCCTCGTTGGTGAACTTCACCTCGGCGGTGACCTTGTCGCCCACCTTGCCGGTGACCTTCGCCCCGGACAGCGCGTAGTCGGCGGTGTTGTCCGAGGTGACGTCGGCCACCGCGTAGTCCTCGGAGTGCTTCTCGCGTTCGGCCCCGTCGGCCGGGCCCTTCTCCACCAGTTTCAGCGGGGCGCCCGTGCCCGGTACGGGGTCGGGCCCCCCGTCGTCGCCCGAGGGGGACGGCTCGGTGCCCCTCACCGTCATGTAGACGTCGTCGTACAGCGCGGAGTCCAGCGCCCTGAGCCCGACCGGCCGCTCGGGGACGTAGACGACACCGGGCTTCAGCGGCTGGTCGATGGCGCAGACCGCGTAGTGCGAGTCGGGGTTCTCGTCGTGGGAGGAAACGGTCCCGTAGCGGCAGTTGGAGTACGAGTCGGCGGCACGGAGACCCGGCGACACGGCGTAGGAGACCCAGACCTTCGCCACCTCCTCGGTCCCCTTGTTCAGCACCGAGAACGGCATGCCGAAGCCTTTGCCGGGCTCGGCTCCGGTGATCCGGGCGAGATTCCCGATCCCGAGGTCGGGCTCCCCCTCGTCGGCGAGCGCCGGTGTGGCGCCCAGCCCGATCAGCGCGATCGCCGCGAGCGAACCGACTCCCCCGCGCAGGATGCGACGGACGGTCTGGGTCTGGTTCATATGGGGTCCTCTGTGTGACGCGTGACGGAACTCGTTACCTGTACGGAAGACACCCGCCGTCCCTCCGTGGTTGTACCGCTGTTCAGCAACGGGCCGGGGCAGCCGGGCCGTTGACGGTCCCGCTGCCCCGGCCCGGGTGGCCGAGGACCCGATGACGTCCGTGTTCCGGAGTGTCAGACCTTCGCCGGCAGCTTGCCGTCCCCGCGCGGCTCCGGGACGTCCGCCGCCGGGGCGTGGTCGTCGACGAGCGTCCTCTCGTCGAAGGGGACCTTGCCGGAGAGGACCCGGTCCACGCGCTCCTTGTCGATCTCCTTCGTCCAGGTCCCGACCAGGACCGTGGCGACCGCGTTGCCCGCGAAGTTCGTCAGGGCGCGCGCCTCGCTCATGAAACGGTCGATGCCGACGATCAGGCCGACGCCGTCGACCAGATCGGGGCGGTGCGACTGGAGGCCGCCCGCGAGGGTGGCGAGACCGGCGCCCGTGACACCCGCCGCGCCCTTCGAGGCGATCACCATGAAGACGAGGAGCGAGATCTGCTCGCTCGCGCTCAGCGGGTCCCCCATCGCGTTGGCGATGAACAGGGAGGACATCGTCAGGTAGATCGCGGTGCCGTCGAGGTTGAAGGAGTAGCCGGTCGGCACGGTGATGCCGACGACCGGCTTGCTGACACCCAGGTGCTCCATCTTCGCGATCAGCCGCGGCAGCGCCGACTCGGAGGAGGAGGTGGACAGGATCAGCAGGAACTCGCGTCCCAGGTACTTCAGCAGCGAGATCAGGTTGACCCCGGCGACCAGCCGCAGGATCGTGCCGAGCACCACGAAGACGAACAGCGCGCAGGTGACGTAGAAGCCGATCATGATGATCGCGAGGGACTTCAGCGCGTCCAGGCCGGTCTCGCCGACCACCGCCGCCATCGCTCCGAACGCTCCGACGGGGGCCGCCCACATGATCATGGCGAGGATGCGGAAGACGAGGCGCTGGATGTGGCCGATGCCGCGCAGGACCGGTTCACCGGCCGCGCCCATGGCCTGGAGCGCGAAGCCCGCGAGGAGCGCGACGAGCAGGGTCTGGAGCACTTCGCCCGCGGTGAAGGCGGAGACCATGGTGGTCGGGATGATGCCGAGCAGGAAGTCCACGGTCGACTCACTGGCGCCCGCCGCCTGCTTCTCACCTGCGGCACGGGCCGCCTCGGTGAGGTGGAGACCCGAGCCGGGCTCCAGGATGTTGCCGACGATCAGGCCGATCGCGAGGGCGACGGTCGACATGACCAGGAAGTAGCCGAGCGCGAGCCCGCCGACGGCACCGACCTTGGCGGCCTTGCGGACGGAGCCGACGCCGAGCACGATCGTGCAGAAGATGATCGGGGAGATCATCATCTTGATCAGGTTCACGAAGCCGGTTCCGATGGGCTTCAGCTCCACGGCGACCCCGGGGGCCACGAAGCCCACGAGAACGCCGAGAACCACGGCACCGATCACGGCGATGTACAGATAATGGGTTCGGTCCCGCTGAGCGGCTGACACTGCCACGGGGGCCTCCTCGGCTCGGTCGTGGGCGCTCCCCGTCCCTGGGGGCTCCGGTGACTATCCACCTCCCTGTGACCCCGGTCACCCTTGCGTTCATATCGTTCACAGGCGCTTTCCGGCCATCGGCGGACCGGCCGGCCGGGGCAGGCAGACTGGGGGCCATGCGCCTCCCCCGTACCCGCCCCCGCAGCCTGGCCGGCCAGCTCTTCGCCATGCAGGTCGTGCTGGTGGCCGCCGTGGTCGCCGGATGCGCGTTCTTCGCGTACGTCTCCGGGAGCGGGCAGGCCGAGGAGACCGCGACGAGGCAGGTACGGGCGGCCGCCATCGCGGTGGCCGGTTCCCCCTCCGTACGGGAGGCCATCCGCACCCCGGACCCGTCCGCCGAACTCCAGCCGTACGCGGAACAGGTGCGCAGGGACACCGGGATCGCCTTCGTCACGATCATGGACCCGGACGGGGTGCGCTGGACGCACCCGGACTCCGGGCTGATCGGCGACACCTTCCTGGGGCACACCGAACAGGCGCTGCGCGGCGAGACGTTCACGGAGACGTACACCGGCACGCTCGGGCCCTCGATACGGGTGGTGACACCGGTCCGCGACGGGGGGAGGATCACCGGCCTGGTCAGTGCGGGCATCACCGTGGAGCGGGTCTCCACCCAGGTCCGCGACCAGCTGGGCGCGCTCGGCCTCGCGGCGGGCGGTGCGCTGGCGCTCGGCGGGCTCGGTACGTATGTGATCAACGCCCGGCTGCGACGGCACACCCACGGCATGAACGCCGCCGAACTGAGCCGGCTCCACGACTACCACCAGGCCACGCTGCACGCGGTGCGCGAGGGGCTGCTGATGCTGGACGGGCGGCGCCGGATCGCACTGATCAACGACGCGGGCCGGGAGCTGCTGGGCCTGGCGCCGGGGGCGGTCGGCCGGAAGGTCGACGAGCTGGCGCTGCCCGCCCCGTTGACCGGGGCACTGCTGGATTCCGAAGCGCGGGTCGACGAGCTCCATCTGACGGCGGACCGGGTGATCGTGGTCAACACCCGCCCGGTGGTGGGCGGCGAGCGGCGCGGCACGGTGGTGACGCTGCGGGACCACACCGAGTTGCAGGCGCTGTCGGGCGAGCTGGACTCGGAGCGCGGGTTCACGCAGGCGTTGCGTTCCCAGGCGCACGAGGCGGCGAACCGGCTGCACACGGTGGTCTCGCTGATCGAGCTGGGCCGGGTGGAGGAGGCCGTGGGGTTCGCCACGGCCGAACTGGAGCTGGCGCAGGAGCTGACGGACCGGGTCGTGGGCGCGGTCGCGGAACCCGTGCTGGCGGCGCTGCTCCTGGGCAAGGCGGCGCAGGCGAACGAGCGGGGGGTGGAGCTGGTGCTGGCGGACGACAGCCTGATCGACGACGGGGCACTGCCGGGCGGCCCGGCGCAGCGCGATCTGGTGACGATCCTGGGGAATCTGATCGACAACGCGGTCGAGGCGGCGTCGGAGGCGGCGAGCGGCACCCCGGGACGCGGCGCGGGCCCCGACGCCGTCCCCGCACCCGGCACCGGCTCCGTCCCCGCTCAGCGCGGCTCGTCCCGCGCCCGGGTCACCGTGACCGCCCTCGCCGTGGACGGCCTGCTCCTGTTGCGGGTCGCCGACACCGGGGCGGGCATCGGCCCGGACGACGCGGCCGAGGTGTTCCGGCGCGGCTGGTCGACGCACGGCGCCGGGCGCGGGCTCGGCCTGGCGCTGGTGCGGCAGGCCGCGCACCGCAACGGCGGCACGGTCGAACTGGACCGGGGGCCGGACGGCGGCGCACGGTTCACGGTCCGGCTGCCCCTCGGGGACCGTACGGCGAAGGAGGTCACCGCATGATCCGGGTACTGGTGGTGGAGGACGATCCGGTGGCCGCCGACGCCCATCAGCTGTACGTGGGCCGGGTGCCGGGTTTCGAGGTGGCCGCCGTGGCGCACACGCGGGCGGAGGCGGTGCGGGCGCTGGACCGTACGCCGGTGGATCTGCTGCTGCTGGATCTCTATCTGCCCGACGGGCACGGGCTGCAACTGCTGCGGGCGCTGCGGGCGGCCGGTCACGGGGCCGATGTGATCGCCGTGACGTCGGCGCGCGACCTCGCGGTGGTCCGGGAAGGGGTGTCGCTCGGGGTGGTGCAGTACGTGCTGAAGCCGTTCACGTATCCGACCCTGCGGGACCGGCTGGTGCGGTACGCGGAGTTCCGGGCGGCGGCCGGTGAGGCGAGCGGGCAGGAGGAGGTGGACCGGGCCCTGGGCGCACTGCGCGTCGCGCATCCCGCCTCGCTGCCCAAAGGGCTGAGCGGTCCGACGCTGGAGGCGGTGACCCGGGTGCTGCGGACGGCCCCGGACGGGGTGACCGCGGCGGCCGCCGGGGAGGAGCTGGGGATCTCGCGGATCACCGCGCGCCGTTACCTGGAGCATCTGGTGACGGTGGGCAGCGCCGCACGGCGTCCGCACTACGGTCAGGTGGGGCGCCCGGAGCTGCACTACCGGTGGCTGGCGCACGGCCGCTGACACCACGGGCCCCGGAGCACAACAAGCGCTTGCCGCAAGGGCATTGACCTCCTCGTCGGGCCGGACCTACGGTCACGGTCAGCCCTCGTGGCCATGAGGAGGTCGTGCCCGTGCGCCCCACCGCCCCACTGATCCTCGCCGCCGCAGCCACCGTGCTCGCCGCCGGTTCGCTCACCGCCTGCTCCTCCGGTTCCGACAGTGACCCGGACACCGTGAAGGTCGCGTACAACCGCTCCACGGACAACAAGATCCGCTTCAAGGACAAGCATTTCCAGTCCGTCAAGGAGCAGTTCGAGAAGGAGCACCCCGGCAAGAAGGTCAAGCTGGTGCCGATCCAGGCGCCGGACA
The DNA here is from genome assembly GCF_035917275.1 of Streptomyces sp. NBC_01237. Lineage (NCBI taxonomy): Bacteria > Bacillati > Actinomycetota > Actinomycetes > Kitasatosporales > Streptomycetaceae > Streptomyces > Streptomyces sp. NBC_01237. The sequence continues at coordinate 6,285,059 of NZ_CP108508.1, read as the reverse complement.
ACGACTACGCCACCAAGGCGCAGCAGATGATGCGCTCGCCGAAGACGGCCCCGGACCTGGTGTACGAGGACACGTTCCGGATCAACTCCGACATCAAGGCCGGGTATCTGCGTCCGCTGGATCCGTATCTGGCGAGGTGGGACACCTGGGACCGGTTCGTGGACTCGGCGAAGACGGCGGCGAAGGCGGAGGACGGCAGGACGTACGGCGTCCCCGACGGCACCGACACCCGTGGCCTCTGGTTCAACAAGGAGATCTTCGCGAAGGCGGGTCTGCCGGCCGACTGGCGGCCGAAGAACTGGGACGAGCTCCTGGACGCGGCGCGCACGGTGAAGAGGAAGGTCCCCGGCGTCATCCCGTTGAACGTGTACACCGGCAAGGGTCCCGGTGAGGCGGCGGTGATGCAGGGCTTCGAGATGCTGCTGTACGGCACGGGCGCGGACCCGCTCTACGACGCGACGGCGAAGAAGTGGGTGGCGGGCGGCAAGGGATTCAAGGACGCGCTCGCCTTCGTGGAGAGCGTGTACGGGGAGAAGCTCGGCCCGGACCCCTCGGACGCGCTGGACCCGAACATCGGCACCAAGGTGGCCACCGAGCTGTTCCCCGAGGGGAAGCTCGCGATCTCGCTGGACGGCTCCTGGATGGGCCAGAACTGGATCAACGGCGGGCCGAGGGCCTGGCCGGAGTGGGAGACGACGCTCGGGCAGGCCCCGATGCCGACGCAGCACGGCCAGGCGCCCGGGAAGGTGTCGATGTCCGGCGGCTGGGCCTGGGCCATCCCGCAGAAGGCGAAGAACCCCGATCTGGCCTGGGAGTTCATCGAGACGCTCCAGACCGCCCGCAACGCGGCCACCTGGGACGTGGTGGGCGCGCAGATCGCCGTGCGGGAGGACGTGGCGCGGGACCCGGCGTATCTGAGGTCCATGCCGGGCATCGAGTTCTTCACGGCACTCGTGGACCACACGCACTACCGTCCGGCGCTGCCCGTCTATCCGCAGGTGTCGACGGCGATCGGTGAGGCGATGGAGAAGGTGACGACGGGTGACGGCTCACCCGGATCGGCGGCGAAGGAGTACGACGAGCAGCTGAGGACGATCGTCGGCGACGCGGTCGTCGGCGGGTGAGCGGCGCGGAGGCCGGGGCTCCGGAGGGCGCCGGGGACGGGGGCGCTGCCGGGGGCGGACGGGCGCGGGTGGCCCGCTGGCTGCCGGTGACCCCCGCCGTCGTGCTGCTGGTGCTCTTCCTCGCCGGGCCCATCGGCTACTGCGTCTGGATCGCGTTCACCGACACCCAGCTCACCGGGGCGTCCGGCTCGTCCTTCGTCGGCCTCGACAACTTCCGCCGGGCCTTCGGCGACGACGACTTCCGCAACGCCGTCGTCCTGACCCTCGTCTTCACCTTCCTGTCCTCGATCGTCGGCCAGAACACGCTGGGCCTGGCGCTGGCCGGACTGATGCGGGCCGCGTCCCGCCCGGTCCGTACGGTGGCGGGAGCGGTCGTCATCACGTCCTGGGTACTGCCGGAGATCGTGGCGGCCTTCCTGCTGTACGCGTTCTTCCGCCGCGAGGGCACGCTGAACGTGATCCTGGACTGGCTCCATCTGCCGTCCCAGAACTGGCTGTTCACGCTGCCCATCCTCGCGGTGTCGTTCGCGAACGTGTGGCGCGGTACGGCGTTCTCGATGCTGATCTACTCGGCGGCGCTGTCGGAGATCCCGCAGGACATCAAGGAGGCCGCCGAGGTCGACGGGGCGAGCGGGCCGCGCAGGCTGTGGCACGTCACGCTGCCGATGATCCGGCGTTCCATCGGCACCAACCTGATGCTGAACACCCTCTCCACGCTCTCCGTCTTCGGGCTGATCTGGGCCATGACCCGGGGCGGTCCCGGCAACCGCAGTCAGACCCTCCCGGTGTTCATGTACGACCAGGCGTTCGTCAACAGCCTGATCGGCTACGGGACGGCGGTGGCGCTGCTGCTGCTCCTGGTCGGGGCGCTGTTCTCGGTGGTCTACCTGCGGCTGATGAAGGTGGAGGTGTGATGGCGACCCGCCGCACCCGGGCCCGGCTCGCGGCCGACGGGGCCCTGCTGCTGGTGGCCGCGTCGTTCGCGCTGCCGCTGCTGTGGCTGCTGTTCGCCTCGGTGGACAGCGAGGCGAATCTGCGGGTGCGTCCGCCGACGTCCCCCACCCTGGACAACTTCGACGCGGTGCTCACCGACGAGATCACCTTCACCCCGATGCTCAACAGTCTGCTGCTGTGCGGCGGTGCGACCCTGCTGACGGTGGTGTGCGCGGCACTCGCCGCGTATCCGCTCTCCCGCCACCGCTCGCGCTTCAACCGCCCGTTCCTGCTGACGATCCTGTTCACGACGTGTCTGCCGATCACCGCGATCATGGTGCCGGTGTACGGGCTCTTCGTGCGGGTGGACCTGATCGACACGATGCACGGCACGGCGCTGTTCCTCGCCACCTCCCAACTGCCGTTCGCCATATGGCTGATGAAGAACTTCATGGACGGCGTACCGAAGGTCCTGGAGGAGGCGGCCTGGACGGACGGGGCGTCCATGACGCAGACCCTGCTGCGGGTGGTGCTGCCGATCATGGGACCGGGCGTGGGAGTGGTGACGATCTACACCTTCATCATGCTGTGGGGGAACTTCTTCGTCCCGTTCATGCTGCTGCTCTCCCCCGAGCAGCTGCCCGCGTCCGTCTCGATCTTCACGTTCTTCGGCAACTACGGCTCCGTGATCTACGGGCAGCTGGCGGCGTTCTCGATCCTGTACTCCACTCCCGTACTGCTGCTGTACATCCTGATCTCGCGCCGGCTGGGCGGCGGATTCGCGCTCGGAGGTGCGGTGAAGGGGTGAGGGGGGCGACGGAGGGCGACGGGGCGGCAGGGGCGCCGGCCGCCTCGGATTGGCCCCGGTTCGTCCTAGGAGTTTCCTACGAAGCATGTTCTGGGCGGAACGTACCGTAGCCAGGCCCGTTTCCGACTTCTACGGTGGGGCCGTGCACCCCACCCCGCCGTTTCACGCCCCCGCCGCGCGCCGACTTCGCGAGGCTCTGGGGATGGCACCCGGTCATGTCGCCTACGGTCTCGCCGCCCAGTACGGTCTCCGCATCAGCGCCGAGACGGTGATGGCCTGGGAGCGCGGGGCCGCCGCACCGGACGAACGGGAGCTCACGGCACTCGCCGGGGTGCTGTGGTGCGCGCCGGGCGAACTGCTGGCGGCGGCTTCCACGTTGCGGGAGCACCGGATGACCCGGAACCTCACGGTGGACGACCTGGCCCGGCAGCTCGGGATGACCGGGTCCTCGTACCTGCGGATGGAGGAGTCGGGGCGCTGGCGGGGCAACGAGCGGCAGTCCGCCGCGCTGCGCGAGGCGCTGAATCTGTCGCCCGCGCAGTTCCTCACCGTGACCGGCCGCAACGAGGAACTGGCGGAGCTGCTGAACAGTGCCGTCACGACGCGCTGGCAGGCGTATGTGCGCCCGGTGTCCAGGATCGTCCCGCTGGAGCGGCGTCTGGTCCAGGACGTGCTGGAGCAGCTGCACGCCGATTACCAGGCGCTGATGGTGTCGACGCTGAGCTGGAGCAGCACCGGTGGGGAGCGGTCCGGGGCCACCGGGGACGCGGGGCGGGCGTTCCTGTCGCGGATCATCGACCACTTCTGGCGGACGGCGGGCGTGTAGGCGGCCGGCGCGGGCGCGGTCACGGGGAGAGGCGGCCCGCCGTACCGGCGGGGACAGAGGCGGCGAGGAGTTCCACGCGGGGCTCAGGAGTGGATTGCGGCACATACCGGAGGGGGGAACGGTATGCGGCCCTGACCGTCCACGGGGGACGGTCAGGGCCGCAGGTGCTGCCCGGGGGCCGGGCGCGGAGGGGAACGGGCCGTGAGCGGGTCAGAACACCGACTCGGCCTCGTACATCCGGTCGTCGGGCACGGTCTTCAGCCGGGTGACCGCGTCCGCGAGCGGCACCATGACGATCGCGTTTCCGCGCAAGGCGGTCATCCGGCCGAAATCACCGCGGTGGGCGGCCTCCACCGCGTTCCAGCCGAACCGGGTCGCGAGCACCCGGTCGTACGCGGTCGGCGTGCCGCCGCGCTGGACATGGCCGAGAATGACCGGTCGGGCCTCCTTGCCGAGCCGGGTCTCCAGCTCGACGGCCAGGCGGTTGCCGATGCCCTGGAAGCGCTCGTGGCCGTACTGGTCGATCGCGCCCTTGGCGTACGGCATCGAACCCTCGGCCGGGTGCGCGCCCTCGGCGACGCAGATGACGGCGAACTTCTTGCCGCGTGCGAAGCGCTCCTCGACCATTTTGACCAGGTCGTCGACCTGGAACGGCCGCTCGGGCAGGCAGATGCCGTGCGCACCGCCCGCCATCCCGGACTCCAGCGCGATCCAGCCCGCGTGCCGGCCCATCACCTCGACGACCATGACCCGCTGATGCGATTCGGCGGTGGTCTTGAGGCGGTCTATGGCCTCGGTGGCGACGCCCACCGCGGTGTCGAAACCGAAAGTGCGGTCGGTGGCGGAGATGTCGTTGTCGATGGTCTTCGGTACGCCGACGACCGGCATGCCCGCGTCGGAGAGCATCCGGGCGGCGGTGAGCGTGCCCTCGCCGCCGATCGGGATGAGGGCGTCTATGCCGTACCGGCGGCTCAGCTCGCCGCAGTTCTCGGCGGCTTCGCGCAGCCGGTCGCGCTCCAGCCGGGCCGAGCCCAGGATCGTGCCGCCGCGGGCCAGGATGCCGCTGACCGCGTTGAGGTCCAGTGGGCGGAAGTGACCGTCGAGCAGGCCCTTGAAGCCGTCCTCGAACCCGATGACTTCATCGCCGTGACCCACGACGGCACGGTGCACGACCGACCGGATCACTGCGTTCAGGCCAGGGCAGTCGCCGCCTGCGGTGAGAATTCCGATGCGCATCGTGCTGTGTCTCCTGCTCGCTAGTGCCGCGCTGTTCGGGGGCCAGCCGAAGAATCCCCCGTACCGTGAGCCGTGACGATTGTCCCACGCCTGGTCCGGACCTCGCGCTTTCGGCCGGTCCGGCGGGAGAACAACGGGAGAACCGGGGGCGAAGGTCCGCGACGCGGCGGGCCGGAGGTCCTGCCGTCGGGGGGCGTGGGTCCCGGTCCCGGGCAACGGGCGAAGGACCTCGGACCTGCCCTTCGGCCGGCCCCGGGCACGGCGGAACGCCGCGGACACGGCCCGGCTCGGCGATGGGTCACTCCGGCGGGCGGCTCGGCTGTCCGCGCGGGTATCGTCAAAAAGCAATGCCAGCCAAATCCACCCAATCAGGACGGGAGAGCACGCGTGGCGCGCAGCGTGTACGTGACGGGGATCGACCGGGGGGACGGCCGTCAGGTCGTCGACCTGGGAGTCATGGAGCTTCTGACGCGCCAGGTGGACCGGGTCGGTGTCTTCCGGCCGCTGGTCCATGACGGCCCCGACCGGCTCTTCGAGCTGCTGCGGGCCCGCTACCGGCTCTCCCAGAGCCCCGCCACCGTCTACGGCCTGGACTATCACGAGGCCTCGGCGATACAGGCGGAACAGGGTACCGACGAACTGGTCTCCCGGCTCGTCGAGCGCTTCCATCAGGTGGCCCGGGAGTACGAGGTGGTCCTGGTGCTCGGCAGCGACTTCGCCGACACCCAGCTCCCCGACGAGCTGGCGCTCAACGCCCGGCTGGCCAACGAGTTCGGCGCCTCGGTGATCGCGGTGGTCGGCGGCAAGGACCAGACCGCGGAGTCCGTGCGGGCCGAGACGCGCAACGCCTACCGCGCGTACGCCGGGCTCGGCTGCGACGTCCTGTCGATGGTGGTGAACCGGGTGGCGTCCGAGGACCGCGAGATCATCGCCGAGCGGCTCGCCGCCCGGCTGCCCGTCCCCGTCTCGGTGCTGCCCGACGACCCGGCGCTCTCGGCGCCCACCGTCGCCCAGGTCACCGCCGCGCTGGACGGCACGGTGCTGCTCGGCGACGACGCGGGCCTGGCCAGGGACGCGCTGCACTTCGTGTTCGGCGGCGCGATGCTGCCGAACCTGCTGAACGCGCTGACCCCGGGCTGCCTCGTCGTCACCCCCGGCGACCGGGCCGATCTGGTCGTCGGATCACTGGCCGCGCACAGTGCGGGCACCCCGCCGATAGCGGGCGTGCTGCTGACCCTGAACGAGCGCCCCGGCGAGGAGATACTCACCCTGGCCTCCCGGCTCGCACCGGGCACCCCGGTCGTCTCGGTGGCCGGCGGCTCCTTCCCCACCGCCGCGGAACTCTTCACGCTGGAGGGCAAGTTGAACGCGGCGACGCCCCGCAAGGCGGAGACCGCGCTCGGCCTCTTCGAGCGCCATGTGGACACCGGCGCCCTGCTGGAGCGGATCTCGGTGGCCCGCAGCGGCCGGGTCACGCCGATGATGTTCGAGCACGAACTGCTGGAGCAGGCCCGTGCGAACCGGCGCCGGGTGGTGCTGCCCGAGGGCACCGAGGAGCGCGTGCTGCGCGCCGCCGATGTGCTGCTGCGCCGGGACGTCTGCGATCTGACCCTCCTCGGCGACGTCGACGTGATCCGCAAGAAGGCCGCGGACCTCGGCATCGATCTCGCCGGGACGCAGCTGATCGACCCGCAGGCCTCCGAACTGCGCCAGAACTTCGCGGAGCGGTACGCCGAGCTGCGCGCGCACCGCGGAGTGACGGTGGAACTCGCCTACGACGTGGTCGCCGACGTGAACTACTTCGGCACCCTGATGGTCCAGGAGGGCCTGGCGGACGGGATGGTCTCCGGTTCGGTGCACTCGACCGCGGCGACGATCCGCCCGGCCTTCGAGATCATCAAGACCAAGCCGGACGCCTCGATCGTCTCCTCGGTCTTCTTCATGTGCCTGGCCGACAAGGTGCTCGTGTACGGCGACTGCGCGGTCAATCCGGACCCGGACGCCGAGCAGCTCGCGGACATCGCCATGCAGTCCGCGGTGACGGCCGCCCGGTTCGGGGTGGAGCCGCGGATCGCGATGCTGTCGTACTCGACGGGCACCTCCGGCTCCGGCGCGGACGTCGACAAGGTGCGCGAGGCGACGGAGCGGGTGCGGGCGTTGCGGCCGGAGCTGAGCGTCGAGGGCCCGATCCAGTACGACGCGGCCGTCGAGCCGTCCGTCGCGGCGACGAAGCTGCCCGGCTCCGAGGTGGCGGGGCAGGCGACCGTGCTGATCTTCCCGGACCTGAACACCGGCAACAACACCTACAAGGCCGTGCAGCGCTCGGCGGGCGCGGTCGCCGTCGGCCCGGTGCTCCAGGGGCTGCGCAAGCCGGTCAACGACCTGTCGCGCGGCGCGCTCGTGCAGGACATCGTCAACACCGTGGCCATCACGGCGATCCAGGCGCAGGGCGAGGAGTGAACGGCATGTCCCGTACGACCACCACCGACGAAGGTCCGGCCCCTGTGGAACCCCATCGCGTACTCGTCCTCAACTCCGGCTCCTCGTCGGTGAAGTACCAGCTCCTCGACATGCGCGACCACTCGCGGCTGGCGGTCGGCCTGGTCGAGCGGATCGGCGAGGCCGACTCCCGCCTCGTGCACACCCCGCTGAGCGGCGGCGGCGCGGAGCCCCGCGAGCGCGTCGGCCCGATAGCCGACCACGGGGCGGCGCTGAAGGCGGCGGCCGAGGAGCTGGCGGCGGACGGGCTCGGGCTGGACTCCCCCGGACTCGCGGCGATCGGCCACCGGGTGGTGCACGGCGGGCTGCGGTTCACCGAACCGACGGTGATCACCGAGGAGGTGCTGACCGAGATCGAGCGGCTGGTGCCGGTGGCGCCGCTGCACAACCCGGCGAACATCACCGGTATCCGCACGGCGCAGGCGCTGCGTCCCGACCTGCCCCAGGTCGCGGTCTTCGACACGGCGTTCCACACGACGATGCCGGAGTACGCGGCGCGGTACGCGATCGACGTCGAGACCGCCGACGCGCACCGCATCCGCCGCTACGGGTTCCACGGCACGTCGCACGCGTATGTCTCCCGGCGTACGGCGGAGCTGCTGGGCCGCCCGCCGGAGGAGCTCAACCTGATCGTGCTGCACCTGGGCAACGGTGCCTCGGCCTCGGCGGTGGCGGGCGGGCGGTGCGTGGACACCTCCATGGGGCTGACCCCCTTGGAGGGGCTGGTGATGGGTACCCGCTCCGGAGACATCGATCCGGCCGTCACGTTCCACCTCAAGCGGGTGGCGGGCATGTCGGCGGACGACATCGATGTGCTGCTCAACAAGAAGAGCGGTCTGGTCGGGCTGTGCGGCGACAACGACATGCGGGAGATCCGCCGCCGGGTCGACGAGGGCGACGAGCGGGCCGCGCTGGCCTTCGACATCTACATCCACCGCCTGAAGAAGTACATCGGCGCCTATTCGGCGGTCCTCGGGCGGGTGGACGCGGTGGTGTTCACGGCGGGGGTCGGCGAGAACTCCGCGCCGGTACGGGAGGCTGCCGTCGCCGGCCTCTCGGAGCTGGGTCTGGCGGTGGACGCCGGTCTGAACGCCGTGCGGTCCGGCGAACCGCGGCTGATCTCGCCGGACTACGCGCGGGTGGCGGTCGCCGTGGTGCCGACGGACGAGGAGCTGGAGATCGCGAACCAGACCTTCGCCCTCATCGGACGGACCACCGCCGGACAGGCCGGCACCGCCGTCGGACAGGTCGACAACTGAGCACCCCCGCGCCCCTTTGTATCTTCCACCAGACGGAATATTCCGTAGCGAAACAAACCGATAGGATCCGCCTCATGCGCCGTTCCAAAATCGTCTGTACCCTCGGTCCCGCCGTCGACTCGCATGAGCAGCTCGTCGCTCTGATCGAGGCCGGCATGAGCGTGGCCCGCTTCAACTTCAGTCACGGCACCCACGAGGAGCACCAGGGTCGTTACGACCGGGTCCGCAAGGCCGCCGCCGAGACCGGCCGCGCGGTGGGCGTGCTCGCCGACCTCCAGGGCCCGAAGATCCGCCTGGCGAAGTTCGCCGAGGGGCCCGTCGAGCTGGTCCGCGGGGACGAGTTCACCATCACCTCCGAGGACGTCCCCGGCGACAAGTCGATCTGCGGCACGACCTACAAGGGTCTGCCCGGCGACGTCACCAAGGGCGACCCGATCCTGATCAACGACGGCAACGTCGAGCTCAAGGTCATCTCGGTCGAGGGCCCCCGGGTCAGGACCATCGTCATCGAGGGCGGTGTCATCTCCGACCACAAGGGCATCAACCTGCCCGGCGCGGCGGTGAACGTCCCGGCCCTGTCCGAGAAGGACATCGAGGACCTGCGCTTCGCGCTGCGGATGGGCTGCGACCTGGTGGCCCTGTCCTTCGTGCGGGACGCCGAGGACGTCAAGGACGTCCACAAGGTGATGGACGAGGAGGGCCGCCGGGTCCCCGTCATCGCCAAGGTGGAGAAGCCGCAGGCCGTCGAGCACATGGAGGGCGTCGTCATGGCGTTCGACGGTGTGATGGTGGCCCGTGGCGACCTGGCCGTCGAGTACCCGCTCGAAAAGGTCCCGATGGTGCAGAAGCGCCTCGTCGAGCTGTGCCGCCGCAACGCCAAGCCGGTGATCGTGGCGACCCAGATGATGGAGTCGATGATCACCAACTCGCGGCCGACCCGCGCCGAGGCGTCCGACGTCGCCAACGCGATCCTGGACGGCGCGGACGCGGTCATGCTCTCCGCCGAGTCGTCCGTGGGCGCCTATCCCATCGAGACGGTCAAGACGATGTCGAAGATCGTCGTCGCCGCCGAGGAGGAGCTGCTCTCCAAGGGCCTCCAGCCGCTGGTGCCGGGCAAGAAGCCCCGTACCCAGGGCGGTTCGGTGGCCCGCGCGGCCTGCGAGATCGCGGACTTCCTGGACGGCAAGGCGCTGGTCGCCTTCACCAAGTCCGGTGACACGGCCCGCCGCCTCTCCCGCTACCGCGTCGCGCAGCCGATCCTCGCCTTCACCACGGACGAGTCCACCCGCAACCAGCTCTCGCTGAGCTGGGGCGTCGAGGCGCACGTCGTGCCGCACGTGGACAACACCGACGCCATGGTCGAGCTGGTCGACGCGGAGCTGCTGAAGCTGAACCGCTACAACGACGGCGACACGATGGTCATCACGGCCGGCTCGCCCCCCGGCATCCCCGGCACCACCAACATGGTCCGGGTCCACCACCTGGGCGGCGGCGAGCGCGACTAGCCCGCCCGGCTGTACGGTCCCGGCCCCCGGCTGCACACGCTGCCGGGGGCCGGCCCGTGTCCGGGGCCCTGTCCGGGAACAGGGCCGGTCCACGCACTCCACGCGCCGGGCCGTGTCCACGAACGAGGGGAACCACATGTCCCGGACCGACGGGCAGTCTCCGTCCGAACCCTTCCGGATGTACGTCCGGGTCATCAGCGAATCGCTCCGGCCCCAGGAGATCGATGCCCGGCTGGGAATCCGTGCCGACCGCTCGTACGCACGCGGGACCCGCAAGCGTCCGCAGTCGCGGCCGTACGGACACACCGGCTGGCAGCGGCACGTCCCGGCGCCCGGACCGGGGGCCCGCCCGGAGGACCTCGAACGGATCGTTCTCGGCTGGGGCGACGCGTTCGCCCGCGCGCTGGGGGAACTCTCCGACAGCGGCGACGCGGACGTCTCGCTGGTCATGGTCCAGAGCATCCACGATCTCGACGACGGGATGGCGAAGGGCATCGCCCTCGGTGCCCCGCTCATAGCCTGGCTCGCCACGGCTCGCGCCGATCTGGACATCGACCAGTACGTCTTCCACGCGTGCGACGATCCTGCCGCGCCGTGAGACATGACGGTGGCCCGCACCCCTGACTCCAGAGGGTGCGGGCCACCGTCATTCCGTGCGGCTCCCATGACGGGTCGTCGGGCGGCGCGGGCCTAGCCCTTGCCGCCGGTGAAGAAGTTCTCCAGGCCGGGCACCGTGAGCGAGCCGCCGAACTGGCCGGCCTGCGTCACCTTCACCTTGGTGAAGAAGGCGAACGGGACGTTCAACGGCGGCGGGGTCTCCGTGTTGAAGGTGATCGGGATGAGGCCGAAGAGGTTGCCCTTCAGCTCCTCCGTGTACATCGTCACCGTGCCGTTGCGGATGGTCGACGTGGAGCCGGGCCGCGACTTCACATGGCCCGTGGTGCCGGCCACCGGACCGGTCGTCAGCTGGTGGAGGTCCTTGATGTCGATCGAGCTCGCGGTGAACTTCAGCACCTTCTTGATGCTGCCGTCCGCCTTCCGCACCTCGACGATGCCCTTGTAGTCGAGACCGTTGAGCGTGAGCATCGACGATTCCAGGATCCACGGGTCGGTCGGGAGCAGTGGCAGGCCCTGCTCCAGGTCGGCCGCGGCGAGCGCGTCGGGATCGGCGGTCGGGCACGGGAAGCGCGGCTTGGCGCCGTCCGGGATGTCCTCGTCCTTCTTGGGGTCGAGGCCCTTGACGTCCTCGTCGAGCTCCTCGACGTTCTTGCCCGCCCGGTCCGCCGCCTCGCGGATGGCGTCGGCGGTCTTGTCGGCCGTGCCCTTCTCCCGGTCCCCGTCCTTGCCCTTGTCCTTGTCGGCCGGGGCGGTGGTGGCGGAGTCCGACGGCTTCGGGGTCCCGGTGGTGGCACTCGGGGACGGGCTCGCCGTCTCCTTGTCCGGTCCGTCGAAGAGGTCCTTGAGGGCGTCGCCGACACCGAGCGGGTCGAGCGGGTTCTTCGACTTGGTGGGCGTAGGTGTCGGGCCGGGCGTCGGGGCGGACTTCTCCTTCGCCGCGTCGCCCGCCGGGTCCTCACCCGTCGGGGTACTGGCCGACGGCTTCGGGGTCGCGCCGTCGTCCTTGCCGGACTCCTCGCCCTTGCCCGCCTCGTCCTTGGACGTGGCCGACGGGGACGGCGTCGCCTTCGGCGACTCGGACTCGCTCGGCTCGTCGGACCGGGTCACGCACGGGCCGGGAGCGAACGGGATGTCCGCGTGGTCGTCGGCCAGTGCCAGCTTGGGAGTGAGTCCCATGCCGACGAAGACCGCCGTGGGCATCGCGGCGAGCGCGAACGCCTTCTTGCCGTTGGGCATGTGAAGCTTGGTCAGCAGCGACTTCTTGGGGGCCGCGTGGCGCGGTCCTCTGCGTTCGCGAAGGCCCTCGCCGGGGAGGGCGTTCGTCCGCTGTGCGTCGTCACCCCGCATGATGCCTCCCGCCGTCGGCCTCAACTGCCTTGTCGAACCTGACTGGTTGCTGAGGAAGGGCCGCTGGGTGCAGGGCGTCCTCGGGACGCGCGCCGTGCGGCTGGTGCTCCGCGAACGCCTCGCCCGCGGGGGTGGTGCCCTCGCCGAACGCGGCCTCGTCCTTCACCGGTTCGCCCGGGGCCCAGGAGATGGACAGCGCGCCGCCCAGCAGGGCGAAGAGGAAACCGATCAGGAAGCCGCCGATGTTGGCGACGGGGATGGAGATCAGCGCGAGCAGGATCGCGGCGACACCGGCGAACACCCGGACGATGTGGTGGAACCACATGGTCAGGCCCAGTGTCATCAGCAGGATCCCGATGATCAGGGATCCGGCGCCGGCGGTGGTGGACATCGCCAGCGTCATATTGCCGAGATGCATATTGGCGTACGGGAAGTAGGCGATGGGTACACCGCCCACGATGGTGAACAGGCCCGCCCAGAACGGCCGGTTACCCCGCCAGGTGCGGAATCCCCGCCGGAAGACGGTGAGGTAGTGCTCGTTCTGCCCTGTGGACTCGGGGCTCATGGAAAACAGCTCCCTGGAACCGGTACTGCTGTGAGAAGAGAAAGGGTGGGCGGCCGGAGGCCCGCAGGGAGCGTTCCGGCCACCCGGGCGAGTGCTAGAAGCACTCCTTGACGCCCTTGTGCAGCTTCAGACTCAGGTTGCTGAGCTTGAAGGTGCCGGCCGTGGTCGCCCAGGCCGTCTGCTCCACACCGGTCAGCGTGGCCGTGTCGGCCCGCTGCGAGAAGCCGTTGAGGTTGGCCTGAGTGCCAGGCTGGATGCCTATGCTCTCCGGGTTGTTCGGGTCCTTGAGGGAGCCCGCCGCCACACCGATGTCGATCTTCTCGAAGTACGCGTCGGCGTCGAGCTGCGAGATGTCGAGGTACAGGTTGGTCGCCACGACCGGCTTCTTCGGGTCCGTGCCCGCGTTCAGCTCCAGGCTGACGCTGCCGAGACCGAAGGGCAGGTTCGGCGTGACCACCGACTGGCACATGTTGGTGATCGTGGCCTTGCTGAAGCCCGACACCGCGACGGGGTGCGCCGCCGCCTTGCCCTCGAGGTCCTTGCCGACCGCGACGCTGCCGTACTGGACGAAGTTCTCACCGACGAGCTTGTCCGTGCTGACCTTGAAGCTCTGGCCGGACACACTGAACGACGCGGCGAGCGCGCCCTGCGCGAGACCGACACCCACAGCTGCGGTCGCGACGACGCTCGGCACCATGACCAGAGCGAAGCGCTTCCATCTCGTTCCACCGCGAACCTGGGAACTCATAAATTTCCTCCTTCTCGGACGTTCATCTCCGGACGGACATCGTGCCCGCCCCGGGATGGGAGAAGTGCTACGTCCTCGGGAAGGAGAGCGCCCGTACCGGAGGCGTACCGCATCCGATTCACCGGCGTTCACCCCCGAGCGACAACCACTGGCCGCGCGTTCTGCGCGACCGGTCGGACAGGCCCTGCCGGTCGGCAGGAACCCCCCTGTCCGCGACCGGCGCCACTGCCGCCGGCCCACTCGGTGGGGACCCAACAGGCCCTCCCGCACCGGCTGGAGGCCGGGCCGGCGGTATTGGACCGAGCGTGGCCGATCGTGGTCCATTCGCGGCCGGGGCACAAGGGGGTTCGTTACTCGCTAGTAACGGCCCGATAACCGGGCCGCGACGCGGGGCCATCGCCCGGCCACACAGGGTGGCACGAAAGGGGCAGCGGAATGGGAGGAATCAGGGATCGACCCGGACAGAACGCCGAGCGCGATTTACTGCGAGTAACAGCTCGCGCTTTTATCAAGATTTGGTAAAGCACAGGTGTCTCTTATCGTCCGGACGCGAAAACGGCCGCGACACCCGGGGGGTATCGCGGCCGTGTTGTCACATCAGAACAAGACCCGTGCCAGCGCGGTCCTGGCGGAGCTGACGCGCGGGTCCTCGGGGCCGATCACCTCGAAGAGCTCCAGCAGTCGCACCCGCGCCGCGTCCCGGTCGTCACCGAAATTCCGGCGGACCGCCTCGACGAGCCGCCCGAAGGCGTCCTCGACATGGCCGCCGACCAGATCCAGGTCCGCCGCGGCGATCTGGGCCGCCACATCGGCCGGGTCCTCGGCGGCGTCCTTGCGCACCTGCTGCGGGTCCATGTCCTGGACGCGCGCCAGCAGTTCGGCCTGTGCGAGGCCGAGCTTGGCCTCCGGATTGCCCGGGTCGTCGACGAGCACGTTCTTGTACGCCTGGACCGCACCGCCGAAGTCATTGGCGTCCAGCGCCTGCGCGGCCGCCTCCAGCAGCGCGTCGTACGGCCCGGCGGGCACCTCGGCCGGGGCGGCTCCCTCGGTACCGGCGTCCGGGTCGACGACGATGCCGGTGAGGCCGAACCGCTCCTCGCCGACCTGGATCAACTGGTCCAGGGTCTCGCGGATCTGGGCCTCGGGGGCCGCGCCCTGGAAGAGCGGGAGGGCCTGACCGGCGACCACGGCGAAGACCGCGGGAATGCCCTGGATGCCGAACTGCTGCATCAGCATCTGGTTGGCGTCGACATCGACCTTGGCCAGCAGGAAGCGGCCGTTGTACTCGACGGCCAGACGCTCCAGGAGCGGCCCCAGCTGCTTGCACGGCTCGCACCACTCGGCCCAGAAGTCGATGACGACGGGGACCTCGGCGGAGCGCTGGAGGACATCGCGCTCGAAGCCGGCTTCGTCGACGTCGATCACCAGGGCGGCGGGCGCCACGGCACCGGTGCCCCCGTTGCGGGCGGCCTCCGCGCGGGCCTGCTCCGCCTTCACCTTGGCCTCGCCGGCCGCCTTGACGGCGGCGAGGTCGACGACGCCGCTCATGGACATGTTCCTAGGCTGCATACGTACATCCTCCCCCCTGAGCACACCGTTCCGGAAAGCGATACGAGAACCGGTCCGGTCCGCCGCCCCTGCCGGAGTGCGGGGCGGACGGGCGAACACGGTGCCGGAGCCCCTGAAAGACCCCGGTGGGCCCCCGAAAGACCCTGGTGGGCCCCTGAAAGACCCGGTTCGGCGACGGGTCCCCACCCGGCGCCTGTGGCTGTCGCTCGTTCGTGGCGAGGGGAAGGCAGGGCTGCCTTCCTTACGCTACGACCCGTAGCGTAACTGTCAGGTGGCCCTCTCGAACAGGAGTCCCCGGTGATCTGTCTCACGGGGACCGGGCCCGACCGGTTTCCCTACTCACCGGTATGGTCACCGCATGCTGAGCCACAGCGACCCCAAACCCTCCCGAACAGGACGTCCGCGCAGTACCGCGGCAGATGCCGCGATCCTCGAAGCGACCCGCGCGTCCCTGGTCGACCTCGGCTGGTCGAAGCTGACGATGGGTGATGTGGCGACCCGTGCGGGCGTCGCGAAGACGACCCTCTACCGACGCTGGGCGGGCAAGAACGAACTGGTCGTGGACGCGGTGGCGGTCCTCTTCGACGAGCTGGAACTCCCCGACCGGGGCAGCCTCTCGGCCGATGTGCAGGGCGTGGTGCTCCAGTTCGCGGCGCTGCTGGAGCGGCCGGAGACCAGGACCGCGCTGATGGCGGTGGTCGCCGAGTCCACCAGGGACGACCTGCTGCGCGAGCGCATCAGATCGGCGATCGTGGACCGGCAGAAGCGGCTCGTGATCCTCGGGCGGGAACGGGCCCAGGCCCGCGGCGAGTTGTCGTACGAGGACGACGCCGCCTCGGCCGCCCGCAACGCGGACCTGATCTTCGATGTGATCGCCGGCGCCGTCGTGCACCGGACCCTGGTGAGCGCCGAACCGGTGGACGCCGAATGGGCGTGCAGCTTCACCTCGCTCCTGCTGCTGGGGCTGGCCGGCGCTCAGACCTGGTAGCGGCCCGGGGCGAACAGCCGGAGGTTCTCCGCGACCCACGCGGAGGTCCGCTCCAGCCCGTCCGTCAGGGACACTTCCGGCCGCCAGCCCGCCCATTCACGGGCCCGCGTGTTGTCGGACAGCAGCCGGAGCACCTCGCTGCCGTTGGGCCGCAGCCGCGCCGGGTCCACGACCACCTCCGCGTCCCGGCCGGACGCGGCGATCAGTGCCGCCGCCAGATCCCCGATGGAGATCTCCTGCCCGGTACCGAGGTTGACGCTCTCGCCGAGCGCCCGGTCGCAGTCCGCCAGCGCCAGGAAGCCGGCCGCGGTGTCCGTGACGTAGGTGAAGTCCCGGGTGGGGGCGAGCGAGCCGAGCCGGATCTCCCTCGCTCCCGCGTGGAGTTGGGCCAGGATCGTGGGGATCACGGCGCGGGCCGACTGCCTCGGGCCGTAGGTGTTGAACGGCCGCACCACCGTCACCGGCAGTTCGAAGGCGTGCCAGTGCGACAGCGCCATCATGTCGGCGCCGATCTTCGACGCGGAGTACGGGGACTGCGGCTGGAGCGGGTGGCTCTCGCTGATCGGAGCGGTGAGCGCACTCCCGTACACCTCGCTGGTGGAGGTGTGCAGCAGCCTGCGGACGGAGTGGCGGCGGCAGGCCTCCGCGACGTTCTCCGTGCCGACGACGTTCGTGCGGACGTACGCGCCCGGCGCGTCGTAGCTGTAGGGGATGCCGATGAGCGCGGCGAGGTGGAAGACGGTGTCGCAGCCCGCGACCGCGTCCATCACCCGGCCCGCGTCACCGACGTCCCCGGCGATCATCTCGACGGGGCTGTGCGGGTCGTCGAGGTAGCGGGCGAGGTGGCCCTTCTCGGCGTACGGCTTGTAGTGGACCATCGCGCGCACCCGGGCGCCGCGCCCGACGAGCAGGTCCACGAGGGTCGAGCCGATGAATCCCTCGGCGCCGGTGACGAGGACGGTGCGGCCGTTCCAGTCGATGCTCATGAGGTGAACTTCCTTTCGGTTACGGGGTGGTGGCGAGACGGATGACCTTGGCGGCGAGCAGGTCCGCCGCCCGGCCGTGGTTGCCGGGACCGGCGGCGCGGCCCATCACGGCGAGCCGGGCCGGGTCCGCGAGGAGCGGGCCGACGAGCGTGGCCAGCCGCTCGGCGGTGGTCTCGCCGTCGGGCAGCAGATGGGCGGCGCCCGCGTCGGACAGCACCCGGGCGTTGTGGGTCTGGTGGTCGCCGGGGGCGTGCGGGTACGGCACGAGGACGGCCGGTACCCCGGTGGTGGCGAGTTCCGCGACGGTCGCCGAACCGGCCCGGCACACCACCAGATCGGCCACCGCGTAGGCCAGGTCCATCCGGTCGAGGTACGGCACGGCCCGCGCGACCCGGTCCGCGCCCGCTTCGGCGAGCCGCTGCCTGGTCCCGGCCAGCGCCGCCGGACCCGTCTTGATCAGCAGGTGCACATCGGTGCGGTCCCGCCAGGCGGCGGCCAGGCCGGTCGCGGCCGCGGTGAGGCGGGCCGCGCCCAGGCTGCCCCCGTTGAACAGCACGACCCGGGCGCCGTCGGGTATCGCGAAGGCGGCGCGTGCCTCGGCGCGCAGGGCCCCGCGGTCCAGGGCGGCCAGCGTCGCGGCGACCGGCATGCCGACGGTTTCGGCGTCCTGGCCGCCCGTCAGGTGCGCGCGGCTGCCGTCGAAGGCGACCGTGACGTGCGGGGTGAGGCGGGCGGCGAACTGATTGGCCCGGCCCGGTACCGCGTTGGACTCATGGATCACGCTCGGCAGCCCGGCCATCCGGGCCCCGAGGATGACCGGTGCGCTCGGGTAGCCGCCCATGCCCACCGCGACCCGGGCGCCCTGTGTGCGCAGGATGGACCGGCACTGGGCGCCGGACCTGACGAGCGCGGCGGGGAGCAGGAAGCGCTTGGCCCCCAGGGCCGGGTCGAAGGGGATCATGTCGACGGTGTGCAGCCGGTATCCGGCGGCCGGGATCAGCGTGGTCTCCAGCCCGCGTTCGGTGCCGACGAAGGAGACGACCGCGTCCGGATCGGCCCGGCGCAGGGCCTCGGCGAGGGCGAGCCCCGGATAGATGTGGCCGCCGGTGCCGCCCGCACCGATCACGACGGAGAGTGGTGTGCTCATGGCCGCCACACTCACGAAGCGGCTTAAGAAGGTTCTAAGAGTCCCCTTTGGCAGGCTTCGGGGTATGACCAAGATCCTGGTGGCCGACGACGAGCCGGAAGTGCGGGCCGCCGTCGAGGACGGACTGACCATTGAGGGGTACGAGGTGCGGGGCGTCGGCGACGGCCTCGCCGCGCTCTCCGCCGTCGCTTCGTGGCAGCCCGACGCACTCGTCCTCGATGTGATGATGCCGGTCCTGGACGGTCTCGGGGTCTGCCGCAGGCTGCGTGCGCTGGACGACCGGACCCCCGTCCTGGTCCTCACCGCGCTGGGCTCGGTCAGCGAACGCGTCGACGGTCTGGACGCGGGCGCCGACGACTATCTGGTGAAGCCGTTCGCGCTGGACGAACTGGTGGCCCGGGTAAGGGCACTGCTGCGGCGGGCGGCCCCGGCACCGCTGGAGCACGACCTGTCCTTCGCGGACCTGACACTGGACCCGGTGACCCGCACGGGGCGGCGGGCGGGCCGTCCGCTGGAGTTCAGCCGCACGGAGTCCGCCCTGCTGGAGCTGCTGGTGCGCCATCCGGGGCAGGTGCTCCCGCGCGAGGTGATCCTGGAACGCGTCTGGGGTCAGGACTTCGGCCCGGACTCCAACTCGCTGGCGGTGTACGTGGGGTATCTGCGCCGCAAGCTGGAGGCGGGCGGCGAGCCGAGGCTCGTCCACACGGTGCACGGGGTCGGCTACCGGCTGGACGTGGCATGAGCGGCGGGCGCAGACGCGGGCTGGGGGCACGCTGGCGGCGGCGACGGCCGTTGCGTACCCGGCTGGCCGTGGCGGCGTCGGCGGCGGTCGCGCTGGTCGCGGTGGGGATGTGCGCGGCGGCGTTCTTCGTGATCCGGTACGAGATGGTGCACCAGCTGGACCTGAGTCTGACCCAGTCGGCGACCCGGCTGATCCAGGAGCACCGTGGCGGCGGGCCGGAGGTGCTGGCGGGCGAGTGCCGTTATCTGGCGTCGCCCGCGTGTGCGCAGATCGTTCCGGCCGACCCGGCCGCGGACCCCGCCGAGCCGTATCTGCTGCCGGTCTCCGCCCCCGTCAGAGCGGTGGCCGCGGGTGAACGGGCCGCGTACTTCAGCTCCGTCACGCTCTTCGGCCGGCCGATGCGGATGCTGACGACCCGGTTCGGCGAGGACACGGCGGTGCAGCTGGCGCTCCGTTCGGACCCGGTGGACCGGGGAGTCCGGCAGGCGGCGCGGCTCCTGGCGGTGGTCGGCGGGGCGGGCGTCCTGCTGGCGGCGGGCCTGGGCTACGGGGTCTCGCGCACGGGTCTGGCACCGGTCGCCCGGCTGACCGCGACCGCGGAGCGCATCGCCGCCACCCGGGACCCGCGCCACCGCATCGAGCTGCCGCCGGGGCCGCCGGGGCGGCAGGACGAGGTGACCCGGCTCGCCGCGAGCTTCAACACCATGCTCGGCGAGCTGGAACAGTCGGTCACCGCCCAGCGCCGGCTGGTCGCGGACGCCTCGCACGAGCTGCGCACACCGCTCACGGCGCTCCGGACGAACGCGGAGCTGCTGGCCCGCGCCGACCGGCTCACCGACGCGCAGCGCGACCGGGCGTCGGGCGCGCTGGGCCGGCAGATCCGCGAGGTCACGGGCATGGTGAACGACCTGATCGAGCTGGCCAGGGACGAGGAGCCGCTGCCGCTGCTGGAGGAGGTACGCCTCGCGGAGCTGACCGGGCACGCGGTGGCCACGGCCGGGGCGCACTGGCCGGACACCCCGTTCCTGCTGGACGTCGAGGAGCGGGCGGCGGGGGCGATGCGGCCCGGCGTACCGGCCCGGCTCGTCCGGCTGCTCACCAACCTGCTGGACAACGCCGCGAAGTTCAGCCCGCCGGGCGTACCCGTGGAGGTCGCCCTGACCGCGTTCGGGGACGGGGGACGGGGCGCCCTGGAACTCACGGTGCGCGATCACGGCCCCGGGATCGCCGCGGCGGACCTCCCGCATGTCTTCGACCGCTTCTACCGCGCCGAGTCCGCCCGCGCCCTGCCCGGTTCGGGCCTGGGGCTGGCCATGGCCCGGCAGATCGCCCGCGCCCACGGTGCGGACCTCGTGGCGGAGGCCGCACCGGGGGGCGGGGCGCTCTTCCGGCTGACGTTTCCCGGGGCGCCGCGGTCTCAGAAGCCCGGCGGCTCCGTGTAGGTGCCCCACTCCTCGCGCAGGACACCGCAGATCTCGCCGAGCGTGGCCTCGGCCCGTGCCGCGTCCAGCATCGGCACGATCATGTTCGAGCCGTCCCGGGCGGCGGCCAGCATCGCGGCCAGCGCGGCGCTCACCTTGGCGTCGTCGCGGCCGTCCTTGCGGGCGCCGAGCTCGCGCACCTGGTCGCGCTCGACCTCGTGGCTGACCCGCAGGATCTCCAGATCGCCGGTGACGGAGCCGTGGTGGACGTTGACGCCGACGACCCGCTTGTCACCCTTCTCCAGCGACCGCTGGTACTGGAAGGCGGACTCGGCGATCTCCCCGGTGAACCAGCCGTCCTCTATGCCGCGCAGGATTCCGGAGGTGATCGGGCCGATCGGGTGCTGTCCGTCCGGCCGGGCGCGGGTGCCGCGCTCCTTGATCTGGTCGAAGATCTTCTCGGCCTCGGCCTCGATCCGGTCGGTGAGCTGCTCGACGTACCAGGAGCCGCCCAGCGGGTCGGCGACATTGGCGACGCCGGTCTCCTCCATCAGCACCTGCTGGGTGCGCAGGGCGATCTCGGCGGCCTGCTCGGAGGGCAGGGCGAGGGTCTCGTCGAGGGCGTTGGTGTGCAGCGAGTTGGTGCCGCCCAGGACGGCGGAGAGCGCCTCGACGGCGGTGCGTACAACGTTGTTGTACGGCTGCTGGGCGGTGAGGGAGACCCCGGCCGTCTGGGTGTGGAAGCGCAGCCACTGCGCCTTGTCGGTCTTCGCGCCGTACGTCTCCTTCATCCAGCGGGCCCAGATCCGGCGGGCGGCGCGGAACTTGGCGATCTCCTCGAAGAAGTCGAGGTGCGCGTCGAAGAAGAAGGAGAGTCCGGGGGCGAAGGTGTCGACGTCGAGCCCTCGGGAGAGGCCGAGCTCCACGTAGCCGAAGCCGTCGGCCAGGGTGTACGCCAGCTCCTGCGCGGCCGTCGCCCCGGCCTCGCGGATGTGGTAGCCGGAGACGGAGAGCGGCTTGTACGCGGGGATGTCGCGGGCGCAGTGCTCCATCAGGTCGCCGATGAGGCGCAGATGGGGCTCGGGCTGGAAGAGCCACTCCTTCTGCGCGATGTACTCCTTGAAGATGTCGGTCTGGAGCGTGCCGTTGAGCACGCCCGGGTCGACGCCCTGGCGCTCGGCGGCGACCAGGTACATGCAGAAGACGGGGACGGCGGGGCCGCTGATCGTCATCGAGGTCGTGACGTCGCCGAGCGGGATGTCCTTGAACAGGACCTCCATGTCGGCGGCGGAGTCGATGGCGACGCCGCAGTGCCCGACCTCGCCGAGCGCCCGCGGGTCGTCGGAGTCGCGGCCCATCAGGGTCGGCATGTCGAAGGCGACACTGAGTCCGCCGCCGCCGTTGGCCAGGATCGTCTTGTAGCGCTCGTTGGTCTGCTCGGCGTTGCCGAAGCCGGCGAACTGGCGGATGGTCCAGGTGCGGCCCCGGTAGCCGGTGGGGTAGAGCCCTCGGGTGAAGGGGTACTCGCCGGGCCAGCCGATCCGCTCGAACCCCTCGTACGTATCGCCGGGGCGTGGCCCGTACGCGGGCTCCACCGGGTCCCCGGAGAGCGTGGTGAAGTCCGCGTCGCGCTTGCGGGCCTTGTCGTAACGGGCCTGCCAGCGGAGGCGGCCTTCCTCGATCGCGTCAGCGTCCATGGACTCGAATTTACTAGGACGTCCTAGTAAATGTCGATGGCAAACCGCCCGGCGCTTCGCACGGGGCGGTTTCGGGTGGTGCGGCGCGGCGCCAATCAGGCCTTCGCGGTCACCGGGGAACGGTCCGCGATCAACGGCTCCACCTCGGCGACGACCTTGCGCTCCACGAAGAACGCGGCCGTCGGGATGGTGCCCGAGATCAGTACCCACAGCAGCTTGCCGACGGGCCACTTCGCCTTGGAGCCGAGGTCGAAGGCGAAGATCAGATAGATGATGTAGAGCACGCCATGGATCTGCGAGACCACGAGGGTGACGCCCTCACCGGTGTCGAATCCGTACTTGAAGACCATGCACAGGCAGAGGATCAACAACATGACGGCGGTGACGTATGCCATCACCCGATAACGGGTCAGCACGCTGCGTTTCATGGCATCGAGCCTAACCGGGCCGCCGGGGCGATCTTGCAGCGCCCTGCCCCTCACCGCGCGTGGACTACTGGTCCTCGAAATCGTGTGCGGCGACCCGCAACGGGCGCAGCATCGCGAAGATCTCGGCGCACTCCTCGGAGTCGTAGGCCCCCAGACCGAAGTCCATCGCCACCAGGTCCCGGGTGGCCGCCTCGACGACCTCGCGGCCCCTGGCGGTGATGGAGGCCAGGGTGCCCCGCCCGTCGTTCGGGTTGGGGCGCTTGTCGACCAGACCGGACTTCACCAGCCGGTCGACGGTGTTCGTCACGGAGGTGGGGTGCACCATGAGCCGCTCGCCGATCTTGGACATCGGCAGCTCACCCGCCTTGGAGAAGGTGAGCAGCACCAGCGCCTCGTACCGGGCGAAGGTCAGTCCGTACGGCTTGACGACCGCGTCGACCTCGGCGAGCAGGATCTGCTGGGCCCGCATGATCGAGGTGATCGCCCCCATCGAGGGCACGGGCCCCCAGCGCTGATGCCAGAGTTCTTCGGCACGGGCGATGGGATCGAAGGGAAGGCTGAGCGGCTTCGGCACGGCACCGACCTTACCGACTGGTCATATGCCGGTCAGCCCCGTCTCGCCCTTCGGTACCGGGCTTCGGCGCGGGAGCGGTCCTGCGCACCTCGACGATCAGCAGCACCGTGCACGCGGTCCCGAGGGCCCCGGACGCGGCCACCACCTGGTGCACGGGGAGGAACTCGGCCGCCAGCCCGGCCAGTGCCATGCCCACGCCCTGGCCCGTCATCAGCCCGGCGGTGAGCAGGGTCATGGCCCGGCCGCGCAGCTCCGGCGGGACGGCGTCGACGAACCACTGGTCGAGCCCGATGATGTACGCCGCCCCCGCCCCGGCCAGCACGAGGGCCACCACGGTCAGGACCAGCCCGGGGCGGACCGCGTACACCACGAGGGGCAGCAGTCCGGCCGCGGCGACCGGCAGCACGATCCGGGACCGGGTACGGGGGCTGAGGGCGGAGCCCGCGTACAGCTCGGCCCCGATGTGGCCGACCGCCATCGCGCACATCATCAGCCCGAGCGCGGCGGGTCCCGCGCCGATGGCGTCCGCGTACGGGGCGGCGAGCGCCTCCGGGGCGACGACGAACACGGCGGGCACCCAGAAGAGCAGTATCAGCGCGCGGATCCTGCGGTCGGCGAGCACGGTGCGGGCTCCGGCCAGCGACTGCTTCAGCAGCGCGCCGCCCCCGTCTCCCCCGGTCCGGGCGGGCCGGTCACGGGTGCCCAGGCGGAGCAGGGCGGCCGAGCAGAGGAACGTACCGACCGTGATCGTGATCGCCCCGCGCGGGGACACCACGGCGAGCAGCAGTCCGCCGACGCCGAAGCCGACGAGTACCGCGCTCTGCGAGACGATCCGCAGCAGCGAGCGGCCCAGTACGAAGAGGTCCCCGTCGCCGAGGATGTCGGTGAGGGCGGCCATCCGGGTCCCGGTGAACACGGGCGACACCGCGGCGACCAGGCAGCGCAGGGCCAGGAGCCCGGCCACGGGGGTGCCGGGCAGCACCATCACGGCGACGCAGCCCGCGCAGATCAGGTCACAGGTGACGAGGACCCGGCGGGCCGGGTAGCGGTCGGCGACCCCGGCGAAGAGCGTGCCGCCGACGAGGTACGGGAGGAAGCCGAGCGCGAAGGTGAGGGCGCTGAGCAGGGGCGAACCGGTGAGGTCGTACACGAGGACCGTGAGGGCCAGCTCACTGATGACCACCCCGAGGAGCGAGAGGAGGTGCGCGGCGAAGACGGCCCGGAACTCCCGGACACCGAACACGGCCCGGTAGCCGCGCCCGGGTGCGGGGCCGGACGCCACGGGGGCGAGGGGCGCGGGGCCAGCGGGCACGGAGGCGAGGGGCGCGGGGCCGGCGGGTGCGGGGCCGGTGGGTGCGGGGTCGGTGGGTGCGGCTGTGAGGCCGGTGGGCTCCCGGAGCGGCGCCGCGGGGCCCGGGTCGGGGTGGGCGGCGCGCTCCGGGGGCGTAGCCGGAGGCGGTACCTCGGGGGCGGGCCGGTCGCGGGGTGTACCCGCCGGGGTGTCGGTATCGCTCGGCATGGGGCGAGCCTGTCCCGGCCGCGGCCGCAGTCGTTAGACTTTCGGCTGACGCCGAATCTTCGCGAGGCCCCGGTCATGCCGTTCCATCTGCACTTCGACGAGAACGATCTGCTGCGCTGCCGCTTCGCGCTCTCGCCGCTCTGGGAGACCCAGGAAGCCGTGCGCACCCTGGCCCGCGCCTACCGCCACGGCTACCACCTGCCCTGGCTCCGGCAGATCCGGGCGGAGGCCGCGGCGCTGGACCTGGAGCCGCTGTGGCTGCTCATGCCGGACGGGGGCCACAACCCGGACTTCATCTGCCCGCCGCCGCTCGGCCCGCTCGCCACGTTCGAGGAGGAGATCGCGGGCCTCCGGTCGGTCGACCCCGAGGTCGCCCGTGCGGACATGGCGATGGCCCTGGCGGAACGGCCCGGCGGCCTGGTGTCCGCCGCCGGACGGCGGATGCTCGCCGATCCCGCACGGACCGTCCGGGAACTGGCCGATCTGCTGGAACGGGCCTGGCAGGTGCTGGTCGAGCCGCACTGGCCACGGCTGCGCGCGCTGCTGGAGGCCGATATCGCCTACCACTCCCGACGGCTCGCGGAGGTCGGCTTCGAGCGGCTCCTGGGCGAGGTGAGCCCGCAGCTGCGCTGGACGGAATCCACGCTCACCATCGTGGGGACCAAGGGGAACCATTCCCGGGTCCTCGGCGGGCAGGGGCTCGTCCTGATGCCGAGCGCGTTCGTCTGGCCGGAGGTGGTCGGCGGGTACGAGGAACCCTGGCTGCCCGCGGTGATCTACCCGGCGCGCGGGATCGGCGGACTGTGGAGCGAGGCCGCCGACCGGACCCCCGAGGTACTCGCCCGGCTGCTCGGCCGCGCGCGGGCCGATGTGCTGTGCGCGCTGGACGAACCCGCCGGGACGAGCTCGCTGGCGCACCGGCTCTCCCTCGCCCCGTCCTCCGTATCGGCACATCTGTCGGTACTGCGGGAGGCGGGGCTGCTGACCTCACGGCGGTACGGGCACCAGGTGCTGTACGAACGGACTCCGCTCGGGATCGCGCTGGCGGTGTCGCCCTGAGGACGTGCCCGGTGACAACGCGCGCCGGTGACGACACGTGTTGCCGGTGGGCGCGGGACGGTGAGCGCGGGGACGCGGGACGCGGGACGCGGGGACGCGGGGGGACGCGGGACGCGGGGACGGCGGGGACGCGGGGACGCGCGGGGACGCGGGGACGCGGGACGCGGGACGCGGGGACGCGGGACGCGGGGACGCGGGGACGCGGGGACGCGGGACGCGGGACGCGGGGACGCGCGGGGACGCGGGGACGCGGGGACGCGGGGACGCGCGGGGACGCGGGGACGCGGGGACGCGGGGACGCGGGGACGCGGGGACGCGGGGACGCGGGGACGCGGGGACGCGGGGACGCGGGGACGCGGCAAGCCCCCGGCCGTGTGGCACCGGGGGCTTGCCGGGTGAACGCGGAAGCACCGCTCCGCGGACGGGCGTCAGGGCGCCAGGTACCGCTCCACCGTCTCGACCTTGGAGGTCAGGCCGTCGGTGACACCCGGCCGGATGTCGGCCTTCAGGACCAGGGAGACGCGTCCGGCGCGGGCCTCGACGGCGGCGACGGCGCGCTTGACGACGTCCATGACCTCGTCCCATTCACCTTCGATGGAGGTGAACATGGCGTCCGTACGGTTGGGCAGTCCGGACTCGCGGACGACCCGCACGGCGTCGGCCACGTACTCGCCGACGTCCTCGCCGACACCCAGCGGGGAGACCGAGAAGGCGACGATCATGCGCTGACCGTCCCCTCGCGGCGGGCGCGGGCGGCGATGGCGCCGTCGGCCTCGTAGCGCTTGAGGAGCTTGTCGCCGTACAGCCCGCCGAACGGGAGCAGCGCCAGCAGGAAGAACAGGGCGACGCGCTTCAGCGGCCACTTCGCCTTGGCCCATACGTCGACCAGCAGCACGGCGTAGATCACGAAGAGCACCCCGTGCAGCATGCCCAGCGGCATCATCAGGAAGTCGATGTCCGAGACGCGGCTGAGGACCGAGCCGAAGAGGATGAGGGCGGGGAAGGACAGCGCCTCGGGAATCGAGATGAGGCGCAGCCGGTGCAGGGCGGTAGCGGTCTTGATGTCCACGGGGGCACCTTCGGTGGGAGGGTCGTGACGGCTTGTGAACGCGGGCACAAGCGTCCCCCATTGTGGCATCGCCGCCCGGCGCCCCCGGCCCCGGGTGCCGGAAGGGTCCGGGGGGCCTGGTCGGCGTACGGCTCCGGCGGTTACCGTCGGACCGTGGCGATGTTCCGACTCCAAGGCAGCAAGACGCTCGCCGTCGACCTGACCGGCGACGCCGTCAAGGCGAAGAACGGCTCGATGGTCGCGTACGACGGACAGATGGCGTTCAAGAAGATGTCCGGCGGGGGCGAGGGCGTCCGCGGCATGGTGACCCGCCGGCTGACCGGCGAGCAGATGACGGTGATGGAGGTGAAGGGGCAGGGCACCTGTTACTTCGCCGACCGGGCGAGCGAGATCAATCTGGTCTCGCTGCACGGCGACAAGCTGTACGTCGAGGCGAGCAATCTGCTCGCCACCGACGGCGGTCTGCGCACCGGGACGTCCTTCACCGGGCTGCGCGGCGGGGCGAGCGGCAACGGTCTGTTCACCACCACGGTCGAGGGAACCGGCCAGGCCGCGATCATGTCGGACGGCGCGGCGGTGCTGCTGCGGGTGACGCCCCAGTACCCGCTGACCGTCGACCCGGGCGCCTACATCGCCCATCAGGGCAGTCTCCAGCAGCACTTCCAGTCCGGGGTGAACTTCCGCACGCTGATGGGCGAGGGCTCCGGCGAGTCGTTCCAGATCCGCTTCGAGGGCGACGGGCTCGTCTACGTACAGCCCAGTGAGCGGAACACCGTCGGGGGCGATGTCTGATGCCGTTCCGTGAGATCAACGCGAAGATGGTCGAGGCCTCGGTGGCCCCCGGCCAGAAGATGTACAGCCAGCGGGGCGCGATGCTCGCCTACCGCGGCGAGGTCTCGTTCACCCCGAACATGCAGGGCGGCGGAGGCGGTCTCGCCTCCATGATCGGCCGGCGGGTGGCGGGTGAGGCGACCCCGCTGATGACGGTCGAGGGCAGCGGCACGGTGATGTTCGGCCACGGTGGCCACCACATCCAGGTGATCAACCTGGCGGGCGACACCCTGTTCGTGGAGGCCGACCGGCTGCTCGCCTTCGACGGCACCCTTCAGCAGGGCACGATGTTCATGGGTTCGCAGGGCGGGGTGATGGGCATGGTGCGCGGTCAGGTCACCGGGCAGGGCCTGTTCACCACGACGCTCAAGGGCCACGGCGCGGTCGCGGTGATGGCGCACGGCGGGGTGATCGAGCTGCCGATCGCGCCGGGCCGGCCGGTGCATGTGGACCCGCAGGCCTACGTCGCCCACCACGGGGACGTGACGAACAAGCTGTCCACCGCGCTCGGCTGGCGCGACATGGTGGGGCGCGGGGCCGGTGAGGCGTTCCAGCTGGAGCTGAGCGGCAGTGGCGCGGTCTACGTCCAGGCGTCGGAGGAGAAGCTGTGAGCACGCCCGTGATCTTCGATCCGATGACGCTGCCGTCGGACGACAACGTCAACGCGTACACCTTCTGTGTGGAGCTGAAGGGGAGCCAGTGGTTCCTGCAGAAGGGGAAGATGATCGCCTACTACGGGCGGATCGAGTTCAACGGGATCGGGCACGGCCGCTTCGAGCGGCTGATCCGTACGAGCTTCCACTCACCGCTGCACGCGAGCGACTGGGTGGTGGCCGAGGGCAGCGGGAAGATGCTGCTCGCGGACCGGGCCTTCGACGTGAACTCGTACGACCTGGAGAACGGGAACCTGACCATCAGGTCCGGCAACCTGCTGGCCTACCAGCCGACGCTGGCCCTGAAGCAGTCGATCGTGCCGGGCTTCCTGACCCTGATCGGTACGGGGAAGTTCGTGGCGGCGTCCAACGGCCCGGTGGTCTTCATGGAACCGCCGCTGCGGGTCGATCCGCAGGCGCTGGTGGGCTGGGCCGACTGCCCCTCGCCCTGCCATCACTACGACCACGGCTATATGTCGGGGATCATGGGCGGGCTGCGGTCACTGACGGGAATCGGTGGCGCGTCGGGCGAGGAGCACCAGTTCGAGTTCGTCGGGGCGGGCACGGTGCTGCTCCAGTCGACCGAGGTACTGATGCCCGAGCAGACGGTGGGGGCGACTCCGCAGCAGGCGGGAGTGCCCGGTGGTGCGGGTGGTGCCGGTGGGGCGGGTCAACCTGGGTCCGCGCCCCGTCTGCCCGGCCAGCTGGGGGACCTCCAGCGTCGCTTCGGTTGGTGAACGGTAGTCTGCGGAGTGTGACGTCGAACGTGTGCACAGAGCCGATCCCGGCCCCCGGGCCGGGACCCGAACCCCGGCGGTGCCGGGCGTCACACCCCTTACTTTCGTCCGGCTTTCAACTTCTTAGGTAGAATCCATATATGGAGACCGAGACGGCCACGCGCTGGCTGAACGACGCGGAGCAGTGCGCCTGGCGCACCCACCTGGACGTCAGCAGGCTGCTGATGCACCAGCTGGAGAAGGATCTCCAGCCGTTCGGCCTGACCAACAACGACTACGAGATCCTGGTCAATCTCTCCGAGTCGGACGACCAGCGCATGCGGATGAGCGACCTCGCCGCTGCCACCCTGCAGTCCAAGAGCCGGCTCTCGCACCAGATCACCCGCATGGAGACCGCGGGGCTGGTCCGCCGCACCAACTGCGAGTCGGACCGCCGCGGACTGTACGCCGTACTGACCGCGCTCGGCGCCGAGACCATGCGCAAGGTCGCGCCGCACCATGTCGCCTCGGTGCGCAAGCACTTCATGGACCTGCTCTCCCCCGAGGCCCTGGCAGACCTGCACACGGCGCTGACGCCGATCGCGGAGCACCTGCGCGGACGGCGCGGCAAGGCGTAGGGCGCGGCAGCACCACGGCGCGGCAAGGCGCAGGACACGGCACCACGGCGCGAGCGACATCACCGACGGCCGCCCCCTCGTCCAAGGGGGCGGCCCCATCGTGTACGGCCCCGGTGCGGCGGTGTCCTCAGTGCGGGCGGTCCGCGCCGGGCAGCCGCAGCCGGAACAGCGCGCCGCCCTCCGCCGCCCCGTCCACCGTCAGCGTGCCGCCGTGGCGGGTGGCGACGTCCCGGGCGATGGCGAGGCCCAGACCGGCCCCGCCGTCGTCCCTGCTGCGGGCGTCGTCGAGGCGCACGAACCGTTCGAAGATCCGCTCCCGCTCGTCGGGCGGCACACCCGCCCCGTCGTCGCGCACCTCGACGCTCACGCCGTTCGCGTCGGCGCCCACCGAGACCGCGACCACCCGATCCGCGTGACGCTCGGCGTTGTCCAGCAGATTGCCGATCACCCGCGCCAGCTGCCCGCGCGAACCGTTCACCTCGCAGGGGCCCGTGTCCGGCACCGACACCGTCACCGGGATCCGGTCGCCGACGCGCTGCGAGACCTCCTCGCGGACCAGCGCGCCCAGGTCGAGCGGCGTACGCCCCGGCTTCTCCCCCGCGTCCAGCCGGGCCAGCAGCAGCAGGTCGGCCGCCAGCGTCTGGAGCCGTACGGTGTCGGCGACCGCACCCGGCACGTCCAGCAGCTCCGGGTGGGCGGCGCCCACCTCCAGCTGCGTGCGCAGCGAGGCGATCGGGCTGCGCAGCTCGTGCGACGCGTCCGCGACGAAGCGCCGCTGACGGTCCACGGATGCCTCCAGCACGGTCAGGGTCTCGTTGGTCGTACGGGCCAGCCGGGCGATCTCGTCGCGCGAATCGGGCTCCGGCACCCGGCGGCCGAGGTCCTCGGACGCGGTGATCGCGGCCATCTCCCGGCGGATGCCCTCGACCGGCCGCAGCGCCCGACGGGTCACCAGCCAGGTCACCCCCGCGACGACGACCAGCAGCACGGGCAGCCCGGTCAGCATGGCCCCGCGCACGGTGCCCACGGCCTCCTGCTCGGTGGCGAGCGGGGCGCCCGCGTGGACGGTCAGGGTCACCCCGGTGGAGGTGGTCGCCTCGACGGCGGCGAAGCGGTAGTCGGCGGTGTGGCCGTCGACGGTGGCGGTGCCGTTGGTGAAGTCGGGGTCGTCAGAGGACACCTCGCCGCGCGCCGGACGGCCGCCGTCGTCGTCCCCGTCGTCCCGGTCGTCCCGGTCATCGTCGTCGTCATCGCCCGGCGTGCCCGCCGGGGCGGAAGGGACCGGCCGTACGACGCCGCTGTCCGTGCCCGAGATCGCCTCCAGGTCCTGGGAGACGGCCACCACCCGGCCGTCCTCGTCGGTCACCTGGACCGGGTGGTCCTCCTCGTCGTCCAGGTCCAGCGCGCCGTACGCCTTGTCGAGGGCGAGCTGCCCGGCCACCTCGCGGGCCGTCACCTCCGCCTGGAGTCCGGCCTGGTCGGTCAGGTTGGCGCGCAGGACCATGAGGACGGCGAGCCCGGCACCGATCAGCGCCAGGGCGACGACCAGCGTGGCGCCGAGCGCGGCCCTGGCCCGTACGGACCTCACAGCGCCTCCAGCCGGTAGCCGGCACCGCGCACGGTACGGATGGCCGCGGCTCCCAGCTTGCGCCGCAGGGTGCTGATGTAGACCTCGACGATGTTCGGGTCGCCGTCGTAGGCGAAGTCCCACACGTGCTCCAGGATGTCCGCCTTGCTCACCACCTGGCCCGCCCGCAGGGCCAGTTGCTCCAGTACGGCGAATTCCTTCGTGGTCAGCGCGATCTCGTCCTCGCCCCGGTGCACCCGCCGGGCGGCGGTGTCCATCCGCAGGGTGCCCACGGTGAGCACGGGCGAGGCGGAGCCGGTGCCGCGGCGCCGCAGCAGCGCCCGGATCCGGGCGACCAGGACGACGTAGCTGAACGGCTTGGTCAGATAGTCGTCGGCGCCGGTGTCCAGTCCCTCCGCCTCGTCGTACTCCCCGTCCTTCGCCGTGAGCATGAGGATGGGCACCTCGTGTCCCGCGGCGCGCAGGGCGGCGCAGACCCGGTAGCCGTTCATGCCGGGCAGCATGATGTCCAGGACGACGAGGTCGTACGTTCCCCCGCTCGCCAGGTGCAGCCCTTCGAGGCCGTCGTGCACCACATCCACGGCGAAGCCCTCGGCGGTGAGTCCCCCGGCCAGGGACACCGCGAGTCGCTTCTCGTCCTCCACGATCAACAGGCGCATGTGCACAGGGTCGCAAACCCCACCTGAAGAAGGCTTCAGGTGGCTTCAGGCTGCGTTCAGCATCACCCCGGCAGTGTGGAACCCGTCGAACCGGCACATCCCTCGGGGAGGAACCTCATGAAGCGCAACATCGCCGTCGCAGCCGTCACCGCAGCCGTACTCATCGGCGGCGCGGCCGCCACCACCGTCGCCTTCGCGGACGACGACAGCGACCGCACCGCCCGGAGCACGGGCAGCGGCACGGCTCCCAAGACCATCACCACCGACGGGGACGACGACACCGCGCGGACCGTCACGGGCACCACCACGATCTCCCTCGACGAGGCCGTCGCCGCCGCGCTGAAGAGCGTCCCCGGCACGGTCACCGAGGCGGAACTGGACGACGACGAGGACCGCGACGTCTGGGAGCTGGATGTGTACGGCTCCGACAAGGTCTGGCACGACGTGACCGTCGACGCCCGCAACGGCACGGTGCTCAGTGACCGCGACGACAACGACGACGACCGCGACCGCCACGCGCCCAAGTCCGCGTCGCTCCCGCTGGACGCGGCCGTCACGTCGGCGCTGCGGACCGCTCCCGGCAGCGTGACCTCCGTCGACCTGGACAACGACGACGATGACGACGACGGCCGCAGGGGCAACGTCCTGCGCTGGGACATCGACATCGCGGGCAAGGACGGCAGGCACCACGAGCTGCACGTCGACGCGAAGACCGGCAAGGTCACGGTGGACCGTGACGACGACAGCGACGACGACCGCGGGGACGACCACGACGACCATGACGACCGCGGGGACGACGGCGACGACCGCTGACCCGGCGTCCGGCGCGCCCTGAGCCCTTCCCGACGCGGGGCTCGGGGCGCGAAGCCCTTCCGGCGCGGAGCTCAGGGCTCAAGGCCCACGGCTCAGGGCTCAGGGCTCAGGGCTCAGGGCTCAGGGTGCGAAGCCGGACACGACCGATCCGTCGTTGTCGAAGGACAGGAACAGCACGTCCCCGACCGCGATCAGGCGGGAGCTGTCCTCCAACGGTCCGTTCAGGACCTTGCGCTCCGTCATCTCGATGCTCCCCCGGCCGCCCAGCGCGAAGGCGTCCACCACCTCGCCGTCGGCGACGAGGGCGTGATCGCCCGAGACCGACGTACCTCCGGCGAGCGCCAGATCCGAGACATGGCTCCACAGCTCCTCGCCGTCCGAGAGGCGCAACGCGCGCAGCCGGCCGGGCGAGGAGAGGACGACCGTGCCGTCCGCGGAGACGGCGGGCCGGTACGACGCGGTCGCCGCCGTGGCCAGAGTTCTGCGCCGATCGGTGCGGGTCACATCGATCACGGTGATGCCCTCCTCGCCCAGACAGAGCAACTCGGCCTTCCGCAGCACCGGTTCACCGCACGGCACATCGCCCTGGACGATTCCGGGCAGCCGGTCGCCGGAGGCCGCGTCGAAGATCCGGATGTCGCCGCCGACCGCCACCAGCCGCCCCTCGGCGACCAGCAGCGTGAACTGGAACTCGTGGTACTCCACGCTCCACCTCTCCGGCCGCTTCGCGCCCGTCACCTGCTGGGCGACCAGCCGGCCCGTGGAGCCGCCCCGGATCCGCGAGACGTAGTGGACCACCCCGTCCGCGTACACGGCGCCGGTGCCGAGGTACCCCTTCCGCATCGGCTTGCGCCACACCTCCTTGCCGTCGGTGAGACGGAGCCCGAGGAGGGCCTCCGGAACGAACGCGTACACCGTGCCCTCGACGACCGCCGCGATCGACCGGCCGTCCGTGCCCACCGCATCGCCGCCGGTCCGCTCCGGGACGTTCCACCGCTCGGTGCCGGTCGCCGCGTCCAGCGCGGTCACCCCGCGGCTGCCGGAACAGACCAGCGTGTCCCCGGACAGCGCGCAGCCGTGGTCGCCGGTGCCCTTCCCGCCGGTCCACGGCTGCCACCCCGCGGGGCGCGCCGCGCTGTCGGCGCCCCGCTCCCCGAAGTCGCCGGTGCGCCCCGCGTCCGCACCCGGGACGAGCGTGGCGGGGGTGGGCCGCACGGACGGCGAGGGGGACGCGGAGGCACCGGGCCGCCCGCCCGTCGCACCGCCGCTCCCGTCGCCGGTCCCGTCCAGCAGCCCCGGCAGCAGCAGGACGCCGAGCGCCACGCACACCGCGAGGGCGACGGCCGCCACCGCGATCCGCGGGCCGCGCCGCCGGGACGGCGCCGGGTCCGGTGCGAGGGGCGAAAGCGGCGCAGCGGCCGACGGGGCGAGGGGCGCTGGGACGGCAGGCGGCCGGGCGAGGGGCGCCGCCCCAACCGGCGCACCGCCCCCGGGCGCCCCCGGCACCGCACCCGCCTCGACCACCCGGTCCGCGGCGGGCGCCGAGCGCGCGCACTCCCGCGCCTCCCCCGCGTACCGGGAGAACTCCCCGCGCACCGCGTCGTGCCACGGGAACGGCTCCGGGAACTCCCCCGGCCACAGCAGCCCGGCCAGCTCCGGCGGTGTCGGCCGGTCCTCGGCGCGGGCGCTGAGGCAGCGCTCGATCAGCGGCCGCAACCCCACGGGTACGCCGCCGAGTTCGGGCTCCCCGTGAGCGATGCGGAAGATGACCGCCGCCATGTCGGAGTCGTCGAACGGGCCGCGCCCGGACGCGGCGTGAGCGAGCACGGCGCCCAGGCAGAACACGTCGGAGGCGGGCACCAGCGCCCGCGAACCTTCGATGTGCTCGGGCGAGATGTAGCCGGGGGTGCCGACCACCACGCCGGTCCGGGTCAGCCGGGTGGCCTCGAACGCCTGCGCGATCCCGAAGTCGATGACCTTGGGCCCGTCGGCGCCGAGCAGCACGTTGCCGGGCTTGAGGTCGCGGTGCAGCACCCGTACCGCGTGCATGTCGGCCAGCGCACGGGCGAGACCCGAGCCCACCGCGCGCACCACCGGTTCGGGCAGCGGCCCGGTGCGGGAGACGGCCTCGGCGAGCGTGGGGCCGGGGACGTACTCGGTGGCGAGCCAGGGCCGCGGACCGTCGGCGTCCCCGCCGACGAGCGCGGCCGAGTGCGGACTGCGCACCGCACCGGCCGCCGCGATCTCCCGGCGGAAGCGGATCCGGAACCCTTCGTCGAGGTCGAGACCGGTGTGCATCGTCTTCAGCGCGACGAGCCCGGCGAGCGGATCACCGGAAGCGGTCCGCGCCGTGCCGGGCCGGGCGAGGTAGACCTCGCCCATGCCGCCCGCGCCGAGCAGGCCGAGCAGCTGGTACGGGCCGATCCGGGTGCGTACGCCGGGGGCGAGCGGCCCGATCATGAGGCGGCCGGGCCCGGCAGCGGGACGGACAGGACGGTGCCCTGGTCGTAGAGGACGTACACGGCCCCGCCGACCGGCAGGATCTCCGGTGACAGCAGCTCCTGTTCGAACCGCACGCCCCAGTCGAGCTCGTCGTAGGACGGCGGGACCGTGGGGCCGGGCGCGCCCTTGAGCGGGGTGCCGCGGAGCTTGCCGGGCGCGGAGCCGCCGTTGAGCGGGACGCTGTAGAGCGTGGTGGTGTCCGCCCATACGAGGGTGTCGGCCACGATCACCGGCGCGGAGACCGGATTCCTGCGGCCGCCCCCCGCGTCCTTGCGCAGGGGGTAGCGGCCCAGCACCCGGCCGCCTTCCCGCGCGGTCAGGACGATCTCCGGCGCGGTCGTGTCGTCCACCCAGGGCGCACTGCCGCGTGCGAGGACCATGACGTGGTCGTCGACGGCCGCCAGCGTGGTGCCGGTGGTGAGTTCGGGGGTGACCGCGACCTGTCCGGTCAGCCTGAGCGACGGCGCGCGGAGCCGGTAGACGGCGATGCCCTCCTCGTCCGTGGTATGGGTGTAGACGGAGCAGTGGACGAGGGGCAGGCGCACGAGGGCGTCCCGGCAGTCGGCCGTGGTCTCGTCGTCGGCCCGGCCCAGTTCCTCGCCGTCCGTCGTGCGCAGCGCGCGTACCCCGTCCCCGCCGAGGATGTAGAGCACCCCGTCGTCGGTGGCCAGCGGCCAGTAGTCGTACCACTGCGCCTGGGTGATGTCGTCACCGACGAGCGGCTTGCGCCACTTCTCCTCGCCGGTACGGAGGTCGAAGGCGGCGACCTGCGCGCCGTGCGGGGTGTCGCCGATGTCGGCGAACACCAGCCCGTCGGCGACCACCGGGGCGCTCTCCAGCCAGTGCGCGCCGCCGGACCTGCTCTCCCAACGCGTCTTTCCGGTACGGGAGTCCAGCGCGAGCAGCCGGTTGCCGGTGGCCAGGAGGACGGTGTCGCCGTGGATCGCCGGGCGGGTGGAGCCGCCGGGCATGAAGAACTGCCCGGTCGGGCTGACCCGCGCGCCCGGACCGGCGTTCTCCTCGGCTGCCGCGTAGTCCCAGAGCTTCTTCCCGTCGGAGGCGGACAGCGCCTCGTACGATCCGTCGGTCCTGCGGCAGACCACGGCGTACCGGCCGGCCGCGCAGCCCAGCGGCGCGGCGGCGAGCCTGCCCTGCCACGGCTTCCAGCCGGCGGGGCGGATGTCGCGTCCGTAGGGGACGGTGCCGGAGCCCGCGGGTCCGCCCTGGGCGTCGATCCCGGCGAGCACCTGGGCGGGTGTGCCTCCGGTACCCCCGGGGCTTCCGGCGCCGCCGGTCCCGTCCGGATCGTCGTCACGCAGGGCGAGCAGGCCGCCGGTGGCGGCGCCGGCCAGGAGGAGCCCGACGGCCGCGGCGCGTGCGTAGCGGCCCCAGGACGGCAGCGGGGAACGGGCGGCGGACGGCGTGGGCTCCGGGGGCAGGCCCGGTCCGCGGGTGGGCAGCCGATCGGCCGGCACCCTGCTTCCGGTGGCGGCCTCCGTCGGGGTGTACCCCGGCAGCAGGGGCCCCTCCAGCGCCCGGAGGACGGCCAGCTCCCT
Organism: Streptomyces sp. NBC_01237; assembly: GCF_035917275.1. Lineage (NCBI taxonomy): Bacteria > Bacillati > Actinomycetota > Actinomycetes > Kitasatosporales > Streptomycetaceae > Streptomyces > Streptomyces sp. NBC_01237. The sequence continues at coordinate 6,248,436 of NZ_CP108508.1, read as the reverse complement.
CTCGTGCTCGGCGATGTGCTCCGCCATCGGTGCCGGCCAGCCGACGGCGGCGTCCGGGGCGAGGCGCGCGGCGAGTTCGGCGGCGGTGGGGCGGGCTGCCGGGTCGGCAGCCAGGCAGTCCGCGAGGACCGCGCGCAGGGCGGCCGGCACCTCGCTCAGGTCGGCCTCGACGTACTTGACCCGGTAGAGCACGGCGGCGACGGGCCCGTCGCCGAAGGGGTCGCGCCCGGTGGCGGCGAAGCAGAGCACGGAGGCGAGGGCGAAGACGTCCGACGCGGACACGACGCGTCCGCTGCCCGCGACATGCTCCGGGGACATGAAGGCGGGGCTGCCGACCATCCGGCCGGTGGTGGTGAGCGGGGTGGCGCTCGGGTTCCGGGCGATCCCGAAGTCGATGAGCCGCGGGCCGTCCGCGGCGAGCATCACATTGCCCGGCTTCACGTCCCGGTGCACCACGCCCGCCGCGTGGACGGCCTCCAGCGCGCGGGCGAGCCCGGCGCCGAGCATCCGCGCCTCCTCCTCGCCGAGCGCCCCCGAACGGCGCACCGCGGCCGAGAGGGTCGGGCCCGCCACATAGCCGGTGGCGAGCCAGGGCACCTCGGCGTCGGCGTCGCCGTCGAGCAGCGGGGCGAGCCAGGGGCCCGTGACGGAGCGGGCGAGGGCGATCTCGCGCCGGAAGCGGGTACGGAAGCCGGGGTCACCGGCCACCTCACGGCGCACCGTCTTGACGGCGACGGGCTCGGCGGCGCCCGGAGCGCCGGGGGCGTCCGGGGCACCCGCACCGCCCGTGGCGCCGGCAGGTGTGTCCGCCCCGCAGGTCGCCTCGTCCCGTACCCCGAGGTAGACCTCCCCCATGCCTCCCGCGCCGAGCCTGGCCCGTATCGCGTACGGCCCGATCCGTCTCGGCGAGTCCTCCCGCAGCGGCCCCGGCATGCGTCGCTTCCCCCCTGGTGCGCACGGTCGGTGCGCACGACCCACAGGACAGGCGCGGCGCGTGTCCCGTGGCATCCTGCCACGCGCGCCGCACGCCCGGCAGGGCCGTGGCGCAACGAACGGCGCACCCGCGTCCCATAACTGACGGCTTCTCAGGGAGAAGGGACGGGGGTGCGCCGTGGGCCGGTTCCCGCGGGCGGCCCGCACGCCGCCCGGGGAACCGTCAGGACTCGCCCGTGAGCCCCGCCACCAGTTCGTCGGCCGCCGCGTACGGGTCGAGACGGCCTGCCACGATGCTTGCCGCCAGGGCGTCCAGGCGGCGGTCGCCGTGCAGATCGGCGATCCGCTCGCGGAGGGCCGTGACGGCGATCGTCTCGACCTCGTGGGCCGCCCGCGCGGTGCGCCGGGCGGCCAGCACCCCGTGCTCGTCCATCCACGCCCGGTGCTTCTCCAGCGCCTCGACGACCTCGTCGATGCCCTCGCCGCGGGCGGCGACCGTCTTGACGATCGGCGGGCGCCAGTCGCCGGGTCCCCGCGACTCCCCGAGGCCCAGCATGTGGTTCAGCTCGCGGGCGGTGGCGTCCGCGCCGTCCCGGTCGGCCTTGTTGACGACGTACACATCGCCGATCTCCAGGATTCCGGCCTTCGCCGCCTGGATGCCGTCGCCCATGCCGGGGGCGAGCAGCACGACGGAGGTGTCGGCCTGGGAGGCGATCTCCACCTCCGACTGGCCGACGCCGACCGTCTCGACGAGGATCACGTCGCAGCCCGCCGCGTCCAGCACCCGGATCGCCTGCGGTGCCGACCAGGCGAGGCCGCCCAGATGTCCGCGGGTGGCCATGGAGCGGATGTAGACGCCGGGGTCGGAGGCGTGGTCCGACATCCGCACCCGGTCGCCGAGGAGCGCGCCCCCGGAGAACGGCGAGGACGGGTCGACGGCGAGGACGCCGACCCGCTTGCCGGCCCGGCGGTAGGCGGAGACCAGCGCCGAGGTCGAGGTGGACTTGCCCACACCGGGCGAACCGGTGAGCCCGACGACGTACGCGTGGCCCGCCAGCGGGGCCAGCGCCGCCATCACCTCGCGCAGTTGCGGTGACGCCCCCTCCACCAGCGAGATCAGCCGGGCCACCGCCCGCGGCCTGCCCTGCCGCGCCTGCTCGACCAGGGTGGGGACGTCCACCATCACCGCTCCGTTCACTCAGTTCTCGGGGTTACGAGTGTCACCTGCCGGGCCAGGGGGCCGCGGCCGCCCTCAGCGGGGAACGCGGATGATCAGCGCGTCGCCCTGACCGCCGCCGCCGCACAGCGCCGCCGCGCCGGTGCCGCCGCCGCGCCGCTTCAGCTCCAGGGCCAGGTGCAGGACCACGCGGGCGCCGGACATCCCGATCGGGTGGCCGAGCGCGATGGCCCCGCCGTTGACGTTGACCTTCTCCGAGGTGACCCCGAGGTCCTTCATCGACTGAACGGCGACGGCCGCGAACGCCTCGTTGATCTCGATCAGATCGAGGTCCTCGACGGTGAGGCCGTCCTTCTTCAGAGCGTGCCTGATGGCGTTGGAGGGCTGTGACTGGAGCGAGTTGTCCGGGCCCGCGACATTGCCGTGGGCACCGATCTCGGCGATCCAGTCCAGGCCGAGCTCCTGCGCCTTGGCCTTGCTCATGACGACGACCGCGGCGGCGCCGTCGGAGATCTGCGAGGAGGTGCCCGCGGTGATGGTGCCGTCCTTGGCGAAGGCGGGGCGCAGCCTGCCCAGCGACTCGACGGTCGTCTCGGCGCGGATGCCCTCGTCCTTGGCGAACAGGACCGGGTCGCCCTTGCGCTGCGGGATCTCGACCGGGGTGATCTCGGCCTCGAAGATGCCGTTCTTCTGGGCGGCGGCGGCACGCTGGTGGGACTGGGCGCCGATCTCGTCCTGGGCGGCGCGGTCCAGGCCGAGGCGGGTGTTGTGCTTCTCGGTGGACTCGCCCATCGGAATGTTCTCGTAGGCGTCGGTCAGACCGTCGTACGCCATGGAGTCGAGCATCTCGATCGCGCCGTACTTGTAGCCCTCGCGGGACTTCGGCAGCAGGTGCGGGGCGTTGGTCATGGATTCCTGGCCACCGGCGACGACGACGTCGAACTCCCCGGCGCGGATGAGCTGGTCGGCCAGGGCGATGGCGTCGAGCCCGGAGAGGCACACCTTGTTGACGGTGAGCGCGGGGACGTTCATCGGGATGCCGGCCTTGACCGCGGCCTGGCGGGCCGGGATCTGCCCCGCCCCGGCCTGGAGGACCTGGCCCATGATCACGTACTCGACCTGGTCGCCGCCGATCCCGGCCCGGTCCAGCGCGGCCTTGATGGCGATGCCGCCGAGGTCGGCCCCGGAGAAGCTCTTCAGCGAGCCGAGGAGGCGGCCCATGGGCGTACGGGCGCCCGCGACGATCACTGAGGTGGTGGTACCGGTCGTTCCTGACATGGGCACGGCCCCTTGGGGTTGTATGTGAACGAGGGTTTACCTGAATGTACTGAGCGGTACCTCGCCCGTCATCCGGCAAAGGGTGTGATGGCGCGCACGTTGCGTAACCATGTCCGGGGCGCTGCACTGGATCCATGCTGACGCGAATCGACCACATCGGGATTGCCTGTTTCGACCTCGACAAGACGGTGGAGTTCTACCGCGCGACGTACGGGTTCGAGGTGTTCCACTCCGAGATCAACGAGGAGCAGGGCGTCAGGGAGGCCATGCTCAAGATCAACGGGACCTCGGACGGCGGGGCCTCCTACCTCCAGCTGCTGGAGCCGACCCGTGAGGACTCGGCCGTGGGCAAGTGGCTGGCGAAGAACGGGGAGGGCGTCCACCACATCGCCTTCGGCACCGCCGACGTCGACCAGGACGCCGCGGACATCCGGGAGAAGGGCGTCAGGGTGCTGTACGACGAGCCCAGGACCGGGTCGATGGGGTCGCGGATCACGTTCCTGCACCCGAAGGACTGCCACGGTGTGCTCACGGAACTGGTCACGTCCCGGACGGAGCACTGACCTCCGCATACCTGGGCCGGTAGAGTGGGCTGTTCCGGGCCGGGGCCGGGTCGGGGCCGCACCGCGTCCCCGTCGTTTGTCTGTCACCATTCCCCGGGGGGCCGTTCGCCGGCGAACGGTGCTCGTTTGGAGAGTTGCGACCAGGGGACGGATGGGACCGCGCAGTGCGGGGCTACGAACGCCAGGAGAGCCACCGAGCTGACGATCATCTCTCGCGGTTCGAAGCCGAGATGGACCGGCTGAAGACCGACCGGGAGAAGGCCGTCCAGCACGCCGAGGACCTCGGTTACCAGGTCGAGGTCTTGCGCGCCAAGCTGCACGAGGCCCGGCGCAATCTCGCGACCCGTCCCGCCTACGACAGCGGGGACCTGGGCTACCAGGCCGACCAGCTGCTCCGTAACGCCCAGATCCAGGCCGACCAGCTGCGCAGCGACGCCGAGCGCGAGCTCCGCGACGCCCGCGCGCAGACGCAGCGGATTCTTCAGGAGCACGCCGAGCACCAGGCCAGGCTCCAGGCCGAGTTGCACACCGAGGCCGTCCAGCGCAGACAGCGGCTCGACCAGGAGCTGGCCGAACGCCGCCAGACCGTCGAGTCCCACGTCAACGAGAACGTCGCCTGGGCCGAGCAGTTGCGCGCCCGCACCGAGTCCCAGGCCCGCCGCCTCCTGGACGAGTCCCGCGCCGAGGCCGAGCAGTCCCTGGCCGCCGCGCGCAACGAGGCCAACCGGCTCGCCGAGGAGACCCGGCGACGGCTCGGCTCCGAGACCGAGTCGGCCCGCTCCGAAGCCGAAGCGGTCCTGCTGCGCGCCCGCAAGGACGCCGAGCGCCTGCTGAACGCGGCGTCCGCACAGGCCCAGGAGGCCAGCAGCCACGCCGAGCAGCTGCGCACCTCGACAGCCGCCGAGACCGGCCAGGCCAGGCAGCAGACCGCCGAGCTGAACCGGTCGGCCGACCAGCGCCTCCAGGAGGCCGAGACCCGGCTGCGCGAGGCCCGCCTGGAGGCCGAGAAGGTCGTCTCCGAGGCGAAGGAGACCGCGGTCAAGCGGCTGGCCGGCGCCGAGTCGCAGAACGAGCAGCGCACCCGTACGGCCAAGTCCGAGATCGCCCGGCTGGTCGGCGAGGCCACCAAGAGTGCCGAGGCGCTCAAGGAAGAGGCCGAACAGGCCCTCGGCGACGCCCGCGCCGAGGCCGACCGGCTGGTCGCCGAGGCGTCCGAGAAGGCCCGCACCACGGCCGCCGAGGACACCGCGGCCCAGCTCGCCAAGGCCGCCCGTACCGCCGAGGAAGTACTGACGAAGGCGTCCGAGGACGCCAGGTCCACCACCTCCGCGGCGAGCGAGGAGGCCGACCGGATCCGCCGCGAGGCGGAGGCCGAGGCCGACCGGCTGCGCGGCGAGGCCGCCGAACAGGCCGACCAGCTCAAGGGCGCGGCCAAGGACGACACCAAGGAGTACCGGGCCAAGACGGTCGAGCTCCAGGAGGAGGCCCGCAGGCTGCGCGGCGAGGCCGAGCAGCTGCGCTCCGAGGCCGTCGCCGAGGGCGAGCGGATCCGCGGCGAGGCCCGCCGGGAGGCCGTCCAGCAGCTGGAGGAGGGTGCCCGCACCGCCGAGGAGCTGCTGACCAAGGCCAGGTCGGACGCCGACGAGCTGCGGACCTCCGCGGGCACCGAGAGCGAGCGGGTGCGCACCGAGGCGTCCGAGCGCGCCGCCACCCTGCGCAAGCAGGCCGAGGAGACCCTGGAGCGCACCCGGACCGAGGCCGACAAGCTCCGGGCCGAGGCCGAGGAGCAGGCGGAGTCCCTCACCGCCGCGGCCGAGCAGGCGGCGGCCGAGCTCCGCGCGGAGACCGAGCGCGCGGTGGCCGCCCGGCAGGCCGAGGCCGCCGACGAGCTGAGCCGGCTGCACACCGAGGCCGAGACCCGCCTCGCGGGCGCCGAGGAGACGCTGAGCGAGGCCCGTACCGAAGCGGAGCGCATCCGCCGCGAGACGAACGAGGAGTCCGAGCGGCTGCGCACGGAGGCCGCCGAGCGGCTGCGCACCCTCCAGGAGCAGGCCGAGGCGGAGGCCGAGCGGCTGCGCGACGAGGCCGCGGCCGATGCCTCGCAGTCCCGCGCGGAGGGCGAGAACGTCGCCGTACGGCTGCGCGGCGAGGCCGCCGCCGAGGCGGAGCGGCTCAAGTCCGAGGCGCAGGACAGTGCCGACCGGGTACGGGCCGAGGCCGCCGCCGCCGCCGAGCGGGTCGCCGCCGAGGCGGCCGAGGCGCTGTCCGCCGCCCAGGAGGAGGCCAACCGGCGCCGCCGGGAGGCCGAGGAGACCCTGGGTTCCGCGCGCACCGAGGCGGAGCGGGAGCGGGTCAGGGCCCGCGAGCAGAGCGAGGAGCTGCTGGCCTCCGCCCGCAAGCGCGTCGAGGAGGCCCAGACCGAGGCCCAGCGGCTCGTCGAGGAGGCGGACTCCCGGGCGACCGAGCTGGTCGCCGCGGCCGAGCAGACCGCCCAGCAGGTACGTGACTCCGTCGCCGGTCTCCAGGAGCAGGCCGAGGAGGAGATCGCCGGGCTGCGCTCCGCCGCCGAGCACTCCGCGGACCGGACCAGGACCGAGGCGCAGGAGGAGGCGGACCGGGTCCGCGCGGATGCCTACGCCGAGCGGGAGCGGGCCGCCGAGGACGCCAACCGCGTCCGCCAGGTGGCGGGCGAGGAGGCCGAGGCCGCGAAGGCGCTGGCCGAGCGTACGGTCTCCGACGCGATCGCCGAGTCGGAGCGGATGCGCGCCGACACCTCGGAGTACAGCCAGCGGGTCCGTACCGAAGCGTCCGACTCGCTCGCCTCGGCGGAGCAGGACGCCTCGCGCGCCCGTGCGGAGGCCCGTCAGGACGCGAACCGCATCCGTTCGGAGGCAGCGGCGCAGTCCGATCTGCTCATCGGTGAGTCGACGGCCGAGAGCGAGCGGATCCGTACCGAGGCCGGCGAAGCGGCCAACCAGCTCGTCGGGGAGGCCACCACCGAGGCCGAGCGGCGACGCGCCGACGCGGCCGAGAAGGCGGAACGCCTCGTCGCGGAGGCCACCGACGAGGCGGAGCGGCTGCGCGCGGAGGCGGCGGAGACCGTCGGTTCGGCACAGGAGCACGCGGCCCGGACCCGCGAGGAGTCCGAACGGGTGCGGGCCGAGGCGGAGTCGGCGGCCGAGCAGATGCGCGCCGAGGCCCGCCAGGAGGCGGACCGGATGCTCGACGAGGCCCGGGAGGCCGCGGCGAAGCGGCGTGCCGACGCCGCCGAGCAGGCCGACCAGCTGGTCAACAAGGCCCAGGAGGAGGCGCTCCGCTCCGCCACCGAGGCCGAGGCGCAGGCCGACACGATGGTCGGCGCGGCCCGCAAGGAGGCCGTGCGCATCACGTCCGAGGCGACGGTCGAGGGCAACACCCTGGTGGAGCGTGCCCGTACGGACGCGGACGAGCTGCTGGTCGGCGCGCGGCGCGACGCCACCGCGAACCGGGAGCGGTCCGAGGAGTTGCGGGCCCGGCTGGAGAGCGAGATCGAGGAGCTGCACGAGCGGGCCCGCCGGGAGACCTCCGAGCAGATGAAGACCGCCGGTGAGCGCGTCGACAATCTGATGAAGGCGGCGACCGAGCAGCGTGACGAGGCCGCGGCGAAGGCCAAGGAGCTGCTGGCGGAGGCCAATTCGGAGGCGAGCAAGGTCCGGATCGCGGCGGTGAAGCGGGCCGAGTCGCTCCTGAAGGAGGCCGAGTCCAAGAAGGCCGAACTGGTCCGCGAGGCCGAGAAGCTGCGTGCCGACGCCGAGACCGAGTCGAAGCAGATGGTCGACGAGGGCAGGCGGGAGCTGGACGTACTGGTACGCAGGCGGGCGGACATCAATACGGAGATCTCACGGGTCCAGGACGTACTGGAGGCGTTGGAGTCCTTCGAGGCACCGACCGGGGGCACCAAGCCCGCCAACGGCAGTTCCCCGGGGAGCACCAAGGCCACGGCGGCGGCGGGTACACGGTCCGGTGGCAAGTCGTCCGAGGGGTGAGCGGACCGGCGATGTCCGATACTTCGTCAGGAGTGTCCGGACCGCGATGTCCCGTGCTTCGTCATGGACATTCAACCCTTCGGGGAGCAAGTACTCCGGAGGTCAGCCACTCAAAAGGGGTGTCATTCTCCAGATCAAACCGGCATCTGCACGCTGACACGCCGTTCAGGCCCCTAGGATTCCCTCTATCACCTCACCGGTCTCATTCGACAGGAACCCCATGAGCGACCCTTCCTCCCCCTTCGGCTTCGAGCTCGTGCGACGTGGTTACGACCGCGGTCAGGTGGACGACCGCATCACCAAGCTCGTCGCCGACCGTGATAGTGCTCTGGCCCGAATCACCTCTCTGGAAAAGCGCATCGAGGAACTCCACCTCGAAACGCAGAACGCCCAGGCCCAGGTCAACGACGCAGAGCCGTCGTACGCCGGTCTCGGTGCCCGTGTCGAGAAGATTCTCCGCCTCGCCGAGGAGGAGGCCAAGGACCTGCGTGAGGAGGCCCGTCGCGCCGCCGAGCAGCACCGTGAGCTGGCCGAGTCGGCCGCCCAGCAGGTGCGCAACGACGCCGAGTCGTTCGCGGCCGAGCGCAAGTCGAAGGCCGAGGACGAGGGCGTTCGCATCGTCGAGAAGGCCAAGGGCGAGGCGACCACGCTGCGCACCGAGGCGCAGAAGGACGCCCAGTCCAAGCGCGAGGAGGCGGACGCCCTCTTCGAGGAGACCCGCGCCAAGGCCGCTCAGGCCGCCGCGGACTTCGAGACGAACCTGGCCAAGCGCCGCGAGCAGTCGGAGCGCGACCTCGCGTCCCGTCAGGCCAAGGCCGAGAAGCGTCTCGCCGAGATCGAGCACCGCGCCGAGCAGCTCCGCCTGGAGGCCGAGAAGCTCCGTACGGACGCCGAGCGCCGGGCCCGTCAGACGGTGGAGACCGCGCAGCGCCAGGCCGAGGACATCGTGGCCGACGCGAACGCCAAGGCCGACCGGATCCGCAGCGAGTCCGAGCGCGAGCTGGCGGCGCTCACCAACCGCCGCGACTCGATCAACGCGCAGCTGACCAACGTCCGCGAGATGCTGGCGACGCTGACCGGTGCCGCGGTGGCCGCGGCCGGTTCGCCGGCGGACGACGAGCCCGTCACCCGTGGTGTCCCGGCTCAGCAGGGCCGCTGACCCTTCGGGTACCTCAGCCGTACCGCTCGTGCGCCCGGTTCCGCCCTTGTGGTGGCGCCGGGCGCGCGGCCGTTCTAGCGTGAACGCATGATCGAGCTTGACGGACTCACCAAGCGATTCGGCGACAAGGTCGCCGTCGACCAGTTGTCCTGCCTGATCCGGCCCGGAATGGTGACGGGTTTTCTGGGCCCTAACGGGGCGGGCAAGTCCACGACGATGCGGATGATGCTCGATCTCGACAACCCCACCAGCGGCTCCGTGCGCATCGACGGCAAGAACTACCACGAGCTGCGGGAGCCGCTGAAGTACATCGGGGCGCTGCTCGACGCCAAGTCGATGCACGGCGGTCGCAGCGCGTACAACAATCTGCTGTGCCTCGCGCAGAGCAATCGCATCCCCGAGAGCCGGGTCGCGGAAGTTCTCGACACGGTCGGCCTGAGCGCGGTGGCGAAGAAGAAGTCCAAGGGTTTCTCCCTCGGTATGGGCCAGCGGCTCGGAATCGCGTCCGCGCTGCTCGGTGATCCCGAGATCCTGATGTTCGACGAACCCGTCAATGGTCTGGACCCCGAGGGCATTCACTGGATCCGCAATCTGATGAAGACACTCGCCGGCGAGGGCCGGACGATCTTCGTCTCTTCGCACCTGATGAGCGAAATGGCACTGACGGCCGACCATTTGATCGTGATCGGTCAGGGCAGACTGCTCGCCGACACCTCGATGGCCGACTTCATCCACGAGAATTCGCGCAGTTACGTACGGCTGCGCTCCCCGCAGCAGGAACGGCTGCGCGATGTGCTGCACGCGGAGGGCATCGTCGTGATCGAGTCGGGGAACGGCACCCTGGAGATCGACGGCGCCTCCACCGAGGCCCTGGGTGAGCTGGCCGCCCGGCACCAGCTGGTGCTGCACGAGCTGAGCGCCCAGCGGGCCTCACTGGAGGAAGCCTTCATGCAGATGACCGCGGGCTCCGTGGAGTACCACGCCCACTCGGAACGGGACGGGGCGCCGCCACCGCGGGTGGGAGCGGGCTGGGGCGACCAGTGGAACCGACCGGGCGGCAGCGGCGCTTCCGGCGACGGCAAGGAGGCGTGACGACGATGGCATCGGTAACCGCGGTCCTGACCTCCGAATGGACCAAGATCCGCACGGTCTCCTCGACGACATGGACGCTCATCTCCGCGTTCGTCGTCACCGTCGCGATGGGCGCGGCCCTCTGCGCCCTGATGAACTCCCAGTTCGACGATCTCTCCGACGCGGAGCGCGCCACCTTCGACCCGACCTTCGTCAGCTTCTCCGGAATGATCCTCGGCCAGCTCGCGATGGTCGTGTTCGGCGTGCTGGTGGTCGGTACGGAGTACAGCTCCGGCATGATCCGCACCTCGCTGGCGGCCGTGCCGCAGCGAGCCACGTTCCTCTTCAGCAAGATCGCGGTGGCCGGGGTCCTGGCGCTGGTCGTCGGCCTCGCCACCAGCTTCATCTCGTTCTTCCTGGGCCAGGCCCTGCTGGGGGACCACCGTACGGACATCGGCGCCGACAACGTGCTGCGCGCGGTCTTCGGCGGCGGCATCTACATGGGCCTGATCGCGATCTTCTCGATGGGCGTGGCGGCGATGCTGCGCAGCTCCATGCTGTCGCTCGGCATCCTGATGCCGTTCTTCTTCCTCGTCTCGCAGATCCTGTCCGCGGTCCCGGGCGCCAAGAGCGTGGCCCGGTACTTCCCCGACCAGGCGGGCTCCAAGATCATGCAGGTGGTCCCGGACGCCATGAACAGCGATCCGGCACCGTACGGACCCTGGGGCGGTCTCGGGATCCTCCTCGCCTGGGTGGCGGCGGCGGTGATCGGCGGATACGTCGTCCTGAGAAAGCGGGACGCGTAGGAAATCGCGCCCCGGCACCTGCCGTCCGGCAGCGGAACTTGGCCGGAACCGTCAAGCGCTGGTTATCCTCCTAACTCTTACGGGGGCGTGCGGCCAGGCAGCCCGGGCCCCGACGACAGATAAGTCGATGGGGCTGGAGAATGATCGAGGCAGTCGGCCTGACCAAGCGCTACGGCGCGAAGACGGCCGTGTACAACCTTTCGTTCCAGGTGCGGCCGGGGGCCGTCACCGGTTTCCTCGGTCCCAACGGGTCGGGCAAGTCCACCACCATGCGGATGATGCTCGGCCTCGACCGGCCGACCTCGGGCCATGTGACGATCGGCGGCCATGCCTTCCGCAGTCTGCCGAACGCTCCGCGCCAGGTGGGCGCGCTGCTGGACGCCAAGGCGGTGCACGGCGGCCGCAGCGCCCGGAACCACCTGCTGTCGCTGGCGCAGCTGGGCGGTATCCCCTCCGCCCGGGTCGACGAGGTGCTGGGTGTCGTGGGGCTCCAGGACGTGGCCAAACGGCGCTCCAGCGGCTTCTCGCTCGGTATGGGGCAGCGGCTCGGCATCGCGGCGGCGCTCCTGGGCGACCCGCAGGTGCTGCTCTTCGACGAACCGGTCAACGGACTCGACCCCGAGGGCATCCTCTGGGTCCGCAACCTGATGAAGATGCTGGCCTCCGAGGGGCGGACCGTCTTCGTCTCCAGCCATCTGATGAGCGAGATGGCCCTCACGGCCGACCATCTGATCGTGATCGGGCGGGGTCAGCTGCTCGCCGACATGGGTATCACCGACTTCATCTCCGCGAACTCCGCCGACTTCGCCCGGGTACGCGTCCCGGAGGGCGCGCCCGAGCAGCGGGAGAAGCTGACCGCCTCGCTCACCGAGGCGGGCGGCCGGGTCATGCCGGAGCCGGACGGCGCCCTGCGTGTGACCGGACTCCCGCTGCCCCGGATCAGTGATCTGGCGCACACCTCGGACGTCCGGCTGTGGGAGCTCTCGCCGCACCAGGCCTCGCTGGAGGAGGCGTACATGCGGATGACGCAGGGCGCCGTGGACTACCGCTCGACGGCGGACGCGAAGGCGGGGCTCCTGGAGCCGCCGCCGGGGGCCCACGGGCCCCTGGGAGCCGGCTACGGGGACCGCCCCGGATACGGCGGCGGATACGGGCAGCCGCAGGCCCCCGAGGCGCCGCAGCAGGGCTGGTACGCCCCGCCGCCGCCCGGACCGAACCCGTACGCGGCCCCTCCGGCCGCTCCCGTGCCGCCCGCCGCCCCCGCGGCCCCCGCGGCTCCCCCGGTGGCTCCCCCGGCCCCCGCGGTGGAGCCCGCGGCCCCCGCCGCAGCCCCGACCGAGCGCAAGACCAGCGAGGACCCCCGATGACGACGCCGGCCACCCCGCAGGCCCCCCAGCAGCAGCCGCAGGGGGCCTGGCCCGCCCCGCACGGCACGTACGCCTCACCGATCCCGGTCCGGGTCCCCACGCTCGGGGACGCCATCGCCTCCGAGTGGACGAAGATCCGCTCCGTACGCTCCACCCTGTGGACGCTCGGTGTGATGATCGCGCTGATGTTCGCCGTCGGGCTGCTGTCCGCGTTCGCCGTCGCCGCGACCGACGCGAACCTGAGCGACGAGCCGGTGCTCAGCCTCGGCTTCTTCGGAGTGCTCCTCGGGTCGATCTGTGTGATCACCCTCGGTGTGCTGACGATCTCCTCCGAGTACGGCACCGGCATGATCCGTACGACGCTGACGGCCTGCCCGAGCCGGGGCCGGGTGCTGACCGCCAAGGCGGCCGTCTTCTTCCTGCTGTCCTTCACCATCACCACGGTGACGGCCGCGATCGTCGCGGTGTTCCAGACGGTGGTCCTGGACGGTGCGGACGCCACGGGCAGCGACTGGCTGCGCGCCACCGTGGGCGTGGGGCTCTACATCGCGCTGCTCGGCCTGCTCTCGATGGGGCTCGGCGCGATCGTCCGGCACTCCGCGGGCGCCATCACCATCATGATCGCGGTGGTGCTGCTGCCGCTCGTGCTGGCGATGTTCATGTTCTACGAGAGCCTGTCCGGCCTCCAGCGGGCGCTCTTCGAGTACTCGATCCCCAACCAGCTCGGTGCCCTCTACGGGGCCGCGATCAGCAACTCCGGGCCGTCCGGCTGGGAGCCGCTGTGGATCATGCTGGGGGTGGCGGCCGTGGCCATGGCCGGCGCCTTCGTCTCGATGGACCGGCGCGACGTCTGAACCCTCAGTAGCGCGGCGCGTTCCTGGACCGCTGCACCCGTGTGGTGCGGCGGTCCCTCGCGTTCCAGCACGCCTTGTGCCAGTGCCGCCGGTCGTCGATGCCACCGAACTCGGGCCAGGCGACGAGGTGCGGGACGCCGGACGGGATCTCCTGGTCGCAGCCGGGGCAGCGGTAGCGCTTGCCCTGCGCGCTCGCACCGCTCACCGGGCGCACCGACCAGTCCTCGCCCTGCCAGTTCTCGCTGGACCCGCCCCCGCCGTACCGCTCCCCCGGCGTACTCGCACTGTCGGTGGAGCTCTCGCCGCCTCGGGGGCGGTTGCGGCGCGGGGACACGTGACACCTCACGGGCTGAACGGGCAGGGTCCTTCCAGCCTAGAGCCATCGCGCCGGGGCAGACGTCCCGTGGGGCACGCGGCGGCCTCCGGCAACGGGGTGAGTTAGCGGAAAATCGCAACAACTTCGGTGCGGACCGTGCCTTTGGCACGTGTCAGACGTTGTTGCCGACAGGGGAGAACCGCGCCGGCCGCAAGGAGGCAACAGGCGATGCGCGTGGGAACGTTCGTACTGGCAGCACAGTTTCCGGGGCAGGGGCAGGGGGAAGCCCTGCACCGGGCGGTCAGGTCCGCCGAGGTGGCGGAGGAGTCCGGACTCGATTCCGTCTGGCTGGCAGAGCATCACTTCGTGCCGTACGGGGTCTGCCCGTCCGCCGTCACCCTGGCCGCGCTGCTGCTCGGCCGTACCCGCAGAATCCGTGTCGGTACGGCGGTGAGCGTGCTGCCCAACCACCACCCGGTGGCGCTCGGCGAGCAGGCGGCACTGCTGCACCTCACCAGCGGCGGACGGTTCTCCCTCGGGGTGGGCCGGGGCGGTCCGTGGGTGGACCTGGAGGTGTTCGGGGGCGGTCTCGACGCGTACGAGAACGGCTTCCCGGAATCGCTGGAGCTGCTTCTCGACTGGCTGCGCGCACCACGGGTGGCGGGGCGCGGCGAACGGTTCGGTTTCCGTGAGGTGGCGGTGGTGCCGCGCGCCGACGAACTGCTGAGCGACGGCCCCGCGGGCCCGCGGGGGCCCGAGGTGGTCGTCGCCTGCACCTCGCCGAACAGTGTGAGGCTGGCCGCGGGCAAGGCGTTGCCGATGCTGCTGGGCATGCACTGCGGCGACGAGGAGAAGGCCGGGATGGTCGAGCTGTGGCGCACGGCGGCCCGGGAGGCGGGTCATCCGCCGGAGGTCGTGGCGGGGGCCGGACATGTCTCCGCGGGGGTGGCCCAGATCGCGGACGATCCCGTCGATGCCACCGAGACGCTGGTGAAGGCCATGCCCGGCTGGCTGCGCCAGGGGCTCGGCGCCCATGTGACGGTCGACAACAGGCACCGGGTGATGCGGGACCCCGTCGCGTACACGGAACTGCTGTGCGGGCTGCATCCGGTGGGTCCGCCCCGGCTGGCGGCGGACCGCCTCGCGGCGACGGCCGAACGGACCGGCATCACGCGCTTCGCGCTTCTCGTGGAGGGTTCGGGCGACCTCGCGGCGACCGAGGAGAACGTGCGTCGGCTGGGCACCGAGGTACTGCCGCTCCTGAAGTGACCGCAGCGCGCCGACGGTGTTGATGGTGCCGGTGGTCCGGATGGTCCAGGTAGTGCCGACGGAGCCTTCGGTGCCGGTGGCACCCTGTGATCCTGGTGGTGCTGGTGGTATCGGTGGTGCTGGTGGTACGGGAGCTGCCGCCCCGGAGCCAGTTGCACCTCCTGCGGCCGGGACGGCAGCAGAAGCGTTCAGCAGTCCCGTAGTTCGGGCGACTGGTTGAGCAACTGACCCCTCACCGAGGTGAATTTGGCCAGTCGCTCGTCGACCGAGGCATCCAGCGGGAACACCGCGACACGGTGGCAGTTCTGGAATGCCAGACGCACCCCGAAGTGCCGCTGCAGCGCGCCGCGGATCGCATCACTCGCGAGCGCACGCAGCAGCTGGCCACGTGCCTGCTCGTCCGGCGGCGGCGTCTGGTTGTCGGCGAACTGTCCGCCGTCGACCTTCAGCTGGGCCACCAGAGAGCTGATCATCTCCCATGCGTAGGGCAGGGAGGTCCGGACGCAGTCGACGAAGTCGGCTTCATCGACCTCGCCTCGCTCGGCCTGTTCCAACAGCGCCGGTGAGACGTCGAGCGACATGGGTTCTCCTCTCGCGACCCCGGCGGGCGGCCGGGGCCTTACGGGCATGGAAGGAGGACGGCGACGCAGCGTACACGGACGGCGACCTCCTGCTTCCACGGTAAGGGTGCAGTCCGGGCCGCACCAGGAGATTGGGAACACAACCGGCCACCTGATGAAGGGGCTCAAAGAGGGGCAAGTTCGCGGGCCGCTGTCAAGAGCGCCTTCGGGTGCGAAGGCGGTGAATCGCGTGGAACCCCGGTAGTCGAGTAGCGTGCCGACCATGCGTCTCGTCATCGCCCGTTGCTCCGTCGACTATGCGGGCCGGCTCACAGCCCACCTCCCCTCCGCCCCTCGTCTGATCCTGGTGAAGGCGGACGGCAGCGTGTCGATCCACGCCGACGACCGGGCGTACAAACCCCTCAACTGGATGTCCCCGCCGTGCACCCTGAAGGAGGGCGCCGACGACAGCGAAGGCGTCTGGACCGTGGTGAACAAGGCGGGCGAGAAACTGATCATCACGATGGAGGAAATCCTCCATGACTCGTCCCACGAACTGGGCGTCGACCCGGGTCTCATCAAGGACGGCGTGGAGGCACACCTCCAGGAACTGCTCGCCGACCGGATCGAGATCCTCGGCGAGGGCCACACCCTGATCCGCCGCGAGTACCCCACCGCGATCGGCCCCGTGGACATCCTGTGCCGGGACGCGGACGGGGCGACGGTGGCCGTGGAGCTCAAGCGCCGCGGTGACATCGACGGCGTGGAACAGCTGACCAGGTACCTGGAGCTGCTGAACCGCGATCCCCATCTCGCACCGGTCAGGGGCGTCTTCGCCGCCCAGGAGATCAAGCCGCAGGCCCGCGTCCTGGCGACGGACCGCGGGATCGGCTGTGTGGTCCTGGACTACGACGCGATGCGCGGCATCGAGGACGACAAGCTGCGCCTGTTCTGATCCCCGCCCCTCGTCCTTCGCCGGACCGGCCCGTTCCCACGGCCGGTCCGGCGTCGGCGTTCCCGGGGGCGCTCCCTTCCCCGTACGGGCCAAGGGCCGTCCCGTCATCCCTGGTGGATCGGCGCGCGGCGTCGGATGCGGTGCGTCGCAAGGCGGAGGGACGTCCGCATACGGGATGGACGCGGGCGATGAGACAACGCCGCGAGGTGCCGTGGCTGTCGTCGCGCGCCCGCCAGGGATTTCGGGACAGCCCTTACGACGGGATGCCCTGGACCGTGTCCGGGGCGCTGCCCGAAGCCGCCGGGCCGCTCGCCGACATGGAGGTGTCCGGCTCGGTCGGCCCGTCGGTCGGCTCGTCCGTGGGCGGCGTCGTCGGGGGTGTGGTGGGAGGCGTGGTCGGCGGCGTCGTGGGCGGCGTCGTCGGGGGCTTGGTCGGCCGGTCCGTCGGCTTCCCCGTCGAGGACGGACCGGACGAGGAGGGGCCGGTCGGCAGCCCGCTGGTCGGCTCGCCGGTGGACGGGGTCCCGTCCGGTCCGGAGGTCCCCGGTGACGGGGTGCCGCTGCCGCTCGGGGTGGCTTGATCCGACGGGCCCGGGGACAGGGAACCGCTGCCGGCGGGCGCACCGCCGCCGGACGCGGAGCCGTCCGTCGGCTCGTCCGCGGGGAACCCGTCCTCGCTGTCCCCGTCGTCGGCCGACTGCTCGGTGGTGACCTTCTGACCCTCCGGCGTATCGCCGCCGGACGTCGCGCCGAGCGTCACCACCGTGCCGAGCACGGCGACCAGCAGGACCCCCGCACCGACCGCGACCAGGTTGCGCCGCGCGCCGCCCAGGACCGTGCGACGCAGCGACCGGGCGGATCCGGTGCCCTGCGCAGACACCTCGGCCTGCCGGGAGACCAGGGTCGCGGACTCCTCGGTCCGCTGCGGGAACAGCGGCAGCACGGGAATTCCGCCGTGCGGTGTGGCCGTCTCCTCCTGGCGTGCGGCGGGCAGTTCCTCGCCCACCGCGCTCCCGGCCACCGGCGCGAGGCTGCCGGAGCGGTCGGCGACCAGTGCCAGCGCGCGGCGTCCGGCCACCGCACCGGACTTGTCGGCCAGCGCACCGCGCATACCGATCGACGTCTCCAGTTCGGCCCTGGCCCGGTCCAGATTTCCGGTGCAGAGCGCCAGGACACCCAACTCGTGGTGGAAGTAAGCCTCTTCGGCGACCTCACCGGCGATCCTGGCGGCCTCCTGGCCGATCCTGAGGACCCTCTCCCAGGCACCCCAGTGCATCCCCGCCGCGAAGGCCGGAGCGGCGCTGCGGGCCAGCAGGACGGCGGCGCTGGCCTGTCCGGCCTCGTCGCCCGGTACCAGCCGGGTCATCGCGGCGATGACGGCGTCGGCCTCGGCGGCGGCCCGCTCTGGGGTGACCGAGGGGTGGCCCGCCCACCAGGCGTAGTGCTGGGCGGCGCTGCGGGCGTGGGCGGCGGCGTCCTCGCCGTAGCCGCCCGTCTCCAGCTGGGCGAGGACCCCGGCGGCCAGCCGGAAGCGGGGTCCGGCCGGGGAGAGCAGACCGCACCCGGCGAGTTCGCCGAGCGCGGCGTCGGCGTGGGTGTCCCCCACGAGCGCCGGCAGGTGCGCCTGGTGCGGTACCTCGCCGCCGAGCGCGACGGCGATGCGCAGGGTGTCCCGGGCCGCCCGGCTCAGTCCGGAGGCCAGCAGGGCGGCGGGCGCCGCGCCCTCACCGAGGCTCGGCAGATCCGGGGAGGGGGACGCCGCCGTGAGGGGCAGCGGAGACGCGTCGCCCGGCCGTGGCTCGGAGGAGCCGTACGTCTCGGGACCGGTGCGCGCGTGGTCGCGCCGCCGCAGCAGGGCGCCCGCCTGGACGAAGCGCAGCGGCAGCCCCTCGGACTCGAACCAGAGGTCGCCCGCCCAGTTCGCCTCCTCGTCGGTGAGCGGGCGTTCGACGACCCGCTCCAGCAGTTCCAGGGAGGCGCCCCGGCCGAGCCCGGCGAGGAGGACCTCTTCGAGGTGGGCGTCGTCGGTGGGCGCCGTCACATCGGGGGTGGTACCGAGGAGAAAGGCGCACTCGGGGGTGGCGTCGAGCAGTTCGTCCAGCGCGGCACCGCCGAACTCCAGGTCGTCCACCACGACGACGGCGCCGATACCGCGCAGCAGTCCGAGCAGTTCCGCACGGTCCGGGCGGTGCAGCGGGGCCAGGTGGACCGCGTCGAAGAGTCCGTACAGCAGGTCCGTGATGGTGCGCTTGTGACCGCTGAGGCGTACGACGCCGTCGGGCGCCAGCTCCGCGCAGTCGGCGGCGACGGCGCTCAGCAGGGCCGTACGGCCGGATCCGGCCGTGCCGGTGAGCCGTACGGAGCGGCCGCGGGCCAGCAGGCGTACCAGCCGCTCGCGTTCCTCCTGGCGCTCCAGGAGGGGCAGCTGCGGACCGGGCGGGCCCGGCGGGACGGGCGGTGCGGTGGCGCGCTCGCGGCCGGTGCGCTGGGCGGCGGTGCGCCGGACGGGCGCGGCGGGGTGTTCGCCGGGCGGGCAGGGTTCGACCTCGCTGCCGTCGACCGGGTTGACCGTGAGCAGCAGGTCGCCGGAGACGAGCTGGACCATGCGGGCCTGCTGCGGTGTGTGCCGGCCGAAGTCGGGGGTCATCGGTTCGGGTGACTGCCGCCGCTCGCCGGCGTCTTCCCCCTGGCGCTCGCGGTCATGCCCGTACTCTTCCGGTCCCCGGTGTGTCGGGTCCATCGCCAAGTCCCCCAGACGCGTCGCGCTCGGTTGCCCCTCCCGGCCTCACACGCCCCGCTGTCGCTGCTGGTCCGGTGTCCGCCCATGGGTTCCGTGTATCGGCGGACGGCCGAACCCTAGACCTTCGCACAGTATCCCCGAACCGGCGGGGTGCCGCGCCGCCCAGGACGTCACCTTCCGTCAGCGATTGTGCGACTTCTGCCGTGGGGTACCTCTACACACGCGGCAGGGAGTCTGCGGCGATTCCACCCTCGATGGCCAGAATGCGATGCAGTCTGGTGGCCACCAGCAGCCGCTGCATCTGCGGCGGTACGCCGCGCAGCACCAGGCGTCGCCCGGCCCGGCCGGCCCGGCGGTGCGCGCCCATGATGACGCCGAGTCCGGTGGCGTCCCAGGAATCCAGCTCGGTCAGGTCCAGCACCAGATCGCCGACTCCGTCGTCGACGGCCGAATGCAGGACCGTACGGGCGTCCGCCGCGCTTCGGACGTCGAGGCGGCCCCCGACGACCAGCTCGGCGTGGTCGCCCCTGATATGCATATGCGCTCCCCGGGATTGCTCCGTTGCAAGGTCCGTCTGTCTGTCCTGTTCTCTGCCACAACTGACTGCCGCAACGACAGAGAAGTTGCCGTCTGTGAGCGAACCGATACCGAATTCACCCCCTGGGGTGACAACAGTCCGCTGAGATCCGACCGCGGCCGGGGGGTGACCCCCGGCGCCCCCCGGCCCCGGCTGACGGCGGATCAGGCGGCCGGGGGCGGAGAACGGTCAGTACGTGTAGAAGCCCTGCCCGCTCTTGCGGCCGATGTCACCTGCATCGACCATCCGGCGCATCAGCTCCGGGGCGGCGAACTTCTCGTCCTGCGACTCGGTGTAGATGTTTCCGGTGGCGTGCAGCAGGATGTCGACGCCGGTCAGGTCGGCCGTGGCGAGCGGGCCCATGGCGTGCCCGAAGCCCAGCTTGCAGGCGGTGTCGATGTCCTCGGCGGAGGCGACGCCCGACTCGTACAGCTTGGCGGCCTCCACGACCAGCGCGGAGATCAGCCGGGTGGTGACGAAGCCCGCGACGTCCCGGTTGACGACGATGCAGGTCTTGCCGACGGACTCGGCGAACTCCCTTGCGGTGGCGAGGGTTTCGTCGCTGGTCTTGTAGCCCCGTACCAGTTCGCAGAGCTGCATCATTGGGACCGGCGAGAAGAAGTGCACGCCGACGACGCGCTCCGGGCGCTCCGTCACGGCCGCGATCTTGGTGATCGGGATGGCGGAGGTGTTGGAGGCCAGCACGGTGTCCTCGCGGACGACCTTGTCGAGGCTCCGGAAGATCTCGTGCTTGACCTCCAGCTTCTCGAAGACGGCCTCCACGACGACATCCGCGTCGGCGACGGCGTCGAGATCGGTGGTCGTGGTGATGCGGGCGAGCGCGGCCTCCGCGTCGGCCGCCGACAGCTTGCCCTTGGAGACGAACTTGTCGTACGAGGCCGTGATGCCGTCGCGGCCGCGGGTCAGCGCCGCGTCGGTCACATCGCGCAGCACGACGTCCCAGCCCGCCTGGGCGGACACCTGCGCGATTCCGGATCCCATGAGTCCGGCCCCGATGACGGCGAGCTTCCTGGCCACGTTCGCACCCCTTGGTTTCTGTTCGCCGCGATGGGCTGGTCCCAGCAGTTGTTCACATGTTCTTCGGCGGAGGTTAGTACCCGTGAGGGACCGTGGGGCGGCGAAGAGATGCGCGTCACGTCTCAAATGACGGACATCACACCGGCACACGTCATTCGGTGGCACGCCGCGCGTAGTTGAGGACCTTCTCGCCGAGCATCTCCTCGATCTCGTCCAGGACGGCCAGGGCGTCGCGGGAGACCTCGACCGCCTTGCGGCCCGCCGTCATCTCCTGGCTGATGTAGCCGACGAGCGCGCCCTCGATCCAGGTGATCTGACCGCCGACGAGGAGCGGCATCGGGTCGTCCGGCGCCGCGCCGGTCTCCTCGCGCAGGGCGCCGACGACGGCCTGGAGGATCTCCTGCTGGAGGTACCAGAGGCGGGCCTTGAGGGTGGGCGCCTCCTCGATGACCCGCATGAAGTCGGCGAAGCCGTCCATCAGTCCGTACTCCGGGGAGACGGCGACGACGGCGGCGCGCAGTTCGCGCAGGACCGCCTCGGCAGCGGACTCCCCCTTGTCGCGGGCGCGGACGAAACGGGCGACGCGCTGGCTGACGCCCTTCATCCGGTCGAGGAAGAGGTCCTCCTTGGCCGGGAAGTAGTTGTAGACGGTGTTCACGGAGACATCCGCCAGCTCCGCGACCTCGGCGACGGTCACCGTGACGAAGCCGTACTTGAGGAACAGCCCGGTCGCCAGATCCGAGATGTGCTGCCTGGCCTGGCGCTTCTTGCGTTCCCTGAGTCCCTCAGCCATGGGCTCATCGTAGGGCGGATACGGGAACGGCACGGAATCCGGACACGTAACTGGAGTCGATTAAAGTTTGGGGTCATTGCAATTTTTCAGTGGATCTGTTTTTGTGGTCGCCATGCCCATCATCAGTACGGCCGGACTCGCCCAGACCTTCCGGACCCCGAACGGCCCGGTGGAGGCCGTGCGCTCCATCGACCTGACCGTCCTCCCGGGTGAGATCGTCGGCCTCCTCGGCCCCAACGGCGCGGGCAAGACCACCACCCTGCGCATGCTCACCACCCTGCTCACCCCCACCGGCGGGGCCGCCACCGTCGCGGGCCACGACCTGTTCGACGACCCCGGCGGCGTACGCGAGAAGTGCGGATACGTCGCCCAGTCCGGCGGCGTCGACCCCCAGCTGACCGTGCGGGAGGAGCTCGTCACCCAGGGGCGGCTGTACCGGCTGAGCAAGGCGGAGGCGATCGCCCGCGCCGGGGAACTGGCCCGCGAACTCGGCCTCGACGAGCTGCTCGACCGCAAGGCGGTCACCCTCTCGGGTGGTCAGCGGCGGCGCCTCGACATCGCGATGGGCCTCACCCACCGCCCCGCCGTCCTCTTCCTCGACGAGCCCACCACCGGCCTCGACCCGGGCAGCCGTGCCGACCTGTGGGACCTGGTGCGGCGGCTGCGCGACGACCACGGCACGGCCGTCGTCCTGACCACCCACTACCTCGACGAGGCCGACGCCCTCGCGGACCGGCTCGTCGTGATCGACCGGGGGACGGTCGTGGCCCAGGGCACGCCGGACCGGCTGAAGGCCACCCACGCGGGCTCCGCCACCGCCTCGCTCCAGGAGGCGTTCCTCGCGATCACCGGGCGCGCCGCCGCCCCCGCCGATGCCGCCCCTCTCACCGTTTAGGACCTCTCCGTGCTCTTCCGCGACACCGCGCTGATCTTCGGGCGGTATGCCCGGCAGACCCTGCGCTCCCGGTTCCAGATGCTGTTCGGCACCCTGATGCCACTGCTCTATCTGCTCCTCTTCGGCCCCCTGCTCAGCGGTCTGCCGCTCGGCTCGTCCGGGGACTCCTGGCAGGTCCTCGTACCAGGACTACTGCTCCAACTCAGCTTGTTCGGGGCCTCGTTCGCCGGATTCTCGGTGATCATCGAGAAGTCGACCGGGGTGGTGGAGCGGATGCGGGTGACGCCCGTGAGCCGGCTCGCCCTGCTGCTCGGGCGGGTCCTGCGTGACGCGCTGCTGTTCATGTTCCAGGCCGTCCTGCTGGTGCTGGCCGCCCTGGTCATGGGGTTGCGGGCGCCGCCGGCGGGAGTCCTGATCGGCTTCGCGTTCGTCGGCCTGCTGACCGTCGCGCTCGCCTCGCTGTCGTACGCACTGGCCCTGAAGGTCCGCACCCCGCAGGAGTTCGGGCCCGTCATCAACGCACTCACCCTGCCGGCCATGCTGCTCTCCGGGCTGATGCTCCCGATCACGCTCGGCCCGGCCTGGCTGGACGTGCTCTCGCACTTCACGCCGTTCCGCTATCCGGTGGACGCGGTGCGGGACGCCTATGTGGGCTCGTACGCCTCGGCACACATGCTGTACGGGGTCCTGGTCACCGCCGGCTTCGCCGCCCTGGCCGTGACGGTGGGCACACGCGTCTTCCGCAGGGCCGGGGCGTGACCCCAGCCCTTAGGCTGGCCGCATGGTCAATCTGACGCGTATCTACACCCGTACCGGCGACCAGGGCACCACCGCCCTCGGCGACATGAGCCGGACCGCCAAGACCGATCTGCGGATCTCGGCCTACGCCGACGCCAACGAGGCCAACGCCGTCATCGGTACGGCCGTGGCGCTCGGGCAGCTGTCCGAGGACGTCGTGAAGGTGCTCGTACGCGTCCAGAACGACCTCTTCGACGTGGGCGCCGACCTCTCGACCCCGGTCGTCGAGGACCCGAAGTACCCGCCGCTGCGCGTCGAGCAGTCCTACATCGACAAGCTGGAGGCGGACTGCGACAGCTTCCTGGAGGAGCTGGAGAAGCTGCGCAGCTTCATCCTTCCCGGCGGCACGCCGGGTGCGGCGCTGCTGCACCAGGCGTGCACGGTGGTGCGCCGCGCCGAGCGGTCCACCTGGGCGGCGCTGGAGGTGCACGGGGACGTGATGAACGCGCTGACGGCGACGTACCTCAACCGCCTCTCCGACCTCCTGTTCATCCTCGCGAGGACAGCGAACAAGGAGGTCGGGGACGTGCTGTGGGTGCCGGGCGGGGAACGCTGACCCCACGCCGGCACCCTGCGCGCCCTGAGCGGGAGGCCCCGGACCGTGTCCGGGACCTCGACGAGACCGTCTAGTGGTCGATCCGTTCCCGGTCCCGGTCCCGCACGCCCTTCGGCTCCGGCTTCGGGAAGACCGTGTAGCTCACGGCGATGATCAGGTTGATGCCGATCACCCACAGCATCGTCTGCTGCCAGCCACGCAGCGTACTGGTGTCACCGGCTCCCCCGACGTACCAGATCGCCGCCTGGAGCAGAGCCAGCGCCGTCGCGGCGGCGACGGTCCAGCGGGCGGCCGTACGCCATTCGTGGACGGCGCGCGCCTTGCCGTACTTCGGCGGCTTCACGGGCGGCGGGCCGCCGGCGAACCGATGGGCCACGCGTGCGTCGACCCACTTGATGGTGGAGTGGCCGAGGCCCACCGTGAAGCCGATGTAGACGGCGGCCAGTCCGTGCTTCCAGTCGGGCACGGTGCCGTTCTTCAGGTCGATCGCCGTCACCACCAGCAGCACCACCTCCAGCAGCGGCTCGCACAGCAGGACGGCCGCGCCCAGCCTGGGCTTCTTCGCCAGGTACCGCAACGCGAGTCCCGCGGCGAGCAGCACCCAGAAGGCGACTTCGCAGAGCACGATCAGAGTGACGATCACGGCACTTCTCCTTCCGGTTGCTTCCAGACTCCCCTCCGCGGGGCGCCGATTCGTCGTCGGCAGTGACGAATCACGACTGCATCGTTCGATGTAGCCACGCCTCACCCGCCGTAGGGACGTCGTGCGGGAACCCTGCGTGTTGGATGGAGGGGTGTTCTCCGTAACCCGCCCGCACCGCGACGACGTCATCATCGCGTCCGCCGGGCTCCTCTGCGGTGTGTTCCTCTGGCTGCTCGGTCTGCATACGCAGGCCGGCCGCCTCTTCGACGCCCCCTGGGTCACCCTGGTGCCGCTCACGGTGCTGGCGGGGCTGGAGCTGTTGCGGCGCAGCGCACCGCAGACCGCGCTGGTCATCGGCACAGTCGCGCTGGTCTCGGACCAGTTCACCCGGGGAAACCTGGCGAGCGTGGTGATGTTCACCGACCTCGTCTACGCGGCCGTGCTGTACGGGCCACCGTCCGCGGCCCGCCGTATCCCGGTGACCTCGTTCCTGATCACGGTCGGGGTCACCATCGGCTTCCTGGCCTGGTTCCGCGATGCCGAGGCGCTGCTGATCGGCATCGTCACCGGCCTGGTCTCGTTCGCACCCGCGATCACCGGGGTCAGCGTGCGCAACCACCGCGACGCGGCGGAGACGGCCCGGCTGCGGGCCGATCAGACGGCGCTGCTGGCCGAGATGGACCGTGCGCAGGCCGTGGTCGCCGAGCGGTCCCGGATGGCGCGGGAGCTGCACGACATGGTCGCCAACCATCTGTCGGCGATCGCCATCCACTCCACCGCCGCCCTCTCCATCGACGACCCGGAGACCTCGCGCGGCGCGCTCGGGGTGATCCGGGAGAACAGCGTCGCCGGGCTGGCCGAGATGCGCCGGCTGATCGGGCTGCTGCGCCAGGGCGGCGCGGACGCGGAACCGAGCGCGGCGCCGACACTCAACGGGCTGGACTCGCTCATCGAGCAGGCCCGGACGAACGCCACTTCCAGCGGGTTGACCTGCACACTTGAGGACAACCGCGGGGAGTCGGGGGCGCTGCCCGCGCCGGTCGAGCTGGCCGGGTACCGCATCGCCCAGGAGTCCCTGACCAACGCGCTGAAGCATGCCGCGCCGGGCCCGGTCGTGGTGCGGCTCGAACTGACGGGGAGGGTGCTCGTGGTCGAGGTCACCAGTGTGTTCGGGGACCGTCCGGGACCGCGGGCGCCGGGGGCGGGGGCCGGGCTCGTGGGCATGCGGGAGCGGGTGGCGCTGCTCGGCGGGAGCATCACGGCGGCGGCCGAACCCGGCGCCGACGGTACGAAGATCTGGCGGGTACGGGCCGAACTGCCCGTCGAGGACGGAGCGGTGAGGGAATGACGATCCGGGTACTGGTCGCGGAGGACCAGTCCGCGGTGCGCGCGGGGCTGGTGCTGATCCTGGGCAGCGCGGCGGACATCGAGGTCGTCGGGGAGGCGGGGGACGGCGAGGAGGCCGTGCGGCTCGCCCGCGAACTGCGCCCCGATCTGGTCCTGATGGATGTGCAGATGCCACGCCTGGACGGGGTGTCGGCGACGAGGCAGGTGGTGGCCGAGGGGCTGGCCGATGTGCTCGTGCTGACCACGTTCGACCTGGACGAGTACGTCTTCGGGGCGCTGCGCGCGGGGGCTGCGGGCTTTCTGCTGAAGACCACCGACGCACGCGATCTGCTCGAAGCGGTACGCACGGTGGCGCGCGGCGAGGGGCTGATCGCCCCGGCCGTGACCCGTCGGCTGATCGCCGAGTTCGCCGGGAACACCCCCGCGCGCACGGCCGATCCGGCGGCGCTCGACGCACTCACCCGGCGGGAGCGCGAAGTTCTGGGCTGCCTGGGTGAGGGGATGTCGAACGCGGAGATCGCGGTGCGGCTCTCGATGGCGGAGGCGACGGTGAAGACGCACGTCAGCAGGCTGTTGGGGAAGCTGGGGCTGCGCAGTCGGGTACAGGCCGCCGTGCTCGCGCAGGAGTTGGGGATCAAGGGTTCGTCCGACCCCCGGTAACTGATCTTTGGTCCAGACCTCTTGACGATTGGTCCAGACCTTCCTAATCTCACCGAACACACTGCGGTGAGTACGCCATGACAAAGCGTGCTCAGGGCGGCGCAGGGTTTGCAGTCCACGGATCACCCCCGCATGTCGGACCTCACCCGAGGAGCACCGTTGAGCACTGAGACCCCCCAACGCCGGACCAGATTCAGATGGAGCCTCACCCGGAACGGCAGGGCGAAGGCAGTAGCGGGCTTCACCGCCCTGCTGCTCCCCCTCGCCGCGATGGTCGGCCTCGCATCCCCGGCATCGGCAGCCACCTCGGCCACCGCCACCTACCTCAAGAAGTCCGACTGGGGCAGTGGCTTCGAGGGCCAGTGGACGGTGAAGAACACCGGCACCACCGCCCTCTCCTCCTGGACGATCGAGTGGGACTTCCCCGCGGGCACCGCGGCCGGATCCGCCTGGGACGCCACCGTCACCAGCTCCGGAAACCACTGGACCGCCAAGAACCTCAGCTGGAACGGATCGATCGCCCCGGGCGCCAGCCTCAGCTTCGGCTTCAACGGCACCGGCTCCGGCTCCCCCACCGGCTGCAAGCTGAACGGCGCCTCCTGCGACGGCGGCAGCGTTCCCGGTGACAACGCCCCGTCCGCGCCCGGCACCCCCACCGCGAGCGCCATCACCGACACCTCGGCGAAGCTCGGCTGGAGTGCCGCCACGGACGACAAGGGCATCAAGAACTACGACGTCCTGCGCGACGGCGCGAAGGTCGCCACGGTCACCGGTACGACGTACACCGACACCGCTCTCACCGCGGGCACCGACTACTCGTACACCGTGCAGGCCCGCGACACCGCCGACCAGACCGGCCCGGTCTCCGGCGCCGTCAAGGTCCGCACCACCGGTGGCGGCACGGGCCCCGGCCCCGGCGGTGACAAGGTCAACCTCGGCTACTTCACCAACTGGGGCGTCTACGGACGCAACTACCACGTCAAGAACCTGGTGACCTCGGGCTCCGCCCAGAAGATCACGCACATCAACTACGCCTTCGGCAACGTCCAGGGCGGCAAGTGCACCATCGGTGACTCCTACGCCGACTACGACAAGGCGTACACCGCCGACCAGTCCGTCGACGGCGTCGCCGACACCTGGGACCAGCCGCTGCGCGGCAACTTCAACCAGCTGCGCAAGCTGAAGGCCAAGTACCCGCACATCAAGATCCTCTGGTCCTTCGGCGGCTGGACCTGGTCCGGCGGCTTCGGTGCCGCGGCCCAGAACCCGGCCGCGTTCGCCCAGTCCTGCTACGACCTGGTCGAGGACCCCCGCTGGGCCGATGTCTTCGACGGCATCGACATCGACTGGGAGTACCCCAACGCCTGTGGTCTCACCTGTGACACCAGCGGCCCGGCCGCGCTGAAGAACCTCGCCTCGGCGCTGCGCACCAAGTTCGGCACGAGCAACCTGGTCACCGCCGCGATCACCGCGGACGGCTCGGACGGCGGCAAGATCGACGCCGCCGACTACGCGGGCGCCGCCCAGTCCATGGACTGGTACAACGTGATGACCTACGACTTCTTCGGCGCCTGGGCGGCCAAGGGCCCGACGGCCCCGCACTCCCCGCTCACCTCCTACGCCGGCATCCCGCAGGCGGGCTTCAACTCCGCCGACGCGATCGCCAAGCTGAAGGCCAAGGGCGTACCGGCCAAGAAGTTGCTCCTCGGCATCGGCTTCTACGGCCGCGGCTGGACCGGCGTCACCCAGGCCGCACCCGGCGGCACGGCGACCGGCGCGGCCCCCGGCACGTACGAAGCGGGCATCGAGGACTACAAGGTCCTGAAGAACACCTGCCCCGCCACCGGCACCGTCGCGGGCACCGCGTACGCCCACTGCGGCACCAACTGGTGGAGCTACGACACCCCGGCCACCATCGGCGCGAAGATGACCTGGGCGAAGAACCAGGGCCTGGGAGGCGCGTTCTTCTGGGAGTTCAGCGGTGACACCGCCAACGGCGAGCTCGTGAGCGCGATGGGCAGCGGTCTCCAGTAATCCCCACGCCGTAGGAACCGCGATACCGGCACCACTCGCACCACCGGTGCCACCCCGAAAGCACCGGGGAGACAGGTCCGCCCCCTGTCTCCCCGGTTTTTCGCGTGTCCCCGTACGGGCGCACGACCTTCCGGGCCCACGCGACGGAACGCGCGGGCCTGAGGTCATGTACGCCGGGTCGCCTCAGGACGTCCACGCCGGGTTGCCCTCAGGCTGTGTACGCCGGGTCGCCTCAGGACGTCCACGCCGGGTTGCCCTCAAGCTGTGTACGCCGGGTTGCCCTCAGGTCATCCACGCCGGGTTGTCCTCAGGCTGTGCACGCCGGGTCCAGCCCACGCGTCAGGACCGTCGGGTCCAGCCCACGCGTCAGGACCCACGGGCCCTGTTCGCCGGGGCCGCAGGTCCGGTAGGACGGTGGGCCTCAGGCCACATTCACCCGCTGGCCGGGCGGTGCCGCCTCCAGCCAGGCGAGGAAGCCGGTCAGGGCGTCCTCGCTCATCGCCAGCTCCAGGCGCGTCTCACGGTGGAGACAGCCGAGCACGACGGAATCGGACAATAGCGCGAGCTCCTCCTCGCCTTCGGGCAGACGGCGGGAGACCACCTCGATCGACGAGCGCTCCAGGGCACGACGGGGGCGGGGCGCGTAGGAGAAGACCCGGAACCAGTCGACCCGGTCGCCGCTGTACCGCGCGACGCCGTACACCCAGCCCTTGCCGGAGGAATCCGGCTCCTCGGACACGTTCCAGCGCAGACTGCAGTCGAAGGTTCCGCCGGAACGCTGGATCAGCCGTCGGCGCAGACCGAAGACGAACAGACCCACCACGACCAGCACGACGACCAGACCGCCCACCCACAAAGCGAGGACCATCTCACCGACCTCCTCGCATCGTCGAGTAACGGATACCGAACCGAACCGAATTGCACCTGCATCGCCTCAGCCGCGACACGGTCTGGATAATTCCAGCTCGGGCCGCGGCTGAGGAAAAAACTTCTTGCGGGGGTGCTAGTGCACCGCCACCGCACGCAGTCGCACATCGGCGCGCCGCTCGGCAGCGGCGTCCGTGTCCGACTTCGCGCGCTCCAGCGCACGCTCGGCGCGCTGGACATCGATCTCGTCCGCCAGCTCGGCGACTTCCGCCAGCAGCGACAGCTTGTTGTCCGCGAACGAGATGAACCCGCCGTGGACAGCGACGACGACGGTCTCGCCGGCGCTCGTACGGATCGTCACCGGGCCCGATTCCAGCACACCGAGAAGCGGCTGGTGACCGGGCATGACGCCGATGTCGCCGGACGTGGTACGCGCGACGACCAGGGTGGCCTCGCCGGACCAGACGCTGCGGTCCGCGGCGACCAGCTCGACATGCAGCTCAGCAGCCAAGGGTGGCTCCTCGGGTCACCACCCGGCCGTCGAGCCGGGTGTTGGGTCAATTCTACGGGGCGTGGTGAGGGGGGCGGGACACACCCACCCCCCTCGGTGAGCCGGAGGCTCAGGAGACGCCGAGCTCCTTGGCGTTGGCCTTGAGGTCCTCAATGCCACCGCACATGAAGAACGCCTGCTCCGGGAAGTGGTCGTACTCACCGTCGCAGATCGAGTTGAACGCGGCGATCGACTCGTCGAGCGGCACGTCCGAACCGTCCAGGCCGGTGAACTGCTTGGCGGCGTGGGTGTTCTGCGACAGGAAGCGCTCGACGCGACGGGCACGGTGGACAACGAGCTTGTCCTCCTCGCCCAGCTCGTCGATACCGAGGATCGCGATGATGTCCTGGAGGTCCTTGTACTTCTGCAGGATTCCCTTGACACGGCTGGCCGTGTCGTAGTGGTCCTGCGCGATGTAGCGCGGGTCCAGGATGCGGGACGTGGAGTCCAGCGGGTCCACGGCCGGGTAGATGCCCTTCTCGGAGATCGGACGGGAAAGAACCGTCGTCGCGTCGAGGTGGGCGAACGTGGTGGCCGGGGCCGGGTCGGTCAGGTCGTCCGCGGGGACGTAGATCGCCTGCATCGAGGTGATCGAGTGACCACGCGTCGAGGTGATGCGCTCCTGGAGCACACCCATCTCGTCGGCCAGGGTCGGCTGGTAACCCACCGCGGACGGCATACGGCCGAGCAGCGTGGAGACCTCGGAACCGGCCTGCGTGAAGCGGAAGATGTTGTCGATGAAGAGCAGCACGTCCTGCTTCTGCACATCGCGGAAGTACTCCGCCATGGTCAGGGCGGACAGCGCGACCCGCAGACGGGTGCCCGGCGGCTCGTCCATCTGGCCGAAGACCAGCGCGGTCTTCTCCAGGACGCCCGACTCGGTCATCTCGTCGATGAGGTCGTTGCCCTCACGGGTGCGCTCACCGACACCGGCGAACACCGACACACCGTCGTGCAGCTTCGCCACACGCATGATCATTTCCTGGATGAGGACCGTCTTGCCGACGCCCGCACCACCGAACAGACCGATCTTGCCGCCCTTGACGTACGGGGTCAGCAGGTCGACGACCTTCAGGCCGGTCTCGAACATCTCGGTCTTCGACTCGAGCTGGTCGAAGGCCGGGGCCTTGCGGTGGATCGGCCAGCGGTCGGTGATCTGCGCCTCGGCCTCCGGCTCGTTCAGGATCCGGCCGAGGGTGTTGAACACCTTGCCCTTGGTGATGTCACCGACCGGGACGGTGATGCCCGCGCCCGTGTCGGTCACCGGGGCCTGGCGGACCAGACCGTCGGTGGGCTGCATCGAGATCGCACGGACCACGCCGTCACCCAGGTGCTGGGCGACTTCGAGGGTCAGCGTCTTGCGAGCGCCCTCCTCGGCCGGGTCGTCGACCTGGACGTGCAGCGCGTTGTAGATCTCCGGCATCGCGTCGACGGGGAACTCCACGTCGACGACCGGGCCGATGACCCGGGCGACGCGGCCCGTGGCAGCGGCCGTCTCAACTGTGGTCGTCATTACTTGTCACTCCCCGCGGTCGCGTCGGCCAGAGCACTGGCACCGCCGACGATCTCGCTGATTTCCTGGGTGATTTCGGCCTGGCGGGCCGCGTTGGCAAGCCGGGAGAGGCTCTTGATGAGATCCCCGGCGTTGTCGGTGGCCGACTTCATCGCGCGGCGACGGGCAGCGTGCTCGGAAGCGGCGGCCTGCAGCAGCGCGTTGTAGATGCGGCTCTCGACGTAGCGCGGCAGGAGGGCGTCGAGGACGTCCTCCGCCGACGGCTCGAAGTCGAACAGCGGAAGGATCTCGCCCTTCGTGCTGCTCTCCTCCACGACCGTGTCGAGCGACAGCGGCAGCATCCGGTTGTCCACCGGGTTCTGCGTCATCATCGACACGAATTCCGTGAAGACGATGTGCAGCTCGTCCACGCCGCCCTCGGCCGTCGGCGCCGTGATGGCCTCGATCAGCGGCGCGGCGATGTTCTTGGCATCCGAGTACGCCGGGCTGTCGGTGAAGCCGGTCCACGACTCCTCGACCTTGCGCTCGCGGAAGCCGTAGTAGGCGACGCCCTTGCGGCCGACGATGTAGGTGTCGACCGCCTTGCCCTCAGCCGCGAGCCGCTCCCTCAGCCGCTCCGCCGCCTTGATGGCGTTGGAGGAGTAGCCGCCGGCCAGACCGCGGTCGCTCGTGATGAGCAGGACCGCGGCCCGGGCCGGGGCCTCGGCCTCGGTGGTGAGCGGGTGCTTGGTGGTGGAGCCGGTCGCGACCGCGGTCACCGCACGGGTGAGCTCGGTCGCGTACGGCATCGACGCCGCCACCTTGCGCTGCGCCTTGACGATGCGCGAGGCGGCGATCATCTCCATCGCCTTGGTGATCTTCTTGGTCGCGGTGACGGCTTGGATGCGGCGCTTGTAAACGCGAAGCTGAGCGCCCATCGATCAGCCCTCGCCCAGAAGCTTGCCGTCCGAGGTCTCGAACTGCTGCTTGAAGGCGGCGATCGCGTCGGCGATCGACTGCAGCGTGTCGTCGGACATCTTGCCGCCCTCGGCGATGCTGGTCAGGAGGTCCTTGCGCTCACGGCGCAGGTACTCCAGCAGCTCGCCCTCGAAGCGACGGATGTCCTCGACCGGGACGTCGTCCATCTTGCCCGTGGTACCGGCCCAGACCGAGACGACCTGCTCCTCCATCGGGAACGGGGCGTACTGCGGCTGCTTCAGCAGCTCGACCATGCGCTTACCGCGCTCCAGCGACGCCTTGGACGCCGCGTCCAGGTCGGAACCGAAGGCGGCGAACGCCTCCAGTTCGCGGTACTGGGCGAGGTCCACGCGAAGCCGGCCGGAGACCTGCTTCATGGCCTTGTGCTGGGCGGAGCCACCGACTCGGGAGACCGAGATACCGACGTTGAGCGCCGGACGCTGACCCGCGTTGAACAGGTCGGACTCCAGGAAGCACTGGCCGTCGGTGATGGAGATGACGTTGGTCGGAATGAACGCCGACACGTCGTTCGCCTTGGTCTCGACGATCGGCAGACCGGTCATCGAACCGGCACCCATCTCGTCGGAGAGCTTCGCGCAGCGCTCCAGCAGACGCGAGTGCAGGTAGAAGACGTCGCCCGGGTAGGCCTCACGGCCCGGCGGACGGCGCAGCAGAAGCGACACGGCGCGGTAGGCGTCGGCCTGCTTCGAAAGGTCGTCGAAGATGATCAGGACGTGCTTGCCCTGGTACATCCAGTGCTGGCCGATGGCCGAACCGGTGTACGGCGCCAGGTACTTGAAGCCGGCCGGGTCGGACGCCGGGGCGGCGACGATGGTCGTGTACTCCAGCGCGCCGGCCTCTTCGAGCGCACCACGCACGGAGGCGATGGTGGAGCCCTTCTGACCGATGGCGACGTAGATGCAGCGCACCTGCTTGTTCACGTCGCCCGAGCGCCAGTTGTCGCGCTGGTTGATGATCGTGTCGACGGCCAGAGCGGTCTTGCCGGTCTGACGGTCACCAATGATCAGCTGACGCTGGCCGCGGCCGATCGGCACCATGGCGTCGACGGCCTTGTAGCCGGTCTGCATCGGCTCGTGCACCGACTTACGGACCATGACGCCAGGGGCCTGCAGCTCGAGGGCGCGGCGGCTGTCGGTCGCGATCTCGCCGAGACCGTCGATCGGGTTGCCGAGCGGGTCGACGACGCGGCCGAGGTATCCCTCGCCGACGCCGACGGAGAGCACCTCACCGGTGCGCTGCACCGGCTGGCCCTCCTCGATGCCGCTGAACTCGCCGAGGACGATGGCACCGATCTCGCGCTCCTCAAGGTTGAGGGCGAGACCGAGGGTGCCGTCCTCGAACTTCAGCAGCTCGTTCGCCATGGCGGAGGGCAGGCCCTCCACCTTTGCGATGCCGTCACCGGCAACGCTGACCGTACCGACCTCCTCGCGCGAGGCCGCGTCCGGCTTGTACGACTGGACAAAGTTCTCCAGCGCGTCCCGGATCTCCTCCGGCCGGATCGTGAGCTCCGCCATCTGGGTTCCCTGCTCTCCTTGTTGGGCCCGAAGTTTCTTAAGGGGGTCTGGGGGCCGACCCCCAGGAATCTTCTGCAATTTCTGCACGGCCCAACCGGGCCGCTGGTCTTGCTTGGTTTCTGTTGCGCTGCGCTGTGTCAGCCGGCCATGCGACGGGTCGCCTCGTCGAGGCGGTCCGCGATGGTGCCGTTGATGACCTCGTCACCGACGCGCACCGAGATCCCGCCGAGGACCGCGGGGTCCACGTCCAGGT
Organism: Streptomyces sp. NBC_01237; assembly: GCF_035917275.1. Lineage (NCBI taxonomy): Bacteria > Bacillati > Actinomycetota > Actinomycetes > Kitasatosporales > Streptomycetaceae > Streptomyces > Streptomyces sp. NBC_01237. Next base: position 6,214,347 of record NZ_CP108508.1, on the reverse strand, counting down.
TCAGGTGCATCTGCCGACCGTAGATCGTGGCGAGTGCGGCGCCGAGGCGCTGCTTCTGCCGGTCGCTCAGCGGTACCGCCGAGGTGACCACGGCGACCATGCGGTCCCGTCGCTCCGCGGCGAGCCTGGACAGGGAGTCGAGTCCCGCCTCCAGGCTACGTCCCCGGGGCTGGGTCACGAGGCGCGTGACGATGCGCTCGGTCACCGGCTGTGCCTTGCCACCGAGCAGGCTGCGCAGCAGCTCGCTCTTGGCGGCGGTGGTGGCCGTACGGCTGGTGAGCGCGGAACGCAGGCCCGTGTCGGAGCCGACGATCCGGCCGAACCGGAACAGCTCGTCCTCGACGTCGTCGAGTGCGCCGCTGCGCTGGGCCGCGGTGAGGTCTGCGGTGTTCGCCAGCTCCTCGACCGAGTCCACCAGTTCGCGGGACTGCGACCAGCGGGAGCGGACCATGCCGGAGATCAGGTCCACGGCTTCGCCGCCCACCTGACCGCTCAGCAGTCGTCCGGCCAGCTCGGCCTTGCTCTCGCCGCTCTGCGCCGGGTCGGTGAGGACCCGCCGCAGGGAAACCTCGCGGTCGAGCAGCGCGGTGACGGCTGCCAGGTCCTCGGCGAGCTTCGCCGCGTCGACCGACGTGTTGTCGGTCAGCGCGTCGAGACGCTCACGTGCGGCTGCCAGTGCCTCGCGGCTCGCGCCGTTCATCGGACAGCCTCGGCCTTCGCCTCGAGCTCGTCGAGGAACCGGTCCACGGTGCCGCTCTGCCGGGCGTGGTCCTCGAGGGACTCGCCGACAAGCTTGCCGGCCAGGTCGGTGGCGAGCTTGCCCACGTCCTGGCGCAGCGCGGACGCCGCGGCCTTGCGGTCGGCCTCGATCTGGGCGTGGCCGGCGGCGATGATCTCTTCGCGCTGCCGCTGACCTTCCGCCTTCATCTCCTGGATGATGACGGCACCCTGCTCCTGCGCCTCCTGGCGCATGCGGGCGGCCTCGTGGCGCGCCTCGGCGAGCTGAGCCTTGTACTGCTCAAGAACGCTCTGCGCCTCGGTCTGGGCTGCATCGGCCTTCTCGATACCGCCTTCGATGGCCTCGCGGCGCTCTTCCAGAACCTTGTTGATGTTCGGGAGGAGCTTCTTGGCGAGGATGCCGAAGACGATGGCGAAGGCGATCAGACCAATGACGATCTCGGGGACCGCCGGGAGCAGAGGGTTCTGAATCTCCTCTGACGCCAGCTGGTGGGCGATCACATCAATGCCTTTCGTCGAATCGGGCGGTAAGGAATGCCGCGATTAGTCGACCGGGTAGACGAAGGGCATGACGAGGCCGATCAGGGCCAGCGCCTCACAGAGCACGAAGCCGAGGATCTGGTTGGCACGGATCAGACCGGCAGCCTCGGGCTGGCGGGCCAGCGCCTGGGTGCCGTTTCCGAAGATGATGCCGACGCCGACGCCGGGGCCGATGGCGGCCAGGCCGTAGCCGATGGAACCGAGGTTGCCCTGGATGTTGACGGCGGCGAGGGTCTCAAGAGCGGACATGCCGTTTCTTCCTTCTCTTTCAGGACCGGTGGGGGTTGGCCACCGGACGACTATCGGGGTGTGGCCGGCCGGTCAGTGGTGCTCGGCGAGAGCGCCCTGAACGTAGTTGCAGGCCAGGAGGACAAAGACGTAGGCCTGCAGCGCCTGGATGAACAGCTCGAAGACGGTCATCAGCAGGACCATCACGAAGGAGACACCGGCGTAGGCGATGCCGATGCCGTTCAGCAGGTACCAGCTGGCGATGGTGAAGATCAGCAGCAGCACGTGACCGGCGAACATGTTCGCGAAGAGTCGCACGGCGTGCGTGAACGGCCGGATCAGCAGGTTCGAGAAGAGCTCGATGACCATGACGAACGGAAGTGCCGGGCCGAGCGTTTTGTCGTAGCCCGCGATGTTCTTCCAGCCACCGACGAAACCGTGACGCTTGAAGGTCAGACTGACCCACAGGACGTACACGATCGCGGCCAGGGCCACCGGGAAGCCGATGACCGAGGGCACCGGGAACTGGGCGAGCGGAATGATCGCCCAGATGTTCATGATCCAGATGAAGAAGAACAGCGAGACCATGAGGGGCACGTACTTCTTGCCCTCGCGCTTGCCGAGCGTCTCGTACACCACACCGGTGCGGATGAAGTCGTAACCCGTCTCGGCCACCATCTGCAGCTTTCCGGGCACCAGCTTCGGCTTGTTGAAAGCCGCCCAGAAGAAGCCGACGACGACAACGGTGCTCAGGACCGCCAGCAGCATCGGCTTGCTGATGTCGATGCCGCCGACGGTGAACATCGGCTCGAATACAAAGGAGTGCAGGCCAGGAGCCGGGAAGCCACACCCGTCGAAGATGTGGCAGTCGGTCTCGAAGGCGAGCACCGTCGTCGGGTCAGCACTCACCGCGGGCTCCTTCAGCGTGGCGCATAGGTACGGCAACCTCGTTGTGTCGGCGCGGCAAGAAGCCGCTGGTCGGCACTGGACTTGGTGTTACGGATGGGGGGGCGGCTCAGGCACAGAGCCTCGCGATGAAGCAGGCGTCAGCTTGGATGCCCGCGCCCGCAGTGCCGCAGTTGGCACCGGACGATAGCAGGATCGCGTACGCGCTCTTATCCCGGCCCTACCCTTCACGTCGATGACCCCGTGTTCTCGGGCTTCTTGCCCTTGGACGAGTCCGGCTCGACGTAAAGGATCTTGGTCTTCATGTGTACACGAACCTGGGCCGCGACCCACACAACGGTCGCGACGACCAGCGAGATGGCAAAAGCCCTCGGATTGAACAGCGTCGTGTTCTTGAACACGGCGATAAAGATGAAGAGCAGCAGCAACTGTGCCGTGTAGAGCATCAGCCCCATGGACTGGAACAGGTGCGGCATGGACCTCGCGGTTCGCTGCAGAACAGAGAGGCCGATACCCATGAAGAGAATCACGACCAGCGTCCCGACAGCCGCCCCGATCGCTCCCTTGCCGCCCGCGACCACAGCGCTGACAGCGACGGCGAGAGCACCGGCGGCAGCGGTGGGTACGGCGGCATGAAGGAGAGTCCGGGCGTCGTTGGACGGCATGGCGGCAGCTCCGCTTGCAGGGGGTGGGCAAATGGTGTCGTCATGGACGAGCGTAGGCCCGGTCCGAGAGTGGTCACCTCGGGCCAACGGACCGTGTCACTAGGGTCCTTCGGCCCTGTCACCGGGTCTCGTGAACGGTATCACAAACTATTTGATGAGGTCTTTACCTGGAAAGTGTGCCAACTGTCACACGTGAGAGTTAGTCCGCGCGTGTGTGCAGGACAGGGCGGCACATTGTCTGGTAATGCATGGAGACATCCGAATCGTCAACGCGCCGAGTCCGCCTTCCGGCGATCGGACGGGCGCGAACGGTGACCGACGGCGGTCGCTCCGTTGACGCCGGAGACCCCCACGGCCACAGGGGTCCGTTCCGCGCTCTCCCGCGCCATCTCCGGGTCCTCGGACGCCTGTTGCTCCGGACCCCGCCCCGGCTCCGGCTTCTCCTCGTACGCGAGCGAGGGGACCGGTCCGCGATCGCGCCGGTAGCGCGGCGGAACAAAGCGTTCCGCCCAGTACGGGGTACGCGGGGTGAAGCGCGGCATCAGCAGCAGCACCAGGCCCACGGCGCTGAGCCCCATGATCGCGAGCACGATCCACATCGACGCCGAGTGGACCGAGTAGCCGACCGCGCCGAAGGCGATCAGCGCGGACCAGAAGTACATGATCATCACGGCCCGGCTGTGCGAGTGGCCGATCTCCAGCAGGCGGTGATGCAGGTGACCGCGGTCGGCCGCGAACGGCGACTGCCCGTTCCAGGTACGCCGCACGATCGCCAGCACCAGGTCGGCGGCCGGGATCGCGATGATCGTCAGCGGCAGGATCAGCGGAATGAAGACCGGCAGCATCGCGTGGGTCGCCTGCCGCTCGCTGCCCTCGAACAGCTTCATCGTGTCCGGGTCGACCTGTCCCGTCACGGAGATCGCACCCGCGGCCAGGACCAGCCCGATCAGCATCGATCCGGAGTCGCCCATGAAGATCCGCGCGGGATGCATGTTGTGCGGCAGGAACCCGAGGCACATGCCCATCAGGATCGCCGCGAAGAGCGTCGCGGGGGCGGCCGCCTCGATTCCGTACCCGTACCAGAGCCGGTAGGCGTACAGGAAGAACGCCGCGGAGGCGATGCACACCATGCCGGCCGCCAGGCCGTCCAGACCGTCGACGAAGTTGACCGCGTTGATCGTGATGACGACCAGGGCGACCGTGAGCAGCGTGCCCTGCCACTGGGTGAGGGCGACCGTGCCCACACCGGGGATCGGCAGCCACAGGATCGTCAGACCCTGGATGACCATGACGGCGGCGGCGATCATCTGCCCGCCGAGCTTGATCAGGGCGTCGATCTCGAACTTGTCGTCGAGGACGCCGATCAGCCAGATCAGGGCGGCGCCGGAGAGCAGCGCCCGTGGTTCGTTGGAGAGTTCGAAGACGCCGTTCAGATTGAACAGGTGGTCCGCGACGATCAGTCCTGCGCACAGTCCGCCGAACATGGCGATGCCGCCGAGCCGCGGTGTCGGTTCTCGGTGTACATCACGCGCACGGATCGCGGGCATGGCCCCGATCGCGATGGCGAACTTTCGCACCGGCCCGGTCAGCAGGTAAGTCACTGCGGCCGTGACACAGAGCGTCAGCAGATAATCACGCACGGGCTGCCCCACAGAATTCGCCGACCATCTCAGCCCCACACCCTAGCCTCATGAACAAGGACCCCACGGTACGGGTGATGGTTCCACATGCCGCACTCAAGGGCCGCCTCATCATCGCCTACCCCGGGTACGGGGGATTCCTCTCGGCCAGTTCGCGCACTTCCGACCGCAGATGGGCGGCATCGCCCGTCTCCCGTACCGCCGCTCCGAACAGTGCGGCGAGCCGCGCCATGTCCGCCTCGTCCATGCCCTGGGTGGTGACCGCGGCGGTTCCGAGCCGGATGCCACGGGCGTCCGGGTAGGGCAGCGCGCAGGTGTCGAGGACCATGCCCGCCGCCGCCAGACGTTCGCGTGCGGTGCGGCCGTCGACCCCGAGCGGGGCCGGGTCCGCGACGACGATATGGGTGTCCGTGCCGCCCGTGGTGACCTCGAAGCCCTCGGCCTCCAGACCCGCGGCGAGCACCCGCGCGTGGGTGACCACCCGGTGGGCGTACCTCGTGTACGCGGGTGTCGCCGCCTCCCCGAACGCGACCGCCTTCGCCGCGATCGTGTGCATCTGCGCGCCGCCCTGGGTGAAGGGGAACACCGCCCGGTCGATCCGCTCGGCCAGCTCCGCGCCGCACAGGATCATCCCGCCGCGCGGGCCGCGCAGCACCTTGTGCGTGGTCGCGCAGACCACATCCGCGTACGGGACCGGGCTGGGCGCCGCTCCCCCGGCGATCAGGCCCATCGGGTGGGCGGCGTCGGCGATCAGATAGGCGCCGACCTCGTCGGCGATCTCCCGGAACGCCTCGTAGTCGGGGTGGCGCGGATACGAGATCGAGCCGCAGACGATCGCCTTGGGCCGGCGGGCCCTGGCCAGGGAGCGGACCCGCCCGTAGTCGATGAGCCCGCTGTCGGGGTCCACCCCGTAGCCGACGAACTCGAACCAGCGGCCGGAGAAGTTGCCGGGCGCCCCGTGGGTGAGGTGTCCCCCGTACGGGAGTCCCATCGCGAGCACCGTGTCCCCCGGGCGCAGCAGCGCCGCGTAGGCGGCCAGGACGGCGGAGGAGCCGGAGTGCGGCTGGACGTTGGCGTGCTCGGCGCCGAAGAGGGCGCGGGCCCGCTGGATCGCGAGGCGTTCGGCGGCGTCGGCGTGCTCGCAGCCGCCGTGGTGGCGGGCGCCCGGGTAACCCTCGGCGTACTTGTTGGCGAGCGGCGAGCCGAGGGCGGCCAGCACCGCGGGCGAGGTGAAGTTCTCGGCGGCGATCAGCTGGAGGGTGCCCGACTGCCGGCGGACCTCACCGAGGAGTACGTCGGCGATCTCCGGGTCCTCGCGGCGCAGGGCGTCGAAGTCCTGCGGAAGGACGGCGTGCGAGGCGGACACGGGTGCGGGTGCGGCTGGAGTGGTGACCGGCATCTGACGGCTCCGGGCCTGGGGAGGGGTGCGCTGGTGTCAGATCCAATGTAGGACGCGCCGGGGCGCTGTGCCCGCTGCCGGGGCGCCCCGTACGCCGGTCGGCGCACGAGCCCGTCAGTGGGGGGCCCGGACGCCCGTCAGTGCGGTGACGACGGGATCGAGTGCCTGGTTGATCTCGTCGCCGATGGAGCGGAAGAAGGTGATCGGGGCGCCGTAGGGGTCGTAGACCTCGTCCGCCTCGGCGGTGGGGGCCAGCAGCCAGCCGCGCAGCGCGGCGGCGGCGCGCACCAGTGCGCGGGCGCGTTCGACGACGCCCTCGTCGCGCGTGTCGGGCAGGGTGGCCGGATCTATGGCCCGGACCAGCCGGGTGAACTCCTTGAGGGTGAACGTCCGCAGGCCGGCCGAGTGGCCCATGGAGATGACCTGGGCGCGGTGGTCGCGGGTGGCGGTGAGGACCAGGTCGGCGCGGATCACGTGCTCGTCGAGCAGTTCGCGGCCGACGAAGCCGGTGGCGTCGGCGCCGAAGTCGGCGAGGACGACCTCCGCGTTGGCCTCCATCGGGGCGCCCTCGTGTCCCCAGGTGCCCGCGCTCTCCACGATGAGCCCGCCGCTGAGCGGGTCGCCGAGGCGGTCCACCAGGGCATGGCGGGTCAGCCGCTCGGTGATGGGCGAGCGGCAGACGTTGCCGGTGCTGACGTGGAGGATGCGGAAAGTGTCGGTCTGCCCCGCTATGCCACGCCCCTGCGGGGTGGTCAATTGGCCACCTCAAGGTCGGGTACCACCTTGCGCAGCTCCTCCAGGGAGAGCGCGCCGGCCCGCAGGAGTACCGGCGTCCCGCCGGTCACGTCGACGATCGAGGACGGCACGATGCCGGGTGTCGGACCGCCGTCGAGGTAGACGGAGACGGAGTCGCCGAGCATTTCCTGGGCGGCGTCGCAGTCCTCGGGCGAGGGGTGGCCGGTGAGGTTGGCGCTGGAGACGGCCATCGGGCCGACCTCGGTGAGCAGTTCGATGGCGACCGGGTGCAGCGGCATCCGGATGGCGACGGTGCCGCGGGTGTCACCGAGGTCCCACTGCAAGGAGGGCTGGTGCTTGGCGACGAGTGTGAGGGCGCCGGGCCAGAAGGCGTCGACGAGCTCCCACGCCTGTTCGGAGAAGTCGGTGACCAGGCCGTGCAGGGTGTTCGGGGAGCCGATCAGGACGGGGGTCGGCATGTTGCGGCCGCGCCCCTTGGCGTCCAGCAGGTCGGCGACGCCCTCGGAGCTGAAGGCGTCCGCACCGATCCCGTACACGGTGTCGGTGGGCAGCACGACCAGTTCGCCGCGGCGGACGGCGGACGCGGCTTCACGCAGGCCGGTCGTACGGTCGGTCGCGTCGTTGCAGTCGTATCGCCGTGCCATCAGCCGGCCTCCTCAAGCATGTACGGGTATGGCGTGTACGGGTCTGACGGGTGCGGGCCCGGCAGCTGCGGGTCCGGCGGGAGCTGGTGCGGGCCGCCGGTCACGGCATGGCCTTGCGGGCGGTGGCGAACCGGGGCCGCTTGTTCAGGTCCGGGTGGTCGGCGGCATCCGCCCAGCCCCGTTCCTCGGTGAAGATCCACGGCACCTGGCCGCCCTGGGTGTCGGCGTGCTCGATGACGACGAGACCGCCGGGGCGCAGCAGCCGGTGTGCGGTGCGTTCGATGCCGCGGATGGTGTCGAGTCCGTCCTCGCCGGAGAAGAGGGCCATCTCCGGGTCGTGGTCGCGTGCCTCGGGTGCCACGTACTCCCATTCGGTGAGCGGGATGTACGGCGGGTTGGAGATGACCAGGTCGACCTGGCCGTCGAGCTCGGGAAGGGCGCTCAGGGCGTCTCCCCGGTGGACGGTGACCCGTGACCCCTCGGCGTTCTTCCTGGTCCATCTGAGGGCGTCCTCGGACAGCTCCACGGCGTGTACGCGCGAGCGCGGCACCTCCTGCGCCATGGCGAGGGCGATGGCGCCGGATCCCGTGCAGAGATCGACGATGAGCGGCTCGACGACGTCCATCGCGCGGACCGCGTCTATGGCCCAGCCGACGACCGACTCGGTCTCCGGGCGGGGCACGAAGACCCCGGGCCCCACCTGGAGCTCCAGGTAGCGGAAGAAGGCGCGGCCGGTGATGTGCTGGAGGGGCTCGCGGGCCTCGCGGCGGGCGATGGTCTCCCAGTAGCGGGCGTCGAAGTCCGTGTCGGGCACATGGTGCAGCTCGCCCCGCTTGACGCCGTGCACGAACGCGGCGAGTTCCTCGGCGTCGAATCGCGGTGAAGGGACACCGGCGTCGGCCAGCCGCTGGGTGGCCTGGGCCACCTCGGCGAGCAGCAGGTTCATCGCGGTTCTCCGTACGGGGTTACGGGCGGCGGGGCGGGCTTGGTCTACGCGTTGGCGAGCTTGGCGGCGGAGTCGGCGTCGACGCACGCCTGGATCACGGCGTCGAGGTCGCCGTCGAGCACCTGGTCCAAGTTGTACGCCTTGAAGCCGACGCGGTGGTCCGAGATCCGGTTTTCCGGGAAGTTGTACGTACGGATCTTCTCGGACCGGTCGACGGTACGGACCTGGCTGCGGCGTACGTCGGAGGCTTCCTGCTCGGCCGCTTCCTGGGCGGCGGCCAGCAGCCGGGAGCGCAGGATACGCATGGCCTGCTCCTTGTTCTGGAGCTGGCTCTTCTCGTTCTGGCAGGAGGCGACGACACCGGTCGGCAGGTGCGTGATGCGGACCGCGGAGTCGGTGGTGTTGACGGACTGGCCGCCGGGGCCCGAGGAGCGGTAGACGTCGATCCGGAGGTCGTTGGCGAGGATCTCGACGTCGACCTCCTCCGCCTCGGGTGTGACGAGCACACCGGCGGCGGAGGTGTGGATACGGCCCTGGGACTCGGTGGAGGGCACGCGCTGCACACGGTGCACGCCGCCCTCGTACTTCATCCGGGCCCAGACGCCCTGGCCGGGTTCGGTGGCCCCGTTGCCGCCCTTGGTCTTCACCGCGACCTGGACGTCCTTGTAGCCGCCGAGCTCGGACTCGGTGGAGTCGATGATCTCGGTCTTCCAGCCGATGCGTTCCGCGTACCGCAGATACATGCGCAGCAGGTCACCGGCGAACAGGGCCGACTCGTCGCCGCCCGCGCCCGCCTTGATCTCCAGGAGCACGTCCTTGTCGTCGCTGGGGTCGCGCGGGACGAGGAGGAGGCGGAGCTTCTCGGTGAGCTCTTCGCGCTGCTTCTCCAGGTCCTTGACCTCGGCGGCGAAGTCGGGGTCGTCCGCGGCGAACTCGCGGGCGGTCTCGATGTCCTCACCGGTCCGCTTCCAGGACCGGTACGTGGAGACGATCGGGGTCAGCTCCGCGTAGCGCTTGTTCAGCTTGCGCGCGTTGGCCTGGTCGGAGTGGACCGACGGGTCGGCGAGCTTCTTCTCAAGACCGGTGTGTTCACCGATCAGTTCCTCGACCGCCTCGAACATTCGGGGGCTCCTGGTTGGTTACGTCTACGGGCCTGCTGGAGGGCGTACTGCCGGGGTGAGGCGTCCGGGGGCACCCCCGGACGCCCGGCCGGAAAAAACGCCGGTTCCGACGCCCCCGGTGAGAGGGCGCCGAGAACCGGCGCAGTGGCTCGCTACTTGCTGGCGGAGCCGGCAGCCTTGCCGAAGCGGGCCTCGAAGCGGGCCACACGGCCGCCGGTGTCGAGGATCTTCTGCTTGCCCGTGTAGAACGGGTGGCACTCGGAGCAGACGTCGGCACGGATGGCGCCGCCGTCGATGGTGCTCCGGGTGGTGAACGACGCACCGCAGGTGCAGCTGACCTGCGTCTCGACGTACTCGGGGTGGATGTCGCGCTTCAAGGTGTCTCCTAGTTTCGGGAGGGCGCCGGGTCGTCCGCGCGGATTGCGCGTCCGTGAACCGGGGCCGACGTACCAGTCTGCCAGGACCGGCCGTATCTCCCAAAACCGGGGTCGGGCCGCACCTATTCCCGACCCCGGTCACACGTTCGGTGACCGTCCGCGCACCCCCTGGCGTCCTCGCAGGCGGCAGCCCTACCGGACGATCTGGCCGGCCTCGCCCTTGTCGCCCGCCGACTTCTCGGTGGCGGACGCGGGGATCGGCCGGTCGTGCTTGAGCGCCGTCCACACCTGCTGGGCCGACTCCTCCAGCGGTATGACGCGGTTGGGGTCGGCGGGGTCGTACTCCACGGGCAGCGTGACCATGTGGACGTTCTTCGCACCGAGGCCCTTGAGCCCGTTCGCGAAGCTCGTGAGCTCCGGGACCGAGGCCAGATCGGAGTCGGTGGTGATGGCCTTGGTGGCGGTGTCGGCGAGGTCGTACAGCTTCTTCGGGCTGGAGAACACCCCGACGTTCTTCGCCTGTTCCATCAGCGCCTTGATGAACGCCTGCTGGAGCTGGATGCGTCCGAGGTCGCTGCCGTCGCCGACGCTCTTGCGGGTGCGCACCAGACCGAGCGACTGCTCCCCGTTCAGGGTGTGGGTGCCGGGCTCCAGGTCGAGATGGCTCTTGGAGTCGTTGATCGCCTCGTTGGTGGTGATCTCGACACCGCCGAGCTCGTCGATGAGCTTCTTGAAGCCGGTGAAGTCGACCTCGACGTAGTGGTCCATGCGGATCCCGGACATCGCCTCGACGGTCTTCACCGCGCAGGCCGGTCCGCCGACCTCGTACGCCGTGTTGAACATCGCGTGGGTCTCGGCGGAGACCGGGTCACCGGACGCGTCGCTCGTGCAGGCGGGGCGGTCGACGAGGGTGTCGCGCGGGATCGAGACGACGCTGGCCGCCTTGTGGCCCTCGTTGACGTGCACGATCATCGCCGTGTCCGAACGGGCGGCCCCTTCGTCGGCGCCGTACTCGGAGTTGTCCCCGGAGCGGGAGTCGGAGCCCAGCACCAGGATGTCCTCGGAGCCGTCGTCCACGTCGTCGGGGCGGTCCGCGCCGAGCGCGGCGTTGATGTCGACACCCTTGAGGTTGCCGTTGAGCGTGAAGTACGCGTATCCGAGCCCCGATCCGCCCGCGACCACGACCCCGGCCACCACCCAGGCGGCGACGACCTTCGCGCGGTGCCGCCCCGAGGGCCTCCTGCGGCGGCTGCCGGAGCCGCGTATTCGGCCCGTCCCCCTGCTCTGCTCGCTCATGGGTCTCCCTCGTTCCTGGTGCCTCGCTGCTCCCCGCTCCCCCGCCCCTGAATGGTTCGGCACGGTTTGTCGTCTCCTGCTCAGACGTCGAAGCACCAAGAAGGGTTGCACAGCGGCCTGTGACCCCTGTCCGGGACGGGGTCGCGGACCGCGCCGGGCGAACTGCCCGTGATGCGGCGCTCACCTGGGGTTTCTTTCGTGGTACAGCCATCCTCCGGGCGGGCGCCCGGCGGCCCGGGGTGTGGCTGAAGTCTCAGACCGTCCGGATCGGCGGTCCCGGGCCCCCTGGTCCGGGTCGGCCGCCGCGCCGGGCCCTCCTGGTCCGGGCCGGCCGCCGCGAACCCGGACGGGGGCCATGGGTGGCGCTCGCTGTCGCGGTTCCGGCCGACCTGACGCACTCCCCCGGCGCCGTCCCGGACGCCGCACGGGACGGGCAGGGTGAACAAGGTGACCGTCGCGGCACAACGCGGCCCGGGCGCCCGTCAGTTGCCCGCGCGGGGAGAGGAACCGCCCCCACCCGTGACCCGACTGAGTGGGCGTACGAATTGACGTTCCCCCGCCTGCGGCCCGCCGACGCCGCACCACGACGCAGAACCGCCCTCGTCACCGGAGTGACGAGGGCGGCCGGGTACGGCTGCTGAGGCGACGTCAGTCGTTGCCGTTGCCCGGCGTCGTCTTCTGGATCTGCAGCAGGAACTCCGCGTTGGACTGCGTCTTCTTCATGCGGTCCAGCAGGAGTTCGATCGCCTGCTGCTGGTCGAGCGCGTGCAGCACCCGGCGCAGCTTCCAGACGACCGCCAGCTCGTCGGTGCCGAGCAGGATCTCTTCCTTACGGGTGCTGGACGCGTCGACGTCCACCGCCGGGAAGATGCGCTTGTCCGAGAGCTTCCGGTCGAGCTTGAGCTCCATGTTGCCGGTGCCCTTGAACTCCTCGAAGATCACCTCGTCCATGCGCGAGCCGGTCTCGACGAGCGCGGTGGCCAGGATGGTCAGCGAGCCGCCGTCCTCGATGTTGCGCGCGGCACCGAAGAAGCGCTTCGGCGGGTACAGCGCGGTCGAGTCGACACCACCGGACAGGATGCGGCCGGAGGCGGGCGCCGCGAGGTTGTACGCGCGGCCCAGACGGGTGATGGAGTCCAGCAGGACGACCACGTCGTGACCCAGCTCGACGAGACGCTTGGCGCGCTCGATGGCCAGCTCGGCGACCGTGGTGTGGTCCTCGGCCGGGCGGTCGAAGGTCGAGGAGATGACCTCGCCCTTCACCGACCGCTGCATGTCGGTGACCTCTTCCGGACGCTCGTCGACCAGGACGACCATCAGGTGGCACTCGGGGCTGTTGACCGTGATGGCGTTGGCGATGGCCTGCAGGATCATCGTCTTGCCGGTCTTCGGCGGGGCCACGATCAGACCACGCTGGCCCTTGCCGATCGGCGCGACCAGGTCGATGATCCGCGTCGTCAGCACATTGGAGTCGGTCTCCAGGCGGAGCCGGTCCTGCGGGTAGAGCGGGGTCAGCTTCTGGAACTCCGGACGGCCGCGGCCGGTCTCGGGCGCCATGCCGTTGACCGAGTCGAGGCGCACCAGCGCGTTGAACTTCTCGCGGCGCTCGCCGTCCTTGGGCTGACGCACCGCACCGGTGACGTGGTCACCCTTGCGCAGGCCGTTCTTGCGGACCTGGGCGAGCGAGACGTACACGTCGTTCGGGCCCGGCAGGTAGCCGGAGGTCCGGATGAACGCGTAGTTGTCGAGGATGTCCAGGATGCCCGCGACGGGGATCAGGACGTCGTCGTCGGCGACCTGTACGTCGCTGGCGAAGTCCTCACGGCCACGGCGGCCACGACGGTCGCGGTAGCGGCCGCGACGGCCGCGACGGCCGCCCGCCTCGTCGTCGTAGCCGTCGTCCGGCCCGTTGTCACGGTTCTGCTGACCCTGACCCTGGCCCTGGCCCTGGGTCTGCCCCTGGCCCTGGCTCTGGGTCTGGCCCTGGCCCTGGCGCTGCGGGCGCTGCCCGCCGCCCTGCTGGCCCTGGTCGTCGCCCTTGCTGCGGCGGTCGCGCTGGCGCTCGCGACGGTCACCGCGCTCACCGCGCTCGCCGCGCTCGCCGCGGTCCCGGCGGTCGCCGCGGCGGCCTTCGGCGCTGTCGGCGGCGGACTCGGCCTTGGCGTCGCCCTTCGCCTCGCCGCGGTCCTCGTTCTTCTGCTCGGCCTGCGGCTCCGACTTGGCCTCGGCCTTGGTGTCGGGGCTGCCGGCCTGCGCGGTCGCCCGGCGCCGACGACGCTCGCCCGCGGGCTGGTCGTCACTGGCCGGCTGACCGGGGATGTCGATCTGCTGCTGGGCGTCGGCCTTGTCGGCCGGTGCGGCGGCCTCGTCCCCGGTGCGCGCCTTGGAGGTGGCGCGCCGCTTCGGCTTGCTCTCGGCGTCCGTACCGGCGGGGGCCGCAGCGGCCTTGGAGGAGGTCTTGGGCGCGGCGGAACCGCCCGCCTGTGCCTCCTTGATGACCTCGATCAGCTGGCTCTTGCGCATGCGCGCAGTTCCCCTGATGCCGAGGCCGGACGCGACCTGCTGCAGCTCGGCCAGGACCATGCCCTCGAGGCCGGTGCCGGAGCGGCGGCGCCGTGCGGTGGTGCCAGTGGCAGCACCTTCGGCGGGCGCGGCGCTGTCGACGCTCTTGTCGGCAGTCACGCCCATCAGATCGGTGGTGTCGCTCACGAAGGGTCCTTCCCTGGAGCGGACGTCGGCCTTCTGGCTCGGCGACCGGTTGTGCTGTCCGACTGCGGTCTGTGATCTTGCGGATCGCGGACCTTGCCGGGGCGGTGGTCCGCCGGGTACGGCGGAGAGATGAATGTGCGGGGTCCGGCGCGAGATCCCCCTGCTCGGCCCACTCCTGGAAGAGCGAGGGGTGTCGTGCCGGTTCCGGAGCGTGCTCGAAACTGCTCAGGCAGGCTGCTCAGGCAGTTGGGGAGGCTCCCGGAAGAATGGTGGTCCCGGAGGGGGACACGAAGCAACGCGCCACAAAGACGTCGGTTGCAGACTTGAGGTTAACACTACCGGCTCCAACAAACATTCCCCCTCTCACTCACCGGCAATCACATGCGGCTACGGGGCGAGCGGCAGAACACTCGCGCCCGTGGCGTCGAGGGCGAGCCTGTTCGCCGCCCATCCCTCGCCCGCCAGTCGAGCGACCTTGTCGGCCGAACCCTCCTCGGTCAGCGCGAGCACCGTGGGGCCCGCGCCGGAGATGACAGCGGGGACGCCGTCGGCGCGCAGCCGGTTCACCAGCTCCAGGCTCTCCGGCATCGCGGGCCCGCGGTACTCCTGGTGGATCCGGTCCTCGGTGGCGGCGAGCAGCAGCTCGGGGCGCTCGGTCAGCGCCGCTACGAGCAGGGCCGCACGACCGGCGTTGGCCGCGGCGTCGACATGCGGGACGGTGCGCGGCAGCAGCCCGCGGGCGGTCTCGGTGAGCACCGGCCTGCCCGGCACGAAAACCACCGGAACGACGGAATCCGCAGCATCCATCCTGATGGCCCTGGCCGCTCCGCCGTCCATCCAGGCGAGCGTGAAGCCCCCGAGCAGACAGGCCGCGACATTGTCGGGGTGCCCCTCGATCTCGGTGGCCAGCTCCAGCAGCGCCGCGTCGTCGAGGCGGGCGTCGCCGCCTATCGTCACGGCGCGGGCGGCGACGATGCCGGCGCAGATCGCGGCGGAGGAGGAGCCGAGGCCGCGCCCGTGCGGGATGCGGTTGGCGCAGACGATTTCGAGGCCGCGGGGCTGTCCGCCGAGCAGATCGAAGGCGGTGCGCAGGGAGCGTACGAGCAGGTGGCTCTCGTCGCGCGGCAGCGACTGCGCGCCCTCACCCGCGATGTCGATGTGCAGCCCGGAGTCGGCGACCCGGACGACGACATCGTCGTACAGCCCCAGCGACAGGCCGAGGGTGTCGAAACCCGGGCCCAGATTGGCGCTGGTCGCGGGGACGCGCACCCTGACGGCGGCAGCTCGGAACGCGGGACCGGCCATCGGTTGGACGACTCCTTGTAAGACAGCGGGGATGCGGTGCGGTGTGGCTGTGCGGCGGTGGGGGTGATGGGGGGGCAATGACTGCGGGTCGCGGCTGCGGGGCAGGGGCGCCGGACGATGAGACATCCGATCGCCGGCCCGACGGCCACGGCGGCACCGCACCGCGGCACATGCGGCGGGGCGGTTGCATACAGCTTATCGAAGGAAGGTTCTGTCGCGACATAGGGCGCACAGGAGGCGCACGATGCGTGTCGCACGCCTCCTATGCGCTCTCCGCCCCGAAAAGGGGCGGTTGAGCGGGTTTCCCGCGATCGGACGCGAGAGTTACGCGAGGCCGAGCTTCTCGGCCGCGGCGGCCGCGTCGACCGGCACCGTCACCGGCTGCGGGGCGCCCGCGACGGCCCAGTCCGGGTCCTTGAGGCCGTTGCCGGTGACCGTGCAGACGATCTTCTGGCCGGGGTCGACCTTGCCCTCCTCGGCGGCCTTGAGCAGACCGGCGACGGAGGCGGCCGAGGCCGGCTCCACGAAGACGCCCTCCTGGGAGGCCAACAGCCGGTACGCGGACAGGATCTGCCGGTCCGTCACCTCGTCGATGAAACCGCCCGATTCGTCCCGCGCGGCCAGGGCGTACTGCCAGGAGGCCGGGTTGCCGATACGGATCGCGGTGGCGATCGTGGACGGGTCCTTGACGATCTCCCCGCGCACGATGGGCGCGGAGCCGGAGGCCTGGAAGCCCCACATGCGCGGCGCGTGGGTGGAGACCCGGTCGCCGGCGTACTCCGTGTAGCCCTTCCAGTACGCGGTGATGTTGCCCGCGTTGCCGACCGGCAGGACATGGATGTCCGGGGCGTCGCCGAGCGCGTCGACGATCTCGAACGCGGCGGTCTTCTGGCCCTCGATACGGACCGGGTTGACCGAATTGACCAGCGCCACCGGGTAGTTGTCCGAGAGCGAGCGGGCCAGGGTCAGGCAGTCGTCGAAGTTGCCGTCGACCTGGAGGATCTTGGCGCCGTGGACGAGCGCCTGGCCCATCTTGCCGAGCGCGATCTTGCCCTGCGGTACGAGGACGGCACAGACCATTCCGGCCCGTACCGCGTACGCGGCGGCGGAGGCGGAGGTGTTGCCGGTCGAGGCGCAGATGACGGCCTGCGCGCCCTCCTCCTTGGCGCGGGTGATCGCCATGGTCATCCCGCGGTCCTTGAACGAACCGGTGGGGTTGGCGCCCTCGACCTTGAGGTGCACCTCGCAGCCCGTGCGCTCGGAGAGGACCTGCGCCGGAACGAGCGGCGTACCGCCCTCACGAAGCGTGACAACGGGCGTCGTGCTCGTGACCGGAAGACGGTCCCGGTACTCCTCGATGATGCCGCGCCACTGGTGGGTGCCCTTGCTGGTCATGGGTCCTTACTCCCCTTCAACACGCATGATGCTGGCGACACCGCGCACGGTGTCGAGCTTGCGCAGCGCTTCGACGGTCCCGGAGAGGGCGGCGTCGGGCGCGCGGTGGGTGACGACGACGAGAGATGCCTCGCCGCCTCCGTCCTGACGGCCTTGCTGGCGCACCGTATCGATCGATACGCCCTGCTCGGCGAAGACCGTCGCGACCTGGGCGAGTACGCCAGGCTTGTCGGCCACGTCGAGGCTGATGTGGTACCGCGTGACGACGTCGCCCATCGGGCTGACCGGCAGACGCGTATAGGCGGACTCGCCGGGGCCGGGGGCCTCGTTGAGCTTGTTGCGGCAGACCGCGACGAGGTCGCCCAGGACCGCGGAGGCGGTGGGCGCGCCACCGGCGCCGGGGCCGTAGAACATCAGCTGCCCGGCGGCCTCCGCCTCGACGAAGACCGCGTTGTACGCCTCGCGGACGGAGGCCAGCGGGTGGCTGAGCGGGATCATCGCGGGGTGCACGCGGGCCGTGACCGACTGCCCGTCGGCGGCGCGCTCGCAGATGGCGAGCAGTTTGACCGTGCAGCCCATGCGGCGGGCGGACGCGATGTCGGCGGCGGTGACCTCGGTGATGCCCTCGCGGTGCACGTCGCCGATGCGTACGCGGGTGTGGAAGGCGATACCGGCGAGGATCGCGGCCTTCGCGGCGGCGTCGAAGCCCTCGACGTCGGCGGTCGGGTCGGCCTCGGCGTACCCGAGGGCGGTGGCCTCGTCGAGCGCCTCGGAGTAGCCGGCTCCGCTCGTGTCCATCCGGTCGAGGATGAAGTTGGTGGTGCCGTTGACGATGCCGAGGACCCGGTTGACCTTGTCCCCGGCGAGGGACTCGCGCAGCGGGCGTACGAGCGGGATGGCGCCGGCCACGGCCGCCTCGTAGTAGAGGTCGCGGCCGTGTTTCTCGGCTGCCGCATGCAGTGCGGCGCCGTCCTCGGCGAGCAGCGCCTTGTTGGCCGAGACGACGCTCGCGCCGTGCTCGAAGGCGGTCGTGATGAGTGTGCGGGCCGGCTCGATGCCCCCGATGACCTCGACGACGACGTCGATGTCCCCCCGTTCGACGAGGGCGGTCGCATCGGTGGTGACCAGTGCGGGATCGATTCCCTCCCGCACCTTCGAGGGCCGGCGGACGGCCACTCCGGCGAGCTCCACCGGCGCGCCGATGCGCGCGGCGAGGTCGTCGGCGTGCGTCGTCATGATGCGCGCCACCTCTGAGCCGACCACTCCACAGCCCAGCAGCGCCACCTTCAGCGGACGCGTACGCATCATCCGACCTCGTTTCTCATACATACTCATGTGTGGACCAGTCTCACTCACCGGACGGGGGTTTCTGCCACCCGTCCGGATCCTGAGACGACTATTTCATCACCCGACATCGAGACGCAGGAGATCTTCCTCCGTCTCCCGTCGGACGATCACGCGCGCCTCTCCGTCCCGCACGGCTACGACCGGCGGGCGCAGCGCATGGTTGTAGTTGCTCGCCATGGAACGGCAGTACGCGCCGGTGGCGGGCACCGCGATCAGGTCGCCGGGAGCGAGATCGGCCGGCAGGAACGCGTCCTTGACCACGATGTCCCCGCTCTCGCAGTGCTTGCCGACCACGCGGACCAGCATCGGTTCGGCGTCCGAGCTGCGCGAGACGAGCGCGACGCTGTATTCGGCGTCGTACAGCGCGGTGCGGATGTTGTCCGACATGCCGCCGTCGACGCTGACGTACGTACGCAGTCCTTCGAGCGGCTTGATGGTGCCGACCTCGTAGAGCGTGAACGCGGTCGGCCCGACGATGGCCCGGCCCGGCTCGACCGAGATGCGCGGGGTGCTCAGATTCGCGGACTCGCACTCGCGGGTCACGATGTCGCTGAGCGCCTTGGCGATCTCGTGCGGCTCGCGCGGGTCGTCCTCGGAGGTGTACGCGATGCCCAGCCCGCCGCCGAGGTCGATCTCGGGCAGCTCGACGCCGTGCTCGTCGCGCACCTCGGCGAGCAGCTGCACCACACGCCGTGCGGAGACCTCGAACCCGGCCATGTCGAAGATCTGCGACCCGATGTGCGAGTGGATGCCGATCAGTTCGAGCCCGTCGAGGGTCAGCGCCCGCCGCACCGCCTCGGCGGCCTGTCCGCCGGCCAGCGCGATACCGAACTTCTGGTCCTCGTGGGCGGTGGCGATGAACTCGTGGGTGTGCGCCTCGACACCGACGGTGACCCGGATCTGGACGCGCTGGCGCAGGCCCCGGCCCTGCGCGATGTGGGCGACCCGGGCGATCTCCTGGAAGGAGTCGAGCACGATGCGCCCGACGCCCGCCTCGACGGCCCGCTCGATCTCCGCGACGGTCTTGTTGTTGCCGTGGAAGGCGATCCGCTCGGCCGGCATCCCGGCGTCCAGCGCGGTGGTCAGCTCCCCGCCGGAGCAGACATCGAGGTTGAGCCCTTCCTCCTGGAGCCAGCGCACGACGGCGCGCGACAGGAACGCCTTCCCGGCGTAGAAGACATCGGCACCGGGCCCGAAGGCGTCCGCCCAGGCGCGGCAGCGGGCGCGGAAGTCGCTCTCGTCGAGGAAGTACGCCGGAGTGCCGAACTCCTCCGCGAGGCGGGCGACTTCGATCCCGCCGACGGTGAGGGCACCGTTCGCGTCGCGGGTGACGGTACGGGACCAGACCTTCTCGTCCAGGACGTTCAGATCGGTGGCCGGGGCGGTGTAGTGCCCTTCCGGAAGGACGTCGGCGTGACGGGGCCCGGCGGGGTGTGCGGATCGGCTCATCGTGTTGCTCTCTCGGGTCTCTCAGAGGTGTTCGGGCGCGCTGATACCGAGCAGGGACAGGCCGCCGGCCAGCACCGTCCCGGCGGCTTCGGCAAGGGCCAGCCGGGAGCGGTGGGCGGCCGAGGGTTTCTCGTCGCCGATGGGGAGCGGAGGGCAGGAGTCGTGGAAGGCGAAGAAGGCGCGCGCCACCGCTTCGAGATGCCGGGCGAGCCGGTCCGGCGCCCGGTGCCGGGCGGCGGCCAGGAGGACGCCGGGGTGGTCGGCGAGGAGGTCGAGCAGGGCGTGGGCATCGGGGTGGCGGGCGTCGGAGTCGGCGTCGTACGCGCCGTCGAAGCCGAGGAGCGCGGCGCCGCGGGTGAGGGAACGGGCCCGGGAGTGGGCGTACCTCACCAGGAAGAGGGCGTTGGCCTCGCCCTGGACGAGAAGGTCGTCGCCGAGCGGCGCCCGGTCGTGCCCGGCGGGCCGCAGCAGCCCCCACCGGGTGGCGTCGGGCCCGAGCCGCTCCAGCAGCTCCCCCGCGTCCGCACCCGCGGGCACGGGCCGTATCGCGGTCAGCGGGGTGGGCGGAACCCCGTGGGCGTCGACGCCGACTCCGAGCCGCTCCCAGTCGGGGTCGGACGCCTCGTCGCAGCTGACCCGCACCCGGGCCCCCTGCGAGACGACCAGCGCGCGCACCGCGTGGGCGCTGACGGCGGCCCGTACCTCCCGGGCGTGCCGGAACTGGAGCACCTCCGCACGGAGCGCGTCGCCGTGCCCGTACCGCGGCCCCCGCTCCCGCACCTCGCGCACCAGTTCATGTCGGGCGGCGGTATCGGCACCGGCGTCGAGGGTGAAGCTCAGGAATCCGGGCCCGGTGATGTCCACACGCCCGATCCCGGGCTCGGCGGCGACCCGGTCGCGCAGGATCCGTGCGACCTCCAGCGCGGGCAGCGCGGCGGGCCCGGCGAGCTGGAGCGCGACGGCGCAGGCGTAGTCGCCGCTGCCGCCCGGCCGTGTCCTTTCGATCCGCACGCGCGCGGGCACGGGCGCGCGCAAGGCATCCTCGTCGACCGCGCGGCGCACAGCGTGCAGCACGGTCCGGGAGAGATCGACGGGGGTCACGGGACAAGCGTATGGGAGACAGGGGGGCACTCCGCGACCCTGTTTCGCCATCCGGTCAGCCGGCCGTCCTCCCCGCCCGCCCCGCACCGTGCCGCCCGTCCAGCTCCGGCGGGTCCTCCCGGCGCACCAGCCGGTGGACGATCCGCACCAGCTCACTCGGCTCGAACGGCTTCTCCAGGAAGACATCGACCCCGGCCGAGGCCCCCGCGTCCACCTCGTACTGCGTACAGGCGCTGATGATCGCGACGGGCAGATGGCTCGTCCGCGGATCGGCCCGCAGCCGCGCGGCGGTCTGGAGACCGTCGAGCCGGGGCATCACGACATCGAGCGTGATCGCATCCGGGCAGACCTGATGCACCAGATCCAGACACTCGACACCATCGGCCGCGGTCACGACCTCGAAGCCCTCAAGCTCGAGATTGACCCTGATCAACTGCCGGATGACCTTGTTGTCGTCGACAACAAGCACGCGGCCGTACGCCCCTGACACGCTACGAGAGTAGGTCGGCCGGAGGGGCTGCGTCCGGGTTTTGCCCACTTCCGTCCCCGGAAGAGTGGCGAGAAACCGCGCCGACCGCCCGTTCGGGCGTGGCCGGAAGGGTTTCCCGCGCCACGGAAATACCTGTTCACGGACACCCTGCGGGAGCTGGTAGTGTTTCACCCGTCGCAGAGCAACACCGCGATACGCCCCCGTAGCTCAGGGGATAGAGCATCGGCCTCCGGAGCCGGGTGCGCAGGTTCGAATCCTGCCGGGGGCACTTCCGGATAGACCCTCTGACCAGCGGAAACGCTGAGCAGAGGGTCTTTTTTTGTGGCTGCGGACTCTTCGCGCCTTGACTCACCAGGACGTGACGCCGACGGCGGAGCGCGCCGCTTCGCCGACGTGTACGCCAGAGATCCTCGCCGCTCACCCCGGGGACCCGCACCACGCGGAGCTGTGGAAGCAAGTCCGGTCTCGTCATCGCCGGCTGCCTGCGCAAGAGCAAGGGACTGCGGCGGATCACCAACCTCGGCCGGGCCGCGCTGCGCGACCATCGCGAGGCGGCTTCCCTGTCCGGGCTACCGCACCACAGACAGCGCTCCGGCCGTCGTACGCGGACGAATCCTGGAGGGCGACCGGCGCGATGACGAGTTCTTCGCGGGCGTGCGTGGTAGCCACGAAGACGAGGGAACGAGGCCACTGCTCATCCTGGACCCGCACAACTGAGCCATACGTCCGTGCTCTCACTGCCTCCACGTCGACATCGGCCAAACCCCGCCGTCGCCATGCCCGTTCCCCGCGGGGCCCGGCCCGAGATCGGACAGAGTCAGCCGAACGTCCGACAGGGTCATCAAGTTTGAGTAGCCTGGCATGCCGGTACGGACTGGGTGGGGGAAAGATGACGTTCGTCAGCGATTGGGCACAGCTCAAAGCGGACGCGCAGGAGGGTCAATCCGCGCATATGCAGCTCAACGCGGCTGAGCCCAAGCCTGACGGCTCACAGTCCGGGTTGGACGCCGACCTGGTGGTTCATCAAGACGACCTGGGCGCGGTAGGCAACGAGGCGTTTCGCATCCACGGAGAGCTTGGGAAGTGCTCCGACATCGCCGGTGCCGGAATGGACAGAGATGGCGCCGGGACGACTGCTCGGGGTGCAGCAGAGTTACAGGGACGGAACTTCAGCTCAGGCACCGAGTTGTACACCACACTCGAAGTCTGGAGCTCGCAGGTCAAGACTGTCCTGCAGATGTGCGCACACATCTCCAATCACTTGGACTACACGAAAAAGCTGCATGCCAACGACGAGGCGGAGATCGCCACCGCTCTCAGACGAAGAGATGGTGCGGCGGTCCCGGTGTCGGAACTGTTGCAGTACGTGAAGTGAGCATGGAAGCGGGGAACAATGGGCGCGTTGACCTATACGGATCTCATCGAAGTGGACCTGGGCAAGCTGAGTGCTGCCACCGGTGACTGGAAGGCAACCGCTGCCCGCTTGGAGAGGCTGAGGACCGACGTCTACAGCGGCCTCCTGCAGATGTCGGACGGGGCGCAGTGGGCGGGCGTGAATGCTGCGGTCACCAAGGAATTCGTCCGCAAGACAGCCAAAGAGATCTCGGACTTACATCTGGAGGCAAAGAGTGTCGCCGCTGTTCTCGAAGATTCACACAGCGAGCTGACGCACATCCAGAAACGAGCCCAAGAGCTGACTGCGGAAGCCCGCAAGGGAGATCCGAACCGGGCCGCGGGCGCGGATCCGGGCCTCCTGGTGGTGGACGGCCCCAACGGCACAGTGAAGGTCACAGAGGCATTCTGTGACGCAGAGGGAGCCTCGCAGCGGACGAAAGACTTGATGCAGTGGTACGCCGATACCCTCACGGGGCTCGTGTCCCATGCCTCGGAGATCGACGCAGCCATGACCCGTGCCTTGAAGAAGAGCCACGGCGGCGACCCTCACAACGCGGGGCATGCCACGTACACCTCTCTCGATGAGGACCAACTGCCACGTGCCATGAAGCTGGCCTCGCACGGTGGCGACGCGAGCGCCGCGCAGCGGGCCGAGCTACGGCGCCTTTGGCTGTCGTTGAGTCCTCGGGCTCGTGCTGAGTTGTGGACCGGGCACAAGGACGATCTCCTGGCTGCGGGGCTGCTCTCGCCGTCCGTCAAACAGGCCGCCCCCGACCGGGGCTCCGGGCCCCACGGCGTCGAGGAACCGGGAGCGGAGGAGCGCAGGACTCGGGAGAAGATGAATCTGATCGCCGAGACGGCCGACTGGACGGGCGACAACGACGCTGCACGGCACATGGCCCACTACCTGGGGAACAGCGGAACGGACATGAACCTGCCCGTGGACAAGATGATGTCCGAAGTCCCTGGATTCCGTACACACATCGATGATGACATCAAGGGGCACCGAGACGAATGGCGCGAGCAGGCGCTTGCAGAGTTCAGGAGAAACGGCGGGCAGCCGGTCTCCATACCGGTGGAAACCATTAATCGGGACTTCAGCTTCACCAAGGAAACCAATGAGAACTGGTTCTACGCGGTCGGTTCCACCAGGTCGAACGTGACTGGAGTGGTCACCGTCGTGCCGGAGGCGAACGGCGAACCCAGGGTGGGCCTCGACTATCAGTCCAACGCGTGGGACCGCTACAACTGGGACCAGGACAAGGGGGTGACCATCGACCTCCCCGGAGGAGGAGACATGAGCATCCCCGATGGCCAGATGGCCCGCCTGCACACCACGGGCGTTGCTCGCGAATTCGATATGGCGGGCACCAGTTCAGTCAAGCACTACGATCTGGGCGGATCCGCCTCGCATTACGGTCCACTCCCGCAGCCGAATGAGCCAGGGCGTGAGGGCGACCGTACGGACCCCGGCCGTGAGCAGCAGGAAGGGCGATAGAGGTCCACCGATGAACAACTCCAGCAAGGACGGAGTCGGCGAGCGGCCCACACGGCGGCGTCGGGTGCCGATCGTGGCTGTCGTCGCTCTGGTGTTCCTCGCATGCGTCGCCGCCGCGATCGGCGTGGTCTCCCACGTCTCCGACAAGGTCTCGTCCGACCTGTCGAAGCAGGAGATGACGTGCTGCTGGGAGGACGGGGCCACCCCGGTCTGGATGAGCGGGCAGATGGGCATCCGCATTCCGGATGCGGCAGCGGACCGACGCGCGGGCTACAAGGTCGGACAGCGCTACGACACAGGCCTGCTGTCTTTCGTTCTGCCCAGCGAACAGGCCGGGGTGTACACGGGCCGACTCGTACGTGAGGGAACCGAGATGACGGGGAACTCGCTTCCAGAGAAGAAGGATTACCGGCCCGCTGCCGCCTTCGCGCACCTCGGACTGACCGAGCCGGAAACGTTCGTCCGAGGTCTGCGGAAAACCAGCCTTTGCCCCGATGAGCTCGAAACTCCTGAAGGCAAGTACCTTCAGCGTTGCATCGACTTGTTCGCGCACGAGTTCAAGCCCGGTGCCACGCGGATCTATGTCAGGTCGACCATCGAACCGTCCGTGACTCCGCCTCCGGCGAGCGCCGGTCCGTAGCTCGCCGGACACCGGTTCCTGTATCGCACCGCCCCGCCTCAGCCCACCGGCAGGCCCGGGGCCGGGTGGCTGTCCATCAGGGCCTTCACCTCGGACCGGATCCTGGTGATGGTGGATTCGTCGCCCGTACGGGATGCCTCGACCACCTGGTCGATCCACTGCGCGACCGCGGCCATCGCGGCGGCGGGGATGCCGCGGGAGGTCAGGGCCGGGGTGCCGATGCGGATGCCGGAGGGGTCGAAGGGCTTGCGGGGGTCGTAGGGGACGGTGTTGTGGTTGACCACGATGCCGGCGCGGTCCAGGGCCTTGGCCGCGGTCTTGCCGGGGACGTCCTTGGCCGTGAGGTCGATCAGGAGGAGGTGGTTGTCCGTGCCGCCGGAGACCAGGTCGAAGCCGCGGGCGGAGAGTTCGTCGCCCAGGGCGCGGGCGTTGGTCACCACCTGGTGGGCGTAGGCGCTGAAGTCGGGGGTGGCGGCTTCCCTGAGGGCGACCGCGATGGCGGCGGTGGTCTGGTTGTGGGGGCCGCCCTGGAGGCCGGGGAAGACCGCGCGGTCGATCGCACGGGCGTGTTCCGCCGTGCTCAGGAGCATCGCGCCGCGCGGGCCGCGCAGGGTCTTGTGGGTGGTGGTGGAGACCACGTCCGCGTAGGGGGCGGGCGAGGGGTGGGCGCCGCCCGCGATCAGGCCGGCGATGTGGGCGACATCGGCCACCAGGACCGCGCCGGTCTCGCGGGCGATCTCGGCGAAGCCCGCGAAGTCGATCGTGCGGGGAACCGCCGTACCACCGCAGAAGATGACCTTCGGGCGCTCGGCGAGGGCCAGTTCGCGCACCTCGTCCAGGTCGACTCGGCCCGTGTCGCGGCGGACCCCGTACCGCACGCCGCGGAACCAGCTGCCGGTCGCGGAGACGCCCCAGCCGTGGGTGAGGTGGCCGCCCATCGGCAGTCCCATGCCCAGCACGGTGTCACCGGGCTTGAGGAAGGCCATGTACACGGCGAGGTTGGCCGGGGAGCCCGAGTACGGCTGGACGTTGGCGTGGTCCATGCGGAACAGCGCGCGGGCGCGCTCGGCGGCCAGCGTCTCCACCTGGTCGATGATCTGCTGGCCCTCGTAGTAGCGCTTGCCGGGGTAGCCCTCGGAGTACTTGTTCTGGAGCACCGTGCCGGAGGCTTCGAGGACCGCCGCGGAGACGTAGTTCTCGCTGGGGATCAGCCGCAGGGTGTCCGCCTGGAGCTGCTCCTCGGCCACCACCAGGGCGGCGAGGTCCGGGTCCGCCGAGGCCAGTGCCGGGTGGCGCGGGGCAGTGGTGGGTGCGGGACCGTTGGCGGTGGGGATGCCGGGTGCGTGGGTGGTCATGGAAGTGGTCCTTCCGGGTCGGCCGCGTCGTGCGGCGTGGACCCGGATGCCCAGGCGGACGGCCCTCCGGAGGATGACGCCCCGGGCGCGCCCGGGGTGTGCCGCTCCCTCGTGGTCGTTTCCACGGAGCGCCCCTGCCGGGGCACGCGCCAGTCGCGGCAGGTCGAAGTCTAGGGGCTGTCGCGGGTCCGGGACCAGCGTCGAATCGCGGGCGAAGCGTGCGTGAATGGTGACGGAACGGGGCAGGTTCAGGGGGACCTTGTGAGGCTCGACGGTGGGGGGACCGTTATGGAGTCCGGCGATCAGTACCCGGGATCCGGCAGTGGCGCGGGCGGCGGGCCCGGTGGTGGAGCGGGAAGCGGGTTCGGTGGCGGGCCGGGGCAGGAGCCCGAGGTGCCGCCTTCCGTTCCGCCTCCGCCTCTGCGGCCGCCCTCGATCGGGCCGCCCCCTCCCGGCTCCGCCCTGCGTTCCGTGGCGGTCGGGCTGCTCAATCTGACCGGGCTCGGCCTCGGTTACGCCCTGATGCGCAGATGGTTCCGGGCCGCGCTGTGCTGGGCGGCGGCCGGTGGGCTGCTGCTGGCCGCGCTGCCCGCCGATCCCGACGGGGTGCCGGGCGGTGTGCTCGCCGGCTTCCTCGTCGTGCTGGCCGCCGCGGTCGCCGACGGGGCCCGGACCGCCCGGCGTTCGCCCGTGGCCGGGTCCTGGCGACCGGTTCTGGCGGCTGCGCTGGGGGTGCTGCTGCTGGCCGTCCCGGCGGGCGGGTTCGCCGTCTACGGCTCCGAGCGCGACGAGGCCGTCGAGCAGATGCTGCTGGACCGGCTGGAGCGGGGTGACGAGGCCGTCCGGGCCGCGTCGGGACAGCCGTTCGGCACCGCGCGGGCGGAATACCGGTCCGCGCTCGCCGTCTACCGCGAGCTGGGCGAGAAGCATGCCGGTTCACGGGCGGGCAAGCTCGTCCCGGCCCGGCTGAAGGCGTATTACGAGGCCGTCTCAGCGCCGTACCGGGAGAAGCAGCACTGCGCGGCCGTCGAGCCGTTGACCTATCTGCGGACGGTTCCCGGCTCCGTCGACGCCGAGTTGCTGGGCGATCTGGCCGCCTGGCCCGACGAGCCGCTCGCCGATTCGCTGTACGTGTGCGGGGTGTCCCGGCTCGGCGGTGTGGGCGGCGGCGGGACCGAACTGGGCGAGCTGCTGCGCACGTTCCCCGATTCCGCCTCGGCGAAGCAGGTGGGACCGGCGATATCCGGGAAGATCGGGGCGCAGGTCGCGGCGCTGAAGGGCGACGGGCCCTGTGAGGCCACCGCGGTGCTGCGCGGCCTCGGCACCACGGTCTCCGGGCTGCCCGGATCGGACATGCCCGCGCTGCGGGCCGACGCCGACAAGGGCGTCCAGGACGGGGTGTACGCCTGCGGGGTGGACGAGTTCGAGGACAAGAAGTTCACCGAGGCGCAGGAGACCTTGACCGGTTTCACCCGTACGTACAAGGACGACAAGCGGGTGCGGCGGGCGCGGAACATCGCCATAGCCGCGGAGATCGCCGACGACCGGCCCTCGGCCGGCAAGCGGCTGCCGCCGTCCCGCAAGCCGGGCGGCGCCCGGATGGAGCTCGTCATCAGCAACGACGCGCCGAATGCCGTCGAGGTGCTCTACACCGGTCCGGTCACCGGCACCGTCAAACTGCGGGCCTGCGGCAGCTGTGAGCGCTACAGCGCGTCCAGCGGATCGGCGCGGGCGTGCAAGGACGGTGGCAGGAGCTACCCGAAGGCGAGGCTCCGGCTCCCGGCGGGCACGTACCACTTCCTGTACAAGCACGGCTCAGGAGCGACCGCGGCGGTGGACAGCTACACATCGGGGTCGAAGATCCAGCCCGGCTACACGTATACGAGCTGCACGTATGTCATCGAGCGGGACCCGCTGGGCCTCGACCTGCCCACGCTCCGGGACCCGTTCACTCCCGCTTCGGCTCCGCGGGGGTGAACGGGGACAGTCATCAGCCCTTCGCCCGCGGGTTCTTCTCGATGACCCGTCCGTCGAGGTGCGCGGTGAGGAAGGCGCCGCCGTACTTGTCCGAGACGTAGACCCGCAGGACCGGCTGGTCGTCGTGGAAGGGGGACGACGGGTCCACGATCACGTATCTGTACTCCGGGTCGGGGACGTTGAGGGTCTTGTCCGCCGTGCGCAGCAGGGCGGGAAGCGCGTCCCAGTCCACGGAGAGCAGGTCGACGGAGGTCTCCCCCGAGGGGAGCGTGCCGCCCATGTCGTCGTTGGTGGCCTCGCCGTCCCGGTAGCTGAACTGGTCGTACAGCGTGGAGTTGGACTTGAGGGGCGCCTTGGCCGAGGCGTGCTCCTCGTGGACGGTGAAGTCGGTGACCCTCGTTCCGCCCATCAGCGGCTTCAGGGCCTTGATGGCGCCGCGTACGCCCTTCGGGGTCAGCAGATTCGCCGGCTCGGCCGGAGTGTCCGGCGTGTCCGCGACGGGAGTCCCCCCGCCGGTGGACGTCTTCGGCGTCGGGTTGCCGCTCCGGTCGCCCGAGGGAGTGCTCGCCGCGACCGACGGACGGTCGCCCTCGTCGCCGGTGCCCCCGGCGCGAGGGACCAGCACCCAGATCAGGACGGCCGCGGACACCGCGGTGGTCACGAGGGAGCTGGTGACGGCGATCGTACGGATACGGCGCCGGAGGCGGCGCTGCCGCTCCTGGTCCTCCGGCGTCAGGTTCTGCGTGGCGTAGGGGTTGCCCGGCGCGGCGGGCGACGCGGACGGTACGCGATCGGCGGGGGTGGGACCCGTGGTGGGGATCCGGTCCACGGGGGTGGGGCCCGTGGGTGCGCGGTGCGCCGGATTCAGCGCCAGCGTGTGCGCCGCTGGGGGCGAGCCGGTGGGCTCGGCCGTGGGGGATGCGGGCTCGCGCATCGTTCCGGCGGCCGCGTCCGCCAGCATCCTGTCCAGTTCCCCGACGCCGGGGCGGGCGGCTATGTCCCTGGTCAGCAGGGCCTTCAGGACGGGGGTGAGGGCACCGGCCCGTACCGGCGGCGGCACCTCCTCGTCCAGCACGGCCGCCAGCGTGGCGAGCGTGGTGGCCTTGCGCAGCGGATGACGGCCCTCCACGGCGACGTACAGCATCATGCCGAGCGACCAGAGGTCCGAGGACGGGTCGCCCTCGGTGCCCCGGATGCGTTCGGGCGCGATGTAGTCGGGTGAGCCGATGAGGGCGCCGGTCATCGTCAGGCTGGTGGACTCGCGGATCGCGGCGATGCCGAAGTCGGTGAGGACCGGGCGGCCGTCGGCGCGGAGCAGGACGTTGGCGGGCTTGACGTCCCGGTGGTGGATGCCCGCCGCGTGGGCGGCGCGCAGCGCGGAGAGGATGCCCCGGCCGAGCTCGGCCGCCTCGGCCGGTTCCATCGGGCCCCGGACCAGCCGCTCGTGGAGGGAGGCACCGGGCACCAGTTCCATGACGATCCATGGGTAGCCGTCCTCGCCGGGGTCGACGATGTGGTGGACGGTGACCACGTTGGGGTGGTCCAGGCGGGCGAGCGCGCGGGCCTCGCGCAGCACCCGGGCGCGCAGCGTGCGGGCCGCCTCCGGGTCGTACTCCTCCAGGGCGGGGTCCGGGGGCCGGACCTCCTTGAGGGCGACATCGCGGTGCAGCGCCAGATCGTGGGCGCGCCAGACCATTCCCATGCCGCCGCTGCCGAGCCGCTCCACCAGCGTGAAGCGGCCGTCGATCACCCGTCCCGAGGGGGCCTCTGCGCTCATGGGCCGTAGCGTACGGGGGTGGTGGGACAGCGGTCGTCCGGGGCCGGTTCAGCTGCCCACGACGACCGGATGCCCTAGGGGGACGATCTCCACGGGGATGTTCCGATGGGGCGTTCCCTGTGGGGCGTTTCCTGCGGGGGATTCGCTGTGGGGGATTCGCTGCGGGGCGTTCCCTGCGGGGTGTTCAGGCCGAGGCGCGCTTTCGGGGCGAGGACCGCTCCGACTTCTTCGCGGTGCTTCGGCTGCCGGACGCCGTCTTCTTCGCCGCGGTGCTCTTCGCCGCCGTCTTCTTCGCCGCGGTCTTCTTCGTCGGCGACTGCGCGGATGCCTTCTTGGCCGTTGCCGTGGACTTCTTCGTACCGGTGGTCTTGGGGGCGGACTTCTTCGCGGCGGAGGCCGTGCCACCTCCCGAGCGGGTCACCGTCTTGCCGGTCGGGGTCCGGTGCGTCGTCTTCTGTGCCGTCTTGTGCGTCGTCTTCTGTGCCGTCTTCCTTGCCGGTTTCCGGAGGGGATGGACCTCGGCCACCTCTCCCCCGGTCTCCTCCCCGTCCCCCTCCTCGCCGCGGGACTTCTTCGCCGCGCGGACGCTGTTCTCCAGGGCCGCGATCAGGTCGATGACCTTGCCGCCGCCGGAGTCCTCCGCCGCGGCCGGCTCCGTCGCCCCGCCGGACGCCTTGACGGCGATCAGCTCCTCGACGGCCTCGCGGTAGTCGTCGTGGAGGGTGTCCATGTCGACCTCGCCGAGGGTGTCCATCAGGGCGTCCGCCAGGTCGAGTTCGGCGTCGCGGACCGTCACGTCGGTCTCCGGGGCCACGCCCTCGGGGGCGCGGATCTCGTCCGGCCACAGCAGTCCGTGCAACGCGATGACGTCGTCGACCACGCGCAGCATGCCGAGCCGCTCGCGCCCGCGCAGCGCGTACTTGGCGACGGCGACCTTCCGGCTGCGCTTCAGCGCCTCGCGCAGCAGGGTGTAGGGCTTGGCGGCCGGGACGCCGTTGGCGCAGAGGTAGTACGCCGCGTCCATCTGGAGCGGGTCGATCTCGTCGGCGGGCACGAAGGCGACGATCTCGATCGTCCTGGTCGTGGGGAGCGGGAGGGAGGCGAGGTCGTCATCGGTGATCGGGATCATCGTGCCGTCGGCGTCCTCGTACGCCTTGCCGATCTCGGCGGTGGTCACCTCCTGCTCGTCCAGTTCGCATACCTTGCGGTATCGAATCCGGCCACCGTCGGCGAGGTGGATCTGCCGGAAGGAGATCGAGTGGTTCTCGGTGGCGTTCACCAGCTTGATCGGGATGCTGACCAGCCCGAAGGAGATCGCGCCGTTCCATATGGACCTCACCGTTCACCCCTTTTGCCGGTAATAACCTCTTAGGTCGCCTTTCATGTGATTCTTATCGTATGACGCCCATCACGGAGGTGGAGGGGCGGCGCCTGGCGCTCAGCAATCTCGACAAGGTGCTGTACCCGGCCACCGGGACCACCAAGGGCGAGGTGCTGCACTACTACGCGGCCACAGTGGCGGGGGCGCTGCTCGCGCACCTGTACGACCGACCCGTGTCCTTCCTGCGCTATCCGGACGGGCCCGACGGCCAGCGTTTCTTCACCAAGAATCCGCCGCCCGGTACGCCCGGCTGGGTGCGTACGGCCGCCGTGCCGCGGCACGAGGGCGAGCACGCCCGGCAGGTGCTCGTCCAGGATCTGGCCTCGCTGGTGTGGGCGGCGAACCTGGTGGTGGAATTCCACACCCCGCAGTGGCGGGCGGACGCGCCCGGGATGGCCGACCGGCTGGTGTTCGACCTGGACCCCGGCGCTCCCGCGAGCGTCGTGGAGTGCTGCGCGGTGGCGCTCTGGCTGCGGGAGCGGCTGGCCGCCGACGGGCTCCTCGCGTACGGGAAGACGTCCGGGTCCAAGGGACTGCATCTGCTCGTGCCGCTGGAGCCCACCCCTTCCGGCCAGGTGTCCGCGTACGCGAAGGGGCTGGCCGTGGAGGCGGCCGGCGCCCTGCCGGAGCTGGTCGTGCACCGGATGACCCGGGCCCTGCGGCCGGGGAAGGTCTTTGTCGACTTCAGCCAGAACGCCGCAGCGAAGACGACCGCCACCCCCTACACTCTGCGGGCCAGAACGGAACCCACCGTCTCCGCACCCGTCACCTGGGAGGAGATCGAGGGCTGCCGGGCACCCGGTGAGCTGGTATTCCTGGCCGGTGACATGACCGCGCGGCTGGAACGGTACGGGGATCTGCTCGCCCCGTTGATCAATCCGAACCGGGCGCGGCCGCTGCCCGTGGATCATTAGCGCGGGGCCGGCCGAGGCGGGAACGGGCAGGCGGGACGCTGTTCGGTGGCGGTCGTGCATCGTGTCGCCCGGCGTTCCGGCCATGAAGTGGTCATGACCTGGTCATGGCACGAGGAAAGGCCGCAAGTGGTGGGTGGATTGTCCGGGCCGTGGTGCACACTCTGCCCAGACGCTTCTTCGGAGCGTGCCGGAAGGGTGTGCCGGAAGACTGTGCGCCATTTCCGGGCGCTGCCGTAATCGTGGGGAGGGCATGGCGTGTTCGCGGGGATCGACGAGGTCGACTGGGCTTCGATGGAGCATGCCTACGGACCGGCCGACGATGTGCCCGGTCTCCTGCGGGGGCTCGCCTCCGCGGATCCGGCGGTGCGCGAGAGCGCGCTCGACGGGATGTACGGGGCGGTTCACCACCAGGGCGATGTCTACGCCTGCACACTCGCGTGCATCCCGTTCCTGTTCGAACTGGCCGTGGATCCGGGCGTACAGGACCGGGGCAGTGTGGTCGAGCTGCTCACCAGCATCGGCGGGTTCGATCTGGACGAGGACGACGAGGACGAGATCGATGAGGACGAGATCGAGGGCGCCGCGAACTACGCCATGGCGGCGGCCGCGGTCACCGCGGGCGCGGGGGTGTTCTTCGAGCTGATCGCCGACGAGGACCCCGGAGTGCGGCTCGCGGCCCCGCTGGCCCTCGCCACCCTGCACCGGCACCCGGTGCGGGTGCTCGCGCTGCTGCGGGAGCGGCTGCCGGTGGAGGCGGACGAGGAGGTACGGCTGGCGCTCGTCGAGGCGGCCGGGCGGGTCGCCCTCCGGCACCGCCCGCTGGCCGGCCGGGTGGCGGAATGGCTGAGCCTCCTGGCGGCTCAGGCGTACGCGCCGGGGCTGCGCCTGGCCGCCCTGGCCCAGCTGGCGCGCTGTGCCCCGGACGTCCTGCCCGGCGATGTCGTGCCGGTGGTCTCCGGGCTCCTGGGCGAGCTGCGCTCCATGACCGGCGCGCCCCCGGAAGCGCGGGCGGAGGCGGAGGCGCACGCGGGAGCGGAAGCCGGTGCGGATACGGGCGCGGGCGTGGTCACGGGAGCGGGCCCGTCGCCGGATGCCGGTCTGTCGCCGGATACGGAGTCCGAGGCCGCACCGGACGCCGAACCGGACGCGGAGCCCCGTACCGGCGGGAAGACCCCCGTCGTGGAGCAGGCGCCGCCGACCCTCGTCGGACAGTTCCGCGCGCTGTCCGCCGAGGAGTACGTCGGCCGCAGCGCCCCGTGGACCGCCGACCTGCTGCGCACCCTGCACGTCGGGCTCGACGACCGGGTGAACGACCGGACCGCCCTGCTCACCGACCAGCTGCGCAGCCCCGACCGCTGGCAGCGCATCGACGCCGTGCGGATGAGCGGCGGGCTGATCCGGGCCTGGCGCGGCTCGTACGACGGCCTCGTCCGGCTGGTCGGGGAGCAGCTCGCGGACCCCGAACCCCGGCTGGCCGACGCCGCCTCGCACGTTCTCGAAGAGCTGTTCGGCCTGGCGGCCCCCGCCGCGGATGCCCTGGCGGCTCGGCTGGCCGCCGACCCCGGCGGCTGGGTCAAGGAGTGGGCCAGCGGTCCTCCCGGCCTCGGCTCCACCGTGAAGGCGCTGGCCCGGCTCGGCGACGTCCGTGCGGTGCCCGCGCTCGCGGCGGCGCTGGAGCAGCCCGAGGTGCCGCACGACGTGGGGTACGCCATCGGCCACCTCGGTGCCGCCGCCGCGCCGCTCGCACAGGCGCTGCGGCGCAGGCTCGGCGAGGTCGGTCTCGACGAGGGGGCCTACGACCGGGCGAGCCCGTTGCTGTCCGGGCTGACCGGGCTGCGGGCGGGCGAGGCGGCGCCCGAGGTGCTGCGGGTGCTGCGCGGGGCGCCCGAGTACCGGGGCGAGTGGCTGCGTACGGCGGCGTTGCGGGCGCTCGGTTCGTTCGGGCCCGCGGCGCACTGTGCCGTGCCGGAGCTGCGGGCCCTGATCCGGCGGCCGGGGACCGTGGCGGCCACGGAGGCGGCCGACGCGCTCTGGGCGGTCGCCGGGGACGCCGACGCCGTGCTGCCCGTGCTGATCGAGGGCCTCCAGACGGAGCATGTGCACGACCGGCGGACGGCGGCTGCGGCGCTGGGCAGGCTCGGGCCGCACGCGCTGGTGGTCGCGCCCCGGCTGCGGGCGCTCCTGGAGCACGACGAGCTGTGGCTGCGGGTGGACGCCGCGATCGCGCTCTGGGAGGTGTCTGGGCGGACCGAGGAGACCGTTCCCGTGCTCCTCGCCGCCTGGGAGAAGAACCGGCACGTCCGAGTCCGGGTGGCGGAATGCCTGGCGCGGATGGGTCCCGCTGGTGCAGGCTCGGGAGCAGCGCACGTGCTGCGCGCCGAGCTCGTCTCCGTACGCCGCCACAACGCCATGGACGGCGGATACGGCAGCCATGACACGTACGAGGACGAGAGGCTCCTGACACTGTGCCGTCAGGCGCTTCACGGGAAGACGGGGAGAGGGACCAGAGCATGATCATTTTTGGTACGCGGGGCTATCTGTACCAGTTGGCCATCCTGACGATGGTGTGCGGCTGGTGCGGCAACCCGGCCGCGCACACGCTGCGCAAGCGGGTCACGAAGTTCACGCTGTTCTTCGTGCCGCTGTTCCCGTTCTCGACGAAGTTCGCGACGCAGTGCACCTTCTGCGGCGGGGAACAGCAGATCCCGAAGGAGCAGGCCGACGCCCTGCTCGCCCAGCACCACGCCGGACAGGACGGCAACCCGTACGGCCAGGCGCAGCAGCAGCCCGGCTACGCGCCGCCAGGACAGAACCCGTACCAGCGCTGAGGTGGGGCCGGGGGCCGCGGAGCCGCAGGGCCGCGGTCGCCCGGACCACCGCGCGCCGCGGTCGCCATATCGCTGTAAAACATCATGAAATAGTCATTGCGCGTCCCTTTCCGTCTAGGGTGTAGGCCCTGTCGTCGAAGAGGGGGCCGCGCCGTGCGTCCGCACCACGTTCCGACGCCGGCCTGCGCCGCCGCGGCCGTCGGCGCCGCGCTGGCGCTGCTCTGCGGCTGCGGCGCCGCCGGAGGGCTGGAGAGCGCCGGGCGCACCCCGTCCGCCGTCGAACCCTCCCGGCTCTGGCCGGATCTGCCCGCCGCCTCGGCCGCCCCGTACGACTACGGGGAGGGCGAGACCGCCCGTATCCCCGGTATCCGGGTTCCGGACGGCAATGTGCGCGCGCTGGACCCGGTGGCCGTGGTGCGGGCGGGACTGAAGGCCCACCCCGACCGGGACAGCGGCACCGACGAGCTCCCGCAGGAGACCGTCCGGCGGCTGAACGCCTGCGGCGTACAGGCCGGCACCTGCCCGGTCCTCGCTCCGTATTTCCGCGATCTGACCGGTGACGGGAAGGACGAACTCGTCCTGGGCGTCACGCTGCCCGACCACCAGCTCGCCGTACGGGTCTACATGGCCGACCGGGAGGGGCTGACCCGGATCATGTCCACCGCGGACGCGGTGATCAGCGTGCAGCTGGCGGGCCGCGACCTGATCATGCGGTCGCCTTCGGCGATCACCGGCTACGAGTACCGCACGGCCTGGACCTGGGACGACCAGCAGCACGCGATGCTGCCCACCAGGGACGAGATCCTGCGCATGCCCCGGCAGCGGAACCCTGCCCCCACCCCGCCCGCCTCACCGTCCCCCTCCGTCTCCCCGGCCGCCTCCGACTCCGCACCGGGGCAGCGGTGAAGAGGCGCGGGCTTCGCACGCCCTCCTGGACCGCGAGCCTCACCTGGAAGTCCGCGGTCTTCCTCACGGTGATGTGCTGCACGCTCGCCGCCCTGCTGGGCGTCCTGGTGCACACAGCCGTGACCCGGCAGACGGTCGGCCACGCCCGCGAGAAGGCCCTGGACCGGCTGGAGGAGGTCACCAGGGCGTACGAGGCCGGCGAACCGCTCCCCCGGGGCTCCGGGGTCGATCCGGCGGGCCTGCCCGCGTCGCTGCGCTCCCTGGCCGTGGGCGGCGAGCAGGGCACGGTGGTCACCGACGACGCGGGCCACCCGGCGATGTGGGCGGCGGGTCCGGCCGACGGCCGCGCGCTCGCCACCTGGATCGACTACAGCCAGAGCGCCCGCACGATCAGCGGCCTCGACCGGGCGATCGTCGGCTCCTCGCTGCTGGCCATCGCCGCCACCCTCCTGGTCGGCCTGTTCGCCGTCAGCCGGGTGACCCGGCGGCTGCACCAGAGCGCCCGGGTGGCCCGCCGGATCAGCGCGGGCGACCTCGACGCCCGGGTCCACGACCCCCGTACCGCGCGCCCGGCACGGGCCCAGGACGAGGTGGCGATCGTCGCCGGCGCCCTGGACACCATGGCCTCCACGCTCCAGCACAAGCTCCAGACCGAGCAGCGGTTCACCGCCGATGTGGCGCACGAACTGCGCACCCCGCTGACCGGGCTGTCGGCCGCCGCCGAACTGCTGCCGCCCGGCCGCCCCGCCGAACTCGTCCAGGACCGGGTCCGGGCGATGCGGGCGCTGACCGAGGACCTGCTGGAGATCTCCCGGCTCGACGCCCGTACCGAACAGATCGATCCCGCCGTGCACGAACTGGGGCCGGTCGCCGAGCGGGTGGTCCGGGCCTCCGGTACGGACACCGAGGTACGGATCACCGGCGCGGCCCGGGTCGAGACGGACCGGCGGCGGCTGGAGCGGGTGATCGGCAACCTGGTCGCCAACGCCCACCGGCACGGCCGCCCTCCGGTGGTGCTGAGCATCGAAGGCCCCGTGGTGACCGTGCGCGATCACGGGGCGGGGTTCCCGGCGTATCTGCTCGACGGCGGGCCGCAGCGGTTCCGTACGGACGGCAGCGGGAAGGGCCACGGGCTCGGCCTGACCATCGCCGTGGGCCAGGCACGGGTGATCGGGGCGGAGCTGGTCTTCGCCGACGCGGCGGACGGCGGGGCGGTGGCGCGGCTGACGCTGCCGGAGTACGTGCCGCCCGACGACGACCCGGCTCCGGAATCCCCCGGCCCCGCACCGGCCCCCTGAGGCCGATGGGGGCATCCGGGCCGGGGGCGCGGGCAATCCGGGCCGGGGGGCGCGGGCCCCGGCCCTCTGCCGCGCCGCGGACGCGCTGCGACATAAGGGAAATACCGCACGCCTCTTGCTACGTTGCGTGGCATGACCCCATCGACGGCGGACGCTCCCCCGCCCGAGCTACGCCTGCCCAAGCGGCGCGGGGTGGAGCTCTGTCTCCTC
Source organism: Streptomyces sp. NBC_01237 (assembly GCF_035917275.1). Lineage (NCBI taxonomy): Bacteria > Bacillati > Actinomycetota > Actinomycetes > Kitasatosporales > Streptomycetaceae > Streptomyces > Streptomyces sp. NBC_01237. Next base: position 6,177,116 of record NZ_CP108508.1, on the reverse strand, counting down.
GTCGGGGCCGTCCTCATCTCCGTCTACGGCTACGCGAACGTCGGCCTCGCCAGGAACGGCGCCGTGCCGCCCGATGTCGCCGGTTACGGCGGGGGGCTCGGTCTGCTCGCGCTCCTGGCCCATCTCGCGGTCCGCTTCCGCGCCCCGTACGCCGATCCGCTGCTGCTGCCGATCGCCGTCCTGCTCAACGGCCTGGGCCTGGTGCTGATCTACCGGCTGGACCTGGAGACCCCGAAGGACCAGGCCGCGCCCACCCAGCTGATCTGGTCCACGCTCGGGGTCGCGCTGTTCATCGCCGTCGTGGTCCTCCTGCGCGACCACCGGGTGCTCCAGCGCTACGCGTATCTCTCGGTCGCCACCGCGCTGGCGCTGATGATCGTGCCGATCTTCTTCCCCGCCGTGAACGGGGCCAAGATCTGGATCAGGATCGGCGGACTCTCCTTCCAGCCGGGCGAGTTCGCCAAGATCCTGCTCGCGGTGTTCTTCGCCGCGTACCTGGCCGCGAACCGCAACGCGCTGGCGTACACCGGGCGCCGGATCTGGAAACTCCAGCTGCCCACCGGCCGGGTGCTCGGCCCCATCGTGGCGATCTGGCTGCTCAGCGTCGGCGTCCTGGTCCTGGAGCGCGACCTCGGCACCTCGCTCCTCTTCTTCGGACTCTTCGTCATCATGCTGTACGTGGCGACCGGCCGTACCGGCTGGATCGCCGTCGGACTGCTGCTCGCCGCGGTCGGCGCCTTCGTCGTCGGCTCGTTCGAACCGCATGTGCACAGCCGGGTGCAGGACTGGCTCGACCCGTTCGCCTCGATCGACGCCGGGCGGGGTCCGAGCCAGCTCGCCCAGTCGCTGTTCGCGTTCGCGGCGGGCGGCATGCTCGGTACCGGACTCGGCCTCGGCCACTCCGTCCTCATCGGCTTCGCCGCCAAGTCCGACTTCATCCTGGCGACCGCGGGCGAGGAACTGGGCCTGTCCGGACTGACCGCGGTGTTCCTGCTGTACGCGCTGCTCGTCGCCCGGGGCTACCGGGCCGGACTCGCGCTGCGCGACCCGTTCGGGCGGCTGCTGTCCATCGGTCTCGCCTCGATCCTGGCCCTTCAGGTCTTCGTGATCGCGGGCGGTGTGATGGGACTGATCCCGCTGACCGGCATGGCCATGCCGTTCCTCGCCCAGGGCGGTTCGTCCGTCGTCACCAACTGGATCATCGTCGCGCTGCTGATCCGGGTCAGCGATGTGGCCCGCAGACCCCATCCCGACCAGGTGGAGACCGGCGTCATCGCCCCGGTCCTGGAGGACGAACGGTGATCCGCTACATCCGGCGGGCCGCCGCCTTCTGTCTGCTGCTGCTCGTGGCGCTGCTGCTGAACGCCGCCCGCATCCAGCTCTTCGAGGCGGACGAGCTGGACGACAACCCCGCCAACCGCCGCAACACCATCGACCGTTACGACGAGCCGCGCGGCAACATCCTGGTCGGCGGCAAGTCCGTCACCGGCTCCAAGGACACCGGTGAACAACTCGCGTACGAGCGCACCTATCTGCACGGCCCCCTGTACGCACCGGTCACCGGCTACGCCTCGCAGACGTACGGCACCACGCTCATCGAGAACGCCGAGGACGGCATCCTGTCCGGCACCGACTCGCTGCTCGCCCCCTTCCCCCTGTGGAACGACATCACCCGCGGCCGGCAGCCGGGAGGCGATGTCGTCACCACCGTCAAGGACTCGATGCAGCGCGCCGCGTACGACGGGCTGAGCGGACGCCGGGGGGCGGTCGCCGCCGTGGAACCCTCGACCGGCCGGATCCTGGCTCTGGTCTCGACGCCCTCGTACGACCCCGAGCGGCTGTCCGGCACCGGTTCCCCGGTCACCGACGCCTGGGCCCGGCTCAACGCGGCCAAGAGCCGGCCGATGCTCAACCGGGCCATCCGGCAGACCTATCCGCCGGGTTCCACCTTCAAGATCGTGACGGCCGCCGCGGCGCTGGACGCCCGGGTGGTGACCGATCCGGACGCCGGCACGGACACCCCGTCGCCCTATGTCCTGCCCGGCACCACGACCACGCTGCCCAACGAGGCGAGCGGCTGCGCCAAGGCGTCCCTGGCCGAGGCGATCCGGGTCTCCTGCAACACGGTCATGGCGCACCTCGGCGTCGAGGTGGGGCTCGACAAAATGGTGGAGGCGGTGGGCAGGTTCGGCTTCAACGACGGCGGACTGCGGATTCCGTCCGGGGTGGCGAAGAGCAACTTCGACACGGACATGAGCGACGACCAGCTGGCACTGTCCTCGATCGGGCAGTTCGACACGACCGCGACACCCCTCCAGATGGCGATGGTCGCCGCCGCGGTCGCGAACGGCGGCGACCTCAGATATCCGCATCTCGTGGACCGTACGACCGCCCATGACGGCGACACCGTCCAGCAGCAGGGCTCCCGCTCGTACCACCAGGCCATGAGCCCGTCGACGGCGATGCAGTTGCAGCGGATGATGGTCGACGTGGTGGAGGACGGCACCGGGTCGAACGCCGCGATCGACGGGGTGAAGGTCGGCGGCAAGACCGGTACCGCGCAGCACGGCATCGACAACTCCGGTACGCCGTACGCCTGGTTCATCTCCTGGGCGCAGAACCCGGACTCCGGACGGCCCGCGGTCGCGGTCGCGGTGGTCGTCGAGGACGCCTCCGCCGACCGGGCGGACATCAGCGGCGGCGGCAGCGCGGCGCCGATCGCACGGGCCGTGATGGAGGCGGCGCTCGACGGGTGAACGGGCGGCGGGCGGGCGGGTGAGGGGCCGGGGAACGGGCGGGCCGTTGCGAAAGCCGCTCGACCGCTCGGCGCGCGGGCCGGGAGACTGGCCTCATGACGCAGGTATCGGCGGTGGCGCGGGCGCTGGAGCGGATCGACCGGCTGGACCCGCGGCTGTGCGCGTTCACCGAGGTGTGGCACGAGGCGGCGCTCGCCCGTGAACCGGAGGCCCGGCTGCTCCCCCTGGCCGGGCTGCCGTTCGCGGTGAAGGGGCCCGCCGGCATCCGCTCCTACGCGGCCCGCCGGCTGATCGCGGCGGGCGGTGTGCCGGTCGGTTCGACGTCCGTGCCGGGCCCCGGCACGGTCTGGCAGACCTGGGGGCAGGGCAGGCACGGCCGTACGGTCAATCCCTGGCGGGCCGACCGCACCCCGGGCGGCTCCTCCGCGGGTTCGGCGGTCGCGGTCGCGGCGGACCTGGTGGAGCTGGCGACCGGAAGCGACGGGGCGGGATCGGTCCGCATCCCGGCGGCCTGGTGCGGCGTGTTCGGGCTGAAGACGACGAACGGGCTGCTCCCCTCACCGGACCGTTCGGGGCTCGCGGCGGCCGGGGTGATCGCCCGGTCGGTGGCCGGAGCGGAGCGCTACCTGCGCCATGTACTCGACGACTGCGCACCGCCCGCCGCACCCGCGCCGCCGCTGCCGCTGCCGCTGTCCGCCGTGTACAGCCCGGACCTCGGGTACGCGGACGTGGACCCGGAGGTCGAGGCCGTGGTGCGGGGCGCGGTGGACCGGCTGGTCGCGGCCGGGGCCGTCACGCTGCTGGACGGGGACTGCGCCCTGCTCGACCCGGCGGCGGCCTGGGTCGCGATACGCGGCGGTGGGCCGGACCAGGACGGCGCCCGGTCCGTGCGGGGCGAGAACGACCGCAGGCTCGATGCCCTGTTCGCCCGTGCGCCGTTGCTGCTGACCCCGACCACACCCAACCGGCCGCACGGGCACGAGGGTCCCGGCGACACCTATTCCACGGCGCTGACCTGGGCGTTCAATCTGAGTGGCCATCCGGCGGCCACCTTGCCCGCCGGATTCACCCGGGACGGCTGCCCGGTGGGGCTCCAGCTGGTGGCCGGGCGCGGGGAGGATGCCTCGCTGCTCGGAACGGCCCGCGCGGTGGAGAACGTCCTGCCACCGGCATGGCCGTTCTCGGCGACGACCGGCTGATCATCGACTTGTCCGTGTGGCGGGACGCCGACGCACTGACCCGATTCATGTACGCGGGACGGCACCGCGAACCGCCGGCCCGCCGCCGTGAGTGGTTCGAGCACGCCCAGGAGTCGATGACCGCGCTGTGGTGGGTCCCGGAAGGCCGGCGCCCCACGGTCGCGGATGCCGGGAAGCGCCTGCCCCACCTGTGTGCACACGGTCCCACCGCACGGGTGTCCACGCTGCGGAGCCGCTTCCCGGCACCGGTCGGCGGGCGACCCGGCGGACGGTCCCCACCGCCGCGCCGCCGCGCCGCCTGATCAGCCGAGCGGCTTGCGCGTCTCCTCGCGGACCTTGGCGGCCTCCGCGGCGGACGCCTTCAGATCGATGGACTTGGCGTCCTTCAGCACGTTCTCGGGTCGGATGACCGCGACCATCGCCGCGGTGTTGCCGTCGCCCCAGGCACACATCGGGATGTTGGCGGTGCCGCCGCTGTCCTTCGACTGCACGATCTGGCACTCGATCGTGATGTCGTACCCGTCGGGGGTGAACTTCTTGGCGGGTACGACGAGGGTCGCGCCCTCGGCCTCCGCGGCCCCCTCCATGATCTTGCCGCGCATGAAGTCCGGGCTGGCGAGCCGCCCGTACATCCCGGAGAGCACGAGGGCGCCCTGCTTGTCCGAGGTGTACTGCGCCATGACCGCCTTCCCGTCCCGGACGCTCGGGTCGGGCGTGTCCTCGATCTCCTTGCCCTCGGTCTCCGACATGTCCTGGGCCAGGGTGAATTCCTCGTCCAGCACCTTCTTGGGTACGACGAGCTTGTACTCGGCCTCGGGGAACACCGCGTCGGCGCCCTTGTCGACCAGCTGCGAGACGCCGAAGGCGATCCCGCCGGCGACGACCACCGCACCGGCCACGATCCCGATGACCAGTCCGGTGCGCTTCCTGCGCGGCGGCTGCGGGCCCTGCGGCGGCCAGCCGGGCATCCCGGGCTGCCCGCCGCCGGGTATGCCCGGCTGACCCCATCCGCCCTGCTGCGGCGGCGGGGGCGGGGGCGTCTGCGGGTAGCCGTAGGGCTGTTGCTGTGGCGCGTAGGGCCCCGGGGCGGCCTGCCGGCCGTACGGATTCTGCTGAGGCTGGGGCGGCCCGTACGGGCCCTGCGGCGGCGGAGGCGGCGTGGTCATGCGCTCAAGTTACGTCACGTTTGCGAACGGAATTTCGACCAGGGCCATATCGGTATCAGGTCGAGAGAATCCCGAGGCAGGACCGGCGCCGTCGGGCCGTTCACCGGAGGAACCGAAGGAACCCCGGGACCCCGAGAAACCGAGGAACCGGCCGGGCGCCCGAGGGAGCCGGTGCGCCCGGTTCGGCCCCCGAACACCCCGGCGCGCCCGGCCCGTCGCCGGATCACCCCGCCAGAACGCCGCCCTCCGCTATCGCGTCCGCGACCTCGGCGACCCTGGCCTGCTCCTCCACGGCGAAGCGGTCCCGGTCCAACTGCTCGGCGATCTCCTCGTCCTGGGCCATCAGGAGGTCCAGGCTGGAGTCGCCGAGTTCGAGGACGCCCATGTCGACGTACGCCTTCTGGAGCCTGGGGCCCCACAGTCCGATGTCCTTGACGCACGGGACTATCCGGCTGAACAGCAGCTTGCGGAAGAGCTGGAGGTACTCCGAGTGCTCGGAGAGGTCCTTGGCCTCCTGCTTGGCGATACCGAAGTTCTCCAGGACCTCGACGCCGCTGAGCCGGTCGCGCATGAGGTAGCAGCCCTCGATGACGAACTCTTCGCGCTCGCGCAGCTCGGCGTCGCTCAGCTGCTTGTAGTAGTCGCGCAGGGCCATCCGCCCGAAGGCCACGTGCCGGGCCTCGTCCTGCATGACGTACGCGAGGATCTGCTTGGGCAGCGCCTTGGTCGTGGTGTCGCGGATCATCCCGAACGCGGCGAGGGCCAGGCCCTCTATGAGGACCTGCATGCCGAGGTAGGGCATGTCCCAGCGGGAGTCGCGCAGCGTGTCGCCGAGCAGCCCCTGGAGGTTGTCGTTGACCGGGTAGAGCATCCCGATCTTCTCGTGCAGGAAGCGGCCGTATATCTCCGCGTGCCGCGCCTCGTCCATCGTCTGGGTCGCCGAGTAGAACTTGGCGTCCAGGTCGGGGACGGACTCGACGATCCGGGCCGCGCAGATCATGGCGCCCTGCTCACCGTGCAGGAACTGGCTGAACTGCCAGGACGTGTAGTGCTTGCGCAGCTCGCCGCGGTCCTTGTCGGTCATCTTCGCCCAGTGCGGGGTGCCGTACAGCGTGAGGGCCTCGTCCGGGGTGCCCAACGGGTCGGCCGGGTCGACCTCGATGGACCAGTCGATGCGCTTGTTGCCGTCCCACTGCTTGTCCTTGCCCTTCTGGTAGAGGGCGAGAAGGCGTTGGCGTCCGTCGTCGTAGTCCCAGCTGAACCGGGCGGCCCCGGAGGCGGGCACCTGCCACAGTGGTTCCTCGGGGGCGGTGGTGTAGAGGTCGTGTGTCGACACGGACGGCTCCTTCGCCTCGCATGACTCGGTAAGTTCCTTGGCACCCACGCGCGTTGATCGTTCTCTGAGCACTTCCAGCGACTGCTTCCCTGGCAGGTTCACACGCTGGTAGACGCTGGGTCAACAAGTCGTGCGCAAGGGATTGACGGCCTTGCTGACAGGCAGTCTCATAAGGGGTGACCGCCGGTAACCCACGTGTGAGGTGCCCCCAGCCATGACGACAGTGACCGATCGCGATGTGCAGGCGCTCCGCGACGCACTCGGCCCGCTCCGCGACCGCGAGCAGGTGGCCGCGCGACTGCTCGAATCCTCGGCCAAGCACTCCTTCGACCCCGAGACCGAACTCGACTGGGACTCCGCCGTCGAGGAGGGCAAGTGGTTCTGGCCGCCGGAGCTCGTCTCCCTCTACGACACCCCGCTGTGGGACCGGATGTCCGAGGAGCAGCGGATGGACCTGGCCCGGCACGAGTCGGCCGCGCTCGCCTCGCTCGGGATCTGGTTCGAGATCATCCTCATCCAGCTGCTGGTCCGGCACGTCTACGACAAGCCGGTGACCAGCAACCACGTCCGGTACGCGCTCACCGAGATCGCCGACGAGTGCCGGCACTCCATCATGTTCGGCCGCATGATCGACTGGGGCGGCGCCCCCACCTACCCGGTCCCACGGGTCTACCACAACCTGGCGCGGGTCCTGAAGACCGTGTCCACCACTCCCGGTTCGTTCGCCGCGACCCTGCTCGGCGAGGAGATCCTCGACTGGATGCAGCGGCTGACCTTCCCGGACGAGCGGGTCCAGACCCTGGTGCGCGGAGTGACCCGCATCCATGTCGTCGAGGAGGCCCGGCACGTCCGGTACGCCCGCGAGGAGCTGCGCCGCCAGATGGTGACCGCGCCGCGCTGGGAGCGGGAGCTCACCCGGGTCAGCTGCGGGGAGGCCGCGCGTGTCTTCTCCGTCTGCTTCGTGAATCCGCAGGTGTACGACAACGTCGGCCTGGACCGCCGTGAGGCGGTCGCCCAGGTGCGGGCGAGCGGCCACCGGAAGGAGGTCATGCAGTCGGGCGCGAAGCGGCTGACGGACTTCTTCGACGACATCGGCATACTGAACGGGGTCGGCCGCCGGTTGTGGAAGCGCTCCGGCCTGCTGGCTTGAGCCCGCTCCCCGGCGCGGGGCGGCCCGTTAGGCTTCGGGCCATGACCTCCACCGCCGCAGCCCCGCCGCCGCCCCGTGCGTACCGCAGGCTCAGCGTCGAGGAGCGTCGCACCCAGCTCCTCGGCGCGGCGCTCAGCCTCTTCGCGCACCGGGCTCCCGACGAGGTCTCGCTCGACGAGGTGGCGGTGGTCGCCGGTGTCTCCCGGCCCCTCGTCTACCGCTACTTCCCCGGCGGACGGCAGCAGTTGTACGAGGCGGCGCTGCGCTCCGCCGCGGACGAGCTGAAACTCTGCTTCACCGAGCCCGCGGTGGGTCCCCCCACCGAACGGGTCGGCCGGGTCCTGGACCGCTACCTCGGCTTCGTCGACGAGCACGACGCCGGCTTCAGCGCCCTGCTCCAGGGCGGCAGCGTCGCCGAGACCTCCCGTACGACGGCGATCGTCGACGGCGTACGCCGGGCGGCTGCCGAACAGATACTGCTGCACCTCGGCCGGGGCACGGGCCCCGGCCCGCGTCCCGCCGGGCGGCGGCTGCACATGATGGTGCGCACCTGGATCGCCGCCGTCGAGGCCGCGTCCCTGATCTGGCTCGACGAGGAGAAGCAGCCCCCGGCTCCCGAGCTGCGCGGCTGGCTGGTCGACCATCTGATCGCCCTGCTCGCGGCGACCGCGGCGACGGACCCGGAGACCCGGTCCGCGGTGGCGGACCTGCTGGCCCTGGAGACCGCCGGAGGACCGGCCGGACGGCTGGCGGCGCTGGTTCTCCCGGTCGTCGGCGAGGCGGCGCACCTGCTGCCCGACCCCGCTGCGTCAGACTGACCCGGTGAAAAGCGAGAACACCCCCTTCACCGGCGGCCCCCTGGACGGCAGGGTGCTGCCCATCCTCCTCGGCCCGACCGGCCACCCGCCCAAGTGGTACGAGGTCCCGGTGCCGGACGCCGACGGCGGGCCGGCCACCGTGTACGCGTACCGGCGGGTTCCGGCCGGGTACTCGAAGCGGCTCGGGATCCAGCGCGGCTGGGTGTACGAGTACGCCCCCGGCGGACGCGAGCCGCGCACCCTCAAGTGGCCCTGGACGAAGCCCGGGAGCGGCAGCTGAGCCTGTGGGGCGGAGCGGCGCGGGGCAGGCCCTAAGATCGACGGTCAGGTGCCGAGGGACGGTCACGAGGGGGGTGCGCCATGGAGGCGCTGCGTCAGGACGATCCACGCCATTTCGGCCGGTACACCGTGCTGGCCCGCTTCCGTGAGGGCGCCGCGGCCGTGCAGTACCTGGCGCGGGAGACCGGCGCGGACGAACGCGCCGTGATCACCGCGGCGCGGCCCGCCCTCGCCGAGGTACCGGCCTTCCGCCGCCGCTTCCAGTCGGAGGCCCGCACCGCCGAACGCCTGGCGGGCGGCTGGGTGACGCCGCCGCTCGACGTCCGGGGCACCCGTGACGACGACGCCGGCGGTGCGGCGGAGGAGCCCGACAGCCTCTGGACGGCCACCGGCTACGTCCCCGCGCTGACCCTGTCCGAGGCGATCGGCCTCGCCGGACCGCTGCCCGAGCGCGCGGTGCGGATACTGGGCGCGGGCATCGCCGAGATCCTCTCCCGGGTGCACGCGGGCGGTGCCGTGCTCCAGGGGCTCGCCCCCGGGACGGTGCTGCTGGCCGAGGACGGACCCCGGCTCACCGCCTTCGGCCCGCTGGGCGCGGCGGCCTCCGCCGAGGCGAGGGGCGGGCAGCTCTCGGTACGGCTGGGGTACCTGACGCCCGAGCAGGCCGAGGGCAGGGAAGCGGGCGCGCCCTCCGACCTCTTCGTGCTCGGGCTGCTGCTGGCGTACGCGGCCACCGGTACGACGCCGTTCACGGACGGCCCGCCCGAGGAGGCCGCCGACCGGATCGCGCACGCGGAGCCCGAACTGGGGGCCGTACCCGAAGGGTTGCGGGAACTGATCGCCGGGTGCCTCGCGAAGGATCCGGATCAGCGGCCGAGCGCCGGTTCGGTCGCCGCGGAACTGGCGCTGGAGGGAGCGGCGGGCCTCGCCAGGGGCGGCTGGCTCCCGGAACGGCTGTCGGCGGCGGTGGCGGACCAGGAGGCGCGGGTACGGGCGCTGGAGACGCCGGTCGAGGAGGCGGACGGGGCGGACGGGCCCGAGGACGCGCCGGTCGTGACAGCGGACGGGCCCGAGGACGCCGTCGTCGTCGCACGCGGTGCCGACGTGGTGGCCGTGCCCGCGGCCCCGTCCGGAGTCGTGGCCGGAGCCCCGTCCGGAGCCGTGGCCGGGCAGGAGGACCGGGGAACCACCCGCTTCCTCGGAACCGTGTCCGGCGCCCCGAGGACCGACCACCCGACGACCCAACTCGCCGTCCCCCGCGAGCTGACCGCCGCCGCCCCGGCCGCCGCACAGACCCCTCCGGCCCTTCCGGCCCCCTCCCCCGCGGCGCCCTACCAGCACCACCGGGGCGGCCCCGCCCCGTACGCCGCCGCCGCTCTGCCGGGGGCCGCCGCACCGGCGGCCACCCCGATGGTGTCGCTCCCCCTGCCGCCCCCGGCTCCGGCCCCCGATCCCACCGCGAGCCGCCGGGCCCTGCTGATCACGGCGGGCGCCGCGGCCGCCGGGCTGATCGTCGGCGGTGGCGCCGTCGCCGTACTGGGGTCGGACGACAGCCCGTCCACCGGCGACGACAAGCCCGCCCCGGACCGCCCCCGTACCCTTCCGGGCCAGGCTCCGGAGCCTCGGTGGACCTACGCGCACCCGGCCTCCGAGTCGACGCCGCTCACCACCGCCCTGTGGCAGGACAAGCTGCTGGTGCTGACCAGCGAGAGCCAGGCGACCGGCGTCGACCTGCGCACCGGTAAGCGCCTCTGGCAGCGCGCGGACGCCGCGAAGGGGCAGGCGGCCCTGGCGGCGGGCGAGAACCTCTGCTTCGTGGCGAGCCCGACCGAGTTCCTGTGGCTGTCGCCCGAGGACGGCGCGGTCGAGCACCGGGTGCGGTACGTGGACCAGTTCACCGGCCTGCCGGCTCTGACGGTGGGCCGGATCACCGGGCAGTCCGGGTCCGTCATCTGGTTCACCGGCTCGCACACGGTCACGGTGAAGGCCCCGAAGCCGAAGAAGGGCAAGAAGCCGGGCAAGGACAAGCAGGTCGTCCAGGCGTACTTCTTCGCGTACGACATCGTGCGGCGCAAGGAGCTGTGGCGCACGGCCGTACCCGCGGGCCGGGCCCCGGGAACGCCCTCCTACCAGCTGGTCGCGGAGCGCTCCGCCGACCTTCTCGTACGCCAGGACGCGGCGACCCTCACACCCGCCGACGTCAGGACCGCCAAGGGGAAGGGCACCATCCGCTCCTTCGACCAGAAGACCGGCAAGCTGCTGTGGGCGAAGCAGTACGGTGCCGTCGCCCCGGGCGCGGGTGTGCTGGGCGACGAGGACGGCCGGCTCTACGGCGCGGTGGGCACGAACCTTCAGGCTTTCGAGGCGGACACCGCCAAGCCGGTGTGGGTGCTGAACGGTGGTACGGGTTCCGTGTACGGCACGCCCGTGGTCGCCGGGCCCCTGCTGCACACCACCAACCGCAGCCAGGAGGTCGGCGCGGTCCAGCGGGAGACCGGCCGGCTCGTGTGGCGGCGTTCGACGGAGGTCCCGCTCGGCGGCAACGCCCCCGCCATCACTCTCAGCGCCAGCGAGAAGACCCTGATCGCCGCCGACGCCTCCCAGGTCACCGTGTTCTCGGCGGCCGACGGGCGGCGGCTGTGGAAGTTCCAGGACATCGGGGCGCAGGACCCCAAGGGGGCCACGGTCACCGCCCCGTACCGGACCCTGACCGCCAAGAAGACCGTCGTGGTCCAGCGGGACCGGACGTTCTACTCCTTCCCCGTGGAGTGACGCCCCGCCGGCGGATCCCCCGGCACCGCCTTTCGGGGGATCCGCCGGCCGCCACGCCGCGCGGTGCTTGCCTCACCCGACATCGAGTGAGCGGATTAATCAGATTCGCTTACTTATACGGGGCTCCTTCACGGCGCTCCGCCCCCGTCCCGGAGGTGATGTCGTGTCAGGCGGAATCCTGCGCGCGGTCTGCACGGCGGCACTGGCCGCACTCGTCGCGACCTCCCCCGCCACCGCCTCGCCCGCCTCCTCCGTCGATCCGGGCCCCTCTCCGTCCGGGGAGTCCACACCGTCGGCGGAAAAACCCGGGGAGGAAGCCGGAGCCGGGGACACGGACGCGGACGCGGATGCAGAAGCGGACGTGGACGTAGACGTAGACGCAGAAGCGGACCTGGACCTGGACCTGGATTCCGACGCGGAGGTCGGCCTCGGCCAGGACACGGACGCCCCCGAGTCGGGCAACGGACCCGGAACCTCCAGGAGCATCGGCGAGCTGCTCACGGAGCTACGGACGCTCTATCAGCAGGCCGAAGAGGCCACCGAGACCTACAACGGCACCGCGGAGGAGTTGAAGAAGCGCACCGCGGCGACCAGGAAACTGACGTCCGATCTCGCGAAGGCCCGGCTCGCCCTCGACGGCAGCCGGGATGACGCGGGGCGGCTGGCCCGTGAGCAGTACCAGGGCCGGTCCGAGTACTCCGCGTATCTGCATCTGCTGCTGGCCCGCGACCCCGTACACGCCCTGGACCAGAGCCATGTCATCGAGCGGGCCGCCGCCGGACGGGCGGCGACCGTGAGCAGGCTCACCGGTGCCGAGAGGCGCGCCGCCGCGCTCGCGACCGCCTCCCGCAAGGCGCTGGCCGAGCAGCGGACGCTGACCGCGAAGCAGAAGAAGCAGCGCGACACCGTCCGGTCGAAGCTGAACAAGGTCGAGGCACTGCTGGCCACGCTCTCCGCCGAACAGCTCGCCGGGCTGGCGACGCTGGAGGGGCGGAACACGGCGAAGGCCCAGCGCGAGCTGGTCGCCTCGGGGGCACTCAGCTCGACCCGGCCGCCGACCGAACAGGGCGGTGACGCCGTCGCGTTCGCGGTCGAACAGATCGGCAAACCGTATCTGTGGGGAGCGGAGGGCCCGGACTCCTTCGACTGCTCCGGGCTCACCTCGCGGGCCTGGTCGAAGGCGGGGCGCACCATTCCGCGGACGTCTCAGGAGCAGTGGCGGCAGCTGCCGAAGGTGCCCATGGAGTCCCTGCGCCCCGGCGACCTGGTGGTCTACTTCCCGAAGGCGACCCATGTCGCGCTGTACATCGGCAACGGCAGGGTGGTGCAGGCGCCGCGCCCCGGGACCTCGGTGAAGGTGTCGCCGGTCGCGTCGAACCCGCTGCTGGGCGCGGTCCGCCCCGATCCGCAGGGCACGCCGCTGAGCACGTACACACCGCCGGAGCTGCCCGAGGGAGCGTCGGAGGGCTCGGACGAGGGGTACAGCCCGGACACGGCCCAGGAGGAGTAGACCGGCGCATGCGGCGGCCGGGCCGGCGGGTCGACACATCGGCCCCGGCCCGGCCGCCGGATGTACGGGGTCAGGCCCCGGAGACCTCGGCGAGGTACGCGTTCGTCTTCTCCGGCTCGAAGAAGAAGTTGTCGAAGTCCGCCGGGTCGTTGAACCCGTTGGCGAAGCGGTCGGCGACCGGCTGGAGCTGACCGGCGGCGCCGATCAGGTTCAGGACGTGCTCCGGCGGTACGCCGAGCATCGCGTTGGTCCACTTCGTGACGTGCTGCGCGGTGTCCCAGTAACGGTCGAACGTGGACTGCATCCACTCCGCGTCGAACTCGCGGTCGCCGTGCCCGATGATCGAGTCCAGATACGCGTTCGCGCACTTGGAAGCCGAGTTGGAGCCCTGCCCGGTGATCGGGTCGTTGGCGACGACCACATCGGCCACGCCGAGGACCAGGCCGCCGCCGGGCAGCCGGCCGATCGGCTTGCGGACGGTCGGGGCGTAACGGCCCGCCAGGGTGCCGTTGGCGTCGGTCAGCTCGACCTTGGTGGCGCGCGCGTACTCCCACGGGGTGAACTTCTCCATGAGCTCCAGCGTCTTGGCGAGGTGCTCGGACGGGTCCTTGATGCCCTGGAAGACGTCCAGCGGACCGCCCGGGATGCCCTCCCAGAACAGGATGTCCGCACGGCCGGAGGTGGTCAGGGTCGGCATCACGAACAGTTCGCCGACGCCCGGCACCAGGTTGCAGCGGACCGCGTCGAAGTCGGGGTGCTCGGGGCGCACGCCCATGCCGTGCACATACGCGACCGCCAGCGCACGCTGCGGGGCGTCGAACGGCGAACGGGACGCGTCCCGGCCGAACATGGAGACCAGCTCGCCCTTGCCGGCCGAGACCATCACCAGGTCGTAGGTGCGGGAGAAGTAGTCCAGGTCGGAGACGGCCGCACCGTGGATCACGAGCTGACCGCCGCGCTGGGCGAAGGTCTCCATCCAGCCGGCCATCTTCACGCGCTGGTCGACGGACTGGGCGAACCCGTCCAGCTTGCCGACCCAGTCGACGGCCCGCGAGGAGTCGGGGGCGGCGACCGAGACGCCCAGGCCCTGGATCTTCGGCGCCTGCGACTCCCAGAAGTTGAGCTGGTAGTCGCGCTCGTGCTGGAGGGCGGTGTGGAACATGCACTGGGTCGACATGACCCGGCCGGACCGGATCTCGTCGGCCGTGCGGTTGGACATCAGGGTGACTTCGTACCCTCTCGACTGAAGGCCGAGGGCGAGCTGGAGACCGGACTGACCGGCTCCGACTATGAGTATCTTCCGCATCGCGGTTTCTCCGTTACGTGTTTCCGGCTGACGCCGTGGCTCTACGCCGGGGTGGCGTCGAGAGCGTGGCCGACCAGGGCCAGCAGCGACTCGACGACCGTGATCCTGCTGCGCGCGTCCATGATCACAACAGGTACGTGCGGGGGTACGGTCAGGGCCTCCCTGACGTCCTCCGCCTCGTAACCGGGCGTGCCCTCGAAGTGGTTGACCGCCACGATGTACGGCAGTCCGCAGCTCTCGAAGTAGTCGAGAGCGGGGAAGCAGTCGGCGAGCCGCCGCGTGTCGGCGAGCACGACCGCGCCGATCGCGCCGCGCACCAGGTCGTCCCACATGAACCAGAAGCGCTGCTGGCCGGGAGTGCCGAAGACGTACAGGACGAGGTCGTCGTCGAGCGTGAGCCGGCCGAAGTCCATCGCGACGGTCGTGGTGGTCTTCTCGGGCGTCGCGGAGAGATCGTCGGTCTCCTCGCTGGCCTGGGTCATCAGCGCTTCGGTCTTCAGCGGTGTGATCTCGGAGACCGAGCCGACGAACGTCGTCTTGCCCACCCCGAATCCGCCCGCGACCACGATCTTGGTGGCGATGGGGGCACGGGTGTGGTCGAGCTGCCAGCTCTGGATCGATTCGTCGGCCTGGTCCCTGGGCCCCGGCTGACGCGGGGCGAAGAGCGGCGACTCAGAGACGACGGAGTCCATTGAGCACCCTTTCGAGCAGTGCGCGGTCGGGCTGGCCGGCGCCGTGGCCGGTTCCGTACACGCGGATCTTTCCTTGGTCGGCCAAGTCGCTGAGCAGCACCCGGACCACGCCGAGGGGCATCTTCAGCAGGGCCGAGATCTCCGCGACCGTACGCATCCGGCGGCAGAGTTCCACGATGGCCTGGAGCTCCGGCATCACACGCGAGGCGAGGTTGCCGTTGGTGAGCTCACGGCGCTCCTCGGGTGCCTCCAGCGCGGCGACGAACGTCTCGACGAGCAGGACGTGGCCGAAGCGGGTGCGGCCCCCGGTGAGGGAGTACGGGCGGACCCGTGCGGGCTTCTTGTCGGACCCGCGGACGGGGAGCCTGCGGGCGGGTTCAGCAGCGGACGTCACTGGGTGCTCTCCATCGATTTGCGCAGCTCACTGCGGAGTTCGGGGGTGAGGACGTGTCCGGCACGGCCGACGAAGAGGGCCATGTGGTACGCGATGACGCTCATGTCGCAGTCGGGGGTGGCGTGCACACCGAGCAGGGAACCGTCGCTGATCGACATGACGAAGACGCTGCCCTCGTCCATGGCGACCATCGTCTGCTTGACGCCTCCGCCGTCCATCAGCTTCGCGGCTCCCACGGTGAGGGAGCCGATACCGGAGACGATGGTGGCGAGATCGGCGCTGGATCCCCTGGGCCCGTCCTGGCGGCCTTCCGTGGGGGCGGTCAGATGGCCGGGATCGGAGGAGAGCAGCATGAGTCCGTCGGACGAGACGACGGTGACCGAGTGGACCCCTGGCACCTCCTCCACCAGATTGCTCAGCAACCAGTGAAGGTTCCGGGCTTCGGTACTCAGCCCGAATGTGCTGGGCGCAGTCAACTGCGTGCCTCCTCGACTGTGTCCCCCGTCTCATCGGTCCGGTCATCCGTGCGGCCGGTCAGCTCAGTGTGCTCGGTCGGTGAACTGCGCTCGGTGTGTGCGGTGTGCGCGCCCTGGTCGGTGACGGCCACCTGGCCGGTGCTCTCGGCGATCTCCACCTCGACATCGCGCCGGCCGTCCTTCGCGCCTTGGTGGAAGCCGCCGAGCCGACGGCGCAGGGCCTCCTTGTCGAGGCTGCCCTTGCGCTCGGTGGCGGGTGCCGCGGCGGGCTGGACGACCTTGGGGGTGCGCTTGGGCAGCCCCTTGTCGGTGATCCGCCCGGCCGACGGCTGCCGGGGCCCGGGGAAGGTGTCCGCCGCCGGTGCGGGTACGGGTGCGGCGGGCGGCTCCGGTGCCACCGGGGCGGCGTACGGCTCCCGGGCGGCCGGGACGGGCCGCGTGGGGCCGGAGTCGGCGGGACGTTCGTGCCGGTCGGGGCCGATCGCGTACGGGTCCGAGGTCTCCTCCGGCACCACCGGGAGCCGCACCTGGAGGGTGATCTCGGACTCGGACGGCGTATGCGCGGAGTCGGACGGCGTGTGCGCGGACTCGGACGGCGTCTGCTCCGGCCCGTCCGGCGTCTGCTCGGCGGACGGCGTCCGCTCCGGCCCGTCCGGCGTCCGCTCGGGGCCGGTCGGCGCCTGCTCGGGCGCGGGGGCCTGGGCCTGGGCTTCTGCGGCCGGCTGGACCCCGGCGTCCCGGATCGTCCGCTCGGCGGCGGCGATCAGCGGGTCGACGGAATCGCCGGATTCGACCGGCTCCATGGGTCCGGCCGGTTCAGCAGGTCCGGCCGGTTCGACCGGTTCGGCGGCTTCGGCAGGTTCGGCGGTTTCGACGGGGGCCGCGAGCGAACGGCTGGGCAGTGCGTTGGAGTTGGCCTCGGCAACGGAGCCCGGCAGGTTCAGCGACGGCGCGTCCCCGGTCTTCGGCACCGGCGGCGGCGAGGCGGCGGAAGGCGCCCTCGGCAGCAGGGACTGGGGCAGGACGACGACAGCCGTCACTCCACTCCCCTTCTGCTCGCGCAGCTGGACCCGTACCCCGTGGCGCGCGGCCAGCAGCGAGGTCACCTGAAGCCCGAGCCCGGCGCCGTCGGCATTCTGCTCCCCCGCCTCGAACGAGGTCGGGTCGGCCAGCCTGGCATTGAGTTCGCCCATCCGGACCGACGACATGCCGATGCCCTCGTCCTGCACGGAGAGCATCACCTCACCGGTCTCCAGCAGCCAGCCGGAGAGCTCGACATGGGAATCCGGCGGCGAGAAGGCGGTCGCGTTCTCCAGGAGTTCGGCGACCAGGTGGCTGAGGTCGTCCGCGGCGAAGCCCGCGATCTGGGCGTGCGGCGGCAGGGACTGGATGGTGACCCGTTCGTACCGCTCGATCTCGCTGACGGCCGCGCGCAGGACGTCGACCAGCGGGATCGGGCTCGGGTGGCTGTGGCCGTGCTCGGCGCCCGCGAGGACCAGCATGTTCTCGCTGTGCCGGCGCATGACGGTCGCCATGTGGTCCAGCTTGAAGAGCGTGCCCAGGCGTTCCGGGTCCTGCTCGCGCTCCTCCAGGCCCTCGATGACGCCCAGCTGACGCTCGACCAGACCGAGGGTGCGCAGCGAGAGGTTGACGAAGGTGTGGTGGACCGTGTTCTTCAGCCGCTCCAGCTGCGCGGCGAGATCCGCCGCGTGTACCTGGAGTTCGGCCCGCTGGAGGGTGAGGGCCTCGCGGCCCGCGATCAGTTCGCCCCGCTCGCTCTGGAGGTTCTCGAAGCGTCCGGTGAACTCGTGGTGCAGCCCGTGCAGCTTGCCGTGCAGCGTGTTCATCGACCGGACGACCTGGGCGAACTCGTCGTTGCGGCCGGTGTAGCGGACCGGTTCGGCGCTCTCCGGTTCGCTCGCGAGGCGGGCGGCGCCGATCCTGAGGACGGCGAGCGGCTGGGTCAGCGTGCGGGCGACCGCGGTGGAGACGCCGACGGCGATCAGGAAGCAGCCGCCGAGCAGCGCGATGCTCAGTTCGAGCGCGGTGACGTCGTCGTCGCGCAGCCCCTCCAGCCGCTGGACCTGGGCGGTGCCGAGGGCCGACTCGACGCTGCGCATCCGGTCGATCCGGGCGGAGAGCGCCGTCCCGACCTTCTCCGCGTTCGCCTCGCGGTCCGACGCGGAGAGCTCGGGCCGGTCGGTGAGCCTGGAGAGGTACTTCTCCGCGCTGTTGACCTCGGCCCCGGTGACGACGGTGGCCAGCTTGTCCCGGGCGACGGGGCTCGCCGCCTGGTCGAAGTCGGCGAGCGAGGCCAGTTCGCGCACCCGGGCCTGCTGGGCGGCGGCGCTCAGCTCGTCCCGGTCTCGGTCGCCCTCGGAGTCGCCCTCGTCCTGGGTCTGCAGCGGCAGCCCGGTGAACGGGTCGGTCTGCGTCTCCGTGGCCTTCTTGCCGGGGACGGCGAGGGCGGCGAGGAGAAGCCCGCGGGTGGCGGACGCCTGCTCGACGGCGCCCCCCAGCGCCAGCGGGGCGCGGGTGGCCTCGGCGGCGCGCGGCGGGGTCTTCTCGGCGAGCTCGTCGGCGAGGTCGTGGAGTTTGGAGATGACCTCGGAGTACGCCTGGTGGGCGTCCAGGGCCGATCCCTTGCCGGTGAGGGCGTCACGGCGCAGGGAGGGAACGGTGGAGAGGTCGCGGCGCAGCGTGGCGGGTGCGGCGGCGCGGATCTCGTCGATCTGCTGGTCGACCCGGGTGCTGCGGCTCTTGGCGTCGGCGTTCTTGCCGTCCTTGCCGTCGCCCTTTCCGCCCGCGTCCCGGCCGGCGGCGATGTACGCGGTGACCGTGTCCCGCTCGTCGGCGAGGGAGTGCGCGAGGGTGATCGCCTGCTGGTTCAGCTCGGCGAGGGTGACCAGACTCTGGGACTCGTTCAGTTCTGAGGAGGCGTCAAGAGCGGCGGGCGCACCTGCCGCGATGACGGTGATCCCGACGACTGCCACTCCCGCGACCAGCCGACTGCGTACCCGCACGGTCCGCTTGTCGGCGCCCGCCGCCGGAGGCATCGCCCCGGAACCGTCGCGCGTGCTGCCCTTGCTCCGCGGCCGCTTCTTCTGCACCGGTGCTCGCAATCTTGACTCGTCCACCCTTGAAGCGGAGGTGACGCTCGGTCACGTAAAAAGGCGCCCCCGCTCCTGGTACGGCTTCCGACCATTCCAGCGCTTTTGAGAGGGGGGCGCGCATCAACCGCTCCGCCACTCGAACGAGTGAACATCACTCCTGAGTTGGCGAACAAGTCTGCCCGCGCGCCCTGTCGGCCACACATGGCCGCCGGGGTGGAACTTCCGCCCCGGCTTTGGCAGGATGCCCGCCCGCACGCCGGGCGGAGCCGTTCCTTCCGCCTTCAGGGACCGTACTGACCTGCCGGTACGAGCCAACGACCGTCTCGTGCAGGCTCCGTGAAGAGTGCGTGCAGACTGGCTGTATGCGCATCGAACTCGCCTCCGCCCCCGGAAGCCCCGAACGCCCCAACGAAGACTGGACCTCGACCATTCTTCCCGCGTCCGGGCAGGGTGGAGCGCTGGTCCTGCTGGATGGCGTCACACCACCTCAGGGCAACGTCGGATGTGTGCACCCGGTTCCCTGGTTCACCGCGCGACTGGGTGGCGCGCTGGCCGAACTGTCCGGTTCGCGACGAGATCTGACGCTTACCGAGATCCTTTCGGAGTCCATCCGACGCACCGCCGACGCCCATCGCTCGACGTGTGACCTTTCTCACGTACGCACGCCTCAGGCAACCGTCGTCCTGGCACGCTGGGGCGAACACACGGTCGAGTACCTGGTGCTCTCCGACTCGGTCCTCCTCCTGGAGGCGGCGGACGGCACGGTGCGGCCCGTTCTCGACGACCGGCTCGACCGGCTGCCGCCCGGCTCCCTGGCCTCCGACGCGATCGCCGACGCACAGGTGCGCAACAAGGAGGGCGGCTTCTTCACGGCCGCCGCCGACCCCTCGGTGGCGTCACGTTCCGTGACCGGTGAGGTCCCGTTGGCGGAGGTGCGGTCGCTGGCCGCGCTGACGGACGGGGCGGGGCGCTGGGCGGAGACGTTCCGCGAGGGCGACTGGGCGGCCGCTCTGGGGCTTCTGCGCAAGGTGGGGCCCCAGGGGCTGATCGACCGGGTGCGGGAGCTGGAGAACGCCGACACCGACCGCGCGTATCTGCGTCGCGGCAAGACGCATGACGATGCCACGGCGGTGTTCGTCGAGTTCTGAGTTCCGAGGGCCGTCCTCGCGGCGCCCTCCCCCGGGGTGTCCCTGCGGCCCTGGGCGACGGCCGCCCGGCACCCGGCCCTCCGCCCGGCGCGCACACCCGCCTCCGGCGTACGCGTCGGCCCCCCGGCGTACGTGTCAGTCCTCCGCGCGGGCGTTGAAGTGCTGGAGCAGCCGGGCCAGTTCCGCCACCTCGGCCCGGTCCCAGTCCGCGAGCTTGCTCACATAGCGGCTGCGACGGGCGTCGCGGACGCTGCGGAAGCGGGCCAGACCCTCGTCGGTGAGATGGACCAGCCAGGCGCGGCCGTCCGCCGGATCGGGTTCACGTGCCACCAGTCCGAGGTCTTCCAGGGCGCGCAGTTGACGGCTCATCGTCGCCTTGCCGACGCCGAAGTAGCCCGCGAGTTCGGTGGCGCGCTGGCGCCCCGCCGACTCCAGGCGTACGAGAAGGCCGTAGGCGGCCGACTCCAGGTCGGGGTGCACCTCGCGGGCCATCTCGCCCGAGTTGGCCCGCGCCCGGCGCAGAAAGACCGCCAACTCACGCTCCAGCGCGAGGAATTCGTGGTCCACACCACTTCCCGCGTTGGCACCGGGTTCCCGCCCGCTTTGGCTCCCGTGCACGTCAGCACCCCTCATACGCTTTCCCGCCGCTGAAAGTTTCTTTCGCCACCGGTCATCACCGCAGCTCGGTCAGTATTTCGCAGGCGTAGACCAACGGCGGCGCGCAGGCCCCCTTCCGCCGCACGGGTCTACGTGCGTAGCGTCATGACTGTCATGAGTGGCATGAACACACCATGATGCCCTCGCGGGAGCGGCCCCCCAACCGCCCCCGGGTCAGCAGATCCCCCATGCTCCCCCCACCGAGTCCTCGGAGGCACGCACCATGCCCGTGCTCAGATCCGGTTCGCCCCGCCGCTCGCGCTTCGCCGCCGCGGGAACCCTGCTCGCAGCCTTCTCCCTCCTCCTCGCCATACCCGGCACGGCCGCGGCCGGCGACACCCCCGCCCGCGGTACCGCGCGGATGGGCCAGGGCGTCATCGAACACGACGGCCAGGGCGGACTGCCGCGCGACCCGCGCGCCGTGCAGACCGAAGGCGTGGACGTCAGCGGACACCAGAACGCCGTCGACTGGGCGACGCTCTGGAACAGCGGCGTGCGCTGGGCCTACGTGAAGGCCACCGAAGGCACGTACTACAAGAACGAGGACTTCGCCCAGCAGTACAACGGCTCCTACAACGTCGGGATGATCCGGGGCTCGTACCACTTCGCCACCCCGAACACGACCGGTGGAGCGGCCCAGGCGAACTACTTCGTGGACAACGGGGGCGGCTGGTCCAGGGACGGCAAGACGCTGCCGGGCGCGCTGGACATCGAGTGGAACCCGTACGGAGCCCAGTGCTACGGCCTCTCCCAGGCGGGCATGGTCGCCTGGATACGCGACTTCGTGAACACCTACAAGGCACGCACCGGACGGGACCCGGTGATCTACACCGCGACCAGCTGGTGGCAGACGTGCACGGGCAACAACGCCAGTTTCGGGGCGACCAACCCGCTCTGGGTGGCCCGCTACAACTCGACCGTCGGTGAACTCCCGGCCGGCTGGGGCTTCTACACGATGTGGCAGTACACCTCGTCCGGCCCGACGGTCGGCGACCACAACCGCTTCAACGGCGCCCTCGACCGCGTACAGGCGCTGGCCAACGGCTGACCGCCCCCGAGGGAACCGCACGACCGAGCCCCGGTGACAGCAGGTGTCACCGGGGCTCCGCGCTGCGCGCACCCCGCTATGAACACCATGTATACGTGCTGTGTATAGTCCTGGCCGTACCGCACGAGTGTGCGGATCTACGTTCATGGAGGAGTGACCTGCCTTGCCCAGGAAGACGAAGTCGTTCGGTACCGGGTTGGCTGCCGTCCTTGTGACCGCGCTCACGCTCACACTGAGCGGCTGCTCGATGGAGACGACCGCTCCGGGCTCGGCACGTCAGGACGCCGCATCCGACGCCAAGGGCTCGTTCGGCCCGGTGGACTGCCGCAAGGCCAAGTGCATAGCGCTCACCTTCGACGCCGGTCCGGCGAAGGACACCCCGCGTCTCCTGGACATCCTCAAGGAGAAGAAGGTGCACGCCACCTTCTTCCTGCTCGGCAGGGACCACGTCCTCAAGCACCCCGACACCGTGCAGCGCATCGAGGACGAGGGCCACGAGGTGGCCAACCACACCTGGTCGCACGAGATCCTCACGGACAAGAAGCCCGACGAGATACGCGCCGAGCTGAAGAAGACCCAGGACGCCATCGCGAAGATCACCGGGAAGAAGCCCCGGCTGATGCGTCCGCCGCAGGGCCGCACCGACGACACGGTCTCCGAGATCAGCAAGGACCTGGGGCTCTCGCAGATCCTCTGGAGCGCCACCGCCAAGGACTACTCGACGAACGACTCCGCGCTGATCAAGAAGCGGATACTCGACCAGGCGGGCAAGGACGGCATCATCCTGCTCCACGACATCTACAAGGGCACCGTGCCGGCCGTGCCGGGCATCATCGACGCGCTCCAGAAGAAGGGCTACACCTTCGTGACGGTCCCCGAGCTGATGGCCCCCGCCACCCCGGAGCCGGGCACCATCTACCGCCCCTAGCAGGCACCGATGTCCGCACGCGGAACGGCCCGCCCCCCGTTGACTCGGGTGGGCGGGCCGTCCGTACCGGCCGCGCACCTGGTGCCACGCCCGTCACGCCGTGGCACCTAGGCGGCTGCCGGGATCCTCTCCTCGACCCTGGCCGAGGCCGGGGCGAGGGCGATCTCCAGCACCTGGCGGACATCGGTCACCGGGTGGACCTCCAGCGTGTCGAGGACCTCGGCGGGGACGTCGTCCAGATCGGCCTCGTTCCGCTTGGGGATCACCACGGTGGTGATGCCCGCGCGGTGGGCCGCCAGGAGCTTCTGCTTCAGACCTCCGATCGGCAGCACCCGTCCGGTCAGCGACACCTCGCCGGTCATCGCCACATCCGTGCGGACCAGCCGCCCGGAGAGCAGCGAGGCCAGCGCCGTCGTCATGGTGATACCGGCACTGGGCCCGTCCTTGGGGACCGCGCCCGCCGGGAAGTGGATGTGCGCGCCGCGGTCCTTGAGGTCCGCGACCGGCAGTTCCAGTTCCGCGCCGTGGGACCGCAGGAAGCTCAGCGCGATCTGCGCCGATTCCTTCATGACGTCGCCCAGCTGACCGGTGAGGGTCAGCCCGGACGCCCCGGTCTCCGGGTCGGCCAGCGACGCCTCCACGTACAGCACGTCACCGCCGGCTCCGGTCACCGCGAGTCCGGTGGCCACGCCCGGCACCGCGGTACGGCGCTCGGCCGGGTCCTGGGCGGACTCGGGGACGTGGTGCGGCCGCCCGATCAGACCGCGCAGATCCGTCTCGGTCACCGTGAACGGCAGCTCCCGGTCGCCCAGTTCGTGCTGGGCCGCGACCTTGCGGAGCAGCCGGGCGACGGCGCGTTCCAGGTTCCGTACGCCCGCTTCACGGGTGTACTCGCCCGCCAGCCTGCGCAGCGCGGACTCGTCGAGGCCGACCTCGTCCTTCTCCAGACCGGCCCGCTCCAGCTGGCGCGGGAGCAGGTGGTCACGGGCGATGACGACCTTCTCGTCCTCGGTGTAGCCGTCGAGCCGGACCAGCTCCATCCGGTCCAGCAGCGCCTCCGGGATGGCTTCCAGCACATTGGCCGTGGCCAGGAACACCACGTCGCTGAGGTCGAGTTCGACCTCCAGGTAGTGATCGCGGAAGGTGTGGTTCTGGGCCGGGTCCAGGACTTCGAGGAGGGCGGCGGCCGGGTCGCCCCGGAAGTCGGAGCCGACCTTGTCGATCTCGTCGAGCAGGACGACCGGGTTCATCGAGCCGGCCTCCTTGATGGCCCGCACGATGCGTCCGGGGAGCGCGCCCACGTAGGTACGCCGGTGGCCCCGGATCTCCGCCTCGTCCCGGACACCGCCGAGCGCGACGCGGACGAACTTGCGGCCCATGGCGTGCGCGACGGACTCACCGAGCGAGGTCTTGCCGACGCCGGGAGGGCCCACGAGCGCGAGCACGGCACCGCCGCGCCGCCCGCCGACCACTCCGAGCCCCCGGTCGGCACGCCGCTTGCGCACCGCGAGGTACTCGGTGATCCGTTCCTTCACGTCCGCCAGGCCGGCGTGCTCGGCGTCCAGGATCTCCCGCGCGCCGCGGATGTCGTAGGCGTCCTCGGTGCGCTCGGTCCAGGGAAGTTCGAGAACGGTGTCCAGCCAGGTCCGGATCCAGGAACCCTCCGGGCTCTGGTCGGAGGATCGCTCCAGCTTGTCGACCTCCTTGAGCGCGGCCTCGCGGACGTGCCCGGGAAGGTCGGCGGCCTCGACACGGGCCCGGTAGTCGTCGGACTCGTCCTCCGGGTCGCCGTTGAGCTCGGAGAGCTCCTTGCGCACGGCGTCGAGCTGACGCCGCAGCAGGAATTCGCGCTGCTGCTTGTCGACGCCCTCCTGGACGTCCTTGGCGATGGACTCGGCCACGTCCTGCTCGGCGAGGTGCTCACCGAGCCACTGGATGGCGAGCTTCAGCCGGGCGACCGCGTCCGTCGTCTCCAGCAGCTGGACCTTCTGCGCGGTGGCCAGGAAGGGCGAGTAGCCGGAATTGTCCGCCAGCGCGGAGATGTCCTCGATCTGCTGGACCCGGTCCACGACCTGCCAGGCCCCGCGCTTCTTCAGCCAGCTGGTGGCGAGCGCCTTGTACTCCTTGACGAGCTCCGCCGCGGAGCCGGGCAGCGGGTCGGGCACGACCACGTCGATCCGGGTGCCCTCCACCCACAGCGCTCCGCCGGGACCACTCGTCCCGGCCCCGATCCGCACCCGGTCACGGGCCCGGATGAGCGCGCCCGGGTCGCCGTCCGACAGACGGCCGACCTGCTCGACGGTGCCGAGGACGCCGGTCCCCGTGTACGTCCCGTCGATCCTCGGCACCAGCAGCACCTCGGGCTTGCCGTCGCCCGGACGCGCGGCGGCCTGAGCGGCCTCGACGGCGGCCCGCACCTCCGCGTCCGACAGATCCAGCGGCACCACCATTCCGGGCAGTACGACTTCGTCGTCGAGCGGCAGCACGGGCAGGTCGATCGTTGTGAACGCCTTGGACTCCGTAGTCATGATCTCCCCTTCGGCAGGCAAGTTGAGCTATGTGGACTCAATGCACCTGAGCGGCCAATTGTTCCCCAGCCGGTGTTCGCTCTGAGCGATCGGCCGCTGCCGCTGCCCGCGCGCCGCCCTGCCTCAGCACTTCCCGTGCCTCCGTACCGGGTGCAACACCCGAGGAGCCTCCCGCCTTCCATGAACCGGATACGGTCCGGCCGTCGATAGGGAGGGTGTGAGGCTGTTGCGCCCTGCGGGGGAGGGCCCGGGACACCGGGACGACGGGATCGACGAGGACGACGGGCACCGTGCGGACGGGAGGGACGAGGACGCGGCGCTGCTGCGGGCGGTCGCGCGGGGGGACGCGGTGGCCCTGGGCACGCTGTACGACCGGCACTCCGGCTGGCTCCACGCCCGGCTGAGCCGCCGGTGCCCGGACGCCGAGACCGTGCGGGAGGTGCTTCAGGACACCTTCGTGGCCGTCTGGCGGTCCGCCGGAACGCACCGGGGCGGCCCGGCGGGCGGCTGGCTGTGGGTGATCGCCGCCCGTCGGCTCGTCGACGCCCAGCGGGCCGCCGCCCGGCTGGACCGGCCCGCAGACACGGGGTGGAGCACCACCGTGCCCTCCACCGAGGAACGGGTGCTGGCCGGACTGGAGTACGGGGACGTGGGCGACGCGCTCGACCGGATCCCGCCCGAGCTGGGCGAGGTGCTGCGCGCGACGGTCGTCGACGGCCTGACGACCCGGGAGGCCGCGCGGCTGCTCGGCATCCCCGAAGGCACGGTCAAGACCCGCGCGATGCGGGCCAGACGCGAACTGCGCGCCGCCCTGGCCCGGCCGGCGCCGAACGACGCCCCACTGGGAGGCACGGCATGAGGCACGGCAGGACATCGCGAGCTGCCACGAACGCGGGCCGGCACGTGGGCCAGGACGCGGCGGCACGGTACGCGGACGGCACCGCGTCCGGGACGGCCGCCCGGTCGCTGGAGGAACACATCGAGGTCTGCGGGACCTGCGCGGCCCGCGTGTCGTCGGCGGTCCGGGCCCGGGGCGCGGCGGCGGCGGTACTGGCCGACGTCCGGGCGGCGGTGCTGACCGCGGCACTCGCCGAGCCCGGTGGGGCCCACGAGGTGCGTGGGGCCGGTGAGGCGGTCGCCGCGCCGCCGATCGCTCCGATCGCCCGGATCGCTCCGATCGCCCGGGTCCCCGCCGTCGCCCGGGTCCTCTGGGCCGCGGGCCCCGCCCTGCGCGGGCCCTGGCTGCTGGCGCTCGTGCTGGTGGCCGTGGGGGCGGTGGCCCTGGCGTACGGGGCGGGGCTCGGAGCCGCGGCGCGTCCACTGCTGCTCGTGACCGCGCCGGTGCTCCCGCTCGCCGGGGTCCTCGTCTCGTACGGACGGCATGCCGACCCCCTGCACGAGATCGCCGCCTCGACCCCGTCCGGCGGGGTGGGGCTGCTGCTGACCAGGTCCGCGGCCGTGCTCGGGGTGAGCATTCCGGCGCTGACCTGCGCCGGTGCGCTGCTGCCCGCCTCCGCGGGCGGGCCCGGTGCCGCGGCGTGGCTGCTGCCCGGGCTGGCGATGACCCTCGCGGCGCTCGCCCTCGGCTCGTACATCGGCTGCCGCGCGGGCGCCTCGGCCGTCGCGGCGGGCTGGGCCGCCGCGGTCGTCCTGCCCACCATCAGCGCGGCGCCGGGGGGCGCCGCGCTGGTGGCCGGGGCAGCCCCGTACTTCGCGGGGCCGGGCATCCAGGGCTGCTGGGCGGCCGCCGCCCTCGTATGCGCGGCGCTGATCGCCGTACGCCGTAGATCCTTCGACCATCTGGAGACGTCGTGAGCGTAAAGGTCACCGGACTGACCGTCCGGCACCGCAGGAAGGCAGTGCTGGACGCCGTCGACCTGGACTTCGCGCCGGGTGTGCACGGCCTGCTCGGGCCGAACGGCGCGGGCAAGACCTCGCTGATCCGGGTCCTGGCGACCGTGGCGGCCCCCGCCGAAGGCCGGGTGGAACTGCTCGGCGACGAGGTGGGCGCGGCGTCGGACCACCGCGGCAGGTCGGCGGTGCGGCGCAGGCTCGGATATCTGCCGCAGGAGTTCGGCCACTACCCCGGCTTCACGGTCCGCGAGTTCATCGCCTATGTGGCCTGGCTCAAGGAGATGGACGGGGCGCGGGTGGCGTCGGCCGTGGAACGCGCCGTGGAACGCGTGGGTCTGGCGGACCGGATCGACACGAAGGTGAAGACGCTGTCCGGGGGCATGATCCGGCGCGTCGGTATCGCCCAGGCCATCGTCAACGAACCGGCGCTGCTGCTGCTCGACGAGCCGACCGCCGGGCTGGACCCGGAACAGCGGGTCGAGTTCCGGGCGCTGCTGCGGGAGCTGGGAGAGACGTCCACCGTGATCGTGTCCACGCATCTGGTCGAGGACGTCGCCGCCGCCTGCACCGATGTGACGCTGATCGAGACCGGCCGGATCGCCTACCGGGGCACGACCGCGCAGCTCATCGAGCTGGGCGGCGAGCCGGACGGGCTCGGCGGCAACCCCATCGAGCGTGGCTACACCGCCGCCCTGCGCGCCCACCGTACGGAGGTGGCGGCCGCATGACGGACACCATGAGCCCGCCGGAGCCCACCGGTGCGGCCCCCTCACCCGCGCCGCGGCCCGCTCCGCACGCCGCCCGGTCCGTGCTCCGCGCCGAGCTGCGGCGCGGCTCCGTCCCGTGGACGGGACCCGTCGTCGCCCTGGCCGTCCTGGTCCCGATGGTGAACAAGGCGGACGAGTGGCAGGGGAGCTGGGGTGAGACCCAGGGGCTGCTGCACTCGGCCGCCACGCTGATCGCGGGGCCGCTCGCCGCTGCCGCGGGCTGCTGGCAGGGCGGCCGCGAGCACCGGCGCCGGACCGCCGGGCTCTGGCTGTCGGTGCCCCGCGGCCAGCCGGCTCAGCTGATGATGGCGGCCCTGCCCGTCGCGCTGTGGGCGGCCGTCGGCTATCTCGTCGCGCTGGCCGGGGTGTCCGCGGCGACCTGGCCGTACACCGGGGCGGGCGGCCCGTCGGCCGCGGTCGCCGTCACCGACCTCTGCGCGCTGGTGTCCCTGACCTTCGTGGGCTTCGTGGTGGGGCGGGTGTGCCGGTGGCGGCTGACCGCGCCGGTGCTCGCGGCGGCCGGGTACGTCGGCCTGGGCGCCCCGTCCTATCTGTCGTCCGACGCCCGGTTCCTGAATCCCGCCCAGCAGTTCGAGCTGCACGGGACCGTACCCGTCTGGTGGTTCGCCCCCGTCATGGTGCTCTGGGTGGGCGGCCTCGCGCTCGCGCCGGTGCTCGGATACGCGGCCCGGCGCCGGTACCTCGCTCTGGTGCCGCTCGCCGTGGCGGCCTCGGTGGCGCCGCTGATCGTGGGCACCGGGGAGGGGCTGTTCCGGGACGATCCGGTGGCCGCCCGGCTGGTCTGCGGCGACACCGTCCCGCAGATCTGCGTGGGCGGGCTGGACGGCCCGCTGCTGCCCCGGGCGTCCGAGGCGCTGTCCGGGATGCTGTCCCGGCTGGAGGGCGTTCCGGGAGCGCCGGTGCGTTACGTGGACCCCGCCGTGCGCCCCGGCGCGGACGAATCGGCCCTGCCGTCCCTCACCCGGGGCTGGAGTGTCGTACGGAACGAGTTTCCCGACCCCGTGGACTACGCCGCCCAGACCGTGTGGCAGCTGACCGCCCGCGACTGCCCGGCCTCCCTGGAGCAGAACGACCCGGCGGGCGCCCGGCGGATGTGGGAGACCGACGACGCGGTGGCCGGCTATCTGGCGGACCGGGACGAGGCATTCCCCGATCCCCCGCATCCGGCACGGCTCACCGCCATGCCGGACGCCGAACGCAAGGTCTGGCTCGGGCGCTTCCTGGCCTCGCGCGGCAGCTGCGATCCGCAGGAGGTGCCGGCGCTGTGACCGCCCCCGAGCCCCGTTCCGCACGCCGCCGGGCGCCTTCTCGCGCGCCTCGCGCCACCCCGCCCGCGACCGCCCCGGGCGGCCTGCCCGCGCACCTCCCGCGCCTGCCCACCCTCTACCTCCGTTCCCGCGCCTTCCCGGCCACCGTCGCGGCGGTGGCCGGGCTCGCCCTCATCGCCGCGTGGGCCGCCCACGGGCCGGTGCACGGGCCCGGCTCCGACCCCACCGCCCGCGCCGCGGTGACGGTGTTCGCCCCGTTGTTCGCCTCCGCCGCCATCGGTACCAGCCTGTTCTCGCACAGCGACGAGCTGGACCGTACGGCCGCCCGCCGGTGGTGGCCGCGCCGGCTGGGGCATCTGCTGGCCCTGACCGTGCTGGCCGCCGGGGCGCTCGCCCTGGCCGTGCCGGAGCAGTTCGGCGCCGCGGCGACGGTGCGCAACGTGCTGGGCGCGACCGGGGTGACGGTGGCAGCGGCAGCCCTGCTCGGGGCCGGTACGAGCTGGCTGCCGATGACGCTCTACGGCGGCGCGGTCTATCTGGCGGCGCCCCGCGCCCCGGGCGGGGCCGCGTCCTTCTGGGCCTGGCCGATGCAGCCGGGGGAGCAGGCCGCCGCGTGGGCGATGGCGCTGTCCGCGTACGTGGCCGGGGTCGCCCTCTTCACCCTGTGCGGCCCACGCCCGGAACGGCCCTGACGTACCGGGCCGGCCGCTCCGGTACGCCGGCACCCTGCCGTACCGGTCCGGCCGCCCGGCCGCTCCGGTACGGCAAAGGGTTGGCCCTCACCGCGTCCCGCGCGCCAGGATGGCCGCACACCGACCGCCACGACCGGATACCGGAGAGCAACCACATGTCCGCCAGCACCAGCCCCGTCACGCTCGACCGACGCGAAGGCCCCTTCGGCGAGGTCGTCCTGCGCGAGCGCGGGGCGGACTTCGAGATCATCGCCAACGGCTGTTTCCTGATGGACACCTCGGACGGGCGGTCCGAGCGTCTGCTGATCGACGCGGCGCTCGCGGCCCTGCCGGAGGGGCGGACCGCTCCCGCCGTCCTCATCGGCGGACTCGGGGTCGGATTCTCGCTGGCGCGGGCCGCCGCCGAGGAGCGCTGGGGCCGGATCGTGGTCGTCGAGCGGGAGCAGGCGATCGTCGACTGGCACCGGCGGGGGCCGCTGGACCGGATCTCGGGTGCGGCGCTGGCCGACGCACGGACCGAGATCCTGCACACGGACCTCGTCGCGCACCTGCGGACGACCACGGAGCGTTACGACGCTCTCTGCCTGGACATCGACAACGGACCCGACTGGACCGTCACGGACGACAACGGAAACCTCTACTCCCCGGCCGGGCTGGCGGACTGCCTGGCACGTCTGACGCCGGGCGGAGTGCTCGCCGTCTGGTCCGCGCAGCCGTCCCCCGCCTTCGAACAAGCTTTGCGGAATGCCGGGTTCAGTGGGGTAAGGACGGAAGAGGTAGCCGTTGCCCGAGGTGTGCCCGACGTGGTCCATCTCGCACTTCGGACGATCTGAACCCCCCGCCCGGTATGCGTGGCCCCGTTGTGGCGCGGGGCAACCGGCACAAGGCCGACGATCCGCCTCTCCGACGGGCCGAACTCGTCCACACGGGACAACACCCTGCGTAGCCGGGAGCCGTCCGCTGCCTTTACGCTGCTGACCGGTACAAGGGATCACCCACGAAATCCACGAGCGAAGACCGTGCCTTGCGGGGGAATGGCTCCCGCGAGAACGGGCAGGGGCGGGGCGATGGAACAGACACACACCACCCACAACGGCGTCGCGGCCACCCCAGGGGCTCAGCGCCGGGTGCTGGTGGTCGAGGACGACGCCACGATCGTCGACGCCATTTCCGCCCGGCTGCGGGCGGAGGGCTTTCTGGTGCAGACCGCACTGGACGGGCCCGCGGCCGTGGACGCGGCCGAGGCATGGCAGCCCGATCTGATGGTGCTCGACATCATGCTTCCCGGATTCGACGGGCTGGAGGTCTGCCGCCGTGTGCAGGCCCAGCGCCCCGTGCCGGTGCTGATGCTGACGGCACGCGACGACGAGACCGACATGCTGGTCGGGCTCGGGGTCGGCGCCGACGACTACATGACCAAGCCGTTCTCCATGCGTGAGCTGGCGGCCCGGGTGCATGTCCTGCTGCGCCGGGTGGAGCGGGCGGCCCTGGCCGCGGTGACGCCGCGCAGCGGCATCCTGCGCCTGGGCGAGCTGGAGATCGACCACGCCCAGCGCCGGGTCCGGGTGCGCACCGAGGACGTCCACCTCACGCCGACCGAATTCGATCTGCTGGTCTGCCTGGCCAACACCCCGCGTGCGGTGCTCTCCCGCGAGCAGCTGCTGGCCGAGGTCTGGGACTGGGCGGACGCCTCCGGCACCCGTACCGTCGACAGCCACATCAAGGCGCTGCGCCGGAAGATCGGCGCCGAGCGGATCCGTACCGTGCACGGTGTCGGCTACGCCCTGGAGACCCCGGCACCATGACCCGGCCAGGGGCGGGACTGCGGCCCTTCTCGATCAAGGCCAAGCTCGGCACGCTCGTCGTCGTCTCGGTGTTCATCACCACGGGGCTCCTGATCGTCGCCCTGCGGACCAGGACCGAGTTCCGGTTCATCACGGTGTTCTCGGTGATCGCGACGCTGCTGATCACCCAGTTCGTGGCGCACGGTCTGACCGCGCCGCTGGACGAGATGAGGGCCGTGGCCCGGTCGATCTCGCACGGCGACTACACGGGCCGGGTGAGCGGTGCCGGGCGGCGGGACGAGCTGGGCGACCTGGCGCAGACGATCAACCGCATGGCGGACGATCTGGAGGCGGAGTACCGGCACCGCAAGGAGCTGGTCGCCAATGTCTCGCATGAGCTGCGCACCCCCATCGCGGCGCTGAGAGCCGTGCTGGAGAACGTCGTGGACGGGGTGTCCCCCGCCGACCCCGAGACGATGCGCACGGCTCTGAAACAGACGGAACGCCTCGGCCGGCTGGTGGAGACCCTGCTCGATCTGTCCCGCCTGGACAACGGGGTGGTGACGCTCAAGGCCCGCCGCTTCGAGGTGTGGCCGTATCTGTCGGGGGTGCTGAAGGAGGCCAATCTGGCCGCCTCGCAGCGCAGGCTGTCCTCGGGCTCCGGCAATCACTCGCGCAACGACGTCCATCTGCACCTCGATGTGTCACCGCCCGAGCTGACGGCGCACGCGGACGCGGAGCGGCTGCACCAGGTGGTCGCCAACCTCATCGACAACGCGGTCAAGCACAGCCCGCCGCACGGCCGGGTCACGGTGCTGGCACGGCGCGGGGCGTACCCCGAGTCGCTGGAGCTGGAGGTCATCGACGAGGGTCCGGGCATCCCGGAGGCCGAGCGGCACCGGGTGTTCGAGCGGTTCAACCGGGGGCAGGCGCCGTCCCCGCACGGGCCGGGCAGCGACGGCGGGACGGGGCTCGGGCTGGCCATCGCCCGCTGGGCGGTGGATCTGCACGGGGGCCGGATCGGGGTGGCCGAATCAGCGCGCGGCTGCCGCATCCAGGTCACTCTTCCGGGAATGTCGCAGCCTCGCGGTTGACATAGGGTTCGAACCGGAAGGGCACGTTCTCCGTGTCCTCCGTAAAGGGGATACGGTCGGGTGGCCGTACCCACGGCCCTGCGTACCCGAAGTGCAGCGGAACCCAGGTTGTTTCCCGCCATTTCCTGCGCCGAAACCCGCCTTCCGATGTGACTTGCACGACGAAGACCGGTCCGGTCTGCAAGGAACGGTAAAGGAGGCGTAGCCTTGATTTCCGCTGTCCATCACCTTGTGAAGCGGAAGAGGGCGGTTGCCGCCGTGTCGTCTCAGTCCCCCAGTAACTCAAGCATCTCGACCGACCAAGCCAGCCCGGGTGGGAACCCGGCCGCGGCCTTCGGCCCCAATGAGTGGCTCGTCGACGAGATCTATCAGCAGTACCTCCAGGATCCCAATTCGGTCGACCGCGCCTGGTGGGACTTCTTCGCCGACTACAAGCCGGGTACCTCCGGCACGGCGGACAAGCCCGTTCCCGGCGCCGCGGCCGCGGGGGCTGCGGTGATCCCGGCCCCGGTCGCCACCCCTCCGGCGCAGCCCGCGGCACCGGCTCCGGCCGCCGCACCGGCCGCTCCGGCCCAGCCCGCGGCTCCGGCCCAGCCCGCGGCCGCCGCTCCGGCACCCGCGAAGGCCGCTCCCGCCGCCGCTGCTCCGGCAGCTCCGGCGAAGGCTGCCCCCGCGAAGGCCGCTCCGGCGCCCGCCAAGGACGCCGGGTCGACCGAGGCTCCCGAGGGCCCGGAGTATGTGACGCTGCGCGGCCCGTCGGCCGCCGTCGCGAAGAACATGAACGCCTCGCTGGAGCTGCCGACGGCCACGTCCGTCCGCGCCGTTCCGGTGAAGCTGCTCTTCGACAACCGCATCGTCATCAACAACCACCTCAAGCGCGCCCGCGGCGGGAAGATCTCCTTCACGCACCTCATCGGGTACGCGATGGTGCAGGCCCTCAAGGCCATGCCGTCGATGAACCACTCCTTCACGGTGAAGGACGGCAAGCCGACCCTGGTCAAGCCGGAGCACATCAACCTCGGCCTGGCCATCGACCTGGTGAAGCCGAACGGTGACCGCCAGCTCGTCGTCGCGGCCATCAAGAAGGCCGAGACGCTCAACTTCTTCGAGTTCTGGCAGGCGTACGAGGACATCGTCCGCCGGGCCCGCATCGGCAAGCTCGGCATGGACGACTTCACCGGGGTCACCGCCTCGCTGACGAACCCCGGCGGCATCGGCACCGTCCACTCGGTGCCCCGCCTGATGCCCGGTCAGGGCCTCATCATGGGTGTCGGCGCGATGGACTACCCGGCGGAGTTCCAGGGGACGTCCCAGGACACCCTGAACAAGCTGGGCATCTCGAAGGTCATGACGCTGACCTCGACCTACGACCACCGGGTCATCCAGGGTGCCGCCTCCGGCGAGTTCCTGCGGGTCCTGGCCCAGCTCCTGCTCGGCGAGAACGAGTTCTACGACGAGATCTTCAAGGCGCTGCGCATCCCCTACGAGCCGGTCCGCTGGCTCAAGGACATCGACGCCTCGCACGACGACGACGTCACCAAGGCCGCACGGGTCTTCGAGCTGATCCACTCCTACCGGGTCCGCGGCCATGTCATGGCCGACACCGACCCGCTGGAGTACCACCAGCGCAAGCACCCCGACCTGGACATCACCGAGCACGGCCTCACCCTGTGGGACCTGGAGCGGGACTTCGCGGTCGGCGGTTTCGCCGGCAAGACGATGATGAAGCTCCGCGACATCCTCGGTGTGCTGCGTGAGTCGTACTGCCGCACCACGGGCATCGAGTTCATGCACATCCAGGAGCCGCGGGAGCGCAAGTGGCTCCAGGACCGGGTGGAGCGTCCGCGTCCCAAGCCCGAGCGCGAGGAGCAGCTGCGGATCCTGCGCCGCCTCAACGCCGCCGAGGCGTTCGAGACGTTCCTGCAGACCAAGTACGTCGGCCAGAAGCGGTTCTCGCTGGAGGGCGGCGAGTCCGTCATCCCGCTGCTCGACGCGGTCATCGACTCCGCCGCCGAGGCCCGCCTCGACGAGGTCGTCATCGGGATGGCCCACCGCGGCCGTCTGAACGTGCTGGCCAACATCGTCGGCAAGTCGTACGCGCAGATCTTCCGGGAGTTCGAGGGCAACCTCGACCCGAAGTCGATGCACGGCTCCGGCGACGTGAAGTACCACCTGGGCGCCGAGGGCACCTTCACCGGTCTGGACGGCGAGCAGATCAAGGTCTCGCTGGCCGCCAACCCCTCGCACCTGGAGGCGGTCGACCCGGTCCTGGAGGGCATCGCCCGCGCCAAGCAGGACATCATCAACAAGGGCGGCACGGACTTCACCGTCCTGCCCGTCGCGCTCCACGGCGACGCGGCCTTCGCGGGCCAGGGCGTCGTCGCCGAGACGCTCAACATGTCGCAGCTGCGCGGCTACCGCACCGGCGGCACCGTGCACGTGGTGATCAACAACCAGGTCGGCTTCACCGCCGCCCCGGAGTCCTCGCGCTCCTCGATGTACGCCACCGATGTGGCGCGCATGATCGAGGCGCCGATCATCCACGTCAACGGTGACGACCCCGAGGCCGTCGTCCGGGTCGCCCGGCTCGCCTTCGAGTACCGGCAGGCGTTCAACAAGGACGTCGTGATCGACCTCATCTGCTACCGCCGCCGCGGTCACAACGAGACCGACAACCCGCAGTTCACCAACCCGCAGATGTACGCCCTGGTCGACAAGAAGCGCTCGGTGCGCAAGCTCTACACCGAGTCCCTCATCGGTCGCGGCGACATCACGCTGGAAGAGGCGGAGCAGGCGCTCCAGGACTTCCAGGGGCAGCTGGAGAAGGTCTTC
The DNA here is from genome assembly GCF_035917275.1 of Streptomyces sp. NBC_01237. Taxonomy (NCBI): domain Bacteria; kingdom Bacillati; phylum Actinomycetota; class Actinomycetes; order Kitasatosporales; family Streptomycetaceae; genus Streptomyces; species Streptomyces sp. NBC_01237. Next base: position 6,141,528 of record NZ_CP108508.1, on the reverse strand, counting down.
GCCGAGGTCCGCGAGGCCACCTCGCACCCGGCCCAGACCCACATCCCGGACGTCCAGGCCGAGTTCCCGGTGGCGATCAGCACCGGGGTCTCCCAGGAGGTCGTGAAGCGGATCGCCGAGTCGCAGGTCAACATCCCGGACAACATCACCGTCCACCCCCGTCTGATGCCGCAGATGCTGCGTCGCGCGGCCTCGGTGGAGGACGGCACGATCGACTGGGGCATGGGCGAGACGCTGGCCATCGGTTCGCTGCTGATGGAGGGCACCCCGGTCCGGCTCGCCGGCCAGGACACCCGCCGCGGCACGTTCGGCCAGCGGCACGCGGTCCTGGTCGATCAGGAGACCGGCGAGGACTACACCCCGCTGCTCTACCTCTCCGACGAGCAGGCCCGGTACAACGTCTACGACTCGCTGCTCAGCGAGTACGCGGCGATGGGCTTCGAATACGGCTACTCGCTGGCCCGCCCGGAGTCGCTGGTCATCTGGGAGGCCCAGTTCGGTGACTTCGTCAACGGCGCGCAGACCGTCGTGGACGAGTTCATCTCCTCGGCCGAGCAGAAGTGGGGCCAGACCTCCGGCGTCACGCTGCTGCTGCCGCACGGCTACGAGGGCCAGGGCCCGGACCACTCGTCCGCCCGCCCGGAGCGCTTCCTCCAGATGTGCGCGCAGGACAACATGACGGTCGCGATGCCGACCCTGCCGTCGAACTACTTCCACCTCCTGCGGTGGCAGGTGCACAACCCGCACCACAAGCCGCTGATCGTCTTCACCCCGAAGTCGATGCTCCGCCTCAAGGCGGCGGCGTCGAAGGTGGAGGAGTTCACCACCGGCGGCTTCCGCCCGGTGATCGGCGACGCGTCGGTCAAGGCCGAGGACGTCCGCAAGGTCGTCTTCTGCGCGGGCAAGCTGTACTACGACCTGGACGCCGAGCGGCAGAAGCGCGGCGACACGGAGACGGCGATCATCCGGCTGGAGCGCCTGTACCCGCTGCCGGGTGCGGAGCTTCAGGCCGAGATCGCCAAGTACCCGAACGCCGAGAAGTACCTCTGGGCCCAGGAGGAGCCGGCGAACCAGGGTGCCTGGCCGTTCATCGCGCTCAACCTGATCGACCACCTGGACCTGGCCGTCGGCGCCGACATCCCGCACGGTGAGCGCCTGCGCCGCATCTCGCGGTCGCACGGCTCGTCCCCGGCGGTCGGCTCGGCCAAGCGCCACCAGGCCGAGCAGGCGCAGCTGGTCGCCGAGGTCTTCGAGGCCTGATCAGCGGCACCACCCGTCACGGGCCCCGGCCCCCACCGATGTACGTATCGGCGGGGGCCGGGGCCCGTATCAGGTGGTGGGTGCGGTGCGCGGACACCGCCCGGGTGCCGCACGGACACCGCAGGGGCACGGCAGGGGGCCGTCGGACCGGTGGATCGGACGGTGCGTCGGACGGGTGGACCAGAGCGGCGGATCAGACCGGCTGGGGCTCGAAGTCCCAGTACGGGCGTCCCGCGGCCACCGTCGACCGCCTCCGCCGGCGCTCGCCCCCGGCGGCGTCGCCGTCCCGGTCCGGTGCCTCGTCCGCGAGGGCTTCGGCCTCGTCCTCCTTGCCCGCCGCCCGCAGGTCGAGGGCGAGCCCCGCCCTGAGGGCGACCGTCATGGCATGCCCGTCCCCGAGACCCGCAGAGGCCCGTTCCAGGGCGGCGCGCCCGAGGTCCACCGCCCCCAGCGGGTCGTCCGTCGCCGCCCGTGCCGCGGTCGTGTTCAGCGCGCAGCCGATGCTCCAGGGGTGCGCGTCGCCGAGTGCGCGTGCCATGCCCGCCGTCGTCTCCTCGCCGATCGCCAGCGCGTCCGCGCGGTGGCCCAGGCAGCGCAGGACGACCCCGCAGTTGGCCCGGCTGCCGATCGCGTACGGATGGTCGTCGCCGAGCTGGGCGGCGTACACCCGGGCGGTGGACTCGGCGATGCCCAGCGCCTCGTCGTACCGGCCCATCTCCCGCAGCAGCATGGCGTAGTCGGCGGAGATCAGCAGCGTTTCGGGGTGGTGGCCGCCCCGGCGGCCGGTCATCTTCTCGCGGACCCGGCGCATCATGGCGTGGGCGTACTCCAGGTCGCCCTCCCTGCGCCTGCACAGGGCGAGGTTGTGCTGTGCCTGCAAGGTCTGCGAGTGGTCCCGGTCGAGCACCTGGCTGTGCAGCCAGGTGTTCCGTTCCTGGATCACCAGCGCTTCCCGGTAGCGGCCCAGCAGCCGCAGCGTCCAGGCGGTGTGCAGGGCGGACATCAGGGTGAGGGCGTTGCGCGGGCCGAGCAGGCCGACGCGGGCTTCCAGAATCGAGCGGTGCTGGGCCAGGGACTCGGCGTACCGGCCCTGGAGGGCGACGGCCTGGGCCAGGTTGCTGCGGATGGCGAGGGTGCGCGGCACGTTCCTGTCGCCGAGCTCCTCCACCGCCCTGGTCACGGCGCTCTCGTAGAGCGTGCGCGCCTCGTCGTACCGCCCGAGGGCCACCAGCGTTCCGCCGAGGCCGTTCATGGCCCGCATCAGTTCGATGGCCCGCGCCTCCGGGTCCGCGGAGAGCCGGTCGAGGATGTCCCGCCCGACTCCCTCGGCATCGGCGTATCGGCCCAGCCGGCGGAGCATGTTGGCGTACTGGTGGGTGGCGACCAGGATGGTGCGGTCGGTGGGGCCCGAGTCGATGCGCCACTGATCGAGCGCCTTCCTGGTGATCATCCAGCCGTCGGCGTACTCGCCGCGCATCCGGAGGTACTCGACGCAGTTGAGGACGAGGCTGCGCACGTCCTCGTCGGCCGACGCCAGTGCTCCCGAGGGTTCCAGATGGGGGATCAGGTCGGCGTAGCGCTGCCAGTGGCGGGGGGCCGTGGGGTCCCTGGGGTCGGCGGCGACCAGGACCCGGCAGGCGGTCTCGGACGCCCTGCGCCGGTCGTGGACCGAGAGGGTGCTGCGGACGAAGCGGTGGAAGAGCCGGTGCATGCGCAGGGTGCCCACGGTCAGGATGTCGTCCTGCGGACCCGTCTCGTACTCCAGCCGCATGGACGTGGTCTCGGAGAGCGTACGGAGCGCGGAGTTCCAGTTGCTGGGCTCGCTGACCAGGCGGGCCAGATGGGTGGGCAGGTCCGAGGCCCTGGCCGAGCGGAGCAGCCTGACGGGCACGGTGTCGGCGGAGAAGTGGGCCAGCAGTTTGAGGAGTTCATGGGCGTGCGGCGCGTCCTCGCCGAGGGCGTTCAGCGTGGTGGACCACACGGCCTGGAACCGCTGCGCCTCGCCGCCCGACGGCATGACGTCCAGGGCGTTGGGGTCGCCGTCGCGGATGTCCTCGACATAGCGGGCGACGTCCGTGAGCGGGTACGCCTCCAGCCAGGCGGCCATCTGGTCGATCAGGATCGGCAGGTCCTCGACCACGTCGGCCAGCCGGTCGGCGTCCTCCTCGGTGATCCGCGGTGCCCGGCGGCAGGCGAAGGCGACGCTCTCCTCCCGGTCGAAGCGGGGCAGCGAGACGAGCTCCGCGCCGTGGGCCGGCCAGGAGGTGTCGCGGGTGGTGATCAGTACGTGGCCGGGGCCCCGCGGCAGCAGGTCGGCCAGCCCGTCCGGGCTCTCCGCCCCGTCGAACACGAGGAGCCAGCGCTTCCGTGACGAGGCGAGGCGCTCCTGGGCGGCGGTGATGAGCCCGCGCAGCTCGTCGCCGTCACCCGTGCGCAGTTCCTTCGCGAGCGCGGCGAAGTCCTCGCGCGCCATGAGCGGGGTGTGGGCCCTGACCCACCAGATGACGTCGTACTCCCCGGCGTAGCGGTGCGCGTACTCCCGCGCCAGTTCGGTCTTGCCCATCCCGCCCGCGCCGTGCACGGCCACCAGCGCGGAGGTGGCGGGCGATGCCGGGGTGCGGTCGGTCAGCAGCCGGTGCACCTGCTCCAGGGTCCGCCGTCTGCCGGTGAACCGGCGGTTGCGGCGTTCCACGTTGGAGACGGGCGGCGGCTCGTCCGGGAAGCGCAGCCCCCGGTCGAGGTCGACTCCGGTGTGCTTGTCCAGCACGAGGCCGCACGCGGTCAGCAGCCGCTGCTTGGCCTCCTCGCGCCCGATCCCGAACAGGCCGGCCGGGTTCAGTTCGCGGGCCGCTTCGGGCAGGCTGTGCGGGGTGACGGAGACGGCCGCGATCTGCGAACGGTGGGCGGGGAGCACCTGGCGGAGCACATCGGCCCAGGCCCGGTAGCGCCCCGCGTCGAAGCGCAGATACCAGTCGTCCAGGACGAGCAGGACCCGGCCGGGTGCCGCGAGCAGGTCGGTGAGCGCTCTGCCCTCCGGTGGTTTGCGCAGGGGGTCCCAGCGGACGAGGTGCGTGCGGATGCCCGCGGTCTCGCACTCCTCCTCCACCCATTTCGCCCAGGACTCGCTCTGTCCCGCGAAAACGACCGTGACGTGGTCGGAATCCTCCGTCATCCCGGTACTCCCTCGACGCAAGTTGTTCGACTTCGTGCGCAAGCCATTCGATTGTGCGTCAGATTTCGTTCAGTGAGGGCCCGTTGGCGAACAGTGACCATTGTTTCCCGCGTCACACAGCCGTCGTGCGATGTGCCGTATGAGGTGTTCGAGGTCGGCGCAGTAGACGCTCGGGTGCAGAAAGCCGCTCTTCGGGGCGTACCGGTGCGCGTAGTTGCCGCCGCCGCACACCCGGAGCACCGGGCAGGTGCGGCACTCGGGCGCGAGCCCCCGCTCCCCCAGCTGGCGCGCGGCGACGCCGGGGTGGCGCAGCGCGTCGTCGAAGGAGTGGGCGAAGACGTCCAGACCGGTCGCCGGGGCGCCCGCGTAGGCGGTCTTGAGCGAGTCGACCTGCTCGATGGCGCCGTCCGTGTCGACCACGATCGCCGCCATCGGGGAGAGCCCGACCGCCTCGGCGGCGCTGCGGCTGCCGAGCAGCAGGGCCAGTATCTCCGTGAACAGCCGGACTCCCGTCCGCAGCCCGTCCGACTGCCACCACAGGTCGAAGACCTCCGTCAGCCACTGTCCGTACGGCGCCGGGCCGGGCCGGTGCCGCCCCGGAAGCATGGCCGCCTTCCCGGCCGGGGGCGCGCCCCAGTTGGCGTGCGGCAGCAGGAAGTCCAGGCCGGGCGGGTCCAGGGCCAGCAGCGAGGTGTAGACCTCGCGCGGGTCGCTGTCGAGATCGATCGTGCTGAGGATGCCCGCGTACTGCGTACCGCGCCGGGCCAGCAGCGCGGCGGCGCGGGACGCGGCGGGCCAGGAGGCCCGGCCGTCGTGACCCACGCGCCGCCGGTTCAGGCGGGCGCTCCCGCCGTCCAGGCTCAGGCCCACCCGGATGCCCTCGGCGCCGAGCCGGTCGAGGACGCCACCGGTCAGCAGCGTGCCGTTGGTCTGCACGCTGGGCAGGACCGCGCAGCCCCCGGGCACCGCCCGGCGTACCGCTCGGGTGTAGGCGAGCAGCGGTTCGGGTCCCGCCAGCAGCGGCTCCCCGCCGTGCAGTTCGATCCGGATGCGGTCCAGGCCGTGGGCGGCCGCGTGCTCGCCGATGCGGGCCGCGGTGCGGGCCATCGTCCCTTCCGGGACCCGGGCCGGGCGCTCGCGCCAGCTCGTGTCGGGGCTGCGGTAGATGTAGCAGTAGTCGCAGGCGAGGTTGCACCGGCTGTGCACCTTGAGCACGAACTGCCGCAGGGGTACCGGGTGCAGTGCCGCGGTGTCCAGCGCCCGGTGCGGCCAGTACGGAACGGTGTCCGGCGCGGGGCCGGCCGTGGCAGCGGAACCGGCGGTGGTGACCTCCGCCGCACCCGCTACCGCACCCGCCGCCGCACCGGCCGTGGCGCACGCCTTCACGGGGCGTCCTCGTAGTACGCCACGGACGGGCCCGCCTCGGCCGACCGGTCGCGCAGACCGGCCAGGACGGCGTCCAGCACCGGGTGCCCGGTCGCGCCGCCGTGGTCGACGAGGGCGGCCAGGGACCCGAAAACGGGCAGGGGCGTGCTGCTGTCGTCGGGCGGTGACGTCATGCGTCACCCGATTCGAGCTGGTGCACGCTCTCCCGGATGCGCTCCGCGACCTCGTCGCGCTGCTCGCCGTGCTCGGTGAGGATGCCGAGCGCCCGGTGGTACTCGGTGAGCGCGCGGTCCGGTCCGGCGATCCGCTCCAGCATCCTGGCCCGGTCCGCCAGGTAGGCGGCGGCCATCACGGCGGATCCGGCGGCGAGCGCACGGTCCGCGGCCTGCTTGAAGTACGTCGCCGCCTCGGTGAAGCGCACCTCGGCCCCGGTCGACCGGCCGAGCGCCTCGGCGACCTGGCCGCGGATGGCGTGGGCGGAGGCCGCGACATCTCCCGACACCGCCTCGCGGGCCGCCGCTCCCAGTATCCAGTCGGCCTCGTACAGGTCGACCAGGGCTCCCACGAGCCGGAAGCGGACCATCAGCGCCAGCCCGAGATTCATTCGGCGGGCGGCGAGCGCGGGGCTCTTCCCGGAGGTTCCGGCGACGGACCGCCGCAGCAGACGCACCGTCTCGCGCAGATCCTCCTCGGATTCGTTCAGCTGCCCCCGGCGCATCAGGGTGAGACCGTAGATCTGGAGGTTCCCGGGCTGCCACGGGCTGTCGGGGGGCGTCAGCGCCCAGACCTCCGCCCAGGCGTCGACGGCCCGGTCGAGCGCCTCGCGCCGGGATTCCGCGCCCTCGTGGAAGCGCCGGCTCTCGATGGACGCCTTCGCCTCCAGACAGCGCAGCGTCAGCCGGTCGCGTCCGGGACCGGGCGCCAAGCCCTCCGCGGCGGCGCGGCCCTCGTCGAGCGCCCGCAACGCGTGCGCCCAGCCGGTCTCCATGTCGAGGCCGGTCCAGGCCAGTTCATGGGCCTCCGCCAGGGCGATCCAGCCGTCGACCAGGTCGGCGGGGGCGGGCTTCCATTCGGCCGTCGCCGTACGCGGCGGTCCGTCGTCACCGGCCCCCGGCGCCGTGTCGTCACCGTCGGCGTTCACCAGGCGTGTCATCCGGGCCAGCGACTCGGTCAGGTCCGCGCGGGCCCGCCGGGCCGCTTCCCGCACCCGCTCCGGATCGGTGGACGGACCGTCGTCCAGCCGCCCCTCGAACCGGCGGGCGAGCAGGGCGTAGGAGCGGCCCCGGAGGTAGAGCGACGACGGCGGGACGGGGTCCGCCTCGACCAGTGTGTCCAGTACGTCGATCGACTGGAGCATGGTGGCCGAATACCACTCCTGGGGCCCCTCGGGCGGCGGGTTGCGCAGTCTCAGGGCCTGTTCGGCGAAGTCGGCGGCCAGCTCCTGGAGCACCCGGGCACGGACGACCGCGGCCGTCCTGCCGATGCTTCCGCCCCCGGCGACCGCGTCCGCCAGCGCCCGCTGCGCGTCGTCCAGCAGCAGGAACCGTACGGAGTCCGCGTCCGCGGCCTCCCCCGGCGCGGCGGCGGCCTCTCTGAACCGGTCGGGCACCGCGTCCGTGTCCGGCCCGGCCGAGGCCACCTCCTCGGCCATCCGCACCAGTACGTCGCCCATGGTCCGGTAGGCCCGGGAGATGGTGGGCACGGCCCGCTCCGCGGCGCTCAGGGCGCCCCGCAGGTCCTCGCCGAGCCGGCGCGCCTGCCAGCGCTCGACGAGCGCCACGGCCAGGTCCGCGTGGAGCCCGGCCCGCTCCGGGCGGCGCTGCTCGGCCCCGGCCGCCGAGGTCAGCAGGGCAATGCCGGAATCCAGGTCCCGCGAGGTGCCCTGGCGCCGGAACCGTTCGAGCCGCGCCTGTGCCTCGGCCGCGAGTTCACCGGGCGAGCCGGCGCCTTCGGCCCCCGTGGTGACGGGCTGCGGCAGCGAGCCGCGCAGCACCCGGGTGGAGACGACGGCGAACTCCCGCAGCAGCGGGTCGTCCACGGAGCCGCCCGGCGGTCCCGCGGGCTCCACGCCGCCCGCCAGATAGGCCGCCGCCATCGCGGGGAAGTTGCGGGCCGTGCGCCCCCAGCGGCCTTCGACGTAACGGGACAGGTGTTTCAGTGCCAGATCGGGGTCGCCCGGCGCCAGCCGTTGGTGCAGCTCGGCCCAGACGCCGTCGCGGAACGCGTAGGCCGGACTGTCGAGTCCCCGGTCGAGACGGGTGAGCAGGCCCCCCAGAAGCACTTCGGCGAGCACGTCGGGGCCGCTGTCCGGCAGCATCGCGCGCTGGAGGTGCTGCATCACCGGCAGTTCCAGCGGAGTGGTGGTCAGCCACTGGGCGAGCCGGACCGCCGCGGGCGAGGCGTGGCGGCGGAAGTTCCGGACCCGTTCGCGGGCGGGGACGTCGGTGGCGCGGGGCGCCGGCGCGGGGGCGGGCCGGGGGTCGGCACCGACCCAGGCGGCCGCCGCCCGCAGCGTCAGCTCGCCGGTCCCCGACAGCAGCCGCGCCCAGGTCTCCAGGGGCAGGTGGTGGGGCGCCAGCACCGGAACGGCCACCGCGCGGCGGGGCGCCTCGCCCCTGGAGAGGAACTCCAGCCGCCCCGCGGGCCCTTCGGGCCTGCGCAGCAGCCCGGACCGGGCGGGCAGATGGGTGTTGCGCCACATCCGCTGCGGCAGCGGCTGGACGACGGCGACCGGCATGCTGCCCGCCCAGCGGTGGAGCAGCCGCTGCATGGCACCGCTGCGCCACATCGGTCCGGCGCAGTCGCTGAGCAGCAGCGTGATCTGCCGTCCGGTGGGGTCGGTGAACTGGGCCGGCGGCCGCAGCCGCCCCGTGCCCGGGGCGGGTGTTGTGGGTGTGGTGGCGGCGCCCGGGGTGCCGTCCGTGCCCTCGTGCAGATAGTGGACGCGTACTTCGCGGAAGGCACCCGCGCGTTCGAAGACCTCCCGCAGCTCGTCGAGCGTCTGCTCCCACACCATGGTCGAGGAGGAGACGTCCATGAGCAGTTGGGCGCGCGCCTCCCGGCGGCGGGCGGGGCGCAGCACCGGCAGCGTCAGCCCGGTCTCGGCCGCCCGGTGCGCGGTGGCCTTCTCGTCGAGGAGGCCGCGCGGCGGGACGGAGGGCGCGCGGAAGCGCTGAAGGGGACGCAGCGCGCGTTGCAGGGCGAGCGGGTCGGGCAGGGTGGGTGCCGTGGGGACCCGTACGGGCGAGCCGCCGCGCCCGGCGCCGCCCTCGGCTCCTGCGCCCCGGGCGGCCGGGGCGCGCAGGGCCGCGCGTCCCTCGGTGGGCGCGGCGGGGCCGGGGACGCGCGGTGCCACCGGCTCCGGCCCATCGGTGAGCGGGTCCGCCGGGTCGCCGGACGCGGGGTCGGCGACCGCCCCGGCGGCGGGATGCCCGTCGGGCCAGGTCGCGGGCCCGACCCAGCGCGCGAGCCACAGCGCGTCCGCCACCTCTTCGGCCGTGGCGCTGAAGTCGGCCTCCCGGAGCCGGGCGACCAGCGCCGTGAGCACACCGTGCTCGGTGCCGGATGCGCTGCGGGCGGCGGAGGTCATCGTCACATCACCGCTGCTGCGGGTGCTGCTCCAGGGGACGCATGAGCAGCCGGGCGATACCATCCCGCCGGCTGCCCGCCTCCCGGGCGGTGTGCTGGGTGAGGAAGATGGCGTTGAGCAGTTCGTCCGTCGGCCGCAGCCCTTCGTCGTCGCCCCGGCTGAAGCTCTCCAGCAGGTCGCGGTTGGCCTCGTGCGCGCCCTCCCCGAAGTGGGCGTGCACCAGGGCGGCGAGCCGTTCGTCGCGCGGGGGTTCCAGGTTCAGCCGGATGCAGCGGCGCAGCAGCGGCCGGGGGAAGTCGCGTTCGCCGTTGCTCGTCATCACGACGAAGGGGAAGGCCCGGCAGCGCACCTTGCCGTCGACGACGGGCACGCTGCGGCCGTCGTCGTCCAGGACGGTGACGGGTGCGTGTCCCTCGCGCTTGGCGGTGCGCTCCAGTTCGGGGATGCGGAACTCGCCCTCCTCCAGCACGTTCAGAAGGTCGTTCGGCAGGTCGATGTCGCTCTTGTCCAGCTCGTCGATGAGCAGCACCCGGGGGCGCTCCGAGGGCAGGAGTGCCGTGCCCAGCGGTCCGAGCTTGATGTACTCGCCGATGTCGCCCTCACCGGCGCCGCGCTCACGGGAGAGCTGGGCGTCCTGGAGCCGGCCGATCGCGTCGTACTCGTACAGCCCCTGCTTCAGTTCCGTACGGCTGACGACGGACCATTGCAGGACCCTTCCCAGGCCCAGTTCCTGGGCGACGGCGTGCGCGAGCGTGCTCTTCCCGGATCCGGGCTCCCCGGTCACCAGGAGCGGTCGCCGCAGATACAGGGCGGCGTTGATGAGCTGGATCGCGTCCTCGTCCTGGACCGGGAGCAGGGGGCGTCCGCCGAGGCGGCGCTTGGTCGAGGAGTCCGGTCCGGGGACCGGCAGCCCGATCGGCTCACCGGTGAAGGCCCGCCAGGGGGGCGGTGGCGGAAGGTCGCCGATCCGGTCCGGGTCGGGGTCTCCCTCACCCCGGTAAATCAGCCAGTTGCTCATTTCTCGCTCCTCGTCGGCGGTCGGTGGCTTCCCGCGCTCTGGCCGACGGGGCAGGCAGCGCCCGCAAATGGGCCCACGGGAATGTACCCCCGCGAGACCCCGCCAAAGCTGATTTCCGGCCAAGTCGTCATGGTGAGTCCACCGGTCCCACGGGCCTCTCGGGCACCGGGCGGCGGGGGTCGTCGTACATGACGGCGACGGCTTCGGCCCAGTGCCCCGTCGTCCGGGTCTCGTGGATCTCCTCCCTGATGCGGCGCAGCCGGTCGGGGAGTTCGGGGAGGGAGCCGGTGTGCGCGAGCAGTTCGGCCACGCCCTTGTGCAGGTCCTCGCAGTCGCTGCCGCAGGGGCCCCGGTCATGGCCGTCGATGCGCCACAGGGCGATGCCGTGGCCCGCGTCGAAGGCGAACTCGATGGCCTTGCGTCCGACGCCCCGGCCCACGGGCCGGCACAGCACCGGGATGCCGGACGGCTGGATGTCGGCGAAGTGCCTGCTCCGGGGCAGCTGTCCGGTGGGCGGCATCCGGACCGCCGTGAGCGGTCCGGGGCCGGCCGCCGCGCTCCAGCGGTCCGTCCAGAGGGGGTCGGGTTCCCCGCGCCGGTCCACGTTGCGCAGGACGATCCGCCGTCTCACCCCCACCGGCAGATGGGCGGGATCGCCCAGGGGCGCCTCGTCGGCGAGCTGCCATCGGTGCACCGGTGTGTCGAAGTACCCGGCGGGCACGACGACTTCGCAGGGCGCGGGGACCCCGCCCGCCGTGTCGGCGAAGTGGAAGGCTTCGGCCAGGTGTTCGCGCAGATTGAGGCGGAGGCGGCCCGGTGTCACTCCGTTGGGGTCGGTCTCCGAGGCGAAGATCTCGTGGTCACCGCTGCCGTCGTCGATCCTGATCTGCCAGTGCAGGGTCCCGTACGGCAGTTCGTCGAGTTCGACGACGACGACATGGGCCGGGTCGGCGGGCCCCGGGTAGGGGATGACGACACGGTCCGCGCTCTCCCTGTCCGGCAGCCGGGCCTGTTCCACCAGTCGGCGCAGCTGCGGCGGAAGGCGGCGCAGCCGGTCGTTCAGCCATGCGTCGAGCCCGCTCGTGTCGCCCCCGTAGTCGCGGGTGAACTCACCGACGAGCCGCAGGTAGTGCATGAACACGTACGCCGGGAGGGGGCTGCCGTCGCCTCCGTAGAGCAGCCCGTGGCCGTCCCGCCAGGTCATGGGCGCCGGGCCGGTGTGCGACAGCCGCTCACCCCGTACGTCGCGCGCCAGTTCGGCCACGACGCCCATGGGGGCGGGAGCCAGGCCCGCGAGGTGGTTCAGGGCGTTCACCCGGTCCTCGGGGGACCACTGTTCGGGGTCGAGGCCGGCGCTCCGGCCGCCGATCCGGGCCTGGTGGGCGGTCCAGCTGCCGGTGTCCCCCCGCCGGCCGTGGTGCCAGCGGTCGTGGGCGTCCATGACCTCCCGGTACAGCCCGCCGAACCGGCGCAGGGCGGTGGCGGAGACGGCACGCCCGCCGTCCTGGTCCTCGCGGCCGGACTTGACGATCTCCAGCACGGCCCCGGTGGCGGGATCGAGCACGGGGCCGCCCGAGACCCCGGGGGGAAATTCGGCCAGGGACTCGAACCGGACGGCGACGGCACCGTCGTCGACGTTCGCCCGGACCGTGCCGCGCCAGAGTCCGTACGGCCCGCTGTCCTCCTCGGCCTCGTCCGGTGTCGGCCGGAATCCGAAGGCCAGCCGCTCCCCCGCGCCGGACACCGCCCGGTCGCCCATCCAGACGCACTCGTGCTCGACGGTGTCATCGAGCAGCCGCACCAGGGCCAGATCGCGCTGGGCCGGAATGCGGTCGCTCCACGGGTCGGTGACCAGCCACTTCCGCAGCCGGACCGCTGTCGGGGCGATGCCGTGCTGCCGTTCGTCACCGGCGACCCTGAAGCGCATGCCGGGGTTCTCCCGCACATGCGGCACCAGCACGTGCGCGGCGGTCAGGATCCAGCCGGGCGCGATGAAGAAGCCGCTGCCCCACATCTGCGTCGAGCGGGGGTCCTCCGGGAGGAAGCGCACGGTGGCCGCGCGGACGAGGGCGTCGAGGTCGGGGAGGCCGTCAGACATCCGTGCCGGCCGGCCCCTCCGGGTCCTGCTCGCCCAGCCGCCAGGTGAGGGAGACCTGGACGGACGCCTTGGCCTCGCCGTCCGCGAGGATGGCGAGCGCCTTTCCGGGCTTGGTGCTCAGCTCCACTCCGAAGGTGACCGACGCCTCGTGCGGTCTCACCGCGGCGGCGGCGTCCAGGACGGTGCTGCCGACCCGCGCGATCAGCTCGTTGAGCTGTTCCAGCTTGGCCGCGGCGGTCTCGGCCACTCCGACGTCCCGGTCGGACGACCCGTACCCCTCGGCCGCACTCACCCGGGCGTAGACAATCTTGCCGTCGCCGAGATCGATACGACGGACACGACCACTCACGGCTCCCCCGATCCGTACGTCAAGGCGCTTGCCCCGGCGCTGACTTGATCCGGTCACCAAGATTACTGGCCGGTGCCCCGGCAGGCGAGGGGGAGCGGACCCGCGCAGTCGAGATCCGGCCGCCCGCGCCGACGCCATACCCTGAGGGAAGAACACCCGTACGCAACAGGAGCACGCCTTGTACTTCACGGACCGTGGCATCGAGGAACTGGAGAAGCGGCGCGGCGAGGAGGAGGTCACCTTCGAGTGGCTGGCCGAGCAGCTGCGTACGTTCGTCGATCTCAACCCCGACTTCGAGGTGCCCGTCGAGCGCCTCGCGACCTGGCTGGCCCGGCTGGACGACGAGGACGACGAGGACGAGTAGCGAGGGTCCGTCCCGTCCGGGCGGGCGGCCTTCGCAGGGGTCGGGCCTCGCGCCGGGGCCTGGTTCCGCGGGCCTTCCGCGGGCCCGGCGCCGGTGCCTCCGCCGTGGGCCCCGCGCCGGAGCCGCCCGTCCGGGTCAGCCGTTCTCGGCGTCCGCGTCCCGGATGCGGTGGTACGCGATCCCCAGTGCGCCCTGCACCAGCAGTACCGCCCCGGCCGTCGCCCAGCCTGCGCTGCGGCGGCGGGCGCCCCACAGCAGGAGCGGGAGCCCTGCCGCGATCTGTGCCACGGCCACCGCGCGGGCCCTGGGGCCGCGCACCCACGGGCCGAGGCCGCTGTTCTCGACCGCGTCCAGCTCCACCCGTACGGCGTCGCGCCAGCCCGCCCACTCGACGCGTTCCGTCCCGGGCAGCACGGCGGCCACCGAGCGCAGCCGGTCGGCGGACTCTCCGGGCCCCAGGCCGGAAGGCAGGGTCAGACCGGTGCGGGTGAGCACGGCGAGCAGCCCGCGCAGCCGGGCGCCCGCGTCCGCGTCGGGGTCCGGGCGGGTCAGCTCCTCCAGTGCCTGGAGATCCAGGACGGGGTCGAGTCCGAGCCGGGCGGCGAAGGTGCGCATGGCCTCGTCCTCGCCGGCCGGGGTGCCGTCGGCGAGCCAGACATAGCCGACGGGGCGGCGGAAACCGGCCGCCAGCGTGTATCCGGCCCGGTCGCCGTCCCACCACAGGGCGAGCACCGGCCAGGCCGAGCCGACCGCGAGCGCGGTGGCCCAGCCGCCGAGCACCCGGTCGACGGGTTCGGTGCCCCCGGTCGCGGGGGTACGCACGCCGGCCACCTCGGCCCCCGCGCCCAGCCAGGGCTTTCCGTCCGGGACGAGCGCGCTCCACCCGTCGCCCGCCGGGGTGAGCAGCATCGGCTCACGCAGGAGGTGGGCCGGCGGCGCTACGGTCTCGGGGGTGGCCCGGCACAGCAGCAGCGCTCCCACGGGTGTCGCGTTCATGCCTCACACGCTAGGGCAATTTGCCCATGCCTGATGCTATTTGAGAGGCCGGATCGACTCCCGATCCCGCTTGACTTCACTCATCCGCGATATATCGTGTCGAACAAGAGACGCGATATGTTGCGTCATGCCACGCTCTCCGGGAGGTCATATCCATGCCTGTGTCGACGTGGGCCATCAGCGAGTCGCGGAAGCTCACCTTCGACGACCCGGTGACGGCGCTCCAGGTACGCATCGTCAACGGCACCGTCAACGTGGTCGGCACCGAGGAGCAGTCCGCACGGCTGGAGATATCCGGGGTCGAGGGCCCGCCGCTGGTGGTGACCCAGCAGGACGGCACGCTCACCGTCACCTATGAGGACCTGCACTGGAAGGGCCTCCACAAGTGGTTCGACCGCAAGGGCTGGCACCGCAACGCCGTCGTCTCCGTCGTCGTACCGGCCGACTGCGCGGTGGAGGTCGGCGTGGTCGGTGCCGAGGCCTTCGTCTCCGGCATCCGGGGACGCACCGAGATACGCGGCGTCAGCGGCGACACCAGCGTGGTCGGGCTCACCGGCAGCGTCCGGGGCGAGACCGTCTCCGGCAATCTGGAGGCCCAGGACGTCACCGGCGACCTGCGCTTCCAGTCCGTCTCCGGCGATCTCACCGTGGTCGACGGAGCCGGGAGCTCCGTACACGCCGAATCCGTCAGCGGCGGCATGATCCTGGACCTGGATCCGTCCGGAAAGCCCACGGACATCCGGCTGGCCACGATCTCCGGCGAGATCGCCATCCGGCTGCCGCACCCGGCGGACGCGAAGGTCGAGGCGAACACCGCGAGCGGCAGCCTCTCCAACGCCTTCGAGGACCTGCGGGTCAGCGGCCAGTGGGGGGCGAAGAAGATCACCGGAACCCTCGGCGCGGGCACGGGAACGCTGAAGGCGATGACCGCGTCCGGCTCGATCGCCCTGCTGCGCCGCCCGCCCGTCGAGGACGAACCGCACGAAGCCGAGCCGACCGGAAAGGTTCTCTGACATGCCCCCCGTATTCGCCCACGGCCGCCTGCGCCTCTACCTGCTGAAGCTGCTGGACGAGGCCCCGCGCCACGGCTACGAGGTGATCCGGCTCCTGGAGGAGCGCTTCCACGGTCTGTACGCCCCCTCGGCGGGCACCGTCTATCCCCGCCTGGCCAAGCTGGAGGCCGAGGGCCTGGTCACCCACGCCACCGAGGGCGGCCGGAAGGTCTACTCCATCACCGACGCGGGGCGCGCCGAGCTGGCGGGCCGCGGCGGCGAGCTGGCCGATCTGGAGCTGGAGATCCGCGACTCCGTCTCCGAACTGGCCGCCGAGATCCGCGACGACGTCCGTGGCGCGGCGGGCAAGCTGCGCAACGAGATGCGGGCGGCGGCCTCCGAGTCCCGGCACACACCGGGCGGCAAGGAGTCCCGCCGGTCCCCCTTCGGTGACTTCGGCGACTTCTCCGACCTCGGCGACCTCGGCGACAGCGAGGCGTGGCGCACGGCCAAGGAAGAGCTGCGCAAGGCCAAACAGGAGTGGATGGAGCAGGCCCGCCGGGCGAAGGACGAGTCCAGGCGCGCCCGCGACGACGCCCAGCAGGCCCGCCGCCAGGCCAAGGAGGCCCATGAGAAGGCGCGCGAGCAGATGCAGAGCGCCGCACGCCAGGTCCAGGAGCACTTCGCCCGGGGCGACTGGCCCTCCGGCGTACGGGAGGGTCTGGCCGAGATCACCGGCCAGCTCAGCGGGTTCGCCAGGACGGCCGGATGGCCCCCGTCCGCCAAGCCCGAGGCCGCCGGAACCGACCCCGAGTGGGGCCGGGACACGGCGGGCACGGGCGACCCGGCCCGCGACCTGGACCGCCTCCTGGACCGCTTCCGCGACGACATCCGCGACGCGGCCAGGGACCACGGCGTCACCCAGGAACAGGTGACCGAGGCCCGCCGCCACCTGGGAGCGGCGGCGGCGCGCGTCGAGTCGCTGCTGCGGAAGAAGGACGCCACCGGCACCGGCGAAGGCGCCGGCGGCGGCGGCGGGAAGAGCTGAGCCGGACGGCCGGCCCGCCCCTCCGTGCGGAGGGGCGGGTCAGCCCGCCTCGGCCCGCAGTCCCCCGCCCTCCGCCCCGTCCCCGTACAGGGCACGCTCCACGGTCGCGTACGTCGCCCCGTGCTCGGCGAGGACGTCCGCGACCACTCCGGGCGTGGCGGTGAGCGCCAGCAGCAGGTGTTCCTCACCGATGACGCGGTCGCCGCGCCCGAGTGCGATCCGGAGCGACTTCTCCAGGACCGCCTTCGCGCCGGGCGTGAACGCGCGATGCCCGGACCACCACCGGCGGCTCCCGCGATCCCCGGCGAGCGCCCCCTCGCCGTGCGCGCCCTCGATCCGGGACACGATCTCGGCCACGTCGATCCCGATACCGGCGAGTGCGTCCGTATCGGCCCTGGTCAGTCCGCCGCGCCGACGGGCGTCGGCCAGGGAGGCCGCCACCGAGGCGCGGCGGTCGGTGAGACCGAGTGCCGCGACGGCGAAGGAGGCCCGGCTGCCCTTCCGCTCCAGCAGGGAGAGCAGCAGATGCTCCTCGGTGACCAGGTCGGCGCCGGCCCGCTCGGCCTGGGTGACGGCGCCGGTCACGGTGGCGCGGGCCCCCTTGGCGAATCGCTCGAACATCAATGCCTCCCGTACTTCTTGTGCACGGCCTGTCGGCTGACGCCCAGTTCGGCCGCGATCTCCTGCCACGACCAGCCCTGGACGCGGGCGCTTCTCACTTGTACGGCTTCCAGCTGTTCCAGCAGCCGCCGCAGCGCGGCGACGGCCCGCAGCCCGACACGCGGGTCACGGTCACCGGCGCGTGCGGCCAGATCCGTTGCTTCGGTCATGCTGTCAACGTACGTTGACATGCACTCCATGTCAACCAACATTGACACAATCGCCGGCCCGGCGCGCCTTCACGGAGGTGGCCCACCGGAACAACAGCCCTTCTTCCAGCCTCGGTTCAGCCGTGCGAGCCCGCCTCCCGCACGGTTACCGCCACCCGTGCCCCGTCCCTCGCGTCGACCCGCAGTACGCCCCCGTGCGGCGCGTCACCCCGGACCACGGCGCGCCCCACCACCGAGACCCGCCAGCCCCGCGCCGACGGCGGCAGCGAGATCTCCGTCGCGCCACGCCGGGCCGCGGTGTAGGTGAGGCGGTAGACGCGGGCGGCCGCGTCGTACATGTCGGAGTGGACCGTGCCCGCGACCGCCGGGGCGTACGGGGTGGCGGTCAGCTCCTTGTTCGTACGGAAGCCGCCCCGCTCGTCGAGGGCGCAGTAGCCGCCCCCGTAGCACCACACATAGCCCGCCCAGCCGGAGCTGTAGCGGTTCAGGGAGGCCACCGCCTCGCGGTAGAAGCGGTTCATCAGCGGCAGCCCGTTGTTCAGCGGACCCCATTCGCCGACGACGACCGGGATGCGCTGCTCCTTCGGGTACGCGGTGACGGCGGCCTCGTACGACTCGATCCAGCCCGCGGCGGGGTCGTAGTCGGCGCCCGCCTCCATCGCCGTGTTGTAGAAGTGCGGCGCGTACACGGCCCTGCGGTCCTTGATCCGCCCCAGCCCGGTGGGGACGCCCTCGCCCACGATCGGGGTGGGCTCGACGAAGATCCAGGTGCCGGGGTCGACGGAACGGACCGCGCGGGCCAGCCGGTTGTACATCGGGGTGAGCTGCTCGGCCTCGATCCGGCGGGCGGCCGTCGGCAGGTCCTCGCCCTCCCGCAGCTCCCCCATCGGTTCGTTGATCAGGTCGTAGCCGATGACCGCCGGGTGGTGCTCGAAACGGTCGGCGAGGACCCGCCACATGTCGGCCTGGGCGCGTCGCAGGTCCGCGTCCTCGTAGAGGTGGGTGAAGGCCCGCTGGACGGCCGGTTCGAAGTACTCGGCGAACCAGTCGTCGGGGTGCGGGGTGAACGGCAGCCCATCGGTACGGGTGGCCCAGGCGGGGATGCCCCGGTGGCCGAAGGCCGGGCCGAAGACGTCCTGGTGGGAGTCGAGCAGGACCTGGATGCCGTACGTACGCGCCCAGTCCAGGATCCGGTCGATCCGGCGCAGATACCGTTCGCTGTACCGGCCCCGTACGGGCTCCAGGTCGTCCCAGAAGATCAGCAGCCGGGCGAAGTCGAAGCCCTTGGCCCGCAGATCGCGGAAGTGCTTCTCGGTCACGGCCGTCAGGGCCGCGTCGCCGCGGTTCGCCTTGTCCTCGACGTTCCAGCCGCGCAGGGTGAGGACCCTGCCGCGGTCATCGGTCAGCGGCGGGATGCCGGTGGGCCGGTCCCGCCCGGGATGCGCGGAGGCGGCAGGAGTGAGGACCCCTGCCGCCAGTGCGGACGAGATGACAACTGCCGCGAGTGCTCTGCCGATTCGCATGGGGCGCATCCCACCAGCAGAACTGACGCTCCATCAAGAGTGCCTGCGGTGAAGGAAAGGGCCGGCGGGACGGGACAGCCCTCAGGCGGAAGTGAGGACGATCTTCCCGAACTGCTCGCCCGAATCCATCCGTTCGAACCCCTCGCGGGCCCGGTCCAGCGGCAGCACCTCGTCGATGACGGGTCGCACCCCGGTCACCGCACAGAACGAGAGCAGGTCCTCCAGCTCGTCCTTGGACCCCATCGTGGAGCCGACGACCTTCAGTTCCAGGAAGAAGATCCGGGTGAGTTCGGCATGCGAGGGGCGGTCGCCGCTGGTGGCACCGGAGATGACGATCGTGCCACCGGGACGCAGCGACTTCACCGAGTGGGACCAGGTGGCGGCACCGACCGTCTCGATGACCGCGTCGACCCGGTGCGGCAGCCGCGCGCCGGTCTCGTACGCCTCGACGGCACCGAGTTCGACGGCCCGCTTGCGCCGGCCCTCGTCCCTGCTGGTGGCGAACATCCGCAGCCCGGCCGCCCTGCCGAGCACGATCGCGGCGGTGGCGACACCGCCGCCCGCACCCTGCACGAGCACGGAGTCGCCGGGCCGCACCCCGGCGTTGGTGAAGAGCATCCGGTACGCGGTGAGCCAGGCGGTCGGCAGACAGGCGGCCTGCTCGAAGGTCAGCTCCTTCGGCTTGGGCAGCACGTTCCAGGCGGGCACGGTGACCTGCTCGGCGAACGTGCCCTGGTAGCGCTCGGTGAGGATGGACCGGGTCTCGCCGGGGCCGACCCCGTGCCCGGTCTGGCCGATCACCGAGTGCAGGACGACCTCGTTGCCGTCCTGGTCGACGCCCGCGGCGTCACAGCCGAGGATCATCGGCAGCTTGTCCTCGGCGAGGCCCACCCCGCGCAGGGACCAGAGGTCGTGGTGGTTCAGGGAGGCGGCCCTGACGTTGACGGTGGTCCAGCCGGGCCGCGCCTCGGGCGCCGGGCGTTCGCCCAGCTCAAGGCCGTCGAGGGGCTGATCGGGGTCGATGCGGGCTGCGTAGGCGGCGAACATGGCTCGACGATAGGCCGGGGAGCCCGGCGACGTAACCGGCCGGCGGTGTGACACACGCCAACCCGCCGCGGACCGGCCGGTCACCCTCTGCGGCCTGCCGCATCCCTGGCGCCGGGCCCTTCCGTCCGCCACATCCCCGGCCGGGAAGCGGCAAAGGGGTGGGGCGGGAACAGCCCCGACCGGCGGACCCGCCCCACCCCACCCCTCACGCGCGCCGGCGCGTCAGCGCCGCGCCACACCCTCCGCACGGGCGGCCGCGGCCACGGCTGCCGTCACCGCCGGAGCGACCCGCTCGTCGAAGGGCGACGGAATCACGTAGTCCGCGGCCAGCTCGTCGCCGACCACGTCGGCCAGCGCGTTGGCCGCCGCGATCTTCATGCCCTCGGTGATCCGGGAGGCCCGGACCTGGAGCGCGCCCGCGAAGATGCCCGGGAAGGCCAGCACGTTGTTGATCTGGTTCGGGAAGTCCGAACGGCCGGTCGCCACCACCGCCGCGTACTTGTGCGCGATGTCGGGGTGGACCTCCGGGTTCGGGTTGGCCATGGCGAAGACGTACGCGCCCGGGGCCATCGAGGCGATCGCCGGCTCCGGGACCGTACCGCCGGAGACACCGATGAACACGTCGGCACCGGCCAGCGCCGACTCCAGCGGACCGGAGATGCCCGCCCGGTTGGTGATCTCGGCGAGCTCGCGCTTGACGTCGGTCAGATCGTCGCGGTCCCGGCTGACGATGCCCTTGCGGTCGGCCACCGCGACATCGCCGATCCCGGCCTCCAGCAGGAACTTGGCGATGGCCACGCCCGCAGCGCCCGCTCCGGAGATGACACCGCGCAGATCGCCCAGCGTCCGCCCGGACAGCTTCGCGGCGTTGCGCAGAGCCGCGAGCGTCACGACGGCGGTGCCGTGCTGGTCGTCGTGGAAGACGGGGATGTCCAGCCGCTCCTGGAGCTTGCGCTCGATCTCGAAGCACCGGGGCGCCGAGATGTCCTCCAGGTTCACGCCGCCGAAGGACGGTGCGAGCCGGACGACGGTCTCGACGATCTCGTCCGCGTCGGTCGTGGCCAGCGCGATGGGCACCGCGTCGACCCCGCCGAACTGCTTGAACAGGATCGCCTTGCCCTCCATCACCGGGAGGGACGCCTCGGGACCGATGTCACCGAGGCCGAGGACGGCGGTGCCGTCCGTCACGACGGCCACGACCTGCGACTTCCAGGTGTAGTCGTGCACGAGCTCGGGATTCTCGGCGATGGCGCTGCACACCTTGGCGACGCCGGGTGTGTACGCGAGGGACAGGTCGTCCTTGTCCCGGATGGGGACGGTGGACTGCACGGCCATCTTCCCGCCGCGGTGAAGGGCGAACGCCGGATCGAACGGCTCGTCGGCCGTACTGTCCATGTGCTGGATGCCACTGTCAGTAGTGCTGTCGCTGCGAGGATTGACGATCTCCGCTGCCATGGTGTTGACCCCTTAAGTCTTCATCGTTTGAGGGTGGCCACTCCTGGTTGAGGAGGGGTGGGCGGGCACCGCGTATGTGCCCTGCGCCGAACGGTTGGCCCGCTCCGGCAGGGGGAAGTACATACGCGCGGGCGCGCCGCACACGCGCCCTGAGCCCCGGATGAGGGGTGTAAACGTCTTTTTTACCTGACGAACAGTGCCTCGGACGAGTCCGTATCGACGCGGTGACGTGACTCATAGTCGAATATCTGGACAAGTCCGCTCAGTGGCGTAAAAGTCGTCCACCAGTCGAGACGCGCCGAAGATCCTCCGGTCGAGGCATCGTATTCCCAGAGATGGTCCGGCCTTGATGTACCAGGTCGTTGAGACTCGGGGGTCACCCGTTACCCGATTTTGACATGACTATCGCCCTGAATGGGCTAGTCCGAATGGCAAGATGCCGTAATCACACAAGGTGGCGACACCCAAAGGTGCGTGCGCATTCACCTGCCAGTTCCCCACCCTCACCCGCCGGAGGACTCCGACATGACCGCAAGCACCACCTGTCGTACGACCGCGAAGTACCGGATCGCAGCGGTCGGCGCCATCGCGGTCGCCGGCACGATGCTGCTGACCGCCTGCGGCGACCAGACCGACAGCGCCAAGAAGAGCAGCGACACGAACGTCACCGAGAACGCCCCGCTCGCCGGCCTCCTGCCGAAGGCAATCAAGGACAAGGGCGAAATCAAGGTCGGTTCGGACATTGCGTATCCGCCGGTCGAATTCAAGGACAAGTCCGGCAAGGTCGTCGGTATCGACCCCGATATCGCCGCCGCGCTCGGCAAGCAGCTCGGAGTGAAGTTCACCTTCGAGAACGGCACCTTCGACACGCTGATCACGGGCCTGCGATCGAAGCGCTACGACGTGGCGATGTCGTCGATGACCGACACCAAGGACCGCCAGGAAGGCATCGACTCCGAGACCGGGAAGAAGGTCGGCGAGGGCGTCGACTTCGTCGACTACTTCACCGCGGGTGTCTCGATCTACACCAAGAAGGGCGACGACCGGTCCATCGCGGCCTGGTCGGACCTCTGCGGCAAGAAGATCGTGGTCCAGCGCGGCACCGTCTCGCACGATCTCGCCAAGGCCGAGAGCACCAAGTGCGGCAGCAAGGGCAAGATCTCCATCGAGTCGTTCGACAACGACCTGGAGGCCCAGACGCGCCTGCGCGGCGGTGGCGCCGACGCCGGTTCCTCCGACTTCCCGGTCGCCGCGTACGCGGTGAAGACCTCGGGCGGCGGCAAGGACTTCCAGCTGGTCGGCGAGCAGGTCGAGGCCGCCCCGTACGGCATCGCCGTCGCCAAGGGCAACGACCAGCTCACCAAGGCCGTCCAGGCCGCGCTCGACGCGATCATCAAGAGCGGCGAGTACGAGAAGATCATCGCCAAGTGGGGTGTGGAGGCCGGAGCTGTCACCGAGGCCAAGGTCAACGGCGGTTCGTGACGGCGAGCGACGCTGAGAGGCAACGCCTGTGACTGACATCAAGAAGACGGGACCGGCCGACACACCGCCCGCTCCCGCGGCCCCGCCCATGGCGATCGTGGCCGTCCCGGTCCGGCACTACGGACGCTATGTGTCCGCGGTCGTGGCCATCGGACTGCTCGCGGCCCTCGTCTACGCCTTCTCGCAGGGCAAGATCAACTGGGGCGCCATCCCGGACTACTTCTTCGACGACCGCATTCTCCGGGGTGTCGGCCAGACCCTGCTGCTGACCGTCCTCTCGATGATCATCGGCATCGTCGGCGGCGTCCTGCTCGCGGTGATGCGGCTGTCGAAGAACCCGGTGACCGCGTCCATCGCGTGGTCGTACATCTGGTTCTTCCGCGGCACCCCGGTCCTGGTCCAGCTGTTCGTCTGGTTCAACCTGGGCCTGGTCTTCGAGTACATCAACCTCGGGCCGGTCTACAAGGACGAGTGGTCGTCCTTCATGACGCCGCTGCTGACCGCGCTGCTCGGCCTGGGCCTCAACGAGGCCGCCTACATGGCGGAGATCTGCCGCGCCGGTCTGCTCTCGGTCGACGAGGGGCAGACGGAGGCGTCGCACGCGCTGGGCATGAGCCACAGCAAGACGCTGCGCCGCGTCGTGATCCCGCAGGCGATGCGGGTGATCGTGCCGCCCACGGGCAACGAGGTCATCAACATGCTCAAGACGACCTCGCTGGTGGCGGCCGTGCAGTTCACGGAGCTGTTCCGGTACGCGCAGGACATCGGGCAGACCTCGGGCGCGCCCGTGGAGATGTACTTCCTCGCGGCGGCCTGGTATCTGATCATGACCTCGGTGCTGAGCGTCGGCCAGTACTACCTGGAGCGTTACTACGCCCGCGGCTCCAGCCGCACCCAGACCCGTACCCCGCTCCAGAAGATCCGGGCCAACACGCTGTCCCTGGGCCGCCCGAAGGGAGGCATGGCATGACCGCCATGGTGAAGGCCGAGGGCGTCCACAAGTCCTTCGGCTCCGCGCACATCCTCAAGGGCATCGACCTGGAGGTCGCCCCGCGCGAGGTCTTCTGTCTGATCGGCCCGTCCGGTTCCGGCAAGTCGACCTTCCTGCGGTGCATCAACCACCTGGAGAAGATCAGCGCCGGCCGGCTCTCGGTCGACGGCGAACTCGTCGGCTACCGCCAGAAGGGCGGCAAGCTCTACGAGCTCAAGGACAGCGAGGTCGCGCTGAAGCGCCGGGACATCGGCATGGTCTTCCAGCGCTTCAACCTGTTCCCGCACATGACGGCCATCGAGAACGTCATGGAGGCTCCGGTACAGGTCAGGGGCGAGACACGGGCCGTGGCCCGCGCGCGTGCCGAACGCCTGCTGGACCGGGTCGGTCTGTCCGACAAGGCCACGAACTACCCGTCCCAGCTCTCCGGCGGACAGCAGCAGCGGGTGGCCATCGCCCGGGCGCTCGCCATGGAGCCGAAGCTGATGCTCTTCGACGAGCCGACCTCGGCGCTCGACCCGGAGCTGGTCGGGGACGTCCTGGACGTCATGCGCGGTCTGGCCGAGGACGGCATGACGATGATCGTCGTCACCCACGAGATGGG
Organism: Streptomyces sp. NBC_01237; assembly: GCF_035917275.1. Classification (NCBI taxonomy): domain Bacteria; kingdom Bacillati; phylum Actinomycetota; class Actinomycetes; order Kitasatosporales; family Streptomycetaceae; genus Streptomyces; species Streptomyces sp. NBC_01237. The sequence goes on along the minus strand of NZ_CP108508.1, from coordinate 6,117,324 downwards.
CTTCGCCCGTGAGGTCGGCGACGCGCTGGTCTTCATGGACGACGGTGTGGTGGTCGAGTCCGGCCACCCGCGCGAGGTGCTGACGAACCCGCAGCACGACCGGACGAAGTCGTTCCTGTCGAAGGTGCTGTAACAGGCGGCACGGCTCGGCACGACTGCGCGAGAGGGGCGGTACGGACACGGGTCCGTACCGCCCCTGCGTGCTGCCGGAGTCGTGGTCACTTCACCGCGAGCACCAGGCTGTCCGAGGGCGAGGCCCAGACGGGACGCGCCTCCGCGAACCCCGCCTCGCGCAGTGTGCGGGCGTGCCACTGGACGGAGGGCATGTCGCCGTCCGCGTGCTCGCCGTAGATCTTGTACCGCTCGGCGGTGGGACCGGCGAGGACCGGGTCCTGGGCCGCGAGGGCCCACCAGTCGGCCCAGTCGAGGGCACCCGCGGCCCTGGCACGGTCCATGGCGGCGTGCCGGTGCGCGCGTTCGGCGGCGTTGATACGGGGGGTGTCCGCGTCGATCATATGGTCGGCGTTCATGAACACCCCGCCGCTGCGCACGAGTTGGCCGATCTGCCCGTACAGTGCGGCGAGCGGCTCACTGTGGAGCCAGTGCAGGGCGGTAGCGGTGAGAACGGCGTCGTACGAGTCGTGGGGCAGCCGCCCGGTCCAGCCGGGGTCCTTGAGGTCGGCGGTGACGAAGGTGACCCGGTCGTCACCGTCGAAGGTGCCGCGGGCGATGGCGAGCAGCGCCGGGTCGAGGTCCACGCCGGTGCTGGTGGCGTTCGGGAACCGACGGAAGAGCCGGTCCGTAATACTTCCCGTACCGCACGCGAGGTCGAGCACTCTCGGCTCCGGCCCCACCACGGCCTCGACCATGTCCAGCATCACCCGGAACCGCTCCTCGCGGTCCGGCATGTACCACTCCTGCTGCCGGTCCCAGCTCTCCTGCCAGGACTGCCAGTCGGTGCCCGTCGCCGTCTCCGTCATACCCGCCTCCACGTAATACCCCATTGCCAATATTGCCCATTACACTGGTCGACACATCGACCTTAGACCGACACTGTAAGGACTACAAGTGGAACTGGCCTATTACTCGGACTATGCCGTGCGCCTGGTCAACACCGAGGAGCCGGCCCGCAACAAGGACGTCCTCACCAGGGTCGAAGCCGTCCGGGACCTGTTCGGCGCCAACGGACAGGCGGCCCGCCGCGCGACCGACGCGGACGTGACCCGCTTCCGGTCCGTACGGGCCCGGCTGCGCGCGGTCTTCGAGGCGGCCGACATCGGCGACGAGACCCTCGCGGTCGACCTGCTCAACTCGCTGCTGCTGGAGTTCCCGGTGAGCCCGCAGATCTCCGGCCACGACACCAGGGACGACGACGGGAAGCCGGACTGGCACATGCACCTGGCCGACCACCCGTCGAACGCGACGGCCGGGTACGCCGCCATCGCGGCCATGGGCCTGGCCTTCCACCTCACCTCGCACGGCGTGGACCGGCTCGGCCTGTGCGAGGCCGCGCCGTGCCGCAACGCGTACCTCGACACCTCGACCAACCGGTCCAGGCGCTACTGCTCGGACCGCTGCGCGACCCGGGCGAACGTCGCCGCCTACCGGGCCCGCAAGCGCCTGGAGTCCGAGCGGGCCGCCGAAACCGGCCGCACCGCGGAGACCGCCCAGCCGAGCACGCCCAGCACCGACCGCTGATCCTTCTTCAGCGGCCGGTAGCGGGCCCGCACCCGGGCCAGGACGAGCTCCTCGGGGACGGTCCCGTAATCCGTGCTGTCCCCACCGGCGAACGTGTTGTCACCCCGCACCCACCAGCCGCCCGCCCGGCGCTCGACGGCCCGCTTCACCACCAGCAGATCCTGCTGGAACGGATGACGCAGGATCACCACGTCTCCCGGGCGCACCTGCGCCCCGTACCGCACCAGCAGCAGGTCACCGTGGTAGAGCGTGGGCACCATCGACGGCCCCGACACCTCCACCACCTGAAACGGCACCCGCGCCGCACGCCCGCTTCCGGGCCCCTGCGTCAGCTCCTGCATCTCCGGCACCTCCCCGGTCCATCCCTCAGTACACCCTCCCGCGAACCGCGCCGTACATTCGGCCACCGGTCTGATCCTCACCCTGGACTTTTGACCTAAGCCCATGGGGCAGCCGCTGAATCCGGTCGCTCACGGAGTAATGTCCCACCTGAGAAGACGATCACGAGGAAGGACAGCTCCATGCTTTCCCGCCTGTTTGCCCCCAAGGTGAAGGTCAGCGCCCACTGCGACCTGCCCTGCGGTGTGTACGACCCGGCCCAGGCCCGCATCGAGGCGGAGTCCGTCAAGGCCGTCCAGGAGAAGTACCAGGCCAACGAGGACGCGGACTTCCGCACGCGCGCCGTTCTGATCAAGGAACAGCGCGCGGAGCTCGCGAAGCACCACGTCTCGGTGCTCTGGAGCGACTACTTCAAGCCCCCGCACTTCGAGAAGTACCCGGAGCTGCACCAGCTGGTCAACGACACCCTGAAGGCGCTCTCCGCGGCCAAGGGCTCGAACGACCCGGCGACCGGCCAGAAGGCTCTGGACCTGATCGCCCAGATCGACACGATCTTCTGGGAGACCAAGAAGGCCTGATCGGCTTGCAGCTCAGCCGACGGCTGAATGGCAGGTCAGAGCAGGAATGGGAGAGGCCCGACCGCTTCGAGCGGTCGGGCCTTTCCGTCGTCCGTAGATCATTTGGGAGACGTTTGGGAGACGAGCGCGCTTGCGCCGACAAGGGTTCCGTCCTGGACAGCGCCTCGCAGGACGTCGGCCATCTCCTCGGGCTTCAGGTCGATGCCGTCGATCCCCTCCACCGTCAGCGGAACCTCCTCCAGCGCGTACTCGCCCCGGCCCTCGGCGCTGAACTCGGGTCCGGTGCGGTCCTCGAAGGACCAGGTCATGATGCGGGCCAGGTAGATGAACTGGCGCTCGCCGTCCGATTCGATCGTGTGCAGGAGGCGGATGATGTCGGCCTTCCCGGCGATCTCCTCGTGGATCTCCCGGTGGAGGGCGGCCTCCCGGGATTCGTCACTGGCTTCCACTCCGCCACCGGGCAGCACCCAGTACACGGGGACACCGGGCTTCGTGCGGCGGATGACCAGCATCGTGTCGTCCTCGGTGACGAGGACGGCTCGGACTCGTTCGATCATGCGGTTCTGTCTCCTTGCCTGTTGACGGCCTCGGTACAGCGGCCGGCCGCCGTCGACATGGACCGATGGCCCGGTGATGAACGACGACGCGGAGGGCCGCCGCACCGCGTACCAGGCACCATCACAGCCGAGTTCAGGTCTCGGAGGGGAGTGTGGTCGTGTAGGTGACACGTCCGAGGTGGTAGTAGTCGGCCACGCAACCGGCCGGCCAGACGTCGCGGCCCTGCCGTCCGAACGGTTCCAGCATCTCGCTGACCGTGACCGGTTTGTACGGGAGCACCTCGGCGCCCGCTGCCGCCCGTTCCCGCAGCCATCGGTCCTGGTGGTCCCAGCGCTGGGCCCGTGCCCGCATGCTGGTGTCGAGGTCGCTGAGCGAGAGGGCCGGCTCGATGCAGACCAGGACGCAGAGCGCCGCGCAGAGGGCCGTGGCCGTGCCGGTGAGCAGGCGGGTACGCGGGTCGATCAGCCGCACCGCCCGGCCCAGGAGCAGGCCCGCGCCCACGAGCAGCGCGATGTACAGCAACAAGTAGTCGTTCCAGAGCCGGTTGGCGGTGGCGACGCGTTCACCGAAGGCCGGGTAGGTGATGACCGTACAGAGGTATCCCGAAACGAACAGCGCGAGCGTGCCGGTGACGGCGAGCAGGGGCCAGTGCGCGGGCGGGCGGGGCGGGCGGCCGTCGGAGCGCTGGGCGATCAGGCTCACCAGGAGTCCCACCGCGACCGCACCCACGTACTGCCATGTCGTGGCCACCGTGACGATGATCTCGCCGAACCCCCGCAGTGACGCGATGAGCGAATCGGGGGCCAGCAGGGTGGAGTTCTGCGCACCGTACCGCTCGCGCCGGGTCCGGGAGCCCGGTGAGGTGATCAGGATCAGGGCGCCGATGCCCGTACCGGCGATCCCCGCCGCGCACCACGCGAGCCCGTAGGTCCGGGCATGCGCCGGGAGGACCCTGCGGCCGGTCAGCAGTCCGGCGAACAGTACGACCACGACGACGACCGCGGTCTCCTCCGACAGGGTGCCGACGACCAGGCCCATGACCAGGGCACCGGCCAGGGCGAGGAGCCTGCCCCGGCGCGATCGGGCCCGCAGGAGCGGAATCGTCGCGGCGCAGGCGAGCACGGGCGGCAGGGTGTGCGACACGGAGGCGGCGGGCCAGTAGAACGTCTTGTAGGTGTTGGCCGTCACGAACAGGAAGAGCGCGGTGACCGTGGCGGCGGTCAGGAGCGCCGTGCCGCGGGGCACCGCGAGTCCCGCCCTGCGCAGTGCGGCGGCGGTCACCGCCCACAGGATGCCGAGCATCAGTACGCCGCTGACCAGGGCGAACCACTGGTGCCCGGCGACGCCGAACTTCGCGTAGGCCCCGACCAGCAGTCCGTTCGCGATCCGCCCGTTGTCGTCGAAGTAGAACTTGCCGACGATGCCGGAGATGCCCTCGTCCCGTACGACCGGCAGAAAGCACCAGTCGTCTGCACCGGGGCGGACCCAGCGCCCGGACCATGAGGCGGCGGCGAGCAGAGCGAGCGGCACGAGGGCGAGGGCCGGTACCCAGTAGTCCGCCCACGGCCGCCTCCGCGTCCACCTCCCTCGCCGTCTCCCCGATGACCGGAGCCGTTCGTCCGGCGGTTCCGGAACGGCGGTTCCCGGGACGCTGCCAACCATGTGCGGGTGCCTTTCGTCGCCGTCCGTTCTCGCGTGACGTTCATTGGCGTGGTTCAAGGGCGTGGTGGTTCACGACGCGGTGGTTCAGGGCGTGGTTGTTGAGGGTGGGGTGGACAGGGCGTCTTCGGTCAACGGCTGTCGGACTTGATCGCCGATGGCTCGGCCCGGCTGCCGTCCGGCCGGTCGGGTTGTGCGTCCGTGCCCCGGCCCGACGTGATCGCCCATCGGGCCAGCAGGAAGGAGAAGGGGGTGACGAGCACTCCCGCGGCCAGGGCGGCGACGTTCTTGTCCATGTCCAGGCCGCTGACCGCGAGATGGAGCAGGGCGCCCGATGCCACGAGGTTGATGACGCTCGACAGGGGGTAGCGCGCGAACCCGCGCCAGGTCGGCCTCGTCCCCACGGTGATGTAGGAGTTGAGCAGGAACGAGCCGATGAAGCTGACCGTGAAACCCACCGCATGGGCGGCCAGATACGGGATGCGCTGGTTCAGCACGTAGTAGACGGCCATGTACACCGCCGTGTTCACACATCCGATCAGCACGAAGGAGGCGAACTGGCGCAGGGTGCGTGACCGGCCGGACGCGAGTTCGCTCAGCTCCCCCGTGGCGACCGGTTCAGGTTTTCCCGGCAGCGCCGGGCACGATTCGCTTGTTTCCCTGACGACATAGGGGGGTCGGTGTTTCGCCTCGTGGTAAATACGCCCCACGTACTCGCCGATGACTCCGAGCGTGACCAGCTGAATTCCGCTGAGCGCCACGACGGCGGTGAGCAGGGTGGCGTAGCCGGGTGTGTCCGCACCGTTCAGCAAGACGTTCACGATGGTCCACAGGGCATAGGCGAGTGCCGATACGAAGACCCAGAACCCGGTGTAGATGGCCAGCCGCAAGGGGCGGTTGTTGAAGGACAGCAATCCGTCGATGCCGTAGTTCAGCAGTCTCTTGCTTCCCCATTTCGACTGTCCGGCCGCGCGTTCCCGGTTCCGGTACCGGAAGCTGACCGTATCGAAGCCGATCCAGGAGAAGATCCCCTTCGAGAATCGATTGCTCTCCGGGAGCGAGAGCACACTCTCCACGGCCCGTCGTGACAGCAGCCGGAAATCGCCGGAGCCGTCCAGGACCTCCACGTCCATGCAGCGGCGGACCAGCGCGTAGTAGGTGTGGCTGAGGGCGTTGCGCAGCACTCCGTCGCCGGTCCGGTCACGTCGCGGAATCACCTGGTCGTAGCCGTGCCGGTGCAGTTCCAGCATGCGGGGAATGAGTTCGGGTGGATGCTGGAGGTCCGCGTCCATCAGTACGACCGCGGCGCCCCGGGACATCCGGAGCCCCGCTAGCATGGCGGCCTCCTTGCCGAAATTCCGGCTGAACGCGGTGTACCGGACACGCTTGTCCATGGCCGCCAGACCACCCAGCAGTAAGCGCGTCCCATCGGTACTGCCGTCGTCCACATAGCAGATTTCCAGCTCACCGCCCAAGGGCCCCAGGGCGGCGATCAGTGTGGTGTGAAAGGTCTCGATCGCTTCGGCCTCGTTGAAACACGGCACCACGACCGTCAGCTGAAGGGCAGTCATTCCCACGCTCCCCGGAATCGGGTGACCGCCTGTCTCTTCGACACGGCCCCGTCCACTGTGCGGCCTTCTGTCATTCCGCCCAGCTATCCGGACTCCGAACGCGCGGAACCCCTCTCCTTTTCATACGAACAGCGCACGCGGCGCCCCGCCTCAGTTCGTGTACCGATGCGCCTCGCCGCCGCGCCACTCGACAAGGGCCGGGGTGTCCAGGGCCCGATCCGGGTCCTCCAGACCGGCCTCTTCGAGAAAGGTGACGAGGTCGTGGTCGCTGTGCGCGATCCCGAGCGTTTCCGACCGACCGTTGATGTGGACGGTCACCAGCCGGCCACCGGCCGACGTAGGGGCGTGGATGACTATCGGGGGAATCGCCATGCCACCAGGCTCGTCCTCGCGGGAGATCTCCGCATCCGGCGTGGTCCGGTCGCGTGACACGGCCCGCCGGCCGTCCGGTCCCGAGGGACCGGACGGCCGGTCGTGCCCGCGGGGTCGGCGCGCGGCGGGCCGGGTGCTACCGTCCCGCCATGTCCAAGACCGAGATCGACGCGCTGACCGCCGAGTTCTTCGGCGCCTTCGACAACCGGGGCGGCCGGGTCGCCGACGTGGGCCGGATCCGTCGGCTGCTGCTCCCCGGCGGCGTGATCGTCAAGACCGGCCCGGACTTCACCGTCCAGAGCGTGGAGGAGTTCATCGAGCCTCGCCAACGGCTGCTGTCCGACGGCCGGCTGGTCGAGTTCTCCGAGTGGGAAACCTCCGAACGGACCGATATCGCGGGCGACATCGCCGCACGGTTCGGCGAGTACCGCAAGTCCGGAATCCTGGACGGGGCGCCGTTCGAGGGTGGCGGTACCAAGACCATCCAGTTCGTCCGTACCTCCGCGGGCTGGCGGATCTCCGCGTTCGCCTGGTACGACCCGTCCTGACACGCTCCCGGACCGTCCTGACACGCCCTGAACCGCCCGGAGCGCGAACGTGGGCGCCGGGCGGTTCAGGGAGGGCCGACTCCCCCGCCGGGGTGGTGCGACGGCGGGGAAGTCCGGGTCGAACGCCTCAGATCTTGCCGTCGGACTGATAGGTGCTCAGCGACCAGATGACGAACAGGCCGATGGCGACGGTGATCAGGGCCCAGACGGGCTGGTACGGCAGGAACATGAAGTTGGCGATGACGCTCAGTGCGGCGAGAGCGATACCGGCACCGCGCGCCCACGTGAATGCCTTGAGCAGCCCGTAGCCGGTGATGACCAGGATGATGCCGAGGATCAGGTGGATCCAGCCCCAGCCGGTCAGGTTGAACTTGAAGATGTAGTCGCCGAACCGGGTGTAGACGTCGTCCTCGGCGATGGCGGCGATGCCCTGGAAGATGCCGAGGATGCCCTCGATGAGCATCAGGACACCCGCGAAGACGAGCCCGCCGGTGGCCCAGGAGTTCGCCGTGGACGCCGGTGTCCGGTGCTGCTGCGCCGAGTTGCTCATGGGGGGACCTCCGTAGTTCGGTCGCCGAACCCTGACATTCCGGGTTTGGTCTACGAACCCTGAGGTTCCGCCGCCCGGGGGTGTGCGGCCACCCGGACGCGGCCATCCGGGTGAAATCCGCGGGAATGCGCGTACGGGCGGGCGAGTGCGGGGCGGGCGGGGCCGCGCAGCCGGGGGCGGGCCCGTGAAGGGGTGGTTCCGCGCGGTCTGCGCAGGTTCTCTGACGTTTCTCTGCAGTTCCCCTGACATGGTTCTGCATTTCTGCGAAGAGATGGCTGCCGAGTTTCATTTTCTTATTGCATCGTTTACCTGCATGCATGCGAAACTGTCACGGCGCCATCGAGTATGGGAATCCGGAGCAGGTCCACCGATACATCTCTTTGCGAGGAGCCGAGTATGACCTTCGAATCCGCAGGTCTGCCAGTCATCGACCGTCCCGATGTGACCGTCGCACTGGTCGAGGTGGTGGCTGTCGACGGCCGGGAGGGGCAGCGCGCCGCGACGGACGCGATATCCGCGCACTGGCGTTCGGGCGTATGGCCCGCGGAGCTGGTGTCCCTCAGCTGCTACGCGAGCACCGACGGCGCCTGGGTGCTGACCTACGGGCAGTGGTCGTCCGACGAGGCGCTGCACGGTTCCCTGCGGCAGGAGACGGGCGTCTCGCGCGGGGGGCCGGTGTGGGAAGCGGTCGGCGCTCGGCCGTCCGGGGCTGTGCCGTTCCGGCTGTACCGGGTGGTGCGGGGCGGCAGGGTCACCGACACGGACCCGGCACCCGAGTGCTTCCCGGCGGCGGTGTTCCCGATGGCCGGCGAGGAGGCCGCCCGCGGCTGGATCGACGGACTGCTGGCCTCGGAGGAGGCGACCGAGGGCGCCGACCGGGACTATCCCGGCGCCATTGCCGCCAATTTCCATATCGGCCTGGACGGCGGCAGTGTTCTCGTGCTCTCGGAATGGGTGTCGGAGAAAGAAGCCGCCGATCATATCGAGGAAGTGATCCAACCGTTGCTCGACCAGGCGGGCGGCGGTGACCCCGGGGCTCTTTACGCCCATTGCCTGACGCTGGAATCACCAGAAATACCTGCGACCTGAGCGCTGCGGAAATCGGAGAACATTCCGCGCGGCAACGGTAACCACGAACGGGGAGTTCATGCATTTCGCCATTCTCGGACCGGTGGAAGTACGCGGGGACCGGGGTGCGTGCGAACCCGCCTCGCCCATGAGCCGCCAAGTCCTGTCACTGCTGCTCGCCCACGCCAACCACGTCGTGACGCTGGAGAGCCTGGTGGAGGAGCTCTGGGGGGACGCGCCCCCGCGGCTCGCGCGCAAGACGGTGCAGACGTACATCTACCACGTACGCAAAGCGCTGCGGGAGGGCACGCAGGGCACCGACGGCACGGCTCGGGCGGAGGGCACCGCCGCGGCGGACGGCGCACAGGACCGGGAACCGCCGCGGCTTGAGACGGAGTCGCGCGGGTACCGGCTCCGGGTGGCGAAGGGGCAGCTCGACCTCTGGCGCTTCGAGGAGCTCTGCGCGGCCGGGCAGGCCGCGCAGAGCAGGGGAGATGCCCGCGCCACGTCCGACGCGTACCGCGAAGCGCTCGCCCTGTGGCGGGGGCGGCCGTTCTCCGGGTCGGCGGCCGGTGTGCTGCTCTCGGCGCAGCAGGCCAGGCTGGAGGACCTCCGGATGGGTGCCCTGGAGCGGCGCGTCGAGGCCGACATGGCGCTCGGGCACCACCGTGAACTGCTGAGCGAGCTCAAGGGGCTCGCGATCGACCACCCGTTGAGCGAGGTGATCTGCGGGCAGCTCATGACCGCGGCGACGCGGTCGGGGCAGCGGCAGGTCGCCCTCGACGCCTACAGCAGGCTGCGGGCGGCGATGATCGCCGAACTCGGCCTGGAACCCTCGACCGGGCTCAGGAGTCTTCAGCAGAGCGTCCTGGAGGACGCCGCGCCTCCCGGCGGCCGGACCGCGGCACCGACGGGCACCTGGGCGGCGCCCGCCTCTCCGGCCGAACTCCCGCCCGGGATGGCCGACTGCGTGGCCCGGCAGCGGGACGTGTCGGGCATCGTGGCCGCGGTCGGGCCGGTCGGCTCGGGTGCGGACGGACCGTCGGCGGTACGGGTCGCCCTGGTGACGGGGGCCGTGGGCACCGGGAAGACGGCGACGGCGGTGCAGGCCGCCCACCGGCTCCGCTCGCACTACCCCGGCGGCCAGCTCTTCACCACCCTCCACCGCCCGGACGGCACCCCTGTCCCCGCCCGTGACGCGCTGGCGTCGCTGCTGCTGTCCTCGGGGTACGCCGCCGAGCGCCTGCCGGACGCGGCGGAGGACCTGGCCAGGCTCTTTCGCAGCTGGACATCGGAACGCCAGATGCTGGTGGTGCTCGATGACGCCTCCTCCGGCGAGCAGGTGATTCCGCTGCTGCCGAGCAGTCCGGGCTGTTCGGTGGTCATCACCTCGCGCCGGCGGATGGAGGGCCTGCCCGGCACGGTCACCACGGTCCCGCTGCGGGGGATGTCGCCGGACGAGGGAGTGGCGCTCCTCGGCGGCATCGTCGGCGCCCGCCGCGTCGCGCGGGAGCGGTCGGCCGCACGGGAGTTGGTCGAACTGTACGGGGGGCTGCCACTGGCCCTCCGGGCGCTGGGACGGCGTCTGAGCGCCTGGCCGAACCTGGCCCTGCGCGACCAGCTGCACTGCGCACGTGGCGACGGCGGACGGCTCGCGGTGCTCCAGGGTCCGCAGGACGACTGTCTGTCGAGGCTCGGCCGGGCCCATCTGCGGCTCGCGGAGGCGGAGCAGAATCTGCTGTTCCTGCTGTCCGATCTCCCCCAGCCCATCCTGGAGCGGGACCTCTGGCAGGCCGCGGCGCTGTCGGGGCTGCATCCGGGCGAGTTCAGCCAGCTGGTGGAATCCCTCGTCGCCTCCCACTTCCTGGAGTTCCGCGACAGCCGCGGGGGCCCGGCGTTCGCCGTGCCGGTCCTGACCCGGCTGGCGCTGCCCGGCCGGACGCGGCCGGCCCGGCGGCATCCCCCGCGCGAGGTCGCCACCGGTACGAGGGGCGGCAGTGGCCACGGCGCCTCGGGCTCGCCCGTGCTGGCCGGGGCGCCGCAGTGAGCCGTCCGCCCTGCGCCGCCCTTTCCGGCCATACGCCCACGTCTGTTGCATGGGTCACACCAGACAACTAGATTGAACTCGCTGGTTCAACCCATGGCAAGGAGACTCCTGGTGAAGAACATCGTGATTCAGGGCGGCACGGACGGGATGGGCCGGGCCCTGGGACTCGCCCGGCTGCACCGTGGCGACGCCGTCCTCATCATCGGGCGCGATGCCGCGAAGGGGGCGTCCTTCCTCGCCGAGGCGGCTGCCATGGGAGCCGGGGAACGGGCCACGTTCGTCCAGGCGGATCTGAGCCTGATCAGCGAGAACCAGCGGGTCATCGAGAGCATCGCGGCGCGGTTCCCCACGCTGGACGCCCTCGTGCTGTGCGCACGGCACTACCTCTCGGCGCGCCGTGAGACGGCGGAAGGCATCGAGGGCACCTTCGCCCTGTTCTATCTGAGCCGGTTCCTGCTCGGCCACGGTCTGCGCCCGCTGCTGGAGAAGGGCGAGCAGCCGGTCATCATGAACGTGGCGGGTCCGGGAAGCCCGATGGGCGAGATCCACTGGACCGACCTGGAGATGAAGCGCGACTACAACGGGCTGGTCGCCCAGATGCAGGGCGGCAAGGCGAACGACCTGCTCGGTGTCGCGTTCGCGGAGGAGTACGGCACGGGCGGCATCCGGTACGTGCTGTTCAACCCGGGCAGCGTGTCCACCAGCTTCTCCGGCGAGTACGACCCCGCGACGAAGGCCCACATCGAAGGGATGAAGCGGATGGCGAAGCCGGTGGAGGCGGGCATCGCGCCGATCCTCACCGTCCTCGACGCGCCGCCCGCCGAACCGGTGAGCGCCTTCGCCGAAGGCCGGCGGATGGGGCTGACGGACAAGTCCTTCGACACGCACGATGCGAAGCGACTCGCCACCCTGACCCGGGAACTGCTGGCACGCTGAACGGAGAACCGGGAACGCCGGCCGCTGACCGGAGACCCGGATCCTCCTCACCGAATCGGAGCTTCCCGTGACCCAGCCCCTCACGTCCCCGCCCCCGGTGACCGGCCCCGGCACCCCGGCCGCCTCCGGCGCTCCCGGTACTCCCGACGCCTCCGTAACTCCCGCCGCTGATGGTGCTCCTGACACCACCGCACCTCCCGGTGCTCCTGAACCCGCCGTCACCGGGATCGAACTGGACGCGGACGGCCTCACCCTCTCCGGACTGCTCGCCCGCCCCCGTACGGCGGACCCCAGGGCGGTGGTGGTGGCCCTGCACGGCGGCGGGATGCGTGCCGGGTACTTCCACGGGCAGGCCGATCCGGCCACCTCGCTGCTCTCCCTCGCCGCCGACTGCGGCTACGCGGCCCTCGCGCTCGACCGGCCCGGCTACGGACGCTCGGCGCGCGAGGCTCCCGACGGGGTGGGACTCGCCGGACAGGCGGACCGGCTGCGGGCGGCGCTGGCGGCGTACGGGCGCGAACACCCCACCGGGGCGGGCTTCTTCCTGGTGGGGCACTCGCTGGGCGGGAAGGTCGCACTGGCCACCGCGGCGGGCTGGGGCGGGGACGGGCTCCCGGGCACGGAAGGACTCCTGGGGGTGGATGTCTCCGGCGTCAGCGACCGGTGGGCCGTCGCCCCCACGCGGGTGACCGGTACGGACGGGCGGCAGCGGCACGCTCTGCACTGGGGGCCGCCCTCCCTCTACCCGCCCGACACGTTCCGGCTGGCCCGGCCGCTGATCGCGCCGATGCCCACGATCGAGGCGACGGAGGCGGTGGAATGGCCCGCGACGTACGCCGGACTGGCCCCCTCGGTGCGGGTCCCGGTGCGCCTCACGTTCGCGGAGCACGAGCGCTGGTGGCACATCGATCCGCCGACCCTGGAGGCGATGGCCGCGCGGCTCGGCTCACCCCTGGTGCGTACCGAACACCTGGCTGACGCCGGACACAACATCAGCCTCGGTCTGACGGCCCGCAGTTATCATCTGCGCGTCCTCGCCTTCCTGGAGGAGTGCCTCGCGCGCGCGCAGCGGCCGGTGTCCGTGCGAGGGCGCGGATGAGGCCGCGCCCGCCGGGAGCCCTGCCGCCGCCGTCGGCCGGCTCATCTGCGGACCATCTTGAACCCGACGCCCCGCACCGTGACGACCCAGTCGCTCGAACCGAGCTTGCGGCGCAGGCTGCTGACATGCGTGTCGATCGTGCGGCTGCGCCGGATGTCGGTGTCGTGCCAGATCTGCGAGAGGATCTGCCGCCTGGTGAAGACCGCCCCCGGTCTGGACGACAGCAGGCGCAGCAGGTCGAACTCCTTGCGGGTGAGGGGCACGGTCCGCCCGTCCAGCCGTACCTCGCGGGTCTCCTGATCGATGACCAGCGGCCCCAGGTCCACGTCCCGGGCCGCGGCGCGCCCGGCCCGGGACCGGCGCATCACCGCGGCCATCCGGGCCAGCAGCTCCCGGACGCCGTACGGCTTGGCCAGATAGTCGTCCGCGCCCGCCTGGAGCCCCAGCACCCGGTCCAGCTCGCTGTCACGGGCGGTGACGGCGATGAGCGGGGTGTCGCACAGCGCGGAGATCGACCGGCAGATCTCCAGCCCGTCGACGTCCGGCAGGTCCAGGTCGAGCAGGATGAGGTCGGCGGTGTGGTGCTCCTCCAGCGCCGCTGCCCCGGTGGTGACGGCGCTGGCCGTGTGGCCGTGCCAGCGCAGGTCGTTCACGAGGGTCAGCGCCGCTTGCGCGTCACCCTCCACCACAAGCACGTTCCATGCGTCCGTCAATTGCGTCATCCCCCCGGACCTCGGACTGCTGCTGTGCGTCGGGCCGGGACTGGAACACCTGGATGACCCCCTGAGCCATAGGCGTCTCCCGGAGCTTCACGACGCGTCTTCGCCAACGCCTTCGGCTGCTGCATCGTCACATGCGCGCAGCGGAGCGAGGAGGTAAATAGCACCAAGGTTGACCACCACCGGTCCGGTTCACCGGCGGGTGGCCGGCCGCGGTGAGCGCCGGACCGTCCTGAACCAGCCACCGGCCGCGCGGAGCGCCGAGCAACTTCCGGGCGGGGGCGTCGAGTTCCGGACTGGGGCGGACCCGGAACGTCGCGGTGTCCGGCGCGATCACCACGACGGCGTCCGCCGGCCCGAGCCAGGCCCCGGCGACGGGCTCCTCCTCTTCGGGGAACAGCGTGACGGCGGGCACGGCGTCGACGGCGTACGCGGTGCGCAGCCCGGCCGGAAGCGGTTCGGCGGTCACCGCCGTGCCCTGTGTCTCATCCCAGACTTCGGTGGAGGTGGTAGCGCTTGAAGCCGATGGGGCGCACCCCGGGGATGTCACCGCTGACCCGCAGCGTCGTCACCCGTGCGGAGCCGTCGAGGAATCCGGTGTGCGCCTCGTCGGTCGTCCACTCCGCGTAGTTGAGGACCCGGGTGCCGTCGGTCGCGGTGTGGAAGTTCGCGGAGAGCATGCCCGCCGTCCGGTCCGCGGGCATGTCCTCCAGCGCGTCGGACAGCGTGCGGATGAGGTGGTCCTGCCGTTCGGCGCCGTCCACGTCGAACGTCGCGACGACCATGCACCCCGGCATACCGGAAGCGCCGGACGGCACCACGCTCCGGCGCAGCCGGTACTCGACCGTGCCCCACGGCTCCGCTTCCCCCAGGGTGTGGACGAAGGGGCGGCAGGAGTCCGCGTCGGCGCTCTGCGCGTAGGTCAGCACGGTGTCCTGCTCCGTACTGAGGTAGCAGCTGAAGGAGAGCATCGACGGGGGCCAGGGAGTCCCGGCCCATCGTCCGGCCGTCCGCTCCAGGACGGCGGTCCCCCGCTGCCCGTCGGGCACGAACAACTGGCCGACGAAGACGGCCGCGGCGTCCGTGCGCCGCACCGACGGCATGTCCCCGGATCCCGTACGAAGGGCGTGCTCGGTCATGTGCGGGCCTTTCCGTCCGGTGGTACGGGGTGGTGGTGGCGGGGAGCGAGGCCGGTGAGCGCGATGAGCAGGCCCGCGGCGCCGACGGCCGTGATCAGCGCGACGGCGGGCCGGTAGCTGTCGTAGCTGGTCGTCAGGAGCGCGACCAGCGGCAGCGTGAGGACGGCCCCGAGCTGGACACCGGTCTGGTAGAGCGGCACGGCCAGCGCGCGGTCGGCGGGCCGGACGGTCGATGTGGACTGCATGTTCAGTGCCGCGAAGGACAGGACGAAGCCGGTCTCCACCAGCAGCAGCACCGGCAGCATCCCGGTCCAGTACGCTCCCGCGTCCGCACGCCACAGGTACAGCACATGGCCGAGGAAGGGGGCGAGCGCTCCCAGGGCGATCAGCCCGGCCGTACCGAAGCGGCCGACGAGGCGCCCCGCGAAGGGGACGGCCACCGCCAGGGGCACACAGGCGGGAAGCAGGGCCAGCGCGCACTGCCACGGGGACCAGGCCAGTTGGCGCTGGATCTGGAAGGTGATCAGCAGCAGCAGACCGGCGTACGTGCCGTTGAGCGTGGCCGCGCCCAGGGCCGACCGCACCAGCGGGCCGTCGCGCAGCAGCGCCGCCGCACCGGACTTCGGCCGCGGTCCCGCCTCCGCCGGCCGCGCCTCCGGTACGGGACCGGGGGCGTCGGCCCCGGTGTCCTCGGGGATGAGCCGTGCGCCCAGGAGCAGCAGCACGACCGCGACCGGCGCGGGGAAGAGGAACGTCCAGCGCCAGCTCGATTCGAGGAGTGCCGCCGAGAGGAGCACCCCGGCGGTGAATCCGGCCGCACCGAAGAGGGAGTAGACCGACACCGCCCGGCGCTGCTGCGGCCCCTCCCGGAACGTGGTGCTGATGATGGCCAGCCCGGTCGGTGCCGTCAGCGCGGCGCAGAAGCCCTTGACGACACGGGTGGCGATCAGCAGCCCCTCGCCGTCGGCCAGGCCGCCCACCACCGAGGCGACGGCGAACAGGAGCATCGCGCCGAGGTAGGCCCGGCGCCTGCCCCAGCGCGCGTGGACGCGGGGGCCGAGGAGCAGCAGTGCGGCGAAGCCGAGGGCGAAGCCGCTCATCAGCCACTGCACCGTCATCAGGCCCATGCCGAGGTCGGTGCCGATCGTGGGCAGGGCCACGAGCACCACGGACACCTCGATGGCGTCCAGGACCATGTTTCCCGACAGCACGAACAGCAGGGCCCACCCGCGTGCTCCCCAGGGCGCCGGGCCGGGCGGCGCACCGGAGGCACGGGCCGAGTGACGGATCGTCATTCTGCGCTCCCCTCAGTCGGTGGCGCCGCGCCAGGTCCGCGGGTCGGCGAAGGGCAGGGCCCGCTCCGGCCTGCGCCACCGGGCACCGCCCCCCGGACGGGTGGTGTGCGCGGCGCCGGCCGGTCCGCCGCCGCAGGCCGCCTCCGCGCGGGCGAGCAGTACGGCGGTGAGCGCGGCCAGTTCCTCCGCGTTCGGGGCGCCTTTCTCCACCCGCAGCACCTCGTGCGGCGGGGCACCCAAGGGCTGTCCACTCATCGTCGGGCTCCTTCTCACTGCGGGGGGGTTGCCGTGCTTGCGGCGGGGCAGGTCGGAATCCTTGGCCCGCAGCATGGCGAGCGAGGCGATGAGTACCGAGCGGGTCTCCCCCGGGTCGATGACGTCGTCGATGAGCCCGCGCTCGGCCGCGTAGTAGGGGTGCGCGAGCTGCTCCTTGTACTCGTCGATCTTGCGGCGGCGCACTTCCTCGGGGTCCGGGGCGGCGGCGATCTCCCGGCGGAAGACCACGTTGGCGGCGCCCTCGGCACCCATGACGGCGATCTCGTTGCCGGGCCAGGCCAGCGCGATGTCGGCGCCGATCGAGCGCGAGTCCATCACGATGTACGCGCCGCCGTACGCCTTGCGCAGCACGAGGGAGACCCGGGGCACGGTGGCGTTGCAGTAGGCGTAGAGCAGCTTCGCGCCGTGCCGGATGATGCCGTTGTGCTCCTGTTCCACGCCGGGCAGGAAGCCGGGCACGTCGACGAGGGTGACGAGCGGGATGTTGAAGGCGTCGCAGAACTGGACGAACCTCGCGCCCTTCTCGGACGCCTTGATGTCCAGCACCCCCGCCGTCACCGCCGGCTGGTTGGCGACGATGCCGACGACCTGGCCGTCGAGCCGTCCCAGTGAGCAGACGAGGTTGGGCGCCCACCCGGCGTGGACCTCCATGTGCTCCGCGTCGTCGACGATCTCCTCGATCACCGTACGGATGTCGTAGGACTGGCTGCCGTCCGCCGGAACGAGGTCGGCCAGCGCGTCGCAGGGCCGGTCGGGCGCGTCCGACACCGGTGCGGCGGGCGGCAGTTCACGGTTGTTGGACGGCAGGAGGGACAGCAGGTAGCGCACCTCGGCGAGGCAGGACTCCTCGTCGTCGTAGACGAAGTGCGCCACCCCGGAGACCTTGCCGTGGACGTCCGCCCCGCCCAGCCCGTCCTGCGAGATCTCCTCGCCGGTGACCGTCCTGACGACGTCGGGCCCGGTGATGAACATCTGGGAGACCTCGCGGACCGCGAAGACGAAGTCGGTGAGCGCGGGCGAGTACGCGGCACCTCCCGCGCACGGTCCCAGCATCACGCTGATCTGCGGGATGACGCCCGAGGCCCGGGTGTTGCGGCTGAAGATGCCGCCGTACCCGGCCAGGGCCAGGACCCCTTCCTGGATGCGGGCCCCGGCCCCGTCGTTGAGGGAGACCAGCGGCGCGCCCACCGACACGGCGAGGTCCATGAGCTTGTGGATCTTCTGCGCGTGTGCCTCGCCGAGTGCGCCGCCGAAGATCCTGAAGTCATGGGCGTACACGAAGACCGTCCGGCCCTCCACGGTGCCCCAGCCGGTCACCACACCGTCGGTGTACGGGCGTTTCGCCTCCAGGCCGAAGCCGGTCGCCCGGTGCCGCCGCAACGTCTCGACCTCGGTGAAGCTCCCCTTGTCGAGCAGGAGCCCGATGCGTTCGCGGGCGGTCAGCTTGCCCTTGGCGTGCTGGCGTCCCGTGGCC
The DNA here is from genome assembly GCF_035917275.1 of Streptomyces sp. NBC_01237. Taxonomy (NCBI): domain Bacteria; kingdom Bacillati; phylum Actinomycetota; class Actinomycetes; order Kitasatosporales; family Streptomycetaceae; genus Streptomyces; species Streptomyces sp. NBC_01237. The sequence goes on along the minus strand of NZ_CP108508.1, from coordinate 6,099,398 downwards.
TCGGGGTCCGGTCCGCCCCGGGCCAGTTCCCTCAGCCCGGCCAGCTCCGCCCGTGTGTCGGTCCTCCCCACGGCGCTCACCAGGCCAGTTCCTGACCGGTGGGGGTACCGTCCTCGCCGACGAAGGAGGCCGTCGGGCCGTCCGCGCCGAGGGTGGCCAGCCGTACGGGGATCCGCGCGCCCTGTTCCGGTGTGAGGTCTCCGCGGTGGCCGTTGATGTCGGTCGCCACGAACCCGGGCGAGACCGCGTTGACCAATATCCCCTCCTCCCGCAGCTCATTGGCGTACGTGACGGTGAGGGCGTTCAGCGCGGCCTTGGAGGTGTTGTAGTCCAGCACCGCCGGGAAGACACCCTCCGGGAAGACGCCGGAGGGGTCCTGCCGTCGCGCCGCGTGGGTCAGGGATCCGAGCAGGCTGCTGACGTTCACGATGCGTGCGGCCGTGGAGCGGCGCAGCAGCGGAATCATCGCGTTGGTCACGGTGATGACACCGAAGACATTGGTCTCGTAGGTCCTGCGGACCTCGGCGAGCGGAGTCTCGCTGGGGGCGCCCACCGGACCGCCGGTGCCCGCGTTGTTCACCAGGACGTCCAGGTGGTCCGACTCGGCCCCGATGCGCTTGGCGGCGAGCGCCACGGAGGACTCGTCCGTCACATCGAGACGTACGAAGCGGATGTCGAGGCCGTCCGCGCGCAGCTCGCGTTCGGCGGTGCGCCCGCGCTCCTCGTCGCGGGCGCCCAGGTAGACGCACATGCCCAGCTCGCCGAGCCGACGGGCCACGGCGCGTCCGATGCCCTTGTTCGCGCCGGTGACCAGCGCCACCCGCGCACCGGTGGCGGTCATCCGAGCAGGGTCCCGCCGCTGGCGTCGATGTAGGAGCCGGTGATCCACCGGGACTCCTCGCTCGCGACGAAGGCCACCACGTCCGCGATGTCGCCCACCTCACCGACCCGGTTGAAGGCCGAGGTCCGCGCCATCTGCTCCACCGCCTCCGGGATGTCGAAGACGGGTGCGCCGTTGTTGGTGATGCCGGGGGCCACGCTGTTGACGGTGATCCCGCGGGGGGCCAGATGCCTGGCGAGGTGCAGGGTGATCTGTTCCAGGGCGCCCTTGGTCATCGAGTAGGCGACCTGTTCGGGCACCGCGCACCGGGTGAGGCCGGAGGAGATGTTGATGATCCTGCCCCCGTCCGGCATGTTCCGTACGGCGCGCTGCGCGAGGAGGAACGGCGCCCTGGCGTTCACCGCGAAGTACCGGTCGAGGTCTTCGGCGGTGACGTCCTCGGGCTGGATCCCGTCGTTGCCGGTGACGGCCGCGTTGTTCACGAGGATGTCGAGGGTGGTCTCGCCGGTGCGCTCCTTGAGGCCCTGTTCCAGGCCGAGGAACAGCTCGTGCACATCGCCGGGGACGCCCAGCTCCGCCCGTACCGGGAAGGCCCTGCCGCCCTCCTTCTCGATCCGGGTGACCGTCTCCCGCGCGGCCTCCTCGTTGCTCGCGTAGTGCACGGCGACCAGGGCGCCTTCGCGGGCCAGCCGCACGGCGGTGGCGCGGCCGATGCCGCGGCTGGAACCGGTGACGAGAGCGGTCTTTCCGGTGAGCCTGCTCATGGGGGAACTCCTTTGCTCGGTAGGGGGAGTCGGGTGGGAAGCGGAGGGGGAACGCACTGCGCTCTGCGGGGTGTGCGGGGTGTCCAGGCCGCTGATCCTCCGGGCGAGGTGACGGCGTACGTCGTCCTGTCCCAGCAGTTCGGCGAACACCTCCCGCGCGCCGTCCACCTCCGGGCCGCCGAACAGCAGCAGCGCCTGGGCCTGGATGTCGGTCAGGGTGCGGGCTCCGGCGTGACGGCGCTCCGCGTCGTAGGCGTCCAGCACCTCCTCACCGGCCCGGCCGGTGACCAGCGCGGCGAGCCGGGGCCCCAGGGAGGCCGCGTCCTGGAGCCCCAGGTTCAGTGCCTGGCCGCCGACGGGCATCTGGACATGCGCCGCGTCGCCCGCCAGAAGGACCCGGCCCGACCGGTAACGGGTGGCCTGGAGACGGGCGTTGTCGAACCGGTTGAGCCAGCGGGGCCGGCCGTGGCCGATGTCCTCACCGGTCACCCGCGCCCAGGCCGCCACGACCTCCTCGAACTCCGGCGCACCGGTGTGCCCGGCGGGAGCACGGGTGCGGTCGTGGACCATCAGGCGGGTGCTGCCGTCGGCCCTGCGATGGGCGGTGGCGGTGCCGTTCGGGTAGCGCCGCAGCCTCCGGTCCGGCACGGCGATGTCCAGCACATCGGCCCGGAGCATCTCCCGGGTGGCGTCCTCGCCCTCGGTCCCGAACCCGGCGAGCCACCGTACGGAGCTGCGCTCGCCGTCGCATCCCACGACGTAGGAGGCCGCGAAGGCGCGCGTGCGCCCACCGGGACCGGCCGCTTCCACCCGCACCCCGCCCGCCCGCCCGTCCGGCCCGGTGGTGTCCGGTCCGGTGGTGACGGCCCCGGCGCTGTCCGGTCCGGTGGCGGTCAGGGCGGTGACGGTCAGGCCGCGGCGGACCTCGGCGCCCAGGTCCTCGGCCCAGCTCTGGAGCACGGGTTCCAGGCGGCTCTGCAGGCACTCCCACTGGCCGGCGTACGGGTGGGCGGGGTCGGCGAGCGCGGGGTCGAGCGGCATGCCGCCGAAGTGGCCGCGCCCGCCGTCGGGCAGAGGTCCCAGCCGGTCGAGGACGCCCCGGTCCGCGAAGATCTCCATGGTCCTGGTGTGCAGGATGGAGGCCCGGGACTCGGCGGTCGGCCGGTCCAGCCGTTCCAGCACGGTCACCCGGGCACCGCCCGCGGCGAGTTCACCCGCGAGCAGCAGGCCCACGGGACCGGCGCCGACGACGATCACGTCCACGGCCCCGCCCTCGTCGGCCTGTACGGCCCCGCCCACCGCCCCGTCCATCTCCGCCGCGCCGCCCATCGCCTCAGCGCCGCGCTTCCGCGAACGCCTTGGCATGGCCGAGGGTGGCCCGGCTGTTCGTGCCCAGGGCCTCCCGCAGGAACGCGCGGGCCTCGGGCACACCGGCGTCCGGGCCGAGGATCGCCGTGATGTTCGCGGTGTTGACCACCACGGTGTGCTGGGAGGTCGCGACCGTGCCGCCGTCGTCCTGCTCGTCGAACTGCCAGTAGCCGGTGTGCAGGGTCATCAGGGCCGGGAGGGTGGTCTGCTTGTACGCGATCCGGTGGTGCGGGAAGCAGATCCTGACCGACTCCGTGGTGTGCGTGGAGCCGTCCTTCGCCACGGTGTCCATCCGCAGGGTCTGGACGCCGGGGCTGTCCTCCGTCAGGCGCACCTCGTGGACGTGCGGCAGCCGCTCCGTCCACAGCTGGGCCTCGTTGACGAAGTCGAAGGCGTCCTTGGCCGAACCGTCGATCCGGACGCTGTCCTCGAAGGAGAGGGTGAGCCCGGCGGACTCGGCGGCCAGCTCCAGGTTCTCCTTCAGCGCCGGGAGTTCGGCCCTGCTGTTGCGGTCCACCGCCTTGTCGATCCAGTCCAGGCCCTCCGGATCGTCGTCGATGGCCCGGTAGGTGTGCAGCAGGCGGACCCGTGTCTCGGAGGCCCCGCGTGCCTCGATGATCCAGGTGCCGCTCATCTCGGCCACCGGAGGCGCGGAGACCTCCTGCCGGAAGGTGATGCGCAGGCCCTCCGGGTCGAGGGTGCGGCGCGATGTCCAGTTCTTGGCCTCGCCGTTGGCGGTGGCCCAGATGCGGATGCGTTCCTCGTTGCCGTTCTTCTCCGCGTAGTCCACGTACACCGACGGCGGGAAGAGCCTGGGCCAGTTCTCCACCTCCGCCAGGAGGCGGTACACCTCCGTGGCGGGTGCCTGCACCGTGATCTCGTGCTCGACCTCGCGGGGCGCCTGCTCCGTCATCTCTGTCCTCTCCTTTTCCTGTGGTGCGCGGCCGGGCTCCCGTGGGTGGCCGGGCTCCTGTGGGTTGCCGGGCTCCCGCGGGCGGGCGGCCGGGCTCAGAAGTTGCCCAGGCCGCCGCAGACGTTCAGCGCCTGGGCGGTGATGGAGGCCGCGGTGTCGGAGGCGAGATAGCCGACGAGCCCGGCGACCTCCTCGGGGGTGGAGTAGCGGCCGAGCGGGATCTTGGCCGTGAACTTCTGCATGATCTGCTCCTCGCCGGTGTCGTACGCGGCGGCGTACCCCTGGCGCACCCGCTGGGCCATCGGGGTCTCCACATAGCCGGGGCAGACCGCGTTGACGGTGATGCCGGACGGCGCGAGCTCGTTGCCGAGGGCTTTGGTGAAGCCGACGACCCCGTGCTTGGAGGCGGAGTACGGGGCGCCCAGGACGACGCCCTGTTTGCCCGCGGTGGAGGCGATGTTGATGATCCGGCCGCGGTCCTTCTCCCGCATGCCGCCGGTGGTGAGCACCTCCCGGGTCATGAAGAAGACGCTGTTGAGGTTGGTGTTGATCACGTCCAGCCACAGCTCGTCCGCGATGTCGGCGGTCACCCCGCCGCCGCTGCGGCCCGCGTTGTTCACCAGGACGTCGACCGTTCCGTAGCGGGCGACGGCCGCTTCGACGAACGAGGCGACATCCTCCTTGGACCCCACGTCCGCGACGGTTCCGTCCACGTCCAGGCCCTCGGTCCGGAGCTCCTTGACCGTGCGGGAGACGGTGTCCGCGCTCCGTGCGCAGAGGAAGACCCGGTGGCCCTGCCGGGCCAGCAGCCGGGTGGCCGCCAGTCCGATGCCGCTGGTCCCGCCGGTGACGAGGGCGACCCTGGATACGTCGTGCGTCATGTGTGCCTCTCCTGATTGCGGATCCGGCCCCGGAAGGTGCCGGGCGGGCGGGACGTCAGGCGGTCTGTGTCGCCGACAGATGGGTGTTGACCAGCGCGATCAGGGCGCGGGGCGTGCCCGCGGTGCTGAACGCCTCCTCGTCGAGGCTGATCCCGAACTCGCGCTCGATGCGGCCGGCGGTCTCCAGCATCGCGAGGGACTCGTAGCCCAGCTCGTCGAAGGCGGCGTCGAGGATGTCGCCGTCGAGGTCGACGCTCTCGTCCGCTCCGGCGCCCTCGCGCAGGATGTGCTTGAGGTCGTCGATGGTGAAGGCGATGTCGATGGACATGGCGGTCCTTTCCTGAGTGCGTCACAACGGAGGTGCACAGGCGGGACGTTCGCCGGGCGGGGGGCCCGGGTGTCGGTCGCGCGGTGCCTGTGGTGCGGTGCCGGTGCGGGTCAGTCGCGTGGTGCGCGCACCACGACCGCGGAGTTGAACCCCCCGTGGCCGCGGGCCACCACCAGCGCGGTGCGTACCGGGGCGGTGCGCGGAGCACCGGTCACCAGGTCGATCTCGTACCGGCCGGAGAGCGAGCTGTGGATGGTCGGCGGGATCAGTCCGTCCCGGATGGCCAGGCACGCGGCGGCCACGTCGAGCGGCGCGGCACCCGAGTAGAGCCGCCCGGTCATGGTCTTGGGCGCGGTGACCGGCACCGCGTACGGTCCGAACACCTTGGTGATCGCGGCGGCCTCGATCCGGTCGAGCTCGGGCAGCGCCGCCGCGTCCGCGAAGACGACGTCCACCTCGTCGGGGACGGTCCCCGCGTCGGCCAGCGCCTCTTCGATGACCCGCTGCACGGCGGGCCCCCGGCCGCTCCACGGCGGCGGGTCGAAGGTGGAGGCGTGGCCGGTGATCTCGCCGTAGATCTGCCGGGCGCCGCGGGACCGGGCGTGTTCGGCGTCCTCCAGGATGAGCAACGCCCCACCCTCGCCCGGCACATGACCGACGGCCGCGTCATCGAAGGGCACATAGGCGTGGCCGGGGTCCTCGCTCCGGCTGAGCCGGCCGCCGGCGAGCTGGGCCACCCACCCCCAGGTTCAGAGGGAGGCGTCGACGGCGCCGGAGACGATCAGCGGGGTGCCCTTGCGGATCTGGCGGCGGGCCTGCGCGATCGCGTCCAGACCGCCCGCCTGATCGCTGACGACGACACCGCTGGGGCCGCGCATGCCGTTGCGGATGGATATCTGGCCGCTGTTGACGGCGTAGAACCACGCGAAGGACTGGTACGCGCTGACGTACTTGCCGCCCTTGCTCCACAGCGCCTTCAGTTCGTTCTGGCCGAACTCGAAGCCGCCCGCATGGCTGGCCGTGATCACGCCCATGTCGTACGCGGGCAGCTCGTCCGGTACGACTCCGGCGTCGTCCAGCGCCCAGCCGGCGCTGACCAGGGCGAGCTGGGTCATCCGGTCGGTCTGCGGCAGCAGCCTGCCGGGCAGGTGCTCCGCGGCCGTGAATCCCCGGATCTCGCCCGCCAGCCGCGCCGGGTAGGAGGAGGCGTCGAACCGGGTGAGCGGTCCGATCGCCCCGCGCCCCGCGAGGGTGGCGGACCAGTACTCCTCGATGCCGAGCCCGTTGGGTGCCGCGATGCCGAGACCCGTCACCACCGTCCTGACGCTCACCGCTCGCCCCTGTCCGGCCGGGCCAGCACCACCGCGCTCTGGAATCCGCCGAATCCGCTGCCCACGGACAGCACGGTGTCCGTCCGCTGTTCGCGTGCGGTCAGCGGGGTGTAGTCCAGGTCGCACTCCGGGTCGGGGGTGTGCAGATTGGCGGTGGGCGGCACGACACCGTGCTCCATGGCCAGGGCCGACGCCGCGAGCTCGATGGAGCCGACGGCGCCCAGCGAGTGGCCGATCATCGACTTGATCGAGCTGATGGGAGCGCGGTGGGCCCACTCGCCCAGGCTCCGTTTGAAGGCCGCGGTCTCGTGGCGGTCGTTCTGTTTGGTGCCGGAGCCGTGCGCGTTGATGTAGTCGATGTCCTCGGCGTTGACCCTCGCCTCGGCCATGGCCACCCGTATCGCCTCCGCCATCTCCTGCCCGTCCGGGCGCAGTCCGGTCATGTGGAAGGCGTTGGACCGGGTCGCGTAGCCGGCCACCTCCGCGTAGACATGGGCGCCGCGCCGTCGGGCGCTCTCCCGTTCCTCCAGGACGAACACGGCCGAACCCTCCCCGAGGACGAAGCCGTTGCGGCTGGCGTCGAAGGGGCGCGAGGCGTGTTCCGGGTCGTCGTTGCGCGGGGTCGTCGCCTTGATCGCGTCGAAGCAGGCCACGGTGATGGGCGAGATCGGCGCCTCGGCGGCACCCGCGATCATGACGTCCGCGGAGCCCTCCCGGATGACCTCGGCCGCGTAGCCCACCGCGTCGAGTCCGGAGGTGCAGCCGGTCGAGACGACGGTGGCGGGGCCCTCGGCCCCGACCGCCCAGGCGACCTCGGCGGCGAAGGAGCTGGGGACCATATAGCTGTAGAGGTGGGGTACGGCGTAGGCGTGGTCGACGAGTTCGAGGCGTCCGCCGTCGCTGACCGTGCGGTACTCCTCGTCCAGGCCCATGGTGGCCCCCACGGCGGTGCCGAGGGTCACCCCCATCCGGCCGGGGTCCACCGCGTGGAATTCCAGCCCGCTGTCGACGGCCGCCTCGCGTGCGGTGACCACCGCGAACTGGGCCGCCCGGTCCATGCGCCGGATCTCCTGCGGGCCGAGACCGAGCGCCGCGGCGTCGAAGTCCACCTCGGCGGCCGTCTGGGAACGGAAGGGCGAGGGGTCGAACAGGGAGATCCGCCGGGTGGCGGTGCGTCCGTCGGTCAGCAGCTGCCAGAAGCTCTTCGTGCCCGGCCCGCCGGGTGCGGTGACACCGATGCCGGTGATCACCACCCGGCGGCCGTCCGCGCGGCTCATCGGCTGGTCCAGTGGTAGAAGCGCTGCGCCATCGCGTCGGCCGGCGAGCGCCAGGTGGCGGGGTCGTACGCCTCGATGAGCGGCTTCAGGTCCTCGCTGACCCGGACGAAGCGCGGGTCCGTCTTGGCCTCCTCGATCCGCGATCCGCCGTCCTCGGCGTCGAAGTCCTGGAGGTGGAAGTAGAGGCCCCGGTAGGAGAAGAGCTGCCTGCGCCGGGTGCCCATGCGATGGGGCATGTCGGTGCCGTCGAACTCGGTGAAGACGCGGGCGACGTCCTCGGCGGAGCCGATCTCCATCCGGGCGACGATCAGGGTGCTGTGCATCTTTCCTTCTCTCTGCGCGTACGTACGAAGGGTGAGGTCCGCGGTCCGGGTGTCCGCCCCGGAGCTACCGGCCGGGCCCGAACCAGCGCTCCAGGGCCATGGGCAGGTCGTGGTGGCTGCCGGGCGCGATCCAGGCGACATGGCCGTCGGGGCGCAGCAGGACCGCGTACGCACCGTCGAGCGGACCGGCCGGCGTGGCCGCCTCCCGCGCCTCGGCGGTGACGAGGTCGACGCGGTGCCGCCACGGCTCCGCGCGGTTCCGGAGCGCCGTGCTGTCGTCCAGGTCGAGCAGCACGCCCCGGCCGGGCCGCAGGAGTTCGGCCGTGCTGGTGGGGCGGCCCCGGTGGTGCAGGTCCACCCGCGGCAGCCGCAGCCCCAGGAGGGGATGGGTGCCGCCGCCGACGTCGTAGCGGATGTCGAGGCCGGCGGCCTTGGCCGCGAGATGGCGGGCCGCCTGGTCGTACCGGGCGAGTTCGGCCAGCGTCTCGCGCAGCGGCTGCACCTCCTCGCCGCCGAGCAGGAGCAGGCTCTGGGCGCGGGTGTTGGCGAGCAGCCGCCGTCCGACCTCGTGGCGCTCCGAGTGGTAGGTGTCCAGCAGTGCGGGGGGCGCTGTGCCGCGCAGGACGGCCGCGAGTTTCCAGCCCAGGTTCACCGAGTCCTGGATGCCGGTGTTCATGCCCTGCCCGCCGGCGGGCAGGTGGATGTGGGCCGAGTCCCCTGCCAGCAGCACCCGGCCCCGCCGGTACTCGGTGGCCTGCCGGGTCGCGTCGCCGAAGGCGCTGACCCACACCGGTTCGGCGGTCGAGATGTCGATGCCGGTGAGCCGTTTCCAGGTGTCGGCGACCTCGGCGAAGGGGGGCGGTCCGTTCCTGCGGCGGGGCGGGGCGCCGCGTTCGCCGACGATGACGCGGTGGATGCCGTCGCCGAGCCGGCCGACCATGACCATGCCGTCGGTGACCCGGTCGGCCACCATGCGCGGCTCCAGTTCGACACCGCGGATGTCGGCGAGGAACAGCTCGGTGGTGGCCTCGGTGCCGGGGAAGTCGAACCCGGCGGCCTTGCGTACGGCGCTCCGGCCGCCGTCGCACCCGATCAGATAGCGGGTGCGCAGGACGCTCTCGCCCGCGGGCCCCCGCACCTGTACGTCGACACCGTCCCCGTCGTCCGTCAGCCCGACGAACTCGTGGTCGCGCCGGACGTCGACCCCGAGTTCGCGGACCCAGGTCTCCAGGACCGCTTCGGTGGCGGACTGCGGAACGCTCCGGGCGGCCAGATCGCCGCCGCCCAGTACCGCGAAGTCCAGCGGGATGCCCCCGAAGTGCCCCTGGCCGCTGGTCTCCAGCTCACCGAAGCGGGACAACAGGCCCCGCTGGTCGAAGACCTCTCTCGTACGGGGGGTGAATCCGATGCCGCGGGATTCGCCGGTGCGCCGCGGCAGTCTCTCCAGGAGCATCACGTCCGTACCGGCCAGGCGCAGTTCTCCGGCGAGCATGAGTCCCGCCGGTCCCGCTCCCACGACTATGACTGAAGCGTCCATGTACCTCTCCTCACGTCCTCACGCCGGGAGACGCGCGTCGCCGTACACGGCGGCGGCGCTCCGTCGACAGCGGTCGGTGCCGGCGGAACCGGGCTCGGCGGTCCGGTACCGGCGAAGCGGGCTCAGCGGTCCACGTGTCCGATCACGAAGACGTCGTCCGGGGTGTCCTCGGGGCCGATCGTCTCGGGGCGGAAGCCGGCTTCCTTCAGCCAGGCGTGGCATTCGCCGACGGAGTACTCACCGCCGCCCGCCGACCAGACCAGCATGCTGAGGCTCGCCAGCGTCGCGTAGAGCGGCGGCCTGCTGTTGCTGACCATGGGGTCGTAGACCAGGACCGCGCCGCCGGGCCGGATCGCCGCGTGCGCCTTGCGCAGCAGTGTGACGCGGTCCTCGGTGCCCCAGTTGTGCAGGACGTGCCCGAAGACGAGTACGTCGGCCTCCGGCAGCGGGTCCGTGAAGAAGTCACCGCCGTGGAAGGAGACGGCTCCCTGATCGCCGAGCGTCTTCATGTACTCGGTGAAGGGCTGCTCCAGCTGCGGCAGGTCGAAGACGGTGCCCGTCAGATGGGGGTGGGTGGTCACCAGATGGTGGGCGAGGTTCCCGCGGGCGCCGCCGACGTCCACGAACGACTGGTGCTTTTCCCAGTCCAGGTCGCTCACCCGTCGCGAGAGCGGGGTGTTGAACATATCCATGCTCTCCAGGAAGGAATGCGTCACCTCCCTGTCCTCGTACAGCGAGTAGTAGGGATTCCCGGCCCGCGCGGCGGTGTTCCGGGGCTCACCCGTGCGCAGTGATTCGGACAGCCCGTCCCAGGCCGGATTGAGTTCGCTCTCGCAGAACTTCAGGTAGCCGCCGACGAATTCGGGGCGCCCGCTCACCAGATAGCGTTCGGCGGCCGGTGAGTTGTGGAACGTGCCGTCGTCCGTCGCTTCGAGCAGACCGATACCCGCGAGGGCGAGCAGGAAGTCGCGGGCTCCGGGCATGCGGTGTCCGAGGCTCCGGGCAAGGTCCTCGGCGGTGGCCGGGGCTCCCGACAGCCGGGTGAAGACGTCCGACTCCACGGCGGTGAACAGCAGTTTCGTCTGCCAGTAACCGCTCAGGATCCCCATGACCTGGCCGACCGAGGGCTCTTTCGGGGAGTGGTGGTCGTTCATGCGAGGCGCCTCCTGGGACAGCTCGGATGGGTGCCCCGCCCCGCACGGGATCCGGTCGGGGCGTGGGTTCCCGATGAGCGTCGCAGCACCCGACCAAGGAACGGCCAAAGTCCGTCCAAAGCCGTCGACAGCCGCGGACCGAATGCTTCCGGGCCGAAAAACGCCGTCGCCGAACGGCGTGTTTACCGTTCTTTGAACACCGGCTGCGACACTCGGCCCACTTCCGTGCGCCCTGCGGGAAATCAGCGCGCCGGCCAGGGATTACGTGGCAGCCCTCAGGCCGGCCGGAACCGCTCGCACACCCGGGAACACCCCGATTCCCGGTCACGCGGCCCTCTCCGCATCAGCGCGATTCCCCGGCGCAGCAGCCATTCACTCCGCGGTCCCGTCGGCGACCCGGAATACCTCACAAGGATGTCCCATGACGCTTTTAGCAGGAACCGGCGTGACGCCCCGGACGGCACGGCTGGAAAAGCTGACGGGGCTGCGATTCATCGCCGCCGCGCTGGTCTTCGCCTTTCACGCGTCCGTCGAGGGGTTCTTCTCCGACGCCGGAATCCAGGACGGATTCGCGGCCCTCTTCCAGAAGGCGGGATGGATCGGTGTCTCGTTCTTCTTCGTGCTCAGCGGCTTCGTGCTCGCGTGGACGGCCCGCCCGGACGACACCGCCCGCAGATTCTGGCAACGGCGCCTGGCCAAGATCTATCCGAACCATCTCGTCACGGCCGTCATAGCCCTCACCGCCGCCGCGGGGGTGAGCGGTGCGCTCGCGCTGCCGGGCGCGGTGCCCAATCTGCTGCTCGTCCACGCCTGGTACCCCAGGATCGAGATCTTCCTCAGCGGCAACCCGGTGAGCTGGTCCCTGGCGTGCGAGCTGCTGTTCTATCTGTCGTTCCCGCTGCTGTGGCGCTTCCTGTCACGCATCGGGCCCGCGTACCTGTGGGGATGCGCCGCGGCGACCGCCGTGGCCATCTGGTGCGTACCGCTGCTGGCCCAGCTGCTGCCGGACGGGCCGCAGGCGGCGATGCCGGACGGAACGGTCGGTGTCACGCGGTTCTGGTTCGTGTACGTCCTGCCCTCGACCCGGGTCCTGGAGTTCGTCCTCGGCATCCTGGTCGCCCGCATCGTCCGCGAGGGGCTGCTGGTCCGGGTCCGGGTCCTCCCGGCGGCCGCTCTGGTGCTGGCCTCGTACTGGCTGGCCTGCCAGGTGCCGTATCTCTTCAGCCTGGTGGCCCTGCCGGCCGTTCCGCTGGCGCTGCTCGTGGCGGCCGTGACCCAGGCCGATCTGGCGGGGCCCCCGCGCGGCAGCGGCCCGGCAGCCCGCGTTCCGGTGTGGCTGGGTGAGGTCTCCTTCGGCTTCTACATGGTGCACGGCCTCGTCCTGCTGTACGGCCACCGGCTGCTCGGCGCCGGGGAGAGCCTGCCGGCGCCGGTGGCCGTCGCGGTGATCCTGGCCGCCTTCGTGGTCTCCCTGGTACTGGCGTGGCTGCTGCACACCGTGGTGGAACAACCCGTCGTGCGCTGGACGGCGGCCCGCCAGCGGCGCCGTGCCCCGGTCCGCCGCGACGGCCATGTCCTCGTGGCCCCGGCCGGGGGCGGGGGCGCGCCCCCGCCCCCGGCCGACGATCCGCCCCGCAGTCCGGAGGCGCTGTCCTCCTCCTGAGAACGGGACCGGGCCGGTCCGGTCCGCGTCTTCGCGGGCCGGACCGGCCGGGCGGCTTCCGGAAGACCCCTTCCGGACCGGCCGGGCGCTTCCGGAAGGACCGCCGACCGTCTCCGCGCCTCTGTCACGCGCCGCCGACGGGCTCCTTCGCGGGGGTTCCCTCGGGCTCCGCCGCCGCGGCGGGCGCGGCCTCGGGCCTGCCGGGCAGCAGCGGCGTGGCGATCAGGATGACCGCACAGACCGCGGTCACGAACCAGTAGACGCTGTGGAATCCGCTGACCGCGTCGGCCTGATTCCCGTTGTCCGCCCCCGCCGTCGCGAGGATCAGGGTGACGAGGGCGACGCCGAGCGCTCCACCGAGCTGGTTGAGGTTGTAGAGCACCGAGCTGCCCTGGGGCACCTTCTCCGGGGGCAGCGTCCGGTAGAGCGCCCCCATGGTGGGCGCGCCGACGGCGCCCAGGCCGAGGCCGATCGCGAAGGCGCCCAGCGCCGACCACAGTTCACCGCTGTCGCCGCCGATGCGGGTGAGCGCGAAGGCGCCGAGCGCCGCGATGACCGCGCCGCCCTGGGCGAGGCTGCGGGCTCCCATCCGGTCGCTGAGGCGTCCCGCGAGCGGCATGGCGAGTGCGGAGCCCAGGCCCAGCGGCGCCACCAGCAGCCCGGCGGCACGGGCACCGTGCCCGTGCAGCAGCTGGTAGTAGAGGGGCAGCGCGAACAGACCGGCGTAGGTGGCGAGTCCGACGAGCCCCTGGACGGTGACGCTCGCGGCGAAGCTGCGGCTGCTGAACAGCCGGACGTCGATCAGCGGCGGGACGCGCCGGGCGCGCAGCGCGTGGAGTACGTAACCGGTGAGCAGGACGACGCCGATGGACAGCGGGACGATCACGGACGGCGCCGTGAATCCGGCGTGTTCGCCCGCCTGCGTCAGGCCGAGCACCATGGCGGCGAAGCCGGGGGCCATCAGCGCGAAGCCGGTGACGTCCAGCCGGGTGTCGGACCGTGCGCCGGCCGGGTCGGCCGGGATGACCCGCATCGCGAGCAGGAAGGCCACGATCCCGATCGGCAGGTTGATGTAGAACATCCAGCGCCAGTCGAGGGATTCGAGCACCACCCCGCCGAGCACGGGGCCGAGGACCGGGCCGAGCGACAGCACCACTCCCATCATGCCCATGACACGTCCGGCCCTGCTCGGACCCGCCGCGCGGGCCAGGATCACCAGGACGAGCGGATCGAGCACGCCGGAGCCGAAGCCCTGCACGATCCGGAAGACGATCAGACTGCCCAGGTTCCAGGCGAGTGCGGAGGCCAGCGAACCGACCAGGAACAGCACCAGCCCGAACAGCCACAGCCGCTTGACGCCGAACCGGCCGATCGCCCAGCTGGTGACCGGGATGGTGACGGTCAGCGTGAGCAGATAGGCGGTCGAGGCCCAGCTGATCGACGTCAGCGAGGTCTTGAACTCCTGGGAGAGCGTGTCGGCCGCGACGGCGACCATGGTGCTGTCGAGGATCCCCATGATCCCGCCCAGCAGGACCACGCCGATCAGTTGCAGCAGCCTGGGATCCAGGCGGCCATCCTGCGCTTTGGACATAGTCGCAACTCCATCGGGAATGACATGGAACATCGCTTGAACCGGTCGGTTCAACATAACGGTCGCCGTCGTAGCCACGCAACCAGGACGCCCAGGAAGTTGTACTTGTCGGTTCAATTTTCGAGTTCCGACGGTACGATGGAGGGGTGACTGAACCCAGAACATCTCCCGCGCCACGGCGAGACACCTCACGCGGACGCATCGACAAGCGGAGGGCCATCCTCGACGCCGCCTTCCGGGTCTTCGCCCGCGAGGGATACGGGCAGTCCTGCGTGCAGGAGATCGCGGCCGAGGCGGGCGTCGCCAAACCCACCATCTACAACCACCTCCGCGACAAGGAGTCCCTGTTCCGCGAGTCGATGGAGACCGTCGCCGCCCGCACGGTCGCCCACCACCTCGCGGCGCTCGAAGGACTGCGCGAGCCGGGGGACGGCGTACGCGCCGCACTGGAGCTCACGGGCCACCGGCTCCTGCGCTCGCACTCCACCGAGGAGTCATGGGCGCTGCGCCGGCTCATGCACGCCGAGGCCACCAGGTTTCCCGAACTGCTCGACGTCGTACAGCGCGAGGGGGCACAGCGCGTCAAGGACACCCTCGCGGACCGGCTGGCGCGCCTCACGCTCTCCGCACGGCTGCGGAACCGCGACCCGGACCTGGCGGCGGAGCAGTTCCTCGCCCTGCTCCTGGGACCGATGGAGATGCGTTCACGGCTCGGCACCCGACGGGTACCGGACGGTGAACTGCGCACCGTGGCGCGGGCGGCGGTCGACACGTTCCTTGCCGCCTACGCCACGCAACCACCGGCCGACGACGTCGCCGTCACCATCGGCGCAGACGGCTCCTCCGGGAGGGCGTGACCATGACGTCGACACTCATCACCGGTGCCACCAGGGGGCTGGGGCTGGAGACGGCCCGGCGCCTGGTCGAAGCGGGTCACACCGTCCATCTGGGCGCGCGGGACCTCGACTGCGGGCGGGAGGCCGCCGCCGCCATCGGCGCGCACGCCGTGCTCCTCGACGTGACCCGCGACGACACGGTACGGGCCGCCGCGGCCGCCGTCCGCGAGCGGAGCGGGTGCCTCGACGTCCTGGTGAACAACGCGGGCATCACGGGTCCCCTCAAGGAACCCGGCGAGATGACGGCCGACGACGTCCTCGCGGTCTACGAGACCAATGTCCTCGGGGTCGTACGGGTGACCCAGGCGTTCCTGCCGCTGCTGGAGGCAGGCGAGTCCCCGGCCGTGGTGAACGTCAGCAGCGGACTCGGCTCCCTCGCGATCGCCGCCGCGCCCGAGCGTTACCGCCCCCTCCTGCCCGTCTACTACCCGAGCCTCGGCTACAACTCCTCCAAGGCCGCGCTGAACATGCTCACCGCGCAGTACGCGCTGACCTACCCCGCGATCCGCTTCAACGCGGTGGACCCCGGCTGGACGGCCACCGACCTGAACGGCCACACGGGTGTCCTGACGGTCGAGGAGGGCGCCGAGGTCATCGTGCGGACGGCGACGGCGGGAGCCGGGAGTCCCACGGGCGGCTTCGTCGGAAATTTCGGCCCCGTCCCGTGGTGACGCACCCCGCGAACAGAATTGAACGGTCCGGTTTCTCTGCTGTTAAAACTGAGATAAACGCCCACCCCGCACCCGCCGATTCATTTCGGCCAAAAAGGCGGCCCATTCTTTTTATCGCGCCAGAATTTACGCATTCAATGCGCTGTACGGCATTGACAGTCGCGCAATGCCGTTTGTTACCGTCGCCAGGGCCGTGAAGTCCCTCTGAGGGCTGTCCCGTACCGCTCGACCAGTGGAAGGTGACCATGCCCCCAGTCCGCATCATCGTCGCAGGCGAGCACCCACTGCTCCGGGAGGCTCTCGCCGGCCTGCTCCACGCACAGAAGGACCTCGCCGTCCTCGGGCTGACCTCCGACGCGCAGGAGACCGAGCGGGTGGCCCTCCGGCTGCGGCCCCATGTCGTCGTCCTGGAGCCGTTGCAGACGCCGGGGGCCGCGGTCCGCACCGTGCGGGCCCTGCGCCGTACGGTCCCCGCGGCCTCGGTGCTGGCGGCGCCGCCCTACGGCGCGGTCGACCGCGCCGCGCTCCGGGCCGCCGGGGCCCATGCCTGTCTGCCGCACGACGCGGGCCGGGACGCGCTGGTCGCCGCCGTACGCGCGCTCGCACCGCACACCGCCGAACGCGCGCTCGCGCCCGGCTCCGAGGAGGACTCCGCCCTCGGCCGGGAGCCCGCCCCGCTCTCGCCGCGCGAGTTACAGGTGGTGCGGTGCGCCGCCGCCGCCATGACCAACCAGCAGATCGCCAGCAGCCTCGGGATCACGACCGGCACCGTCAAGCGCCATCTGCACGCGGCGTTCCGGAAGTTGGACGCCGTCTCCCGGCTCGACGCGGTGGCGAAGGCCCTCGCGTCCGGAGCCATCACCGCGCCCGTGCCCACCGGACTGCCCGACTGGGCGGACGCGCATCCGGACGCCCGTCCGGCGGAGACGCAGCCGACGGAGACCCACCCGGCGGACGCGCACCCGACGGCGCACCCGGACACGGACCCCGGCTGGGAGAGCCGTGCCGCCTGACCGGGGCGCCGGAGCCGGACCACCGAGCCGCGCCCGCCGTATACCGAGTGCCCCGCGCCGCCGTCCGGCACCCGTTTCGTAGGATCGGCCCGTGACCACGGGGACCGGGGCGGAGACAGGGGCGGGGCCAGGGCCGCACGCGTACAGCGGTGCCGTCGGGCCGACGGGAGGGGACACCGGGACCGGCAGCCCTCCGCCGACGGACATCGAGCGACAGCTGTACGAGGCCACGGCGCACGGCAGCGCGGACGCGGTCCTGGACGTGCTCTCCCGTACCCGGCTCTATGTGCTGGTCCCCCGGCTGCACGCCGACACCCCCGGCTTCACCGCCCCGCTCCCCTCGTTCCACGACCCCGCGTCCGGCCGCACCTGTGTCCCTGTCCTGACCCCGGGCATGCTGCCGCCCTGGCATCCGGAGTGGGTGTTCCGCCGGACCCGGCTCTCCGAACTCGCCCTCGCCTGGCCGCAGGACCGCCGGTGGCTGGCGGTCAACCACGGCACGCCGTACGCCGCCGTCGTCGAGGCCCGGACCCGGCACCACCGGGCCTGGCTCAAAGCCGACGCGCGGTCGGGCGGGCCGCGGGCCGGTCGCCTGCTCACGCACAGCGGCGGGCCGCTGCACGGGCCGCTCGCGCACGGGCTGGCCCTCGGTGCCCATCTCGCCGTACACAACGGCCTCGTCTGGAACGGTCTCGGCGCCGTCTACGACGACTACCCGACGGACAAGGCGCGGCTGCGCAGTCCCTGGGGTGTCCACCACCGCGCCGACTACCGGGACACACTCGACTCCCTGATGAGGACCCGGTTGGCCGGGCGGGTCCCCGAGGGAGTCCTGCGGACCCGGTCCGCTCTCGTCACCCGGCTCGGCCGGACTCCCTCGCACGAGGAGTGGTCCGATGCCGTCACCGGTCCACCGGCCGCACACCGCGCGGACCCGGAGGATCTCGCCGAGGCGGCGCGTTCGCTGCGGCTCATCGAGCGGTACGAGGCCCTGTTCCGGGCCGAGGGCCTCCTCGCGCCGGACGGGCGGGTCGACACCCTGGCCGCGTTCGACCACGGGCGGGCGGTCAACGTCGTGCGCCTCGCGCTGGGGGCCCGTTACTGCGAGCCGCACGAGGCCGAGCAGGCCGTCCTGCGGATCGGCGAACTGGCCCGCCGGGCGTACGGCTCGTGGGCGGACTTCTCGCTCGGCTACTGCCTGACCCGGCTGATCCACTTCGACGGGGACGAGGGTGCGGGGCTCACGGTCCAGGAATCGCTCGCCCAGCACCGCATCCTCACCCAGGACCCCATGAGCCCCTACCGGAACATCCCTTGGTCATGAACCCGCACCCGCAGGCCCCGCACCCGGCACCCTGGTCACCGCCGTCCGAGACCGAACAACTGCTCCACGAAGCCGGGCTGCGCGGTGACGTGGCGGCCCAACTACGGGTCCTGGCAGGGGCGGAGCTGTACATCCCGGCGCCGAAGGCCGCGGTCGACGCCGATCCCCGGACGATCACCTGGCGCCCGCACCGCGACCCCGCGGGGTTCGTCTGCATGCCGGTGCTCACCCGCGGGATGCTGCCCCCCTGGCATCCGGACTGGGTGTTCCGCGGGGTTTCGCTGCGGTGGATCGCCGAGTTCGACTGGCCGGACCCGCGGGAACTGCTGGGGGTCAACGTCGGTACACCGGCCCAGCTCCTGCTGCCCACCACACCCCCGCACCGGGCGATGTGGCTGCGCCACTACGCGGAGAACGACCGCCCGGACGGGGGCAGGCTGCTCGCCCTGCGGCACGGCGCGCTGCACGGGCCGCTCGCCTACGGGCTGGCCTGCGGGGTGCATCTGGCGATCGGCAACGGGGTGCCGTGGAACGAGATCGGCACGGTCTACCGCGCGTACACCCAGGAGCGCGCCCAGCTCCGCGAGTCCTGGGGAATCACCGATCACGCGGGCTGGCAGGAGCAGTTGAACGCCCTGCTCGACGCCCGCAACAGCCCGCCGGAACCGGACTTCGCCCTCCGCGCCCGCGAACAGCTGCGGGCCGTGTACGGCGAGCCGCCCTCCGCCGATCTCTGGCGCGAGACCGCCGCCGGGCATGCCCAGGACATCGGCGCGGACCCCGATGACGTCCGGGGCATCGAGGAACTGGTGCGGCGGATCATCCGGTACGAGGCCCGGTTCCGCGCGGACGGCCTGCTGCCCCCGGACGGCAGGGTCCGCACCACGGTCGCGTACGACTACGGGCGTGCCGTGAACCTCGCCCGCTGGGGGCTGTCGGCCCGGTACTGCACCCAGGCCGAGGCGGAGCAGGCGATCGTGTACGCCGGCGCGCTGAGCAAGTCCGCCTACCGCTCGTGGGAGGAGTTCTCGGCGGCGTACGCGCTGGGCAGGGTGCTGCGCTTCGACGGGGAGGAGTACGGCCCGTTCTACGGGCAGAACGTCCTTGCCCACCGTCTTCTGACGGAGAGCGAGGGCAGTCCCTGGCGCCATATCCCGTGGCGCTGACCCCGCGCCGCCGGACTCCGGCCCCGTCGCGCCCGGCCCCGTCGCGCCCCGGTCCTCCGCGCCCCGGTCCCTCACACCCCGGTTCTTGGGGCCCGCGCTCCCTCAGCCACCGGCGAGCAGGTGACGGTAGCTGTCCGGGTGCTCCTCCAGATAGGTGGCGAGGCTCTGGGCGGGGTGCCCGGTGAGGGCCGGCACGGCGTCCGAGACGGCCGCCATCTCGCCCGTCGCGATGGCCTCGTAGGAGGTGACCCAGCCGGCCACCTCCCAGTCCTCGGCCCCGTACCCGGCACGGGAGGCGTAGGCCTCCTCACGGGTCTCGGGGACGTAGCGGACGGGCCGTCCGGCGAAGCGGCCGAGCACCTCCGCCGCTTCGGCCAGCGTGAACGCCTCGGGCCCGGTGAGGTCGTACACCCGGCCGTCGTGGACGGTGCCCTCGTCGAGCAGTACGGCGGTCGCGGCATCCGCGATGTCCTCGTGCGCGACGGCCGCGACCCTGCCGTCGCCGCCCGGCCCGCGCAGGATGCCGTCGGCCCCGGTCATCGCCGGGAGCCCGGCGAGATACCAGCTGTCGCGCAGGAAGGTGTGGCGCAGCCCGCTGGTCCGGGTGTGTGCCTCGGTGTGCCAGTGGTCGCGGGCGAAGGTGAACGTGGCGTCCGGCGCGGCGCCGAGGAACGACACGTACACGATCCGTTCGACGCCCACGGCGACGGCCGCGTCCACCGCCGTGGTGTGCTGGCGCACCCGGTCGGGGCTTTCGTGCGCGGAGACCAGGAAGAGGGTGTGTGCCCCGTCCAGGGCGCGGCGCATCGCTTCCGCGTCGCCGTAGGGGGCGGCGGGCGCGTGGACCGCGCCGGGCAGGTCCGGCAGCCGGGACGGGTCGCGGCCGAGCAGCCGGACGGGGACGCCGGTGCGGGCGAGCCGCCGGGCGACCCGTCCGCCGACCGCGCCGCTCGCTCCGGTCACCGCGGTGAGGGGGCCGATCACTGGAATTCGTCTTCCTCTCGTTGCCAGGGCCGCACGTCCACGACGGCGTCCACCGGAAGCGGTCCGTACAGATGCGGGAACTCCTCGCCGCCCGGCGCCACGGCCTCGTACCGCACGGGGGCGGTGAGCCGGGCGGGGTCGATGACCAGGACCACCAGGCTCCGGTCGTCCGCCCCGTAGAGCATCCGGGCCACACCGGCCAGCTGGTGGGGCAGCGAGCAGTGGATGAAGCCTTCCTGCTGGAGGGTGCGGCCGCGGGTGGACATCTCGTACGTCCCCTTCCCGCGCGCCGCCTCCCAGAGGGGTTCTTCGGCGAGATGCAACAGCAGTTCGGTCATCGGACCACGTTAAGGGCTGACCCGGGGAACACGTGTCCCAGTGGCCGCAGCCATCGCCGCCTCGGTTCCCTCACCGCGCCTGTGCGCCTGTTCTCCCATGCCGCGCAATATGCATCTCTGATGACAAATCATCCGGAAGCCACGCCGCAGGTACCGGGTTCATGGGCCCATAGGGGCCATGGCTGCGCCGAACGCCGGTACGCCGGTACGCCGGTGGCTCAGCCTGCCAGCAGCTTCGCCTCGGTCGTCGGATCGAGGCCGACCCGGGGCCGGTCCGGGCGCTGCGGAGCGCTGCCACCGCGCTCGCACAGCCAGGCCCAGGTGTCGGCGACCGTCTCCCCGACCGGCCGGCAGCGCAGCCCCGCGTCGTACGCCTTGGTGTGCCCGCCCCGGTACAAGGTGTCGTAGAGCTCACCGGCGGGCAGCCAGAGCGGCAGGTCGCTCCAGGGTTCGACGCCCGCCGCGAGCAGCGTTTCGGGAGCGGTCCAGCGCAGCTCGGCCGTGGAGCCCGTGACCCGCACACAGGAGTCCAGCAGCTCCCCCATCGTGGTGTGGCCGGGGCGGCTGACGGTGTTGTACGCGCCGTCGAGGCCGCGTTCCGCCGCGTCCAGGACCCAGGTCGCGAGGTCGCGGGCGTCGACGTACTGGAGGGCCGTGTCCCGGGGGCCGGGGGCGATCACCGGTCCGCCGCGGGCGATCCGTCCGAGCCACCAGGGCAGCCGGCCGATGTTCTCGCCGGGGCCGATGATCAGGCCCGCGCGGGCCAGGAGGGCGCGGTCGCCGAAGGCGTCGAGGGCGGCCAGCTCGCCGCCGCGCTTGGCCAGGGCGTACGGGACGTCGTCACCCGCGTCGGGACTGGCGCCGGACACCGGCGGACCGTCCTCGCCGAGACCCGCCGGGGCCGGGTACGCGTACACGGAGCGGCTGGAGATGTAGGTGTAGTGCCCGGCTCTCCCGGACAGCAGCCGGGCGGCGTCCCGGACGGCCGACGGCGCGCCGCTCCAGGTGTCCACGACCAGGTCCCAGGTGCCCTCGGCCAGGGCGGCCAGGCCGTCCGCGCCGCGCGTCCGGTCGCCGGTCAGCGCGGTCACGCCCGCCGGTGGCGCGTGGTGGCCGCGGTGGAGGACGGTGACCTCCCAGCCCCGTTCCCCCGCCGCCTCGGTGACGGCCCGTCCGACGAATTCCGTACCGCCCAGCATCAGAAGCCTCATGGTGGTGACTCTGCCCGCCGGGCGCCCCGCCGGGAACACCAGCACGCTGTCAGCGGAACCGGGAACCTGGCACCCCTGCCCCGCCGCCCCCGCGTCAGGGCGTGCGCGCCAGCGGGCTGCGGTGGCGCAGCAGCCACTCGTGGTATCCGGCCGCCTGCCGGGCGGCCTCCATGTAGGCGGCCTCCAACTCCCCGTACACCGCGCCCATGTCGGCCCCGGGCCGCGAGACCAGCAGCAGCCGTACGGCGAGCGGGTCGTCGCGCAACGGGCGGATCGCCATGTCCTCGCGCGGCCCCGAGGTGGGCTGGCAGGGAGCGACCGCCTCGCCGAGCACGACCAGCGAGGCGGCGGTGAGGTAGTCGCCGTGCAGCACGGGCGGGTCGAGTCCGGCGGCGCCGAGCACCCGGCGTACGCCGTCCCACTCGCCGTCCACCGACGGATCGACCATCCATCGGTCACCGGCCAGGTCCCCGAGGTCCACCACTGGCCGGCCGGCCGCCGGATGGTCGCGGGAGAGCGAGATGAACTGCGGTTCGCGGTCCAGGAGTACGCGCTGCGACAGACCGTCCGGGATCGAGAGCGGACTGCCCTCCACCTCGTGCACGAAGGCCACGTCGAGGCGGCCCGCCTCGACGGTGCGCAGCAGCGCGTGGGCCGAGACGTCGACCCGCAGCGTGATGTCGGTGCCGGGCAGCCGGACCCGCAGCCTGCGCAGCCAGCCGCCGAGCACCCGGCTCGCGGTGGATCCGATGCGCAGCCGCGGGCCGTGCGGACGGGCCGCCTCCGCCTCCGCCAGCGCGTCGCTGACCAGGGCGCTCATGCCGTCGACGAGGGGCCGGGCCCGGCTGAGGACGGCGCGGCCCAGCAGGGTCGGGCGACAGCCGGTCCGTTCGCGCTGGAACAACTCGGCCCCGAGGGTGTTCTCGATCCGCTTCAGCTGGGTGGTCAGGGAGGGCTGGCTGACGCCGAGGCGCCGGGCCGCTTGATGCAGGCTTCCCGTCTCGGCGATGGCGCAGAGCGCCCTGAGGTGTCTCACCTCAAGCTCCATGGCGCCGAGACTATGGCGGCCCGCACTCCGGGCACCAGACGGCACAACCCCACCAAAGGGCGTCAATTCAGCGGGTGTTGGGGCGAGGTAAACGTGCCGATGCCGTGCTGTTCCGGTGCGCGTGACACAGCGGGAGCGTGCGCGTGACACGGCGGGTGGGGGGCGCGCGGCAGAACGGCGGCGGGTGGGCGATAGGGCCGCGCTATCGCCGGTTGACATCATCCGCCCGGGACCTGTGCGCCCCCACACTCTCCCCGTACCGCACCCGTACCGAGTCCGCTCACCGGACACCCCCGCGGCACGGGTTCATCGGACAGGCAGGAGAAACCCCCCATGAGACACCCCAGGACAGTCTTCGCGTCGGCCGTCGCCGGCATCGGTTTCGGGATCGTCGCCGCGCTGGGCACCGCCCCCGCGATCGCCGCCGCCCCGGCGCCCGTCGCCCCCTCCGCCACCGGCACTCAGGCGAGCATCGCCGCGTACACCGGGTCGAGCGAGAACGCCGCCGCGAACCGGGCGTTCTTCGACGCGGTCGTGAAGTCCGTCGCCGAGAAGCGCGCCGCCAACCCGGGCACCCAGGCGGTCACGGTCATCTACAACGCCGCCAACGCCCCGAGCTTCAGCAGCCAGATAGCCAGCAGCGCGCAGATCTGGAACAGCTCCGTCTCCAACGTCAAGCTCCAGCAGGGTTCCAACGCGGACTTCACGTACTACGAGGGCAATGACTCGCGCGGTTCGTACGCGAGCACCGATGGCCACGGCAACGGGTACATCTTCCTCGACTACGCGCAGAACCAGCAGTACAACTCGACCCGGGTCACGGCACACGAGACCGGGCACGTGCTCGGCCTTCCGGACCACTACTCCGGGCCGTGCAGCGAGCTGATGTCCGGCGGCGGCCCCGGCACGTCCTGCACCAACCCCTACCCGAACGCCAACGAGAAGTCTCGGGTGAACTCCCTGTGGCAGAACGGGTTCGCGGCCGCGCTGGGCCGCGCCACCTCCTGACCCACACGCACCAGCCGCCGGCCGGACCGTCATCCCGGGGTCCGGCCGCCGGTTCCCCCATGCCACAAGGGGCCGCTCCGTCACCGGAGCGGCCCCTTGTGGGTGGTACGTGCACGGCCGGGCGGGCCTCCGGCACGTACCGGACCGGGACGCACCGACCGGCACGTGCCGGAGCCGACCGTGTCGGAGCCGACCGTGCCGGATCAGGACTTCGCGGATCAGGGTTTCGCCGGCCCGCCCAGTTCGCCACGGACGAGTGTCAGCAGTTCCTCCTCCGTCATCCCCAGCTCACGTGCGTCCGCGACCACTTCGCGTACGCGCTCCAGCAGCCGGGCCCGGTGCGGCGAGGCTCCCCCGGTGACCACCGCGCCACGGCCACGGCGCAG
The DNA here is from genome assembly GCF_035917275.1 of Streptomyces sp. NBC_01237. Taxonomy (NCBI): domain Bacteria; kingdom Bacillati; phylum Actinomycetota; class Actinomycetes; order Kitasatosporales; family Streptomycetaceae; genus Streptomyces; species Streptomyces sp. NBC_01237. The sequence continues at coordinate 6,075,382 of NZ_CP108508.1, read as the reverse complement.
TTCGATCAGCCCTTCCTCCCGCAGCCGCTGGTATCCGCGGAGCACCGTATGGACGTTGACGCCGAGCGATTCGGCGAGCACCCGGGCGGCGGGCAGGCGTTCGCCCGGGGTCACCGCGCCGTCGGCGACGGCGCGCCGGACCGATGCGGCGATCTGGTCGCCGAGCGGCACGGTGGACGTGGGGTCGACCCGGAAGAGCATGGTCAGCGCCCCGCCCGGTGCCGGTCGGCGAGGGTGTTCAGGAGTGCCGCGCCGGTCGCCGAGTCCTCGACGGTGACGGCGAAGTCACGGCCGCTCGCCAGCCTGGCCACGATGGCCTCTCCCGAGCGGATGATGACCCCGCTCCGGCCGGGACGGATGCGGTAGCCCCATCCGCCGTACTCGGCAACGGCGTTGATCTCCTGACTGCCGGCCGACTCGATCCGCTCCAGCGGCACCCGGACGCGCGGCCAGGGCAGCAGCCCGGAGACGGTGAGGCCGCGCCGGTCCACGGTGACACAGGGCCGGGAGAAGGTCAGCACCAGCAGGCCGAGGACCAGCAGCGGGAGCGCGGCGAGCCATCCGGCGGCGAACAGGAGGACGACCGCCGCGGCGAACAGCGCGAGGGTGGACAGCGGCAGCCACCAGGAGCCGGTCGTGCGCGCCCAGCCCGCGACCTCCCCGTCGGCGAGCGCGATCCGCTCACCGGACCGCGGGTCCCGGCCCGTTCGCGGGTCCCGCGGCGCCGGCACCAGCCGGGCGATCAGCAGTCCGAGCCCACCGCCGAGGACCCCGGCCCCGAGGGTCGCGGCCAGCTGCCACCACGGAAACCCGTCGCCCGGGGCTCCGTCGGCGACGTCCACGTTGATGAACAGCACCGCGGCGAACAGATAGCCGAAGAACGCGGCCATGGCGTACCCGCCGGCGACGGCCCAGTCATGGGCCCGGTCGTAGAACGTGCCCCTGGCCACCGTCCAGGTCCACAGGACGCCGAGCACGCCGAACACCAGCACGATGTTGAGGACGAACCAGGTCCGGCCGATATGGCCGTCGGCATCGCCGGTGGCGTCGAAGTGGGATGCCAGCCGGTCGGGCAGCCGGTCGGCGAGGACGGCGAACAGGATCAGGTCGACGGTCGACGCGAGCAGAAAGGGAAGGGCGGCAAGGGTGATGCGGCCAAGGTTCTTACGTGTCATGAAAACCTCCGTTGTTCGCATGTTAGTAGAACAATGTGAGCGCAGCAAGGTTCCGGCAAGCGCCGGGCAAGCCTGCGGAGCACCGGGCGGGGCAGCCACCGGTCACGGCTACGTTCGACTCCAAGACGGGGGAAATCGATGTCTGCTGTGGAGAGGCCCGTCGGCCTCGTACCCGCCCGCTCCTGCCCGCCCGTGCGACCGCTGCGGCCGACGCCGCGCGAACACCGCGATCCCGGCCAGTGGGTGACCCTCACCGGCTGCCGGAAGGTGCTGATGGTCGTCCACACCGAGGTGTACGGGCAGCGGCTGCGGGATCTGCTGCCGCTCGTGGAATCCGACCTGCGGATCCAGGTGGCCTTCACCATCGCGCCGCACGCGTTCAACGGCGGCGCCGTCCGTTCGCTGCCTGCCGGGGGGACCACCGTGATCCCCTGGGAGGAGGCGGTCCGGACCGAGTTCGATCTCGCGCTCGCCGCCGGCTCGCAGGGCATGGAGCAGGTGCGCGCCCCACTGATCCGGCTGCCCCACGGCATCGGCCACATGAAGCTGTCGCGGGCGGCCGACGGCCCGGACGGGGCGCCCCGGACCGTCGGCGGCCTGGGCAGGAAGTACTTGATGCGGGACGGCAGGGTGGTCCCGAGGTCCATCGTCCTGGCGCACCGCGAGGATCTCGCGGAGCTGGGGAGGTGGTGCCCGGAGGCGCTGCCGGCGGCGGAGGTGGTCGGCGACGCCAGCCACGACCGCCTGGCGGCCAGCCTGCCGCTGCGGGAGCACTACCGCAGGGCGATGGGACTGAGGCCGGGACAGCGGCTCCTGCTGGTCTCCTCCACCTGGGGGACCGGCTCCTCGTTCAACCGGCTGGACGCCCTGCTGCCCCGGCTGCTGGCCGAACTGCCGCGCGAGGAGTACCGGATCGCGCTGCTGGTCCACCCCAACGTCTGGTCCGGGCACGGGCGTTGGCAGGTACACGCGTGGCTGGAGGCGTTCCGGCGGCGCGGGATCGCGATCGTGCCGCCGGAGGCGGACTGGCGCGCCGCGCTGATCGCCTCGGACTGGCTCATCGGCGACCACGGCTCCGTGACGCTGTACGCCACCATGACCCGGGCGCGCATCCTGCTGGCCCGGTTCCCCGAGGCGGACGTCAACCCGCTGTCGCCGGGGGCGGAACTGGCCAGGACCGCCCCGGCGCTCTCCCCCGCGCATCCGGTCACCGAGCAACTCGCCTACGCGGACGCCGAGTACCCGGCCGCGGAGTACGCACGGATCGCCGCCCGGATCTCGTCCGAGCCCGGACAGTTCAATCAGCGGATGCGCGGGGTGCTGTACCGCATGCTCGGCCTCGGCCAGCCCGCCTTCGCCCCGGCCACCCGGCCGCTGCCGCTCCCCGCACCGCTGGATCCCGCCCCTTCGGCGGACCCCTGGGGAGCCGACGGAACGGAGATCTCCGCATGACCGGCGACACCACCGCGAACGGCGGCGAGGACGGCAGGCCCCTGTGCGTCGACCTCGACGGTCCGGCCGGCGAGAGCTGGCGGCAGTGCGCCGACGTCCTGCGCGGCGGGAGGCCCCGCCCGGCCCGTGAGGCCGCACGGGTCGCCCGGCAGGCGCTGGTGCGCTACCCCGGCTGTCTGCTGACCGTCGTGAGCCGCACCGACGGCGGCTGCACGACGGCCTCCTGGCTCGACGGCCGGCCGAGCGTGCGGGTGTACGCGCCCGGCCGCGTACGTCCGGGACGGGGCACCGCCCGGCTCGCCGCCGAGCTGTACGCGCGGCTGATCGACGAGGCCCCGGAGCGTTCCGGTGACCGTGTCAGCGGGCCGCTTCTCCCAGGCGGTCCTCCAGACGCCGGACATCGTCCGCGCTGACGGATGCGTAACGGGCCAGGGACTGCTCGTACCAGCCCCTGGCCTCCGCGCCCTCCCCGCGCTCGGCCGCCGTCTCCCCGAGCATCTCCAGCACCCGGCCCTGCCAGTGCACGGAGCCCGTTGCCTCGAACTCGCCCAGCGCCCGGCCCAGTTCCTCGGCGGCGAGCGCGAAGTCGCCCGCCCCCGCGTGGGCGCGGGCCAGGTGGGCGAGTGCGCGGGCGGCATCGTACGCGTCCCGCACATCGAGGAGTACGGCGCGGGCGCGCGACAGCGGGCCGATCGCCCGCTCGGGGCGGCCCTCCGCCAACTCCACGTCACCTAGGCACAGTTCGGTCAGGGCGGCGCCGCGCCGGTAGCCGGCCGCCTCACGCAGTGCGAGGGCCCGGACGAAGAAGGACCGGGCTTCGGTGAGCCGCCCGGCCAGCCGGTGGGACTGGCCCACACCGTGCAGGGCCTGGGCCTCGGCGACGGAGTCCTGATCTCGCAGGGCGGCCTCGGCGGCCCGCGTGAACCAGGCGACGGCGTCGTCGTGACGGCCCACGTTGCGCAGCCCGGTCCCGCCCGAGGTGAGCATCCGGCTCTCCCCCTGCGGATCACCGGCCCGCCGGGCGGCGGCCAGACCCGCTTCGTGCGCCTCGATCCAGAGGTCGTACGGGCGCAGCCGGAGGAAGAGCGGCCACATGGCATCGGCGAGCTGCCACACCGCGGCGTCCCAGCCGAGGCCGGCCGCTCTCCTCAACACCGCCATCAGATGGGTCCGTTCCGCGTCCAGCCACTCCAGCGCGCCGGTCGCGTCGCCGAAGGGCGGCGGCTGCTCCCGGTCGCAGGCGTAGTCCCGGCGCAGGGTGCGGTGGCTGGGCGACAGCAGGGCCTCGGCGGCCGTGGCGGTGCGCAGATACAGGTCCACGACGCGGCGCACCGTCCGCCGCCGGTCCTCGGGGCTCTCGTCCGCCTCGGCGAGTGCCCCGGCGTGCGCGCGGACGAGGTCGTGGAACCGGAAGCGGTCCAGTCCCGTGACGGGGTCCGGGCCGAGGTCCTCCAGCAGGTTCACCTCGGCCAGCGCGTCGACGATCCGGTCCGCCTCCACCGGGTCGGCCCCGCACGCCGCGGCGGCGACGCGGACGCTGAACACGGACACCGGGATAATGCCCAACTGCCGGTATCCCAGAGCGAGATCAGGCTCAAGGAGCCGGTACGAGGCGTCCAGCGCGGCCCGCACCGCGGGCTCCCCCTCGACCTTGAGGGTGTCCAGGCCGCCGTCCCCGCCCAGGGCGAGCGCCATCGCGGCGAGCGGCTGCCGGGGGCGTACGGCCATCCGGGCCGCCGCGACGCACACCGCCAGCGGAAGGCCCGCGCACAGCGCCGCCACCTCACGGGCCGCCTCGGGCTCACGGCTGACCCGGTCGGAACCGATTCTGCGGCTCAGCAGCTCCACGGTGTCCTCGGTGTCCAGCACTCCCAGCTGCTGGAACACCGCGCCGTCCACCGCCAGTCCGGCGAGCCGGAACCTGCTGGTGACGGCGACGAGGCTGCCCTCGGTGCCCGGCAGCAGGGGGCGCACCTGGCCCGCGCTCACCGCGTTGTCCAGCATCACGGCGATCCGGCGGCCCGCGGTACGGGTACGCCACAGGGCGGCCAGTTCGCCGAGCCCCTGCGGTACCTGCGTGAGGCCCAGGGCCCGCAGGAACTGCGCGAGTATCTCCGCGGGCGGGGCGGGGCTGCCCGTCGCGGAGTGGCCGCGCAGGTCCGCGTAGAACTGCCCGTCGGGGAACTGTTCGCCCATGCCGCGCAGCCAGCTGGACGCGAGCGCGGTCTTCCCCACCCCGGCGGGTCCGCTGATCACCGCGAGCAGGGGCGCGGTCGGTAATCGGCCCGTCATCTCGCGCAGCGAGCCGAGTTCGCTCTCGCGGCCGAGGAAGTACGGGGGCGCGGGCAGCAGTTGACGTGCCGTCGCGACGGCCGGCTCGGGCGCGGTGTGGAAGTGGACTCCGCCGTGGATGCCGTGGGCCTGGACGACGGGACCGCTGAGGGTGGCGTCGCCGCTGACGGTGTTGTCCTGAATATTCGGACCGCGAAGGCCGCCCCGCCCCCCCTCCGCCGTGTGGCCGGACCCCGGTACTGGTTCCATATCTGCCGCCTTCCCCCGTATGCGCCACCATGTACTTGCCCGCGGTCTCTCCGGTCGGCCCGTGGTTTACCCCTTTCTTGGTCCACACAGACCAAAAGCCCTTACACGTTGAACATTTGAGCCAAGATAATCGATCATTCGATGCCATCTTTTGATCAAAGTTGGCATCGTGTCATCCTTTGGCTCTTGCTTTGGTACGCGCCTCGACACGGACGTCAGCGGTGGGTCGTGGCGACGACGGACTGCCGTGGCCGCAGACCGGCGCACGGCGGCACGAGCGGAACAGCCGGTCCGCGCGCGGACCGGCGATGGGGGCGCTGGTGGAATTCGAGATCCGCATCCTGGGGTCGATCGAGTTACGGGTGGACGGGCGGGGTGATCCGCTCGGCACGGCCAAGGAGAGAGCGATGATCGCCGCGCTCGCCGTCGACGCCGGCCGCCCGGTCGCTCTGGACTCCCTGGTCCACCGGCTGTGGGACGACGCCCCGCCCGCGAAACCCCGGGCGAGCCTGCATGTGTACGCGGCGAGAATCCGCCGCAGGCTGGGCGAACGGGCGGGCGGGCCGACCCGTATCGTCCAGCAGGCCCACACGTACTCCCTCGTCGTCGATCCCGACAGCGTGGACAGCCATCGCTTCCAGCGCCTGACCGCCGAGGCGCTCGCCCGGTCCGACGACGGTGACGGGCCCAGGGCCCTGGCCCTGCTGCGCGAGGCCGACAGCCTGTGGCGGGGCGATCCGCTCACCGGGATGCCCGGCCTCTGGGCCGAGAGCGTCAGGACGAACCTGCTCGAAAAGCGCCTCGCCGCGACGCTGACCCGCGTCGGCATCGAACTGCGCACCGGACGGTACGCGGAGCTCGTACCCGACCTCTCCACCCTCTTCGAGCTGCACCCCACGGACGAGACCCTGGCCGGCCACCTCATGGTCGCGAACTACGGCTGCGGTCGGCAGGCCGACGCGCTGCGCACGTTCGACACCGTCCGGCGCCGGCTCGGTGAGGAGTTCGGATCGGATCCGGGCGAGGCGCTGACCAGGCTCTACCAGCTCATCCTGAACCGGGTACCGGTATCCGAGCTCCTGAGCGGCCCCGAGCCGGTGACCACGGCCCCGCACACCCTGCCCAGCCACGGCGACCTCGTGGGCAGGGACCGGGAGATGCTCACCCTCCTCGCCCGTCCGCCGGCGGGCTCGGTGATCGCACTCCAGACCATCAGCGGCATGGGGGGCGTGGGCAAGACACTCCTGGCGCTCCACGCCGCCCGCGCCCTCACCCCGCACTACCCGGACGGACAGCTCCATCTCGACCTGAGCGCACACACCACGGACGGGCACCCGCTGAGCCCCGAGTCCGCGCTCACCCGGCTGCTGAGGGACTTCGGGGTGCCCGTCACGGATCTGCCGGACGACCTGGAGGGGCTGGTGTCCCTGTGGCGCACCCTGCTCAGCACCCGTCGATCGGTGATCGTCCTCGACGACGCGGCGGACGCCGAGCAGGTGGCCCCGCTCCTTCCGGGCACCTCCGAGTCCCTGCTCATCATCACCAGCCGCCGACGGCTCACGGGGCTGCCGGGCATCCGCTCGCTCTTCCTGGACGTCCTGCCGGCCGACGACGCGAGCACGCTGTTCCGCAGGCTGGTGGGCCCGGAGCGGACCTCCGAGCTCGGCGAGGTGGCGGAGATCGTCCGGCTGTGCGGCCACCTTCCGCTGGCCGTGGAGATCGCCGCGGGCAGGCTGGGCTCACGCCCGTCCTGGACCACTTCCCACTTGATCGAAAAACTGTCGCGCGAACACGGACGCCTCAATGAAATCCGGGACGGCTATCGAAAGATCGCCGGAGTGTTCGAGATGTCCTACCACACACTCGGGACCGAAGAGCGAACGATCTTTCGACAGCTGAGCCTGCATTTTGGGCCGGATTTCACCCCCTACTCCGCCGCCGCGCTCACCGGGCTTCCGCTGGAGGAGACGGAGCGCGTCCTGGATTCCCTGCTGGACGCGCATCTCCTCCAGGAACCGGCCCCGGAACGCTTTCGCTTCCATGATCTTGTGGGGGAGTACGCGCGGAGCCTGAGCGCGACGGAGGACCGATACGAAGGTCAACTCCCCGCCGTACGGAGGATGATCGATTTCTATGTCCACGGGGCCGAGAAGGCCGACCGTCTGATCTATCCGCGGCGCCTGAAAACAGATATCGCGGAAACCGCACCGGAGTTCGCCCTGCCCGAATGGCAGGACGCCTCGGCCGCCCGGCACTGGCTCGCGCAGGAGCACGGCGCCCTCGTCGCGGCGGAGCACCGCGCCCGAGGCAACGGACTCACCCGCCAGGCCGCGCGCCTGGCCCACGCGCTCGCGGCCCACCTGGACGAGGAGGGCTACTGGGGCGAGGCACGGCCGATGCACACCGCCGCCGCCGAGTTCTGGCGCGAGAGCGGCGAACGCCGCCCGGAGGCCCTCGCGCTGATCGATCTCGGGACGACGCTGGCACGGGCCGGCCGCTACGAGTCCGCTCTCGCCGCCGGTCATGCCGCCATGCGGGCGGCCGGCACGCTGGACGATCCGGCGACGGACGCCGAAGCGCGTCATCTGCTCGGCGTCATTCACTGGCACAGGGGACAGCTCGACGAAGCCCTTTCCTTCCAGAATCAGACCCTGGAACGCCGGCTCAGGTCGGGTGACATATGGCAGCTCGCGCGGACAAGAAACAACCTCGGCATCACCCACCTCTTTCTCGGAAACCACACGACATCAATGGAATTCTTTGTGTCGGCCCTGAGCGGATTCCGTCGGTCGGGTGATGCGCGCGAAGAATTCAATGTGCTGAACAATCTCTCGGACCTCCACTTCCAGACCGGCGACCGTGAATCCGCGCGACGACTCCTGAAGAAATCGCTGTCGAATCCCCGGCTGGCCGGAACACCTCTGGCCCGCGCCACGGGGCAGGTAAATCTGGCGAACACCATGGAAATGCCGGAGGAAGTGGAAGCCGCGCTGGATCTCTATCGCGAGGCGCTGCTGTCGTTCCGGCAGCTCGGTGACCGGCGCAACGCGTCCATCACCCTGCACCGGATGGGCGTCGCGTTCGAGGAGTCCGGCAACGACGACCAGGCGGTCGCCCACCACGAGCGCGCCCTCGACCTGGCCACCGGCATCGGCGCGGGACACGAGCGCATGCTCGCGCTCCGGGGCATGGCCGCGGCGGAACGGCGGCTGGGCCGCACGCAATCGGCCGCGCGACATCTCGCGGAGGCGCTCACCCTCGCCCAGCACATCGGCACCATGGACGAAGCGGCGCGGACGCAGGCCGAATTCGCCGCTCTCCAAGAAGAATCCGAGGGCGCCGGAACAGAGTGACAGGACCCCGGCGGGAAAACAACGAAATTACCGCCCGACTTGATCACCCGAGGGCATATGGAGAGTATGAGCACTCGGCACGAACGCTGCCGAAGAATCTCCCCGTATGCCTGGAGAAATGCGCACCATGTTCAAGAAGTCACCGATCATGCCCGTGGCATATGCCATTCTGGGCGCCACCCTCGTCGCCCTGATCTGCCTGCCGTCGATGTCCGCACCGAGGAACGTCACGAATACGACGACCGTCAGCTGATCCTCCGACGACGGCGACCGTCACGCCGGTGCGCCGATAAAGGCGCCCGGCGGCGAAACACACCGAAGCGGACCTGAGCCGCAAAAGGCGCGCCCCGTACCGGAATGTGCAATTCCAGTACGGGGCGTGACGGCGGGCGGGCACGGGGCGTGACGGTCAGGCGAGTTCCAGCGGGAACGCGCCCCGGTGGCCGGTCCCGGCCCCCTCGGCCGGGCGCGCCTCGAACTCGCGGCAGCTCCAGATCTCCTGCACGAACCCGCTCCGCCGGTCCCACAGGTCCAGGACGTCGTCCTCGCCCGCCGCTCCCCGGTACGCGTCCTTCGCACCGCGGAAGCAGGCGAGAGCGCCGGAGAGGCCCCGGCCCGGGGCCGGGAAGTAGTCGGAGAAGGCGCAGGCGATACACGTCTGCACCTGTGTGCCGGACGGCAGGATGCGCTGGATCGTGGCCATCGCGGCGGCGAAGTCGCGTTCGGCACGGGCGGATTCATAGACCGCGCCGTCCAGATGCAGGGCGAGGTAGAGGTCCGGATCGCTGCGCCGCAGCGACAGCAGGCAACTGAGCGTGGCCTGGCGGACCGTACCCGCGGAGCGGACCGGAAGCGGGAGATCCCACTCCAGTACGCAGTCGGTGAGGGCGCCGTCCGCCAGGGCGAACATGCCGCTTTCGGGCGGTATCCCGCCCACCGGAACGAGGTCGTCGAAGCTCTCGCCCTCGAAGTCGACTCCCCTGATCCGGATCCGGAGTTGCTGTCCGTCCGTGGTGAGAACGACGGCATCGGAACCCTCGCGGTCCCGGTACCAGCCTGCCCACGACTCATCTGTCATGAGCAGGGACTGTAGCCCGTGCCCGGCGCGGTCCCCGTGGCGCCCTCCACCTGCGCATCAGCCCTTCGCCGGTTCGCGCCACATGGGCCACATGGACGGTCCGTCGGGGAGCTCGACGGCGCGGCCCAGGAAGGTGAAGCCGAGCCGCTCGTAGAGGCCGCGGCTGCGGGCACTGCTGGCCTCCAGGTAGGCCGGGACGCCCTCGCGGTCGCATCGCTCCAGGACCTCTTCGATCAGCGCCGCCCCGATGCCCTCCCCCTGGCGTCCGGGGGAGACACCGACCATGAGCAGATACTCGTGGGCCCGGTCGTGCGGATGGACCGCACCGGTCAGTCTGCCCACCAGTTCGCACCGTTCGTTGCCGGGGTCCGCGGTCCGCCGCATCAGCGCCGGGGTGGGGTCCTCCTCCTCGGGCACCCCGGCCGGCACCGTGAGCCACAGGGCCACGGCGGTGCCGTCCGCCAGCAGGTCGATACGGCCTTCGGCGAGGGCGACATCGACGAAGACGCCGAGGAACTTCCCGTGCACCGCCCGCCGGTGCTCCTCCTCGGGGAAGACCCAGCCGCTCACCGGGTCGTGGTGGAACGCCTCCTCCAGGACCGATACGACCAGGTCCCTGTCCCGCGCGTCCGCACGCCGTGTCCGTACACCCATGACCGGCTCCCGCCCCTTCTTCCGTCCGACCTCGACCGACGGGTGGAATCCTAGAGTTGGGAGGCGGGAGCGGGTCGCGGAAGGCCGGTCAGCGGGTACGGCGCGTGACGAATTCGGCCAGCGCCAGCAGGTCCCCCGCCGCGGCCGGCTCGGGCACCGCGCGGGACAGATGGTGCACCGCGCGCGCCATCCGGTCCGCCGCGCAGACCTGTGCCCAGTCCCGGCCGCCGGCCCGTTCGACGGCGTCGGCGGCCCGCCTCACCTCCCCGGGCGTGTTCATGGCGCCCCGGTAGAGCACGGCCAGGTCGGCGGCGGCGGGGGTGCCCGAGGTGAGCGCGGCCACCACCGGCAGGGACTTCTTGTGGGCGGCCAGATCCGCCCCGGCCGGCTTGCCCGTGTGTGCCGGGTCCCCCCAGATGCCGATCAGATCGTCGATGAGCTGGAAGGAGAGTCCCGCCTCACGTCCGAAGCCGTCCATCGCGCCGACGGCCCGGTCTCCGGCCCCGGCGTACAGGGCGCCGAGCGCGCACGCGCAGCCGAGCAGGGCACCGGTCTTGGCGGTCGCCATCGCGAGGCACTCGTCCAGCGAGACCTCTTCGGGGCCGCGCTCCTCGAAGGCGCAGTCGGCCTGCTGCCCCGCGCACAGCTCGATCACGCAGGCCGAGAGCCGCGCGGAGGCGCGGGCGGAGGCCGGGTGCGGATCCTCGGCCAGCAGCCGCTGGGCGAGGGCGAGCAGGGCGTCGCCCGCGATCACGGCGTCCGGGATACCGAAGACCGCCCAGGCCGTCGGCCGGTGCCGGCGGGTGGTGTCCTCGTCGATGACGTCGTCGTGGAGCAGGGTGAAGTTGTGCGCCAGCTCCACGGCGACGGCGGCGCGGACGGCCCGCTCCGGGTCACCGCCCAGGGCTCGCGCGGCGGCCAGCACGAGCGCGGGCCTGATGGCCTTGCCCGCCTGGCCCGCGGCCGGGCTGCCGTCCGCGTTCGCCCAGCCGAAGTGGTACATCGCGACGCGGCGGATTCCGCCGGGCAGCGACTCCACGGCCGCGCGCAGTTGCGGATCGACGATGCCGCGCGTGCGCTCCAGCAGCGCGGCGGCCTCGTGCCCCTCCGTCGCTGCGTCCGTACTCGTCATGGTCACGGGTCTCTCCCCTGGGTGGTGCGGTGGGTACGGGCGGGGCGGTGGGCCCGGACGGCACTGGCCGGCCGGGCCCACCGGGGGAAAGGGGTCAGTGCCAGCGGCTCACCTCGACGTTCTCCAGTACACCGAGGGCGTCCGGGACCAGGACGGCGGCGGAGTAGTAGGCGGTCACGAGGTAGGAGATGATCGCCTGCTCGTCGATGCCCATGAAGCGGACCGACAGGCTCGGCTCGATCTCGTCCGGGATGCCGCTCTGCTGGAGCCCGATGACGCCCTGGTCGGCCTCGCCGGTCCTCATGCAGATGATCGACGTGGTGCGGGCGTCGGTGACCGGGATCTTGTTGGACGGGAAGATCGGCACCCCGCGCCAGGCCGGTACCTGGTGACCGCCGATGTCCACGCTCTCCGGCAGCAGACCGCGCCTGTTGCATTCGCGGCCGAAGGCGGCGATGGCCTTCGGGTGGGCGAGGAACAGCTTCGATCCCCGCCTCCGCGACAGGAGTTCGTCCATGTCGTCGGGGCTGGGCACCCCGTCGTGCGGCTGGATCCGCTGCCCGTAGTCGCAGTTCTTGAGCAGTCCGAACTCGCGGTTGTTGATCAGCTCGTGTTCCTGGCGCTCGCGCAGCGCCTCGACGGTGAGCCGCAACTGCTGCTCGGTCTGGTTCATCGGCTGGTTGTAGAGATCGGCGACCCGGCTGTGCACCTTCAGCACGGTCTGGGCCACGCTCAGTTCGTACTCGCGCGGCGCCGCGTCGTAGTCCACGAAGGTGTGCGGGACGACCGGCTCACCCACATGGCCCGCGGAGAGGTCGATCGCCGCCTCGCCGTACGGGTTGGTCCGCTGTTGCGGGATGGAGAGCTGACGGGCGAGATGGGCCCGGAGCGAGTCGGATTGGGCCGCGAGGTTGTGCACGTCCGAACGGCGCAGCGTCAGGAGCGTGCAGGGGGTGACGGCGCGGGCGGTGAACTCCCAGGTGGCGTCACCGTCGATCAGGCTCCGGTCGCCGAAGTACGCGCCGTCGGCGAGGACGCCGAGCACCGTCTCGTCCCCGTACGGCCCGGCGCCGATCTTCTCCACCTTGCCGTGCGCCAGCAGGAAGACCCGGTCCGCCGCGTCCCCCGAGGCGGCGAGCACCTCCCCCGCGGCCACGTCCCGCTGTTCGCACCTGCGCGCCAGTTCGGCGAGGACCTCCTCGTCGCCGAACTCCCGCAAGGGCGGCATCTCCCCGAGCTCGGCGGGGATGACGGCGACCTGGTCGCCGGTCTGCACGAAGGTCACCCGGCCGTCGCCGACCGCATAGCTGAGCCGACGGTTCACCCGGTACGTACCGCCCTGTACCTGCACCCACGGCAGCATCCGCAGCAGCCACCGCGAGGTGATCTCCTGCATCTGCGGCGCGGACTTGGTGGTCGTCGCGAGGTTCCGCGCAGCCGCCGTGCCCAGACTCTGCTGCGGCGGGGCCTGCGTGTCGCGAACCTCTTCACCAACGGACATCTGACGTCCTTTCGATCATGGGCTGACCTGCGTGCAGAAGCCTTTCAGCACGGTGAGTTGCTTCGCCATTACACAAACGAGTGTGACTAACCGGGCCTCGAACGGGGCACGTTGCTCAGTGTCGCCCCGCGCACGCCTTAATTTGCATCAGGCATGCCACTTATCTAGCCTGAGCGTCATGCGGCTGACGAGATTCACCGATGTGGCACTGCGCGTGCTCATGCGACTGGCCGTCGCGCGGGACGAGGATCCGCCGACCACCCGGGAGGTCGCGGCCACCATGCGTGTGCCGTACACCCACACCGCCAAGGTCGTCGCCCGCCTCCAGCACCTCGGTCTGGTCGACGCGCGCCGCGGCCGCGGCGGCGGGCTCACCCTCACCTCGGCCGGTCACCGCGCCTCGGTCGGCACGCTCGTACGGGAACTGGAGGGTGCGGACGAGGTGGTCGAGTGCGAGGGCGACACCCCGTGCCCACTGCGCTCCGGCTGCCGGCTGCGCGGTGCGCTGCGCCGGGCGCAGGAAGCGTTCTACGCCACGCTCGACCCGGTCACCGTCACCGAACTCGTCTCCTCCCCCACCGGACCGCTGCTGATCGGCATCAGCACGGGCCCCGCACCGGACTGACCCACCGGGGCGTCCGGCACCGCGAGCGCCGGCACCCCGAGCCGCGCCGCCCCGCGACCAGCACTCCACCGCGCGTTCCGCCCCGCCGGCCGCCCCGCCGCGGCCCGCGCCATCCCGGCCGAAAATACGCATCCCACATTCCAATTAATTACGCCGTCCTCCACCTCACCCCGAGGAGTCCACCGATGCTCTCCGAGACCTCGACAGCCACCGTCCGTGCCACCCTCCCCGCCGTCGGCGCCGCCATCGGGGACATCGCCGACCTCTTCTACCGCAAGCTCTTCGCGGCCCACCCCGAACTGCTCCGCGATCTCTTCAACCGCGGCAACCAGGCGTCCGGCGCCCAGCGCCAGGCCCTCGCCGGTTCCCTCGCCGCCTTCGCGACCCGGCTCGTCGAGGACCCGGACACCCGCCCCGACGTGATGCTGAGCCGCATCGCCCACAAGCACGCCTCGCTCGGGGTGACCGCCGAGCAGTACGAGGTGGTGCACACCCACCTGTTCGCCGCCATCGCCGACGTACTGGGCGACGCCGTCACCCCGGAGGTCGCCGCAGCCTGGGACGAGGTCTACTGGCTGATGGCGGGCGCGCTGATCGCCGTCGAGGAACGCCTCTACGCGCAGCGGGGCGTCGTCGCCGGTGATGTCTGGAGCGAGTGGGAGGTGACCGGCCGGACCGAGGAGACCGCGGATGTCGCGACCTTCCGGCTGCGCCCGGCGGACGGGGCACCCGCCCCCGCCTTCCGGCCCGGCCAGTACGTCTCCGTACAGGTGGAACTGCCCGACGGGGCGCGGCAGATACGCCAGTACAGCCTTTCCCGCGCGCCGGGGTCGCCGCTGCGCTCGATCACCGTCAAGCGGGTGCGGGGCGAGGGGTCCCCGGACGGCGAGGTCTCCCGCCATCTGCACGCCCGCACCCGGACCGGCGACCGGCTGCGCGTCTCCGTCCCCTACGGGGACCTGGTGCTCGACCACACGGACGCCCCGCTGCTGCTCGCCTCCGCGGGCATCGGCTGCACCCCGATGCTGTCGATGCTGGAGCACCTGGCGGACACCGGCCACCGCTCCCCGGTCACCGTCGTGCACGGCGACCGCTCGCCCGCCACGCACGCCCTGCGCACCGACCACGCGCTGTTCACCGGCAGACTCCCGGGCGGCGAAGCGCACTTCTGGTACGAGGACCCGGAGCCCGGCCACCGGGCCGACCGCACCGGCCGGGTCGATCTGACCGGCCTCGGCGTCCCGCCCGGAACGCACGCCTACCTCTGCGGACCGCTCCCCTTCATGCGCGCCGTCCGCGGCCAGTTGCTGGCCAAGGGGGTCCGGGCGGCAGACATCCACTACGAGGTGTTCGGGCCGGACCTCTGGCTCGCCGCCGGCTGACGCGGCGCCCCCGGGGCTGCTCACGGACGTGTCCGGATCGGCTCGCACACCGTACGAACAAATAGCCCAGAAGGCTGCGTTCCGGTACAAGCGGTGTACGGACACACTCCCCACACGCTCCAAAGGAGTCGGCCATGTCCTCACCCATGTCCGCGAGCAGCTTCCTCAAGGCCCTCAAGGACGAAGGTCTCACCGTCGTCCAGGTCGGCGACTGGCGTACGCACAACCGCGACGACAAGGGCCCCTGGGGGCCGGTGCACGGCGTGATGATCCACCACACCGCCACCAGGGGCACCGACCACACCGTCCAGATCTGCCGTGACGGCCACGCGGGCCTTCCCGGCCCCCTGTGCCACGGCGTCATCGCCAAGGACGGCCGCGTCCATCTCGTCGGCCACGGCCGCGCCAACCACGCCGGTCTCGGCGACGACGACGTCCTGCGCGCCGTCATCGCCGAGAAGCGGCTCCCCTCCGACAACGAGGCCAACACCGACGGAAACCGGCACTTCTACGGTTTCGAGTGCGAGAACCTCGGCGACGGGGAGGACCCCTGGCCCGCCGTGCAGCTCGAAGCGATCGAGAGGGCGGCCGCGGCGATCTGCCGCCACCACCGCTGGGGAGCGCCCTCGGTCATCGGTCACCGGGAGTGGCAGCCGGGCAAGGTCGACCCGGCGGGCTTCACCATGGACTCCCTGCGCGAGCGGATCCACGACCGTCTGAAGTGACGCCCCGTGCACCCGCCGGAAACGTGCACCCGCCGGAAACGCGGGCCCGTCGGCGAGCACGTCCGCCGGGGGCACGGGGCGCCCTCGTCGGCCACCCCGTGACAATGGACGCATGCACCACGAAGCGCAGGGCGGCGCCGGACCGCGGCCCGTCCTCCCCTCGCCGCTGCGGCCCGCCGAGGACGAGCGCTTCCGGCGGCACGGCGTGAGCCTGCTGCTCAAGCGCGACGACCTGATCCACCCGGACCTGCCGGGCAACAAGTGGCGCAAGCTCTCCCTCAACCTGGCGGCCGCCGCCGGCCGGACCGTGCTGACCTTCGGCGGCGCCTACTCCAACCATCTGCGGGCCACCGCCGCCGCCGGACGGCTCCTCGGTTTCCCCACGGTCGGTGTCGTCCGCGGCGACGAACTGGCGCACCGCCCGCTCAACCCGTCGCTCGCCCGGTGCGCGGCCGACGGCATGCGTCTGCACTTCGTGGACCGCTCGACGTATCGCGCGAAGACCGATCCTGGCGTCCTGGACGGGCTGCTGAGGCTCTTCGGGGACGTGGACGTCCTCCCGGAGGGCGGCAGCAACGCACTGGCCGCACAGGGCTGCACAGAGCTCGGGCGCGAGTTGCGCGGGCACACCGATGTGGCGGCCGTGGCCTGCGGTACCGGCGGCACCCTGGCCGGCCTCGCCGCGGGCCTGGCCCCCGGCCAGCGGGCCCTGGGCATCCCGGTCCTGCGCGGCGGCTTCCTCGGCGAGGCGGTGGCCCGGCTGCAGCGCGAGGCGTTCGGCGGCCCGGCCGGACAGTGGTCCCTGGACGAGCGCTTCCACTTCGGCGGCTACGCCCGTACGCCCCCGGAGCTGCACGCCTTCGCCGAGAACTTCGAGGACCGGCACGGTCTGCCCGTCGAGCGGGTGTACGTCGCCAAGCTGCTGTACGCGCTGACGGCGCTGACCGGGGCGGGCGCCTTCGCTCCGGGAACGACGGTGACCGCCGTGGTGACGGGCACCCCCTACGAGTCGTCCGTCTCCCGGTAGGCCGCCGCCTCCTCCAGGTCGAGGCGGCGCAGCAGGGTCCGCAGCATCTCGTCGTCGATCCGCCGCTCGTCCCGCAGGCGTACGAAGACCTCCCGCTCGGCCTCGATCATTTCGCGTGCGAGGCGCCGGTAGGTGTCGTCCGCCGATTCCCCGGTGACCGGGTTGGCCGCGCCCAGCCGCTCCCACACGGCGTTGCGGCGCCGCTCCAGAACGGTGCGCAGCCGGTCGGCGAGGGGCGGCGGCAGGCTGTTGCGCCCGTCGTCCAGGAGTTCGTCCAGGCGCGCTTCCGCGGCCGTGGACGCCTCGCTCTGCGCCTGCGCCTCGGCCAGCGTCTCCGCCTGGAGATCACGCCCCGGGAGCTTCAGCACCCGTACCAGGAGCGGCAGGGTGAGGCCCTGGATCACCAGCGTGCCGATGACCGTGGTGAAGGTCAGGAACAGCACCAGGTTCCGGGCCGGGAAGTCCTCCCCGTCATGCATGACCATCGGGATGGAGAACGCGATGGCGAGCGAGACGACCCCGCGCATCCCGGCCCATCCGACGATGAGCGGCGCGGTCCAGTCGGTCCCGGGTTCACGTTCCCGGATGCGCCGGGAGAGCCACCGGGGCAGATACGTGGCCGGATAGACCCAGACGAAGCGCACCACGACGACCGCGAGGAACACCGCCAGCGCGTAGCCGAGCGCCTCCCCGACCCCGTACGCGCCGAGCCCCTTCAGTACGAAGGGCAGCTGGAGCCCGATGAGGGCGAACACGGCGGACTCCAGGACGAAGGCGACCATCTTCCAGACCGCCGCCTCCTGGAGCCGGGTCGCGAAGTCGACCTGCCACGAGCGGTGTCCCAGGTACAGCGCGACGACGACCACCGCGAGGACACCGGAGGCATGCACCCGTTCGGCCGCCGCGTACGCCACGAAGGGGATCAGCAGGGACAGCGTGTTCTGGAGGAGTGCCTCCTTGAGGTGGGTGCGCAGCCAGTGCAGCGGCACCATCAGCACCAGCCCCACGCCGACCCCGCCGAACGCCGCCAGCAGGAACTCACCGATCCCGGCGCCCCAGCTCATCCCCTCACCGACCGCCGCGGCCAGCGCCACCTTGTAGGCGGTGATGGCGGTGGCGTCGTTCACCAGGGACTCGCCCTGGAGAATCGTGGTGACCCGGGCGGGCAGCCCGACCCGGCGGGCGATGGCGGCGGCCGTCACGGCGTCCGGCGGGGCGATCACCGCCCCGAGGACCAGCGCCGCCGTCAGCGGCAGGTCGGGCACCATCAGATAGGCCAGCCAGCCCACCGCGAACGTCGCGAAGAGCACGTACCCCACGGAGAGCAGGGCGACCGGCCTCGCGTTGGCCCGCAGATCGAGGTACGAGCTGTCGACCGCCGCCGTGTAGAGCAGCGGCGGCAGCAGCAGCGGGAGCACGATGTGCGCGTCCAGGGTGTACGACGGCACCCCCGGCAGATACGCGGCCACCAGCCCCGCGGTGACCAGCAGCAGCGGGGCGGGCACGGGCGTCCGGCGCGCCGCCCCCGCGACCGCCGCACTGGCCGCGACCAGGGCAACCAGCGGCAATGCGTCCATCTCACGGTCCTCACATCCGTCGTAACCTGGCAATCATGAGTGAGTGCCCGCATGTTCTCGAACTGCCGCGCCCCGAGCCCGCCCCGCTCAGCGACACCTGCCTCGAATGCCTGGCCGCGGGCAGCCACCCCGTACAGCTGCGCCTGTGCCTGGCCTGCGGGCATGTCGGCTGCTGCGACTCGTCGCCCCTGAGGCACGCCTCCGCGCACTTCGAGGAGTCCGGTCATCCGGTGATGCGGAGCTTCGAGCAGGGCGAGAGCTGGCGCTGGTGCTTCCAGGACGGTTCGATCGTCTGACGTCTGGGTACGTCAATCCGGCGCCGGTTCTTCGCAATTGGCCGCTGCAGACCTCTAGCCACTGTGCGTACTCATGGGCTTACCATGAGTGACGAGTAGGGGTTGGGGTCCTGGCGACACGGCATCATGGTTCGCGATAGCGTCGCCGAGCCAAGAACCGACGACGGACCGCATGGCTCCGGGCCACTTCTCCCGGAACCTCGAAAGAGTTTGTGCCACCTTGGAGGTGAGGGTGTCCCAGATCGCAGGCGAGCCCGGGAATCAGGACTTCGTAGAGGTCCGGCTGCCCGCTGCGGGTGCCTACCTGTCGGTGCTGCGAACGGCCACGGCCGGTCTCGCAGCGCGTTTGGACTTCACTCTCGACGAGATCGAGGATCTTCGCATCGCGGTCGACGAGGCCTGCGCGATCCTGCTTCAGCAGGCCGTGCCGGGTTCCGTCCTCAGCTGCGTGTTCCGTCTCGTCGACGACTCTCTCGAGGTGACGGTGTCGGCCCCCACGACGGACGGCCGCGCGCCCGAGCGTGACACCTTCGCCTGGACGGTGCTCTCCGCACTGGCCGGAAAGGTCGATTCCACGGTCGCCGAAGACCGTACGGTCAGCATCAGCCTCTACAAGCAACGCGGCGCGGGCCCCGGGCCGGCGTGAGCGACGGGAACGGGGACGGTCCTGTGCGGGACGAGACGATCCGACCCGGGGTGGTGCGCCCAGCAGGCATCCCGGAGCAACAGGCCCGGCCGCATCCGGTGGACGGAGCGGACGGGTCCGAGAGCCGTACGGTCGCGGTGGAGCAGTCGCAGGCAGAGCGGGCGGTCCAGATGAGCGAGCACGCGCACCACGATCCACACGACCGCAGCGGGGCGCGGGCCCTGTTCATCGAGCTGCGGGAGCTGCCCGACGGCTCGGCCGAGAAGGCGGAGCTGCGCAATCGGCTGGTCCGGATGCATCTGCCGCTCGTGGAGCATCTGGCCCGCCGCTTCCGCAACCGGGGCGAGCCGCTGGACGACCTGACCCAGGTCGCCACGATCGGGCTCATCAAGTCGGTGGACCGGTTCGACCCGGACCGGGGCGTGGAGTTCTCGACGTACGCGACCCCCACCGTCGTCGGCGAGATCAAGCGCCACTTCCGCGACAAGGGCTGGGCGGTGCGGGTGCCGCGCCGCCTCCAGGAGCTGCGGCTCTCGCTGACCACGGCGACCGCGGAACTCTCCCAGCAGCACGGCCGCTCACCGACCGTGCACGAGCTGGCGGAGCGCCTGGGCATCTCCGAGGAGGAGGTGCTGGAGGGCCTGGAGTCGGCCAACGCCTACAGCACCCTGTCGCTGGACGTCCCGGACACGGACGACGAGTCGCCCGCGGTCGCGGACACCCTGGGCTCCGAGGACGAGGCGCTGGAGGGCGTCGAGTACCGGGAGTCGCTGAAGCCGCTGCTGGAGGACCTGCCGCCGCGCGAGAAGCGCATTCTGCTGCTGCGCTTCTTCGGGAACATGACCCAGTCGCAGATCGCGCAGGAGGTCGGCATCTCACAGATGCATGTCTCGCGGCTGCTGGCCCGCACCCTCGCCCAGCTGCGCGAGCGCCTGCTCGTGGAGGAGTAGGGCCGCACAGCGCAGACCGCCCGGGACGGGCCGCCGGAGCGGTGGCGGCCGCGGCCCCCCGGTCGTGGTCGCTCAGGCGTCGGGGGTCGTACGCGGCCCCCGGCGGATGCCCAGCTCCCGGCTGGTCGCCGGGTTCAGCACGAGCACGAGACCGGTCACGGCGACCGCGGCCAGGACGATCCCGGTGGGGATCAGCGCACCCTGGGCCCGCAGCAGCGTCCAGGCCACCGGCAGTGCCATGAGCTGCGTGACGAGCGCGGGCCCCCGGCTCCAGGCGCGCCGCAGCAGCAGCCCGCGGGCGGCGAACAGCGGAATCAGGCCGAGCGCGACGAGGGTGACCCCGCCGGTCTCCGCCTGCTGGGGGCTCTCGGGCCGGCCGAGCACCCCCATGACCAGCATGTAGATCCCGCCGATGACGAGCGCCGCCCCTTCGAGGGCGTTGAGTCCGGCGAGGACGGCGATCCTGCCCGGCTTCTCCCCGGTGGCCGGAGGGGGCGAAGAGGGCGTGTTCTGCTGAGTACTCACGCCTCTCAGGTTGGCATCCCCGGGCGGTGAAAGCGAAGCCGGGGTACGGGGCGGCGGGTCCGCGGGCCGGGACCCGGGCCGTTCACAGCGCGTGACGAAGGCGAACGCAACGGATCCGGACTACGGAGCGGTACCACCCGGTAGGTACTCTGGCGGGCATGCGCGCACTCCTCGTGGTCAACCCAGCTGCTACCACCACCAGTGCGCGGACCCGTGACGTGCTCATTCACGCGCTGGCGAGCGAGATGAAGCTGGAAGCGGTGACCACCGAGTACCGCGGGCACGCCCAGGACCTCGGGCGCCGGGCCGCGGACAGCGACGACATCGATCTGGTGGTCGCCCTCGGCGGCGACGGGACGGTCAACGAGGTCGTGAACGGGCTGCTGCACAGGGGCCCCGATGTGGACAGCCTGCCGAAGCTCGCGGTGGTTCCCGGCGGCTCCACCAATGTCTTCGCACGCGCCCTGGGGCTGCCCAACGACGCCGTGGAGGCGACCGGCGCGATTCTGGACGCGCTGGAGCAGCGGAGCGAGCGCACGGTCGGCCTGGGGCTGGCGGCCGGCACCCCGGGCACGGCGGACGAAGCCGTCCCGGAACGCTGGTTCACTTTCTGTGCCGGGCTCGGTTTCGACGCGGGAGTCATCGGCCGGGTCGAACAGCAGCGCGAGCGGGGCAGGCGGTCCACCCATGCCCTGTACGTACGCCAGGTGGTGCGGCAGTTCCTTGAGGAGCCGCACCGGCGGCACGGGATGATCACGCTGGACATTCCCGGCCAGGAGCCGGTCACCGACCTCGCGCTGTCCATAATCTGCAACACCGCCCCCTGGACCTACCTGGGCAATCGCCCGATATACGCGTCCCCGAAGGCATCCTTCGACACCGCCCTGGACATCCTCGGCCTGAAGCGCCTTTCCACTCCCGCGGTGACCCGGTACGCCACTCAGCTGCTCACTTCGAGCCCCGAGAAGGGCCCTCACGGGAAGCACGCAGTTTCACTTCATGACCTCACGGACTTCACCTTGCATTCAAAGGCTCCACTACCCTTCCAGATGGACGGCGACCACCTGGGACTGCGTACGAGCGTGACGTTCACAGGCGTACGCCGTGCACTGCGTGTGATTGTGTGAGTGGAAGGGCCTAAAGTCCTTTAACTCGAACGTTTGGGCTGGCCCCCACCCCTTAGAAGTACGGCTGTGACCTAGCCGACACCGAGGAATCAAAAAAAACTTTCCAGAAGGGGTTGTATCCGTCGCCGAGGTTTGCGAATCTCTACATGGCGATCGGGACGGCCCGCAACACCGGCCTCCACTGAGAGCCAGAACCCCTCCTCACCTCACAGACCACATCCAGTTCTCCTGGGAGTCGGCCCGTCATCTGCGGGGGGATTCGTGAAAGCGTTCACATTCACAAGCAACAAGCATGTAATACCAAGGAGAGGTAGCAGCCATGGACTGGCGTCACAACGCCGTTTGTCGTGAGGAAGACCCCGAGCTGTTCTTCCCCATCGGCAACACCGGTCCTGCGCTGCTGCAGATCGAGGAAGCCAAGGCCGTCTGCCGTCGCTGCCCCGTCATGGAGCAGTGCCTGCAGTGGGCGCTCGAGTCCGGCCAGGACTCCGGCGTCTGGGGTGGCCTCAGCGAGGACGAGCGCCGCGCGATGAAGCGCCGTGCCGCTCGCAATCGGGCGCGTAACGCCAGCGCCTGACCGACCCCCCGCGACGAGCCTCAGCCCGGCGGCGCGTACAGAGCGTACGCACAGCCCCGCCTTCGAGTCGCAGCGCGCAGTACCCCCGAAGCGCATCGCAACGTGAGCAGTACACAGTGGGCCCGGACCGTCACCACGGTCCGGGCCCACTGTGCTGCGCGGCGGGATACCGCGGCGCCCGCCGCGGTACCGGACCGAGCGCGACGGCTACTTGTCGCCCCGCACCGGAAGGTCCAGCACCACCTGGGTGCCGCGCTCCGGTCCCGGAACCATGCCGAAGGTGCCGCCCAACTCGCCCTCCACCAGCGTCCGCACGATCTGGAGCCCCAGATTTCCGGCCCGCTGCGGGTCGAATCCCTCGGGCAGACCGCGCCCGTCGTCGGAGACGGTGATCAGCAGCCGGCCCTCGGTGGGCGATCCGCCCCGTACCGCCGAGACCTCCACCGTGCCGTGTTCGGCCATGGTGAACGCGTGCTCCAGGGCGTTCTGAAGGACCTCCGTGAGGACCATCGAGAGCGGAGTGGCAACTTCCGCATCGAGTATGCCGAAGCGTCCCGTACGGCGGCAGGTGACCTTGCCCGGGGAGATCTCGGCGACCATCGCGATGACCCGGTCGGCGATCTCGTCGAACTCGACCCGCTCATCCAGATTCTGGGACAGCGTCTCATGGACGATCGCGATCGAACCGACGCGCCGTACCGCCTCGTTGAGCGCCTCGCGGCCCTGCTCCGAGTCCATCCGGCGCGCCTGGAGCCGCAACAGGGCGGCCACCGTCTGGAGGTTGTTCTTCACCCGGTGGTGGATCTCCCGGATGGTCGCGTCCTTGGTGATCAACTCTCGCTCGCGGCGGCGCAGTTCGGTGACGTCCCGCAGCAGGACCAGCGAACCGATGCGCACCCCCTTGGGCTTGAGCGGAATGGCCCGCAGCTGGATGACACCGCCGGCGCACTCGACCTCGAACTCGCGGGGCGCGTAACCGCTGGCCACCTTGACCAGCGCCTCGTCCACCGGGCCCCGGGACGGGGCGAGCTCGGCGGTGGTCGTGCCGAGGTGGTGGCCGACGAGGTCGGAGGCGAGACCGAGGCGGTGGTACGCGGAGAGGCCGTTGGGACTCGCGTACTGGACGACACCGTCGGCATCCAGCCTGATCAGGCCGTCGCCGACGCGCGGGGACGCGTCCATGTCGACCTGCTGGCCGGGGAAGGGGAAGGACCCGGCGGCGATCATCTGGGCCAGGTCGGAGGCGGACTGGAGATAGGTGAGCTCCAGCCGCGAGGGGGTCCGGACGGTGAGGAGGTTGGTGTTGCGGGCGATGACGCCGAGGACCCGGCCCTCACGGCGTACGGGGATGGACTCGACCCGCACCGGCACCTCCTCCCGCCACTCCGGATCGCCCTCGCGCACGATCCGGCCCTCGTCCAGCGCGGCGTCCAGCAGCGGACGGCGGCCGCGCGGCACCAGATGGCCGACCATGTCGTCCTGGTAGGAGGTGGGGCCGGTGTTGGGCCGCATCTGCGCCACGGACACATAGCGGGTCCCGTCGCGGGTCGGAACCCACAGGACGAGGTCGGCGAAGGACAGGTCGGAGAGCAGTTGCCACTCCGAGACCAGCAGATGGAGCCACTCGAGGTCGGTGTCACTCAGGGCTGTGTGCTGGCGGACGAGGTCGTTCATGGAGGGCACGTGTGCGAGCGTACCCGTGGATACCGAGAGGTTCCGAACCGATCGGCCGCCGCCCCGTGCGGTGACGGAGGGGAAGTACGGCCGGAGGTGTGGCCGGGAAGTGTGGCCGGGAAGTGCGACGGAAAATGTCTGTCCCATGGATAGACACGAGCAATTGGTCTAGTCCACAATGCTCAGGACAAGAACCTCCGCTCTCCCCGCACAGGAGAGCGGAACGAGGCACCCGGCGCTCTCTGCCCTGACTGCGCCGGTGCCTCCATCGGCCGGAGGCACCGCACACCGCCGGCCAGGTAGCTCCGGGCTGCGGTGCCGGACGGGCCGAGGGTCCCGTCGCGGCGCCGCGGCCCGCGGGTGTTTTCGGGGCCACGCCCCTCGGCCGGCCCGGCGTTCAGTGGGTCTCGGTGACCTTGGCGAGGGCGCGCGGCGCGTCCGGGTCCTGACCGCGGGCGATCGTCACCTCGTACGCCAGCATCTGCAACGGCAGGATCTCCAGGATCGGCTGGAGCTCCTCCGCCACCCCCGCCGTCGGCAGCACGAAGCCTGCCGAGGCCGCGTCCACCTGGGCCTTCGGGCCGACCACGAACAGATCGGCGCCGCGCCCGCGCAGCCGGTCCAGGACCGGTTGCAGCGCGGCTCCGCCCCGGCCGTCGGTGACCACCGCGATCACCGGGGAGATGTTGTCGACCATCGCGAGCGGACCGTGCAGCAGGTCGGCGCCGGAGTAGGAGAGCGCGGGGATGTAGCTGGTCTCCATCAGCTTCAGGGCCGCCTCCTTGGCCGTCGGGTAGCCGTAGCCGCGCGAGGTGATGACCATGCGCTCGGCGAAGCGGTAGCGCGAGGCCAGTGCCTTGACCTCGTCCCGGCGCCCCAGGACCGCCTCGGCCAGCTCGGGCAGGACGGCGGCGGCCGCCGTGCCGTCGACGCCGCCCAGGCCCTCCACGAAGAGGTAGAGGGACAGCAGGGACGCGGTGTACGTCTTGGTCGCCGGCAGGGCCTTCTCCGGGCCCGCGAGAATGTCGATGTGGTACTCGGAGACCGCGGCCAGCGCGGAGTCCGGGTTGTTGGTGACGGCGAGGGTGACCGCTCCCGCCTCCCGGGCCGCCGTCGTGGAGGCCACCAGGTCCGGCGAGCCGCCCGACTGGCTGACGGTGATGACCAGGACGTCCGTGAGGTCGGGCTCGGCCCCGTACGCCGTCGTGGTGGACATCGAGGCCAGACCGCAGGGCAGACCGAGCCGGATCTCCAGCAGGTACTTCGCGTAGAGCGCCGCGTTGTCCGACGTACCGCGGGCGGTGAGCAGGACGAAGCGGGGCTTCCTGGCGGCGATCTCGGCGGCCACCTCGCGGATCCCGGGGGCACCGCGGTCGAGGATGCGCCGCAGCATCGCGGGCTGCTCGGCCATCTCGCCGGACATGATCCGGCCGGGCCGTTCGCCCCTGCCGTCCCGCTCGGCCGAAAAGGTGGCGGACATATGGGTGCCTCCCTGCGGTGTCGTCGCTGGGGACAAGTCGACCACGGCGGCACGGGCGCCCGCCACCGGGCCGCGGGGAGGACCAGGGACTGAACGGTTCACCTCGCGGATGCCGCGTTCTGCTAGGTTAGTATTTTGATTGGTCTATACCACATGACTCCACCACTCTTCAGATCGGCAGGCACAGCGTGGAAGTTGTCATCGTCCCGGATGCCAAGGCAGGCGGCGAACTCATCGCGGAGGCCATCGGCGCCCTGCTGAGCCGCAAGCCCGACGCCCTGCTCGGCGTCGCCACCGGCTCCACCCCGCTGCCCATCTACCAGGCGCTCGCGGCCAGGGTCCGCTCCGGTGCGGTGGACGCCTCGCGCGCCCGCATCTGCCAGCTGGACGAGTACGTCGGGCTGCCCTCGGGCCACCCCGAGTCGTACCGCTCCGTGGTGCTGCGCGAGGTCGTCGAGCCGCTCGGTCTGTCCGAGGCGTCCTTCATGGGCCCCGACGGCTCCGCCGAGGACGTCCAGGCCGCCTGCGAGGCGTACGACAAGGCGCTCGCCGCGGCCGGCGGGGTCGACCTCCAGCTCCTCGGCATCGGCACCGACGGGCACATCGGCTTCAACGAGCCGTGCTCCTCGCTGGCCTCCCGTACCCGGATCAAGACGCTGACCGAGCAGACCCGGGTCGACAACGCGCGCTTCTTCGACAACGACATCGCCCAGGTGCCGCACCACGTGATCACCCAGGGCATCGGCACCATCCTGGAGTCCCGGCACCCGATCCTGCTGGCCACCGGTGAGGGCAAGGCCGAGGCCGTGGCCCAGACGGTGGAGGGACCGGTCGCCTCGATCGTGCCCGCCTCCGCGCTGCAGCTGCATCCGCACGCGACCGTGGTCGTCGACGAGGCCGCCGCGTCGAAGCTGAAGCTCGCGGACTACTTCCGCGCCACGTTCGCGGCGAAGCCCGCGTGGCAGGGCATCTAGCCGGTCCCCGCAGGACGACGGAGGGCCGGGACACCCTGGGGTGTCCCGGCCCTCCGTCGTACGTACACCCGTCCGGCGAGAGGCGTTGCCCTCGATCGCCGGACGGGCCGGCTGTGCGGGCCCGGCCGCGCGTGCGGCCGGGCCCGGAGTCCGGTCAGGCCGTGACGGCCTCCGCCGCCGCCTGGCCGCAGACCCGCGACGCACCGTGGGTGGCCACGTACAGCGATCCCCGCGGCTCCGACTGCGGCAGGCCCATCTCGACCACGATCGTGTCGGGGCGGGCCGCCACCAGCGCGTCGAGCGCCGCGGCCATCCAGTCGTGCCGGTGGGCGTCGCGGACGACGGCCACGATGCGCCGCTCCCCCGCGGCGCTCAGCACATCGGCCGCCGCCGTCACGCTGTCGCTGCCGTAGGTGCCGTTCTCGGTACCGGGCCGCAGCCTGCGCAGGTCGGCGGCGAGGCCCCACGGCGTCTCGTTGCCGACCGCGATGTTGGGCGCCGGGTTGAACTCGGCCACATAGGCCGGCCCGGTCAGCCGCTCGCCCGTGCCGGTCACCTGGACGGCGCGGCGGGCCGCCACCAGACCGATGTCGGAGCTGACACCGGTGCCGGGCGCGATCCCCTCCTGCGTTGCCGCGCCCGGCTCCGTGACAGCCCCCCGCGCGCTCTGCGTCCAGGACGCGAGGGCACGTACACGCGCGGCCGCGTCGGCGAGCCGCTCCTCGGCCAGTTCGCCGCTGCGTACCGCGTCGACCAGCGCGTCGCGCAGCAGCAGGACCGTGGGCTCGTCCTCCAGCCCGCCGCCGACGCACAGGGCGTCGGCGCCCGCGGCGATCGCGAGGACGGAGCCGCGGGCGATGCCGTAGGTCGAGGCGATGGCCTGCATCTCCACGGCGTCGGTGACGATCAGGCCGTCGTATCCCAGCTCCTCGCGCAGCAGACCGGTGAGGATCTGCGGGCTCACCGTCGCGGGACGCTCGGCGTCGAGGGCGGCGAGCAGGATGTGCGCGGTCATCACGGACTTGGACCCCGCCGCGATGGCCGCCCGGAAGGGCACCAGCTCACGGGCGTGCAGGGTCTGGAGGTCCACGTCGATGCGGGGCATCGCGTGGTGCGAGTCGACCGCGGTGTCGCCGTGCCCGGGGAAGTGCTTGGTGCAGGCGGCGACACCGGCGGCCTGGAGGCCCTCGATGTACGCGGCCGTGTGCCGGGCGACGAGGCGGGGGTCGGCCCCGAAGGACCGGACGCCGATGACCGGGTTGCCCGGGTCGGAGTTGGCGTCGGCGGACGGCGCCCAGTTCAGGTTGACGCCGCACTCGGCGAGCCGGCGGCCCAGCTCCTGGGCGACGGCGCGGGTCAGGTGCACGTCGTCGACCGCGCCGAGGGCGAGGTTGCCGGGGAACGAGGAACCCTGCCGGACCTCCAGCCGGGTGACGTCACCGCCTTCCTCGTCGATCGCGACGAGGACGTCCTCGCGCTCGGCCCGCAGCTGCGCGGTGAGCGCGGCGACCTGCTCGGGCGTCTGGATGTTGCGGCCGAACAGGGCGACGGCGGCGAGCCCTTCGCCGACCCGGCGCAGGACCCAGTCCGGGGCGGTGGTGCCGGTGAACCCGGGCTGCAGGACGGCGAGCGCGTCCCGCGTCAGGGTGTCCGTAGTGGAAACGAGGGTGGTCATGAGGCCCGCACTATCCCTTCACGGCGCCGGAAGTGAGGCCAGCGGCCATCTTCCGCTGGATGAACATGAAGAACACGACGACCGGCAGGGCGATCATGGTCGACGCCGCCATCAGCGCGCCGTAGTCCGTCCCGCGCTCGGTCGTGAACGTCATCAGCCAGACGTTCAGCGTGTACTTGGAGTTGTCGTTGATCAGGATGTACGCGAAGAGGTACTCGTTCCACGCGTTGACCAGGGCGAAGATCGACGCGGCGGCGAGGCCGGGCGCGAGCAGCGGGAAGATCACACGGCGGAAGGCACCGAAGCGGGTGCAGCCGTCCACCATCGCGGACTCCTCCAGCTCCACCGGGATGTTCACGACGAAGCCGCGGATCATGATGGTCGCGAAGGGCAGCGTGGAGACCAGGTAGACGACGATCAGGCCCCAGTACTCGTCGATGCCGCCCATGGCGTTGAGCTGGGCGTAGATCGGGATGAGCATCGCGGTCGGCGGCAGCATCTGGACCAGGATCATGATCAGGACCAGGGCCTTGCGGCCGAAGAAGCGGAAGCGGCCGATGGCCAGCGCCGCCAGGGTCGCGATGATCATTCCGCCGACCACGGCGGTGATCGAGACGATGAGGCTCGACTGGATCGCGGTGCCGAAGTTCGGCTGCTCGGTGGCCCGTACGAAGTTGTCGAAGGTGATCGACGAGGGCCACAGCGTCTGGTCGTAGGAGCGGATCTCGCGGTTGGGCCGCAGGGCGCTGACGACCAGCCAGTAGACCGGGAAGACCATGACCAGGGAAATGCCCAGGCCGATGACGTCGAAGCCGAGCCGGCTCTTCTTGCGGTCCGGGCGAAGTGTCTGTGTGTCGGTCGTGGTGCTCATTCGACCTCTCCCGTCTTCATGAGCTGGCGCAGGTAGTACACGGCCACGCCGGACAGCAGCAGCACCGTGATCAGGGCGATCGCGGTGCCCTGGCTGAAGGAGGTGGACTCGAACGCCTTGGAGTAGGAGTAGAGGCCGAGGGTCTCGTACTCCGGCTCGGGCTTGTTTCCGCGCAGCAGCCAGATCTGGCCGAAGACGTTGAAGTCCCAGATCACGGAGAGCGTGGCCACCATGGTGAAGACCGGCTTGATGACCGGCCAGGTGACGTACTTGTAGACGCCGTAACTGCTGGCGCCGTCGAGCGAGGCGGCCTCTTCCAGTTCCTTGGGGACCTGGGTGAGGGCGGCGTACAGGGTGACGACGACGAACGGAATGGCGCCCCACACGACCAGGATGGCGATGATCGTGAAGCCCTGAAGCGGGTCCAGGTACCAGTTGTGGCCGAGGAAGTCCTCGCCGGCGACCTTGGCGATCATGGTGTTGATCAGGCCGTAGTCGGAGTCGGCCATGAAGCGGAAGATCGAGGCCGCGACCATCAGCGGCATGGACCAGGCGGCGATCAGGCAGAAGGTCAGCACGAGCCTGACCCAGGTCGACAGCCGGCGCATCAGGAGGGACACCAGGAGGCCGATGGCCATCGTCAGCGTCACACAGACGGCCATGAAGACCACGGTGCGGAAGGTGACCCACCAGAACTCGGAGTCGCCGAGGATGTTGGTGAACTGTTCCAGGCCGACCCACGGAGCGGGTTCGCCGGACCACAGTTCCCGACGGCCCATGTCCTGGAAGGACATGATGACGGTCTTGCCGAGTGGGTAGAGGTAGACGGCGGCGATCGCCACGATCGCCGGGAGGATCAGGAAGTAGGGGAGGAGTGCACCCTTCTTCCGCTTCCTCTTCTGTACACGGGGCCCGGTGCCGTCCTCGTCGGACAGCCGGGGCCCGGTCACTTGGGGATCACGTGTTGGGGAGACCGGTGGCCCGGCGGCCTTGGTGTCGGCGGCAGTCACGTGGCGACCTTCCATCGCGGTCCGAGGCAACCCCCGGAAATCACGGCGTTCTTGAGCTGAAGGAGCGGGGGCCCGGCGCAGTGCCGGGCCCCCGCCTGGCGATCAGAAGGCTCAGGCCTTCTTGTTGATCAGAGCGTTGATCTCGCCGTCGGCCTTCTTGGTGGCGTCGGCGACGGACTTGCCCTTGAGGATCTCCAGGAGCAGGTTCTCCAGGATCTCCTCCTTCTCGACCGAGGCCCAGCCCGGGGCGATCGGCGTGAACCAGGCGTCCGGCACCGCGTTGGCGATGGCGGCCGTCTCCGGCTTGGCCTTCAGCGGCTCAAGCTGCTTCTCGTTGTTGGGGAGGATGTTCTTCGACGCGAGGACGTCCATGGACTTCGCGTTGGTGAAGAGGGAGATCCACTCCTCGCCGAGGTCCTGGACCTTGGACTTGGAGATGACCGCCAGGTCCGAGCCGCCGATGAAGGACGGGAGCGCCTTGCCGTCCGGGCCGGGCATACCGGCCGTGGCGATCTTGCCCTCGAGCTTCGGGTTGCCGTTCTCGCCCGTGGTGACGCTGCCGGCCTCCCAGGCCTGGCCATAGATGACCGCGGCCTTCTCGTTGGCCATGACGTTGGCGTGGTCCTGCTCGTCCTTCGTCTGGTCGGCCTTGTTGTACTTCTTGATCAGGTCGATGTAGTGGGTGATGCCGCGCTGCGCCTCGGGCGTGGAGAGAGTGGCCTTCCACTCCTTGGAGCCCTCGTCGTACTTGGCGATCTGCCCACCGGTGGCCGCGACGTAGGACATGGCGGCGTACCAGTAACGGCCCGGGTAGTAGAGGGACGAGGCGCGCTTGTCCTTCTTGGCCAGCTCGGCCGAGACCTTGTCCATGGCCTTGAGGAACTCGTCCTCGGTCTGCGGAAGGGCGTCGCTGCCGGTGGCGGCCTTCAGCATGTCCTTGTTGTAGACGGCGAGGCGGGCACTGGCGTAATAGGGGACGCAGTAGCTCTTGCCCTCGAAGGAACACGTGTCCTTCAGACCCTTGATCCAGGTGTCCGAGTTCTCGTACTTCTTGGGGTCGATCTCCGCGAGCGCACCGTTGAGGATGTACTGCATCGTCTCGGTGTTGCCGAGCTCGACGACATCCGGGAACTTGTCGCCACCGAGGGAGGTGTCAAGCTTCTTGACCTTGTCGGCCCACTGCTGATACTGAACCTTGACGGTGACGCCGGGGTACTTCTTCTTGAACTGGGCGTTGACGTCCTTGACGAGTTCCGGCCAGGTCGACTGGGCGTCGCCCATCAGCCAGACCGTCAGGTTCTCCTTGCGGTCCTTCGGGTCCTGCGACGATGCTTTGTCGTCGGAACCGCATGCCGCAATCGAAACCAACATGCCCGCGACGCCGATCGCCGCGATGAGCTTGCGCTTCACGCCAAACCCTCCTCAGGGATGCTGCAACCCCGCCCACCGCGAAGACATTCGACGAGTACTGCTGGGGCTGGACCTGGTCTTTAATGGTTTAGACCAGTACCGGGAGCTTGGCCTAGACCTTTAGGGGTGTCAAGGGTGTATAAGAAGTGCACTCGCGTCCGTTATAGGACCGACACCTAAGGGAGGGCGAGGACCCGTGACGGGACCGTGCCACCATGTGAGCCGCGACAGACGGAGGAGCCGGTGACGGCAGCAACGCAGCAGTCGGGAAGGCGGGCCATGGGCGCCGACGGGGGCAGTTCGGGGAACGAGACCGGTGCAGGAACGCGCACAGCGCGCGTACCGAAGTACTACCGGCTCAAGCGGCATCTCCTCGACATGACCGACACCCTGCCACCGGGTACACCAGTGCCGCCCGAACGCACCCTGGCCGCCGAGTTCGACACCTCGCGCACCACCGTGCGCCAGGCTCTCCAGGAGCTGGTGGTCGAGGGCCGGCTGGAGCGCATTCAGGGCAAAGGCACCTTCGTCGCCAAGCCGAAGGTCTCCCAGGCGCTCCAACTGACCTCGTACACCGAGGACATGCGTGCCCAAGGACTGGAGCCGACGTCTCAGTTGCTGGACATCGGCTATGTCACGGCCGACGACACGCTCGCCGGTCTGCTGGACATCACGGCGGGCGGACGGGTGCTGCGGATCGAGCGTCTGCGGCTCGCCAGCGGCGAGCCGATGGCGATCGAGACCACACACCTTTCGGCCAAACGTTTCCCGGCGCTGCGCCGTTCGCTGGTGAAGTACACCTCGCTCTACACCGCGCTCGCCGAGGTGTACGACGTCCGGCTGGCCGAGGCCGAGGAGACCATCGAGACCTCACTGGCCACACCGCGCGAGGCGGGTCTGCTCGGCACGGACGTGGGTCTTCCGATGCTGATGCTCTCCCGTCACTCGATCGACGGGCAGGGCGAACCGGTGGAGTGGGTGCGCTCGGTGTACCGCGGCGACCGGTACAAGTTCGTCGCCAGGCTGAAGCGGCCCACGGACTGAGGCCGTCCGCCTCCGGTGGGGGACGGACGACGGACAGATGCGGCGGTCGGGGGCACTCCCCCGACCGCCGCATTTTTCCGTACGGGCCCCGTGCGTATTTCTGCGCCTACGGGTCGGCGCGCGCACTTCTCCGCGTACGGGCCGGCGCGCGTGCGGGTACGCCTACGGGCCCGCACGCGTACTGCTCCGCGCACGGGCCCGCCTGCGTGCGGGTACGGGATGCGCGTCAGCGCCGTTCCGGGTCCGTCTCGATCACGCTGTACGGATACGGCAGCGCCTGCTCACTCGCCTCGGTGAGCCGCGCCGCGTCGGCCGCCTCCAGGTCGAGACCGGCGGCCCCCAGGTTGCTCTCCAACTGCTCCAGCGTGCGCGCCCCCACGATCGGCGCCGTCACCCCCGGCCTGCCGAGCAGCCAGGCGATGGCCACCTGGGCCACCGCCAGACCGGTGCGTTCCGCCACCCCGTGCAGCGCGTCCAGCACCCGCCAGGTGCGTTCGTCCTGGTAGGCGCTCCATGACTCGCCCCAGCCCAGCCGCTCGGCGGTCTCCACCCGGGTGCCGCTCGGCGGCGCCGTCGCACCGCGCCGGATGGCGC
Organism: Streptomyces sp. NBC_01237; assembly: GCF_035917275.1. Lineage (NCBI taxonomy): Bacteria > Bacillati > Actinomycetota > Actinomycetes > Kitasatosporales > Streptomycetaceae > Streptomyces > Streptomyces sp. NBC_01237. The sequence continues at coordinate 6,042,307 of NZ_CP108508.1, read as the reverse complement.
CGCTCAGCCAGCCGCCGCGCAGCGGGCTCCAGGGAATGACCCCGAGCCCCTCGTTGCGGCTGACCTCGATCAGCTCCCATTCGGCGGACCGGTCCAGCAGGTTGTAGAGCGGCTGGAGGCTGGTGAAGGGCTCCCAGCCGTGCAGCCGGGAGAGGTCCAGGGCCTTCTGGAGCTGCCAGCCGGAGAAGTTGCTGGCCCCGATGTAGCGCACCTTGCCGGAGGTGACCAGGGAGTCCAGCGTGGCGAGGGTCTCCTCCAGCGGGGTTCCGGGGTCCCAGGCGTGGACCTGGTACAGGTCGATGTGGTCGGTCCCCAGCCGCCGCAGGCTGGCCTCCACCCCGGCGATGAGGTGGTTGCGCCCCAGACCCCGGTCGTTGGGGCCCTCCCCGGTGCCGTACCGCACCTTGGTGGCGACCACGATGTCCTCGCGGCGCCGGTGCTTGAGCCAGCGGCCGAGGATCTCCTCCGAGGCACCGGCCGAGTAGATGTCGGCGGTGTCCACGAAGGTGCCGCCCGCCTCGGTGAAGCGGTCCAGCATCGCGTGCGAGGTGGTCTCGTCGGCCTCTCTGCCGAACGTCATGGCGCCCAGGCACAGTTCACTGACCCGCAGGCCGGTGCTTCCCAGATAGCGGTAGCGCATCGTCGGTTCCTTCGTGGTGGTGTCGGATGTCGTCCGGTGTCCGGTGACGGAGGTCGTCGAGGGAGACGGACACCTCTTGAACGCTGTGGTCGGACAGGCCGCGCGGGTCGCGGAAGCGGTAGTGGTGCACCCGGGCGCCGGGCGTGGTGAGCACCCAGTCCAGCCGCCACCAGCGCATGCCGGGGCGGACCTGCCAGGAGGTGGGGCAGAACCTTCCGGCCAGCTGTACGGCGTCGGCTCCCAGGCGTGCGATACGCCGGGCGTCCCCGACCGCCGGGGTGGTGTTGAAGTCCCCCGCGATCAGCGCCGGATGGGGGCAGCCCGCGACATCGCGGGCGAGCCCCCCGAATTCCCGTGCCCGGTCCCCGGCCCGCTCGCGGACCGCGCGGTAGAACTCCGCGCGCAGCGGGCTGATCAGCCGCAGCTGGACGGGGATGTGCACATTGAAGGTGGAGAGCAGCCGGTCCCGCGTACCGCCGCCGGGCATCGTGAGGTCGACCCGGAGGGTCCGGCGGGCGGCGGTCTCCACCGTCGCGGCGACCGGCAGCCGCGACATGGTGACCAGGCCCCTGGCGATGACGATCTCGTGCTCCGGGAAGTCCGCCCGCAGCCGTGCCTCGTCGTCGATCAGCCGGTAGCTGCCGTCGAACACGTCGTGGTGGTACTCCTGGAGCAGATAGACATCGGCCTCCAGGGCGCGCAGAAAGGCGTAGAACGGGTCCGGATCGGTGGACTGGCACCAGTGCTGGGTGTTCCAGGACACGACCCGTACGGTGCCGTTCGCCGGTGGCACCGGCGGGACCGGGCGCCGGACGGGTGGCACCGCCCGGCGCAGCAGCGCCCGGGGCACCAGCCCGGACTGGCCGGCGCCCAGGAGCAGGGCGCCCGCGGCGAGCACCGCCGCCGCGAGCACCGGGCCCGCCGTCCCCTCGGTACCCGCCACTCCCGCCGTGAGGAGCAGCAGCACGGCGGGCACGGCCACGAACACGGGCGGCGGGATCAGCGAGGGCAGCAGCCACAGCCACCACCGGCCGTTGAACACCAGGTGCGCGCCGAGGAACACGGCCCAAGCCCCGGCGGCCCACAGCACCGTGTCCGCGGTCATACGGTGGCCCTCCGCTCCGCGCCGACCTCCTGGAACAGCGCGTCGTACGCGTCGAGGCAGCTGTCCGTGCCGTACCGGGCGCGGGTGGCGCGCCCGCCCTCGGCCCGGCGCTCGGGCGAGTACGCCGCCACGTCGAGGAGTGCCTCGGCCAGGGCGTGCGGGTCCTTCGGCGGGACGAGGCGCCCGAAGCCCGTCTCGGAGACCGGGACCCGCATTCCGGGGGCGTCGCAGGCGACCGAGGGGACACCGAGCATCATCGCCTCGGCCTGGGAGATGCCGAACGACTCCTCGGCCACGGAGGGCAGGGCGAAGGCGTCGAGGGAGGCGTAGAACTCCGGGACCCGCGAGTCGGCGAGGAATCCGGTGAACCGGATACGGGTGTCGTCCCCGGCCCGTGCGCGCAGTGCGCCGACGACGCTGCCGCCCGCCACCTTGGAGTAGTCACCGGCGATCAGGAGCCGTGCCTCGGGGTCGGTGATGGTGCGGAACGCGTCCACCAGGTGGTGCAGGCCCTTCTCCGGGGCGATCCTTCCGAGGAAGCCGAAGTGCGGTCCGGCGCTCTCGCGGAAGGTGGCGGGCGCCGTCGCGCGCTCCCGGCAGGGCGGGGCGATGGCCAGGATCCGGCGGTCACGCATCAGCGGCCAGTGGCGCGAGTGCTCCGCGTGGTCCACGTTGTTGACGACGACGGCGGCGGAGCGGCGGAGCGCGGCCCCCACCGAGGCGTCCACCACGGGGACCTGGAGCGCGGCGAGACGGCCCGGCGGCAGCCATACGTCGTCGTGGTGGGTGCTCACCACCGGGGTGCCGCCCGCGAGCCGGGCCACCAGCCCCGCTTCCAGCATGGGCAGATGGATGTTGACCACCCGGGAGGCGCGGGCGATCCGCCCGGCGAGCGGGGCGAAACCGGGGCTGAGCACGCCCCGGCCGATCCGGGCGGCCACCGGGGCGCGGAACACCTCGACGCCCCGGACCGTCTCGCGCGTCGGATGCTCCGTGTCGTGCCGGGCCGCCACGACGGCGACCCGGCGGCCCCTGGCGGCCAGTCCCTCGGCGACGGTACGGGCCACTTCGGTGAGCCCGCTGGTGTAGGGCAGGTAGTAGGTGAGGACGATCGTCAGGTCGAAGCGGGGCGACCGTGCGGCGCGCCTGGTCATGACCGGTCCTTGTCGGAGTCGGGGGTGGGGGCGGGGGCGGTGTGGGTGTCGGTGTCGGTATCGGGGAGGGAGAGGCGGAGGTCGATCAGCCGGTGGGTGGACAGGTCCGCGGGCGGGTCGTCCAGAACATGGCGGTGTACGTCGATCCCCGGCGAGACGAAGGCCCAGTCGAGCCGCCACAGCGCGGGGCCGCGCACCGGGAACGTCGCCGGGTACAGCGAGTCCCCGTCGTCCGCCGCGTCCCGCAGCCCCCGGAACCAGCGCAGGTCCCCGGTCCCGGGCAGCACGTTGATGTCACCCGCGAGCACCACCGGGTTCTCGTTGGCGTCCAGGTCCGCGCGCAGTTCGCCGAAGTGCCGCTCCCGCCGCTCGGACAGCTGCCGGACGGACCGGTGGTACGAGGGGGTCAACGGGTTGCGGTCCACATTCAGCAGATCGGGCAGATGCGTGTTGTAGAGGGAGACGGTCCGGCCGCCGACCCTGAGGTCCGTGCGCAGCGCCCTGATGTTCCAGTAGTCGGCCCACGCCGTGTCGGGCGCCGCGAGGCCGTCGGGCCGCAGCGCGGTCACGGCGGTGAGCGGGTAGCGCGAGAGGGTCAGGAACTCCCCCGCGGTGGCCACGTGATAGCCGGGGAACTCGGCCTCGACCCTGGCGAGCCGGTCGATGGGGACGGGTTCCCCGTCGCGGGCGTTCTGGTACTCCTGGAGGAGATACACGTCGGCGGGGCGGGACTTGAGATAGGCGTAGAAGTCGTCCGGGTCGCTGTCCTGGTCCCAGAAGAAGGTGTTCCAGCTGACCACCCGCAGGGCGTCGGCGGGCACCTCGTCCCTGCCGTGCAGCAGCGCCCCCGGGTGGAGGCCGGACTGCCACGACCCGAGGAGCAGGGAGACCAGGACGAGACCGAGGGTGACGCGTCGGCGGCGGGCGACCAGCGCGGCCGGGATCAGCAGGGCGAGCGGGATCAGCAGGTGGGCCAGGGGCGGGGCGAGTCCGAGTCCGTTCCACAGCCACCACCGGCCGCTGAACGCCGTACGGGCGGCGATGAACAGGGTCCAGGCGATGACGACGGCGAGCAGGAACACAGCCCGGCGCCGGCCCCGGCGTACGGGGGTGGTGCCGGTGGCCGGGGCGGTGGCGGGGACGGAGGCAGCGTCGGTGGCCGGGATGGTGGCGGTGTCGGTGGCGGTGGCCGGGGCGCCTGCCGTCCCCTCCCGTTCCGCTCGCTTCTCCCCCTCCTCGCTCGGGGAGCCGACCGCGGGTGGCCGGGTCATGCCGCCGCCCGCAGCGCGCCCGGGCTCCCGTCGGGCTCGTAGAGCCGGCGGAAGCGCCGGGAGGCGAGCCATTGGAGGACTCCTACGCCCGCGCCCGCCGCGATGACCGCGTTGACCAGGAAGTGCGCCATCGCGAAGTAGGCGGTGAACAGGGGCCCGCGCCGCCGCAGGACGAAGCGGTAGAGCGCGCTGTCGGCCAGCAGACAGAACACGAGCAGGGCGGCGGACGCCAGGAGCCAGAGCGGGGAGAGCAGGGCCGGGGGCAGGGTGAGCAGGGCCAGCAGCGCGGCGACGCTGGCTCCGGCGCGCGGCCCGGTGGCGATGCCGCCGGGGAGGTCGCCCCGGCGCACGTACAGCGGGATGTGCAGCCGGGTGCGGTGGAAGACCTTGCGCATCACGACGCGCCAGGTGTCGTCGTGGTCGTGCCGGCCGCGGACCGCGGTGGAGCTGTGGACCTCGTAGCTCCGGCAGATCCGGGCGGCGTAGTCGCCGTCCTCGGTGTGCCGCAGACGGGGGTTGAACGGGCCGATCTCGGCGAAGACCTTGGCCGGCATGGCGCAGATCGCGGTGTGCAGGGTGCCGATGCGGCCTTCCGTCTCGGCCAGCCAGTAGAACTGGTGGAGGCAGCGGTACTCCTCGATCAGGCTGTCCCTGATCAGCGGTTCGGCGTCGTACGTACCGCAGACCGCGCCGATGCGGGCGTCGGAGCCGAGCAGGGCGACGGCCTGGGCGACGGCGTCCGGTTCCATGGCCACGTCGGAGTCGACGAAGACGATGATCTCGCCACGGGCGTGCGCCGCGCCCGTGTTGCGGGTGGTGGCCACCCCGCTGTTGACACCGGTGCTGATCACCCGCACCCCGCACGCCTCGGCGACCGCGACGGAGTCGTCGGTGCTGCAGTCGTCGATCAGCAGCACCTCCATGGGCTCGTAGGTCTGGGCGAGCGCGGCGCGCAGGCACAGTTCCAGGGCCCGGCCGTAGTTGTAGTTGGGGATGACGACGGAGACGAACGGTGGCTTCTGGGTCATGGGGCCGCACCTTCGGGCGGTCGGAGGGGTCAGGCGGAACGGTGGGAGAGGAACAGCGCGACGGCGACGAGCAGCGCCCACAGGCCGGAGTTGACGAGCATGGTCCGGTCGCGGAACAGCGCGTGGACCGGATTGCCGCCGCCGTCCTCGACCAGGAGCACCTGGAGATAGCGGGCGAGTCCGAAGACCGCGAAGGGCGCGGAGAGCAGAGTGACCAGTTGGGCCCCGGTGGCGAAGACCGCGTCGTCGCGCACATAGAGCACGTACGAGACGGCGGTCAGTACGGCGACGAGCACGACGAGGTGGTCGAGGAAGGCGAGCGTGTAGCCGCGCAGGGCGGGGCGGTGGGCACGGCCCGCCGCTGTCATCTCGTGCCGTCGTTTGCCGAGCGCCAGCATCAGACAGAGCGAGAACACGCACAGCGCGAGCCACTCGGAGACCGGCTGCCCCACGGCCAAGGAGCCCTGGGCGAGCCGCAGGACGAAGCCCGTCGCCACGATGAACGCGTCCACCAGCGGCACGTGCTTGAGGCCCTGGGTGTAGGCGAGGCTGACCAGCAGATAGAGGGCGGTGGGCCACCACTGCCACGGGGCACCCGCCGCCGCCCAGCCGAGGAGCGACAGGACGAGGAGGCAGATCAGGGTGACGGCGGCTCCGGTGCCGACCCGACCGGAGGCGAGCGGGCGGTGCCGCTTGACCGGGTGCAGCCGGTCGCGTGCCCGGTCGGCGAGGTCGTTGACGACGTAGACGAGGCCGGAGGCGAGCGTGAACCCGAGCACGGCCCAGGCGATGTGCGCGAATCCGGCGGGGTTCAGGGGGCGGGTGTCCAGCAGGGCCAGCGGCACCACGACGAGGTTCTTCACCCACTGGCCGGGGCGCAGCAGGGTGAGCAGATCCCGGGCGGGCCGACGGCGTGGGACAGGTGAAGTCGTGGGGACGGGTGAGGTGGTGGGGGCAGGGGGATTCGTAGGAGCGGGTGAGGTGGTCGGGGCGAGAGGAATCGTAGGGGCGGGTGAGGTGGTCGGAGCGAGGGGAATCGTGGGGACGGGTGAGGTGGTCGGGGCGGTGGAGAGGTCCGGTGGTCCGGGTGGGGCTGCCGTCACCCGCGCGGGCGCGGGTGAGGACTGGGTGATGTCCACGGCAAGGCTCCAGGGGGTTTCAGAAGAAGACCTTGGCGAGACCGAGCGCGCCCTGGCGCCACGGGTCGCGGCTGGTCCGGCCGGCGCCGGGGGCCGGTCCGCTGCCCCGCCGCTGGGTGCGCCACCACTCGTACGTCCGCAGGATGGCGTCCTGGTTCGACTGCGCGGGGCTGAAGCCGAGGCGTTCCCGCGCACGGCTGATGTCGACGTACGAGTCGTCGAGGAGCTTGAACAGCAGGCGTCCGTACACCGGGGAGAGCCGTGCGCGTTCCAGCGTCCGCAGGGCCGCGAGCGCGGGGGCGGCCGGCAGCGGGACGACCCGTTTGCCGTGTCCCGCGGCGTCGAGCACCGCCTGGAAGTCCTCCCGCAGGGTGCCGAAGCGCGCCGCGCCCAGGTTGTAGACGTCGTTGGCGGTCTCCTGGTCGGCGTGGAGCGCGAGCATCACCGCGTCGACGAGGTCGTCCATGCCGAACATCTGGATGCGTACGTCGCCGCGGCCCAGGACGGGGAAGTTGCGGCGTTCCTCGGCCCATTCGAAGAGCATGGAGAACAGGCCCATCCGGCCGGGTCCGAGGAACGTCTTGGGCCGCAGCACCGAGACGCACATGCCCCGGCTCCGGAACTCCTCGCAGATCTCCTCCGCTTCTGCCTTCGCCCTGCTGTACGGGTCGACGGGCTCGCGCGGGTGTTCCTCGGGGGTGGGCACCTGCTTGGGCAGCCCGTAGACGGCGGTGGAGGAGATGTGCACGACGCGCGCCACACCGGCGCGGTGGGCGGCGCCCAGGACGGTACGGGTGCCCTCGACCGTCACCGAGCGGATCTGGTCGGCGGGGTAGCTGGGGAGCGCCGCCGCGCAGTGCACGAGGGCGTCCGCGCCGTCCAGGGCGCGCCCGATCGCCGCGCCGTCGCGGATGTCGGCCACCACGTGGCGGGAGCCGGGCGGCGGGGCCGGGTCGTCCCGGACGTCGAGGCCGGTGACCCGGTGCCCGTCGGCGGCCAGCCGGGCGACGAGGTGGGAGCCGAGCATGCCGGCCGCGCCGGTCACCAGGACGTTCAGGCCCATCGGGACACCGCCTTGTCCTTGAAGAAGGCGGCGAGCAGCCGGTTCATGCCCTTGGCGAGGGTCCTGTCGAAGGCGTCGAGGAAGAGCTCCACCTCGTCGGGGCCCGCGACCAGGCAGGGGGCGACCACCAGCGGGCTCCTGCCGTTGAGCGTGTAGTACATGTAGACGTCGTGGTCGTGGTACATCGCGTTGATCACGGCGCAGGTGATGACCTTGGTGCGGAGCAGCGGGTCGCGGGCGAGGCCGCCCGGGGCCAGTTTGGCCGCCAGGTCGAGGACCTTCGGGCCGCCGTCGAGGAAGACTCCATACAGCGCGCCGGCTCCGCGCACGTCCGCGATGATGTCCGGGTACTGCTTGTGCAGCCGTTCGAGACCGGGGGCGAGGACCCGTTCGATGGCGCGGGCGCGGGCGGGGTAGTCGTCCTCGACGGCGATGTTGACCGCCTCGACGGCGGTGGCGGTCTCCTCGCCGAAGCCGTAGTAGGTGGTGCTGGTCGACTGGAGCATGGCGTCGCCGAGATGGTCGTACGCCTTCCTGAAGACGGGTTCCCTGGCCACGAAGGCGGAGATGGAGGACTTGCCGCCGCCGAAGGACTTCGAGGTCGTCACGACGTCCGGGATCAGTCCGGGATAGCGCATGAAGTGGAAGAGGCTGCCGGTCTTGCCCCAGCCGGTGTAGATCTCGTCGAAGATCAGGACGATGTTCTCCGCGGTGCACAACTCCCGCAGCCCGCGCAGGAACTCCTCCGAGCACCAGGTCATGGTGGAGGCGGAGAAGGGCTCGATCAGGATCGCGTACACATCGCAGCGGCCCTTGGCGTCACGGGCGGCGGCGACCGCCTCGCGCACGGAGTCCAGGTCGCCGTAGCCGAAGGTGGAGACGCCGGGTATGCCGGGAAAGGTGAAGGTGCTCTGGGCGCTGCCGGTGAGGCTTCCCGACCCGAGCAGCTTGCCGTGGAAGCTGATGTCGGCGTGCAGAATCTGCGCTCTGCGTCCGCCGTGGTACTTGTACGCGAGTTTCACCGCGCCCTCGACGGCCTCGGCGCCGGAGTTGGGGAAGAACGACATGTTCAGGTCGCCGGGCAGGAGCTGGGCGAGGTTGTGGCCGAGCGCGGCGACGTACGGCGAGAAGTAGGTCTTGTGGACCTCCATCCGGCGCTGCTCCTGGAAGCGTTGGCGTACGGCCAGGATGCGCGGGTGGTTGTGCCCGTGGTTGAGCACGCCGACGCCGCCGGTGAAGTCGAGGATGCGGCGGCCGTCACGGGTGTGGATCCAGGAGCCCTCGGCGTGGCTGACGAGTTCCCGGCCGAAGCCGAAGGAGGTCATCAGGGACACCTGGCTCTTGTTGACATGGGAGCGGTACAGGTCGTGCACCTGGCGCAGCGGCATGTCGTCGCAGTCGTCGACGGTGAGCAGGGGCTGTGCGTCGGAGGTCACGGTGCTCCTTTCTGGAGCGCGGGTCGGGGAATGGCGGTGGGGGCGGGAGCGGGAGCGGGAGCGGCGGAAGCCTCGGGCGTCGGGGCCGGTGCGGCCGGGGTCGTCGGTGCGGCCGGGGCGGCCGGGGCGGCCGGGGCGGCCGGGGCGACGGTGATGGCGGCCGGGCCGGTGGAGGTCTCGGGCGTCGGGGCCGGGACGGTCGGGGCCGGGCCCGCGAGGCGGGCCAGGAGCAGGGCCGCGCCGGTGGCGGCCACCTCGCTGAGCACGCAGACGAGCCGGCTGGCGATGACCGTGGCCGTGGCGGCGGCCGGTGACATGACCGCGGCCAGTGGTGCGAGCAGGACGAGTTCGCGGGCTCCCCAGCCGTCCGGCAGGACGAAGGCGAGGCTTCCGGCGACCGTGGCGAGGGCGAAGCCGCCGACGCAGACCGCCAGGGAGCTCAGGACGGGGGCGCCGAAGAGCACGGCGAGCGCCCACAGGTGCAGGCCGGAGACCGCCCAGGAGGCGAAGGCCCAGCCGATGGAGCGGCGGATCGCCCGGGGCGAGCCCTCGGCGGCACCGGCCGGGCGCCGGGCGATCCGCATGACCAGGGCCACCGACCGGTTGACCCAGCCCGGCCGGGCGATGGCCGCCGCCGCCAGCAGGACGAGGGGGGCGAAGATCCATGCCCGGACGCCGAGCGCGGCCGGGGCCACGAGCAGTCCGGCCGTGGCGCCGGTGGTCATCCCGACCACGAGGCCGAGCCCGAAGGCGGCGATCATCCGGTCCGGCGCGATCCCGATGCCCTTGCCGAGCTGGATGTGGGCGAGGACGCCCCAGATCCGTCCCGGTACGAATTTGCTGATGACGCCGATGAAGAAGATCCGGGCGGCGTCCGTCGTCCGTACGGCCGGGCCGCCGTCCACGACGAGCACCTTCCACGACAGCATCGACAGCACCAGGCCCGCCGCGTTGGCCAGCAGCGCGGCCAGGAGCAGGACCACACCGCCGGGCCTGCCGGACGCCTCCGCCACCTCCGCACCCGCCCCGCGCAGCGAGCCGCCGACGGCGAAGGAGGCGGCGGCGATGAGGGCGACGGCACCGGTGAGGCGCAGGAGGCGGGTGCGCCGGGAGGCGGTCACGGGGCGACCGCCGCCTCGGAGCGCTCACGCCGCCGTCGCCGTACGGAGGGCCCGAAGCGGGGGTCCACCAGCCAGCGGACACCGCCGTGCACGGCGCCGAGCACCAGCGCCAGATGCACGGTGAAGTGGACGGCGGTGAACCAGAGGAGGAACGCCGGTCCCTTGCGCCGGGCCACGAAGCGGGAGAGCCCGGGATCGGCGACGGCGAAGCCGACGGCACAGACGAGGGGCACCAGCAGCAGCCAGGGAGTGAACAGCGCCAGCGGGAGCGTGGCCGGTACGAGCCCGGCGGCCAGCACTCCCGAGGTGCGGTTGGCCCGCAGCCCGCCGCCGCGCCGGCGCTCCACCGCAGCCACCGGGATGAGCAGTTGGGAGCGGCGGTACTGCTCGGCGAGCAGCGGCAGCAGCCGGTCCACGTCGTCGTGGCGGCCGACGACGGTCTCCGTGAGCCGGATGCGGTGGGTGGCGGCGAGCCGGTCGCTGTACTCCACGTCCTCGGAGTCGCGCAGATTCTCGTCGAAGGGGCCGGTCAGTTCGAAGACCCGGCGCTCGATCGCGGCCAGCGCGAAGAACGCGGTGCCCACGACGCCGACGCTGCGCCGGCGCCAGAAGTGCGCGTGCAGGACGTGGTAGGTCTCCACCGGGCCGTCGTCGAAGAGCGGTTCGGCGTCCAGGATGCCGTGCACACAGCCGGTTTCGGGGTCGCCGGTCAGCAGCGTGACGGCGTTCTCGATCGCGTCGGGGGCGAGCGCGATGTCGGAGTCGAGGAAGAAGAGGATCTCCCCGCGGCTCGCGGCGACACCCAGGTTCCTGGCCGCGGAGACCCCGCCGTTGTGCGGGCTGGCCACCAGGACGCAGGGGAACTCCCGGGCGATGTCCCGTGAGTTGTCGGTGCTGGCGTCGTCCACGACCACCACGTCGAGCGGGCTCAGGGTCTGGGCGTAGACCGATTCCAGGCAGGCGCGCAGGGTCTTCTCGTAGTTGTAGTTGGGGATGATCACGGACACGGTGGGCTGGTCCCGTGACATGTCGGTCCTTGTCCTTTCCGGTCGGGGAATCGGTGCGGGTCCGGGCGGCCGAGGGCGACCAGGTGCCAGCCCCCCGTCCCCGGCCCGGCGGTCAGGACGCCCAGGAGGAAGTCCAGCGCCGCCAGTTCGGCGTGGAGCGCGTCGGGGCACTCCATGAAGAGCGTGGCGGCCACCGCCCGGAGGGACCGCGCGGTGGCGTAGAGGTGGGCCGGGCCGCCGTCCCGCGGCGGTGCCCCGGAGCGGTACGACCGCAGCCGGTCGGCCAGCTCGGCGGCCGCCCGGCGGTCAGGCCCCTCGGGCCCGGCGCGGACCAGCAGGGCGGTCACGAGGTACATGGAGGGGGCGGGTTCCGGGCGTCACCCCCAGGAGAAGCCGTTCAGCCGCCCGGAGGTGAGCGCGATCGCGGACACGGTCACCGCGGCGCAGGCGACGGACAGGCGAAGCGTCATGGCGCGGAACGCACGCATGAGGGGGCTCCTTCTCGATAACAGCACGTGAATGTCGGGGACGGCGCCGAGCATGTCGCCCCGGCCGCCGCGAGGGCCATGTTTTCGGCCTGGCAGGGAGTTGCGGGGCAGCCCGCTGCCAGCGGGCGTACGCCGGGGCACCGGCACGCACCTGCGGCGATGCCGCGCTGGCAGGGAGCGGCCAGGCACCTTCAGGCCAGCGGCGGAACGGTGTCCGCCGCGCCCGGAACGGCCCGCGCGGGGCGCCGCCGGCGCGCGGCTTCGCCGTCGCGCCCGCATCCAGCCTCTGGACTTGGTCTATACCTGCACAGGCTGTGGATCTAAGCTCACGCCCGGTATCCGCGGGACGTCCGGCGTCGGCGCCGGCGTCTGCGGGGGGTCGCGAGAGCCACGCCTGTGGGGGGAGTACGTGATGTTTCAGGTACTGGGGATGGACGCGCGGACGGAATTCGTCTACCGCCTCGTCCTGGAGAGACCGGAACTGACACTCGATGAGATCGTCCTGCGCCTGGGCTGGCCGGAGACCGAAGTGCGCGACGCCCTCGACCGTCTCGCCGAGCTCTGCCTGCTGGACCGGGACGGCGTGCAGGGCCCGGACGAGGAACCGCCCGTCTTCCGCGCCCTCGACCCGGCGGCCAGCCTGCCGTTCCTGCTCTCCCGCCGGGAGGCCGAACTCGCCCGCCAGCAGCGGAGCCTGGAGCTGGTGCGCGATGCCGTGTCCGCCCTCGCCGCGCACCAGGACCGGCCCGCCGCCCGCGGCTACGACGTCATCAAGCGGCTGGAGGGGCTGGACGAGGTGCGTGAACGCCTCACGGAGCTGGCCGAGCTGGCGCGGACCGAATGCCTGTCGCTGCTGCCCGGCGGCGCCCAGGCCCCGGACACCCTGGCGGCCAGCAAACCGCTCGACCGGCAGGCGCTGGAGCGCGGGGTCCGGGTGCGCAGCATCTACCAGGACAGCTTCCGCAACGACCCGGGCACGCTGCGCTATGTGAACTGGCTCGGTGAACTCGGCGCCGAGAGCCGTACCCTTCCGGCGCTGCCCCTCATCATGGTCGTGGTCGACCGCGAGGTGGCCCTCGTCCCCCTGGATCCGGACGACCCCCGCGCGGGCGCGCTCGAACTGCGCAGCCGCGGTGCCGTCGCCGTGGCCCATCTGCTGTTCGAGGAGTACTGGGCCGCCGCCACCCCGCTCGGCCGGATCCCTCCGCGCGGCCCCCACGGCCTCACCCCGCAGGAGGACGAACTGCTGTCCCTGCTGGCGAAGGGGCACACCGACGCCACCGCGGCCCGGCGCCTGGGCGTCTCCCTGCGCACCGTACGCCGGATGAACGCGGAACTGACGGCCCGGCTGGAGGCGCGCAGCCGCTTCCAGGCCGGCGCGGAGGCCGTACGCCGAGGCTGGGTCTGAACCTGGCCCGCCACGGACGATCCGGATCCCACGGATGGTCCGGCCCCCGGCGCGGACCGGACCCGCCACGCACGAGCCGGACCCGCCACGCACGAGCCGGGCCCGCCGCGCGGGAGCCGGATCACCTCACCCTCCCGGATGAACCGGACCCCGTGACGGATGAACCGGACCGCGCCCGCGTACGTGACTCCCTCCGATACATCACCGTTGCCGGACGCCAATGCGGACAGGGGGTGACGCCGGCCGACCGGCTCGCCCGGATCTCCTGCCCATGGCCACCGGCGGTCAGCGAGGGGACGGAGTCACCACATGCCAGAAGACACCGAGGCGAAACCACCCACGGTCACCCCCATGAGAGGGGTGATCGCGCTCTGCCTCGTCGCGCCGTTCGTGGCGATGCTCTGGGTGGGTTCGTACGCGAAGGTCGAGCCGACGTTCATCGGCATCCCGTTCTTCTACTGGTACCAAATGCTCTGGGTGCTCATCTCGACCGCGCTGACGATGGTCGCGTACAAGCTGTGGCAGCGTGACCAGCGCGCCCGCAAGGGGGGTGCTTCCGCATGAAGGACGGCGTGAACGGCGTCGCGCTCGGCGTCTTCATCTTCTTCTTCCTGGCCGTCACGGTCATCGGTTTCATGGCCGCCCGCTGGCGCAGGGCCGAGAACGAGGCGAGCCTGGACGAATGGGGCCTGGGCGGCCGGTCCTTCGGCACCTGGGTCACCTGGTTCCTGCTGGGCGGCGACCTCTACACGGCCTACACCTTCGTCGCCGTCCCGGCGGCGATCTACGCGGCGGGCGCGGCGGGCTTCTTCGCGGTTCCGTACACGATCCTCGTCTACCCGCTGATCTTCACCTTCCTGCCGCGCCTGTGGTCGGTGTCGCACAAGCACGGCTACGTCACCACCTCGGACTTCGTCCGCGGCCGTTTCGGCTCGAAGGGGCTCTCGCTGGCGGTCGCCGTCACCGGCATCCTCGCCACGATGCCGTACATCGCGCTCCAGCTCGTCGGCATCCAGGCGGTACTGGACGTCATGGGCGTGGGCGGCGGGGAGACCACGCACTGGTTCATCAAGGACCTGCCGCTGCTCATCGCCTTCGCGGTGCTCGCCGCGTACACCTACTCGTCCGGGCTGCGCGCGCCCGCACTGATCGCGTTCGTCAAGGACGGCCTGATCTACCTGGTCATCGCGGTGGCGATCATCTACATCCCGATCAAGCTGGGCGGGTTCGACGACATCTTCGCCAAGGCGGGCGAGGCGTTCGCGCAGAAGAACCCGGCGACCGGCCAGCCGCGCGGCGCCCTGGTCCCCGGCGACATGGGCCAATGGGGATACGCCACCCTGGCCCTGGGCTCGGCGCTGGCGCTCTTCATGTACCCGCACTCGATCACGGCGACGCTCTCCAGCCGCAGCCGTGAGGTGATCCGGCGCAACACCACCATCCTGCCGCTGTACTCGCTGATGCTGGGCCTGCTGGCGCTGCTCGGCTTCATGGCCATCGCCGCCGGGGTCAAGGTGGACAACGGTCAGCTGGCCATCCCGCAGCTGTTCGAGAACATGTTCCCGGACTGGTTCGCGGGCGTGGCCTTCGCCGCCATCGGCATCGGCGCGCTGGTGCCCGCGGCGATCATGTCCATCGCCGCGGCCAACCTCTTCACCCGCAACATCTACAAGGACTTCCTGAAGCCCGACGCGACACCCGCGCAGGAGACGAAGGTCTCCAAGCTGGTCTCGCTGCTGGTCAAGGTCGGGGCGCTGGCCTTCGTCCTGACCATGGACAAGACGGTCGCCATCAATTTCCAGCTGCTGGGCGGCATCTGGATCCTCCAGACGATGCCGGCCCTGGTCGGCGGTCTGTTCACCCGGTGGTTCCACCGCTGGGCGCTGATCGCGGGCTGGGCGGTCGGCATGGTGTACGGGACGGTCGCCGCGTACGGCGTGGCCAGTCCCACGCAGAAGCACTTCGGCGGGTCCTCGAAGGAGATCCCGGGCATCGGTGAGATCGGCTACATCGGGCTGACGGCGTTCGTGCTGAACGTCGTCGTCGTGATCGTCCTGACCCTCGTCCTGAACGCGCTGAAGGCCCCGGCGGGGATCGACGAGACCTCCCCCGCCGACTACACGGCGGACGTCGGCGACGCGGGCGTCCAGGCGAAGCTGCCGCCCGCGACGGTGGGTGCGCCGGGCGGTCACTGACCCCCGCGGCGGCACGGTGCGGGCCGTCACGTCTCCCCTGGAGGCGCGGCGGCCCGCACGCTTTCCGGTCCCCCGGACCAACGGCTCGGGAGCGGCCCGAACGGCCCCGTACGGCCCTCCCGGCGCGGCTGGAAGCCCCTTCCCGGCCTGCCCCCGCCGGCCCTCCGGCCGACGCTCCGTCAGGGCCCAACACGCCTCGCGACACAAGATGTGGGGGCTGCCTCATCGGGCGGCCCCCACATGTATGCTCGTGCTCGCTGTCGTCGCAGGGGAATCCGGTGCGAATCCGGAACTGTCCCGCAACGGTGTATTCAGTGTGCTTTTGCACACCCGAAGTCCGACGACCTGTCGACAGCGCGTCCGGCTCGACCGAACCGGACGCCAAGACGTCCGGGCCTCGCGGATGGGCCGGTGGACGCCGTACGCAGTGCTGCCCCGCTCCGGGCTTCGCGCTGCCCGGCTGCCCCCGCTCTCCGCCGGCCCCCAGCCGAGCGAGGGAAAGCCCAGTGACCATCGCGCCAGCCGATCCGGTTTCAGCCTCCGCCGTAGCCGCCGAGGCGACGGAAGCCACGACCGACGCGCCGGGGACCGCACTCCTGCGGACCCTGACCGACCTCACCGTCGATCTGCCCGACACCGATCCCGGACGGGTCGCCGCCGCCGCGCTGCGCGGCCGCAACGCCCGGTCGGACGAGGCCGAGCTGCGTTCGCTGGCCACCGAGGCGGCCGCGGGCCTGATCTCCGAGGACCCCGCGTACTCCCGGCTCGCCGCCCGGCTGCTGACCCGTTCCATCGCCGACGAGGCCGCCGGACAGGGCGCGGTGTCGTTCTCCGCCTCGGTCGCCGTGGGGCACCGCGAGGGCCTGATCGCCGACCGTACGGCCGCCTTCGTGACGCTGCACGCCGCCGCGCTCGACGCGCTGGTCGAGCGGTCGCTGGCCGACGGCGCGGACGACCGCTTCGGCTACTTCGGGCTGCGGACGCTGCACAGCCGCTATCTGCTGCGCCACCCGCACACCCGCCAGGTCATCGAGACGCCGCAGCACTTCATGCTGCGGGTCGCGGCCGGTCTGGCCGAGGACGAGAGCGTGCGCGCGCTGGACGAGGTCGCGGCGCTGTACGGCCTGATGAGCCGGCTGGACTACCTGCCCTCCTCCCCCACGCTCTTCAACTCCGGCACCCGGCACCCGCAGATGTCCTCCTGCTATCTGCTGGACTCGCCCAAGGACGAGCTGGACTCGATCTACGACCGCTACCACCAGGTGGCGCGGCTCTCCAAGCACGCGGGCGGCATCGGCCTCTCGTACTCCCGTATCCGCGCCCGCGGTTCGCTGATCCGGGGCACCAACGGGCACTCCAACGGCATCGTGCCGTTCCTGAAGACGCTCGACGCCTCGGTCGCCGCGGTCAACCAGGGGGGCCGCCGCAAGGGCGCCGCCGCCGTCTACCTGGAGACCTGGCACGCGGACATCGAGGAGTTCCTGGAGCTGCGCGACAACACGGGTGAGGACCAGCGGCGTACGCACAACCTCAACCTGGCGCACTGGATCCCGGACGAGTTCATGCGCCGGGTCGACACGGACGGGCAGTGGTCGCTGTTCTCGCCCGCCGATGTGCCCGAGCTGGTGGACCTGTGGGGCGACGAGTTCGACGCGGCCTACCGTGCGGCGGAGGCGTCGGGGCTGGCCCGCAAGACGATGCCCGCGCGTGACCTGTACGGCCGGATGATGCGTACGCTCGCGCAGACCGGCCAGGGCTGGATGACGTTCAAGGACGCCTCCAACCGGACCGCCAACCAGACCGCCGAGCCGGGCCGCGTGGTCCACTCGTCGAACCTGTGCACCGAGATCCTCGAAGTCACCGACGACGGCGAGACGGCCGTCTGCAACCTCGGCTCGGTCAACCTGGGGTCGTTCGTCGTGGACGGGTCCATCGACTGGGAGCGGCTGGACGCCACCGTGCGCACCGCCGTGACCTTCCTGGACCGGGTCGTCGACATCAACTTCTACCCGACCGAGCAGGCCGGGCGCTCCAACGCCCGCTGGCGCCCGGTGGGCCTGGGCGCGATGGGCCTCCAGGACGTCTTCTTCCAGCTCCGGCTGCCCTTCGACTCCCCCGAGGCGCGGGCCCTGTCGACGCGGATCTCCGAGCGCATCATGCTCGCCGCGTACGAGGCGTCCTGCGACCTCGCCGAGCGCTCCGGCCCGCTCCCGGCCTGGGCCGAGACCCGCACCGCACGCGGGGTGCTGCACCCCGACCACTACGACACCGCGCTGAACTGGCCGGAGCGCTGGGAGGCCCTGCGCGCCCGTGTCGCGAAGACCGGGATGCGCAACTCGCTGCTCCTGGCCATCGCGCCGACCGCCACGATCGCCTCGATCGCCGGGGTGTACGAGTGCATCGAGCCGCAGGTCTCCAACCTGTTCAAGCGCGAGACGCTCAGCGGTGAGTTCCTCCAGGTCAACGCCTATCTGGTGGACGAGCTGAAGCGGCTCGGCGTCTGGGACGCCCGGACCCGCGAGGCGCTGCGCGAGGCGAGCGGTTCGGTGCAGGGCTTCGCCTGGATCCCCGAGGAGGTGCGGGCGCTGTACCGCACCGCGTGGGAGATCCCGCAGCGCGGACTGATCGACATGGCGGCGGCGCGTACGCCGTTCCTCGACCAGAGCCAGTCGCTGAACCTGTTCCTGGAGACGCCGACGATCGGCAAGCTCTCCTCGATGTACGCGTACGCCTGGAAGCAGGGGCTGAAGACGACGTACTACCTGCGCTCGCGCCCGGCGACCCGGATCGCCCGTGCCGCGTCCGGTTCCGCGTCCGCCGCCGCCCCCATTCCCGTACAGCAGGCCCAGGCTCCCGACGCGGACGCCGTCGCCTGCTCCCTGGAAAACCCCGAGTCCTGCGAGGCCTGCCAGTAATGAGCTCCAACGACAACAAGAACCTGCTCGACCCGGGCTTCGAACTGACCCTGCGGCCGATGCGCTACCCGGACTTCTACGAGCGCTACCGGGACGCGATCAAGAACACCTGGACGGTGGAGGAGGTCGACCTCCACTCCGACGTCGCCGACCTCGCCAAGCTCTCCCCCGGCGAGCAGCACATGATCGGCCGGCTGGTGGCGTTCTTCGCGACCGGTGACTCGATCGTCTCCAACAACCTCGTGCTGACGCTGTACAAGCACATCAACTCCCCCGAGGCGCGGCTGTATCTGTCGCGGCAGCTCTTCGAGGAGGCCGTGCACGTCCAGTTCTATCTGACGCTGCTCGACACGTATCTGCCCGACCCGGACGACCGGGCGGCGGCGTTCGACGCGGTCGAGGAGATCCCCTCCATCCGCGAGAAGGCGCAGTTCTGCTTCAGGTGGATGGATTCGGTCGAGAAGATCGACCGGCTGGAGACGAAGGCGGACCGCCGCCGCTTCCTGCTGAACCTGATCTGCTTCGCGGCGTGCATCGAGGGGCTGTTCTTCTACGGTGCCTTCGCGTACGTCTACTGGTTCCGCTCGCGCGGCCTGCTGCACGGCCTCGCCACGGGCACCAACTGGGTGTTCCGTGACGAGACCATGCACATGAACTTCGCGTTCGAGGTCGTGGACACCGTCCGCAAGGAGGAGCCGGAACTCTTCGACGACGAGCTCCAGCAGCAGGTCACCGACATGCTGAAGGAGGCCGTCGAGGCGGAGCTTCAGTTCGGCCGCGACCTGTGCGGCGAGGGCCTGCCCGGCATGAACACGGAGTCGATGCGCCAGTACCTGGAGTGCGTGGCCGACCAGCGGCTCACCCGCCTCGGCTTCCCCCCGCTGTACGGCTCGGAGAACCCGTTCTCGTTCATGGAGCTCCAGGGCGTCCAGGAGCTGACGAACTTCTTCGAGCGCCGCCCGTCCGCCTACCAGGTGGCGGTGGAGGGCTCGGTCGGCTTCGACGACGACTTCTGAGCGGTCCGCCGGGGTCAGATCCTGGCCCAGCTTCCGAGGTGAAGGCGCCGCGTGGCCGTGACCGGCTGCGCGGCGCCTGCCGTTCGCGGGGGTTCGGCCTCGCGTGCCCGTTCCGCCTCTCTCAGCTCGCGGTCGATGCGGCGCTCACGGGCGAGCCCGACGAACGTCGGCAGCAGGAAGAGGGCGAAAACAACCGTAATGCCCAGGTAGTTCAGGAATGTGTTCATGCCCCTACTCTCGTCCGTGCGGGCGGATTGCGGGAGTGGCAGGACTGTCATAGAGCATCGAATTACTGCCACACTGCCGTCATGCTGAAAAATGTCGCCGCCCTGCTGCTCGACGAGGTCCACCCCTTCGAACTCGGCGTGCTCTGCGAGGTCTTCGGGCTCGACCGCAGCGACGAGGGCCTGCCGGTGCACGATTTCGCGGTGGTCTCGGCGGAGGGGCCCGAGCTGCGGACGCACGCCGGGTTCACCATCAGCACGCCCCACGGCCTGGACCGCCTGGAGGAGGCCGACCTCATCGCCGTACCGGCGGGCAGTCATTTCATGGAGCGGGAGTATCCGGAGGAGGTCCTGGACGCGCTGCGCCGGGCCGTGGAACGCGGCGCACGGGTGCTGAGCGTCTGCTCCGGCGCGTACGTCCTCGGCGCGGCCGGCCTGCTGGACGGCCGCCGCTGCACCACCCACTGGCGGCACGCCGACGAGCTGGCCCGGCGCTTCCCCGAGGCCGTCGTGGAGCCGGACGTGCTGTACGTGGACGAGGGGCCGGTCATCACCTCGGCGGGCACCGCCGCCGGGATCGACGCCTGTCTGCATCTGGTGCGCCAGGCGCACGGCCCCGATGTCGCCAACGCCATCGCCCGCCGCATGGTGGTGCCACCGCACCGCGACGGCGGCCAGGCGCAGTACATCCAGCGCCCGCTGCCCCGCACGAGGTGCGACACGGTCGGCGACACCCTCGCCTGGATGGAGCGCCACCTCGACCGGGAGATGACCGTCGAGCAGCTGGCCGGCCTGTCCCACATGTCCCCGCGCACGTTCGCGCGCCGCTTCCAGCAGGAGACCGGGACCACCCCGTACCGCTGGCTGCTGCGGCAGCGGGTGCTGCTGGCCCAGCACTTGCTGGAGACCTCGGACGAGACCATGGACACGATCGCCGGACAGACCGGCTTCGGCAACGCGGCGGCGCTGCGCCATCAGTTCGTACGGTCCCTCGGGACGACCCCGAACGCCTACCGCCGCACCTTCCGCGGTCCGGCCGCGCTCTCCGAGGCCGTCTGACTCCCCGCGGCCGCCGCATACGGGGGCGCGCCGGCCCGCACGCGGCCGCCGCGCACACGAAGGGGCCCCGCTCGCACGGGGCCCCTCGCTCACCGCCCGGTCAGATACCGCAGCCGGACGCCGACCAGAAGTGGCTCGGGCCCTGGTTCACGTGCACATGGTCGCCGTGGCCGGGGTACCCGGGACCGAGGATCCCGTTGAAGCCGTGGTTGCGGGCCTGCTTGGCGAGGGTGCACAGGGAGTGCGGCCCGGCGCCGAGGTCGGCCGCGTCACCGTACAGATGGCGGCTGTTGGTGGCTCCGCCGACGGCCGCGTTGCACGAGGTGGAGCGGAATCCGCTGGTGACGCGGATGGACTGGTCACCGAGGGCGTGCCGCAGGGCCTCCAGCTTCCACATGGTGCTCAGGGCGTTGGCCTTGGCCGTCCCCGCGGCGACCGCCCCACCGGCCCAGGTGCTGTTGCAGGTGTTGTGCTCGCCGTACGTGAAGTGGACCGGCGTGCAGTCGTTGTCCTGGAGCTCGTAGATCTTGGCCTGGGTGGCCGGGCCGGCGACACCGTCGGCGGCCAGACCGTAGGCGGCCTGGAAGCGCTTCACCGCTGCGGTGGTGGCCGGGCCGTACGAACCGTCGAGGGCGAGCACGGAGTTGTACCCGGGGTAGCCGGCGACGCGGATCTGGAGCTGGACGACGTCGTTGCCGGTGGCGCCGGGCGACAGCGTGCGGGACCAGGTGTAACAGCCGTCGGCCTGCGCGGTACCGGCGGTCAGGAACACCCCGCCCACCGTGAATGCAATGGTCATGACAAGGCCGAGCAGGACGCGCGCGGTGCGTCTGAGCATGGGGGGACTCCCTATCACCGGATGATGTCCAGGCGAGCCTGGCCCAGGAGTCGACGCGCGTCAACTCCCTCCGGAAAAGCGGCAGTTACCTGCCATGCAGCCATCCAGGGCGCCGGGCCGCGCGACTGTCGGGCCGCCCGGCCGCGCCGTCTCCGCACCGCTACCGCCGCTACCGCCGCTCGCGCCGCCCGGCGGTCCTGCGGTCCTGCGGTCCTGCGGTCGGGAAAGCGGCGGGGGTCCGCCGCCGTCACCGGCCGCGGACCCCCGCCCCACTGGCTCGCGACGTCAGCCGTTCGCGACGACCTCGTAGCGCGGGGTGCCCTCTTCCATCTGCCGCAGCGCGTCCTTGCGGTCACGCTTGGAGAGCCGGTCGATGTACAGGTAGCCGTACAGGTGGTCCGTCTCGTGCTGGAGGCAGCGCGCGAAGTACCCGTCGCCCCGCACCTTGACCGGGTTGCCCTTGGCGTCCTGGCCGCGCACCACCGCGTAGTCCGGGCGGGCCAGCGACGCGTACGCCGTCGGCACCGAGAGGCAGCCCTCGTTGGAGTCGTCCAGCACCCGCGCCTCGGGCGGCAGCTCCTCCAGCACCGGGTTGCAGATGGCGCCCACGTGCCGCACACCGTCGTCGTCCGGGCAGTCGTAGACGAAGACCTTGAGGTCGACACCGATCTGGTTGGCGGCCAGGCCCACGCCCTCCGCCGTCCGCTGGCTGGCGAACATGTCGTCGATCAGCCGCGCCAGCTCGTCGCCGAACTCGGTGACGTCCCGGCACTCCTTGTGGAGCACCGGGTTGCCCACGACCGTGATCGGACGAGAGGTGCCCCGCTCGCGGTACGCCGCCTCGCGCGCCTCGCAGTCCTCGGTGTCCACGACGAATCCTTCGTCGTCCACGCTGATCTGCTCGTCCGTCTCCTGCTGCGACATGTCCGCCGTACGCCTTCCTGCAAAACCTGATACTCGGGAAACCCGGAACCCCGGGAAACTCGGGACACTCGGGAGAATCAGCACCACGATCGGTGCCCGTACAGCCTACGGGCACCGCTCAGCAGACTTCTTCGAGATCCCGCCATTCCCGGCTGTCCGGACTGTCCGCGACCCAGCCGTCCAGCAGCCCGCGCACCAGCCCGGCGGGGGCGGCGAGACCGCACTCGCGCTCCGGGACCCACAGGTCACCGGCGGTGCGATGGCCCAGCGGCCCGGGGTGGCCCGGCTCGCTGTGGTCGTGCGGGTCCAGATGCTCGCCGTCGCCCTCGTCGCTCTCCATCCGGCTCTCCGAGCAGGCCCGGCACAGCAGCCGTACGGAGGACGACCAGTCCTCGGCGGCGAACCCGGCGTCCGAGGCCAGCTGCTCCAGCGCGTCCCGGTCCTCCTCGGTGGCCGCCTCCAGCAGCACCACCCAGGTGGGCACGGGCGACGGCGCCCACAGCTCGATCTCGTCGAAGACCGGGTACGAGGGCCCGGCGGCGGTGACCCGCTCGCCGTGCGGCACCCCGTCGTGCAGGACGACCTCGCCCCAGCGCCGCCCGGAGGACGGCAGCGGGATCGACAGCACTTCCATCCGGGCCGGATCGAGCCTGCGGCCCCAGACGACCTCGGCCTCGCCCTCCGGCGACAGCCGTACCGCCGCGCTGCCCAGCTCCATGCCGGTCGGCTCGGTGTTCGACGCCGCGTTGTGCTGACCGCTGCCCGGCACCTTGAGGCCGTACGCCTGCCAGGCCCGGCGCGCCAGTGGCCAGTCCTGGAGCGCGGTGGCCGCGATCCCGACATTCCACCAGTCAGGGGCTCCGGACTCCCGGTCGAGCAGGGCGACGGCCCGCAGGCCGGCCGCTCTCGCCTGTTCCCAGTCGTGCCGGAACTTGTGCAGCAGCGCGAGATTGAACCAGGACTCGGAGAGCCAGGGCTCCAGGTCCGCCGCGCGCGTCAGCAGCGCCCCCGCGTCCTCGTACCGGCCGTCGCCGATCAGCGTGAACGCGCGGTCCGTGGCCTGCCGCCAAGATGCGGATGGCCGATGCCGTACCTTCCCGAAGATCCTCACGATTCCCGCCTGTCCCGACTGGACACCCTCTTTTTCCGCTCTGCTTTCGCATCCAACCATGCCCGGCCGGACGCCCGCTCATTACCCATGGGTTACCCACCCCGGACCGGGGTCAGACCATCGCGGGCCAGGACTCTCGCCAGCGCTTCCACCACCTGCGGCTGGTAGTCGTGGCCGGTGCCGAGCCGCAGCCGCTCCAGCGCGCCGAGCGGCCCGCTGACGCCTTCCCCGCACAGGTCGTCGTATGCGTTGGCCGTTCTGACGATCCGGGCGCTCAACGGCTGCTCACGGTACGGATCGGCCTGCCGCTCCACCACCGCGGCGACCTCCGGGTCCACCCCGGTCTGCCGGACCACGGCCCCGCCGAGCAGCGCGATCCGGCGTTGCTCGACGGCGGGAAGGGTGGCGGTCGCCCCGTCGGCCACCGGTTCGACGAGGGAGAGCTGCCCGATGTCGTGCATCAGCGCCGCGTACTCCAGCACGGTCAGCTGCGCCCCCGACAGACCCAGCTCCCGCCCGACGGCGGTGGCCAGCCCGGCGACCCTGCGCGCATGCCCGTGCGGGGTGTATCCGGCGACCTCGGTGGAGCGGGCGAGCGAGGCGATGGTCTGGCCGTAGGTCGCGCGAACGGCCGCGTACCGCCGGAAGGAGACCTGCGTCAGCAGCAGCGGTACGCAGACGACGGGCAGCGCCCACAGCCCCGCGGCGGCGACCCCCAGCGCCAGCACCGCACCGGTCGCGCAGACCGCCGAGCCGATGCCGGACAGGCCGCGCAGCTCGTCGCGGAGCAGCGGACCGTACGGATGGCGCGTGCGGGAGCGGGCCAGGAGGGCGGCGAGCACGGCGTCGCACAGGGCGGTCAGCACGAGCAGCAGGAGCAGGAAGAGGGCGAAGTACGGGCCCTCGCCGAACCGGCGCACGACCTCGCCCGAGTTGTAGAGCGGCTGGAAACAGACGGCGGCGAAGAGGACGAACAGGACCCGCCGGGCCGGCCGGTCGAGATCGAGCCCGCGGCCGCGGGCCGGCCGGTGCGCTGCGGCGACGAGCTGCGCCACGACCACGACGACGATCACCTGGAGGATGCCGTGCGTGGTGGGTTCCCCGCCGCTGCGTCCGAGGAGGGCGTACCCGAGCGCCCCGGCGGCCCCGAGGGGCGCGGGCTCCCGTTCACCCGGGAGCGAGCCCCGGGGGGCCGGCTCGCCGACGGCGATGAGGAGGCAGAAGGCGAGGGCGTGGCCCGGTTCGGCCACGCCCTCCCACAGGGTGTGGCCGAACCCGGCGAGGGCGAGCGCGAGGGCGGCACCGCGCACGGCGAGGACGGCCGGGGGCTGCCGCAATCCGTGGAGACGGCTCATCCGGACCGGTCCGACGGCGCGTCGAGCCCGGCTGCCGTCCTGCCGGGCCCGGCCTGCGGACCGTCGCGCCCCGCCCCCTGGCGCGGCACCGGAGCCGGCACCGTCCGCTCGTCGGCGGTGACGGTCGTCGCCTCGCCGGACCAGCCGTGCCGGTCCAGGGCCCGCGCCAGCGCCCCCACCATCCGCGGGTCGAACTGGCTGCCCGCGCACCGCCGCAGCTCCGCCACCGCGGCCGGGACGGGCCGCCCGCGCCGGTAGGAGCGGGTCGAGGTCATCGCGTCGAAGGCGTCGGCGACCGCGACGACCCGGGCGGACTCGGGGATACGGCCGCCGCGGAGCCCGTAGGGGTAGCCGCTGCCGTCGAGCCGTTCGTGGTGGTGCAGGATCGCGGCGCGCGCCTCGTCCAGGAAGCCGATGCCCCGGACGATCTCGTGTCCGTACTCGGGATGGAGTTCGATGACACGGCGCTCCTCGGGGGTGAGCGGCCCGTCCTTGCGCAGTACCCGGGTCGGGACGCCGAGCTTGCCGATGTCGTGCAGGATCCCGGCGAACCGGAGCGCTTCGATCCGGCTCGCCTCCATACCGAGCTCGCGGGCGATCATGACGGAGGCCAGGCCGACCCGTTCGCTGTGCCCGCGGGTGTACCTGTCCTTGATGTCGACCGCCTGCACGAGCGCCCGGACGGTGGCGCGGTGCGCGGCGTGCTCGCGGTGGTACTGGGCGAAGACCCAGCAGGAGAGGTACATCGGCAGCAGCACGACGAGCGCGGCCAAAGGCCCGTACGAGCTGCGCCACAGGACCGCCATCATCAGCCCGGCCGACGCGTGCACCAGGTGCGGTCCCAGCGAACGGGACAGCAGCCCGCGCCGGGCGCGGCGGAACGGCAGCCGCTCCGCGGCCACCAGGATGGCGCCGTCCAGGGTGGTCAGGACGAGGCTGAAGACGAGAGCGGCGGCGCAGGCGGGCAGCAGCGCGTACGGGAACGAGGGCAACGCCTCCGGACCCTCGCCGCCCCCGAGCGTGGCCGGGCCGCCGAGAGCGGCGTGGACGGACGAGGCGGCCCAGACGGTGACGGCGAGCTGGGCGGCCCGCCAGATCCGCCGGGCGGCCGCCGGCGGCTTCTCCACCCGTCCGGCCAGCGAGCCGGGCACCGCGACCAGGGCGGCGGCGGCCGGCGGGAGCAGGAACGCGGCGGCGAGCAGCAAGGGAAAGAACGATCCGGCACCGACCGGCACGGAGCTGCCGAAGAAGGGGCAGCGGCCGGGAAGTTCACAGACGAGATAGAGCGCGGTGAGGAGAGCGGGCGTCTGCCAGGGGACGGCGGCCCCGGGCGCCGTCGCCGGCAGAGCGCAGAGGGCGGCGCAGAGCACCGTGGCCAGAATCAGCGCGCGCGCCGCGCCCGGTGTGCCCCTCATGTCCGCACCCGCCCCCAGCCTGGTCAATGAAGGCGTCAGGCTAGCGAGTTGGGAGGCCCGTGGAGCCGCACCGGGTTCGATTAGCGCGTTCGGGTGACACAGCGTTCGATGGCGCGAAGGAGGGCGCGCCGCGAATGTCGCGGCACGCCCTCACCCGTACAGCGGTCGGCTGCCGCCGCTGTCACTCGCTGTCACTCCGTGGCGGCCGCCGAGCGGTCGGCTCCGCCGAGCGTCACGTCCTGGTCGGGCACGGCCTGTCCGGCACGGATCAGATCGATCCGGCCCATGACCTTGGACCGCAGGTCGGTCGGGACGTCGTCCTGACCGCAGCAGCGCTTGACCAGCTTCTTCACGGCCTGTTCCAGGCCGTACTTCTCCAGGCACGGGGAGCACTCCTCGAAGTGCACCTCGAACTTGGTGCAGTCGCCCTCGGGCATCTCACGGTCGAGGAACTCGTAGAGATGGTCGAGAACCTCTGAGCAATCCGTCTCGTGCGGCTCTCCGCAGCTCATGAGGCCGAGCCTTTCCGATCGTCCGACTCACCGGCTACGGCACCGGCCGGGACGAGCCCGCGCTCACGGGCGTAGTCCTCCAGCATGCCGCGCAGTTGACGGCGGCCGCGGTGCAGTCGGGACATCACCGTACCGATAGGAGTCCCCATGATGTCCGCGATCTCCTTGTACGCAAAGCCCTCTACGTCGGCGAGATACACGGCGATGCGGAACTCTTCGGGGATCGCCTGGAGCGCGGACTTCACATCGGAGTCCGGCAGGTGGTCCAGGGCCTGGGACTCCGCCGAACGCAGACCGGTCGACATGTGCGACTCGGCACGCGCCAGCTGCCAGTCCTCGATCTCCTCGGCGGCACTGCGCTGGGGCTCGCGCTGCTTCTTGCGGTACGAGTTGATGAAGGTGTTGGTGAGAATGCGGTACATCCACGCCTTGAGGTTCGTACCCTCACGGAACTGGTGGAAGGACCCGTACGCCTTGGCATACGTCTCCTGGACCAGGTCCTCGGCGTCGGCGGGGTTGCGCGTCATGCGCAGCGCCGCCGAGTACATCTGGTCGAGAAAACCGAGGGCGTCCCGCTCGAAGCGCGCGTTGCGCTCGGCGGTCGTCTCCTCCGCGCGGCCGTCGTCGGTCCCTGTGTCGGTCCCAGTGACCGGACCCACCTCCTCCAACGATGTGGCGGAGCCGAAACCGGACCCGCTCGCCTCGGAGAATAGTCGACCTTGCTTGGAGACGGGCTGTCGATCCGATCCGCTCAGCGCCCGCTCGGGAGCGGTCCTGGCCGCGTGCAGCACCGTCCACTCCAGATCAGCGGCGTTCGAGCGGCGCGGGCAGATGGTCGAACCCATGCGACAGACTCCCTCTCCACGTACGACGTACTTGTACCGACGTCCCGAACAACAGTGGTCCCGCACTCCGCATTCCCGCGACGTACGTCACACGGGGCGTGCGTCACACGAGTGAGGACAGCCACCCGGTCACGGCCTTCGTCAGGATGCCCATCGCCTGATCCTCGGTCAGGCCGGACCGCTTCGGTACGGCGAAGCCGTGGTCCCCGTACGGCACCTCGGCCAGCTCGTAGGAGCCCCCGGGGAACTCGGCGGGCCGCCCGAACGGATCGTTGCCGCCCTGCACCACCAGGGTGGGTACGCCGGTCCCCAGGAGTTCGTCCGCCCGGGACTTCTCCGGTCTGCCCGGCGGGTGCAGCGGGAAGCTGAGCGCGAGGACGGCGTGGGCGCCGAGCTCCGTCGCCGTCCGGCACGCCACCCGGGCCCCGGCGCTGCGCCCTCCGGCCACGACCGGCAGCCCGGGACCGGTGAGCGCGGGCCACACTCCGCGCCACCCGGTGTCCAGGGTCTTCGGCGCGGGGGCCAGCTTCTTGCCGGCCACCCGCCAGGGCTGCTCCACCAGGGCGACGGTCACCCCGTGGGACGGCAGCGCGGCGGCCAGCGCCTTGAGGTCACGGGCCTCGATGCCACCGCCCGCGCCATGGCTGACGGCCAGCACCAGACGGGCGTCGTTCGCGGGCCGCCAGGTGATCCTGGCCTCGCCCGCCCCGGTGACGACTTTCTGCACGCTCTCTGTACGGCTCACACGGCCCATCCTGCCCCGCGTCCGGCCGCGACCGGAACGCCGCTGTCAGAACAGCGTGGCGACCTCCGGCGCCGCCAGCTCCTCCAGCAGCTCGGGGCCGTTGTTGCGCACATTGCTCACCGCGGTGGCCACCGGGTAGGCCCGCATCAGCCCGGCGGGCGGCGGGGAGAGCAGCCCCCGCAGCTCCTCGGCATCGGTGCGCGACGGGTCCAGCCAGGCGTCCCAGCGGTCCGGGGTCAGCATCAGCGGCATCCGGGGGTGGATCTCGGCGAGGGTGGCCGGTCCCTCGGCGGGGGCGACGGCCAGCGGCGTGGTCTCCGCCTCGGTGGTGATCACGGAGCAGGTCACCCACCAGGCCAGCGGATGGTCGTCGGGCAGGGTCCGGTCGCGCCAGAACTCGTACAGGCCGGCCATCGCGAAGACCGAACCGTCGGCGGGCGTCACGAAGTACGGCTGCTTGCGCGGCCGTTTCTTCTTCCCGGTCTCCTCCAGCTGCCGCTCCTCGGAGCCCGTGACCCACTCGTAGTAGCCGTCGGCGGGCAGGATGCAGCGCCGCTGGACGAAGGGGCGGCGGAAGGACGGCTTCTCGTGCACGGTCTCCGCACGGGCGTTGATCATGCGGGCGCCGCCCTCCGGGGACTTCGCCCAGGAGGGCACGAGTCCCCACTTCAGGGCACGCAGCTGGCGAACCGGACGTTGATCGTCTGCGTCCTTCACAGGACGTTCCAGTACCGCGTAGACCTCTTTGGTCGGTGCCACGTTCCAGTCGGGCTCCAGGGTCTCGGTGGGTTCCCACTTCTCGACCTCGAAGAGCCCGGTCAGATCCTCGGGCCGCCGACTCGCTGCAAACCGTCCACACATAAGTGCCAGACTGCCACGACCTCCCGACCCGACCGCAAGGAGCCGCCCGGCCAATGAACGCCACCGAACTGGGCGATCTGTGGGATCGCGTCTTCGGCACCCAGCCCGCGCCCGAGCAGTGGCTGGTGGTCGTGACGGCCACCGCCGCCCTCGTCGCGGTCGTGCCGAACCTCATATGGCGGCTCTCGCGCAACGCGATCACCATCGCGCACGAGGGCGGCCACGGACTGATGGCCCTGCTCACCGGCCGCCGGCTCTCCGGTATCCGGCTGCACTCGGACACCAGCGGGCTGACCGTGAGCCGCGGCCGGCCGACCGGGATCGGCATGATCCTCACCGCGGCGGCCGGCTACACCGCGCCGTCGCTGCTGGGCCTGGGCGGCGCCTGGCTGCTGGCCGACGGGAGGATCACGCTGCTCCTGTGGGTGGCCACCGCGCTGCTCGCCGCGATGCTGGTGATGATCCGCAATGTGTACGGGGCCCTGACCGTGATCCTCACGGGCACGGCCTTCCTTCTGGTGTCCTGGCTGACCTCGGCCGCCGTGCAGTCGGCGTTCGCGTACGCGGTGGTGTGGTTCCTGCTGCTCGGCGGCGTGCGCCCACCGTTCGAGCTGCAGTCCAAGCGGCGGCACGGCGGTGCGCCGGACTCCGACGCGGACCAGCTGGCACGGCTCACCGACGTCCCGGCGGCGCTGTGGCTCTTCTTCTTCCACGCGGTGTCGCTCTGTTCGCTGATCGGCGGCGGGCGCTGGCTGCTGGGTCTGTGACGGCCGCCGGGGCCGGTCGGCGGGGCCGGGTGGCCGCCGGGTTGCCGGACAGCCTTTCGGCGGCCACCCCGTCCGTCGGGGCAGAGGGCGCCCCACGGTATGTACCACGCCGGTATTACGCCCCGGTTTCCGCCTGTTTGTTCAGGATCCAGGTTTGCGCTGAGCCACTAAAGTGAGGGCCATGACCGAAAGTTCCGTGCACCCCGCCCTCTGGCCCGCCCCCCACGCGAGCGGAGCCGTCGACGCGACCGTCACCGTGCCCGGATCGAAATCGGTCACCAACCGGGCACTCGTCCTCGCCTCCCTCTCCGCCGAGCCGGGCTGGCTGCGCCGCCCGCTGCGCTCCCGCGACACCCTGCTGATGGCCCAGGCGCTGCGCGCGATGGGCGTCGGCATCGAGGAGACGGTGTCCTCCAGCTCCATCGCCACGAGCGGCCCGGACAGTTCCGGCGAGGCATGGCGGATCATCCCGGCGGGACTGCACGGCCCGGCCACGATCGATGTGGGCAACGCCGGGACCGTCATGCGCTTCCTGCCGCCGGTGGCCACCCTCGCGGACGGGCCGGTCCGCTTCGACGGCGACCCCCGCTCGTACGAGCGACCGCTGAACGGCGTGATCGACGCCCTGCGGGTACTGGGCGCCCGGATCGACGACGACGGGCGCGGCGCGCTGCCGCTGACCGTGCACGGCGGGGGCGCGCTGGACGGCGGCCCGGTGTCGATCGACGCCTCCTCGTCCTCCCAGTTCGTCTCGGCGCTGCTGCTGTCCGGGCCCCGGTTCAACCAGGGCGTGGAGGTGCGGCACACCGGTTCCGCCCTCCCCTCGATGCCGCACATCCGGATGACGGTCGACATGCTGCGGGCCGTGGGCGCGCAGGTGGACGAGCCGGAGACGGGCGGCGAGCCGAACGTCTGGCGGGTCTCCCCGTCCGCGCTGCTGGGCCGCGACCTGACGATCGAGCCGGACCTGTCCAACGCGCAGCCGTTCCTGGCCGCCGCGCTGGTCACCGGGGGCCGGGTCACCGTCCCCGACTGGCCGGAGCGCACCACGCAGCCCGGTGACGCGCTGCGCGAGATCTTCACCGCGATGGGCGGCAGCTGCGAGCTCACCGAGCGCGGGCTCACCTTCACCGGCTCCGGCCGCATCCACGGCATCGACGTGGACCTGAGCGAGGTGGGCGAGCTGACCCCGGGCATCGCGGCCGTCGCGGCGCTGGCCGACTCCCCCTCCACGCTCAGCGGCGTCGCACATCTGCGGCTGCACGAGACGGACCGGCTGGCCGCGCTGACCAAGGAGATCAACGAGCTCGGCGGCGATGTCACGGAGACCGCCGACGGTCTCCACATCCGGCCGCGACCGCTGCACGGAGGCGTCTTCCACACGTACGACGACCACCGGATGGCCACGGCCGGGTCGATCATCGGCCTCGCCGTCCCAGGAGTGGAGATCGAGAACGTGGGCACGACCGCCAAGACCCTGCCGGACTTCCCGGACATGTGGACCGGAATGCTCGGGGCCTGAGGACATGCGCCGCTACGGCAAGAACCCCGACGAGGACGACATCCGCGTCCGCCCCAACCGCAAGGGCAACCGGCCCCGTACGCACACCCGTCCCAAGCACGAGGACGCCCAGGACGGCATGGTCCTCACCGTCGACCGGGGCAGGCTCACCTGTCTCGTCGACGGCCGTACGGTGATGGCGATGAAGGCCCGCGAGCTGGGCCGCAAGGCCGCCGTGGTGGGCGACACCGTCTCCATCGTCGGCGACCTGTCCGGCGACAAGGACACCCTCGCCCGCATCGTCCGCATCGGTGAGCGCCGCTCGGTGCTGCGGCGGACCGCGGACGACGACGACCCGTACGAGCGGGTGGTCGTCGCCAACGCCGACCAGCTGGCGATCGTCACGGCGCTCGCCGATCCGGAACCCCGCCCCCGCATGATCGACCGCTGTCTGGTGGCGGCGTACGACGGCGGGCTCACCCCGCTCCTGGTGCTCACCAAGTCCGACCTGGCCTCGCCGGACAAGCTGTTGGAGACCTATACGCCGCTCGGTGTCCCGTACATCGTCACCAGCCGCGAGGAGCTGGAGAGCGGCGGCGCGGCCGACCTGGTGCGCGAGCAGCTGAACGACCGGATCACCGCGTTCGTCGGGCACTCCGGCGTGGGGAAGACCACCCTGGTCAACGCCCTCGTACCGAAGGACCGGCGGCGGACGACCGGTGTCGTCAACGCGGTCACCGGGCGTGGCCGGCACACCACCACATCGGCGCTCGCGCTGCCGCTCCCCGGCGGCCGGGGCTGGGTGGTGGACACCCCCGGCGTGCGCTCCTTCGGGCTGCACCACGTCGACCCGTCACGCGTCATCAACGCGTTCCCCGACCTGGAGCCCGGCACCGAGAAGTGCCCGCGCGGCTGCACCCACGACGAGAACCAACCGGAATGCGCGCTGGACGCCTGGGTGGCCGAGGGGCACGCCGATCCGGCGCGGCTGTACTCGCTGCGGCGGCTGCTCGCCACACGGGAGCGGCGCGAGGGCGACTGAGGCCCTTGCCCGGAGCGGGCCGGACCGGACCCGTTCCGCGCCGCGCGGCTCGCGCACGTTTGCGAGTCACCACGGACTGGTAAAGGCATAATCGCACCGAGCGGGACGAGGGCGTCACCTACGTGGGAGGCAACTGACGATGGCGTGGCTGCTGGTCGTGGTCGCAGGACTGCTGGAGACCGGCTTCGCCGTGTGTCTGAAGCTCAGCCATGGATTCACCCGGCTCTGGCCGACGATCGCGTTCTGTGCGTTCGCGCTCGGCAGTTTCGGGCTGCTGACGCTGGCGCTGAAGAAACTCGATGTCGGTCCCGCGTACGCGGTGTGGACCGGAATCGGCGCGGCCGGTACGGCGATCTACGGAATGGTCTTCCTCGACGACGTGGTCTCGACGCTGAAACTGGTCTCGATCTCGCTGGTGATCGTCGGCGTGATCGGACTCCAGCTGTCCGGCTCCTCGCACTGACCGCGACTCCTCGCACGATCCCCCGCCGGGGCCACCGGCCAGGGTGCTGTAGCCCCGCCGTGCCGCCGGTCGATACTGTGACGACATGCCCGATTACCACGATGATCTGCGCCTCGCCCATGTACTGGCGGACGCCGCCGACGCGGCGACGATGGACCGGTTCAAGGCCCTCGACCTGAAGGTGGAGACCAAGCCGGACATGACACCGGTGAGCGAGGCCGACAAGGCCGCCGAGGAGCTGATCCGCGGCCACCTCCACCGGGCCCGCCCGCGCGACGCGATCCTGGGCGAGGAGTACGGGCTGGAGGGCACCGGACCCCGGCGCTGGGTGATCGACCCGATCGACGGCACCAAGAACTACGTACGCGGTGTACCCGTCTGGGCGACGCTGATCTCGTTGATGGAGGCGGGCGAGGACGGCTTCCAGCCGGTGGTCGGGGTGGTCTCGGCGCCCGCGCTGAGCCGTCGCTGGTGGGCGGCGAAGGGCGCGGGAGCGTTCTCCGGCCGCAGCCTCACCTCCGCGACCCGTCTGAAGGTGTCGCAGGTGGAGCGGATCGCGGACGCCTCGTTCGCGTACGCCTCGCTGAGCGGCTGGGAGGAGCAGGGCCGGCTGGACGGGTTCATGGACCTGACGCGGGCCTGCTGGCGGACCCGTGGGTACGGGGACTTCTGGCCGTACATGATGGTCGCCGAGGGTTCCGTGGACATCGCCGCCGAGCCCGAGCTCTCCCTGTGGGACATGGCGGCGAACGCGATCATCGTGCAGGAGGCGGGCGGGCTCTTCACGAGCCTGGACGGGGTCTCCGGTCCGGGCGGCGGCAACGCGGCCGCCTCCAACGGGCTGCTCCACCACGAACTGCTGGGCTACCTCAACCAGCGCTACTAGGACCCACCCCTCGCCGCCGGTCACCGCCGGGGCGCCCGGGGCGTGTGGGGCGGGTTTTTACCCGCCCCACAGCCGTTCTTCAGCCGGCCCTTGTTGACTCGCCCCAAGGGTGCAACTCTGGGAGTCCCCCCACTTGTGAACTTGTGAATCGGCTCACAGGGCCGGCTCACGAAGGAGGTGGCTCCCGTCATGCTCGTCCGCGACGCCATGAGCACGATGCTCCTGACCATCGGCCCCACCCATACGCTCCGCCAGGCCGCCCGGCTGATGTCGGCCCGCCGCGTCGGGGCAGCCGTCGTCCACGACCCGGACACCAGCGGGCTCGGCATCATCACCGAGCGCGACATCCTCAACGCGGTCGCCTCGGGGCAGAACCCCGATCTGGAGACCGCGTCCGCCCACACCACCGGCAACGTGGTGTTCGCCGCCCCCACCTGGACGCTGGAGGAGGCCGCGGAGGCCATGACGCACGGCGGGTTCCGCCATCTGATCGTGCTGGACGGCGCCGGCCCGGTGGGCATCGTCTCGGTGCGCGACATCATCCGCTGCTGGGCACCGGCCAGGCGCCGCACGGCCGGCCTGGTGGGCTGAGGCCGGTCCGCGACGGAACGGCCGGTGGGCCGGACCCCCGAAGGGAATCCGGCCCACCGTCCACGACAAGCGTCCTACTGGCCGCGCAGGGCCTGGACCGCGGCTTCCAGCCGCTTGCCGAAGTCTCCGTCCGCCTGACGGAAGTTGTTGACCGCACGCTCGGCGATGTCGTCGCGCGAAACCTTGGCGATGAACCCGGCCAGGTTGTCGATCAGCCGGGCCTTCTCGTCCTCGGAGTAGAGCCGGTAGAGGTTTCCGGCCTGCACGAAGTCGTTGTCCTCGGCGTGGCTCGCCGCCTCGTGGTTGCCGGTGGGGCCGCTGACCGGGAGCGGCTGCCACAGCGGCCGGTCGGTCTGGTTCGGCCCGCCGAAGCTGTTCGGCTCGTAGTTCTTCGCGCCCTTGTGACGGCCGTCGTACAGGTAACCGTCACGGCTGTTGGTGCGCGCCTCGGTGGCGTGCGGGCGGTTCACCGGCAGGTGGTCGGCGTTGATGCCGACGCGGTAGCGGTGGGCGTCGCCGTACGCGAAGAGACGGCCCTGGAGCATCTTGTCCGGGGACGGTCCGATGCCCGGCACGAAGTGCGCGGGGCTGAAGATCGACTGCTCGGTCTCCGCGAAGACGTTCTCCGGGTTGCGGTTGAGCTCCAGCTTCCCGATCTCGATCGGCGGGTAGTCCTCGTGCGGCCACACCTTGGTCAGGTCGAACGGGTTGAAGCGGTACGTGGACGCCTCGGAGGCGGGCATCACCTGGATCTGCACGGTCCA
Source organism: Streptomyces sp. NBC_01237 (assembly GCF_035917275.1). Taxonomy (NCBI): domain Bacteria; kingdom Bacillati; phylum Actinomycetota; class Actinomycetes; order Kitasatosporales; family Streptomycetaceae; genus Streptomyces; species Streptomyces sp. NBC_01237. The sequence goes on along the minus strand of NZ_CP108508.1, from coordinate 6,007,418 downwards.
GGACGGGAACTCGCCGCGCTCGATCGACTCGCGCAGATCGCGCTGGTGGCTGTCCGGGTCCTCACCGGCGAGCTTGTTGGCCTCGTCCTGGGTGAGGTTCTTGATGCCCTGGTCGGTCTTGAAGTGGTACTTGACCCAGAAGACCTCACCGGCCTCGTTGTTCCACTGGTACGTGTGCGAGCCGTACCCATTCATGTGACGCAGCGTGGCCGGGATGCCGCGGTCACCGAAGAGCCAGGTCACCTGGTGCGTCGACTCGGGCGACAGACCCCAGAAGTCCCAGACGTTGTCGGCCTCCTGCGAGCCGGTGTACGGGTCGCGCTTCTGGGTGTGGATGAAGTCGGGGAACTTGATGGCGTCCTTGATGAAGAACACCGGGGTGTTGTTGCCGACGAGGTCGTAGTTGCCCTCTTCGGTGTAGAACTTCAGCGCGAAGCCGCGCGGGTCGCGCACGGCGTCGGCCGATCCGAGGTTGCCCGCGACGGTCGAGAAGCGCAGGAACGTCTCGGTCTGCTTGCCGACCTCGGAGAGGAACTTCGCCCGCGTCCACTGCGAGACGTCCCGGGTCAGGGTGAACGTGCCGTAGGCACCCGCACCGCGGGCGTGCACGATGCGCTCCGGGATGCGCTCCCGGTTGAAGTGGGCGAGCTTCTCCAGCAGCGCCTGGTCCTGGACGAGAACCGGTCCGCCGACGCCAGCGGTCTCGCTGTTCTGATTGTCGGCGACCGGCGCGCCGGCCTCCGTGGTGAGCGGTCCCTGCGTCACGTGCGCCTCCTGCGTCATGTCCTGCACATTCGTCATCTGTCGATGCCGCACAGCCTGTCCCTTGGCGTATGCCGTTCTCGATCCTACGATGGACTTTGTCTAAGTCAAGCGAACATCCAAAGTCACATCTATTCGGAACACGGTCCCCTCACTGTTAGGCTGAATCCCATGAGTGACCTGCTGGAACGACTCCGAGGACGCGGCTGGCGCATGACGGCGCAGCGGCGTGTCGTGGCCGAGGTCCTCGACGGGGACCATGTCCACCTGACGGCGGACGAGGTGCACGCGAGGGCCGTCGACCGGCTTCCCGAGATCTCCCGGGCCACCGTGTACAACACCCTGGGCGAGATGGTGTCCCTGGGCGAGGTCCTGGAGGTCTCCACCGACCGCCGGGCCAAGCGCTACGACCCGAACGCCCACCGCCCCCACCACCACCTGGTCTGCGCGCGGTGCGGCACCATCCGCGACGTCCACCCCTCGGGCGACCCGCTCGCGGACCTGTCGCCCGACGAGCGGTTCGGCTTCACGGTCTCCGGCGTCGAGGTGACGTACCGCGGCATCTGCCCGAACTGCGCCAGTACGGCCTGACCCCTGGCCCCACGGACCCACCGACGAAGCCCCGGCGCCACGCGCGCCGGGGCTTTCGCGTACCCCCTTCCCGAATCTGACGGGTCGTCATATCGTCGGCGGTGATCGCCCCCGCCGGTGACACCTGTGACGCCCCACGGCACCCGTGACTCCCCTGCCGCTCCCGTCATCTGCGTCACACGCGGTGGATCCGCACCTCGATGGACACGAGGAGAGACCCGTGGGAGCTGCGCACCCGACCCCACCTCCGCCCGGAACACCCGCCCCCGTACCGCCCAAGCTCCGTGCCCGTGGACTGGCCCGCTCCTTCGGGCGCGGTGCCCACGCCCTGCCCGCCCTCGGCCCCGTGGACATCGAGATCGCACCGGGCGAGTTCACCTGCCTCGTCGGCCCGTCCGGCTGTGGCAAATCCACACTCCTGCGGATAGCCGCCGGACTGCTGCGCCCCAGCGCGGGCGAGCTGGAGATCCGCACGGCATCGCCCCGGCCGGCCGCGATGATCTTTCAGGACTACGGGATCTACGACTGGAAGAACGTCCTCGCCAACGTCCGCTTCGGCCTCGACATCCAGCGCGTCCCCCGCAAGGAGGCCGATGCCAGGGCCCGGGACTGGCTGGCCAGAATGGGCCTGTCCGAGTTCGCCGACGCCTACCCGGCGGCGCTCTCGGGCGGGATGCGGCAGCGGGTGGCCATCGCGCGGGCACTCGCCGTGGAACCCGAGATGCTGCTGATGGACGAGCCCTTCGCCGCGCTCGACGCCCAGTTGCGCACGATCCTCCAGGACGAACTGCTGGACCTCACCCAGACCACCCGCACCACGGTGCTCTTCATCACCCACAGCCTCGAAGAGGCCATCCTGCTCGGCGACCGGGTGCTGGTGATGTCCGCCCGGCCGGGCCGGATCATCGCCGAGCACCGCCCGCCGTTCGACCGTCCACGCACCGCGGACATCCGGGCGACCACCGCGTTCACCGCGCTGAAGGCCGAGTTGTGGGACGTACTGCGCGGCGAGGTGCGAAGGGAGGCGGTCCCGGCATGAGCGCCTCCGTGAAGACCCCGCCGCGCACCCGCGACGACGTCCTCGTCCGCCGGCCCGGACCGCGCGAGCTGCGTCCCGGCCGCACCCACCGCAGGCGCCGCACCCTGGAGGTGGCGCTCGCCGTCTCCGTACCGCTGGCGCTCGTCCTGCTGTGGCAGCTGGCCGCCGAGCGCTCCTGGATCGACGCGCGGGTGTATCCGGCGCCCTCCACCATCGCCGCCGACGGCTGGGACCGGGCTGCCGACGGGGAGCTGTGGCCCGACGTGTGGGCCACCCTCAAGCGGGTCCTCGGCGGCTACGCGATCGGCACGGCCGCCGGATACGCGCTCGGGCTGCTGATGGGCTCACTCGCTCTCGTACGGGCGGCGCTGGAACCCTTGCTGGACGCGCTCTACGTCGTACCGAAGCTGGCGCTCCTGCCGGTCTTCCTCAATATGTTCGGCCTCGGTGAAGGTCCGCAGATCGCGCTGGTCGCCGCCACCGTCTTCTTCTTCGTCTGGATCTCCACCATGGCGGCCGTCCTCGCCGTCCCGTCCGGGCACCGCGACGCCGGGCGGGTGTTCGGCGCCTCGCCCTGGCAGATGTTCCGGCATGTGCTGCTGCCCGCCTCACTGCCGGCCGTCCTGGTCGGTGCGCGGATCGCGGCGGGCGTCGCGGTGCTGGTCATCGTCGCGTCCGAGCAGATCGCGGCGGCCGACGGGCTCGGCCATCTGATCTTCGACTCCCGGGCGCTCTTCCAGAACGACGTGATGTTCGTCGGGATCGTCTGCGTGGCCGTGCTCGGCGTCGTCTTCTCCGAGCTGGTACGGATCGCCGGGCGGCTGCTCACCCCCTGGGCGCCGCGCGACCGCGGCCGCGGCCAGTCGTGAACCGCGGCCCTCTCCCCCTCTCGTACGGAGGCACTGTGCGTATCCCCTCCACCTGCACCGCCGTCCTCCTGGCGGCGTCCCTGCTCACGGCGACCGCCTGCGCCGGGGGCGGCACCGCGAGCGAAGACGCACCCAGGGCACCCCGCGCCGTCAAGCCCGTCGCGGGCTGCGGCCCGGCCGCCTGGAGCGACCCGGCCGACCGCGCGCCCGACCGTGAACCGGCGCGCTGCGACAAGGGCGCGCCCGCCCCGCAGCCGCTGGAGAAGAAGCGGACGATCACCGTGGCGACCGGGACGCTGAGCGCGGAGTACGTCGCTCCGCTCCAGGTCGCGGTCGCCGAGGGCGAATTCGCCAAGGAGGGCCTGGACGTCCGGCTGAAGGTGCTGCCGACCCCGGACGCCCTGCCGTTGCTGGCCCGCGGCGATGTGGACGCCCAGTGGGCGGCTCCCGAGGCGGCCGTGATGAACGGCATCAACGGCGGCTTCGCCATCAAGTGGGTGGCCGGGAACTTCTCCCCCGCCGCCACCTCCCGCAGCGGCCTGTGGGTACGGCTCAAGGAAGGCGAGAGCGCCGACCGGGTCGACATGGCGGGGCGGCGGCTCGGCACCATGATCGGCAAGGGGTCGGTGATCATGTACCCGATGGCCACCTCCCTGAAGAAGCACGGCGGCGGTCTGGACAGGATCGCCTTCCAGCAGCTCGGATCCGCCGATGTGCTGACCGCCCTGCGCAACGGCGGAGTGGATTCCGCCTGGCTGCTCGACCCGGTCTGGCGCAAGGTCGACGGCGACGGGAAGTACGCGTTCCTGGGCGGCCAGCCGCTCGGTGAACCGCTGGGCGGCCTGCTCTTCGGGCCGACCCTGCTGAACGAGGACCCGGACGCGGGCGTCGCGTTCCTGCGCGCCTACATCAGGACCGTGAACACCTACTTCGCCGGGGACTACAAGGCCGACCCCGCCTTCGTCTCCACCCTCGCGAAGCTGATGCGGACCGGCGAGCCGGTGCTGCGGTCGACGCCCTCGATGCGGATGGACTGGGAGATCCGCGAGGGCACGACGGACCGGCTGCAACAGGCGTACCGGGACGCGGGGGTGCTGGACGGCGATCCGGTGCCGGAGGAGAAGGCCGTGGACCGTGCGCTCTACGGGGAGGCCGTCGGCCACCGGGACTGAGCGGGCCCTGGGCAGGCACCCGATCCCGCACATGACAGAGGCCCGGATCCTTGAAAGGATCCGGGCCTCTGTCTTCAGTAGCGGGGACAGGATTTGAACCTGCGACCTCTGGGTTATGAGCCCAGCGAGCTACCGAGCTGCTCCACCCCGCGTCGATGAATGCAACACTACGTCACCCCGCCGACCAGCGCAAATTCACTCGACCGCCCCAGGGGCCGCCCCGAAATCCCCGGCGCGCGCACGACGACGGCCCGTGACCGGGGACACTCCGGGAACGGGCGGCGCGGTGCTACGCGGTGAGCTCCTGGTGCAGCGCCTCGCGCAGCCGGGCCGCCCGCTCGGCGACCTCCGCCGGACCCAGCTCGACGGCACGGGCGCACCAGCGCTGCCCCTCGGCGAGCTCGCCCCGGCGGGCGGCGAGCAGGGCCAGGCGCAGCGCGGCACGGCCATGGCCGGCGTTCGCGGCGCGGCTCCACCACAGGGCGGCCTCGCGCTCGCTGCCCTCACGGGCGAGCAGCAGCCCGAGGTTGAACGCGCCGTTGCGGCTGCCCGCCTCGGCGGCCTCCCGGTACCAGTGCGCGGCGCTGTCCACGTCGCCACGTGCGGCGGCGAGCATTCCGACCCGGACCTGGGCGCGGCGGTGACCCTGCTGGGCGGCCCGCTCGTACCACTCCTCGCACTCGGTCTTCTCCGGCATCGGCTCGCCGAGCGCCGGGGGGCCGGGCGGCGGCTGCCGGGAGTCCAGGACCCCGGCCAGCCGGAAGGCGGCCTCGGCACTGCCACCGCCCGCCGCGCAGCGCAGATGGCGCTCGGCCTCCTGCTCCTCGCCCTCGCGCAGCAGAGCCATGCCGACCTGGAGCGCGGCGTCGATGTGTCCGGCCGCGGCGGCCCGCTGGTACCAGCCCAGCGCCGTGCGGTCCTCGTCCCGCCCGGCGTGCAGGATGCCGAGGTTGAAGGCGGCGTCCACGCTGCCCGCCTCGGCCGCCTTGGAGAACCAGGGCTCGGCCCCGGTGTGGTCCCCGGCCTGGAGCAGCAGTACGGCCAGGGCGTTGGCGGCCTCACGGTGTCCGGCGTAGGCGGCACGGCGGTACCACTGCTCGGCCTGCGGCGTGCGGTCCTGGGCCGCGCAGAGCAGCCCGAGGTTGTACGCGCCGTTGACGTCACCCGCGTCCATCGCGGCCCGGTACCACCGCTCGGCGGTCTGCTGCTCACCGCGGGCGGCGTGCAGGGCCCCCAGGGCGTTGGCGGCGTTGCCGTCGCCGTCCTGGGCGGCGCGAAGCCACCACACGGCCGCACTCTCCTCGTCGCCCGCGTCGCGCAGCAGGAAGCCGAGGGCGCAGGCGGCGCGCGGCTCGCCATCCTTGGCGGAGGTGAGGTACCAGCGACCGGCCTCCTTGAGTTCGCCGCGCTGTTCCAGGATCGCGCCGAGGTGCAGGGCGGCCCGCCGGTGACCGCGTGCGGCGGCCTGCCGGTACCACTGCTCGGCCTCGCCCACGCGTCCGGCGGCCGGACCCGCCACGGGGCCGTCGCCCGCCCGGCCCGGACCACGGGACGCTGTCGGAACGCGGCCCGCGAGCGTGTCGGAGCCGGAGGCCGCGAGAGCACGCCGCGCCGCGCCGGGCCCGGCCGCCCGGCCGAGGCCGAAGGCGTCGTGCGGGTCCTCGACGGCGTTCCGCTCCAGGGTGCGGGCGAGGCGGTACGCGGCCTCCCGGTGCCCCTGCTCGGCGGCGGCGCGCAGCCAGCGCTCCGCGCCGACGTCGCTGCGGTGCTCCAGGAGGTCGGCCAGGGCATAGGCGCCCAGCGCGTGGCCCTGTTCGGCGGACTGGCGCAGCCAGTACTCGGCGCCGGGCTCGTCGCCGCGCTCGCGGAAGTGGCGGCCGAGCGCGTGCGCGGCGGCCGCGGAGCCGGCGACGGCGGCGATGCGCCACCACCCGGCGGCCTCGTCCAGGTAGCCGCGCTGGTGGAGGAGGACACCCAGATTGTTGGCGGCGGCCCGGTCGCCCTCGGCGGTGGCCGCACGCAGATAGGTCTCGGCGCTGTCCAGGTCTCCGCGGCGCAGCAGCAGTGCGCCCAGCACGCTCATCGACGCCGTGTCCCCGGCGTCGGCGGCACGGCGGTGGCGCGCCTCGCTCTCGGCGCTGTCCGCCGCGTCCATCGCGTCCGTGGTCCCGGCGTTGTCCACGTCGTCGCCGACGGCTTCGAAGGTGCCCGCGGTACCGGCGGCGCTGCCGGTGTTCGTCCTGCCCACATGTGCGGCCGGACCGTTCACGGCAGCAGCAAATGCCGCATCTTCCGCTTTTTCGGTCTCATAGCCGCGACGCTGCACAAACCGCCCTGTCTCCAACAGAGTTGCCCTGTCCCCCATAAATACCATCGTCGCACCACCTACAACCCGCGTACACCTGGAATATCGCGGCCAGTTAGGTCACTTCAGCGTTTTGTCGACATGCCCACAGGGAGACAAGTCAAACACGTCCAAGTCCAACTCGTGCCCAGCGAACCGCACTTCACGCCCACTACACGAGAAAGTCCTGATGCGGGATCTGATGACATGACGAAGGCCCGGATCCCATGGATCCGGGCCTTCGTTTTTCAGTAGCGGGGACAGGATTTGAACCTGCGACCTCTGGGTTATGAGCCCAGCGAGCTACCGAGCTGCTCCACCCCGCGTCGTTGTGTTCAAACAGTACCACGACGCGGGGTGGGTCTTTCTCAGCTGCCCTGGTCGCTGACCTGGTCGCTGCCCTTCTCATCGGCCTTGTCGGCCTTGTCGCCCGCCTTGTCGGCATCGCTGCCCGGCTTGTCGGAACCGGCCGCGGGCTTGTCGGCCTGACTGCCGGCCTTGGGCTGGGCCGCCGCCGCCCGCTGGAGGGCTTCCTCCAGCGCCGCCTGAGCCTTGCCGTAGGCGGTCCAGTCCTGTTCCTTCAGTGCCGTCTCGCCCTCGGTGTACGCCTTCTGGGCATCCGCGATGGCCTGCTTCAGAGCGGCGCTCCCGGTGACCGGGGGCTTGGTGGTGTCACCCGGTGGCTCGGTGGGCTCGGTCGGCGGAGTCGTCGTATCGCCCTCGACCCCGAAGACCGCGTTGAGCGCCTCCCCGAGACTGTTCTCGAAGACGATCTTCGATCCGTACGAGGCGGCGACCTTGCGCAGCAGCGGGTAGTTCTGCGTGCCACCGCGCGTGTAGACCGGCTCGATGTAGAGGAAGCCCCCTTCGAGCGGCACGGTGAGCAGATTGCCGTACTCGATGTCGGAGTCGGTGCCCTTGAGGTTTCTCACGAACTCGGCGACGTCGTCGTTGCCGTTGAGCTCACTCTGTACCTGACCCGGGCCCTTCACCGTGGTGGTGACCCGCAGCAGCCTGATGGTGCCGTAGTCCTTGCTGGCCGCGTCCGCGTCCACCGCCATGAACGCCCCCAGGTCGGGACGCCCCTTCGGAGTGAACGTGGTGGTCAGCGAGAACTTCTGCGAGTCCTGCCCCGGCATCTTCATGCTCAGGTAGTACGGCGGAACGGCTCCCGGCTCCTTGTTGGTCGGGTCGTCCGGCACCTGCCACGCGTCACTGCCGCTGTAGAACTGGGCGGGGTTCTCGACGTGGTAGCGGGTGAGCAGCTCGCGCTGGACCTTGAACAGGTCCTGCGGGTACCGCAGGTGGTCCATCAGTTCCTGGGGGATGTCCGCCCGGGACTTCACGGTCCCGGGGAACGCCTTGCGCCAGGTCTTGAGCACCGGGTCCTTGGTGTCCCACTCGTAGAGCTTGACCTTGCCGTCGTACGCGTCGACGGTCGCCTTCACCGAGTTGCGGATGTAGTTGACCTGGTTCTGCTGGGCGACGACCGCGCGCTGGTTGGTGGTCAGCGAGTCGGCCGTGGTGTCACCGAGCGTCGTACGCGAGGCGTACGGGTAGCCGTTCGTCGTGGTGTACGCGTCGACGACCCACTGAATGCGTCCGTCGACGACCGCCGGATAGGCGTCACCGTCGATGGTCAGCCACGGGGCGACCGCCTCGACCCGCTCCTTGGGCGTGCGGTTGTACAGAATCCGCGAGCCCTCGCCGATCGCTCCCGAGTACAGGATCTGCGGCTCGCTGAAGGAGACCGCGTAGGCGGCGCGGTTGAACGCGCTGGAGAGACTGACCCCGCTGTTGCCCTTGTAACTGGTGGTCTTCTCGCCGTCCTCCTCGTAGTCGAGCTCCTTCTGGGGCCCGCCGACGATGGAGTACTGCTCGGTCTTCTCGCCGTAGTAGATCCGCTGCTCGTACTTGCCCAGCTCGCCGGTGGCGGGCAGACCCGACTCGGTGAAGTCCGGGGAGCCCGCCGGGTTCGTACCGGTGGTGGTGCCCCGGGCCGCGATGGCGCCGTAGCCGTGGGTGTAGGTGAAGTGGTCGTTGATCCAGTTCCGCTTGGGCAGGCCCTGGAGGTTGAGCTCGCGCAGGCCGATGACGGTGTCCTGTTCCTTGCCGTCCTTGCCCTTGTAGCGGTCGACGTCCAGGGTCTTGGGGAACTGGTAGTAGTTCCTCTTCTGCTGGAGCTGCTGGAAGGCCGGGGAGACGACGTTGGGGTCCATCACCCGGTAACTGGCCGCCGCGTCCGCGCTTGCGCGCAGCTTGGTGTCATCGGTCGTGGTGGCCTTGCCCGCGTAGTCGTCGACCTGGGCATCGTCGATGTCGTACGCGTCGCGGGTCGCCTCGATGTTCTTCCGGATGAACGGTGCTTCCTTGGCCTGCTCGTTCGGCTGGACCTGGAACTTCTGCACGATCGCCGGGTAGAGCCCGCCGATCAGGATCGCCGAGAGCACCATCAGGCCGAAGCCGATCACCGGCAGCTGCCAGGTGCGCCGCCACAGCGTCGCGAAGAACAGCACGGCGCAGATCGCGGCGATGCAGAACAGGATGGTCTTCGCCGGCAGGTAGGCGTTCGCGTCGACGTACCGGAGGCCCGTCCAGTTGTCCGTGGCCTTGAAGTCACTGGACTTCACCGCCAGGCCGTACCGGTCGAGCCAGTAGGCCACGGCCTTCAGGGAGACGAAGATGCCGAGCAGCACCGAGAGATGGCCGGTGGCCGCACCCGTCGCCCGCGCACCGGGGCTGGTGATCCGCAGCCCGCCGTACAGGTAGTGGGTCAGGGCGGCGGCGATCAGCGAGAGCACCGTCGCCGCGAAGCCGAAGCCCAGCAGGAAGCGGTACCACGGCAGGTCGAAGGCGTAGAAGGACACATCCAGCTTGAACTGGGGGTCCTTCTGCCCGAACGACACACCGTTGACATACATCAGCCACGTACGCCACTGACCGGAAGCGGAGGCTCCGGCGATCAGTCCGACGAGCGCGGTGATCGCGAGCAGCACCCACTTCTTGTAGGGGGCGACGCTCATGCGATAGCGGTCCAGGCTCTGCTGCTCCAGCGACATCGCGCTCAGTGGCGGCCTGAGCCGGTGCGCGAGCCAGATGTTCACGCCGATGGCGAGGGCCATCAGCAGTCCGAACACGAGGAACAGCCCGATCTTGGTCCACAGGGTGGTGGTGAAGACGGATGAATACGCCACCGACCGGTACCAGAGCCAGTCCGTCCAGAACCCGGCGAACATGACGAACGCCATGGCGAGAACCGCCAGAACGCCCAGTGTCATGAGCAGGGTACGGACGCGCCGGGACGGGCGGCCCACTCTGATCCGTGGCCCGGTCGGGCCTCCGCCGCGGTCCGGCATCTGGAAAGCCAACGTGCGCACCTCGAAGCTATCGGTCGTGTGAAGCGGGCCCCGCGATCGTAGAGCCCACCTAAGCAACTTACTGAGGCTTTACCTAGTTCCCGTTCCCGGGGCGGAAGGAGGCAGGATATTCACCATGCCCAACGTTTCCCCCTCAGGCCCTCCGATGGCCGCGAGCCCCCTCACCGTCGCCGTCCTCGAAATCGACACCTATGCCTCCACCCTCGGCTGGGACCAGCCGGCCCGGCTGTTCGCCCTGGTCGACACCGCCCGGCTGCGGGTCCAGGAGCCCGGTCTCGCCGCCCAGCTCGGCCTTGACGACACCGGTTCGACGACCGCCTCCCTCACCCCCATCGAGCAGGAGGAGCTCCCCGCCGGCACGGCGCTGGACGACTTCCTCGGCACGATCGCCTGGCCCGACTCCGTGGTCGGGTGCGCCATGACGGTGGAGCGGCTGATGCTTCCGCCGTCCGCCGAGGCGTCCGTACCGGAAGGACTCAGTGACAAGCAGCTGACCAAGTGGGTCGCCAAGCACCCGGACCGGCAGGAGGTGCGGATGACCGTGGCCGTACTGCGGGACGGGGCGCGGGAGTCGGCCGTACGGCTGCGCGAGAAGGACTCCCCCACCGAGGTCCTGACCGGCGCGGGGCTGGTCCCCGGGCTGGCCGAGGCGCTGGCGGCGACCTTCGAGTCCTGACCCCCGGATCCGGGCGTCACGGGTCCATGTCTTCCGGTCCGGGGCCCACGGGTCCCGGACCGGCTCCGTCCCAGGGGCGGGGCGGGCGTCAGCCGGCCGAGCAGCTCGGCAGCGCGTCCGTCTTGCCCGCCCGGATCTTCTCCAGTGACTTCTTGGCGTCGTCGAGGGTCTTCACCCGGACCAGCGTGAGCCCGCTCGGGGTGTCGGACGCCGCGGCGGCGCAGTTGTCGTCCGGGGTCAGGAAGTAGCGCGCACCCGCGTTGCGCGCACCGACCAGCTTCATGTTGATGCCGCCGATCGGGCCGACCGTGCCCTTGTCGTCGATGGTTCCGGTACCGGCGATGAACTTGCCGCCCGTGAGCTTGTCCGGGGTCAGCTTGTCGATGATGCCCAGCGAGAACATGAGGCCGGCGCTCGGCCCGCCCACGTCGGCGAGCTTGATGTCGATCTCGAACGGGAACGTGTGGTCCGTTCCCGCCCTGATGCCGACGATCGCGCGGTTCTCCTTCGGAGCCTCCGGCGTGGGGGGTGCCTTCTCCGTCGTGACGGTGACCTTCTCGCTGCCCTCGGGGTCACGGCTCGCCTTCTCGGCGGCGGCCGCCTCCTTCGCCGGGATGACGGTGAACGTGACGTCCTGGCCGGGCTTGTGCTTGGTGACGAGCTTGGCGACGTCGTCGGGCTCCTTGACCGCGGTGCCGTCGACGGCCTTGATCACGTCGCCCGCGTGCAGCCTGCCCTGGGCCGGGCTGTCCTTGACCACGGTGGAGACGACCACCCGCGAGGACACCGGGATGCCCAGCTCCTCCAGGGCCGCGACCTTCGCGCTCTCCTGGGACTGGCTGAACTCCTCGGCGTTCTCCTGGGTCGACTGCTCTTCGGTCTTGCCGTCGGGGTACAGGGTGTCGTGCGGGACGACCACACTGTCGTGGGCCAGCCAGCCGTAGACGGCCTCGACGATGTTCATGTTGTAGTCCGCGCCCGTGACCCGCACCGTCGTCATGTTGAGGTGCCCCGACGTCGGGTACGTCTTGCGGCCCGCGATGTGCAGTACGGGCTCGCCACGCGCGTCACCGAGCGTGTTCACGGTCGGCCCGGGGGACATCTCCGAGTACGGCACTTTGATCAGCACGCCTGCGCAGAGCAGCGCGATGAGGATGAGGGTGGAGGCGAGCATCGTCGCGGTGCGGCGTGGCATGGAACGACAGTACGGGAAGGGCTTGTCAGTGCACCGCGTGGGCCGGTCCGTACGGGGCCCGGGGCGCGGCAGCGGAAGGTGTCACGCGGCGAGCGGCCTCAGAGGGCGTCGGAACCGGAGTGCGATTTCTCCATCGCGTCACGGAATCTGGCGTACCCGGCGAGTTCGGAGACGTCGCCGGTCGTACGGTTACGCGCGGCCCAGCTTCCCCATATCGCAGCGCCGACAGCAGCGAAAAGCGGAATCAGCAGCCAAGCGAGTGCCGCCATGACGACCTCCCTACCCCATGAGCGACCGCAAGTAACCGATCAGCAGATTAACGATCCGGAAGTCCAACGCTTACGGCAGGGGTCCGGTTACGCAAATCGGGGCTGATCCCACCCGGTCCGGTTTGCGCTCAGCAGGCGCCCACCCACTCCTCCGTACCGTCCGAGAACCGCTGGTGTTTCCAGATCGGAACCTCGTGCTTGAGGTCGTCGATCAGCTTGCGGCAGGCCTCGAAGGCTTCCGCGCGGTGCGGGCAGGAGACGGCGACGACCACCGCCAGATCGCCCACCACCAGTTCACCCACCCGGTGGACCGCGGCCAGCGCGCGCACCGGGAAGTCGGCGACGACCTTCTCCGCCACCCGGCGCAGCTCGTCCTGGGCCGACGGATGGCAGGAGTAGCCGAGCGCGCCGACGTCCTGACCGCTGTCGTGATTACGCACCGTGCCGACGAAGAGGGCGATGCCGCCCGCGGCGTCGTCCCCGACGGCGCGGAATACCTCGTCGACGGAGAGCGGGGTGTCCCGGATCGCCAGCAGCCGGATGGGGTCCTGGGCGGCCTGCTCGCCGGGGTGGTCGTGGGTGCGTGCCATGGCCCCATGGTGCCGCACGGCACCGGCCTCGCGGAATTGCGTGTTCGACCGGTGGGCGGCCGGTCGCCTTGGAGCCTTCTACAGACGCCGCGGATCGTCCCCGGAGGGGACGACGATCAGATGCGGCGGCGGGCCTTGCGTGCGCGGCGGACCAGGGCTGCCGTACCGAGCAGGGCGACCGTCGCACCGGCGGCACCCGCGGCGGTGGCGTCCTTGCGGCCCAGTCGGCGTCCGGCGAGCGTGTGGCGCCCTTCCACCTCTTCGAGGAGGGCTCCCAGGACCTCCTCGTTGGTCCACTTCGGGCGCCACCCGGCATCGTGCAGCCGGCTCACGCTGACCACCCAGGGATGCATGGTGTACGCCAGGTCGCCGGCCGGGGAGGGGGTGAGGCCGATCCTGTGCAGCCGGGCGGCGGCCCCGAGAGCGACGGCGGACGGCAGCTCCATCCGGCGTACACCGCTGAGCTCCTCGACCTCCTCCTGCTCCAGCCATCCGTCGCAGCCGACCGCGAACTCGCCGTCGATCTTCTCCAGCGCGGCGTACTCCAGGGCGCTGACCAGGTCCTCGACATGACAGAACTGCCAGGTGGGACGCGATCCGGCGACGACCAGCAGCCGGGGCGACTCGAAGTAGCGGGTCAGCGCCGTGTCCGTGCCGCCGACCAGCACGGTGGGCCGCACGACGGTGACGTTGAGCCCGGGGTGGGCCCGGGGCGCACGGCGGCCGAGCCGTTCGATCTCCAGCAGGTCACCGACGCCGGTGGCCTCCGCCGTGGCGCGCAGCTCGGCGTCCTCGGCGAGCGGGATGTCGTTGTCGGGCAGTGCCCCGTAGACCATCGCCGAGGTGCACAGCACGACCCGGTGGACACCGACGGCCGCGGCGGCCGTCAGCACGGTCTGGGTGCCGCGCACGTTGTACGCCGTACGGGCGGCGGGGTCGGTCTCCAGGTCGAGATCGAGCGCCAGATGGACCACGACGTCCGCGCCGCGCAGTTTCTCGGCGATGGCGGGGTCCCGGACGTCCAGGATGTGCCAGGTCGCCCCGGAGACCTCCCCGCGCCGCTCGTCGATGGCGATGACCTGCTTGATCTCGTCGGATGCGGCGAGGTGCGCGGTGAGCAGTTCACCGATGCCGGTCGCGGCGCCGGTGACCGCGACGACGGGGCCCCGGCTCTTGGAACGATTTTTTCCGGGCTTGCTCTCGGGCGAGGGGTCGGTCAGGTTTCGCGCTCCGCGAACCTGTGGATCTGGGGAACTCACCGGGCGTCTCCAGCGGTTGTCTTCAGTACGTACACGAATGACGCGTACGTACCAGGTGGCGTCCATCCTGCCGCAGGCCGGGAGCAGGCGGAGCACTGAGGCCCCGAGCGGACTCGGTGTCTACGCTGGATGGTGATGTCGGGCAGTCGCCGTCGGTTCGAGCCGGCGGCCCTACGAGCCGAGGAAACCCGTGAGTGACACCCCATTCGGATTCGGCCTTCCGCCGGAGGAGCCTGAGAACGGCGACGAGGGCAAGAAGAAGGACCCCACCGAAGGTGGGCAGGGCGCGGGCGGGCCAGGGAACCCGTTCGGCTTCGGGCCGGGCGCGGGCGGGGACAACCCGTTCGCGGCGATGTTCGGCACGATGAACCCGAACGACCTGGGCGCCGCCTTCCAGCAGCTGGGCCAGATGCTGAGCTACGAGGGCGGTCCCGTGAACTGGGACATGGCCAAGCAGATCGCCCGCCAGACGGTCTCCCAGGGGACCCCGGACGGCACCAAGGACGCGAGCGTCGGGCCTTCGGAGCGCACCGCTGTCGACGAGGCCCTGCGGCTGGCCGACCTCTGGCTGGACGGCGTGACCTCGCTGCCCTCGGGTTCGGTCTCGACCGTGGCGTGGAGCCGCGCGGAGTGGGTCGAGGCGTCCCTCCCCGCGTGGAAGCAGCTGGTCGACCCGGTGGCCGAGCGTGTCGGCCTGGCCATGGGTGATGTGCTGCCCGAGGAGATGCAGGCCATGGCGGGCCCGCTGATCGGCATGATGCGGTCGATGGGCGGCGCCATGTTCGGCCAGCAGATCGGGCAGGCCGTGGGCGTTCTCGCAGGTGAGGTGGTCGGTTCCACCGACATCGGGCTGCCGCTCGGCCCGGCCGGCAAGGCGGCGCTCCTCCCGCTGAACGTGGAGCAGTTCGGCAAGGACCTGAGCGTCCCGCAGGACGAGGTGCGGCTGTATCTGGCGCTGCGCGAGGCCGCCCACCAGCGGCTCTTCGCCCATGTGCCGTGGCTGCGCTCGCACCTGTTCGGTGCGGTCGAGGCATACGCCCGGGGCATCAAGGTCGACACCAGCAAGCTGGAGGACGTCGTCGGCCAGTTCGACCCCTCGCAGCCGGAGCAGCTTCAGGACGCCCTTCAGCAGGGCATGTTCCAGCCGGAGGACACGCCCGAGCAGAAGGCGTCGCTGGCCCGCCTGGAAACGGCTCTGGCCCTGGTCGAGGGCTGGGTGGACGCCGTGGTCCACGAGGCCGCCAAGTCCCGGCTGACCTCGGCGGACGCGTTGCGCGAGACCCTGCGCAGGCGCCGCGCCTCCGGTGGTCCCGCCGAGCAGACCTTCGCCACCCTCATCGGCCTCCAGCTGCGGCCGCGCCGGCTGCGGGACGCCTCGCGGCTGTGGGCCTCGCTCACGGACGCCCGGGGCCTGGAGGGCCGCGACGGCCTGTGGGAGCACCCCGACATGCTGCCGACCGCCCATGACCTGGACGACCCGGACGGCTTCGTGCACCACGAGCAGCTGGACTTCTCCGAGCTGGACAAGATGCTCGGCGAGGCCGCGAAGGGCTCGCACAAGCCGGCCGCCGATCCGGCGGACGAGCGGAAGAGCGAGGACGCCGAAGGCAGGAGCGAGCCGACGGCGGACGGCGGCAAGGACGAGCCGAAGGCCGACGGCGGCAAGGACAGCAAGGACGACAACGACCAGTGAGCCTGCACGACGACGCCGTCCTCGTACTGAAGAGCTTCGACGGGCACGAGGACGCGGACCAGGCAGGGCTGCGTCAGGTCTATCTGGACCATCTGGCGTGGCATCCGGACGGCATGTGGAAGGCGTGCGGTGCCGGTCATGTGACGGCCAGCGCCCTGGTGATCGATCCGGAGCGTGGCCGCGTCCTGCTGACGCTGCACAGGAAGCTGCGGATGTGGCTCCAGATGGGCGGCCACTGCGAACCGCAGGACGCCACGCTGAGCGCCGCGGCCCTTCGTGAGGCGACGGAGGAGTCCGGCATCACGGGGCTCACCCTGCTGCCGGGCGGGCCGGTGCGCCTGGACCGGCACCCGATCCCGTCGCCGTGCCACTGGCATCTCGATGTGCAGTACGCCGCACTGGCTCCGGCCGGCGCGACGGAACAGATCAGCGAGGAATCGCTGGACCTGCGCTGGTTCGCGTACGACGAGGTGGCGGCCGTGGCCGACGAGTCGGTCGTGCGGCTGCTGGAGCGGACACGCGTCGCACTGGGACAGAACCGGTAGCCGTCCCGCCGTGCGCACCGGCCCCGGGCGAGCTGTCCGGCGGTACGCCCCGTCCGGACCGGCCGAGCTGTGCGGCGGCCCGGAGTGGACACGCGTGAGGGGCGGCCCCTTGGGAGGCCGCCCCTTACCGCTGCCCGGCCGTCGCGGACAGTGCCGGTCAGTTCCAGGCGTTGTTCTGGTTCTGGCTGTGGGCGCCCTGCTGACCCACACCGAACTGGGCGCGCGCCCCCTGGCCGATCTGGGCGTTCTGCGGGGGCATGACCTCACTCGGCTGTACCAGGGCGAACCCCTGGCCGAGGAAGCTGAGCTCCCAGCCCTCCCCCGTGTTGCCCCGACGCCGGAAGACACCTGTGGAGTGCGTCTGGGCCTGCATCTGCACGCGCAGCGAGCTGGACCAGGCGACGATCGCATCGGCGTCGACGTTGACGTACTTCTCCGGCGTGACCTGCATCATCAGCGGCTGGCCCGAGGTCATGAGGGCGACCTTGCCGGAGCCGGAGATATTGAGCTGGTACTTGCCGGAGCCGGAGATTCCGTACTGGCTGTCCACCGCGATGACCTCGGTGTGCAGCGAGGAGTCGAGCGCGAGGACATAGGCGCTGTCCACGGTCATGCCCTCGCGGTCGACATCCACGACATGGATGTACTGGGCGAGGTTGGCGAGGTAGACGGTGCCCTGGCCGGAGCAGCGCATCAGGTCGAGGCCCTCACCGGTGTTCGCGCGGGCGCGGCGCTGTCCCTGCGACTGGTACTCGCCGTCGAAATCCATCAGCCCCTGGTAGGCGACCATGGCGCCCTTGCGGGCGAGGACGTCGTCGTGGCCGGTCAGCGCGACCCGCAGGAGCTGCGGGTTCTGGATCGCGTACCGGTCCTGGGTCTGCTGCTCGGTGTGGCTGAAAAGCGGACTCTGCATGATGTGTTCTCCCTCCCGCTCAGTTCTTGATCCGCAGCCGGTCGGTACTGTCCTCGCTCGGCTGGACGACGACGATGCCCTGTCCCGAGAAGGCCATCTGGTACGCCTCTCCGCTGCCCCGCCCGATCAGCGAGCCGGCCTTGAAGCTGCGCTTGCCCTTCACCTTCAGGTTCGGGGACCAGGCGACGAGCGCGTCCGGGTCGACGTACGTCTCGTCCTCGCCGCGTCCGCAGTCGACGACGATCGGGGTGCCCCGGGAGGTGATGGCGACCCATCCGGTTCCCTGGATGACGACGTTCCACAGCCCCTGACCTGCGAATTTCGCGAGGCCCTTGACCTTCTCCACTCCCCAGGTGAGGTGGGCGTCGAAGGCGAGGAGGTTGGTGCCGTTGACCGAGAGGGAGTCGTTGTCGAGGTTGATGACGACCACATCGGCGCCGTAGTCGGCGAGGTAGAGCAGTCCGTCGCCGGAGCACTTCATGACGGGTGTGCCCTCGCCGGTGATCCACTGGGAAGCGGCCTGCCGGACGGCCGGCGGGTTGGGCTCGTACTGGATGAAGCCCTCGTAGGCCACCATCGAGCCGGTACGCGCGTAGAGGTCCTGCCCGGAGGCCATGGCGACCTTGAGCATGGTTTTGCCGTGGTTCTCCATGCGGGCCGTGACGGGGGTCGGGGCATAGCCCGCGAGTTGCTGATTCATGACGGGCTCCCTCAGACCTCGTAGGGCTGGACGACGATGAAGTTGCCGGGGGCTCCCCGGAACTGGAGGTTCACGGTCTCTCCGCTGTGCCCCGGGTACGCGTTGCGGCGCAGCCGGACCTGGCTGGAGATGATCACCTGGGAGGCGGACGACCAGGCCACGACGGCGTTGCAGTCGGCGAAGGTGGTCGGGGTGACCGGCAGGACGACCGGTGTTCCGTGCGTCTTGACGATCACGGTGCCGGAGCCCTGGAACTGCATGGTGAACAGGGCGCCACCCGGAATGCCATGGCCCTCGATCCGGCGGACCTCGTACTGCAGCGACTCGTCGAAGGCGAGGACGCTCTCCGCGGAGACGCAGATGCCGTCGCCCTGCAACTCGATGGGGTGCAGGTGCGCACCCTCCTCGGCGAGGAAGACCTGGCCCTTGCCCGTGCAGCGCATCAGCTGCATTTCCTGGCCCGTGGCGTTACCGACCACACGGCCCGCGAAACCCGCGCTCTTGTAGCCGAAGTCGACCTTGCCCTGGTACATCACCATGCTGCCCTGCCGGGCGAGCACACCGCCGCCGCCCATGGTCAGGTCGACCCGCATCAGCTGCTGGTTCTGCGGGGTCCAGCGCTGACCGGTGGCCGTCTCCTTGTAGGGCTGGAGAGCCGCCCGCAGACCGGCACCGCCCTGCGGTACTCCCTGCGGTACTCCCGGCGGCATTCCGCCGGGCGGCTGCTGCCCGAACGGCGCCTGGCCCGGCTGCCCGAAGGGGGCGGGCGCCGGCTGACCGTACGGTGCCTGAGCCGGCTGTCCGTACGGTGCGGGCGCCTGCTGTCCATAAGGAGCCGCGGGCGGTGCGCCCTGGCCCGGCACCTGCCCGAACTGCGGCGGCGGGGGCGGCTGCCCCTGCTGCCCGTACGGGGACGGCGCCTGCGGTGCCAGTGGCGCCGCCATGGTCGGCGCGGTGTGCATCGGCTGCTGCGGCGCGGGCGGGGCGCCGAAGGACGGTGCGGGCTGCGGTATCTGCGGGGCGGGCGGAGCTCCGAAGGCCGGTGGTGCGGTGGCCTGGGCGGGCGGGGCGAACGAGGGGGCCGCTGCCTGCGGTTGCGGGGCGGCCGGTTCCTCCTCGGCGACCTCGCCGCCGAAGTTCTTCAGCAGCGCGTCGAGACCGCCGTCGAAGCCCTGGCCGACGGCGGCGAACCGCCAGACGTCCTTGAGATAGAAGTCGCCGAGCATGACCGCGCGCTCGGTGGTGAACTCCGAGCCGTTGAAGGCGTATCTGACGACTTCCTCGCCGCCCGCGACGATCCGGATATATCCGGGGGCGACCTGCGACATCTGTCCGGCACCGTCGAGAGTCGCGGTGAAGGAGAGCTTGTGGATGTTCGCCGGAATGCGGTCGAGAGTGACGCGGAACGACTCGGTGTCACCGGCCTGGGCACCGAGCAGCTGAATGGACTCCTCGGGCGATTTCGGCTGATTGAAGAAGATGAAATACCGGTCGTCCGAGAGCTGTTCATTGGCGTCGAGGCCGAAGCAGCTGATGTCGAAGGTCAGTCCGGGGGCAGCGATCTGCACACCTACGTACAGGTCCGTCCCCGGTGTGAGATCACTGATCTTGGCCTTGTGGCCGCGTTGGAATTCCCTGGCCATGCGTAACGACCGTCCCCCATCCCGAGGTGAATACGTCGCGTCAGGCTAACCGCAAACCACGACAATGAGCCAAGTCGGTACACACCCGGTACAGAATCACCGAACGTCACCTGTCACGTACATCGGCCTTCACTCTTCGCGTGCGCCGACCCTCGCTCCTCGCGTGCGGCGGACGTCACTCCTCGCGTGCGGCGGGCAGGTGCGGCAGCTGATCGGCCGCCACCACTCCTTCGAGATAGCCACGGGCCCGTTCGGTACGCGGATACGTTTCCAGAAGGCGCCAGAACCGCGGGCCGTGACCGGGAACCAGCAGGTGGGCCAGCTCGTGGACGAGTACGTAGTCGACGACGTACTCCGGCATCCCCTGAAGCCGGTGCGAGAGCCGGATACTGCCCTCGGCCGGGGTGCAGGACCCCCACCGGGTGTTCTGGTTGGTCACCCAGCGCACCGACACGGGCCTGGCCCGACCGTCGAAATACAGGGCGGACAGCCGCTCGGCACGCGCTGCCAGCTCGCTGTCCCCGAAGACGCGCTTGCTCTCCTGGGCCGCGAGCTTGTCGAGCATCAGGCCCACCCAGCGCTGCTCCTCCGCCTCCGACATCCGGGCGGGGATCAGCACGATCGTGCGGCCGCCCTCCCGGTACGCGGAGACCGTTCTTCTGCGCCGGGTGCTCCTGCGGACCTCGACCGCGCTCGTCGCCGAGGCGCGGGGCTGGGGGGCGGCCGCGCTGCGCTGAGGGGTTCCGGCGCTGCGCGCGGGGGTCTCCCCGGCAAAACCGGGTGACGGGTCGGCGGGCACGCCCCGACGTTACCCGCTGTCAGTGGGGGAAGTCCCGCCTCCGGGTCGGTTCGGCGCTGATCCGCTCCATGGCATGCACCATTTGAACGACTAATACCCCATGCCTGTGGACAACTTTCCGCGCGCTTCGCCGTCGGCCTGCATTCTGGGAACGGATCTGCGGAAGTACGGAACGACGGATCACCGCACCGTGGATCCGGGCATCTGTTGATCATGCGAGGCGGCCGGACGCCGCCCGTGCGCGGAGTTCGTGAAACCGACCGGGGGAGAAGTCATGCATCCGATGTTGAAGCCCGCGCTGCGCCGGGCATGGCGTGGACGGAACACCGTGCAATTCGGTGTGACTCCCGCGCACGCGGTGACGCTGGGACCGCTGGATATCGCCACCGCAAGTTTTCTGGAACTGCTCGACGGCACGCGCGGACTGCCGCTTCTTCGCGAGGAGGCTCGCGCGCTGGACCTGTCGGACCGTCACGTGGACACGCTCGTGAAGAGGCTGGCCGCGGCGGGGCTGCTCGACGATCCACGGGCGGGTGGCCCCGGGGCGGACGCGCTGCGTCACCGTGCCGAGGCCATGGAGCGGCAGCGCCCGGACGTGGCCTCACTCTCCGTGGTCCATCCGGAGCCGGGCAGCGGCCTTCGGCGGCTTGCGGCCCGGCGGGCCATGCGGGTCCAGGTGAGGGGGGCCGGCCGGGTCGGTGCCGCCATCGCCGCGGTGCTGTCCGGCTCGGGGGTGGGCCGGGTCGACGTTCTGGACGGCGGGCACACCGAACCGTGGGACATCGCGCCCGGAGGGCTTCCGGCGGCGGCCGTCGGGGAGCGGCGGGACAGCGCCGCCCGCCAGCTGGTCCGCCGGTCGGCGGTCGGCGGATCCCCTCGCGCGACGGAGACGGACCGTCGTTCGGAGAGCGGCGAGCCCGGACTGTCCCTGATCGTCGTCGCCCCTCGGGACGGGCTCGCGGTGTACGCACCCGACCCGGCGGTGGCCGGGCCATGGATCGCGTCGGGCACTCCTCATCTCTACGCGGGGGTGATCGAGGCCACCGGAGTGGTCGGCCCGCTCGTGCTGCCCGGGGGGACGGGATGCGCCGGGTGTCTGGCACTGCGGCGCGCGGACCAGGACGAGCAGTGGCCGAGGATGCTGACGCAGTGGCGGTCCGGGCGTCGCGGCGCGGTACCGGCCTGTGACCTGGGGCTGGCCACGGCGGTGGCCGGTCTGGCGGCGGCGCACGCGCTGTCCTTCCTGGACGGTGAGCTGCCGGGGAGCACGGGTGCCCGGTGGGAGGCCGCGCTGCCGCTGTTGGACTGGCGCTCGGAACGGATCGGACCGCATCTCGACTGTTCCTGTGGTGCGGCTGGGCAGACTGAGGGGGAACTCACCTCCGAGGCCGGACCGGCTCACGACACAATGGCCGGGTGACCGCCGACGCAGCGATACCGGAGGCTCAAGCGGCACGGCAGTCTGGGAACTGGAGGGGCACATGTCTGATCTACCCCGGAAGGCGGTCACCCGTACCGCCAAACTGGCCGCGCTCCCGCTCGGCTTCGCCGGCCGTGCCACCTGGGGCCTGGGCAAGCGGATCGGCGGCAAGTCCGCGGAGCTCGTCGCGCGCGAGGTGCAGCAGCGCACGGCGGACCAGCTGTTCAAGACCTTGGGCGAGTTGAAGGGCGGGGCCATGAAGCTCGGCCAGGCGCTCTCCGTCTTCGAGTCGGCCCTGCCCGAGGAGGTCGCGGGTCCCTACCGGGCGGCACTGACCAAACTGCAGGAAGCGGCGCCGCCCATGCCGACCCGCACCGTCCACGGGGTGCTCGCGGAACGGCTCGGTGAGGACTGGCGGGAGCTGTTCGAGGAGTTCGAGGACAAGCCGTCGGCTGCCGCGTCGATCGGGCAGGTGCACCGGGCCGTGTGGCACGACGGCCGCGAGGTCGCCGTGAAGGTGCAGTATCCGGGCGCGGGTGAGGCGCTGCTCTCGGATCTCACACAGCTCAGCCGCTTCGCCAGGCTGCTCGGCCCGCTGATCCCCGGGATGGACATCAAGCCCCTGATCAAGGAGCTGCGCGACCGGGTGTCCGAGGAGCTGGACTACGAACTGGAGGCGCGGGCCCAGCAGGAGCACGCCGCGGAGTTCGAGGACGATCCCGATGTGGTGATCCCCGGGGTGGTGCACCAGTCGGATCAGGTGCTGGTGACCGAGTGGATCGACGGAATCCCGCTGTCCGAGGTGATCGCGGAGGGCACGACGGAGCAGCGGGACCGCGCGGGACAGTTGCTGGCGCGCTTCCTCTTCTCGGGTCCGGCCCGCACCGGCCTGCTGCACGCCGACCCGCATCCGGGCAACTTCCGGCTGCTGCCCGCGGTGACCGAAGACGGTGACGACGGCGACGGCGGGCGGTGGCGGCTCGGCGTGCTGGACTTCGGAACGGTGGACCGGCTGCCGGGCGGGCTGCCGCGGAACATCGGTGACTCCCTGCGGCTGACGCTGGAGGGCGACGCCGAGGCGGTGTACGGGCTGCTTCGGGAGGAGGGGTTCGTCAAGGACTCGATCGACCTCGTACCGGACGCGGTGCTCGACTATCTGCTGCCGATCATCGAACCCGCGCAGGTGGAGGAGTTCACGTTCACCCGCGGCTGGCTGCGGACGCAGGCGGCCCGGATCGCGGATCCGCGCTCCCCCGCCCATCAGCTGGGCAAGCAGCTGAACCTTCCGCCGTCCTATCTGCTGATACACCGGGTGACGCTGAGCACGATCGGGGTGCTGTGCCAGCTGGGGGCGACGGTCCGGCTGCGGGACGAACTCGAATCCTGGCTGCCGGGATTCCTCGCGGAGTACGACAAGGAGGCCGGCGAGGTGGCCGACGAGCAGGGGACCGGAGCGGAGAGCGAGCAGGAGGACACGGCCGTCGAGGTGTAGGTGCCGGTGCGGGCGGAGCGCCTGCGTGGGGCGGGGATGACCGGAGCGGCCGGAGGGCCGGACGGGGCTGGGCCGGCGGAGCCGCCCGCGGGGCGGTTCACCACCAGGCGGAGTCGAGGCGGCTTTCGATGGACCTGAGGTGGGTGCGGGCGCAGTCGTCGCAGAGGTAGTGGCGGCGTCCGTTCTCCACCGAGCAGATCCAGGTCGGCGGGGCCGTGTCACCGTCGGCGGCGGTGTCGCAGCGGGCGCACACCACAGGTGCGGCGCCCGGCTGTTCAGGGGGATGCGTTTCCTCGTCCATCCCGTGACGATAACGCCGGGGTACGAAGCGGGACAGCACAACGCACTGCGGGGCCGTCCCGTTCGGACGGCCCCGCGGTGGGGGTGGTGGCTACTGGCCGGGCAGAGCGGTTGCCCGAGCAGCCGAGTGGTTCCGGACCGCGCCCCGTTCTCGCTATGTACGGCGTTCTCGGCCGTACCGCGGCGGGGCGTGGCCCTCTTTGCCTGTTGGTGCTAGTGCATGACCGCCATGGCCAGCGCACGGCGGGCGCGCATCGAGGCGCGCTCCGCACGGCGCTGCATCCGCCGGGCGGCCACCAGGCGCACAACCTGGCGGTCGGCCTCGGCTTCCCGCAGGCGGTCGTGCATATGCGCACGAGCCAGGGCTTCTGGGATGAGTTGCATCTCGCGGGTCCTGTTCTGACGCGAGTCGTTCGCGCCGATGATGGTGACGTCGGGAGTGGCGGAGCCGACGGGCTCCTTCGTGGGGGTGATCATTGGTGCCTGATTCCGAGGGTCATGGGTCTGGGGACGGTCGATGGTTCCGAGGCGCTTCATTCGTGTGGGGGCCTTGACCCCCAGGCCGGCGGTCACGCTGCGACCGGGTTCTTGCGCGGACGGCCACGCGGCCGCTTGCGGGCGACGACAACGCCCTGCACGAAGAGTTCGCCACCCCAGACGCCCCACGGCTCGCGCCGCTCCTTGGCCCCGGCGAGGCACGCCTCGACGAGCGGGCAGGTCCGGCAGAGGGACTTGGCGTACTCGACATCGGCCGGGGACTCGGCGAAGAAGACCTCCGGGTCGTACGAACGGCAGGGGACGGGCACGCCGAGGTTCTCGATGGCGTCGTCGAGCGCGGTGAGCGCGGTGAGCGGGATCAAGGTGGAGTCCTCCGTGAGACCGGGCGGGGAGATCGTGTCGGAAAGCGGTACGGACGGGGCGTGCGCTTCGAGTTGCACGGTGGGTGGTGTCCTCGTCTGGTCGTGCCGGCCTGTTGGCCGGTTGGCGGCTGGTACCAGGTACTGCTTGTCCCGAGGCTCCTTCGTCACGTCTCGTCCGTTCGGACAAAACAAAAGGGCCGCGGATCCCGAGTGGGGTTCCGCGGCCCTGAAGGCGCCGGCCTGATCTGGATCAGGCTGGATCACTCCAGGGTTCAGGCCCACGGAAGGCCCACATCGTGTGGTGCTGCGTCGACTGCTTCTTGGCTCCTGCACCGGCTGCCGCAAAGGCATAGGCCTGAGCCTGTGTCGCCTTCACTACTGCTGCCGCCGGTGCCTGGATCGGTCGCTCATTGCGCTCCCGCGTCACGGGGAGGCCGGCCGGAGACAGCGGACCGGCGGCAGAGATGCCGGACAGACCGGTGCCACGGAGCACGGATTCCGAAGAGCAGGCGAGGCCGAGCGAGCAGGCGGAGACGACCGAGCGATCGGTCATTTTGACGTTCTTGATGATGCTGATCACAGAAATCGCCTCCTCTCGGCGTCTCGGGGGACCGGCCGGGACCGGTCCTGCGTATTCGGATAAGTACAGCACGGAATCAGGGCTTCAGAGAAGACGCTGTTCCCGTGGTTAAGAACCTATGGTGATGACTGGGGCAGGCGCAAACTATTTTCCCGACGAGTTTTTCTCACTCCTCGTCGCTGCCCTCCGCGCGCTCCTCATCCAGGGCCTCACCTGCGCAGATGGCCAGCACATCGGCGCCGAAGCGGGTCAACTTGCGGTTCCCGACCCCGGCGATGACGACCAGCTCGCCCTCACTGCCCGGCACCGCCTCGGCGATCGCCATCAGCGTCTTGTCCGTGAACACGCAGTAGGCGGGCTGTCGCAGCCCCTCCGCCCGGCCCGCGCGCCAGTCGCGCAGCCGCTCGTACAGCGCCTCGTCCATGTCGGACGGGCAGTCCTCGCAGCGCATCAGCTTCATCTCACCGGCCTGGGTGAGGGTCTTGCCGCAGACCCGGCAGAGCACCGGCCCCCGGTGCTTCCGCTTGATCACCGGCGTCCGGCCCTCGCCGCCCGCCGTACCGGAGCCCCGGTCGATGCCGCCCGTGCCGCCGGTGCCGCCCCGGGCGCCGAGCGCCGCCGAGCCCGGCCGCAGCCCGTTCAGGAAGCGGGTCGGACGGCGGCTCGCGCGGCCGCCGGGTGAGCGGGACACCGCCCAGGACAGCGAGAGGTGGAAGCGGGCCCGGGTGATCCCGACGTACAGCAGGCGCCGCTCCTCCTCGACCTGTTCGTCGGTCTTGGCGTACGCGATCGGCATCATGCCCTCGGTGAGGCCGACCAGGAACACGGCGTCCCACTCCAGGCCCTTCGCCGAGTGGAGCGAGGCCAGGGTGACGCCCTGGACCGTGGGGGCGTGCTGGGCGGCGGCGCGTTCGTCCAGCTCCATGACCAGGTCGGAGAGGGTCGCCCCCGGCTTGGCCGTTTCGTAGTCCTCGGCGAGCCGCACCAGCGCGGCCAGGGACTCCCACTTGTCCCGCACCGCGCCGGAGCCGGCGGGCGGCCTGCTGGTCCAGCCCTTCGTGGAGAGCACCGCCCGCACCTGCGAGGGCAGGCCCTCCGCCTCGTCGAGCAGCGAGTCGTTGCCCCCGGCGCGGGCCGCACCGCGCAGCGCCACACCGGCTTCCCGTACCTCCGCGCGCTCGAAGAACCGCTCGGCGCCGCGCAGTTGGTACGGCACACCGGCGTCCGCCAGCGCCTGCTCGTAGACCTCGGACTGGGAGTTGACCCGGTACAGCACGGCGATCTCACCGGCCGGGACACCCGCGGCGATCAGGTCGCGGATGCGGCGGGCGGTGCCTTCGGCCTCGGCGGGTTCGTCCGGGTACTCCGTGTAGGACGGTTCCGGGCCCTTGTCGCGCTGCGAGACCAGTTCGAGCCGGTGCTCGGCCGCCTTGCCGTGGGCCTGGCTCAGCAGTCCGTTGGCCAGGTGGACGACCTGGGGTGTGGAGCGGTAGTCCCGCACCAGCTTGACCACGGTCGCGTTCGGATGGCGGGTGCGGAAGTTCAGCAGGTGGTCGGGGGTGGCCCCGGTGAAGGAGTAGATGGTCTGGCTGGCGTCGCCGACGACGCACAGATTGTCCCGGTCGCCCACCCAGAGGTCGAGCAGCCGCTGCTGGAGCGGGCTGACGTCCTGGTACTCGTCGACGACGAAGTGCTGGTACTGGCCGCGCACGTGGTCGGCGATGTCGTGCCGGTCCTGGAGGATGCCGACAGTGAGAAGGAGCACGTCCTCGAAGTCGATCACCGAACGGTCGCGCTTCAGCTGCTCGTACATCGCGTAGATCTGGGAGAGCACCGCCGGATCGCGCGGCGCGTCCCGCTGGGTCTTGGCGACCGCGGCCGGATAGTCGGCGGGCACGGTCTGGGTGACCTTGGCCCACTCGATCTCGCTCGTGACGTCCCGCAGCTCATTGCGGTCGAGCCGGAGCTGGCAGCGGGCCGCCGCCTCGGCGACCAGCTGTACCTTGCGTTCCAGCAGGCGGGGCAGCTCGCCACCGACTGCTTTCGGCCAGAAATACTGGAGCTGCCGCAGCGCCGCGGAGTGGAAGGTCCGGGCCTGCACCCCCGTGGCACCGAGCTGGCGGAGCCGGCCGCGCATCTCGCCCGCGGCCCGGTTGGTGAACGTGACAGCGAGCACCGTCGTCGGCTGGATGATCCCCGCCCGCACCCCGTACGCGATGCGATGCGTGATCGCTCTCGTCTTGCCCGTACCGGCTCCGGCCAGCACGCACACAGGTCCGTGCAGCGCCAGAGCCACCTCGCGCTGCTCGGGGTCGAGCCCGTCGAGCACGGCATCCGGGGACTCGGGGACCTGTGGGAAGAGGGTGGAATGCGTTGCTGCTGTCACCCCGCCATGCTGCCAGGTCGCGAGGGGCTGGTGCGGAGGTTGTCCACAGGGATGCCGCATCCGTCGTACAAACCACGGGCGGTGTCGTACTGACCACAGCCGCCCGCATCGGCCGATGTGGCGCCGGCCACGGACGGTTCCGTACGGCCGCGGCCGATCCCCGTCGCTCGCGCGGTGTGTCCGGCCCGTTGCGGGAATGGTGGCCGGGTCCCGTACGTTCCACTCCGTGCGGGAACGCACATTCCAGCTTCCAGCTTTGCAGCCAGACGGACGAGACAGAGGAGCGCGAGCG
Source organism: Streptomyces sp. NBC_01237 (assembly GCF_035917275.1). NCBI lineage: Bacteria > Bacillati > Actinomycetota > Actinomycetes > Kitasatosporales > Streptomycetaceae > Streptomyces > Streptomyces sp. NBC_01237. Next base: position 5,979,652 of record NZ_CP108508.1, on the reverse strand, counting down.
ACATGCCGGGCACTGTGACGATGTACAGCACCACGTGGTGCGGCTACTGCCGCCGGCTCAAGGGCCAGATGGACCGCGAAGGCATCCCGTACACCGAGGTCAACATCGAGCACGACCCGGATTCGGCGGCGTTCGTCGAGAAGGCGAATGGCGGAAACCAGACGGTCCCGACGCTTCTCGTCGTCGCGCCGTCCGGCACCGAGTCGGTCATGACGAACCCCTCGCTGGCCCAGGTGAAGCAGGCGCTGGCCGCCTGACGCACCGCTCCGCCCGCATCGACTGCCCCCTTCCCGCACTGGCCGGAAGGGGGCAGTCGTGTGCGTGGCGCCGCCGCGGTGCGGTCAGTTCGTCCGGGTCGCGCTGCCGGGCTTCGGCAGCGGCTTGCCGTACCAGAGCTCGATCAGACGGGCCGCGATCGAGATGCCGAACGGGGGCAGGATCTCGCCCGATTCGAAGGCGGCCGTGAGGTCCTCGCGGGAGAACCAGCGGGCCTCCTCGATCTCCTCGCCGTCCACCTCGATCTCCGACGAGGTCGCCCGCGCCATGAAGCCGAGCATCAGGCTCGACGGGAACGGCCAGGGCTGGCTGGCGATGTACTCGACCTCGCCGACCGTGATGCCCGCCTCCTCGTAGACCTCGCGCGCCACGGACTGTTCGATCGACTCCCCCGGCTCCACAAAACCGGCGAGCGTCGAGAAGCGGCCCTCCGGCCAGTGCACCTGGCGGCCCAGCAGGGCCCGGTCCTGGTCGTCCGTGACCAGCATGATCACGGCCGGGTCGGTCCGCGGGTAGTGCTCGGCTCCGCACGCCTGGCAGCGGCGGATGTGTCCGGCCGCCGCGATGACGGTGCGCTCGCCGCAGCGGGAGCAGAAGCGGTGCAGGCGCTGCCAGTTCTCCAGGGCCACCGCGTGCACCATCAGGCCCGCGTCGCGGGCGCCGAGGAGCAGTCCGGCCTCGCGCAGACCCGCCGGACGCGCCGACTGGTCCATGCGGCCGGGCAGGGAGTCCTTCTGGAGCGCGAAGTAGCTGACGCCGTCCTCATCGGTACCGAGGAAGTAGCGGTGGGTCTCGGTGACCGGCGCCTCGAAGGCCGGGGTCATGACGATCTCGGAGCCGCCGTCGGCCGTGTCGTCGATCAGCACCTGCCCGCCCGAGACGACGAAGACCCTGGTCGTCGGGTGGCTCCAGGCGACGGACAGCCACGCCTCGTCGAGGCGGTGATGTGCGGCGCGGTCGATGCCGCTGGGTGCGGTGAGACCGATCGGGCGGTCTGCGGTGGCGTTGTCGAAGGTGCTCACAGGTGCTTCCTACTCCCCCGGGATGGATCGGGTGTTCAGAGGATTCAGCGGAGTGCCGCGGGCAGCGAGACCCTCAGCTCGTCCCACAGGTGGGCGGTTGTCTCCGCTCCCTTGAGCAGAAGGTCCAGTTCGACCTTCTCGTTGGGGGCGTGCCAGCCGTCGGACGGTACGGAGATGCCCAGGAAGAGAACGGGTGCGGCGAGGACGTCCTGAAGGTCCGCGGCGGGGCCCGAGCCCCCTTCGCGGGTGAAGAGGATCTTCTTGCCGAAGGCCCTGCCCATCGCGCGGGCCACCGCCTGGAGGGCGGGGTGGTCCAGCGGGGTGAGGCACGGGCGGGTGGCGGGCGAGAAGGTGATCCGGTGGCGGACACCGGCCGGGATCTGTGTCTCGGCCCAGGCCAGCACGGCCTGCTGGACGCGTTCGGGTTCCTGGCCTGCGACCAGCCGGAAGCTGATCTTCACCATGGCCGAGGAGGGGATGATCGTCTTGCTGCCCGCGCCCTGGTAGCCGCCGCCGATGCCGTTGACCTCGGCGGTGGGGCGGGCCCAGACGCGCTCCAGGGTGGAATACCCCGCCTCCCCGGACGCGGCGTGCGATCCGGCGGTGCGCAGCCAGGTGGCCTCGTCGAAGGGCAGCTCGGCGAAGAGCGCGCGCTCGGTGTCGGTGAGCTCGGCCACACCGTCGTAGAAACCGGGGACAGCGATCCGGCCCCGGTCGTCGTGGAGGGCCGCGACGAGGCGGGCGACGGCGGTGGCGGGGTTGGGCACCGCACCGCCGAACGATCCGGAGTGGATGTCCTGCTCGGGGCCGTACAGCTCGATCTCGCACTCGGCCAGGCCACGCATACCGGTGCAGACGGTCGGCGTCGTCTCGTCCCACATGCCGGTGTCGGAGACGATCACCGCGTCGGCGGCGAGACGGGCCGCCCGCTGTTCGGCCAGGGCGCGGAAGTGCGGGGAGCCCGACTCCTCCTCGCCCTCGATCAGCAGCTTGAGGTGCACGGCGGGGGTGGTGCGGCCGGTGACGGCGAGGTGCGCCCGGACGCCCAGCGTGTGGAAGAACACCTGGCCCTTGTCGTCGGCCGCGCCGCGCCCGTACATCCGGCCGTCGCGGATCACCGGCTCGAACGGGTCGGTGTCCCAGCCGTCCTCGCGGGCCGCGGGCTGCACGTCGTGGTGGCCGTAGACGAGGACGGTCGGTGCGTCCGGGTCGTCGGAGGGCCATTCGGCGAACACCGCCGGGGCACCGGGGGTCTCCCAGATCTCGGCGACCGGGAAGCCGGTCTCCTTGAGCTTCGCGGTCAGCCACTCGGCACTGCGCCGTACGTCCCCTGCGTGCTCCGGCTGTGCGGATACGGACGGGATGCGCAGCCACTCGGCGAGGTCGTCGAGGAAGGCTGTGCGGTGCTGTTCGGTGTACGTACGGACGGCGCTGTCCGGGGTGTCGCTCATGCTGTTGAGCCTATCGGCCCGGCGGAGGTGGCTCGTCCAGCAGGAGCCGCTCCAGCTCGGTCCGGCCCGGCAGCCCGGCGGGGTGAACGGTCTCCCCGCTGCGTACGTAGAGGAACGTCGCGGTGACCGAGTCGAGCGGCAGGCCGTGCAGTTCTGCCCACGCCAGCCGGTAGACGGCGAGCTGGAGGGGATCGGCCGAGCGGTGGCGGCCGGTCTTCCAGTCCACGATCTCGTATGTGTCACCCGTGCGGTACACCGCGTCGATCCGGCCCCGGATCACCCGGCCCGCCAGCGTGATCTGGAACGGCGTCTCGACGCGGTACGGGGTGCGGCGGGCGTACTCCGTGCGCTCGAACGCCTCTTTGAGCGCGGCGAGGTCGCGCTCGTCGGCGATCTCCGCGTCGCTCTCGTCGCCGCCGGGCAGTTCGTCGGGGCCGAGCATGGGCAGCGGCACCTCCTCGAACCGGGACTCCACCCAGGCGTGGAAGCGGGTGCCCCGGCGGGCGGCGGGCTGGGGCGGACGCGGCATGGGCCGGGCCAGTTCCCGGGCGAACGCGTCGGGGTCCTCGGCCAGGCGCAGCAACTGGGTGGCGGAGAGCGAGGCGGGTACGAGGACGTCGCGCACGGTGGCGCGGGAGCGGCGCAGCTCCCCGGCGAGGGCGTCCAGATCGCGGTCCCAGGAGGCGAGGGTGCGCGCTTCCTCCGGGGTGAGCGAGGGAGGACGAGCGAGGTCCTCGTGGCCTGTGTGGTCTGCGGGGCGCTTGTGGTCTGCGCGATCCCCGCGGCCTGCGGGGCGCTCGTGGTCTGCGCGATCCTCGTGGTCTGCGCGATCCCCGCGGTCTGCGCGATCCCCGCGGTCCATATGGTCCCCCGTGCCGGCACCGTCCCCTCTGCCCCAGCTGTCTCCGTCGTCCCCTTGGCGCGCCGCGGGTACGTGCGGGGCTTCCCCGGGTCGTTCGGTCGGCAGAGCGTCCCAGTCCAGCTCCTCCCCCGCGAACAGGTCGTCGAGCGGGTCGCCGAGGGAGGTGTCGAAGGAGTCGTCGAAGGAGTCGTCGAACGGCTCGTCCTGGGGGCTCCCGGGGCGGCCCTCGTCGTCCGCCGGTACGGGACCGGCGGCGGCCAGGGACTCCAGGTGGGCCAGCACCGTGTCCCGGGCGGCGCGGCGGCGGGCCAGCGCGGTGTCGTCCAGCGGGAGCGGCCAGGCCTGATCGGTGTCCCGCTCCGCCAGCGCCGGGTTCTCCTCGTCCTCGGCAGGTTCGTCGGCCCAGGACTCGATCTCGCCGTATCCGGCGGCGCAGTGCTCGTACAGCGCGTGGAGGAAGGCGGACGGGCCGCGCGTCCTCTTCTGGGACGGTCCCCACCAGTGGCCGGAGCCGAGGAGCAGCGAGCGGGGGCGGGTGAAGGTGACATAGCCGAGGCGCAGCTCCTCGGTGTGCTGGTGCTCCTTCATCTCCTCCTTGAACGTCTTGAGCCCCTTGGCGTCGAAGGAGCCGATGACCGGGAGGGTGGCCGCGTCGCCGCGCAGGGAGTGCGGCAGGACCTTGGACTGCGAGGTCCAGGCGTCCCGTGACTGGGTGCTGGGGAACTGTCCGGTGACCAGTCCGGGCACGGCGACGACGTCCCACTCCAGGCCCTTGGACTTGTGCGCGGTGAGGACCTTGACGGTGTTCTCGCCGCCGGGCAGGGCGTTGTCCAGGCCCTTCTCGTACTGCGCGGCGGTGCGCAGGAAGCCGAGGAAGGCCAGCAGGGTGGCCTCGCCGTCGAGGGCCGCGAAGCCCGCCGCCGTATCGAGGAAGTTGGCGAGGGTCTCGCGGCGGCGTGCGGCGAGGGCGTGCGGGGAGGCGGAGAGCTCGACTTCGAGACCGGTGGTGGCGAGGACCCGGTGCAGCACGTCCATGAGGGGGTCGGCCAGCGAGCGTCGCAGATCACGCAGCTCACCGGCGAGGCGGGCGAAGCGGACCCGGGCCTCCGCGGAGAACGGCAGCCCGTCGTCCTGGGCGTCGCCCGCGACCAGGAAGGTGTCCAGGGCGTCGGCGAGGGAGATCACCTCGGCCGGGTCGATGCCTTCGACGGCTTCCGCGAGGCGGCGGTCGGGGTCGTGGTCCTCGTCGTCCGCATGCGAGGCGTGGTGGACGAGGAGGCGGGCACGGCGGCCGAGCAGAGCGAGGTCACGGGGGCCGATCCGCCAGCGCGGTCCGGTGAGCAGCCGGACCAGGGAGGCGTTGGCGCCCGGGTCCTGGAGGACTTCGCAGACGGCGACGAGGTCGGCGACCTCCGGCAGGTGCAGCAGTCCGGACAGGCCGACGACCTCGACCGGGATGTCGCGGGCGACGAGCGCCGCCTGGATCTGCGGGAAGTCCCCGGCAGTGCGGCACAGCACGGCGATCTCACCGGGCGGGGTGCCCGTCGTGACGAGGTGGGCGAGCGAGTCGGCGAGCCAGTCGATCTCTTCGGTGTGCGTACGGAGCAGGGCGCAGCGGACGGTTCCGTCGCGCTCGGCGCCGGGCGCGGGGCGCAGGGCCTCGACGCCTTCGTGCATGGCGCGCAGCGGGTCGGCGAGGCCGTTGGCGAGGTGCAGGAGGCGGCCGCCGCTGCGCCGGTTCTCGCTGAGGCTGTAGCGGGTGGCGGGGGTGCCGTCGGAGTGCGGGAAGTGGAGCGGGAAGTCGTCGAGGTTGGCGACGGAGGCGCCCCGCCAGCCGTAGATCGCCTGGCAGGGGTCGCCCACGGCGGTCACCGCGTGGCCGGTCGGCCCCTCGGGCCCGTTGCCGAAGAGGGCGGAGAGCAGCAGGCGCTGGGCGACGGAGGTGTCCTGGTACTCGTCGAGCAGGACGACCCGGAATTCCTCGCGGAGGATGGTGCCGGTCTCGGGCCTGGTGAGGGCCAGCTCGGCGGAGAGGGCGATCTGGTCGCCGAAGTCGAGGAGGTCCCGGCCGCGCTTGGCGGCGCGGTACCGCTCGGTCAGGCCGAGGAGTTCGCGCCGGGCCCCGGCGGTCTCGGGGATCTTCCGCAGCTCCGCGTTGGTGAGCCTGGCCGTCTCCAGCGCGTGGAGCAGGTCGGTGTCGTGGCGCGCGAGCTGTCCGGGGCGTACGAGGTGTTCGGCGAGCTCGGCGTCGAGCGCCAGCAGATCACTGACCAGCGTGGGGAACGACCTGGTCAGGGCCGGGTAGGGGCCGGGCGCCTCGCGCAGCACGCGGGCGGCGAGCTGGTAGCGGGTGGCGTCGGCGAGGAGCCGGGTGGTGGGTTCGAGCCCTATGCGCAGGCCGTGTTCGGTGAGGAGCCGGCCGGCGAACGCGTGATACGTGGAGATGCTGGGCTCGCCCGGCGGGTCGTCCGGGTCGATGGTGTCCGGGTCGGTGACCCCGGCGGCGACCAGCGCCCTGCGGACCCGCTCGGCCAGTTCGCCCGCCGCCTTGTTGGTGAAGGTCAGGCCGAGGACCTGCTCGGGGGCGACCTGCCCGGTCCCGACCAGCCAGACCACGCGGGCGGCCATCACCGTGGTCTTCCCCGAACCGGCTCCGGCCACGATCACCTGCGGGGCGGGCGGCGCGGTGATGCAGGCCGTCTGCTCCGGGGTGAAGGGGATCCCGAGGAGCTCCTTGAGCTGCTCGGGATCGGTGAGACGTGAGGACACCCAAGAACCGTAACCGGACGCACCGACAACCTGCCGCGTCCCGTGGCGCTCGTCGGCTACTCCACGACCTGGCGGCCCTCCGGCTGCGCGCTGCACGAGGCCCGGAAGGTGCAGTGGGTGCAGTGCTGGCCGGTCGTGGGCGTGAACCGTTCGTCCAGGACCCGCCCCGCGGCCGTCGCCAGCAGATCGGAGACCCACGCTCCGGACAGCGGTTCCTGGGCCTGGACCTTGGGATGGGCGTCGCCGCCCTCCTTCTTCGGGGCGGGCTGCCGCAGCTGGACGAGTTCGGCGCCGCCGGAGTCCGGCCGATGCCCGTCGAACACCTCGTCGAGGGCGCCTTCGCGGACGGCCAGCTGGTACACGGCGAGCTGGGGGTGGGCGGCCACCTCGTCCTTCGTGGGCGACTGCTTGCCGGTCTTGAAGTCGACGACGTACGCCCGGCCCTCGGCGTCCTGCTCGACCCGGTCCATCGAGCCGCGGATGCGGACCGCGTACTCGCCCGCTTCGAGCGTCACGTCGAAGTCGTGCTCGCTGGCGGCGGGCGTGCGGCCGGCCCGGTCCATGACATGCCAGCGCAGGAAGCGTTCGAGGGCGGCGCGGGCGTGGTCCTTCTCCTGCTCCGACTTCCAGGGCGCGTCGAAGACCAGGCCGTTCCAGACGGAGTCGAGGCGCTCCATGAGGACGGCCAGGTCGGCGGGGGTACGGCCGGAGGCCACTTCGTCGGCCAGTACGTGGACGACGTTGCCGAAGCCCTGCGCGGCCGTCGCCGGGGCGTCGGCCTTCACCTCGCGGCCCAGGAACCACTGGAGGGCGCAGGTGTTGGCGAGCTGGTCGAGCGCGCTGCCGGAGAGCGCGACGGGCTGGTCCCGGTCGCGCAGCGGCACGGCGGAGCGGGTCGGCTCGTACAGGCCCCACCAGCGGTACGGATGAGCCGCGGGGACGAGCGGCTGGCCCTCGTCGTCGGTGAGCGCGGCCAGCCGGGCGAGCCGCTGGGCGGCGGCGTCGCGCAGGACGTCGGAGGCCGCCGGGTCGACCGTCGTGGCGCGGAGTTCGGCGACGAGCGCGGCGACGGCGAGGGGACGGCGGGGCCGGCCGGTGATGTCGCGGGGCTCGACGCCCAGTTCGGTCAGGAAGCGGGACGGCTGGTCGCCGTCGTCGGCGGGGGCCTTGACCGCGGTGACGACGAGGCGTTCGCGGGCGCGCGTCGCGGCGACGTAGAACAGCCGGCGCTCCTCGGCGAGGAGGGCGCCGGGGGTGAGGGGTTCGGCCAGGCCGTCGCGGCCGATCCGGTCCGCCTCCAGGAGGGAGCCGCGGCGGCGCAGGTCGGGCCAGAGCCCCTCCTGCACCCCGGCGACGACGACCAGGCGCCACTCCAGGCCCTTGGAGCGGTGGGCGGTCATCAGGCGTACGGCCTCGGGGCGCACGGTCCGCCCGGAGAGGGTGTCCGCGGCGATGTCCTGCGCGTCGACCTCCTCCAGGAAGTTGAGCGCCCCGCGTCCGCCGGTGCGCTCCTCGGCGCGCGCGGCGGTCTCGAAGAGGCCGCAGACGGCGTCGAGGTCACGGTCGGCGTTACGGCCTCCGGCGCCGCCGCGCAGCGCGGCCCGCTCCAGCCTGGTCGGCCACGGGGTGCCGTTCCACAGGGTCCACAGGGCCTCCTCCGCGGTGCCGCCGCCTTCGAGGAGTTCCCTGGCCTTGCGCAGGAGGACCCCGAGGCGCTGGGCTCCGCGGGCGTACGCCGGATCGTGCGTCACGAGGCGCTCGGGTTCGGCGAGTGCGCGGGCCAGCAGCTCACCGGAGGGCGCGGGAACGCGGTTCCCGGCGGCCCGTTCCTCGTCGCGCAGGGCCCGGCCGAGACGGCGCAGATCGGCGGCGTCCATGGAGCCGAGGGGCGAGGTGAGGAGGGCGAGGGCGGTCTCGGTGTCCAGCCAGGACGCCGGCCCGGGGACGGTGCCGGGCGCTGTGACGGGTGCCGTGGCGGGCTCGGCGTCAACCTCCGCGTCAATCTCTGCGTCGGCCTCTGCGTCGGCCTCCGCGTCGGCCTCCGCGTCGGCCTCCGTGCGGGTGCCGGGTTCGGCGTCGCCGCCTTCTGCGGCATCGGCGGCATCAGGGGCATCGGCGACGGCATCTTCTTCGGCTTCGGCATCTGCGACGGCATCGGCTTCGGCTTCGGCTTCGGCTTCGGCTTCGGCTTCGGCTTCCGCGACAGCTTCGGCGTCGTCGGGCGCCGCGGCTGCGGTGGCTTCCTCCGGCCCGTTCTCCGTACGCGGCTCCGGGGCCGGGCGCTGGAGGGCGGCCGTGGCCACCGTGCGCAGCGCGGTCAGGAGCGGGGCGATGGCCGGTTCGTGGCGCAGCGCGAGATCGTCGCCGTCCACCTCCAGGGGCACTCCGGCCGAGGTGAGAGCGCGGCGGACCGCGGGGATCGAGCGGCCGCCGGCCCGTACCAGCACGGCCATCTCGTGCCACGGAACGCCGTCCTCCAGATGCGCGCGACGCAGCAGGTCCGCGATGTTGTCGAGCTCCGTGGACGCGGTCGGATAGGTGTACGTCTCGACGCGGCCGCCCTCGCGCACGGCGGTGAGTTCGCGGTGGGCGCGCACCTTGGCCGCCGGGAGGCGGGTCAGCGGCATCCGGCGGGTGAGCAGCCGGGTCGCGGCGAGCAGCCCGGCACCCGAGCGGCGCGACGTGGTGAGGACACCGACGGGAGCGGCCTCCCCGTCCGCGCGCCGGAAGGCGTCCGGGAAGTCGAGGATGCCGTTCACGTCGGCGCCCCGGAAGGTGTAGATCGACTGGTCCGGGTCGCCGAAGGCGACCAGCGTCCGGCCGCCGCCCCTGCCGGGACCGCGTCCGCGGTTCCCGGCCAGCGCGTGCAGCAGCCGTACCTGCGCCGGGTCCGTGTCCTGGTACTCGTCGACGAACACCGCGTCGTACCGCCCGGCCAGCGCCTCGGACACCTCGGGGCGCTCGGCGAGCAGCACGGCGCGGTGCACCAGCTCCGCGTAGTCCAGGACCCCTTGCGCGTCGAGCACGTCCAGGTACTCCGCGAGGAACTGGGCCGCCGCGCTCCAGTCCGGACGGCCCGTGCGGCGGGCGAAGGCGGCCAGCGCGTCCGGGCCGAGGCCCAACTCGCGGCTGCGCGCCAGCACCGCACGTACCTCGTCGGCGAACCCGCGCGTGGTCAGGCAGGCCCGCAGTTCGTCCGGCCAGCGGACATGGGCGAGGCCGGCCTTCTCCAGGTCGAGCTGCCCGGCCAGCAGCTCGCGGACGGTGACGTCCTGTTCCGGGCCGGACAGCAGACGCAGCGGATCGGCGAACAGATCGGCGTCCTGATGGGCGCGGACCAAGGCGTAGCAGTAGGAGTGGAACGTGGTGGCCTGCGGACCCCGGGCGGCGCCGAGCCGGGCAGCCATCCGGTCGCGCAGCTCGACCGCGGCCTTGCGGCTGAAGGTGAGGACCAGGATGCGGGCCGGGTCGGCGCCCGCGGTCACACGGGCCGCGACGGCCTCGACGAGTGTGGTGGTCTTGCCCGTGCCGGGTCCGGCGAGGACGAGCAGCGGACCGCCCCGGTGATCAACCACCGCGCGTTGACTCGCGTCCAGGAGGGGGGGATCCACGGAACCCGGCGGGGTGCGCACCAGTCGGTACGCGCCCGGGGTCCGCTGCCGTGTCTCACGGTGCGGACTGTGCCGGGTGGAAGAGGAGGAGCTCACGTGGGTCGCCGGTCCTGGTGGGTGTGCTGGTGAGGAGAGGGGCGGAGCGTGCCGCGCGTTGACGACGCTACGCCAGCGGTGGCGCGGGAGGCGGCGAGTCCGTTGCGTCCCTCGTCACGTATCCGGTCGGCCGGGGTCGCTCGGCCGACCGGAACGATCAGGTCTGCCGGGATGGTCGGGTCCGACGGAACGATCGGGTCCGCCGGGATGGTCAGGTTCGCCGGGACGGTCGGGTCTGCCGGGACGGTCGGTTCCGGCGGGATGGTCAGGATCGCCGGGACGAGCGGGTCCGACGGCCGGAGGGGGTCGTGCGGACCGGTCGGGGGCGACAGGCCGGTCCGGGGCGCCTCGGGCGGTCGACCGGACCGGTCCGGGGCCCCGACGCGTTTCCCGTACGCGCCCGGCGGCGCCGCTGGGAGAGCCGGATGGCCGAAGCTGTCAGATGTGAGCTTCCTCGCCCCCGTCCGGACCACGGGTCCCGCCGCCCCCACCGATGGCACCGGTCCCGCCGGTCACCCCGTCCCACCGTGCCTGTCTCATGTCGAGGCGCGGCACATGTCCGGCGGCGGCGCGGGACGCCCCGCGCAGCGGGGTGCCTTCCTCTCGGTAGTGGTCCAGCGCCCGCAGTTCATGGCCGGGGAGCATCGCCCCGTCGGCCCGCACCACGCGCCACCACGGCACCGCGGAGCCGTACAGCGCCATGACCCGGCCGACCTGCCGGGGGCCGCCGTCGCCCAGCCATTCGGCGACATCGCCGTACGTCATGACGCGGCCGGGCGGAATCAGGTCGGCGACATCCAGGACCCGTTCCGCGTACTCCGGCAGCTCGGCGCCGGGCGGTGCCGATTCGCCACCGCCCCCGCCCGCCCGGTCCTGAGTCTCCCGGTCTTCGCTCATCCGGCCCATCCTGCCGTACGCCACCGACAGTTCCGCCGAATCCGTGTCCGGCCGCGCACAGAGCGTGCGTGTGGGCACAAAGGAGCGTATCTTGCGCATCTCGCACCTGTGCGACGCACCCTGATGCCCCCCTCTGTCTGCGGCCCGTGCCACCATCATGCGGGCGGTGACCGGTGATACGAGACCACGAAGACGATTCAGAGGCGACGAAGGAGCAGGGCGTGCAGCCACCGAAGGGGGCGGACGCCCCCGATGCCGAATCGCGCCCGCACGCGTCGGACACCACCGGGAACGCCGCTGGGGACACTGCCGACGGCACCGCCGGTTCCGCACCGGAACAAGCGGCCCGAACCGCCGCACCGGCCGCCGCACCCGACGGACCGGACGCACCTCGCGGACCTGGCGGACCGGCCTCACCCGGCGTACCGGACGGACCTGAGCGCGAGCCCGACCGTCTCTCCGGCTCGACCCTCGCGACCGTCGAGAGCGAGCTGACCGACCGGGTCTCCGGCGACGAGCCGCTCCTTCCCGCGCGGGTCCACCGCCCTTCCGATCTTCTGCGGCTCCTCATCGGCATCCTCGCGATCGTCGTCCTGTTCACCATCGCCGTCTTCGCCCAGAACACCACCACCGGCCTTGAGAACGACATCTCCAAGGGCACGGCGCAGGCACCCGACCTGCTGATCAAGATCGCCGGACTGGTGTCCAGCATCGCCGTGCTGCTCGTCCCCGTCGCCTTCGCCATCGAGCGCCTGGTCAAACGGGACGGACTGCGGATCGCGGACGGCGTGCTCGCCGCCGTGCTCGCCCACGGCGTCACGCTCGCCACCGACCTCTGGGTCTCCGGCTCGGCCCCCGCCACCATCCAGGACGCGCTGACCCAGCCGCAGCCCGGAGACGGGCTCACCGATCCCGTGCACGGCTACCTCGCCCCCGTCATCGCCTATATGACGGCGGTCGGCATGGCGAGACGGCCGCGCTGGCGGGTCGTGCTGTGGGTGGTCCTGCTCCTCGACGCGTTCGCGATGCTGGTCGGCGGCTACACCACCCCGTTCTCGATCATCCTCACCGTGCTGATCGGCTGGACCGTCGCGTACGGCACCCTGTACGCGGTCGGCTCGCCCAACGTCCGGCCGACCGGCCAGCACCTGATGGCGGGTCTGCGGCACGTCGGGTTCCGTCCGGTCGCCGCGATGCGCGCCGAGGACGCCCCCGACAACGCCGACCAGAACGACCGCGGGCGGCGCTATCTGGTCACTCTGGAGGACGGGCCTCCGCTCGATGTGACGATCGTCGACCGTGAACAGCAGGCCCAGGGGTTCTTCTACCGGGTGTGGCGCCGACTCACCCTGCGCGGCATCACCCAGCGCCGGTCCATCCAGTCGCTGCGCCAGGCCCTGGAACAGGAGGCGCTGCTCGCCTACGCGGCGATCGCCGCCGGGGCCAACGCGCCCAAGCTGATCGCCACGTCCGAACTGGGGCCCGACGCGGTGATGCTCGTGTACGAGCACATCGGCGGCCGTTCCCTGGACGCGATGGAGGACGAGGAGATCACCGACGACCTGGTGCGCAGCGCCTGGCGTCAGGTGAAGGCGCTCCAGTCCCGGCGCATCGCGCACCGCAGGCTCACCGGTGACGCGATCCTGGTGGACCGTTCCGGCAAGGCGTTCGTCACGGATCTGCGGGGCGGGGAGATCGCGGCCGGGGATCTGGTCCTGCGGATGGATGTCGCCCAGCTCCTCACCACCCTCGGGCTGCGGGTGGGAGCCGAACGGTCCGTCGCCGGGGCACTCGCCGTGCTCGGGCCCGACGCCGTCGCCGACTCCCTGCCGCTGCTCCAGCCGATCGCGCTGAGCCGCTCCACCCGGGCGGCACTGCGCAGGATCGCCCGCGAGCGTGCGCAGCGCGAGCGCGAGGCGGTGCTGGAGGCGTCCCAGGCGGCCAAGCATCTGCGTACGGACGGCTCCGGGGCCACCGGGACGGGCGAAGCGGCGGCCGGGTCCGGTGACCGCAAGGCGGGCCGGAAGTCCCTGCGCACAGAGAAGCAGGCCGAGAAGCGGGCCATCGACGATGCGCTGGACGGGGCCCGCGAGGAGGATCTGCTCACCCAGATCCGCCGCGAGGTGCTGCTGATCCGGCCGCAGGCCCCGGTCGAACCGGTCCGCCTCGAACGCATCAAGCCGCGCACCCTCCTCAGCTTCATCGCCGGTTCCATCGCCGCCTACTTCCTGATCTCCCAGATCACCCAGGCCGACTTCGGCACGGTCGTCGAGGAGGCGGAGTGGGGCTGGGTGGCGGCGGCGCTGGGCTTCTCGGCCCTGAGCTACGTCGCGGCGGCGATGAGCCTGCTGGGCTTCGTGCCGGAACGGGTGCCCTTCGGCAAGACCGTGCTGGCGCAGGTGGCCGGCTCGTTCGTGAAGATCGTCGCTCCGGCGGCGGTCGGCGGCGTGGCGCTGAACACCCGCTTCCTCCAGCGTTCCGGGGTGCGCCCCGGACTGGCCGTCGCGAGTGTCGGCGCGTCCCAGCTGTTCGGGCTCGGCTGCCACATCCTGCTGCTGGCGCTGTTCGGCTATCTGACCGGCACCGAGAGGACCCCGGACTCGCTCACCCCGTCCCGCACGGTCATCGCCGGGCTGCTCACGGTCGCGGTACTGGTGCTGGTGGTGACCGCGATTCCGTTCCTGCGGAAGTTCGTGGTCACACGGGTGCGGTCACTGTTCGCCGGAGTCGTCCCGCGCATGCTCGATGTCGTGCAGCGCCCGCAGAAGCTGCTCACCGGCATCGGCGGCATGCTGCTGCTGACCGGCCTGTTCGTCCTCTGCCTGGACGCGTCGATCCGGGCGTTCAGCGGCCCCGACGTCCCCCAGCTCAGTTACGCGAGCATCGCGGTGGTCTTCCTCGCCGGGAACGCGCTGGGGTCGGCGGCGCCGACCCCGGGCGGCGTGGGCGCGGTCGAGGGCGCGCTGACGCTGGGACTGATCGCGGTCGGCCTGCCGAAGGAGGTCGCGGCGCCGGCGGTGGTGCTGTACCGCGTGATGACGCTGTGGCTGCCGGTGCTGCCCGGCTGGATCTGCTTCAGCCAGCTGACCCGCAAGGGCGAGCTCTAGCCCCCGCGCCGACCGGCGTACGGGAAGAAGCGCACCCGCCGTACCGGGGACGAGCGGCAGCCCCTGCCCACCCCGCCGTACCGGGGGCCGGGCGGCAGCCCATACCCACCCCGCCGTACCGGGCCCCGCGCCACCCGCATGGACCGCGCCCCGCGCGCTCCCCCGTGCCCCGCCGCACGATGGGCTCATGAGGACTTCCCCCGCCCTGCGTGCCGCTGCCCTCGCTGCCACCGCCACCGTGCTGCTGCCCCTGGCCGCCTGCTCGGACAGCGACGACAGCGGCGGTGCGGACCGGTCCACGCCCTCCGAGGCATCGACCGCCTCACCGTCCTCGACGGCGCGGAAACTGTCGTCCCAGAAGCTCGACTGGCAGCCCTGCCCGGCTCCGAACGAGGCCCAGGGCGGCGGCGGGTCGCCCTCCCCGCTGCCCGGCGGCACCGTCTGGGAGTGCTCCTTCATGGACGCCCCGCTCGACTACGGGAAGCCGGACGGCAGGACGATCGAGCTGGCGCTGGTCCGGGGAAAGGCCAGGAACCAGGACCGGCGGATCGGTTCCCTCCTGTTCAATTTCGGTGGCCCCGGCGCCTCCGGCGTCGCCACGCTGCCCGCCTTCGGTACGGAGTACGAGAAGCTCCGTACCCGCTACGACCTGGTGAGCTTCGACCCGCGCGGGGTCGGCCGCAGCGAGGGCGTCGAGTGCGCGGACAACGCGTCGATGGACGCCCGCAACCAGGAGGACTCCACCCCCGACGACGCCGCGGAGGAGAAGGCGCTCGTCGCGGACCAGAAGTCGTACATCGCGGACTGCGAGAAGAACTCGGGCGCCGAACTGCCCTTCGTGGGAACGACGAACGCCGCCCGTGACCTGGATCTGATGCGGCAGGTGCTCGGCGACGACAAGCTCTCCTACTTCGGCATCTCGTACGGCACCGAACTGGGCGGCGTCTACGCCCATCTGTTCCCCGGGCGCGTCGGCCGGGCGGTCCTGGACGCGGTGGTCGACCCCACCCAGGACGCGGGGCAGTCCTCCCTCGACCAGGCCAAGGGCTTCCAGCTCGCCTTCGACAGCTTCACCGCCGACTGCGCGGAGCGCGACGACTGCAAGCTCCCCGGGTCCACCGGCAAGGAGGTCGAGCAGTGGATCGCCGATCTCCTGGACCAGTTGGAGAAGCAGCCGGTCGACGGCCTGGGCGACCGGCAGCTGACCCAGTCCCAGGCGACCACGGCCGTCGCCTCCGCCCTCTACTCCCAGGAGAGCTGGACCCTGCTCGAACAGGGCCTCGACGAGGCGGACGGCGGCGACGGCGCACTGCTCCTGGCCCTCGCCGACTCGTACAACGGCCGTTCCAAGGAAGGCCATTACGACAACTCCACGGCCGCCAACATCGCCATCAGCTGCGCCGACTCCAAGCAGCGGTTCAGCCTGGAGCAGACGAAGGCCGCGCTCCCCGAGTACCGCAAGGCGTCCCCGGTCTTCGGCGACTATCTGGGCTGGGGGCTGCTGAGCTGCACCGGCTGGCCGGTCGCGGGCGCCTGGGACACCCCGGACGTCAGCGCCCCGGGGGCGGACCCCGTCCTGGTCATCGGCAACACCGGTGACCCGGCCACCCCGTACAAGGGAGCACGGGCGATGGCCGAGGAGCTGGGCAAGGGCGTCGGGATCGAGCTGACGTACAAGGGCGAGGGACACGGCGCGTACAACAGCGGCGACGCCTGCGTACAGAAGGCGGTCGACGGCTACTTGCTGGACGGCAGGGTCCCGGCGGCCGGCACGGTCTGCGGCTGAATCCGGACCGGCGGGCCGACGACGGCCACGCGCATGACGGCAACCCCCGCCCGGACCACCCCAACGCCCGCCCGGATCAGGGCAACCCCCGCGCGGACCACCCCAACGCCCGCCCGGATCACCGCGACCGCCGTGCGGATCACCGTACGGGCATCGGCGGCCGGGGATCGCGGGACACCCCTTAGCATGGCCGCACATCTGTACGGCCCGGCGCGTCGCGCGACTTCGGGCATCGGGCATCGGGAGGGATTCCAGCACATGCGTGTACATGGACGGACCCGTCGGGCGGTGGCCCTGACCGGGGCGGCCCTGCTGGCTGCCGGAGCCCTCGCGGGCTGCAGCTCGGAGCCGGAGACGACCGGGGCCGAACCGGCGGCCGGGCGGTCCGCCGCGCCCCGCACCCCCACCGCCACCGCGTCCCCCGCGGACGACCCCAAGTCCCCCGTGCTGCCCGCGTCGCTCACCTCCCAGCGGCCGGACTGGAAGCGCTGCAAGGCCCCCGCAGGCGGAACCGCCCCCGGCTCCGGCTGGCGCTGCGCGACCGTCGACGTACCGCTGGACTACGCGAAGCCGTCCGGCGAGACGATCGGGATCGCGCTGATCCGCAAGCAGGCCCGGGACAAGAGCGGCCGGCTCGGCTCGATGCTCTTCAACTTCGGCGGGCCCGGTGGTTCGGGCGTCGGCATACTGCCGCGCGCCGCCGGTTCGTACGGGAATCTCAACTCCCGCTACGACCTGGTGAGTTTCGATCCACGTGGGGTCGCGGCCAGCGCCGGGGTGAACTGCCGCACCGACGAGGAGCAGGAGCAGTCCTACCGGAGCATCGACATGACCCCGGACACGGCGGCGGAGGAGCAGGCGTTCGTCAAGGACGGCGCGGACTTCGGCGCGGGCTGCGAGCGCCGCTCGGGCGAGGTCCTGCCGCACGTGGGGACGACGAACGCCGCCCGTGACCTGGACCTGATCCGGCAGGTGCTCGGCGACAGGAAGCTCTCCTACTTCGGCATGTCCTACGGTACGGAGCTCGGCGGCACGTACGCGCACCTCTTCCCCAAGAACGTGGGGCGCACCGTGCTGGACGCGGTCGTCGACCCGACGGCCGACGGGGTCGGGCATGCCCGCAATCAGGCGACCGGCTTCCAGCGGGCGCTGGAGAACTACCTGAAGGACCGGGACCAGGACCCGAAGGCGGGCACCCAGCGGATCGCGCGGCTGCTGGAGCGGATCGACAAGAACCCGCTGCCGACCAGCACCGGGCGCAAGCTCAGCGAGTCGCTGGCCATCACCGGCATCGTGACCCCGCTCTATTCCAGGAGCAGCTGGCCGACTCTGACCGAGGCGCTCGACGAGGCCGAGAACAGCGGCACGGGCAATGGGCTGCTCCAGCTGGCCGACTCCTACAACGGCCGGGACGAGAACGGGCATTACGACACCCAGAACCACTCGCAGCGGGCCATCTCGTGCGCCGACTCCAAGGCCCGCCCCACGGCGGACGAGGCCAGGGCGCTGCTGCCCGAGTTCAGGCAGCTGTCCCCGGTCTTCGGCCCGTTCCTCGCCTGGGACACCGCGGGCTGGTGCGCGCAGTGGCCGGTCGCAGGTGAGCACGACACCCCGGAGGCGAGCGCTCCGGGCGCCGGTCCGGTCCTGGTGATCGGCACGACCGGTGACCCGGCGACGCCGTACGAGGGCGCGCGGAAGATGGCCGACGAGCTGGGCAAGGGCGTCGGGATCATGGTCACCAACAAGGGCGAGGGGCACGGTGCGTACGGCGAGAGCGGGTGCGTGACCTCGATCGTCGACGACTACTTCCTGGACGGGAAGGTTCCGGCGGACGGGAAGACCTGCTCGTAACGTTCCTGCCGGCCCGCTCGCGCCCCCGGGCACGTGCGGGCCGGGCCGCCTCCGTATGCGAAGGGGCCGGCCCGCATTCCGCGGACCGGCCCCTTGTTCGGTTCAGGCTCTAGTAGACCGGCTTCTCGGGCTCGATCTGGTGCACCCAGCCGATCACGCCGCCGCCCACGTGCACCGCGTCGGCGAAGCCCGCCGACTTGAGGACCGCGAGGACCTCGGCGCTGCGGACACCGGTCTTGCAGTGCAGGACGATGCGCTTGTCCTGCGGCAGGTCCGTGAGGGCGTTGCCCATCAGGAACTCGTTCTTCGGGATCAGCTTGGCGCCCGGGATCGAGACGATCTCGTACTCGTTCGGCTCGCGGACGTCGATGATCTCGATCTTCTCGTCGGCGTCGATCCACTCCTTGAGCTGCTGAGGAGTGATCGTGGAGCCGAGCGCCGCCTCCTGGGCCTCCTCGGACACGACGCCGCAGAAGGCCTCGTAGTCGATGAGCTCGGTGACGGTCGGGTTCTCGCCGCAGACCGCGCAGTCGGGGTCCTTGCGGACCTTGACCTGGCGGTACTGCATCTCCAGGGCGTCGTAGATCATCAGACGGCCGACCAGCGGGTCACCGATGCCGGCGAGCAGCTTGATGGCCTCGTTGACCTGGATGGAGCCGATGGACGCGCAGAGCACGCCCAGCACGCCGCCCTCGGCGCAGGAGGGAACCATGCCGGGGGGCGGGGGCTCCGGGTAGAGGCAGCGGTAGCAGGGGCCGTGCTCGGACCAGAACACGGATGCCTGGCCGTCGAAGCGGTAGATCGAGCCCCACACGTACGGCTTGTTCAGCAGGACCGCGGCGTCGTTGACGAGATAGCGGGTGGCGAAGTTGTCCGTGCCGTCCACGATCAGGTCGTACTGCGCGAAGATCTCCATCACGTTCTCGGCTTCGAGCCGCTCTTCGTGGAGGACGACGTTCACGTAGGGGTTGATGCCCAGCACGGAGTCCTTGGCGGACTGCGCCTTGGAGCGGCCGATGTCGGCCTGGCTGTGGATGATCTGGCGCTGCAGGTTCGACTCGTCGACCTCGTCGAACTCCACGATGCCGAGCGTCCCGACGCCCGCCGCGGCCAGGTACATCAGGGCCGGAGAGCCGAGCCCGCCGGCGCCCACACAGAGCACCTTCGCGTTCTTCAGGCGCTTCTGTCCGTCCATCCCGACATCCGGGATGATCAGGTGGCGGGAGTACCTGCGGACCTCGTCGACGGTGAGCTCAGCAGCTGGCTCGACCAGGGGTGGCAGCGACACAGGAACCTCAACAATGCAGGTGGTCGGATTCTACGTACTTCATCTACGTACGGTTGTTCTTGCCGTAACACTGCCACGCCCCCTCTCATTCCGAGATACCGGGTCCGATCCGCGAGACGATTTCGTCCCAGTAACTGGGCAGCGCCGCGAATGGATCGGTTTGTCCGTGATGGTCGTCCCGGTCGGTGAAGAAGATCGTCCCCGCTCCCTGCCAGCGGGCGATGCGCATGGCCTCGTCGAGATGGGTGCGCGGAACGCCGTGGACGAAGTGCGCGAAGCGCTCCGGCGGGTAGTTGGCCGTCCACTGGGCCACCTGTGACCAGCGGTAGTCGGCCCACGGGCCGCGGAAGGTGACCAGCTGATCGGCGGTTTCGGCGTAGCCCGGATACGGGTGGGTGCCGTGCCCCAGCACGAGGCGCCCGCCCTCGTCGCCGCTGTCGCTCCCCTCCAGCAGGGTGTGCAGGGTGCTGGTGAGCCGCCGGACCGCCGGGAGTTCGGCGCGCTCGGCCGGGCAGCGGCCGAGATAGAAGCCGCCGACCCGGTACCAGTCGAGGAAGGACCGCGCGTCGGCGATCAGCTCGCCGAAGGGGCGGTTGCCGAAGGCCAGATCGAGGTGGCCCAGCAGCCTGCCGCCCGCGGCCCGGACGGAGTCGTCCGGGGCCTCGCCGTGCAGGGCCCGCTCCCGGGCATTGCGGAGCCGGCCCGCGGCCTCCAGACAGTGCGGGTCCGGCCGGGAGCCGGGCCCGTCGGCGATGTTGAGGACCGCCCAGTGCAGTGGGGTGCCCGGCCGCACCAGCTCGGCCCACTCGGTGGGCGCGAGCAGCGGATGGGCGTATCCGGGGACGCCGAAGCCGAGTTGTTCGCCGCCACAGGTCCGCCGCGCGGCACCGGTGGTGGTCAGATACGGCACGCCGCCTCCATCCAGATGTCGGCGAGGGACTCCTCCAGATTGATCCGGGGCCGCCAGCCCAGCCGGTCCCGGGCGGTGCGGACGTCGGCCTGCTGCCAGCCGCCGCAGCCGTCCGGGTACGGGGACGGGGTGGCCGAGAGGTGCTCGACGACGGATTCGGTGGAGGCGCGGGGGGCGCCGATCGGAATCCGGGCGGGGGGCGTGTCCAGCTCGTGGAGTGCGCCCGCGTACCCGGCGACCCTGGCGAGGACGGCGGCCGCGTCGCGCAGCCGTACGGCCCGGCCGGTGCCGATGTTGACGACGCCCTGCGCGGCGGAGAGCGAGGCGGCGTGCACGGCACGCGCCACGTCCCGTACGTCGACGAAGTCACGCTGCACCCCGAGACCGCTGAGCTTGAGCTCGCCGTCGCCGGACTGCATGGCCCGGCGCATGGCCTCGGCGAGCCTGCCGAGCGGCGAGCCCGCCGGGGTGCCGGGACCGACCGGTGAGAACACTCTGAGCACGACGGCGTCCAGGTCCGAGCCGAGGACGAGTTCGGTGGCGGCGAGCTTGCTGACCCCGTACGGGCCGCCGGGGCGCGGGATGGCGTCCTCGGCGGTCGAGGAGCCGGGCTGCGAGGGCCCGTACTCGGAGGCGCAGCCGACCTGGACGAGCCTGGCCCCGCAGCCGCTGCGGCGCAGGGCCTCGCAGACGGTGGCGACGGCGACGGTGTTGTGCCTGGTCAGGTCGCGGGCGCCGCCGCGGGTGGCACCCGCGCAGTTGACGACGACCCCGGGGTGGACGGCGTCCAGGAAGCGGGTGAGCGCTCCGGGGCTGCCGCCCGCGAGGTCGAACCGTACGTCGGCGTCGTCGCCGCGGCCGAGTGCCGTGAGGTGCACGGCGGGATCGGCGAGCAGGCGGTCGGCGACGAAGCGGCCGAGGAATCCGTTGGCTCCGAGCAGCAGCACCCTCATCGTGCACCCCTTCGGTGCCGACGGCGGCTTGCCGGTGCGGGGGATTGGGGCGTCATGTCCGGTGTCTCCTTGGGGCAGTTACGTGCGAGGCGGGCCCACGGCGTCGGCTCCGCGGGGTGGGGCGGTGGTACGGGGTGGGGCGGATGGGTGGTTCGGGGCGGGCAGCAGCGCATCGGTGCGGTGGTGCCTCGATGAGGGGTCATGCCCTGGCGTGGGCGGACGCCCGGGAGAGGGCGAAGGCGGCGTGGACGAGCAGCCCGAGGGCGGCCGCTCCACAGGCGAGGGCGGGTACGGCTCCGGTGCCGCCCCAGGTGACGAGGGCGTTCACCGGCCGGGCGAGGAGGTCGAGGCCGGGCAGCCGCCCGGCGAGGATCAGGGCGGGGGCCGCCGCTTCGACGGCGCAGGCGGCGGCGAGCCCGGTGGTGGCGGCCTCCGGGAAGCCGTGCGCGCAGAGCAGTCGGGCCAGGAGGAACAGGACTCCGAGGGCCGTGACGGCGACGGGCGTGCCGCCTCCCCCGTATCCCAGGTCGGCGAGGAGCAGCAACGGCACGAGCGCGCACAGGAAGAGCGCGACGGCGCCGAGGAGCAGGGGGCGCACACCGGCACCGAACTCCTCCAGTGCGCGGCTGCCGGCGAGTTTGCGGTGGGCGTGTACGGAGAAGAGGTGCACGCACCACGCGGCGGGCGCCACGGCGAGCGCGAGCCCGAGCAGCGGGGCTGGCGTACCGTCCCAGGGCCCGTCGGGTCCGCCGCTGATGACCTGGGCCAGCAACTCCTCGCCGTACACCGCGTAGGCGAGGAGCCAGCAGCCGTACAGCGCGCTCCGGCCGGAACCTTGGGGGGCGTGCAGCGGTCCGCGCCGTAGGCACGACCGCAGGGCCAGGAGCACGAGGAGCGCCCCGAGCGCGGTCACGGCGCATCGCGCTCCCCCGCCGAGGAGGCCTTCCGTGGCGCGCAGCACGCCCGCCGTCGCGAGGCAGGCGGCGCCCGGCAGCAGCGCGAGCAGCGTCCAGCCGGCCCGTGCCCCGGTGTCGGGCCCCGGTCCGGGAGCCCGGCGGGCTCCGGGCTCCCCCGCGCTGCCCGGCACCCGGGCGTACAGCTCCTCGGCGAGCGAGAAGACGTCCTGGTGGCGGTAGCGGGCGGCGGTGCGGTCGGTGAGCCCGTGGGCCTCCAGACCGGCGGCGATCTCCAGGGCGTCCACGGCGCGTTCGCAGAGTTCGCGATGGCTGCGCATGAGCGGCTTCACGGGGTCGGCGGGGCCGCGGCGGGCGATGCGGGGCCTGTGCCCCTTGGACACGGCGCCGTCGGACGCGGGGGCTTCGGACGCGGGGGCTTCGGACGCGGGGGCTTCGGACGCGGGGGCTTCGGACGCGAGGTCCTCCCCCGCGCGGCCCTTCACCACCGGGCCCTCCGCTGCGGGGGTACCGCCCAGCCGGTCGGCGCTGGACGGGAGGCCCCACGGGGGCTCGGAGATCTCCGCGAACGCGGTGACCGGGGCGGCCGAAGTGGCCGAGGTCGCCGGGGTGGCCGGGATAGCCGAGGTGGCCGGGGTCGCCGGGACCAGCGCTTCGGGGCGTGGGTCCCGGGCGCCGCCGGCGCGCGGGGCGGCCGGGGCGTCATGGGCGCCAAAAACTGCGCGCCCTTCGGTCGGTCGGCGCATCGGGAATCCTCCGTGGTCGTGGCCCGTCAGGTGGTCACGCATCGCCGCCCCCGGTTCCCGCGCCGCCCGCCGCGCCCGCGCACACGCCCGCGGTTTCGGCGGCCCATCCGGGCGCCCGGGCGGCGCGCCGCGTCCAGTGGCCGGACACCTGGGCCTCCGGCGGGGTGGCGAACGGACGGGGATCGCCGTCGGCGTCCACCGCGTCGGCCTCCCGGCACACCGGCGAGCGTGAGATCAGCTCCAGGTAAATGCCGCGAAATGCCGCGAGGTTCTGTTCGACGGTGAACAGTTCGAGCGCCCGCGCCCGCGCCGCCGCGCCCAGGCGTGCACGGCGTTCGGGGTCGCGCAGCAGCGTGACGCAGGCGTCGGCGAGCGCCCGCGGATTGCGCGGGGGCACGACGAGCCCCGTACCGCCGATCACCTCGACGACCGCTCCCACGTCCGTGGAGACGGTGGCCCGGCCGCAGAACATCGCCTCGACCAGACCGGTCGGAAAGCCCTCGACCACGCTGGAGAGCACGACGACGCCGGCCGCCGCGTACGCCTCGGGGAGGCCGGGGACCTCGGGGCCGCCGATCTCCCCGAAGGAGACCGGGCTGCCGCCTTCGGTGCGGGCTCCGGTGGGCTCGTCGGGGAAGAGCCGGTCGGCCAGCGCCCGGCAGTGCATGAGGTATGTGGTGTCCTCGGCGCCCTCGGCCGGGGCGGCGAGGATCCGCAGCCGGGCGGCCGGTTCGGCGCGGCGGACCTCGGTGAACGCGTGGAGCAGGGAGATCAGGTCCTTGGCGGGCTCGATCCGGCCGACCCAGACCAGGGTGTCCGGGCCACCGTTGTCGTCGCCCTCCCCCACACCCGTGAAACGGTCCTCCGCCATGCCGGGGTGGACCGTGCGCAGCTTGGCGCGGTCGGCGCCGCACCGCTCCTGCCAGCGGCGTACATGGGTGCTGCCGGGGGTGATGAGCTCGGCCCGGCGGTAGACCTCGGCGGCCAGCAGTCCGTGGAAGTTCGCGAGCAGGGCGTGTACCGGCGCGCTGAACGGCGCGTCGGGCGCGGCCAGATAGTGCTCCCGCAGGGGCACATCGTGCTCCGTGACCAGCAGCGGCACCCCGAAGAAGCGTTTGGCCAGCAGCCCCGGCAGCGCGGCGGCGCCACCCGACGCCGCGTGGCAGAGGTCGACCGCCCCGAGGCTCTCCCTGCCGTACCAGTCGAGGGAGAGCGGGCGCAGGATGCGCTCCAGCTCGGCGGCGAAGGCGAGGTGATCGGGCACGGTGGCGCTCTGGACGGTCCGGCCGGTGCCACGGGCACGGCAGGCCGACTCCAGGATGCGCACGGTGGTCTCGGAGCGCAGGGCGGTGTGCAGACCGCCGCGTTCCGCGGCCAGCTCGGCCAGCCCGTAGAGCCCCTGGGCGAAGAGCGCACCGGGCGTACCGGCCGCCGCACCGCACTCACCGGAGCCGGGGCCCGCCTCGTGACACGTACCGGCACCGGGCCCCGTGTCCCCACCGATGCCGCCCGTCGCGCAGACCGCGGTGGCGAGCGCCGTCATGTGCGCCCTGAAGCGCCGTCGTTCGCGCCTCCCGTACGAGCCCCGGCCCCCCGTCACGAGCCGGGCCAGGAGCCCGCGCCCGCCGCTGCCGCGCAGGGTGCCGTCCTCGGGGGCCCACAGCGGTGCGGTGCGTACCCGGCTCACGTGGTGCGGGAGCCGGACCCAGCCCTGGTCCTCCTGGTGGGCGGAGCGGCTCAGCGCGAAGAGGTCGAACTCGTGCTGGGGAAGACCGCGCACCAGTCGGCCGCACCAGAGTCCGGACTCACCGGCCGCATACGGGTAGCCACCGTCGGTGAGCAGTCCGATGCGCACGAGTACACCCCCGATCTCCCTTGTCAGCGGCCGCCGTTGGAACGGCGACTCACAGCGGGACGACCGTAAGCGGATACGCCGGTGGCGCGACGGACGGTTGTCCGTCGCGCCACCGAAAGGGGTGAACCGTCGTAACTTTCCCACCCCGGCGGCGTTCCGTCGCGGTATGGGGTCGGGGAGTTACGCAGGGTCAGGCAGCGGCCAGCTCCTTGCGGGCCGCGCGGCGCACCGCGGCGAGTCCCGGGTCGAGGGCGGGCACGGCTGCCAGCAGCTGCTTCGTGTACGGGTGCTGAGGCGACCCGTACACGTCGTCGGCATCGCCCTGTTCGACGACGATCCCGTTGCGCATCACCGCGACCCGGTCGCTGACCTGACGGACGACGGCGAGGTCGTGCGCGATGAAGACCAGCCCGATGCCCAGCTCGCGCTGGAGTTCGGCGAGGAGCCCGATGACCTGCGCCTGGGTGGTGACGTCCAGTGCGGAGACCGGCTCGTCGCAGACGATCAGCTTGGGTTCGGCGGCCAGCGCGCGGGCGATCCCGACGCGCTGACGCTGCCCGCCGCTGAACTCGTGCGGATAGCGCTCGTACCGGCCGGGGTCCAGGCCCACCCGTTCCAGCAGCTCGCCCACCCGGTCGCGGATACGGCTCTCGTCGCTCTCCCCCGCCGCCCGGAGCGGGTCGGCGACGGATTCTCCGATCGACCGGCGCGGGTTGAGCGAGGCGACGGGGTCCTGGAAGACCATCTGGAGCTCGCGCCGGACCGGCCGCAGCCCCCTCTCGGAGAGTGAGCCGATCTCCGTACCCCCGTAACGGAGCCGGCCCGACGTCGGATCGAGCAGCCGCACCAGCATCCGCCCGAGCGTCGTCTTGCCGCTGCCGCTCTCGCCGACGATGCCGAGCGTCCGGCCGGCGTGCACGCTGAGCGAGACCCCGTCCACGGCGGCGACCCGGCCGCGACCGCGGCCGAACTCGCGCCGCAGATCGACCGCTTCGAGCAGCGGCGGCGCGTCGGCCCCGACGGCGACGACGGAGGCACGCGGCGCGGCGGAGGCGTCCGGCGCGGCAGAGGCGTGCGACTCGGCAGAGCTGTCGTCCGGGCCCGGGGCGCGGGGCACCACGACGGCCGACGTGCGGGGCACCGGAACGGACACCGCGTCCGGCACCACCCGCTTCACGTCCACCCTCGGCACCGCGGAGAGCAGTTCCCTGGTGTACGCCTCGCGGGGCCGGCCCAGCACCTCGGCGACCGGTCCGCGTTCGACCTCGCGGCCCGCCCGCATGACGAGCACCTCGTCCACGCTCTCCGCCGCCACCCCCACGTCATGGGTGACCAGCAGCAGCCCCATGCCGCTCTCACGCCGCAGCCCGTGCAGCAGATCCAGGATCTGGGCCTGCACCGTGACGTCCAGCGCGGTGGTCGGCTCGTCGGCGATCAGCAGCCGCGGTTCACAGGCCAGGGCCATCGCGATGAGCGCCCGCTGCCGCATGCCGCCGGAGAACTCGTGCGGCCGGGAACCGGCCCGACGCGCCGCGTCCGGGATGCCGACCCGGTCCAGCACCTCGACGGCACGGGCGCGTGCGGCCCGCCGGGACACGGAGTTGTGCACCCGGTACACCTCGGCGATCTGGTCGCCGACCGTGTAGTACGGGTCGAGCGAGGACAGCGGGTCCTGGAAGACCATGGCGGCCTTCGCGCCCCGCAGCGCCCGCAGCGCGGCGTCGTCCGCGGCGCCCACGTCCGTACCGGCGACTTGGACCGAACCGCCGACCCGGGCGCCCGTACCGCGGTGCAGTCCGAGCAGGGCGTACGCGGACGCGCTCTTGCCGGAGCCGGATTCACCGACGACGCCGAGCGCGCCGCCCGCCTCCAGGGTGAACGAGAGCCCGTCCACGGCCCGGACGGTGCCGAAGTCGATGGTGAGGTCCTTGACCTCGACCAACGGGGAGGGAGTTGTCATGACAGGACCACCCGTCGGTCGGCCAGCGCGTACAGGACGTCCGCCACGGTATTGGCGAGCACCACGAAGAAACCGGTCACCAGCACCATGCCGACGACGACGGGCAGGTCCACGACCTTGACGGCGTGCACCAGTTCGCGGCCGATGCCGGGGATGCCGAAGAGTGATTCGGTCAGGACCGCGCCGCCGAACATCGAGCCGAAGTCCAGCGCGCTGAGCGCGATCACGGGTGCGACGGCACCGCGCAGGGCGTGCCGCCCGATGATGGCGCGCTCGCTGACGCCGTACGCGCGAAAGGTGCGCACATGGTCCTCGGCGAGCGTCTCCAGCATGGAACTCCTGGTCAGCCGGGCGTATTTGGCGGACTCGATGAGGGCCAGCGACACCCAGGGCAGGAGCAGCCCCCAGGCCCACTGCTCGGGATTCTCCGTGAACGGTACGTACGTCGGGGACGGCAGCCACTGGAGTGTGGAGCAGAAGACGATGATGAGCAGCAGCCCGATGACGAAGACGGGCGTGGCGGTTCCGGCCAGGGTCAGCCAGGTCAGCACCCGCTCGGTGATCCGGCCCCGCCGCCAGGCGGACAGCACTCCCGTGCCGACGCCGAGCAGGACCCAGCCCACGAAGGCGCCGATCACGAGCGAGGCGGTGACCGGCAGCTTGGCCAGGATCAGCCGGGTGACCTGCTGGTCGCTCTGGTACGAGACCCCGAGGCAGGGGGCGGAGCAGTGCTCGACCCCGGTGCCGGTGGAGAAGTCGCGTCCGGCGACGATGCCCTGGAGGAAGTGCCAGTACTGCACGTACACCGGGTCGTCCAGCCGTAGCTGCTGGGTGACCTGGGCGACCTGGGCGGGTGAGCAGCGCGGGCCGCAGGCGATCTGGGCGACGTCGCCGGGGGCGACGTAGAAGATCGCGTACAGGATCACGGTCAGCGCGAGAAGGACGAAGACGGCTCCCCCGAGCCGTCGCAGCAGAAACCCGGTCATGCCCGGTCCTCCTCGGACTTCTTGGCCGCCGTGTCCGCACCGGAGTCCTTGGCTTCCTTGCGTCCGGTGCCGATCCGCAGCCGGGACGCGGCGCGCGGGTCGAGTGCCGTGCGGATGCCCTCGCCGAGGACGGTCAGGGCGAGCACGGTGACGAAGAGCAGTCCGGCGGGGAGCAGCAGATAGGTGGGGGCCGCCTGGTACCAGGTGTCGGCCTCGGTGAGCATCTGTCCCCAGGACGGGGTGGGCGGTTTGATGCCGACGCCGAGGAAGGACAGGGCCGCCTCGACGACGATGTTGGTGGGGAACATCAGCGCGGCGTAGGTGATGACGGGTGCGGCGAGCGCGGGCAGGAGTTCGCGCCGGGCGATGCTCCACTTGCCGCGGCCGCTGAGCCGGGCCGCCGAGACGAAGTCGAGGGATTTCAGGGTGAGGGCCTGGGCCCGCACGATCTTCGACGTACCGGCCCAGTTGATCCCGCCGATGACCAGGGCGATCAGCACGGGCCGGGGGAAGGTGTCCGGGACGATCGCCAGGAGCGCCAGGGCGATGACCATGATCGGCAGGGCGACGTTGATGTCGGTGATGCGGCTGAGGATCTGGTCGACCCAGCGGCTGCCGAGGGCGGCGGCGAGACCGATGGCCAGCCCGATCGCGATCTGGAGGACCGTGGCGACGACGGCGACGCCGAGCGAGACCCGGGCGCCGTGGACGATACGGGCGAACAGGTCGCGGCCGGTCTGCGGTTCGACACCGAGCCAGTGATCCGCGCTGATGCCGCCGAAAGAGCCGATGGGCACACCGCCGGCCGCCGAGTCGACGAGGTCGGGGTGGTACGTGTTGGGGTCCTGGCCCGCCAGTGCGCTGAGCAGCGGCGCGGCGAGTGCGACCAGGACGAGCAGGAGGACCACGGCCGCCGCGGCGGTGGCCGCGCGCTGGGCGCGCAGCCGCCGCCAGAACAGCCGGGCCCCCGAGGCGGGGGCGGCGGTGTTCGCCGCTCCCGCCTCCTGGACCAGAAGTGCTTCCGACATGATTACTTGACCGAGACCTGGGAGATGTCGAGGACGCCGGTCCAGTCGCTGATGACGACGTTCTTGATGTCCTGGCCGACGAGCCGCTTGTAGACCGGGTGGAAGAGCGGCACGGTCAGTGCCTGCTCACCGATCTTCTTGTCGAGCGCGCCCCAGCGGGTGGCCGCGGCGCTCAGATCGGTGAGCTTGTTGATCTCGTCGATCTCCTTGTTGACCGCCGGGTCGTTCAGGAAGCCGGAGTTGAAGTTGGCGCCGTCCTTGACGATCTGCCGGCCGTCGAAGATCGGGGCGAGGAACGGGCCGCCGGAGGGCCAGTCGGCACCCCAGTGGGCGAGGAAGAAGCCGGGCTCCTTGGCGGCGCTGTGGGTGGTGTCGGAGTAGTCGTTGCTCTCCAGACCCTGGAGCTTGACCGTGATCCCGGCCTTCTTGAGCGCGGCCTGGAGGGCGGTGGCGATCTCCGGGCTGGTCTCGAAGTCCTTGTCGTTGGAGTGGGTCAGGGTGACGGTCAGGCCCTTGGCGTACCCGGCCTCCTTCAGCAGCTTCCTGGCCTCCTCGGCGTTGCCCGTCTTCCCGGCCGGGAAGTGGTCGTAGGGCGTGTAGCCGAAGGACTTCTGGTTCGGCAGATAGGTGGTGGCGGCCTCGGCGAGCGAGGAGCCGCCGGCGGCGTTGATCACGGAGGAGCGGTCCACGGCGTACGAGATCGCCTGGCGCACCTTCGGGTCGTCGAACGGCTTCACCTTCGGGTTGAAGGCGATGTAGTTGGTGTAGCCGAAGTGGCCGGTGCCGACGCGGGTGGCGAGCTTCTTGTCGCCGGTGACCTTGGCGAGTTCGGCCGGCCCGAGGTTGGTGTCGGTGGTGACGGCCGCGGCGTCGGCGCCCTGGGAGGCGGAGAGCCGCTGGTTGATGACGGCGGAGTCGAGCCCGGAGCGTACGTCGATCCGGTCCGGGTACGCCTTGCGCTCCTCGTCGGTGGTGGCCGACCAGTGCGGGTTGCGCTCCAGGACGAGCCGCTCGCCGTCGTTCTCGTTGGTGACGACCTTGTACGGCCCCGAGGAGACGGGGTGCTCCTCGTACTTGGTGCCGGTGTCCTTGGCCCGGGGCACCGGGGTCGTCTGGGTCTGCGTGGCGAGGTAGGGGAATTCGCCCTCGGGCTTGTTGAGGTGGAAGACGATCGTCTTCGCGTCGGGCACCTCGATGGAGGCGAGGCCCTTCTTGTCCTTGTACAGGCCCTGGTAGTCGGCCCCGCCGATGAGCCAGTCGCGCAGGTACGGGGCGCCGCCGGAGAGTTCGGCGGCGAAGGAGCGCTCGATGCCGTACTTGATGTCCGCGGAGGTGATCGCGGTGCCGTCCTCGTACTTCAGGCCGTCCTTGAGGGTGTACGTCCAGACGGTGGCGTCCTTGCTGGGCGTGCCCAGGTCGGTGGCCAGGTCGGGGACGACCTTCGCGCCCGCCGCGCCGTCCTCGCGGTTGCGGGTGGTGAGCGTACGGAAGACGAGGGAGGGGACGTTGCCGCCCCCGGAGGTGTAGAGCCGCGCGGGGTCGAAGTCCTCCTGCGGGTTGCTGTTGAGGACGGTGAGGGTGCCGCCCTTCTGCGGCTTGCCCTCGGCGCCGGAGCTGCCGTCGCTGCCCTTGCTGTCCTCGGGCCCGCAGGCCGCGGCACCCGCGGCCAGTACGAGACCCACGGCTGCCGCTGCCACGCGGCGCGATATGACGGACGGTTGACGCATCGGAAGATGACCTCTCGGAGTGCTGCAAACAGGAGGAATGCATGGAAAGCAGAAGAAAAGACCCGTGCAGGCGACAGCGAAAGGAGGCATCGGAGCACCGAAGTGCCGATAAACACCGAAAAGCCGCGCCTACGGACGGAATACGCCGGGCGCGGCAGTCATGGGTGACCCACGGAGACCCCGAAAAGGGCTCACCGAGCCCTGAACGGGCTCATGGAGAAGGAGGGCCGACGCGCGCTCGGGCGGGCGTCAGCGACAGAGAACGTCGGCTACGCAATGTCCGGCCACGCCGATGAGCGCCAGCTCGATGGCGGCGCGCTCGGGGGTGACCGGGATGCGTGACATGCCGAGAAATATGGACGACCGCCTCGGCGATGTCAACGCGGAATGAGACGGCCATCTCGGAATGTGGACTGCGGCGATCAACTACCTGGATGCACCCACGGGTTGGCCTTGCACTTGATCCCCTTGAGGTTCAGCGACTTCGTCTGCTGCTGCATCACCGGAGCCAGTGCGCCGGGTGTGTCACAGCTCGCGTGGTCGTGCCCGAGACGATGGCCGACCTCGTGGTTGATCAGCATCTGGCGGTAGATCAACAACTTGTCCGGGCCGTAGGTGGACGAGCCCTGCGCCCAGCGATAGGCGTTGATCATGACCCGGTCGGTCGCGGCGGAATCGCAGGAGACATTGTCGATGGTCGTATCCAGACCGGACTTCCGGCACCAGTCACCGGTGGTTCCCGGACTGGCCAGCGTGATCACGAAATCCGGTTCACCCGAGGAAATACGCTCGAATGTCATCGCCCCGCCGTGCGCCCAACTCCGGTCGTCATTCAGCGTTTTCTGTACGGCCTCGGCGAAAAGGCCGGCATCGAGAGCGAGGCCCTTTTCGACATCGATGCGATAGCGGTACTTCTGCCCCTTGCCCGGCGCCTTCGCCAGGCCCGGAACGGCGTCGAATTTCCCGCTCGCCTTCAGCTCGGGATCGAGCGGATAGGGCTGGGCCATTTTCTCCGCGTACGAAAGGGGCTTGACCTCGGGCGCCTTCGCGGGGGCGGGACGGGCGTCGGAGCGCGAGGTGTCGGAACTGCCGTCCCGTTCCACGCCCGCGGGCCGCGGCGCGCCGTCCCGGCCCTCGGCGTCCTGCGCCACCTGTCCGGCCACGATCACCGCGAGCACGGTGGTCACCGCGGCGGCGGCGATACCGGTGAACGTCCGGCCCCTGCCGCCCCGGCCGCCGTCCCTGCCGTCCTCGGCACCCGGCCCGCCGCCGTCACCGGCCGGGCCCACGGTGCCGTCGTCCCCGTCGGCGACCGGGACCTGCGGGCCGGCGGGAAACGCGGACGACGGAGGCGTCGTCGCCGGCGCCGCGTCGGACCGCACCGCGGCGAACTGCGCCGTGGTGGACGGTGATGCGGTGGACCGCGGCACGGCGGACCGCGGTGCGGCGTCGAAGGCGTCGACGAACTCTCTGCGCGGGCCCGGTATCAACGGGCCCCCGCCGGGTGCGGGCCGCGCCGCCACGCGCCCGTCGGCGGCGCGCTGCGCCGCCTGCTGCGCCGAGACCTGACGCGCCACGGCTTCCTGGCGGGGCGAGGCCCCGGGAGCCGGGGCGTACCCGCCCGGCTGTCCGGACTGCCCCGGAACGACCGGTATACCCGGCGCCATTGACGGTCCGGGAACTCCCGGACGACCCGGCGACCGCCCATCCCCGTACCCCTGGGGCCCGCTTCCCCAGCCGCCACCCGCCTCGCGCTGTTCGGGATGGCCGCCGCGGACCTGCGGGCCGTCATGGAACGGAGTGCTCCGCTCGCCGGACGAGGCGTTCGCCTCGCCGCCCGGCGGTCCGGGAGCGGCCCTGCGGCGTCGCCCGTTGCCCGGCGCGGACCGGGGTGCTCCGCGCTCGCCGCCCGACTCCGGCGCGGCCGGGGCCTGAGGGCTTTTGGCCTCGGGGCCCTTTCGACTGTGTCGTCCCACGCCCCGGATCAGCTCCCGCCACATTCGTCGAGCAGATCCCGGAACGCCTGGGCGACCGCCTCCGGGTACTCCATCATCGCCACGTGCCCCGCGTCGGGCAGTGACAGCAGTCGCGAATCGCGGAAGGCCGCGGACGCTCTGCGCGCCATCCGGTACGAGACCAGCCGGTCCCGTCCGCCGTACACCAGTTGGGTCGGTGCGAGCACCCGCTCGGCCTGGCGCCACAGCCCGTGCTGTCCGCCCAGCGTGTAGGCATCGACGATGCCACGGGCGGAGCGCGTCATGGCGTCCCAGAAGTACGGCAGTTCCAGTCGTCGCTCCATTTCGGCCACCGCGTGGCGGAAGCCTTCTTCGGAGATACGCGCCGGATCGCCGTAACAGAGTGCCATGACCCCGCGTGTGCGCTGCTCCGCCGTCCACTCCTTCGTGAGCCGGGAGAACAGGGATGCGACTCCGGGGATCGCCAGCAGCCCGGTCGGAACGGCGGGCCGCTGCACCCGGATCTCGGGCAGCGCGGGCGAGACGAGGGTGAGGGTGCGCACCAGGTCGGGGCGGACGGCGGCGACCCGGGTGGCGACCGCGCCGCCCAGGGAGTTGCCGAACAGATGGACGGGCCCGCGCTCCCCCGCGTCCAGCAGCCGGATCACCGCACGCGCGTGCCCGGTGACCGAGTAATTGCCGTCGTCGGGCGGCGGCGAGTCCCCGAATCCGGGCAGATCGACGGCCTCGCCGTCGACCACGTCCGCCAGCAGCGGCATCATCGCCGACCAGTTCTGGGAGGAACCGCCCAGCCCGTGCACATACAGCGCGGGGGGCAGCCCGGTCCGGTCCCCGGGCCGGGCGCGGACGGTCAGGCTGAGTCCCGGCAGCGAGACGGAGCGCAACCGCTCACCCTCCGCGACTCTGACGGCACTGACCGTGGGGGCCATCGCGGCGGCGGCGGCACGGGCACCCGGCAGCTCGGTCGAAGACATGCGGCAATGTTACGAGACGATCACGTGCCGATTCATGTGTTCGCCGTCACAGGCCGCATCGCGGCGCGGGAGGGTTGCTCCTACGCTTCAAGGGAAGGAAGGGAGCCACCATGACGGTCGATCCGAGCGACCCGGAGACCTTCGAGGAAGTCGAGCCGGACGAGCTGGACCCGGAGACCCCCGAAGCCGATGCCGCCGAACAACTGCTCGACCTCCAGCAGCGGAACGACGAACCGCTGACGGACATCGACCGGGACACCGCCAATGAGGCGGACGCCGCGGAACAGAGCCGGGTTGTCGCACAGGATGAAGACGATTACCGGTAATACGCCCCGCTTTGTTCCCTGACTCGTTGAATCTGTGGCTACCGCAGTCGTCCGGTCCGTGAAATTCTGCGTCCGCGCCGCGCGCACCCGGGTTACTCAAAAGTACGATGGCTGTACGGCGCAGCGTGTAAACGAACGGCTGTGCTTGATCACAATTTTGGGAGGCGGCGTGACAGCCATCGAGCAGACAGAGGCAGCGCGCCCGCGGGGCACTCGCCTGCCCCGCCGCGCCCGACGCAATCAGCTGCTGGGGGCCGCGCAGGAGGTCTTTGTCGCGCAGGGCTACCACTCCGCGGCCATGGATGACATCGCCGAGCGCGCCGGGGTCAGCAAGCCGGTGCTCTACCAGCACTTCCCGGGCAAGCTGGAGCTCTATCTGGCCCTGCTCGACCAGCACTGCGAGGCGCT
The DNA here is from genome assembly GCF_035917275.1 of Streptomyces sp. NBC_01237. Lineage (NCBI taxonomy): Bacteria > Bacillati > Actinomycetota > Actinomycetes > Kitasatosporales > Streptomycetaceae > Streptomyces > Streptomyces sp. NBC_01237. Next base: position 5,945,873 of record NZ_CP108508.1, on the reverse strand, counting down.
CCTGGCGGCCGTGCGCACGGCGCTGGCCTCCACGACGGACAACAAACTGCGCGTCGAGGCCACGATGGACGCCTACTTCGCGTACGTCGAGGACGAGGGCGGCGCCTTCCGGCTGGTCTTCGAGTCCGACCTGACCAACGAGCCCGCGGTACGCGAACGGGTCGACCGGGTCTCGCTCCAGTGCGCGGAGGCCATCTCCGACGTCATCGCCGGCGACACGGGGCTGTCCAAGGACGAGTCCATGCTCCTGGCGGTCGGCCTGGGCGGGGTGTCCCAGGTGGTGGCCCGCTACTGGCTCTCCAGCGGCTCCAGCATTCCGCGCGACACCGCGGTCCAGCTCCTGACCTCGCTGGCCTGGCGGGGCATCGCGGGGTTCCCGCTGCACGGCATCGACCAGCACTGACCGACGGACCCTCGGCCGTGTTCGCTGCGGGCGTTGCCGGTCGGGCCATGACCTCGGGTTCCACCCGGCTAGTGTGGCTGCGTACGGCGCGGTTCACCGCGCAGGGACTGACCGTCGGAGGGACATAGCCGTGGAGGTCAAGATCGGGGTGCAGCACACGCCCCGGGAGATCGTTCTGGAGAGCGGGCTTTCCGCCGAGGACGTCGAGAGCGCGGTCGCCGAAGCGCTCAACGGCAAGGCGCAGCTGCTCAGCCTCACGGACGACAAGGGCCGCAAGGTCCTGGTGCCGGCCGACCGGATCGCGTACGTGGAGATCGGCGAGCCCAGCACCCGGCGTGTGGGGTTCGGCGCGCTGTAGCTCACGCGACGCAGTGAACGAGGAAGCGGTCCGGCAGGGAATCCCCCGCCGGACCGCTTCTTCGTACCCGGTCCCTCACCGCGCCCGGACGGGTTCCGCCGATCATGTGCCCCGGCGGCCCGGACGGGCCCTCGTGTCCGGGCGTGCTCGAACGGTTTCCGCAGCTCGCGGGAGGGTTGCGTCCGGTGACCCACGGGTAGTACCGCCTACGACCGATTTGACCGCCCCGCACACCCCCGCGAGGTGATCCTCTGTGATCTGGGAAACCTTCGGCTCCGCGATGCTCGGACTCGCCCTTTCCTGGGCGGCGCTCCGTTCACTGCCCGGCCGTCTGCCGTCCGGCCGTCCCGTGTTCCTCACCGGCACCCTGGGCGCCCTGTTCGGCGCGTATCTGACGCATTCGGCCCTCGGCTCCGGCCATGTCCTGGCAACGCTGATCGGCGCGGTGCTCGTCGGGTCGGTGACGCTGTCGCTGCTGATCCGCCCACGCGGCCGCCGCCTCGGCCGATCGGCGGCGGCCCAGTAGTCCGGGCGGCCCGCCGGGGCGGCCGACGGCGGCCGGCCCGGCTACGCGGCCAGGCCCAGCGCGGCCATCCGCTTGGTGTGCGCCTCGGTGATGCGGGAGAACATCCGTCCCACCTCGGCCAGGTCGAAGCCGTCCGCCACACCGCCCACGAGCATCGTCGACAGGGCGTCCCGGTCGGCGACCACCCGCTGGGCCTGGGAGAGCGCCTCTCCCATCAGCCGGCGGGCCCACAGCGCGAGCCGGCCGCCGACCCTCGGTTCGGCCTCGATCGCGGCGCGCACCTTCTCGACCGCGAAGTTCCCGTGGCCGGTGTCGTCCAGCACGGCGAGGACGAGCGAGCGGGTGTCCGTGTCGAGCCGGGCCGCGACCTCGCGGTAGAAGTCGCTGGCGATCGAGTCACCGACGTACGCCTTGACCAGCCCCTCCAGCCAGTCCGACGGCGCGGTCTGCCGGTGGAAGTCGTCGAGCGCCTTGGCGAACGGCTCCATCGCGGCGGTCGGGTCCGTCTCGATCGCGGTGAGCCGGTCCGTCAGCTGCTCGAAATGATGGAATTCGGCGGAGGCCATCTTCGCCAGTTCCGCCTTGTCACCGAGTGTCGGCGCGAGTTTGGCGTCCTCCGCCAGTCGCTCGAAGGCCGCCAGCTCGCCATAGGCGAGCGCACCCAGCAGATCCACGACCGCTGCGCGGTACTGCGGCTCGGCGGATGCGGTGGCCCAGTCCTGGGCGGCGATTCCGGTGGGTGCGGGGGTTTCGGGAGCTTCGTTGGCGGGTTCAGCGGCGTTGTCAGGCGTCTCCATGGAGCGCACAATAGCCCGCTCGCCGGACCGTCGAAGGGCCCGGCCAGCCACAGACATCACACCGTTCCGATGAATTCGCCCAACACACATGCGCGAATCCGGGGTACAGTGGTATTGCGTCTACTGAGCATTTTCCAGTGCCAGGGGCGCGACCTTGAATGAGGATGCCCGGTCGGTGGCCCGATCGGCTCCGACCCGACAGCCCTCCACGCGGGGCGTACGACACGTACGACCGCAGATGAGGGGCCCCCTCAGCGGCACGAGCGCTCGAGCGACGGCAGTGGTCCCGCGCCACCCGGCCCATCCACGGCCGGATGACCAACCCCGGCACGGTACGACCCCCAGCGTTCGCCTCGGTCCGCGTTTCACAGAAGAGGCAGCACCCTGACTACGTTCCGCGACCTCGGGATCCTTTCCGAGACGGCCGAAGCCCTTGAGGCGGTCGGCATCATGTCCCCGTTCCCCATCCAGGAGATGACGCTCCCCGTAGCGCTCTCCGGCAGTGACGTCATCGGCCAGGCCAAGACCGGCACCGGCAAGACGCTCGGCTTCGGACTGCCGCTCCTGGAGCGTGTCACCGTCCCCGCCGACGTCGAGGCCGGGCGCGCCGCGCCCGAGAAGCTGACCGACGCCCCGCAGGCCCTGGTCGTCGTACCGACCCGCGAGCTGTGCCAGCAGGTCACCAACGACCTGCTGACCGCCGGCAAGGTCCGTAACGTCCGCGTTCTCGCGATCTACGGCGGCCGTGCGTACGAGCCCCAGGTCGAGGCCCTCAAGAAGGGCGTCGACGTGATCGTCGGCACCCCGGGCCGACTGCTCGACCTGGCGGGCCAGCGCAAGCTCGACCTGTCCCACATCCGCGCGCTCGTCCTCGACGAGGCCGACGAGATGCTGGACCTGGGCTTCCTGCCCGACGTCGAGCGCATCATCACGATGCTGCCGCCGAAGCGCCAGACCATGCTGTTCTCGGCGACGATGCCCGGCGCCGTCATCAGCCTGGCGCGTCGCTACATGTCGCAGCCCACCCACATCAACGCCACGTCGCCCGACGACGAGGGCTCGACCGTCAAGAACACCGCGCAGTTCGTCTACCGCGCCCACTCGATGGACAAGCCCGAGATGGTCTCGCGCATCCTCCAGGCCGACGGCCGCGGGCTCGCGATGATCTTCTGCCGTACGAAGCGGACGGCCGCCGACATCGCCGAGCAGCTGGAGAAGCGCGGTTTCGCCTCCGGCGCGGTCCACGGCGACCTCGGCCAGGGCGCCCGTGAGCAGGCGCTGCGCGCGTTCCGCAACGGCAAGGTGGACGTCCTCGTCTGCACCGACGTCGCCGCACGCGGTATCGATGTCGAGGGTGTGACCCACGTCATCAACTACCAGTCCCCCGAGGACGAGAAGACCTACCTCCACCGCATCGGCCGCACCGGCCGCGCGGGCGCCAAGGGCATCGCGGTCACGCTGGTCGACTGGGACGACATCCCGCGCTGGCAGCTGATCAACAAGGCGCTGGACCTGAAGTTCCCCGACCCGCCCGAGACGTACTCCACGTCCCCGCACCTCTTCGAGGAGCTCAGCATCCCCGCGGGCACCAAGGGCGTACTGCCCCGTGCCGACCGGACCCGTGCGGGTCTGCGCGCGGAAGAGGTCGAGGACCTCGGCGAGACGGGCGGCCGCGGCCGCAAGTCCGCGGCGAGCGCACCGGCCCCCGCCCGCGAGGAGCGCGAGCCCCGTACGCGTACGCCGCGTCAGCGTCGTCGCACCAGGAACGGAGCCGCGCTGGAGGAGGGCGTCGCCACGGTGCCCGCACCGGCCGGCGAGATCACCCCGGCGGCACCCGACGCCGCTGACGCCCCGGCTGAGCCGCGCACCCCGCGCCGCCGTCGCCGTACCCGCGTAGGCGCCCCGGAGGCCGCTGCCGAGGCAGCGGTGGCCGTGGCGGAGGCCCCGGCGGCCCCGGCCGTCGAGGCCGTGACCGAGGCGGAGCCCGCGGCGGAGACCAAGCCGCGCCGCCGCCGCGCCCGGACCGCCGCCGTGAAGCCGGTGACCGAGACCGTGACGCAGGCTCCGGCCGTCAAGGCCGAGGCCGAGTTCCAGACGGTGGCCGTCGCGGTCGGCTTCGCCGAGCCGGTGGCGGAGACCAAGCCGCGCCGCCGCACCCGGGTCGTGAAGCCGGTCGTCGACGAGGTCGACTTCCAGATCGCCCCGGCGTCCGAGCCCGAGCCGGAGACCAAGCCGCGCCGCAGCAGGCCCCGCGCCGCCGCGAAGCCGAAGACGGAGTCGAAGCCCAAGGCGGACGCCAAGGCGAAGACCACGACGAAGGCAGCGACGGAGACGGCGACGCAGGCTCCGGCCGAGGAGGCCGAGGCCAAGCCGCGCCGCCGCCGTGCGACCCGCGCCGCCACCGCCGGTACGGAGGCCGCCGTGGTCTCCGAGGCCGAGGCCGTGGTGAGCCTGGCCGCGTCCGACGCAGAGGCCCCGGCCAAGCCGCGGCGCCGCCGGGCCACCCGCGCGACGGCCAAGGCCGAGTCGGCCACGACCGAGGGCTGATCGCCGCACCCGCATCACACGGCCCCTACGGCCCCGGTCCCGCAGTCGCGGGACCGGGGCCGTAGGGCTGTACGGCGCGAGGTGGGCGGCCGGGGATAGCCTCGGTGGTATGAGCCGGCCGCCCACCTTCACCCCGCCCCCCTGTGCCCGTGCCCGTGTGCTGCGTACCGTGCGCGGGGACTTCGCCGTACTGGACGCCGCACCGCGTACCGAGGCGCACGCCACCGCCCTGCTGCTGCCCGGATACACCGGCAGCAAGGAGGACTTCATCGCGCTGCTCGAACCGCTCACCGACGCCGGGTACCGGGTCGTCTCCGTCGACGGCCGGGGACAGTACGAGACCGGGGGAACGGACCGTCAGGAGGCTTACTCCCAGGTGGAGTTGGCCCGTGATGTGCTGGCCCAGGCGGCGGCGCTCGGTGCGCCCGCGGGGCCCGACGGCACCGCGGGCCGCGTACATCTGCTCGGTCATTCGCTCGGCGGTCAGATCGCCCGTGCCGCCGTCCTGCTCGACGTCGCACCGTTCCGCTCGCTGACCCTCATGTCCTCGGGTCCCGCCGAGGTCGTCGCCGCCCAGCGGGACAAGGTGAAGACGCTCAGCGACGCGTTGTCGGTGCTGAGCATGGCCGAGGTGTGGGACGCCATGCAGGCCCTCGACCCGCCGCAGGACGCGGACACCGGCGGTGGCGAGGAGCTGCGCCGCCGCTGGCTGCTCCACCACCCGGCGCAGCTGATCGCCACCGGCGCGCAGCTGGCCGCCGAGCCGGACCGGGTGGACGAACTGGCCGCCCTCGCGCTGCCCGTCCATGTGATCTCCGGCGAGCGCGACGACGTCTGGCCGGTCGAGCGGTTCGATGCGATGGCGCGGCGGCTGGGGGCCCGCCGCACCACGGTCGGGGGTGCCGAGCACTCCCCCAACACAGCCCGGCCCCAGGAGACGGCCGCGGCCCTGATCTCGTTCTGGGACAGCCTCTGACGGCCGGCACAGCGGCTCGGCGGATCCGGTCGGTCAGGGCCTCAGCGGCTCCGGTGCGTCAGTACTGCGCCTGGAGGTGCTGCCAGAATCCGTCCCGCAGCGCCCGCCGCAGATGCGCGTGGCCGCGCAACGAGTGCTGGAGCAGCCGTTCCGCCTCGACGAGCAGGTCCTGGTCGACGGAGCCCGGAAGGTAGGGGTGTCCGGGCAGCAGGTCGGCGAGGGATTCGCGGCCACGGGCGGAGAGCCAGGTGGCGGCGATCTGCGCACCGACGAAGCGGACGTCCTCGCGCGAGGGGGCCGGGGTGTCGTCCTCGTACGTGGTGACGGGCCGCCGGGTGACGTAGGGGCGGCAGAAGTCGAGGTCGAAGGTGCGCTGGCTGTCGACCTCCCAGAGCAGCGGCTCGGCCTGGTTGCGCCCTTCGCCGGCCTCGATCCCCCAGAGGTGGACCCGGGCGCCGTAGCCCTGGGCCGCCTCGACCGCCGACACCAGGTCCTCGTCGCCGCCGACGAGGGCCGCGTCGCTGATGGCGCGGTGCCTGGCGAGTGATTCGAGGTCGGTACGGATGAGGGAGTCGACGCCCTTCTGCTGGTTGTTGGCGTTGAGGTTGCCGAGCCGCACCTTGACGTCGGGGAGTTCGGCGATGGACTGCTGCTCGACGGTGTGGATGCGGCGCCTGGCCCCGTCGTACCAGTAGACGCGCAGCAGTCTGCTGTCCGCGAAGATCGTGCGGGCCTTGTCGATGAAGGCCTCGATCAGCCCCTCCGCGTCGAGGTCGAAGGAGCGGCGGTCCTCCGTGCCGGTGACGAGCAGTCCCGCCGCCGCGTACACATATCCCGCGTCCACGAAGATCGCGTGGGTCGACGGGGTCTTCGACACCTCGGCGAGCACGCGCTGGAGCAGCTCGTTGGTGCGGTCCAGGCGCTCTTCGATGTCGGTCTCGCCGAATGGCTGTGCGTCCGCTTCGTTCATGCGGACCTCGTCGTCTGCGTACACGCAGCTACTGGATAGTACTTAGACATCCAAAAAATTTCCTTAGCGTAGGGAATGTTTGCAGAGGGCAAGCCGTTGTACCCCCTGTGGAGCGCGAGACGTAGCCGCCTTGCGCTCCTCATCCTTGCGGACGGGGTCGCCCCGTCCTCCCAGTAGTTCTCCAGCAGGAGGATCAGACGAAGGGAAGCCATATGCGCTTCGAGATCATGCGACTCGACGATGTCGACGGTACCGCCGTGGACAGCACTGTCGTGGACGCCGCCTCCGTCAACCGGATCGTGCAACAGGCCGCGGCAATAGGCCAGCGCATCTACATCCGGCCGGCCGAAAGCTCGGCTTCGTAACGCCTTGGACCGTCCGGCACATGCCGTTCGGCCTTGATGACGCATTGCGCCGCTAAAGACGAAGCGCCCCCGCACGGAAGATCCGTGCGGGGGCGCTGTGGTGTCCGGTGCCACCGGCGGCGGTCAGGCGTTCTGGATGACCTGGGTGACACCGTTGATGATCTGCTGCACGGCGATGGCCGAGAGCATCATTCCGGCGAGCCTGGTCACCAGCACCACGCCGCCGTCCTTGATCACCCGGATGATCAGCAGCGAGTAGCGCATGGTGAGCCAGAGCACCACGTGCATGGCGACGATCGCCGACCAGACCGAGATCTGGCCGCCCACCCCGTCGGCGTGCTGCACCGCCAGGATGACCGAAACGATCGCGCCGGGCCCCGCCAGCAGCGGCATGCCCAGCGGTACGAGCGCCACATTGACGTCCTTGGTCTGGGTCGGCTCATCGGTCTTGCCGGTCAGCAGGTCCAGCGCGATCAGCAGCAGGAGCAGACCTCCCGCGATCATCAGCGCGGGCACGGAGACATGCAGATAGTCCAGGATCTGCTGGCCGAGCAGACCGAAGACGGCGATCACCCCGAAGGCGACCGCGACCGCCTGCAGCGCCATCTTGCGCTGCACCTTGGCGGGGCGGCCCGCGGTGAGGGCCAGGAAGATCGGGGTGATCCCGGGCGGGTCCATAATCACAAAAAGCGTGAGAAACAGGGATCCGAAAACAGCGACGTCGAACACAGTGAGCCTTGCGAGGAGAGAACGGGCGGTACGGGGAGGTGCGCGCGGACCGGCCCGGGGCAGCGTCAGCGGCGGGCCGGGGGCGGTCGCCCGGAGGCCGTGTGACGGCGTCCGGGCGCGCGGGGAGCGGTGCGTGAGGTGGTTGCGTGGTGCGGTGAGGGGCCCGCGCGGGTGCGCGCGGTGTCCTACGGGCGGCCGGTTCCGCCGGCGCCCGGCACCGGGAAGGCTCCCGTGGCGCGCCGGGTGATCTCGCCGTAGATCTCGGGGTCGGTCGTGTACTCGCCCAGCCCCACCGTCTTGCGGGAGCCGTGGTAGTCGCTGGATCCGGTCGTCAGCAGTCCCAGCTCACGGGCGAGCCCGCGCAGCCGGGCCCTGGTGGGCTCGTCGTGGTCCATGTGGTCGACCTCGATGCCGGCGAGCCCCGCGGCGGCGAGCCGGGCGATCGCGGACTCGGGCACCACGGCGCCGCGCTTCACAGCTGCCGGGTGGGCGAACACCGTGACGCCGCCCGCCGCCCGGACCAGCCGGATCGCCTCGAACGGGTCGAGTTCGTGCTTCTCCGCGAACGCGCGTCCACCGTCCGCCAGCCACTCGGGCGTGAAGGCGTCGGAGACCGTCCCGACGACGCCGAGTTCGACGAGAGCGGTGGCCACGTGCGGCCGGCCGACCGAACCGTCCCCGGCGATGCGCGCGACCTGCTCCCAGGTGACCGGGACGCCCAGCGCCTGGAGTTTGCGGACCATCTCCTGGGCGCGCGGCACCCGGTCGTCCCGTACCAGCTCGCGCTCGCGGGCCAGCTCGGGCTCCTCGGGGTCGAAGAGGTAGGCCAGCATGTGCAGGCCCACGCCGTCGAGCTTGCAGGAGAGTTCGGCGCCGGTGACGAGGGTGAGGCCCTCGGGCAGGGCATCGATGGCCTGCCGGTGTCCGCCGACGGTGTCGTGGTCGGTGAGGGCGACGACATCGAGCCCCGCGGCCGCGGCGGCCGCCACCAGTTCGGCCGGGGTGTCCGTGCCGTCCGACGCGGCGGAGTGGGTGTGCAGATCGATGCGCACGACGCGTACTCCAGGGCTCGCGGGGGATGGGGCGGAGGAAAGTGACAGACGGGGCAGGACGGCGGTCGCTCAAGGATAACCGCCGCGAACCCCCCTATACCCCGGCGGACCCCTGCCGGGGCGGGTCGTCCGGAGTGCTGAGCAGCCGCGGGGTGAGCGCGCCGCAGGGGACGAGGTCCGACTCCCCCCCGGCGTCGCGAAGATCGGTCAGCACCAGCTCGTCATACATCAGCAGCCCCGACTGCTCGGGCCAGACGATCGCCCAGAGCCACAGGCCGCACGCCTCTCCCGCGAAGACCGCCCGGTCCTCCGGTGCGCCCTTGACGTGCCAGAGGGGGGTGGGGCGCCCGGCGGCGAGGACCTTGGCGTCGGGCACCCCGTCGACCTGGAAGTAAGGGCCGGGGTCGGGCCCCTCGATGCCCGCGTACCGCGCACCGAGTCCGACCCCCAGCTCCTCGGCGACGAGCAGCAGCTCACCCATGCCGCCGAGCGGTCCCGGGCCGGAGCAGGCGACGACGGTGGCGCGGCCGCCGCTGCGGTCGTCGCCCGCGGAAGCCACTCCGGTGAACAGCCAGCCCACCGGGAGCGGCCAGGGCATCCACACCGGTACCCGGGCGCGGTGCACGACCACGCCGAGCGCCTCGACGCTGGGCGGGATCACGGGCTGCAGCGGATGGACCTGGCCGTGCGCGGAGCACTGCCAGGCGTCGGCAAAGAGACCGGGCGCCCTGACCCGGCCACCGCACTTCGGGCAACTGGGTTCGCCCCTCATAACCGCCAACGGTCCTCCGCGGCGGTCGCCGCGTCAAGGACGATCACCCGTCCGCAGCGTGGCTCCCGCCGGGGGAAATAGATGTAGCTTGCATTTATTAGAGTGTCTAACTTATTCTGTGCATAACACAACGATCTAGTGGAGAGCGAGAGAACCCATGCCGGGAGAGGATCCGTTCGACGAAGGGGCGTCAAGCATCCTGCGCCAGCCGAAGGCCGTCTGGGCCACGGCCGGCGCGTCTGTCGTCGCCTTCATGGGAATCGGCCTGGTGGACCCGATCCTGCCGTCCATCGCCAAGGGGCTTCAGGCGACACCCAGCCAGGTGTCCCTGCTCTTCACCTCGTACTTCCTGATCACCGCCGTCGCGATGCTCGTCACCGGCTTCGTCTCCAGCCGCATCGGCGGCCGCAAGACGCTCCTGGCCGGCCTCGCGCTCGTCATCGTCTTCGCCGCCCTGTCCGGCACCTCCTCGTCCGTCGGCGAACTGGTCGGCTTCCGGGCCGGCTGGGGTCTGGGCAACGCGCTCTTCGTCTCCACCGCGCTCGCCGTGATCGTCGGCGCGGCGGCCGGCGGCAGCGCCGCGGCGATCCTGCTGTACGAATCGGCGCTCGGCCTCGGCATGGCGTGCGGGCCGCTGCTCGGCGCGCTGCTGGGGGACGCCAGCTGGCGCTACCCCTTCTTCGGTACCGCCGTCCTGATGGCGATCGGCTTCCTGTGCATCACCGCGTTCCTCAAGGAACAGCCCAGGCCGGCGCGGAAGACCTCACTGCTCGACCCGCTCAAGGCGCTCGGCCACGGCGGTCTCGCCTCGGTCGCGGCCTCGGCGTTCTTCTACAACTACGCGTTCTTCACGATCCTGGCCTTCACCCCGTTCGTGCTGAACATGACCCCGTACAAGTCGGGCGCGGTGTTCTTCGCCTGGGGTCTGCTGCTCGCGGTCTTCTCGGTGCTCGTCGCCCCGCGGCTGCAGAAGCGCTTCGGCTCGCTGAAGGTGGTCGGTGCCTCGCTGGTGCTGCTCGCCGTCGACCTGCTGATCCTCGGCTACGGCGACCACACGACGGCCATCGTCTGCACGATCGTCTCCGGCGCCTTCATCGGCATGAACAACACCGTGTACACGGAGCTGGCGCTCGGTGTGTCGGACGCGCCGCGACCGGTGGCGAGCGCCGGATACAACTTCGTCCGCTGGTTCGCCGCGGCGGCCGCCCCCTTCCTCGCCCCGAAGATCGAGGAGTGGAGCAGCATCCACATCCCGTTCGTCGTCGCCGCGATCGCCGCGCTGGCCGGCGCCGTCGTCATCCGGGTCCGGCGTACGGCCCTGACCCACGAGGCCGAGGAACTGGAGCCGAAGCACGCCACCGAGGACGGCGTCACGGTCTTCGCCGACTGACCCCGCCCGCCCCCTCCGGCCCCGGCGGGGGGGCTTCAGTCCAGCGTGACGGAGGCGCGCAGCGGATCACGCAGGTCCGTCCCGTGCGACAGCCACCGTTCCTGGAGCTCCTGCGCCCCCCGGACCCGCTTCCAGGCGGCCTCGTTGTGCGTCATCGGCAGCAGCGGCAGGAAACGCACCGGCTCGCGCGGCTCGGCCAGCTCCAGATCCTCGACCAGCCCGCCCGGCTCGGCCACCAGCACCGAGCTGAACGGCGCCCCCGTCCAGAGCGGCTGCCCGAGGTCCAGCGAGGCGCCCGGGGCCACGATCAGCCCCTCGACCTGCGGAGAGGCGGCCAGTACGGCGAGCGGGCGCAGCACCTGGTCGGTGTCGGCGAGCCCGGCCCGTACCGACAGGACCAGTTCGGCGCGGGGCCCCTTCACCGGATCGGCGAGCGGCGAGGTGGGGTCGGCCATCGGCTGCGCGGACATGCCGAGCGTCGCATAGCGCACCACGTCCCCGTCGATGAAGCGGAGCACCTCGATGCGGTCCGTACCGAGGAACGTCACATCGGCGCGGGCGTCCGGTTCCCCCAGGGCCGTCCGCAGGCGTGCCTCGACCAGAGCAAGAATTTCTCCCATGTCGCGAGCATAGAACGCGTATCGAAGGGGCAAAGTAAGGGATTGGGCCCTAGGTGGCTGATAGCCTGGCCGCCGGTCGGGACAGCGCGCAGAAGCGTCGCTCTCTCAGTCCCGACGACACGTCGTCCCTCACGGGGGACCGACCGGAGGAGGTGGGGACTGCCATGGATCCAAGTCGACCGTGCAGTACCAGCCGCTCTTCCGCACGACGCCTTCCCTCGGTGATCTGACCCTTTCCCGGTCCAGGCCCACGGCAGTTCGCACCACGGAAGAGCCTTTCGTTTTTGCCTGTCTGTAGCGAACGCCGTCATCGCGCCTGCGCGGTGCCGCCCGCTTTGCGGACGTGAGCACACGTCCCCATTCCGGGCTGTTCCACGCCCCGCCGACGGCCCTCCGTGAAGGAGTCAGCCCATGTCGATGATCCGCGACCTGCGCGCCGCCGTGCGCCCGTCCCTGCGTCCCTCCCTCCGTAAGAACAGCGCCCCGTTCAGCGGTGGCTACGACACCACCCGCGACCCGTCCGCCTCCAGCGCCGTCGTCGACTGCGCGGTCTACCGCGACGGGCGGCGCCTCGAAGCCTCGGCCTGCCCGACCCCGCACGAGGCGATGCTGCGGGTACGGGAGGACGGCGGCTTCGCCTGGATCGGCCTGCACGAGCCGACGGAGGAGGAATTCGCCGGTATCGCCCGGGAGTTCGGCCTCCACCCGCTCGCCGTGGAGGACGCCGTCCACGCGCATCAGCGCCCGAAGCTGGAGCGCTACGACGACACGCTGTTCACCGTCTTCAAGACCATCCACTACGTCGAGCACGCCGAGCTGACCGCGACCAGCGAGGTCGTCGAGACCGGTGAGGTGATGTGCTTCACCGGCCGGGACTTCGTCATCACCGTGCGGCACGGCGGCCACGGCTCACTGCGCGCGCTGCGCCACCGGCTCCAGGACGACCCGGAGCTGCTCGCCAAGGGCCCCTCGGCCGTGCTGCACTCGATCGCCGACCATGTCGTGGACGGCTACATCGCGGTGGCCGAAGCGGTGCAGGACGACATCGACGAGGTAGAGATCGATGTCTTCTCCACCCCGACGAAGGGCACCCCGCGCGGCTCGGACGCCGGCCGGATCTACCAGCTCAAGCGCGAGGTGCTGGAGTTCAAGCGGGCCGTCTCCCCGCTGCTGCGGCCGATGCAGCTGCTGAGCGAGCGCCCGATGCGGCTGATCGACCCCGACATCCAGAAGTACTTCCGGGACGTCGCCGACCACCTCGCCCGGGTGCACGAGGAGGTCATCGGCTTCGACGAGCTGCTGAACTCGATCCTCCAGGCCAACCTGGCGCAGGCCACCGTCACCCAGAACGAGGACATGCGCAAGATCACGTCCTGGGCGGCCATCATCGCCGTACCGACGATGATCTGCGGCGTCTACGGCATGAACTTCGACCACATGCCGGAACTGAAGTGGACGTACGGCTATCCGATGGTGCTGGGCTTCATCGGCGTGGTCTGCTTCTCCATCCACCGCATGCTCAAGCGCAACGGCTGGCTCTGAGCGGGGCGGCCCGGTCCCATAGAGTGCGGCCATGACTGCTGCCGCTGACGCGCTGATGGACCGGGCCCTCGTCGAGGAAGCCACCAAGAAGTCCGGTCTGATCTGGGTGCGGGGCACCGGGCCCGCCCGCGCGCTGTGGCACGTCTGGCACGAGGGCGCGGCCCATCTCGTCGGCGACGGTCCCGGCGAACAGCCGTTCCCGGCCGGGATCACCGACGGGGCCGGTGCCGAGGTGACCGTCCGCAGCAAGGACAAGGGCGGCCGCCTCGTCGTCTGGAGCGCCTCGGTCTCCGTACTGGCACCGCACTCCGAGGAGTGGGAGGCCGCGGTCGCCGAACTCAGGGGCAAGCGGCTGAACGCGCCGGACGCCGAACAGATGACCGAGCGCTGGGCGCGGGAGTGCGTGGTCGTCCGGCTGACACCCGGCGTGACCCGCACCGGACTGCCGGACACCTCACTGGCGGCCCCGCCGCTGCCGACCCCGGCGACCACGCGTCGGCCGGTGCCCGCCGCGCTCCCCCGGCTGCTGCTGAAGCGCCGTCGCCGCACGGGCTGACACGGCACCTCGGCCCCGTGACACCGGCGCGGGCCCCCCGGGCCGGGCGTCCGGGCCCGAGGACGTCGGTCGGCGGGCCGAGGGCACGAAGGCCCTCCAGGACGCGAGGACCTCAGCCCGAGGACTTCGGGAGCTGGCCCCCGTAGTCGACGGTGTCGGCCTCGTCCGGTGCCTCCAGCGCGAAGGACTTGCCCCAGTCGGCGAGGGTGACGCTGCCCCCACCGCCGCCGCGTGCCACCCGCACGGGATACGGCTTGCCCTCGAGGGAGACGTCGAGCACGCCGCCCTCACCCTTTCCGCCCCGGATCTGGATGGTGCGGACCCCGGAGATCTTGTCCCGGTCGCCCTTGCTGACCTCGCCGTGCAGCGAGAGCAGGCCGTCCAGCAGGATCTCCTTGTCGGTGAAGCCGCGCAGCTGCTTGTACGTGGGGTCGCCCTCGGGGACCTTCACATACTTGCCGTTGAGCTTGTCGGCCGCCGCCTGGTCGGTCTTCTCGCCCTTGTCGCTCTCCTCGTGGTTCCAGAAGGAGGAGTCGGCCTTGAGGAAGAGTTCGTCACCGATCCGCAGCAGTACGAACGTGCTCTGCTTCGAGGTGACGGACCCGGTGCCGCCCTCCGCGTTGAGCCGCATGTTCAGGGTGTACGTGCCGCCCTTGCTGACGAGCTTGCCCGCGAGCCGCACCGCGTCCGCCGCGTCCGCCGCGTCTCTCGTCTTCTTGTCGATCTCCGCGGCCGGGAGTCTGCCGACGCCGTTCGTCCCCTTGTCCAGGTCCTCGCCCGCACAGGCCGTGAGGGCTGCGGTGAGCCCGGCACAGAGCACTACGGCGAGAGCGGCCCGGCGGTGGTTCCGGACGGCCGGGGCAAAAGAGGTCACGGGCGCACTGCCTCTCAACTGCGTGTACGGGGTGGCAGACGGCAGCGTACCGGTCCGTCCGCGCCCGCCCGCAGCGAGGCGTACCGAGACGTCCGCCGGGGCGGAGTGGCGTGGTACGGGCTAGCCTGATCCCGGCATAACGGCGAAATCGACTGATCGATATGACGTGGTGCGGTCCGTGCGGCACACACCGCGGACGGCACCGTCGGGCGAAGGAGGCGCATCGGATGGCGGCAGGCGCCCCCAGGGTCTTCGTGTCACATCTTTCCGGTGTGCCGGTCTTCGACCCCAACGGTGATCAGGTCGGCAAGGTCCGTGACCTGGTGGCGATGCTGCGGGTCGGCGGCCGCCCGCCGAGGCTGCTCGGGATGGTCGTCGAGGTGCTCAGCCGGCGGCGGATCTTCCTGCCGATGACCCGGGTGACGGGCGTCGAGTCGGGCCAGGTCATCACCACGGGTGTGGTCAACATGCGGCGCTTCGAGCAGCGGCCCACCGAACGCCTGATCCTCGGGGAGTTCCTGGACCGGCGGGTCCGGCTGGTGGAGACCGGCGAGGAGGTCACCGTCCTCGACGTGGCGATCCAGCAGCTGCCGGCCCGCCGCGACTGGGAGATCGACAAGTACTTCGTCCGCAAGGGGCGCGGCGGGGCGCTGCGCCGCAAGGGCGAGACGCTGACGGTGGAGTGGTCGGCGGTCAGCGGGTTCTCGCTGGATGAGCACGGACAGGGCGCCGAGAGCCTGGTCGCCACGTTCGAACGGCTGCGGCCCACCGATGTGGCCAACGCCCTGCACCATCTGTCGCCCAAGCGCCGGGCCGAGGTCGCCGCCGCGCTGGACGACGACCGGCTCGCCGACGTCCTGGAGGAGCTGCCCGAGGACGACCAGGTGGAGATCATCGGCAAGCTCCAGGAGGAGCGGGCCGCCGATGTGCTGGAGGCGATGGACCCGGACGACGCGGCCGACCTGCTCTCCGAGCTGCCCGAGGAGGACAAGGAGCGGCTGCTGGCGCTGATGCGGCCGGACGACGCCGCCGATGTGCGCCGCCTGATGTCGTACGAGGAGCGGACCGCGGGCGGTCTGATGACGACCGAGCCGATCGTGCTGCGGCCGGACGCCACGGTCGCCGACGCGCTGGCCCGGGTCAGGCAGTCGGACCTGTCACCGGCACTGGCCGCGCAGGTGTACGTCTGCCGCCCGCCGGACGAGACCCCGACCGGCAAGTACCTGGGCACGGTGCACTTCCAGCGGCTGCTGCGCGACCCGCCGTTCACCCTGGTCAGCTCGATCGTCGACAGCGATCTCGTGCCGCTGTCCCCGGACACCCCGCTGCCGGTCGTGACCAGCTATCTGGCCGCGTACAACATGGTCTCGGTGCCCGTCGTCGACGAGAGCGGCTCGCTGCTCGGCGCGGTGACGGTGGACGACGTCCTGGACCACCTGCTGCCCGACGACTGGCGTGAGACCGACTTCCACGGTGAGGAAGGGATCGCCCATGGCCGGTGAGGAGCGTGCGAAGGCGGCGTCGACGGGTTCCTCCGGCATCGTGCGCCCGCCGCGGAACCGGATCGACCAGCCGAAGGACCCCCGGCGCAAGCTGCTGCCGGAGTACGACCCGGAGGCGTTCGGCCGGTTCTCCGAGCGGATCGCCCGGTTCCTGGGCACCGGACGGTTCATCGTCTGGATGACGCTGATCATCATCCTCTGGGTGCTGTGGAACATCTTCGCGCCGCGTGACCTGCGGTTCGACGGGTATCCGTTCATCTTCCTGACGCTGATGCTGTCGCTCCAGGCGTCGTACGCCGCTCCGCTGATCCTGCTCGCGCAGAACCGCCAGGACGACCGGGACCGGGTCACCCACGAGCAGGACCGCAAGCAGAACGAGCGCTCCATCGCCGACACCGAGTACCTCACCCGGGAGATCGCCGCGCTGCGGATGGGCCTCGGCGAGGTCGCCACCCGGGACTGGATCAGGTCGGAACTCCAGGACATGATGAGGGACATGGACGACCGGCAGGTTCTCGCCCGCCACGAGAGTGACGAAGGCGACCGCTGAAGGGTTACCCGCGCGTACGGCCCTGCGCCGTACCATCGTCCCTATGGCTACGGAAGACGCGGTGCGTGAAGCACTGTCGACAGTGAACGACCCGGAGATCCACCGCCCGATCACCGAGCTGGGCATGGTGAAATCGGTCGAGATCGATGCTGACGGTGTAGTCGCTGTCACGGTGTATCTCACGGTCTCCGGCTGCCCGATGCGCGAGACGATCACCAAGAATGTGACCGAAGCGGTCGCGCGGGTCGAAGGCGTCTCGCGCGTCGACGTCACGCTCGATGTGATGAGTGACGAACAGCGCAAGGAACTCGCGTCCGCGCTGCGCGGCGGCACGGCCGAGCGCGAGGTCCCCTTCGCCCAGCCCGGCTCGCTGACCCGGGTGTACGCGGTCGCCTCCGGCAAGGGCGGCGTCGGCAAGTCCTCGGTAACGGTGAACCTCGCGGCGGCCATGGCGGCCGACGGGCTGAAGGTGGGCGTCGTGGACGCGGACATCTACGGGCACAGCGTGCCCCGGATGCTCGGCGCGGACGGCAAGCCGACCCAGGTCGAGAACATGATCATGCCGCCGTCCGCACATGGCGTGAAGGTCATCTCCATCGGCATGTTCACCCCGGGCAACGCCCCGGTGGTGTGGCGCGGACCCATGCTGCACCGCGCGCTGCAGCAGTTCCTCGCCGATGTGTACTGGGGCGACCTGGACGTGCTGCTGCTCGACCTGCCGCCGGGCACCGGTGACATCGCGATCTCCGTCGCGCAGCTCGTGCCGAACGCGGAGATCCTGGTCGTCACGACCCCGCAGCAGGCCGCGGCCGAGGTCGCCGAGCGGGCCGGCTCCATCGCCGTACAGACCCACCAGAAGATCGTCGGCGTCGTGGAGAACATGTCGGGCATGCCGTGCCCGCACTGCGACGAGATGGTCGATGTGTTCGGCTCGGGCGGCGGCGCGCGGGTCGCGGAGGGCCTGACGCGGACGGTCGGCGCCGAGGTTCCGGTGCTCGGCTCCATCCCGATCGACCTGCGGCTGCGCGAGGGCGGCGACGAGGGCAAGCCGGTGGTCCTGTCCGACCCCGACTCCCCGGCCGGCAGCGCGCTGCGGTCCATCGCGGAGAAGCTGAGCGGCCGTCAGCGCGGCCTGTCCGGCATGTCGCTGGGCATCACCCCCCGCAACAAGTTCTGACACCCACCGACCCGACAGCGCGGTCCCGGCCCCCGGGTACCGCGCTGTCCTCGGTCCCGGCACCGCTGATCCCGGTCGCCGGGCGGACGCTTCCGCCCGCCCGGCAGCCGCCGGGACCGCCTAGACGTACGTGGTGATGTCGCCGATCACCGCGAACCCCAGCCCGTACGCGCTCATCCCCCGCCCGTAAGCCCCGATGTGCACACCGCCGTGCGCCGAACCGGCCAGCACCCAGCCGAACTCGGACTCGCGGTAGTGGAACTCCACCGGAACGCCGTCCACCGGAAGCGAGAGCTTCGACCAGGGCGGGGTGCCGAGGTCGTCGGCGAGTGCGAACGCCGTCTCGGTCTGCTGGTCCAGCCAGTCGTCTCGCAGCGCGTGGTCCAGCTGCGGGGGCCAGGTGTATGCCAGGAGGCCGGAGCCCGCCAGCCAGGCGGCCGAGGAGACCGTGGTGGCGTCCAGCACCCCCGTACCGTCGCCGCTGCGCCGCACCGGGCTGCTGGCCACGGTCACGACGACCGCGAAGCGTTCCTTCTCCGGGCGCGCGTCGGACCGCACCAGGGGCTCGTCACCGTGTCCGGTGGAACCGTGCTGCACCGTGCCGTCCGCCGCGGTGCCGACCTGCATCGGCCAGCGCGGCCCGGTGAATGCCTCGTCCAGCCCGTACCACGGGAACGGCGCCCGCAGATAGCCGTCGACCGTACGCCGGGTCGCCGGCACCCCCTCTGCGGTGACTGTGCTGGGCGCACCTTCCGCCCCTACCCGACTCGTCGTCTCCATCTGCCCGGCCGCCTCCTCGATCTGTTCCGATCCGGAGCGGCCCGCCCCCCGCGGGCTTGGGCGTCCTCGCAACCGGACAGATGGAGAATAGCCATACCGTAGGGGCGAGTCGGGATTGACCGGTCTCAGGTGGCGTCTGCGTCGAACGGCGGGCGCTCGTCCTTGGTCGGCGGCGCCGGCTTCTTGAGCAGGTCAGGGGTGGTGGAGGAGCCGTTCACCGCACCGTCGGACGCACCGCCGGACGACTCCTTCGCCGAGCCGTTCACCGCACTGTTGGCGGAAGCGGAGGACACGCTCTCGCGTCCGTTCACCGCGTCGGTGACCTCGGCCATCTCCTTGCGGAGGTCGAAGCTCTCGCGGATCTCCTTCAGCCCCAGGTCGTCGTTGCCGTCCATCAGCTGCTTGCGGACGAACGTCTTGGGGTTGAGGTCCTCGAACTCGAAGTCCTTGAACTGCGGACCGAGCTCCGAGCGGATGTCTTCCTTGGCGCTGTCCGAGAACTCGCGGATCTTGCGAATGGTGCGCGTGACGTCCTGAATGACCTTCGGCAGCTTCTCGGGGCCGAAGACCAGTACGGCGAGAACCACGAGCGTCAGCAGCTCCAGTGCGCCTATGTCATTGAACACCTAGCTGCTCCTCGTGTTCTCCGCGTGTTCTCCGGGTCTTCCCCACCAGGCCGGATGACGGCCCGGACCGCTCAACGGTACCTGTCGAAGCTGTCCGGGCGGTACCTTCCGGTGGCCGTTACGTGCCGCTTGCCGAGCCGAGCGTCAAAGTCATGGACAGGTCTTTACCACCGCGGGTCAGCCGGAGGACGAGCCGATCGCCGGGGCGGTGGGCACGGATCTTCACGATCAGCTCCTCGCCGCTGTGCACCCGCTGGCCCTGGACCTCGGTGATGATGTCGCCCGGCCTGATGCCAGCCTTCGCCCCGGGGCCGCCGGTGGTGACCGCGGGCCCGCCGTCGGCGCCCTTCGCACCGACCTTGGCCCCGTCACCGGTGTACTTCATGTCCAGGGTGACGCCGATCACCGGGTGGGTCGCCCGGCCGGTGTTGATCAGCTCCTCGGCGACGCGCTTGCCCTGGTTGATGGGTATGGCGAAGCCGAGGCCGATGGAACCGGACTGGGCGCCCTCGGATCCGGCCCCGCTGTCCGCCGCGCGTATGGCGCTGTTGATCCCGATGACATGGGCCTGGGCGTCGACGAGCGGGCCGCCGGAGTTCCCGGGGTTGATCGGAGCGTCGGTCTGGAGCGCGTCGACATAGCTGACGTCGGTGCCGTCGCCCTTCTCGCCACCGGCGGTGATCGGCCGCTGCTTGGCGCTGATGATGCCGGAGGTGACCGTGTTCGACAGGTCGAAGGGGGCACCGATGGCCACCACCGGGTCGCCCACCTGCACATTGTCGGAGTTGCCGAGGGGCAGCGGCTTGAGTCCGGAGACTCCGGTGACCCTGACGACGGCCAGGTCGTAGCCGCTGTCCTTGCCGACGATCTCGGCGGCCGCCGTCTCGCCGCCGCTGAACGTCACGGTGATGTCGCCACTGGAGCCGGCCGGGGAGACGACATGGTTGTTGGTGAGGATGTGGCCCTTGTTGTCGAGGACGAAGCCGGTGCCGGTGCCGGACTCCGACGCACCGTTGACGTGCAGGGTGACGACGCTGGGCAGGGCGCTGGCGGCGATCCCGGCGACGCTGTCGGGAGCCCGCCCCCCGCTGTCCCGGCCGGTCTGGGGAAGCTCGACGCTGGTCAGGCCACCGTTGCGCTCGACGTAGGCGCCGATTCCACCGCCTATGCCGCCCGCGACCACGGCGAGCAGGACGGCCCCGATCAGGACGGTCCCCCGGCGGCTCTTGCCGCGCCCGGCGGGTTCGGTGCCGAGCGGGGGACCCGGCTGGGTCAGCGGCTGCCGCGGCGCCCCCCAGGGGTCGTACTGGAGCCACTGGGAGGGCGGCTGCTGTCCGGACTGCTGCGGCACCTGCTGCGCCTGCGGGTGGGGCGGCAGGTGCTGCGGCGGGGCCTGGGGCGGCATGCCGCCGGGCACCGGTCCGGGCGGCGGAACCTGATCGACGGCGACGGGAGCCCCGTTCGTCGCGGCGTACTGCGGGGGTACGGGGGTCCCGTGCGCCGGGGTCGGCACGGGTCGCTGTACGGGGGGCGCGGGCGCCCATGGACCGGGGCCGCCGTAGGGCGGAGTGCTGTACTCGTCGGGCTCGTGCAGCGGCCGCATCGCGGGGGCGGCGGGCCGGAGCGGCTCGTCGGCCGGGAGTGCGGGCGTCGGCACACCGGGGACCGGCTGTTCCGATACCGCCGCACTCCCCGTCCCGGCCGCGTCCGTCACGTCTGCCGTATTCGCGGCTCCCGCGGAGTCCTCGGCGGGAGATACGCCTTCCGGTTCCGTGCGACCGCTGCGCCCCGTCGTGGGACGGCTCCACCACTTCGCCTTGGGCCCGGTGGGCTTCGCGTCGTCCATGATCTCCCCGCAACTGGCCTCTGTACGCCCCCACAGGGGCGTCCCTCCCGGAATTCAACCAGGTTTGCGAATCCCCGCGCAGGGCCCCGTCAGCGCCGGGGGAAAAGCGGGAGTGCGTGATCGTTGGGCGGCAGCGCGGAGGCGGGTGCGGACGGCCTCGCCGAGGCCGGTGCGGACGGAGCGGCCGACTTCGGCGCCGGGGCACCACCGAGCGCCGCGGCCAGCAGCGACGTGGTGCCGGTCGGCCGTATCAGCGGGGGCACGGAGACATTCAGTGCGGGGAGGACGAACGGGTTCCCGGTGAGCGGCGCGGCCCTGAGCGACGAGGGCACTGCCGCGAGCATCTGCGGGGCCATCGGGGCCCGGACGGCCGGCGAGGCCGAGGGCACCGCGGTGGAGCCGATCGCCGGACGGTCGCCGTCCACGGCGAGCGCGCCACCGGCCCTGCGGCTGGCCGCGCTGCCGCTCTCGGCCCGCGCGTCGGCGTCGAGCGGGGTCACACTGCTGCCCGTGCCCTCGGCCCGGAGCGCGGTGTCGGGAGCGGAGTCCAGGGGGAGGGTGCCACCGAGGGCGATGGCCGCCAGCGACACGGCGCTGGCCGCGGCGAAGGCGATTCTCCGGCCGCGCCAGGGCGAACGGTCGGCGTCACGGGCCACGTCGTGTATGCGGAAGACGCCGCGGGAGCCGCCGCCCGGCAGGACCGCGGTGGAGCCGTGCCCGGCGGGGAGGTAACCGAAGCTGTCGAGCGGCGAGGAGCCCGGGGCCGGGTCCGTACGGCTGCCGCCGGAGGGCCGCATCGCGGGGAAGAACTCGTCGGCGAAGCGTCCGCTGCCGCCGAACGGTCCGCCGGGGCCGCCGTCGCCGCCGCTGGGACCCCCGGGAAGGCCCTGCAGACGGGCCAGGAACCCCTCGGAGGGCGAGGGTGAGCTGGACAGGGCGAAGGCACTCTTCAGGCGCCGCTGGGCGTCGGCCTCGGCCTTGCACTTGGGACAGGTGGCCAGATGGGCCAGGACCCGTTCACGGGCATCATGTTTCAGCTCACCGTCGACAAGCGCGGCGAGCCGGTCCCCCAGATGCTGCTCCGCGGGGGTCGGTCCTGTACCACTCACGCCGATCCGACCTCCCCTGCCAGGACCGCGTCCGCCAGGGAGCGCTGCTCGGCGCGGGCCTCGGGCGAACGGTGCTTGAGCGCCTTGCGCAGGTGCGAGCGACCGCGGTGGATACGGCTGCGCACGGTGCCGAGCTTCACGCCCAGGGTCGCGGCGATCTCCTCGTAGCTGAGCCCCTCGATGTCGCAGAGCACCACTGCCGCGCGGAATTCGGGCGCGAGGGTGTCCAGGGCCTGCTGCACGTCGGCGTCGAAATGGGTGTCGTTGAAGACCTGCTGCGGGGACGGCTCGCGGCTCGGGAGCCGCTCGGCGGCGTCGTCGCCCAGCGAGTCGAAACGGATCCGCTGCTTACGGCGGACCATGTCCAGGAAGAGATTGGTGGTGATGCGGTGCAGCCAGCCCTCGAACGTGCCGGGGGTGTAGGTCGACAGGGAACGGAACACCCGGACGAAAACTTCCTGGGTGAGGTCCTCGGCATCGTGCTGGTTGCCCGTCAGCCGGTAGGCAAGGCGGTACACACGTCCGCTGTGCGTGCTGACGATCTCTTCCCATGAGGGCGGGGTCCACGCCTGAGAGTCCGCATCTGAGGCGAAGGTCGCGGTCGTTGCGGAGTCGTTGGAAGAACGGTCAGCAATGTTGGTCACGGATTTCGGCTCACCCGCCGACCCGAGAAGGCGCCGCAGCACCCCTCTCCGATCCACAGGCGCAGCCGCACCTCCCCTATCGGCTCTGGTGGTGTCCAGTGGAGCCCCTACCATAGCCACCTCGCCCGTTAGCTCCGGATAAGCCTTTTTTCCTGCTGGGGCCGGGCGTCGCCCGGGAACTGCCGGCGCACGGTCGCGGGCCCGATCCGCGGGCCCGTTCGCTGCGCTTTCCCCTGTCCTTGCACAACGCCCGGTCCCATCTGCGGGTTCCCGGGTCCAGCGGATACAGTCACCGTTGCGCCAACTACGGGGTCAGGAGAGGGTCATTACCGCCAACCGGCAGACGAGCTGGGCGTTCGCCGACGCCTTTGTCGCCGAGGACGAAGCACTGCGCTGGGCCCGGGAGCGGGCCCGCGAGGCAGGGCTGCGCTCGGTGTCCCCAGGCACCGGTTCCGCGCTGCGCCTGCTCGCTGCCGCCGTGGACGCCAAAGCGGTGGCGGAGATCGGGACGGGAACAGGCGTGTCCGGCATCCATCTGCTGCACGGAATGCGCCCGGACGGCGTACTGACCACGGTCGATCCGGAACCGGAACGCCAGCAGTTCGCCCGCGAGGCCTTCCGCGCGGCGGGCTTCGCCGCGAACCGGGCCCGGTTCATCCCCGGGCGCGCCCTGGACGTCCTGCCCAGGCTCGCGGACGGCGGGTACGACCTCGTCTTCTGCGACGGCGACAGGCTGGAGAGCCTGGACTGCCTCGCTGAATCGTTGCGCCTGCTGAGACCGGGCGGACTGGTCTGTTTCGAGGGCGTTTTCGCGGACGGCCGCACGGTCGATTCCGCCGCTCAGCCCGCCGAGGTGCTGCGCCTGCGCGAGCTGCTGCGCGCCGTGCGGGAGAGCCAGGAGCTGATGTCGACGCTGCTGCCGGTCGGTGACGGCCTGCTCTGCGCGGTCCGTCGCGGCTGACGGCCGTTCCGCTCGTTCCGCCCGCCGCATCCGGCGCGCGCCACCAGGCGCACCCGTGCCACACCCTTCGCCCGGCCCGTTCACGTATCCGCCGGTCATCCCCCCGAACGCGCCACTGCCCCGGCACGGTATCCGTGCCGGGGCAGTGGTCGCGTGTGGGCGTTCCGCGTCAGCCGACGACCTTCTTCAGCGCATCGCCGAGGGCATCGGCCTCGTCCGGAGTCAGCTCGACAACAAGCCGACCGCCGCCTTCGAGCGGAACGCGCATGACGATGCCCCGCCCCTCCTTTGTCACCTCGAGCGGGCCGTCGCCCGTCCGCGGCTTCATGGCCGCCATGCTCGTTCCCCTTCCTGAAACCAGCTCATCGCAACCGGCGGCCCCATGACAGGCGCTGCCTCACCGGCATCGAACACATTGCTTCCCCACCATTATCCCGCATCACAGACCCTGATGACCAACATCGGTCGGCATCGCTTGCGCAACGCGCTCACGCAAAACCACCCAATTCGGCGATCCGGCTGCGATACTGCGCCGCCCTGCGCCCCCAGGTGAGGGGCAATTGTTAGACGCAGGTCACATACCCGCCCCGCCCCGAGTCGGCCATGCTTGCCTGCAGTGGCAACGATGCCGAGCCGTAAGGGGACACCGCAATGGCCGACGACATGGCGAACACCGTGCTCTACGCAGTGGACGAAGGTCTCGCGACGATCACGATCAACCGTCCCGACGCGATGAACGCCATGAACACCGAGGCCAAGGTCGCGCTGCGGGACGCACTGCGGGACGCGGCGGCCGACACGGCCGTGCGCGCGGTTCTGCTCACCGCGACCGGGCGCGCCTTCTGCGTGGGCCAGGACCTCAAGGAGCATGTCGCCACGCTGACGGCCACCCGCGAGGCGGGCGGCGGCAATGCGCTGAGCACCGTGCGGGAGCACTACAACCCGGTGGTGCGGGCGATCACGGAGATGGAGAAGCCCGTGGTCGCCGGGGTCAACGGCGTCGCGGCGGGCGCGGGATTCGGATTCGCGCTGGCGGCCGACTACCGGGTGGTCGCCGACACCGCGTCGTTCAACACGTCCTTCGCGGGCGTCGCGCTGACCGCCGACTCGGGCGTGTCCTGGACGCTGCCCCGGCTGATCGGCCGGAGCCGCGCCGCCGACCTGCTGTTCTTCCCGCGGTCGATCTCGGCGCAGGACGCGTACGAGCTGGGTATCGCGAACCGGGTGGTGCCCGCCGCCGAGCTCGCCGAGGAGGCCGCGGCCGTGGCCCGCACCCTGGCCGAGGGCCCGACCGTGGCGTACGCGGCGCTGAAGGCGTCCATGGCGTACGGCGCGGGGCACACGCTCGCCGAGACGCTGGAGAAGGAGGACGAACTCCAGACGAAGGCGGGCGCGTCGCAGGACCACACCATCGCGGTGGAGGCGTTCCTGGCCAAGCGGAAGCCGAAGTACCTCGGCAAGTAGGCGGCTACGGGCCCTCGAGGGGCGCTCGCGGCCCCCGAGGGCCTACGGACGGGCCCCGCGGGCCACACAGTCGGCGAGGTGGTCGTCGACCAGGCCGCACGCCTGCATCAGGGCGTACGCGGTCGTGGGACCCACGAAGCGGATGGAGCGCTTCTTCAGCTCCTTGGCGAGCGCCGTGGACTCCGATGTGACCGCCGCGACGTCCCCCAGCACGCGCGGTACGGGCCGGCCCGCCGGATCGGGGGCGTACGACCAGATCAGCGCGTCCAGCTCCCCGGCCGGCCAGCCGGCCAGCACCTTCGCGTTGGCGAGGGTCGCGTCGATCTTGGCGCGGTTGCGGATGATGCCGGCGTCGGCGAGGAGCCGTTCGCGGTCGGTGTCGGTGAACGCGGCCACCGCGGGAATGCTGAACCCGGCGAAGGCGGCGCGGAAGCCCTCACGGCGGCGCAGGATCGTCAGCCACGACAGACCGGACTGGAACGCCTCCAGGCAGAGCCGCTCGAAGAGCGCGTCGTCGCCGTGGACCGGGCGGCCCCACTCGGTGTCGTGGTAGGTCAGGTAGTCCTCCGTGGACAGCCCCCAGGGGCAGCGCAGGCCGCCGTCCGGGGCCGGTTCGGCTCCACCGCTCATCGCTCGTCCTCCTCGTCCCGGTACGGTCCCGGGTCCTGGCTCAGCGGCTCGCCGGGCCTCTTGAACAGATCGGGACCGCCCGTCGCGGCGGACCGGGCTCCGGCCAGGGCCGACTCCAGCTCGGCGATCCGGGAGTCCCGCTCGGCCAGCTCGGCGCCGAGCCGGTCGAGCGCCTCGTCGACATCCGCCATCCGGTAGCCGCGGGGGGCCATCGGCAGGCGCAGCGCCTCGACATCCGCCCGGCCGACCGGGCGCGTCGCGGGCAGCGGGTCGGTCAGCCGTTCGGGCGGCGCGTCCTGGAGCACCGGGCTTCCACCGCCGCCGACCACCGCGAGGGTGACCGCGGCGACCACCACGACCATGGTGAGCAGCAAGAACCAGAACACGAGCATCTCCCCGGGGCGGAATCCTGTCCGGGTCCGATCGTGCCATGCGGCACCGACGGTTAGGGTCGCAGGCGACCTACTGAGGAGGAAACACGGGATGCGAAGCGGTGCACTGAGGCTCGGACGGCGGGAATTCGGGCCGCACGAGCCGGTGATCATGGCGATCGTGAACCGGACCCCGGACTCCTTCTACGACCAGGGCGCGACGTTCCGGGACGAGCCCGCGCTCGCCCGGGTCGAGCAGGCGGTCGCCGAGGGCGCCGCGATCATCGACATCGGCGGGGTGAAGGCCGGTCCCGGCGCGGAGGTGACGGCCGAGGAGGAGGCCCGCCGTACGGTCGGGTTCGTGGCCGAGGTCCGCCGCCGCCACCCGGACGTGGTGATCAGTGTGGACACCTGGCGCCACGAGGTGGGCGCGGCGGTCTGCGAGGCGGGCGCGGACCTGCTGAACGACGCGTGGGGCGGGGTCGACCCGAAACTGGCGGAGGTCGCCGCGCGGTACGGGGCGGGCCTGGTGTGCACGCACGCGGGCGGCGCCGAGCCGCGGACCCGTCCGCACCGCGTCGCGTACGAGGACGTGATGGCGGACATCCTGCGGGTGACGGTGGGACTGGCCGAGCGGGCCGTGGAGCTGGGGGTGCGGACGGACGGGATCATGATCGACCCCGGTCATGACTTCGGGAAGAACACCCGGCACTCGCTGGAGGCGACACGGCGGCTCGGCGAGATGGCGGAGACCGGGTGGCCGGTGCTCGTCTCGCTGTCCAACAAGGACTTCGTCGGGGAGACCCTCGACCGCCCGGTCAAGGAACGCGTGATCGGCACCCTGGCGACGACGGCCGTGTCGGCGTGGCTGGGCGCGCGGGTGTACCGGGTGCACGAGGTGGCGGAGACGCGGCAGGTGCTGGACATGGTGGCGTCGATCGCGGGGCTGCGGGCCCCGGCGGTGGCGCGCAGGGGGCTGGCGTAGGAGTTCGCGTGGCGGCGGGGCCGGCGTGGCACGGAGGGGTGGAGCGCAGGAGTGGAGCGGGTCCGGGGGCGGGACGCCGCCCCCGGACCGCCGCCGGATCCGGGGGCGGTCCGGTCCGGATCAGTCCGGTTCTGCTCGATCCGGACCGGGCCGATCCGGGCCGGTGCGGGCGACGGCCCTACCTGCCGACCTCCTTGGTCACCAGCCTGACCGCCTCCTCCACGTCGTCCGTGACATGGAAGAGCAGCAGGTCCTTCTCGGACGCCTTGCCCTGCGCCACCACGGTGTCCCGCAGCCAGTCGACGAGGCCGCTCCAGTACGCCGAGCCGAAGAGCACGATAGGGAAGCGGGTCACCTTGCCCGTCTGGACCAGGGTCAGCGCCTCGAAGAGTTCGTCCAGCGTGCCGAGGCCGCCGGGCAGGACCACGAAGCCCTGGGCGTACTTCACGAACATCGTCTTGCGGACGAAGAAGTAGCGGAAGTTGACGCCGATGTCGACGTGCGGGTTGAGGCCGGACTCGAACGGCAGCTCGATGCCGAGGCCGACCGAGACGCCCTTGGCCTCCCGTGCCCCCTTGTTCGCCGCCTCCATCGCCCCGGGGCCGCCGCCCGTGATCACCGCGAAGCCCGCCTCGACGAGCGCCCGGCCGATCCGTACGCCCGCCTCGTAGTCCGGCGTGCCGACCGGTGTGCGGGCCGAGCCGAAGACACTGATGGCACTCGGCAGCTCGGCCAGGGCGCCGAACCCCTCGACGAACTCCGACTGGATACGCATCACCCGCCAGGGGTCGGTGTGCACCCACTCGGAATCGCCCTCGGAGTCCAGCAGCCGCTGATCGGTCGTGCCGGGCTGCACCTGGTCCCTGCGACGCAGTACCGGGCCCATGCGCTGTTCCTCGGGCCTGATCGCGCCCTCGGGAACCTCCGCGCCCTGTGCGTTGCGTGCATCCTCGGGGTTGCCCATGACCTGCTCCCTCCGCCGACCTGCGATGTGCTTGTCGGGCCAGCGTAGATCGACGGAGGTGAAGACCGGGGGAAGCCCATGAGTCAGCTGGTGAGCCAGGAGCGGAGGCGTTCCTCGCAGTGGGTGATCCGCTCGGCCACGACGTGTTCGTCGCGCTTGTGGGCGAGGAGCGGGTCGCCGGGGCCGTAGTTCACCGCGGGCACGCCGAGCGCACCGAAGCGGGAGACGTCCGTCCAGCCGAACTTGGGCTGGGCCGTGCCGCCGACGGCCGCCATGAACGCCTGGGCCGCCGGGTGGCCGAGGCCGGGCATGGCGGCACCGGAGTGGTCGTCGACCGTGAACTCGGTGACTCCGCAGTCCGCGAAGACCTCATGGACGTGGGCGAGGGCTTCCTCGGCGCCGCGGTCGGGGGCGTACCGGTAGTTGACCACCACGACGCAGGCGTCCGGGATGACGTTGTTGGCGACGCCGCCCTCGATCCGTACGGCGTTGAGGCCCTCGCGGTATTCGAGCCCGTCGATGACCGGGCGGCGCGGTTCGTACGCGGCGAGCCTGTCCAGGATCGGTGCCGCGGCGTGGATGGCGTTGGCGCCCATCCAGCTGCGCGCGGAGTGGGCCCGCTCCCCCGCCGTGTGCAGGTGGACCCGCAGCGTGCCCTGGCAGCCGCCCTCGACCTGGCCGTCGGAGGGTTCCAGGAGGACGGCGAAGTCTCCGTCGAGCCAGTCGGGGTGGGCCTCGGCCACGTGCCCGAGGCCGTTGAGGTGGGCGGCGACCTCTTCGTTGTCGTAGAAGATGAAGGTGAGGTCGCGGTTGGGCTCGGGGACGGTCGCGGCGATGCGCAGCTGTACGGCGACGCCCGACTTCATGTCGGAGGTTCCGCACCCCCACAGCACGCCGTTGTCGTCGAGCCGGGACGGGACGTTGTCGGCGATCGGCACGGTGTCGATGTGGCCGGCGAGCACGACCCGCTCGGCGCGCCCCAGCCGCGTCCTGGCCACGACGTTGTTCCCGTACCGGTCGACGGTCAGATGGGGAAGGCCGCGCAGTGCCGTCTCGATCGCGTCGGCCAGCTCGGTCTCCTCCCCGCTGACGGAGGGGAAGTCCACGAGCCGGGCGGTGAGCGCCGGTCCGTCCAGGGTGAGGTCAAGCGTGCTTTCGGCCATGGCCACGACCCTAAGGGACTTCGGTATCCACCCCGGTCGTACCCTCCAGTACCGTGGGCCCCGTGCCCCGGACCTCCACGCCCGCCCGCCGCAGCCGCCTCTTCCGAGTCACGGCCGCCTTCGCCGTGCTCGTGGCCCTGGGGGGATATCTGGCCGTGCAGTACGTCTCCGGCAACAAGGGGCAGCCCCACTGCACCGTGCGCTCCGCGGACGGGACGCGGGGCGAGGACCGTACGTACGAGATGACTCCCGATCAGGCCGCCAACGCCGCGACCATCTCGGCGGTCGGCACCACCCGCGGCATGCCGGAACGCGCGGTCACCATCGCGCTGGCGACGGCCCTGCAGGAGTCCGCGCTGCGCAACCTCGATCACGGTGACCGCGATTCGCTCGGGCTCTTCCAGCAGCGCCCCTCGCAGGGCTGGGGAACCGCGCGGCAGATCATGGACCCGGTCTACTCGGCCGGGATGTTCTACGACCGTCTCGCCGAGGTCCCGGGCTATTCCAGGCTCCCGCTGACGGTGGCCGCGCAGCGTGTGCAGCTCAGCGGTTTCCCCCAGGCGTACGCGAAGCACGAGCCGGACGCCGCGCTGCTGGCGGCCGCGCTGACCGGGCGCGCGCCCACCGCACTGAACTGTTCCCCGTCCACGGCGACCGCGACCGGTCCGGGCGACGCGGCGAAGGTCCGTTCCGAGCTGGTGAGCGCCTTCGGCAAGGACGTACTGCCGTCGGCCAGGGCCGCCGGGGCGTCCGCCGCGACGTCGGTCACGGTGCCCGTGCCCGCCACCGCGGCGAAGACCGGGGGCGGCACGGCGCCGCAGCGCGGCTGGGAGCTGGCGCACTGGGCCGTCGCGCGGGCCGAGGCCCTGCGGATCGACCGGGTCGCCTTCGCGGACCGGGTGTGGACGGCCGACGACGGCTGGCGGACGGAACGCTCAGAGCGTACGGAATCGGGCACGGCCGAGGTCAGGATCGGGCTCGCGCAGTAGTACGGCCGACCACCCGTACGAAGCATCCGGCCGGTCTCCGGCAGCCCTGCCGACGGCGCTTTCACCCGCACGGGCCGCACTGGCCGATTCCCTTGCCGCCACAGGGAAGTGACGGTTCGCCCAGCGGTCGCCGCACGCATTGTTTGCCCGGGTTCCTCCGCTGCGGATTATCGGACGCATTGCTCACTCTTTACCTTGCCGCACCGCAACCTTCCCCGCCCCCGGACCGGTTGTCAGTGCGTCCGATCACCGGACAGACAGATTCCCGAGTCTGTTGGATTCCCGTCGAAGGAGCATCATGTCCCTCCCCCTGACCCGTCGGATCGCCCGTGCCGCGCTGCTGATCGCCGCGGGCGCGGCCCCCGTGGTCGGTGCGGCCGGCGCCGCAGGTGCCGCGGAGCTCCCGCCGGCCCCCGACCTGGGCGGCCTGACCTCGCTCGACGGCGCCGGTCTCGGCGACACCGTGGACAGCGCCTCGCAGCAGGGCACCAAGGCCGTGGGCGAAACCGGCGGCCGGCTCGTCGGCACGGCCATCCCGGCCGTGGGCAGGACCGTCGGCCAGGCGGGTTCCGTTGCCCTCCCGGCCGCCCAGAAGACCGTCGGGGAGACCGCGGGCCAGGCGGGCGAGCTCGTCGGCAGCACGGCCACCGCCGCGACCGCGGGCGGCCTGCCCACCGACAGCATCGGTGGCGCTCTCCCGACCGACAGCCTGGGCGGCGGCCTCACCGGCGGCCTGCCCCTGAAGGGCCTGCCGCTCGGCTGATCCCCACGCAGGAACACACAGGACGCGCCGAGGGGCCTCGGGAGTGCGCACTCCCGAGGCCCCTCGGCGCGTGGTGTCCGTGGGTCAGGACAGCCGCGCGACCGCCGCCGCCACCCGCTCGTCGGTCGCCGTGAGCGCCACACGTACGAAACGGTCGCCCGCCGGTCCGTAGAAGTCGCCGGGCGCCACCAGGATGCCGAGTTCCGCGAGGTGGGCCACCGTCTCCCAGCACGGCTCGTCGCGCGTCGCCCAGAGGTAGAGGCTCGCCTCGCTGTACTCGATGCGGAAGCCGTGGGCCTCCAGCGCGGCGCGCAGGGCGGTGCGCCGGTTCGCGTACCGGGCGCGCTGTTCCGCGACATGGGTGTCGTCGCCGAGCGCCGCGACGGTGGCCGCCTGGACCGGTGCGGGCGCCATCATCCCGCCGTGCTTGCGGATCAGCAGCAGCTCGCCCAGGACGTCCGCGTCGCCCGCGATGAAGGCGGCGCGGTATCCGGCGAGGTTGGAGCGCTTGGAGAGCGAGTGGACGGCGACGATGCCCTCGTACCGGCCACCGCAGACGTCCGGGTGGAGCACGGAGACCGGTTCGGCCTCCCAGCCCAGTTCCAGGTAGCACTCGTCGCTGAAGACCAGGACGTCGTGCTCACGCGCCCAGGCGACGATCCGGGTCAGCTCGTCCTTGGACAGGACGCGGCCCGTCGGGTTGGACGGCGAGTTGAGCCAGAGCAGCTTGAGACCCGTCGGGTCCAGCTCCGTGGGGTCGTCGTAGGCGACGGGCTCCGCGCCGCAGAGCCGGGCGCCGACCTCGTACGTCGGGTACGCCAGCCGCGGGTAGGCGACCTTGTCGCCCGCGCCGAGGCCCAGTTGGGTCGGCAGCCAGGCCACCAGCTCCTTGGAGCCGACGACCGGCAGCACGTTCTCGTGGGCCGTCCCGACCGCTCCGAGACGCCGCTCCACCCAGCCGGTGAGGGCGTCGCGCAGGGCCGCTGTGCCCCACACCGTCGGATAGCCGGGGCTGTCCGCGGCGGCCACGAGCGCCTGTTGGATCAGCTCGGGCACCGGGTCGACGGGCGTGCCGACGGACAGGTCGACGATGCCGTCCGGGTGGGCGGCGGCCGTCGTCTTGTACGGCGCGAGCCTGTCCCAGGGGAAGACCGGAAGGCGGGAGGAGACTGCTGCGGACACGGAACTCTGCTTTCTCGTACGGGCGGCGAACCACAGGGGGTCACGGAGCCGCCGGGGCCGCGGGGTCCCGGGGCACCTGGCGGCCCTCCGGCCGCACCGGCGGCTCGGGCTGCTGAAGAGGGGCGCCGGGCGGCGGTGGCGCGCCGGAAAACACCGCGGTCCCGCACGGTGACGAGCCGTACGGGACCGGGCGGCGCACGTGCGGCCGCTGCTTACTGGTTCTGCGGCGGCAGCGCGGCGATGAACGCGTGGTCGCGCTCGATCAGGCCCAGCTTGGAGGCACCGCCCGGCGAGCCGAGGTCGTCGAAGAACTCGACGTTCGCCTTGTAGTAGTCCTTCCACTCCTCCGGGGTGTCGTCCTCGTAGAAGATGGCCTCGACCGGGCAGACCGGCTCACAGGCTCCACAGTCGACACACTCGTCCGGGTGGATGTACAAGGACCGCTGGCCCTCGTAGATGCAGTCGACGGGGCACTCTTCGATGCAGGCCTTGTCCTTCACGTCGACACAAGGCTGCGCGATGACGTAGGTCACGCTGTCGTTCCTCCTCGGTAGGGCGTTGGCTCTCGCGCGGGAGCGCGGCGTCGTCGATGCCCGCACCTAGTATCTCCGTTCCCGGGCACGAACCGAACAGGAGGGGCGGAGAGAGCTGTGGAATTCACCATCGGCGGACGGCTGGAGGTCCGCATCACACCGGCTGACGTGGGCAAACGTGTGTCGGTCAGGCGTCGCCCCCAAGGGGTCGGCGAAGGCGCCATGTTCACGGACACCGTCGGGGTTCTCACATCGTGGGACAACCATGTGCTCTCGATCACATCCAAGAGTGGTGAATCCGTCCACATCGCGGAATCCGCGCTGGTGGCGGGCAAGGTCGTGCCCGCCGCACCGGCCCGGCGGCGGGGGCCCGCGGCCTCCTTCGACGAGCTCGCCCGGGTCTGCGCGCGGGCCTGGCAGCCGGTGGAGAGCGAGCCGCTGGGCGACTGGCGGCTGCGTGCCGCCGGCGGCTTCACCCGGCGGGCCAACTCCGTGCTGCCGCTCGGTGATCCGGGACTGCCGGTCGGCGAGGCGCTGGAGCGCGTACAGCGCTGGTACGGGGAACGGGAGCTGCCCGCGTACGTCCAGACCGCGACCGGCGCCGAGGGTACGCAGGAGGCACTGTGCGCGGAGCTGGAGCGGCACGGCTGGCTGCGCGAGGTGTCGGCCGAGGTACGGATCGGGGCACTGGCGCCGGTCGGGGATCTGGACGCGGATGTCCCGGCGGTCCGGCTGAGCCGTGAGCCGGACGCCGCGTGGCTCTCCCGCTACCAGCGCTTCGACACCCCGGGCGCCCATGTGCTCCAGGTCCTCGGCTCCGGGCCCTCGGTGTGGTTCGCGACCGAGCCGGGCGACCCGGAGGGCACGACGCCCGCGGCGATCGGGCGGTGCGTCGTGGACGGGCGGTGGGCCGGGTTCATGGCGGTCGAGGTGGGGCCCGAGCACCGGCGGCGCGGGCTGGCGACCTCGGTGATGACCGCGCTGGCGCGACGCGCGCTGGAGGAGGGCGCGTCGGCCGCGTGGCTCCAGGTGGAGACGGACAACGACGGGGCGCGGGCGCTGTACGACGGCATGGGCTTCGCGCTCCACCACAGCTATCACCACTTCCGGTCCGCACCGTGAGGACCAGCAGGGATACGTGTCGCATATGAGTCCCCCCAGCTCTCCCGGCTCCCGGGGCCCGCAGGATTCCGGCGCGGCCGAACGGCGGCGGCAGTTCGCCGAGGAGGCCCGCTCCGAGCGGCCGGACCTCGCCCTGCTCTGCCTGCTGCTGGGCGCGGAGGCGGGGCCGCTCGGGGGGCGGCCGTCGCCGGCGCCGGGGTCGGACGCACGGGTGTCCGGGCAGGACCGGGCGGTACCGGGCGGGGACGGGGCGGACGGGCACGGTGGTGGGGCCTCCCCCGATCCGTACGGCATCGACGCCTCGCAGATCGAGCTCGACCGGCTGGCCGGACTGCTGCCGTACGGAGCGCGCTCCGCCCGTGCCTGGGCCTCCGTCCTGGCCGAGCTGCTCGGTGAGCGGTGTGGATTCACCGGGGCTTCGGCCGACTACCAGCGGCTGGACTCGTCGCTGCTCCAGCAGGTGCTGCGCCGCCGTCGCGGGCTGCCGATCCTGCTGTCCGTGATCTGGATCGAGGTCGCGCGGCGGGCGGGCGCACCGGTGTACGGGGTGGCGCTGCCCGGTCACTTCGTCGTCGGTTTCGGCGATCCGGCGGAACGGGTGCTGGCCGATCCGTTCGCCGGTGGCGCGCCGCTGAGCGGGCAGGACGCCGAGCTGATGGTGGCCGGGGCGACCGGGGCGCCGCTGACCGAGTCGATGCTGGTGCCCGCGCGGCCCCTGGAGATCGTGCTGCGCATCCTGAACAACATCAGGGCCTGGGCCGCGGCACGCCCCGAGTACACGGATGTGGCGCTGTGGGCGGTCGACCTGTCGCTGCTGCTGCCCTCGCACCCGGCCAGGCTGCGCTACGAACGGGCCCAGCTCCTGGTCCAGCGCGGGGAGTTCCCGCAGGGGGCGGCGGAGATGGAGGAGTACGCGGAGATCGTCGCCGGAATCGACCCGGCGACGGCCGACGCGGTCCGGCGACGGGCACGGGCGGCGCGGGCGCTGCTGAACTGACCGGTGGCGGGCCGCCGGTGATGCCCGGCCGTACCTGTGGCGGGCCGCCGGTGATGCCCGGCCGCACCGGTGACGGGCCGCCGGTGGTGCCCGGCGGCGGGTCACCGTGCCGTGCGGACCAGGGCCTCTCCGGCGTCCGTACGGCGGTAGAGCACGGAGCGGCCCGCCCGGCGACGCCCGACCAGCCCGGCGTCGAGCAGGACCTTGAGGTGACGGCCCACCGAACCCAGGCCCTGCCCCGTGAGCGCCACCAGCTGCGTCGTGCTCAGCGGGGTCGACAGCAGCACGAGGACAGCGGCCCGTGCGGGCCCGATCAGCGCACCCAGGGCCCTGGGCACCGGCGTACGGTCCGCCTCGGCGAGCGCCCCCGAGCACGCGTACACCACGCCGTACCGGTGCGGGGCGTCCCAGGAGACCCAGGACTGGTCCGGGGTGACGGGCACGAACAGCAGCTGGGACCCGGCCAGTTCGCGCGGCGGGTGGTCGTGGGTGTTGATCTGGAGCCGGCTCTCCCCCAGCCAGCGCATGCCCGGACGCATGCCGTTCAGCGCCGCGGCCCAGCCTCCCCGGCTCAACTCGGCGGCGCGGGCGACCACATCGGCCTCCAGGATCCGGCGCCGCCTCGGCCAGAGGGGCAGCACCGTGTGCGTCCACACCCACTCCAGGACATCGGCGGTCCGCGGCGCCAGGTCGTCACGGTCCAGCCGGGCGGGCAGCGGTCCGCGGAGCGTCTCCACCAGGTCGGCGCGGGCGTCCTCCGGCGGGGTGGCGCGCATCCGCGACAACTCCCGGGCGAAGTCCGGCGGCGCCTCCCCCGCGGGGGTGGCCATGGGGGTGGGGGTGAGGAAGTTGGCGTTCCACCGGGGTGCCAGGGCGGCCCGGACGATCATCGCGGAGACCGGGTCCTCGGTCTGCCGCCGCCGGTAGGCGGGCAGATGGGCGTCGAGCCAGACGCGCTCCCCCGGATGGGCGGCCGTCCCCCGCTCCAGGACCTTCATGCTCGCGATGGTCTCGGTCAGCGGCGAGACGGCGAACCGGCTGTTCGCGAGCGTGTCCGCGCTGATCTGCCACCAGCCCATTGCTTTCGCCTCCCGGCGAAACACTAACCGCCCCCGCGACCGCGCCCGGAGACTCCGGCCATGCGCACCTACCGCGAACTCCTGCGGACTCCGGAGTTCACCCCGCTCTTCGCGACCGTCTCCGTACAGGTGGCGGCCCAGACCGCGACCGGCCTCGCCCTCGGCACTCTGGTCTACTCCCGCACCGGCTCACCGCTGCTGTCCTCGCTGGCCATGTTCGGCACCTCCCTGGCCCAGATGCTGGGCGCGGCCACGCTCCTGTCGGCGGCGGACCGGCTGCCGCCGCGCGGGGCGCTGACCGGTCTGGCGCTGCTGTTCGGTCTGGGCTCCGCCGTACAGGCCGTCCCCGGCCTGCCCCTGTGGGCCCTCTTCGGAGTCCTCCTGCTGCTGGGGCTGGTCTCGTCCCTGGGCGGTGGAGTGCGGTACGGGCTGCTCAACGAGATCCTTCCGAAGGAGGGTTTCCTGCTCGGCCGGTCGGTGATCAACATGTCGGTCGGCACCATGCAGATCGGCGGGTTCGCGATCGGCGGGGTGCTCGTGACCACGCTGTCGGCGCGCGGCACCCTGCTCGTCGGCGCGGCCCTGTATCTGGTGGCCGCGGCCGTCGCGCGCTGCGGGCTCACCGCCCGGCCGCCGCGGGCCGCCGGACGGCCGTCGGTGAAGGAGACCTGGCGGACCAACGCACTGCTCTGGTCGTCGGTGCCGCGCCGCTATGTCTACCTGGCCCTGTGGGTGCCCAACGGGCTGGTGGTGGGCTGCGAGTCCCTGTACCTCTCCTACGATCCCCGTCACGCGGGGCTCCTCTTCGCCTGCGGCGCCCTCGGCATGCTGGCCGGGGACACGGTGCTCGGCCGGTTCGTCCCCCGGCGGTGGCGGGACCGGCTGGGCAACCCGCTGCGGCTGCTCCTCGCCGCGCCGTACCTGGTCTTCGCACTGCATCCGTCACTGCCCGTGGCGGTGGTGGCGGTGGTGCTCGCCACCACCGGGTTCTCGGCGAGCCTGCTGCTCCAGGAACGCCTGATGGCGCTGACCCCGGACGAGCTGAGCGGGCACGCGCTCGGCCTGCACACCTCCGGGATGCTGACCATGCAGGGAGTGGGCGCCGCGCTCGCGGGAGGCGTCGCCCAGCTCACCTCCCCGGCGACGGGCATCGTCGTACTGGCGGCGCTCTCGCTCGCGGTGACGCTGGCCCTCGCCCCCGGGCTGCGGCCCGAGCGCGGACCGGGCGGCGACAGCGAGGGGTCCGGCGGCCGGAGCGCCCGCCCCAAATCGCTGCCGGGTCAGGCGGTGGCGCGACCCGAAGAGGTTCCTCCCATGCCGGGAGCGGCCTTCGTGCCGGCAGCGGCTTTCCCTCTCCCCGCTAGTTCGTGACACGAATCAAGCGAACCGAAAGGCTCGGAGGCGGAATAGACCCGGCCGTTCCCGTATTCTGGCCGCATGGGGAGATCAGCGGATGAACACATGGGGGTCGTCACCGCGCTGGTGCGTTCCTCGTTCCTGGTGAATGCGGTGTACGCCGAGTCGGGCCGGGCGTTCGGCCTGACACCACAGCAGGGGCAACTGCTCTGCGTCCTGATGGCCCAGCCGTACGGAATGAGCGAGCTGGGCGCGACGCTCGGGCTGGCCAAGTCGAGCCTCACCGGCCTGGTGGACCGGTCCGCGCAGCTCGGACTCGTACACCGCGAGCCGGACCCCCGGGACGGGCGGGCGATCCGAGTGGCCCTCACGGACAGGGGCGGACGGCTCGCCCGCGAGTTCTACGACGAGACCTCCCGCCGCGTCGGAGACCTGCCGGCCGGTCTCGACCCGGCGGACCGCGACCGGCTCGCGGAACTCCTCGGGCGCCTGGTCCGGGAGAACGAGGTGCCGGTGGTCTTCATGGAGGCGGGCGAGGGCCCCGTCCGCGCGGAGCGCGCCTGAGGGCACGGGGCAGGCCCCGTCCGCGCGGAGCGCACCGGGCGCGCGGCGCGGGACCCGGCCCCCGCGGAGCACGGCGGACGGGCCTTCACCGCCCCCACGGGCTCAACCGGTACCGAACAGCTCGGCGAACCGGCCGGTGAACAGGTCCGCCCCCTTGTACGCGGCCACCGCCTCCGCCGACAGCACGGACGGCCCGTCGGGCGTGGGCACTTGGCCGACACCGCCCTCGGGGCCGAGCGGGAGCAGCACCGAGGGGACGGGGGAGGGCCGGTACACCGCGACCGGTTCCTCGCCGCGCACCTGGGCGAGGATGTTCCGCGCCACCACGTCGGCGTGCTTCATCGCGTGACCGGCCATCTTGGCCTCGTCGAGATCGGTGAGGTCGCCGAGCGCGTAGATATGGCCGTAGCCCACCGCGTTGAGCCGCTCGGTCACCCGGACCAGCCCCTGCGGCGTGCGTACCGAGGGCATCGAGTCGGCGAGATAGCCACTGTTGACACTGACGCCGTAGCAGCGGAACCAGATGTCCGCGGTGATGTCCTCGGAGCGGCCGGCCCGGTGCCCGGCGCCGCGTTCGCCTCCCGCGGTGCCGACAGTGAAGGTCTTCGCCCGCCCCGGCCCGGTCGGCGGCTCCTCGGCCAGCCGGGTGGAAAGGCGCAGTTCCACGCCCAGTTCACGGAGTTGGGCGGTCAGCTCCTCGCGCATCGCCGGATCGAACCCGGGCATCAGCTGCCCGGCCGGATCGACGACGGTCACCCGTGTGTCCGGCCACACCGCTTTGATCTCGCCGGACAGCTCCAGGCCGACCGGCCCGGCTCCGACGATCAACACCCTTTTCGCGTCGGCGAGTTCTCTGTGGGTGGCGTGCACCCGCGCCAGCGCCTCGCCGGAGACATCGGTGTCCGTCCTGGCGGGGTAGGGGTAGTCGGAGCCGGTGGCGAGGACCAGGTAGTCGGCGTCGACACGGGCACCCGAGGCCAGCGTGACGCCACCGGGGTCCACCGAGACGGCGCGCTCCCGGATGACCCTGCCGCGTCGCAGCAGCTTGTCGTACGGGAAGAAGATGTGGTGCGCCCAGTCCGGCCGGACCAGTGCGCGCAGGGAGCCCGCGACGTGCACGAACGCGTCCTTGGGCTCGACCAGGACGACGTCGGCCTCCTCGTCCAGTGCCTTGGCGACGGCGGCGCCGCCGTAACCCCCGCCGATGACCGCGACCGTACGACGCATGTTTCCGACCCCCACAGAAGAATCCAGTTCGCCCTACGAACCATATTAGTTCGTAGGGCGAACTGTAAACACCGGTCGGACCGGCGGTCCGTCCCGAGGTGGCGTACGGCTTTCCCGTCAGCCGCCGGAAATGCCCGGCCGCCGGCGGATGCCGGTCAGATGCCCGGCGCGAACACGGCGCGGTGCTCGCGGAGGAAGGCGTCGAGCGTCCGGGCGGGGCGGCCGAGGACGGCCTCCACCGTCCCGTTCGGGGACTCGGGACGCGCGACGGCCAGTCGCTGGATCTCCACGACATGGCTCGCGAGCCAGTCCGGCAGGTGTGCGGTGCGGACGAGATGGCCGTGGAAGTCGTCCGGAGGCAGGTCGATGTGACGGACGCGCCGGCCGGTCAGCTCACCGAGAAGATGCGCGAGTTCCGGACAGCTGAAGGCCCGCGGGCCGGTCAGCGTGTACGTGACCCCGTCGAGGCCGGGGCGCAGGAGGACCTCCGCGGCGACATCGGCGATGTCCCGGACGTCGATGTAGTTGCAGGGCACGTCGCGCATCGCCGCGACGAGCACGCCCTCGGCGACCGCCGGAGCGTTCAGGAGCAGCTTCTGCATGAACGCGTAGGGCCGGAGCAGCGTGGCCACCATGCCGGTCGCCGCGAGGTGCGCCTCGACCTGCCAGTGCCCGCGCGAGACGGCAACCGGCGAGTCGGGCTCGGCGGCCGGGGCGGAGAGTTTGACGACGTGCCGTACGCCGCACGCGGCCGCGGCGTCCACCGCGTTGATCTCCAACGCGACTTGCCGCGGGCTGTTGGCCATGGCGAGGAACAGTTGCGTGGAGCCGTCGAACGCGGCGCGGAGCGCGCGGGGGTCCGCGGCGTCCGCACCGACGACCTCGACCGGCGCCTGCGCGCCGATCGCGGCGCGCAGTCCGTCCGGAGTGCGGCTGATCGCACGGCAGGGGATGTCCAGCTCGATCAGGCGCCGGAGCAGCGCGCCGCCGGTGGCGCCGGTCGCGCCCATGATGGTGATCACGGTGTGCCTTTCGTGGTGCGGGTGGGTCCGGGGATTCGAGGGGAGAGCGGCCGGGTCACTTCCGCCGCCGGGTTGCCGTGCCGCTCCATCGCCAGGTGACGATCGTGGTGGCCAGGGCGGCCGACAGCGGCAGGTCGATCCGCAGCCGGTCCAGCCACCCGGCATCGGGCACCGGTGTGTGCGCCGGCAACCAGCCGGACGCGAACCACCCGGCCAGTCCCGCGA
The DNA here is from genome assembly GCF_035917275.1 of Streptomyces sp. NBC_01237. Lineage (NCBI taxonomy): Bacteria > Bacillati > Actinomycetota > Actinomycetes > Kitasatosporales > Streptomycetaceae > Streptomyces > Streptomyces sp. NBC_01237. The sequence goes on along the minus strand of NZ_CP108508.1, from coordinate 5,905,565 downwards.
TTCCGGTAGCGGCCGCACCGAGCCCGATGGTGATCACCGGGCGGGGCACCGAGGTCGTCCACCGGCGCGGCCGGCCCCGGCGGTGCAGCCATCCGCCGACGACGAAGGCCACCACGGCCGAGGTGATCCCGATGGAGGTGAAGGCGGCCGTCGTCAGTTCGGGCTGCCCGCCGAGGACTCCACCGATCCCGGCCGAGAGCGCGGGGGCCAGGTAGGCGACGGCGACCTCCTTCCAGAGCGTGAACGGGCGGGCGGCGGAACCGCGCTGGGCGGCCTTGTTGCGGACAGTGCTCACGTACACTCCTCGAAAAGTTATTAGGGGCCTAACTATGTGGGCATGGGGAGACAGTCGCCCGTTCGATGCGGGCGCTTCCCGTGCGGTGCGGGACGCTACTCGGCGGTCAGTGCGCCGATCCCCCAGGTGATCCGTTCCAGCAGATCCAGGAACAGCCCGCGCTCGTCGGCGGTCAGCCCGCCGACCAGCGCCTGGAGGCGCGCGAAGTGATCCGCGGCCATACCGCGCAGCCGCTGGGCACCGCACGCGGTGAGCGCGACCACCGCACCCCGCCCGTCCTCCATGGACGCGTGGCGGGTCACGAGGCCCTCGCGCTCAAGCCCGTCCACCAGGCCGGTCACCGTGGCACGCGAGACACCGAGGCTCTTCGCGAGCAGCGACGGCGACTTCCCCCCGCCGCCGTCCTCAAGGTCCACCAGGAGGCGGTAGCGCCCGATCGACAGCCCGAAACGGGAGAAGTGCACTTCGGACGCACGGTCCAGCCGCGCCCCGGCGGTCATCAGACGCACGGCCACAAGCACCGCCTGCGGGTCGGCGTCGAGCCCGTACCGCGCGATCTGACTCCGCGCCTGATCAAGCGTGGGCACAGCGCCGGAGTTCGCGTCCTCGTCACTCATAAAATTAATATGGCACCTAACTACATACTCGGTCAAGCCGCGTCCGCCGGAACGGCAGCCGCCCTGCGGACCCCACGCGCGTCTCCGCCCCGGTCGGCCGCACGGGGGTTCACCCCTTCACCGGAAGCCGCGCCCGCGGCCGGACGGTGACCAGCGCGATCCCCCCGCAGCACAGGGCGAGGAGCAGCAGTTCGGCGGGCGTGGGCGCGGGCGCGGTGCCCAGCGCCCAGTCGCCGAGGCGCACGGTGAACGGGACGGCGAGCTGGACGGCGGCCGTGAAGACCGGCCCGCGCAGCAGGATGAGCCGGTGCTGTACGAGGTAGGCGGGCGCGTAGACGGCCGCACCGAGCACCACGATCCCGCCGGTCGCGGCGAGCGTCGGCGGACGGCCGATCAGCGCGGGCAGGGCCATCGGCAGGAGCAGGCAGGTGGCCGCCGCGAGCAGCACGGGCAGGACGGCCGACGGCGGCAGCCCGGAGAGGCGTTGCCGGTACAGGAACCCGTACACAGCGAAGGCCGCCGTCGCGCCCGCCACGAGCAGCAGCCCCGTGCCGTCCATATCCCCCGCTTCGGCGCCGAGTGCCGCGTATCCGGCCGCCGCCGCGCAGGCGAGCGCCGCCCCGGCAGCCTTGCGCGGGGCCGCGCGTTCGCCGAAGAACAGGGCCCCCACCACCACCGACGCGCACGGCATCAGCGCGACGACGAGGTTGGTGAGCGAGGTACCGATGCGCGGGATGGCGAGGAGGGTGCCCGCGGCGTATCCGGCGAAGCCGAGCAGTCCCAGCAGCCATACGGTGCCGGGCCGGGCGGCCGCGCGGCGCAGATCGGCCCGGCCGCCCCCCGTGGAGGCGGCGACGGCGGTAAGCGCGGCGCAGCAGACGGCGGTACGGCCGACGGCGACGATCAGCGGATCGGTCCCGGTGACCAGGGCGCCGGACAACAGCCAGGTCCCGGAGAGCAGAAGCACCAGGGCGACCGGCATCGCACGGCCTTTCCATGAGCGGCGGTTGGGGCGGGGGCGCCGGTAGCGTATGCCGTGCCCGCGGATCGGCACATCGCCGGTGTGCCGACCTGGACAGGAGCAGTGCTCCCGGCGTGCCGGACGGTTCCCGCAGGACCCGCCGCCCCGTCCCCACGCCACGGTCGGGCGGGGTTCCCGCAGTGGTGCTCACGCGCGGGGCGGCCGATTCACCCGACGCGGGCGGCGATGATCCGCGCACACTCCATCGACTCGGTGTGTGTCGTGTCCACCTCCAGGTCGTAGGACACGCCCCGGTGGACCATGTCCGCCTGCGACGCCGCCATCCCGGCGACCCGGTCACCCCGCGCGGTCTCGCGGCCCGCGGCGACCGCCCCGTCGCACCTGACCCCCACCCACAGCACCCGCAGCCCGCCGAGGGCCCGCAGCCACCGCTGCTGGGACTCCCCTCCGCCCAGGAAGACCTCGTCGACGACGATCCGGGCACCCGCACCCGCCATCGCGACGAGCCCTTCGATCCACGCCGCCTCCAACGTCCGGAAGCCGGGGCCGACGACCACCTCACCGTCCGGAGCGAACTCGATCCCGGTGTCCGAGGTCAGCAGGGACGCGGGCATCGCGTCGACCAGGGTGTCGACCCCGAAGGCCAGCCAGGGGTCCGGCAGCACCGACTGGAGACAGCGGACGATCCCGGACTTCCCCGAACTGGAACCACCGTTGAGAACGATCATCTGTGTCATCACGGGCCCACCGTAGAGGCGCTGCGGCGACGGCCGGAACGGAATTCTCCCAGGCACGCCCGGAGCGGCCCTTCGGGCATGGGCAGCACCCGCACGGTGCAAGCCTCCCCCTCCCCTACGGCCCCGCCCGCTCACCCCGCGGCTTCCCTCGACCGGCTCACGTAGAGGTCCCGGAACGCCGCCGTCAGGCTCGCGATCGTCCGCCAGTACGTGTACGCGTCGTCGTCCGACGTCGTGTCATCGGGACGGACCGCCAGGTCGAGGTTCCGGTACGCCACCCGGAACAGCACCCGGACCGCACCCCGCCCCGGCTCGTCGTGGCCGTAATCGTCCACGGCCATCAACGACCGCAGATGGCGGATCAGTTCATCCGTTCCCGCGTTGATCACGCTGCGCGGCGGAAGGGCCGCACGGGGGGCCAGGGCATGGTCGAGCGCTGTCGTGATCGCCTCGATGCCGAGGGTCGCGCGCGGCCAGGTGGCGTCGGCTTCGGTCACATGTCCTCCTCACCCGTGGCCGGTGGTGGCCACCACCGTCCGTTCCTCCGACGGTGATGTATCAAGGAGAACGGTGAACGAGCCTGGGGCCAAGGCAATTCACGCTTCCATTCAGTCACCGGAAACCGGCAATTTCGACCCGCCCACCGGTCATCGCCGGTGCGGAAACCGCTACCGTGAGTTTCATGACGAGGAAGACCGGCAATGTTCTGCTGGCCGCCCGTATGAGCGCCGCAGGGCTGAAGCAGCACGAGCTCGCGAGTCGGCTCAACGAGCACATCGAGAGCCTGACAGGGCGACCGGGGTCTCTTCAGGACCGGCATATCCGGAATTACCTGACGGGAACCACGCGTTGGCCGCATGCGCGCCAACGGATCGCCCTGGAAAGGGAATTCGGATGTTCCGCCGAGGAACTCGGGTTCGTCCCCCGTCAACGCACCGGGCCCCCCGACGGCATTCGGGCGATGGCACCGGGGAATCCGGTGGAGCGGCGGGACTTCACCCAGCGGGCCGCCGTGATGGCCGCGACCGTCGTCCTGCCCCCGGGCCGCACCACCGTCGGCATCTCCGACGTCAGACGTGTCGGGCAGGCGCTCGCCTCCCTCTACCGGCAGGAGTGCCGGGTCGGCGGTACGGCACGGATCGAGGCCCAGCTCCTGACCTGGATGCGGCACGCCCTGTCACTCCTGGACTCGGGCCGCGCCTCGGCCCGCGTACGGTCCATGCTCTACGCGGCTGCCGCGAACGCGGCCAGCACCGCCGGCTGGGCCGCGTTCGACTCCCGCAACCAGCAGCGCGCGGCGCACCACCTCGACCGTGCGGTGACGCTCGCGGGCCTGTCCGGGGACGCGGATGCCATGCACCGGGTGTGGAACAACGTCGCCATGCTCGCCGGGCAGCGGGGCGGTCTCATCGAGTCGCTGCACGCCTCGCAGGCGGTGCGGGACGCCGGAATGGCGCGGCGCGATCCGCTGTACGCCTCGCAGGCACACGCACGCATCGCGCTGTCCCACGCCCGTCTCCGCGACAAGCGGTCGGCGTTGCGGGCGCTGGGGCACGCCGAGGACGCGCTGGCCCGCGCGGACCTGAGCCATCGGCCCACCTGGCTGGCCTTCTACGACCACGCCGAACTGCACGGCCTGGCGGGCATCGTCCACCATCGTCTGGGACAGGCCGAGCCGGCCGAGGCGCGCATCCACCAGGCGCTGGCACTGCTGGGTCCGGGATTCACCCGTAACCGCGTCTACTACACCGCCCAGCTCGCCCTGGCCCAGCTCGGTCAGCATGACGTCGAGGCGGCCTGCGCGACCGCCGACCGCGCGCTCGCCACGGCCGCCACCGCGCCCGGCAGCCGGCGCATCGGCAGCCTTCTCGACGACTTCCGCCGTCAGTTGGCGGTGCACCCCGCATCACACGCCCAGGACTGGCTCCAGCGAACAGCGAAGGGGACACCCTCACCATGACCGTCCAGTTGCGCCGCTACACCGCGATCGACCTGCCGGACATACGTCCGGTCCTCCTGGACGTCTACGCGGAGGTGTACGCCGACTCCCTGCACGTCCCCTTCACCAGCCTGGCGCGCTTCGACCAGCGGCTGACCAACCACGCCGGCGGCGCCGGGTGGGAAGCGGTGATCGGTTACGACGGCGACCAGCCCGTGGGGTACGCGTACGGCGCACCCCTGCGCCGGGGCGCCCGCTGGTGGTCGCACATGACGACCCCGCTGCCCGAGGGCTTCGCGGAGGAGGACGGGTCCCGCACGCTCGCCCTCTTCGAGCTGATGGTGCGCGCCCCGTGGCAGGGCACCGGCGCGGCGCACCGCATCCACGAGGATCTGCTGTGCCCGCGGCCCGAGAAGCGCGTCACGCTCCTGTGCGACCCGGAGCATCCCCGGGTCCTGGCCCTCTACGCGTCCTGGGGTTATCGGCACATCGGTGATCAGCAGCCCTTTCCGGACGGTCCGCGGTTCTCGGTCCTGGTGCGCGAGCTGGAAGGCGCGCCAACCCCTCGCGAGATCATCTTGTGAAGTCAACGAGCCCGCCGACCGGGTCGATTGCGGGGCAATTGCCGCTCGGTTGACGTTAGTTGTTGCGCCCAACGCATTCGGTCGGGCGTTCTGACGCACACCTCTTGACGTGTCCAGGGCAACACGGGAAACATCGCTCACACGTGAGAGCGCTCTCACAGATTCCCGCGGAGCCGTCGCGGGCCTTCCCTCGGCCCGCCCCCCATGGGCTCTGCCGACCGCCAGTCGTGCACCCACACCACGACCTCAGGAGACGTACCTTCATGCATGTTCCCCCCACACCGGCAGGCGGATACCGCCGCTCCCGCGTGCTCGGCCTCGCCGCCTTCGCGCTCTCGCTGATCATGGCCGTCCCCACCGCCGGCACGGCGTTCGGCGAGGAGGCCGCGGCCGTTCCCGGCGGCGGCGACCTCGGGCCCAATGTGCTGGTCTTCGACCCGTCGACGCCCGGCATCCAGGCCAAGGTCGACGAGATCTTCAAGAAGCAGGAGTCCGCGCAGTTCGGCAGCGACCGCTACGCGCTGATGTTCAAGCCGGGCACGTACGACAACATCAACGCCCAGCTCGGCTTCTACACCTCGATCGCCGGGCTCGGGCTCAACCCCGACGACACCACCTTCAACGGTGATGTGACCGTCGACGCCGGGTGGTTCAACGGCAACGCCACCCAGAACTTCTGGCGGTCGGCGGAGAACCTGGCGCTCAAGCCGGTCAACGGCACCAACCGGTGGGCCGTCTCCCAGGCCGCGCCCTTCCGGCGGATGCACGTCAAGGGCGGGCTCAACCTCGCTCCCGACGGATACGGCTGGGCCAGCGGCGGCTACATCGCCGACAGCAGGATCGACGGCACGGTCTCGCCGTACTCTCAGCAGCAGTGGTACACCCGGGACAGCGCGATCGGCGGCTGGGGCAACGGCGTCTGGAACATGACGTTCTCCGGCGTCGAGGGCGCGCCCGCGCAGAGCTTCCCGCAGCCTCCGTACACCACGCTGGAGACCACACCCGTCTCGCGCGAGAAGCCGTTCCTCTATCTGGACGGCGCCGACTACAAGGTGTTCGTCCCCGCCAAGCGCACCGGCGCACGCGGCACTTCATGGGGCAACGGGACCCCGCAGGGCGAGTCGATCCCGCTGGACCGGTTCTACGTCGTGAAGCCGGGCGCGAGCGCCGCCACCATCAACGAGGCCGTCGACCAGGGGCTGCATCTGCTCTTCACCCCGGGCATCTACCACATCGACCGGCCCATCGAGATCGACCGCCCGGACACCGTGGCCCTCGGGCTCGGGCTCGCCACGATCATTCCGGACAACGGAGTGAGCGCGATCAAGGTCGGGGACGTCGACGGGGTGAAGCTGGCCGGTCTGCTGATCGACGCCGGTCCGGTCAACTCCGAGACGCTGGTGGAGGTCGGGCCGGACAACGCCTCCGCCGACCACTCGGCCAACCCGACCTCGCTCCAGGACGTGTTCGTACGGATCGGCGGCGCCGGCCCCGGCAGGGCGACCACCAGCATCGTCGTCAACAGCGACGACACGATCATCGACCACACCTGGGTCTGGCGCGCGGACCACGGCGAGGGCGTCGGCTGGGAGACCAACCGGGCCGACTACGGAGTCCATGTGAAGGGCGACGACGTCCTGGCCACCGGGCTGTTCGTCGAACACTTCAACAAGTACGACGTGCGGTGGTCCGGCGAGCGGGGCCGGACGATCTTCTTCCAGAACGAGAAGGCGTACGACGCCCCCAACCAGGCCGCCATCCAGAACGGCGACATCAAGGGGTACGCCGCCTACAAGGTCGACGACTCCGTCACCACCCACGAGGGCTGGGGCATGGGGAGCTACTGCTACTTCAACGTCGACCCGACCATCCGTCAGCAGCACGGGTTCCAGGCCCCGGTGAAGCCCGGCGTGAAGTTCCACGATCTGCTGGTCGTCTCGCTGGGCGGCAAGGGCCAGTACGAGCACGTCATCAACGACACCGGGTCCCCCACGTCCGGTTCGGACACCGTCCCCTCGCAGGTGGTGTCCTTCCCGTAGAGCAGGGCGGCCCCTCCCGCGGGGCGGGGCGGCCCTCCCGCGGGGCGGGGCGGGGAGCCGGTCCTGGCTCCCCGCCCCGCCGACGTACAGGTCGCAAACCTGCCGGACTCCGCGCACACCCGGCTGATGCACTGGAGCCATGAGCAACCAGCACACCTCCGCCCTGACCTTCCGTTCCCTGCACCACGACCGCACCGCCCCGCTCGCCCTCGCCAACGTCTGGGACGCCGCCGGGGCCCGGCTCGTGGAGGACGCCGGAGCCACCGCCCTCGCGACCACCAGCGCCGGGGCCGCCTGGAGCCTGGGAGTGGCCGACGGCGACCGGTTGGGCAGGGAACGCGCGCTCGGCCTCGTCGCCCGTGTCGTGGCCGCCGTACGGGTGCCGGTGAGCGCCGACATCGAGAGCGGTTACGGGACCGGGCCGGACGAGGTCGCCCGGACCGTCGCCGGGGTGCTGGACGCGGGCGCCGTGGGCGTCAACATCGAGGACGCCGCTCCTGACGGGTCCGGCCCGCTGCGCCCGGTCGCCCATCAGGCCGCGTGTCTCGCCGCGGCCCGCGCGGCGGCCGACGCCGCGGGGATCGCCCTGTTCGTCAACGCCCGTATCGACACGTATCTGCGGGCGGTCGGCGACCCCGGGACCCGGCTGCGTCACACGCTGGAACGGGCCGCGGCCTATGTGGACGCCGGTGCCGACGGGATCTTCGTCCCCGGGGTCACGGACACGGCGACCGTCACGGCGCTGGCCGACGGGGTCGGCGTACCGCTCAATGTGCTCGCCGGGCCCGGAGGCCCGTCCGTGGCGGAGCTCGGGCGCCTCGGTGCCGCCCGCGTCAGCCTCGGCTCCGCCCTGGCCGAGGCCGCCTACGGAACGGCGCGCCGGGCCGCCCGCGCGTTCCTGACCACCGGAACCTGCCCCGTGCCCGAGGAGCCGGCCGGCTACCAGGAGCTGAACCTGCTGCTCTCCGCCCGTGGATGAGGGCAGTCGGTGGCGCAGGGATGCGGAGGCCCGTGGGCGAAGACGGCGGGTGAGCGCCGCGGGTGAAGACGGCGGGTGAGCGCCGCGGGTGAAGGCAGTGGTCCCGACGGCGCGGGCCTTCCCGACGCGGATCGACGCCCGTCCGCCGGCCCCGTCCGCCGGCCCGCTACTGGTCCCGGCGCTGTACCGCCGTCACCGCGACCGTCGCCGCCGCCAGCGCCCACACCGCGTACACCGTCCAGGCCCCCGCGTTCGTCCACGGGAACGGGACGGGCAGGTCCCGCACGTCGGTCAGCCGCATCCACGCGCTGAGCGGCAGGACGTGGTCGGCGACCGCCGTCGCGTACCGGCGGTCGCTCATCACCATCGGCAGCAGGAGCAGCACCCCGACCGAGCCGGCCACCGAGCCCGCGCCGTGCCGGACCAGGGTGCCCAGCGCCAGGCCGGCCAGTGCGCACACCGGTGCCAGCAGCGCCGAGGCCACGACGACGCGCAGGGCGCCCGGGTGGCCGAGGGGGACTCCGGCGTCCCGCCCGGACAGGATCGCCTGGGTCAGCCAGAAGGAACCCCCCGCCACGACCGCGCCGAACACGGTCATGACCGCCGTGAGCACGATCGCCTTGGCCGCCATCACCGAGCGGCGGGCCGGCACGGCGGTGAACGTCGTGCGGATCAGGCCGGAACCGTACTCACCGGTGACCGACACGGCCCCGATCGCACCGGCGGCCAGCGCCAGGAGCATGCCCGCGTTCGTGGTGAAGGCGTCCAGCAGGGGTATCCCGTCGGCGACGAAGCCGGTCCGGCCCCCCTCGTCGTACTCGTACCAGTACTTGTAGTGGTCGTACGCCGTACCCGCGTTGAACGCGATGACCACCAGTGCGGTGATCAGGTACGTCCACGGGGTCGAGCGCAGCGACCACGTCCTGAGCCACTCGGCCGCCAGCAGATCGGTGAACCGGGCACGGGGGCCGGTGCCGGCCCTGCCGCCGACGGGGGCGGTGCTCACCGTGGTCATCGGGGGTCTCCTGCGGGGTATTCGACGCTGTCGGCCGTCAGTTCCATGAACGCCTCCTCCAGGGAGGAGCCGCGGGTGCTGAGTTCGTGCAGCGGGAGGCGGTGGCGCAGGGCGAGTTCACCGATCCGGGCCGCGTCCAGACCGGTCACCGTGAGCAGGCCGTCCGCGGGCTCGCGGTGCACCGAGGCGCCCTCCGACGTGAGCAGCGGCACGAGCCGGGCCGTGTCCGGGGTGCGTACGCTCACGCTCTGCCGGGTCCCCCGGGCCGCGAACCGTGTCAGGCTCTCCTCGGCGATCAGTTCACCCCGGCCGATGACGACGAGCCGGTCGGCGGTGTTCTCCATCTCGGTCATCAGATGGCTGGAGACGAACACGGTGCGCCCCTCGGCGGCGAGCCGCCGGAACAGGCCGCGCACCCACAGCACGCCTTCCGGGTCGAGCCCGTTGAGCGGTTCGTCGAACAGCAGCACCGGAGGGTCCCCGAGCAGCGCGGTGGCGATGCCCAGGCGCTGGCGCATGCCGAGGGAGAAGCCGCCGATGCGACGGCGGGCCGCACCGGCCAGGCCGACCTCCTGGAGCACCTCGTCGACCCGGGTGCGCGGGATGCCGTTGCTGCGGGCCAGGGCGCGCAGGTGGGCGCGGGCGGTGCGGCCGCCGTGGGCGTCGCCCGCGTCGAGGAGCGCGCCGACGTGCCGCAGGCCCCGGGCGTGGTGGCGGAACGGCAGCCCCTGGAGGGTGGCGGTCCCGGCTGTGGGCTCGATCAGGCCGAGCAGCATCCTCAGGGTGGTGGTCTTTCCCGCGCCGTTGGGGCCGAGGAAGCCGGTGACCTGGCCGGGGCGCACGGTGAAGGTGAGATTGCTGACGGCGGCGGTCGGACCGTACCGCTTGGTGAGTTCGTTGACTTCGATCACGGTGTCCACGGTGGCGCCGGCCGCCCCCGTACGTCATCGGCCCTCCGCTGACACTCCTGGGCATGTCTGTCGACCGTGGGTGTACACCCCCGGTCCGATGCCGCCGCCGGGGCCCGTGGCTACGATCGGGCCATGCCGATGCCGCCCCTCCCCCTGCTCAAGCGTGTGCCGCCGGGCGTCTGGGCGGCCCTCCTGTGGAGTGCCGCGACGCTCTCCTCGGTACGCGCGCAGTTCGGCGTTCCGGGGATGCCCAGCGGTCTTCCCCTCCTGGCGGCCGAGGACTGGCTGCTCCTGGCCGCGGCCACCGTATCGGCGCTGACGGGCAGTCGGCTGCTGTCCGTCCGGCCGTTGCCCGCACTCGTCCTGCTGGCCGTCGGCTCGCTCGGGGCGGCGCTGGCGGTGGGCTCGCTGGGGGTCGCGTTCCTCCATCATCTGACCCTCGACATCGCTCTCGGCTTCCTCGTGGCGACCCGCTCCCGCCGCAGCTGGGGCCCCGCGTTCGCCGTGACCGTCGCGGTGCTGCCCGGCTATGTGCTGCTGCGCGCGCTGCTGGGCCTTCCCCTGCGGCTCCCGCACGGCGCCTACACCAGCTGGACCTACTGGGAGGCCGTCTCCCTGCTGGCGGTGATCGCCTGCCTGGCCGGGATGTCGGTGCGCCGGACGCGTGAGTACGCCCAGGAGCTGACGGCCCGCGCGGCGGCGCAGGCGGTCACCGCCGAACGGCTCCGGATCGCCCGCGAGATGCACGACACGGTCGCGCACAGCATCGGCGTCATCGCTCTCCAGGCCTGACCCGGCTGCTCGCCAAACTGGACGCCCGGGACCGGGTGCAGCTGGTGATCATCGCGTACGAGGCGGGGCTGGTGCCGACCGGTACGCGGTGAGCCCCGCGAGCCGCGCGCACCCGGCCCCCGAGACGCTGCCCGCCGGGCCTCGGACGCGGCAAGGGCCTACAGCCAGCCCTTCTCACGGGCGATGCGGACCGCCTCCGCCCGGTTGCGGGCCACCATCTTCTGGATGGCCGTGGAGAGATAGTTGCGCACGGTCCCCTGCGAGAGGTGGAGGGCGCCCGCGATCTCCGCGTTGGTCGAGCCGTCGGCCGCCGCGCGCAGCACGTCGCGCTCGCGGTCGGTCAGCGGGCTCGCCCCGTCGGCGAGCGCGGCGGCCGCGAGGGTCGGGTCGATGACCCGCTCCCCGGCGAGCACCTTGCGTACGGCCTGTGCGAGTTGGGACGCCGGGGCGTCCTTGACCAGGAAGGCGTCGGCGCCCGCCTCCATCGCGCGGCGCAGATAGCCGGGGCGGCCGAACGTGGTGACGACCACGATCTTCACGCCGGGCAGTTCGCGGTGCAGTTCGGCGGCGGCCTCGATCCCGGTCATCCCGGGCATCTCGATGTCCAGCAGGGCGACATCGACGCGGTGTTCACGGGCGGCGGCCAGAACCTCGTCGCCGCGGGCGACCTGGGCGGCCACCTCGATGTCGGGTTCCAGGCCGAGGAGGGCCGCGAGAGCCTCGCGGACCATGGACTGGTCCTCGGCGAGGAGAAGTCTGATCATGCTCATTCCCCGGATCCTAGGCCCGATCCGGTGGGGACGCGGAGGGTCAGGGCAAAACCTCCGCCCGGGGACGCCGGCTCCGTGGAGAGCGTGCCGTCGACCGTGGTGAGGCGTTCGGCGATCCCGGTGAGGCCGTTGCCCGCCTTCGTGCCCGCCTTCGTGCCCGCCGGGCCCCGGCCGTCGTCGGCGACCCGCAGTTCGAGGACCGGCCCGGCGAGGGTCTGGCGCGGGGTGAGGGTCACCGTGCAGTGGCGGGCGCCGCTGTGCCGTACGACGTTGGTGACGGCCTCCCGCAGCCCCCAGGCGAGCACCTCCTCGGGCTCCTCGGGGAGGCCGCCGGGGGCCTCGGGCGGGATTCCGGCGGCGATTCCGGCGGCGGCCAGCGCCGTACGGGCCGCGGCCAGTTCGCCGGGGAGGGTGGGACGCCGGTAGCCGGACACCGCGTCGCGCACGTCCACCAGGGCCTGTCTGCTGACCTGTTCGATGTCGGCGACCTGGGCGGCCGCGAGTTCCGGGCTGCCGGGGAGCATCCGGCCCGCCAGCTCGCTCTTGAGCGTGATGAGGGAGAGCGAGTGGCCCAGCAGATCGTGCAGGTCGCGGGCGAGGCGCAGCCGTTCCTCGTTGGCGGCGAGCTGCGCGACCGTCGCACGGGCCTCGCGCAGCTCGATCGTCGTACGGATCATCTGCTGTACGCCGGTCATGGCGAACCCGCCGAGCAGCGCGGGGAAGACGAGGGCCGTGATGATCTCGCGCGGGTGGTCGCCGGTGAGGCCGATGAGTACCAGTACGCCGCTGGTCAGCGGGATCAGCCAGCAGGCGAGCCGCATCGGCAGCGTGGCTCCCGCGGAGACCGCGACGTACACGAACAGCACCAGCCAGGGGGTGCCGAGCGTCAGCGAGAGGGTCACCGCGAGGGCGGCGAGGAAGCCGATCGTCGCCAGGACCCTGGTGCGGGCGAGCGCCCTGGAGGTGTGGCGGAAGACCAGGACGAGGTAGGCGGCCACGAAGACCACCAGTCCGAGGGCGCCGAGCGCGCGGGCCCACGGGGTGTGGTCGCCGTGCGCCACATCGGTGACGGGCGCGCTCATGAAGGCGAGCCAGATGCCGATCCACAGCAGCTTGACGAAGAACTGCCTGCGGTCCTGGGGCGGGCGCCCCAGACCCACGTACGTCTCGTGCGAACCGCCGTCTGCCACGCCACTCACGCCTTCAGGGTGTCTTTCCGGTAGAGCCGGGCCGCACCGCCCGCGAACAGCAGGAAGTAGCCGCAGAGGAGCGCGATGTCCTTGGCCTCCGGCGCGCCGCCCATCCCGATGGACTGGCCGACAGCAGCGTACGCGTGGGTGGGCAGCCAGACGGAGATGTCCTGGAGCCACTGGGGGAAGGTGGCGGTCGGCATCCACAGTCCGCCGAGGATCGACAGCCCGAAGTAGATGATCATCGTGATCGGGCGGACCGCGTCCCCGGTGGCGAGGTAGCCGATGGCGACGCCCAGCGCGGCGAAGACCAGCGACCCGGCCCAGATGGTGCCGGTCAGGGCCGCCCACTGCCAGGCGTCGAAGGTGACGTGCTTGGCCGACGCGGCGACGACGAACACCACCACGATGCACGGCAGCGTGACGATCGCGGCACTGGCGATCTTGGCCAGGACGTAGCCGCTGCCGGGCAGGGGCGTCAGGCGCAGCTGGCGGACCCAGCCCTTCTCGCGCTCCTTGGCGATGCGCTCGCTGTTGCCCATGAGCACGGCGGTCAGGGCGCCGAAGGAGGCCATCGAGACCATGAAGAACGCCTGCATGGTCAGATCGGTGCCGGGCACCGTGTCGGTGGTGTTCCGGGTGCCGGAGATCAGCAGGTAGATCACCGACGGGTAGATGACCGAGAAGAACATGAACTTCTTGTTCCGCAGGGTGCGGGTCACTTCGAGTCCGATGAGGGCACCGGAAAGGGGACCGGTCATGAGGTCCTGGCCTCCTCGGCCTCGGTGATGGCGACGAATGCCTGCTCCAGGCCGAGCCCGCCGACTTCGAGTTCGCGGGGGAAGAGCCCGAGGCCGTAGAGCGCGTGCACGGTCGCGTCGGCGTTGTGCGACTGGATACGGACCCGGTCGCCGCTGATGTCCAGTGCGGCGAGGAACGGGAGCGTGCGCAGGGCGGCGGTGTCCGCCGCGCCCGGCAGTGCGAAGGAGATCCGGCGGGCCCCGGCCCTGGCCTTGATCTCGGCGGCGGTGCCGTCGGCGAGGAGGCGGCCCTTGTGCAGGACGAGGACGCGGTCGGCGATCGCGTCGGCCTCTTCGAGGTAGTGGGTGGCGAACAGGACGGTACGGCCCTGCTCGGCCTGCTCGCGCATGGTCGCCCAGAACGCCTGGCGTGCGGGGACGTCCATGCCGGTGGTCGGCTCGTCGAGGACGATCAGGTCGCTGTTCCCGGCGGTGGCGAGCGCGAACCGCACCCGCTGTTCCTGGCCGCCGGAGAGCTTGTTGACCATCCGGCCGGCGATCTGTGCGACTCCGGCCCTGGCCAGTACCTCGTCCACCGGGTACGGCTTCGGGTGCAGCGAGCTGACGAGGCGGACCAGTTCCTCGACGGTGACGTCCTCCATCAGTCCGCCGCTCTGGAGCATCGCGCCGACCCGGCCCGCCGCGATCGCCTCCTGCGGGCCGGTGCCGAAGAGCCGGACCGAACCGGAGTCGGGGGTGCGCAGGCCGAGGAGCAGGTCGAGGGTGGAGGACTTCCCGGCACCGTTGGGGCCCAGGAGCGCCACGGTCTCGCCGGGGTGCAGCTCCAGGGTGAGCCCGTCGACGGCGCTCACGTCCCCGTACGCCTTGCTGACGTTCTCGAAACGCACGGCGGCGGTTCCCGGGACGGCCCCCGCGGGCGTTCGTCCGGCCGGGTGCGCGGCTGTTGTTGTCATGCGTCCAGCGTGGCCGTCGGGGGCGTCCGGGCGGCAGGGGCGGCTGTCGTGAAAGGGGGATGACAGATGTCATGCCGCGCGTATGACGCCGCCCCCGGCCGGAGGGTTCCGGCCGGGGGCGGCGTCATACGCGCGGGGTGCGCGGGCCCGTCAGCCCTGGCCCGTCAGGTCGATCGTGACGGTGCGCTCGGCCTCGGTCCTCCCCGCCAGCGCGGTCTTCATGGCCTGGGCCACGTCGTCCGCGCTGACCTGGTGCTTCTTGCCGTCGCCCTTGACCGCCATGATGCCGTCGAAGACACCGTCGCAGAGGGTGTCGATGGCCTTCTTGTCGTAGTGGTCGACCAGCCGGCCGTCGATCGCCCTCATGGACAGGATCTGCGGCAGGGACTTCGCCGGGCCGAACTGGATCTCCTTGGGACCGGCCTTGATGGTGATCAGGCCGGACATGGCGGGCTTGGCGAACTCCTTCATCGCCCGGTCCAGTTCGGCCTGGGTGATGGTCGGTTCGTGGCTCGCGACGGGCAGTTCGACCACGCCCGCCTTTCCGGTCTGCACCTGGGCGCGGTAGGCGTCCCGTACGGAGATCAGCGACTGGTTGACGTCCAGCGCCTTGCCCGCCTTGCCCGGTACGGCGACGGCCTTGTTGGGCTCGAACTTGATCGTGCCGTCGTTGGCGGAGCCGGAGACGCCCGCCAGATCGGTCAGCGCGACCCCGAGCTTCTCCTCGTCGACCGGGATCACCGGGTCGGCGGGACGTACGCCGCCGAACAGGGAGCCGATCACCGAGACCGGGTTGTAGTCGCTGCCCGCCGCCTCGCGCACGGTCTCCTGGCTGTCCAGGGTGAGTCCGGCCTTCTCCGGGTCCAGCTTCTCCTTCTTGCCGTCCACGGACAGCTGGAGGGGAGCCTGGGCCCGCTCGCCGAGGGCGGCTTCGAGCTTGCCGACCGCCTGCTCCTTCGTGCCGCCGCCGATGTCGACGCCGAGCACGGTGGTGCCCTTGGGGACCTCGGAGTGGTTCAGCACGAGCCCGGCGCCGTACGCGACACCGAACAGCACGAAGACGCCCGCGCCGAGCAGGACCAGCTTGGAGCGGCCCTTCTTGGCGGGCGCGGCCTTCGGGGCCGGGCGGGCCGAGGGTCCGGGCGCCGGGACGGCCGCACCGGCGGGTCCGCTGCCCATCGGGCCCGGTCCGGCCCCGTCGAGGCCGGCCGGCCTGCTCGGGAACGTCGAACGGGGCTCGCTCGGCACGACGGGGATGCCGCTGGTGAGCGTGTCACCGGAGACATGACCGCCGGGTCCGGGCTCGGGTGCCGGGGGCTGCGGGGTCAGGATCGCGGTGTCGTCCGACATCCGCGGCGGTACGCCACCGGGGCCGCCGGGCACCATCGGCCCCGGACCGCCGGGCACCATCGGGCCGGACCCCGCCGGGCCGCCCATGCCGTGGAGCGCGCCGAGGTCGGGCGTCAGGGACGAACTGCCGGTGGCCGGACCCGTGGTGGGACCGGACGGGCCGGGCGTACGCACCCCGAGGTTGGGGGTCGCCCGCGGACCGCCGCCGGGAACCCCGGCACCGAACTCGTCCAGCGCGCTGCCGCCGGGCTGCGGGCCGTCCGAGAAGTACGGCAGCTCGGCCCGGGGCGGGGTGGCCCCCGCACCGGCTCCGGTGCCCGCGCCGCTGCCCGGTCCGGGCGCCGGGGCGCCGCCGTCGGCGGACCCGGTGCTGCCGACCACGGAGGTGGTCGTCGGGGTCTTGCGCGGCGCGAACCAGTCGCTGCCGCTCTTCTCCCTGGCCGGCTTGTCGGCGGACGGCTCGGCGGGCGGACCGCCGTCCCGCGCCTCCGCGGCCGGTCCGCCGGGTGGTGTCCCGCCCGCGGTGGGCGAGGAGCCGGGACCGGGCACGCCGGGCCGCGGGGTGCCGCCCGTGCGCTCGGATTCGGAACGGCCCCCGGACGTGTCGCCGTCGCCCATCGGCTTACGCATCACGACCGGCGGGATGGGACGCGAACCGGGGATGTTGATCCGGATGCGCGTCGTCAGCGTCGTCTCGGTTCTCGGTTCTCCGGGCCGGGGCGGGTCCGCAGGTTCCGGCGTCTCGTCCGGGCCGTCCTGCGACGGATACTGGCGGGATCCGTACGGCGGCGTACCCGACGGGTACGCGGCCCCGCCGCGCCCCTGGGGTCCGGAGGACGAACTGTCAGTTTCACGACTCAAAGCAGGTTCTCCCGATTGGCTCCGCCGCCCGTACTTCCCCCATGCCGCAGGCCAGGGGACGGCTCGGCGCGCGCACCACCATACTTGCCGCCGCCGACGGAGACTCCGCGAGCGGGCGAAACCTCCACCTGCGCATCACACCTGTGGGGGCCCTCAAGGGCCCGGACATGGCACATCAGGTACCGGACCGGCCGGTGCGGGTGGCTGATTGCGGCAGCCTGGAGGTGGTGGCACACATCACAGCGACGGCCATCCCGCCGAGCAGGAAGAGCGTCAGGCCGAGTTCGTCGCCGAAGACGTAGTCGCCCTCGGGTCGGCCGCTCAGCAGGACGATCACCGCGACCAGCCAGCCCGCGGCCGGGGCCAGCGCGCCGAGCTGCGTCCCGAACAGGACGCGGCCGCCGTAGAAGAGGCCCGCCGTGGCGGCCAGCGCGATCAGCAAACCGCCGGGGAACCAGGCGGCTTGGACGAGCGAGCCCGTCACCGCGACCAGGGCCCCCAGTACCGCGAGGCCGAGGTAGGCGGCGATCCGGGCGGGGTTCGGCGGAGCGGCGAGGCCGGTGGGCCGTGCGTCGCTCCTGGGCGGCGCGTTGGTGCGCGGCGCGTGCGCCCGGGTCCTCGCCTGGGCCCGCGCCTTGTCCTTGCCCTGGCTCATGCCCGCGCTCCCCGCACGTGTGCCGCGTCCCGTACATGCGGTGCGTCCGGGGTGGGGGACGCTTCCGGCAGGCCCGCGAACAGGTCGTGCTCCCGGGTGCCCCCGGCCGCGCCCGGGGCTCCGCGCACCAGTTGGTAGTACTCGGTGGTGAGGACGGGCTGCCCGAGGTCGTTCGACAGAGCGAAGTACGGGCCGTGCAGCGCGATCTGTGTGACATGAGCGCGCATGGCTGCCGTCTTCGCGTCCGCGTACGCCGAGCCGTCGATCTCCGTGGTGATCTCCGCGTCCCCGGTCACGCCCGGCACGTCGTCGACGGCGGCGATCCCCCCGAAGGCGTCCGGGGCGGTGTCCCGCAGCCGGGCGAAGGCCGCCTCGGCCACCGGGCGGGGCACCCGGTTCCAGTAGATCTTCGCGATCGTGTGCGGGGCGGCGGTGCCGGGGCCGTACGCCGGGTCCGCGGCCAGGTCGGCGGCGCGCATCGCGACCCGGTGCGCCTGGATGTGGTCCGGGTGCCCGTAGCCGCCGTCGGGGTCGTAGGTGACGAGGACCTGGGGCCGGACCTCCCGGATCACTTCGACGAGCGGGGCCGCCGCGTCGTCCACGGCGGTGTCCCAGAAGGCGCCGGGGCGGTGGTTCTGCTCGGCGCCCATCATGCCGGAGTCGCGGAACCGGCCGGGCCCGCCGAGGAAACGGTGATCGCCGACGTGGAGCTCCCGCATCGCGGCGGCGAGTTCACCGATGCGATGGTCGCCCAGCGTGTCGTCCCGGTCGGCGGTGAGATGGGCGAGCGAGGGCGGGATGACCTCGCCCTCCTCGCCGAGCGTGCAGGTCACCAGCGTGACGTGGGCGCCCTCGGCGGCATACCTGGCCATGGTGGCGCCGTTGTTGATCGACTCGTCGTCCGGGTGCGCGTGCACCAGGAGCAGACGGCGCGCGGGAAGGTCCTTCATGAGGACCACCCTACGAGCCCGGCCCGGGTCCGGGGAGCAGCGTCCGGGGCTGGGGGCTCAGATACCCGGCATCGACCGGTGCGCGGGCAGAAGCCGAGCGCACACGGTCAGAAGTCGGGTGCGCACGGTCAGAACTTGATGCTGCCGATCATCCCCGCCACGTTGCTCGTCAGATCGGAGATGGTCGGCGCGATGGACGAACTCGCGATGTAGAACCCGAGCAGCATGCAGACCACCGCGTGACCGCCCTTCAGTCCGGATTTCCGGATCAGCAGGAAGACGATGATCGCCAGCAGCACTACCGCCGAAATCGAGAGCGCCACGGCGGTTCACCTCCATCAGTACGGTCGGGACGGGCAGCACACGTGGAGCCAGCAGGTTCATACCCACCGAGCGCTACGGATCATAACTATCCGTGCCAACGCATTGATCGGGGCACAGCAGCACGAGGGGCGCACGGACCGGCGGCTCGGTCTAAGTTCAGAGCCATGACCTCGAAGAAGCTGTCCTTTCCCCGCCAGCACGCACGGACCCAGCGGTTCACTCTCGGCGCACCACGCGCGTTCACCGTCTCACCGGATGAGACACGGGTGATCTTCCTGCGCTCGTCAGGCGGCACCGATCGCACCAACCGGCTCTGGGTGCTGGACCCGGCGACCGGCGAGGAGCGCGTGGCCGCCGACCCCGAGGCGCTGCTGGGCGGTTCGGCGGAGCGGCTGTCCCCCCAGGAGCGGGCGCGGCGCGAGCGGACCCGTGAGGGGTCGGCGGGCATCGTCGGCTACGCGGTGGACGCCGCGGCCGAGTTGGCGGCCTTCGCGCTCTCCGGCAAGGTGTACGTGGCCGAATTGCGGGCCGGGACGGCGCGGGCACTGCCGGTGCCCGGTCCGGTGATCGACCCGCGGCCCTCCCCCGACGGCCGGCACATCGCCTACGTCGCACAAGGCGCGCTGCGGGTCGTGGGGGCGGCGGGCGAGGACGACCGGGCGCTCGCCGAACCGGAGGCCCCGCACATCGCCTACGGCCTCGCGGAGTTCATCGCGGCCGAGGAGATGCAGCGCTTCCGGGGCTTCTGGTGGTCGCCGGAATCGGACCGGCTGCTGGTGGCCCGCGCCGACGACAGCGCCGTACAGCGTTGGTGGATCGCCGATCCGGCGCATCCGGACCGCAGGCCCGCCGAGGTCGCCTACCCGGCCGCGGGGACGCCCAACGCCGAGGTGCGGCTCTTCCTGACGGACCTGGACGGGGCCCGCACCGAGGTGGTCTGGGACCGGGCGCGCTACCCGTACCTCGCCCAGGTGCACTGGTCGGCGGCGGGTGCGCCGCTGCTGCTGGTGCAGGCCCGTGACCAGCGCGGCCAGCGGTATCTGGCGGTGGACACCGGGACCGGTGCGACGCGGACCGTCCACGCCGACGAGGACCCGGTGTGGCTTGATCTTTTCCCCGGCGTGCCCGCGTGGGCGCCGGACGGGCGGCTCGTACGGATCGCCGACGAGGGCGGCGCGCGGGTGCTCGCGGTCGGCGACCGGCCGTTGACGGGGGCCCAGTTGCACATCCAGGCGGTGCTGGACATCGGGGAGTCGGACGTCCTCGTGTCGGCGACGGCGGGCGAGGAGGCCGCCGATCCGGAGACCGGGCAGAGCCATGTGTACCGGGTCAACGAGCTGGGCATCGAACGGATTTCCGAGGGGGTGGGGGTGCACTCCGCGGTGCGGTCCGGCGCCCTGACGGTGCTGGTGTCGGCGTCGCCGGACCGGCCCGGGACGACCGTGCGGGTCCTGCGGGACGGCAAGCGGATCGCCCAGGTCGCGAACTTTGCCCAGGAACCGGTGCTGTCCGCCCGGGTGACGCTCACGGAGGGGGGCGCACGGCGAATTCCGTGCGCCGTGCTGCTTCCCACGGGCTATAAGGAGTCGGACGGTCCGCTTCCGGTTCTCATGGATCCGTACGGCGGGCCGCACGGCCGCCGGGTGGTCGCCGCGCACAACGCGCATCTGACGTCCCAGTGGTTCGCCGATCAGGGCTTCGCGGTGGTCGTCGCGGACGGCCGGGGCGCACCGGGCCGGTCGCCGGGCTGGGAGAAGGCCGTCCGGGACAACTTCGTCCTCACCCTCGACGACCAGATCGAGGCGCTGCACGCGCTCGCCGGGCGCTTCCCGCTGGACCTGTCCAGGGTGGCGATCCGGGGCTGGTCCTACGGCGGGTATCTCTCCGCGCTCGCGGTGCTGCGGCGCCCCGACGTCTTCCACGCGGCGGTCGTGGGTGCCCCGGTGACCGACTGGCGGCTGTACGACACCCACTACACCGAGCGCTATCTCGGCGACCCCGCCGAGCAGCCCGAGGTGTACGCGCACAACGCCCTGATGACGGACGACGGGCTCTCCGAGCCCGCCGAGCAGGCACGCCCGATGATGATCGTCCACGGGCTGGCGGACGACAACGTGGTGGTCGCCCACGCGCTGCGGCTGTCCTCGGCGCTGCTCGCGGCGGGGCGGCCGCACGAGGTGCTGCCGCTGAGCGGGGTGACGCACATGACGCCGCAGGAGCAGGTCGCGGAGAACCTGCTCCTGCTCCAGGTGGACTTCCTCAAGCGGTCACTGGGACTGATGGGCGCCTGAGCCCGCGGCGGTGAGGCCCCGTGCGGCCCGGCCCCCGAGAGCCCGGTGGCCGGGCCGCTGCCGGTGAGGCCCCGTCACCAGCCGGGCGGCGGGGACGAGGGCGGCGGGGGCCCGTAGCCGGGTGCCCCGCCCGGCGGGGCGGCGGGCGGGGCGCCCGGTGCGGAACTGTGGGGTCCGCCCGGCGGGGGGCCGTAGCCGGGAGCCTGGCCGGGGACGGACGGGTACCCGTAGCCGGGGCCGGGGCCCTGTCCCGGGCCCTGCCCGTACCCCTGTCCGGCGGCGGGACCCCACCCCTGGCTCCAGCCGCCGGGGCCGTAGCCCTGACCGCCGGTGCCGGGGACCTCCTCGACGCCCCCGCGTCCCAGCGCGACGAGGGTGACCGCCCCGGCGAGGACCGAGAAGAACAGGGTCAGCAGATTCAGCTGGTACTCGGTCCCCAGGTCGGCGAAACGGTCCAGCAGGTCGTGGTGGACCGTACGGGCGACGCCCAGGACCCCGGAGGTCAGCACGAACCCGGCGGCGATCATGCCCAGCGGCCGGGAGTGGACCGCGCGGACGACGGCACTGAAGGCGGCGACCAGGCAGAGCAGGGCGACCGCCACACTGTTCCAGCCGGGCGGCGCGTCGGTGAGCACGACCCTGATCTGCTCCCCGCCGGTGTACCAGGCGGGGTAGAGATAGCCGGGCAGCACGAACGCCTGCCGGACCTCCCAGGCGAGATAGAACACCCCGGTGGCGCCCAGCGCCAGGAAGGCCAGGACCCCGGCACCCCGGCCGGGCCGGACGTGCCGGGCCGCGCCGCCGTCGTCCGCCGGCCTGCGTCCCGCCGCCCCGGTGACGACGAGCGCGAGTGCTGCGGCCAGCGCCACGAAGGTGCCGAGCATCGCGCGGGTGCGCAGCTCGTCCGCGTAACTGCCGTTCATCCACGAGGAACCGGTGATCCAGACCCCGGGGAGGCGCACGGCCAGGGTGGCCACTCCGGTGGCGACCAGTACCGAGGCGGCGATCGAGGAACGCAGCGCGGCGACGGCGGCCAGCACATAGACCACGAGCAGCACTCCGCTGCCCTGCGAGGTGGCGGGCACGCCCTTCGCCCGCGCATCCATGTAACCGGCCCAGTACTCCCACAGTTCGGCCGGTCCGCCGGTCACCCTGAGGTCCCGTACGATCCAGCCCGCCGTGATCAGCGCGAGTACGGCGCAGAGAACCGCGCCGGTGATTCTTGCTCCCCGTGTGAATGTCACACCGGCGATACTCCACTGCCCCGCGGCGATGAACAAGGGGATCCGGAGGAAAGGCGGGTAACGGGTAACCGACCGGGGCGACATGACGACACCCCGGCCGGTTCACGGCACCCGCACGGCCGTACGTCGTTCATCCTGAGGCGTGCGTATATCCGCGCCGCGACAGCCGAGTTGCTTCCGTGTTAACGAATTTGGTGCGCATTTATCGCTTCATGTCGCCCGGCTCCCCGGTCGCACCGAACCGCCGGGGCCCCGCTCCGAGCCCTGTTCCGAGGCCGTCCGGTCCGCCCTGGCCCGCCCTTGCCCCGGCCAGGCGCTGTTCCCTGGGGAATTGACGGGGAATTCGGTTCGGCACCGGTGGAAGACCGTCCGTTCGGATGTGCGCACGGCGGCTGTTCCTCAATCGCCGGACGGGTTTGCATTGCCGGATTCCTCATCGGAATTCTCCGGCGGCGGGCCCTTCCTGAGTGCGGTGCCGGGAGCCTCCACGTCGGGGCCCCGGGTCTGCCCCGCGCTGTCCGGCCGGCCGCCCGGCGGCACCACCCGCTTCTCCTCCGCGAAGTGGCACGCCGAGTCGTGCTTCGCCGGGGTGTCCACCAGCCGGAACACCGCCGGGACCGCCAGCAGCGGCACCTCCAGCTCGCACCGCTCCTGCGCCTTCCAGCAACGGGTGCGGAAGCGGCAGCCCGACGGCGGGTGCGCCGGTGAGGGCACATCGCCGTGCAGGATGATCCGCTCGCGGTACTCGCGGGCCATCGGGTCCGGCACCGGGACCGCCGACAGCAGTGCCTGGGTGTAGGGGTGCGTGGGGTGTTCGTAGATCTGCTCGTCGGTGCCGATCTCGATGATCCGCCCCAGGTACATCACCCCGACCCGGTCGGAGATGTGCCGGACGATCGACAGGTCGTGCGCGATGAACAGGAAGCTGAGGTCGAACTCCGCCTGGAGCCGGTCCAGCAGGTTGACCACCTGCGCCTGCACGGACACGTCGAGCGCGGAGACCGGCTCGTCGGCGACGATGATCTCCGGGTTGAGCGCGAGGCCGCGGGCGATGCCGATGCGCTGGCGCTGGCCGCCGGAGAACTGGTGCGGATAGCGGTTGATGTACTCCGGGTTGAGCCCGACGACGTCCAGCAGGTCCTGCACCTTCCGGCGCCGGCTGCCCTTGGGCGCGACCTCGGGGTGGATCTCGTACGGCTCCCCGATGATGTCGCCGACCGTCATCCGCGGGTTCAGCGAGGTGTACGGGTCCTGGAACACCATCTGGATGTTGCGGCGCACGGCCTTCAGCGCACGGCCGGACAGCTTGGTGATGTCCTCGCCCTTGTAGCGGATCACGCCCGCCGTCGGCCGTTCCAGGTGGACCAGCATCCGGGCGACGGTCGACTTGCCGCAGCCGGACTCCCCCACGATGCCGAGGGTCTCGCCCGCCGACAGGTCGAAGGAGACCCCGTCGACCGCCTTGACCGCGCCGACCTGCTTCTTGAACAGGATGCCCTGGGTCAGCGGGTAGTGCTTGACGAGGTCGCGGACCTCCAGGATCGGGTCGCCGTTCGCGTACGCCGTCCGCTCCCGCGCCTTGGACAGCAGGGTGGCGGCCACCTCGCCCTCCTCACGCGCTTCCTTGCGTCCGCCGGAGTGGTCAGCGTGCATCGAGCGTCTCCTTCCAGAAGTGGCAGGCGCTCTGACGGTGCTCGGCCACGTCGTACAGCGGCGGCTCGTCGGTGCGGCACACGGCCTGGGCCATCGGGCAGCGGGGGTTGAAGGCACAGCCGGGCGGGATGTGCAGCAGGTTGGGCGGCAGTCCCTTGATCGCGTACAGCTCCCGGCCCTTCTGGTCCAGGCGCGGGATGGAGCGGAGCAGGCCCTTGGTGTACGGGTGGGCGGGGGCCCGGTAGATCTCGTGGACCGGGGCGGTCTCGACGATCCGGCCCGCGTACATCACGGCGATCTTGTCGGCGACGTCCGCGACCACACCGAGGTCGTGGGTGATCAGGATGAGCCCCATGTTCAGCTCGCGCTGGAGTTCCGCGAGCAGGTCCATCACCTGGGCCTGCACGGTCACGTCGAGGGCGGTGGTCGGCTCGTCGGCGATGATCAGGGAGGGCTCCAGGGCCATCGCCATGGCGATCATGATGCGCTGGCGCATCCCGCCGGAGAACTGGTGCGGGTAGTTCCCCACCCGCTCCTTGGCGGCCGGGATGCGGACCCGGTCCATCAGCTCGATGGACCGGGCCCTGGCGTCCTTGCGGGACATCCCCCGGTGCACGACGAACATCTCGCCGAGCTGCTGTCCCACCGTGAGGACCGGGTTCAGCGAGGACAGCGCGTCCTGGAAGATCATGGCCATCTCCTGGCCGCGGATCTTGCGCCGCTCCTCCGGCTTGAGCTTCAGCAGGTCGCGGTCCTTGAAGAGGATCTCGCCGCCGCTGATCTTCCCGGGCGGCATGTCGAGGATGCCCATGATCGCCTGTGCGGTGACCGACTTGCCGGAGCCCGATTCGCCCAGCACGGCGAGCGTCTCACCCTCGGACACCGAGTAGTTGACCCCGTTGACGGCCTTGGCCACCCCGTCGCGGGTGTGGAACTCCACGTGCAGATCGCGCACTTCGAGCAACATGGCAACGGGCTCCTCAGCGCAGCTTGGGGTCGAGGGCGTCGCGCACCGCGTCGCCGAGCATGATGAACGCGAGCACGGTGACCGCCAGCGCTCCGGCGGGCCAGAGCAGCATGTGCGGGGCGTTGCGGATGTAGTTGGACGCGGCGGAGATGTCGATGCCCCAGGACACCGCGGGGTCCTTCAGGCCGACGCCCAGGTACGACAGGGTCGCCTCCAGCGAGATGTACGTACCGAGGGCGATCGTCGCGACGACGATGACCGGGGCGATGGCGTTGGGGGTGATGTGGCGCAGCATCATCCGTGTGTTGGAGGCGCCGAGCGCGCGGGCCGCCTGGACGTAGTCGTTCTGTTTGGCGGTGATCACCGAGCCGCGGGCGATACGGGCGATCTGCGGCCAGCCCAGCAGGACGATGAAGCCGACGACGGGCCAGACGGTGGAGCTGGTGACGACGGAGAGGAAGACGAGCCCGCCGAGGACCACCGGGATGCCGAAGAAGACGTCGGTGATGCGGGAGAGGATCGCGTCCCAGAAGCCGCCGAAGAAACCGGCCAGGCCGCCGAGCACGCTGCCCAGGATCGCGACGCCGAGGGTGGCGCAGACACCGACGGTGACCGAGGTCCGGGTGCCGTAGACGACCCGGGTGTAGACGTCGCGGCCCTGTGGGTCGAAGCCGAAGGGGTGGCCGGGCTCGGAGCCCTTCTGGGCGTCGTCCAGATTGGCCTGGAGCGGGTCGCCGCTCGCGATCAGCGACGGCCAGATCGAGATGATCACCAGGAAGAGGATGACCAGGGCGGAGATGATGAAGACGGGGTTGCGGCGCAGGTCGCGCCAGGCGTCCGACCAGAGGCTGTGCGGTTTGCCGGACGGTCCCGTTCCTTCGGGGCCGCCCGGCGTCTTCTCCAGGGTGGTGCCCTCCTCCAGGGCGAGGTCCATCGCGCCACCGGCTCCCGCCGGGGAGATCGCACCGTCCGATGACTGCGGCTCAGGCATAGCGGATCCTCGGGTCGAGTACGGCGTACAGGAGGTCGACGATCAGGTTGGCCGCCAGGAAGACGAGGACCAGAACGGTGACGAACCCGACGACGGTCTGGGAGTTCTGGCGCAGGATGCCCTGGTAGAGCTGGTAGCCGACGCCGTGGATGTTGAAGATCCGCTCGGTGACGATCGCCCCGCCCATCAGGGCGCCCACGTCCGTACCGATGAAGGTGACGACGGGGATGAGGGAGTTGCGCAGCAGGTGCCGGACGACTACGCGGCGCCTCGGCAGGCCCTTCGCGACGGCGGTGCGTACGTAGTCGGCGCGGGCGTTCTCGGCGATCGAGGTCCGGGTGAGCCGGGTGACGTAGGCCAGCGAGACCGAGGCGAGGACGAGTCCGGGGATCAGCAGCTCGTTGACGGGGGCCTCGGGTGACACGGACGGTTTGATGATGCCCCACTCGACGCCGAGGAGGAGCTGGAGCAGCAGGCCGGTGACGAAGGTCGGGATGGAGATGACGACCAGGGTGAGGATCAGCACGGTGGTGTCGATGGGCCGGCCGCGGCGCAGTCCGGTGACGACGCCGAGGCTGATGCCGATGACGACCTCGAAGGCGATCGCGATGATGGTGAGCCGGATGGTGATGGGGAAGGCGGTGGCCATCAGCTCGGTGACCGGCTGCCCGTTGAACGCGGTGCCGAAGTCGCCGGTGAAGACATTGCCCATGTACGTCAGGTATTGCTGCCAGACCGGCTTGTCGAGACCGAATTCCGACCGCAGCTGGGCGGCGGTGGCGGGGTCGCACTGGCGGTCGCCGCAGAGACCCGCGATGGGGTCGCCCATCACGTTCACCATGAGGAAGATCAACAGCGTGGTGCCGAAGAAGACGGGGATCATCTGCAGCAGCCGCCGGATCACATAACGTCCCATGAGGGGCTCCGGGGGTCGGGGCGAACAGGCGGAGAAGGTGGACCGTGGCAAGCCCTGGGCCGGGTGACGGGGACGCTCGGGACGCCCCCGTCACCCGGTGTCAGTGGGTCACTTGACCTTGATCTCTTCGTAGACCGGGACGCTGAACGAGTTCAGCGCGACGTTCGACACCCGGTCGGAGTAGCCGGCGCTGCCGTTCTGGTACCAGAGCGGGATGACGGGCATCTGCTGGACGAGGATCCGCTCCGCGTCCTGGAAGGTGGAGACGGCCTTGGCCTTGTCCGTCTCGGCGTTCGCCTGATCGACCAGGTCGTCGAACTTCTTGTCGCTCCACTTGCCGTCGTTGGAGGGGGCGTTGGTGTAGTACACCGGCTGGAGGAAGTTCTGGATCAGCGGGTAGTCCATCTGCCAGCCCGCGCGCCAGGCACCGGACAGCTTCTGCTGGGAGACCTGGCTGCGGAAGTCGGCGAAGGTGCCGACCGGGCCGCCCACGCACGCCTTGTTGTTGCCCATGACGTTGTTGATGCTGTTGCAGACGGCGTCGACCCATTCCTTGTGGGAGCCGGTGTCCGCGTTGTACGAGATCTTGAGCTGACCGCCGGGGATGCCGCCGCCGTCCTGGATCAGCTTCTTGGCCGCGGCCTTGTCGTACGTGCACTCCTTGCCGCACAGCCCCTTCTTGAAGCCGCCGTCCGCGCCGAGGACCGGGGAGGTCCAGTCGGAGGCGGGGGTGCGGGTCTTCTGGAAGATCTGGTTGGTGATCTGCTCCCGGTTGATGGCCATCGACAGGCCCTGGCGGACCTTGGCACCGTCCGGGGTGTTCCACGCCTTCTCGTAGAAGGGGAAGGCGATGGTCTGGATGATCCCGGCCGGGGTGTTGATGTAGCGGCCCCCGAGGTCCGCCTTGACGTTCTTGAGCTGGGAGGCGGGTACGTCGTCGACGAGGTCGAGGTTGCCGGCCGTCAGGTCGGTGTAGGCGGTGTTGTTGTCGGTGTAGACCTTGAGGTCGATGCCGCCGTTCTGCGCCTTGTCGTCGCCGGGGTACTTGTCCCACTTGCGCAGGTTCATCGACGAGCCCTTGGCGTACTTGTCGATGGTGTACGGGCCGTTGCCCACGGGCTTGGAGAGCCAGCCCGCGTGGTCCGTGAAGAACTGCTTGGGCAGCGGGGCGAAGGCCGGGTAGCCGAGGGTGTCCGGCCACAGCGAGAACTTCTGGCTGAGCTTGGCGGTGAAGGTCATCTCGTTGACGATCTTGAGCCCGGCCAGGGTGTCCGTACCGGCCTTGCCGCTCGCCGGATGGACCTTGTCGTAGCCGTCGATGTACTGGAAGAAATAGGCGTTCTTCTGGTTGTTCTTCAGCGCGGCGCCGTAGTTCCAGGCGTCGACGAAGGACTTGGCGGTGATCTTCTCGCCGTTGGAGAACGTCCAGCCGTCCTTGACCGTGATGGTGAAGTTCTGCGAGTCGGTGGTCGCGATCTTCTCGGCCAGCATGTCGGTGGCCGCCCCGGTCTTCGGGTCGTACCGCTTGAGTCCGCGGAAGACCATGTCGAGGACCTTGCCGCCCTGCACCTCGTTGGTGTTCGCGGGCTCCAGGGGATTCTGCGGGTCGCCCCAGGAGGAGCTCACGATCCCGTCGGCGCCACCACCGCCGCTGTCGTCCCCGCCGCCGCAGGCCGTCGCTGCCAGGGCGACGGCCACCGCACATGCGGCCCACCTGGCCCGTGTGGCTCCGCGCATGAAGTGCCTCCTAGAGTCCATTGATTAGCTCAATGCCCTATATCACCCCATTTGACGGACTATCGCATGTTCGCTTACCCCGTACGGGCACACGCGAAGGTGCCCGGCCCCCCAGGGGGACCGGGCACCTCGTGGATCACTCGGGCAGAGAGGTTACGCCGCGTGCACGACGTCCTTCTCCTCGGCGAAGTGGCACGCCGACTCGTGCGCGGCCGGGGTGTCCACGGACCGGAAGCGCTCGGGGATCGCCAGCAGCGGCATCTCCGTGGCGCACTTGTCCTGGGCCTTCCAGCAACGGGTACGGAAGCGGCAGCCCGACGGCGGGTTCGCCGGCGACGGAACGTCACCGGTGAGAATGATCCGCTCACGGCCCTCACGGGCCTCCGGGTCCGGAACCGGGACCGCCGACAGCAGCGCCTGGGTGTAGGGGTGCGTCGGGTGGTCGTAGATCTGCTCGTCCGTACCGATCTCGGCCATCTTGCCGAGGTACATGACGCCGACCCGGTCGGAGATGTGCCGGACGATCGACAGGTCGTGCGCGATGAAGAGGTAGGAGAGGTTGAACTCGTCCTGGAGCTTCGCCATCAGGTTGATGACCTGCGCCTGCACCGACACGTCGAGCGCGGAGACCGGCTCGTCGCAGATGATGATCTCCGGGTTGAGCGCGAGGCCGCGGGCGATGCCGATGCGCTGGCGCTGGCCGCCGGAGAACTGGTGCGGGTACCGGTTGATGTACTCCGGGTTGAGCCCGACGACGTCCAGCAGGTCCTGCACCTTCCGGCGCCGCTCGCCCTTCGGGGCCACCTCGGGGTGGATCTCGAAGGTCTCCCCGATGATGTCGCCGACCGTCATACGCGGGTTCAGCGAGGTGTACGGGTCCTGGAACACCATCTGGATGTTGCGGCGCACGGCCTTCAGCGCACGGCCGGACAGCTTGGTGATGTCCTGGCCCTTGTAGAAGACCTCACCGGCGGTGGCGCGCTCCAGCGTCATCAGGAGCTTGGCGACCGTGGACTTGCCACAGCCGGACTCGCCCACGATGCCGAGGGTCTCGCCCGCGTAGAGATCGAAGGAGATCCCGTCCACGGCCTTGACCGCACCGACCTGCTTCTTGAACAGAATGCCCTGGGTCAGCGGGAAGTGCTTGACCAGGTTGCGCACCTGGAGAATCGGCTCGCCCTGCGAGACCGGCGCGTCGATGGCTGCGACGGCCTCCGCCTCCGTCGCCGCGTCGACCGTCTCCACTTCGGTGACGCTCGGGGTGGCGTCCACGGGCTCCTTCTTGATGTCAGCCATGGATCGTCTCCTTCCAGAAGTGGCAGGCGCTGCCGCGGCCGACCAGCTCGGTGCCGTCCTGCTCGGTCACCGGGCGCAGGGCCGGGATGTCCGTACGGCAGATGTCCTGCGCCATGGTGCAGCGCGGGTTGAACGCACAACCCGTGGGCACCTTGAGCAGGTTGGGCGGCAGGCCCTTGATCGCGAAGAGCTCCTGGCCCTTCTGGTCCAGGCGCGGGATCGACTCCAGCAGACCCTTGGTGTACGGGTGCGCCGGGCGCTTGTAGATCTCGTGGACCGGGGCGGTCTCGACGATCCGGCCCGCGTACATCACGGCGATCTTGTCGGCGACGTCCGCGACCACACCGAGGTCGTGGGTGATCAGGATCAGGCCCATGTTGTACTCGCGCTGAAGCTCCGCGAGCAGGTCCATGACCTGGGCCTGCACCGTCACGTCGAGCGCGGTGGTCGGCTCGTCGGCGATGATCAGGTCCGGCTCCAGGGCCAGCGCCATGGCGATCATGATGCGCTGGCGCATACCGCCGGAGAACTGGTGCGGGTAGTCCGAGACACGGGCCGCGGCGGCCGGGATCTTGACCTGGTCCATCAGCTCGATGGCCTTGGCCTTGGCCGCCTTCTTGGACAGCCCCTGGTGGACCCGGAACATCTCGCCGAGCTGGTAGCCGACGGTGAGGACCGGGTTCAGCGAGGACAGTGCGTCCTGGAAGATCATCGCGATCTTCTGGCCACGGATCTGGCGGCGCTCCTCGTAGGACATCTTCAGCATGTCCTGGCCGCGGAAGAAGATCTCGCCCTGCGGGATCTTGCCGGGCGGCATGTCGAGGATGCCCATGATGGCCTGCGCCGTCACGGACTTGCCGGAACCCGACTCACCGAGGACGGCGAGCGTCTCACCGGCGTCCACGCTGTAGTTCACGCCGTTGACGGCCTTGGCCACGCCGTCACGGGTGTGGAACTCCACGTGCAGGTCGCGGACTTCGAGCAGCGGGCCGACATGGTCGTCACCCGAGCGCGCGGACGGGATCTCTGCGGTCTTGCTGACGGTGGTCACGTGCGCCCTCCTTATCGCGTCTTCGGGTCGAGGGCGTTGCGGACGGCTTCGCCGAGCATGATGAACGCCAGAACAGTGAGGCTGAGCATGATCGACGGGTAGATCAGGATGTGCTGGGCCACCCGGATCTGGCTCGAACCGCCGGAGATGTCCATACCCCACGAGACGGTCGGCGGAGCCAGACCGAGACCCAGGTAGGACAGGGTCGCCTCGGCCGAGATGTACACACCGAGCGAGATGGTCGCCACGACGATCACCGGGGCCAGGACGTTCGGCAGGATGTGCCGGAACAGGATCCGGGTCGTACCGGCTCCCAGCGCTCTGGCCGCCTGGACGAAGTCCGCCTGCTTGATCGTGATCACCGCACCGCGCATGACACGCGCGATCTGGGTCCAGCCGAGGAACGCCAGGGCGAAGACGACCACCCAGATCGTCCGCTCGGTGAACGCCTGGAGGACGACCATGGCGCCGAGCAGGAAGGGCAGGCCCAGGAAGATGTTGGTGAAGCCGGAGAGGAGCGCGTCGACCCAGCCGCCGAAGTAACCGGCCAGCATGCCGATCAGACCGCCGAACAGGGTCACGACGAGCGTCACCGAGACACCGACGATGACCGAGGCGCGGGTGCCGTAGATGACACGCGCGTAGACACTGCGGCCCTGGCCGTCGAAGCCGAACCACTCGGGCGAACCGATCTTGCTCAGCTCCGGCTTGCCCAGGAAGTGGTGCACCAGGTCGCCCGTGGTGGGCGAGGCGCTGGTGAACAGGCTCGGGAAGATCGTGATCACGAGCAGCAGCAGGATCAGGACGGCCGAGATGATGAAGTACCAGTTGCGGCGCAGGTCCTGCCAGGCGTCGCCCCAGAGGCTGCGCGCCTTCTCGGCCTTGACGACGGCCGACGGGTCGGCGAGGGGAGCCTTGGCGTCGTCGGGCGCGGGAGCGGTCTTGGTCAGGTCAGGCATACCGGATCCTCGGGTCCAGGACCGCGTACAGCAGGTCGACGATAAGGCTCATGAAGAGGTAGACGAGCACCAGGATGGTGACCAGTCCGACCAGGGTCGTGCCCTCGCGGCGGACGATCGACTCGAAGATGGTGCCGCCGATGCCCTTCACGTTGAACAGGCCCTCGGTGACGACCGCTCCACCCATCAGAGCGCCGAGGTCGGTGCCGAGGAAGGTGATGACCGGGATCAGCGAGTTGCGCATCAGGTGCACACCCACGATGCGGCGCTTGGGAAGTCCCTTGGCCACGGCCGTGCGCATGTAGTCCGAGCGCAGGTTCTCCGCCATGGTCGTACGGGTCAGCCGGGCGACGTACGCCAGTGACAGTGACCCGAGAACGACAGCGGGGGCGATCAGCTCGCCCCAGGTGGCGTCGTTCGAGACGTTCGGCGAGATCCAGTCGAGCTGGAAGGCGAACACCGACTTGACGATGAAGCCGAGAACGAAGACCGGGATCGAGATGATCAGCAGCGTCAGGACCAGCACGACGTTGTCGGTCAGCCGTCCGGCGCGCAGACCGGCGGCCATGCCGAGGCCGAGGCCGAGGACGATCTCGATCACGAACGCCATGGCGGCGAGCCGCAGGGTGACCGGGAACGCGTCGCCGAGCACGTCGGTGACGGGGCGCCCACTGGCGATCTGGGTACCGAAGTCGAAGTGAAGGACGATGCCCTTCATGTACTCCCAGTACTGCACCAGGATCGGCTGGTCGAGCCCGAGCTTGTGCCGCATCGCTTCGAGGGTCGCCGGGTCGGCCCCCTTGTCCCCGAAGAGTCCCCGCACGGGATCACCGGGCAGTGTGTAGACCATCAGGAAGATCAGCAGAGTTGTCCCGATGAACACCGGGATCATCTGGAGCAGTCGTCGTGCGACATAGCGCCCCATCGTGCCTCCATGTAAATAGGCAAGCGGCAGCCGACGGGCCCTCCCCCGCCGCAGGCACCCAGTGGATGGTCTGCGGCGTGGAAGGGCCCCCCGGCCACGGCGTGCAGGCGGGTGCGGGACCGATGTCAGTTTCGGTCCGGCACCGGCCCGCGGACTACGTCGGTGGTTACTTCTTGACCTGGACTTCGGTCAGGATCGGGTCGCCGTCCTGGGCGTACTGGACGTTCTGGACCTTCTCCGAGTAGCCGGCGTTGACCTTGTAGTACCAGAGCGGGATGGAGGGCATGTAGTTCACCAGCTCCTTCTCGATCGTCTGGTAGGCCTTCACCGATTCGTCGAGCGAAGCGGCCGAGTCGGCCTTCTTGATCTCGGCGTCGAGCGCCTTGTTCGAGAAGTCGCCCTGGTTACCGGCAGCACCGGTACGGAACAGGTCGCTGATGAAGTTGGCGTTCACCGGGTAGTCGAGCACCCAGCCGGAGCGGTACAGGGACTTGACCTGCTTGGCGTCACGGGCGTTCGTGTCGGCCTGGAAGTCGGCCTTCGAGTCGCCGGTGCACTTGACGCCGGTCGCCTGGGTGATGCTGTTGCAGACAGCCTCGACCCATTCCTTGTGACCGCCATCGGCGTTGAACTGGATGGAGATGGCGTTCTTGGGAACGCCGCCACCCTCCGCGATCAGCTTCTTGGCCTTCGCCGGGTCGTACTTGGTGACGTCACCGGTGGCGTTCGGCTGGAAGCCGAGAACACCCTTGGCGACCCAGCCCGTGGCCGGCTCACGCGTGCCCTGCAGCACCGTCTTGGTGATGGTGTCGCGGTCGATCGCCATCGACAGACCCTGGACAACCTTGGGGTTGATGCCCTTGAACTGGTCCGTGTAGTACGCGACGGCGATCGTCTGGATGGCGGAGTACGCCTTGTCCACCGCGCGGTCACCGAGGTCGGCACGGTAGACCGGAAGGTCCTTCGGGCCGATCTGGCGCAGCACGTCGACGTTGCCGGACTTGAGGTCCTCGTAGGCGGTTTCGAGGGTGGTGTAGTTCTTGAAGATCACACCACCGTTCTTCGCCTTGTCGAGACCCTTGTAGTCGTCGTTGCGGACGACCTTGATCTGCTTCTTGTGGTCCCAGCTGACGAACTTGTACGCGCCGTTGCCGACCGGCTTCTCGCCGGCGGCCTTCGGGTCCGCGTAGAAGGACTCGGGCAGCGGGGAGAAGACCGTGTAGCCGAGCTTGTACGAGAAGTACGGCAGCGCGCCGTTCAGCTCGATGGTGAAGGTGTAGTCGTCGACGACCTTCAGGCCCGACATGGCGTCGGACTTCGGCTTGGCCTTCTTGCCCTCGGGGTGGACGTCGGCGTAGCCCTTGATGTCGGCGAACCACGACGCGTTGGTCTGCGCGTTGTTGATGTTCGCGGCCCAGTTCCACGCCTTGACGTAGGAGTTGGCCGTGACCGGGGTCCCGTCGTGGAACTTCCAGTCCTTCTTGAGCTTGACCGTCCACAGCTTCGAGTCGGTGGTCTCCACCGACTCGGCGTTGATCATCTCAAGCTTGCCGTCGGGGTCGTAGTCGACGAGCTGCGAGAAGACGGCGTCGGTGACGATGCTGCCGTTCGACTCCATCGTGTTCGCCGGCTGCAGCGGGTTCTGCGGCTCACCGACCTCGACGGAAAAGATGCCGTTGGCGTCAACAGCGCCCTTCGCGCTCTTGCCACCGTCCTTGCTGTCGTCGCCGCCGCCACAGGCGGTCGCGGCCAGGGCGATGATTGCCGCTCCCGCGACCCACTTGGCGCTCTTGGCACCGCGCATGGGTTTCCTCCTCATGAGTCCACTTTTGACTACAAGAGGGGCACTGGAGAGATCTACCGACACCCCTGACGGCGATCGTTTCCGTGCCCCGAGTGTGCTCGTGAGTCGGCACTCCCCACAGTGCGTGACCCATTGACCCGAGCTCAATGGAGCCAACTATTAAGTACGCCCGGGCTGTAAACCACACTTAAAGGGTCTCGGTTTGACAACATCAGTACGGGCCCTGTGCCCGAAATCCGGACAAAGTGATCCCAGACAGACACGCCCGAAACGGACCGTTAACACATGTTCCGGAGAGCGACGTCCGATATCCGGACACCCGGGGCAGAAAAACTCATTGACGAAAGGCCCGGCCTCCCACAATCTCTGCGGGGACCGGGCCTCGTATTCGGCCTCGTATCGGACTCCTGTTGACGGATGGCCCGCCGGAGTGCTCGGTTCAGCCGTTCTTGGCGCGCGAGGCCGTACGGCCACGCTGCTTGGCGTCCAGGACGACCTTGCGGATGCGCACGGTCTCCGGGGTCACCTCGATGCACTCGTCGTCGCGGCAGAACTCCAGGGACTGCTCCAGCGAGAGCTTGCGGGCCGGCACCACGTTCTCCGTGGTGTCGGCGGAAGCCGCACGCATGTTGGTGAGCTTCTTCTCCTTGGTGATGTTCACGTCCATGTCGTCGGCGCGGGAGTTCTCGCCGATGATCATGCCCTCGTAGACCTCGGTGCCGGCCTCGGTGAAGATGACACCGCGCTCCTGGAGGTTGACCATCGCGAACGGCGTCACCGTGCCCGAACGGTCCGCGACGAGCGAGCCGTTGTGACGGGTGCGCAGGTCACCGAACCACGGCTCGTGGCCCTCGAAGATGGAGTGCGCGATGCCGGTACCGCGGGTCTGGGTCAGGAACTCCGTACGGAAGCCGATGAGCCCGCGGGACGGGACGATCCACTCCATGCGGACCCAGCCCGAACCGTGGTTCGTCATGGTCTCCATGCGGCCCTTGCGGGTCGCCATGAGCTGCGTGATGGCGCCGAGGTGCTCCTCGGGCGAGTCGATCGTCATGCGCTCGATCGGCTCGTGGGTCTTGCCGTCGATCTGCTTGGTGACGACCTCGGGCTTGCCGACGGTCAGCTCGAAGCCCTCGCGGCGCATCTGCTCCACGAGGATCGCCAGCGCGAGCTCACCGCGGCCCTGGACCTCCCAGGCGTCCGGGCGCTCGGTGTCCAGGACGCGCAGCGAGACGTTACCGACCAGCTCGCGGTCCAGGCGGTCCTTGATCTGGCGGGCGGTGACCTTGTGGCCCTTGCCGCCCTTGCCGACCAGCGGCGAGGTGTTCGCACCGATGGTCATCGAGATGGCCGGCTCGTCGACCGTGATCAGCGGCAGCGCGATCGGGTTCTCGGGGTCGGCCAGGGTCTCGCCGATCATGATGTCCGGGATACCGGCGATGGCGCAGATGTCGCCCGGACCGGCCATCTCGGCCGGCTTGCGGGTGAGCGCCTCGGTCATCAGCAGCTCGGTGATGCGGACGTTGGACATCGTGCCGTCGCGCTTGATCCAGGTGACCGTCTGGCCCTTGCGCAGCTCGCCCTGCTCGACGCGGCAGAGCGCGATACGGCCGAGGAAGTTGTCGGCGTCCAGGTTGGTGACGTGGGCCTGAAGCGGGGCGTCCTCGTCGAACTCCGGGGCCGGGACCGTGGAGAGGATCGTGGTGAAGAACGGCTCCAGGTTCTCGCTGTCCGCCGGGACGGTGCCGTCCTCCGGCTTGGTCAGCGAGGCGACGCCGTCACGGGCGCAGGCGTAGACGATCGGGAACTCGATCTGGTCCTCGTCGGCGTCCAGGTCCAGGAAGAGGTCGTACGTCTCATCGATGACCTCGGCGATCCGGGAGTCCGGACGGTCGGTCTTGTTGATGCAGAGGATGACCGGCAGCTTGGCGGTCAGCGCCTTGCGCAGCACGAACCGGGTCTGCGGGAGCGGTCCCTCGGAGGCATCGACGAGCAGCACGACCGCGTCCACCATCGACAGACCGCGCTCGACCTCGCCGCCGAAGTCGGCGTGGCCGGGGGTGTCGATGATGTTGATCGTGATCGGGTCCCCGCCGTCCTTGGGGTGATACTTCACCGCCGTGTTCTTGGCGAGGATCGTGATGCCCTTCTCACGCTCCAGGTCGTTCGAGTCCATCATGCGATCGTCGAGGTGCTCGGCGGCGTGCGCGGCGAACGCGCCGGCCTGCTTGAGCATGGCGTCGACCAGCGTGGTCTTGCCGTGGTCGACGTGGGCGACGATGGCTACGTTACGGATGTCGTGGCGCGTGGGCATGGGTGGCTTGCGCTTCTCTCGGATCGTGGGATCAGGCGTCTCAGTCGGTCTCGAGTCCTCGTACGCCCGCCGGGCGGACACGCCACGGCTCGTCCAATGGTACGGGCCCGGCGCGTCCCGGGCTTCCCGGCCCGATCCGCGAGACCGTTCTTCCGCTGGGATTCAGCCGATATTCAGCCCGTATTACGTCACCGAACAGCTGCTCGGCAGCCGGGTGACAGGGGGAAATCCGGGGGTGTGGGGAGAATCGAACAGCCCGGGTCGGGGCGGAAACCACCTTGCCCGCCGGGCAACCGGCGGGCAAGGGAATTGAGCTGCTTCTGAGCTTTGGCAGCGGGCTTGACCTGCTACTTCTTACGATTCGCGGGGGAACCTGCCGCTTGCGGCTTCTTGAATCCGATGTCCTGGTAGCGGGGAGCGGCGAAGCCGAAGGCGCCGACGTTCGCGAGCTTCCTGTCGACCGCCACGAGCTGCGGGCGCTGATAGAGGGGAATGGATCCGGCGGCCGCCCAGATCCGGGCGTCGGCCTGCTTCATCAGGTCCCGGGCGGCACCCTCGTCCAGCTCGGAGGCCGCCTGGTCGAAGAGCTGGTCGATGTGGTCGGTGCCGACACGGGTGTAGTTCTGCTCGACGAGCAGCGACCCGTCGGTGGCCGGCTCCGGTTTCGCGTAGATCGGGCGTCCGTCGGTCGCCGGGTAGGCGGTGGCGGGCCAGGAGTACAGCGCCAGGTCGTAGTCCCCCGAGGCGATGTGGTCCTTGAAGTAGCTGTCGTCGGCGACCTTCGTGATCTCCGTGCCGATGCCGATGGACTCCAGCATCGCCGCGATCTTGTCGCCGACGGTGCGCAGCGACTGGGAGCCGGGTCCCGACGGGAGGACGAAGCGCAGGGTCAGCGGCTTGCCCTCCTTGCCGAGCGGGCCGCGCACCGAGGCGGGGGCCGGTGCGGCGGTGCCCGCGGGGGCGTACGCGCCCGCGGCGCCGCCGGGCTGCTTGTCCTGTGCGCTGACCTTGGTGGGCGTCTCGTCGGTGGCGCTGTCGGCCTTGGCCTCCGTGCCGGTCACGGGCTTCGCGTCCGCGAGGGCACCGGCCTGGCGCAGCAGGGCGGCGCTCTGGGCGGCGGCCGCCGGGGCGGGGGCGAGGACGTGGACGGCGGTGGTGCCGTCGGTGAGGAGGGGGCCGTCGTTCAGGGCGGGGGCACGGCCGGGTCCCCGGCCCGGCTTGTTGTCCTCGCCGACGATGTAGGTGCCGTCGTCGGCCTTCTTCCCGTCCTTCTCCGCGGCGTCGTCCTTCTCCGCGGCGCCGTCCCTCTTCTCCGCCCCGGCCTTCTCCGCGGCGGCCTTCTCCTGCTCCGCCGTCCTCTCCTCCGCCTTTCCGGCGTCGGCATCCTCCTCGGCGGCCGAGCTGTCCCCCGCCGCGGCCTTCTTCTCCGCCGCCGCCTTCTCCGCCTCGCTGCCGGCCTTGGTGTCCTTGGGCTTCTGGGCCGCGCCGCCCCTCGTCCAGCCCGCGTCGGCCAGCAGCGCCTGGGCCTCCTTGGTGTTCTGGTCGCCGAGTGCGCCGCTGCCGTCCTTGTATCCGGGCTGCCCGGCGAGGCTCAGGTGGCTCCCGAGCGGAGTAGCGGGAAGCCCCAGCGGCCCGAGTACGGTGTCGGCGAGCTCCTGGCGGTCCAGGGCGCGGGCCACGGCCCGGCGTACCCGGTCGTCCGCGAGCGGCCCCGACTCCCCGTTCAGCGCGAGCTGGGTGTAGGCGGGCTCCAGGGACTTGCGTACGACGTAGCCGCGCAGGGCCTTCTGCTCGGCGCTGTACGCCGCGACGGCCGCCGTGTTCTTGTCGCGGGCTTCCCGGGCGGTCTCCGCCTCGTCCTCGTCCGAGCCGTGGGCCAGCGCCCAGGAGCGCAGGGCGGCGGCGGGCGTGATGTCGGATCCCGGGCCGTGGGCGGGCGGCTGTCCGGCCGCGCCCCTGTCACGCGCGGCCAGGGTGATGCGGTTCGCCGCGGAGGCGTCGACGTCCGCGATGTCGACGGTGCCCGCGGCAAGGGCTTCGGTGCGGTCCTGGGGCTTGACCGCGTGGAAGACGAGCGTTTCGAGCTTGGCCTCGTCGCCCCACCAGCGGGGGTCGCGCACCAGGGTGACAGTGCCCTCGTCCTTGCTCACGCTGCGCAGCCGGAACGGTCCCGCCGAGGTCTTGAGCGCGGTGCGCGCACCGTCGTTGAAGGCGTCCGGGGAGCCGGTGACCTCCTTCGGGTACAGCGGCGAGAAGAGCGCGCGCCAGTCGGCGTACGGCTTGGAGAAGGTGACCCGGACCTGGAGGTCGTCGGAGCCGCGCTCGATCTTCTCGATCCGCTCGTAGCCCGCGTTGCGGGCGGTCCAGAACGCCGAGTCCTTGCCGCTCAGCGCACGCCACTGGGCGACGAAGTCGGGAGCTCCGATCTCCCGTCCGTTGCTCCACACGGCCTGCTGGTTGAGCTTGTAGAGCACGACCTGCTTGGGTTCGCGCCCGATGACCTTCGCGGACTCCAGGAAGTCCGGGTTGAGCCGCGGCTTCCCGGTCGCGTCCAGGGGGAAGAGGGTCGGCAGCACGGCTCCGGTGACGCGTGCGGTGGAGCTGTCGGCATCCGCCTGGTAGGCGTTGAGGGTGGCGGGCACCGTGTCGATCGCCCAGTTCACCGAGGAGCCGTCGGCGACCTGGTCGCGGGCGGTCCGGGAGATGTCCTGCGGGAAGGGCCGCGCGCTGTCGTCGGCGCCCGAGCTGCAGCCGGCCAGCACCGGGATCGTGAGCACACCCGTCGTGAGGAGCGCGAGTGAGCGGCGCTTGCGGGCCGTCCCGCGCGGGACGCCGACGTGGGACATGGCTGATACCTCCGGGGCCGGCCCGGACCACCCCGTACCGGAATGGACCGGATTATGCGTTTTGGTGGCATTTGCAGTTGATCACACTGGTTCCGTCCGTCCACTGAAAGCGCCCCCGCGCGGGAGGCGGCGCAGACACGGCGGACGGGAGCCGCAACCTCACCCGAGCGGAGGAACGTTTCGGCAAGACAGCACGCCCCGCTCCCTTCACAAAGGTGATGTGACGCGCGACACTCGCATGCGCATGAGCATTGCCACCCGCCCCCCGCGGAAGTGAGGGCAAGTCATGTCCCTGCACGAGGAATTGACGGCAGTTCAGCGCTGCCTCGACGATCTGGCCCGCACCGTCGGACGACTGGAACGGAGCCTCGCGCAGCTGCGCGAGGCCGATGCCGCGGACCGCTCACCGGCGCCGGACCACCGCGCCGGCATGGTCACCATCACCGAAGCGCCGTACGACGCCACGCTGTGGACGGACTCGGACGACGAGGGTCTGGGCGTCCGCGGCCGGCACGCCCCCTAGGAGAGTTCCTTGGCCACCGGTACGGATTCAGGAACGGAACCAGGCACAGGACCGGGCCCGGGTACGGAACGAGGCGCGGGACCGGCGGTCGCGACCGCCCGGACCGACCCGCCCGGACGCCTCGCGGGAGGCGTCCGGCACGCCTCCCGCGCCGCCATCCCCGCCCGTCACCTGCGGACCGACCGCTGGTGGTCGGCGCCCGCCGTGACCGCAGCGGGCCTCCTGGCCTTCATCGTCTACTCGACCTGGCGGGCCTTCGCCAACGCCGACTACTACGCCGCCCCCTATGTGTCGCCGTTCTACTCGCCCTGTCTGGCGGAGAACTGCGCCCCCATGCGGTCGGGACCGAACTGGGAGATATTCGGCAGCTGGTGGGGCCTCTCCCCCGCCCTGCTGATCCTGATCTTCCCGCTGGGCTTCCGGCTGACCTGCTACTACTACCGCAAGGCCTACTACCGGGGCTTCTGGGCGTCGCCCCCGGCCTGCGCGGTCGCCGAGCCGCACACCGCGTACAGCGGCGAGACCCGCTTCCCGCTCGTCATGCAGAACATGCACCGGTACTTCTTCTACGCCGCGGTTCCGGTCGCCGGAATCCTCACGTACGACACCGTGCTGTCCTTCCGCGACGAGCACTACGCCTGGGGCCACATGGGGCTCGGCTCGCTGATCTTCCTGGTCAACATCGCGCTGATCTGGGCGTACACCGTCTCGTGCCACTCGTGCCGGCACATCATCGGCGGCCGGCTGCGGCACTTCTCCCGGCACCCCGTGCGCTACCGGCTGTGGGGGTGGGCCGGGAAGCTGAACGCCCGGCACATGCAGCTCGCCTGGGCCTCCCTGATCAGCGTGGCGGTGGCCGACTTCTACGTCTACCTGGTCGCCTCCGGGGCCTTCGACGACCCGAGGTTCTTCTAGCGACCGCGCGCTCCGTCCCCCGACCGTGTGCCCCCGTCCCCGACCGTGAGGTGTTTCCCGTGACCGTGAGGTTCTTCCTGTGACTCAGCTCGAACGGCAGCAGTGGGACGTCGTCGTGGTCGGTGCCGGCGGCGCCGGGCTGCGCGCCGCGATCGAGGCCCGGGAACGCGGCGCCCGTACGGCGGTCATCTGCAAGTCGCTCTTCGGCAAGGCCCACACCGTCATGGCGGAGGGCGGAATCGCCGCCTCCATGGGCAATGTGAACGCCGGGGACAACTGGCAGGTGCACTTCCGCGACACCATGCGCGGCGGCAAGTTCCTCAACCAGTGGCGGATGGCCGAGCTGCACGCCAAGGAGGCTCCCGACCGGGTCTGGGAGCTGGAGACCTGGGGTGCGCTCTTCGACCGTACGCCCGACGGGAAGATCTCCCAGCGCAACTTCGGCGGCCACGAGTACCCCCGGCTCGCGCACGTCGGGGACCGTACCGGCCTCGAACTGATCCGCACGCTCCAGCAGCGGATCGTCGCGCTCCAGCAGGAGGACTTCCGGGAGACGGGCGACTACGAAGCCCGGCTGAAGGTGTTCCAGGAGTGCACGGTCACCCGGATCCTCAAGGACGGCGGGCGGGTCTCCGGCACCTTCTGCTACACGCGTGAGTCCGGGCGCTTCTTCGTCCTCGAAGCCCCCGCCGTGGTCCTCGCGACCGGCGGTATCGGCAAGTCCTTCAAGGTGACGTCGAACTCCTGGGAGTACACCGGCGACGGCCATGCGCTGGCCCTGCTGGCGGGCGCTCCCCTGCTGAACATGGAGTTCGTGCAGTTCCATCCGACGGGCATGGTCTGGCCGCCCTCGGTGAAGGGCATCCTGGTCACCGAGTCGGTGCGGGGCGACGGCGGGGTGCTGCGCAACTCCGAGGGCAAGCGGTTCATGTTCGACTACGTCCCCGAGGTGTTCAAGGAGAAGTACGCGCAGTCCGAGGCCGAGGGCGACCGCTGGTACGAGGACCCGGACCACAACCGCCGTCCGCCCGAGCTGCTGCCGCGCGACGAGGTCGCCCGCGCCATCAACTCCGAGGTCAAGGCGGGCCGCGGCTCACCGCACGGCGGGGTGTTCCTGGATGTGTCCACCCGGATGCCCGCGGAGACGATCCGGCGGAGGCTGCCGTCGATGTACCACCAGTTCAAGGAGCTGGCCGATGTCGACATCACGGCGGAGGCGATGGAGGTGGGCCCGACCTGTCACTACGTGATGGGCGGCATCGCCGTGGAATCCGACACCGCCGCCGCCCTCGCCGTGCCCGGCCTGTACGCGGCGGGCGAGGTCGCGGGCGGCATGCACGGCTCCAACCGGCTCGGCGGCAACTCCCTCTCCGACCTGCTCGTCTTCGGCCGGCGGGCGGGTCTGCACGCCGCGCGGTACGCGGCGGGGCTCGCCGCCCTCCCCGCGGTGGAGGAGGAGCAGATCGACGCGGCGGCGGCGGAGGCGCTGCGCCCGTTCAGCGCGGAGGACCCCGCGGCGGCCGGGGAGCCCGCGGAGAATCCGTACACCCTGCACCAGGAACTCCAGCAGACGATGAACGACCTGGTCGGCATCATCCGCCGCGAGCCCGAGATGGCCGAGGCCCTGGAGAGACTGGCCGCACTGCGCGTACGGGCGGGACGCGCCGGGGTCGAGGGCCACCGGCAGTTCAACCCGGGCTGGCACCTCGCCCTGGACCTGCGCAACATGCTGCTGGTCAGCGAGTGCGTGGCACGGGCCGCGCTGGAGCGCACCGAGAGCCGCGGCGGTCACACCCGCGAGGACCACCCGGTGATGGAGAACTCCTGGCGCCCGGTCAATCTGCTGTGCCGGATCGCCGACGAGACCGCCGCACCGCCGGCCGGTCACGCCGTGTCCCCGGTCGGCCGCGCCGCATCGCCGGCCGGCCGCATCGAGCTCGTACGGAGAACGACCGAACCCATCCGTCCGGACCTGCTCTCCCTGTTCGAGAAGGAGGAGCTGGTCAAGTACCTCGCCGAAGAGGAGCTGTACGAATGAGCGGCTACGAGGCCCGGTTCAGGGTGTGGCGCGGCGACACCGAGGGCGGTGATCTGGCGGACTACACGGTCGAGGTGAACGACGGCGAGGTCGTCCTCGACATCATCCACCGCATCCAGGCCACCCAGGCGGGCGATCTCGCGGTGCGCTGGAACTGCAAGGCGGGCAAATGCGGTTCGTGCAGCGCGGAGATCAACGGGCGGCCACGGCTGCTGTGCATGACCCGGATGTCGGTGTTCGGCCGCCAGGAGACGATCACGGTCACCCCGCTGCGGGCCTTCCCCGTCGTCCGTGACCTGGTGACGGACGTGACCTTCAACTACACGAAGGCGCGCGAGGTGCCCGCCTTCGTGCCGCCCGAGGGGGTGAAGGCGGGTGACTACCGGATGCAGCAGGTCGATGTGGACCGGTCGCAGGAGTTCCGCAAGTGCATCGAGTGCTTCCTGTGTCAGGACACCTGCCATGTGGTGCGCGACCACGAGGAGAACAAGGCGGCCTTCGCCGGGCCGCGCTTCCTGATGCGGGTCGCGGAGCTGGACATGCACCCCCTGGACGCCGC
Organism: Streptomyces sp. NBC_01237; assembly: GCF_035917275.1. Taxonomy (NCBI): domain Bacteria; kingdom Bacillati; phylum Actinomycetota; class Actinomycetes; order Kitasatosporales; family Streptomycetaceae; genus Streptomyces; species Streptomyces sp. NBC_01237. The sequence continues at coordinate 5,861,832 of NZ_CP108508.1, read as the reverse complement.
AGCCGAGGCGGGCCTGGACCGGAAGGCGAGCGCCCAGGAGGAGCACGGCCTCGGCTACTGCAACATCACCAAGTGCTGTACGGAGGTGTGCCCCGAGCACATCAGGATCACCGACAACGCGCTGATCCCGCTGAAGGAACGCGTGGTGGACCGCAGCTACGACCCGCTGGTGTGGCTGGGCAACAAGATCGGCCGCCGCCGGGAGAGCGGCTGATCCCGGCCGACGGGGCAGACCCCGGGGCGCGTCTCTCAGGCCAGCAGCGCGATGACGGCCTTGGTGGTGTCGGTCTCGCCGAGCCTCGGGAAGATGTTCTCGACGCTGTTGCGGTGGGCGTCGGCGTTGAGGTCCGTCACCGCGTCGGTGACGACCGTGACGTGGTAGCCGTGCTCATGGGCGGCGCGGGCGGTGGACTCGACACCGATACTGGTCGCGATGCCCGCCACCACGACCTGGGTGATGCCCCGGCGGCGCAGGTGGAGGTCGAGGCCGGTGCCGTAGAAGGCGCCCCACTGCTGCTTGGTGACGACGGTGTCGCCGTCCTCGGGCCCCAGTTCCGGGACGATCTCGGCCCAGTCGGCGGCCGGCCTCCCGGACGGAGCGGCCGTGCCGGTGCGGCCGGGGGCACCGCCGGTGACGCGGACGAGGAAGACCGGAAGGCCCTTGGCGCGGAAGGCGTCGGCGAGGGCCGCCGCGTGCGCGACGACATCGGCGGCGGGGTGGGCGGTGGGCAGCGCGACGATGCCCTTCTGGAGATCGACGAGGACGAGTGCGGTCCGCGGGTCCAGGGTGGTGGCGGTCATGGTGAAGCTCCTTGTCGGTGGTGCGGTGGAGCGCCCGCGTCGGCGGCCGTGCCGCACACACGGGGTGGGAAGGCGGGGAGGGGCGGGCACACGCGGGTACGGGGGAGGTGACCGGCGGGCCCGCCGGTCACTGCTCGACCAACCGGCCGATGAACACCACGGCCTCGGCGACAGCGCGGCGCTCGGCGCCGTCCAGTTCCGCGGCGATGGCCTCGGTGAGCCAGTCGTGCTTGGCGGCCCGGACCCCGGCGAGCGTGGCGCGGCCCAGGTCCGTGAGCGACATGACCGACTTCCGGCCATCCGACGGATCGGGCGCCCGCCCGACGAGTCCCCGGCTCTCCAGCGCCCCCAGCGTCAGCCGCATGGACTGCGGCCGGACGAGTTCGGCGCGGGCCAGCGCGGCCGTGGTGGCCGGGCCTTCGCCCTCCAGCCTGGCCAGCACCGACCGCTGGGAGGGCGAGAGCAGGCTGTCGGACGAGGTGGTGCGCAGACGCCGCAGCAGCCGGCCGACGACAGCGGCGAGGTCGGTGGCCACCTGCTGGGGCGTCGGGTCGCCGGGGTCCGGCGAGCCGGAGGTCCCTGACGGCGGGGGCTGCGGGGTCCCAGGGGGTTCGGACATCTCGCCACCGTAAAAGATGCACAGGGCATCTTGCAAGGTTGCCTGTCGGTATCCGCCGATGGCGTGATCCGGTGCACGCCCTACCGAGTGGCCTTGCCCGCGTGACAGCCCACGATCTAGGGTGAATGCGCTTTCAAAACGCCAGAGTGAACTGCACCAATCAGGACAAGTCAGCACGAGCCAGCACACGCAACAGCACACGCATCAGGCGCGTCGCTACGAATGAAGAAGCGGACGGTCGGTCGAGTGAGCGCCCCCACGGTGTACGACGTCGCCGAGCGATCGGGCGTCTCCATTGCCACGGTTTCGCGGGTCTACCGCAACCCTGATTCCGTACGCGTCCAGACCCGCGAGCGGGTCCTGGAGGCGGCCCGCGAGCTCGGTTACGTACCGAGCGGCAGCGCCCGGGGCCTGGCCAGCCGCACCACCGGCGTGCTGGGTCTGTGCTTTCCCGACTACGCCGACCCGGACACCGAGACCGCCGCGGCGATGAGCGACGCCGACGACGACCACGCCGTCATGCTCTACTCCGACCAGATCATCCGGGGCATGGAGCGGGCGTCCCGGCGGCACGGCTACGCGCTGCTGATCGCCGCTTCGCTGGACGGCGGGCCCGAGAGCCTGGTGGCGAAGGTCGCGGGGCGGGTCGACGGCTTCGCCGTACTGGCGCAGACGGTGCCGACCGAGGACCTGGAAGTGATATCGCGCCGGCTGCCCGTGGTGATGCTGGCCGGGCCGCGCGAGATCGACCACCTGGATCACATCGTGGTCGCCAACGCCGACGGGGAACGCGAGCTGGCCCGCCACCTGATCGAGGACCACGGGCTGCGCAGGCTCGCGTTCATCGGCGGCGAGGCGAAGTCGCCGGACGCCGGAGCACGGTTCCACGGGTTCCGGGAGGCGTGCCGGGAGGCCGGACTCACGGTGCCGGAGCAGCCGGAGCTGCGGGCCGAGATGATGACGCAGGCGGAGGGCGCCCGGACCGCGCAGGCCCTGCTGGACCGGGCGGACGCGGCGGGTCTGCCCCGCCCGGAGGCGATGCTGTTCGCCAACGACCAGATGGCGGTGGGCGCGCTCCAGGCGCTGGAACGGCGCGGGGTGCGGGTGCCGCACGACATCGCCGTGACCGGCTTCGACGGGATTCCGCTCAGCCGGATCGTCCGCCCGCCGCTGACGACCGTGCGCCAGCCCATACGGCAGCTCGGCGAACAGGCGGTGGAGCTGCTCGTGAAGCGCCTCGCCGACCGTGACCGCCCGCCGGTGTCCCTGGAGCTCCCGGTCTCCATGGTCCGCCGGGCCAGCTGCGGCTGCGGCTGAGAGCGGCGGGGGCGCCGGTCCGGATCACACCGCCCGCCCACGTCCCGCGCCCCGGCCTCTCCGCCCCTCCGCGCCCCGGGAGCGGCCACGCACCCCCGGGGGACCTACCGCCTACCGCCTACCGCCTACCGCCCCAGATGCTCGCCGAAGAACCGCGTCCGGTTCGCACACAGCTCCTCCTTCTCCTCCGCCAGACCGTCGTACGTGAAGTGCCCCGCGCTCAGCACCTGGAGCTCCCGCACCCCGCCCAGCGCGTTGTACACGGCGAACTGTCCGGGCGGCGGCACCGAGGGGTCGAAGAGGGCTGCCGCCACGAGCGTCGGCAGCTCCACCCGCGCCGCCGCCGTCGCCGCGTCGAAGTACCGCAGTACGCCGGTGACTTCGGGGTGCTCGCGGTGGTAGGCCCGTACCGATTCCCCACTGCCCGCGCACGGCAGCGTGAGCCGCAGCGGGTGGTTGCCGAACGTCGGCACGGTGAGCTGCGCCGCACCGAAACGGTCGTCCCACGGCAGCGCGAGGGCCCCGAGCCCGCCCCCGAAGCTCTCCCCCAGAAGGCCCAGGCGCGGTGCGCCCTCCTCCGCGAGCTCCGGTACGAGTTCCCGCAGCGCCGAGGCCGCACACCAGAGGTCGGCCACGCAGTCGCCGATGACGTACGTGTCGCGGGACGCGATGCCGTGCAGGACGTGCGCGGCGGCCTCGTCCGGGATTCCGGCGCACAGTCCGCGGCGGCCCATCCCCCGCACGGACGGCAGGATCGCGGCGGACCCCGGCAGCGGCAGCGGCACATCGGGGCCGGGCGCCTGGCGCCCGCCGTAGCCGTGTCCGATCACGAAGCCGTGTCCGGCGGGCCCCTCGGCGGGCAGGGCGAGCCAGCCGCCCAGCCGCACTCCCCCCACGGAGGTGTAGGTCACACCGTGGATCCGAACACCGTCGCGCTCCTCCTCGACCGGGCCGAGCTCCGGCTCCGTGGCGACCGCGCGGGCCGCCGCGTGGCGGGCCCTCCAGAAGTCCTCGAAGTCGTCGGGGGCGGGCGGTGCGGGGACGCCCAGCAGGTCGTCGAGCGTGTACCCGTATGCCGGGTCGAACGGGAAGTCGTGTGCGTACGAAGGGACGCCAGGTGCGTGCGAAGCCATGATCACGACAGTAGCCCTGCGCTCCGGCTCCCCCACGAGCACCTCGACACCTCCCATAAGGGAGCGGAATCGGTCACATCTGCTGTTTTTCCGCAAACCGTGCGTTTACCGTTCAACTGCGGGACGTCGAGATGTCGAGCACGTTGCGCGAGTGTGACCTAGCACCCTCTTGCGGATTCCCGATCGTCTGCCGCAGAGTGATGTATGCGCTTACAGGCAGCGCATACATCCGGAATGCTCAAGGAGGAGCCCTCCATGTCCCGCACCGCCAGAAACGCCTCCATCGGCATCGCAGTCGCGCTCGCCTTCGGCATCACCGCTTGCGGCAGCTCCGGTGGCGACGACGTCGCCGCGGACAAGAAGCAGACGCTCACCGTCTGGGCCATGGGGGCCGAGGGCGAGAAGCTCGCGGATGTGGCCAAGGTCTACGAGAAGGCCAACCCGAACATCACGGTCAAGGTGACCCCGGTGGGCTGGGACGTCGCCCACCAGAAGCTGGTCTCCGCCGCCGCCGCCGGCACCATGCCGGACGTGGCGCAGATGGGCGGCAGCTACATGGGCGAGTTCTCCGAGCTCGGTGTGCTGGAGCCGGTCGACACCAAGACCTTCGACAAGAAGGACTTCTTCGAGTCGGGCTGGAACCAGGGCGAGGTGGACGGCACCGCCTACGGCGTGCCGTGGTACGTCGACACCCGCGTCCTCTACTACCGCACCGATCTCGCCGAGAAGGCGGGCATCGACAAGGCTCCGACCAGCTGGAAGGAGATGCAGGACCTCGCGACCGCGTACCAGAAGAAGGCCGGTACCAAGTGGGGCCTGTCCATCCAGCCCAGCGGCCTGGACACGGTGCAGAACTTCTACTCCTTCCTGTACTCGGCCGGCGGCGAGATCGTCAATGACAAGGGCGAGGCCGTCATCGACAGCCCCGCGGCGGTCAAGGCGCTGAAGGAGTACGGCTCGTACTTCGACAAGGGCCTCTCCAACAAGTCCATCCAGCCCGGCTACGACGTCGTGAAGGACTTCGGCAACGGCCGCGTCCCGATGTTCTTCGGCGGCCCCTGGCACGTGACCCTCCTGAACGAGGGCCAGCCCCAGATCAAGGGCAAGTGGGCGGTGGCCAACGTCCCGACGGAGAAGTCCTCCGTCTCCATGGCGGGCGGCTCCTCCCTGGCGATCTCCAAGGACAGCGAGCACAAGGCCGCCGCCAAGGAGTTCATCAAGTACCTGACCGACACCAAGGGCCAGGCCGACTGGTACGAGCGCACCAAGGACCTCCCGGCCAACACCTCGGCCTGGACCTCCGGCACGCTCGCCGACGACACCAACCTCCAGGTCTTCAAGAAGCAGATGGACACCGCCAAGTCCTCGCCGTCCATGGCCAAGTGGACCGAGATCACCGACAAGGTCGACCAGGCCATCGCGAAGGTGACCCAGGGCAAGGCTTCCGCCGAGGACGCGCTGAAGACCGCGCAGTCCGAGATCGAAGGCCTCGTGAAGTAGGAGCCATGAGCACCACGACCGGAAAGGCCGCGCAGCCGGCCAAGGTGTCGGCCGGGCCGGGGACCGCACAGTCCCCGGCCGCCGGGCCGAAGGATCGCCGGGGTCGCAGGAAGCCGACGATGGGTGTGCAGAACGCGGCCGGCTGGCTGTTCTCCACCCCCTTCATCGTCCTCTTCACCGTCTTCATGGCGTTCCCGATCCTCGCCACGCTGGTGATGAGCTTCACGGACTTCGGGCTGCGCAATGTCACGCGCCCGTGGGAAGCGAACTTCATCGGCTTCGAGAACTACGTCAAGCTGTTCGGCGACGAGAAGTTCCTCAAGTCGCTGTTCAACACGGCGTACTTCGTCGTCATCGGGGTCCCGCTGACCATCGGTATCGGGCTCGTCGTCGCGGTACTGCTGAACAACGGCATCGACCGCGCGCGGACCTTCTTCCGCGTCGGTTTCTACGCCCCGGTGGTCACCACCATCGTCGCGGTCGCCGTGGTCTGGCGGTTCGTGCTCGACCCGAGCGACGGGCTGATCTCCGGCCTCTTCTCCGAGGTCGGCCTCACCTCGCCGGACTTCCTCGGTTCCGAGACGCTCGCGATGCCCTCGATGATCGCGATGGCGGTCTGGCGCAACGTCGGTACGGTCATGGTGCTCTTCATCGCGGGTCTGCAGGCCATTCCCACCGAGGTCCGGGAAGCCGCCAAGCTCGACGGCGCCGGGCTCTGGCAGGAGTTCAGAGGCATCACGGTGCCGCTGCTGCGGCCCACGCTCCTGTACGCCACGGTGATCACCACCATCGGCTACCTCAATGTGTTCGAGGAGCCGTTCGTGATGACCCAGGGCGGTCCCTCCGACTCCACCCTCACCGTCTCGCTGAACATGTACCGCGAAGGCTTCAACTTCTTCCACATGGGCTATGCGAGCGCCATGGCGTATGTCCTCTTCGTAGTGATCATGGGCATCACGGTGCTCCAGCTCCGACTGCTGAAGGACAACACCAAATGAGCGCCAGCAATGCACCCGGTGCCGTGCGGACGGCGCCGTCGAAGAAGCCCGAGCAGTCGTCCGTACCGAAGAAGAAGCGCAACCTGCGGCGTCCGCTCGTCTACGTCCTGCTCTCGTTCGGCCTGCTGATCATGTCGGCGCCCTTCCTCTGGATGGGGCTCTCCGCCTTCAAGACGACCAGCGAACTGTCGGCCAGCCCGCCGGTGTGGATTCCCACCGAGTGGACCCTGGAGAACTTCCGGCAGCTGCTCGACAAGCTGGACCTGCCGCTGTACTTCATGAACTCCGTGATCGTCGCGGTGCTGGTCACCGTCTCGAACCTGGTGTTCTGCTCGATGCTCGGCTACGCGCTGGCCAAGCTGAACTTCGTCGGCAAGAACAAGATCTTCGGTCTGGTTCTCGGCGCTCTGATGGTCCCCGGCAACCTGATGCTGCTGCCGCTCTTCGTGCTGATGAGCAAGCTCCAGCTGATCGACTCGTACGCGGGTCTGGTGCTGCCGTTCGCCGCCGGAGCCTTCGGGGTCTTCCTGATGCGGCAGTTCATGCAGTCGATCCCGGACGAGCTGTTGGAAGCGGCCCGGATGGACGGCGCCGGTGAGTGGTACATCTTCTGGCGGATCGTGATGCCGCTGGTGAAGCCCGCTCTCGCGACGCTCTCGATCTTCACCTTCCTCGGCTCCTGGAACAACTTCGTCTGGCCGCTGATCGCGACCAACAATCCCGACAAGTACACGCTCCCGGTCGCTCTCGCGACGTTCGCCACGGACCCCAACAAGGCCGGTGGCTCCAACGGCATGCTGATGGCCGGAGCGTTCCTGGTCGTGCTGCCGGTGCTGATCCTCTTCATCGCACTGCAGCGGCACTTCACCCAGGGCATCGCCACGGCGGGCATGAAGTAGCCCGCCCGACCCGATCGCCCCCTCCGGAACACCCCGGACCTGTACGAGGCCCTGCCCCACACCCTGGCGGCGGCCACACCCCTTCACGCAGCAGAAAGACAACTCGCGATGACTCACACCACGGTCCCGTTCCCCGAAGGCTTCCTGTGGGGTGCCTCCACGGCCGCCCACCAGATCGAGGGCAACAACACCAACAGCGACTGGTGGGTCAAGGAACACTCCACCGGCACGCACATCCAGGAGCCCAGCCTGGACGCCTGTGACAGCTACCACCGCTGGAACGAGGACATGGACGTCCTGGCCGGTCTCGGCTTCACGGACTACCGGTTCTCCATCGAGTGGGCGCGGATCGAGCCCGCCGAGGGCCAGTTCTCCCGGGCCGAGCTCGCCCACTACCGGCGCATGGTCGACGGTGCCATCGAGCGCGGCCTGCGCCCGATGATCACCTTGCACCACTTCACCGTGCCGCAATGGTTCGAGGCGCGCGGCGGCTGGACCGCCGACGGCGCCGTCGAGCTCTTCGCCCGCTACGTCGCGGCCTGCGCACCGGTGATCTCCGAGGGCGTCAGCCACGTCTGCACCATCAACGAGCCGAACATGATCGCCGTGATGGCCGGCCAGGCCAAGCGCGGTGACATCGGCTTCCCGCCCGCCGGTCTGCCGACCCCGGACGACGAGACGACCCAGGCCGTCATCGCCGCCCACCACGCGGCCGTCAAGGAGGTCCGGGCGATCGACGCGGGCATCCAGGTCGGCTGGACCATCGCCAACCAGGTCTACCAGGCGCTCCCGGGGGCCGAGGACGTCACCGCGGCCTACCGCCACCCGCGCGAGGACATCTTCATCGAGGCGTCCCGCGGCGACGACTGGATCGGTATCCAGTCCTACACCCGCACCAGGATCGGCGCCGAGGGCCCGATCCCGACCGCGGACGACGCCGAGCGCACGCTGACGCAGTGGGAGTACTACCCCTCCGCCGTCGGCCACGCCCTGCGCCACACCGCGGGTATCCTCGGCAACGGGGTCCCGCTGATCGTCACGGAGAACGGCATCGCCACCGATGTCGACACACGCCGTGTCGACTACTACACCGGTGCGCTGAGCGAGGTCGCCTCCGCGCTGGAGGACGGCCTCAACGTCCAGGGCTACCTGGCATGGAGCGCGCTGGACAACTACGAGTGGGGCTCCTACAAGCCCACCTTCGGTCTGATCGGCTGGAACCCGGAGACGTTCGAGCGGCTGCCGAAGCCGTCCGCCGTCTGGCTGGGCGAGATGGGCCGCAGCCGCACGCTGCCGCACATCACCGGCTGACCGGCCACCCCTGACCGGGAGCCACCTGACGGCTCCCTCCGGTACGGGAGCCGGCGCACCTGACGGCCGCCGGCTCCCGTACCTCCCCGGCGTCGTCGGCGCCCGTCGCCGATGCCGCCGCCCGCCGTCCGGTGCGGCCGGAGCCCCGTGGCTCCGGCCGCCCGCGCACATCCGGGGCTCCGCCGCCCGCCGGGCCGCGCCCCGCACCACCCCCGCGTCACGCCCCGCCCTGTCACACCCGCGACCGCCGCCGTTGTGCGGCCGCCGCCGAGCACGCCACGAACTTCCCCCTTCCCCCTTCTGCCACAGGGAGCTGGACCTTCATGGACCGTCGCACGTTTCTCGCCGCCACAGGGACAGGGGCAGCGGCCCTCTCCCTCGGGGCCGTAGCCGCACCCGCCACCGCCGCACCGTCGCCCGCCCGCACCGCCGGGTCCGCGGCCGGAGCGGGCCGCGGCGCCCACTCGCCGCACTCCGTCGACAGCGGGCAGCTGCTGCGCTGGTTCCGCGACACCTACCGTTCCATCGAGGCGATGACGACCGACTTCGGTCTCGCCACCGACAAGATCGACGTCAGCGGCTCCGGCGCGCCCGTGCAGTCCCGCCAGACCTCGCCCACCAACATCGGTTGCGGTCTGTGGTCGACCGTCGCCGCCGCCGGGCTCGGGGTGATCGGCGAGGGCGCGATGCTCCGCAAGCTGGAGCGGACCGTCGCGGCCGTCGAGAAGCTGGAGCGCCACCACGGCTTCTGGCTCAACTGGTACGACGCGCACGACGGTTCGGTGCTGACCCAGTGGCCGGGCACCGGCGACCCCGTCCGCCCGTTCCTCTCCTCGGTCGACAACGCATGGCTGGTCACCGGACTGCGGATCGCCGCCGACGCCGCGCCGTCGCTGCGCCCGCGCATCGCGCGCATCCTCGCGGACGCCGACTGGTCGTACTACTACACGCCCTTCGACCCGGCCGATCCGGTCGCGGGCCCCGGCCAGCTGCGCGGCGGGTTCTGGACCGACACCGAGGAGCCCACGGGCCACCACTACGGGGCGCTCAACACCGAGCCCCGGATGGCCAGTTACCTGGGCATCGCGGACGGCTCGCTGCCCGGTGACCACTACTGGCACCTGCTGCGCACGATGCTTCCCGAGCACGGGCAGGAGCAGTATCCGCAGGGCAGTTACGTCGCCATGGACGGCGTACGCGTCTGGCAGGGGCACTACACCCACCGCGGCCGGAAGATCGTCCCCACCTGGGGCGGCTCGATGTTCGAGGCGCTGATGGTGCCGCTGTTCGTACCGGAGCCGGAGTGGTCGCCGCGGTCCTGGGGCCGCACCCACCAGCGCTACGTCCGGAGCCAGATCGAGCACGGCATGCGGGAGGCGCAGTACGGGTACTGGGGCTTCTCCCCCTCGAACATCCCCGAGGGCGGCTACCAGGAGTACGGCGTCGACGCGCTCGGCATGCAGGTGGACGGCTACGCCTCCAACACCGACCGGACGTACACCACCGACGGCGAACCGCTGCCGCCCGCGTCCGCGTTCACCAATGGCGTGGTCACCCCGCACGCCTCGTTCCTCGCCCTGCCGTACGCCCCCCAGGAGGCGGTCGCCAACCTGCGGGCGCTGGACCGGGACTTCGGCGCGTACCACGACGGCTACGGCTTCCGGGACTCCGTGAACGTCGGCACCGGCCGGGTCAGCGACTTCATGCTCGCCCTCGACCAGGGGATGATCGCGGCGGCGCTGGCCCAGGCGATCCGCCCCGGTCTGCTTCAGGCGCCGTTCCGGACCGGCGGTTTCCGCTCCCGGGTGCGCCCGCTGCTCGCCAAGGAGCGTTTCTCCATCTGAGGGCGCGGACCGGCCGGCCGGGGGCCCGTTACCCGGCCGGCCGGTCGGCTCCGGGGCGACGGGCCTCCCGGTAGCGGGTCACCGAGGGTGGACATAGCCTCACAAATGTGATGCCGCCTGTGATGCGTATCCGGAGTCCGATACCCGGCAGGGCCCTGCTCAGCGCCTTGCTGGCGCTGTGCTGGCTCGCTCTGCCCGCCGCCGTGACCGCACGGGCCGACGGCCCTGCCACGCTGTCCCGCGACGGGCAGATCACCGACAAGGTGGGGGCGCTCGGCAACCGTCGGGCAGAGGTCGCGGCGGCCCTCGACCGGCTCTACACGGACCGCCGCGTCCAGCTCTTCGTGGTGTACGTACGTGATTTCTCCGGCCGGTCCGCGCAGACCTGGGCCGATGAGACCGCGAACCGCAACGGTCTGGGCCAGGACGACGTGCTGCTCTCCGTCGCCACCCACGACCGGCAGTACGCCTACTCCGTCGACGCGGGCTCCCGGCTCACCGACTCCCAGCTCCATGACGTGGCGGCCACCGCGATCGAACCCGCCCTCCGGCAGAACGACTGGGCCGGTGCAGCGATCGGAGCGGCCGACGGCTACTCCGCCGTGCTGGCCGGGCAGCCGGTACCGACCCCCGCCCTCACACCGGGCCCCGCCGACCCCGGAACGGGCTCCTCCAACTCCACGAGCGCCGGGGATCTGGTCCTGCCGGTGGCCCTCGTCGTCGGCGCGGGCGCGGTCGCCGTCTACGCGTACACCCGGCGCAAGCGGCGCATGACGGGCCGCACGACCCCCGCCGCGGGCGGATGGGGCGGCGGGGGCGGTGCGCCGGAGCCGCTGATGGCCCTGCCCGAACTCGACGCGCAGGCGAAGGGAGCGCTGGTGGACACCGATGACGCGGTGCGCACCAGCGAGGAGGAACTCGGTTTCGCCACCGCCCAGTTCGGCGAGGAGGCCGCCGCGCCCTTCACCGAGGCCGTCACCCGGGCGAAGGCCGGGCTGACCGCCGCCTTCCGGCTGCGCCAGCAGCTCGACGACGCCTTCCCCGAGGACGACGCGACGCGCCGCCGGATGCTCGACGAGATCATCAGCCGCTGCGCGGACGCCAATGAACGGCTCGACACGGTGACCGAGGACTTCGACCGGCTGCGCGCCCTGGAACGTACCGCTCCGCAGGCCCTGGCCACCGTCGAGACCACGTTCCGCGAGCTCACCGGGCGGATCACGGCCGCCGAGGAGACCCTGACCGGACTGCGCGGCCGGTACGCGGACTCGGCCGTCGCTCCCGTGGCGGACGGCATCGAACAGGCCAAGGACCGGCTCGTCTTCGCCACGGCGAGCCTCAACCAGGCCCGCCAGGCGGTGGACGACGGCGACAACTCCAAGGCCGCGGTGTACGTCCGGGCCTCCGAGGGGGCGGTCGGGCAGGCGGCCACCCTGGCCGACGCCGTGGACCGGCGGGCCGCGGAGCTCGGCGAGGCGTCGGACAGGCTCCCGGCGGCGCTCACCGAGACGGAGACGGACCTGGCCGACGCGGGCGGTCTGCTGGAGGGCACCGCGGAGGGGGTCTCGACCGCGGATCTGCGCGGCCGGATCGCTCGCGCCGAATCGGTGCTCACCGATGTGCGCGGTGAGGTGGCGGCCGGTCGTCACGACCCCGTCGACGCCCTGCGCAGGGTGGAGGAGGCGGACACCGCGCTGGACGAGGCGCTGGCCGGGGCACGCGAGCAGGAGCAGGGCCACCGGCGGGCGCGGTCGCTCCTCGATCAGGCGATGCTCACCGCCCGTTCCGCGATCGCGGCGGCGGCCGACTACATCACCACGAACCGCGGCGCGGTCGGCAGCCAGGCCCGCACCCGTCTCGCGGAGGCCCAGCGGCGCTGGGAGCGGGCCGGGGAGCTGGCGGGGACGGACGACGCGCAGGGCGCGCTGGCCGAGGCGCAGCAGGCGGACGCGCTGGCCGGGCAGGCGCGGAGCCTGGCCGAACAGGACGTACGCGGCTTCGGGAACCAGCAGGGTCCGGGCGGCGGCATGGGCGGAGGGGGCGGTGGCATGGGCGGGGCGGTACTCGGCGGCATCATCCTCGGCGGACTGCTCGGCGGGGGCGGCCGGGGCGGCGGCATGGGCGGCGGCTTCGGGGGCGGGTCCCTCGGGGGGCCGGGCAGTTTCGGCGGCGGGGGCACCCGTGGCAGGCGGGGCGGCGGAGGCCGCTTCTGACCCCTTCCGCTCCCCTTCCCCTTCCGCTCCCCTCTCCCTCCCCCGCTCTCGTACCTCTCGCCTCTCAGCTCTTCCCGCCCTCTTCCCTCCTCTTCCCGTCCTCCGTTCGTCGTCGAAGGAGCAGTGCCATGACCAAGCAGACCATTCTGGGCCGCGTCACCCAGCTGGCGAAGGCCAACATCAACGCCCTGATCGACCAGGCGGAGGACCCGCAGAAGATGCTGGACCAGCTGATCCGGGACTACACGAACAACATCGCGGAGGCCGAGCAGGCGGTGGCCGCCACCATCGGCAACCTCCGGCTGATGGAGCAGGACCACCGGGAGGACGTCGACGCGGCGGCCGAGTGGGGCGGGAAGGCGCTCGCGGCCAGCCGGAAGGCCGACGAGCTGCGCGCGGCGGGCTCGGCGGCCGAGGCGGACACGTTCGACAACCTGGCCAAGGTCGCCCTGGGCCGTCAGCTCCGGTCGGAGCAGGAGGCGAGGACGGCGGAGCCCACCATCGCCTCGCAGACGGAGGTGGTGGACAAGCTCAAGTCGGGCCTGGACCAGATGAAGGGCAAGCTGACGGAGCTGACGTCCAAGCGCGACGAGCTGGTCGCACGCGCCAAGTCCGCCCAGGCGCAGAACCAGATGATGGACGCCGTCAAGAACATCGACGTGCTCGACCCGACGAGCGAACTGAGCCGCTTCGAGGACAAGGTCCGGCGCGAGGAGGCCAGGGCGCTGGGCAAGCAGGAGCTCGCCGCGTCGTCGCTGGACGCCCAGTTCGAGCAGCTGGACAGCCTGGGCGAGAGCGCGGAGGTGGCGGCGCGGCTGGCGGCCCTGAAGGCGGGCTCGTGACGGGAGGCCACAGAACGCGGCACCGGCCCGCGGTCCGGCTTCCCCTCCCGTCCACTCCCAAGGCTCAGTACATGCTCAGCAGCTGCTCCACCGAGAGCTCACCGGCCGGGGCGCCGTCGGGCAGGGGCAGTTCGAACCAGACGGTCTTGCCGCGCGGTGTCCGCCTGGACCCCCAGGCGGCGCTCAGCAGTCCGACCAGTTGCAGCCCGCGCCCGCCCTCGTCGGTGTCGCGGGCCCGGCGCCGCCGGGGCTGGACGAGCCCCGCGTCCCAGACCTCGCACACGAGCGTACGGTCACGGAGCAGCCGGAGCCGGATCTCGCCCTCGCCGTACCGCAGGGCGTTGGTGACCAGCTCGCTGACGAGGAGTTCGGTGGTGTCCACCAGGTCGTCCAGGTCCCAGGCGAGCAGCTGGGAGCGGGCCAGCTCACGGGCGCGGCCCACGGAGCGGGGCTCGGGCGGCAGCCGCCAGTCGCCGACGGCTTCCACCGCCAGCCCCTGGACACGTGCCATCAGCAGAGCGATGTCGTCCTCCCCGTGCCCGGTGTCCAGGGTGCTCAGGACGTGGTCGCAGACGTTCTCCAGCGGCTGCTCGGGGGCGGTCAGGGCCGCGCGGAACGCCTGGAGCCCCTCTTCGAGCGGATGGTCGCGGGACTCGACGAGGCCGTCCGTGTAGAGGGCGAGGAGGGCACCCTCCTTCAGCTCCACCTCGACCTCCTCGAACGGCTCGCCGCCGACGCCGAGCGGCATCCCCGGCGGTACGTCGAGAAGCTGGGCCGGCTGGCCCGGCTCGGCCACGAGCGGAGGGAGGTGACCGGCGTTGGCGAAGGTGCAGCGCCGGGTGACCGGGTCGTAGACGGCGTAGACACAGGTCGCCAGATAGACCTCGGACAGGTCCGCCTCGCGGGACTTGTGCGCGACGCGGGAGGGCCACTGCGCTCCGCCGCCCCCGCCGAAGCCCCCGCCGCCGGGGGTGCCGAGCCCCCGGGCGACCTCGTCGAGGGCGGAGAGCACCTCGGCGGGTTCCAGGTCGAGGAGGGCCAGGGTCCGTACCGCGGTGCGCAGTTCACCCATGGCGACGGCGGCCCGCAGCCCGCGGCCCATGACGTCACCGACGACCAGGGCCGTGCGGTGTCCGGGCAGTTCGATCACGTCGAACCAGTCGCCGCCGACCTCGGTGGCGGTGTTGCCGGGCAGATAGCGGCAGGCGATGTCCAGGCCCGCGGCCTCCGGGTCGCCGGGCGGGAGGAGGCTGCGCTGGAGTATCAGCGCGCGCTCGTGTTCACGGCGGTAGAGACGGGCGTTGTCGATGCAGACGGCGGCTCGGGCGGCGAGTTCGGTGGCCAGCGCCCGGTCGCGCTCCCCGAAGGGTTCACTGCCCTTCGTACGGGAGAACTGGACGAGTCCGACGACGGTGTCGTGGGCGACCATCGGCACGGCGAGCGTGGACTGCACGAAGCCGAGGCCGTCGCCGGGAACGTCCTCGACGTGGCCGGTGCGCAGGGCGACGGCGCACGGGGAACCGTAGGGGAAGCGGTGCACCGAGCCGAGTGCGGGAGACGTGCCGGCCGGCCCCGGAGCGGTGATGCCGGACACGGCGGCCGGCATCGCGTCGACGACGGCGCTGGCATGGGCCACCCTGCGCAGTTCGGCGGAGCCGCCGCCGGACTCGCCGTGCGGTGCGCCCCCGCTGCCGGGCGGGGCCTCGTCGCCGGAGAGCAGTCCCTGGTACAGGTCGACGGAGGCGAGGTCGCAGAAGCCGGGGACGGCGACGTCGAGCAGCTCGCGAGCGGTGGTCTCCAGGTCGAGGGAGGTGCCGATACGGGCGCCCGCCTCGTTCAGGAGGGCGAGATTGCGTCGGGCGCTGGCCGCTTCGCGGGCGGCGATCTGGCGGCGGGTGACATCGGTGGCCAGTCCGGCGATACCGACGGGCCGGCCCGACCCGCTGTGCACCCGGTACAGGTTCATGGACCAGTGGCGGCGGCCGGTGTCGCCCGGTGCGGTGCCGATCAGCTGGAGGTCGGTCACGGATTCGCCGGTCTCCAGGACCCGCTTCAGAGTGGCGGAGAGACGCTCGGCCTCGGGCCGGGCGAGATAGTCGTCGACCGTACGGCCCCGGTGGTCGTCGGCGGCTCCGCCGAAGACCGTCGCGAAGCGCTGGTTGGCCCGGACGACCGTGAAGTCCGTGCCGAACAGTACGAAGCCGAAAGGAGATTGACCGAATATCGCCTGCGAGGCGGCGAGGTCCGTCTCGATGTGGCGCAGCGCCCGGACGTCCACGACGATACAGAGCGCGGCCCGTTCACCCGCTGCCGTCAGACTCGGCATGACATAGATCTCCGCCAGCCCGTGCGCACCGCCCTCACCCGGCATCCGGAACGGGACGAGTCCCGTCCACTCCTTGCCGTCGAGGATTTCACCGACCCGCCGATGGCCCTCCGGGCGCAGCTCGGCGGGCATGAACGCATCGACCGGGTCCCGGCCGACCGCCTCGTGCGAGGCCATGCCGAACAGACCGGCGGCCCGCCGGCTCCACTGCTCGATCAACCCGTCGGGCCCGATCGAGAAAGAGGCGACCCTGATGTAGTCGTAGATCGAGCCAGGCGGGCTGCTCTGCCACACGATGTCGCCCGCTGTCCCAGGTATTTCGCTCACGCGACCGTCCCCTCCAGCTCACACACCGGACCGGTCCTGCACGCAGTATTCAGTACTACGGCCCCGACCGACACGGCGTTCACGATCACAGCAAGGTCTCGGTCCCTTTCAGCCAGGGTTCTGCCCGACCTCCGGTGATCGTTGCGCGTCTCCCCACTCCTAACCAGGGAGAGCCAGCTCGAACCACACCGTCTTGCCGTTCTTTCCGCGCCGGGTCCCCCAGCGACGTGCGGAACAAGCCACGAGCTGTAGTCCTCGGCCCCCTTCGTCATCGGGTCCCGCGCTGCGTTCGGTGGGTGGATCCGGAAGCGGATCAGAGACTTCCACGAGGAGTCCGTGATGGGCGGACGGGGAACCGGTGACGCTCTCGGAACCGTCCCCGCCGGCGTCTGCGGGGGCGCTCCGGCCGGAGCCACCGGAGCCACCGGCACTGCCAGTACCGCCGATTCCGCCGAGTGCCCCGGCGTACGCCCCGTCGGGGCTCGGCCGCACCAGACGTACGCCGATGGGACCGGAGGCGTACCGCAGGGAATTGGTCACCAGCTCGCTGACGAGCAGCACGGTCACATCACCGAAGACCTCGTCGAGCCCCCAGCCACGCAACGCGTCGCGGACCGCATGCCGGGCGCTGCGCACGGACCCCGGCGCCGCCGGAAAGGCCCACTCGGCGCAGTCGCCTTCGGTATCGATCACGCCGATCACTTCCCAAGACCAGCAACGAGGGCGCACCCCCGCACAGAAGAGTACTAACCGGCCCATACCCGATATACGGGCTGGACTATCCCGCATCGTGACGTATGGGTCGTACGGGTGCATCGCCTGGGTCGTACGGGTGCATGACCCGGGCAGACGGCCCTCGTCATGGGCGCGCGGGAATCCGGCGCGGTGTCACCGGCGTGCGGGAATCCGGCGGACGGCCTCCGCGACGGCGGGCCGGTCCTGGTCCAGCCAGTCGACCTGGTCCACCTCGTCGGGCGCGAGCCAGCGCAGCTCGTCGTGATCCTCAAGCGGCCGGGGCACTCCGGACAGCAGGCGCACGGTCCAGACATGGAGGACGTATCCGGCCTTCAGCGGCCAGGCGCCCGGAATGCGCTCCAGCGCCTCCGTCTCCACGCCGAGCTCCTCGCGGAGTTCCCGTACGAGCGCCTGCTCGCCGGTCTCGCCCGGTTCCACCTTGCCGCCCGGCAGTTCCCAGCGGCCGGCCAGCTCGGGCGGTGCGCTGCGACGGGCGGCCAGCAGCCGCCCCTGGTCACAGACGGCTCCGGCCACCACCACCACAGAATCGTTCATACGGCGGAGCGTAGCCGCCCGCCGCCCCCGCTCCGGTCCCGAGCGATCCGGACCGGGGCAGCTACGGCCGCGCGCGCCGGTCCATGCGCTCCACCCAGTACAGCTGTTTGTGTCCTCGGGTGTCGAGGCCGTCCGCTATCTTCTGGGCCTCCTCCTGCGTGGCGTACCTGCCGACGCGGTAGCGATTGCCGTTGTCGTCCTGCCGTATCACCAGCCACGCCAGCACGGCACCGCTGTCGCTCATCGTGTCGCTCCCCCGCATTTCGCCCCTCTCCCCACCGGCGTGCACGTCTCTAAGGATCCCCAGGAAACCGCAGTACGCATATGCCCGAGCCTACGCCTGACCTTCACGCTGCGGAGGCGTCTTTACACAAAGAGATACACACCCGGTCGCGCGAGGGGGGGCGCATCCTCTCGGATACGCCCCCCCCTCGCGAGTTCCGGCCGGGTCAGCCGGCCGTTCGGCGCACGGTCGGCATCGGCATCAGGACCGGACCGGCCGCCGGTTCCTTGCGGCAGACGTCACCGCATCCGTCGTCCAGCGAGCAGCACAGGGAGCAGATCGGTCCCGACCGCACCGGGCAGTCGGCGATGTCCGGCAGCTCGTAGGCGGTCTCGCAGACCGCGCAGGTGTGGGTGGCGGTGATGTCGGGGACCTCGACGTCGGGCCCGTTCACCGGGTTGGGGCGGGCCAGGTAGTACTTCCCCTTCGTCGCCCGGGCGATCAACGGGCACAGGACCAGCGACAGTCCGGCCGCGATGAAGGTGGAGAACGCCTCCGCGTAGGTGCCGAACAGCCCGAAGAACGCCAGGATGGAGACGGTCGAGGCGATCACCATCGCACCGAACCCGGCCGGATTCACCGGATACAGATATGCCCGCTTGAACTCGATGTACCGGGGGCTGAGGCCGATGCGCTTGTTGATGACCAGGTCGGCGGCGACGGCCACGATCCAGGCGATGCCCACGTTGGAGTAGAAGCCCAGCAGCTTGTTCAGGGCCGCGAACATGTTCATCTCCATCAGCGTGAGCGCGATGGCGAGGTTGAGGAAGATGTACCAGACCCGGCCGGGGTGCTTGTGCGTGATCCGGGAGAAGAAGTTCGACCAGGACAGCGAGCCGCTGTAGGCGTTGGTCACATTGATCTTGATCTGGGACACGATCACGAAGAGTGCGGCCGCCGGCAGCGCGAACGAGCCGAGCCACGGCTTCAGCGCCTCGATCTGCGGGGCGATCGGCTCCAGGGCATGCGTCTTGCCGACCGCCTCCAGCGCGACGAAGGCGAGCAGGGCCCCGCCGAGCTGCTTGGCGGCGCCGATGATCACCCAGCCCGGCCCGGCCGCGAGCACGGCGAGGTTCCACCGCCGCTTGTTGGCCTCCGTCCTGGCCGGCATGAAGCGCAGATAGTCGGCCTGCTCGCCGATCTGGGCGATGAGCGAGAGCGCGACGCCCGTACCGAGCCCGAAGGCGACCCAGGAGAAGCCCGGGCCGGCCCCTTCCGTGCCGCCGAAGGAGCCGAAGGCGCCCCAGGCGTCCGGGGCTTCGAAGGCGAGCACCACGAACGGCAGCACCATGCCGACGATCCAGACCGGCTGTGTCCACGCCTGCACCTTGGCCAGTGCGCCCATGCCCCGGAAGACGATCGGAATGACGATGAGTGTGGTGAGGAGATAGCCGATCTCCACGGGGAGCCCGATGGCCTGGTGCATGGCCTGGGCCATGATCGAGCCTTCGAGCGCGAAGAAGATGAAGGTGAACGACGCGTAGATCAGCGAGGTGAGCGTCGAGCCGAAGTAGCCGAAGCCGGCGCCACGGGTGACCAGGTCCATGTCCAGGCCGTACTTCGCGCAGGCGCGGGCGATCGGTATGCCGGTGAGGAAGATGATCGCCGCGGCGGCCAGGATCGACGCGAGTCCGCTGGTGAATCCGTAGGTGAAGACGATCGAGGCGCCGATCGCGAAGTCGGCGAGATACGCGATCCCGCCGAGCGCGGTGCCCGCGACCGTGGCGGGCGACCAGCGCCGGAAGGAGTGCGGGGCGTAGCGGAGCGAGTAGTCCTCGCGGCTCTCGTCCGCCGCGAGCCTGGCGTAACTGCGCGCGGGTGCGCCGGGGCCGTCCTGGGGCCCCGCTTCCGGCACGTCGGCCGTCGTGGGGGTGGCGGTGTCCGTCATCGGTGACTTCCCGTTCGTCAGTCCGGTGTGCGGGTAACGAACGGGAAGTTAGGAGCCGGACATGACAAGTCACTGGTGCCGGTGGTTGCCCGGGGGTTACGGGTCCCGAGGGGGCGTTAACTCGGCATCACGCGGGGCGGACAGGCCGTCCTGATATCGGTCACCCGAAAGGAGCGCCGCTCACGCGGCACTTCCGCACCGCTGCGGCATCGCCCGGCACGGGTGCCCGGGGGTCATTTGACCGGCAGATGGTACGCAACTCGGTAGCGGTCGGCCGGAATCACGACGTCCGCCGTCTCGACGGCGCGTCCCGACGCGTAGTACGTCCGCCCGATCACCATCACCACATGGCCCGGTACGCCGCCGAGCGCCAGGAGCTCCTCCGCCAGCCCCGGGCGCGCGCCGACCTCCTCGGCCACGTTGTCCACGACGACGTCGATCGCCGCCATCCGGTCGACCACACCGCAGCCGCCCAACGGGCCCTCCTCCGGCAGCATCACCGGCGTACGCCCGGTGACGGCGAGCGGCTCCCAGGAGGTGGAGAGCATCATCGGCTCACCCGCCTCGCGGAAGACGTAGTGCGTACGCATCACCCGGTCGCCCTGCTCGATACCGAGCCGTTCGGCGATCTCCGCACTCGCCTCCTCCTGCTCGCTGCGCGACTCCCAGGTCCCGCGCACCCCGTCCGCCGTCTGTTCCTGGCGGAACGGGCTGGCCCCGGCGCCCGGCCGGTAGCCGGAGCGGGCGATCGGACGCGGCACGGGACGCTCGCGCACATACGTACCGGAACCGGAGCGCCCCTCGACCAGCCCCTCGGCCATGAGCACCTTCCGCGCCTCCAGGGCGACGGTGTCCGATACCCCGTACTCCTCGCGGATACGGGCCTGCGACGGCAGGCGCGTATGGGGCGGCAGCGCGCCGTTGACGATCTTCTCTCTGAGATCGCTCGCCACGCGCAGATAGGCGGGCTGCTCACCGAAAGTCACAGGCCACTCCCAACAGGTTGACAGTCTGCAACAGACTGGCAACCGTGGGTTGTGGACCGCAAGCAATGGCCAAAGTTTCACTCGAAGTGATGATTTGGCGTCACTCGGTGCATATTTCGAACATGAGCGCCACAGGAGTCTCGGCCTTTCTCTGCCCCAGATTCCCCCCTGCGACACGATCCGGGCGATCGGTCATCGCCAAACCCTTGACCGGTTTTGGTCCAGACCAATAACTTCCTGTGCACAGCACAGCACGGCACAGCACGGCACTCGCACTCTCCAGCCGCATCCCCAGCTCCAGTTCACGCACAGGAACGAGCCTCATGCGTCGAAGAACCCTGTCCAGAATGACCGTTGCCGCCTGCGCCCTCACGCTGCTGGCAGGCATCGCGCCCGCGGCCACGGCCAGCGCCGGCCGCTCCGGCGATCGCCCCTCCGACAGCAGCACGGCGGGCGACACCGACCGCACCGAGGGGCACCACCGCCCCGCGTTCAGGAGCGTCGGCTACTTCACCCAGTGGGGCGTCTACGGGCGCGACTTCCAGGTCAAGGACCTGGACACGAGCGGCACCGCGGCCAGGCTCACCCACGTCAACTACGCCTTCGGCAACGTCAGCGCCGACGGAAAGTGCTTCACCGGCAATGTGCCGGGTCAGTCCGACGCCTGGGCGGACTACGCCCGTCCGCTGGACGCGGCGGGATCGGTGGACGGCGTCGCCGACACCGACACCCAGCCCCTGGCGGGCAACTTCAACCAGCTGCGCGAGCTCAAGGCCAAGCACCCCGGCCTCAAGGCGATGATCTCGCTGGGCGGCTGGAGCTGGTCCACCCACTTCTCCGACGCCGCCCGCACCGCGGCCTCCCGCAAGGCACTCGTCTCGTCCTGCGTCGACCTGTACATCAAGGGCAATCTGCCGGTGGACGGGGCACGCGGCGGCGCCGGGGCCGCGGCCGGTCTCTTCGACGGCATCGACATCGACTGGGAGTGGCCCGGATCCGAGGGCAACACCGGCACGGTCTTCCGCCCCGAGGACAAGAAGAACTTCACCGCGCTGGTGCACGAGTTCCGCAAGCAGCTCGACGCCTACGCCAGGACTTCCGCCAAGGCCACGAAGGCCGACGAGGGCAAGGGCAAGGGGCACGGCCACACGCCCCGGCCCCGGCACTACGAGCTGTCGGCCTACGTCCCCACCTCCCCCGCCAAGATCGACGCGGGCTTCGACGTCCCGCGCATCATGCGGGACTTCGACTTCGTGAACCTTCAGGGTTACGACTTCCACGTCTCCGGCGAGAAGACCACCGCCCAGCAGTCCGCGCTGTACGCGAAGGGCGACCACAGCGTCGACCAGACCGTGCGCGACTGGATCCGACGCGGCGCCCCGGCCCGCAAGCTCGTCGTGGGCATGCCGTTCTACGGGCAGGGCTGGACCGGGGTGACGGGCGGCGGCGACGGCCTCGGCCAGCCGGCCGCGGCACCGGCGCCCGCCACGTACGCGGCCGGTTACGAGGACTACAAGGCCCTCAAGAAGCTGGCCGCATCCGGAACGTACGCGCTCCACCGGGGCACCCGTAACGGGCACGCGTGGCTGTTCGACGGCACCACCCTGTGGACGTACGACGACCCCCAGGTGCTGCGCACCAAGGCCAAGTACGTACGGGACCGCGGGCTCGGCGGCGCGATGTTCTGGTCGCTGGACGGCGACACGGAGAACGGTGAGCTGATCACCGCCGTCGACCGCGGCCTCAACCGCCGCTAGCCCGGCCGGATCGGTCCGGATCAACCCGGACCGATCCGGACCGCTCCCGACAGGGACGGACCGCTCCCGACAGGGACGGACCGCTCCCGACAGGGACGGACCGCTCCCGACAGGGACGGACGGGAACAGACAGGGACGGACGGGAACAGACAGGGACGGACAGGGGCGCGGGGCGGTCGCGTGATGCGACCGCCCCGCACTCGTCGTTCACTCATTCACTCACTCGTCGCTGCCGCGTCCACCGCGGCTCGGGCACTCGTCAGAACTGCAGTGCCCAGGTGTTGATCCGCCCGGTGTCCGCGGACGCGTTGTCGCTGACCCGCAGCTTCCAGACACCGTTGGCCACCTCGGAGGACGCGTTCACCGAGTAGGTGGTGATCACGTTGTCGGTGCTGCCGCCCGTCCCGTACGCCTTCAGGTTGTAGACCGAACCGTCGGGCGCGACCAGGTCGATCTTCAGGTCGCCGGAGTAGGTGTGCGTGATGTTGACCGGCACGCTGAGCGCGGCGGGAGCGTTGCCGCTGATGCCCGTGACGGTGACCGGCGCCTCGACCGTGGCGTTGTCGGCGATCGCGTAGCCGGTGGTGTTCTCGAACTTCTTGCCGGGCGGCGTGGTGGTGCCGGTGCCGACGTTCAGCAGCCGGTTGGGGGAGCCGGTGCCCGGGTTCGTCACCACTCCGGTGCTCGCCGCCGCGACCAGGCCGGCGGAGACCTGCGCCGGGGTCTCGCCCGGGTGGTCGGCGAGGTAGAGGGCTGCCGCACCGGCCACGTGCGGGCTCGCCATCGACGTACCGGAGATGGTGTTGGTGGCGGAGTCGCTGGTGTTCCACGACGAGGTGATCGAGGAGCCCGGCGCGAAGATGTCCACCACGGTGCCGTAGTTGGAGAAGCTGGAGCGGGCGTCGGTGCTGGTGGTGGAGCCGACCGTGATGGCCTCGCCGACGCGTGCCGGGGACTTGGTGGAGGCGTCGGTCGACTCGTTGCCCGCCGCGACGGCGTAGGTGATGCCGGACGCGATGGATTTGCGCACGGCGGCGTCGAGCACGGAGTCCGCTCCGCCGCCGAGGCTCATGTTGGCGACGGCGGGCTTGACGGCGTTGGCCGTCACCCAGTCGATGCCCGCGACGACCTGGTCGGTGGTGCCGGAGCCGCTGTTGTCGAGGACGCGGACGCCGACGATCTTCGCCTTCTTGGCGACGCCGTACGACGACCCGGCGACGGTGCCCGCCACGTGCGTGCCGTGGCCGTGCCCGTCCTGCGCGGTGTTGTCGTTGTCGATCGCGTCGTAGCCGTTCGAGGCCCGGCCGCCGAAGTCACTGTGACTGATCCGTACACCGGTGTCGATGATGTACGCGGTGACACCCTCGCCCGCCTTGTCGGGGTAGGTGTAACTCTGGTTCAGCGGAAGGGTCTTCTGGTCGATCCGGTCCAGGCCCCAGGAGGGCGGCGAGGGCTGGGTGCCGGAGATCCTGAAGGTCCGGTTCTGCACGACGGACGCGACGGCCGGGTCGGCGGCGAACTTCCTCGCCTCGGCGGCCGAGAGCTCGACCGCGTAGCCGTTGAGGGCCGAACGGTAGGTCCTCTTGATCTCGGCGCCGTACTCCTCGGCCAGTGCCTTGCCGCGTGCGGAGCCCGCGTCGGGAGCCGACTCGTCGAGGGTGACGATGTAGCTGCCGCTGATCGCGCCCGGGGCGCCCGCGTTCTCGATCACGCCTTCCGCCGCGCGCTCGGT
This sequence comes from Streptomyces sp. NBC_01237, assembly GCF_035917275.1. Classification (NCBI taxonomy): domain Bacteria; kingdom Bacillati; phylum Actinomycetota; class Actinomycetes; order Kitasatosporales; family Streptomycetaceae; genus Streptomyces; species Streptomyces sp. NBC_01237. The sequence goes on along the minus strand of NZ_CP108508.1, from coordinate 5,837,766 downwards.
CGCGGTGGCCGGGAAGGCCGCCGCGGTGGAGAGAGCGAGGGCGGCACCGGCTATCACGCTCGCCGTGGCGAGTCTTCGACGGGCGTGGGGGGTGTGACGCGTGGCTGACATCTGAGGGGTCCTCCTCATGGGCGGGTGCTGGTGGGGGCACTGGAGCCGGACGACGGCTCCAGGCAGGTACATGACAAATCAGCCAACGGAGGGCCACACTTTCTGCGCCACCGGTGGTCGGCCTGCCGTGCTGCCAGCCGAAACTTTGACCGATCCATGGCAAACCCACAAGGGTGCCTTGGGACACGCAATGCACTCGACATTCATCTGCCATCCGCCTGACATGCTGGCGGGCATGGCCACGTATCTCTGCCCGCAGGACGGGACCCGCACCGCCGACACCGATCTGACCTGGTGCTGCCCGGTCTGCCGGGGCCCCTGGGACCTCGACTTCGACCCGCCGCGGGCATCGGCCGGGCTCTCGCTCGACTCCCTTGCCGGGCGCGTTAATTCACTGTGGCGTTACGAAGAGGTACTGCCCCTCTCCGCCCCCGCGGTCTCCCTCGGCGAGGGCCGCACCCCGCTCGTCCCGCTCACGGACACCGTCTCGGCCAAACTCGACTTCCTGATGCCGACGCTCTCGTTCAAGGACCGCGGCGCGGTGATGCTCGCGGAACTCGCCCGCCGGCTGAACCCCGCCCGCGTCGTCGCGGACAGCAGCGGGAACGCGGGCACGGCCGTCGCCGCGTACTGCGCGCGGGCCTCCCTGCCCTGCACGGTGTACGTCCCCGAAGGGACCTCCGCGAAGAAGACCGAACAGATCCGGGCCCACGGCGCCCGGCTGGAGACCGTCCCCGGCGACCGGGAGGCCACGGCGCTGGCGGCCCGCGCCGCCGCCGGCGAACCCGGCACCTTCTACGCCTCGCACGTCTTCAACCCGTACTTCCTGCACGGCACGAAGACGTACGTGTACGAACTGTGGGAGGACCTGGGCGGCCGACTGCCGGACGCGATCGCCGTCCCCGTGGGCAACGGCACCCTGCTCCTCGGCGCGGCCCTCGCCACCGCCGAACTCCACGCCCTGGGACTCATCGAGCGGCGCCCGGCCCTGATCGCCGTCCAGGCGGAGGCGGTCTCCCCGCTGGCCTCCGCGTTCCACGCGGGCGCACCGGAGCTGCCCGCCGCCGCCACCGGCACGGCCCCCACCCTCGCGGAGGGCATCGCCATCCCCCGCCCGCCGCGCGCCCGCCAGATCCTCGCGGCCGTCCGCGCGTCGGGCGGCACCTTCCTCACCGTGTCGGAGGACCGGATCCGGGACGCCCAACTGGACCTGGCGGCACGGGGGTTCTACGTGGAGACGACCGGGGTGGCCTGCTGGGCCGCGGTGGGCGGCTGGACGGACCGCAGCGTCGTCGTACCGCTGTGCGGCGCGGGCCTCAAGACGGGCCTGGCAGCACCGCGCGAGTGACGGGAGCGGGGGGGTGATCGCCGGTCGGTCCGGTACACGTCCCGGCGAGGACGCGCCCCGCAGGCGTCCCGTACGCGGAGTACCCGACGAAGCCCCCCTCCGCTGCCCCCCTCCGCTGCTCCGCTCCTCTGCTCCATCCGGCGCTTCGTCGTGCGGCCGTGGGCCGATCGCGCGCGCCGCGCACCCGCCCGCGCCACCGTCTTCCCTACCTTCGTACGGTGAGCCTCTCGCGCATCCCTCTCCTCGCGTCCTTGGCCGCGGCCGCCCTGATCGCGCCGCTGCCGCCCCTCTCGCACGCGGCGGAACTCCCGCACGGCGCCGCCCCGCCCCCGGCCTGCGGCCGGACGGGTGATCAGGACGCCTCCTGGGCGCCGACGTCCACCCGCTTCGGTGAGGCCGAGGGCTACGACCCCTATGTCGGCAACGGTTACCTCGGACACCGGGTGCCCGCGACCGGCGCCGGATACGACGCCCGGAGCGAGAAGACCGGCTGGCCCCTGTACACCCCCCGCTACGACGGCGCCTTCGTCTCCGGGCTGTACGCCAGGGAGCAGGGCACCGCCGAGGGCCGCGAGGTCGTCGCCGCCCTGCCGAGCTGGACGAACCTCGACGTGCGCGTCGGCGAGGAGACCTACGGCACCGGCACACCGGCCGGCCGGATCTCGGACTACCGCCAGACCGTGTTCCTGGCCTGCGGACTGGTCCGTACGTCGCTGCGCTGGACCACCGCCGACGGCCGGGCGACCGACCTGACGTACGAGGTGCTGACCGACCGCTCCGACGTGCACACCGGCGCCGTACGCCTGCGCATGACCCCGCACTGGAGCGGCACGGCGACCATCACCGGACGGCTGGACGAGCGGGGCGCACGCCGGGTCACGGTCGCCGCGGACGGCACGTTCCGCACCCTGGGGACCGGGACGGAGGGGGCCATCGCGCAGACCATGCGGCGCGGCGCGGGCGTCGTGGAAACGCTGCGGCCGGAGTCCGGGAAGCCCCCGCGGCCCACTCCGGTACGGGACGGTGCCACGTACACCTTCGAGAAGTACGTCGGCGTGGACACCGCGCTCACCTCCCGCACCCCGGCGGCGTCCGCCCGCGACGCCGCGCACCGCGCGGCCCGGCGCGGCTGGGCGGGTGTCCTCGCGGAGAACGCCGCGGCGTGGCGGCGGGACTGGGCCTTCGACGTGAGCGTGCCGGGCCGCCCCGAACTCCAGGGATGGCTGCGCTCCGCACAGTACGGACTGCTCGCGAGCAGCCGCACCGGCTCCTCGGACAGCATCGCCCCGGCCGGTCTGACCAGCGACAACTACGCGGGCATGGTGTTCTGGGACGCCGAGACCTGGATGTACCCCGGGCTGCTGGCCACCCGCCCCGCACTCGCCCGTTCGGTCGTCGAGTACCGCTACCGCACGCGTGACGCCGCCCGCGCGAACGCGAAGAAGCTCGGTTACGAGGGCCTGTTCTACCCCTGGACCAGCGCGAGCAGGGGCCGGCTCGACTCCGAGTGCCAGAGCTGGGACCCGCCGCACTGCCTGACCCAGAACCACCTCCAGGGCGATATCGCGCTGGCCGTCTGGCAGTACTACCTGGCCACCGGCGACCGCGACTGGCTCGCGACGCGCGGCTGGCCGCTGCTCAAGGGCATCGCCGACTTCTGGCGTTCGCGTGCCACCGGGAACAGCGACGGCAGCTATTCCGTGCGGAACGTGGCGGGCCCGGACGAGTACAGCAACGGGGTCACCGACGGGGTCTTCACCAACGCGGTCGCCGTCACCGCCCTGCGCCACGCGACCCGCGCCGCCGAACTCCTCGGTCACCCGGCGCCCGCCGCCTGGGCGCGGGTCGCGGACGGTCTCCGCATCCCGTACGACGCGGAGCGGAAGATCTTCCTCCAGTACGCGGGTTACCGCGGCTCGACCATCAAGCAGGCGGACACGGTGCTGCTGATCTATCCGCTGGAGTGGCCGATGGAGCCGGGCGCGGCCGCCGCCACGCTCGACTACTACGCCGCCCGGACCGATCCGGACGGTCCCGCGATGACCGACTCGGTGCACGCGATCGACGCCGCCACGATCGGGGCCGCGGGCTGTGCGACGTACACCTACCTCCAGCGCGCCGTGCGCCCCTTCGTCCGCGGTCCGTACGCCCTGTTCTCCGAGGCGCGCGGCGAGAAGTCCGGTGCGCAGGACCCTCTTTCGGGCTTCCCCGCCGAGGATTTCCTCACCGGCAAGGGGGGCTTCCTCCAGGTGTTCACGCACGGCCTGACCGGGCTGCGGCTGCGGGAGGACGGGGTGCGGCTCGACCCGATGCTGCCGCCGCAGCTGCACGAGGGCGTCACGCTGACGGGCCTGCACTATCAGGGCCGTACGTACGACGTGGCCATCGGCGCCCGGACGAGCACGGTACGGCTGACGTCGGGGGCCCCGTTCACCGTCCACACCCCGGCGGGCCCGCGGCGGCTGTCCACCACCCTCACCCTGCCGACCCGCCGCCCCGACCTGACCCCGACGGCCGACGCGGCACGCTGCCGCCCGGCGACGGCCACCTCCGAAAGCCCCGGCCTGTACGCGGAGGCGGCGGTGGACGGCAGCCCGGCGACGTTCTGGTCACCCGTCGGGGCGACGGGCTCCCTGACGGTGGACCTGGGGCGGGAGCGCCGGGTCACCTCCGTCGTACCGGACTGGAGTGACGTACCGCCCCTCTCGCACCGCCTGGAGACCTCGCTCGACGGCCGGTTCTGGCGGCCGTACCTGGCCGGGGACAACGCCCGGAAGGTACGGGTGTCGGTCACGTCGGACAACGCGGACAAGCCCGCGGGGATCACCGAACTCCGGGTCGGCACGACGCGCTGAACCGCTCCGGACGCGGGAGGCGGGGGCAGGCGCGGACGCGGGCCGGTTCCGGAGCCGGCTCACCGCCGTCCGGGGGTCGACGGGCGACGCGTCGGCCCTTGCGCCACTCCCGCCGCGGAGGTCCGGCCCCCGGCCCCCGTGACCGACGTACAGAACCAGCCGTATCTGACCTCTTGTCACACAGATCGTTTCTGCCTACCTTCTGGATCAGCACCTTGACTCAGCGGGCTCACCGGCCCCGGCCGGTCACGTCCCGCACCATCAGCACATGCTCGACGAGACACGGAGGCGTCACATGCCCATAGCCATGCTGGAACTCCCGAAGGTCGACCAGTTCCGCGACGCGGGACCGCTGGAACTCGACGACGAGGCAATCGTGTTCGAGGACGACGACCGGAGCGACCGCGAGCACACCGCGTGTCTCTCCGATCCCTGGGTCACCGCCACCACCCGCTTCAGCTGCGACAAGAACTCCTAGCGGTGGCCGAGTCCATCGCCGGCCCCGGCAGACCGTCGGACGACACATGGTCGTACCTGAACGATCCGCGGATGCCGGCGATGGACCACGGCTGGAAGCTGCACATCTCGGCCCGCCCCGGCGATCTGGAGGACGTGGCCGCTCTGGTACTGCCGGTACTGCGGCGGCATGTCTGTCACGCGAAGTTCGCCAAGGATCCGGAGACGCTGCGGGCCATCAATTCCGGGGTGTCGAGCGCGGGCGTCGTCGGCAAGGCGATCACGGTCTACCCGCTGCCCGGCACCGTGGTCGAGATCGCCGGGGAACTCGTCGCCGTACTGCGCGGCCGGGAGGGCCCACAGGTCGTCAGCGACCGGCGGGTTGATCCGCAGGCCCCCGTCTACTACCGCTACGGACCCTTCACGGGCGACTACCGGACCGGCCGGAGCGGGCGGCTGGAGTCGGTCATGACCGGACCCGACGGGCAGGTCTTCGACGGACTGGCCGACGGTTCGTACCGCTGCCCGCCCTGGGCCGAGGACCCCTTCGCGAGCGAATCCGGACGCGGCGGCAAACGGTCCTCACGCGAATTCGGCGGCGGACGCTACACGGTGACCGCCGGCATCGTGCGCAAACCGCAGGGGAACGTCTACCGCGCCGTCGACCGGCTCTCCGGGCGGCCGGTGGTGGTCAAGCAGGCGAGGGCCTTCGTGGCCGAGGACGAGTCCGGTACGGACACCCGTGACCGGCTGCGCAATGAACGCACGGTCCTTGAGGCACTGGACTCCGTCGCGGGTGTGCCCCGCGGGCTGGACTACTTCCGGCACCGTACGGACGAGTACCTGGTGATGAGCAGCTGCGGCGAACGGGACCTGCGCCGGGACGTCCAGGACAACGGCCCCTACCGGGACGACGACGCTCACGCATCCCGCACGCTTTCCGGTCTCGCCACCGGGCTGCTGCGCATAGTGGACGACATCCACGGCCGTGGCGTGGTCATCCGCGATCTCAAGCCCAACAACGTGGTCCTCGACGACGCGGGGCGCTGCCACGTGATCGACTTCGGGATCAGCGAGCTGGCCGGGGTCGGCCCGAGCGGCGCGACCCCCGGCTACAGCGCACCGGTCCTGCGGGAAGCGGGACCGGCCGATCCCGCCGACGACTACTACGCGCTGGGCGCGACCCTGTTCTTCGCCGCCACCGGGCTGGACCCGGTGATCGTGGACCCCGACGACGCGGTGAACCGGGAGCGGACCCTCGACGGCCTGGCATGGGCGCTGCCCGGCCACGGTCACCGGGAGCTGCGGGCCTCGATCGCCGGGCTGATGAGCTTGGACGCGTCCGTACGCACCACGGTCGCCACCGGTCTCCGCACGTCCGTACGCACCACGGTCGCCGCCCGGCTCCGCACCGGGGCGCCCCGTGCCTCCGGACCGTCCCGGCGACCCCGGCCGCCCCGGCTCGACGACGGCCTGCTCCAGGAGATCATCGAGCACACCACCGCGTACTGCGCCGACGAGGCACGCAGGATCGCGGACCCGGTACAGGCCGCCCGCTCGAACATCCCGACGCCGATCGATGTCTACGGCGGCAGCTCGGGGCTGGGACTGGAACTGCTCCACCATCTCCACCGCCCCCGGGTGCGCGAGACGGTCGACGCACTGGCGCGGTGGACGGCGCAACAGTCCCGGACCATGTCACCGGGCTTCTACTCGGGCCGGACCGGCGTCGAGGTGTTCCTCGCGGAGGCACATACGGCGACAAACACGACAGCGCCGTACGTCCACCACTCCGCCCACCGAACCCACCCGGCGCTGCCCACCCGGACGCCGGACGGCGGACTCCCCGAAGCGGACCTGATCGAGGGCGCCGCCGGAATCGGCCTCGGCCGGCTCCGGCTCGCCCGGCACGCCCTCACGGCAGGCGACCGCCACGCCGCCGACCGGCACCTCGCCATCGCCACCGAATGCGCCCGGATGTGGGCGTCGGGCGAAGCCCGGCTGACGCCCACCGGCTCCGGCACACCGGGCGGCGCCGCACTCCGCGAAGGCTTCGCACACGGGGAGGCGGGCGTCGCCCATTTCCTGCTGGAATACGGCAGCGCGACGGGCGACCCGGCCGCCATCGCCGGATCAGGGGAGGCCTGCGCACGCCTCGCCTCGGTCACACCCGGCATCATCGCGGCGGCGTCCGGACCCCGGGCGACACGCCGCTACGGCTCATGGTGCCGTGGCCTCGCCGGAATCGGCGCCGTACTCGCCCGGTCCGCCGCCCGCCTCGACGAACCCGACCACCTGGCCCTCGCGGAACAGGCCGCCCGCACCTGCGCCGCACTGGCACCGCGCATGCCGCTGGTCACGCAGTGCTGCGGGCTGGCCGGAGTCGGCGACTTCCTGCTGGACATGGCGAAGGCGTCCTCATCCGCATCCGAGGAGTTCCGGGCCGCCGCCGAAACCGTCGCCATGATCATCCTGAGCCGCAGCGGCGGCACCCGGCCCCACCCCGTCTTCCCGGACACCGGCCTGACCGGCCCGAGCGCCACCTGGGCCGGCGGCTCCGCCGGAGTCCTCGGCTTCTTCAGACGCCTGCACGACGGGGGCGGCCCCCGCCTCGGCCTGCTGGACTGACCGCTCGCACGGCGAACCGGAGCGTCCGCACCAGAGCAGTGCCCCGCAGAAGCACCGACCCGACCAGGCCCGGGGAAGCCGCACCTCAACGGCTCAGGCGTGTCGACCCTGACAAGGGATCACCCTTGACCTCTTCAGGCGAGCATCCCGCGCACACTCTTGAGCCGGAACGCGCAGTACTCCCAGCTCCATCCCCGAAGAGACACCTCACGCGACCCCCGCAGCAGGACCCTCCGCATCCGGAACAACCAGCTCGCGCTCCGACACCTTGATATCGCCCAGCGCGTTCTCGTATGCCCTGAGCAGTCGGCGGGCGTTCGCGGGCGAGCGCAGCAGGTACGAGCCCTCGCGCAGCGACGCGTGGTCCTCGGCCGAGACGAGCACGGCATTGCCGTGCTCGGAGACGATCTCGATGGCCTCGTGATCGTCGTTGACCTTCTTGATCAACGGAAAGAGAGCGTTGTGGGCTTCGCTCGCGGATATGGACATGACCTGCCCCCTCCATCGCGTGGTACCGGACAACGTACGGCTCCCGGCGTCCTCCCGAGGCCGAACGACTGCTGAAGCGGCAGCGTCCCAGCACGGGAAACAGCCAGGGGCCCGGCTCCGAAGAGACGGACCCCGACTGGACCGCACGTCCACCCGGACGGCAGCGAGGCGCCGAGCCACCCGCTCACACGTTGAACCGGAAGGCCGAGCCACGATCCAGACCGATACGACCGCCGGTAGGATTGGCGCCATGAGCGGTAGCAGAAAGTACTCCATCAGCTTGCCTGAGGACCTCGCCGAGGCCGTACGCGCCCATGTCGGGCCCGGCGGCTTCTCCGCCTACGTCGCCGAAGCCCTGGAACAACGGGTCGCCATGGACAAGCTTCGGGAGATCGTCGCCGACTTCGAGACCGACAACGACGAGCTCACCCGCGAGGAGGTCGAGGCCGCCCGCGCGCTGCTGCGCCATGACCACCGTCAGGTCGGCGGTGCCGCCGCCTGATGCCCGGCACCCTGCTGCTCGACAGCGAAGGACTCTCCAAGCTCTACCGCAAGGACCGCACTGTCGTAGCGCTGGTCCAAGCGGCGTCAGAGGAGGGCATCCGCGTGGTCACCAGCGCCATGACCACTCTTGAGGCCGATTATGAGCGGATCCACCCGGCCCGCATCAAGTGGGTCCTCTCCCGCGTCGACGTTCACGACGTCACCAGAGAGGTCACCGACGACGCCGCCGCCCTCCTTCGCGTCCATCATCTCCACGGCCACAAGTACGCCATCGATGCGGCCTTCGCCGTCATCGCGCGTAACGCGGCCCAGCCGGTCACCGTCCTCACTTCCGACCCCGAGGACCTGACGCTCCTGTGCGGCCCTTCCGTAGAGGTCGTCAAGGTCTGAAGCACGCCGGCCGCAGCCACGCCGGTCAGGCCGGCAGTCAGCCACAGCACCTCGCCGACGAGGACTTCCCGCGGACAGACGCCTGCGCCCGGCCCGCCAACGAGCGGGCCGGGCGTCGCCTTGATGGAACGTCACACGTTGAAGCGGAACTCCACCACGTCGCCGTCCTGCATGACGTACTCCTTGCCCTCCATGCGGGCCTTGCCCTTGGCGCGGGCCTCGGCGACCGAGCCTGTCTCGACCAGGTCGTCGAAGGAGATGATCTCGGCCTTGATGAAGCCCTTCTGGAAGTCGGTGTGGATCACACCGGCCGCCTCGGGGGCCGTGGCGCCCTTCTTGATCGTCCAGGCGCGGGCTTCCTTCGGGCCTGCCGTGAGGTAGGTCTGGAGGCCCAGGGTGTCGAAGCCGACGCGGCCGAGGGTGGCCAGGCCGGGCTCTTCCTGGCCCATGGACTGGAGGAGTTCCAGGGCCTCGTCGTCGTCCAGCTCGATCAGCTCGGACTCGATCTTGGCGTTCAGGAAGATCGCCTCGGCGGGGGCGACCAGGGCGCGCTGCTCGTTCTTGAAGTCCTCGTCGACCAGTTCGTCCTCGTCGACGTTGAAGACGTACAGGAAGGGCTTGGTGGTGAGGAGGTGCAGCTCGTGGAGGAGCCGGCCCTTCTCGGTGCCCGCCGTGATGCCCGCGGAGAAGAGGGTCTCGCCGGACTCCAGGATCTTCTGGGCCTCCTCGACGGCCGCGAGAACCGCCACCTTCTCCTTCTGGAGGCGGGACTCCTTCGTCAGGCGCGGGACGGCCTTCTCGACGGACTGGAGGTCGGCCAGGATCAGCTCGGTGTTGATCGTCTCGATGTCGTCCTTGGGCGAGACCTTGCCGTCGACGTGGACGACGTTCTCGTCCTTGAACGCGCGGATGACCTGGCAGATCGCGTCGGACTCGCGGATGTTCGCGAGGAACTTGTTGCCCAGGCCCTCGCCCTCGCTCGCGCCGCGCACGATGCCCGCGATGTCCACGAAGTCGACGGTGGCCGGGAGGAGCTTCTGCGAGTTGAAGATCTCCGCGAGCGTGTTCAGGCGCGGGTCCGGGACGCCGACCACACCGACGTTCGGCTCGATCGTGGCGAACGGGTAGTTGGCCGCCAGCACGTCGTTCTTGGTCAGGGCGTTGAACAGGGTCGACTTGCCGACATTCGGCAGACCGACGATTCCGATCGTGAGCGACACTTTGGCGACTTCCTGGAGTGAGGAGGTGAGGAGGGGTCGTGCTGTTCGGGCCGGGCCTCGGAGCGGACACCGATTCTCCAGTTTACGGGCGGCGGCGGGCGGCCCGTCACGGGTCCGTCGCGGCCCTGCCCCGGCCCGGTCGGGGGGTACGTCGCGGGTGCGTCGGGGGTACGTCCCCGGGTCCTGCCCGGTCGGCGGCCGGGACGGGTCGAACAGGGCGGGATTCGGCCGTGTGACATCGAACTCAACCCCAAGGTCGGCCAAAGCGCGTGTCCAACGCCTGCTTCTTCCCGCCTCCCGACCTACGTTGTGCACGTGGAGCAGCACAAGACACGTACCCCGCAGCGCAGGCAGCCCCAGCAGGCTCCGCCGGCCCCGTCCCCGCAGGGCGCCCCCGGCGAGAGTGCCGCCGTCTACCGGGTGGTGGGTGCGCCCGCGGTCCGGGCGCGCACCCTGCCGCCCGTGGTGCTCGCCCTGCGCAGGTTCCCCAATCCCCGGCTGACGGGCATCGGGGCGGGTCTCTTCGCCGCCCTCACCATGTTCGTGCTGGCCTGCGTCGACCGGCTGCTCCTGGACAGCTCGGAAGTCGTGTTCGGGCTGCTGTTCCTGCCGGTCAGCGCGCTGACCGCGCTCTGGGTGCGGCCCGCGGACCTTGTCACCGCGCCGATCAGCGTGCCGATCGCCTTCGCCGTCGGCGTCATCCCCGTCGCCGGGGGCAGCGGCGGTCTGGGCGGGCAGACGATGGCCGTCGTCACCGCGCTCGCCGTCCATGCGGGCTGGCTGTACGGCGGCACCCTCATCGCCGGAAGCATCGCGAGCGTCCGCAAGGTCCGGCACATGCGGGCGCGACGGCGTCAGCCGGCGCAGTCCGCCCCGTCGGCCCCGCACGCGCAGCCCGTGGCCGTCCGCGGCGCGAAGGCCGCCGCGGGCGGAGCGCGCCGCCCCCGGCGCCCGTAGGTCCGGAGCCTCGGCGGGGCGGCTACCTGCCCGCCGCCGCCATCGCCGCGCCCACGATCCCCGCGTTGTTCTGCAGCTCCGCCGGGACCATCTCGGCCCGTACGTGTTCGATCAGCGGCAGGAACTTGTCCGACTTGCGGCTGACCCCGCCGCCGATGATGAACAGCTCGGGCGAGAACAGCATCTCCACATGGGCCAGGTACTTCTGCACCCGGTGCGCCCAGTGGTGCCAGCTGAGGTCCTCGTCCTCCTTGGCCTTCGTGGAGGCGTGCTTCTCCGCGTCGTGGCCGTGCAGCTCCAGGTGGCCCAGCTCGGTGTTGGGGACGAGCCGGCCGTCCGTGAAGACCGCGCTGCCGATGCCCGTACCGAAGGTGAGCATGATGACGGTGCCCTTGCGGCCCCGGCCCGCGCCGAACGACATCTCGGCGATGCCCGCCGCGTCGGCGTCGTTGAGGATCGTGACGGGCTGCCCGATCCGCTCGCCGAGCAGCGTGCCGGCGTCCGTGTCGATCCAGCCCTTGTCGACATTGGCCGCGGTGCGGGTGATGCCGTCGGTGACGACGCCCGGGAAGGTGATGCCGACCGGTCCCGACCAGTCGAAGTGGCCGACGACCTCGGCCACGCAGTCGGCCACGCCCTTGGGCGTGGCCGGGTGCGGTGTCAGTACTTTGTGGCGCTCCTGCGCCAGGTCTCCGCGGTCCAGGTCCACGGGAGCGCCCTTGATCCCGGATCCGCCGATGTCCACGCCGAAGATCTGCATGGCAACCACCGTACGGGCAGCTCGGGCACCTCGCCCGGCTACTCGGCGGAAAGGGCGGCCGCCTCGGCCCGCAGATCGCGGCGGAGCTCCTTGGGCAGCGAGAAGGTGATCGACTCGTCCGCCGTCTTCACCGTCTCGACGTCGCCGTAACCCCGCTCGCCGAGCCATTCCAGTACCCCGTCGACCAGCACGTCGGGGACCGAGGCGCCCGAGGTGAGGCCGACCGTGGTGACGCCCTCCAGCCAGGCCTCGTCGATCTCGTCGGCGAAGTCCACCAGATGCGCGGCGGGGGCGCCCGCGTCCAGGGCGACCTCCACCATGCGGATGGAGTTCGAGGAGTTCTTGGAGCCGACGACGATGACCAGCTCGGCGTCCTCGGCCAGCTTCTTCACCGCGATCTGGCGGTTCTGCGTGGCGTAGCAGATGTCGTCGCTGGGCGGCGAGAGGAGGTTGGGGAACTTCTCCTTGATGGCGCTGACCGTCTCCATCGTCTCGTCGACCGAGAGAGTGGTCTGCGAGAGCCAGACGACCTTCGACTCGTCGCGGACCCGCACGTTCGCCACGTCCTCGGGGCCGTCGACCAGCGTGATGTGGTCCGGCGCCTCACCGCTCGTGCCGATGACTTCCTCGTGGCCCTCGTGGCCGATCAGGAGGATGTCGTAGTCCTCCTTGGCGTACCGGACGGCTTCCTTGTGGACCTTGGTGACCAGGGGGCACGTGGCGTCGATGGTGGCGAGCCCGCGCTCGGCGGCCTCGGCGTGGACGGTCGGCGCGACGCCGTGCGCGGAGAACATCACGATGGAGCCCTCGGGGACCTCCGCGGTGACGTCGACGAAGATCGCACCCTTCTTCTCCAGGGTCTGCACGACGTACTTGTTGTGCACGATCTCGTGGCGCACGTAGATCGGGGCCCCGTACTGCTCCAGAGCCTTCTCGACGGCGATCACGGCACGGTCCACGCCCGCGCAGTAGCCACGGGGAGCGGCGAGCAGGACACGGCGGGCAGGAGTTGCAGTCATGCGTCCCATCGTAAGGCCGTACCGAACAGGCGCCGGTACGGCCGGGTCGGGAGACTGTTGGCGACGTGGATGTGCACGGACGGCGATGGAGGTCGGATGTCGGCGAGCAGCAGCACGGAACGGCCCACCCTGCGGCGCACGCTCGGCTTCCGGGACCTGGTGGTCTACGGCCTGCTGTTCATCGCCCCCATGGCCCCGGTCGGCGTGTTCGGCACACTCGACGCGAAGTCGGACGGCGCGGTCGCCCTGGTCTACGTGGTGGCGACCGTCGTCATGGCGTTCACCGCCTACAGCTACGCCCAGATGGTGCGGGTCGCTCCACTGGCGGGTTCGGTCTTCGCCTATGCCCGCAAGGGGCTCGGGGAAGGGCCCGGGTTCATCGCCGGGTGGATGGCGATGCTCGACTATCTGCTGATTCCGGCGGTCGCCTACCTCTTCTCCGGGATCGCGATGAACGCGCTGGTCCCCGAGGTGTCGCGGTGGGTGTGGACGACGATCGCGGTCGTGGTGACCACCCTCCTCAACCTGTGGGGCGTTCGGGCCGCCGCCCGGGTCGGCTTCGCCGTGCTGGCCATGGAGATCGTGGTGCTGCTGGTGTTCCTGGTGTCGGCGGTGGTGGTGCTCGTGCGCGACGGCGCGCAGCGCGGCTGGCTGTCGCCGCTCACCGGCGATTCCGGGTTCTCGATGACGGCGGTGATGGGGGCCGTGTCCGTGGCCGTGCTCTCCTATCTGGGGTTCGACGCGATCGCCTCGTTCGCCGAGGAGGTGACCGGCGGCTCGGCGAAGGTGGCGCGTGCGCTGTTGTTCTGCCTGGTCCTCGCGGGCGTGCTGTTCATCGCGCAGTCCTATCTGGCCGCGCTGCTGGAGCCGGTCAGCTCGGCGGAGCTGGCGGCCGATCCGGCGAAGCAGGGGTCCGCGTTCTACGACGCGGTGGATGCCTCCGTCGGGAGCTGGCTGCACGATCTGGTGGCGGTCAGCAAGGCGATCGGCGCCGCGTTCGCCGCGCTGGCGGGGCAGGCGGCCGCGGGGCGGCTGGTGTTCGCGATGGCGCGGGAGCGGCGGCTGCCGCCGTTCCTGGCGAGGGTCGACGCGAAGTCCGGGGTGCCGCGGGTCGCGATCCTGGGTGCGGCGGTCGTGACGCTGGTGGCCGCGGTGTGGGCGGCCCGGCGCGACGACGGCCTGGATCATCTGGTGTCGGTCGTGGACGTGGGCGCGCTGACGGCGTTCGTGCTGCTGCACGCGTCGGTGGTCGGCTGGTTCGCCGTACGCCGGATGGAGGGCGAACCCAGCTGGTGGCGCCATGTCCTGATCCCGGTGGTCGGTGCGGCGGTGCTGATCGCGGTGATCGTGGAGGCGACGACGAGCGCGCAGGTGGTCGGGCTGTGCTGGCTGGCGGTGGGGCTCGTGGTGCTCGCGGTGCAGTGGGGGCGGCGGCGTCCGGGGGCCGGGGTCGGTGGGGCGGATCCGATGGAGAGGGAGTCGGGCGGCCCGGGAGCGGGGTGAGCGGCTGCCGCCGGTCGAGCGGGGAGGCGTGCGGGGTGGCCCCGCTGTGGGGCGGCGCCTTGCGGTGGGGCGCGCCACGGGTGGCCGAGCCCGTGAACCGGGGGCTTCCCGTCGTGCTGCCCGCCCCTCCTGTCGGCGCCTGCCGATACGCTCGTCCGCATGGCTCTCAACACATCCGCGGAAGCGCCGCTGCCCGTCGGTGAGGTGTCACGGCTCATCGGGGGGTGGATCGACCGGCTCGGGGCGATCTGGGTCGAGGGGCAGATCACCCAGCTGTCGCGGCGGCCCGGTGCCGGAGTCGTCTTTCTGACCCTGCGCGATCCGTCCCACGACATCTCCGTGAGCGTCACCTGCTACCGGCAGGTCTTCGACCGCATCGCGGATGTCGTGACGGAGGGTGCGCGGGTCGTGGTCCTCGCCAAGCCCGAGTGGTACGCGCCCCGGGGGCAGCTGTCCCTGCGGGCGACGGAGATACGGCCGGTGGGCATCGGGGAGCTGCTGGTCCGGCTGGAGCAGCTGAAGAAGTCGCTCGCCTCGGAGGGGCTCTTCGCGCTGGACCGCAAGAAGCCGTTGCCGTTCCTGCCGCAGCTGATCGGGCTGGTCTGCGGGCGCGCCTCGGCGGCCGAGCGCGATGTCCTGGAGAACGCCCGGCGCCGCTGGCCCGCCGTGCGGTTCGAGGTGCGCAACACCGCGGTGCAGGGCGTGCACGCGGTGAACCAGGTGGTCAAGGCCGTCGAGGAGCTCGATGCCCTGGACGAGGTCGATGTGATCGTGGTCGCCCGGGGCGGCGGCAGTGTGGAGGACCTGCTGCCGTTCTCCGACGAGCAGTTGATCCGGGCGGTGGCCGCGTGCCGTACGCCGGTGGTCTCCGCGATCGGGCACGAGCCGGACTCCCCGCTGCTCGACCTGGTGGCGGACCTGCGGGCGTCGACGCCGACGGACGCGGCGAAGAAGGTCGTACCGGACGTGGGCGAGGAGCTGGACCGGGTGCAGCAGTTGCGGGACCGGGCGCTGCGCACCGTACGGGGCATGCTCGACCGGGAGGAGCGGGGGCTGGCGCACGCGCTGGGCCGCCCGTCGATGGAGCACCCCCAGCGGCTGGTGGACGAGCGGGCCGCCGAGGTGGACGCGTTGGCCGGGCGGAGCCGCCGGGTGCTCGGGCATCTGCTGGACCGGGCCGATTCGGAGCTCGCGCACACCCGGGCCCGGGTGGTCTCGCTGTCACCCGCCGCCACCCTGGAGCGGGGTTACGCGGTGCTCCAGCGGCCCGACGGCCATGTGGTGCGCTCCCCCGCCGACGCCGGTGCGCCCGGCGAGCCGCTGCGGGCGCGGGTGTCGGAGGGCGAGTTCACCGTACGGGTGGAGGGGTGACCGGTACGGGACCCGCGGCACCCGGCCGGGCACGTACGGGTCACGCGGATCCCGGCCCCGCGGGTACGGGTTCCGTGGGGTCCGCTCACGGTGTTTTCTCAGCTCACGAATAGGGTGGATCACATGACGGACGACGGGACGGCGACGGCTGCCGCGGCAGGCACGCTCGGGTACGAGCAGGCGCGGGACGAGCTGATCGAGGTCGTGCGCCGCCTGGAGGCGGGCGGCACGACGCTGGAGGAGTCGTTGGCCCTGTGGGAGCGGGGCGAGGAGCTGGCGAAGGTGTGCCGGCACTGGCTGGAGGGTGCCCGCGCCCGACTGGACGCGGCCCTGGCCCGCCCGGAGGAGCCCGCGCGGGACCCGGGCGCCGACGACTGAGGCGTCCACCGGGCGCGCCGTACGCGGACAGGCCCATCGGCCGGCCGCTCGGCTCCTGTACCGCGGGGGCTCCGCTGCGCGGCCCCGCTGTGGGTGGACCTGCCCTGGAGTGGCCCTGCCGTGGAGTAGCCCCGCTGTGGGGTGGCTCACTCCCGCCCCGTTTTAGTTGAAAGTTAACCTACCTCTCCGTTACGGTGATCTCATCGCTTGATCCCCCTGTTCGTCCGGAAGGTAATTCGCAAGATGTCGCTCGCTCTTGACCCCGCCGCCCAGGACCTCCTCTTCCGTGAGGCCCGCACCGCCAACACGTTCACCGACGAGCCGGTGACCGATGAGCAGGTCCAGGCGATCTACGACCTGGTCAAGTACGGCCCCACGGCCTTCAACCAGTCGCCGCTGCGCGTCATCCTGGTCCGCTCCGCCGAGGGTCGCGAGCGCCTCGTCCAGCACATGGCCGAGGGCAACCGGCCGAAGACCGCCACCGCCCCGCTCGTCGCGATCCTCGTCGCCGACAACGAGTTCCACGAGGAGCTGCCGGCCCTGCTGCCGCACTTCCCGCAGGCCAAGGACGCGTTCTTCTCCGAGCGCCCGGTCCGCGAGTCGGCCGCCCTCCTCAACGCCGCGCTGCAGTCCGCGTACTTCATCATCGGTGTCCGCGCCGCCGGTCTGGCCGCCGGCCCGATGACCGGTTACGACGCCGCGGGCATCCAGAAGGAGTTCCTGGACGACGACCACGTCCCGCTGATGGTCATCAACATCGGCAAGCCGGGCGAGGACGCCTGGTTCCCCCGTTCGCCGCGTCTGTCGTACGACGAGGTCGTCACGACCATCTGATCCCGCGACTTCCGCGCATGCGGCGATCGCCCGCGGAAAGCCGCTTGTACATGCGCCCGGCCAGGGATTCCCGGCCGGGCGCTGTGCGTGTGCGGCCGGGAGCGCCGCGGGGGTGCCGTCAGCCGGTCGCGGCCGTCTCCCGGGGGCGTCAGGTCAGGGGGTGGTCTTCAGGGCCGCGGCCATCTCCACGAGCCGCCCCTTGGGTGCCGAGCCCGTGACCACCGTGGTCGAGCCCTTCTCCTGCAGGACGAGGGCGTCGTACTTCGGCCCTTCCCAGTGCTCCCACGCGCGGCCCGCGACATCCTCGGTGCGCCCGGTGTTCCTGGCGTCCCGGCTGACCTCGGGGACGTACTTCTTGGCCGGGGTCGTGGACTGCTCGACCGCGACGTACCTGCCGTCCGGGTCGAGGAAGCCGAGGTGCCAGCTGTCCCCCGCCTTGCGCTCGTACGAGACGGAGGTCGACTTCCAGTCCTTCGCCAGGCCGTCCGGCGCGGCCACCGGATAGGGCGCCGCCCGCCTCGCCGTGGCGAGTTCCACCCTGAAGTCGACGGCCTTGATCGGATCGGCCTTGTCGTCGTGCGGGATGAACACGTAGATGCCGCCCGCGACGGCGGTGATCACCATCATCGACAGGAACATGTCCCGGACCGTCTGCTTGCCTCGCTTGCTCGCCACGGGGTCAATGGTGGCATGGGCCTCTTCACGACCGGCCACGGGGAGGCTGCTCATACGTGACCCGCCCTGCTCATTTTATCGACCTACCGATAGAGTCGCAGCACCCTCTTTTCCGGTCGTCGCCGTACAGAAAGGTGCGCTCCGATGTCCGAGCATCATCTGCCGTCCCAGCTAGAGGTCTCCCCGGAGGCCCCCGACCGCAACCTGGCCCTGGAGCTGGTCCGGGTCACCGAGGCCGCCGCCATGGCAGCCGGGCGCTGGGTCGGCCGCGGCGACAAGATCGGCGCCGACGGCGCCGCCGTGAAGGCCATGCGGACCCTCGTCTCCACCGTCTCGATGAACGGCGTCGTCGTCATCGGTGAGGGCGAGAAGGACGAAGCGCCCATGCTGTTCAACGGCGAGCGCGTCGGCGACGGCACCGGCCCCGAGGTCGACATCGCCGTCGACCCGATCGACGGCACCACGCTCAACGCCAAGGGCATGCCGAACGCGATCGCCGTCCTGGCCGCCGCCGACCGCGGCGCCATGTTCGACCCGTCCGCCGTCTTCTACATGGACAAGCTGGTCACGGGCCCCGAGGCCGCGGACTTCGTGGACATCAACGCGCCCGTGTCGGTGAACATCCGGCGTGTCGCGAGGGCGAAGAACTCGATGCCCGAGGACGTCACCGTCGTCATCCTCGACCGCCCCCGCCACGAGGGCATCGTCAAGGAGATCCGGGAGACGGGCGCCCGGATCAAGTTCATCTCCGACGGCGATGTCGCGGGCTCGATCATGGCGGCCCGCGAGGGCACCGGCGTCGATCTGCTGATGGGCATCGGCGGCACACCCGAGGGCATCATCTCGGCCTGCGCCATAAAGTGCCTCGGCGGTGTCATCCAGGGCAAGCTGTGGCCCAAGGACGAGGCCGAGCGTCAGCGTGCGCTGGACGCCGGGCACGACCTGGACCGGGTGCTGTCGACCGACGACCTGGTCAGCGGCGACAACGTGTTCTTCGTGGCGACCGGTATCACCGACGGTGAACTCATGCGCGGTGTGCGGTACCGCGCGGAGACGGCGACCACCGAGTCGATCGTCATGCGTTCGAAGTCGGGCACGATCCGGAAGATCGACTCGACCCACCGGCTGTCGAAGCTGCGCGCCTACAGCGCGATCGACTTCGACCGCGCCCAGTAGGGTCCGCCCGCGCGGAGAACAGTGCGACGGGAACATGGGTGAGGGGGCTGCCGGCCGGCAGCCCCCTCACCCATGTTCCTCAGCCCGCTGCGGCTATCTGTTCCGCCGGCGCCGCCGACGTGAGCTCTATCTCGCGCCTACGGCGCCGGGCGAGCACCACGCGGCGTTCCGCGGCGGTCAGGCCGCCCCACACCCCGTACGGCTCGGGTTGCATCAAGGCGTGCTCCTGGCACGCCACCATCACCGGACAGCGGGCGCATACGCGTTTGGCGGCCTCCTCGCGGGACAGTCGGGCAGCAGTCGGCTCCTTCGACGGGGCGAAGAACAACCCGGCTTCGTCCCGGCGGCACACCGCCTCCGAATGCCAGGGTCCCGCCTGGTCTTCCCGAGCGGGAGTGCGCTGGGGAGGAACGGCGACGACCTGCAGAGTCTGATGCGGCGGTTGCAGCACGGTCTACTCCTGACGACGGCTTCGCGAGCGAGAGACGATGCAGCATTCCCTACCCGCTGTGCGCGTGCCTAAGCGCTGCGTGGCACAGGCTTCCGGGGCGCGCAATTGCACCCGCGGCGCACTTTGGCCGGATCCCGAAGCCCGTCCGCCACCGCCGCTCAGCGGCCGAGGTGTTTGCGCAGTTGGTCGTGGAGGTCGGCAATGAACTTGCCCCGCTTGGGCTTTGCTTCCACGTTTCCGAAGACGGAATAGCCGTTCACCACGACGACCGGTGCTTCCGGATCTGCGGATTCCAGTGTCACCACTTCGAAATTACCGAAAACACCCGTCCCGCTGCCGCGCAGCGAGATGTTCTGCGGCACCTTGATCTCGACACTGCCGAAGATGGACGTCGCGTTGATGACGGTGAGCCGTTGGCCGAAAAGAGCCTCCGTCAGATCGATCTCCACGGTGCCGAACAGCGCGAAGGCGTTCGTACGGCCACCGACCCGCCAACGCCCTTTCCTGGTCGAGCTGGAGAAGAT
The DNA here is from genome assembly GCF_035917275.1 of Streptomyces sp. NBC_01237. Taxonomy (NCBI): domain Bacteria; kingdom Bacillati; phylum Actinomycetota; class Actinomycetes; order Kitasatosporales; family Streptomycetaceae; genus Streptomyces; species Streptomyces sp. NBC_01237. Next base: position 5,818,117 of record NZ_CP108508.1, on the reverse strand, counting down.
CGCCACGAGGTTGTCGGCCGGCCCGGCCGGGCCCTCGGGGCCGTAGGCGTAGGGCCGCGCACCGGACTGCGGGGCGGTGACGCCGGGCGCGGGCAGGTCGCGGACCAGCGGTTCGAGTTCACCGAGGGTCTTGGCGCGGTACACCAGGTCGATCCGCTCGGCGTGCTCCTCGGCGGTCAGCCGGCCCTCGGCCATGGCGTCCCGCAGGATGTCCGCGATCCGGTCGCGGTCGGCGTCGGAGGCTCGGATACCGGTCGGTGCGGGTTCAGCCGGGGCGACGGGCTGCTGGGGCTGCTTTTCGAGGTCCACCGATCCAGCGTACCCAAACGCGATAGATCGCGACTAGGGGCAGTCCGGGCGATCCGGCCAATCCTGGGCGGTCACCGGCCGGTCCGCCCGCCCGGCCACCCCCGGATCCGGAAGTGACTCCTCCCCGACCCCAGGCCCGTTCCGGATCCGCTGCGGGTCCGTACCGGGTCCGTTCCAGGTGAGCCTTACCTCACAGGATCGGCGGCCCCGCGGCGTTCTACGCTGGTGGATGCGCTGCCCAAGGGAGGTCAGCCGCTGTCGCCGAGTGAGGAATGGCCGTAATGCCAGAGTTTGCGTACTCCGATCTGCTCCCCCTGGGAGAGGACACCACGCCCTATCGTCTGGTGACCGCCGAGGGTGTCTCCACCTTCGAGGCCGACGGCCGTACGTTCCTCAAGGTCGAGCCCGAGGCCCTGCGCACGCTCGCCGCCGAGGCCATGCACGACATCTCGCACTTCCTGCGCCCGGCGCACCTCGCACAGCTGCGCCGGATCGTGGACGACCCCGATGCCTCGTCCAACGACAAGTTCGTCGCGCTCGACCTCCTGAAGAACGCGAACATCGCCGCCGCGGGTGTCCTGCCGATGTGCCAGGACACCGGCACGGCGATCGTCATGGGCAAGCGCGGCCAGAACGTGCTGACGTCGGGCGGTGACGAGGAGGCGCTGTCGCACGGCATCTTCGACGCGTACACCAAGCTCAACCTGCGCTACTCGCAGATGGCCCCGCTGACCATGTGGGACGAGAAGAACACCGGCTCGAACCTTCCGGCGCAGGTCGAGCTGTACGCCACCGACGGCGGCGCGTACAAGTTCCTCTTCATGGCGAAGGGCGGCGGTTCCGCCAACAAGTCGTTCCTCTACCAGGAGACCAAGGCGGTCCTCAACGAGACCTCCATGATGAAGTTCCTGGAGGAGAAGATCCGTTCGCTGGGCACCGCGGCCTGCCCGCCGTACCACCTGGCGATCGTCGTCGGCGGTACGTCGGCCGAGTTCGCGCTGAAGACCGCGAAGTACGCCTCCGCGCACTACCTGGACGAGCTGCCCGCCGAGGGCTCCCCCACCGGGCACGGCTTCCGGGACAAGGACCTGGAGGAGAAGGTCTTCGAGCTGACGCAGAAGATCGGGATCGGCGCGCAGTTCGGCGGCAAGTACTTCTGCCACGACGTACGCGTCGTCCGGCTCCCCCGGCACGGCGCCTCGCTGCCCGTCGCCATCGCCGTGTCCTGCTCGGCGGACCGCCAGGCCACCGCGAAGATCACCGCCGAGGGCGTCTTCCTGGAGCAGCTGGAGAGGGACCCGGCGCGCTTCCTGCCGGACACCACCGACGACCACCTGGACGAGGCCGCGGATGTCGTGCGGATCGATCTGAACCGGCCGATGGACGACATCCTCGCCGAGCTGACCAAGTACCCGGTCAAGACCCGGCTCTCGCTGACCGGCCCGATGGTCGTGGCGCGCGACATCGCACACGCCAAGATCAAGGAGCGGCTGGACGCGGGCGAGGAGATGCCGCAGTACCTGAAGGACCACCCGGTGTACTACGCGGGCCCGGCGAAGACGCCCGAGGGATACGCCTCCGGTTCCTTCGGCCCGACGACGGCCGGCCGCATGGACAGCTATGTCGCGCAGTTCCAGGCGGCGGGCGGCTCCAAGGTGATGCTGGCCAAGGGCAACCGGTCCCGGCAGGTCACCGACGCGTGCGACGCGCACGGCGGCTTCTACCTCGGCTCCATCGGCGGCCCGGCCGCGCGCCTCGCGCAGGACTGCATCAAGAAGGTCGAGGTCATCGAGTACGAGGAGCTCGGCATGGAGGCGGTCTGGAAGATCGAGGTCGAGGACTTCCCCGCGTTCATCGTGGTCGACGACAAGGGCAACGACTTCTTCACCGAGCCCGCCCCCGCGCCGACCTTCACCAGCATTCCGGTACGGGGCCCCGGCCTCGGCTGACCGGCGTACGGGCCTACCGGCGTACGGGCCGTCTGACCGGCCGACGTACGGACCGCCCGGCTGACCGGCGTACAGGCCGGCCGGCGTACAGGCGAGCAGTGGTGGGGGCGTTCCGGACGGAGCGCCCCCACCGTGCGTTTCCGGCCACCCCGCCCCGCGCCGCCGCCCCACCGCGTTCCCGCGGCCGTCGCCGTACGCCGGTCAGCCGTCCAGCAGGCCCGAGGTCGCGACCAGATAGCCGAGCTGGGCGCGGCTGTTGCTGCCCAGTTGCTCGGAGACCTTGCGCATGTGCTCGGCGACGCTGCGCCTGCTCATGCCGATGCGCCGGGCGATCGCCGCGTCCGTCTCGCCGTTGACGACCGCCTGCAGGATCGCGCGCTGGAGGTCGGAGGTGATGACGGAGGTGCGCAGCGGTGCGCGTTCGGGGCGGACGGGGACCGAGCGGGCCCATGCCTCGTCGAAGTGCCGGACCAGGAAGCGGACCAGGGGCGGGTGCTGGATGCGCAGCGCGTTGTGCGGTTCGTCGGAGAACGGGATGAACGCGAGGTCGCGGTCGAACACGATGATCCGGTCGGCGACCTCGGTGAGCGTCCTGACCTCGGCCCCCGCCTCGGTCACCTGCTCGATGTACGCGAGCGTCGTGCGGTCCGAGCGGACGGTGTGCTGGTAGATCGTGCGCTGCCGGATGCCGCGCCGCAGGTTGTTCAGGTCCCGGGGCAGCGACTCCTGGAGGATGTGCGCGGGACGGCCGCCGCCCGGGTGCGCGGTGCGCACCTCCTCGCGGCAGCCGCCGACTCCCGCTTCGAGGGCCTTGCTGATGACGGCGTGTCCGGAGAGCCGGGTGAGGGCGGGCTGTTGGAGCCGGTGCACATCGGCGTACAGGCCCTCGAAGGCGGCGAGGGCGGCGCGCGCCGAGCGCAGGGTGCGGCGCTGTTCGAGGATCGCCTCCTCGATGGGGGCGAGCGCGGCGAACGACGCGGTCTCCGGCGGCACGGGGATCATGAAGCCCGGTGATTCCCGGTCGGCCACCATCAGATGCAGGGCGCGCAGACAGCCGGCCACCTCGCCCCGCGGAAGGCTTCCCTCCAGGAGCGCGCGCCGGTAGGTCGTGAGTGCCGTCTCGCAGGGCCGCTCCGGCATCGGGCGGTCCGGCGTCGATTCGCGGCAATCACATACCGGTGGGAGGGATTGATCGTCCTGCACAAGTATGCAGATTACCTTTGTGCGAACGGGACTACATCGGTGAGTGCTCCGCCTGCACGAGTATGTGCGGGTGACACCCGGTATCAACAGCAGCGGCAGCGAATCGAACAGCCCAACAGCGAACGAAGCGGACGGCGAAACAGGTGGAGAAACGGAGAACGCGGCGGTGAGCTCTGTCAACACGGCGCGTTCCGAGCGGCGTTATCGATTCCTCGTCGCGGGATACGCCGTCTCTTCGTACGGCACGTTCCTGAATATGGTGGCGCTCAATCTGTTCGTCTATGAGACGACGGGCAGAGCGCTCGCCATGGGCCTGTTCATGGCCGTTCGGCTGGCTTCCGGATTTGTCGCCGGACTGATGGCGGGCGGGCTGCTCGCCCGCTTCACGGCGAAAAGCATCATGCTGTGGGTGAATGTCGCGCAGGCGGCGGTGATGCTGCTGCTCATTCTGGCGCCGGACGGACTGCGCACGGCCGCGCTGATGTCCGTCTCGCTGGTCATCGGGGCGTGCGGAACGCTGTTCATGGTGTCGTTGCGCAGTTCGATCCCGGAGATGGTCGGCGAGGACCGCCGGGCCTGGGCGAACTCCCTGTCGATCACGGGACGTTCGCTGGCGATGGTGGCGGGCTTCGCCTCGGCGGGTGTGGTGGTGTCCCTGGTCGGGTACACCGCGGCCTTCGCCGTCGACATGGCGACCTTCGCGGCCTGCGCGCTGACGGTGGCCCTGCTGCCGATCGCCGCGGGCGGCAGGGGTGCGGGCGCCGCGCCGGATTCGGAGGGGGATTCCGGCGGGCGCGCGGGGGAAGGGCCGGCACCGGAGCCGGCCGGGGGCGCGGCGGCGAAGGAGACCGGGCGGCGCGGGGCTCTCGCCTTCCTCGCGGGGTGGCGACGGAGGCCCGTCGCGCTCCTGGCACTGGCCGCCGCGCCCGGCATGGGCCTGATGGTGGCGCTGCGCGGGGTGGACGCGTTCGGTTCGTCCTCCCACAACGCGGCGCTGCCGATCTACTCCACCGAGCTGGACGCGTCGAACCCCGCGGTGTTCGTGTCCGCCTTCTGGTGTGTGTGGGCGCTGGGCAACATCGGCGCGCAGCAGGTGATCCAGCGGTATGCGAAGCGCACCGGGCGGTCGGTGGGCGCGCTGGGCTTCGGTTACGGGACCGTCGTGATGTCGGCGGCCTTCATCCTGGCCTTCGCCGGTTTCCCGCTGCCCGTGACGGCGGTGATCGCGCTGGTCGCGGGCGCCGCGGACGGCCTCACCGAGGTGTCGTACACCTCGCATCTCCAGACACTCCCGGCCGACTTGCGCGGCCATGCCTTCGGGCTCTCCGCAACGTTCGAGAACCTCGGCTTCGGGGTCGGCATGATCCTCGTGGCCGCCGCTCTCGACCGGTACACCTCCTTCACCGTGGTCGCGTGGTCCCATGGGGCTGCCATCGTGGTCGCGCTGGCGTTCCTGCTGCGGGTGGCGGGGCTGCGGAGGGGAGAGGCAGTTGAAGGACAACCGCATCGCGGTGAAGGACCGTCGCACAGCGGTGAGGGACCGTCCGATCGCGGTGATCGGGACGGCGCTGAGGTTTCCCGGGGCTGACAGCACCGAGGAGTACTGGCGCGACATCCGCGCCGGTGTCAGTCATGTACGCCGCTTCACCGAGGCCGAGTTCGCGGCGGCCGGGGTACCGGAGTCGGAGTACCGCGCGCCGGGGTACGTCGGGGCGAGCGCGCTGCTGGATTCCGTGGACGGTTTCGACGCCGCGTTCTTCGGGATGAGCGGGCGGGAGGCGGCGCTCACCGATCCGCAGCAGCGGCTGTTCCTGGAGTGCTGCTTCCACGCGCTGGAGGACGGCGGGTACGCGCGGCCGGACGAAGCGGTACGGATCGGGGTGTACGGGAGCTCCGGCTACCGCCTGTACTCGCTGCACAGCTATCTCGCGGAGAACCTCGCCGCGGAGTCCCGGTCCGGCGACTGGATGACGGCCAAGCAGGTACAGGTCGGCACCTACCCGGACTTCACGGCCAACCGGGCCGCCTACCGGCTCGGCCTGACCGGTCCCGCGGTGAACGTGGCGACGGCCTGTTCGAGTGCGCTGGTCTCCGTGCATCTGGCCTGCCAGGCGCTGCGGGCCGGGGACGCGGAGCTGATGCTGGTGGCCTCCTCCGCCCTGCATCTGCCGCAGATCACCGGGCACCGGCCGGTGAAGGGCTCCACGCTCTCCCCCACCGGCACGGTCCGGGCGTTCGACGCGGACGCGGACGGCACCGTCGGGGGCAACGGGGTCGCCGCCGTCCTGCTGAAGCCGCTGGACCGGGCGGTCGCCGACGGGGACACCGTGCGTGCCGTGATCCTGGGCTCGGCCGTCACCAACGACGGTTCGGACAAGGCCGGGTTCGCCGCGCCGGGGGTCGCCGGACAGCGCGACGCGGTGCTCGGGGCGCTGCGCGCGGCCGGGGTCCCCGCGGAGTCGATCGGCTATCTGGAGGCGCACGGCACGGGCACGCTCAAGGGCGATCCGATCGAGTTCGCCGCCCTGACGGAGGCGTTCCGCCGGCACACCGGCCGGACCGGATTCTGCGCCCTGGGCTCCACGAAGCCCGCCATCGGCCATCTGGACAGCGCGGCCGGGCTGGCCGGGCTGATCAAGGCGATCGAGGTGCTGCGGCACGGGATCGTCCCGCCACTGGTGAACTTCTCCCGCCCCAACCCGGCGCTCGCGGTCGACGACAGCCCCTTCGTACTCCCGGCCCATGAGCGGGACTGGCCGGTGAGCGGCGTACGGCGCGCCGGTGTGCACTCCATCGGCATGGGCGGTACCAATGCGCACGTGATCATGGAACAGGCGCCCCCGCGTGCGGAAGACGTGCCCGGCGCGCTCCCGCGTGCGGCACGGACGGCCGGCGCGTTCCCGCGTGCGGAACGCCTGTCCGGCGCGGACGGTGCGGAGGTCCCGGCGCTGCTTCCGCTGTCCGCCGCGAGCGGGGAAGCGCTGGTGGCGTACGCCCGCTCGGTACGTGACCATCTCGTACGCCGGCCCGGCACGGACCGCGCCGATCTGCTGGTCACCACCGCGCTGGGACGGCGCCTGCTCCCCCACCGGCTGGTCGTCACGTCCGCCGACCCGGTCGCCGGGCTCGACGCCTTCCTCCGCGACGAGGCGGCGGGCGGGACCTCAGGCACGGTGGCGGGCGCGGCGGCGGGCCGTGCCTCCGGTGAGGAGTACGTGACGGGGGTGGTGGACGGGGAGGGTGCGGTCGAGCCGGTCTTCCTGTTCAGCGGACAGGGCGGCCCGCGCCCCGGCATGGGCGCCGAACTGTCGGCCCGCTTCCCGGTGGTGGCCGCGACACTCGCCCTCTGTGCCCGGCTGTACGAGGAGGAGACCGGCCACCGCGACTTCCTGGCCCGGGTGGTGGACGGGCGGGGGCCGGACCGGTGGGACACGGCCTTCGCCCAGCCCGCGCTGTTCGCCCTCCAGATCGCCCAGGCCCGGCTGTGGGAGGAGCTGGGTGTCACGCCGGGGCGGGTCGCCGGACACAGCGTCGGCGAGTACGCGGCGCTGTGCGTGGCCGGGGCGATGGACGTCGAGGACGCGATGCGACTGGTCTGCCGGCGCGGGCAGTTGATGCAGCGGGACGTGGCGCCGGGTGCCATGATCGCCGCCTTCGTGCCGGGCGAGCGGGTACGGGAACTGCTGGCCGCGGTCGACGGACTGGAGCTCGCCGCGGTCAACGCCACCGCCGCGCATGTCCTCGCCGGCCCCCCGGCGGCGGTCGCCGCGGCCCGTTCCCTGCTGGCGGACCGGGGCGAGGCCCACGAGCCGCTGGACCTGGACCGGGCCTTCCACACCGCGCTGCTCGACCCGATTCTCGACGATCTCCGGATCCTCGCCGAGAAGACGGAACTCCGGCCGCTGCGCACGGAGTTCGTCAGCGGCCTGGACGGCGCCGCGCGGCCCGTCGGCTGGCTGCCCGACGCCGACCACCTGGTCCGGCAGGCCCGCCGCAGAGTGGACTTCGCCGCCGTACTGGACACCCTCGGCGATGCCCCCGTCCTGCTGGAGCTCGGACCGTCCGCCGTGCTGAGCGGGATGGCCCGCCGGGCCCGGCCGGACGCCGTCTGCGTACCGACCCGGCAGTGGGAGCGGGCGGTGGCCCGGCTGCACTGCGCGGGGACACGTGTCGACTGGTCCGCGCTGCTCGCCGGGTGCGGCGGGCGGCGGGTGCCGCTGCCGACGTACCCGTTCCGGCATCAGTCGTACTGGTCCGGTCCGGCCCCGGTACGGGCCGCCGCGATCCCGCACATATCCACACGCTCGACGGAGGATGGCATGACCGAACAGGCCGTACTGGACCGGGTGCTGGAACTCGCCGCCCGCCATCTGGGCCACCGGCCCGCGGAGGTCGGCGCCGACCGGTCGTTCGTGGCAATGGGCGCGGACTCGTTGCAACTGATCGGTATGGTACGGCAGTTGGAGGCGGAGTTCGGTACGGAGCTCGCCATGCGGGAGATCCTGGAGGAAGCGGGGACCCCGAGGCTGACGGCCCGGCTCATCGCGGGCCGGACGGCACAGGAGCCGGGCCGTGCGCAGGACCGGGGGCAGGACCGGAAGCAGGACCGGTGGCGCGAGCGGGCGCCCGAGCAGGTGCCGGCGCAGCGACGGGCACCGCAACCGGAGCCGGAGCCGGAGCGAGGGCACGGAGCGCCCGACGGGCCCGTGTACGCCACCCGCGCCGAGGTCGAGGAACTGTCACGCCAGATAGGCCAGTTGGCGCAGACCCAGGCCGCGATGCTGACCCAGCTCTCCGCCGCGGTGGCCCTGCTGACCGACCGTACCGAGGCGGCGGACCGATGAGCACGGCGTCCGGCGAGGACCGGAACGCCACGGCCGAGGCGGTGGCCAGGGCGGCGGCACTCTCCCGGCAGCTGACCGAGCAGCTCGCCGCAGCCGGACGGGACCGTACGCGGCGACCGGCACCCCGGCCGCCGCGGCCCGCCGCTCCGGCCGGTCCGGAGCCGGACGCTCCGCCGGCCGCCTCCCACGGCCCCCGCCTCGTCGTGGAGGCGTCGGGCGGCATGGCCGGGGCAGGGGCCGACGCCGCGCAGCGCGCCCACACCGCGTCCCTCGTCGACCGGTTCACCGAACGGACCCGCACCTCCAAGCGGCTCGCCCAGCGGCACCGCCCGGTGCTCGCCGACAGCCGGGCCGTCGTCGGGTTCCGCGACGCCACCAAGGAGATGCTCTACCCGATCACCGCCCGGTCGGCACAGGGCTCCCGGATCACCGACGTCGACGGCAACGACTACACCGACATCACCATGGGCTTCGGCTCCCTGCTCTTCGGCCACGAACCGGAGTTCGTCACCGAGGCCGTCCGGCGTCACCTCTCCCGGGGCCTCCGCCTCGGCCCCCGCTCCCCCGACACCGGCGAGGCCGCGGCGCTGCTCGCCGAGCTGACGGGGCTGGACCGGGTGGCCTTCGCCGCTTCCGGTACGGAGGCGAACTCGGCAGCCGTACGGCTGGCCCGCGCCGCCACGGGCCGCGACAAGGTGGTCATGTTCCGCGGCTCGTACCACGGGCACATCGACTCCGTACTCGGCCGCCCCGGCGGTCCGGACCACCACGCCGTCCCCGTCTCGCGCGGCATCCCGGCGAGCGCCGTCGCCGAACTGATCGTGCTGGAGTACGGCGGCCAGGAAGCGCTCGACACCATCGACGCGCTGGGCGACCGCATCGCCGCCGTCCTGGTGGAGCCGGTCCAGTGCCGCAATCCCGCCCTGCGCCCGGTGGAGTTCCTGCGCTCCCTGCGCGAACTGACCGCGCGCCGGGGCATCGTGCTGCTCTTCGACGAGATGCTGACCGGGCTGCGCCCGCACCCGCGCGGCGCCCAGGACCACTTCGGGGTCGTGCCGGACCTCGCCACCTACGGCAAGGCACTGGGCAGCGGCTTCCCGGTCGGGGCCGTGGCGGGGCGGGCCGATCTGCTCGACGGGGTCGACGGTGGCTTCTGGAGCTACGGGGACGGCAGCCGTCCTCCGAGGGAGACCACGTTCATCGGCGGCACGTACATGCAGCACCCGCTCTCCATGGCGGCGGCGAGGGCGGTGCTCACCCATCTCAAGGAACAGGGGCCGGGGCTCCAGGAGCGGCTGAACGCCCGCACCGTGGCACTCGCCGGGCAGCTCAACGACTTCTTCCGGGACGAGGAATTCCCGCTGGAGCTGGCGCACTTCGGCTCGATGTTCCGCTTCACGCACCGCGCCGACATGGAGCTGCTCTACCACCACCTCCAGCTGCGCGGCGTGTACGTGTGGGAGTGGCGCAGCTTCTACCTCTCCACCGCGCACACCGACGAGGACGTGGCGGCGGTGGCGGACGCGGTGAAGGGTTCACTGCGCGAACTGCGCGACGGCGGTTTCTTCCCCCGTACGGAACCGGCGCCGAGGCCCGCGAAGCAGCCGGTGCGACCGGTGCGCCCCGCCCCCGACTTCGGGGTGTACTTCTTCGGCGACCATCCGGAGGCCGACGCGTCCCCGGACGGCGGCGCGTCCCCGGAGGGCGGCGACACCTCCGCGTACGCCACGAGCACCACCGAGGCGTACGACGCGGTCTTCGAGACGGCGCGCTTCGCCGACGAGAACGGTTTCTCCTCCCTCTGGCTGCCCGAGCGGCACTTCCACTCCTTCGGCGGCCTCTTCCCCAACCCCGCCGTCCTGGCCTCCGCGCTGGCCCGCGAGACCGGCCGTATCCGGATCAACGCGGGCTCCGTCGTCCTGCCGCTGCACGACCCGGTGCGGGTCGCGGAGGAGTGGTCGGTCGTCGACAACCTCTCCGGCGGCCGGGTCGGCATCGGGTGCGCCACCGGCTGGCACGCCCAGGACTTCGCGCTGCACCCCGACCGGTTCACCGGCCGGCGCGAGATCGCGTTCGCGCACCTGGACGAGGTCCGCAGGCTGTGGCGCGGCGAGGCCGTCCGGCGGCTCACGGGCGAGGGCGCCGAGACCGAGGTACGCGTCCATCCGCGGCCGGTCCAGAAGGAGCCGCCGCTGTTCCTCGCCACATCCGGGCAGCGCGCCTCGTACGGGGAGGCGGCCCGGCTCGGGCTCGGCGTCGTCACCAATCTGATGAGCCAGACCGTGGCCGAGCTGACCGCGAACATCGCGCACTACCGGCAGGTCCGCGCGGACCGCGGGCTGGACCCGGAGACCGGCCGGGTGACCGTCCTGGTGCACACCTACCTCGGTACGGACCACGACACCGCACGGGCCGAGGCGCTGGAGCCGATGAGCCGCTATCTGCGGTCCTCGCTGCTGATGCGGTCGGCCGCCACCGCGCTCGGCCGGAGCCCGCAGGACGTCGCGGAGGCGAGCGAGGAGGACCTCGACTATCTGTTCCGGCGTGCCTACGACCGGTACTGCGACCAGCGGGCCCTGATCGGTACGCCGGAGAGCGTCGCGCCGTTCGTCGACGCGCTGCACCGGGCGGGCGTGGACGAGATCGCCGCGCTCGTCGACTTCGGGGTCGGGCGGGAGCAGCTGCGCTCGGGGCTCACTCAGCTGGACGTGCTGCGCCGGCGCACCCGGGAGCGGGTGCGAGAGACGGTCGCGCCCGCCACCTCCGCGCAGCGGCGGCTGTGGCTGGCTTCCCGGCTGCTCGGCGACTCCGCCGCGTACAACGAGACCCAGGCGGTACGGCTGCGCGGGCCGCTGGACGAGGCCGCGCTCCGTACCGCCGTGGACGGGCTGGTGGAGCGCCATGCCGGACTGCGGACCGTGTTCCGGGCCGGACGGGGCGACGGGCCGGGGGACGAGACCGTGATGCAGGTCGTCCGGTCCGGGCAGCGCGTTCCCCTGCGGGTCACCGATGCCCTCGGGCAGCGGCCCGACACGGCGATCGGAGCAGTGCTCTCGGAGGAGAGCACCCGTGTCTACGACCTGGCGGCGGGGCCGCTCTTCACCCCCAGGCTGGTCCGACTGGCCGAGGACGACCACGTGTTGGTGCTCGGCCTGCACCACATCATCACGGACGCCCACTCGGCCGGACTGATCGCGGCCGACCTCCAGGAGCTGTACCGGGCGGCGTCCGCCGGTCGCCCGCCCGTGTTCGAACGGCCCGCGGGGACGACTGTCGGGGCCGCCGAGCCACCCCGCACCGAGGCCGACCTGGCCTGGTGGCGCGAGTCCCTCGGCGAGAAGCCACCCGTCCTGGAGCTGCCCACGGACCGGCCGCGCGGGCGCCGGGTGGCTGGGCGCGGTGGTGCGGAGGCCCGCACGCTGGACCGGGAGCGGACGGATCTGCTCCGGGAGTGGAGCGGGGAGCGGGGCGTCACCCTGTTCGCCACGCTCTGCACCGCCTGGCAGCTGGTGCTGCGGCGGCGCTCGGGGCAGGACGACTTTCTGCTCGGCACGACCTTCGGGCGGCGTCAGCCGGAGACCCTGGACACGGTCGGGTTCCATGTGGCGTTGCTGCCGTTGCGGCTGCGGGCGACCGACGCGACCCCCGTCGCGGAGTCCGTACGGGCCACGGGGCGAGCCCTGTTCGACGCGGAGGAGCACAGCCGGGTGGACCTCGACGCCCTGCTCGCCGCGGTCCACCCGGCTCCGGGCCGTCCGCGGCCCTTGATCACCGTGTCGATCGACCTCGACGGCGCGCCGCTGGCCGGAATCGAACTGCCGGGTCTGCACGCGGAGGAGGTGGCGGCGGGGACGGAGTCGGCCCCGCTGGAGCTGGCCCTGATGGCCACCCGCACGACGGCGGGCGGACTGCGGTTGCGGCTGCGCTACGACGCGGATCTGTTCGACGCCGCCACGGCGCTCGGGTATCTCACCGAGCTGGACGACACCCTGCGGTCGATGACCGAGGACGGCGCGGAACGGGAGGAAGGGTCCGCGAGTGAGGACCGGGACGGATCGGCCGGTGACGGGACGGCGGCCGTGCTGCGGGAGGTGTGGGAGGCCGTCCTCGATGTGCGCGGCTTCCCCGCCGAAGCCAATTTCTTCGACCTCGGCGGCAACTCCATCGCCGCGATCCGGCTGGTGAACCGGGTCCGCGACACGCTCGGCGTCGACTACCCGCTGGCGGACTTCTTCGCCGAGGCCACATTGCGGGCGATGACGGAGCAGCTCACGGACGGGATCGCGGGCGGGATCACGGAAGAGGTCCCGGGGGGCGTACCGGAAGAGGTCCCGGGGGGCGTACCGGAAGAGGTCCCTGGGGGCGTACCGGAAGAGGTGCCGGGGGGCGGGGCGGAAGACGTGGCGGAGACCGTCCTCGACCGTGCCCCCGTCAGCGCCCAGCAGGCGCGGATGATCGACGGTCACCACGCCGTCCCGCAGGCCGAGGTGTGGAACGTGCCGACCCGGATCACCTTCACCGGGCCCCTGGACCCCGAGGCGCTGCGGTCCGCCGTCGCCGAGGTGATCGCCCGCCACGACTCGCTGCGAACCCGCTTCGTACAGGACTCCGGCGGGAAGGGGCCCGTACCCGAGGAGTCCGTACCCGAGAAGTCCACACCCGAGGGATCCGTACCGCGGCAGCCGGACCGTGCGGCGGTGGGCGGTGACTGGTGGCAGGAAGTGGTGGCCCCCGCTCCGCTCGTCCTGCCCGTCGAGGATCTCACCGGACTGCCGCCCGGCGAACGGGCGGCGCGGGCCGAGGCGTTGTGCCGGGAGACGGCCGCGAGCGGCTTCGATCTGGGCCGGCCCGCCCTGCCCAAGCTGCGGCTCCTGCGCGTCGAGGAGGACCGCTGGGCGCTGATGTTCGTGCTGCACCACATCACCATCGACGGCTGGTCCCTGTCGCTGCTGCTCGCGGAGATCGCCGAGCTGTACACCGCGGCGGCAGCGGGCGTGATCCACACGCTCCCGGCACCGGCCCTGCAGTCCCCGGAGTACGCCCGCCGGCAGCGCGCGCACCACGACCCGGCGACCGAGGCGGCCAGGGCCGCCTACTGCGCCGCGTACCTGGACGGGGTGCCGTCCGCCGTCCCCGTACCCACCGACCGTCCGCGCCCCGAGCGGCTGAGCGGGCGCGGGGACACGATCCGCTCGGTCGCGTCGGGCGAGGTGCGGGCGGCGGTGGAGGAGTTCGCGAGCGCCCGGCACACCACCCCGTTCGCGGTCGCGGCGGCGGCCCTCGGGGTGTTCCTGACCCGGCTCTCCGGGGAGCCGGACATCCTGCTGAGCGTTCCGTACGCCAACCGTGAGGGCACCGAGTCCGAGTCGCTCGTCGCGATGACATCGACCGCGGTGATGGTGCGCGTACGTCAGGATTCAGCCAATCTCGCGGAGAGCTGCGCGGAGTTCGCGGTGCGCACCGGGGCGGGAGCGATGGGTGCCATGGCCCACGTCCTGCCGACCGCGCGGATCATGCAGGCGATGCGGGATGCGGGCGCGGACAGTGTCCCCGACCGGGTGCCGCACGTCCTGGCGTTCCAGAATTCCGTCGACACGGACATCGAGATACCCGGTCTCCGGGTCGAGGTGGCCGATCTGGCACCGCCGCTTTCCCGCAGCGAGCTGTGCTTCGGGCTTGCGCCACGACGGGACCCTGCGAAGGGTTATCGGACGTTCCTGGAGTTCTCCTCGGACCTCTGGAACCGGGAAACCGCCGAGAACCTCCTGTCCTCGTACACCGAACTGCTCGCCGAGTTCTGTGCCCGGCCCGACCGGCCGGTCCGTGAACTCCTGGAGACGACCGAAGTGCCATCAGTGTTCTCACCCTCGCAGTCACAGCCGAACACCGGAAAGGCGGACGCCGTATGACGCCGGCCCCCCACCGCAGCCACACCGACGACCTGCTCTCCTTCATCGCGGCCAGCCCTTCGCCCTACCACGTGGTGGCGAGCGCCACCCAGCGCCTGGAGAAGGCCGGATTCCGCGAGCTGCGCGGTACGGACGACTGGACCGGGGCGACCGGCGGCTGTTTCGTCGCCCGTGCCGGTGCGCTGATCGCCTGGTACGTCCCCGAGGGCGCCCCCACCCACACCCCCTTCCGGATCGTCGGCACCCACACCGACTCGCCGAACCTGCGGATCAAGCCGTCGCCCGACACCGGGACGGCGGGCTGGCGCCAGATCGGCGTGGAGATCTACGGCGGGGTCCCGCTCAACACCTGGCTCGACCGCGACCTGGGCATCTCCGGCCGGCTCGCCCTGCGCGGCCCGGACGGCAGCCCCCGCAACCGGCTCGTCCAGATCGACGAACCCCTGCTGCGGGTGCCCCAGCTGGCCATTCACCTGGACCGCACGGTCAACGAGGGCGTGGCACTCGACCGGCAGCGGCACATCGCCCCGATCTGGGCCCTGGGCGATCCGCAGGAGGGCGCGCTGCTGCGCCGGGTGGCGGCGGCGGCCGAGGAGGACCCGGCCGATGTGCTGGGCTGGGACCTGATGCTGCACGACATCCAGCCGCCCGGATACCTGGGGGTCGACCGGGAATTCGTGGTGTCGTCCCGGCTGGACAACCAGATCTCGGTGCACGCGGGGGTCACGGCGCTGGTCGAGGCGGCGACCGGGGTCGAGGAGCCCCGGTACATCCCGGTGCTGGCCGCCTTCGACCACGAGGAGGTCGGCAGCGGCTCGGAGACCGGGGCGCAGAGCCCGCTGCTGGAGCGGGTCCTGTCGCGTTCCGTCTCCGCTCGGGGCGGCAGCGGCGAGGACTGGTCGCGGGCCCTGTCCGGCGCGTTCTGCGTCTCCGCCGACATGGCGCACGCGGTGCACCCCAATTACGCGGAACGGCACGACCCGGACCACCGGCCGCTGCCCAACGGCGGCCCGACGGTCAAGGTCAACGTCAACCAGCGGTACGCCACCGACAGCACCGGCATCGCGGTGTTCACGGCGGCGTGCGAGCGGGCGGGCGCCCCGTGGCAGCCGTTCGTCTCCAACAACGCGATGCCGTGCGGCACCTCGATCGGTCCGCTCACCGCGGCCCGGCTGGGTGTCACGACGGTCGACGTGGGGGTGCCCGGGCTGTCCATGCATTCGGCGCGCGAACTGTGCGGCGCGGACGACCCGGCGTATCTGGCGGCCATCCTGGGCGCCATCATGACCGGCTGAGGGCTGACCCGGGAGGGGCCGTCCCACGCCGCCCGGCGTCGGACGGCCCCTTCGCCCGGCCGCCCCGCACCACCGCTCCGCACCACCGCCCGGCGCCGCGCCACGGCGCCGCGCCGCCGCTCGGCCCGCTCATATCCCCGAACCGGAAGAAGGACCGCACGACCGTGGAAGAGACCGTCCTGATCTGCCTGCCCTTCGCCGGGGCCGGTCCCTCGTTCTTCACTCCGTGGCAGGCACTGGCCCCGGCGGGTCTGCGGGTGCTGCCGGTGCAGCTGCCGGGCCGTGAGAAACGGTTCGTCGAGCCCGCGTACACCTCGGCCGCCCCTGCCGTGGAGGACGCGTACGCGCAGGTCACCGCCGCGCTCGGGGCGGACGGGAGCCGGGTGGTGCTGTTCGGGCACAGCATGGGCGCGGTGCTGGCGTACGAACTGGCGCACCGGATCGAGGGGGCTCCCGGCACGGCGGGGCTCCGCCTCGACGCCCTCGTCGTCAGCGGTTCGCCCGGACCGTGGACGGTCAGGACCGACCGGGCGGGCGGGCTGCCGGACGAGGAGTTCGTGGCGCGCGTGCGGACCTTCGCCGGCTATGCCCATCCGGCGCTGGAGGACCCGGAGATGCGGGAGCTGCTGCTGCCGTCGCTCCGGGCCGACGTCCGGCTCCACGAGACGTACGTGCCCTCGTCGGACCGTCCGCTGTCGGTGCCCGTCACCTCGGTCAGGGGCCGGACGGACACCTTGGTCGGGGCGGCCGACGCGGCGCAGTGGAGCCGGGCGACCAAGGGGAGGCTGACCGTGGCCGAGCTGGACGGCGGCCATATGTATCTGGCCGAGCGGCCGGAAGCGCTGCTGGAGCTGGTGGCGGAGGGCGCCGGCGGGAACGCTGACCGGGGACTCTGACCGGGAAGGCTGACCGGGCGGTGTTCCGGGGACGCCGACCGGGAGCGGTGTTCCGGGGACGCCGACCGGGAGCGGTGTTCCGGCGAGGGCGAAGAGGGAGGGGGTGGCCGCGTCGCCGCGGCCACCCCCTCCCCCGTTCCCCCGTGCTTCGGCCGTGCGGGTCTCCCCTACACGAACCGCTGCTTCGCGCCGCCGTCGCACGCCTGGAGCTTCAGCGGGTCCTTGGCCCCCGCCAGCGTCAGGCAGAGCCCGGTCGCGGCGGCGGGGCGGACGGTGCCCGCCTGCTGCACGAACTTCTGGTTCGCCGCGCCCGAGCAGTCCCACAGGACGAGCGTGGCACCGGCGTCGTACTTCGCGCCCGGCACGTCCAGGCACCGGTCGTGGCTGAGTTCCGTGCGGACGGTCTTCGCGGTGGAGTCGTACCACCAGCCCTGGTTCCGGCCGTCGTGGCAGTCCCAGCCGCCGATCGCGGTGCCGTTGCGGGTCTCCGACGCGGGGACGTCCACGCAGCTGCCGGTGGCCTCGTTCTTCAGGGGCTTGAAGACGTCGTCCCAGGCGGCGGCCTGGAGCACCGGGCTGCCCGTGCTGCCCGGGTCGGCGCAGCCCGCCTCGCGCAGCGAGGAGTTGTAGATCTGGGTGAGGCAGGAGGCGAAGGCGCCGTGGCCCGCCGCGTTGGGGTGGAACGACTGCCGCACCGAGTTGGCGTCCGGCAGGCCCGGCTTGGAGAGGTCGATGTAGAGCCCGCGCGCCCAGGTCTGCTGGGTGCAGACCTCATGGCCGTGGAAGAGCCGGGAGTTGTCGAGGAAGACGGCTCCCGTCGAGGCGGCGGCCTTGCGCATGCCGACCTCGAAGGCGGGGACGGCGGTGTTGCGGCCCCAGACGGTGTCGGAGTCGTAGCCGAGTCCGCCGCAGGCGAGCTTCCCGGGGAAGTCCGGGTTGTCGCGGAAGTCCGGGCCGATCGGACTCGGGTAGCCCATGACGACCAGCTTGTAGTCGCTGTTGGTGTAGCCCGCGCCCGTCATGACGGTGCGCAGGTCACGGACCGTCTGCTCGACCTTGGGGACGAGCGCGTCGACCCGGGCCTGCCAGCCGCCGGCGTACTTGGGCTCGCAGGGGCCCTGGAGGCTGATGTAGCGCACGACGCAGTCGGTCATGACCGGACCGAACTGAAGGTCGTCGTTGGCCCCGGCCACCAGCACGATCATCTTGATACGGGTGTTGCGGGCCTTCACGGCGAGGCTGTCGCTCTGGACCAGCTCGTCGGCGTACTGCTTGGATCCGCCGATCTTGATGTTGCCGGTGTAGGCACCGGAGCACGAGACGTTGTACGTGACGTCCGCCGCGATGCCCGTACGGTGGATGGCGGCATCGGGCGAGCGGTGGCACCAGTTGTCCGGGCCGTTGGTGCCGGGCTCGTACGTGCCGACGCCCTCCCCGGAGATCTCGCTGTCGCCCAGCGAGATCAGCCCGGTCTTGCGGTCGGCGAGCGGCCGCTCGGCGGGGCTGCCGTACAACTGGGTGGCCTCGGCTGCCCGGACGGCTTCCAGTTCGGGCGGGAGCGGGGTGGATGCGGTAGTGGTGGTACGGGACTCGGTCGCGCCTGCCGGTCCGGCGGCAGCCATGCCGCCGACGGCCGCCGCGAGGGCCGCGACGGCCGCGACCGTACAGCGAAGCCCGCGAAGTCTGAGCCTGGTGCGCCTCATTGCGCCTCCTGGTGAGTTGTTACCCCCGGTATTTACTGGTCGGTAGGCGCCAAGGGAATACGTAGAACAAGACAAGTGCTCAACTTTTTCAGGAGGTTTAAACACCATGGACGATTCGTCGGGCGCCACGGAGTACCGCATCGAGCACGATTCGATGGGTGAGGTGAGGGTCCCCGCGCACGCCAAGTGGCGGGCCCAGACCCAGCGGGCCGTGGAGAACTTCCCCCTCTCCGGTCAGCGTCTGGAGCGCGCCCACATCGAGGCTCTGGCCCGGATCAAGGCCGCCGCCGCGAAGGTCAACGCGGAACTGGGGGTGCTCGATCCGGACATCGCCGCCGCGATCGGGGACGCGGCGGCGGAGGTCGCCGAGGGCCGGTGGGACGAGCAGTTCCCCGTCGATGTGTTCCAGACCGGGTCCGGCACCTCGTCCAACATGAACACCAACGAGGTCCTCGCCACCCTCGCCACCGAGCGCCTGGGCCGCGAGGTCCACCCCAACGACCACGTCAACGCCTCGCAGTCGTCCAACGACGTGTTCCCGTCCTCCATCCACATCGCCGCGACCGCCGCCGTCACCGGGGACCTGATCCCGGCGCTGGACCATCTGGCGGCTGCCCTGGAGCGGAAATCGGCCGAATTCTCGGAGGTCGTGAAGTCGGGCCGTACCCATCTGATGGACGCCACCCCCGTGACCCTGGGCCAGGAGTTCGGCGGCTACGCGGCCCAGATCCGGTACGGCGTCGAGCGGTTGCGCGCCTCGCTCCCCCGGCTCGCCGAGCTTCCGCTGGGCGGTACGGCGGTGGGCACCGGGATCAACACCCCGCCCGGCTTCTCCGCCGCCGTGATCGCCGAGGTCGCCGGAACCACCGGGCTGCCGCTGACCGAGGCCCGCGACCACTTCGAGGCACAGGGTGCCCGGGACGGGCTCGTCGAGACCTCCGGCCAGCTCCGGACGATCGCCGTCTCACTGACCAAGATCTCCAACGATCTGCGCTGGATGGCCTCGGGCCCCCGCACCGGACTGGCCGAAATCAGCCTGCCCGACCTCCAGCCGGGCTCGTCGATCATGCCGGGCAAGGTGAATCCGGTCATCCCGGAGGCCGTGCTGATGGTGGCGGCCCAGGTGACGGGGAACGACACGACGGTCGCCGTCGCGGGCGCCGCGGGCAACTTCGAGCTGAACGTGATGCTGCCGGTGATCGCGAAGAACCTGCTGGAATCGGTACGGCTGCTCGCGGCCGCATCCCGGCTGCTCGCCGACCGCACGGTGGACGGCATCACCGCCCATGTGGAGCGGGCCCGCGCGTACGCGGAGTCCTCGCCGTCCGTGGTGACCCCGCTGAACAAGTACATCGGCTACGAGGAGGCGGCGAAGGTCGCGAAGAAGTCCCTCAAGGACGGCACCACGATCCGCGAGACGGTGCTGGCCTCGGGCTATGTCGAGCGCGGCGACCTCACCCTGGAGCAGCTGGACGAAGCACTGGATGTGCTGCGCATGACCCGTCCGTGAGGTACGCCGCACACCCCGTACGTCAGGTACGGCGCACGACCCGCCCCTGACGTACGGCACGCGACGCCTGACGTACGACGCGCGACGCGGCACGCACCCCCGAGCTGCCTCCTGCCCCCCATGTGCCGCGTGCGCCCCATGCAGGGCGTCGGGCGCACGACGTGCCTCTGCTGCGCCGCGCACGCCCCCTCCGCGACGCCTCGCGTGCGGCGTGTCCGATACGTGTCAGGTACGACCGCCCAGTGACGCGTATCGCAGCGTCCCGGCCCCGGCGTCCGTAAGATCCCTCCATGACAGACACGGGAGAGCGCGCACGCTGGGTGCCGGGGGACCAGATCCTCTGGCGCTACCGCGACAACGGCCGGGCCCACGGGGCGTCCACCGCCCGCCCCGTGCACATCTGTCGCCCGGTCACGGTCGTCGAGGACTCCGCCGAACTGCTCGCCGTGTGGATGGCTCCCGGGACCGAATGCGTACGGCCGGTTCTCGCCGACGGCACCCCGGTGCACGCCGAGCCCCTGGCCACCCGCTACACCGCCCCGCGCACCACGGCCCGCTCGACCTGGTTCGGCTCGGGGGTGCTGAAGCTCGCCAGGCCCGGCGAACCGTGGTCGGTCTGGCTGTTCTGGGACCGGGGCTGGCTCTTCCGCAACTGGTACGTGAACCTGGAGGAGCCGCGTACGCGCTGGTCCGGCGGGGTCGACTCCGAGGATCACTTTCTCGACATCTCCGTGCACCCCGACCGGAGCTGGAAGTGGCTCGACGAGGACGAGTTCGCCCAGGCGCAGCGGGTCGGCCTGATGGACGTGAGGACCGCCGGGCGGGTCCGGGAGGCGGGCCGCGCGGCCGTGGAGGTGATCCAGGAGTGGGGCGCACCGTTCCGCGACGGCTGGGAGCACTGGCGTCCCGATCCCCGGTGGCAGGTGCCGACGCTGCCGGATGACTGGGACCGCACCCCCGCCCATATGCCGTCGTGAGACCCTTGGAGCAGCCTGGGGAGCCCGACCGTAGGATCGTCCCCCTCAGGGGCTCGCCACCACAACCGGCGGGCATGGCACAGGACCTGACCACAAGTCATCGCGCCGGCCGCTCGAACCGCACGGGGCACGGACCCGGACGGTACCCACGGCCGCATGAACCACTACGAGGGGGTGGAGCCGTGCTCACTGTCCGCTGCCCCGTCCCCGGAAACGTTGTCAACCGGCCACCGCGCAGACACTCGGTTTCGGCCCAGCGAATGCGGGCATCCGGTGACAGCCGTTGTTCTTACCGCTCTTGCCGGGGCACAGTAGCGCCCCACGAGGTGACTGCCTCATACAACCGGCCCGGACGGACGGAATCCCACGCGTGACGGAGCACCCCACCTCCCACGAAGGCCGGCAGCCCCTCGCGGCCCGGTCGCAGGAACGCACCCGGCCGCGGCAGCAGGACGCCGCGGCGGCGGCCGCGTCTGCCACCGCCGCGATCCCCGGCCCCGCCGCCGCTCCCGGCCCGGGTCCACGGACCGCGGCGAACACGAGCCCCGGCCCCGTCCCGCCCGACCACCAGGCGGCCGCCCGGCGCGAGGGCGACCGGCTGCGCTTCGTCGGCGCGGCCACCCGGCGCATCGCCCGCGGCATAGACCTGGACGAGATCGTCCTGGGCCTGTGCCGGGCCAGTGTGCCGACGTTCTCCGACGCGATCCTGGTCTACCTCCGCGACCCGCTCCCGGTCGGCGACGAGCGGCCCGTCACCCCGTTCGTCCTGCGGCTGCGCCGCAGCGACCGGCTGCGGCTGACCGAGGAGGAGACCGAGAGCGGCTCCGACACCGAGCGCCTGCGGCTGCCGGTCAGCGACCCGCACGCCGGTCTGATGCCCGCGGCCGAGCTGTGCGAGGTCCGCCCCGGCGGGGCGCTGGCCGAGGTGCTGCGGGGCGTACGGCCCGTCTTCGGGGACTCCGCCGCCGCCCGCGCCGCCCTGCCCGAACTGCTCGGGGCCGGTCACAACGTGCCCACCGGGCACCGCGCGATCCTCGCCCCGCTGCGCGGCCGGCGACGGGTGATCGGTGCCGCCGTCTTCCTGCGCGGGACCGAACGGCCGCCGTTCGAGGCCAACGACCTGCTGGTCGCGGCCCAGCTCGCGACCCACACCGCGCTCGGCATCGACAAGGCCGTGCTGTACGGGCGCGAGGCCTACATCGCCGACGAGCTCCAGCGCACCATGCTGCCCGACTCGCTGCCGCAGCCGACCGGTGTCCGCCTCGCCTCCCGCTACCTCCCGGCCGCCGAGACGGCCCGGGTCGGCGGCGACTGGTACGACGCGATCCCGCTGCCCGGCAGCCGGGTCGCCCTGGTCGTCGGCGATGTGATGGGGCACTCCATGACCTCCGCGGCGATCATGGGCCAGCTCCGTACCACCGCGCAGACCCTGGCCGGTCTCGACCTGCCGCCGCAGGAGGTACTGCACCATCTGGACGAACAGGCGCAGCGGCTCGGCAGCGACCGCATGGCGACCTGCCTGTACGCGGTGTACGACCCCGTCGCGCACCGGATCACCATCGCCAACGCCGGGCACCCGCCGCCCGTCCTGCTGCACCTGGGCGGGCGCGCCGAGGTGCTGCGGGTCCCGCCGGGGGCACCGATCGGGGTCGGCGGCGTCGACTTCGAGGCCGTCGAGCTGGACGCGCCCGCCGGCGCCACGCTGCTGCTGTACACCGACGGTCTGGTGGAGTCCCGGCTGCGGGACGTCTGGACGGGCATCGAGCAGCTGCGGGAGCGCCTCGCGGCCACCGCCCAGCTGACCGGCCCGGACCACTCGCCGCCGCTGGAGGCGCTCTGCGACGACGTGCTCGACATGCTCGGCCCCGGGGACCGGGACGACGACATCGCGCTGCTGGCCGCCCGCTTCGACGGGATCGCGCCCAGCGATGTGGCGTACTGGTTCCTGGAGCCGGAGGACGCCGCTCCGGGGCGCGCCCGCAGGCTGGCCCGCCGGGCGCTCAGCCGATGGGGGCTGGACGACCTCTCCGACGAGGTGGAGCTCCTCGTCAGCGAGGTCGTCACCAACGCGGTGCGGTACGCGGAGCGGCCGGTGACGCTGCGGCTGCTGCGGACCGACATCCTGCGCTGCGAGGTCGGCGACGACTCCCCGCAGCTGCCGAGACAGCGCCGCGCCCGCGAGACGGACGAGGGGGGCCGCGGGCTGTTCCTGGTGAACAGGCTGGCCAGGCGGTGGGGAGCGACCCGGCTCTCGACGGGCAAGGTGGTCTGGTTCGAGATGGCGACACGGGGGCAGTAGGGAGCCTGTGGGTCCGGTGCGGTGGCCGGTTCACCGCACCGGACCGAAATGTTGCCGACCCCGAAACGCCGGAGTTGACTGCATTCGTGAACGAAGCGGCCTGACCAATACCCCCCACCGACGGGAGGACGCTCGTGACCGAGGAAACCCCGCAGCTTCCGTACACCACGAACAACGCCGGGATCCCGGTGGAGAGCGACGAACACTCGCTCACCGTCGGATCCGACGGCCCGATCCTGCTCCAGGACCACTACCTCATCGAGAAGATGGCCCAGTTCAACCGTGAACGGGTCCCCGAACGGGTGGTGCACGCCAAGGGCTCCGGCGCGTACGGCACGTTCAAGGTGACGAACGACGTCAGCCAGTTCACCAAGGCCGACCTGTTCCAGCCGGGCAAGCAGACCGACATGCTGGCCCGCTTCTCCACGGTGGCCGGTGAGCAGGGCTCCCCCGACACCTGGCGCGACCCCCGCGGGTTCGCACTGAAGTTCTACACCGAGCACGGCAACTACGACATGGTCGGCAACAACACGCCGGTCTTCTTCGTACGGGACCCGATGAAGTTCCAGGACTTCATCCGCT
This sequence comes from Streptomyces sp. NBC_01237, assembly GCF_035917275.1. NCBI lineage: Bacteria > Bacillati > Actinomycetota > Actinomycetes > Kitasatosporales > Streptomycetaceae > Streptomyces > Streptomyces sp. NBC_01237. The sequence continues at coordinate 5,794,641 of NZ_CP108508.1, read as the reverse complement.
CGCAGAAGCGCCGCCCCGACAGCGCGGTGCGCGACCACGACATGCAGTGGGACTTCTGGTCGCTGTCGCCCGAGAGCGCGCACCAGGTCACCTGGCTGATGGGCGACCGGGGCATCCCGAAGACGTACCGCAACATGAACGGCTACAGCTCGCACACCTATATGTGGGTGAACGCGGGCGGCGAGCGGTTCTGGGTGAAGTACCACTTCAAGACCGACCAGGGCATCGAGTTCTACACGCAGGACGAGGCCGACCAGATGGCGGGCGTCGACGGCGATGTCCACCGCCGGGACCTGTTCGAGTCGATCGAGCGCGGTGACCATCCCAGCTGGACGCTGAAGGTCCAGATCATGCCGTTCGACGCGGCACCGGACTACCGCTTCAACCCCTTCGATCTCACCAAGGTGTGGCCGCAGGGCGACTATCCGCTGATCGAGGTCGGCCGGATGACGCTGAACGAGAATCCGGAGGACTTCTTCGTCCATATCGAGCAGGCGTCCTTCGAGCCGTCGAACCTGGTGCCCGGCATCGGTCCGTCGCCCGACAAGATGCTGCTCGGCCGGCTCTTCTCGTACCCGGACACCCACCGGTACCGGATCGGCCCGAACTACGCCCAGCTGCCGCCCAACCGGCCGCGCTTCGGGCGGAACTCGTACGCGAAGGACGGTCCGATGCGGTACGAGCCGTCCCGCACGGGTGCGGTCTACGCACCGAACTCGTACGGCGGTCCGGCCGCGGACACCGAGCGCTACGGCGATCCGGCGGGCTGGGCCACGGCGGGCGAGATGGTCCACGAGGCGTACAAGCTGCACAGCGAGGACGACGACTGGGGCCAGGCGGGCACGCTGGTGCGCCAGGTCATGGACGACGCGGCGCGCGAGCGGCTGGTCTCCAACATCTCCGGCCATCTGCTGGACGGCGTCAGCCGCCCGGTCCTGGACCGTTCGCTCCAGTACTGGCGCAATGTGGACAAGGACCTGGGAGACCGGGTCGCGAAGAAGGTCAACGGGGGCTGAGGCCCGCGGACGAGGGGGCGGTGCCGGTCGGCACCGCCCCCTCGTCATGTCCTCGGCCGCGTCACACGCCCGGCCGCGATGGCGTCACGCTCCGGGCCGCGTCACACGCCCGGCCGCATCATGTACCGGGCCGGTCATGCCCTGACCGGCCCGCTCTCACCGGCCGAACAGATCGTTGCTGTTGCTGTTGCCCGGCCGCTCGCCCGGCTGGCCCTCTCCGTCCCCCGGGTCCGGCGGCAGGTCGGGCGACTCGCTGGGAGTGACCGACGTGCTCTCGGACGGCGTGACGGGAGGTGAGCTCTGGCCCGTGGGCGGGCCGCTGGGCGTCCCGGACGGCGTCCCCGACGGGGTGGGCGGGGTCTCGCTGGGCTTCGTGGACTCCGAGGGCGTCGAGGAGGGGCTGTCGCTCGGCGTGACCTCACCGCGCTCGACGTCCTGCAGATCGAACTGCGCGTTCGAGCCGCCGCCCAGCGCGCCGAGCGTGTAGTCCGCCCAGATCTCCGCCGGGAAGCCGCCGCCGTTGGCCCGGCCGGAGTTGGCGGTACCCGTCAGGCTGACCTGACCGCCGCCGTCCTTGGCCGACTCGCCGAAGAGCGCCACGACCGTGGTGAGCTCCGGGGTGTAGCCGGCGAACCAGGCCGACTTGTTGTTCTCCGAGGTGCCCGTCTTGCCCGCCGCGTCGTACGCGGAGGTGTTGGCCGCCCGGCCGGAACCGGCGTCGACGACCCCGGTCAGCCCGGAGGTCACGGTGTCGGCCGACTTGCGGCTAATCACCTGCTTGCCGATGCCGTCGACCGTCTTCGCCGTGAGGCTGCGGTGCTCGGCGGACTTCACGATGTGCGGGGTGACCTGCTTGCCGTGGTTGTCCAGGGTGGCGTACGCGCCGGCCATGTCCCAGGTCGAGGCGTTCATCGTGCCCAGCGTGATCGCGGGGCGCTCGGGGAAGTTCTTGTCCGGTACGCCGAGGCCGAGCGCGGTCCGCTTCACCGCGGCGGGGGTGACGTCGACGACCATCTGCGCGAAGACCGAGTTGACCGAGCTGTTCAGCGCCTTCTGGACACTGATGGGGCCGTAGGACCGGTCGTCCTCGTTCTGCGGCTTGAACGGGGTGTCGCTGCCGACGACGGGGCGCCTGCTGGTGCCGTCGTAGACCGTGTTCAGCCCGATCAGATCGCCGTCCTGGGTCTTCGCCTCGTTCTCCAGGGCGGAGGCGAGCACCAGCGGCTTGAAGGTGGAGGCGGGCTGGTAGTCCTGGCGGGTGGCGTTGGATATCCAGTGCTGGGTGGCCCCGACGCCGCCGTACAGCGCGACCACGGCACCGTTCTTCGGGTTCACGGAGGTGGCGCCCGCCTGGACGGTGGCGTCGACCTTGTTCCCCTCGCGGTCGAGCTTGGACTCCAGCTGGTCCTCGACCGACTTCTCCAGCTGCTTCTGGCGCTTCTTGTCGATGTTCAGCGTGAAGGTCCAGCCACCGGCCTCACGGGCCTCGTCGGTGAGGCCCTGCTTCCTCAGCTCCTGGTTCGCCGCCTCCACCAGATAGCCGGTCTGGCCCTCCATGCCGGGGGCGGGCTTGGGCTTCTGCGGAACGGGGAACTTCTGCTTGGCGCGCTCGGCGGGGTCGAGCCAGCCCATCTCGACCATGTTGTCGAGGGTGTACGCCCAGCGTTCGGAGACCAGCCGCTTCCCGGTCTCGCTGGCGACGGCCCAGTCGTACTGACTGGGCGCCTGGAGCAGCGAGGCGAGATAGGCGCCCTGGGAGACGTCGAGGTCCTTGGCGTCGACGCCGTAGTACGCCTGCGCGGCGGCCTGGACGCCGCTGGCTCCCCGGCCGTAGTACGCGGTGTTGATGTACCCGGCGAGGATGAAGCTCTTGCTCTTCTTCTGGTCGACCTTGAGGGAGATCACGAGCTCCTTGAGCTTGCGGCTCACGGTCGCGTCCTGCGTCAGGTAGTAGTTCTTCACGTACTGCTGGGTGATGGTCGAGCCACCCTGCTTGCCCTTGCCGCTGAGGGTGTTGAGCAGACCGCGGGTGGTGCCCTTCAGGTCGACGCCCTGGTCGTCGTAGAAGGACTTGTTCTCGGCGGCGACGAAGGTGTGCTGCACCTCCTTGGGCACGACGGCGAGGTCCACGATCTGGCGGTTGACGCCCTTGCCGTCCCGGGCGAGGAGCGAGCCGTCGCTGTACTTGTAGACGTTGCTCTGCCGCTCCGCCATGGCGTTGGCCTCGGGCACGTCCACGTACACATAGAGCGCCACGAAGGCGCCCATGACCAGCAGGCACAGCCCGAAGAAGGTGCCGAGCAGCTTCTTCCAGGTGAAGAGTCTGCGTATGCCGCCGCTCTTCGCAGCCCGACGCGATCCTCGCGCCCGGGCTCGTCGCGCATCCGCTCGACCCATTGCCGTTTCGCTCCTGTTTCTCTGCTCGACCAGCTCGCTCAGCCCAGCCAGCTAACACCGTCGGCGTGGACAAAAAGCAAGTGATCCGGTCTTTTCCGGACGTGACAATCAGCACCTGTTCCCTAAGGAACCGACTCACGAGAGGTGCGCAGGGTTGCGAAATCCATTAATGTGAAATCACATTGATAGCGCGGCCGCCGGCCGCACGACTCGGGGGACCTCATGACCGAACAGCACGACCACTCCGGCCCGGCCACCCCGGCCGGCACCCCTTCCGGCCTCACGCCGGACGCCCCGGACATGCCCGCCCCGCAGGTCAGAGAGGTGACCGCGCACTCCATCCCGGGCGGCCTCGGCCTGCTGCTGACGGTGCTGGGGGTGCTCCTCGGCGTCGGCGTCGCGATCCTCGGCGGCGTGCTCGGCGCGAACGGCCACAACGGCGCCGGAGTCCCGCTCCTCATCCTCGGACTGCTCCTCGTCATCGCCTCCTTCTTCTGCATGAGCGGTGTGAAGATGGTCGCTCCGGGCGAGGCCCGCGTGATCCAGCTCTTCGGCCGGTACGTCGGCACGATCCGCTCCGACGGGCTGCGCTGGATCAATCCGCTGACCTCCAGCCGGAAGATCTCCACCCGGGTCCGCAACCACGAGACAGCCGTTCTCAAGGTCAACGACGCCTACGGCAACCCGATCGAGCTCGCGGCGATCGTCGTGTGGAAGGTCGAGGACACCGCGCAGGCGCTCTTCGAGGTCGACGACTTCCTGGAGTTCGTCGCCACCCAGACCGAGGCGGCCGTCCGGCACATCGCGATCGAGTACCCCTACGACGCCCACGACGAGGCCGCCCTCTCCCTGCGCGGCAACGCGGAGGAGATCACCGAGAAGCTGGCCGTGGAACTCACCGCCCGGGTGCAGGCCGCGGGCGTCCTGATCATCGAGTCGCGCTTCAGCCATCTCGCGTACGCCCCCGAGATCGCGTCCGCGATGCTCCAGCGCCAGCAGGCGGGCGCGGTCGTCGCGGCCCGTCAGCAGATCGTGGAAGGAGCGGTCGGCATGGTCGAGATGGCCCTGACCCGGATCGCCGAGCAGGACATCGTCGAGCTCGACGCGGAGCGCAAGGCGGCCATGGTCAGCAACCTCATGGTGGTGCTGTGCGGTGACCGTGCGGCGCAGCCGGTCCTCAATACGGGCACGCTCTACCAGTGACCGACGAGACGCCTCCCCGGCGCACTCCCGCTTCCCGGCCGCAGCAGCGCAAGCAGATGCTGCTGCGGCTGGACCCCGCGGTGCATGACGCGCTGGCCCGCTGGGCCTCCGACGAACTGCGCAGCGCGAACGCGCAGATCGAGTTCCTGCTGCGGCGGGCCCTGGCGGAGGCGGGCCGTCTGCCGGGCTCGGCGGCGCCGATCGCCCGGCGGGGCCGCCCGCCGAAGCCGGAACCGTCCGGCGACTGAGGGCCTCACCGGAGCTCCACCGAGGCAGCACCGCCGCCCGTCTCCCACGCGGCGGGCACCCTCGCAGCCCCGGTATACACCGAAGGTATACATGCCATGTAGAGTGCCTGGCATGTCAATCGGTCACACCCTCCTCGGACTCCTGGAGTCCGGCCCGCGCCACGGCTACGACCTCAAGCGCACGTTCGACGAGAAGTTCGGCCACGACCGACCCCTGCACTACGGGCAGGTCTACTCGACCATGTCCCGGCTGCTGAAGAACGGGCTCGTCGTGGTCGACGGGGTCGAGAGCGACGGCGGTCCCGAGCGCAAGCGGTACGCGATCACCGACGCCGGGATCACGGATGTCTCCACCTGGCTCACCCAGCCGGAGAAACCGGAACCTTACCTTCAGTCGACCCTGTACACGAAGGTCGTCCTGGCGCTCCTGACCGGTCGCAGCGCCGCCGATCTGCTGGACACCCAACGTATGGAGCACCTGCGTCTGATGCGCATCCTCACCGACCGCAAGCGCCGGGGCGACCTCGCCGACCAGCTGATCTGCGACCACGCGCTGTTCCACCTGGAGGCCGACCTGCGCTGGCTGGAACTGACCGGCGCTCGGCTCGACCGGCTCGCCGAGGTGGTGGCCAAGTGATCCCCGACGGCTCCCTGCTCGCCGCCCACGACCTGCGCAAGACCTACGGTTCGACGCCGGCCCTGGACGGCGCCTCGTTCTCCATCCACCCGGGCGAGGTCGTCGCCGTGATGGGCCCCTCCGGCTCCGGCAAGTCCACCCTGCTGCACTGCCTCGCCGGCATCATCACCCCCGACTCGGGCACCATCACCTACGCGGGCCGCGAACTGTCGGCGATGTCCGACGCCGAGCGCAGCGCCCTGCGCCGCAGCGATTTCGGATTCGTGTTCCAGTTCGGCCAGCTCGTCCCGGAGCTGACCTGCGTGGAGAACGTCGCCCTGCCGCTCCGGCTCGACGGCGTCAAGCGCAAGGCGGCCGAGCGCACCGCCCTCGAATGGATGGAGCGCCTGGAGGTCGACGACCTCGGCGACAAACGTCCCGGCGAGGTATCCGGCGGTCAGGGCCAGCGCGTCGCCGTGGCCCGTGCGCTGGCCGCCTCCCCGAAGGTGATCTTCGCGGACGAGCCGACCGGCGCGCTGGACTCCCTGAACGGCGAGCGGGTCATGGAGCTGCTCACCGAGGCCGCCCGGTCCGCCAACGTCGCCGTGGTGCTGGTGACGCACGAGGCCCGGGTCGCCGCCTACTCCGACCGTGACGTCACCGTGCGCGACGGCCGCGCCCGCGACCTGGAGCACTCCGCATGACCGTGCTCGACGAGAAGAAGGCCCCGTCCGGCGGACGGCCACAGCCCATCGCGCGCCCCGCACCGCCCTCACGGGTCGCGGCGATCCTCCGCGACCTCGGCCTCGGCATCCGGTTCGCCGCCGCCGGGGGCCGCGAGGGCTGGGCCCGTACGCTGCTGACCGCCGTCGGCGTCGGCCTCGGGGTCGCGCTGCTGCTGCTCGCCTCCTCCGTACCGCATCTGCTCGACGCGCGCTCCGCGCGGGATCAGGCACGCAGCGAGGCGCGGATCTCCAGCTCGCCCGACGCGCAGGCCCCGAAGTCGGACAGTTCGGTGCTGCGGATCAACACGACCACCGACTTCCACGACCGGACCGTCGAGGGGTATCTGATGCGGGCGGACGGCTCGACGCCCGTCCGCCCGCCGGGGGTCGACCGTTTCCCCGGGGCGGACCAGATGATCGCCTCCCCCGCCCTGAAGGAACTGCTCGCCGACCCGGACAGCGAACTGCTGCGGGAGCGGCTGCCCTACAAGATCACCGGCACGATCGGTGATGCCGGACTGCGCTCCCCCGGTGAGCTTCTCTACTACGCGGGCAGCGACACCCTGACGGCGGCCAAGGGCGGCCACCGGATCGGCGCGTACGGCGACGAGCGCGAGGGCGACCCCCTGCCGCCGCTGCTGATCGTGCTCGTCATCATGGTCTGCGTCGTGCTGCTGGCGCCGGTCGCGATCTTCATCGCCACGGCCGTGCGATTCGGCGGTGACCGGCGCGACCGACGGCTGGCCGCGCTGCGTCTGGTCGGCGCGGACATCCGGACGACCCGGCGCATCGCCGCCGGGGAGGCCCTGTTCGGCGCGCTGCTCGGGCTGCTGTTCGGCCTGGGGTTCTTCCTGGTGGGGCGGCAGTTCGTCGGCGCGGTGGAGATCTGGGACGTCAGCGCGTTCCCGGCCGACCTGGTGCCCGATCCCCTGCTGGTCGTGCTGATCGTGGTGGCGGTGCCGCTGACGGCCGTGTTCGTCACCCTGGCGGCGATGCGGTCCGTGGTGATCGAGCCGCTCGGTGTCGTACGCCGGGGGCGTGAGCGGGGCCGACGGCTCTGGTGGCGCCTGCTGCTGCCGCTGGCCGGTCTGGCGGTGCTCGGATTCACGGGCCGGATCGACGAGTACGCGCCGGTGAACCCGTTCCCGATCGCGGGCGGTGCCGTGCTGGTGCTGGTCGGGCTCGCCCTGCTGCTGCCGTGGCTGGTCGAGGCGTGCGTGAACCGGCTGCGCGGCGGCCCGGTGCCCTGGCAGCTCGCCACCCGCAGGCTCCAGTTGAGCAGCGGGGCCGCGTCCCGCGCGGTCAGCGGGGTCACGGTGGCGGTGGCGGGAGCGATCGCCCTGCAGATGATGTTCGCCGCGATGAACGCCGACTTCAACCGGATGACCGGCCAGGACCCCTCGCGGGCCCAGTTCGCCACCTACTCCGAGGACGTCACGGGTGCGGCGGCGACCTCGACCATCGAACAGTTCCGCGCCACCAAGGGCGTGGAGGTGGTCATCGGTTCGGTGGAGGCGTACGCGTCCAAGCCCGGCGTCTACGCCGAGGACGAGATCGAGCCCACCACCTCGCTGACCATCGGCACCTGCGACACCCTGCGCGAGCTGGCCCGGATCGACGCCTGCGAGGACGGCGACACCTTTGTCGTCCACCCGGCGGGCGACAAGGACATGTCCCACTGGGTCGACCAGGCCGCCCGCAAGGGCAAGGTGGTCGAGATCGGCTCCGGGAGCGGCAAGCCGGTGCGGTGGACGCTGCCCGCCGACTCCCCGACCGTGACGGGGCGCAACGACCCGATGGGCACCCCCCACTGGGGGATCATGGCCACCACCGGCGCGATCGACGCGGGCACGCTGCCCGGCGCGACGATCACCGCCCAGATCCGGGTCGACAAGAGCGTGCCGGACGTCGCCGAGTACGTACGCAACACGGCGGCCAGGATCGATCCCGGCATGCGCTTCGTCACGCTCGACTCGGTGGAGCGCGACCGCCAGTACGCCAGCGTCCAGACCGGCCTCCAGGTGGGGGCGTCCGTGGTGCTGCTGCTGATCGCCGCCTCCATGCTGGTCTCCCAGCTGGAGCAGCTGCGGGAGCGCAGGCGGCTGCTGTCGGTCCTGGTGGCCTTCGGCACCCGGCGTACGACGCTCGGCTGGTCGGTGCTGTGGCAGACCGCGGTGCCGGTGGTGATCGGTCTCGCGGTGGCGGTCCTGGGCGGTCTGGCGCTCGGGGCGACGCTGACCTGGATGATCGGGAAGACGGTCTCCGACTGGTTGCTGTTCCTGCCGATGGTGGGCGCGGGCGCGGGGCTGATCCTGCTGGTGACGCTGTTGTCGCTGCCCTCGCTGTGGCGCCTGATGCGCCCGGACGGGCTGCGTACGGAGTAGCCCGCCCGGTCACCGGACGGGAACGAGGGGCGGACCGCGTACGGGGCGGGCCGCCTCTCAGCCGTGTCCGGCCGCCCGGCGGGGCCGCCCCTCAGCCGCCGCCGGCGGCCGACACCCGTACCGGCAGCACCGCCATCGCCTCCCGCAGTGCGGCGGCGAGCTCCTCGAACTCCTCGTGCCGCGCCGTCCCGCTCCGCATCGCCAGCGCCACCCGCCGCGAGGGCGCCGGTTCCGCGAAGTACCCGGTCGCCAGCGCCTCGTTGCGCGCGGTCTCCACGGTCACCGCGGTGCGGGGCAGCAGCGTGACCCCGAGCCCGCCCGCGACCAGCTGCACCAGGGTGGAGAGCCCGGCGGCGGTCGTGGTCACCGGCGCCCCCTCCGTACGCCCCGCCTCGCGACAGATGTCCAGGGCCTGGTCCCGCAGGCAGTGCCCCTCGTCGAGAAGGAGCAGCGGCAGCTCGCGCAGGGCCTCGCGGGGAATGTCGGCGCGGCCGCCCAGCCAGTGCCGCTGCTCCATGACGAGAACGAAGTCCTCGTCGAACAGGGGAAGTTCACTCACCCCGGGCACCCCCAGCGGCACGGCGAGCAGCAGCAGGTCCAGCCGTCCGGCGGCCAGCCCCTCCAGCAGCGAGGACGTCTGTTCCTCGTGGACCTGGAGGTCGAGGTCCGGGTAGCGCTCATGGACCAGCCGGAGCACGGTCGGCAGCAGATACGGGGCGACGGTCGGGATCACGCCGAGCCGGAGCACTCCGGTGAAGGGCGCCCGGACCGCCTCCGCCTCCTCCATCAGCTCGCCGACGGCCTCCAGCACCGCCCTGGCCCGCACCGCGAGCCGCTCTCCGGCGGGCGAGAGCAGTACCTTGCGCGTCGTACGCTCGATGAGCTGGACACCCAGTGCCTCCTCCAGTGCCGATACGGCTCCGGAGAGTGCCGGCTGACTCATCCCGATTGCTGCCGCCGCGTCCCTGAAGTGCAGATGTTCCGCGACGGCCGTGAAGGCGCGCAGCTGCGAGAGACTGGGCTGTTTGGGCCGGTTGCCCTGATTACCCTGGGCCACTGATAGGCACCTCCGATCATCGCGACCGAGTGTAGCTATTTCCGTGATCAATGCACTCTGTGCCAAGGTGGGACTCGTCCAACCCTCAGGAACTCCCCCAAAAAGGGAATTCCTACGCTGCAAGGAGAGCGCGTGCTCACTGTCGGTGACAAGTTCCCCGAGTTCGACCTGACTGCTTGTGTTTCGCTGGAGAGCGGCAAGGAGTTCGAGCAGATCGACCACAAGACCTACGAGGGCAAGTGGAAGATCGTCTTCGCGTGGCCGAAGGACTTCACCTTCGTGTGCCCCACCGAGATCGCCGCCTTCGGCAAGCTGAACGAGGAGTTCGCCGACCGCGACGCGCAGATCCTCGGCTTCTCCGGTGACTCCGAGTTCGTGCACCACGCCTGGCGCAAGGACCACCCGGACCTGACCGACCTGCCCTTCCCGATGCTGGCCGACTCGAAGCACGAGCTCATGCGTGACCTCGGCATCGAGGGCGAGGACGGCTTCGCCCAGCGCGCCGTCTTCATCGTCGACCAGAACAACGAGATCCAGTTCACGATGGTGACCGCCGGTTCCGTGGGCCGTAACCCCAAGGAGGTCCTGCGGGTCCTCGACGCCCTGCAGACCGACGAGCTGTGCCCCTGCAACTGGACCAAGGGCGAGAACACCCTGGACCCGGTCGCGCTCCTCTCGGGCGAGTGAGCTGACACCGACATGGCACTCGACGAACTGAAGGCCGCCGTTCCGGACTTCGCCAAGGACCTGAAGCTGAACCTCGGTTCGGTCATAGGCAACAGCGATCTCCCGCAGCAGCAGCTCTGGGGCACCGTCCTCGCCTGCGCGATCGCCTCGCGCTCGCCGAAGGTGCTGCGCGAGCTGGAGCCGGAGGCCAAGGCCAACCTCTCCGCCGAGGCGTACACCGCGGCGAAGTCGGCCGCCGCCGTCATGGCGATGAACAACGTCTTCTACCGGACCCGGCACCTGCTGTCGGACCCGGAGTACGGCACGCTCCGTGCGGGCCTGCGGATGAACGTCATCGGCAATCCGGGCGTGGAGAAGGTCGACTTCGAGCTGTGGTCGCTCGCCGTCTCCGCGATCAACGGCTGCGGCCAGTGCCTCGACTCCCACGAGCAGGTGCTGCGCAAGGCCGGCGTGGACCGTGAGACCATTCAGGAAGCCGTCAAGATTGCTTCGGTGATCCAGGCGGTCGGCGTGACCCTCGATGCCGAGGCCGTGCTCGCCGAGTAACACCGCAGTACCCCTGATACGAGAAGGGCCCCGAGGACGACCGACCGTCTTCGGGGCCCTTCTTTTCACTTCTGCGGTGCGCCGTCGCCGTCCTGGTCCTCGTCCTCGTCCGCGGGAAGCGCGTCCGAATCCTTGGAGAGCGGCCCCGGCGCCGGGACCGCTGCCACCGCGAGCGCCGAGGCCCCCTGGGACGGTGGCATGCGGCGCCGGGCCTCCTCCCGCCCGTACGCCCGCAGATAGCCGACCACCGTATTGGTCACGGCGACCAGCGGTACGGCGACCACCGCGCCGCCGATGCCCGCGATCATGCCGCCCGCGGCGACCGAGAGGACCACGGCCAGCGGATGGACCCGGACCGCGCGGCCGAGGATGAACGGCTGGAGGATGTGGCCCTCGATCTGCTGCACCAGAAGGACCACGGCCAGCACCAGCAGTGCGGTGAACACGCCCTCGGTGACCAGTGCGACGACCACCGCGAGGGCCCCGGAGACCACGGCGCCGACCAGCGGGATGAAGGCGAACAGGAAGATGAAGACGGCCAGCGGTACCGCCATCGGCACATCGAGGCAGTAGATCCCCAGCCCGATGAAGATCGCGTCGATCAGCGCGACGATCACCGTGCCCCGCACATAGGCGGTCAGTGTGCGCCAGGCGCGCGGGCCGGCGCCCGCGACGCCCGGCCGCGCCTGGGCGGGCACGAGCTTGAGCACCCAGTGCCAGATGCGCTTCCCGTCGTACAGGAGGAAGAGCGTCGAGAACATCGCCAGCAGCATCCCGGTGAGGAACTCCACCATCACGGTGACGCCCTGGAGCCCGGCGGAGGTGATCTCCTCGGTGTTGGTGCCGATGGTGTCGCTGAGGTTCTTCGCGATGTCGTTGATCTGCGACTCGGTGACATGGAAGGGGCTGTCGAGCAGCCACTGCTTCAGCTCGTCGATACCGGCGCGGACCTTGTCGGACAGCGTGTCGAGGTTGTCCATCACCTGCCACACCACGAACCAGCCGACCAGCCCCATGATGACGAAGCCGAGAATCGCGGTGACGGCGGTGGCGAGCCCGCGCGGCAGCCCGAGCCGCCGCAGCCGGACCACGGTCGGCTGGAGCATCGCGGTGACGAGCAGAGCCGCGACGAAGGCCAGCACGACGAGCTGCACGGCGCTGATGACCCGCATCATCACCCAGAGCGTGCCCGCCAGGACCAGCAGCCGCCAGCCGGCCTCGGCCGCGACCCGCATCCCCCACGGAATCGCCGCGACCGGATCGGGCCTGGCGGCGACGGAGGGGGCGTACGAGGGTGGTGCGGGCACCGATCCGGGAGCCCCGGTCTCCGGCTCACCGCCGGCCGCCTCGCTCCGGCTGCGCGACGCGCGTTCGTCGTCGTCGGACTCGGCCTGCGCCCGCCGCTCGTCCAGGCGCGTGCCCAGCTCGGTCAGTTCGGCACCGACCCGCCCGAGCCACCTCGGCAATTTCGACATTCTGGTCCCTTCCCCCACGATCGTCCCGTCACTCCCACGGGACGTCCGATGGTGACCGTACACGCGTGAAGCCCCCCACCGTAGGACGGCGGGGGGCTTCACGGGGTTGAGGGCGGAACCTGCAGCTCCGCCACTCGTCCTAGTACCAGTGGTTGGCCTGCCAGAAGGACCAGGCGCCGCACGGGCTGCCGTAGCGGCCGTCCATGTAGCTGAGGCCCCACTTGATCTGGGTGGCCGGGTTGGTCTGCCAGTCGGCACCGGCGGACGACATCTTGGAGCCCGGGAGCGCCTGGACGAGCCCGTACGCCCCGGAGGACGGGTTGCTCGCCCGGTAGTTCCAGGTCGACTCGTGGTTCACGATGTTGCTGAAGCACTGGAACTGGTCCGCGGGGATCATCTGGCGGGCCATCGCCTGGACTTCGGCCACGCTGTACGAGCCCTGCGCGGAGAAGGAGGAGGCGTCACGGACGGACGAACGGCTCGCACGCTCCGCGTCGTCCTTCTTCTTCTGACGCTCGGCCTCCAGCTTGTCCTCGGCCGCCTGCTTCTTCGACTTGGCGTCCTTGGCGGCCTGGATGCGGGCCGTCTCCTCGGCGGACTTCTTCGCGGCGGCGTCCGCGGCGGATGCCTGGGCATCGGCCTGCTGCGTGAGCGAAGCGGTCTGCACCTGGGCCTGCTGGCCCGCGGGGATGTCTGCGAGCAGCGTGGTGTCGGCTGCGGCCGTCTCGAAGTTGTTGTCGTCGGCAGCGGGAGTGCTGCCCGAAGCAACGCCTACGACGGCGCCTACGGTGGTGACCGCGGTGGCAGATGCCACGGCGAACCCCCGGACCGAGATCCGGCTCACACGGTGTCCTTCCAGCATCGCCCGCTTAGGTGACCTCGCGGGCGCAATCGTGCCCTTGACACTGGCCTCCCTACTGCTTGGGTCACGGGAGGCACGGGCCCGGTGGGCATCTCCCTTGCGAGGAGTGCCGCGTGGTGCTCGCGGGCGGCATACGGACGGCGATTGTTGAGTTGTGTGGTGTGCGGCACCTCTGGAGGTGCCTGTGTGCCGTATGCGGGGCCTGACGGAAGCAAGACTCTGCCCGACGGGAACGCGTGAGGCAATTCTGTGTTGCGTGGGAAAGCTCACACCTCGTTTGGGTGCTCCGTTTCGTGGAAATGACGGCACAACACGAAGCCGCCCGGCTAAGCTCCTTGGCTCGCCGGGCGGCATCAATGGGTCATCCCGTGTCAGATCTGGCCTTCCTCCAGCATTTCGGTCACCAGTGCGGCGATCTGCGAACGCTCGGAGCGTGTCAGCGTGACATGGGCGAAGAGCGGATGGCCCTTCAGCTTCTCGACGACGGCGACGACTCCGTCGTACCGCCCGACCCTGAGGTTGTCCCGCTGTGCCACGTCATGCGTGAGCACCACACGGGAATTCGCCCCGATCCGTGACAACACGGTCAGCAGGACATTCCGTTCGAGCGACTGCGCCTCGTCCACGATCACGAACGCGTCGTGGAGCGAACGGCCCCGGATGTGGGTGAGCGGCAGGACCTCCAGCATCCCGCGCCCCAGCACCTCCTCGATCACCTCGCGCCCGGCGACCGCCGAGAGCGTGTCGAAGACGGCCTGCGCCCAGGGGCTCATCTTCTCGGCCTCGCTGCCGGGGAGATAGCCGAGCTCCTGCCCGCCGACCGCGTAGAGCGGACGGAAGACCATCACCTTCTTGTGCTGCTGACGCTCCAGCACCGCTTCCAGCCCCGCGCAGAGTGCCAGGGCCGACTTGCCGGTGCCCGCCCGGCCGCCCAGCGACACGATGCCGACGTCCTGGTCGAGGAGCAGATCCAGGGCGATCCGCTGCTCGGCGCTGCGGCCGTGGATCCCGAAGGCCTCCCGGTCGCCCCGCACCAGCCGCACATTGCCCTCGGGGGTGACCCGGCCGAGCGCCTTGCCGCGCTCCGACTGGAGGACCAGTCCGGTGTGCACGGGCAGCTCGGCCGCCTCCGGGATGTAGAGCGTCTCCTCGCCGAACAGCAGGTCCACCTGCTCCCCGGAGAGGGACAGTTCGGACATGCCGGTCCAGCCGGAGTCGGTGATGGCGAGTTCGGCGCGGTACTCCTCGGCGAGGAGGCCGACCGAGGACGCCTTGATCCGCAACGGGAGGTCCTTGGAGACGACGGTGACGTCGTACCCCTCGGCCTGGAGGTTGCGCGCGACCGCGAGAATCCGTGAGTCGTTGTCCCCCAACCGGTAGCCGGCGGGCAGTACGCCGGGATCGGAGTGGTTGAGTTCGACACGGAGCGTCCCGCCCAGATCCCCGAGCGGGATCGGGGCATCCAGTCGGCCGTACCGGACCCGGAAGTCGTCCAGCAGGCGGAGCGCCTGCCGGGCGAAGTACCCGAGCTCGGGATGGTGCCGTTTGGCCTCCAACTCCGTGACCACCACGATCGGCAGCACGACTTCGTGCTCGTCGAAGCGGGCCATGGCGTTGGGGTCGGCCAGCAGGACGCTGGTGTCGAGAACATAGGTGCGCCTGTCGGGCATGCGGCGCTTAGTGCTGGTCACCACGGAAGGACGTACCCCCTCGGACGAGGTCGGGGAGTGCGACGGACGTCGCGGAACTTCCCAAAGGGAGAGGACGGACCGGGTTCTGGACCCTGCGCGAGGGCCGAACGCCGGCCCTCCGCGTCGGCCGCACGATACGTACGGTCCTTCGTGTGCAAAGGGCCTCCCGGGCGAGCGGGCTGGGTGCCGCTCACTTGGATACGACATCCGCCTGGTTACTGACCGGACGTCGACCTGTCAGGGGTATTCCCTCGAACACGCGAAGCCATGCCCCCGCATATGACACGGTGCGGAACAGTCCTGGTGGACGTGGGGTGACGGCCCGGTTCCGGCACCTTCGCGCAGCACTGCGAAACCCCCGCGGGACCCCTATATAGAGGAGTGGGTACGCGGGGGCGCAGAGGGCGTGCGGGACGGGTACGCGCGGGGGCGCGCTCAGGCGCCGTAGCGCCTGCCGCGTGCCGCGTAGTCACGCAGCGCGCGAAGGAAGTCGACCTTGCGGAAGGCCGGCCAGAAGACTTCGCAGAAGTAGTACTCCGAATGCGCGCTCTGCCAGAGCATGAAGCCCGACAGCCGCTGTTCCCCGCTGGTACGGATCACCAGGTCCGGGTCCGGCTGCCCGCGGGTGTAGAGGTGCTCGGAGATCAGGTCGGTGGAGACGACCTCCGCCAGCTCCTCGAACGTCGTGCCCTTCTCCGAGTGCTCCAGCAGGAGCGACCTGACCGCGTCCGCGATCTCCTGGCGGCCACCGTAGCCGACTGCGACATTGACGATTATTCCGTCGATATCGGACGTCGCCTCCTGCGCCTCCTTGAGGACGGTCTGCGTACGGGCCGGCAGGAGGTCGAGCGTGCCGACGTGATGGACCCGCCACCGCCCGTCCGCCGCGAGGTTGCGCACGGTGTTCTCGATGATGCCCAGGAGGGGGATCAGCTCGGCCTCGGGCCGGTCGAAGTTGTCCGTGGAAAGCAGCCAGAGGGTGACGACCTCGACATCGGTCTCACTGCACCAGCCGAGCAGATCGGAGATCTTGTCCGCACCTGCCTGGTGCCCCTGCACGGCCGAACCGCCGGACGCCTTCGCCCATCGCCGGTTGCCGTCGAGGATGACCCCGATGTGTTTCGGTACCTGGGCGTGATCCAGGCGGCCTTCCACCCGGCGCGCGTAGAGCCCGTACACCAGGTCACGCAAGTTCACTGAGTTCACCCTCTCGGTTCCGTACGGGCCGCAGGCCCGTCCGCCCCGTCGCCGGGGGTACGGGGCCCGTCCCCCCGTGGGGGGATCGCCACAAGGTCCGCACGGTCCGCAGGTATTCACCGCGCCGCACATCGGCATTCCCCGAAGCCGCCACATTACTGCGAGCGGGTCACGGGGGCCCAACCCGGTCTGTCACAACACCGTGATAAAGAGACAAACGTGACTGATTCTCTTCCCTACCGCGCCGCCGGCTCGCGCTACGACTCCATGGAGTACCGCCGCACCGGCCGCAGCGGTCTCAGACTGCCCGCGCTCTCGCTCGGCCTCTGGCACAACTTCGGGGACGACCGCGCGCTGGATTCCCAGCGGGCGATCCTCCGCCGCGCCTTCGACCTCGGCGTGACCCACTTCGATCTGGCCAATAACTACGGCCCGCCGCCCGGCTCCGCCGAGCTCAACTTCGGCAAGCTGTTCCGGCAGGACTTCGCCCCGTACCGCGACGAGCTGATCATCTCCACCAAGGCCGGATACGAGATGCACCCCGGCCCGTACGGCGAGTGGGGCTCCCGCAAGTACCTGCTGTCCTCCCTCGACGCCTCGCTCAAGCGGATGGGGCTCGACCACGTCGACATCTTCTACTCGCACCGCTTCGACCCGGACACCCCCCTTGAGGAGACGATGGGCGCGCTGGCGTCCGCCGTGCACCGGGGCAAGGCGCTGTACGTGGGGGTGTCCTCGTACACCGCGGAGCAGACCGCCGAGGCCGCCCGGCTGCTCAAGGAGATGGGTGTCCCGGCCCTGATCCACCAGCCCTCGTACTCGATGATCAACCGCTGGATCGAGGACGACGGGCTGCTGGGCACCCTGGAGACGGCGGGCATGGGCTGCATCTCCTTCGTACCGCTCGCACAGGGCCTGCTCACGAACAAGTACCTGACGGGCATCCCGGCCGGCTCGCGCGCCACACAGGGCAAGTCCCTCGACCCGGACCTGCTCTCGGACGAGGTGCTCCGCCGCCTCAACGGACTCGACGGCATCGCCCGGCGCCGGGGGCAGTCGCTCGCCCAGCTGGCCATCGGCTGGGTCCTGCGCGACAGCCGGATGACGTCCGCCCTGATCGGCGCGTCGAGCGTGGGGCAGCTGGAGGAGAATGTGGCCGCACTGGCCGCACCGCCGCTGTCCGCCGAGGAGTTGAAGGAGATCGACACCTTCGCCGTGGACACCGCGGGGACCAACATCTGGGCCGGACGGAGCTGACACCGGGCCGTCGCCGCACCGGCCAACAAAAAACGGGCCGGTCCGTGGGGGGGATACGGACCGGCCCGAGGGGGGGGTTTCCACCATAACCCTTCGTAAGTGATGCTGCGTGCCACGCCACTCGACAACTACTCTCCGAATTCGGCGGACTGCGTTCCGGACGGAGGGCGGGGGTACCGCAGGCCCCTGATGCCCTGTCCGGGACGTACGAACGGCTGCGGGCGCCGGCTTGACGCACCGGCCGGGAGCCTCGCGCGAAGAGGACGGATTCCGGCCTATTGCGGCCCTAGATTCGGGCGCATGACGACACGAACCGCCACCGTGACCGTGACCTGGCCCGAGGCGAACGCGCGGCGGCTGTCCCGCCAGCACGTGTACCCCGACGCCTCGTCGGAGGCCGGGTTCTCGGCGCCCGGGGCCGTGGGCGCGATGCTCGGGGCACACGCCCAGGTGATGTCCGCCGCCGAGCTCTCCGTGGGGCTGCGCGCCGACGGGCTGACCCGGACCGGCGTGCGTACGGCACTGTGGACCGACCGCACCCTGGTCAAGACGTTCGGGCCGCGCGGCACCGTCCATCTGCTCCCCGCCGGTGACCTCCCGTTCTGGACCGGCGCCCTGTCCGCCGTACCCACCGGCACCGGCCCGTTCGCGAAGGACGCCCGGATGACACCGGACCAGGTGGAGGCGGTCGTCACCGCCGTCGCCGACGCCCTGACCGGCCGGGAGCTGACGATCGACGAGCTCTCCGACGAGGTCGTCGCCCGGACCGGGCCGTGGGCCGGGGACCCGGTGATGCCGGCGTTCCAGGCGATGTGGCCGCGCTGGCGCCAGGTGCTGCATCTGGCGGGTCACCGGGGAGCCCTGTGCTACGCCCCGAACCGCGGCCGCAAGGCCACGTACACCAACCCGGGCAGCACTCCCCTGCCCGGCCCACGGGCTCTGGCCGCCCTGGTGGAGCGCTATCTGCACGCGTACGGGCCCGCCACGCCCGCGCACTTCGCGAAGTGGCTCGCCGCGCCGAAGCGCTGGGCCGACGAGCTGTTCGCCTCCCTGTCCTCGGCAGGGGCCATCGAGGAGGTGGCGTTCGAGGACGCCGGAGCGGCCTGGGTGGTGGCGGGCGACACCGCGTTCCCGGACGGTCCGGTACGCGGGGTGCGGCTGCTCCCCTACTTCGACGCGTTCACCATCGCCTCCCAGCCCCGCGAGCGGCTGTTCCCGGGCGTCGCGTACCAGCGGGCCCTGGCGGGCGGCCAGGCGGGGAACCACCCGGTACTGCTGGTGGACGGCGAGGTCGCCGGGGTCTGGCACCAGCGTCGCTCGGGGCGCCGGATCGCGGTGACGGTGGAGCCCCTGACCCCGCTGAGGCCCGCACAGCTGCGGGCGCTGGAGGAGCAGGTGGAGCGGGTGGCCGCGGTACTGGAGGGGAAGGCGGAGCTGACGGTGGGGAAGGTGACGGTGGGGGCGCACGCGTAGGACGGCGGAGGGAAGGCGGGGGCGACACCGGTCCCCGTGCCTCAGTGACGGTCGAAGCGGACCGCCATCGTGTCCCCTCCGGCGACCACGAAGTCCCCGTCCTCGCACCGGATGACGGCCTCGCGCACCTCGCCCTTCTCGTCCCGGCGCTCCCGCGTACCGATGACCGTCCACGCTCCCCCGTACGGCACCGGGGGAAGATTCGTCACGGCGGCGTGCTGCCACTGATTCGCCGGTACACACCATGCGGGCAGCTCCGGCCAGGCGCCGGGGGTGACCCGCAGCGTCCCGTCGGAAGCGCAGGTCAGCAGCACCGACTGACCGTCCGGGATCACGAACTCGACGGCCTCCGGCTCGCCCGCGCGGCCCTCCGGCCGGTAGAAGACGCCCTGGACCTCGGTGATGCGGGCGCCCCGGAGCCATTCGGGCCTGCCGTGCCGCGGACGGCCCGCCGGCCCGCCGGGCTCTTCCCTCTCCACCGTCATGACCTGCCCACCCCTCCACTGCGCGCTCCGCCACCAGGGTCGCACCGCCCTTGGGTAGGACGGCCGTGGAGCGCATCCCGTTGCCTGCGGTGCGGTCATGAACTGACGTACGTGGTGAGCGGGTTGACACCGGCACGGCGGCCGGGCGGGCCGTGCGGGCCCGGGTTCGGGGCTAGAGCGGCTTGCGGGCCTCGATCAGGAAGCGGGTGGTGTGGGCGACGAACGGGCCCTCGGCCTCGATCTGCCGGTGCAGGGCGGCCAGCCGCGGGCGGTAGCGCTCGACCGTGAAGCCCGGCACCATCCAGATCACCTTGCGCAGGAAGTAGACGACGGCCCCGATGTCGAAGAACTCGGTGCGCAGCCGTTCCGGCCGCAGATCGACCACGTCGAGACCGGCCGCTTCGGCGGCGGCACGCGCCTGCTCCGGGTCACGGGCCCCGCGCACCTCGGGCGGCTGCGGGCCGAGGAAGTACTCGACCAGCTCGAAGACGCTCGCCGGTCCGACCTGCTGCGAGAAGTACGTGCCGCCCGGCGTCAGGACCCTGGCGATCTCCTCCCACCAGGTGGTCACCGGGTGCCGGCTGACCACCAGGTCGAAGGCCGCGTCCCCGAACGGCAGCGGCGGCTCGTCCTCGTCCACGACGACGACGGCACCGCGCGGGTGCAGCAGGGCGGTGGCCTTGGCGACGTTGGGGGGCCAGGACTCGGTGGCCACCGTCAGCCGGGGGAGCTTCGGCGCGGCGGCCAGGACCTCGCCGCCGCCGGTCTGGACGTCGAGTGCGGCCTCCGCTCGGGCCAGCCGGTCCGCCATGGCACGGGCGTATCCCCAGGAGGGGCGCTGCTCGGTGGCCCGGCCGTCGAGCCAGGAGAAGTCCCAGCCGTCCACGGAGACGGCGTCGGCCTCGGCGACGAGGGCATCGAACCGCGCGTCGGAGGCTGCGGAGGAGGGGGTGGACTGTTCGGGCATACGCGCATCGTGGCAGGTGGACACGGAGGTACGCGACCGCATTCCGTGCCGGGCACGGCGGGTGACGGGTGGCGGGCCGGACGGGTGCGGGCGCGGGGCGGCGTACGTGGTCCGGACGGGTGCGGGCGGGGGTGCGGCACACGTGGTCAGGACGGGCGCGGGTGCGGCGTACGTGGTCCGGGCAGGCGCTCAGGCGGCCAGGGCGCCCAGCAGCAGACCGACGAGCGCGCCCGCGATCATGAACGGGCCGAACGGGATGCCGGTCCTGCGTCCGGCGCGGCGCAGGATCACGAGCCCGAGCCCGTACGCCGCCCCGAACAGGAACCCTGCGAAGCCCCCGACGAACAGCACCGCCCAGCCGTACCAGCCCAGGGCGACGCCGAGGGCGAGGGCGAGCTTCACATCGCCGAAGCCCATGCCGTTGGGGTTGATCAGGAAGAGCAGGAAGTAGAAGCCGCCGAGGGCGAGGCCGCCGAGCAGTGCGGAGGTCCAGGATCCGGCGTGTTCGGGGAGCAGGGAGACGGTTCCCAGGAGCAGCGCCGCAGCGGCGGCCAGGGGCAGGGTCAGCGGGTCGGGCAGCCGGTGGACGCGGCGGTCGACGACGGCGAGGAGCACGGCGACCGGGGCGAGCAGCAGCCAGACCGCGAGTTCGGGCCTGAGCCCGGCGCCGGCCGCCAGCGCGGCGCAGGCGAGTGCGGTGACGGCAGGGGCGAGGATGCCGGGGGCGTAGCGGCCGGTGCCCGGAACCGGGGAGCCGGTCGCCTCCGCAGTCGCGTCACGGCCCCCGTCGCCCTCACGGCCGCTCTCGCCGTCGCGGCCCCCGTCACGCTCGCCGTCGTGATCGCCCGGTGCCACCGGCCGGGAGACCGGGACGACCGCCACGGCGCAGGCCGTGCACCGTGTCGAGCCGAGCCAGCCGCGGGCGGGTCCGGTGAGCGGGTGCCCCGCGGGGCAGGTGTCGCGCCAGGGCTCCTCCGGCTCGACGGAGAACCGGTACGCGGCACGCGGGATCAGCAGCCCGGTGGCGGCGCCCCACAGGGCGGCGACGGCGATCAGCGTTGCGTCCACACCTGGACCTTAATCGGGCGGTACGACAAGGGGCTTGGGCCCTGGGGCCCACTGGTGGCCGTTCGGGACCCACGATCCGGCGCCGGGGGCTACGGTCGGTGCCCATGAGGAAATGGCGCGATGGCGACGCAGTGCTCACGGTCGGCGCGGACACCGGGGAGCGTGAGGTTCCGCTGCGGATAGCGGCCTCCTACCGGGCCCGTACCCGGGGGCTGCTCGGGCGGGACGGGATCGACGGGGCGCTGATGCTCACGCCGTGCGGGAGTGTGCACACCTTCCGGATGCGGTTCACCATCGATGTGGCGTACCTGGACCGGAAGTTCAACGTGCTGGCGGTCCGCACGATGAAGCCCGGCCGGCTCGGGCTGCCGCGGCTGCGCGCCCGGCATGTGATGGAGTCGGAGGCCGGGGCGATGGAGCGCTGGGGGCTGCGGCCGGGCGCGCGGGTCGAGGTCCACGTGACGGCCGGGAGCGACGCGTAGCCGCTCTCCCGCGTCGCGGCAGTCGCGGGGCACGGTGTGACGATGGGCGGCCCTCGCGCGACGGGGCCGCCGCCGTCAGCGGTGGGACGCCTTGGTACCGCGGGCGGGGCCGGGGAACTCCGCGCGGGTTCCAGTCATCTCTGTCACCCGCGCGCCTGCGGGCGGGAGCGGGTCAGAAGCGCGCGTGGCGGGTGCCGAGCCCGCGGCCGACCAGCGGGCCGACGGTGCGGATCAGCTTCAGCTGGGTGGAGCGCAGGACGCGCACGGTGAGGTCGTCGGGCCAGCCGGTCGTCGTGGCCCACCCGTATCCGGAACCGACCACCTCACTGGCGAAGGCGAGTTCGGTGGCCAGCAGCGCACGCGCCCAGTCCATCGGCTCCAGGGCCTGCCGCGCGGCCAGCGCACCGCGGATCCGGATGCCCCGGTCGTACAGGTCCTCGGTGCCGGCGAAGCCCATGGCGACGGCGAACTCCTCCGTACAGCGGGCCGGACCGGTCCATTCGATCAAGCCCTGCTGGAGGAGCTGGGACTCCTCCTCGGTCAGCGTGAGCTGCTCCGCCGTCTGCACGTGTTGCCGTCACCTTCTGGTAGCGGTCCGGCCCGGCACCATGGGGGAGCGCCGGGCCGGACCCTGATCCGGTACCAAGGTGACGCTAACCGCCCAGGTCGCGGACGTCTTGGGCCCCAGGACCCACTGGCCGCCGGGCTCCATGAGCGGGGTGCCGCGCCGCGTCAGACACTGAGCACCGCGTTCCCGAACACCCGCCACGGGGAGTGCCCCACCGAGTCCAGGACCGCCAGCTGCGGATGTCCGGCGGCGATTTCCTCGCGCACGGCGACGACGTCGGGCCACTCGTCTAGAGACGCCGCGCCGTCGATGACGACGCCGTCCCAGTCGGTGGCGGCCGTCGTGCCCCGCCGGTCGACGACGAAGCCGATGCACAGGACGGATGCCCGCCCGATGGTCCGGCGTATGGCGCTCACGACCCTGTCCTGCTCGGCCGGCGGCAGTTCGCCCAGGCCGAACTCGACGGCCACCGCCCCGCTCCGGGCGCGGCGGATGCGTACGAGGACGTCCGTGGAGCCGCCCACCCAGAGCCGGAACCCGATCTCGGCGAGCCTTTGCAGTCCGGCGATGGACAGCAGCTGTTCGCGGGTGACGGGGGAACGGGCCCCGGCCGACACGGAGTCCTGACTGACCAGGACGGTGCGCCCGGTTGCCGGATGGGCCAGGCGCAGCCCTTCCGCTTCGAGGTCGCCCAGGAGTGTCTGAGCGTCCAGCCGGGTCCAGCCCAGGTGGTACGAGTAGAAGAAGCCGGCACTCATCGACGCCTCACCCCATCACAGCGTGAACATGAATATTCGCGTGCGCAAATTCGACAGTAGGGGTCGATGCCCGGTCGGACAAGCACCACCGGAGATCGATTTGCCTATGGGTATGGCCCGGAGGTGATCGTGCGGACATCCGGACACAGAGCTGGACAGCGGCGGTGTCGTGGTCGGCGAACCACCGGCAGGTACGAGCGTATTGAGCCGCGACGGTTCCGGCGTGGGTCCACGGGCCCAAGAGCGGCCCAAATCGGAACCTTCGCCCCCGTCATGCCAAACCGGCGCACCCGTCCGCCCGGTACGCCCCCGTTCAGGGCACGGGAGTTGGGCCCGGCTTTGGGACCGGGGACCCGCGCCACCGCCGATTTCCGGCCGTACGCTCACGGTCAACAGGCAACACACGTGTGCCGGAGAGAGGTTGAACCGTGAGTGGTGGCGGCGGCTGGGGGGACAGGAGCGCGGGCCACATATCGGCGGGACACCGCGGTCCGGACGGGTCCGGCACCCTGTATCAACGGGAACAGAGCGGCTGGTTCTTCGCGTTGACGCGGAGCTGGGCCACGGGTGCGCTGGTCTACATCGCCGCCGGGTTCATGACCAACCGGGTGCTGGTCGAGCTGCTGGGCAGCGAAGCACGCCTGGAGTCGTTCGGCTGGCGCCTCGCCCTCATGCACGTACCGAGCCTCGTCGTCACCCTGCTGACGGTCCTGGCCGCGGCCCGCATCCTCCCCGACGAGCACCGCGAGAACCGGATCGTCTATCTCCTCGGTGCCCTGGCGGTCCCGCTGGCCGGCCTCGTGTACGGATTCGCCGTCTCGTGGGACGTCGTGGACATCGAGGGTGTCCTGATGCCGGTCGTCTCGCTGGCCACGGGTGCGGCAGCGGGTGTGGCAGTCGACCGGCTGCTGGAGGAGCGCGCCACCCAGCCCCCTCCCACGCCGCACTACTCGTACAACTGGCGGGACGGCGGGGCCACCGCCATGGAGTACCTCGGGGTGGTCGTCCTCGTCGTCACGCTGATCGGCGCGATGGCGATGGCCGGGGTAGGCGGGAGGATCGGCGAACGCATCCGGTGCGCGATCAGCTCGCTCGCCGGTGGCGGCGGCTCCTGCTCCACGGGCGGCGGGGAACCCGAGGCGAAGCCGAAGACCGACGCCGACTACGAGCCCAAGATGTGCCAGGTCTCCAGCATCTCGGACACGGCCGGCGGCAAGGTCAAGATCGGCTGGTTCGAGTGGGGCGAGGAGTACGGCTTCCAGCAGAAGGTGTCGCGGGCCAACTCCGATGTGAACGGGGACGGCAAGGTCGACGAGAACGACAAGCAGGTCTCCATGACGTTCACCGACGCGGCCTCGGCGGGTGCCACCGCCAGCACCCCGGGCGTCAAGCTCGGCAGCCTCGGCAAGGCGGACGTCGACATCGGCGGCGGCATCAAGATCACCAACGGTGACACCTGGATCTTCAAGAGCGAGGAAGAGGCTCAGAAGATGCGGGACGACATCGAGGAAATGAAGATGTGGGAGACCGCCACCAAGCACAGCGGTGGGTACGGCGGCGGCTGGTACTCCGGTATGAAGTGGGCCGAGAAGAAGGAAGACATCGAGAAGAAGATCGGCGACAAGAAGATCTCCTACTCGACCGTCGGACTCAACGCGTACGCGGACGGCGGCCTCTCCATCAAGTCGGGCGACGAGACGGAGCTCGGTGCCAAGCTGGGCGGCAAGGCCAAGTTCTCCCCCGACGTGACCATCACCAAGGACGACGTGAACGGCAACGAGTCGTCCACGTACACCGCCAAGCTCGAACTCGAAGGCAAGGTCAGCGGAAACGCGGGGCCGCTGAAGGGCACGCTGGGCGGCAAGGAGAACCACACCGGCGCCATCACCGTCACCCGCGACCAGAAGACCGGGAAGATCGTCCGGATCGACATGACCCAGACCGTGGACAAGGGCTCCACGTCCGGCAAGGTCGAGGTCGGCGGCGACAACGGCGAGAAGGGCGAGGACAAGCGCGGCGGCAAGGGCAGCGTCGGCGACTCCTCCGGCGACTCCGGCATCGACGTCCAGACGAACTCGATCATCTTCGGCAAGGACACCGACAAGGCCACCGAGGACAAGCGGGCCATCGCCGAGCAGTGGCTGGACGGCTCGGGCAACAACACCGCCCCGTTCGAGTACATGTTCGGCGACCACGCCATGGACAAGCGGCCCGAGGGAAGCGACCCCTTCGAGCAGATGATGTTCGAGGACGGCCTGTCCAGCACGATGCGCTACCTCGGCGAGACGGACGCCCAGGAGTTCGGCTTCGAGGTCTCCCTCGGGATGAGCCTCGGCTTCTCCCTCTCCGACGAGCACAAGAAGGAGACGCTGACGGACGCGCGGTTCCTCGGAGCCCCGCAGGGCGACAATCGCACGTATCTTCCGTACAGCTACTGCGCGAAGTGAGCACGGCGGACCGACCGCACGACGAAGAGGCGATGAGACCACCGATGACGGCCACGAACACGTCCCCGTTGAAGAAGTCCCGGCCGTTCGGCGCGGCGGCAGCAGCCGCCGCGGCCGTCATCGCCCTGACCACCCTGCTCACCGGCTGCGGCAGCGACGACGCCGCGTCGGTCCCGGACGGCTGGGGCACGCTGGACACCAAGGCGCTCTCCGTCGGTTACCCCAAGAACAAGGGGTACGCCGAGCAGCCCGCGGACCGGCGCAGCAAGAGCAACGCCGCCGTGGCGCTCAAGCAGGAGTCCGGGGTGCGCACCGGCATGGTCTCGGTCCAGCTGGACTTCGCCACCGGCGTCAGCACCGCGGGCGAGGCGGCGGCCGCGGCGGGCGCCGGCCTGGGCCTCGGCTCCACCCGCAAGGCGACCGAGGACATCCGGCTCGTCGGCGCGGAGAGCGCCCGTGAGGCCCGCAGGATCGACTACGAGTTCACCGCGGACGGCAAGGAGGACACCCCGACGGTCGGGACACCGATGACGGGCGTCGTGGTCGCGGGCGTCGACTCCAAGGGGGTGCCGTTCGCCGTCCGGATCAACGCGGTGAAGGACCAGTTGAGCACCGGAGACCTGGACGCGTTCGTCAAGTCCATCACCGTCAAGTAGCGCCGCCGGGCCCGCCTTCCATGGACTTCCTGCCCGGCGGCACCGCCACCTTCCTGTTTCTGTTCGGCCTGTTCCTGGCCGCGTTCGCGGCCGGCTCGGCCCTGCGGACGGCCCGGGTGCTCCGCCTGGTCCGGCACGGCCTCCTCGCCGAGGGCCGCTGCGCGCGACGTCGCACGGTCGACCGCGGCCCGGACACGGAGCGCGGCTACGCGACGGAGTACGTGTTCGCCTTCACTGCCGCGCAGGGCCACGAGGTCGAGTTCACCGATGCCTCCCCCACGCTCTCCGGCATCGGCCCAGGGGCTCCGGTCCGGGTCCGCTACGACCCGTCGGACCCGGCGCGCCGCGCCACGGTGGCGGGCCCGGGAGCCTGGTGGCCCCTGCTGAAGCCGGCCCTGTTCACGCTCGTACTCACCCTGTTCGCGGCGGGCCTGCTGCTGGGGTTCGCGGCGACGGGCGGATGGACCTGACGGCGCGCACCGGCGACTCGAGTACGGGGCGGAGGCGCCGGTACGGGTACGGGGGCGCGGTACCTGTATGGCCACGGGGGCGCGGCATCTGTACAGCCCGGTCACAGGGGGCACGGTACCTGTGCGGCGACGGAGCCGAAGGGGCGGCCGAAACGGCGAGGGCCCGGCACCGCGACCCTGGGGTTCCAGTGGTCGCGGTGCCGGGCCCCGCGCACGTCGCGCGTTGCGGTGGGGGTCAGGAAGCGCTGCCGCGCGGGAAGGAGACCTCCACGCGCCGGTTCTTCTTCCTGCCCTCTTCGTTGCTGTTGCTGGCGATCGGGTACTGCTCGCCGTATCCGCGGATCTCGAACGAGATCGTGGCCCCGAGCTCCTTCGACAGCACCCCGTGCACGGCGTCGGCGCGCTGCTTGGAGAGCACGTCACCGTGGGCCGAGGAGCCGAGGTCGTCGGTGAAGCCGAAGACACGGACCTTGGTCGCGTTCTGCTTCTTGATCTCCGCCGCGATGGCGGCGATACGCGAGTTGGCCGCCGGACTCAGCTTCGCGCTGTCCTTGCCGAAGAGCACCTCGGCCTGGAGCGCGAACTTGATGTTGGCGTTGCTGTCCTCACGGCGCTCCTCGCCGCCCATGTCCTCGACCACCTGCACGATGTCGAGAACCTTGCCGGGCGCCAGCGTCCCGCCCTCCGGCATCTTGAGGTCGGGGTCGTTGGCGTCGAGCTGCACCGGGGCCTGGGACGTCGCCTCCGTCCCCGGCGGCACACTGGGACCGTCGTCGCTGAACGCGGTGGACGCGCCGAACACCGTGGTTCCGGCCAGGAGCAGGCCCACCACCAGGACGCGCCCGGTGTGACGCCCTGACGCGGACCGTCGCATGGTCGTCATATCGGCGCTCACCCAGAAATCTTCAGCGACGCGGTGGCGAAGGTGGGCAGGGAGAAGTCCACCTCGGTCGTCGTCTCCGGGGGAGCCGGGAACTGCATGAAGATCGGAGCGGACTCCCCCGGTGACAACGGGGCGATCGCCGTGGTGCACAGGCACCGCGCGTCCGTGTCCCTGAGAACGTAGTAGCGCTTCTTGCCGACCTTGTCGACCAGCGTGGCGCCGGCCACCGAGTTCGGGTTCTTCGCGACGACCGAGCGCTCCTGCCCTCCCCAGCTCGCGGTGTTACGGGTCCCGTCGCCGCCGTTCGTGATCTCCGCCTGCACGGTGACGAAACCGCCCGCATCACGCGTGACCTGCTGGACGACGAGTTTGAGCCCGCCTTCCCCTCGCACCTCGGCCAACTTGGCATTCGGGTCCACGTTTTCCCCGGCAGCGGTGTCTTCCTGCTGCTTCCCCTTGCCCTCCGCCGAGGGCGTGGCCGGGGTGGAGGGCGCCGAAGAGCCTCCGCCCTGCGCCTCTCCACCGCTGTCCTCACCGCAACCGGTGAGAGCAAGGGTGATGGTCGCCGTCATCGCGACGGCGGCCATCATCCTTCTGGCCGTCGTGGTACGCCGAATACTCATGGTCCGATTCCTCTACTCGTCGTTCGCTGTCACTAGTCGACCAACCGCACGTCAAAGAGAATCTTGCTGATCTCGGACCAGGGCGGCTTGACACCCAACGGCTCGATCTCGACCACCCCGGCCTTGCCGCACGAGAAGACGTACAGATCCTGGGTACCGTCGTCGTTGAAGTCGAAGGACTGCCAGTCACAGCGGAACTCGATGACGGCCGTGGCCTTGGCCGTGGCGAAGGTGCGCTCCGTACCCGGGATGACCGACGAGTCCACCGCTTTGCGACCCTCGACCTCGACGGTGATTCTGTCGAACCTGGGGACGATTTCGGGCGGTTCGCACTTCACGACATCCGCGTCATTGTCGGAAGCGAAGCTCTGGGCCGCGCCGCACGATACGGGGAAGGGAGCCGCCAGGAACGCGTCGAGCATTTTCTCGGGGAGCGAGGCGATGAACCCCGACTCGAAATTCGCACGAGTGGCTTGAGCGGCGGCGAGCGCGGCGGCGTCCGCCGCGCCCTGGGACCCGTTGCGCAAGGCCGATGCCTTGCCGACAGCAAAGAAGGCGAACACGAGGAAAAGCAGGCCCGCCACCATCACAATGTAGATGGGGAAGGCCTGCCCTCGGTCCGACCGGCGGCGTCCGATCACTTCGAGGTGATGGAAGTGACCAGCCCGTCGATCCGCGACGAGATGTTCCCGCCGATGCCCGAGGCCGCGATCGCACCGATGATCGCCACGACCACCAGGATGATGCCCAGGTACTCGAATGCCGTCTGACCCCGGTCCTTCGCCGCGTAGCGCTTCTGGATGCTGCTGACGGCGGTGTTGGCCCAGCCGTTGACGCGGACGGCGGTCTTCAGGGTGATGTTCGACATGGTGTTCCCCTCCTGATTCGGCCGACCGATTGCCGGCCGACTCGCACGTTCCTGGCATGTCGCGCCCGACTCCGGCTTCCTCCTGGCCGGTGCCGCTTGCGACATGAGAAACATAGAGGGGGACGCCCGGTCCCCCAGAGGGTCCCAGGGCCCATTCCCGGGCCCAAAGCATGCTCTGGGCCCCCGCGTTGCCGTCTCGCTCAGCCATGACCGCCCGCCCCTCGCGAGCCGCTGCCCGTCGCGGGTGCCGTGCCCAGCCAGCGGGCGATCGCCTCGCTGCGGCTGCCGCTGTGAAGTTTCGTGAAGATGCGGTTGATGTGGTTCTTCACGGTCTTCTCGCTGATGAAGCAGGTGGCGGCGATCTGCTGGTTGCTCATTCCGGACGCAATCAGCTCCATGACCTCCACCTCCCTCGAACTCAGCCCGTGGTGTTGCCTGTTGAGAGCCGCGCCGGGCCCCCTGGTCATGGAAGACTGTCCCACAACAGGTTGCAGTTGCGAAAGACCTTCCGGTTCTCGGACCTGTCGTGGCGCCACCGTGAGTGGTGGCGATGGTGTGAAGCCGGGCTGTGCCTCGTAGCCGGGGGGCGGGTACGGTCCGCCGACGGTCAGGGCGGTGCCCAGGCCCTCCGGGAGCGTTCCGCGCCCGGGGTCCACGCCGTTGCGCATATGGGCGAGCAGGGCGTTCGCGGCGGTGGCCGTGAAGTTGGCCCGGCCGTGCTTCGTGTCGCGCACCGCCTGGACCAGCTGGTCCGCCGTGAACTCGCCGTGCACCAGATAGCCGCCCGCGCCCAGCCGCAGGGCCTCGTGGACGATCTCGCTCTCACGGCTGTAGGTCAGCATCATCACGGGTGCGATCCGCACCAGGTGCGGCAGGGCCGAGATGCCGTCGACCCCGGGCATCCGGACGTCCAGCAGGACGACGTCCGGGCGGTGCCGCAGGGCCAGCTCATAGGCCTGGCGGCCGTCCGCCGCCTCTGCGACGACCTCGATGTCGGCGCGGCCGGAGAGCAGTACGCCCAGGCCGGCCCGGACCACGGGGTTGTCGTCCGCCACCACCACCCTGAGCTGGGCGGGAGCCTGGGGACCGGGTGTCGTCGGGAAGGGGACGGGCAGGACCTCGGGTGCCGCGGTCTGCTGGGGAACGGGAAACCCTGAAGAGCCGTGTTCCGTGGTGCGCGGTGCGATGTGCGGCGAGGCGTGCGGGGAGGCGTGGTTCTGTGCCACCCAGTTCTGACTCGACGCGCGGGGGACGTCGTCCGGCATTCTGCGACCTCCTCTCAGGAGCTACGGGTGGGGGGTGGATGGAGGGACGGTATCGGTGGTGCCAAGAGCGGCGAGGGGTATTTCCAGGCGCACCTCGGTGCCCTGGGAAGCCTCTCCCCTGCCGATCCGGATGCGGGCGCCGATGGAAGCGGCGCGTTCGACCATGCCGACGAGGCCGAAGTGTCCGGCCCGGCGGAGGGAGTCGAGGGTGGTGCCCGCGGGCAGGCCGCGTCCGTCGTCGTAGACGCTGACGCGCAGGACGTCGCCCTTCACGCCCGCGAGAACGATCAGGTAGGTGGGGCCCGCGTGGCGGTGGGCGTTCTCCATGGCTTCGGAGGCGACCGTGAGCAGCTGCCGGGCGACCGCCTGCGGGACGGGCGGTACGGGGATGTGCTCCTGGATCCGGCGGAAGGTCGCGGCGAGGCCGTGGCGGTCGCTGAAGTCGGCCGCACGGGCGCGGAGTTCGTCGACGACGTCCACGCCGCCGTCCAGGCCGGACTCGCGCCGGAGGTCGGTGAGCAGTTCGCGGGACTCGGCCGCGGCCCGGCGGGCGGCACGGGCGACGAGTTCGGCCTGCTGCCTGACGGTGGGCGGGTCCATCCGGTCGGCGGATCCGGCGAGGCCGTCGGCGGCCAGGGCGAGACCGTGCAGGGTCTTGGCGACGGAGTCGTGCATCTCGCGGGCGAGACGGGTGCGTTCCCCTTCGACGGCCTCGTTGACGGCGAGGCGGGCGCGGGTCTCGGTGAGGGCCTGGCTGGCTGTGCCGAAGCGCAGGAGCAGATTGCGCAGGGTGACGCCGACGGCACCGGCGATCACGCAGAAGCCGGGAAGCAGGAGGTTGGTCGCGTCGCCGCCTTCGAGCTTCGGGACGGTGTTGTAGACGCCGAAGACGATGACGACCTGGACGGCGGCGAAGACCGCGGCTCCCCGCCAGCCGTAGACGAGGCCGGCGAGGAGCGGGGTGCAGACGGTGACGTAGGCGAGCGTCGACTCGGGGGTGGCGGTGATCAGCAGCAGTGCGCCGAAGAACACGTCGATGCCGAGCAGCCAGGGGTGGCGCAGAAGGCGCGGGCCGAAGCGTTCCCAGTCGCGGAACAGGAGGTAGCTGCCCATGAACGTGATGAGGATCGCCGCCCCGATGAACCAGGTGGCGAGGCCGCGCGCGGTGTGGCTGATGGCGAACGGGGTGGCTATGGCGATCATCGCCAGCCGGAAGCCGAAGACCTGACGGCACATCGCCTGGAGGGCGTTGACCTGGATGGCGAGCGCGGGGCGCGCCTGCGGGTCGGTGGCGGCCGTGGACATGTCCGCGGTGAGTCCGTGCTGGATGCCGCTGAGCTGAAACGTCATGGGCCTGCCACCTCCCGTCTGTCCCCGTGATCGCCGTCGTCGGTCATCGTCAGCCGCCCGTCAGCGCGCCGAAGTCGACGTTGGCGCCGTAGACGAAGCCGACGGTCAGCAGGAGGAGCGTGCCGGGCAGGAGGAACGAGGTGACGGCGAAGGTCGCCTTGGGCACGGCCTTGGCGGCCTTGCGGCGGGCGTTCTGGGCGTCGGTGCGGCGCATGTCGTTGGCGATCTGGATCAGTGTCTCGACGATCGGGGCACCGAGCTCCTCGCCCTGCTGGAGCGTGGTGACGAACATCGCGACCTGCTCCGAGTCGTTGCGCCTGCGCAGTTCGTCGAATGCCTGGCGCCGGCTGACACCCATGTCCATCTGACGCAGGGTGATGCGGAGTTCGTCGGCCCAGGGGCCTTCGTACTTCTCGGCGACGCGGGCGAGCGCCTGGCGGAAGCCGAGACCGGCCGACACGACGACGGCCAGGACGTCCAGGAAGTCGGGAAGGGTGCGCTCGATGTGTTCGCGGCGGACCCGGATGGCGGACCAGATGCCCGCCTCCACCCAGAAGAGACCGAAGGCGATCATGAAGATGGCGAGGAAGAGCTGCCCCTGCAGGACCATCGCGAACGCACCGAGGGCGCCGAGCGCCCCGTAGACGGCGCGCCGGGCGGCGTACCGGTCGATGGTGAGACCGCCGGGGTTACCGGCCAGGTCGATCTGACGGCGCTTCTTGGTGACCGCCTTGGGTCCCATCATCCGCAGCACCATGGGGGCCCAGCGGATGCCGAGCCGGTCGATGCCGGAGCCCACCGCGCTGGTGCGGGTGGCGCCGGATTCCAGGGCGATGGCGAGGTCGCCGGGCAGTTTGGCATCGGCCCGGTACATCCGGATGCCGTGGATGGCTCCGTACACCGCGAGTCCGACGACGAGTGGAAGCAACAAGTCCATGTCTGGTTCTTCTCTCAGGCCGTCAGACGTCGATACGGGACAGGCGCCGGATCACGATGAATCCGATCGCGTACAGGACGATGGAGATGACGACGGCGATCTGGCCGATGAGGGCCCCGGTCATCCGGTCGAGGGCGCCGGGCATCACGGCGTTCATCAGCAGCATGGCGCCGATCCCGAAGCCGGGTACGGCGTACGCGGTGACGGTGACCTGGGACAGCTGGGTCTTGACCTCGCGCCGGGTCTCCTTGCGTTCCTCCAGGGTCTCGGTGAGGTTGCGCAGGGAGCTGACGACCGTACCGCCGGCCCGGTTGGAGAGGACCAGTGTGGTCACCAGGACGACGAGTTCGCGTGAGGGCAGCCGGTCGGTCACCTCGCTGAGCGCGTCCTCCAGGGGTTCACCGACGGCGAGGCGGCGGGCGACGCGGGCCAGTTCCTCACCGGCCGGGTTCTCCAGCTCGTCGGCGGCCATGGACAGCGCGGTCCGCAGGGCCAGGCCCGCCTGGGTGGCGTTGGCGAGGATGCGGGACAGCTCGGGGAGCTGGTTGATGAAGCGTTCGGTGCGCTTGACCCGCTGCCAGTTCAGGAAGGCGTTGGTGCCCCACAGGCCGATCAGGGCGGCCACCGGGCCGAAGAACGCGGCGAGCATCGAGGAGGCGATCATCCACAGCCCGGCCATCGCCAGGAGCGCGTACACGAAGAACTCGCCCGGTGTGAGCTCCATGCCGGTCGCGCCGAGCTTCAGTTCCAGCTTCCGGCCCAGAGCGGTTTTGCGCAGCTTGCGGTCGAGCGTGCGGAACCGGCGACGACGGCCCGTCTCGGGAAGGTGACCGACGTGGGAGAGCCGGTCGACCAGCTCGTCGCGGTCGGCCTTGCCGCCGGAGTAGGCGTGCAGGCCCATGACGCCGAGCACACCGCACAGCAGGGTGACGCCGATCGTGATCAGGGGGAGATTCACATTGTCCATGGCTCGGTACCTAGTTGGCCTCTCGGGTGGCGAGCTGTTCGGCGGATGCGGCGACACCGAACGCCTGGGGGATGGGCTGGCTGGCCATGTAGAGGCGGTCGGCGATCCGGCGGGGCAGGGGGAGGTACTGGA
The DNA here is from genome assembly GCF_035917275.1 of Streptomyces sp. NBC_01237. Classification (NCBI taxonomy): domain Bacteria; kingdom Bacillati; phylum Actinomycetota; class Actinomycetes; order Kitasatosporales; family Streptomycetaceae; genus Streptomyces; species Streptomyces sp. NBC_01237. The sequence goes on along the minus strand of NZ_CP108508.1, from coordinate 5,760,881 downwards.
AATCCCCGAGGATCCGTCCTTCGGCATCCATCGGCCGGGCGTTGAACTTGGCCACGGTGACGATGCGGTACGGGTCCCGGCCGTGCGAGTCCAGGGCCGCGATCTCGGTGACCTTTCGCGTTCCGTCGGCGTGCCGGGTCAGCTGGACGATGACGTCGACGGCGCTGTTGATCTGGTCGTGCAGCGCCTCGAACGGGATCTTGATCTCCGACATGGAGGCCAGGGTCTGCAGACGCATCAGCGCGTCCTCGGCGTTGTTGGCGTGGACGGTGGCGAGCGATCCGTCGTGACCGGTGGACATCGCCTGGAGCATGTCAAGCGATTCGCCGCCTCGGACCTCACCGACGACGATGCGGTCGGGGCGCATACGCAGGGAGTTGCGCACCAGGTCGCGGATGGTGATCTGGCCCTTGCCCTCCACGTTCGCCGGTCGGGACTCCAGCCGGATCACATGGCTCTGCTGGAGCTGGAGTTCGGCGGAGTCCTCGATCGTCACGATGCGCTCGCTGTTCGGGATCAGCCCGGACAGCGCGTTGAGCAGCGTCGTCTTTCCGGTGCCGGTGGCGCCGGAGACGATGATGTTGAGCTTGGCCTGTACGAGACCGGCGAGCAGGATCAGCATCTGCTCGTCCAGCGACCCGAAGCCGATCATCTCCTGGAGGGTGAAGGACCTCGGGAACCGCCGGATGGTGAGCGTCGCGCCGGTCAGGGACAGCGGCGGGATGATCACGTTGACACGCTCACCGCTGGGCAGTCGCGCGTCGACCATGGGGTTGGACTCGTCCACCCGGCGGTTGACGGTCGACACGATGCGCTCGATGGTCTGCATCAGCTGCTCGTGCGAGCCGAAGCGCATCGGGAGCTGTTCGACCTTGCCGCTGCGCTCCACGAAGATCTGGTCCGGCCCGTTCACCATGATTTCGGTGATGGAGGCGTCTTCGAGGAGCGGTTCCAGGATGCCGAGTCCGAGGGCCTCGTCGACCACGCGGCGGATCAGCTGCGAGCGCTCCATGGTCGAGAGGACCGGCCCCTCGCGGCTGATGATGTGCCCGAGGACGCGCTCCAGGCGGGCCCGCCGCTCGGCGGCGGCCAGCGAGGACATCTCCGCGAGGTCGATCTCCTCCAGCAGCTTGGCCCGGTAGGTGGCCACCATGTGGCCGTCCTCCCGTGCCCCGCCTTGCTCCTCCGGGGCGGTCATGCGTGCCCGCAGGCTCATGTGCGTAACTCCTCGGTCTCACTGTCCGGTCGAACCTGCGGGTGGTCGGTCCCGCAGGCGGTCGTTCCCTCGGGGGCGAGCGGGCGGGCGGCCCGGCTCGCGGGGGCTAGCCGCGGGGCATGGTGGAACTCCGTTCGGCCTTGCCCCATTTGCCCTTCATCCCTGGAACCACGTTGGGGACCTCGATCTTGATGGTGACCGTCACATCGCCGGAGCCTTCGCGCTCGTCGTACTTGAAGCCGTCCTCCGCGAGCCAGTCGCTCATCGCGTCCCTGGCGGCCGTACGGGCGTCGCCGGTGGGGAAGTCCTTGGACGCCGTCCTGGCCGCCGCACGGGCCGCCGTACCAGCCTGGGCGGTCGTGTACGCGGCGAGTCCGGCCTGGATGGCGAGGAGGGCGACGAGGAGGAGGAGGGGGAGGAAGCCCAGGTACTCGATGGCGACCTGGCCCCGGTCGGTACGGCGGGGGCAGGGCCGACGGCTGTCGGTGTTCCTGCCACCGAAGCGCTTCACACGTGAGGTTGCGGTCATCACTCAGCCCTCCAGCGCCGAGCCGGCGTGGCCCGTGATCTTCACGTCCAGGTCGAACAGGCCCGGAACCAGGACAGGGACCTTGAGTTTGACGTCGGCCTTGTACAGCTCACGGCTGGACCTGCACGTGATCTTGACGCCGTCCTTCCAGGCATCCGGCAGGTGCGCCTTCGCCCCCTGCTTGCACGCCCGGCTCTGCGCGTACTCCGCGCCGCTGCCCTTGCGCGCGCCCACGTCCGCCGCGTTCCCCGCGAGGCTCCAGGTGTAACCGATCAGCGCGCACTCCCAGAGCACGAGCATGATCAGGATGATGAACGGGGTCATCCCCAGGAACTCGATCGCGGTCTGCCCGCGGTCTCGGTCACGGCCTCGCACGAAACGGCCGTGTACGAAACGGCCGCGTACGCGGAGGCGGTGGGCGGCCGTGCGCCTCAGGCCGCTCCGTGAGGGCGTGAGCCCCTCCGGGGAGCGCGTGAGCCCGTCCCGGGAGCTGTGGGCGTCACGCCTCCCCCGTATCTCGGTGTCCGGTGCCCGGTTGGTAGTCATCGGTCAACGTGTCCCCTCGGTCTTCCCGTGGCCCTGGTCGTCCCCGTCGCGCCGTCGGCGCGGCCGTCCGATCGAGCCACGGTCGTTTTTGAATGCGACGCCGCTCTTCTTCTTGCTCGCGCTGACCTTGACGATGCCCAGTTCTCCGGCGAGTCCCCAGAGCGCTTGCTTGACGGTGCTCTTGGCATCCAGTTCGTGCAGGCGACCGGCGTCCACCGATGCCTGGAGTTCCTTGAAGTTCGCGGGCACCGCCGCGTTCGCCACCTGGGTTCCGGTGATCTTCTGGATCAGGGGCGGCTGGATCTCGGTGTTGCGGGTGAAGCGGTTGACGAGGGTGATGGTCTCCTCCGCCTTGCGGATCTGGAGCCGTTCCCACATCCGTACGATGCGCTTGGCGCCGCGCACCGCGATGACGTCCGGGGTCGTCACCAGCAGGGCCACGTCCGCCATCTCGATGGCCGCCGCGTTGGCCCCGTTCATCTGGCCGCCGCAGTCGATGACCACGATCTCGTAGCGGGTGCGCAGCGCGCTGACGATCTGGCGGGCGGACCGGTCGCTGACCTCCTCGCCCCGTTCCCCCTCGCCGGGTGCCAGCAGCAGGGCCAGGCCCGTCGAGTGGGAGAACACCGCGTCGGCCAGGACCCGCGGCGAGATCTCCGTGATCAGCGCCAGGTCGACGAGCGAGCGCCGGAACTGCACATCGAGGTACGAGGCGACGTCACCGGTCTGGAGGTCCATGTCGACCAGGGCCACCGTGTGGCCCGACGCCTGTGCCGCCAGGGCGAGTTGGATCGCCGTGACGGTGGCACCCACGCCGCCCTTGGCGCCGGTCACGGTCAGGACCATGCCCCCGGGGCCGGTGAACACGTCATTGCTCGCCGTGAGGTGGCGCCGGACACCGGCCGACCACTGGGACGCGGCCTGGACCCGGTTGGCCAGCTCCTCGTAGCTCAGCGGCAGCGTGACGAGCCCGCGGGCGCCGGAGTCCATGGCGTCGGCGAACAGGCCGGGGTTGGCATCCGCGGTGATCAGGACGACCCCGACGGACGGGAAGCGCATCGACACTTCCCGGATGAGCTCCAGGGCCGGTACCGGGCCGATCCGCTCATGGACCAGCACGACCTCGGGCAGCTCGTCGAGGGATTCGCCCGCGAGCCTGGCCAGGGTGTCGATCAGCTGGGTCGAGTCGCCGACCGGCGCGGCCGGTTCCGCGTCGGGCAGCTGGCTGAGCAGTGTGGTGACCGATCTGGCCGCGTCGAGGTCACCGACGGCCGGGAGGATTCTGGTGGTCATCCCATCCTCACTTGTCCTTGTCGAGCGTGTAGGTGCGGTCCCCCGGGCGGATGGTGCCGTCGCTGCCGGGCGCGACGAGGGCGAGCCGCACGTGCTCCGCGAAGGACTCGGCGTAGGCCACACGCTGGGTGTCCAGCGTGTTCAGGGCGAAGGTGATCGGCACGGCCTCGGTGCTCTGGGTGCTCCGCTGGTCCCCGCGGGGCTCCAGAGCGGTCAGCTTGCCCACGTCCAGCACCTTGGCGTTGGAGACGATGACCTTGGACTGGGAGACGTCGTCCCGGTCCTCACCGGCGAACGTGGCGTAGATGTTGACGGTGGCGCCGGGCGTGATCTTGCCCGCGACACCCGTCGCCGCGTCGATCATGATGGCGATCTCCTGCTCACCGGCACGGAGTTCGGGCTTGCGGGCCATCATGTCCGACTGGAGCAGCGAGCCCTTGCGGAGCTGGGTGACGGCGATCTTCGATTCGACTTCCCGCAGGTTGGTCACGGCGTTCTCCGAGAGCCAGCGCTTGGGCATCTTGATCTTCTCGAACTGGCCGTCGTTCAGGGCCGTATAGGGGGCCACGTCGGATTTCAGCTGATAGGCGGTCACCTCGGGGCCGACCTTCGAGTTGACGTCGCTGATCACCGAGAGCACGCCGGCGAAAGCACCGAAGGCACACAGGACCGACAGGAGCAGGAGTATCACGCCGCGGCGCTGGCGGGAGTTCATGGGCCGGACAACCTCGTTCGAATCGGATGCGTGGGGCAGCGGACAGAGAGGGATGCGCGGAAAGCGGAAGGACGAGTGCGGACGCGAAGTGCGGTGTTGCAGGAGCACAACGCGCGTAGTGCGGTGATTCGGCGTGCGAAGTGCGGGGTTCGCGGAGATGACGGTGGGGCGGGGGGACGGGCCGGTGCGGGAGCGGGGAGTGGAGCGGTGTGAGCCGGTCGGTGCTCACTGGTGCGGGTGGAGCTGGGTGAGCCGGAGGAGGCTCGGTGATACGGGTACTGCTCGGTGAGCCGGAGGAGGCTCGGTGGTACGGGTACTGCTCGGTGAGCCGGAGGAGGCTCGGTCGTACGGGTACTGCTCGGCGGTGCTCGGTCGTACGGGTCGTACTCGGTGGAGCGGGTACTACGTGTGGTGCGGGTGAAGCTCAGTGGTGCGGGGTGACGGGCGGCGCTATGACACGGCCGGCACATTCGCCTCGTGGTGCAGGACACCGGTGGAGTGTGTTCGGTTCTCCGAGGCGGCGAGCGGGGAGGAACAGAAGCCGCAACGATCGCCGATGAGTTCCATTTCGCACCAGTGACACTTTTCCCTCCGTACGGAGGAGATCAGTTGATACAGGACGGAGATGTCCGGGAGGTAGGCCGCGAACTCCACCAGCTTTCCCGTACCCCACCAGCGGGAGGATTCGCCGGGAAGGCTCGCGTCATGAATGGCCTGGACCTTCCAGGCGGGCGCCAGGGTCTCCTGGACCCAGTCCGACTGCGACTGCCCCTTGGCCACCAAAAGATGCGTACCGAATTCCGGTCCGGCCAGAGGTTCCGCCTGCGGCCCGACCTTGATGAGCTGTGACTCGGGCCCGGCGAGCGCGGCGAACTGCGAGCCGGGCACCCAGGACTTCGCGTGACTCTTCAGGCTGACGGGGAACCGGTCCAGCTTGGCCACCGAGTGCAGCAGCGCACCCGCGTAGATGTAGTGCGACAGCAGCCGGGCGGCGGAGGCGACCACCCCGGGACTGAGGTCACTCACGGACAGCTGGCGCAACTGTCGTACCAGTACGGCCACTCCGAGCGGCGGCAGGTCCACCTTGACCAGCGCGATCCGGTCGCTCTCCAGGATCGAACGGATGCCGTGCAGCCGTCGTTCATGGGCGGGTTGGATGCTGGACGGATACAACACGATGACATACCCGTGCTGTTCGAGCAGCAGATGAGTGTCGCCGATCGCGAGCTCCATGGTCTGGGCCTCGGGGGCCTGGAGCAGCGCCGCGGTCGGTGTCTGCTGATCGGTGGGCGGCAGCACCAGATCTGCGCTTGTCACTGCTATTGCGGTCGGCACGCTCTTCCCCGTTCAGCTCCGGCCGTCGTGGTGTCGTCGGCCGCAATCGCTCCTGCCCGGTGCTCCTGCTCCAGCACTTTAGCCACGTCTTACCAGGCAGAGAACACTTATCGGAGACCGATACGACAACATACGAACACCGCCCGACCGACGCCCAGGTACTAAATAGGACGAAATCGAGACTGGTTAACTCCTGTACCACTGCGGAGGGTTACGGCAGCGGCGTGCAGTCGACGGCCCGTCACTTCATCGGCGCACGTCAGGAAGGCCCCGGGGGTCGTTCCGGTTCATTTCGACTGCGCACGTTCGTCACGGTCCGAAGATCTCGCGCGAAGTCACCCGCGAGGGGACAACGGGGTGGCCACAGCGACATCTTCGCGTAAAGAAATGGCGGTCCGGGGGCCGCGCGAAGGACCCCCCGAAGGGGTTGTCGAACACCCGTCGGAGGTACCCATCGCTGCCAGAGGTCTTGACAACTTGATTGGTCTGGACCAGTTTATCGGCCAGCGGTGGCCACCGTTCCTCGTCTCCACATCGCCCGTACACCCCCTGTACGTCCCGCACCCCCGCACGGCCCCCCGCCGGCCCCCACCGGCACCCCCCGCACATCCCCGACTCCCCCCGGAGGCAGCAGTGGAACGCTCCGTAGGCAGCAGGCGCAGAAGGCGTCACACCCGACCCGTACTCGGCGGCGCCATGGCCGTCGTCGCGGCCGGGGCCCTGACCGTCACCGGACTCGTCAGCAGCGCCCAGGCGGCCGACGTCAACGTCGCCAAGAACGCAGGATTCGAGTCCGGCCTCGCCAACTGGACCTGTAGCGGAGGAACCGGCACCACCGTCTCCTCCCCCGTGCACGGCGGTACGTCCGCGCTCAAGGCCACCCCGGCCGGCCAGGACAACGCCAAGTGCTCCCAGACGGTGGCCGTCAAGCCCAACTCCACGTACACGCTCAGCTCCTGGGTCCAGGGCGGATACGCCTACCTCGGCGCCAGCGGCACCGGCACGACGGACGTCTCCACCTGGTCACCGGGCTCGACCGGCTGGACCCAGCTCTCCACGAGCTTCAAGACCGGCGCCTCCACCACCTCGGTGACCGTCTACACCCACGGCTGGTACGGACAGGCGTCCTACCTCGTCGACGACATCTCGGTGACCGGCCCCGACGGGGGCGGCGGCACCGACCCCGGCCCGTCGATCCCCGCCTCGCCCGCCGGTCTCGCCGCGGGCACGGCGACGACCTCCTCGGTGGCCCTCTCCTGGAACGCCGTCTCCGGCGCCACCGGGTACACCGTGTACAAGGACGGCGCGAAGGCCACCACGTCCACCGGGGCCTCGGCGACCGTCACCGGCCTGGCCGCCGACACGGCGTACCAGTTCTCGGTGAGCGCCACCAACGCGGCCGGTGAGTCGGTCAAGTCCGCCGCGGTCAGCGTCCGTACGGCGAAGGAGGGCACGGGCCCCGGCCCGGTGACCTCGGTGCCCAAGCACGCGGTGACCGGCTACTGGCAGAACTTCAACAACGGCGCCACCGTCCAGAAGCTCAGCGACGTCCCCGCCAACTACGACATCATCGCGGTCTCCTTCGCGGACGCCACGACGACGCCGGGCGCCGTCACCTTCAACCTGGACTCCGCCGGACTGAACGGCTACACGGTCGCCCAGTTCAAGGCCGACATCAAGGCCAAGCAGGCCACCGGGAAGAACGTCATCATCTCGGTCGGCGGCGAGAAGGGCTCCGTCGCGGTCAACAGCGACGCCTCCGCCACGGCCTTCGCGAACTCGGTCTACGCGCTCATCCAGGAGTACGGCTTCAACGGGGTCGACATCGACCTGGAGAACGGTCTCAACTCCACGTACATGACGAAGGCGCTGCGCTCGCTGTCCTCGAAGGCGGGCTCCGGCCTCGTCATCACGATGGCGCCGCAGACCATCGACATGCAGTCGACGTCCGGTGAGTACTTCAAGACGGCGCTCAACATCAAGGACATCCTGACCGTCGTCAACATGCAGTACTACAACAGCGGTTCGATGCTGGGCTGCGACGGCAAGGTCTACTCGCAGGGCTCGGTGGACTTCCTCACCGCGCTCGCCTGCATCCAGCTGGAGGGCGGCCTCGACGCCTCGCAGGTCGGCCTCGGTGTCCCCGCCTCCACCCGGGGCGCGGGCAGCGGCTACGTCGCCCCGTCCGTCGTGAACGCGGCCCTGGACTGCCTGACCAAGGGCACCGGCTGCGGCTCCTTCAAGCCGGCCAAGACCTACCCGGCACTGCGCGGCGCGATGACCTGGTCCACGAACTGGGACGCCACGGCGGGCAACGCCTGGTCCAACGCGGTCGGCCCGCACGTCCACGGCCTGCCGTAACCCCCGGACTCCGCGAGGACGTCCCGACTCCCCGGGTCAACCCTGACCAGCAGCGCCGCCGCTCCCCCGGCGGCGCTGCTGCATGTTCCGGACCGGGCGTTCCGGACGGAAGGCCCTAGATCACCAGGCTGAGCAGCGCCGCGACGGCGAAGCCCGCCACCGACAGGACCGTCTCCAGGACCGTCCAGGACTTCAGGGTGTCGCGCTCGGAGATGCCGAAGTACTTGGCGACCATCCAGAAGCCGCCGTCGTTGACGTGCGAGGCGAAGATCGAGCCGGCGGAGATCGCCATGATGATGAGCGCGAGGTGGGCCTGGGACATGTCCTGGCCCTCGACCAGCGGGACGACGATGCCCGCCGTGGTGACGATCGCGACCGTCGCCGAACCCTGGGCGACGCGCAGCGCCACGGAGATCAGCCAGGCGAGCAGGATGACCGGCAGGCCGACGTCGTTGAAGGTGTCGGCGAGGGCGTCCGCGATGCCGCTGCCCTTGAGGACGGCGCCGAAGATGCCGCCCGCACCGACGACGAGCAGGATGTTGCCGACCGGCTTGAGCGAGGACGTGGAGACCGATTCCAGGGACTTGCGGGACCAGCCGCGCCGGATGCCCAGCAGGTAGTACGCCAGGAGCAGCGCGATCGTCAGGGCGACGAAGGGGTTGCCGAAGAACTCGATGACCGAGCGGAGCGTGGAGGGGTCCAGCGCGATGGAGGAGAACGTCGCGGCGAGGATCAGGATCAGCGGGGTCCCGATGATCGCGAGGACCGTGCCGAGCGCGACGGGCTGCTCGCGCGGGGTGGACCCGGCGGCCCGCTGCTCGGCGGCGACGGCCGCCTTGGCCTCCTCGGCGGCCTCGACCATGTCCTGCGGGACCGCGACGAAGATCCGCTTGCCGATCCAGGCGGCGTAGCCCCACGCGGCGAGCACGGACGGGATGCCGACGACGGCGCCCATCAGGATGACCCAGCCCAGGGAGACGTTGAAGAGACCGGCGGCGGCCACCGGGCCGGGGTGCGGCGGCAGGAACGCGTGCGTCATCGACAGTCCGGCGAGCAGCGGCATCGCGTAGAGCAGGATCGATTTGCCGGAGCGCTTGGCGGCGGCGTACACGATCGGCGCCAGCACGAAGATGCCGACGTCGAAGAAGACCGGGATACCGAAGATGAGGCCGGTGAGGCCCATGGCGAGCGGGGCCCGCTTCTCACCGAAGAGGTTCAGCAGGCGGGTGCTCAGCACCTCCGCCCCGCCGGAGACTTCGAGGATCGCGCCGAGCATCGTGCCCAGTCCGATGATGATCGCGACATGGCCGAGGATGCCGCCCATGCCCGATTCGATGACCGAGACGGCGGCGGACTTCTGGACGGTGCCGAAGAGTTCGGTGACGGAGAGACCGGCACCCAGGCCGACGGCTATGGAGACGGCGAGCAGCGCGACGAACGGCTGGAGCCGGGCCTTGATGATCAGGAAGAGGAGGAGGGCGATGCCGAGGGCGGCGACGGTCAGCAGACCGGCGGTGCCGTCGATCAGGAGGAGCAGTCCACCGGTGTGGGGTGGTGTCTCGACCGGCGGTGGGGTGGCGGCGAGCAGCATGGCGACTCCGTGGGGGCGAGGGGGAGTTCGGGGCAGGGGGGAGCGCGGCACGGCGCCACCGCGGTGCGGGGCGCCGTGCCGGGCGGCGTGCTGGAGCGGTACTGCGGGTGGGGCAAGTCGATCAGCCGAGGACCGCGAGGGCGTCGATCTCGATGAGCAGGCCCTTGGGGAGGCCGACGTAGACCGTCGTACGGGCCGAGGCGGGCGCCTTGAGGCCCTGCTCCTCGAAGTACGCGTTGTAGATCTCGTTCATCTCGGCGAAGTGGGCGACGTCCGTGAGGTACACGCGCGTCATCATCACGTCGTCCCAGGTGGCACCGCCCTCTTCGAGGATGGCCTTGACGTTGGCGAAGGTCTGGAGGGTCTGCTCGCGCAGCGTCGGGCCGACCACCGTGGCGGGCTTGCCCTCCTCGGCGGGCAGGAAGCCGACCTGGCCGGCGACCTGGAGGATGTTGCCCTTCTTCACGCCGTGCGAGAACTTCGCGGGCGGGGCGGCGTGGGTGCTGGGCGTGAGGGAGATCTTCTCGGTCATGACTGATCAGGCTTTCTTGTGTGGGGTGGTGCCGGAGTACTCCCGGCTGATGGCGTCGGCGGTGCGGCGCACCAGCGGGAGCAGGGTGAGGAGTTCCTCGGCCGTGACGACCACGTTGGGCGCCGACACGGACATCGCCGCGACGACCCGGCCGTCCGCGCCGCGGATCGGAGCGCCGATGCAGTTGATGGACTCCTCGTGGCCGCCGAGGTCGGTGGCCCAGCCCTGTTCGCGGACGACGGCGAGCTCCTTGAGGAACGCACCGGCGTTGGGGACGGAACGGGACGTGTACATGGGGTAGTCGAGCGTCTCGGCGATCGCGCGCCGCTCGGGCTCGGTCAGGTCGGCGAGCAGCAGCTTGGCGACGGCCGCGACGGTGATCGCGACGGGCTTGCCGATCCGTGAGTACATCCGGACCGGGTAGCGGCTCTCGACCTTGTCGATGTAGAGGACCTCGTGTTCCTCGTACACCGCGAGATGGACGGTGTGCCCGCACCGGTCGTTGAGGTCGACGAGGTGGGGGTGGGCGATCTCCCGTACGTCGAGGTTCTCGACGGCTTCCTGGGCGAGCGCGAAGAGCCGGGCGCCGAGGCGGTAGCGCTGGTCCTGCTGGCGGTAGACGAGCCCGTGCTCGTGGAGCGTACGGAGCAGGCGCAGCGCCGTGGACTTGTGGACGCCGAGCCGCTCGGCGACCTGGCCGAGATCGGCGGGGCCCTGGGCGAGCAGCGGCAGGATGCTCAGCGCCCGGTCGACGGTCTGGCTCATGTCGTACGTACCTCCTGGTCGTCCCCCGTCCACCCGGGGCCGAGACGAAGTCTCCCCCAGGCGTCGTCGTCGAGGGCGGCGAGGCGGTCGGCGCGGTCGCGGGGCGGCGGGTCGGTCAGGTCCCCGGGGACGGTGAGGACGGCGGCGGCCATCAGATGTCCGTGCCGGACGCGGTCGCGCACGGGCAGCTCGCGCAGGGTGGCGGAGAGGAATCCGGCGGCGAAGGCGTCACCGGCGCCGACGGGGGCGACGACATCGACGCGGAGGGCGGGGACGTCGGTGACGGTGTCCGTCCGCTCCCCGGTGCCGGCCGCGTCGGCTGCGGTGGGGGCTCCGGAGGGGGGGCGCGAGAAGACCGTCGCCCCGTCCGCGCCGCGCTTGACCACCAGTACCGCCGGTTCCGGCAGGGCCGCGCGGATGGCCTCGGCGCCCTTCAGCCCCCAGGCCTCCTCCGCCTCGTCCTCCCCGACGAAGACCAGGTCGGAGCGGTGGGCGAGGTCGAGCAGGACGCCCGGCCCCGCCTCGCTGCCCCGCCACAGACCCGGGCGGTGGTTCACGTCGAAGGAGATCAGCGGGCGGTCCGGCCGGGGGGCGGTCAGGTCGTGGAGGAGGGCCAGGCAGTCCGCCGAGAGCGCCGCCGTGATGCCGGACAGATGCAGGACACGGCCCGCGAGGAGCTTCTCGTACGGGACGTTGCGCGGGGACATCGCGGAGGCGGCGGAACCGGCCCGGTAGTACGCCACTTCGTGGGTGTCGGTGGCCCGGTCCGTGGCGGTGCGGAAGTAGATGCCGGTGGGGCGGTCCGGGTCGCGGCGGACGGCGGAGGTGTCGACCCCGTACGCGGCGATGGCGCCGACGAGATGGTCGCCGAAGCCGTCGGCGCCGACCCGGCCGACCCAGGCCGCCCGGTGTCCGGCGGCGGCGAGCGCGCAGGCGACGTTGGACTCGGCGCCGCCGATCCCGCGGCCGAAGGAGGGGACGTCGGCGAGGCGGCCGGGACAGGAGGGCAGGAACGTCACCATGGACTCGCCCAGACACACGACCTCGGTGGTCGTGGCGGCGCTGGGCGTCCCTGCTGCGGGTCCGGGCACTCTGGGCTCCTCGCTGATCGGGCGTGCGGCGCCGGTTCTCACCATTGACCCGGCATCGGCTCGGATGTTAGACAGCATTGAGCGATATGCGCAATGGGTGTTGCATATGGTGCAACGAATACTTCGAGGAGTCTCCCTTGGCAGCCGACCGCCCCACCCGCCACACCGTGTCCGACCTTGCCGGGGAGCGCGTCGATCACCGCTTCAAGTCGCTGCCGCCCGACGCGGAGGGCCTGACCGTCGGCGCCCTGGCCGCCGAGCGCCGCGACCTCTTCACCGGTGGCTTCACCACCCCGGTGCTCGCCCTGTCCGCCGAGTCGGTCGAGCACAACCTCGCCCTCCTGGAGACATACGCCGAGCGCCACGGCCTCCTGTTCGCCCCGCACGGCAAGACGTCCATGTCCCCGCAGCTCTTCGCCGACCAGCTGGAGCGCGGCGCGTGGGGCATCACCGCGGCCGTCCCGCACCAGGCGCGGGTCTACCGGGCGTACGGAATCCAGCGGATCTTCCTGGCCAACGAGGTCGTCGACGCGGTGGCGCTGCGCTGGCTGGCCGGTGAGCTGGCGGCCGACCCGGAGTTCCGCTTCGTCTGCTACGTCGACTCGGTGCGCGGCGTCGAGCTGATGGACGAGGCCCTGAGCGCCGCGGGCGCCGTGCGTCCGGTCGATGTCGTCGTGGAGCTGGGCGCGGGCGAGGGCGCACGCACCGGCGCCCGGACCGGGGCGGACTGCGCGGCGGTCGCCGACGCGGTGGCCGCCGCCGGGACCCTGCGCCTGGTGGGCGTCGCGGGGTACGAGGGCGAGGTGCCCGAGGCGTCCCCGGAGCGCGTACGGGAGTGGCTGCGGCGGCTCGTCGCGCTGGCGGGCGACTTCGACCGGGCGGGCCGTTTCGCCGGCTGCGACGAGATCATGATCAGCGCGGGGGGCAGCGCCTGGTTCGACGCGGTGGCGGACGTCTTCGCCGAGATCCCCGAACTGAGCGCGCCCGTACTGAAGTTGCTCCGCTCGGGCGCCTATGTCTCGCACGACGACGGCCACTACAAGCGCCTCACCCCCTTCAACCGGGTCCCCGGGGAGGGCGCACTCCAGCCCGCCTTCCGGATCTGGGCACAGGTCGTGTCCCGGCCGACCGGCGAACAGGCTTTCCTCAACGCGGGCAAGCGCGACGCGGCGTACGACCTCGACCTGCCCGAGGCGCAGGTCGTCCGCTCCGGCCGGGACGGCTCGGTACGGCCCGCGACGGGCATCACCGTCACCGGCCTCTCCGACCAGCACACCTGGGTACGTACGGAGCCGGGGTCCCAGCTGGAGGTGGGCGACTGGGTCGGGATGGGCCTGTCGCACCCGTGCACCAGCTTCGACAAGTGGCAGCTGATTCCGCTGGTCACGGCGGACGGCACGGTCACGGACTACATCCGCACGTTCTTCTGAGCCCACCCGGGGCGCTCTCCCGTACGGGGGGGGCGCCCCCTCGAAGGCCCCGCCCCGGCCCGCCGGTCCCGCCCGCGTGCCGGTCCCGCCCCGCCCGTCCCCGAAAGGTGACACCCCCATGGACCTGGTCATCCGCGACGCGCTGGTCGTCGACGGCACCGCCGCCCCCGCCCGCCGCGCCGACGTAGCCGTCGACGGCGGCCGGATCACCGAGATCCACGTCGAGGGCGCCCCCGGCCCGCGCCCCACCGCCACCCGCACCCTCGACGCCGACGGTCTCGCCCTCTCCCCCGGCTTCATCGACATGCACGCCCACAGCGACCTGGCTCTGCTGCGGGACCCGGACCACAGCGCGAAGGCGGCGCAGGGCGTCACCCTCGAAGTGCTGGGCCAGGACGGGCTGTCGTACGCCCCCGTCGACGACCGCACGCTCGCCGAGGTACGCCGCTCCATCAGCGGGTGGAACGGCGGGGCCCCCGAGGACACGGGCGTCGACTTCGACTGGCGCACGGTCGGCGGCTATCTGGACCGGCTCGACAACAACTTCGGCGGCCGGGGCATCGCGGTCAACGCCGCCTACCTCGTCCCGCAGGGCACGGTCCGGATGTACGCCGTCGGGTGGGACGACCGGCCCGCCACCGAGGCCGAGCTGAACCGGATGAGGGAGCTGGTCGCCCAGGGCATGGCCGAGGGCGCGGTCGGCATGTCCTCGGGGCTGACGTACACCCCCGGGATGTACGCGGACGACGCCGAACTCACCGAGCTGTGCCGGGTGGTGGCCCGGTACGACGGCTACTACTGCCCGCACCACCGCTCGTACGGCGCGGGCGCGCTGGCGGCGTACGAGGAGATGGTGCGGCTCACCCGTAGCGCGGGCTGTGCCCTCCATCTCGCCCACGCCACCATGAACTTCGGCGTGAACAAGGGGAAGGCGCCGGATCTGCTGACCCTGCTCGACGGCGCCCTGGCCGCGGGCGCCGACATCTCCCTGGACACCTACCCGTACACCCCCGGCTGCACGACGCTCGTCGCGTTGCTGCCGAGCTGGGCGAGCGAGGGCGGCCCGGAGTCGGTCCTCACGCGTCTCGCGGACGGGGCGACGGCGGAGAAGATACGGCACCACCTGGAGGTGCTGGGCTCGGACGGCTGCCACGGGGTGCCGATCGAGTGGGACACCATCGAGATCTCGGGCGTCGGCGCGCCGGGGCTGGCCGGCCATGTCGGCCGTACGGTGGCGGAGTCGGCCCGGCTGCGCGGCGAGGCCCCCTGGGTGACCGCGCGGCGGCTGCTGACGGAGGACCGGCTCGGCACGACGATCCTCCAGCACGTCGGCCACGAGGAGAACGTCCAGCAGATCATGCGCCACCGCGTGCACACCGGGGGCAGCGACGGCATCCTCCAGGGCGACAAGCCGCACCCGCGCGCGTACGGCACGTTCCCGCAGTATCTCGGCCGCTACGTCCGGGAGCTGGGCATCCTGTCGCTGGAGGAGTGCGTCGCCCATCTGACGTCCCGCCCGGCCGCCCGGCTGCGGCTGGCGGACCGCGGCCTCGTCCGCGAGGGCTACCGAGCCGACCTGGTCCTGTTCGACCCGGCGACCGTGGCGGCCGGATCGACGTTCGAGGAGCCGCGCACCCTGCCGGTGGGCATCCCGCACGTACTGATCGACGGCCGCTTCGTCATCGAGGACGGCCGGCGGACCTCCGTCCTGGCGGGACGGTCGGTACGGGGCGCGGGAAGCGCACGGCGCTGAGGAGCGGGGCGAACGGGAACGTACGCCGACGGGGCACGGGGCGGGTCAGGCCCCGGCCGCCCGCTCGCGGGCCCAGGCCAGGTCCTCCTCGGTCGGGGCGTCGTCCTGGGTGAGCCTGCGCCGCCAGTAGCCGCTGAACTCGACCGACTCCTTGGGCAGCCGCCGCTCCTCGACCAGATGGCGGCGCAGCGCCCGGACCTCCCCCGCCTCCCCCGCGATCCACGCGGCGCCCGCCCCGTCGCCGGGGAGCCGTGCCGCGCGGACCGCCCCGAGCAGCGAACCGCCCCGGTCGCGGTGCACCCAGTGCACGCCCACCCCGGCGGCGGACGGCAGCTCCTGTTCCTCGGCCGCGTCCGCGACCTCGATGTACGCCAGGGCCCGCGCCCCGGCCGGCAGGGCTTCGAGCAGTGTGCCGATCGCCGGGAGCGCGCTCTCGTCACCGGCGAGCAGCAGCCAGTCGGACGCGGGCAGCGGGCGGGCGTACACCGAGGAGGGCCCGACCATGCCGAGCACATCGCCGGGGCGGGCGGCCGAGACCCAGCGGGTGGCGGGGCCGGTGTCGCCGTGGAGCACGAAGTCGACGGTCATCGCGTTGCGTCCGCGGTCGTAGGAGCGGACGGTGAAGCCGCGCATCCAGGGGCGTTCGCTCTCGGGAATCGCCAGGTACGCCTCGTACCAGCGCGTCCCGTAGGTGTCGTCGGCGTCCTTCCGGGGCAGCCGGGGCAGCCGCTGCCCCTCGCGCGGGAGGCAGAGCTTCATCTGCTGGTCGGGGCGGTCCTCCATGAGGTCCGGCAGGTCCTCCCCGGTGAAGGTGACGCGCGCCGTCCTGGGAGTGACCCGCCGGACGTCCGTGACCTGTACATATGTGACCGGCAGCGCCTGACTCATCGGGCCGGGCCCCTCTCACTGATACCTTACGAGGTAAAGAATTACCCGGCCGAAGTTACTTTATGGCGTAAGGAGTCGCAAGTGGTGGTCTTTGCCGGGCAGGGTGACGCCCGCCGCTCCCTCTCCCTGCTGTGGCGCGGGGACGCTCCGGCACAGCCGCACGGCGGGCCGGGACCCAAGCCCCGGCTGAGCGTGGACGCGATCGTCGCCGCCGCCGTCACGGTCGCCGACACGGAGGGCATGGCCGCGCTCTCGATGCGCGCGGTGGGCGACCGGCTCGGCCGGACGGCGATGGCGCTCTACACCTACGTCCCGGGCAAGAGCGAACTGCTGGACCTCATGTACGACGCGGTGCACGCCGAACTCCCCTCGCACTACCCGGAGTCGGCCGACTGGCGGGCCTCGCTCAGCGCCTGGGCGCGGGACCTGCTGGAGTTCTACGTCCGCCACCCCTGGGTGCTCCAGGTCTCCCAGGCCCGCCCGGTGCTGGGCCCGCACGAGTACGCGGGACTGGACACGCTCGTCCGGCTGCTCCAGGGGACCGGGCTCGACGCCCGGGTCCTGCGGCGGCTGGTGGGGACGCTGTTCCACTTCGTGCGCGGCGCGGCGGGGGCGGTGGCCGATTCCCGGCAGGCGGCGGCGGTGACCGGCAGCTCGGACGAGGAGTGGTGGGCGGCCCGCGCGGCGGTGCTCGGCGAGATGGCCCCGGACTTCGCGGACCGCTTCCCCGCCGTGAGCCGGCTGGAGCACGAGGGCACGCCGGACGCGCCGCCGGCCGACGACCCGGTGCCGTATCCGGAGCGGGAGGCGCGCGAGACGTTCCGGGTGGGCCTGGAGGTGCTGCTCGACGGCATCGGCACACGCGTCACCGCCCACGAAGCCCACGAAGCCGACAGCGCGGACGCCGCACGGGCCTGAGTGACGGCCCGTGCGGCGTCCGCGCGGTTGTCCTGCCTGCGGGTACCGGGGTTACGGCTTGGGCAGGGCGCAGCCGGCCCGGTTCAGGTCGATCTTGCTACCGGCGCCTATGCACGGGACCATGTTGTACGTCTGCTGGGCGTAGTTGATGCCTTCGCGGACGGTCACGTTGCCGCTCTCGTCGACCTCGCACGGGTTGTTGTCCGTGCACCGCTGGCCGTCCTCATTGCCGGTGTTGTTGACGGCGACCACCTTGCCGGTGGCGTTGTTGATCACCGGGGAGCCGGACGTACCGCCGATGGTCTGGCAGGCGGAGGTGTAGCGGACCGAGTCCTTCCAGGTCCACTGGCCCTCCTTGAGGCGGTAGGCGAAGCCGTCGACGTTGCAGCCGTACGTGCGCTTCCAGTACCCGGAGACCACGGTGATCGCGGCGCCCGCCGTCGGGTGGGCGGTGTCCAGCTCCAGCGCCTTGATGCCGTAGCTGCTCTCGATCTGGGCGTAGGTGCTGGTGAGCTGGTACAGCGAGATGTCCGTGTCGGTCATCGTGCCGTAGGCGATCTTGCTGGCCCGCAGGGTGCCGACGCCGCTGCCCGCGGCGTTGAGCAGGGTGAACGAGCGGGTGGACGACTGGTTGAGCACGACCTGGCCGGGGCCCGGGAAGCCGGACTCCATGCAGTGCCCGTTGGAAAGCACGAGGGCGGGGTCGGTGGGCTGTGAGCCGGGTGCGCGGACCACGGAGCCGGAACAGTTGCTCAACGCCACGGTCCCGGCGAAGTTGACCGCCTTGGGCTTGGCCGTGGCATGGGCGTCGTCCGAAACCTTCGCTTCGGCCTTGACTCCGGGCGGCGCCGGGGACGCCGCGACAGCGGGCGCGACCCCCGCTCCCAGGAGCAGGACAGCGAGGAACGCACCGACGAGAGGCTTCTTCATGGGGGGTCCCCTCCAGTGATGTCAGTGACCGGAAATCTTCCGGTTTTTGACATGCGCATGCTGGCGTACATGCGGGGACGCCACAAGGGGCGAATTCAAGCCGTCCGTACGGCACTACGGCGGGCCGCCGACCGCGCACCGCCCACCGGGCCCGCCTCAGCCCCGGAATCGCCCCCGTGCCCCGGTCCGTCCGCGCGGTCGTCCCCGCGCCCGGGCCCGTCCGCGCGGAAGTCCCCGCACGCGGACCCTCGCTCCGGCCCGTCCGCGCGGTCGCCCCCGGCCTCGGACCGGTCGGCCGGCTCGGACTCCTCGCCGCCCCGGCGGATGTGGTCCCGCCCCCAGGAACCGAGCGGGCTCAGCGCCTCGTTCAGCGTGAAGCCGAGCGGAGTGAGCGAATACTCGACGCGGGGCGGCACTTCGGCGTGCACCTCGCGGTGCACGATGCCGTCGTCCACCAGCTCCTTCAGATGGGAGCTGAGCACCTTCTCCGTCACCCCGGGCACCTGCCTGCGCAGCTCACCGAAACGGCAGGTGCCCTCGTTGAGCGCCCAGAGGATCAGCACTTTCCACTTGCCGCCGATCACGTCCATGGCCGCGTCGATCCCGCAGACGAACGGCCCGGGCCGTCGTACGAATCCCATCGTCCCCCTCCCACCAGGTCACTGACCGCGAGGTAACCACCCACTCCCAAGTGGGTACTTGAGCCTCCCGAAGCATTCGACCAGCCTAGTCCCCATGCCCGACAACACCTCTGGAAAGACCCCGATCAGCCTTCTCGGGCTCGGTGCCATGGGCACCGCGCTCGCCCGTACCTGGCTCGCCGCCGGCCACCCCCTGACCCTCTGGAACCGCAGCCCCGGCCGGTCCGCCGCCCTCGCCGCCGACGGAGCGCGGGTGGCCTCGACAGCCGCCGAGGCCGTGGCCGAGAACGGTCTCGTCGTCCTCTGCCTGCTGGATGACGCCTCGGTCGGCGACGCACTGGCCGACGCCGATCTCACCGGCAAGGACCTCGTCGACCTCACCACGACCACCCCGGCCGAGGCGCGGGAACGCGCGCGGTGGGCGGCCGGGCGCGGCGCCCGCTTCCTGGACGGCGGGATCATGGCGATCCCGTCGATGATCGGCACGCCGGGCTCCGGCGGCTATGTCCTCTACAGCGGGTCCCGCGAGCTGTTCGAGGACCGGAAGGACGTCCTGACCGTGCCCGCCGGTACGAAGTACGTGGGGGCGGACGCCGGATTCGCCGCCCTGTACGACGTGGCGCTGCTGAGTGCGATGTACGGGATGTTCGCCGGGATCTCGCACGCCTTCGCGCTGGTGCGCGAGGAGGAGATCGAGGCCGGGGAGTTCGGCTCGCTGCTGGCGGACTGGCTCATCGCCATGGCCCCGCACGCCCGTTCGTCCGCCGCCGGTCCGGACGGCGGCGACCCCGCGGACCAGGACACGACCAGTCCCGCCGTGGTGGCCGCGGGCAACTCCACGCTGCTGCGCACCGCCGTGGAGCAGGGCGTCGGCACCGGCCCGCTGACCGCGTTCATGGCCGCCACGGGAGAGGGCGCGGCCGGCTGAACCGGCGCACGGAGCCCGGCCGCCCGAGCAACCCGCACGGAGCCCTGTCCCCCGAGGGGACCCGCCCCGCAGCCGGGTCGCGGGCAGCCGAAATGGCCCGGCACCGCCCCGGCTGCGTACCGTCGACGTATGACACTCGACCTCGACGCGTACTTCACCCGCATCGGCTGGAAAGGGGAGCCCCGCCCCACCGCGGAGGTGCTGCGCTCCGTGCACCGCGCCCACATGCTGGGCATCCCGTTCGAGAACCTGGAACCGGTCCTCGGCTCCGCGCCCTCCCTGGTGCTCGCCGATCTGGAGGCCAAGCTCGTCCGCGGCGGGCGCGGCGGGTACTGCTACGAGCACAACACCCTGCTCTCGGCCGTGCTGAAGCGGCTCGGTTTCACGGTGACGCTGCTCGCCGCCCGGGTGCTGCTGGGGGCCGCCCCCGGTGACATCCGGCCCCGGACGCACATGCTGATGCGGGTGGACGTGCCGGGCGGGGACACTCCCTGGCTGGCCGACGTCGGCTTCGGGGCCGTGAGCGCGCTGCTGGAGCCGATCCCGCTGGTGGCGGACGCGGAGCTGTTCGACGGCCCGCGCCACCACCGGCTCGTGCACACCCCGCACGACGGGCCGCTGGAGCTGTGGGA
Source organism: Streptomyces sp. NBC_01237 (assembly GCF_035917275.1). Lineage (NCBI taxonomy): Bacteria > Bacillati > Actinomycetota > Actinomycetes > Kitasatosporales > Streptomycetaceae > Streptomyces > Streptomyces sp. NBC_01237. The sequence continues at coordinate 5,740,787 of NZ_CP108508.1, read as the reverse complement.
GCTCCAGACCGAGAAGGGCGGCGCCTGGGAGCCGCAGTACGCCTTCACCCTGGAGCCGTTCGAGGCGCCGGACTTCGACGTGATCAACTGGCACATCGCGACCAACCCGCGCTCGCCGTTCCAGCAGGCGGTGTACGCCCAGCTCACGCGGCCGGGCTCCCATCTGGCCCTGTCGGGTCTCGATCTGGTCGAGACGGCCGACGACGGCACGGTCACGGAGCGGCGGCTGCCGGATGCGGCCGAGGCGCTCCGCGTCCTGCGGGACGACTTCGACATCCGCGTCCCGGAGGGGACCCTGCTGCCGGAGTGACGGGGCGGGTCCCGCGCGGTCCGGCCACGGCTCGGGCGGGTCCCGCGCGGTCCCGCCACGGCTCCCGCGGCGATCAGTGGCCCATCTCACCCGCCCCCGCCCGCCGCGCCCGCATTCCAAGCCCCGGCGCCGTCCCGGCCAGGGTTCCCACGGTCCGGGCGGGGGGACACATTCCGTTGGAAGCCGGGGCGCCCCGGCCGCTCGCCCGTCGGGAGCAGCGGGCGGGCAATCTCCGCGCACCGCGCGAAACACGGTCGTAAGCTCGCAGACATGCAGGTCATCCAGTCCACGAAGCTCGCCAACGTCTGTTACGAAATCCGCGGCCCCGTGCTGGAGGAGGCGATGCGGCTCGAAGCGGCCGGTCAGCGCATCCTCAAGCTCAACACCGGCAACCCTGCCGCGTTCGGGTTCGAGTGCCCGCCCGAGATCCTCGAAGACATCCTGCGCAACCTCTCCGGGGCGCACGGCTACGGCGACGCGAAGGGCCTGCTGTCCGCGCGCCGTGCGGTGATGCAGCACTACCAGACCAAGGGGATCGACCTCGACGTCGAGGACGTCTACCTCGGCAACGGTGTCTCCGAGCTGATCCAGATGTCGATGCAGGCGCTGCTCGACGACGGCGACGAGGTGCTCGTACCCGCTCCGGACTATCCGCTGTGGACCGCCTCGGTCTCGCTGGCGGGCGGGACGGCCGTGCACTACCGCTGCGACGAGCAGTCCGACTGGATGCCCGACCTGGCCGACATCGAGCGGAAGATCACCGACCGCACCAAGGCCATGGTGATCATCAACCCGAACAACCCGACCGGCGCGGTGTACGACGACGAGATGCTGCGCGCGCTGACGGAGATCGCCCGGCGGCACCATCTGATCGTCTGCTCCGACGAGATCTACGACCGGATCCTGTACGACGGCGCCACCCACACGCCGACCGCGGCGATCGCCCCCGATCTGATGGTGCTGACCTTCAACGGTCTCTCCAAGAACTACCGGGTGGCCGGTTACCGCTCCGGCTGGATGGCCGTCTGCGGACCGAAGGCGCACGCCACCTCGTACATCGAGGGACTGACGATCCTCGCCAATATGCGGCTGTGCGCCAACATGCCCTCGCAGCACGCGGTGGCCACCGCGCTCGGCGGACGGCAGTCGATCAACGACCTGGTGCTGCCCGGCGGGCGCATCCTGGAGCAGCGCGACGTGGCGTACGACCTGCTGACGTCGATCCCCGGGGTGACCTGCGTGAAGCCGAAGGGGGCGCTGTATCTCTTCCCCCGGCTCGACCCCAAGGTCTACAAGATCAAGGACGACCGGCAGATGGTGCTCGACTTGCTGCGGGCCGAGAAGATCATGGTCGTGCAGGGTACGGGGTTCAACTGGCCGGAGCCCGACCACTTCCGGGTCGTCACCCTGCCGTCGGTCGAGGACCTGACCGACGCGGTGACCAGGATCGGCAGCTTCCTGGACGGTTACGGTCAGCCGTAGGGCAACTACTGTCGGATCGCGCACAACTTTAGACTGAATCCAAGCTAGGATGGCTTCACAGCAATACGCAGGAGGCCATCCATGTACGAGCCGATCCGCACCAAATCGGTCCACACACCGGCCGACGACGCCGACTTCCCGCACCGCACCCGCGAGGAGGAGCTGGACATCCAGCTCGCCGGGCATCTGGGCGCACTGCTCGCGGTCACCGACGAGCTGGGCCTCGGTGCGGCGGGCGACCGCATCGCCGAGCAGGTGGCCCGGCTGCGCGGTGCGCCGCCCGCCCGGCACGCCGGTCTGACCGACGCGCCCCCTGCCGCACTGCACCGCCGCGCCCACGCCCTCGCGGGCCGCGCGCTGGTGGTGGCCGCCGCCCGCGCCGACACGGCGGCGGCGATCCTCTCCGCGGAGCGCATGGACGCCCACACGGCGGCGCCGGCCCCCGACTCCGCTTCCGCGTCCGACACCACTCCGTCCGACGCCGCCGCCCCCGCCGCCCCGCGGCTGGTCGGGGCCCACTGACGGCCCCGGTCCACGGGCCGTCGAGGCGCGTGGACCGGGTGCCACCCACCGGCGGGAGTGCCGGTCAGCCGGCCTTGCGCACCCGCACGGTCGCCGACGCCGTCGAGCCGCTGTGCAGCGCGTCGCCCGCGTAGCCGACCGTGTACGTCACCTGGCCGTTCGCCCGCGGCAGGTCATTGATCCGGAACGTGCCGTCGGCCGCGACCGCCGCCGACGTCAGGATGCCGGTGCCCTTCTTGTCGGTGCGCTCCACGGACACGGTGATCCCGGCCGGAAGGGCGCGGCCCTGCCCGGTCAGCTTGCCGGTGATCTCCAGGGCCTCACCCTTCACGCCCTCCGCCGGAGTGGTCAGCGCGAGCGTGGTCGGGGCCTTGGCGACGGCCACCGCGAGGGTGATGTCCTGTGCCGGGCGGTGGGTGAGGTCACCGGTGAAGGAGACGGTGTACGTGGCGTCGCCGACGAGCGAGGGCACGTCCAGGACGGTGAACGAGCCGTCCGCGTCGACCTCCACCGCGGCGAGCCTGCGGTCACCGTTCGCGTCACGGCGCACCGCCGACACCTTCACCGGCTCGGTGGAGGCGGGGCCGTCCAGCTCCAACCGCCCCCGGATACCGAGGGGTTCACCGACGACGGCCTGCCCCGGCGCCGTGCTGAGCGCCCCGGTGAAGCGGGAGTCGTGCTGGGCGGCCGGGGGCTGGATCACATGCAGCCAGTACTCGTTGCCGTAGACATTGGTGGTGACCGCGAAGAGGCGCGCGCCGTCCTGCGACCAGCCGAGGCCGCGCGGGGCGATCCGGTCCCCCTCCAGAGCGCCGTCGAAGGCGAACTCCAGCGGCGTCGTACGGTCCGCCGGGTCGGCCGGCTGCACCAGCAGATCGGCCGTGCTCCCGGCGGCGGAGGCACCCCGCGCGATGTACTTGCCGTCGCCGCCGAAGGCGACGGCCGACGCCGTGGCGCCCTGGGGCAGCGGCTGGTACGGAACCGGCGCGTCGGACAGGTCGGCGGCGTCCAGGAGCCGGGTGCCCGCGGCGGCGTCGGCGACCGCGATCCGCTGCCCGTCGGCGGACTGTGCGACGTCCTTCAGGTCCAGCGCGCCCTTGCCCCCGCTGTCGGCGAACCGGCGCTCGGGCCCGCGCACGAGCGTGCTGCCGCTCGCGTCGAACGTGGTCAGGAAGGGGTTGGTGACGCCCGTGGTGCGCGGCTGTCCCATGACGAGGCGGCCGGGTTCCTGCGGGCCGCTCCACAGACGCAGTCGGCCCAGGTCGTTCCAGCCGGTGTTGACGACGCCGCTGCCCTCGGCCATCCAGAGCCGGCTGTTGCGGTTGTCGCAGTCGCTGGTGGCCGCGGCCTCGGTGTACCACTGCCTGCCGCCGGCGAACGCCACGTCGCGCGGGCACTCCACGTGGTAGTTGGCGTACGCCTGGCCGGTGCGGGCCCGGGTCTGGGTGTCGAAGGAGAGGATTCCGGTCGACTGGGAGACGTAGAGCGTGGCGCTGTCCGTGCTGAGCGCCATTCCGGAGGGCGAGGTGTCGGTGGCGAGCGTGCCGACCTTCTCCCCCGCGAAGTCGTACACCTGGACCTGGCCGGCGTTGCGGGAACGGGTGTCGTCGGTGAGGTAGACGCGTTCGTGGACGGAGTCGACGACCATCGCCGAGTACGAGGAGACCGGGAGCTTCGCCACCCGGTCCTCGGCCGCCTGAGCGGCGGGTGCGGCCAGCGCGGTCAGGCCCGCGGTGCCGAGGGTCAGCGCGGTCAGGGTCGCCGCGGTACGTATGCGATGCCGGGACTGCTTCAACTTCGTTCCCCCACAGGCTCGGTAGGCCCCACGTGACGAGCGGGCACCTTGTGAAGAACGAGTCAACAGAAGTGAAGATCCCGTGCGCAAGCATACGGCGATGCTTGGACGTTCCCGGTGAAAAGGGGCGGCCCCCGAGCCCTGAGAGGGCTTCGGGGGCCGTACCGCGGCGGGCTGCTGGACCCCACAGGTCAGGGCGGATGTCGGAAGACCCGGCCGCGGGGGTTCGGGCGCGGGCGCACCTCGGGTGGTGCGCCCGGTGGGCGGCGCCGCGCGGGCGCCGCCCCGGGACGGCGTCAGCCCAGGCGCTCGACCAGCGCGTGGTACTCGTCCCACAGCTCCTTGGGCGTGTGGTCACCGAAGGTGTTGAGGTGATCGGGGACCAACGCGGCCTCCTCGCGCCAGACCTTCTTGTCCACGGTGAGCAGGTAGTCCAGGTCGGACTCGGAGAGGTCCAGGCCCTCGGTGTCCAGGGAGCCCTTGGCGGGCAGGATGCCGATCGGGGACTCGACGCCCTCGGCCCGGCCCTCCAGCCGCTCGACGATCCACTTGAGGACGCGGCTGTTCTCGCCGAAGCCGGGCCACACGAACGTGCCCGCCTCGTTCTTGCGGAACCAGTTCACGTAGTAGATCTTCGGCAGCTTGGCCTGGTCCTTGCCGGCACCGACCTTGACCCAGTGGTTCATGTAGTCGCCCATGTTGTAGCCGCAGAACGGCAGCATGGCGAACGGGTCGCGGCGCAGCTCGCCGACCTTGCCCTCGGCGGCGGCGGTCTTCTCGGAGGCGACGTTGGCCCCGAGGAAGACGCCGTGCTGCCAGTCGAAGGACTCGGTGACCAGCGGCACGGCCGAGGCGCGGCGGCCGCCGAAGAGGATGGCCGAGATCGGCACGCCCTTGGGGTCCTCCCACTCGGGCGCGATGATCGGGCACTGGCCGGCGGGGACGGTGAAGCGGGCGTTGGGGTGCGCGGCGGGCGTGCCGGACTCGGGGGTCCAGTCGTTGCCCTTCCAGTCCGTGAGGTGCGCGGGCGCCTCCTCGGTCATGCCCTCCCACCACACGTCGCCGTCGTCGGTGAGCGCGACGTTGGTGAAGACGGAGTTGCCCCACATGGTCTTCATCGCGTTGGCGTTGGTGTGCTCGCCGGTACCGGGCGCGACGCCGAAGAACCCGGCCTCGGGGTTGATCGCGTAGAGCCGGCCGTCCTCACCGAACCGCATCCAGGCGATGTCGTCGCCGATGGTCTCGACGGTCCAGCCGGGGATCGTCGGCTCCAGCATGGCGAGGTTGGTCTTGCCGCAGGCGCTCGGGAAGGCGGCGGCGACGTACGTGGGGCCCTGGGACTCACCCTTCGGCGGCGTGAGCTTGAGGATCAGCATGTGCTCGGCGAGCCAGCCCTCGTCGCGGGCCATCACGGACGCGATGCGCAGGGCGTAGCACTTCTTGCCGAGCAGGGCGTTGCCGCCGTAGCCGGAGCCGTAGGACCAGATCTCGCGGTCCTCGGGGAAGTGCGAGATGTACTTGGTGGAGTTGCACGGCCACGGAACGTCCTCCTGGCCCTCCTCCAGGGGTGCGCCCAGCGTGTGGACGGCCTTGACGAAGAAGCCGTCGGTGCCGAGCTCGTCCAGGACGGCCTGTCCCATGCGGGTCATGGTGCGCATGGAGACGGCGACGTACGCGGAGTCGGTGATCTCGACGCCGATCGCGGAGAGCGGCGAGCCGACGGGGCCCATGCAGAACGGCACGACGTACATGGTGCGCCCGCGCATGGAGCCGCGGAAGACACCCTGCTCACCGGTGAAGATCTCCCGCATCTCGGCGGGGGCCTTCCAGTGGTTGGTGGGGCCCGCGTCCTTCTCCTGCACGGAGCAGATGAAGGTGCGGTCCTCGACACGGGCGACGTCGCTCGGGTCGGACGCGGCGTAGTACGAGTTCGGGCGCTTGGCCTCGTCGAGTTTCGTGAACGTGCCCTTGGCGACGAGCTCCCCGCACAGGCGCTCGTACTCGGCCTCGGAGCCGTCGCACCAGACCACCCGGTCCGGCTCGGTGAGGGCTGCGATCTCGTCGACCCAGGAGACGAGCTCCCGGTGGTTGGTGGGGACAGTGAGGGGAGCCGCGATGTCGCGCGCCACGATCGCTCCTTGTTGAGGGTGTCTGTTGTCAGTTGCCCCGTGGGGGCCGCGACCCGGATGCTTCGAACCTTTCGATTTCCCCTGGCGCTCATCCGGTGCCGACCGCACTCATTTGATCATCCGACCGATTCGCCCATATGTCCAGGGGGCCGCACACGTGAGCATCGCCACTCATATCCGATACCTACGGTGGCGTAGGTAGCATGCGGATATGACTTCTGCCGCCGCTGCCGCTGCGCCCGAACCCGTCGCACTCGACCCCGTACCGGTGAAACCGCGGATGCGCGGCTGGCTGCACGCCGGGATGTTCCCCGCGGTCCTGATCGCCGGGGTCACCCTGATCGCCCTCACCGACAGCACCCGCGGCCGGATCGCGTGCGCGGTGTACATCGTGAGCGCCTGTCTGCTGTTCGGTGTGAGCGCCATCTACCACCGCGGCACCTGGGGGCCGCGCGGCGAGGCGGTGCTCCGCAGGCTCGACCACGCCAACATCTTTCTGATCATCGCGGGCACCTATACCCCGCTGACCCTGCTCCTCCTCCCGGAGTCCACCGGTCGGCCGCTCCTCTGGGCGGTCTGGGCGGCAGCGGTGGCGGGAATCGCCTTCCGGGTGTTCTGGGTCGGCGCCCCGCGCTGGCTCTACACCCCCTGCTACATCGCGATGGGGTGGGCGGCGGTCTTCTTCCTGCCCGACTTCCTGCGCACCGGTGGAATCGCGGTGCTGGTCCTCGTCGTCGTCGGCGGGCTGCTCTACAGCGCGGGCGGCGTGATCTACGGCATCAAGCGCCCCAACCCGTCACCGCGCTGGTTCGGCTTCCACGAGGTCTTCCACTCGCTGACCCTGGCGGCGTTCGTCGTGCACTACGTCGGCATCTCACTGGTCGCCTACCAGCACGGCTGAGCGGTCCGCCCGCGGGCGGACGACGAAAGGGGCCGGACTCCACCGGAGTTCGGCCCCTTCTCCGTACCCGGTCTCAGCCGCCCAGCTTCCGTGCCAGCCCGGCCGCGTCCGTCGTCGGCGCGTCACAGACGAAATGCCGGCAGACGTACGCGGTCGGCGCCCCGCCCACCTGCGGCCGGTCCACCAGCAGCGGGAACTCCGCACCGGCGTCCGGCCCCTCGCCCGCCGCCACGACCGCACCCGGCGCCCGGCCCAGCAGCGCCGTACGGTGCAGCTCACCGCCGACCGGACCGGCGACGGCCACCTCGCGCGGCCCGTCCAGCAGCGCCTCGGCGACCGCGAGCCCCCAGCCGATGAACCGGGGGGCGCGCGGCGCGAGCGCCTTCACCACCCCCAGGGCACCCTCGGCGGCGGCGCGGTGGGCCTCCGAGCCGGTGTACGCCGCGTAGGAGAGCAGGGCGCCCGCCGCCGCCGTCCAGCCGGCCGGAGTGGCGCTGTCGGTGGGGTCCTGCGGGCGGCGGATCAGCTGCTCGGCGTCGTGCGCGGTGTCGTACAGCTGGCCGCCCTCGCCGGTGAACTGCTCCAGCACGATGTCCAGCAGGAAGCCCGCGAACTCCAGCCAGGCCCCCTCACCGGTGACGGCGGCCAGCGCGAGGAAGCCCTCCGCCACATCGCCGTAGTCCTCCAGCACCCCGGCGTTGGTACCCGCACGGCCGTCCCTGGAGGTCCGCGACAGCCGGGCTGCCTCGCCCAGGTGGACCCGTACGAGCAGATCGGCGGCCTCGGTCGCCCGCTCGATCAGATCGGGCCGCCCGAAGTACGCCCCGGTCTCCGCGAGCGCCGCGACGGCGAGCCCGTTCCAGGCGGCGACCACCTTGTCGTCCCGCCCCGGCCGCACCCGCTCCTCGCGCGCCGACAGCAGCCTGGCCCGTACCTCGGCGACCCGCGCGGGGTCCGCCCCGTCCCCGGCCCTCGGCAGCCGGAGGACGGACGAACCCTCCTCGAAGGTCCCCTCCTCGGTGACGCCGAAGTGCGCGGCGGCGAAGGCGGCATCGCTCTCCCCGAGCACCTCGCGCAGCTGCTCGGGCGTCCACACGTAGAACGCGCCCTCGACATGCCTGCCGCTCGCGTCCACGCTGTCGGCGTCCAGCGCGGAGGCGAAGCCGCCCTCGGCCGTCCGCAGCTCGCTCACCATGAAGTCGGCGGTCTCCAGGGCGATCCGGCGGGCCAGATCCGACCCGGTGGCGCGCCACAGATGGGCGTACACGCGGCACAGCAGCGCGTTGTCGTACAGCATCTTCTCGAAGTGCGGCACCACCCATTCCCGGTCCACGGAGTAGCGGGAGAAACCGCCGCCGAGCTGGTCGTAGATCCCGCCCCGGGCCATCGCCTCGCAGGTGTCGGCGGCCATCTGGAGCGCACCCTCGGCCCCGGTGCGGGCATGGTGCCGCAGCAGGAACTCGATCGCCATGGCCGGCGGGAACTTGGGCGCGCCGCCGAACCCGCCGTGCTTCTCGTCGTACTCGCGGGTCAGCCCGAGCAGCGCCCGCGCCGTGTCCGCCTCGTCCGGCACGCCCTCGCCGCCATGGGCCAGGGAGCGCCCGGCCAGGTCCCGGACGATGCGCGCGGCCACCTCGGCGACCTCCTCGCGCCGGTCGGTCCACGCGGCGCTGACCCCTTCGAGCACCTGCTGGAAGGAGGGCGAGCCATGGCGGGGTTCGGGCGGGAAGTACGTACCGAAGTAGAAGGGTTCGGCGTCCGGGGTGAGGAAGACGGTCATCGGCCACCCGCCCTGTCCGGTCGCCGCCTGCACCGCCTCCATGTAGACGGCGTCGACGTCGGGCCGTTCCTCCCGGTCGACCTTCACCGGCACGAAGTGCTCATTCAGATAGGCCGCCACGGTCTCGTCCTCGAACGACTCGTGCGCCATCACATGACACCAGTGAACTAGCAGAAGCATAAGTGGCAGGACGCATAGCCCACACTCAAGAGAATGGGCACGTCCCGCCGCTCAGCTTCTGTCATCGCCTCCTCACCCCATGGCCACCAATCCACCGGATTGGAGGCGTGCTGGAGCAGATAAGGAGACTGGGAGTCAGCCAGTCGATTCATACCGGCATCGTCGCACGACCGGGCGGGCCCGTGATGCCCATCCCTGCCGCAAAACGCCGCATCGCCGCAGGACATGGGGAGACCGCGCGAGGAGACACGGGCGTGGATGTCGCCGCGACCGGGCGGCCGGGGCCCACCCGCGGGCTCCGCGGGAGGGCCCCGGAGCGCTGGTCGGCGGCGCTGTACCGGCCGGAATCCGGAGCGTTAGGGTTCTCGCATGAGCAGACGGGTCCCGACGCTGGAGGATGTCGCGCGGGAGGCGGGGGTGTCCCGGGCGACGGTCTCGCGCGTCGTCAACGGGGTACGCAATGTGGACCCCGACATCCAGGACCTGGTCCGCCACGCCATCGCCCGGACGGGATACGCCCCCAACCGCGCGGCCAGGTCCCTGGTCACCCGGCGGACCGGCACCGTCGCGCTCGTCGTCTCCGGCGCGGGGGACGAGTTCGCCGCCCGGGTGTTCGCCGATCCGTTCTTCGGCCGGGTCGTCAGCGGCGTCGTGGGCTACCTGCGCGCACACGGAACCCATCCCGTGCTGATGTTCGCCGAATCGGCGCAGGCCCGGCGGCAGGCGGTCGACTATCTGCGGCACGGCAACGCCGACGGTGCGCTGGTCGTCTCGATCCAGGCCGCCGACCCGCTGACCGAGATGCTCGTCGACGCCCGGATTCCCTCCGTCCTCTTCGCCCGGCCGGGCCGGCCCCAGCCGCTCAGCCATGTCGACGTGGACCACTACGCCGGAGCCCGGCTGGCCGCCGAGCACCTGCTGGCAAGGGGCTGCCGTCGCATCGCCACGCTCTGCGCCCCGCAGGACCTGCCGGCGGCCCGGGACCGGCTCGACGGCTTCCGTGACGCGCTGGTCCGCGCGGGCCACGGCCTCCCCCCGGTCGTCGAGGGCGCGTTCACCCTCGACAGCGGCGCGCTGGCGATGGCCCGGCTGCTGGACGAACACCCGGGCCTCGACGGCGTGTTCGCGGCCAACGACCTGATGGCCCAGGGCGCCTGCCAGGTGCTGCGCGAGCGGGGCAGGCGGATACCGGACGATGTGGCGGTCGTCGGCTTCGACGACTCCAGCATCGCCATGACCTGCCGGCCGCCTCTGACCACCGTGCGCCAGCCGGTCGAGAGGATGGCCGCGACGATGGCCCGGCTGCTGGACGAGCACGTCCGGGGCAGCCGCTCCGAACCGGTCCACGAGATCTTCGAACCGGAGCTGGTCGTACGCGAGTCGGCGTGATCCCGTGGCCGTGAGGAAGCGGGGACCCCGGCCCGAGCCCGGCCCCGACCCCGGCCCGGCCCCGGCCCGGGACGGGGTTGCCGGGAGCCGGGGCACGGCGCACGGGTCAGGCGCCCGCCTGCCGGTGTTCCCGGATGATCTCGGCGTACCGCAGGCCACTGGTCTTGATCGTGCGGGTCTGTGTCGGGTAGTCGACGTGGACGAGGCCGAAGCGCGGGTCGTAGCCGTAGGCCCATTCGAAGTTGTCGAGCAGGGACCAGGCGTAGTAGCCGGCCAGTGGCGCCCCCTTGCGGACGGCCCGCGCGCAGGCGGCCAGGTGCTGCTCCAGGTAGCGGGTCCGCTCGGGGTCGTGGACGGCGCCGTCGGAGCCCCGGACGTCCGGGAAGGCCGAGCCGTTCTCGGTGACGTAGAGCCGGCGGACGCCGTAGTCGTCGGTGAGGCGCATCAGCAGCGCCTCCAGGCCGTCGGCCTCGATCTGCCAGTCCAGCGCGGTGCGCTCCACGTCGGGCAGGCGCACTTCCCGGGCGTGCGGGACGGGCCCGGTGGGGTCGTCGGTGACGGTGACGGGGAAGTAGTAGTTGAGGCCGTGCCAGTCGAGGGGCGCGGCGATCGTCTCCAGGTCCCCGGGGCGCTCGGGCAGTTCGACCCCGTACAGCTCACGCATGTCGGCGGGGAAGCCGCGGCCGTACACGGGGTCCAGCCACCAGCGGTTGGTGTGACCGTCCATCCGGGTGGCCGCCGCGATGTCCTCGGAGCGGGTGGAGGCCGCGGCCACGGTGGAGTGGTTGGTGACCAGGCCGATCTGCGCGCCGGGGGCCGCCGCCCGGATCGCCTGCGTGGCGAGGCCGTGGCCGAGCAGCAGGTGGTAGGAGGCGCGGACGGCTGCCGTGAGATCGGTCAGGCCCGGCGCCATCCGGCCTTCGAGGTGGCCTATCCAGGCGGAGCAGAGCGGCTCGTTCAGGGTGGCCCACCGGGTGACCCGGTCGCCGAGGCGCTCGGCCACGACGGAGGCGTACGCGGCGAAGTGCTCGGCGGTGTCGCGTTCCGTCCAGCCGCCCCGGTCCTGGAGGGCCTGGGGAAGGTCCCAGTGGTAGGCGGTGACGGTCGGGGTGATGCCGGCGTCGAGCAGCCCGTCGATGAGCCGGTCGTAGAAGTCGAGGCCGGGTGCGTTGACCGGTCCGTCGCCGCCGGGGAGGACGCGCGGCCAGGCGAGGGACAGCCGGTAGGTGTCGGTGCCCAGCCGCTTCATCAGGGAGACGTCCTCGGGCCACCGGTGGTAGTGGTCGCACGCCTCGTCGCCGTTCTCCCCGTTGTCGATCTTTCCCGGGGTGTGGGAGAACGTGTCCCAGATGGAGGGGGAGCGGCCGTCCGCCGTGACGGCTCCCTCGATCTGGTACGCGGAGGTGGCGGTGCCCCAGGCGAAGTCGCGGGGGAAGGCGGCAAGGTCGATGGGTTCGGACACGGAGAACCTCTCGGGAACGGGTCGGCCGGACGACGGTCCGGACAGGAGGGCTCGGGCGGAGGAGGGCGGGCGGGGCCGCCGGAGCGCCGGGGCTACTTGACGGCACCGGCGGTCAGGCCGGTGACGAGGTAGCGCTGGAGGAGGAGGAATCCGGCGACCACGGGCACGCTCACGACGAGGGAGGCGGCCATGATCTGGTTCCAGTACACGTCGTTCTGGGTGGAGTAGCCCTGGAGGCCGACGGCGAGCGTCCGCGTGGTGTCGTTGGTCATGACGGAGGCGAAGAGGACCTCGCCCCAGGCGGTCATGAACGCATAGACGGCGACGGCGACGATGCCGGGGATCGCGGCGGGCACGATGACCCGGAAGAGCGCTCCGAGCGGCCCGCATCCGTCGACCTTGGCCGCCTCGTCGAGGTCCCGCGGCACCGAGTCGAAGTACCCGATGAGCATCCAGATCGAGAACGGCAGCGAGAAGGTGAGGTAGGTGATGATGAGCCCGGCCCGTGAACCGAAGAGCTCGATACCGGTGACGTTGCCGATGTTGACGTAGATGAGGAAGAGCGGCAGCAGGAAGAGGATGCCGGGGAACATCTGCGTCGACAGCACGGTCACGGTGAAGAGCCGTTTGCCGCGGAAGTTGTAGCGGCTGACGGCGTACGCCGCGAAGACGGCGATGACCACGGAGCAGACCGTCGCGGTGCCCGCCACGATCAGCGAGTTCACGAAGTAGTCGGCGAGCGGGACGGTCTTCCAGATGTCGAAGTAGGGGCGCACGGTGATCCCCGAGGGAATCCACTGGAACTTCCCCGAGACGTCCTGGAGCGGCTTGAGCGAGCTGGAGACCATCACGTACACCGGCAGCAGCACGAACCCGGTGAGCAGGGTCAGGAAGATCCGCCGGCTCCACAGGAACGACCGCGGTGGTGCCATGGGAGAGCGGGGCCGCTGCTGGGAGTGGCTAGACATCGGTGGCCTTCCTTCCCCGTGAGGTGAGCAGGAGGTAGATCCCCGTGACCACCAGCAGGAACAGCAGCAGCAGGACCGACATGGCGGAGCCCGTGCCGAAGTTCCAGGTCTGGAACGAGGACTGGTAGATGTGGATGGAGATCAGGTCCGCCTGCTCCGGGGCCGCCTTGCCGAACAGCACGAACGGTGTGTTGAAGTCGTTGAAGGTCCACAGGAACAGGACCAGCACGAGGACCTGGTTGACCGGCCGCAGCGACGGCAGGGTGATGCGGCGGATCTGCTGCCATACGCCCGCCCCGTCCAGGGCGGCGGCCTCGTAGATCTCGCGGGGGATGTTCTGCAGCCCGGCCATCATGATCAGGAAGGCGAACGGCCAGCCCTTCCACAGCGATACGACGAGCAGGGTGACGAAGCTGTTCTCGCCGATCAGCCAGAAGGGCGGGCTGTCGGTGAGTCCGAGCTGGTCGTGCAGGACGTGGTTGATCAGGCCGTTGTCCCGCTGGAACATGAACGCCCAGGTGATGACCGCGGCGTAGACGGGCAGCGCGTACGGGACGAGGAACACGGTGCGCAGGAATCCCCGGCCGCGGAAGCTCTCCTGCATGAAGATCGCGGCGGCGGTGCCGAGCAGCCAGCACAGGCCGACCGAGAGCACCGTGAACAGGCAGGTGGTGAAGAACGACTTCAGCAGCGCCTCACCGACCGGGGCGTCGAAGTCGACCGAGAGCGCGTAGTTGTCCAGGCCCGTCCAGGGAGCGGAGGTCCAGTCCCGGATGTAGAACTGTGTGAGCTGCTTGAAGCTGACGACGACGCCGATCACCATCGGCAGCAGGTGGACGAGGATCTCCAGGAACAGCGCGGGAAACAGCAGCAGGTAGGGCAGGCCGATGCGGCGCAGCCGCCCGGGGCGGCGCCTGCGGGGCGCCGCTCCGGGGTGGTCCTTCGGTGCTGTCCGCCCGCCCGGGGTACTGGGGGCAGCGGTGGTGGTCATGGTGGTGTCCGCACTCACTTCTTGGGCATCTGCTGCTGGGCCTTGTCGAGCTTCGCCCTGACCGACGCCTCGGTCACCGGCTTTCCGGCGGCGGCTTCGGCGAACAGTTCCTTGACCGCGGTGCCCACGACGGTTTCGAACTGCGACTCCTCCGGGACCTGCGGGAGGGCGGCGGCGCTGGTGGAGAGGGTTTCCCTGAGGACCGCGAGCGCCGGGCTGTTGAACGCGGGGTCCTCCTGCGCGGCCTTGACCGGCGGGATCGAGCCGTAGGCCTTGTTGAGGATCTTCTGCTCCTGCTCACCGGTCATGAACTTCACGAACTTCAGGGCGCCGTCGGTGTTCTTGGTGTTCCTGAAGACGGCCATGTTGATGCCGGCCACCATGGAGTTGGTGCTGACGCCCTGGCCCGGCTTGCCGGACTGCACCGGGGCGGGTGCCACGCCCCACTCGTCCTCGTTCATGCCCTGGGACTTGAAGGTGGCGGAGGCGGTCTGCCACAGCACCATCGCGGTCTTGTCGGTGGCGAAGTCGCTGAGGGACTGGTTCTGCGCGTACTCGGCGTTGCCCGGTGCGACGATCCTGGCCTTGGCCATCAGGTCGACGTACTGCTTGACGGCGGCGACGGCTCCGTCCGAGGTGAAGTCCGCCTTGCCGTCGGGGGTGAAGAAGTCCGCGCCGTGCTGCTTGCCGAGGACGAAGACCTGGTGGATGTTGTTGGAGAGGTTCGACCCCTCGGCCCCCAGGGCCCACTTGCCGTTCTTGGACAGCTTCTTGCCGGTCTCGGTCATCTCGGCCCAGGTCGCGGGGGGCTGGGTGACACCCGCGTCCTTGAACATCTTCTTGTTGTAGTAGAGCGCGTACGCCATGGAGTAGAGCGGTACGGCCGCGGGGTCCTGGCCCTCGACCCCGGTCGAGCCGAGCGCCGACTCGACGAAGCGGTCCTTGCCGCCGATCCGGTCGAAGTTCTTCGCGTCCCAGGGCAGCAGGGCCCCGCCGGCCTGGAGGGAGGCGCTCCAGGTGTTGCCGATGTTGAGGACGTCCGGACCCTGGCCGGACGTCGTCGCGGTGAGGATGCGGTTCAGCAGGTCGGCCCAGGGCACCACCTCCAGCTTCACCTTGATGCCGGTCTCCTTCTCGAACTTGTCGAGCTCCGGCTGGAGGACCTTCTTGTCGACCTCGATGCTGGCGCCCTGGTTGGAGGCCCAGTACGTGAGGGTCTTGGGCTGCTCGTTGGATCCGCCCGCACCGGACGATCCGCCGCCGCAGGCAGCCGCGGTGAGTACGAGCGAGAGGGTGACGGCACCGACGGCCGCGGCTCGGCTTCTGCGCATGACTCCAGGGGGCCTTTCGGGAAAGTGGCGGAAGGGCCGGGGTGGTTGGGCCGGAACGAACGCCCGCGTTCGGATCCCGCAGCCCCCACGGCTTAATTTAGGATGTGAGTTAAACCTCAAGCGAAGGTCGCGTCAAGAGGCCGGACCCCTGTAGGTTGCGAGTAGGACTTCGACGAGGGGGCAGAGTGAGAGAGCGCAGCGGCCGTACCGTGCGTGACCTGCGGCGGGAAAACCGCACCGCTGTTCTGCAACAGTTGTATTTCGACGGGCCGCTGAGCCGCTTCTCACTCGGACCCGCCACCGGCCTCAGCTCGGGCTCGGTCAGCAACGTGGTCGCGGAACTGGTCGCCGAAGGACTCGTCGAGGAGGCCGGGAGCGTCGACTCCGGTGGCGGGCGACCGCGCATCCTCGTGCGCATCCGCCCCCACTGCGGATACATGATCGGGGTCGACGTCGGCGAGACCCGGGTCCGCATCGAACTCTTCGACCTCGCCCTCACCGAGCTCGCGCGGGTCGAGAAACCGCTCACGGGCGGCCCCTTGAACCGGTACGACGTCGACGTCGTCGTCGGCCACCTCCTCGAAGGCATCGCGGAGGTCCTGGACCGGGCGGACCTCGCCCCGGAGCGGCTGCTCGGGGTCGGCATCGGGGTGCCGGGCATCGTCGCCCGGACACCCGAGGACGGCGCCGTGGTGCACGGCCAGACCATCGGCTGGGACGCCGTGCCGCTGGAACGGCTGCTGCGCGAGTCCGGGCTGCTGCCCGAGACCGTGCCGTACTACATCGACAACGGCGCCAAGACGCTCGGCCAGGCCGAGATGTGGTTCGGCGCCGGACGCGGTGCGCGGAGCGCCGTGGTGGTGCTGTTCGGCTCCGGCGTCGGCGCCTGTGTGGTCACCGACTCCCTGCGCCCCGGCCGGGCCGTGGAGTGGGGCCATCTGACGGTACGGGTACGGGGGCGGCGCTGTCGTTGCGGCGCCCAGGGCTGCCTGGAGGCGTACGCGGGGGCGGAGGCGCTGCTGCAGCGGTGGGCGGAAGCGGGCGGACGGCCCCCCGGCGGCGCGGACGAGGAGACGGCGCTGACCGCCATGCTCGCCGCCGCCTATCCCGCCGCCGGCGACGACGGCACGGTGCCCGAGGCCGACACGACGGCACTGGCCGTCCTGGAGGAGACCGCGGAGTACCTCGGCGCGGGCTTCTCCGACCTCATCAACCTGTTCCAGCCCGAGCGGATTCTCGTCGGCGGCTGGGCGGGTCTCCAGCTCGGCGCGCGCTTCCTGGAATCCGTGCGGGCCTACGCCACCTCGTACGCCCTGTCCTACCCGGCCGCCCATGTGCACATCGGCCTCGGCACGCTGGGCCCGGACGCGGTCACGGTGGGCGGGGCGATCCTGCCGCTGGACGACTTCTTCGCACGCGGCGGCCGGCCGCGCGAGGCCGGCCCGGAGGAGCCCGCCCCCGCCTGGCAGGCGACCCTCCAGCAGCGGGCGGCGAACTGAGCGGGCGAAGGCCCGGCCGCCCCTCGGGAAAGCGGCGGCCGGGCCGGTGGGAGTCCTCCGGGATCAGGGCAGCCGGTACTCCTCGTCCAGTACCGCGCCCTCCTCGGGACGGTTCTGGTCGTAGCCGCGCGGGTCGCACTGGAGGCCGCCCACGACGCAGTGGTCGACCATGGCCTTGAGGGTGCGCTCCTCCCAGGCGTTGAAGAAGTCGTAGTGGAAGGAGTAGCCGCGGCCGCTGGCCAGTCTGACCTGCGACATGTCACCGTCGGCCGGGAAGGCCATCTTGAACTCCACCATCGGCAGGGCCACCGGATGGCTGGCGGGGCACACGTTGTCGTTCGTGCCCGCCTTGACCAGCGGATAGGCCATGTGGCTCTGGTGATCGGGTGTGTCCAGGTGCAGACCGTTCCAGCAACTCGGCGCCTGCATACGCAGGTTGAGCTGCGATCCGGCGGGGCAGTTCGACGGGAAGTCGATGTTCTTGAAGCTCTCCCCGCACTCCCAGCCCTCGACCCAGCCGGGGTGGTCGCGGAACTCCTGCGCGCTCTGCATCGGGTTGCCGACCACGAACCGCAGCCCCTTGGGGAAGGGCCGCACGCTGGTGTAGTCGGTCACGCCGGCCTTGTAGTAGATGACCTGCGGACCGATGGGCAGGATCTTCTTCTCGCCCTTGAACAGGGACGGCATCCAGTACGCGGACGCGTCGCCGGGAGCCTTGCACGTGGTACCGCCACCGTAGAGCGAGTCGGTGGTGCTGCTCGCGTTCGTCGAGGTGTTCCCCATGAACGTGTGGTCGTGGGACTTGCCCGGCTGGCCCGGGAACACGATCGGGTCGTCCGGCGCGGTGTGCGTGACGGAACAGTTGGCCTGGAACTCGTGGAAGTAGCGCGGTTCCGGGTTCGCCTCGGACGGGGTCACCCCCGTCACCTGCGGCACGGCCGGTATGTACCCGTCCCCGTCGGCGTCGTCACCCGAGGCCCGGGTGGACGGCGCCATGGTGTGCCCGGCGTGGGCCGCCGCGGCCGCGCTCACCCCGGCGCCCCTGCCCGCCCGGTCGGCGGCGTCCGGGTCGGCGGCACTGGCCATCGTGCCGAAGCCCAGGACTCCGGCGACGAGGGCGGTACCGAGCAACAGTGCGGGAAGCCGTTTTCTGCGTGATCTCATGGTTCTCCTGCCTTTTCGGTGGGGGTGGTGCGGGTCGGTGCCGGCCGGTGCGGCCGTGATCAGCTGTAGACGCCGAACTCGTGCAGGGAGTAACCCCAGCCGGTGCCGCGGGCCTTCAGCTGGAGGCGCACATGGCGTGCTGTCCCGGCGACATCGAGGGTGTCGATGTCCCCGTTGCCCGTGGTGGTGGTGTGGACGGTGCGCCAGGTGGTGCCGTCGTTCGAGACCTGGACCTCGTACGACGTGGCGTAGGCGGCGTTCCAGACCAGCTGGAGCTTGCGGAAGGCCGTGGGGGCTCCGAGGTCGACCTGGATCCACTGCGGATCGCTCCAGTCGCTCGCCCAGCGCGTCTCGGGCTTTCCGTCCGTCGCGTTGGCCGCCGGGCACGGGCAGTCGCCGTACGAGGCCTGGGCGGACGAGGCGGTGGCCGGCTTGTTCAGTGCGACGTTGGTACCGTCGACGGGCGGTGCGACGACCTTGACCGACTTGGTCTCGATACCGGCGTTGCCGTGCCCGTCCTCGGCCTGGATGTACACCTTCCACACGCCGAGCTTCTCCGGCGCCGTGACGGCGAACGTGCCGTCGCCCGTGGAACGCCACCGGGCCTCGACGAGTCGCTTGTCGCCGTTGGCGTAGTTGCCGCTCAGGAAGATCTTGGACGTGATCCGGTCGCCGTCCGGGTCGGTGATACCCGCACGCACGGTGAACTCACCGCCCGCCGGGGCCGCCGAGGCCGGGGTGACCGTCATGTCCCGGATCACCGGCGGGGTGTTGTCGCCGGCCGTCGATCCCCCGTACGCCTTCTTGACGGCGTAGTACGACAGCCGCTTCAGCCCGTCCGGCAGCAGATTGAACCAGACACCGCCGAAGTCGTGCTCGGTCCCGTAGTGGAAGAGGGTGGCGCCCAGGGCCACGCCCTGGTGACCGGTGACGCAGTTCCACGCCTCGGTGTACCCCTCGGCCTTCTGTACGTCGGTCTGCTCGTCGGGCACACCGTTGGCGTCGTCGGGCACCTCCCACTCACCGGCCGGGCCGCCCTCGGTGATCAGGTAGGGCTTGGTGTAGCCCCCGTCGATCCAGTCCTGCCGCACCCCGCAGATGTCCCCGTAGGAGTTCATCGAGTACAGATCGAGGTCGGGGGCATTGCGCTTGTAGTACGGCCAGGCGCCGGTCCAGGCGTCGGTCGAGGTGACGGGGTGGTCCGGGTCGATGCCGTGGATCTTCTTCGCCACGTCGTTGACGAAGCTCGTGTACGCGTTGCGCTGCGCCTCCAGCTCCGTACCGCTGTAACAGTTCTGGAGCCCGAGCACCGACTCGTTGCCGACGTTCCACATCAGGGTGGCGGGGTGGCTCCTGTAGGCGTCCACCCACTTCGCGAACTCGGTGAGCATGCTGTTCTTGTACGTCGTGTCGGTGACGTAGTTGACGCAGCCGCCCGATCCGGGGCCGCCGCCGGGCTGGAGCCAGAAACCGTTGACGACGCGGAGACCGTTGGCCGCCGCGCTGTCCAGCAGCGGCTTGGTGGAGGCGTCGGTGCCCCAGGTACGGATCGTGTTGACGCCCATCGACGCGACGTCGGGCAGGTACTTCGGGGCGTCCGCGACGGACGGCCCCCAGGTGAGCCCCTTGACCGTGTACGGGCGTCCGTCCACGGTGAGCTGCCAGTTTCCCTGTGAACCGGCCACGCGTACGGCGCCGCCGGCGGCGGGCGGGGGGCCGCCGTCGCCGTAGACCTGGAACTCCCACAGCGAGTAGCCGTATCCGCCGGAGCGTGCGACGCCCTGCATCCGCACATAGCGGCCGGAGCCGGAGAGCGCGACCTCGTCCGTGCCGCCGTCGCTGCCGGTGACGGCCTTCACGGTGCGCCAGTCGGTCCCGTTGTCGGACGCCTGGATCTCGTAGTTCTTCGCGTAGGCCGCCTCCCAGGTCAGTACGGCGCGGCTGAGACCGCCGCTCCGGCCGAGGTCGACCTGGATCCATTCGTTGTCGTTGCGCGCGCTGGACCAGCGGGTGCCGGTCGTATCGCCGTCGAAGGCGGCCTTCGCGGCGAAGGCTTCGCCCTCCGAGGAGGAAGCGGTGGCCTGCTTGCCCTGCGACAGCAGGGCTTCGGCGGCCTGGGCCGGGGGCGCGGCGGCGAAGCCGAGCGAGGAGGCCGCGAGGGCGCCGAGCGCGAGCAGGGACACACCGACACGGCGGCGGACCGAGGTGGTCCGTGAGGAGGGTGGAAGAAGTGGCGGCGGTGCGGTGCTCGATGACCGTGACGGCTGCGACGGCTGCGACGGCTGTGGGGATCGTGAGGGG
Organism: Streptomyces sp. NBC_01237; assembly: GCF_035917275.1. Lineage (NCBI taxonomy): Bacteria > Bacillati > Actinomycetota > Actinomycetes > Kitasatosporales > Streptomycetaceae > Streptomyces > Streptomyces sp. NBC_01237. Next base: position 5,720,583 of record NZ_CP108508.1, on the reverse strand, counting down.
GGTCTGGACACGTCTGCTCCTGGCGGTTTCGGTGCCGGACGGGGGCCGGGGGCGCTCTCCCGGAAACCCGGCCCCGTCGGCATGGAGGGCCTGTCGGCACACCCGTGGGGGGCGGCCGTCCTGGTGACGCACCAAAGGGTGCTCCCCCTCCGGTCCGGACGGCGGGGATCGGTCCGGCCGGAGGGGGGTTCGGGCCGGCCGCCGTCAGCTGGACCGGCGGCCGGAGCTGCGGGAGGTCAGGGGTAGGAGACGACCGTGGAGGGAACCGTCGCGGTCCCCGAGGTGGGGGAACCCGTGTCGTTGATGACGTGGTCGTAGTGGCCGTTGCCGCCGAGCGAGACCGTCAGCAGGCTGTGGAACTTCACGCCGGGCTTCACCGGGGCCTTGAAGCCGTGGTCCTGACGGATGGTCGGGTCGACGTTGTAGTTGCAGTAGCTGCCCATGCCCCACCCCTCGTGGGTGTTGACCGAGTCGTCGACCCGGTAGGCCGCGTAGCCCTTGGTGCCGCCGTTCTGGATGGCGGCCTGGTCGGGGGCGTCGTACGCCTTCTCGTTCTGGTAGAAGATCGTCCGGCCGCGCTCGCCGTACCACTCGACGTCGTACTTGTTGAAGTGCTCGACGAACAGGCCGGTGGCCAGGACGTCGTCACCGTTGACACGGACGCCGTAGTCGGCCCGGTTGGTCTCCCAGCCGACGCCCTCGCCGTGGTCCGCGCGCCACACCCAGGTGTGGTCGACGATCACGTCGTCGCTGTTGACGACCATGCTGGTGGTGGCCTTTCCGGCGCCCGCCCCGCCGACCCGGATGTATACGTCCTGGACGGTGGTGGGGTTGGCCGCGTGGTCGGTGGAGGAGCCGCTCCCGCCGATCTCCAGCAGCGTCGGGGAGTTGACCGGTCCGGCGTCGATGAGGAAGCCCGCGAGCTTCACTCCGTCCACGTCGGCGACCTTCATCGCGGTCACGCCGTTGTCGGGGATGACCGTGGCGAGACCGAGACCGAGCACGACGGTGTCGGCCCGGTTCACGTTGATGGTCCGGTCGACGTGGTAGATGCCCGGAGTGAAGAGCAGGTTCAGGCCCTGCGCCAGGGCGGCGTTGATGGTCGTGGCGGTGGCGCCGGGCTTGACCACGTAGAACTGGCTCAGCGGGATCGACCGGCCCTGCGGCGTGCCGTTGGCCCAGGTGGTGCCCCGTGCGTTGGTCCGCTTGGCGGGGGTGAACACCTTGTACTCATTGCCGTCCAGGTACAGGAACGGCTTCTCACGGGAGATCGGCGTCGTGTCCAGCGTCGTGTAACGCGGCTCGGGGAAACCGTTCGCCGGAGCGCCCTCGACGCCGGAGAACGTCATGTTCCAGACGCCGTTGGTCCAGCCGCCGATCGTGCTGTCCCGGGTGTACCACTGCTGCTGCGAGTACGGTCCGACGGTGCCGTCGATCTTGCTGTCGGCGATGTAGCCGCCGCTGGCCCAGCCGTATCCGTCGGGAGCGAGGTTGAGCCCGCCCTTGACGTGCATCCGCCGGAAGGAGGCGGCCTGGGAGACGGCCCACCGGTTGGTGCCGTTGACCGGCTTGAGCGCCAGGTTCTCCGCCGACCGCCAGAAGTTCTGGGTGGCGTTGCCGTTGAACCACCCGGCGTCGACGGTCACATCACCGTTGAAGGTGGTGTCGTCCGGCTTCAGGCCGAGCCCGGCGATCGAGGTGTAGAAGCCGATCTGGGCGTTGAGGTTGCTGTACGTGCCCGGTTTGAAGAGGAACGCGTGCCTTCCGCTGCCGAACTGGGCCGACTCCTGCTCCTTGAAGACCTGGTCGAGCTTGGCCTGGATGCCGGGTGTGGACGGGTCCATGATGTGCACGTTCGGGCCGAGGTCGCCTCCGCCCTCGATGGGCGGTCCGGAGGAGTCGGCGGCCCCGAAGACCTTGAACTCCCAGAGTGAGTAGCCGTATCCGGTGGCACGGGCGGTGCCGAACAGCCGGACGTAGCGCGCCGTGCCCGAGATGTCGAGGGTCTCGACGCCGCCCGCGCCGGTGGTCGTCGAGTAGGCCGTCGACCAGTCGGTGCCGTTGCCCGACAGCTCGATGCGGTATCCCTTCGCGTAGGCGGCCTCCCAGTGCAGTTCGACCTTCCCGATCGCGGCGGGGGAACCGAGGTCCACCTGGATCCACTGCGGGTCGGAGCTGCCGCTGGACCAGCGGGTGCCGTTGTCGCCGTCGACGGCTCCGGTGGCGGGGGTGCCGTAGTTCTCCTGGCTGGAGGCCGTCACCGGCTTGCCCCGCGAGAGGAGTGCGGGCGCCGCCTGGGCCGTGACGGCGGGGGTGAGCGCCAGGAGGGCTGCGACCAGGGTGCCGACGACGGCGCCGGCGACGCCTCGCCGGGCGGTCCTCCTGGAGCTCCACGGACTCTTCGTGCTCCACGGGTCCTGCGGTGGCGATGCGGCCACGGGTCTGCCAACTACGGCCATGAAGGGGCTCCTTGAAACGAAACCGAAACGGGAGAGCGCTCTCCGGAACCTTGCCCGCCGCCGCGTGCACGGTCAATATCTCCGACCGGACTTTTCTTTCGTCTTTCATTAAGACGGGAGGTACGGGCGGGCCCGGTGCGTACGACACCTCCCGGCCGAGTGCGATCGCCCTTCGGGGCCCGGTGCGCTCGACACCCCCGGCCGAGTGCGCATCGCCCTTCGGGGGCCGGTCGCACCGCACCACGGCCGCGGGGCGGGGGCGAACCGATGGACCTCACCGGGCCCGCGCAGGACACTTGGCGCGACAGGCCGGGACTCTCGGAGGGGGACACACATGCGGGACAGCCATCGGGCGGAAGCCGAACGGCTGTTGGTGCGCGCCGTGGAGGAGGAGGCCCGGCGCGCCGGCGGGCGGGCGGACTCCGGTGCGCTGATGGCGCGGGCGCGCACCGCGCTCGACACCATGGCGGCGAGCGCGGGCGAGGAGTACGCCGCGTACACGCGGGCGCTCGAAGCGGCGGAGGCGGAACGACCGCCGCTGTCGCAGCGGTTCAGCAGGGCCACACTCGGAACACCTCTGCTGGTGACGGGAGTCGCCGCCACCGCGGCGTTCGGGGCGGACCTGGCGCTGGGCACGGCGACCGGACTCGCCCTCGGCGCGGGCGCCGTCGTCGCGGTGGCCGGGGCCGCCGCGACCGTGGCCAGGGTGACCACGTCCCACCGGCCCGCCGCCCGCTCCGGGGCCGGTGCGCCTGACCGGCCCGGCGGCCCCGAACAGCTGCGGCTCGACTGGCTGGCGGCGCTGGAGATACGGGGCATCCGCCCGTACCTCGACCAGCAGCGGTGGATGCACGCCGCCACCGCCACCGCCCGCGTCCACCACAGATCCGCCCGCCGCCCGGAGGGGAGCGGCACCGCCCCGGCCGGAGGGGGACTGCGCGGCCGGGACCGCAGCGCGGCCGCCCGTCAGCGTGCGCTCCTGGAGCAGTCCTTCGGCCATCTGCCCGCCGCCGAGGGCCCGTTCGCCGGACGCCGCGCCGAGCTGGCCCGGATCGCCCAGTGGGTGCACGCGGCGCGTGCGTCGGCGGAGACCAGGCCGACCGTCGTCGTCCTGCACGGCGAGCCGGGCGCCGGGCGCACCACCCTCGCGGTACGCGCCGCGCACGCGCTCAAGGACCAGTTCCGGGGTGCATGCGTCGTCGACCTGCGCGGCGATGTCGCCGGGGAGAGTCCGCTGCCCACCCGCGACGCGCTGCTGCACCTGCTCAACCGGCTGGGCGCACCCCGCGAGCAGCTGCTGTTCCGGGACGGGTCCTCCGCCGGCCGGGCGGTACCGGGCGCCGGGGAGCCGGGCGCCGGAGAGCGCGGCACCGGGGAGCAGGGAGCCGGGGAGCCGGGCGCGATCGACCAGCAGTTGCGGCGGCTCGGCGTGCTGTACCGCCAGCACCTCACCGGGATGCCCGTGACGATCATCCTGGACGACGCGACCGACGCCGGTCAGGTCCGCACGCTGATCCCCGAGCGCTCCGACAGCCTGGTGCTCGTCACCGCCCGCGAACCCCTGGACCTGCCCGCGGACACCCCCGCCTGGGTGCACCAGCTGCCGGTCGGCGGGCTCGACGCGGCGGGCGCCGAGGAGCTGCTGCGCGAGAGCGCCCAGGACGAGGAGGCCGGGCCGTACGACTACCCGTCCACCGACGCCGTCGTCGAGCTGTGCGGCGGGCTGCCGCTGGCGCTGCGGGTCGCGGGCTCCGCCCTCGGCTCGCGCACCCGCGCCGCGCTCGCCTCCGACTTGGCCGCCGACCCGGGCGCGCGGGGTCCGGCGGGGCCGGTGGAGCGGGCCCTGCGGCTGCGCTACGACGATCAGTCCGAGCAGGCCAGGCGGCTGCTGCGGCGGCTCGCGCTGGCCGGGCGCGCGAGCCTCGGCGCGGCAGCGGCGGCGGCGCTGCTCGCCGCCGACGAGCAGGAGGCGGGGCGGCTGCTGACCGCACTGACGCGGGCCGGGCTGCTGACCCATGTACGCGGTTCGCGCTACCGGCTGCACGATCTCGTCCGGGCCTTCGCCCTGGCCCGGCTGCTGGACGAGGAGGAGCCGGCCGAGCGCACCGCCGCGCAGGAACGGCTCCTGACGAACTACGCGGAGCTCGCCGACGCCGTGATCCGGATGGTCGACGGCAAGATGTCCACCCGTGCCGGGCAGTTCGGCCCGCACGGCTTCACCTCCCTGGACGCGGCCCTGCGCTGGCTGGACGAGGAGTCGAGTTTCATCACCTCGGCGCTGCGGCACGCGGAGGGGGTGGACCAGGGGGCCGTGCTCCATCTGCTGGGCGCGCTGTGCGACTACTGCCTGCTGCGCGGTGACCTCTACCGGCTGGGTGAGATCAGCGAGCTGACCCAGGCCGTCGACAAGGGTCTGCTGGAGCGGTCCGTCCAGTGGCGCACCGGCATCGCGGCCCGGCAGCTCGGCGAGCTGGACAAGGCCCGCACCACGCTCTCCTCGGTCGTCGGCCTCTACCGTGAGGCGCACCACGACGCCGGGGCGGCGCTGGCGCTGTGCTCGCTCGGGATCACGCTGCACCATCAGGGCAACCTCACGGAAGCCTCCGTACGGCTGCGCGAGGCGCTCGCCCTCCAGTCCTCCGACGAGCAGGCCGAGGACCGTGCCTGGACCCTGCACGCGCTGGCCGCCGTCGAACGCGACCGGGCCAATCTGTCCGAGGCACTGACGCTGCTGGACACCGCACTGGCGCTGCACCGGGAGGGCGAGTCCCTGCACGGCGAGGCGTGGACGCGGTTCCAGCTGGGCCAGGTCCGGCTGCGGACCGGCGAGGTGGGCGCGGCCGAGGAGGCTCTGAACACCGCGCTGGAGCTGTACGGACGCACCAGGGACGAGCGGGGCGAGGCCTGGGCCCTGACCCAGCTGGCCCGTGCCCGGCTGCTGGACGGCGACCCGGTCCGCGCGGTGGAGGAGCTGCGCGGCGCGCTGGCCCGCCACCGGGACAACGAGGACGCGCGTGGCGAGGCGTGGACGCGGTACTACCTGGGCCAGGCACTGGAGGAGGACGGCGACACCGATCAGGCGGTACGGGAGCTGGAGCGGGCGCGCACGATGTTCTCCCGGATGCGGGACGTGTACGGGCTGGCGTGCGCCAGGCACCACTCGGGCCGGGTCACCCGGGACCAGGGGGCGGCCCGGACCGGGAACCTGCGCAACTCCGGCTTCGCCCGTCAGCTCCTGATGGACTCACGGGCGGACTTCCGGCGCATCGGGGTGGCGCACGGGGAGGCGTGGACCTGCCTGGAGCTGACTCTGGTGGACGCGGGCAACGGCCGGGCGGCCCAGGCGCTGGAGCTGTGCGGCGAGGCGGTCGGGCTGTTCGCCTCGTACGGGGACGAACGCGGCGGCGACTGGGCCCGCTTCCTGCGCTGCACGCTGCTGCCGTACGCCTCCCCGGGCGGCAGCGAGGTGGGTACGGCGGTGGCCCAGCAGGAACTGGCGGACCTGATCGCCGCCGGGCACCCCGCGCGTGACAGCAAGCTGGCGGATTGCGCACGGGCGTACGCGGGTGTGCTGGACCGGGGCGTCGACCTGGACGAGGGCTGGCAGGCGTGGCGCCTGGGCCTGACGCCGGACCGCGACGCGCGGGAGCTCATGGGGGTCCGGGTGACGGCGGAGCCGTAGGAAGGGCGCCACGGCGGCCGGGCGGCACGGGACCGGCGCGTTGGCCGGTCACCGGCCGTTCAGGTGGTCGGGCCCGTCCGGAAGCCGGGACACCGGCTTCCGGACGGGTACGACCGGCCGGCCCGGCCGACGAGCAGGGCCGACGACCGGGGCCGATGATCCGGCCGACGGGCCCGGCCGGTGATCCGGGCCGGCCGGTGACCGGCTCCAGGAGCGCTTGCGCGCGGTCCGTGTGTGCGGGCTACTTCCGCGGCGCCGCCGCGGCCTTCTCCCCCGCCTCGTCCGGAACGGCGTCCGGATCCGGTGCCTCGACGAAGTCGACCTTGCCCATGTGCCGGTTCATCGACTTCATCAGCAGCCACACGCCGACGGCGAGCGCCGCGAAGACGAGAAAGCCGAGAACGCCGGGAGTCACCTTGTTCTTGTCGAGCTCATCGGCGGCGAGCGGGACGAGGTGCGTCAGTGCCTGAGTCGCGTACATATCAGGCATTGTCGCGGATGCCCGCGAAGAGGTCGCTCTCGGGGAGGGAGGTATCGACGAGAGACTTCGCCAGCTCGTACTCCTCGGTCGGCCAGACCTCCCGCTGGATGTCCATCGGGACCCGGAACCAGCCGCCGTCCGGATCGATCTGCGTCGCGTGCGCGATCAGCGCCTTGTCCCGGATCTCGAAGAACTCGTCGCACGGAACATGCGTGGTCAGCGTGCGTTCGTCGCGCTCGAACTCCTTCCAGCGCTCCAGCCACTCGCCGTACGGGGACTCCAGCCCGCGGGCGAGGAGCGCCTCGTGGAGGGCGACGGTGCGCGGCCGGTTGAAGCCCTGGTTGTAGTAGAGCTTCTGCGGCTGCCAGGCCGGGCCGAACTCGGCCTCGGGGAACTTCTCCGTATCGGCGGCACCGTCGAACGCGATCATCGTGATCTTGTGGGTCATGATGTGGTCGGGGTGCGGGTAGCCGCCGTTCTCGTCGTACGTGGTGATGACCTGCGGCCGGAACGCGCGGATCTTCGACACGAGACGCCCCGCCGCCGTCTCGTCGTCCTCCAGCGCGAAGCAGCCCTCGGGCAGCGGCGGCAGCGGGTCGCCCTCGGGCAGCCCGGAGTCGACGAAGCCGAGCCACTCCTGCTCGACGCCCAGGATCTCCCGGGCCTCGTCCATCTCCTTCCGGCGCACCTCGTGGATGTTCTCCTCGATGTACGCGTCCCCCTGGAGCTTCGGATTGAGGATGGAGCCGCGCTCGCCCCCCGTGCAGGTCACGACCAGCACGTCCACCCCCTCGGACACATACTTGGCCATCGTTGCCGCGCCCTTGCTCGACTCGTCGTCGGGGTGGGCGTGAACGGCCATCAGACGCAGCTGCTCAGTCAAAGCTTCGATCCTCAGTGATTGGTCGCCATGTGCGGCTTCTATAGTGACCGAACCGGGGGCTGGAAAATTCCTCGATTCCGGGGAGCAGGAGGAACGATCATGACGGCGGTTCGTGAGGCCACGCCCGAGGGGCGCTACGGCCGGCCCGAGGATCAGCGTGCGGACCGCAAGCTGAAGATCGTCGGGGCGGCGCTGGGCGTCGTCCTGCTCGGCGTGATCGCCTGGATCGGCTTCTCCTACGTGGGCGGCAAGGACATCAGCGCCGAGTTGATCAAGTCCAAGGTCGTCTCGGACACCCGGGCCGAGGCCCATCTCGAAGTGCGCAAGGACCGCGACAGCGGCGGCTACTGCACGCTGCGCGCGCTGAGCGAGGACGGCCGGGAGGTCGCCCGCAAGGACTTCCGCTTCGACCAGCCCTCCGACCGGATCGACCACGTCGTCGCGCTGCGCACGACGTCCAGGGCGACCGCGGTCGAGCTGATGGGCTGCACGGCGGGTGGCGACTCGTCGCACTGACGGTCACCGGCCGTCCAGTACCCCCTGCGACCTGCGCCGTCCGACGCTGACCTGCGTGGACGCGCGATTGACGATTTACCTTCTCCCCCTTTTCCTGCGGAATTGTTAGGCTCGTGGTTTCGCCCACCCGTGGAAGCACATGCTTCTGGGTAGGGCGTTGCTTTGTATTCCCAGTACCGACGAGGAGCACCTGTGACCCAGACCAGCGAAAACGTCACCTGGCTCACGCAGGAGGCGTACAACCAGCTCAAGGCCGAGCTGGAGTACCTGTCTGGTCCCGCGCGCACGGAGATCTCCGTAAAGATCGCGGCGGCCCGTGAGGAGGGTGACCTCCGGGAGAACGGCGGGTACCACGCGGCCAAGGAGGAGCAGGGCAAGATGGAGCTGCGGGTGCGCCAGCTCACCCAGCTCCTGGAGCACGCGAAGGTCGGCGAGGCCCCCGCCGACGACGGCGTGGTCGAGCCCGGCATGGTCGTGACGATCGCCTTCGACGGCGACCCGGACGACACGATGACCTTCCTGCTCGCCTCGCGCGAGTACGCCAGCTCGGACATCGAGACGTACTCCCCGCAGTCCCCGCTCGGCACCGGCGTGAACGGCAAGCGGATGGGCGACGACGCGCAGTACGAGCTGCCGAACGGCAAGACCGCGACGGTGAAGATCCTCAGCGCGAAGCCGTACACCGGCTGAGCCGTCCCGGACACACCCGACGGAGAGGAGCCCGCGGCCGGACGGCCGCGGGCTCCTCTCCGTGGACGGGTCAGACCGTGACCCGCCGGTACTTGCGCACGGACAGGGTCCGGAAGACCACCAGGATCAGCAGCGACCACAGCAGCGAGGCCCAGACCGGATGCACCATCGGCCAGGCGTCGGACGGTGACACGCCCGGGTTGCCGAAGAGCACCCGGCAGGCCTGGACGGTGGCGCTGAACGGGTTCCACTCCGCGATCGGCTGGAGCCAGCCCGCCATGTTCTCCGTGGGCACGAACGCGTTCGAGATGAATGTCACGGGAAAGAGCCAGATCAGCCCGCCCGACGTGGCGGCCTCGGGGGTGCGGACGGTGAGCCCGATCAGCGCCCCGATCCAGGAGAAGGCGTACCCCAGCAGCAGGAGCAGCCCGAAGGCTCCCAGCACCTTGCCGATGTTCTCGTGGGTGCGCCAGCCGACCAGCAGGGCGACGATCGCGAGGACCACCAGGGTGAGAGTCGTCTGGACCAGATCGGCGAGGGTACGGCCGGTGAGGACCGCGCCGCGGGCCATGGGCAGCGAGCGGAAGCGGTCGATGAGGCCCTTGTGCATGTCGTCGGCGATGCCCGCTCCGGCGCCCGCGGTGGCGAAGGTGACGGTCTGCGCGAAGATGCCCGCCATCAGGAAGTTGCGGTACTCGGTGGCGTTGGTGGAGCCGCCGATCACCATCGAACCGCCGAAGACGTAGCTGAACAGCACGACGAACATGATGGGCTGGATCAGCCCGAAAATGATCATCTCGGGGATGCGCGCCATGCGGATCAGATTGCGCCGGGCGATGACGAGCGAGTCGCGGACCGACTGGCCGATCCCGCCCTCCGGCCGGTGACCGGCCGGGCGGGGAGCGGCCTCGCTGAGGGCGTTCATGATCCGGACTCCTTCCCGTTGTCGTTCTGCTCCAGCTCCGCGGCATGCCCGGTCAGCGAGATGAAGACGTCGTCGAGGGTGGGGCGGCGCAGTCCGATGTCGTCGATCTCGACTCCCTGGGCGTCGAGGTCGCGGATGACCTCGGCGAGGAGCTTGGCCCCGCCCGTCACCGGGACGGTCAGCCGCCGGGACAGCTCGGCGACGGTGACCTCGCCCTTGCCCAGCGCGCTCAGCACGGCGCGGGCCGGTTCGATCTCCTGCGGGCGGTGCACGACGACCTCGACCCGCTCGCCGCCGATACGGGCCTTGAGCTGGTCGGACGTACCGCGGGCGATGACCTTGCCGTGGTCGATGACACAGATGTCATGGGCGAGGTGGTCGGCCTCCTCCAGATACTGCGTGGTCAGCAGCAGTGTCGTGCCGCCCGCCACCAGTTCCTGGATGACCTCCCACAGCTGCTGGCGGTTGCGCGGGTCCAGGCCGGTCGTCGGCTCGTCCATGAACATCACGGGCGGGGACACGACGAGCGCCGCCGCGAGGTCGAGCCGGCGGCGCATACCGCCGGAGTACGTCTTGGTGGTGCGGTCGGCCGCGTCGGCGAGGTGGAACCGCTCCAGGAGCAGGCCCGCCCGGACCTTCGCGTCCCGTGCGCTCATCTGGTAGAGCTGCCCGACCATCTGAAGGTTCTCGCGGCCCGTCAGATATTCGTCAACCGCGGCGAACTGGCCGGAGAGCCCGATCGAGCGGCGTACCTCGTTGGGTTTGCGCAGTACGTCGATGCCCGCCACCAGGGCCCGGCCGCTGTCCGGCCGGAGCAGCGTGGTCAGGACCCGTACCGCGGTCGTCTTGCCCGCGCCGTTCGGCCCGAGGAGGCCCAGGACGGTGCCTTCCGGCACGTCGAAGCCGACGCCGTCCAGTGCTCGTACGTCACCGAAGGTCTTCACCAGGTCTTCGGCGTAGATAGCGCCCGGCATAGGGATTCCCCCAGTTGCTTCTCGGGTGACTTCCTGAGCACAGATCCTAGGTACGCCGCCCGCTGCCCGCCCGGTGAACGCCTGCGCCCGGTCTCCGCCCCGCCCGGCCCCTGGTTCCGGCCGCCGCCCCGGTCCCGCCCCGGTCCGGTCAGCTCATCACGAGGTACCCGGCCCCGCGCAGCGTCGCCGCGACCTCCTCGCAGTGCTCCGGGCCCTTGGTCTCCAGGTGCAGTTCCACCTCGGCCTCGGTGAGCCCCAGCCGGGGGTCGGTCCGCACATGGCTCACGTCCAGGACGTTGGCGTCGGCCAGGGACAGCGCGGCCAGCAGGGTGGCGAGCGCGCCGGGCCGGTCCGTGAGCCGCAGCCGCAGGCTCAGATAGCGCCCCGCGGCGGCCATCCCGTGCCGCAGGATGCGCTGCATCAGCAACGGGTCCACATTGCCGCCCGACAGCACCGCGACGACCGGCCCCCGGAACGCGCCCGGGTCGCTCAGCAGCGCCGCCACCGGACTCGCCCCGGCCGGCTCGACGACCAGCTTCGCCCGCTCCAGGCAGAGCAGCAGGGCGCTGGAGAGCTCGTCCTCGGTGACCGTACGCACCTCGTCGACCAGTTCCTCGATGATCCCGAACGGTACGTCGCCGGGGCGCCCGACCCTGATGCCGTCGGCCATCGTCTGCGTCGATTCGAGGGAGACCGGGTGGCCGGCGGCCAGCGACGGCGGGAAACTGGCCGCACCCGCCGCCTGCACCCCGACGATCCGCACGTCGGGGCGCACGGCCTTCACCGCGACGGCGATGCCCGCGGCGAGCCCGCCGCCGCCGACGCCGACGACGACCGTGCGGACCTCCGGGCACTGCTCCAGGATCTCCAGGCCGACGGTGCCCTGTCCCGCGATGATGTCCGGGTGGTCGAAGGGGTGGATGAAGACCGCGCCCGTCTCCTGCGCGTACTCCTGGGCGGCGGCGAGCGTCTCGTCGACGACATGGCCGTGCAGCCGGACCTCGGCCCCGTACTCACGGGTCGCGGCGACCTTCGGCAGCGGAGCGCCGACGGGCATGAACACCGTCGACCGCACCCCCAGGAGGGAGGAGGCCAGGGCGACACCCTGCGCGTGGTTCCCGGCGCTCGCGGCGACCACACCGGCCGCCCGCTCGACCGGGCTGAGGCCCGAGATCCGCACGTACGCGCCGCGCAGCTTGAACGAACCGGTGCGCTGAAGGTTCTCGCACTTGAGGTGGACCGGTGCGCCCACCAGGCCGGTCAGATGGCGGCTGCCCTCCATGGCCGTCACCCTGGCCACACCGGACAGCATCTTCCGCGCCCCGCGGATGTCATCGAGGATCAGCGGCGGAAAGGGGCTCGGCGTACGGAAGGTCATGACAGCAAGTCTCGCAGTTCCGGCCGATCGCGGCCGGGCCGTCTCACGGTGGCCTGCGGTGGTGTCCACAGGTTTGTGCAGCGCTGGTACACGTTGCCCCGTGGCCGCGTACTCTGTCCCCCACCCATCCGACACCGCACGAAGAGAGCCCCCGGCCATGCCCCCTCAGGACATGACGACTGCTGCGTCTCCTTCCGGGGGCGCCGCCCCCGAACACCCGGGTCCCGACCACCTCCTCGATGCCCTCCAGCACCAGGTGGCCGTCTTCGCCCGCCGTGCCGAGCAGACCCGCCTCGGCGGTGTCGGCCAGGTCCGCAATTCCATGGACCGGGCGGCGTATCTGCTGCTGAACCGGCTGGACCGGGAAGGCCCGATGGGCGTCAAGGCACTGGCCGCGGGGATGGGGATCGACTCCTCGACCGTGACCCGCCAGGTCGCACCGCTCGTCGACACCGGCCTGGTCAAGCGCACCTCGCACCCGGAGGACGGCCGGGCCGTCGTGCTCCAGCTGTCGCCGCGCGGCCAGGCCCGGCTGAACGAGGTCCGGGCCTCCCGACGGGAGCTGATGTCCCAGGTGACCGACGAGTGGAGCACCGAGGAGCGCGACACCTTCTGCGCCCTGCTCACCCGGTTCAACGCGGCACTGGCCGCACGCCAGGCCGCCCATCTGAGCCCGCAGGACAACTGACCGGCCGCCGGTTCGGATCGCACCGCCCGGCGGGACGACACCGCCCCCGCCGGGCCGGTGAACGGATCTACCCTGGAGAGAGCGGGCCGTCACATCGGCCGAGGAGGCTGTCATGACCAGGAAGATCGCCGACTGCCGCAAGTATCCGAGCGACTCGAACTGCACACTCACCATTTCCGGTGAGGAGGACGAAGTCGTACGGGCCGCCACCGAGCACGCCGTCTCGGTCCACGAACACACCGACGGCCCCGAACTGCGCGAGCAGGTCCGGGCCATGCTGGAGGACGAGAAGGCCGCCGTCTGATCACCCGTGTGGGTGCCCGCCCGGTCACGGACGGGCACCCGTCGCACGCGGAGCCCCGCGGCAGGGTCAGCCGAGCGCCTGGGTCAGGTCGCCCAGCAGGTCGTCGGCGTTCTCGATGCCCACCGAGAGGCGGACCAGGTCGGCCGGTACCTCCAGCGGGGAGCCCGCTGCGGAGGCGTGCGTCATCCGGCCCGGGTGCTCCAGGAGGGACTCCACGCCGCCGAGGGACTCACCGAGCGTGAAGAGCTTCGCCCGGTTGCAGACCTCGACGGCCGCTTCCTCGCCGCCCGTGACCCGGAACGACACCATGCCGCCGAACGCCTTCATCTGCTTGGCGGCGACCTCGTGCCCGGGGTGCTCCGGCAGCCCCGGGTAGAGGACCTGGGTCACCTTGGGGTGCCGGGTCAGCAGCTCGGTGACCCTGGTGGCGTTCTCGGTGTGCCGGTCCATACGGACCGCGAGGGTCTTGATGCCGCGCAGCACGAGCCAGGCGTCGAAGGGACCGGCGACGGCCCCCATCGCGTTCTGGTGGTACGCCAACTCCTCCGCCAGCTCGGGGTCGTTGACGATCAGCGCGCCACCGACGACGTCCGAGTGACCACCCATGTACTTGGTGGTGGAGTGCACCACGACATCCGCGCCCAGGGCGAGCGGCTGCTGGAGGTAGGGGCTGGCGAAGGTGTTGTCGACGACGAGGCGCGCCCCCGCCTGCCGGGCCACGCCCGCGACGGCCGCGATGTCGGTGATGCCGAGCAGCGGGTTGGACGGGGTCTCGACCCAGACCGCCTTGGTGCGCGGGGTGATCGCGGCCCGTACCGCCGCCACGTCCGAGGTGTCGGCGACCGAGAACTCCACGCCCCAGCGGGTGGCGACCTTGGCGAACAGCCGGAACGTGCCGCCGTACGCGTCGTTCGGGATGACGACGTGGTCGCCGGGGGTCAGCAGCGTACGGAGCAGGCAGTCCTCGGCGGCGAGGCCGGAGGCGAAGGCCAGACCGCGCCGGCCGCCCTCCAGGGCCGCGAGGTTCTCCTCCAGGGCGGTACGGGTCGGGTTGGCGCTGCGGCTGTACTCGTAGCCGCCCCGCAGCCCGCCCACGCCGTCCTGCTTGTACGTGGACACCTGGTAAATGGGCGGAACTACGGCGCCGGTGAGGGGATCGGCGGTGTTCCCCGCGTGAATCGCGAGGGTCTCGAAGCTGTGCTGGTCGCTCATGAGGCCCGAGCGTAGTTCGTCACGAGGGCACGCACGGGACACTGCGCCGTCCGGGGACAATGGAGCCATGGAGATTCTGTGGTTCCTGCTCGCGCTGTGCATGCTCGGCGCCGTGATCGGCCCGATCATGCTGCGCCGTCGCGGCGGCATCCGCCAGGTCGCCCCCGGTTCACCGGACGCGGCCGACCCGGACACGTACGGCTTTGTCCGCCAGGAGGATCTGGACGTCCGGATGCCGGGCCCGGACCAGGACCTGCTCGATGTCCTCGACGTCGTGCAGCGCACCCAGGACTGGCGGGCCGCGGCCCAGCTGCTGGCCGGTACGCCCAAGGAGGGCGAGGTGCGCTGGCAGCGGGTGCAGGCGTTCGCGGGCGCGGCCTCGCTGGAGCTGGCGCGGCAGCCGGGCGTGGGCGGGGCGTGGCTGCGCTCCTGGCGTGCGGAGTCCCCGAAGGACGCGGGCGGCGCGGCGGTGCACGCGGAGTTCCTGGTGCAGCAGGCGTGGCGGTCGTCCACCGCCGGGTCGGACGACTTCCGGATCATCCTGGAGGAGGCCCGTACGGTCTGTGGCGAGGCGGCCCTGCTGGCGCCCGGCGACCCGGTGCCGTACCTCGTCGAACTGGCCGTGGCCCGTGGACTGGGCTACTCCCACGAGCAGTTCGACCAGCTCTGGGCGAAGATCATCGACCGCGCCCCGGCGCATATGGGGGCGCATATCGCCGCGCTGCACTTCTGGTGCGAGAAGTGGCACGGTTCGCGTGAGGAGGCCGAGCGGTTCGCCACCGCGGCCGCCGCCCGCGCCCCGCAGGGTTCACTGCTCGCCGCGCTGCCGCTGTTCGCGGTGTACGAGCACCTGCCCGAGGTCAATCTGGTCCAGGGCTTCTACCGGGGCGTCGTGGTGGGGAAGGCGGTCGAGGGCGCGATGTTCGCGGTGCACGCGGCCCGTGCGGACGACCCGATGCTGGCCCATGTGCGCCACCTCCTGGTGCTGTTCCTGGTCCGGATGGAGCGCTGGTCGGAGGCGATGCACCAGCTGGTCCACATCGACGGGCACGTGGGCGCGCTGCCGTGGACGCAGGACCCCGACCCGGCCGCCGAGTACACGGTCTACCGGGCGCTCGCGGTCGCCGGGTACGAGGCGAACGGCGGCAGCCCGGCCACCCTGCCGCACTGACCCGCGGCTTCCCCGGGGCTCCCCCGCACCTGCCTCTCGGACTCCTCCTTCGGATTGGACCGGTATCCCGCATGGCACGACTGATCCCGCTCGTCATGATCGCGCTCGCCGTCTGGCTGTGGCTCCGGGCGAGGCGGAAGACGGCCGCGTACATGGCGGCGCACGAGTCCGCAGCCGGCGCCGGCGCACGGCGCGAGGGCAGGGACCCGTCGGCGGGCGGCCCGTCGGCGGATGGCCCCTCGGCGGGCGGCCCGTCGGCGGGCGGCCCGGAATCCTGACCGCCGCACCTTTGTTGTAAGTAGCGACCCCGCACCCGGCCCCCGGAGGAGCCCCCGCATGTTCCTGAACAGCCGTACCCCCGAGCTCCCCACCCCCGAGCAGGCCCTGCGCGGCCGGTCCACCCCCGAATTCACTGTCCCCTCCCGCCACACGGTCCTGGGCAATCCGCTGCTGGGTCCGTACCCGGAGGGCCTGGAGACCGCGGACTTCGCGCTGGGCTGTTTCTGGGGCGCCGAGCGTAAGTTCTGGCAGACGGAGGGTGTCTGGACGACCCTCGTCGGTTACCAGGGCGGATACACCGAGAACCCCACGTACGAGGAGGCCTGCTCGGGTCTGACCGGCCACACCGAGGCCGTCCGTGTGGTCTTCGACCCGAAGGTGGTCACGTACGCGGAGCTGCTGAAGCTCTTCTGGGAGTCCCACAACCCGACCCAGGGCTTCCGCCAGGGCAACGACGTGGGCACCCAGTACCGCTCGGCGATCTACACCCATTCCCCCGAGCAGGCGGCGGCGGTGACCGCGTCCCGCGAGGCGTACCAGCAGGTCCTGACCGGCTCCGGCTTCGGGACGATCACCACCGAGATCCTCCCGGCGGAGGGCCGGCCGTTCTGGCCTGCCGAGGCCTATCACCAGCAGTACTTGGACAAAAATCCGGCGGGTTACTGCGGGATCGGCGGAACGGGCGTCTCCTGCCCGATCGGGGTGGCTCCGGCGTCGACGGGCGAATGACCGGAAGCCGGGGTGACCACCGGCCGGGGTGACCGTCGGCCGGGGTGACCGCTCGCGAACGGGACTGCGGCGGCGGGCCTTCGGGCCCGCCGCCGCTTTCGTGTTCAGGGGCCGCTCTGCCGTCGGCGAATCTGCCGTGGGCCGAGAAAACCCCGCGGCCGGTGCGGGCGGGGCAAAGGTGGAGGCAACGCGGCGGCAGCAGCCGCGCCGGCCACTGGGAGGACCGCATGTCACCACACCTCGCCCCGTACCCGCGCGCCACCGACGAGGACACGCCCTCG
Organism: Streptomyces sp. NBC_01237; assembly: GCF_035917275.1. Classification (NCBI taxonomy): domain Bacteria; kingdom Bacillati; phylum Actinomycetota; class Actinomycetes; order Kitasatosporales; family Streptomycetaceae; genus Streptomyces; species Streptomyces sp. NBC_01237. Next base: position 5,703,931 of record NZ_CP108508.1, on the reverse strand, counting down.
ACCAGGTTCGACGACCATCTGGCCGCGCAGCTCCTCACCCAGCGGATCGTCTTCCTCGGCACACAGGTGGACGAGGTCTCCGCGAACCGGGTCTGCGCACAACTGCTCCTGCTGTCGGCGGAGGACCCGCGCACCGACATCAGCCTTTACATCAACAGCCCCGGCGGCTCCGTGACCGCCGGGCTCGCGATCTACGACACGATGCGGCTGATCCCCAACGACGTCTCCACCCTCGCGATGGGGTTCGCGGCGAGCATGGGGCAGTTCCTGCTCACCGTCGGGACGGCCGGGAAGCGCTTCGCGCTGCCCAACGCGCGGATCATGATGCATCAGCCGTCGGCCGGGATCGGCGGGACGGCTGCCGACATCGCGATCCAGGCGGAGAACCTGGAGTTCACCAAGCGAGCCGTCGAGCGGATCACCGCCGAGCACACGGGGCAGAGCGCGGAGACGGTCTCCCGCGACGGTGACCGCGACCGCTGGTTCACGGCCGAGCAGGCAAAGGCGTACGGCATGGTCGACCGCGTCGTCGACGCGCTCGACGACGTACGGCCGGCGGGTTCACGACGACGGATCGGACTCTGATCATGGGCCAGTACACGATTCCGAACGTCGTCGAGCGCACCCCGCAGGGCGAGCGGTCCTACGACGTCTTCAGCCGGCTGCTGTCGGAGCGGATCATCTTCCTCGGTACCGAGATCGACGACGGGGTCGCCAACGTCGTCATCGCCCAGCTGCTCCACCTGGAGTCGTCGAGCCCGGACACGGAGATCGCGATCTACATCAACTCCCCCGGTGGCTCGTTCACTTCACTGATGGCCATCTACGACACGATGAGCTTCGTCGCCTCGCCGATCTCGACGTTCTGCGTGGGGCAGGCCGCCTCGACGGCGGCGGTGCTGCTGGCCGGGGGGAATCCGGGACGGCGGTTCGTGCTCGAACACTCCCGTGTGCTGCTGGGGCAGCCGGCGAGCGGTGGGCAGCAGGGGACGGTGTCGGATCTGCGCGTGCACGCCGCGGAGATGCTCCGGATCCGTTCCGAGGTCGAGGAGGTCCTGTCCCGGCACACCGGCCACGACCTCGCGACGCTCCGCGCGGACATGGACCGGGACAAGATCTTCACCCCGCACGAGGCGGTGGCGTACGGGCTCGCCGACGAGGTGCTCAGCCGCAGAGTCCCAGCGCGCGTCTGACGGCGGGGCGGGCGGCCGGAGGCGGGGGGAGCGGGGGGCTCCCCGGCTTCAGGCCGCCAGGCTCACCTCTCCCCTCATGGCCCCGGACGGGGCGGCGGCGCGGCCGAGGCGGGTGGTCAGGGGGCGTGCACCGGTCAGACGGACCAGATCGGCTCGGGCCAGACCGAGGACATCCGCGAGGCTGAGACCGAGCGCGTGCGCGGCGGCCGCGAGGACTTCCGACGACGCCTCCTTGCGTCCGCGCTCCACCTCGGAGAGATAGGCCATCGAGATCCGCGCCGCGTCGGCCACGTCCTTGAGCGTGCGCTCCTGGTCCAGTCGCTCCCGGCGCAGGACGTCACCGACGATGTCCCGCCAGAGCGGCTCTCTGGGCGCGGGCGCGGCGGGCGCGGCGGCGTCCGGCCGCGTCGCGGGGAACGGGCGCAGGGGGATGACGCGGGCTTGGTTCGTCGCATGGGTGCTCACCGCTCCAGAGTAGGAGCGTCGCGCCCGGCGGGCGAGGTGCGGGCGTTGTGCCCGGGGCGGATCTGCTGTCGGCGAAGTCCCGTGACGCGCGGCCGTCCTGCGGGAAGGGGCAGTCCCTCCTACGGGAAGGGACAGGCCGTCCTACGGGAAGACGCGGGCGGTCCTGGGCGCGGGCGCCGTCGTGGCGAACGGGCACCGGTCCGGTCGGAGGCCGGCCGGACCGGTGCCCGCGGCGTCCACGGTCAGATCAGGCCCTGCGCGAGCATGGCCTCCGCGACCAGCTCGAAGCCCGCGATGTTCGCGCCCACCACGTAGTTGCCGGGGCTGCCGTAGCGCTCGGCGGTCGTGTAGCAGGAGTCGTGGATGTGGCGCATGATCTCCGCGAGCCGCTCCTCCGTGTGGGAGAAGGACCAGGAGTCGCGGGACGCGTTCTGCTGCATCTCCAGCGCGCTGGTGGCCACACCGCCCGCGTTGGCCGCCTTGCCGGGGGCGAACGCGACACCCGCCTCCTGGAGGACCCGGACGGCCTCCGGGGTGGTGGGCATGTTGGCGCCCTCCGCGACGGCCTTCACTCCGTTGCGTACGAGGGCGATGGCGTCGGCCTCGTGGAGTTCGTTCTGCGTGGCGCAGGGCAGGGCCACATCGACGGGCACGGACCACAGCCCCGTACCGGGCACGAACCGCGCGTGCTCACCGCGGCGTTCGGCGTACTCGGAGACCCGGCCGCGGCCCGCTTCCTTGATCTCCTTGAGCAGGGCGAGGTCGATGCCCTTTTCGTCGACGACATAGCCGTCGGAGTCGGAACAGGTCACCACGGTCGCGCCGAGCTGCTGGGCCTTCTCGATGGCGTAGATCGCCACGTTGCCCGAGCCCGACACGGCGATGCGCTGGCCGTCGAGGGAGTCGCCCCGGCTGCGCAGCATCTCGGCGGTGAACAGGACGCAGCCGTAACCGGTCGCCTCGGTGCGTGCCTGGGCGCCGCCCCAGCCGAGGCCCTTTCCGGTGAGGACACCGGACTCGTAACGGTTGGTGATCCGCTTGTACTGGCCGAAGAGGTAGCCGATCTCCCGGCCGCCCACGCCGATGTCACCGGCGGGGACGTCGGTGTACTCGCCCAGGTGGCGGTGGAGTTCGGTCATGAAGGACTGGCAGAAGCGCATGATCTCGGCGTCGGAACGGCCCTTGGGGTCGAAGTCCGCGCCGCCCTTGCCGCCGCCGATGGGCATCCCGGTGAGGGCGTTCTTGAAGATCTGCTCGAAGCCGAGGAACTTCACGATGCCGAGGTTGACCGAGGGGTGGAAACGCAGTCCGCCCTTGTACGGGCCGAGCGAGCTGGAGAACTCGACCCGGAAGCCCCGGTTCACATGGATGTCGCCGGAGTCGTCCGCCCACGGCACCCGGAAGATCAGCTGGCGTTCGGGCTCGCAGATCCGCTCGATGATGCGGGCGTCCACGAACTCCGGCCGACGCGTCAGCACCGGACCGAGTGTTTCGAGGACCTCGCGTACCGCCTGGTGGAACTCGTGCTCGCCCTGGTTGCGCCGCAGGATCTCGGCGTAGAGCGGCTCGATGACACGGTGGTCGGCATCGTGCGGGCGTGAGGGGGCGGGGCTGGCCGGCATCTGATCAAGACCTTCCATGGGGTCGGCGACATGCACGTCGACGCCCCCGTCCCGAGGGCTGACGCACGGACCGTTGTACGGCGCAATTGTCCCAGAGCGGTCTGATGATCTACGAAGGCATCCACATGCTGGCCGTATACCGGCGCCGGTCGACATATCGACCTTGATCAACCGGTCCGGCCGACGCCCGGACGACGTCCCCCGCTTCCCGGACCGGAGCCGCCCCTGAGCAGTAGCCCTGAAGCCGCCGCCCCGGAGCCTCCCCCGGCCGCGCTCAGGATTCGCGCGGCTCGCGCAGCATCCAGAGTCCGACCCCGGAGCCGATCGCCAGGACGCCCGCGACGGCGCTCATCGCGATCTGCAGGCCGCTTTCCTCCACCGCGAAGTTGATGAACACGTTCGCGACGAGCGAGACGGACAGTACGAGCAGGAGCAGGGCCTTCATGGTGTCCTCCGTTTTGGGGTGATGCACCGAGTCTCCCGGCCGGAGCCGGCCGTCACGAGGGAGCTCTCACCCTGGTCCGGGGTGTACCCACCTACACCTCGTCCACCGGGACGGGGGTGTCGACCCACCGGAACCAGGCTCGGCCGTCCTGGATGTGCAGCAGGAACTCGGCGACCGTCCCGCCCGTCGGCCGGGTCAGGGTCATCGTCCGGTTCACCTGGTCGTGGACCGCCTCCCAGGCTTCGGCGCTCTCGTCGCTCCCGTCCTCGTCCATCCGGTCGAGGAGGACCAGTTCGCGGGCGAAGAGGTCGCGCACCTCCTCATGGGCGGGGCCGGCCAGGAACCGGCCGTGCAGCCAGGGGAAGTCGTGCTCGTCGACGGCGATGGCGCCGACCAGGTCCTCGCCCCGCCGTGAGGGCAGTCGCAGCCTCAGCCGCCAGATGGCGTCGTCGTTCTCCATAGCCGTACCCGGCCGCCCTTCGTGCCCGTTCGCGCATACGTTCCCCTCACCGTAAAGGGTGGCCCCGCCCGGTTAGGGTCTCTGCGCATGGGGATCACCGAGAGCGTCCGTGCGCACACGCCCGGCCCGGTCGCCACGGTGAGCGGCGGCGGAAACCGCGCCCTGTGGCAGGTGCCGCTCGTCGCGACGCTGGCGGTGGTGCCGTTGTACGTGGTGTGGGCGACGGTCCTGGCCACCGGCGGCGGGGATCTGGCGGCACAGGTCGCCTGGGCCGACTTCGTCTCGCGGCACCCCTCGTCCGCGTATAACCTCTCCTGGTACGGCGGGACGCACACCGCCAACTACAGCGTGCTGGCACCGCCGTTGATGGGGCTGGTGGGTGTGCGGGCGGTGTCCGTGGGCGCCGGGCTCCTGGGGTCGTGGGCGCTGGCCCGGCTGTGCGTGCGCGGCGGGGCGCGGTGGCCACTGGCACCCGCGGTGCTGGGGTCGTTGGCGCTCTGGTGCAATGTCGCGTCGGGGCGGACGACGTTCGCGCTGGGCGTGGCGTTCGGCCTGGTCGCGCTGCTGTACGTACGGAGCCGTCCGGCGCTCGCGGCGGTGTGCGGTGTACTGACGACGGCCGCGAGCCCGGTGGCGGGACTGTTCCTGGTGGTGGCGGGTGCGGCCCACGGGCTCGACCGCCGGTGGCACCGGGCCCTGGCGCTGGTGCTGCCGCCCTTCGCGGTGGTGGCGGTGACCACGGTGCTCTTCCCGTTCTCGGGGGAGCAGCCGATGCCCTCCGGGAAGCTGTGGATGCCGCTCGCAACCTGCGCGGCCGTGTGGCTGGCGGCGCCGCGCGAGGGCGGCTGGCGGGTGGTGCGGTTCGCGGGCGCCGTGTACGCGGCCGGCGTCGTCCTGACCTTTCTGGTCTCCTCGCCCATCGGGACGAACGTGGAGCGGCTGGTGGGGGTCGCCGGTCCGCCCGTGCTGCTGGCCGCCCTGACGGCACGCGTCGTCCGGCCAGGGCCGGGCGCGGGGCCGGTGCGCGGCGTCCAGCGGGCGCGCGGCGCGGTGCCAGCGGTGGTACCGACGGTGGTGCTGGCGGCGGTGCTGGCCGTCAACACCGGCTGGGTGGTGGACAAGACCAACGACGATCTGAAGGTCTCCAACGACGTGCCCGCCTGGGCCGCGCACACCGACGGGGTCGTCGCCGCCCTGCACCGCTTCGGCGCCGACCGCACCCGGATCGAGGTCGTCCCGGCCCGCGACCACCGGGAGGCCGCCGTGATCGCCCGGTACGCCTCCATGGCGCGCGGCTGGAACCGCCAACTGGACGTGGAGCGCGGGCGGCTGTTCTACGAGGGCACCCTGACCCCTGCGGCCTACCGCGGCTGGCTGGATCGCTGGGGCGTCGGACTGGTGGTCCTGCACAGCGGGAAGCCGGACAGCCCGGCCGCGGCGGAGGCCGGGATCGTACGGCGCGGTACCGACTGGCTGGAGCCGGTGTGGCAGGACGAGGGGTGGCGGATCTACCGGGTCCGCGACGCCGTGCCGCTGGTGTCCGCGCCGGGTGCCGTGGTGCGCGGGGACGCGGCTTCGCTGGTGCTGCGGATGCCCGCGGCCGGTTCGGTACGGATCCGGATCGCGTACTCGCCGTGGCTGCGGGCGGACGGCGGCGGGTGCGTGCGCCGGGACGGCGAGTGGACACGGCTCACGGTGGACCGGGGCGGTGAGTACCGGCTGGACGCGCGCTACCGGCTGCCGTGGACCGGTGACGGCTGCGGGTGATCCGGAGCCGGGCCCGATACGGAGCCGGAGCCCGGCCCGACGCGGAGCCCGGCCGGACGCTGCGCACGGCCCGACGGGAAGCCGGGCCCGATACGGAGCCCGGCCGGTGGAGCGCACCGTGGCGACGGCGGGGGCCCGTCGCCCTCGTGACCCCGTTGCACCGCCTTGCCCCTCCTTGCCCTCCTTGCCCGGGAGGCACGGAGGCCGGTACGCCGGGCCGGGTTGTGCGAGGGTGATCCGATGAGCGAGTTCTTACCCTGCGGGAAGCGCGACACGGCACCTGACGGTCAGCCATGATGCCGTCATGACAACGCCATGGGGGCCACGGAGCGGTCAACGCCCGTTGGGAACACCGCCGTTGTACGCACACGCGGTCGCGTCGCACCAGGCGCGCCCGCACCGGCTCCCCCCGTATCCGCATCCGTACCCCTATGCGCCCGAAGCGCTGAGTCATCCGCATCCGTACCCGCCCGGAACGCCGGGCCGGCCGCCCCGCCTGCCCTCGGCGACCGGGGACATGCGGCGGTATCTGGCGATCGGGCTCGACTCCTACCTCTGTCTGCTGGCGGTCGGGTTGCTGGTCCGTCCCTATCTGAACGCGCCCGGCGCGGGCCGGACGGCCGCGCTGCTCGTCGGTCTGGCGCTGGCCCTGTCGTTCGCCAACCAGGTGCTGCTGACCGCGGCCGTGCGGGCGAGCGCGGGAAAACTGATCATGGGCGTCCGGGTGATCGCCCTTCCCGACGCGGGCCGGCCGGCCTTCCGGCTGCTGGTGCGGCGCTGGCTGTACGGACTCCTCTGGCTGCCGTTCCAGCCCTGGCGCGGGCTGCGCGCCCATGTCACCGGCCGTGCCCCCGACCGGCCCGAGGGCGCGCGAGCGGGTACCGGCGCGGGAGCGAACCCGGGCGCGCGTGCGGGCGCGGGCGCCGGAGCCGGTGCACTGTGCACCCTGACGGACGGCAGCCCCCACGAGGATCTGGCGGGGATTCGCCAGATCCGGCGCAGGGACCTGCTGTGCTACCGGGCCGCCGTGGCCGCCCGGACGGGATGAAGCCGCACCACCCCCCGGCCGGAGCGCACCGCCCTGCCGCACCGCACCACACCGACGGGCCACTCCACATCGCCGGGCCGGCCAGCCCCGGCGGCACCCGTCTTACGCCGAGGCGTTCTCCGTCACGGTGACGCGGCCCTGGCGGATGGTGGCGAGCCGGGGCGCTCTGCGGGCGATCGAGCTGTCATGGGTGACCATCACGAAGGTCAGCCCGTGCTCCTTCCACAGTCCGTCGAGCAGTTCCATGATCTCGTCGCGCATGGACTCGTCGAGGTTGCCGGTGGGTTCATCGGCGAGCAGTACCTTGGGCCGCTTCACCAGCGCCCGCGCGATCGCGACGCGCTGCTGCTGACCGCCGGACATCTCCCCCGGCAGATGGGCGGGCCGGTCACCGAGACCCACGGACTCCAGGGCCTCGAAGGCCCGTTCGCGGCGGGCCTTCGCCCCCAGGCCCAGCGGGACGAGAGCGGTCTCGACGTTCTCCTGGGCGGTGAGGGTGGGAATCAGGTTGAAGCTCTGGAAGACGAAGCCGATGGACTCCGCCCGGACCTTGGTGAGCCTGGCCTCGGGGAGCTTCGCCAGGTCGACCCCGTCGAGTTCGACGGAGCCCTCGGTCGGCCGGTCCAGACCGCCGAGCATCTGGAGGAGGGTGGACTTCCCGCCGCCGGTGGGCCCCTGGATGACGAGCCTGCCACCGTCCTCGATGGTCAGGTCGACACCGGCGAGCGCGTCGACGGTGGTCTTGCCGCGCCGGTAGCGCTTGGTGACGCCGCTGAGCTGGTACACGTGTGGACTCCTGCTGTACGTACGGAGGGTGAGGTCGGGAGCGGCACTGCTGGACGGCGGAGCTGTTCGTACTGGCACACCGTTGAACGGTCGGCGCTGTTCGTACTGGCACACCGCTGGACGGTCGGCGCTGTTCGTACCGGCCGACCGGGGGCGGAAGGGGCACGTCCGGCGCGGGGCTCTGTTCGAATCGGCGGACCGCTCGACGCGGTGCCGCTACTCGACGCGGCGCAGGGCGTCGGCCGGGCGCAGCCGCGAGGCGCGCCAGCCACCGAAGGCGCCCGCGATCAGTCCGCCCGCGACGGCCAGCCCGACGGCGGTGACGATGGTGGTGAGGGAGACGGGTGCGGTCAGGGCGATGTCGAGGGTCTTGGCCGCGCCCTGGCCGCCGGGTCCTCCGACGAGCGCGCCGCCCATCCGGCCGCCGCCCCCGCCCCCGGTGGCGCCGAGCTGCGCGGTGAGGGTGGGACTGACGGCGGTCACCAGGTAGGCGCCGCCGAGCCCGACGGCTATGCCGAGGACGCCGCCGATGAGCCCGTTGACGAGGGCCTCGCCGACGACCTGGCGGGTGACCCGGCCGCTCTTCCAGCCGAGCGCCTTGAGCGTGCCGAACTCCCGTACGCGACGGCTGACGGCGGCGGAGGTGAGCAGTCCGGCCACCAGGAAGGCGGCGACGAGTACGGCGACGGAGAGCCACTTGCCGACGCTGGAGGCCAGGTCGGAGGCGGTGGACAGGGAGCCGGAGACGGTGTCGGCGAGGTCTGCGGAGGTGGTGACGGTGGTGCCCGGGATGTTCTTCTGGATGGTGGACTTGACGCTGTCGATCGCCTGCGAGCCGGTGGCCTTGACATAGACCGTGGTGATCTTGTTCTTGGAGTCGGCGAGGGTCTGCGCCTGCTTCAGCGGGAGGTAGACGTTGGCCGCCGCGTCACCGCTGTCGGCCGTGGAGATCCCGACGATCCTGTACGTGGTGCCGGATATCTTCACGGTCCTGTCGACCGCGAGCTTCTTCTCCTTGGCGTACGAGGCGTCGACGACCGCGACGTCGGCGTCGGTCTCGGTGGCCTTGAAGGTGCGGCCCGCGGTGATGGTGGAGGAGGTCAGCGGGCCGAGGTCCCGCCGGGTGACATCGGTGCCGTACACGGTGAAGGAGTTGACGTCGAAGGAGGCGCCGCCGCCCCGGACCTCGCCCTGCGGCATCCCGCCGCCGCCCTGGCCGCCGCCGGGACCCGTCCGGCCCTCCCGGTCCGCTCCCGCTCCGTCGGACTGCTTGAACTCACCGCGCCTGAACTGTCCGTCGACCTTCATCACGACCAGGCTCAGCCCGCCGACGGAGTCCGCCACCCCTTCCTGCTCGCCGACCTCGCCGACCGTGCCGGCGGCGAGCGTCCGGAAGCCCTGCACCATCACCCGGTCGGTGCTCTGGGTCGTGTCGTCGTCGCTGTCCTTGGCATCGAACTCGAACCGGGGGCGCTCGGAGGCCGAGCCCGGAGCGGCGGCGGCCTTGGTCACGGTCATGTCCGTGCCGAGCCCGTACAGCGACCGCAGGACCTTGTCCTGCGCCTTGGTCATGCCGGAGGAGACCGAGCTGACGACGATGACCAGCGCAATGCCCAGGGCGAGCCCGGAGGCGACGACGAGCGCCGCCTTTCTGCGGCGGCGCAGCTCACGCCGGAGGTAGGTGAAGAACATGGCGTGAAGCTATGGAGCGGGCGTGATGGGGAGATAAGGCCGCGATGAGAGCGGGATGAGAACGCCGGGGTGCGCAGGCATCCGCCCGCGGTACGCCGGAGCACGCGCAGATACGCCCTCCGTACGCCGGGGTACGCATGGACACACCGGGGTTGCGCGGATCCGCCCGCAGGAGGCCGGGGCACGCCCGGGTCCGCCGAAGGCGGCGTACGACCGGAAACGCCGAAGGCGGCGGCACCCGGATCCGTGGGGATCCGGGTGCCGCCGCCTTCGTACGGGGATCGGGAAGGAGCGGGAGCGCGTCAGCCGGCGGAGCCCGCCGTCCACTCGGCCCAGCTCATGTTCCAGCCGTTGAGGCCGTTGTCCGGGGTGATCGTCTTGTCCGGGGAGTTCTTGACGACGACCACGTCACCGATGAGCGAGTTGTTGTAGAACCAGGCGGCGGGCTGGCCGGGGTCGCCCGCGCCCTTCACATCGGCGAGGCCCACGCAGCCGTGGCTGGTGTTGGCCGTGCCGAAGATGCCCTTGCCCCAGTAGTTGCCGTGGATGAAGGTGCCCGAGGTCGACAGCCGCATGGCGTGCGGGACGTCCTTGATGTCGTACTCGCCCTTGCCGTCGTCGTCGGTGAAGCCGACGGTCGCACCGTTCATCCGGGTCTCCTTGTACTTCTCGGAGATCACCATCCGACCGTTGTACGTCGGGTTGTCGGGCGAACCGGCGGAGATCGGGATGGTCTTGATCGTCTTGCCGTCCTGGGTGACCGTCATGGTCTTGGTCTGGGCGTCGACGGTCGAGACCTGGTTGCGGCCGATCTTGAAGGTGACGGTCTTCTGCTGGACGCCGAAGACGCCGTCCGCGCCCTCGACACCGTCCAGCGCCAGCTTCAGCGTGACGGTGGAGCCGCCCTGCCAGTAGTCCTCGGGGCGCAGGTCCAGGCGCTGCGAGTTGAACCAGTGGCCGGCGACCTGCTGGCCGCTGCTCGACGTCACGGTGATGCCGTCCTGGACGGCCTTCTTGTCCGTGATCGCCTTGTTGAAGTTGATCGAGACCGGCATGCCGACGCCGACGGTGGAGCCGTCCTCGGGGGTGAAGTTCCCGATGAAGCTGTTGGCGGGCGACACGGTGGTGAAGGAGCTGTTCTCGTGCGCCTCGCGGCCCTTCGAGTCCTTCGCCGTCGCGTTGATCTTGTACGTGGTGGAGCGCTCCAGCTGACCGGCCGGCTCCCAGCTCGTGCCGTCGGCCGACAGGGCGCCCTTGACGGTGTCGCCGGCCGCGGTGGTCATGGTGACCTCGGTCAGCTTGCCCTTGGTGACGGTGACCTTGGCGTCGTTGTTGATGCTGGCGTTGGTGGCGCCGTTCTTCGGCTTGATCGCTATCTGCGCCTCGGAGGCGTCCTCGGCGGCCGCCTTGTCCACCTCCTGCGCCTGCGACGTCTTCGAGCTGTCGGCGCTCGCGTCCTTGTCGCCGTCGCTACAGGCCGAAAGCACCAGCACGCCACCGAGCAGTACGGACGCGGCCGCGAGGCCCCTGCGCCGCTTGCTGTCCGTCATCACACGCTTCTCCATCGTTGCCGATTCCCCAAAATCCCCGAACGGGTCCGCCGGACGGCGATTACCCGTCAATGTTCCAAGAACACCCGGAACGGGTGCTCGGTTCCTCATCCATCACAGATGTGGGGAACACCACTCATCGACGCGGCGGTGGCAGCGGTGGTTCCCGGCCCGTCTGTGCTTGTCCGGCCGTGGACACAGCGCGGCCCCGGTCCGCGGGTGAGCGGGCCGGGGCCGGTGTCCTCACACGTCAGCCCTGCCGTACCGCGCCGCTTCTCTCGTCTTCTTCCTTCCCATTGTGCGCGACCTCGCCGCCAGCGTCGTCGCCGTCCTCCTCCGGCTCGTGCTCGTAGAGGATGTCCTCGCCGAGGTAGTCCTCGTCCTCGTCGTCGTCCCAGCCCTCCGCGTCGGGGTCGTAGTCGACGGTCTCGCTGCTCCAGGACGCCTGGGCGAGTTCGATCCCCGGCACCTCGCTGACCAGGTCGAACGGGTCCACCAGCGAGGCGAGGGCCTCCGCCGGGTCGGTCCGGACGGTGGCCTCGGCACGGAGGCGTTCCTCGGCGGTGTCCCCCTCGGTGATCCCGGCGACGGGCTCCCCGTACTCGGCGGCGATGCTTTCGAGGGCGGTACCGGTCAGGGCGTCGGGGTCGGTGATCTCCAGCACCATCTCCACACGAAGACGAACAAATCTGGATGTCTCTGAAGTGCTCATAAGCCGGAGCGTAAGGCTCCTTCCGTCCGCGACTTTCCTACGACCCGCTGCTTTGCTTAGCATCGGCCCACGGGGCTAACTCATGGTTGTCGCAAGGGGATCGATTCTGTGTCCGTCGCTCGTCGCACACTGCTGACCACCACCGCCGCAGGGACCCTGCTCGGCGCTCTCTGGTTCGTCCCCTCGGCCAACGCGACCGTCGACGGGACGGCGCGGCAGACCGGGGCGAACGGATCCGCACACCTGGCGGCACAGCCCGCGACCGCCGGGGACGACAGCTCCGGCGAGACCCTCGCCGACACCGGCACGGGGGTCGACACCACGCCGTACCTGATCGGCGGTACGGCACTGCTGGGCATCGGCGCGGGCTTCGTCACCTACTCGGTGCGCCGCGGCACGGTACGCCCGGCGCTCTGAGGGCACCCGCACGGAGGAGAGGGCTGCCGCACTGTCCGGTGCGGCAGCCCTCTCCTCCGTGGGTACGGCGACGTGTACGACGGCGTACGACGGTGGCCGTACGCGCGCCGGCTCAGGCCAGCGGCCCGGTGACCGGTTCCACGGCCTGCACCAGCTTCCCCTCGCGTACGAAGGCGTCGGCGGCGGCCAGGTCCGGGGAGAGGTAGCGGTCCGGGCCGGGCCCCTGGACCCCGGCGGCGCGCAGCGCGGCGATGGCGGCCTGCGAGGCGGGGGCCGGGGTGAGACCTCCGGCGGCGCGCAGCTCGACGGCGCGGGTCGCCGCGTACAGCTCGACGGCGACGATCCGGGCGAGGTTGTCGACGGCCGTACGGAGCTTGCGCGCCGCCGACCAGCCCATGGAGACGTGGTCCTCCTGCATCGCGGAGGACGGGATCGAGTCGGCGGACGCGGGGACCGCGAGCCGCTTCATCTCACTGACCAGGGCCGCCTGGGTGTACTGGGCGATCATCAGCCCCGAGTCCACCCCGGGGTCGTCGGCGAGGAACGGCGGCAGCCCGTGCGAACGGTTCTTGTCCAGGAGCCGGTCGGTGCGGCGCTCGGCGATCGAGCCGAGGTCGGCGGCGACGATGGCGAGGAAGTCGAGGACGTACGCGACGGGGGCGCCGTGGAAGTTGCCGTTGGACTCCACCCGGCCGTCGGGGAGCACTACCGGGTTGTCGACGGCGGAGGCCAGTTCACGGCCGGCGACCACGGCCGCGTACGCGAGGGTGTCCCGGCCCGCGCCGTTGACCTGCGGGGCGCAGCGCACGGAGTAGGCGTCCTGGACGCGGGGCGCGTCGTCCTGATGGTGACCGGTGAGGCCCGAACCCGCCAGCACCCGCAGCATGTTGTCGGCGCTGGCGCCCTGGCCCGGGTGCGGGCGGATGGCGTGCAGTTCCGGGGCGAGGACCTTGTCGGTGCCGAGCAGCGCCTCCAGCGAGAGGGCGGCGGTGATGTCGGCCGAGGTGTAGAGGTTCTTCAGGTCGGCGAGGGCCATGACGAGCATGCCGAGCATGCCGTCGGTTCCGTTGAGGAGGGCGAGGCCCTCCTTCTCGCGCAGTTCGACCGGTGCGATGCCGTGGGCGGCCAGCAGTTCACCCGCGGGGCGCACGATGCCGTCGGGGCCTTCCGCGTCGCCCTCGCCCATCAGTGTCAGGGCGCAGTGCGAGAGCGGGGCCAGGTCGCCGGAGCAGCCGAGCGAGCCGTACTCGTGCACGACGGGTGTGATGCCCGCGTTGAGCACGTCGGCCATGGTCTGCGCGACCTCTGGGCGTACGCCGGTGTGGCCGGAGGCGACCGTCTTCAGCCGGAGGAACATCAGGGCGCGGACGACCTCGCGCTCGACGCGGGGGCCCATGCCCGCGGCGTGCGAGCGGACGATGTTGCGCTGGAGCTGGGCGCGCAGTTCGGGGCTGATGTGGCGGCTGGCGAGGGCGCCGAAGCCGGTGGAGACGCCGTAGACCGGCTCGGGCTTCGCGGCGAGCGCGTCCACGATCCGGCGGGCGGCGGCCAGGGCTTCCACGGCGGCTGCGGAGAGCTCGACCCGGGCGCCCCCGCGGGCCACGGCGATGACGTCCTCGGCGGTGGTACCGGACGTCCCCACCACGACTGTATGCATATCCATATTCAGAAGCGTACGGACTGAAAGCCCACATGTCACTAGTGGTTGCCCGGTTGACCCCTTACCGCCCGTCGCGGCCCGGAGCCGGTCAGGGGCGCTGACCGCGCAGCCTGCGCCGGTCGTGGGCGGCCTTCGGCGGCGAGTCGGCCAGCCGGATCACCTCGCCGTCACGCCCGGCCACCACCGGCCCCACCGAGCGTGCCGCCTTGGCCCGGTACTGCGCCGCGTCCGCCAGCCGGAACAGGCGGCGGGCCGAGCGCACCGGACCGATCGGGTCACCGGTCGACGCGACCCCGCAGGCCACCCCGTCGCCGAGTTCGAGCACATCCGCGCGCTCGCACAGCTCCGTGGCGACCCGGACCACGTCGTCCGCGCCGGGCCCCACGACGAGCAGGCAGAACTCATCGCCGCCGAGCCGGGCCGCGAGGGCGTCCGGCAGCATCGCCCCGCACAGGGACAGCACCGAGCCGAAACGTTCCAGCAGACGATCGCCGACGGCATGGCCATGCGTGTCGTTGACCGCCTTGAGGCCGTTCAGATCGCAGACCACCAGGCTGACGACGGCACCCTCCGTGCGGTGGCGCTCCAGCGCCTCGTCGAGCCGGATGTCGACGGCGCGACGGTTGGCGAGCCCGGTCAGCGGGTCGCTGAAGGCGAGCTTGCGGACCTCCTCCAGGCGCTCCGTCTGGGCGATCCCGGCCGCGACGACGGCGGCCAGCACGGTCGCGAAGTTCGCGTCGTCCCGGTCGAACACCGGCTCCCCCGCCTGGCGCGCCACATACAGCTCGCCCCAGGCCCGCCCGTGCAGCACGATCGGCGCGACCACACAGCAGCCGCGCCCGCGCCGCCGCAGGGCCGCGACCCGCTGATGGCAGTACGGGCGGGCGCCGCGGGCCGGGCCGCCCGCGCCCGGCAGGCCGTCGGCGGTCTCCACCCACGCGTCGGGCTCACCGCCGCCCGCCCACCGCTCGTGCAGGAACTCGGTGATCTCCGGGAACTGGTGCACCGGGTACACCTCGCGCTCGGGGAACTCCTCCTCCGCCTCGTCGCGCCGCCCCGCGTTCACCAGCACCCTCAGCCTGCCCCGGTCGCGCTCCCACACGGAGAGCGCGGCGAAGCCGCCGCCCAGCGCCTCGCAGGCCCCCAACGCCGCAGCCCGCCACGATTCGCGCGGGGTGTAGGCAGCCGCCATCGTCTGCGCCAGCGAAACCACGGCCCTCAGGCGCGCATCGTCACCACCCATTTGCACAGCTTATGTAGATTTGTTCCATTTTGATCATCTTGAGGGCTTAACAATCTTCAGCGCGCCTCACCTGACGTCACCATCGATCACGGAACGTCACCTCGTCACTCCCCGGGCCAGTTCGGGCGGCGCTTCTCGTTGAAGGCGGCCACCCCCTCCACCCGGTCCCCGGAGAAGGCCACCGACCGCCAGGCCGAGTCCTCGACCTCCAGACCCGTCCGCAGATCCAGCCCGTGTCCCAGCCGCAGCGCCCGCTTGGCCGCGCGCAGCCCGACCGGGGAGTTGGCCGCGATCCGGCCGCCGAGCGCCAGCGCCTCCTCCCGGTCCCGGCCCGCGTCGACCAGTTCGTCGACCAGCCCCAGCTCGCGGGCCTCGGCCGCCTCCACCCGGCGCGCGGTGAAGACCAGCTCCGCGGCGCGCGCCGCACCGACCCGGCGGGGCAGCAGCTGCGTACCGCCGCCGCCCGGGATCACTCCGACCGACACCTCGGGCAGGCCCACCACGGCGGTGCCGTCGGCCACGATCAGATCGCAGGCCAGGGCGAGTTCGAAGCCACCGCCGAGCGCGAAGCCGTGCACGGCGGCGATCGTCGGCATCGGCAGTTCGAGCACCCCGGTGTACGCGGCCCGCGCGGTGGGCCGCTGCCGCATCAGCTCGGCATCGGTGAAGGAGTTCCGCTCCTTGAGGTCCGCGCCCACACAGAAGGCCCGGTCATGACTGGAGGTGAGGACGGTGACGCGTACATCCCGGTCGGCGCCCAGCGCCTCGCAGGCGGCCCCGAGGGAGCGGGCCATCTCCGTGGACACCGCGTTCATGGCCCTGGGCCGGTCGAGCACCAGCTCGGCGACGTGCTCCTGGCCCTCGTGCCGCCGTACGACGACGAACTCCCCGAACCGCTGCTCCGACGTGACGGTCATGACTGCACCCCTCCGGTTAACGAGCGTTACCGAGGGATCCTAGACAGGACCGGCCGACACCGTAAGGACGCTCGCGGCGCCCGGCAGCGCACAGGGCCGCGCCGGAACACCGCCCGGCGCGGGAACGCGTCAGCTCCCGGTCTTGCCCCGCCGGGCCAGCAGCCAGGGCTCCACGACCCCGAGTCCGCGCACCGGGCGCTGCCACATCGGCTGGAGTCCGAAGCGGTACGTGGGCAGGGGCGGGGCGTCCTCGACCACCCGGCCCTCCTTCTCGGCGAGCCGGGCCCGCTCGGCGTGGGCCGCGACCTCCTCGGCGGCCTGCGCCTCGGACGCGGGCGCGTCACCGGTGCGGGTCAGCTCCTTGGCGAAGGCCCCGTCGACCAGCACGGCGTCCTTCGGGGCTATCGAGGTGAGCCGGCTGGCCAGGTTCACCGTCGTACCGAAGACATCGCCCATCCGGGTGGTGACCGTGCCGAACGCGATGCCGACCCGCAGCGCCGGCATCGTCTCGTCCTGCGCCATGGCCTCGATCAGCCGCAGCGCTATCTCGGCCGCCGTGCCCGCGTCGTCGGCGGCGAACAGCACCTCGTCGCCCAGGGTCTTGATGAGCCGCCCGCCGTGGGCCGCGACCAGGTCGGCGGAGGTGGTCTCGAACGCCTCGACGAGTTCGCCGAGCTCCTCCTCCTCCAGCCGCCGGGTCAGCCGGGTGAAGCCCACCAGGTCGGCGAAGCCGACGGCGAGCCGCCGGTCGACCATCTCGTCGTCGTCGGCCGCCTGCACGACCCGGCCGGTGGCCGCGGCGAGCTGACGCCGCCACACATAGACCAGGAACTCCTCCAGCTCCGGCAGCAGCAGCTCGATCAGCGGATACGTGACCTCGGTACGGGTCATCCCCGGCTCGGGCGGCTCGGTCAGCCCCTCCAGGAACGAATCGATCTGCCACTCCGCCAGCCGGGCGGTGGTCTGCCCGGTCGACCGGGCCACCTGGATCGCCATCGGCTCGCTCAGCAGCCCCGCCTCCACCAGACCGGCGAGCCGGCGCAGCGCCAGCACATCGGCCTCGGTGAGCGCCCTGGCCTGCCCGATGTCGGCGAAGCCCATGGCCCGCCAGAACCGGGACGCCAGGTCCATGGAGACCCCGGCGGTGCGGGCCGCCTGGAAGGGGGTGTAGCGGCGGTCGGCCCCGAGGATCAGCTGTTCGAGCCGGATCGCGAGGGGGTCGTCGGTCGGTTCCACCGTGTGATCGACCTCGTGATGCGGTGTGGCGTGGACCGAGGGTTCCGAAGGGGGCTCCGCGCCCTCGCCGGAGGTCGTGTCGTCGACGGTCACCAGCCGCCTCCTGCCCGTTCCCTGCGCACTGCCCTGCCGATCTGTCGCTGGATCGCCTCAACGATACGGCAGATGTGCCCTAGCTCACGTCCCCGGTTGCCCGGTACGGGTGCGTCGCACGTGACATCTCCCGTATTTGCAGTATTCCGCCGCGGCCCGCACCGCACCGATTTCACCCGTTCTCAGGTCAGACCGCCCTCCGCGCCCCGCAGGTGCACGATGTCGCCCGCGGACACCGGTTCCATGAGTCCCCCGCCGGTGGACAGCACGAGGCGGCCGTCGCCGTCGATCGCGACGGCCTCGCCGACGATCGACCGGTCGCCGGGCAGCTGGGCCCGTACGGTCCGGTCCAGGGTCGCGCAGCCCGCCGCGTACGCCTCCTGGAGTCCGCTCGCCGCGGCGTCCCCGCCCGCCGCGCGCCATGTCCCGTACCACTCCTCCAGCGACCGCAGGACGGCCCGCAGCAGCGTCTCCCGGTCCGTGGAGACCGCGCCGGCCAGCGCCAGCGAGCCCGCGGTCGGGGCGGGCAGTTCCGCCGCGCGGAGCGAGACGTTGATGCCCATGCCGATGACGACACCGGCCCCGGCGCGCTCGGCGAGGATGCCGCCCGCCTTGCGTTCCGCGCCCGCCGGTGTCTCCCCGGGCCGGGGGTGGCCGAGGTCCCCGGGGACGGTGACCAGGAGGTCGTTGGGCCATTTCAGTGCCAGGTCGACACCCGCGGACCTGGCGAGCCCGGTCGCGGCGGCGACCCCGGCCAGCAGCGGCAGCCAGCCCCAGCGCTCCACGGGCACCTCACGCGGCGTCAGAAAGACGGAGAAGAACAGCCCCGAGCGCGACGGCGCCGTCCAGGCCCGGTCCAGACGCCCGCGCCCCGCGGTCTGCTCCTCGGCGACCAGGACCGTGCCCTCGGCCAGGTCATCGGCGCGCCCGGCGAGGTCGGAGTTGGTCGAGCCGGTCGACTCCACCACGTCCAGTGAGCTCCACAGCCCGCCGGGCCGCAGCAGTCCGCGGCGCAGCGCGGCGACGTTCAGGGGCGGCCGGTCCAGGTCCGACCAGCGGTTGTGTGGCGCATCCGGTGATGTCATGCAAGCCAGCCTAGGTGTGGCAAACGACGCACTGCCGAACCGTATCGGCGCCGATACGCTACGAGTCAGTAGCCATGACGCGTCAGTAGCTGTACGGAGTAGTACTGACCCGTCAGCTGTACGGAGTACCGGCCCGTTCCCCGTGACCGGTACCAGTCGTCCCCGTGACCAGGCAGGGAGCCGCCACCCGATGTCCGAGCCGCAGAGCGACATCCACACCACCGCGGGCAAGATCGCGGACCTGCAGCGCCGCATTGACGAAGCGACGCACGCCGGCTCCGCCCGCGCGGTCGAGAAGCAGCACGCCAAGGGCAAGTTGACCGCCCGCGAGCGGGTCGATCTCCTGCTCGACGAGGGTTCCTTCGTGGAGCTCGACGAGTTCGCCCGGCACCGCTCCACCAATTTCGGCATCGAGAAGAACCGGCCGTACGGAGACGGTGTCGTCACCGGCTACGGCACGGTCGACGGCCGCCCCGTCTGCGTGTACTCGCAGGATTTCACGATCTTCGGCGGCTCGCTCGGCGAGGTCTACGGCGAGAAGATCGTCAAGGTCATGGACTTCGCCCTGAAGACCGGCTGTCCGGTCATCGGCATCAACGACGGCGGTGGCGCCCGCATCCAGGAGGGGGTGGCCGCCCTCGGTCTGTTCGCCGAGATCTTCCGCCGCAATGTGCACGCCTCGGGTGTGATCCCGCAGATCTCGCTGATCGTCGGTCCGTGCGCGGGCGGGGCCGTCTACTCCCCCGCGATCACCGACTTCACGGTGATGGTCGACCAGACCTCCCACATGTTCATCACCGGACCCGACGTCATCAAGACGGTCACCGGTGAGGACGTCGGCTTCGAGGAGCTGGGCGGCGCCCGTACGCACAACACCACGTCCGGTGTGGCGCACCACATGGCGGGGGACGAGAAGGACGCGATCGAGTACGTCAAGTCCCTGCTCTCGTACCTCCCTTCGAACAACCTCTCCGAGGCGCCCGCTTTCCCGGAGGAGGCCGACCTGGCCACCACGGACGAGGACCGCGAGCTGGACACCCTCATCCCGGATTCGGCGAACCAGCCGTACGACATGCACACCGCCATCGAGCATGTGCTGGACGACGGCGAGTTCCTGGAGACCCAGGCCCTGTTCGCGCCGAACATCATCACCGGCTTCGGCCGCGTCGAGGGCTACCCGGTCGGCATCGTCGCCAACCAGCCGATGCAGTTCGCCGGTTGCCTGGACATCAACGCGAGCGAGAAGGCGGCCCGCTTCGTCCGTACCTGCGACGCGTTCAACGTGCCGGTGCTGACCTTCGTCGACGTGCCGGGCTTCCTGCCGGGCGTGGACCAGGAGTACGGCGGCATCATCCGCCGCGGTGCCAAGCTGATCTACGCGTACGCGGAGGCCACCGTCCCGCTGATCACGGTGATCACCCGCAAGGCGTTCGGCGGGGCCTACGACGTCATGGGCTCCAAGCACCTGGGCGCCGACATCAATGTCGCCTGGCCGACCGCGCAGATCGCGGTGATGGGCGCCCAGGGCGCGGTGAACATCCTGCACCGCCGCACCATCGCCGCGGTCACGGACCCCGACGAGGCGGAGGCCACCCGCGCCGGACTCATCGCCGACTACGAGGACGCCCTGCTGAACCCGTACGTGGCGGCCGAGCGCGGATACGTCGACGCGGTGATCATGCCGTCCGACACCCGGGCCCACATCGTCAAGGGACTGCGGCAGCTGCGGACGAAGCGGGAGTCGCTGCCCCCGAAGAAGCACGGCAACATCCCCCTCTAGAAAGGGCCCTGGTCATGATCAAGGTCGTACGGGGCAACCCGACCCCGGAGGAGCTGGCCGCCGCCCTCGCGGTGGTCCAGGCACGCGCGGCGGCGACGGCGGCCGTCTCCTCGGGCGCGCCGGTACCGCCCGAGCAGTGGTCCGACCCGGGCCGCATCGCCCGCCGCGGGCGCCCGCAGCCGGGTCCGCGGTCCTGGGCGCGGACGTACTGGCCCGCCTGAGCCGCACCGCGTACGCACGGACGCCACCCCAGGTACGGGCGGAATTAATTAGTCCGTCCGTACGGGGGTGGCTGAGTATCCGTACTCAGGCGTAGGGGCGGGCTCCGCAGCAGGATCGGAGCATGCTGTGGTCCGACCCCGAGAACAAGCCGCCGAAGGAACTGCGTGACGCCCAGGACATGATGCGTCGCGCGGGCCTGGTGCTCGCGCTCGCCATGGTGGTCGCGATGTTCGCCCTGGGCATCCGCTGAGCTTCCCCGGCGGGCCTCTCCCCGGCCCTCCCCGGCGGGGCACGGGGCCGCCGCCGGTCCTTCTACGATGGCCGGTATGACTGATCAGCGCCGCCTCGTGCTCGCCTCCGCCTCGCCCGCCCGCCTCGGCCTCCTGCGCCAGGCCGGATTCGCGCCCGAGGTGATCGTCAGCGGCGTGGACGAGGACGCCCTGACCGCCCCGACCCCGGCCGAACTGGCGCTCGTGCTGGCCGAGGCCAAGGCCGCGGCCGTCGCCGCCCGCCCCGAGGCCGCAGGCGCCCTGGTCATCGGCTGCGACTCGGTGCTCGAACTGGACGGCCTGGCGCTCGGCAAGCCCGCCGACGCCGAGGAGGCCACCGCGCGCTGGAAGTCCATGCGCGGCCGGGCGGGCGTCCTGCGGACCGGGCACAGCGTGATCGACACCGCGTCCGGCCGTACGGCTTCCGCGACCGCGTCCACCGTCGTCCGGTTCGGCGAGCCGACCGACGCCGAGGTCGCCGCCTACGTCGCCTCGGGCGAGCCGCTCCATGTCGCGGGGGCGTTCACCCTGGACGGCCGCTCGGCCCCGTTCGTGGACTCCATCGAGGGCGACCACGGCAACGTCATCGGGCTCTCCCTGCCGCTGCTGCGCCGGCTCCTCGGAGAACTCGGCATCTCCGTGACGGAGTTGTGGGTCTGATCCGGGACGGCGCTCAGACGGGCGCGGGGGCGGACGCGTCGCCGCCGCTCCCGTTCCCGCCGCCGCCCGCGCCCCGGCCCTCGGGGCCGTACGCCAGCAGCGTCAGCACGAGCAGGGCCAGCACGGCCATCATGACCGCGAACGCGGTCCAGCCGACCAGGCCCACCGTCACGGCGCCCAGCACCCCGTGCACGACCGCGCACCCGATGAGGGCGATACGGCCCACCCGGCCCGGCGAGCGGTCCCGTATCCCGGCCACCAGCGCGACCAGACCGCACAGCGCCAGCAGGAACCCGGAGACACCGCCCATCACCCAGGTGCCGGTGGACATGGCATCCGGGTCCAGACCGGCCAGCGACATGTTCTGGTTCTCCGTGAGCGTCGCGAGTACGGCGTTGATGAGCACGATGCCCACGGCTTCCCCGAACAGCACGAGCGCGGTCACGACCGCCACCGGCCTGCGCACCACGGCGCCACCCCCTGTTACCTGTAGTACGTGTGATATCGCGGACCCTACTAACGGGTAATCCTTCGGACAAGGGGTCGCACACCCTCGCCCGACGGGCAAAGAATCCACCGGCCGTTCGTAGGGAGTCCACAAAGAAATGCCCTGCGGCGTTGACCCTGATTACAGAGACCTGCACCACACCTCGTGGCTACTGTGCGCTTGGGGAACGCGGCGTACCGTGGTGCGACAAGGGATTTCACGACTCAAGCAAGCCTCGAATCACACTCCGTGTGGGCAAGCTCACTATTGGGGACGGGTCGTACGGCCGTGTCGGTAGTCCCTAAACTCAGCTTGTTCCAAGGAGGGAGTCATCGTGCGCAAGGTGCTCATCGCCAACCGTGGCGAAATCGCTGTCCGCGTTGCTCGGGCGTGCCGGGATGCGGGGATCGCGAGCGTCGCGGTCTACGCGGATCCGGACCGGGATGCTTTGCACGTCCGGGCGGCCGATGAGGCGTTCGCTCTGGGCGGTGACACCCCGGGTGCGAGCTATCTGGATGTGGCCAAGGTGCTCCGGGCTGCCGCGGACTCGGGCGCGGACGCGATTCATCCGGGGTACGGGTTCCTGTCGGAGAACGCGGAGTTCGCCCAGGCGGTGCTGGACGCGGGGCTGACCTGGATCGGTCCGCCGCCGCAGGCGATCCGCGACCTGGGGGACAAGGTCGCGGCCCGGCACATCGCGCAGCGTGCGGGTGCTCCGCTGGTCGCGGGGACCCCCGACCCGGTGTCCGGGTCGGACGAGATCGTGGAGTTCGCCCGGGAGAACGGGCTGCCGGTCGCGATCAAGGCGGCGTTCGGCGGCGGCGGCCGCGGGCTGAAGGTGGCCCGCACCCTGGAGGAGATCCCGGAGCTGTACGACTCCGCCGTCCGCGAGGCCGTCGCCGCGTTCGGCCGGGGCGAGTGCTTCGTCGAGCGCTACCTCGACAAGCCGCGGCACGTGGAGACACAGTGCCTGGCCGACACCCACGGCAATGTCGTGGTCGTCTCGACGCGTGACTGCTCGTTGCAGCGCCGGCACCAGAAGCTGGTCGAGGAGGCCCCGGCCCCGTTCCTGTCCGACGCGCAGAACGCCGAGCTGTACGCGGCGTCGAAGGCGATCCTCAAGGAAGCCGGCTACGTCGGTGCCGGAACGGTCGAGTTCCTCGTGGGGCTGGACGGCACGATCTCGTTCCTGGAGGTCAACACCCGTCTTCAGGTCGAGCACCCGGTGACCGAGGAGGTCACGGGCCTCGACCTGGTCCGCGAGATGTTCCGGATCGCCGACGGCGAGGAGCTCGGCTACGGGGACCCCGCGGTGCGCGGGCACTCCTTCGAGTTCCGGATCAATGGCGAGGACCCGGGCCGCGGGTTCCTCCCCGCCCCCGGAACCGTCACCACCTTCGCGCCCCCGTCGGGTCCGGGAGTCCGTCTGGACGCCGGGGTCGAGTCGGGCAGTGTGATCGGACCGGCGTGGGACTCGCTGCTGGCCAAGCTCATCGTGACCGGGGCGACCCGTGAGCAGGCGCTCCAGCGGGCCGCCCGCGCGCTGGGCGAGTTCACGATCGAGGGAATGGCGACCGCGATCCCGTTCCACCGCGCGGTCGTGGTCGATCCGGCGTTCACCGCGGACCCGTTCCGCGTGCACACCCGCTGGATCGAGACGGAGTTCGTCAACGAGATCAAGCCGTTCGCCGCTCCCGCGGACGCGGACGCGGACGACGAGTCCGGCCGTGAGACGGTCGTCGTCGAGGTCGGCGGGAAGCGGCTGGAGGTCTCGCTGCCGTCGTCGCTGGGCATGAGCCTGGCCCGGACCGGGCTGGCCGCGGGTGCGAAGCCGAAGCGCCGGGCGGCCAAGAAGGCCGGTTCCGCGGCGTCGGGCGACAACCTCGCCTCCCCGATGCAGGGCACGATCGTCAAGGTCGCGGTCGAGGAGGGCCAGGAGGTCAAGGAGGGCGACCTCGTCGTCGTCCTGGAGGCCATGAAGATGGAGCAGCCTCTCAACGCCCACCGCTCCGGGACCGTCAAGGGCCTCACCGCCGAGGTCGGCGGCTCGGTCTCCTCCGGCGCCCTGATCTGCGAGATCAAGGACTGACGGCACCGCCGCTCTTCTGAGGGTCCGGTCCGGGTCGAACGACTCGGACCGGGCCCTTCGCCGTGCGGTGGCATCCTGGACCCAGGGATTCCGGGAGGACGGCGTGATGGCAGGGGCGATCTCGATGTCGATAAGCACGGCGCGGGTGCCGGACCGGCCGATGCGCGCGGACGCGCGGCGGAACCATGACCGGCTGGTGGGCGAAGCCCGTACGTCGTTCGCGGAGCACGGCACCGATGCCTCGCTGGAGGACATCGCGCGGCGGGCGGGAGTGGGCATCGGCACGTTGTACCGGCACTTCCCCAACCGGCACGCCCTGATGAACGCGGTGTTCCAGGAGGCCCTGAGCGCGCTCCTGGAGCGCTCCCGGGAGCTGGCAGGGGCGGAGCAGCCGTGCCGGGCGCTGGTGGAGTGGCTGGGCGCGATTGTCACTCATGCGGGTGAGTACCGCGGGCTCGCCCAGGCCCTCATGTCGGCCTCGCGGGACGAGACTTCGGCGCTGGCCCAGTGCCATACGCCGCTTCGGGAGGCGGGGGCCAGGCTGCTGTCGCGGGCGCAGGAGAGCGGGGCGGTGCGGGCGGACGTCTCGATCGACGATCTGTTGCAGCTGACGAACGCGATCGCGCTGGCGGCGGAGCAGACGCCGGACGACCCGGCGCTGGCGGACCGGCTGCTGCTCCTGACGCTTCAGGGCCTGAAGGGCCGGGCCGACCCCTCGGGCGGCTGAGGAGGACGGGGCCGGAGGGAATCAGCGGGACCGGGGCTGCCACCCCGAGGGCCCGGGACAGCGGCCGGAGTTGCGGGGAGTCAGCGGCGGCGCAGGTCCGCCACCCGGGCCCGTTCGCCCTGGTCCGCCATGGCCGCCGCACTGCGCAGGGGCGAGCCCATCCCGCCGTTCTGTGTGCGGCGTTGCCCCGGCAGCGGCATGTCGCGCCGGGGCTGGCGTCCCGACGGCGCACCGTCGCCGCCGGGGGTGCCCGCTTCCGGACCCGCCACCGTGATCTCCACGCCCTGATCCGCCAGGGCCTGCAGTTCGGTGGCGGCGCGCTCGTCGTGGAGCGGTGGTTCGTCCGTGACCAGCCGGGTGATGAGGTCCGTCGGCACCGTCTGGAACATGGTGTCCGAGCCCAGCTTGGTGTGGTCCGCCAGGACGACCACCTCCGCGGCGGCCTGCACCAGTGCGCGGTCGACGCTGGCCGAGAGCATGTTGGAGGTGGACAGGCCCCGTTCGGCCGTGAGTCCGCTCCCGGACAGGAACGCCCGGGAGACCCGCAGCCCCTGGAGGGACTGCTCGGCCCCACTGCCCACGAGGGCGTAGTTGCTCCCGCGCAGGGTGCCTCCGGTCATCACGACTTCCACCCGGTTGGCATGGGCCAACGCCTGGGCGACCAGCAGCGAGTTGGTGACCACGGTCAGACCGGGAACCCGCGCGAGCCGGCGGGCCAGCTCCTGCGTGGTCGTACCGGCGCCGACCACGATGGCCTCGCCCTCGCCGACAAGACCGGCCGCCACATCGGCGATGGCCGTCTTCTCCGCGGTGGAGAGATGGGATTTCTGCGGGAAGCCGGACTCGCGCGTGAAACCGCCCGGCAAGACCGCACCGCCGTGCCGGCGGTCGAGGAGTCCTTCTGCCTCCAGCGCCCGCACGTCCCGCCGTACGGTCACTTCGGAGGTCTGGACGACGCGGGCGAGCTCACGGAGCGATACCGCCCCGTTGGCGCGCACCATTTCGAGGATCAACTGACGACGTTCTGCAGCGAACACGAAACTGACAGTAACGTGGCTGCCCGTGAGTTTTCAGCAGTTTGCGCCGAATAGCAGAAGTTGTACACAGACGAGGCCGCCAAGTGATATAGGCGGCCTCGTTGTTGTCGCGAAGTGATCGCGGGGTACCCCCGGTATGCCTGAGTTGACAGGGGATGCCGGGGATCGCCGGGTTCTACGCCTCGCCCGTGAGCTTACGGGTGTGCAACTGCCGGGCCACTTCCGCGATCGATCCGGACAGGGACGGGTACACGGTGAAGGCGTTTGCGATCTGTTCCACCGTCAAGTTGTTGTCGACCGCGAGCGAGATCGGATGGATCAGCTCGCTGGCGCGCGGCGCGACGACGCAGCCGCCGACCACGATGCCGGTGCCGGGGCGGCAGAAGATCTTGACGAAGCCGTCCCGGATGCCCTGCATCTTGGCGCGCGGATTGCGCAGCAGCGGCAGCTTCACCACACGGGCGTCGATCTTGCCCGCGTCGACGTCGGCCTGGCTGTAGCCGACGGTGGCGATCTCGGGGTCGGTGAAGACGTTCGAGGAGACCGTCTTCAGGTTCAGCGGGGCCACCGCGTCGCCGAGGAAGTGGTACATCGCGATCCGGCCCTGCATCGCGGCCACCGAGGCCAGCGCGAAGATCCCGGTGACGTCACCGGCCGCGTAGACGCCGGGGGCGCTGGTGCGGGAGACCCGGTCGGTCATGATGTGGCCGGACTCCTTGAGCCGGACCCCGGACTCCTCCAGGCCCATGCCCGCCGTGTTCGGGATCGCGCCGACCGCCATCAGACAGTGCGAACCGGAGATGACACGGCCGTCGGCGAGCGTGACCTCGACCCGGTCGCCCACCCGCTTGGCGGACTGGGCGCGGGAGCGGGCCATGACGTTCATGCCCCGGCGCCGGAAGACGTCCTCCAGGACGGCGGCGGCGTCCGGGTCCTCACCGGGCAGCACCCGGTCGCGGGAGGAGACGAGGGTGACGCGCGAGCCGAGCGCCTGGTAGGCACCCGCGAACTCGGCGCCCGTGACACCGGAGCCGACCACGATGAGCTCCTCGGGCAGCTCGTCGAGGTCGTAGACCTGGGTCCAGTTCAGGATGCGCTCGCCGTCGGGGAGCGCGTCCGGGATCTCCCGGGGGTGGCCGCCGGTCGCGACGAGTACGGCGTCGGCGGTGAGCCGCTCCTCCGTACCGTCGGCGGCGGTCACCACGACCTGGCGGGAGCCGTCGGCGGCCTGGAGCCCTTCGAGCCGGCCCCGTCCGCGCATGACCCGGGCACCCGCGCGGGTGACGGAGGCGGTGATGTCGTGGGACTGGGCGAGCGCGAGGCGCTTGACCCGTCGGTTGACCTTGCCGAGGTCGACCCCGACCACGCGCGCCGCCTGTTCGAGGTGCGGCGTGTCGTCGGCGACGATGATGCCCAGCTCCTCGTACGAGGAGTCGAAGGTGGTCATCACCTCTGCCGTCGCGATCAGGGTCTTCGAGGGCACACAGTCGGTGAGTACCGAGGCTCCGCCGAGGCCGTCGCAGTCCACGACGGTCACCTCCGCGCCGAGCTGGGCGCCCACCAGTGCCGCCTCGTAGCCGCCGGGGCCGCCGCCGATGATCACGATCCGGGTCACGAAAAGTCCGCCTCGCGTGGTGTCATCCCACGGCCGTCTGCCGCCCCGGCCGGGGGTCCGGGGGATCGCCCCGGGGGAATGCAGTACGTACTCCATTGTCCCGCACGCGCCAAAGTGCTTCGCCCCGGGGCCCTCCATACGGGAGAGAGGGCTTCCGCCGCACGGCGGGAACTCCCCGACCGGGGGCTTCCTCACCGGAATCGGCACTCCCGCGGCCACCTCCCGTACCCTCGACCACATGTCGCTCTACGCCGCGTACGCCGGCAACCTCGACGCGCGGCTGATGACGCGCCGCGCCCCGCATTCGCCGCTGCGCGGTACCGGCTGGCTCAACGGCTGGCGGCTGACGTTCGGCGGGGAGCAGATGGGCTGGGAGGGCGCGCTGGCCACCGTGGTGGAGGCGCCGCGTTCCCAGGTCTTCGTGGCGCTGTACGACCTCGCGCCGATGGATGAGGACTCCATGGACCGCTGGGAGGGTGTCGGGCTCGACATCTACCGGCGGATGCGCGTGCGGGTGCACACCCTGGACGGCGAGGAGCCGGCCTGGATGTATGTGCTGAACGGGTACGAGGGCGGGCTGCCCTCGGCGCGCTATCTGGGCGAACTGGCCGATGCCGCGGAGTCGGCGGGCGCCCCGCACGACTATGTGATGGAGCTGCGCAAGCGGCCCTGCTGAGCCCCGGCCGGCCCGCCTTCCGCACCCCGTCGGACCCCGCCGAACCCTTCCGGCAGCCCATTTTCGTACGAAAGTACGAACATGACCGGGCAGACTCTGCGCATGGGCATCTACGCGCGTAGGGAATCAGCGGTTACGCTCATCCGCGTGAACGCATCAGTTATTCCGGACAACATCCAGGGCGACCCGCACGCCGCCGCTGCCGGGGCCGCCGCCCGCCTGCGCGAGCTGACCGGCGGCGACACCCACGACGTCGCCCTGGTCATGGGCTCCGGGTGGGCTCCCGCGGGCGACGCGCTCGGCGCTCCGGAGGCCGAGTTCCCGGTGACCGAGCTGCCCGGGTTCCCCGCTCCCGCCGTCCAGGGCCACGGCGGCACGATCCGCTCGTACCGGATCGGTGACAAGCGCGCACTCGTCTTCCTCGGACGTACGCACTACTACGAGGGCCGCGGTGTCGCCGCCGTCGCGCACGGGGTCCGCACGGCGGTCGCCGCGGGCTGCAAGACCGTGATCCTGACCAACGGCTGCGGCGGGCTGCGCGAAGGCATGCGCCCCGGCCAGCCGGTGCTGATCAGCGACCACATCAACCTCACGGCGGCGTCCCCGATCATCGGCGCCAACTTCGTCGACCTGACCGACCTGTACTCGCCGCGGCTGCGCGCGCTGTGCAAGGAGATCGACGACACCCTCGAAGAGGGCGTGTACGTGCAGTTCCCCGGCCCGCACTACGAGACCCCGGCCGAGATCAACATGGTCCGGGTCATGGGCGGCGACCTGGTCGGCATGTCCACCGTCCTCGAAGCCATCGCGGCGCGCGAGGCGGGTGCGGAGGTGCTGGGCATCTCGCTCGTCACGAACCTCGCCGCCGGGCTGTCGGGCGAGCCGCTCAACCACGAAGAGGTCCTCCAGGCGGGGCGCGACTCCGCGACCCGCATGGGAGCGCTGCTGGCACGGGTGCTGGACCGGATCTGAGCGGGCGCCGGACCGGACCCGAGCGGGCAACGGTCCGGACCCGGCGGGTGGGGCGCGGGCGCCCGCGGAGGGCCTGTTCCCCCGTCCGCCCCTTTCCGGGACCGTGGGTCGCGGACCCGGCCGCCCGCGCCCGCGAGGCCGTCGTCGGCCCGCTCCCCCGCACCCCCGTACGTCCCCGTACCCCCTTCCCCCAGAGAGGCGGACCCCGTGCAGCACGACCTCATCGCGCAGGCCAGGACCTGGCTGGCCGAGGACCCGGACCCCGAGACCCGTGACGAGCTCGGACGGCTCATCGACGCCGGGGATCTCGACGAGCTCGCCGTACGCTTCGCCGGCACGCTCCAGTTCGGCACCGCCGGACTGCGCGGCGAGATCGGGGCCGGGCCGATGCGGATGAACCGGTCCGTCGTGATCCGCGCCGCGGCGGGCCTCGCCGCCCACCTCAAGGCGCAGGGGCAGGAGGGCGGGCTCGTCGTCATCGGGTACGACGCCCGCTACAGGTCGGCCGACTTCGCCCGGGACACCGCGGCCGTGATGACCGGCGCCGGGCTGCGGGCCGCCGTGCTCCCCCGGCCCCTGCCGACCCCGGTCCTGGCGTACGCCATAAGGCATCTGGGCGCCGTCGCCGGGGTCGAGGTCACCGCCAGCCACAACCCGCCGCGCGACAACGGCTACAAGGTCTATCTCGGCGACGGCTCGCAGATCGTGCCCCCGGCCGACGGCGAGATCGCCGCCGCGATCGACGCGGTCGGCCCGCTGGACGGCGTGCCCCGCCCGGAGTCCGGCTGGGACGTGCTCGGCGAGGAGGTGCTGGACGCCTATCTCGCGCGGACGGACAGCGTGCTCGGCGCCGGGAGCCCCCGTACCGCCCGGGTCGTGTACACGGCGATGCACGGCGTCGGCACCTCGGTACTGACGGCCGCGTTCGCCCGCGCCGGATTCCCCGAGCCGGTGCTCGTGGCCGAGCAGGCGGAGCCGGACCCCGCGTTCCCCACCGTCGCCTTCCCCAACCCGGAAGAGCCCGGCGCGATGGATCTCGCCTTCGCGACCGCACGCCGGGCCGGCCCCGATCTGATCATCGCGAACGACCCCGACGCCGACCGCTGCGCCGTCGCCGTGCCGGACCCGACGGCCGAGGGCGGCTGGCGGATGCTGCGCGGCGACGAGGTCGGCGCGCTGCTCGCCGCCCATCTGGTGGACCGCGGCGCGACGGGTGTCTTCGCCGAGTCGATCGTGTCGTCCTCGCTGCTCGGCCGGATCGCCGAGAAGGCGGGGCTCGGCTACGAGGAGACGCTGACCGGCTTCAAGTGGATCGCCCGCGTCGACGGACTGCGGTACGGGTACGAGGAGGCGCTCGGCTACTGCGTCGACCCCGAGGGCGTGCGCGACAAGGACGGCATCACGGCCGCCCTGCTCGTCGCCGAACTGGCCTCCGTACTCAAGGAACAGGGGCGTACGCTCCTGGATCTCCTCGACGACCTCGCCCTCGCCCACGGGCTGCACGCCACCGACCAGCTGTCCGTCCGGGTGGAGGACCTGTCGGTCATCGCGGACGCCATGCGGCGCCTGCGCGAGCGTCCGCCGGCCGCGCTGGCCGGACTCGCCGTCACCTCGGCCGAGGACCTCTCCCGGGGCACCGGGCAGCTGCCGCCCACCGACGGGCTGCGCTACCACCTGACGGGCGCCCGGGTGATCGTCCGCCCGAGCGGCACCGAGCCGAAGCTCAAGTGCTACCTGGAGGTCGTGGTGCCGGTCGGCTCGGCGCGGGAGCTGCCCGCCGCGCGGGCCAGGGGCGCCGAACTGCTCGCCGGGATCAAGCGGGACCTGGCGGCGGCCGCCGGGATCTGATCCGGCACCCGCGCGTCCACCGGCCCCCGTTCCCCTTCCCGGGGGACGGGGGCCGGTGCGTCATCCGAAGCGGCCGTTGACGTAGTCGGCGGTCCGGGGGTCCTGCGGGGAGCCGAACATGTCCTCGGTCGGGCCGTGTTCGACGATCAGCCCGGGGGTGCCCTGTTCCGCGAGGAAGAACGCGCAGCCGTCGGAGACCCGCGCCGCCTGCTGCATGTTGTGCGTGACGATGACGATCGTGACCTCGTCCTTGAGGTCGTGGACGGTCTCCTCGATCCGCCGGGTCGAGGTCGGGTCGAGGGCCGAGCACGGTTCGTCCATCAGCAGGACCCGGGGGCGTACCGCCAGCGACCTGGCGATGCAGAGGCGTTGCTGCTGCCCGCCGGAGAGCGCGCCGCCGGGCTGGCGCAGCCGGTCCCGGACCTCCTTCCACAGGCCCGCCTTGGTGAGGCACTCCTCCACGAGGTCGTCGCGCCCGCCCCTGGACACCTTGATGCCGTTCAGCTTCAGGCCCGCGAGGACGTTGTCGTACAGGGACATCGCGGGGAACGGATTCGGCTTCTGGAAGACCATGCCGATCTCGCGGCGGGCGTGGGTGATCCGACGGCCCCGGTCGTAGATGTCCTCGCCGTCCAGGAGCACCCGGCCCGCCAGCGAGGCCGAGCCGATCAGTTCGTGCATCCGGTTCAGGATGCGCAGGAAGGTCGACTTACCGCAGCCCGAGGGGCCGATGAGGGCGGTCACCTGACGTGCGGGCATGGTCAGCGAGACCCGGTCGAGGACCTTGTGGTCGCCGAACCAGGCGGAGATCGCGTCCGCTTCGAGCGTCGCGGCGAGGGGCGCGGTGCCCGGTCCGGTGACCGTGCGGGGCTGGACGGCGGTGTCGATGAGGTCGGTCATGGGACGGGTGACTCCTCGGCTCTCGGGGCGGATCGGTGTGCGCCGGTTCGACGGCCGCCCGACGGCGGCTCGCAGCGGCTCTGTGCGGTGCGAGGGCGGCTCGTAGCGGCTCTGTGCAGTGCGAAGGCGGCTCGTAGCGGCTCAGAGCAGGTTGGGAAGCAGACGGGTGGCGGCCGAGGCGAGCGCGATCCCCAGGGCGCCGAGCACCGGGACCGCTGTGATCCACGTCTGCCAGACGCCCCAGACCCGCAGCGCCCAGGTGGCGAGCAGCGCGGCCGCCAGCAGCGCCTGCGACCAGAGGAAGACGGTGAGCCAGGCACCGTTCTCGCCCGCAAGGGCCTCCTCGGCCGGGCTGATCCAGCCGCTGCGCGCCTCGCGGGGCGGATGCGGCTGTACGGGGGTGGTGAGCGCGGCGTCGACGCGCAGGACGCCCGCGGGTGTGTAGGGGCCGCCGGTCGCGGTGATGAGGGTGAGCCGGCCCTGGTCCCGGCCGAGCCGGGCGGGCAGACCGTCGCCGGGTCGGCGGACGCCGGTGACCCGGTACACCGCCTTCGTCTGGCCGGTGGTGACCTCGATGCTCGCTCCGACGGGAAGCCTGTGCAGACCGTGGAAGGGGCTGCCGTACCCCCACTGGCGGCCCATGACCACGGAGGTGCCCGCCTGGCCGGGCAGCGGGGTGTCGCGGCGGTGGCCGGGCCCGGACATCAGCACCCCGGACGTGGTGCCCTCGCCGACGACCTCCCGCAGGCCGAGCGCGGGGATGCGCAGGAGCGCCATCGGGGCGCCCGCCGCGAGGGGTTTTCCGTCGTAGGTGCGCTGCCCCACGGGGGCGGTGCCCAGGGCGAGTTGCCTGCGCAGTTCGTCGTAGGCGGTCTGCTGGTCCCGGGAGTGCTGGAGGTGGCCGACGAGCGTCAGGTTCGCGGTGAAGCCGAGGAGTACGGCGGCCAGGACGCACAGGGCCGCCCCGGCCAGCGCGAGGCCCGGACGGGCGGCGGCCGGCGCGGGGGGCGGGGAGGTGGGAGCGGGGGCGGGGGCGAGGGGCGCGGCCGGCGCCGGGGCGTGAGGTGCCGTCACCGTGGACGGTGGCGGGGGCGGGGGCGGTGGCGGGGTCAGCACGGTCACGGTGGCTGCGCTCCTGGCTGCGGAGGGGTGGTGGCGGTGCCCGGGGTCCGGAGGCGGGGTGACGGCCCGCCTCCGGAGGCCCGGTGGGTCGGTGCGCCGGGATGGCCCGGTGGGTCAGTGCGCCGGGCGGCCGAACGTGAGCAGGCCCCTGCGGCGGACGTGGATCACGATCGCCGCCCCGAGGCTGATCAGCGCGGCGGCGGCGAGGCCGATCGCGCCCGCCTCGCCGCCGGTCGAGGCGAGGGGGCCGGCGGACTGTCCGCCGGAACCGCCCGAGCCGCCGCCCGCGGCGCCCGCCGCGTCACCCGCGTCACCGCCCGTGCCGCCGGAGGTCGTACCGCCGTCGTCGGTGCCCGCGGTGTCGCTCGGGTCGGGGGTGGGGCTCGGCTGCTCGCCGGTGACGAAGGCGAAGACGACGCTGTGCCCGTCGGCCTTGTCCTCGGCGAGGGTGAGCGTGTGGTCGCCGTCCTCGATCCCGGCGGGGACGGTGAACGCGTACGCGTCGACGGTGCCTTCGGCGTCGGCGGTCGCGTCCGCGAGTGTGGCCCCGCTGTCGGCGAGGGCCACCTTCACCGTGGCGCCCTTGGTGTAGCCGCGGGCGGTGACCAGGACCTTCTGGCCGGCTTCGAGGGCGGGGTTGGCGTCGAGCGGCTTCCCGTCGGCGTCGGTGACATCGAGGTCCGCGGGCTCGGTGGGGCCGTCCGTGGGCTTGCCGGTGGGGTCGGTGGCGCTCGGGTCGGGACTCGGCGCCGCGTCCGTGACGGTCACGGCCAGGAGGTCCGACGTACCGCTGAACGCCTCCGGGTCCGTGGGGGTGAAGGTGGCGCTGTAGTAGGCGAGGCCGGGCTTCGCCGGTGCGGTGACGGTCAGTTCGGCCTTGCCCCCGGTCAGCTCCGCCGCTCCTGCCTCGGTGAACGGGCCGGCGGCGGACGTTCCGGCGCCGAAGCTCACCCGGCCCGCCGCCGCTGCCGGGGTGAGGGCCGCCGTCAGCTTCAGCGGCGCGCCGGCCGCCGTGGCGGGCCCGGTCAGCTCCATCGTGGTCGCCTGCGCCCGGACCAGGGCCCAGTTCTCGCCGGTGACCCGGACGCTCGCCGAGAAGTGGTCGAAGGCGCCCACGCTCGTCGCCGTGTCGCAGTGCAGCCGGATCTCGTAGGTGCCGTCCAGCGGACCGGTCTTGACGTACTTGCGCAGGACGCTCTCCAGCGAGGCCCCGGCGGGGAGCGCGGCGGTGAAGGGCCCGGAGTCGAGCGGCGCACCCGCGGCCGAGGTGGTGAGGGCGTACGAGGCCAGCCCCCCGGTCGCGGCGGCCGGCTTGGGCAGGCGGAGCCCGGCCCTGACGTAGGGCGCCTGCGGATCGGCGGGGGCCGGGCAGGCGGCGTCCGTGGTGGCCGAGGTGGCGAGCTGGGCGTCCTTGATGCTCCCGGCTGCGGGCTCCAGGGTGAACGTCCCGATCCGTGCCGACGCGGCGTGCGCCTCGGTGGACAGACCCAGAACGGCGGCCGCCAGACCGCACAGCAGCGCGCAGACGCCGAGCAGCGCCACGGGTGATCCGAACAGCAGCGCCGCGGGCGATCTGCGTGGTGCGAGGCGATTCATCGCGTTTCTCCCCAGGGGGTGGTGGTGGACTTCGGGTACGCCGTGGGGCCGGGCACCCCGATGGGTGCCCGGCTGTCGCACGGTTACGGGGTGGCGATGATCAGCGCTCACCCTTGAGGACGGTCGCGCCGCAGTTGGCGATGGTGGTGAAGCCGTAGAACTCGATGACGTCGGTCTCGGCGCAGACCTTGGAGTCGGAGCCGGTGAACGTGGCGTCGATGGTCGCGTCGTTGAGCTTCGCGGTCGGGACGACGTTGTAGACGTCGCGGCTGAACGCGCCGCCGTTGACCTTGCCGAGCACGGTGGCACCGTGCCGGTCGTTGACCGCGCCGCTGACCTGGGCGTTGTACTGGGATACGGAGTACGGGGCGATGTCGCCCGCGGTGTCGAGCTGCACGCCGTTGTGCTCCTGCATCGTGCCGACACAGGCACCCACGACGGGGTTGCCGATCTCGCCGAGGAAGAAGGTGAGCGTCCCGGAACCGGCCTGCGGCAGCAGCGGGGTCAGCGAGACACCGTTGAGCGAGGTCAGCGTGCACTCGTAGATGGACTTGAGCTGGGCGGTGGTGAGGTTCAGGTTCGCGTTGAGCGGGCTGTCCCCGCGGACGGCGACGGTCACCCGGTCCTGCGCGAACGGGATCCAGGTCAGGTCGGTGCCGGCGGCGGCCGGTCCGCGCGAGGAGCGGGCGAAGTCCAGACAGCCGGTGGCGCCGTCGATGCTGCTGTTGAGGGCGTTGATGCCGGCCGAGGAACCGTTCGGACGGGTGAGGGTGCAGTTGGCCGCCCGGGTCTTGACCGTGCTCGAACCGGTCGCGTCGTACGAGGCGATCAGCGTGCCGCCGTCGATGGACTCACCGAGACCGTTGACCACGTCCTGCGTCGTGTCCGAGCCGGCACCGGCGAGGACGCGGTAGTCGGTCGGGGTGGCCGGGTCGGCGGAGGCGACGGGGGCCATGATGCCGAGGCCGAGGGCGGCGGCGCCGACAGCGGCACCCAGACGAACACGAGTCTTGACGTTCACTTCTGTTCTCCTCCGTGGATACGGAATGCAAGGAATGGACGCGCAAGTACAATCCGGATTCTGTTACCGCCGACCCGTCGGCCGGCCACCGCAAACAATTCCGCAGAGCGGTCCCCCCGGCCACCAAATCCAATTGCTGATCAGGTTACGTATGGATTTACTGGGCGACACCAAGAGAATTCCCCGGAGACCAGCACGATTCCCCGGATTCACCGGGCGGGGAATCCGGGGAAATCCGGGGAATCGCACCGGGCCGGAAGACGTGGGCCGAAGGACGCCGGCCGAGGACTCAGCCGGAGCCGGCCGCCGCCCTCCGGGTCGACAGCCGCATCATCACCGGGCCCGCCAGCGCCGCCGCGCCGCCCGCGATCAGCACCCCCAGCAGCACCCACCGGATCAGCCCGAGGACCTGCGAGGGGGTCGGTGCGCCGGACGCGGTCGCGGCCACCTTCGACGTGTCGTCGGCGCCCGCCGCGGTCCCCGGCGACCCGTCGGGGCCGGGGCCGCCCGCCGAGCCGCCACCGGCCGCCGTGCCGCCCCCCGTACCGCCGGAGTCCGCACCGGATGCCGGTCCGCCCGCGGTGCCGTCGCCGCCCGGTCCTGCGCTCCGGCCGCCACCCGGCGTGCCGGCGCCGGGCGGGGTCCCGGCGCCGCGTTCCAGCAGGCCCGCCGCGTCCCTCGCCTGTGCGCGCATCGCCGCGGGCAGGGGGGCGTACCCGTGCGGCAGCTGTCCGGGGGTGAGGCCCGCTGTCTGGCCCGGCCCGGCCGCGTACCGGATCATCCGCGCGTAGTCCCGGCGGGCGGCGGCGGGCTGGTCCGTGGTGGCGGCGGCGTAGGCGACCGCCGTCAGCGGATACGCGCCGTTCCTCGCCCGTGCCGGATCGGGCGCCTTCACCCCGGCCACGGCCGAGTCCTTCATCTGCGCGACGGCCGCGAGCAGGGACTTCTCGGTGGGCACGACGAACTCACCGTCGGCGTTCGGCAGGGCCGCGATGTCCAGCTGATAGCGGTCGGCCGACGGGGCGTCGACCAGTCCGGCCACCTGGCGCATGCCCTGCGGGCTGCGCTCCCCGGTCAGCTTGCCGCCCGTGGCGCACTCGGCGCAGACCTCGAAGTTCGTCGTCTGACCGCTGTACCCGCGGCGCACGCGCAGCGCACCGTCGTGCAGGTTCTCGGCGTACGGCACGATCTCGGCACCGGTGTAGACGGCCCACTCCGTGGGTCCCGCGGAGGCCCTGGTCTCCGTCGGGTCCGCTTTCGGGAAGTAGTCCGGCGCCTCTTTGTCGAGCGCCATGTCCCGGTAGAAGGGATTGAGTTTCATTCCCCAGGGATCGGGTTTTCCGGAAAGGAATTCGCGGGCGTCCCGGTCGGACTGAAGATAGCGCCACAGCAGTCGGCTCGTATCGGAGTTCTCGCTCGGTGCGACCATTCCGAGCGGACCGCTGCGAGCCGCTCGGCCCGCCATGGCGGGGTTGAGCTCCACGAATTCAGGATCGCTGACCAGCGCTTCGGGATTCCCCGCCAGATGCGGCGGCTTCGGGCTGTCGACGCTCCAGAGACTGACGCCCGCGACATAGGACTGGGTCAGCATCTTGGCCAGCAGCCGTGGACTGAGCCGCAGATCGCGCACCCACTCGTTCGGCGCCCCCGCGTGCTCCCAGAGGAATCCCACGCTCAGCCCGCTCACCGCGAGGGGGGCGTGCACGACCGGCGGGGCGCCTTCGGCCGTCTCGACGGGGTCGACCGTGACGGCCATCCCGGGCGAGGTGGCGGAGGGGTTGCGGATCAGGGAGCGGGCGTGGTCCTCGCCCGACTGGCTGAAGGTGAAGCGGGCGTCCAGGCCGTCGCACAGGACGGTCTGCCACGACGAGACGGCGTCGGTGAGCAGTTCGGAGCCGATGATGCGGCGCTCCGGCCGGTCCGGGTCGCAGGTCGCGCCGACCGGATCGAACCGCAGCGGGAAGACCATCCGGCGGTCCCAGTTCGACCGGCTCAGCGGGGAGGTGTCCAGGTTGCCGTTGGCCGGCGCCTCGGTCTCGTGCTCGCCGCGCGGCACCACGACCAGCCAGCACGAGCGCGGTTTCCCGCCGCTGCCGTTCACTTCGCCGCAGCCCAGGTGGGGGGCCTGGAGTGCGGTCTGCACCTCGAAGATCGCCTCGCCGGTGCCGTCCGGCTGGGTCTTGCGCAGGGGTTCCGCGTTCGAGTCGTTCGGGCCGAAGTACGTGAAGTCGTAGGCGTCCTCGGTGGGCTTGCCCGTGACGGGCCGGAACGGCACGAAGGGGCTGAAGTTGCCTTCGCCCTGCGTGTATTCGGACTCCTGCGGGTCCCATCCCTCGGGCAGCACCCGGCTCCCGTTGTAGCTCCCCCCGGCCCTGACCGCCCCGAAGTCACAGCTCTCCCGGTCGGGGCCGCCGGAGCTGTCGCCCCAGCACTGCATGATCTGGAGGTAGTTGACGAACTTTCCGCCCAGCGGGGTCGGCCTCCCGCCGGTCCAGGTCACCTTCACACCCTGGGCCCGCAGGTGCTCGGTCTGGTGGACGGTCACCCTGAGGCCGGAGAAGTCGTCGTAGGGCCCCTTGGTACCGCTCCTGGTGACCGCCGATCCGGCGTCCGCCGCACGGCCCGCGGAAGCCGCCCGCGCCGTGGACGCCGTGGACGCCGTGGATGCCGTCCTGGCCGTCTGTGCCGTCTGTTCCGTGGTCGCCGCCTGGGCCGCCCGCGCCTGGTCGGCGCCGCTCGGCAGCGGGACCAGGGCGAGCAGTACGGCGGCGAGGAGCGCTCCGGCACCGGCGGCCGTACGTCTCCCGGGGCGGACACGGGCACGCGGGGGTCTCACGACAGGTCTCCCTTGCGGCGGGACCGCGCGGCGAGCGCGCGGGCGGTGAGCGGCGGGCCGACGACCACACCGGCGAGCAGCAGGGCGGACAGCGCCATCAGGGCACCGCGCAGCCCCACCGCGTCGTCGGACGCGAGATTGACGGGGTTGGCGACGACCGAGGCGTCACCGGAGCCGGAGCCGCCGTCGTCGATCGGTTCGCCGGTGTCGGGGTCGATCGCGCCTCCCCCGCCCGCGGCGGCCTCCTGGGCGTCCGGAGTGCCGTCACCGTCGCTGTCGGCACCGCCCGTCGTACCGGCGCTTCCCGTGCCGCCGGAGCCGGTCGCCCCGCCGGAACCGCCGGTGCCACCCGCGCCTCCGCCGCCCGAACCGCCGTTTCCGGAACCGCCGTTGGAGCCCTGCGCCGCGGGCTTCACCGGGGTCTGCTCGTTCTTGGCTCCGGCGGTGCCGTTGGAGCACTGCTGCGGGCCCCGCTGGTCGCACGCCTTCGGGTACGGCGCGTTCTTGGCGAGGGTGTTGCCGCCGTCCTTGGAGAAGGTGGGGTTGCGGCAGCCGTTGATGTCGACCTTGCCGGTGGGGGCGCCGGGGATCCGCCGTACCTGGTCGAATCCCGCGAGCACCAGGTTCTTGGGCAGCGGTGAGTAGCCGAGCTCCTCCGCCTGCTGCTGGCCGTCGCAGAGGAAGTAGTTGGCGAAGGCGCCGAGGGTCCTGCCCTTCGCCTCCGTCATGGGGTTCTTCTCGCCGTCCAGCGAGGTCGGCACGATCATGTAGCTGTAGCTGGACAGCGGGTAGGTACGCCGGTCGCCCGAGCGGTAGACCCCGTCGAGGATCTGCGTCAGGTAGTCGGAGGACCCCTTGTCGTTGTTGATCCGTGCCGCCATCAGCCCCACGGCGACGCTGGAGGCGGTCGGTTCCACGTAGTACCCGGCCCGGTTGAGCATCTTGGCGACCGGGAAGCCGGTCTTGATGGCGTACGAGTACTCGACGTAGGTGATGGCGCCCTCGGCGTGGTTCTGCCGCACATAGCCGGAGACGCCCAGCGAACCGGACTTGGCGATCTGGGAGGAGCCCGAGGCGCTGGGGAAGTACGACGTCATGCCGCAGGGCGTGGACTTCCCGGCCCGTCGGCAGAAGTCGTTCCAGGTCGCGCCCTGCTCCTTGGCCAGCCAGGTGGTGAACTGCGCCGTGGTGCCGGAACCGTCGGAGCGTACGACGGGCACGATCTGGCGGCTCGGCAGGTTCAGGCCCGGGTTGTCCGCCCTGATCTCGGGCGCGTTCCACCGGGTGATCCGCGAGGTGAAGATCTTGGCCAGGACGTCGCCGGACAGCCGCAGGTTGGTGACCCGCTTGCCACCGATCCTGAGGTTGTACATGAACGCGGTGCCACCGGCCACGATCGGCATGTACGCGTAGCCGCGCTTCGGCGGCACGTCCGTGACGCCGCCCTCCTTGAGCCCGTACGGAATCTCCGAGACGCCGAAGTCGACCGTGCCGTTCTTGAACTGCTCACGGCCGTTGGACGAGCCGGTGGCCGCGAAGTTGACGGTCATCCCGAGGTTGGAGGCGACATTGCGGCGCCACTGGTCCAGCGCGTTGGAGCTCCAGGTGGAGCCGGCGCCGGTGATCTTGCTGTACGAGGCCGCCAGGGCGGGCGGCTGACCGGTGGCCAGCAGCGCGCAGAGCAGCGCGGCCAGCCCCATGGCCAGACGGGACACGGTCGCGGGTCTCACGGGGTACTCCCGGGTGTGGTGGTGGCGCCGCCGGACGGGGTGCCCGACGGTGTCGTACGGGTGGCCTCACCGGCTGCGGAACGGGCTTCGGCACGGCCTTCGGCACCGGCCGGGGAACCAGCCGCGGCGCGGGCCCCGGTACGGGCCGTGAAGCGGGCGGAGTCGCGGCGCGAGGCGAGGACCCGCCGATGGGTCTGGGCCTTCGTCAGCTGCCCCGGATCGCGGCCGCCGATGAGCCGGGCGATCACGAAGAGGAGCAGCACCAGCGCCATGAGCGTCGCCGCGGTGCCGAAGCCGCGGGCGATCATGTCGGGCTCGGGCGACTTGACGAACTCGAAGGTGGCCAGCGGCAGCGAGACCTGCGGCCCGGACAGCGGATCGGCGTTCAGCTCGGCCGTGAAGCCCGCGGTGAGCAGCACCGGCGATGTCTCGCCCACCCCGCGGGCGGTGCCGAGGATGACCGACGTGGTCAGCCCGGACCGGGCGGTGGGCAGCACGACGTGCCAGACGGTGCGCCAGCGCGAGGTCCCCAGCGCGTAGGAGGCTTCGCGCAGCGTGCCGGGCACCAGGCGGATGACGACGTCCGAGGCCCTGATGATGATCGGCAGCATCATCACGGCCAGGGCGAGGGAGGCGGCGAGCCCGGACTTGTCGAAGCCGACGGCGAGGATGACGGTCGCGTAGATGAACAGACCGGCGACGATCGAGGGCAGCGCGGTCATCGCCTCGACGATGGTGCGGACGAAGCGGGCGAAGCGGCCCGGGACCTCGTTGAGGAACACCGCGCAGACCAGCCCGGTCGGGACGGTGACCAGGAGCGCGAGGGTGATCTGCTGGAGCGTGCCGACGATGGCGTGCAGGATGCCGCCGACACCGAGGCCGTCCAGCGGGCCCGCGAGCTTCATGTCCTGGGTGAAGAAGTTGCCGTGGGGCAGCGCCTTGCGGCCTTCCCAGAGCGTGAAGACGATCACGAAGGCCAGCGCGACGAGCATGACCAGTCCCATGCTGCGTACGACGATGCCCGCCAGCCGGTCCCTGATCGCCGGCCCGTCCTCGTCGAACGAGACCAGCAGCGCGTACAGCCCGAGGAAGAGCACGTACGCGACGAAGACGAAGCCCACGGCGCCGTTGAACGGCAGCAGGCGGACGAAGAGCAGTGCGGTCACGCTCAGCGCCGCGGCAGCCGCACCGGCCAGGGCGAAGGTGTCCGAGGGGCGGGTCAGCTTCAGGGAGCGCCGGACCTCGCCGCCCGTCCGCTGCCGTTCAGCGGTGCGGGCGGGCAGCACGGTGCGCGACGCGGCCGGGGCTCCGTGGTCCGGGGCGACGTGGTCCGGGGCGACGTGATCCTGGGCGACGTGATCCCGGGCGGCTTCCGGGACGTCCTTCGGCGAGGACGAGGACGCGGACGAGGACGCGGACGCGAACCCGCCTACGGTCCGCGGCGGTTCGGGTGCGAGTGTCATGACGGGCGGGCACCCTTCTAGGCGTCGCTGGAGGCGCCGGAGCGGCTGCGGGCGACGATCGACGAGGCGGCGAAGTTGACGACGAGGGTCATGAGGAAGAGCGCGAGACCGGCGGCCATCAGCGCGGACATGCCGAACGGGCTGGCCTCGCCGTAGCGCAGGGCGATCAGCGCGGCGACCGAGCTGGTGCCGTTCTGCAGCACATGCCACTGGATCTCGAAGACGGGCGAGATGATCAGGTAGACGGCGATGGTCTCGCCGAGCGCCCGGCCGAGCCCGAGCATCGTGCCGCCGATCATGCCGCCCTTGCCGAAGGGCAGGACGACGCTGCGGATCATGCCCCAGCGGGTGGCGCCCAGGGCGTACGCGCCCTCGCGCTCCCCGGCGGGTGCCTGCGAGAACACCTCGCGCATCACCGAGCAGATGATGGGCGCCACCATCAGGGCGACCACGATGCCCGCGATCAGGGTGGAGGAGGTGTAGACGGTCTCGGGGGCGAGCGGGTCGCGGGGGTCGGCCCCGTCGACCGTGAAGAGCGGGAACCACCCGAAGTAGGCGGCGATCCAGCGGGCGGTGGGCAGGACGGCGCCCTCGAAGAAGAAGAGCCCCCACAGCCCGTAGACCACGGAGGGCACGGCGGCCATCAGGTCGACGACGCTGATCAGGGTCCGGCGCAGCCGCGGCGGCGCGTACTC
This sequence comes from Streptomyces sp. NBC_01237, assembly GCF_035917275.1. Classification (NCBI taxonomy): domain Bacteria; kingdom Bacillati; phylum Actinomycetota; class Actinomycetes; order Kitasatosporales; family Streptomycetaceae; genus Streptomyces; species Streptomyces sp. NBC_01237. The sequence goes on along the minus strand of NZ_CP108508.1, from coordinate 5,661,795 downwards.
GGAGATGTAGAGGGCGCCGCCGATGGCGAGCGGAACCGCCACGGTGATCGCGGTCAGCGCGATGAGCACCGTGCCGATGAGCACCGCGGCGATGCCGAACCGTCCGGCGTCCGGTTCCCACGCCTGGGTCGTGAGGAACGCCCAGCCGGCCCGTTCGAGCGCCTGCCAGGCCCGGTAGAGGAGGAATCCGCCGACCAGGAGCATCACGGCCAGCACGAAGCCCCCGCCGCTCCGGGCCACCGCGCGGAACACCCGGTCGGGCAGCCCGGGGTCCGCGTACAGCCGCCGGGGCACTTCGGATACGGCGCCGGGCTCGTCCGGTGCGCCGGTGCGTGTCCCGGCGGGCGGGGGTCGCTCCTTTGTTCGTGTCATCACGCGGCCGACGCTCGCGGGACGCGATGAACCCGTGCGCCCCGAGATGTGAATGAGGTGTGCCCTAAAGGCAACTTCCGGTGACGTCCCCCATCTCGGCGAGGAGCGCGCGGAACCGTTCGTAGGCGGCCCGGCAGGTCGAATGCCGTTCGTACGCCCGTGCGGAGACGGCCGTGGCGCGGCCGTCCGCTTCCCTCAGCAGCCAGATCCAGCCGTTGCCCGAGGGCGTGTGCTGGACAGCACCGGTCTGGCCCCGGTGGCTCTCGCGCAGTTCGTCGAAGGCGCGACGGCAGTCGCCGTACGCGCCGAACGCATGGGCGGACACCGCGACCACGCGCCCGTTCTGCGCGATCATCCGCCAGCCGTATCCCCCGTCCGTGTCGATGTCGATCCGACATCGTGCCCGTACCGCTTCCGCTCTGCCGGCACCATCAGCACCATCCGTACGCGTCATGTCGCCCCACCCCCCGCCGCCCCCTTCGGAAGTCGGGCGGCAGGCGCAATTTATTGAGCGGGGGGCGCGACCGGGGGCGCAAACCAGTCATCCGGTCGGTTTTCATCGCGATGTAGTCCGTAGGGCGTCCGCCATACACCGGAACGGCCCGCTGCCCGACGAGCACCCGGTCCGGCGCTCACCCGGTCCGGCGCTCACCCGGTCCGGCGGACACGCCTTCCCGCGGACACGCCTTCCCGCGGGCGCGCCGGCCGGCGCGCGGACGCCGGGGTGCGGGCCCACGGGAAGGCGCGCACCGCTCACGAACCGAGGAGCGGCGGACCCGGCGCCCCGGCCTCCCGGCGCCCGACGGCCACCCGCCGGGACACCGTCCTCACGTCACCTCACATCACGCCACGGCGAGCAGCACGATGAGCGCCACGGCGCCCACCGCGGCCGGGGCGATCACCTCGTACGCCCAGCGCACCGGGGACGCCACGCCCGCCCCGGTCGCCCCGGTCTCCGCGGTCCCCGCGCTCTTCCCGCTCTCCCCGTGGCCCGCCCGCTCGGCCAGATCCCGCAGGTCCAGCACGGTCTGGTCGGCCGCCGCGACGCGCGCCTGCCTGTCGCGCACGTCGGCGTTGACCGAGGTCCGGCCGTACGGGTCGTCCAGGGACTGCCGCGAGGCCTTGCGGGCCGCCCGCTTGCGCTCCCGCAGCGAGACCGGCACCGCCCACAGCTGGAAGGTGGCGCCGTCCCGGGCGATCAGCTCGGTGGAGTACCCGGCGCGCACGTCGGCGACCGCGCTCCACGGCAGCTCGACCGTCCGGAACGGGTTGCGGATCCGGATCCGCGTGCCGTTCGCGAACACCGCGGGCCGCAGCGTGAACGCCACGATCAGCGGCACCGCCGTCAGCAGCCCGGCGAGCGCCACCCACGGCACCCGGCCGTCCCCCTGGAACATGGCATCACCGGCGAGCCAGGCGACCAGCAGAAGCAGCAGGACACCGCAGACCAGCCCGGCGCCCGACCGGTAGGTCCGGTCGGCATAGGTCGGCTCTGCGGGGGGTGTGGGGCTCGTCATAGGGCCGATTCTGCCTGACCGGAGCCCACGACGACGGGGCGGCCGTGCGCCCGGCGCACGCCGCTCGGCGAATACGCACGGTCGGCCGGGTCCCCTGTACAGGTCGCTACGCGCGTAGATATGCTCATCTGGTGACCATGCCCACCACTGCTCCCGCATTCTCCGACGCGACCGCGTCCGACAGTGCGCTGCGCCGCTTCCTGTTCGGGCTGCCCGGCGTCGACGCCGTCGGCCTCGAAGCGCGCGCCGCGTCCCTCGGAACCCGTTCGATCAAGACGACGGCCAAGGCGTACGCCATCGATCTCGCCATCTCGATGATCGACCTGACGACGCTGGAAGGCGCGGACACCCCGGGCAAGGTCCGGGCACTCGCCGCCAAGGCCGTCAACCCCGACCCCACCGACCGCACGGCTCCGCGCACCGCCGCGGTCTGCGTCTACCCCGACATGGCGGCGACCGCCGCCGCCGCGCTGGCGGGTTCCGGAGTGAAGGTGGCGTCCGTCGCGACGGCCTTCCCCGCCGGACGCGCCGCGCTGGACGTCAAGCTCGCGGATGTCCGCGACGCTGTGGCGGCCGGGGCCGACGAGATCGACATGGTGATCGACCGCGGCGCCTTCCTCTCCGGCCGTTTCCTGAAGGTCTACGAGGAGATCCTCGCCGTGAAGGCGGAGTGCGGCTCCGCCCGCCTGAAGGTGATCTTCGAGACCGGCGAGCTGTCCACGTACGACAACATCCGCCGCGCCTCCTGGCTCGGGATGCTGGCGGGCGCGGACTTCATCAAGACGTCGACCGGCAAGGTCGGGGTCAACGCCACCCCCGCGAACACGCTCCTCATGCTGGAGGCCGTGCGCGACTTCCGGGCGCAGACCGGCGTACAGATCGGCGTGAAGCCCGCCGGCGGCATCCGCACCTCCAAGGACGCCATCAAGTTCCTGGTGCTGGTGAACGAGACCGCGGGCGAGGACTGGCTGGACAACCACTGGTTCCGGTTCGGCGCCTCCAGCCTGCTCAACGACCTGCTGATGCAGCGCCAGAAGCTCAGCACCGGCCGTTACTCCGGCCCCGATTACGTGACGGTGGACTGATCCCCATGGCATCTGCATTCGAGTACGCACCGGCGCCGGAATCCCGTTCCGTCGTCGACATCGCTCCGTCGTACGGCCTGTTCATCGACGGTGAGTTCACCGAGGCCGCCGACGGCAAGGTCTTCAAGACCGTCTCGCCGAGCAGCGAGGAGGTGCTCTCCGAGGTCGCGCAGGCGGGCGAGGCCGACGTCGACCGGGCCGTCAAGGCGGCCCGCAGGGCGTTCGAGAAGTGGTCCGCGCTGCCCGGCTCCGAGCGCGCCAAGTACCTGTTCCGGATCGCCCGGATCATCCAGGAGCGCAGCCGCGAGCTCGCCGTCCTGGAAACCCTCGACAACGGCAAGCCGATCAAGGAGACCCGCGACGCGGACCTCCCGCTGGTCGCCGCGCACTTCTTCTACTACGCGGGCTGGGCCGACAAGCTGGACCACGCGGGCTACGGCGCGAACCCGCGCCCGCTCGGCGTGGCCGGCCAGATCATCCCGTGGAACTTCCCGCTGCTGATGCTCGCGTGGAAGATCGCCCCGGCGCTCGCCACCGGCAACACGGTGGTCCTGAAGCCCGCCGAGACGACCCCGCTCTCCGCGCTCTTCTTCGCGGACATCTGCCGCCAGGCGGGACTCCCCAAGGGCGTCGTCAACATCCTCACGGGCTACGGCGACGCGGGCGCCGCCCTCGTCGGGCACCCGGACGTCAACAAGGTCGCCTTCACCGGCTCGACCGCGGTCGGCAAGGCCATCGCCCGTCAGATCGCCGGTACGGACAAGCGGGCCACCCTGGAACTGGGCGGCAAGGGCGCCAACATCGTCTTCGACGACGCCCCGATCGACCAGGCCGTCGAGGGCATCGTCACCGGGATCTTCTTCAACCAGGGCCAGGTCTGCTGCGCGGGCTCCCGGCTCCTCGTGCAGGAGTCGGTCCAGGACGAGCTGCTGGACTCCCTGAAGCGCCGGCTGTCCACGCTGCGCCTGGGCGACCCGCTGGACAAGAACACCGACATCGGTGCGATCAACTCCCAGGAGCAGCTCGCCCGGATCACCTCGCTCGTCGAGACGGGCGAGGCGGAGGGCGCCGAGCGCTGGTCCGCCCCCTGCGAGCTCCCCTCGGCCGGCTACTGGTTCGCGCCGACGCTGTTCACCGGCGTCACCCAGGCGCACACCGTCGCCCGCGACGAGATCTTCGGCCCCGTGCTGTCCGTCCTCTCCTTCCGCACCCCGGACGAGGCGGTCGCCAAGGCCAACAACAGTCAGTACGGCCTCTCGGCCGGCATCTGGACGGAGAAGGGCTCCCGCATCCTCGCGGTGGCGGGCAAGCTCCGGGCGGGCGTCGTCTGGGCCAACACGTTCAACAAGTTCGACCCGACGTCGCCGTTCGGCGGCTACAAGGAGTCGGGCTTCGGCCGCGAGGGCGGCCGCCACGGCCTGGAGGCATACCTCGATGTCCGATAACCGTCTGAGTGTCTTCAAGACCTACAAGCTGTACGTCGGGGGCAAGTTCCCCCGCTCCGAGAGCGGCCGGGTGTACGAGGTGACGGACTCCAAGGGCAACTGGCTGGCGAACGCCCCCCAGTCCTCCCGCAAGGACGCCCGCGACGCGGTCGTGGCCGCCCGCAAGGCGTTCGGCGGCTGGTCGGGCGCGACCGCGTACAACCGCGGCCAGGTCCTCTACCGCGTCGCCGAGATGCTGGAGGGCCGCAGGGACCAGTTCGTACGGGAAGTGGCGGACGCGGAGGGCCTGTCGAAGTCCAAGGCGGCGGCCGTCGTGGACGCGGCCGTCGACCGCTGGGTCTGGTACGCCGGCTGGACCGACAAGATCGGCCAGATCGTCGGCGGGGCGAACCCGGTGGCCGGCCCGTTCTTCAACCTCTCCACCCCCGAGCCGACGGGTGTGGTGACGGTCCTCGCACCGCAGAAGTCGTCGTTCCTGGGGCTGATCTCGGTGATCGCCCCGGTGATCGCGACCGGCAACACCGCGGTGGTCATCGCCTCGGCCGACGCACCGCTGCCCGCGCTCTCCCTGGGCGAGGTGCTGGCCACCTCCGACCTGCCCGGCGGTGTGGTGAACATCCTGTCCGGGCGCACCGCGGAGCTCGCGGCCCCGCTCGCCTCCCACCAGGACGTCAACGCGATCGACCTGACGGGCGCCGACCCGGCGCTGGCGAAGGAGCTGGAGATCGCGGCGGCGGACAACCTGAAGCGGGTACTGCGTCCCCGGCCTGTGGACGCGGACGGCGACGGCACCTCCGCCGACTGGTCGGCCGACCCCGGTACGCACCGGCTGACGGCCTTCCTGGAGACCAAGACGGTGTGGCACCCCACGGGTTCCCTGGGCGCCTCCGGCTCCTCGTACTGACCCGTCGCACCCCGGCAGGTACGCACTTCCCGCAGGGCCGCCCCTCACCCGGGGGGCGGCCCTGCGCCGTGCCGTCGGCCGCGACCGGCCGGCCCGTGATCAGCCGGTGATGAACCCGGTGACCTCGCCCACCACGGGCAGATCGTTCAGCGCGCCGCCGCTGGTCAGCGGGTCGGTGACGACAGCCGTGGTCACCGGCGCGAAGTCGGCGATCTGGGTGCCCACGGCGTTGTCCAGCGGGTCCACCCCGGTCCCGGCCAGCGGGTCGAGCTGAAGATCCGTGATGGGCGCGACGGCCCCGGCGAGCGAGTACCCGAGCGCCCCGGTCAGTGCGGGCGCGGCGGCGTCGGTGATCGCCCCGAAGGTGCTGTCGGCCTCGCTGGCGGGGGCGGAGGGCGGCGGTGCCGCCTGGGCGGCCGTGGCTCCGGCGCCGAGTGCGGCGCCCATCGCGGTGATGGTCAGACCGGCGCGCAGCAGAACGCGACGTGCGGGCTTGCGTGCATGAAGTCCCATGATTTTCCCACCTGATCGGGTCCGGATGTGTGATCGTCCGTGCGCGCAGAGTAGTTGAGGTGTGATGCTCGATACCAACAAGACCTCCGAGGGATCCCCTACGCGGGTCAATGCCTCACACTTCTGTTCTGTGAGTTCCCAACCGATCCCGACCCGCGTCGTGCTGCTCGCGGGCCCCTCCGGCTCCGGAAAGTCGTCCCTCGCCGCTCGCACCGGTCTGCCGGTGCTGCGTCTTGACGACTTCTACAAGGAGGGTGACGACCCCTCGCTGCCCCAGGTCCCGGGCAGCCCGGACATCGACTGGGACTCCGCGCAGTCCTGGGACGCGGACGCGGCGGTGGCGGCCATCGCGGAGCTGTGCCGCACGGGCCGCACGGAAGTGCCGGTGTACGACATCGCCACCAGCGCCCGCACGGACCAGGAGGCGTTCCACATAGAGCGCTCGCCGCTGTTCGTGGCCGAGGGCATCTTCGCGGCGGACATCGTCGGACGCTGCCAGGAGCTGGGGCTGCTGGCCGACGCGCTGTGTCTGCGCGGCCGTCCGTCGACGACCTTCCGGCGACGGCTGCTGCGGGATCTGCGCGAGGGGCGCAAATCGGTGCCGTTCCTGGTGCGGCGCGGGTGGCGTCTGATGCGGGCCGAGCGGCGCATCGTGGCCCGGCAGGCGGCGCTGGGCGCGTATCCGTGCGGCAAGGACGAGGCCCTGGGCCGACTGGCCGCGGCTGCTGCGGGCCGCTGCCGCCGCGGAGCGTCCGCGGGAAGGTGAAGCGCATCAGGGCGTCCGCGGGAAGGTGAAGCACCGCGGGGCGTCCTCGGGGCGCCTCCGCACCTCACTCGGGGCGGCCTCCGGGGCCGGGGCCGCTCCGCGCGGCACGGGCCCGGTGCACCGCACCGGCGGCAGGACACGCGAACGGGGCCGGACAGGACCCCCCGGCCCGTCCGACCCCGCTGCGTTCCCCGTACCGTCGCCTCCCCCGAAGCGCCGGCCTGTTCCCCCGTGTCCCCGTATCCCCGTACCGCCGCCTCCCCCGAAGCGCCGGCCGTTTCCCCCGTATCCCCGTTTCCCCCGTTGCCTCAGGCCACCAGCTCGCCGAAGGACTCTTCCTCGTCACGGCCGAAGCTGAGGACCTCGTCCTCGCGCAGCCGGCGGAGCGACCGCCAGATGCTCGACTTCACCGTGCCGACACTGATGTCGAGGATCGACGCGATCTCCGGATCGGTGCGGCCCTCGTAGTACCGCAGGACCAGCATCGTGCGCTGGAGTTCCGGCAGCCGTGCGAGCGCCTGCCAGAGCACCGCACGCAGTTCCGTTCCGCGCATCGCGTCCGTGTCGCCCACCGTCTCCGGCAGCTCCTCGGTCGGATACTCGTTGAGCTTGCGCCTGCGCCAGGCGCTGATGTGCAGATTGGTCATGGTGCGGCGGAGATACCCGCCGACCGCCGCCTTGTCACTGATCCTGTCCCACGCCCGGTACGTCGAGAAGAGGGCGCTCTGCAGCAGGTCCTCGGCCTCGAACCGGTCGCCGGTCAGGTGATAGGCGGTTGCGTACAGGGAGGCGCGGCGCTCCTGGACGTAGGCCGTGAACGCCGCTTCGGCGTCCTCGGTCTCCGCCGCGGTCTTCCGCTCCCCCGTGACCTCCCCGTACGCGGTTCCCCCGTGCTTTCCCCCGTTGGCCCCGATGGGCACGTCAACAACCGTTATGTACGACGGATGCTGACGCCCGGTGCCGCGAACGCACCCCCGTCCGCTCGTTGCACCGGACTTCTCCAGGCTCCGGCCGACGTCGTGGAGACGCGTGACAACTGCGCTTGAGCTGGTGCTGTGCAGTGCGTTCATCTCGCGCCCCCTCATCGGTGGAGTCCGTTCGTTCCATGTGCCAACGAGCTTGCCCGGCCAGTTTCATCACGTTGTCCTGCGACTGTCACAGGGCTGTCACAGGGCCTGTTGGGCCGGGCCGGAACGATGAGAGGACTCCAACTGTCGAACTGAGGCGCCACCATGGGTCAGAATGACCCACGTGCCTTTCCTGTTGCTGATCGAGGACGACGACGCCATCCGCACGGCCCTCGAACTCTCGCTGTCACGCCAGGGCCACCGTGTGGCCACCGCGGCGACAGGAGAGGACGGCCTGAACCTGCTGCGGGAGCAGCGGCCCGACCTGGTCGTGCTGGATGTGATGCTGCCCGGGATCGACGGTTTCGAGGTGTGCCGGCGTATCCGCCGCACCGACCAACTGCCGATCATTCTGCTGACCGCGCGCAGCGACGACATCGACGTCGTGGTGGGACTGGAGTCCGGCGCGGACGACTATGTGGTGAAACCCGTGCAGGGCCGGGTGCTGGACGCCCGTATCCGTGCGGTGCTGCGCCGGGGCGAGCGCGAGTCCACCGACTCGGCGACCTTCGGGACCGTGGTCATCGACCGCTCCGCGATGACGGTCACCAAGGACGGTGAGGATCTTCAGCTCACGCCGACCGAGCTGCGGCTCCTGCTGGAGCTGAGCCGCCGGCCCGGCCAGGCGCTGTCCCGGCAGCAGTTGCTGCGGCTGGTCTGGGAACACGACTACCTCGGTGACTCCCGGCTGGTGGACGCCTGTGTGCAGCGGCTGCGCGCGAAGGTGGAGGACGTGCCGTCCTCGCCGACCCTGATCCGTACGGTGCGGGGCGTGGGCTACCGGCTGGACTCGCCTCAGTGAGTGAATCCGCAAAACGCTCACTCCGCGCGGGTCTTCGGTGGACCAGTCTGCGGCTGCGGCTCGTGGTCGTGTTCGCCCTGGTCGCACTGACCGCCGCGGTCTCCGCGTCGGGGATCGCCTACTGGCTGAACCGCGAGGCGGTGCTGAACCGCACCCAGGACACGGCGCTCGGCGACTTCCGGCGGCAGATGCAGGGCACGGCGGCCACGCTGCCGGTGCGGCCCACCAAGGACGACCTGCAGAGCGCCGCCGTACGGATGGCGAGCAGCAGTCCGGGCTACAGCGTGCTGCTGGTGGACGAGCGCGACAGCGGCAAGCCGATCGTGGGCTACTCGGATCTGGACACGTTCACCCGGGTCAATGTGCCGGACTCGCTGCAGAAGCAGGTGAGCCGGAAGCAGCAGCTGACGTCGGGCAACAAGTTTGAGTACCACCTGTTCTGGCAGCGTACGAAGATCGCGGGCAAGCCGTACCTGGTGGCCGGTACGAAGATCATCGGCGGCGGTCCGACGGGGTACATGCTGAAGTCGCTCGACCAGGAGCGTGAGGATCTGAACTCGCTGGCCTGGTCGCTGGGGATCGCCACCGGTCTGGCGCTGGTCGGTTCGGCGCTGCTCGCGCAGGCCGCGGCGACGACCGTGCTGCGCCCCGTGCAGCGGCTCGGTGACGCGGCCCGCAAGCTCGGCGAGGGCAAGCTCGACACCCGGCTCGTGGTCTCCGGTACGGATGAGCTGGCCGATCTGTCCCACACGTTCAACAGGACCGCGCACTCGCTGGAGAAGAAGGTCGCGGACATGACCGCGCGGGAGGAGGCGAGCCGCCGCTTCGTCGCCGACATGTCCCATGAGCTGCGGACCCCGCTGACCGCGATCACCGCGGTGGCGGAGGTGCTGGAGGACGAGGCCGACAGCCTCGACCCGATGATCGCGCCCGCCGTGCATCTGGTGGTGAGCGAGACCCGGCGGCTGAACGACCTGGTGGAGAATCTGATGGAGGTCACCCGCTTCGACGCGGGTACGGCCCGGCTCGTCCTGGACACGGTCGATGTCGCCGACCAGGTCACCGCGTGCATCGACGCCCGTGCCTGGCTGGACGCGGTGGATCTGGACGCGGAGCGCGGCATGATGGTGCGGCTCGATCCGCGCCGCCTCGATGTGATCCTGGCGAATCTGATCGGCAACGCGCTCAAGCACGGTGGTTCGCCGGTGCGGGTGGCGGTGCGGACCGAGGGCGAGGAACTGGTCATCGAGGTGCGCGACCACGGCCCCGGCATCCCGCAGGACGTCCTGCCGCATGTCTTCGACCGGTTCTACAAGGCCAGCGCCTCCCGGCCGCGCTCCGAGGGCAGCGGCCTCGGGCTGTCCATCGCCATGGAGAATGCCCATATCCACGGCGGCGACATCACGGCCGCGAACTCCCCGGACGGTGACGGCGCCGTGTTCGTCCTCAGACTGCCGCGCGACGCCGAGGAGCTCGCCGGGCCCGACGGGACCGGAACCGACACACACGGCGCGCAAGGCCGCAACGAGGAGGGTGAGGCGACGTGAGGCGCAGCGAGCGCACGTCCCGGGCACCCCGCGGGGGACGCACGGGCGGCCCGCGGCGGCCCGCCGTCGTGCTGGCCGCCGCCCTGGCCGGGGTGGCCCTGCTCTCCGGCTGCGGGATCCGGACCACGTCGGTGCCGGTGGACGCCGGGGCGGCACCGTCGCGGGTGCCGTGCCGCCTCTCCTCGCCGGACTCCGCCACGAAGGCGCTGGACGGCATCGAGGTCGACGTCTATCTGGTGTGCGCCTCACAGCTGGTGACGGTCGACCGCACCGTGCCGGTCCCCGCGACGACGTCCGACCGTCTGCTGGTCGCGCGGGCCCTGCTGGACGAGGTGCAGTCCCCGCCGCCCGCCGACGAGCGCCGGGCCGGGTTCTCCACCGCGGTGCCGACAAGCCTGCGGGTCACCGGGGGGCACAGGAGCGACCCGCGGGGCACGCTGAGGCTCAGTACGCAGCCCGAGGACCTGTCGGCGGAGGCGCTGGCCCAGCTCGTCTGCACATACGCGGAGAGCGACGTGCTCGTCTCCGCGGGCACCGTCGTCCTGGGCGGCCCCGGTAACTACGCGCCGCGGGGCTATCTGTGCACGACGGAGACGAAGGCGCGGCCTCAGGACGTACCGACGCTCGGCGCGGTCGAACTGCGCTGAGCCACCCCCGGCCGAGCGCTCCGAGCGGACGCGTCGGAGCTGCCCGGGCCGGTACGGCCGAACGGGCGCGGTCGGGGGCGATCGGGGCGCGGACCGCTCGCCGTCGCACCGGACGCACCTTCCCGCGGTCGCGCGGAACCGATCCTGCCGGTCGTGGCGTCTTGGTGGACGTGCGTCAAGGTTCGGGCGGCCAGACCGTCATCCGCTTCCGCGCGGCGGGGGTCTCTCTCCTCTTCGCGCATCTGCTGTTCGTCGCGTGGCTGACTCTGCGCCCGCTGGATGTGCCCTGGATGACGGCCGCGAATTTCGAGCCGTTGGCCGGTATCAGGGCGGATCTGGCTCTCGGCCCGGTCGAGGCGGCCCGCCGTATCGGTGAGGGGCTGCTCCTGCTGGCCCCGCTGGGTGTGCTGCTGCCCTTGGCCGGGGGGCGGCTCTTCGTCTCCCCGTGGGTCTCGCTGGTGCGCACGGTCGCCGCCGGTGCCCTGATCTCGCTGGCCATCGAGCTGGCGCAGACCGCCGTGCCCGGACAGGTGGTGGACATCGACTCGCTGCTGCTGAACACCGCCGGGGTGGGACTGGCCCATCTGCTGGTCGTCCCGGTGTGCCGGGCCCGGCTGCGCCGCCGCGAACATCCGGGGGTACGAGACGCCCCCCGCCTCAGGGACGAGGCCCCTGGGGGCCCGACCCCGACGATTCCCAGGGTCGGCATCGCACCGTAGAGCGATGTTTCGTACCGCTTCGCCGGGCCACTATGGATACATCGGGAGCCACCCACCGCTCCCCCGGAACGGTTCACGAAGGAGCCCACCATGGCCGCACTTGCCCGCCCCCGCGAAGGACGCATGATCGGTGGAGTGTGCGCAGCGCTGGCACGGCGCTTCGGCATCTCCGCAGGGACGATGCGGATCATCTTCGTCGCCTCGTGTCTGCTCCCCGGCCCGCAGTTCCTGCTGTACCTGGCGCTGTGGGCGCTGCTGCCGTCGGAGAAGTCCGCCACGTCCGCGACGGCCTGGTGACGCGCGGACCACGGGGAGAACGCGCAGTGGGGCACACACCCGGACCGGGTGTGTGCCCCACTGGCATGTGCGGTGGTGTGCCGCGGGGGTGGTGATCAGCCGCCGAGCGGGATCCCGTTCGCCGACAGGCCCTTGGTGGGCAGGCCGCCGAGCAGGCCGGTGACGGGGGCGACGGCGTCGGTGGCCTCGCCGCCGAGGACCTTGTTCGCGGTCTCCTGGACCGGCAGGGACTTGGCGACGGTGTCCAGGGCGCTGGTGGAGACGGGGAGCGCACCGGCGACGGCGTCGACCGGCAGCGCGGTGACGGCGGAGGCACTGCCGGCGGCGGCAGCGGCGAAAGCGGCACCGAGGGCGGCGACGCCGAGAGTCCTGGCAGCAGACTTCTTCATGAGAATTCGTCCTTGGGGAAGGGAATGTGAGCGGCTTCGCAACGTAGCCAGCTCATTACCTGTTCCGCAAACATGGCGACACACGAAAAACGGCCGGGACACGAAGGCCCCGGCCGTTTCCCCTGAGCTGCTATCAGCCCACCAGGGACGAAGAACCGCTGGTCGCGGCGGTCTGCCGGAACAGCCATTCGGACTTCAGTTCCGCGTATCCGGGCTTGACGACGTCGTTGATCATCGCCAGACGTTCATCGAAAGGAATGAACGCTGATTTCATCGCATTGACTGTGAACCACTGCATGTCGTCGAGCGTGTATCCGAAAGTCTCGATCAGCTTCTCGAATTCCCGACTCATGCTCGTCCCGCTCATCAGCCGGTTGTCCGTGTTCACCGTGGCGCGGAAATGCAGCTTCCGCAGCAGCCCGATGGGGTGCTCGGCGTAGGAGTCGGCGGCGCCGGTCTGGAGGTTGGAGGTCGGGCACAGCTCCAGCGGGATGCGCTTGTCGCGTACGTAGGAGGCGAGACGGCCCAGCGTCACGGTGCCGTCGTCGGCGACCTCGATGTCGTCGATGATGCGGACGCCGTGGCCGAGGCGGTCGGCGCCGCACCACTGGAGCGCCTGCCAGATCGACGGGAGCCCGAACGCCTCGCCCGCGTGGATCGTGAAGTGGTTGTTCTCGCGCTTGAGGTACTCGAACGCGTCGAGGTGCCGGGTGGGCGGGTAGCCCGCCTCGGCGCCCGCGATGTCGAAGCCGGCGACGCCCAGGTCGCGGTAGCGGTTGGCGAGTTCGGCGATCTCCAGGGCGCGGGCGGCGTGCCGCATCGCGGTGAGGAGCGCTCCGACGCGGATGCGGTGGCCGTTCGCGCGGGCCCGGCGCTCGCCCTCGCGGAAGCCCTCGTTGACCGCTTCGACGACCTCTTCGAGGGTCAGTCCGCCGGTCAGGTGCTGCTCGGGGGCGTAGCGCACCTCGGCGTAGACGACACCGTCCTCGGCGAGGTCCTCGGCGCACTCGGCGGCCACCCGGAACAGGGCCTCACGGGTCTGCATGACGGCGCAGGTGTGGGCGAACGTCTCCAGGTAGCGCTCCAGCGAACCGGAGTCGGCCGCCTCGCGGAACCAGACGCCGAGCTTGTCGGGCTCGGTCTCGGGAAGGTCGTCGTAGCCCTGCTCGCGCGCCAGGTCCACGATCGTGCCGGGGCGCAGGCCGCCGTCGAGGTGGTCGTGGAGGAGCACCTTGGGGGCACGCCGGATCTGGTCGGAATCGGGGACATTCAGGGTCTGGCTCGTCATCTTGGCACTCTAGCGCCTACGCGCGTAGAGCGCTTCGCCGATGCGTAACAGTGACCGCGAAGTCGGGTGGAGTACACCTCTCCTTCTGAGACTGTTCTGTCATGGCACAGCGCGCACTTCCCCTGCCTGCTGCGAGGCTGGGACGGGCCGTCCTCACGGCCGGAGCACCACCCGAGGTCAGCGGCGTCGTCCTGCTGCTCCCGGACGGCAGGGCGGACTCGCCCCGCCGTCCTTCCGCATGGTCGTACGCGGTCCAGCTGCCGTTCGCCCGGACCCTGGCCCGCGCGGGCCGGGACGACGGTCTCGCGGTGCATGTGCTGCGCTACCGCGCCCGCGGCTGGAACGGTGACGCGGCCCCGGCGGCGGACGCCGAGTGGGCGGCCGACGAGGCCGTACGGCGCTACGGCGACGTCCCCGTCTGCCTCGTCGGCCACGGCATGGGCGGCCGGGCCGCGCTGCGGGCCGGCGGGCACACCGCCGTGACCTCCGTGCTGGCGATGGCCCCCTGGCTGCCGGACCACGCCCCGGACGAGCCCGATCCGGAGCCGGTGAAGCAACTGGTGGGGCGGCGGGTGCTGATCGTGCACGGCACGAACGACGCGCACACGGACCCGGAGCTGTCGTACCGGCTGGCCGAGCGGGCCAAGAAGTCCAACCGGGACACCTGCCGCTTCGAGGTCCACTCCGACGGGCACGCGCTGCGCCAGCACCGGTCCGAAGTGGAGGCGCTGGCCGCCGACTTCGTCCGGGGATCGCTGTTCGCCCGGTCCTACGCCCGGCCGGTGGCCGACGCACTGGCGGCACCGCCGCCGCTGGGGCTGCGGATGCCGCTGGCCGCCGGGTTCGGCCGCTCGCTGCGCCCGTAGCGCCGCCCGGTCCGGGAGCCGGCCGCGCCCGCCCGGCCGGTCAGTCCGGGAGCAGATGGCCCCGGCGGGAGAGCAGGAAGCGCTTGAAGGCGGCGACGGGCGGGGTGTCCGGGTGGCCGTCCAGCCAGGCGACGCCGATCTCCCGGGCCGCCCGCGGCGCCGTGACGGTCAGCTCGACGACGCCGGGCCGGGCCACCGCGGGGGGCGGCAGGAGGGCCACCCCGAGTCCCGCCGCGACCAGACCCCGCAGGGTCTCGGCCTCCTCGCCCTCGAAGGCGACCCGCGGGGTGAAGCCCGCCTCCGCGCAGAGGTCGTCGGTGATCCGCCGCAGGCCGTAGCCCGGTTCCAGGGTGACGAAGAATTCGTCGGCGGCCTCCGCGAGGCGGACGCGGCGGCGGCCCGCGAGGCGGTGGTCGTCGGGGACCACCAGGCGCAGCCGCTGCTCGTCGAGGCGGCGGGCTACCAGGTCCGGGGCGTCGGGGACGGGTGAGGTGAGGCAGAGGTCGAGGCCGCCCGCCCGCAGACGTTCGATCATCGCCTCGCCGTAGTTCTGGACGAGCTGGAAGCGGACCTTGGGGTGGTCGACGCGGAAGGCCCGGATCAGGGCGGGCACGGTCTCGGATCCCATGGTGTGCAGGAAGCCGAAGGCGACCTTGCCCGCGCTCGGGTCGGCGTCCGCCCGTACGGAGTCGGCGGCCTTCTCCACCTCGGCCAGCGCCCGCTCCGCCGAGCCCAGGAAGGTGCGGCCCGCCGGGGTGAGCGAGACGGTGCGGCCCCGGCGGGCGAACAGGGCGACGCCCAGATCCTGTTCGAGTCTGACCATGGCCCGCGAGAGCGTCGACTGCGGGACTCCCAGCTCGTGCGCGGCGCGGGTGACGTGCTCGTGACGGGCCACCGCCGCGAAGTACGCGAGCCTCGGCGCGAGTACCGCGCGGATGTCTTCTTCGTAACTGCTCGGTGACAGCCGAGGCTGTGAGCTGCGTTCATGCACCATGGGAACGATTATGGCGAGTTCGTGCATTGGACGCATGAAACCCGGAAGCCTACTTTCGACGTATGCCTCCTGCCAGTACCGGGGCATCCACCCTCGCCGTGGATGCCTCAGCCGCGCCGTCCCTCCTCTCCACCACCGACGCCACCGCGCGTCTTGAGCCCGGCCGCCCCGGCTACCGCCGGATGAGCTTCGCGCTCTTCGCCGCCGGGATCGCGACGTTCGCCCTCCTCTACTCCACCCAGGCCCTGCTGCCCGCCGTCTCCGCCTCCTTCGGCGCCACGGCGGGACAGGCGAGCTGGACGGTCTCCGCGGCCACCGGGGCGCTGGCCCTGTGCGTCCTGCCGCTGAGCGCGCTCTCCGAGCGGTTCGGGCGGCGGCAGATGATGACCGCCTCGCTGACGGTCGCCGTGCTGGTGGGTCTGCTCATCCCGTTCGCCCCGTCGCTCGGCTGGCTGATCGCGCTGCGGGCCGTACAGGGAGCCGCGCTCGCCGGGCTGCCGGCCTCCGCGATGGCGTATCTGGCCGAGGAGGTGCGGCCCAAGGCGCTGGTCGCCGCGATCGGGCTGTTCGTGGCGGGCAACAGCATCGGCGGCATGAGCGGCCGCATCCTCACCGGCTGGGTCGCCCAGCTGTGGGGCTGGCGGGCCGCGCTCTTCTCCGTGGGGCTGCTCGCCGTGGCCTGTGCGGTCGTCTTCCACTTCATGATCCCCAAGGCCCGGCACTTCACGCCCGGCTCGCTGAACCCGAAGGCCCTGGCGAAGACCGTCGGCGGGCACCTCGCCGATCCGCTGCTGCGCCGCCTGTACGCGATCGGCGCCCTGTTCATGACGGTGTTCGGCGCGGTCTACACCGTGATCGGCTACCGGCTGGTCGAGGCCCCGTTCAGCCTCCCGCAGGGCATCGTCGGCTCGATCTTCCTGGTCTACCTGGTCGGTACGGTCTCCTCCGCCGCGGCCGGACAGCTGGTCGCCCGGCTCGGCCGCCGGGGAGCGCTCTACCTGGCCGTCTCCACCACGGCCGCCGGTCTGCTGCTCTCCCTGGCCGACCAGCTGCCCGCCGTACTGCTGGGCCTGGTGCTGATCACGGCCGGGTTCTTCGCCGGGCACGCGGTCGCCTCGTCCTCGGTGAGCCGTACGGCCACCACCGGCCGCGCCCAGGCATCCGCGCTCTACCAGTCCGCGTACTACCTGGGCTCCAGCGCGGGCGGCACGCTCGGTGCGGTCGCCTTCCACGCCGGGGGCTGGGCGGGGACGGTGGCGCTGGGGCTGCTCGCGGTCCTCGGCGTCGTATCGATCACGCTGTACGGGACCCGGGTCGCGCGGGCCGAACGGCGCGCGCTCGTCCCCGCCACGCGCTGAACCACCTGCGGAAACCGCTGAACCGCTGACGGCGCGTACCGGCCGGACCCCGACCGGTACCCGATCGAGAGGTCAGCCCGCGCAACCTCCACTCCCCTTCGCGCGTCCTAGCAGACGAGACCAACGTACTGCCTGCGAAGGGGAGTTGGCGTACATGAGAGTCACACAGAAGATACCTGCCGTGCGACTGCGGCGCGGGGTCGCGCTGTCCGTCGCCGGGCTGGTGGCGGCGCCCGCGCTGGTCCTGGGCACCGGCACCGCCGCCCAGGCGGCGTCCTGCACGAAGTCCACCGGGCCGTACCAGAAGAAGGTGGAGAAGTTCCTGAAGCGGCCCGTCGACGGCAAGCAGTCGACGGCCGACTGCAAGGCCACCCAGAAGTTCCAGAAGGCCCACGGGATCACGCCCACCATCGGGTACGCGGGGCCGGTCACCTGGCGCACCATGAACACGATGCTCGACCAGAAGGCCGCCGGGAAGAACCCCGACAAGGCGAAGAAGTGCCCCACCGACAAGGGGCGCATCGCGTGCGTGGACCTGACGCGGCAGCTGAGCTGGATCCAGGACGGCAAGAAGCTGAAGTTCGGGCCGGTGCCGGTGCGGACCGGGCGCGACGGCGCGGAGACACGTACCGGCGCGAGCAAGGTGTACTGGCGCGACATCAAGCACTGGTCGACGATCTACAAGGTCTGGATGCCGTACTCCCAGTTCTTCGACGGCGGCCAGGCGTTCCACTCGGTCACCAAGTCCATGTACAACCCTCCGGGCTCGGGCGGCTGCGTCAACATGCGGCCCGCGGACGCGAAGTCGTACTGGAAGCTGCTGAAGAAGGGCGACGACGTCTTCGTGTACGGACGCAAGCCCGGAACGTGAGGGGCTTTGGTGCTTCCCACCCGATTGTCAGTGGCCTGCGGTAGCTTCCAGAGTGCTGGATGAGCGGTGTCACAGCGCAACAGGGGTGGAGCGATGAGCGATCTGACGAAGACGGCCACGGCGAGCGTCGACAGCCGTCTGGAAGGGCACCGGGTCGAGCTGACCGGCTACTGCTACCGGATGCTCGGCTCGGCCTTCGAGGCCGAGGACGCGGTCCAGGACACCCTGGTGAGGGCCTGGCGCAATTTCGACAAGTTCGAGGGCCGTTCCTCGCTGCGGTCCTGGCTCTACCGGATCGCGACGAACGTCTGTCTGGACATGCTGAACGCGGGCAACAAGCGGGCCAGGCCGATGGATCTGAGCGGACCCACCCCGCTGGCCCGCGCGGCGCTCAACCCGCTGCCCGAGAACACCTGGCTGGAGCCGATGCCGGACGGCCGGATCCTGCCGTCGGTGGAAGATCCCGCGGAGGCCGCCGTGGCCCGGGAGTCGGTGCGCCTCGCGTTCGTCGCCGCACTTCAGCATCTGCCCCCCAAGCAGCGGGCCGTGCTGATCCTGCGCGAGGTCCTCGCCTGGAAGGCGAGTGAGGTCGCCGAACTGCTCGACACCTCGGTCGCCTCGGTCAACAGCGCCCTCCAGCGGGCGCGGGCCACACTGACGGAGTCCGAGGACCGGGCCGCGGACACCGCGAATCCGCTCGACGCGGAGCAGCAGAAGCTCCTCGAACGGTACGTGGCGGCGTTCGAGGGCTACGACATGACGGCACTGACCGCGCTGCTCCACGAGGACGCCGTGATGACGATGCCGCCGTTCGACCTCTGGCTGAAGGGGCACGAGGACATCACCGGCTTCATGCTCTCCTTCGGCGCGAGCTGCGCGGGCTCCCGTCTGGTGGCGACCGAGGCCAACGGGACACCGGCGTTCGCGCACTACAAGCCGAACCCCGAGGGGCCCGGTTTCGTGCCATGGGCGTTGCAGGTCATCGACATCACGGACGGTGCGATCTCCGCGATGCACTGCTTCCTGGACACCCCGCGCTGGTTCCCGCTGTTCGGGCTGCCCGACCACCTCCCCGCCGAAACGGCGTGAGCCGACGCTCCGGCCGGGGATGGCGGTACGGCCGGGGATGGCGGTACGGCCTGGTGGGCGGCTGGGCCGTGCCGGCGGCGGGCGGGTGGGGGCTGACCCAGTGGGTGGGTGAGCCGGCCGCGACGAGCGGGCCGGCCCCCCGGCCCTCCGCCGGTGCGGGCACGGAACCGGGACCGCAGCCGGAGCACTGGTACGACCACCTCTGCGACGACCCGCCGCCGTCACCGCTGCCGACGCAGCCCGGCGACAGCGGTACCGCCTACGCGGTGACCTGTGTGAGCACCGGCCCGGACCGAGCGGGAGACTCCTCAGGGCACGGGCGGCCGGTGCGGCCCTGGAACCCGTTGCTCCGGGTCGTCCAGGACCACCACATCGGCCAGCCCCACCAGACGCAGCAGGGTCCGGACCTCCGGCGGCACCCGGCGCAGCCGTAGCCGCCTGCCGCCCGCCCTGCGCGCCACGAGCCCCAGCCGGGCCACCGCCTCGACCAGGGCCAGATCCGGCTGGACGACCCCGCCCACATCGCACTCCACCGCCTCGGCCGGGCCGAGGGCGGCGGCCTGCGGGCTCCGCAGCAGCGACTCCAGTTCCGCGCAGAGACCCGGCACGGCGGACCGGGTGACGCGGCCCTCGACGACAAGAACGATCGGGTTCATGGCATCCACACCAAGCAGACCGGCACAGCCGCCGAAACTCATCTGCCGCTGTCGAGAAATCGACGTTGCCCGCCCGTGATTCCGCCCGTCCGCCCGCAGTTCCGCTCACTCACCCGCACATTTTTCGTCAACTCCTCACTCATGCACCACTTTCGTGAACCCGTGCGCACGATTTCCCCTCTTGTTCCATGAACCTGTGGGCATCGGCAGCACAGCGGTGCCCACAGACCAACGGTTCCCAGGAACCGCCTCATTCTCCAGGGGGAGAGTTGCGCAGACACGTGAAGAGCGCGTGTGTTTCGACGATCGCCGCGGCAGCAGCCGTGGCCATCGCGGCGGGGATGACCACGCCCGCCGCGGCACAGCCGGACAGGGCCGGTCCCGCCGGCTCCCGGGCCGGCGCCGCGGCCAGGGCGACGCACCATCTGACGCTCATCACCGGCGACCGGGTCACGGTCGACGCCAAGGGACGGGTCGTGGGCTTCGAGCCCGCGAAGGGGCGTGCCGGGATACCGGTCCAGAAGCGGATACGCGACGGGCACACGCTCGTCATACCCGCCGACGCCCACCGGCTGATCGCCTCCGGAAAGCTGGACCGACGGCTCTTCGACATCACGGAGCTGAACCGCCCCGAGAACCGCCGCGCCCAGCAGAAGGGCCTGCGGCTGATCGTCGGCTACCGGGGAGCACAGGCGGCGGCCGCGAAGGCCGAAGTGCGTGACGCGGGCGCCACCCGGGTCGGCCGGAGCCTGAAGTCGCTGAACGCGGAGTCGGTGACCACGCCGAAGGGGGACGCCAAGGACATCTGGCAGGCCCTCACCAGCAAGCAGGCCCACAGCCCCCAGCGCACCACGGCGGCGGGCGTCGACCGGGTCTGGCTGGACGGGGTGCGCCGGGCGAGCCTGGACAAGAGCGTCGCCCAGATCGGCGCACCGGTCGCCTGGCAGGCCGGGTACACCGGCAAGGGCGTGAAGATCGCGGTCCTGGACACGGGTGTGGACCCCACGCACCCCGACCTCAAGAACCAGATCCTCGCGTCGAAGAACTTCACCGCCTCGCCCGACACCAAGGACCGGGTCGGGCACGGCACGCATGTGTCCTCGATCGCGGCCGGTACGGGCGCCAGGTCCGGCGGAAAGTTCAAGGGCGTGGCCCCGGACGCCAAGCTGCTCGAAGGCAAGGTGCTCGACGACGACGGCTTCGGCGACGACTCCGGCATCCTGGCGGGCATGGAGTGGGCGGTCGCCCAGGGCGCCGACATCGTCAACCTGAGCCTCGGCGGCGGCGACACCCCCGAGATCGACCCGCTCGAAGCGGCGGTCAACAAGCTGTCGGCCGAGAAGGGCGTCCTGTTCGCCATCGCGGCGGGCAACGAGGGCGACGGGGCGGGCACGGTGGGCTCGCCGGGCAGTGCGGACGCCGCGCTGACCGTCGGTGCCGTCGACGACAAGAACGTGCTGGCGGACTTCTCCAGCCGCGGTCCGCGCATCGGTGACGGTGCCATCAAGCCCGATGTGACCGCCCCCGGCGTGGACATCACGGCGGCCGCCGCCCCCGGTTCGGCGATCGACCAGGAGGTCGGCCAGAACCCGCCCGGCTACCTGAGCATCTCCGGTACGTCGATGGCGACCCCGCATGTCGCGGGCGCCGCGGCGCTCCTCAAGCAGCAGCACCCGCAGTGGACGTACACCGAGCTGAAGGGCGCGCTGACGGCCTCCACGAAGCCGGGCGCGTACAACGCGTTCCAGCAGGGCTCGGGGCGGATCGCCGTCGACAGGGCGCTCGGCCAGAGCATCGTCGCCGACCCGGTCTCGGTGAGTTTCGGTGTGCAGGAGTGGCCGCACACCGATGACACCCCGGCCACGAAGAAGGTGACGTACCGCAACCTCGGTACGAGCGATGTCACGCTCGATCTGACGGTGGCGGGCACCGGACCGAAGGGCAAGCCCGCCCCGGCCGGCTTCTTCGTCCTCGGCGCCGACAAGGTCACCGTCCCCGCGGGCGGCACCACCGACGTGGAGCTGACGGCCGACACCCGGCTCGGCGGCGCGGAGAACGGCTCGTACTCCGCGTATGTCGTGGGCACCGGTGGCGGGCAGAGCGTCCGCACCGCGGCCGCGGTCGAGCGTGAGGGCGAGGCGTACGACGTCACGCTGAAGACCATCGGCCGCACCGGCGGGGCCCCCGCCTTCGCGGAGGTCGCTCTGGACGCGCTCGACGGTCTGGGGGCCTCGGTCGCCCCCGTGGTCACCGACGGAGTGGCCAAGGTGCGGCTGCCCAAGGGCACGTACGCGCTGAACGCCAACATCTACGCGAGCGAGAACCCCGAGGCCGGCGTCGACTGGCTCGCTCAGCCGAAGCTGAACGTCACCGGTGCCACCGCGGTCACGCTGGACGCCCGCACGGCGAAGCCGGTCTCCTTCACGCTGCCGGAGAAGGGCACCAAGGCCCAGGGCCTGTTGACCGAGTACACGGTCTCGACCAAGAACAGCGAGGCGAGCTTCGGCTGGATCCTGGGCGACACGAAGGGCTTCGGCACCGCCCACGTCGGTCCGCAGATCACCGACGGTTCGCTCTCCCAGAGCTGGACGGGCAACTGGACCAAGGGCGCGTCGAGCGAGTACAACGTCGCGCTCGGCGGAAAGGTGAAGCAGCTCGCGACGGGCTACAGCCGAAAGTTCACGGCCGGTCAGTTCGCCACGCTGAAGGTGTCCATGGGTGTCGGCGCGGTCGCCAGGAAGACCGGCCAGATCTACGCGTGGGCCTCGCTGCCCGACAGTGAGCAGTTCTTCGGCACAGCGGTCGAGCAGAAGCTGCCCGGTACCCGCACGGTCCGCGTCTCCACCCTCGACAAGGCCCGTTGGAGCTTCGACTTCCAGCAGGTCGGCGGGCACACCCCGGAAGGCTTCCCGCTGACCGAGGCGTACTACATGGTCGGCGACGAGGCCGCGTACAAGGGCGGCAAGAGCTACACCAGGACCGTGAACACCGGGGTCTTCGGTCCCCTGCTGTCCTCGGAGTCGGGCATCTTCCGCAGCGGCAACGACATCACCGCCGCCCTGCCGGTCCTGGCCGACGGCAAGGGCAACTACGGTTCGCCGGAGCTCTCCTCGGTGAAGACGGTCCTCTACCGCAACGGCAAGAAGATCGCCCAGAACGATGACCCGCTGACGGGCGACGAGTTCTTCAAGGTCCCCTCGGGTGCCGCCGACTACCGGCTCACCACCTCGGTGCGGCACAGCGCGAAGATCGGTGCGCTGTCCACCCGGACCGACGCGAGCTGGTCGTTCCGCTCCAAGAAGACGCCGGGCGCCCAGCTCCCGGCGTCCACCGTCCGCTTCAGCCCCGCGCTGACCACGGACGGCCGGGCCAAGGCGGGCAAGGCCGTATCGGTGCCGGTGAAGGTGCAGGGCTCGGCCGCCGGCAAGAACCTCAAGTCGCTCACGGTGTACGTGAGTTACAACGACGGCAAGACCTGGAAGAAGGTCACCGTCAAGAAGGGCAAGATCTCCGTGAGGAACCCGGCGAAGGGGAAGGCCATCTCCTTCAAGGCCAACGTCACGGACAAGAAGGGCAACAAGTCGTCGGTGACGATCCACAGCGCGTACCTGGGCAAGTGACCCCGGACCGCAGGCGCTGAGGCCCCGCAGGGGCTGACGCCCCGCACGACAGCGGCCCGCCGCACGGATCTTCGAGATCCGTGCGGCGGGCCGCGCGTGTTGTCCCGCCCGGTTACGCGATGCGCTCGCGCACCACGGGCAGCGGGGCGAACTCCGTACCGGCCGGGGCGATGTCGTACGCGTCGGGCAGGGCCTTCAGCGCGTAGTCGAACTTCTCCGGGGTGTCCGTGTGCAGCGTCAGCAGCGGCTGCCCCTCGGTCACGGTGTCGCCGGGCCTGGCGTGCAGCTCCACGCCCGCGCCCGCCTGCACCGGGTCCTCCTTGCGGGCCCGGCCCGCGCCCAGGCGCCAGGCGGCGACGCCGATGTCGTACGCGTCCAGGCGGGTCAGTACGCCGGTGGAGCGTGCGGTGACCACGTGCTGCTCGCGGGCGACGGGGAGCGCGGCGTCCGGGTCGCCGCCCTGGGCGGAGATCATGCGGCGCCACACGTCCATCGCGGAACCGTCGGCCAGGGCCTTCTCCGGGTCGGCGTCCTTGAGCCCGGCCGCGTCCAGCATCTCGCGGGCGAGTGCCAGGGTGAGGTCGATGACGTCCTGCGGACCGCCGCCGGCCAGCACCTCCACCGATTCCCGGACCTCCAGGGCGTTGCCCGCGGCGAGGCCGAGCGGGGTGGCCATGTCCGTGAGCAGCGCGACCGTCCGTACGCCGCTGTCGGTGCCGAGCGCGACCATGGTGGAGGCCAGCTCGCGGGCGTCCTCGATGGTCTTCATGAAGGCGCCGGAGCCGACCTTGACGTCCAGGACGAGGGCGCCGGTCCCCTCGGCGATCTTCTTGGACATGATCGAGCTGGCGATCAGCGGGATGGCCTCGACGGTGCCGGTGACATCGCGCAGCGCGTACAGCTTCTTGTCGGCGGGGGCGAGCCCGTCACCGGCGGCGCAGATGACCGCGCCGGTGGTGTCCAGGACGTGCCGCATCTCCTCGTTCGAGAGGTGGGCGCGCCAGCCGGGGATGGACTCCAGCTTGTCGAGGGTGCCGCCGGTGTGGCCGAGACCGCGGCCGCTGAGCTGCGGCACGGCGGCGCCGCAGGCGGCGACCAGCGGGGCGAGCGGCAGCGTGATCTTGTCGCCGACGCCACCGGTGGAGTGCTTGTCGGTGGTGGGGCGGGAGAGTTCGGCGAAGCTCATCCGCTCGCCGGAGGCGATCATCGCGGCGGTCCAGCGGGCGATCTCGGTGCGGTTCATGCCGTTCAGCAGGATCGCCATGGCCAGCGCGGACATCTGCTCGTCGGCGACCGCGCCGCGGGTGTACGCGTCGATGACCCAGTCGATCTGCTCGGGGGTCAGCTCGCCTCGGTCCCGCTTGGTGCGGATGACGGAGATGGCGTCCATGGTCTGGAGTCCTTCCGGCCGTGTTGCTCGTACATGAGGGTGGGGGTGGGGCCGGGCACCCGGTGCGGGGGTGCCCGGCGCGGGTCAGCCGAGGTTCTGCGGCCCGAACGCCTGCGGCAGCATCTCGTCGAGCGTACGCAGGCCGTCCGGGGTCTCCAGGACGAGTTCCGGCCCCCCGAACTCGTAGAGCAGCTGCCTGCACCTGCCGCACGGGACCAGGATCGCCCCGGTCCCGTCCACGCAGGTGAAGTGGGTCAGCCGGCCGCCGCCGGTGGCGTGCAGCCGGGAGACCAGGCCGCACTCGGCGCACAGCGAGAGGCCGTACGAGGCGTTCTCCACGTTGCAGCCGACGATCGTGCGGCCGTCGTCCACCAGGGCCGCGACGCCGACCGGATAGCCCGAGTACGGCGCGTACGCACGGGACATGGCCTCCCGTGCGGCGGTGCGCAGGGCCGCCCAGTCGACCGGCGGCGCCTCGACGGGCGCCGCGGCGTCCGGCGGCGGTGTCACTTGCCTTCGCCCTTGCGATAGGTCACGCCGTCCGCCTTCGGCATGCGCAGCCGTTGCGCGGAGAGCGAGAGGACCAGCAGCGTCGTGACGTACGGGGCGGCGTCGACGAACTGGCTCGGTACCTGGTCGGTCAGCGCGTACCAGGTGAACAGCAGCGCGGAGATGGCCGCCGAGATCACCGCGGCAACGTACTTCTTGCGGTACAGCTGCCAGAACACCACGATCACCAGCAGGATCGCCAGCAACAGCAGCATCGCGTGCACGTTCTCGGCGCCGCCACGCAGCTTGAGGCTGTCGGTGAAGCCGAAGAGGCCCGCGCCCAGCGCCATGCCGCCCGGCATCCAGTTGCCGAAGATCATGGCGGCGAGACCGATGTAACCGCGTCCGCCGGTCTGGTTCTCCTGGTAGATGCCGGTGGCGACGATCGCCAGGAAGGCCCCGCCGAGTCCCGCCAGACCGCCGGAGACCGTGACGGCGATGTACTTGTACTTGTAGACGTTGACGCCGAGCGTCTCGGCGGCCACCGGGCTCTCACCGCAGGAACGCAGCCGCAGACCGAACGCCGTGCGCCACAGGATCCACCAGGTGGCGGGGATCAGCAGCAGGGCGACGACCGTCAGCAGGGACAGGCCGGTGACGAGTCCGCCGATGATGCCCGCGATGTCGGAGATCAGGAACCAGTGGTGTTGTTGCAGATCCTGCATCCAGTCGGACAACCCTGGAATGGTGATCTTGTCGATCGGATCGATGCGCGGCGACTGCTTGGACGAACCGCCCTCGACGCCGTCGAAGGCGAAGTTGGAGAGGTAGCGGGTGAGACCGACGGCGAGGATGTTGATGGCCACACCGGAGACGATGTGGTTCACGCCGAAGGTGACGGTGATGACCGCGTGCAGCAGCCCGCCGAGCGCGCCGCCGAGGATGCCGAACAGCACGCCGACCCAGGGACCCCACTGGAATCCGGCCCAGGCACCGAACCAGGTACCCAGCACCATCATGCCTTCGAGGCCGATGTTGACGACGCCGGCGCGTTCGGCCCACAGGCCGCCGAGCCCGGCCAGGCCGATCGGAACGGCCAGTTCCAGCGCGCCCGCGACCTGACCCACGGAGGTCACGTCGTCGGCGCCGCTGATCAGACGGACCAGGGAGACCAGGGCGAGCGCACCCGCGATGATCAGGAGGACGACGGGCAGGGAGAGCTTGCGGCGCCCGGTGCCCTTCTTGGGGGCGGCGGTTGCGGCGGAGACCTTGCTGGTGCTCACAGTGCCGCCTCCTTCTCGGTCGTGAGGGCGTTCCCGGCGGCGAGTTCCTCGCCGACCTTCTGCTGCTGGCGCTTGATGCCGTACCGGCGGACCAGTTCGTAGCTGACGACGACCGAGATCACGATCAGGCCCTGCATGATCGTGGCGATCTCCTTCTCGTACCCGAACTGGTCGAGAGAGGCCGACGACTTGTCCAGGAACGCGATCAGCAGGGCGCTGAAGGCGATGCCCAGCGGGTTGTTCCGGCCCAGCAGCGCGATGGTGATGCCGGTGAAGCCGATGCCGGTCGGGAAGTCGAGGCTGTAGGTGTGCGTGTCGCCGAGCAGGGTCGGCATGCCGGCGAGACCGGCGACCGCCCCGGAGATCAGCATCGAGGTGAGGATCATCTTCTTGGCGTCCACACCGGATGCCTGGGCGGCGCTCTCGCTGGCGCCCGTGGCCCGCAGGTCGAAGCCGAACCGGGTGCGGTTGAGCACGAACCAGTAGACGAGGCCGCAGCCCGCGGCGACGAAGGTGAACCCGTAGATCTCACCGGCTTCGGCGCCCATGGACAGGCCGGGGAACCAGCCGGACTCCGGGATGTCGCCGGTGGTCAGGTTGTTGGAGCCCGGCGGCTGCTCACCGAAGTTCTTCGGCAGGATGAGCCAGGCGACCAGCGCGGTGGCGATGGAGTTGAGCATGATCGTCGAGACGACCTCGCTGACTCCGCGGGTGGTCTTCAGGAAGCCCGCGATGCCCGCCCAGAAGGCACCGACCAGCATCGCGACGATGACGATCAGCGCGATCTGGAGCGGCCCCGGCAGGCTGACGCTGGCCCCGACGAGCGCGGCCATCATCGCGGCGAGGCGGTACTGACCGTCGACCCCGATGTTGAAGAGGTTCATCCGGAAGCCGATGGCGACGGCGAGTGCGGCGAGGTAGTACGTACCGGCCTGGTTGACGATCAGGACCTGTACGTCGACGTACGACGCCGACTCGAACATCAGCCGGTACGGCTCGAAGGGGTTACGGCCGGAGGCCAGCAGCACCACCGTGGTGAGTGCGATGGCGACGACCAGGGCGAGGACCGGGCCGGCGAAGCCCAGAATCAGCCGGTCCTTGTCGATCTTCTTCATCGGGCCTCGTCCTCCGGGCTTTCGAGGTGACCGGTGGCGGCGCCGGTCATGGCCGAGCCCAGTTCCTCCGGGGTGATGGTGGCCGGGTCGGCGTCGGCGACCAGTCGGCCGCGGTACATGACGCGCAGGGTGTCGGAGAGCCCGATCAGCTCGTCCAGGTCCGCGGAGATGAGCAGGACGGCCAGCCCCTCGCGGCGCGCCTCGCGGATCTGGTCCCAGATCTGCGCCTGGGCACCGACGTCCACGCCCCGGGTGGGGTGCGCGGCGATCAGAAGCTTCGGGGCGTGGCTCATCTCGCGGCCGACGATCAGCTTCTGCTGGTTGCCGCCGGAGAGCGATCCCGCGGTGACCTCGATGCCGGGGGTGCGCACGTCGTACTCGCGCACGATGCGCTCGGTGTCGACGCGGGCCGCCTTCGGCTCCAGCAGCCAGCCCCGGCTGTTGGGCTTCTCGGTGACATGGCCGAGGATGCGGTTCTCCCACAGCGGCGCGTCCAGCAGGACGCCGTGCCGGTGGCGGTCCTCGGGGATGTATCCGATGCCGCTCTCCCGCCGCTTGCGCGTGGGAACGTGCGAGATGTCGTCGGTGTCGAGGGTGATCACCCCGCCGTCCGGGTTCCGCATCCCCATCAGGGTCTCGATCAGCTCGGTCTGGCCGTTGCCCTCGACCCCGGCGATCCCGAGGACCTCGCCCTTGTGGATGGTGAAGCCGACACCGGCGAGCACGTCGCGGACGGCTCCGTCGGGGTCGGTCACGCTGAGCGCGAGGTCCTCGACGCGGAGCATCGGGACGTCGGTCACCGTGGACTCACGGGTCTCGGGCGAGGGGAGCTCGCTGCCGACCATCAGTTCGGCGAGCTGCTTGGTGGTGGTGTTCGCCGGGTCGGCGGTGCCCACCGTCGTACCGCGGCGGATCACCGTGATGTCGTCGGCGACCGACAGGACCTCGCCCAGCTTGTGCGAGATGAAGATGACGGTCAGGCCCTCTGCCTTGAGCTCGCGGAGGTTGTCGAAGAGCGCGTCGACCTCCTGCGGCACGAGCACGGCGGTCGGCTCGTCCAGGATGAGGATGCGGGCGCCGCGGTAGAGGACCTTGAGGATCTCCACGCGCTGGCGGTCGGCGACTCCGAGGTCCTCGACGAGCGCGTCGGGCCGGACCCCCAGACCGTAGGCGTCGGAGATCTCCTTGATCTTCTTACGGGCTGCGGCGCCGATGCCGTACAGCTTCTCGCCGCCGAGAACCACGTTCTCCAGGACGGTGAAGTTGTCGGCGAGCATGAAGTGCTGGTGCACCATGCCGATGCCGCGGGCGATCGCCTCGCCGGGGTTGCCGAACGTGACCTCGTCGCCGTCGATCGCGATGGTGCCCTCGTCCGGCTTCTGCATGCCGTAGAGGATCTTCATCAGGGTGGACTTGCCCGCCCCGTTCTCACCGACGAGCGCGTGAACCGTGCCCTTGCCGATGGTGATGTCGATGTTGTGGTTGGCGACGACGCCGGGGAAACGCTTGGTGATGCCGTGCAGTTCTACGGCGGGGGGGCTGCTGGACGCGTTGATGACGCACTCTCCTTGGCCGGACAGGAGCGGGGGCGGAGGGGCTGGGGGGCGGGGTGAAGTTATCGCGCCGGAGGGCTGTCTACACGCGTAGCGCTGCCGAATCGTAAAACACAGGTGCACAGCACGGCCCGGACGCTTCGTTCCGGGCGGGTACGGAGGAGCACTGCGAGAGGCGGATCTTCTTCGAGGTCTTCGTGGTGGGGTACTCCGCAGGCCCGGAGCGGCGGCATCGCGCACGCTCCGGGCCCACAGGAAACCAGCCGGACGGCAGGAACCGTTACGGGGTGGTCTTGACGGTGATCTTGCCGTCGATGATGGCCTTCTTCGCCGTGTCCACGGCGGCGATGACCTCGGTCATCTTGGTGAAGGCCGGGTTGGACATCGACAGGCCGACGCCGTCCTTGTCCAGGCCGTAGCGGATCTCACCGGTCTCCGGCTTGCCGTCCTTGACCGACTTGATCAGGTTGAAGACCGAGTCCTCGACGTCCTTGGTGACCGAGGTCAGAATGCTCGCCTTGTAGGCGGCGAGGCCCTTCTGCTGGTACTGGTCGGAGTCGACGCCGATGTTCCACTTGCCGGCCTTGGAGACGGCCTCGATCGCACCGGAACCGGCCAGACCGGCCGCCGAGTAGATCACGTCGGCCTTCTTGTCGAGCTGGCCCTGGGCGGCGGCCTTGCCGAGGTCGGGCTTGGAGAAGCCGTCGAAGTTCGGCGGCTGGGTCAGGTACTGCGACTGGACCTTGACCGAGGGGTCGGTGTCCTTGACGCCCTGCTCGTAGCCGGCCTGGAACTTCTTGATCAGCGGGGTCTCGACACCGCCGATGAAGCCGACCGTCTTCGTCTTGGTGACCTTGGCGGCGGCGACACCGGCGAGGTAGGAGCCCTGCTCCTCGTTGAAGACGATGTTGGCGATGTTCTTGCCGGTCACCGAGGCGTCGTCGATGATCCCGAAGGTGATCTTCGGGAACTTCGGCGCGACCTTCTTGATGGCGGGCGCGTAGGCGAAGCCGACGCCGATCACCGGGTTGTTGCCGGCGCGGGCCAGCTCGGTGAGGCGCTGCACCTTGTCGGCGTCCGACTCACCGTCGGAGGGCTCCGCCTCGGTGCCCTTGATGCCGAGGTCCTTCTCGGCCTTGGCCAGACCGGCGTAGGCGGCATCGTTGAACGACTGGTCGCCGCGGCCACCGATGTCGTACGCGATGGCGGTCTTGCCGTCCTTGGAGTCGGAACCCGCATCCGACGACGATTTTCCGCCACACGCGGTGGCGGTGAGTGCAAGCGCCGCGGACGCAACGCCCACGGTGGCAATCCTGGTGATCCGGCGCAAGGGAAGGCTCCTTCAAACCTGACCGAAGCGCCTCTTCCGGCGCTGGTTTCGCGGCGATCGTAACGCGCGTAGATGTCAGATAAGGACCCGTACGGAAGCCGTTATCGGATCGTCGCGAACAGAAGCGGTCCCGCCCGTCCACGAATGGCCCCCGAACAGCTCACGAACGGTTGCCGTCGAGCAGCGCGGCGGCGGTGAAGAGTTCGACACCCACGGTGATCGCCTCCTCGTCCACGTCGAAGTTCCCCCGGTGCAGGTCAAGCCCCCGGGTGTCCCCGGGGGTCCGTACGCCGAGCCGGGCCATGGCCCCCGGCACGTGCTCCAGGTACCAGGAGAAGTCCTCCCCGCCGAGGCTCTGCTCGGTGTCCTCGATCGCGTAGGAACCGCGGCGCTCGGTCATCGCGGCGTCGAGCAGTCCGATGGTCTCGGCGTCGTTCACCACGGGCGGCACCCCGCGCACGTAATTGATCACGGTCTTGGCCCCGTGCATGCCCGCGACCTCGTCGATGGCCGCGTGCACCAGATCGGGCGCCCCCCGCCAGGCGGCCAGATCCAGGCAGCGAACAGTTCCGGACAATTCCGCGTGCTGCGGAATGACATTGCAGATGTGGCCGGTCTCCAGCCGCCCCCAGGTGACGGCGAGCCCCGAGCGGGCGTCGGTCCGGCGGGCGAGCAGCGCGGGCACGTCGGTGGCCACCCGGGCGGCGGCGGTGACCAGGTCGGTGGTCAGATGCGGCCGGGCGGTGTGCCCGCCGGGCCCGTCGAGGGACACCTCCAGCCGGTCGCAGGCGGAGGTGATGGGCCCGATCCGCAGCCCGATCCGCCCGACGTCCACCTTCGGGTCGCAGTGCACCCCGATGATCCGCCCGACACCCTCCAGCACCCCGGCCTCGATCGCGTCGGCGGCCCCGCCCGGCAGGACCTCCTCGGCGGGCTGGAAGATCAGCCGCACGGCGCGCGGCAGCAGCCCCTGCCGCGCCAGCCCGGCCAGCACGAGCCCGGCGCCCAGCACGGTGGCGGTGTGCACGTCATGCCCACAGGCGTGCGCCCGGTCGGGCACGGTGGACCGGTAGGAAACCCCCGCCTTGGTGTCCGGGATCGGCAGCGCGTCGATGTCGGCCCGCAACGCCAGCATGGGCGTCACCCCGTCCCACTCCCCCACGTCACAGATCAGCCCGGTCCCGATGGAGAGCACCCGCGGCTTCAGCCCGGCCTTCTCCAGCCGGTCCTTGATGGCCGCGGTGGTGCGGAACTCCTGGTTGCCGAGCTCGGGGTGCATGTGCAGATCACGGCGGAAGGCGATCAGCTCGGCACGGAGCTCCTCGGACAACGTGCCGGGCAGAGCGGCGCCCTCGGGCAGCTCGGCAAGGGCATCGGTGCGGGACGCGCGGGACTTCAACTGGTTCACCTGTTGAAGGGTAGGGCCCCCACACCCCCAACTGGCCACAGATCAACAAAACTTCAGCCGCTCAGGCGAACAAAAGTTGGCGCGGGCGCGTGTGGTGTGTGTGCGCCATGGGTAGACTCCGCCGCCCTCGACGCCTGCCCGGCTCGTCACCGACGCCCCACGCCGCGGCAACGGCCCGCTCGCCGCGTCACGAGGAGCACACAGTTCCCCCTCATCCACGCCCGGAATATCCGGGTAAAGAGTGAATCCACTGACCATCATCGGTGATATTCGCTTTCGACCCGTCCAGGAGTGCCTATTCCTGGCATGTCGAAATAACCCTTTCCTGCAATAAAGAATTGCAGCCTACGATCATGAAGAAATGATGGATTTTTCACGAGGAGACCGATGAACAGTTCGCCGGAACCACGCAAAAAGAGACACCGGCCCCTGCACCGTGCCGTTCTCGGCACCGTCGCCACCGCCCTGGCGGGGGCCGGCGTCCTCGCCCCGGCCCCCGCTGCGGCGGCCACCTCGGCCTCCTTCGAGGCCACGGCCAATACGACTGTGCCGAACACTCCTCCCGAGACGCCCTACGGCCGCGGCACCAGCCCCGCCACGGCATGCACCGGAGGCGCTGTCGGCAATACGCGGACAGCGCTCTACGCGTGGGTCGACGACGTGGACTCCGCCGATCTCACAGCCCGGTTCCAGGTGTTCGAGAGCGAGGGGACGAGCCCTGTCGCCGAGGTGCCGGTGTCTGCCACCCGGGGTACCAGCGCGACAGCCCTGGTCGACCTGCCCACCGGGTCCTATCACTGGCGAGTCCGGGCCGAGGACTCCGCCGGGGCCGTCTCCGCCTGGACGGACTCCTGCGTGTTCTCCGTGGACCGCGTCCGCCCGGACAAGCCACCCGTGGTTTCTTCGGAGGAATTCCCCGACGGCGACAACGGCTGGCCCGAGAACACCGGAAACGCGCGGACCCCGGGGACCTTCACCCTGGGGGCCAACGGCGTCGATGACGTCGTCACATACGTCTGGTACACGGATTCCGAACCGCAACTGCGCCAGGTCTCCGTATCCGCCGGCAGCGGAGCGGCTATTACATACACCCCGCTCAACAAGGGGCTCAATCGTCTGTACGCCTACAGCATTGACGCAGCCGGCAACCGCTCCGACACCATGACCTACCGCTTCTACGCGAACGGCGCCACCGCACCCGATGCCCCCGGGGATCTCAACGGTGACGGCAACAAGGACATCTGGAGCCTCGACCCCGACGGGAACCTGCTCACCTACGCGGGCCGGGGCGACGGTTCCTTCTCGCCGCCCACCAGTGGCGGGCAGACCCTGGCGGACGCGTCGATCGCCTATCGCGGCGACTGGGGGCAGGACGGCTATGTCGACCTCGTGACGCTTGAGTACAGTCCGGCCCAGCAGCGCAAGGAGCTGTGGGTCTACTCCAACAGCGGGCTCGGCGTCGCGAGCACCACGGCGAATGTCGGCAAGCAGCCGGTGACCGTCAAGTGCCCGTTCCCGGACGAGGACTCCGGCTGCTTCGGCTCCGGGAACGACCACTGGCACGATGCCGACGCGATCGTCGCCCCGGGTGACGTCAACGGTGACGACAAGCACGACCTGCTCGTCCAGGAGGGGTCGCGTCTCTGGGTCTACTACGGAGTGGGATCGACGCGTCTGGGCGTGCCCGTCCTCGTCGAGGGCATCGACTGGGACGACTACACCGTCCTCGCGCCCGGCGACATCGACGGCGACGGCCTGGCGGACCTGTGGCTGCGCGACAAGGCCACCGGCGATGTCCTGGGCGTGCGCGGCGGTGCGGGCGCCGACGGCAAACTCGACCCCGCCACCTGGGGCGACCCCGCGAACCGGGTCACGATCGCCCGGGGGTTCACCACCGCGGCTCATCCCGACCTCGGTACCGTCGGGGATTTCGACGGCGACGCGGTGGCCGACCTGTGGGGCCGGGCGCCGGACGGCACCATGACGCTGTGGTCCGGACGGGTCGCGGACGACCAGAGCTTCGGCTTCGCCGAAGGCCGGCCGATCGGCTGATCCACAAGGGGGCGGCGCGCGGTGGCCGGTGACACCCGAAAGGGTGTCTTCGGTCGCCGAGCCGCGCCGCGAGAAGTGAGGGGCCGGCTCGCTCAGTCCTCCGTTCTCATGCCTCTGTCACCTCTCATGCCTCCGTCACCGCCGTGGCCCGCCACGGTGCCAGGCGCTGTACGTCGCGGGCCGTCTCCGTGACTCCGCTCAGGAAGCCCTGCGCGCGCGGGGACGCCGTGTCGCGGAGCCATTCCGGGGCGATGTCGCAGACCGCGACCTTGACGCCCGTGCCGGCCAGGGCCAGCGGGAGGGTGTGGACGACCGTGGAGGGGAAGCTCAGGACCGTGCGGCCGATGGGGCCCCGGCGGGCGATGAGTTCCAGGGGGAGGTCCGGGCGGACGATCTCCAGGCCGGTGGCGGCTTCCAGGGCGTGGAGCTTCTCCGCGGACTCGCGGCGGTGGGCGAAGTAGCGGGTCGCGCCGTGGGTGCGGGCCAGGGCGGCGACCGCCTCCTGGTACGGGACCGGGTCGATGACGCCCGTCTCGACCAGGGAAGTGCCCACCAGGTCGGCGCCCTTGGTGATGCGGGGCGGGCCGAAGCGGCTGCGGGTCCAGGAGAAGTCGTTGGCGCTGACCGTGATGCCCGGCGGGGCCTCGACCGGCATCGCGGTGAACACCTCGACCGTGCGGGTCGCCGATGGGGTGAAGCGGCGGCGGGCGGTGGCCGTGACCGGGGCCAGGACCAGTTCGCGCGGGCCCTTGCTGCCCCGGCGGTGCCAGCGCACCAGGCGCTCGCCGCGCGCCAGTTGGGCGACGAACTCCATGGTGGCCGTGCCGTCGTCGACCACCGTGAGGCGGGGTGCGCGGACCAGGGTGAGCAGGAGCTGTACGTACCGCGAGAACGGGTCACCGATCACGATGTGGTCCGCCCGCCTGACCAGCCCGGTCAGGGCGCGCAGGGCCTTCAGAGGCGCGCCGGACTCGCCGCGCGCCTCCTGCCAGCGGACGGTGATGCCCTCGTCGCGGGCCAGCTCCGCCATCCTGCGCAGCTGGCCGCGCGACATCGGGTCGACCGGGGGGAGGACGACGACCGTGGTGGCGGCCGGGTCCTGTCCCCCCATGCTGTGGGTCCACTCCAGGACGTTCAGGAGCTGGACCGGGCTCTCGACGAAGGCGAGGTTCACCGGTCGGCGCTCAGACCGCGACCGGCTCGGGGGCCGCGTCGCTCTCGGCGACGACGCCCGCGACGCGGCGGAGCTTCTTCATCGGGCCGAGCTCCGACTCGTAGACCTTCTTCACGCCGTCGCCGAGGGAGGCCTCGATGGTGCGGATGTCGCGGACCAGGCGGGTCAGGCCCTGCGGCTCGACGGAGGCGGCCTGGTCGGAGCCCCACATGGCGCGGTCGAGGGTGATGTGGCGCTCCACGAAGGTGGCGCCGAGCGCGACGGCCGCCAGCGTGGTCTGGAGGCCCGTCTCGTGGCCGCTGTAGCCGATCGGCACGTTGGGGTACTCCTGCTGAAGGGTGTTGATGACCCGCAGGTTGAGCTCCTCGGCCTTCGCCGGGTACGTCGACGTGGCGTGGCAGAGCAGGATGTTGTCCGAGCCGAGGACCTCCACCGCGTGGCGGATCTGGCGCGGGGTCGACATGCCGGTGGAGAGGATGACGGTGCGGCCGGTGGCGCGCAGCGCGCGCAGCAGCTCGTCGTCGGTGAGGGAGGCCGAGGCCACCTTGTGCGCGGGGACGTCGAACTTCTCCAGGAACGCGACGGCCTCGGTGTCCCACGGGGAGGCGAACCAGTCGATGCCGCGCTTGGCGCAGTGCTCGGCGATGGTGCGGTACTCGTCCTCGCCGAACTCGACGCGGTGGCGGTAGTCGATGTACGTCATCCGGCCCCAGGGGGTGTCGCGCTCGATGTCCCACTGGTCGCGCGGGGTGCAGATCTCCGGGGTGCGCTTCTGGAACTTGACGGCGTCGCAGCCGGCTTCGGCGGCCACGTCGATCAGCGCGAGGGCGTTGTCGAGGTCACCGTTGTGGTTGATGCCGATCTCGCCGGTGATGTAGACGGGCCGGCCGGGGCCGGCGGTGCGGGTACCGAACGTGCGCAGACGGGAGGTGTTCATGGTGGTGCGTTCCTTACTTGGTGGGGACGGTGGGGACAGAGGTGGCGGGGACGCCGGTGGGGACAGAGGTGGCGGGGAGGCCCGTGCCGGTGAGCGTGGGGCCCAGCAGCCACGCCGCGATCTCGCGGATGGCGCCGAACCCGCCGGGGGTGGTCGTGACGGCGCGCGCCGCCGCGCGCACCGAGTCATGGGCACTGGCGACCGCGACGGGCCAGCCCGCCAGGTCGAAGCAGGGCAGGTCGTTGACGTCGTTGCCGACGTAGAGGACGCGTTCGGGGGCGATGGACTGCTCGTCGCACCACTGCTTGAGCGCCTCGTCCTTGCGGTCGATGCCGTGCAGGACGGGGACCTTGAGCTTGCGGGCGCGGGCGGCGACGACCGGGTTCTGCTCCGTGGACAGGATCAGGAGCGGCAGGCCCGACCTGCGCAGCGCGGCGATGCCCAGGCCGTCGCCCCGGTGCACGGCGACGGTCTCGCGGCCCTCGGAGTCGATCATGACCCGGTCGTCGGTCTGGGTGCCGTCGAAATCGAGGACGACGGCGTCGATGTCCGCGCGGGTGGGCAGCGGGGCCGGGTCCAGGAGCGGGGCGAGCGCGCGGGCGCGGGCCAGGTCGTGCGGGTCGTCGACCTCCAGCACCCGGGCCGGGTCGGTGCGCACCAGGGCGGTGTGGCCGAAGAAGCGGTGGCGGTGGGTACGGAAGCCCGCCACGTCCATGGCGTACGCGGCGCCGGTCTCCAGCAGGTCCTGCGGACGGGCCTGGCGCATGGGGCGGACGGCCTTGTCGTGGTTGACGCCGTAGCTGCCCTCCTCCACCGCGGACCCGTCGCGCCACACGAAGCCGTGGAACGGGGCGACGGTGACGGCCGTGTCGGCGCCTTCGTGGGCGACCGCCCTGGCGACGCCGTCGATGTCCTCGCGGGCGACGAACGGGCTGGTGCACTGGACCAGCAGCACCACGTCGACGCTCCGGCCGCGCAGGGCCTCGTACGCGTCGAGGGCGTGCAGGACGGCCGCCTCGCTGGTGGCGGTGTCCCCGGCGATGGCCTCGGGGCGCTGGACGCAGTGCAGCCGGTGGGCGGCGCCGTACGCCTCGGCCGCCGTCCGGGCCGCCTCCGCGATGGCCGCGTCGTCGGTCGTGACGACGACGTCGGTGACCTCGGGGGCGCCGAGGCAGGCGTGGACCGCGCGGGCGACCAGCGGTACGCCGCCGACCGGGGCGAGGTTCTTGGCGGGGACGCCCTTGGATCCGCCGCGGGCGGGGATCACGGCGAGCACGGTGGGCTTCGCGGGGGTCCGGGCGGGCGTCCGCGCGGGGTCCGGGGTGGTCGCGGGGGTCTGGGGCGGCGTCATCGATGCTCCTGGGGTGGTGGTCACAGCTCGCCCATCCGGCGGATCACGGGGGCGACCCGCTGGACGCCCTGGCGGTAGGCGCCGCGCGCCGCGTTGCGTACGGTCTCGCGCACCGCGCCCCGTACCCGGCCGGTCTCCTGGGGGGCCGCCGCGCCGGGCAGCGGGTGACCGTCGGGGGCCAGGTGGTGGCGGGCGAGGATGCCGGGGAGGTAGCCGGGGGCGGTGGCGGGCGTGTAGTAGGGGGACAGGGTGGGGAGCGGGCCGCGGTTCAGCAGGGCGTCGACCCGGGCGCGGGCCCGGTCGTAGGAACCCGCGTACGTGCCGTCGGCGGCGACGCCCTGGCCGGACAGCCACTCCTCGTCGGGCCTCGGGCGGATGCCGCCGTCGAGCCGGTCCCAGGAGGTGAGCAGTCCGGAGCCGATGAAGTGGTGGTTGCCGAGGGTTTCGCGGATGCCCAGGTCGGTCAGGACGGCGGTCGGGATGCGCCGGTGCAGGGACTCCAGCGCGGCCGTCGAGGAGACGGTGACCAGCAGGTCGGTACGGTCCAGGACCTCGCCCATGTGCCCGTACACCAGACGGAAGTTGGGCGGGAGGCCGCCGGGCAGCTTCTCCGCGAGGCGCTGGTAGGGCAGCTCCTCGATGTGCGTGGTGTGCTCGCCCGGCTTGGAGCGCAGCTTCAGCAGCACCTCGCGGCGCGGGTGCAGCCGGGCGTGCTCGACGAGCCTGCGCAGCAGGTACGTGCGGTCGGCGCGGGAGGCCGGTACGGAGGGCTGGGCGGCGAACACCACGGTGTCGCGGCCCTCCTGGGGCCGGTGCGGCTCGCCGCCGAGGAACGGCAGCGCGGCCTCCGTGACGGCCGAGGCGTCGGCGCCCACTCCCTCGTACACGGCCCGGAACCGCTCCGCGTCGTGGCGGGAGTTGGCGAGGACGACATCGGCGCCGTGCCGCAGCAGGAGTCCGTCGGCCAGCTTCTCGTAGACGACCCCGACATAGCCGGTGACGACCACGGGCCTGCGGTCCAGCCGCAGGGCGGCGAGTCCGTGCAGCATGGCCTGGACGCCGCCGCCGACGAGGGAGAGCACGACGAGGTCGTACGCCTCCTCCCGTACCGTGCGCAGGAACTCGACGGCGGTCACCTCACGCACCCGGTCGGCGGCGATGCCGACCTCACCGACCTCGGCGAGCTGCCGGGGAGTCGGGGTGGCCCGGCCGCGCAGCAGCAGTCCGCTGATCTCGACGGGGCGCCCGCCGGTCGTG
Source organism: Streptomyces sp. NBC_01237 (assembly GCF_035917275.1). Lineage (NCBI taxonomy): Bacteria > Bacillati > Actinomycetota > Actinomycetes > Kitasatosporales > Streptomycetaceae > Streptomyces > Streptomyces sp. NBC_01237. The sequence goes on along the minus strand of NZ_CP108508.1, from coordinate 5,623,584 downwards.
GACGCGGCGGTCAGCCGGCGCGCGGTGAGCGCGCCCCATTTCCACCGGGTGTCGGAGTCGGCGAGGACGGCTACCCGCAGCGCCGCGGGGTCCGCGGCGGCGGTTTCAGCCGGATCGGCCGTATTGCTGGTACGTGGGGGCACGTCGTAGAAGTTAGGAAGGCATTCGGATGGGCGGCCCAACGGAGCGGCAACAAATGGTTAACAGCCCGCCGACGATTGGCGAATCGGCCCCGGAATCGGCCTGGTTCATCATTCCGACATTCGCCGTTCACCGACCGTCCCCCGTGGGGACAAGGCAAATGCCGGGGCTCGCCCTAGCGTGATGCGGGTGGTTAAGCTCTCCGTCATCGTGCCGTTCTTCAACGTGCAGACATACGCGCCCGAAACCCTCAGAAGCCTACGGGCCAATGCCCGCGAGGACTTCGAGTTCATCCTTGTCGACGACTGCTCGACCGACGGGACGGCGGACATCCTGCGCCGTTCCCAGGACGACATCCCGGGGGTGGTCGTGCTCAGACACGAACGGAACGGGGGGCTGGCCACCGCCCGCAACACCGGGCTGGACGCGGCGCGCGGCCAGTACCTCGCCTTCCTGGACGGGGACGACTGGCTGGCCCCCGGTTTCTACACCGAACTGCTCGCCCGCACCGAGGCGTTGGGGTGCGACTTCGTCCGCACCGACCATGTCCAGGTGGAGGGCGCGAGCCGTACGGTGCACCGCGTCCCGCACGGCAGGCGCGACAGCGTGACGGACCCGCGCGAGGCGATCCTGCCCGCCGACCGGTCCACCTCGGTGGACTATCCGTACGCCTGGGCGGGGCTCTACCACCGCAGGCTGCTGGACCGCGGACTGCTGCACTTCACGGACGGGCTGCGCACCGCCGAGGACCGGCCGTGGATCTGGCGGCTGCACCGCAGCGCGGATTCCTTCGCGGTGCTCGGAATGCTGGGAATTTTCTACCGGCGCGGAGTGGCTTCCTCACTGACCCAGATCGGCGATGTGCGTCAGCTCGATTTCATTCGCTCATTCGACCAGGTCGTCCGGGAAACGGCAGAGGACCGCGACGCGAATCTGCTGCTGCCGAAAGCGGTACGTACGTACTGCGCGATCATTTCCCATCACATGGCCTCGATCGAGAGGTTCGAACCGTCCGTGGCACGCACCCTGAAATCGCTCAGCTCGGCGGCGCTCAAGCGCATGCCGCAGCCGGTGCTGGACGAAGCGCTCGACTCCATGGACGTCCAGCGCGCGACCCTGCTGCGCCGGCTGCGGCGGCGGCCCGCCGCCGCGAAGGAGGCGACGGCAGCATGAGCTTCCCCTCGACGCGCCGCACGACGCAGATCTTCGCCGCCTCCACCCTGTACGGCGCGGCCACGCTCGCCGCCGCGCTGGACACCGACTGCTTCGGTCCGGCCGACCGCCGCATCCTGCTCGTCTGCAACAACGCCGCGATCCCGGAGACCACCCCGGCCCTCGACGCGATGCCGGGCTTCGAGCTGCTGCGCGGCCGCTTCGACGACGTGGTGTCGTGGAACGAGACGATCGCCCCGTTCCACCCGGGCCATTGGTCCCCGCGCCCCGACGACGTACCCCTGTGGGAACGGCATCTGCGGCTGGTCTGGGGGCTCGGCGACGACGCCGTCGAGCTGACGGTCGAGTCGATCCAGGTCAACCCCGCCATGGCGATCGCCCAGATCTTCACCGGGGTGCCGATCGATGTGTACGCCGACGGGCTGATGAGCTACGGACCCACCCGCAACAAGATAGATCCGCTGGTCGGGACGCGGGTACGGCGACTGCTGCACCTGGATCTGGTGCCGGGTCTGAAGCCGTTGCTGCTCACCGAGTTCGGGGTGCTGCCGCAGATCGTGCGGACCGAGAGCTTCCGCAAGGTGCTGGGCGAGCTGGCCGGCGTACCGGCCGGTCTGCCGTCCGTCGAGGCGCCCGCGCTGCTGCTCGGCCAGTACCTCTCCGCGCTGGGGCTGATCTCCGCCGCCGAGGAGGAGAACCTGCATCTGCGGATGATGCGGGGCGCGGTGGCGCTCGGCCACACCCGCCTGGTGTTCAAGCCGCATCCGACGGCCCCGGCCCACTGGTCGAAGGCGATGGAGGCGGAGGCGGAGCGGCTGGGTGCCGAACTGACCGTGCTGGACGCCGGGATACTCACCGCGCCCGTTCTCGCGGAGGTCCTCTACGAACGGATGCGGCCCGCACTGGTCGTCGGCTGCTTCTCGACGGCGCTGCTCACCGCGTCCGTGTTCTACGGGCTGCCGGTCGCCCGGGTCGGTACGGAAGTGCTGCTGGACCGGCTCTCCCCGTACGAGAACAGCAACCGGATGCCGGTCACCCTGGTGGACGTGCTGCTGCCCGAGCTCGGTGACCGGGCGGCGGTGCTGGAGCAGCGGCCTTCGGACGGCGCCGAGACGGAGGTGTCCGCGCTGGTCGCCGCGGTCGGGTTCGCCATGCAGCCGAAGATCTATCCGGGGCTGCGGCCGGACGCGGAGCGGTATCTCGCGGCGCGGCTGACGCCGTCGACCTGGCGGTACTTCAAGCGGCGCCGTCTCACGTCGCTGGCGCTGCCGGGGGCGGTGCCGTCCCAGTTCGCCTTCCTGCCGCGCAACGCGACGGTACGCAGGGTGGCGAAGCGGGCGCGGTCGCTGCGGCGGGCGGTGCGCCGGTAGTCACGGTCGCGGTGAGGGCCACGAACGGTGGGGCGGGTCCGGTCGTCCGGGCCCGCCCCACCGTTCGTCGTACCGCTCGTCGCAACCGTCCCTCGCGCCGCTCGTCGCCACCGGTTCGCCGTACCGTTCGACGCAACCGGTTCGTCGCGCCGTTCGTCGCCACCGGTTCGTCGTACGGCGGCTTCGTGCTCCGGGGCGCTAGCGCCCCAGGATCACGCGCAGGTCCGCCGCGTTCGCCTCGGTGACCTTCCACAGTTCCTGCTGGCGGCCGTGCACATCGGCCACCGTCGCCGCGTGATCGGCCAGCAGTCCGGCCGCCCGTTCGGTGAGGCGGGCGCCGAGGTGCCGGTCGTGGACCGAGATGCCCCACTCGGGCCGCTCGATGTCGGACAGGAAGTACGCCATCTTGGGGTGCGAGATCAGGCTGATGACCGGCGTCCCGCAGCCGAACGGGATCATGCCCGCGTGTCCGCGCATCCCGATGACCAGCTTCGTCCGGGCGTAGGTGTCCCGGATCGCGTCGTTCCCGAAGTCGTACATCGGGATGACCGGCAGCGAGATGCCGTGCTCGCGCCGCAGGTCGAACGCGATCCGCTCGTCGTCCAGCGAGTGCGCGACGCACTTCACCTCGGCCAGCTCGCCCAGCGCGGTGACGGCGGTGGCCATCTCGGCGAGGAAGTGCCCGTAGTCGTGGCCGAAGCGGAGCCCGGCGCGGTCGTACGCGGCGTTGACCAGGATGGTGTCCTCGCGGGCGGCGGGGTCCCGCCAGCCGTCGACCAGCTGTCGGGTGACCGTGGTCGGGCAGGGCTGGAAGCGGACCTTGTGGTGCAGCTCGGGCGGCAGGAGGTCGCGGACCTTCTCGATGGAGCCGTGGTTGCGCAGCCCGAAGAACGCGGAGCGCTCCACCAGCTTGCGCAGGCTGGACAGGAAACGGTCGCGGCCGTGCCCGTACGCCTGTCCGTCGAAGGCGTTGAAGCCGACCGCGTACACCACGACGGGTACGTCGATCCGCTCCAGCAGCTCGTCGGGCACGTTCCACTGCCAGCCGCTGTTGCCGTTCGGCGCGGTGTCCGGGATGAAGAGTCCGCCGCCGCCGATGACCAGACCGCGGCGGTCGTTGACCCGCTCCAGGGCCGCCTCGTCGAAGAGCCGGTGGGCGTGGACGGAGTGCCAGCGGTCGGGCCCGGTGTCCCGGCCGAAGGCCAGCCGTACGCTCTCGGGCAGCAGCTTGTCGCCCGCGTTGCCCTGGCGCTCCATGTAGAAGGCGACATGGGCCAGTTGGCCGGAGGCGGGACCCTCGGCCGGCGGGGCGGAGTCGGTGGTGCGCAGGTGCATCAGCCGGTTCGCCCGGTGCGTCGGGTCCACGCCGAGGCCCTGCCGGGCGTATGCCGCGGCCTCGGTGTCGTCGCCGTGGATCCAGGCGATCTGGGCGAGCCGGCCGAACGCGGTCGCGGCCCGGTTCGGTGCCGCGGTGGCCAGCAGCAGCTGGGCGCGGGCCTCCTCGTAGCGGGACACGCTCATCAGGGCGTGGCCGAGCACCTCGTGCGGCCATGCCTCGTCGACCGGGATACGGACCCGGCCCAGCAGGTCCACGGCCTCCTGGTACTCGCCCGCGCCGATCCGGGCCGCGGCGACCTTGCGGGCGCTCTCCACGTCGGCGGTGCGCAGGACGTGCGGGGTGCCGTAGTGGACCAGCAGGTCGTGGTGCTTGGGCCCGTTCGTGTTGAGGTACGCGGCGTGGAAGTCGGCGTCGGACAGCTCGTACTCGTGCCAGCGGGCCTCGGCCGCGCCGTACCCCGCCTCACCGCCCTGCCAGGGCTTGTGGCGCCCGGTGAAGTGCAGGATCGCGGTGTCCTCGGGGACCGGGAGGTCGCCCGAGAGCCGCCGCTTGACGAAGTTGTAGCGGGCGTCCAGGTGGACGAAGCCGCCGTCCAGTACGGCGTTGAGGATGCCCTGGTCGTGCTTGTCCAGCTCGTACGTGCCCGCCCGGCCGACCTCGTCCAGTTCGGCGCAGAACGTGTCGCTCAGATACTCGCGCTGGATGACCAGCAGCCCGCTGTTGAGCTTGTGCTGCCCGTAGAAGAACTGCGGGACGGCGGCGAGGCCGTCGCGCAGCTGGAGCAGTTCGCCCAGGTCGCCGAGGACCACCATGTCGGTGTCCAGGGTGATCACGGTGTCGTAGTCGCGCACACGGAACACATCGAGGATGAAGTACGCCTTGCGGACGAGGTAGTTGTCCTGGTCGCCCTTGGCGTAGCTGTCGTAGTGCTCGGCGTCCACGCGCCGGAAGTCGACGCGCGGGTGCAGGGCGCGGATCCTCGCGACCGAGTCGGGGCGCAGCCCGTCGTGCAGGACGAGGAAGTCCTCGCAGACCTGCGGGTTGGAGAGGGCGAGGCTGCGCAGCAGGGTGAGGAAGCCGGGCAGGTAGTTCTCGTCCACGAAGCTCGCGAACGCGACGCGGCGCTTGCCGGTGAGCGCGTTCGCGGAGGCGGGGGAGCTCACGGGCGCGGAACTCAGGGACGCGGAACGCGGGGAGCCGGAGCTCACGGAGGTGGGAGTCGTCATCGCAGTCGTATCCTCGTATCGGTGACGCTCTGGGCGCGTTCCATGACCCACGCCTTTTCGCTGGTGTACTCGTGCACGGACGTGATGGGCATCCGCATGGCCTCGGGCAGCCGGTAGGCGCCGCTCTCGTAGAAGTCGAAGCCGATCAGGTCGATGCGCGGGCTGACGTCCAGGAAGTCCAGCAGCCACAGCATGTTGAACCCGGTGGTGGGTATCGCGGGCCACTCCTCCTTGCCGACGTGCCCGATGTCGCGCATCGGCCAGCGCAGCGACTCGTCGCCCAGGTACGTCTGCGCGCCCGGCACCAGCCGGTTGCGCAGCGAGTGCTTCCAGTCGCCGGAGACACCGCCGAAGATCAGCCGGGTGTCCACGCGCCGGTCCCAGTTGAAGCCGTGCTTGTGGATGCTGACATGGATGTCGGTGCGGCCGCCGGTCGCCACCGGGTCGATCCGGTACGAGTTGAAGCGCACGACCAGGTCGTAGGCGTCGATCTCCGCGCCGAGCGAACTGGAGCCGACGCGCTGCGAGTTGGCGATCAGACAGATCGACTTCCCCGCGATGCGGTTGCGGAACTCGCCGAGGGTCAGCCACCGGACACCGCCGAAGGTGGGGTCGTCGACCGGGCCGCGCATACGGAGTCGGCGCTGCTCGGCGTAGAGCGCGGTGAGCGCGGCGAGTTCGGTGAGCTCGGCTGTCCCACCGGGTCCACCGGGTCTGGAGTGCCGCGAGCGATCGCGGGGGCCGGTTCCGTCGTACGTACCGCTGCCGCCGCCGCCCGGGATTCCGGCGGCCTCCCGGGCGAGGCCGAGGTACTGGGACACCGTCTCCTGGACCTCGGTGACCGGAGTGCCTTCGCGGCTCTGGGCCAGCAGTGCGCCGATCAGCCGGGCCCTGGCCCCGGACCGGTCGCCGCGCGCCCGCAGGTCCAGGCCCGCGGCCCAGGACTCGGTGACGGGCCGGGCGGCGAACTCCTGGGCCTCGGGGCAGCTGCGGGCCAGCCGGTGCAGCAGCTCGCCCCGGAGCCGGGCCCCCTCCCGCAGCCCGGCGACCTTGGCGGCCACACCGAACCCGTCGTCCTCGGTGAACGCGAGGTAGCGCTCGTACGCGGCGACGGCGGCGCTCTCCTGGCCCATCACCTCCAGGATGCGGGCCCGCAGCCGCCATCCGGCCCGGGAGCGCTTGCGCTGGGTGAGCACGGTGTCCGCGATAAGGAGGGCGAGCTTCCGCTCGTCCTCGTAGTCACAGTCCAGCGCCTTGTTCCCGGCGGCGAGCAGCGGATCCAGCAGGTCGTCGCCGAGGACGAGGGCCGCGCCCGGCTCCTTGCCCGGCCGCCGCAGCAGCGGAAGTCCGGCCGCCGCGGGGGCCGCCGGGGCCGACGCGGCGTGGGCGGCGAGGAGTTGGCGCAGCGCTTCCGCGAGTGCCGTACGACGGCGGTCCAGGCCCGCGACGAGCTTCCCGCTGTGCGCGGCGCAGGCGCGCAGACAGGTCTCCAGGTCGGTGGGGGTGACGTCGGCGGCCTCGGGGCCACCGCCTTCGGGCGGTGCCTGGACCTCCGCGTCACGTTGCCGTGGCCAGCGGGTGCGGGCTTTCGTCATGGCGCTCCAAGCGTCTGATGCCCGTGGGGGGAAGGGGCGGGGCGTGCGTAGCGGCGTCCGGGGCCTCCTCGTGTCCGTCTCCGGCGAGGCGGAGGGGGCGGGAGTCCGCAGAGCGGGTGGTGGTTTCGCGTCACCGTAGGAAACCTGGACGGCGCTTGGATGAACTCGCCCTGTCGACCCGGGAAACTGCACGCCTCCCGGGCGTTTCGGCCCCTCTTCCGGTCCTACGCTGACGCGGCGCACCGGCTGAAATGGAGTGGCCTTGACCATCACACCGCAGGACGCGGGCACGGCGCCCCGCGCCGCCACGCTCCCCCTCCCCGCTCCCCCGGGCACCCCGCCGGACACCCCGGAGGCGATGTCCGGGGCCCTGCCGCGGGAGTCCCCGCCCACGCGGCCGAGGGTCCGGATGCGGGCCCTGGACGGGCTGCGGCTGCTCGCCGCGCTGATGGTCGCGGGCTACCACTACGGCGGCCGGGGCGGTGACATCACCGAGGCGTGGGGCAGTTCCGCGGCCGTGCAGTTCCCGTCCGCCCACACCTGGTTCGCCTATGGGTGCCTCGGAGTGCAGATCTTCTTCGTGATCAGCGGTTTCGTGATCTGCATGAGCGGCTGGGGGCGCTCGCTGAGCGCGTTCTTCGCCTCACGCGTCTCCCGGCTGATGCCCGCGTACTGGGTCGCCGTCGCCCTGGTGACCCTGGTCTTCGCGCTGCCCTGGGTGGCGTACGAGGCGGTGTCGCCCAGTGACGCGCTGGTCAACATGACGCTGCTCCAGCAGCCGTTGGGCGTGGACCGGGTGCTGGGGGTGTGCTGGACGCTCTGGGCGGAGGTGCGGTTCTACGCCCTGTTCGCGCTGTGTGTCGTGCTGCCCGGGGCGAACCGGCGGCGGGTGGTGCTGTTCTGCGCCGTGTGGACGCTGGCGGCGGCGCTGGCGAAGGCGTCGGGCGAAGCGTTCCTCGATGTGCTCCTGATGCCGGAGTACGCCCCGTACTTCATCGGCGGCATCGGTCTCTACCTCGTCCACCGGGACCGCCGGGACGCGCTGGCCTGGGGCATCGTCGGGGTGAGCTGGCTGCTGGGCCAGCACTACGCGGTGGCGGACCTGTGGCACCCGGACAGCCAGGACGCCTTCTCCTACCGCTCGGCCACGGTGATCGTCCTCATCGTGACGGCGGGCTTCGCGGCGGTGGCGGCCATCGCGCTGGGAGCCCTGAACCGCCTCGACTGGCAGTGGCTCACGGTCGCGGGAGCACTGACGTACCCCTTCTACCTGGTGCACGAACACCTCGGCTGGGTGGTGGTCGGCGCGCTGCACCGGGGGCTGGGGATTCCGGCGTGGGCGACGTTCGTCCTGACGGTGGCGGCGATGCTGGGCCTGGCCTGGCTGCTGCACCGCTTCGTGGAGCGGCGGTTCACGCCGCTGCTGCGGGACGCCCTCTCACGGACGGCCCTTGGCCTCAAGCGCGGCTGAGTTACTGCCGTCGGGGCCATGGACCACCCACACGATGACGCGGGACTCTCCGGGCGGCCGGTCGGTTACGGGAGTCGGGCCGCGCACAAGCGACCGTGACCCACATCCTGCCGGCGCTCCGGGGACCGGCCGGGTCCGGAACCACTGAGCCGGGCGCGGCCGGTCAGACGCCGCTGAGCGAGAGCTTCGCCGCGAATCCCAGGAACAGCACGCCCGCCGCCGAAGTGGCCCCCGCCGAAAGCCGCTTACGGCGTCGGAAGGCGGAGGCCAGCCGGGTGCCCCCGAATATGAGCATCGAGAGGTACAGGAAGCTGGCGAACTGGAGCAGCGTGCCGAGCAGGAGGAAGGACAGCCCCGGGTAGGCGTAGCCGGGATCGACGAACTGCACGAAGAAGGAGATCAGGAACAGGATCGCCTTCGGGTTGAACAGGCTGACCACCAGCGCCCGCCGGTAGGGCCGCTCCATCGCGACGGCCGCCGCCGGCGCCCCGGCCTCGTCCGTCAGCTCGGCCACCCGCCGGTGCCGCTCACGCCAGGTGGACACGGCCGCCCGCAGCATCCCGATCGCCAGCCACGTCAGATAGCCCGCGCCCGCGTACTTGACCACCGCGAACAGCAGGGGCGTCGTCTGGAGCAGCGAGGCGGCTCCCAGCGCGGACAGCGTCATCAGGACCGTGTCCCCGGTCCAGACACCGGCGGCGGCCACATAGCCGGTCCGTACCCCGCGCCGGGCGGCGACGGAGAGCACGTACAGCGAGTTCGGTCCCGGCAGCAGAATGATCAGTACCAGGCCGGCGAGATAGGTCGGAAGATCGGTGACACCCAGCATGAACGGAGTGTCGCACGGAGGTACGACACCCCGTCCAGGCGTTCCAACACGGGAGACGCCGGGTTCCGGCACGGAAGACGCCAGGTTCGGCACGGAAGACGCCAGGTTCCGGCACGGAAGACATCAGGCCCGGCACGGGAGACGTCAGGCCCCGCAACGGAGACGTCAGAAGGCGTCGGTGGGCACGTACGTCCCCCAGACCTGCCGCAGCGCGTCGCAGACCTCGCCCACGGTCGCCCGTGCCCTGAGCGCGTCCTTCATCGGGTAGAGCACGTTGTCCGTGCCCCGCGCCGCCTCCTTCAGCCGTACCAGGGCCGCGTCGACCGCACCCCGGTCCCGTTCCGCGCGGAGCGTGGCCAGCCGCCGGGCCTGCTGGGCCTCGATCTCCGGGTCCACCCGGAGCGGCTCGTACGGCTCCTCCTCGTCGAGCCGGAAACGGTTGACGCCGACGACGACGCGCTCGCCGCTGTCCGTCTCCTGCGCGATGCGGTACGCGCTGCGCTCGATCTCGCCCTTCTGGAAGCCGTGCTCGATCGCGCTGACCGCGCCGCCCATGTCCTCGACCCTGCGCATCAGGTCGAGGGCGGCCGCCTCGACGTCGTCCGTCATGCTCTCGACGACGTACGACCCGGCGAACGGGTCGACGGTCGCCGTGACGTCCGTCTCGTACGCGAGGACCTGCTGGGTGCGCAGCGCGAGGCGGGCGGACTTGTCGGTGGGCAGGGCGATGGCCTCGTCGAAGGAGTTGGTGTGCAGCGACTGCGTGCCGCCGAGGACGGCTCCCAGCCCCTGCACCGCGACACGGACCAGGTTGACCTCGGGCTGCTGGGCGGTGAGCTGGACGCCCGCGGTCTGGGTGTGGAAGCGCAGCATCAGCGACTTGGGGTTCTCCGCGCCGAACTCCTCCTTCATCACCCGGGCCCAGATCCGGCGGGCGGCCCGGAATTTGGCGACCTCTTCGAGGATCGTCGTCCGGGCGACGAAGAAGAACGAGAGGCGCGGGGCGAAGTCGTCGACGTCCATGCCCGCCGCCACCGCGGTACGGACGTACTCGATGCCGTCCGCGAGGGTGAAGGCGATCTCCTGCGCGGGCGAGGCCCCGGCCTCGGCCATGTGGTAGCCGGAGATCGAGATGGTGTTCCACTTCGGGATCTCGGCCTGGCAGTACTTGAAGATGTCCGCGATCAGCCGCAGCGAAGGCGTCGGGGGGAAGATGTACGTGCCGCGGGCGATGTACTCCTTGAGCACATCGTTCTGGATGGTGCCGGTGAGCCGGTCCGCCGGTACTCCCTGCTCCTCGCCGACCAGTTGGTAGAGCAGGAGAAGAAGCGCGGCGGGTGCGTTGATGGTCATGGACGTGGAGACCTTGTCCAGCGGGATCCCGCCGAACAGGACGCGCATGTCGTCCAGCGAGTCGATCGCGACCCCGACCTTGCCGACCTCGCCCGAGGCGATCGCGGCGTCGGAGTCGTGGCCCATCTGGGTGGGCAGGTCGAAGGCGACCGACAGGCCCATGGTGCCGTTGGCGATCAGCTGCTGGTAGCGGGCGTTCGACTCGGTGGCGGTGCCGAAACCGGCGTACTGCCGCATCGTCCACGGCCGCCCCGTGTACATCGTCGGGTAGACACCGCGGGTGAAGGGGTAGGCGCCGGGCTCGCCGAGCTTCTCCGCCGCCTGCCAGCCGTCGAGTGCGTCCGGCCCGTACACCGGCTCGATGGGCAGTCCCGACTCGGACTCACGCGTCATCTGCTGTACCTCCCCTTCAAGCTACCTACTGGTAACAAACCTCGCCACGGACTGTAGCGGCGGCCTCGTGACCGGTGGAGAGCCATCGGCTGGGACCTTGCTCACAGGACCCGGTCCGGTCTGGACGCGCCGTTCCCATCATGCGCAGGATTCGGCAACCGGGCAGGGCGGGAATCCGTCCAAGGAGACACCGGAACCACCGGGCGAGGCAGGGGGCCGAGGATGACGGGCAGCGACGGAACAGCCGGGATGGACGAAAGGGACGGACGGGGCGGGCAGGACCGGCGGCGGGCGCAGGACGGCCGGGGCGGAAGCGGCGGGCGCGACGGCGCCTCGTCCCGCCCGCGCGGTCGCCGTCACCGGGGAACGCGCGCCGCCACCACGGCCGCGGTCGGGATGCTCGCCGTCACCGCGCTGGCGGCAGGCTGCCGGGCCCAGACCGCCCAGGGTACGGAGCCGACGTCACCACCCGCCCCGTCCTCCGCCGGCCCGACGGCGAGCGTCTCCCCGCGCCCGTTCGCCACTCCCTCCGACGACGCGAAGCCGGGCGACGCCGCCACCGGAACGCCCTCGGCCGACACCTCTCCCGAGGAGGAGCCGAGCACCGCCGCACCGACGCCGCGGCCCGCGGCCCTGATGGAGACCGGGTCGGAGGGAGGACAGGTACGGGAACTCCAGGCCCGGCTCCGCCAGATCGGCCACTTCAACCGCACCCCCACCGGCTACTACGGCACCGTCACCGTCACGGCCGTCCAGTCCTTCCAGGGCAAGCGGGGCCTCGACCGCACCGGCAGCACCGACGCCGTCACCTGGCAGAAGCTGCTGGGAATGACCCGGAAGCCGACGGCCGAGGAGCTGGACCCGCCGACCGAACGGCCTGTGACCAAGCCGGACGAGCGCTGTATGACGGGCCGGGTCCTGTGCGTCAGCAAGAACAGCCGCACCCTGTCGTGGATGATCGACGGCCGGGTCGTCTCCTCGATGGATGTGCGTTTCGGCTCGGAGTACACGCCCACCCGCGAGGGGACGTTCAAGGTGTACTGGAAGTCCCGGCACCATGTCTCGACGCTCTACGACTCCCCGATGCCGTACGCGATGTTCTTCAGCGGCGGCCAGGCGGTGCACTACTCCTCGGACTTCGCGGCCCGCGGGTACAGCGGCGCCTCGCACGGCTGTGTGAACGTCCGGGACGAGGGGAAGATCGCGGCTCTGTTCGGCGAGGTGAAGAACGGCGACAAGGTCGTCATCTACTGGTAGCGGCCACACCGCCGGCCACGGCCGGAGGAGAAGAGGCGCGGACGGGACCGGGGGAACGTGCCCCGCCCGCGCCATTGCGCCGAGCCGAAGGTACGGGGGGAACCCCGGCTCAAGCGCTGCCGATGACCAGTCGGCTCACTCTGTACTGCGTCCCGCCGCCGAAAAACGTCACACCTTATCGGTGGGGCCTCGCGAGCGAGAGGAAATCCGCAGGTCAGTGAGGCGGACATACGTTCCGGCACAAGGTGCTGCGGGCCTACGGGCCTACGGGCCTACGGGCCTACGGGCCTATGGAGCCAGGGACGCGTTGGCCGTGCCGTCCCCGGCACCGTCCGCCCCACCAGCCGACGCGCCGTCCGAACCCGCGCCCGTGCCGATGCCGGGACCCGTGACGGCGTTCGGCGGCTGGGTACGGAACGAGATCGACGGGAGCGAACCGCCGCCGCCCTCTCCGTCACCCTTCCCCGGGCCCTCACCGTCACCGTCGTCGTCGCCGTGGCCGTTCCCGTCCGCCTCGTCCAGCAGCCGGTCGCAGAACCGTTTCAGGTTCTTCTCGCCCTTGGCCAGCTGGATGAGCCGACGCCTGCTGTTGTCGTCGAGCTTCCCGTCGCGGTAGGCCCGGCACGCCTTCACGGACTTCTCGTACCACTTCCCGGAGGTGGCGCCGCCGGGGCCGTCGGGCAGGTCCTCGGCGTCGGCGTCCTCCTGCGTGCCGTCCGTGGGCCGGGTCTCGTCCTTGCGGTGCTGGTCCCCGCCGCCCGCGGCGGTGCTGTCCCCGGTGCCCGCACCGTCATCCGTGCGCCGCCGGTCCGTGTCGTCCTCTCCGGCGTCCTTGCCTTCGGGCGGGTCGGAGGGGGCCGGGGCGGTGCCCGGGGCGGACGGGGAGGAGGTGCTGGCGGACGGTCCGTCGCCGTCCGGCAGCCCGGAACCCAGTTCCCGCGGCGACGCGGCCGAGGAGACGGAGGCCGCCGGTGCCGGGGAGCCCAGGCCGCCGAAGGTCCCGGAAATCACTCCGGTCCCGGCAGCGACGGCCACCCCGCCGAGGGCGCAGCCCGCGAGCGAGACGACCAGGCCGAAGCGCACGGGCCGGCTCCAGCGCGGGCGGCGGGCCGTCGCGGTGGACACGGCGCCGATCCGTACCGGCTCCAGCAGTCCGGGCTGTCCGTGGGCCGCCGCCGCACCGGGTCTCTTCGCGGCGCGGCCGTTCGCCGCGGTGCCGTGGGCGGCCCGCCGGAAGGCGGCCAGCACCGTGTCCTCGCCGGGCAGTTCACCACCGCGCGCACGAGCGGCGGTCCGGGCGTCGCCCAACGCCCGGCTGAGCCGCAGGGCTTCGGTACGGTCGTGATCGTCGACGGGTACGACCGGTTCGCCGCGGAGCAGTCTCTCCGCCGCGTCCTGGTCAAGCCACTCGTAGTACTCGTCGGCCATCACATGTCCTTCTGCGTCCACGGACGCGAATGCGTCACACCGGGAGTAACACCGGCGGGCGCCACCGAACCATTACGGCCGGGGCGCTGTGCGGGCAGGGCGCCGAGCTCCACTGCCCCGGCTCCGCCCTGACCTGCACCGTCGTCCGGGGCCTGGCCCGGGTCGGCCACCGCTCCCGGATGGTCGGCGCCGAGCAGCTCCGACAACCGCTTCAGGCCACGGTGCGCGGCGGTGCGTACGGCGCCGGGACGCTTGCCCAGGGTCTGCGCCGCGCTCTTCGCGTCCAGGCCGACGACCACCCGCAGCACGACGGCCTCGGCCTGGTCCTGCGGCAGCTGGGCGATGAGCGACATGGTGCGGTCGGTGGCCAGCGCCTCGATGGCGTCGCCCGCGGTGTCCGAATCGGCGGGCCTGGCGGTCAGTTCGGACTCGTCGCCGCCTATGGCGGGGCGCCTGCTGCGCATCCGCAGATGGTCCAGGGAGCGGTTGCGCGCGATCCGCGCCGCCCACCCGCGGAACCGGTCGGCGTCGCCGCTGAACCGGTCGAGGTCACGGGCTATCTGCAGCCACGCCTCGGACGCCACGTCCTCGGCGTCCGGCTCCCCGACCAGTGTCCGTATGTAGCCCAACAACCGTGGCTGCACCGCGCGGTACACAGCACGGAAGGCGTCCTCGTCCCCGTCCTGCGCCGCGAGCACCGCGGCGGTCAGCTCCGCGTCGTCCCCCAGCACTCCCTCAACCCGCCCTGCTGTCCTGAATCGCAGCTGGTCACCACTGCTGCGCCACTCTGCGCGACTCAGCACGCTACGTGCTCGGCGGGTGTCGCGTCCATGGCTTGTACAACCCGCAACAGTTCACTGACACAGCGCGGTGTGACAGAAATCGCGGTGGCGGCGCTGAGATGAGTACGGGGTCGTGCTGCGACCCCGTGGAAGACGACCGGGGCCTCTCCTGTGGGGGGTGGCGGCCCCGGTCGTCGTCCCTCGGCCGCCGCCCAGGCCCGGCGACGGGCCGTCAGTCCTGGCCCCTGGCCCTGCGGCGTGACCAACGGGCCGACGAATTCGTCTGCGTGAGTTCAGGACAAGCTCCCGGCACCTTGCCCTCGGCTCCGGGAGGCTACCGAGGCGAAGTGCGCGCGCCCCCTGGCGCAACCGAGCCGCCTCCGGCGCCGAGATCATCGCAAACGATCGCCGAACAGCAGCCACTAGAGTGCCCGGCGTGAACACCGCGCCTCAGCAGACGACCGTCTTCCGCCTGATCGTGACGGGTGGTGGCACCGGCGGTCACACGTACCCCGCTCTCACCGCGATCCGCACCTTGCAGGCACGCCTGGCGGCTTCCGGCCGCACCCTCGACGTCCTGTGGATCGGAACGGCCGAGGGCTTGGAGGCCCGGGTCACCAGCGCGGAGGGCATCCCGTTCACCACCGTGGCCACAGGGAAGATCCGGCGCTCCTCGAACCCGCTGAAGATGGTGTCGCCCGCCAACGTCCGGGACATGGCGCGCGTGCCGCTCGGGGTCGTTCAGGCGCGCAGCGCCATCTCGGCCTTCCGGCCGGACGTCGTCCTCGCCACGGGCGGTTACGTCGCCGTGCCGGCCGGGCTCGCCGCCAAGATGTGCCGGGTCCCGCTGGTCCTGCACGAGCAGACCGTCCGCCTCGGCCTCGCCAATCGGAAGCTGGCTGGCTCCGCCGCGCGGATCGCCGTGTCCTCGGAGTCAACCGTGCCGCTCCTGCCGGAGAGCGTGCGGTCGGCGGCGGTGGTCACCGGCAACCCCGTACGACCCGAGATCCTGACCGGCCACCCGGACAAGGCCGTGACCGCGCTGGGCCTCCACGGCTTCGACCGGCGGCTTCCGACCGTGTACGTCACCGGAGGCGCACAGGGCTCACAGCAGATCAACGACGTGGTCGGCGGCGAACTGCCGTGGCTGCTGGAACACGCCAACGTGGTGCACCAGTGCGGCCCCGCCCACCAGGAGGCGCTGTCCGCGCGCGCCGCGGGGCTGCCTGCCCCCCTCGCCGCCCGGTACCACCTCACCTCGTTCGTCGGGCCGGAGCTGCCGGACGTCCTGGCCCTGGCCGATCTGCTGATCTCGCGCAGCGGTGCGGGCACCCTGGCGGAGCTGACCGCCCTGGGCAAGCCCGCGGTGTTCATCCCGCTCGCCACGGCGGCCGGGAACGAGCAGGCGCACAACGCCCGTCACCTGGAGAAGTCGGGAGCAGCGGTCGCGCTCCTCGGTGACGTCACCGGCGGGCATCTGCGTGAGGCGGTCGGCCCGCTCCTCGACGACCCGGCTCGCCGGGCGGCGATGGCTGCTGCGGCCAGGGCGCACGGCCGCCCGGATGCTGCGGAAAGGCTCGTGGACGTCATCCTGTCCGCAGCGTCCCAGTAACAGCTTCGCCCGTAGTGGGCTAAGCGATCCGTCCACCGGTATGAAGTACGGTGCCGACTTCAATGAGCACAGCGCACTCATGGAACGCAGCGCCGTCCTGGCCCATCGGGTCGGGCACGTCCCGGCCAGCAAGGTAGAGGCGCAGTTTGTTCTCGTTCTCCGGACCGCAGACGACCTGGAGGGCGGCAAGAACGGAGACGTCCATGGCGAGTACTGTGTCCGCCCACTCCAGCATGTCGAGGCTGATCTGCTGGGCGCGGTGGGCAGTGAGGTCGTAGCCCAGCCGCCGCGCAGCGTTGATCATGGCGGAATGGGCTGGTTGGTCCTGCCATTTGCCGATCAGTCCGGCCGAGCGGACGGCCATATGTGGTCCGCCCCGTCGAGCGAGAGCAAGCTGAGCGAAGGGGCTACGGCAGTAGTTCCCCAGACACACGACGAGCAGATTCGACATCATGAGCCGCCTGTGGCCTTGAGTGCGTGTCCGAGGGTGGTCACCACTCGGTGGACCTCTGCCTCGGTGAGGTGCTGGTGGAAGGGCAGGCTCAGGATTTCCCGGCTGACCCGTTCGGTGGCGGGCAGGTCACGCGTCCAGCGTGCGAAGGCGGGCTGAAGGTGGTTGGGCGGGTAGTGAACGCCGACGCCGATACTCCTCGCCCGGAGGTGGGCGAATACGTAGTCCCTGTGCGGCACGCGTACCTGACACAGGTGCGGCACCGTGTGGCCGAGGTCGACGTCGACGAGCGTCACCCCCTCCAGCGCGTCCAAGGCATCGCTGTAGGTGCGCCACAGATGCCGCCGGGAGCGCACAGTGGCGTCGAAATGGTCTAACTGCGCCAGCCCGATGGCGGCGTTGATGGACGAGAGCTGATACCGCAAGCCGAAACCTTCCACCTGGTAGCTGGTGGTCTCAGCGCGCTCGCTCTGGGACTGCGTGACGCCCAGCATGCGGAGTCGGCGGACAGCGGCGGCCTCCTCGGGCGTACGGGGGATGACTGCCCCGCCTTGGCCACAAGTCAGATTCTTGACCGGTCCGAAGGAAAAGCACGTCAAGGCCGTGTCGTCGGCACCGACGTGTTTGGATCCGCGGTGAGAGCCGAAGGCATGGGCGGCGTCCTCGATGATCACGATGCCCCGCTCCGCCAGCTCCTCGCGAATGGAACTGAGGTCGACGGCCCGGCCACCGAAGAGCACCGGCAGCACGGCGGCCGTGTCGTCGGTGACTGCGTCCATGACGAGTTGCGGGGTGACGCACGACGTCGCCGGGTCTACGTCGATGAACCGCGGGGCGGCGCCTACAGCCCGGATGGCCTGCACAGTGGCACAGAACGTCATGGACGGCACGATTACCTCGTCGCCGAGGCCGATGCCTGTGGCCAGCAGGGCGCTGTGCAGGGCAGCGGTACCGGAACTGACGGCCACCACGTCGGGTACGCCGAGGTACGCGGCGATCCGCCTCTCGAATTCGGCGGTGAGGTCAGTGTGTCCGTACTGGCCGGCCTCCAGGACTCGGACGACAGACGCTGCCTCACGTCCGTAGAGGTATGGGGAGGCGTTGCGCCGGGCGTCGGGGGTGGTCAGGCTCATGTAGTTACCCCGTTCATAGCGATGCGCTTCAGGTCGGTCGTCTCACCGACGGCCAACGTCTCGACATAGTTGGTCAGGAAGACCCCTGTCCGGTAGGTCAGACGGTCATGGTCGACCGGGAGGCCGAACAGCCCGTTGACCATTTGGCCGACCAGGTCAGCTCCGGCCGCCTCGGTCAGCGGGAAACCACCGGCGATCCGGACGTTCAGTTCGGTGATGGTGACCTGCCCGTCTGCCTGGATGAAGCCTTGTACGCAGCACAGGCCCTCGGCACGTACAGCACGTAGGGCGGCCAGCACGGGATCGAGCACGGCGGAGTCGCGGAAGGTGGTGGAGACTGCTGCGAGCCCGGCCTTCACCAGGTCCCGGCGGCGCAGGATCGCCGACGCTCGGCCCGTGCGGTCCACCAGGCAGTCTGCCGTGAACTCGGTTCCGTACACCCTCTCCTGCACCAAGGCATCAGGAACCACCTCGCTCAGGAGCAGGGCGTGCTCCTTCTTCTCGACGAAGTGGACGTGCTGGGCGCCGTGGCCGCGCCGGGGCTTGACCACCAACTGCGTGTTCTCGGGGACCCGGTCGAGGGTGTCGCCCCACCAAGACCGAGGGGTAGGCACTCCGCTCTCGGTGAGCACGCGATGAAAGGCTGCCTTGTCGATGCATGTGTGTACCGATGCAGGTTCGGGCAGCCACATACGCACGCCGATCTCCTCCAGCCGAGAACTCATGCGCAACAGCGGCGGAAGATCGTTCTCGATGGCGGGTACCACCGCTTGTACCGCCAGCGCCCGGCACAGCCCGGTCATGCGGGCCCGGTAGTCGCGGTCGTCAGCCGTCGGAATGAGCTGCGGCACGACTTGCGGGAGCAGGAAGCCTGGGGCAAGAGGGTTGGCGTCGGCAGCGATGACTCGGTGGCCGAGACGGATAAGACTCCGGGCGAGCCCGAAGCCGGGGTTGGCTCCAGTCCCGGTGACCAGGATTCGGCGCGGCGCGATCGGGTCAGCAGGCACGGTCGCCCTCCAGAAGTGCGAGCGCGGGGCAGAAGGCCGACGGAGCGGAGCGCCGCAGACCACCGCTCGCGAGCGGGGCCCACCAGTCAGGGTTGCGGCGGTACCACTCGGCGGTTTCAGCCAGCCCATCCTCCAGGCCGTGAGTAGGCCGGTATCCGAGGTGGTTGCGAGCCTTGGACCAGTCGATCGAGTAGCGGACATCGTTTGACGGTCGGTCGGGGATGTACGTGACCGCATCCCACGTCGCGCCGCAGATGTTCAGCAAGTGGCCGGTCAGTTCCTTGCTGGACAGGTCAGTGCCTCCACCGAGGTTGTAGATCTCCCCCGGCTCCCCACCACGCAGCACCGCTTCGATCCCGGCACAGTTGTCTTCTACGTGCAGCCAGTTACGTACGTGCTGCCCCCGGTCGTGGAGAGTGACGGGCGCTCCTCGCAAGAGCCGGGTCACGAAGAGCGGGATGATCTTTTCCGGGTACTGGTAGGGCCCGTAGTTGTTGCTACTGCGAGTTACACACAATGGGAGCCCAAGGGTCTGGTGAGCGCCCAGGGCTACCAGGTCGGCGGCCGCCTTCGACACCGCGTATGGGACCGAGGGGCGCATGGGTGAAGCCTCGGTCGCTGCTCCCTTCGGCAGCGGGCCGTAGACCTCGTCGGTCGACACGTGGACAAATTTGGCGATGCCGTGGCGGTGAGCCGCGTCCACTAGCACCCGGGTACCGAGAACATTCGTGGAGAGAAACCCGTCGGCCGCGTCATAGGAGCGATCGACGTGGGACTCGGCCGCGAAATGCACCACTGCTGTGGGACCGGACGCCATCAAGTTGTCAACAGCAGTTGCGTCTCGGATGTCACCATGGACGAACCGGAGCTTGTCCGACAAGAACGCCATGCCCAGGTTCTCGATGTGACCGGCATAGGTGAGGGCGTCGAGCACGGTCACGCGGGCGACGTCCTTGGCCTGGATGATTCGCTTGACGAAGTGCGAGCCGATGAAGCCCGCACCTCCAGTGACGAGTACGTGTTTCATGCACGCCTCCCGGAAGAGTGGCGGCCCGGCACATCACGCAGAGAGGCGATGTCCGTAGACCGTCGAGAGATGCTCGGAGTCTCACCGAGCTGCCTCCACAGTGGGCCGCACACCTCGTTGGAGTCTGTATCCCCGATGTGGGCCCGCTCTGTGAATCGGGCCGCTACGGTGCCGTACAGACACCAGAGTTAGGGGGTGTGTATGACGACGGAAGCGGTACGACATCCCCTGACCTACGTTCGCCAACAGCGCGGGTGGAGCATGGAAAAGCTCGCCCATCACCTGAACCTGGCCGCGCAACGCCGCGGTCTTCGCATCGCTGCCGACCGCAGTCGCATCTACCGGTGGGAACACAGGCGGGTAGGCACTCCCAGCGACCTCTATCAAGAGCTGCTGGCCGACGTTCTGGGCATCGATTCCGCCCGATTGCGGACCGTGGCATGGCCATGGTGGCTCCCCGCCTACGCTCGCCCATTACCCTTCAGCTCAGTCGGCGTCCGCGCCGCCCACACGGAGTTATTGGTGGATCTCGACCAGTCTGACCGCCGCACCTTCCTCGTCCTCGCCGCCGGATCCTTAGTCGGAATGGCAACCGAATGGGCCCGCGTCGAACCCGAACGTCTGGCCGGGGCTCTGGCTGGGCGCCGCGTCGACGAAAGCCTGCTCACCTGGCTGGAGAGCAGCGTCGAACATCTCCCCGGCCTGGCGAACACATCCCCTCAGGAGTGCGCCGACCTTCTCGGCGCGGCCATGCGCGTCGCCATCGGTCTGCTCGGCTCAGCCCGCTACGACGAGCCCACCGGCCGTCGCCTGCATACGGTCCTGGCTCAGGCAGCCCAGAGCGCCGCCTGGCTCCACTTCGACCAAGGCCGCCACGCCTCGGCACAACACCACTGGCGCACTGCCTTGCACTCCGCGCACAGCGCCGACAACCGCGACCTGGGAGCCGGAGTCCTCTCCGACCTCGCCTACTCGGCCACCTGGCTCGGCCATCCCGGTGAGGCGGTCGAGATCCTCTCCCTTGCCCGCACGCGAACCCGCCACGCGACCGCCCGCGCCCTGCTGGACGTACGCCGGGCTCGCGCCCTCGCGGTCCTCCAGGACGATGCAGGCACCGCCCGAGCCCTCAATGACGCCGCACACCAGCTGGAGCGTGGCAGAGCACAATCCGCACCCCCGTGGGTGTCCTGGATGTCATCCGCTGACCTCGCCGTCGACGCCGGGCGCTGCTGGCTGGATCTGGAAGATCCACGGCGAGCCACAGCCGCGTTGGAGGAGGGCCTGGGCTTGCTGGTTCCCGAACGGGAGAGAACCCGCGCCATCATGCTCACCTATCGTGCCCAGGCTGCGCTCGCCGGCCATGACGTCGACGCCGCCGTGGCGGACACACGGACAGCTCTGGACACCGCTCTGGGCACAGGTGCTTCACGTTGCCTCGACCTGGTGCGCGGCACCCTGTGGGAGTCGCTTGAACCACACAAGGGCGAAACCGCCGTTCGAGACCTGCGCTCGTACGCACACCAGCAGTTGACGTCTGTGCGTGCATGAACAGCCTGCCCGGGCACGGACACGCTGGGCGGATCGCGTGACCAACGTGTGACCGACGCATCTGGGCCTTCACCCGATCGCCCCGGGCCAACGCGTCGCACCGTCCCGGATGCGCGTATACGGACACCGCTCTTCGACGCTGCCCGTACCGGGCCATCACACGCTGCGGAACCATGTATGCCGGAACGCGGGGTAGCCAGATAGTGACCAAGCGCAGGAAGAGGCTGCCTACGCATTGGCGGTATGGCGGCCCCTCCTCGCCAGTAGGCTTGTTGGAACCGCTCGACGAACTTCCGGAGGCCGCATGCTGACACGCATCGAAGTCCACGGGTTCAAGAACCTACTGGACCTGTCTATCGACTTCGGCCCCTTCACCTGCATCGCAGGGGAGAACGGCACCGGCAAGTCGAACGTTTTCGACGCCATCCAGTTCCTCTCCCTCCTCGCCGACCAGTCGATGATGGAGGCGGCCCAGGAGGTTCGAGGCGTACATGGCGAGCGTCAAGGTGACCCGCGTGACCTATTCTGGAAGGGCTTCGAGCCCGGCAACCACCGGATGCGGTTCGCTGCCGAGATGATCGTTCCGTTGCACGTGCAGGACGACTTCGGCCGGGCCGCGAAGGCCAGCAGCACCTTCTTGCGGTACGAACTGGAAGTCGGCTATCAGGAGCCGTCCGGACTCGACCGCTTTGGGCGCCTCACGCTCCTCCACGAGACGCTGGCCCACATCACCAAGGGCAAGGCTCCGCAGCACCTTCGCTTCCCTCACAGTGCGAAGCAGTTCCGCGACACCGTCATCCAGGGGCACCGTAGCGGCGCGCCGTTTATCTCGACGACCACCGAAGCCGAAGAGTCGATCGTCAAGATTCACCAGGACGGTGGCAGCCGAGGCCAGCCCAAGCCGGCTGCGGCATCCCGGGCGCCAGCGACAGTCGTCTCCACCATCACCAGCAGCGATGACCCGACCATCCTCTCGGCTCGCCGTGAAATGCAGTCCTGGCGACGGCTTGCCCTGGAACCATCCGCTCTGCGCCGGTCCGACCGATACGTGGACCCGCACGTGATGGGCGCCGACGGCTCTCATCTGCCAGCGACCCTCTTTCGCGTGGCCCACGACACTCCCGGAGCGGATCCCAGCCAGGTATACGCCCGGGTTGCGGGACGCCTTTCGGACCTGACCGGTATCCATGTCCGTGATCTTGATGTCGATCAGGACGAGGTTCGGCAACTCCTCACGGTCAACGTGCACGAGGTGGCTGGCATGACGCTGCCTGCGCGCAGCCTCTCCGAAGGCACCCTGCGCTTTCTGGCACTTTGCGTTCTGCTCGAAGACTCGTCCGTACGTGGACTGGTCTGCATGGAAGAACCCGAGAACGGCATCCACCCAGCGAACCTCAACGCCATGGTCGACTTGGTACAGGACCTTGCCGTGGATCCGTCAGAAGAACCCGGCGCAGACAACCCGTTCCGGCAGGTGCTGATCAATACGCATTCACCCGGTGTCGTACAACTCGTCGGCAACGAGGATCTCCTGTTCGCCGACACTGCAATGCACAGAGGCGAGAATGGCACTCTGAACCGCGCCTTGCGCCTGCGTCCACTCGCCGGTACCTGGCGGGCCAATAGAGTGACGAGCAGCAGCTTCGTGACGAAAGCCGACATCCTTCCCTATCTCACCACGCCCGTCGGAGCGCAACTCACGCTGAGCGGGGACGCCGCGTGACCGCTCGTGTCCTGTTCATCGGCGAAGGCAGCAGCGACAACGGCCTCGTCCCACATATCGAGTCGATTGCCGTTCGTAAGGGACTCGACGTCTCGGTCACAGTCCCCGACTTCGGTCTGCTCCGACTGCCGACCGGGCACTCCGTACCAGACAAGCTCCGGGCCGCCCGCGCACTCGGAGGGAGCTACGACTTGGCAGTGGTACAACGGGATGCTGACCGAGGTCCTGCCCAGGACCGCGAAGACGAGATCGAGAAAGCGGTGGACGTCGAGTGGCCAGGCCTTCAGCACGTCGCCGTTGTGCCCGTCCGCATGCTGGAAGCCTGGCTCCTCCTCGACGAAGCGTGCCTGCGTCAAGTCGCCGAGAACCCTCGTGGGCGCGTCGGCCTTGATCTCCCCAAGGGTATGGCGGCGGAGAATATCGCCGACCCGAAACAGCTCCTCAAAGATTCGCTCGCGCGGGCGAGCGAGTACAAGGGGCGCCGCCTCGCTCAGTTCCAGAAGCGCTTCTCGCAGCACCGGCTGCGCATGTTGGAGCTCCTGGACCCCGAGGGATCCGTCACCTGCCTTCCATCGTGGCGTGCTTTCGTTGAGGACCTCGACGCTGCATTCGAGGTCCTCAACGAATGACCCACACGAGCACGCTCCGCTATTCGGTTGCTTCACGGTGCCTCGACCTGGTGCGCAGCACCCTGCGGGAGTCACTCGAACCCACAAGGGCGAAACCGTCGTTCGAGACCTGCGCTCGTACGCACGTCAGCGGCTGATGCCCGTGCGTGCGTGAACAGTCTGCCCGGGCGCCGGACGAGCTGGGCGCATCGCATGACCAACGCGTGACCAACAGCACCCAGGAACAGACAGAAACACCTGAAAACAGGCCGAGACAGCCGGAAGCCAGAAACCGGAACCTAGACGGCAAACTCGCAGGTCAGAGGGCGGCTGCGCATGAGTGCGGCCAGGGGTGGCGGCCCCGGTCGTCGTCCCTCGGCCGCCGCCCAGGCCCGGCGACGGGCCGTCAGTCCTGGCCCCTGGCCCTGCGCGACATCACCGCACGCAGCACCCGTCGGCCCTCGGTCGACAGGACCAGCGCCCGGTGCAGTCCTGCGCCGCTGCCCGGCGTGCCGGCGGTCTCCGCGAGGATCTCCAGGATCTGTATCTGGCGGCGCAGCTCCCCCGCGACGAGCGGGCCCGCGCCGCTCTCCTCCCCGGCACGGCAGCGCTTCAGCAACTGCTCGTCCCCGTACGCGTCGTACCGCGCGGGCTCCCCCGCCGGGGAGTCGCACCGCAGATGGATCTCCAGGGCGACGAGCGAGCAGGCGTCGGCCCACTGCCGCAGCGGTACGGCGGTGAAGTCCGAGGGGGCCGCGTCGAGCAGGGCGCGTACCGGTGCGCTGGTGGCGTCCGCGTTGCCGTCGGCCGCTGTCGCGGTGCGGGCGGCCGTGAGCCGGGTGGCCCATTCCCGCCCGTCCTGGCAGCTCGCCCAGAGCGGGCGCAGCGGTTCCGGTCCCGCCGCCCCGTCGAGCGGTGGCAGGCAACGGTCCAGGCAGGCGAGCCCTGCGGCGGCGAGCGCCCGCTCGTCGGCATGCGCGATCAGTTCCAGCAGACTCATTCGACGTCTCCCTCGGTCGTACCGCGTACTGCGCCGGGTGGCTGAAAATCGTCAGTTGCGGCGACAGAGTACGGGTGACGTACGGGTGACTTCAGGCCAGGTGCCTGCCACCCCGCGCCATCTGCGCGGATATCGGCGTCGAGCCGAGCGCGGCCCGCTCGCCCTGCATCCAGGTCAGCCGGCGGACGAAGAGGAGGGCGAGCACGGCGGCCACGACGCCCAGGACGTCGGACGCCACGACCAGCGTGGCCGCGTCCGCGATCTCCCGCGGCAGCACGGCCGACGAGTAGCGCCCGGAGGCGAAGCGGCCGAAGAGCGTCCAGCAGACCCAGGACGCCCACCACAGGTTGAGCGGGGCGCGGGAGACGGTGCGCCCGCCGGGGTCGCCGAGGGTCTGGGCGCCTGTGGTCCAGACGCCGGCGGCGACCCGGTACGGCAGCCAGAGGTTGCCGAACGGCACGAACCAGCCGCCCACGGCCCAGCCCGGCCGCATCGTGTGTGCGCTCGCGTCGAAGATCTCGGCGTTCTGCCGCACCCGGCAGAACCAGATGATGAACACGACGGCGGTGGCCAGCAGGGTCAGCACCTGCGCGCTGCCGGCGAAGTAGTACAGCCGGTCCGCCCGGTCGGCCTCGTCCAGGCGGACGGCCAGGAAGCCGTCGTCGAGGCCCCCGGCGAGCAGGGAGCGCATGTTCAGTCCGGCGGCCACGGCGAACAGGTCGGCCGCGATGACGGCGCAGAGCAGCACCACGACGGCTTTCGAGAGACCGACGGGTGATTCCAGCCGCCCGGCGGACTCCCCCGGCGGCACGGCGCCCGCCGCCATCAGCCCGTCCGGCGGCGCCGGACGGGTACCGGAGCAGAAGGTGCAGCGGCCGTCGGCGGTGACGGCCGTTCTGGTGCGGCAACTGGTGCAGAGCATGATGCGGAACCCCCCAGGGCACGGATAAAGGATGCGTGGACCTCGCGTCCCTCCCCAGGGCGCGCGGCAGGCGGAACCTATCTCCGGTGCTCCGGGCTGTCCACGGCGTTCCCGTCGGCACCGCTGCCCGGAATCCTCAGCCCGGCGCGTCGATCTCTTCTGCCAGCTTCTGGAACTGCTCCCAGCTCAGCGCGGGCTTCCGCGGGTCCCAGAGCTTCTGGGACGTCGCCCGCAGCGGCATCCGGATGCCCTGGGCCACCTGCTGCGCGGTCTGCGCCCGCGGCAGATCGCCCCAGACCGCGAACCTGCCGCCGAGGATCTGCTTCGAGTAGCGGGTGGGCACGGGCCGGGTACCGCGCAGGACGAGGGGGGTCCACTGCTCGTAGATCCGCTTGCCGGTCGGATAGACGAAGGTGTTGGGCTGGCCGAGTACGTAGTAGAGGAATTCGTCGTTGAGGTTCACCACCGGCCGTCCCTCGCCCAGGTACTCCTCCGGCGGCCGGGCGCCGATCTCCTTGCCCGTCCAGTACTCGACCTCGATGTCCTTGTCCGCGTGGACGCTGCCGCCGCGGAAGAAGCCGTCGTTCCACGCCTTGGCCGTGCGGCCCTTGGCCCGGACCACCGCCGCGCGGTCGTTGAGCCAGCCGGTGGCCAGGTCCTTGATCGTGGCCTGCGCGCCGTACTTCTGCCGGGCGGCGGTGAGCAGCTGCGGGTACGAGGCGGCGGGGTCCCGCACCGTCAGCGCGCGGTACTCGTCCGCGCCCAGCTGCCAGTACGCGCCGCCGAACAGTTCGGTGTACTCGTCGAGGAGTTCGTCGATGAGTTCCGCCGAAGCCGGCTTCGAGATGTCGATGGACCCGGTGGACACCACCCCCTGCGCGTTGCGCAGCTGGAGGTCGGGGTAGGCGCGCAGCACGGCGCCGAGGTGGCCCGGCGAGTCGATCTCCGGGACGACGTCGATGTGCAGGCTCGTGGCGAGGCCGACGATGCGGCGGACCTCGGCCAGGGTCAGGTGCTCGGGCGAGACGATCTCGGGGTGGGACTCGGACTCGATCCGGAACGCCTGGTCGTCGGAGAAGTGCAGGCCGAGCTGGTTGAGCTTGAGGTCGGCCATGTCACGCAACCGGGCCTCGATCCAGGCCGCGCTGTAGTACTTGCGCGCGATGTCGAGGTTGAGGCCGCGCTGCGGCCGGTCGGGAGCGTCGCTCACGACGCCCTCCGGCACGGTGCCGTCGGCGCGCAGCGACTGCTTGAGGGTGCGCGTGCCGTAGAAGACGCCCGCCTGGTCGGGCCCGCTGATCCTCACCCGCCGGTCGCGGGTGGTGAGGGTGTACGACTCCGGGGTGCCCTTGCCCGGCGTACCGAGGGCCAGTTCGACGTCACCGGCGCGGGCGGCGACGGCGCCCCGGTAGCGGATCTTCAGCTCCCCGGCGAGCAGCCGCGCCTCGTCCGCCAGCACTTCGCTGCCGTCGGCGACGACGACCGTGCTGTCGGGTCCCGGCTTCCAGCCGGGGCCCCGGGCGGCGGTGTGCTCGCGCACGGCGGGGATGGTGCGGGGCGCCTCGGACAGCGGGTAGCTGCGGCTGGGGGACGGTGAGAGCGAGGAGGAGGTCCGCGACGACGCCGCGTCGCCGGTGGACGCCCCGGGGCCGGAGTCGGAGCTGTCCGGCCAGACGACGACAACGGCGAGGGTGACGGCGGCTGCGGCCGTGACGGCCGCACCGGCCACGAGGGCACCGCGTGGGGGCGACATCGGTCAGAATCCTCCGGATCGGGGGCGGTGGGGGACGAGCGGGAGAAGGACGAAGAGGGGGACAGAAGGACTTATTGGGGCATTTACTCTCATCATTCACCTTTCGCCCGCCGCGTGTCGGCCGGGCGACGGACGGTCCCGGACTCCTGTCGTCGCACGCAGCCCCCTCACGGGCGGGCGCTCACCGCACGACACCGGGCGTCGGCGTCCGCGCCGTCAGGTGTCCATCAAACGTTCCGAAACTCTCCCATCCGGGTGATTTTCCCCGCGTCCTGCGGACGGCCGCCGCCCGGTCTCGCTAGCGTTGGAACACAATCGTCCCTCCCTTCACTCTGACCCCACGTGCAACCTCGTTGCTCTCAAGCCCCTCTCCAGGGTCACAGATGTCGTTGATTCGAGGAGTCCACGCTGTCCAGGTCCAGCGAGCCCCACGCCGGCCTGCCGAAGCGATCACCGCAGCCGGCCGGGCGGACGGCCATACCCGTCCAGTGCCGCGGCCAGGCCCCCTCGCCCGCACCCGTCCCGGCGCCGCCCGGCGATCACGCGACCGGTCTCGGCCGTCTCAACGCCGCGCCGCGCGCCGCCGCCGAAGCCGCCCTGCTGGAGTGCTGCGGCAGCCGCCGCTGGGCCCAGCGGATGGCCGCGCATCGCCCGTTCCCGGATCTCGGCGCCCTGCTCGCCGCCTCCGACGAGGCGGGCTACGACCTGTGCCCCACGGACATCGCCGAGGCGCTCGCCTGCGAGCCCGCCCCCTGTCTGCGCCATGACGCGCCGCGCGCCGCCCATCTGGCGCTGCGGGCCGCGCACGCGGCGTACGAGAGCCGCTTCGGCCATGTCTTCGTGATCAGCCTGGACGCGTCCCGCCCCTCGCGGCAGGTGGACCAGGTGCTGGCCGGCATCCGGACCCGGCTGGCCCACGACCCGGACGAGGAGCGGGCCGTGGCGGCGGACGAGATGCGACGACTCGCCCGGGGCCGCATCATCGAGCTGGTGACGGCCGCGGGCCGGGACGACGGCCCGTTCTAGCCACCGGGCCGGGCCGCGGTGCGGCGGCGGCCCGAGCCGCCGCAACGGCCCGAGCCGGGTACGTTCCTTTTCGTCCGCTCTAGCCCGTCCGTGCCTGTTTGATTGCCACTTTGATCACACCAGAGGCCCCGGCGCGAACGAACCGACAAAGCGTCGCTACGATGGCCGGGGCCGGTGGACCGTACCCGGCCGGGTCAGACCGACAGTCAAGCCGGCCGACCCCAATCCCCGCTCCCGGAGGGTTCTTCCGTGCCGGCTGGAACGCTGTACCGCGGCCGGGAAGGCATGTGGTCCTGGGTGGCTCATCGAGTCACCGGTGTCCTCATTTTCTTCTTCCTGTTCGTACACGTCCTGGACACCGCTCTTGTCCGTGTCTCCCCCGAGGCCTACGACGAAGTCGTGGCCACGTACAAGACATGGCCTGTCGCGCTCCTCGAATACGGCCTCGTGGCCGCGATTCTCTTTCATGCGCTGAACGGTCTCCGCATCGTCGCCGTGGACTTCTGGGCCAAGGGCCCGCGCTTCCAGAAGCAGATGCTCTGGACCGTGCTGGGCATCTGGATCGTGCTGATGGTCGGGGCCCTGTACCCCGTTCTCGGCCACGCCGTACGCGAACTCTTCGGGAGCTGAGGCCCATGTCCACCGAGACCTCTTCCGCGATCGGTGACGTCGAAGGCGTGAGCCTGTACGACGTCGACCACCCGGCCCCGGTGATCGAGCCCCCGCGCAAGCGGACGGGCAAGACCCCCAAGGGTTCGCGCACCAATTTCGAGATGTACGCCTGGCTCTTCATGCGCCTGTCGGGCATCGTCCTGGTCGTCCTGGTCATCGGCCACCTGCTGATCCAGCTGGTGCTCGACGGCGGTGTCTCCAAGATCGGCTTCGCCTTCGTGGCGGGCCGCTGGGCCTCGCCGTTCTGGCAGGTCTGGGACCTCACGATGCTGTGGCTCGCCATGCTTCACGGCGCCAACGGCCTCCGTACGGTCATCAACGACTACGCCGAACGGGACAACACCCGCTTCTGGCTGAAGATGCTGCTGTACACCGCCACGGTGTTCACCGTCCTGCTGGGCACGCTGGTGATCTTCACCTTCGACCCGAACATCCGCTAGGCGCCGGGACAGAGGGACCAGAGGAAAACCATGCAGATCCACAAGTACGACACCGTCATCGTCGGCGCCGGCGGCGCCGGCATGCGCGCGGCCATCGAGTCGACCAAGCGCAGCCGTACCGCCGTGCTGACGAAGCTGTACCCGACCCGCTCCCACACGGGCGCCGCGCAGGGCGGCATGGCCGCCGCGCTCGCCAACGTGGAAGAGGACAACTGGGAGTGGCACACCTTCGACACGATCAAGGGCGGCGACTACCTGGTCGACCAGGACGCCGCCGAGATCCTGGCGAAGGAGGCCATCGACTCGGTCCTCGACCTGGAGAAGATGGGCCTGCCGTTCAACCGCACGCCCGAGGGCAGGATCGACCAGCGCCGCTTCGGCGGCCACAGCCGTAACCACGGCGAGGCCCCGGTCCGCCGGTCCTGCTACGCCTCGGACCGCACCGGCCACATGATCCTCCAGACGCTGTACCAGAACTGCGTCAAGGAGGGCGTGGAGTTCTTCAACGAGTTCTACGTCCTGGACCTCCTGCTCCAGGAGGTCGACGGGGTCAAGAAGTCCGCGGGTGTCGTCGCCTACGAGCTGGCCACCGGCGAGATCCACGTCTTCCAGGCGAAGTCGGTCATCTTCGCCTCCGGCGGCACCGGCAAGTTCTTCAAGGTGACGTCGAACGCCCACACCCTGACCGGTGACGGCCAGGCCGCCGCGTACCGCCGCGGTCTGCCGCTGGAGGACATGGAGTTCTTCCAGTTCCACCCGACGGGCATCTGGCGCATGGGCATCCTGCTGACGGAGGGCGCCCGCGGTGAGGGCGGCATCCTCCGCAACAAGGACGGCGAGCGCTTCATGGAGAAGTACGCGCCCGTCATGAAGGACCTCGCGTCCCGTGACGTCGTGTCCCGCTCCATCTACACGGAGATCCGTGAAGGCCGCGGCTGCGGTCCGGCGGGCGACCACGTCTACCTGGACCTCACCCACCTGCCGCCGGAGCAGCTGGACGCGAAGCTCCCGGACATCACCGAGTTCGCGCGTACGTACCTCGGCATCGAGCCCTACACGGACCCGATCCCGATCCAGCCGACCGCGCACTACGCCATGGGCGGCATCCCGACCAACGTCGAGGGCGAGGTGCTGGCCGACAACACCACCGTCGTCCCGGGCCTGTACGCCGCCGGCGAGGTCGCCTGTGTCTCCGTGCACGGCGCCAACCGTCTGGGCACCAACTCGCTGCTCGACATCAACGTCTTCGGGCGCCGGTCGGGCATCGCCGCCGCCGAGTACTCCGCGAAGAACGACTTCGTCGAGCTTCCCGAGAACCCGGCCCAGCAGGTCATCGACCAGGTCGAGCGGCTGCGCGACTCCAACGGCACCGAGCGGGTGGCCGTGCTCCGTCTGGAGCTGCAGGAGTGCATGGACGCCAACGTGATGGTCTTCCGCACCGAGCAGACGATCAAGACGGCGGTCGACAAGATCGCCGAGCTGCGCGAGCGCTACCTGAACGTGTCCATCCAGGACAAGGGCAAGCGGTTCAACACCGACCTGCTGGAGGCCATCGAGCTGGGCAACCTGCTCGACCTGGCCGAGGTCATGGCGACCTCCGCGCTGGCCCGCAAGGAGTCCCGCGGCGGCCACTACCGCGAGGACTACCCGAACCGCGACGACGTCAACTTCATGCGCCACACCATGGCGTACCGCGAGGTCGCGGACGACGGCACCGAGTCGATCCGACTCGACTACAAGCCCGTCGTGACGACCCGCTACCAGCCGATGGAGCGTAAGTACTGATGGCTACCCCGACACTGGACAAGGCCGGCGCCGCCGACAAGCCCGAGGCGGGCTTCGCCGACTCCCCGTACATCACGGCCACGTTCCGGATCCGCCGCTTCAACCCCGAGGTGTCGGACGAGGCGCAGTGGCAGGACTTCCAGATCGAGATCGACCCGAAGGAGCGTGTTCTCGACGCCCTTCACAAGATCAAGTGGGATGTCGACGGCACGCTGACCTTCCGGCGCTCCTGCGCGCACGGCATCTGCGGCTCCGACGCGATGCGGATCAACGGCAAGAACAGGCTCGCCTGCAAGACGCTGATCAAGGACATCAACCCGGAGAAGCCGATCACGGTCGAGGCCATCAAGGGCCTCACGGTCCTCAAGGACCTCGTGGTCGACATGGAGCCGTTCTTCCAGGCGTTCCGCGACGTCATGCCCTTCCTCATCACCAAGGGGAACGAGCCGACCCGCGAGCGTCTGCAGTCCGCCGAGGACCGCGAGCGCTTCGACGACACCACCAAGTGCATCCTGTGCGCCGCGTGCACGTCGTCCTGCCCCGTGTTCTGGAACGACGGGCAGTACTTCGGCCCGGCCGCGATCGTCAACGCGCACCGTTTCATCTTCGACTCGCGCGACGAGGGCGGCGAGCAGCGCCTGGAGATCCTCAACGACCGTGACGGTGTGTGGCGTTGCCGCACGACGTTCAACTGCACGGACGCCTGCCCGCGTGGCATCGAGGTCACCAAGGCGATCCAGGAAGTGAAGCGCGCGCTGATCACGCGTCGCTTCTGACCTTCCCGGTCCGTCCACCGGCCGTACCCCAAGAGGCCCCGTTTCCCGCAGTGTTGCCGCGGGAAGCGGGGCCTCTTGCTGCGCCGTCCGGGTGTGGACGGTACGGTCGTGCGGAGCTGAAGACCGAAGAGAACGGGGATCTCGTGACCGAGCCCAATCCGTACGCGGACGACTCATACAAGTGGGGCCCGCCCCAGCAGCCGGGCCACCCGCCCACCGTGGCGGACGGGCAGGGTTACGGGTATCCGGCACCGGGCGCGGCTCCCGCGTACGGCTATCCGCAGCCCCTGCCGGACTCCGCGACCCAGCCGGGTCCGGGGTACGGCTATCCGGGCCCCGGTCAGCCGGCCCCCGGCCACCACCTCCCGGTGCAGCAGGGCATGCCCGGCGGCGGGGTGCCGATGCTGTCCTTCGGCGACATCACCGTCATGAACGACTCGATCGTGACGCCGTCCGGGACGATGCCCCTCAAGGGCGCCGTGTGGACGGCGACCGACATGTCGCGCACGGAGGAGAAGATCCCGCCGGTCGCGATCGTGCTGGCGATCGTCTTCGCCCTGCTGTGCCTGATCGGCCTGCTCTTCCTCCTGATGAAGGAGAAGAAGACCACCGGCTTCATCCAGGTCACGGTCACCAGCGGGGGCCGGCACCACTCGACGATGATCCCGGCGATGGGGCCCGAGACGTTCCCCATGGTCATGGCACAGCTCAACACCGCCCGTTCGATGAGCGCCTGAGTCCGCCGGGACGCCGGTAGCACCGGCGTCCGGCGCGCTCCCGGCCCACTCCTGTCTCACTCCCGGCCGACGCCGTCCCGGCCCTCCGCGGCGACCATGATGCGCCGCAGCATGTCGTTGAGCCGGGTGCGCTCGCCGGGGTCGAGGACACCGAGCAGCCGGTGCTCCTCGTCGCCGAGGAAGTCCATCGCGCCCCGCCAGGTCGAGCGGCCCGCCTCGGTGAGCTCGACGACGACCCGCCGCCGGTCCGTGGTGGACTGCGTGCGGCGGACGAACCCGCGCTTCTCCAGCGCGTCGAGGCGGCCGGTGACGGAGGCCGGGGCGAGGTCGAGGTCGGCGGAGAGTTCGGAGGGCGCCGCCACGCCGCCGCGTCCGGCGAGCTTGTGGAGCGTGTCGAACTCCTGACGGTCCAGGTCGAGATCGACGAGCGACTGCTCGCGCGCCCGGCGCAGGTGCACGGAGATCTTCTTCATCCGGGTGACCGCGCCCTCGACCTCGGGATCGAGACCGGGCAGGACCGGCCTCCACCGCTCCACATGCCCGTCGGTCCAGTCGCGTTGCTCCATAGCGAAATCGTACGCCCGCCCCCTTGTCCGGTCCCCGGCATCGGCACCCGTCCGCCCCTAGGTATTTCGTTGACGAATTATTCGATTCCGAAATACATTGACGGTCATGCCCCACCCCCTGCGCACGCGCGCCTTCCGCCTCCTGTTCGTCGGACGCACCCTCTCCCTCCTCGGCGACGCAGCGATCCCCGCCGCCCTCACGCTCGCCGTCTACGAGGCCACCGGATCGACCGGGGCACTCGCCCTCGTCCTGGCCTGCGCGATGATCCCCAAGCTGCTCCTGCTGCCGCTCGGCGGCGTCATCGGCGACCGCTTCAACGCCCGTACGGTCGCCCTGCTCACCGACCTCGTCCGGTGCGCGACCCAGATCTTCGTCGGCGCAGAACTGCTCGGCGGATCGCCGGAGCTGTGGCAGATCGCGGTGGCCGAGGTGTTCGGCGGCGCGGCGGGGGCCTTCGCCATGCCGACCGTGTCGCCGCTGATCCGCTCCACCGTCGCCCCCTCGGGACTGCTGCGCGCCAACTCCCTGATGGCGGTGGCCGTCAGCGCGACCCGGTTCGGCGGCCCGGCACTGGCCGGGACGCTGGTCCTCACCGTGGGGCCCGGCTGGGCGTTCCTGCTGGACGGTGCGACCTTCGCCGTCAGCGCCGCGCTGCTCGGCGCCATCGACGTCGAGAAGGCGCCGATTCCCCGGAGGTCCTTCACGGCGGACCTCAAGGAGGGCTGGGGCGAGGTCCGCTCCCGCGACTGGTACTGGACCAGCCTCGTCGCCCACGCCGCCTGGAACGGCGCGGCGGCCGTCCTGGCGACGCTCGGACCGGCCCTCGTCGTCGGCGGGCAGGGCGGCAGGGGCACCTGGATCGCCCTGCTCCAGGCCGGGTCGGCCGGCCTGTTGCTCGGCTCCCTGCTCGCGGGCCGGGTCCGGCCGCGCCGACCGGTCCTGGTCGCCAACCTGGCCCTCGCCACGTACGCCTTCCCGCTCGTCCTGCTCGCCGCCGACGCCCCCCACTGGCTGACCATCGCGTCGTACGGCGTCGCGCTGGCGGGCCTGGGCTTCCTCGGCCCCGTGTGGGACACCGCGGTGCAGTCCGCGATACCCGCCCACGCGCTGGCCCGGGTGACCTCGTACGACTGGCTGCTCTCGCTGGGCGCGATGCCGCTGGGCTACGTACTGGCACCGCTCGCCGCGTCCGCCTGGGGCCCGGAGGCCCCGCTGCTCGTCGCCGCGGTCGCGGTCGGGGCCGCGTGCCTGGCGACTGCCGCGGTGCCGGGCGTACGGAAGTTCGGGCCGCCGGCCCCGGAGCCGAAGGCGGCGGAAGGGCCGGAGGGTTCGGAGGGGGTCAAGGGGCCGGAGGGTTCGGAGGGTTCGCAGCAGTCCAAGGGGTCGGAGCCTTCGGGGAGTTCGGTGGCGGAGCGCACAGGGACCCCGTCTTGAACATGTTCAAAGTCAGGTCTACAGTCCATGACAACAGCTTTTGAACACGTTCAAGGGAGCCGGGGCATGGACCTCACCGTTGTCGCGTACGTCATCTATCTGCTGATCAGCGTCGCTCTCACCATCTGGGTCGCCCGCACCCTCAGCCGCAACGGCAAGGTGTTCCTCGCGGACGTGCTGCACGGGAACGAGAAACTCGCCGACGCCGTCAACCACCTGCTGGTGGTCGGCTTCTACCTCGTCAACCTGGGCTTCGTGACCCTCTACCTGAAGAACGCCGACAGCGTGGCCGACGCCCGCAGTCTCTTCGACGCCCTCTCCACGAAGGTCGGCGTCGTGCTGCTCGTGCTCGGCGGAATGCACCTCGCCAACGTCTACGTACTGAACAAGATCCGCCGCCGCGGCATGATGGAGCGCGAGCAGACCCCGCCGGTGCCGCCGCAGGGCTGGACCGGGCCCACCCCGCAGGGCCCGTGGGCCGCCCCCGCCACCGGACGGTGAGCCGGATGACCGCAGCCGGAGCCCGCACCCCGGTCACACGCCTCACCGTGCTCTACGACGCGCAGTGCGCCCTCTGCGTCCATGTACGCCACTGGCTGCTGAAGCAGCGCCGGCTCATACCGCTGGACCTCGTGCCGGCCGCCTCCGAGGAGGCGCGCCGGCGCTTCCCCGGCCTCGACCACGCGGGGACGCTCGACGAGATCACGGTCATCGGCGACCGGGGACAGATCTACCGCGGGACCGCCGCCTGGATCGTCTGTCTCTGGGCGCTCGCCGAGCACCGGCCCAAGGCCCACTGGCTGACCACCCCGGCGGGCCGGCCGTTCGCCCGTGCGACCGTGCTCGCCGCGGCGAAGTACCGCTCGGTGACCGCCCCCTCGTGCGGCGACGGCGGCGGGGCCTGCGAAGTCCCGGTCATGGGTGCCGAAACGGGCGGATAGCCTGGGGACCGTGGCGAGCGAGAAGAAGGACGAGCAAGGTGTGAAGAGCGATCCGGGCGCGAAGGACGGCAAGCCCGCCAAGGTCCTCAAGAGCGAGCAGACCCGCACGCTCATCCTCGAAACCGCGCTCCGGCTCTTCCAGGAGCGCGGTTTCGACAAGACGACCATGCGGGCCATCGCCCAGGAGGCCGGGGTCTCCGTCGGCAACGCCTATTACTACTTCGCCAGCAAGGAGCACCTCGTCCAGGGCTTCTACGACCGGATCGGCGCCGAACACGCGGCGGCGGTCCGGGAGGTGCTGGACAACGAGACGGATCTGGAGACCCGGCTCGCCGGAGTGCTGACGTGCTGGGTGGACGTCGCGGCGCCGTACCACGAGTTCGCGGCCCAGTTCTTCAAGAACGCCGCCGACCCCGAGAGCCCGCTCAGCCCCTTCTCCGTCGAGTCCGAGCCGGCCCGCGAGGTGTCCATCGCCATCCACCGCGAGGTACTGGCGGGCTCCAAGGCCAAGATCCCCGCCGAACTCGCGGACGTCCTCCCCGAGCTGATGTGGCTCTCCCAGATGGGACTCGTCCTGTACTGGGTGTTCGACCGCTCACCGGAGCGCGAGCGCAGCCGCCGGCTCGCGGGGCGCGGTGCGCGGCTCACCACCCGGGGTGTCGCGCTCGCCCGGTTCCGGGTGCTGCGGCCGCTCGTCCACGAAGTGCACGAGCTGTTCACGGACTTCCTGCCGGGGATGGCCGAGACGGCCACCGCCCGCAAGCGCTCCTGAGGGCTGTCCCCCGTCGCCGTCAGGACCCGGGAGGCCCTGACGGCGGCTGCCGTCAGATCCAGCCCAGTTCCCACAGCCGCCAGATGCCGGTGCCGTCGGAGAGGTACTGCGACCCGGAGACGTCCGTCTTGGCGACGACGTAGTCCTTCTTCTGCCACAGCGGGACCAGCGGGACGTCCTCGCCGACCAGCTGCTGGAGCTCCTTGAAGTCGGCCGAGGTCCTGCCGCGGTCGCTGTACTGGAGCGTGGCCGTGATCAGCTCGTCCATCTGCTTGCTGGCGTAGCCGTTGTGGAGGCTGTTGTCACGGCCGACGAGCGGCTGGCTGAAGGTGTCGGGGTCCGGGTAGTCGGGAAGCCAGCCGATGGTGTACGCGTCGTAGGCGCCGTCCGCGTAACCCTTCTGGAAGTCCGTCCACTTCACGGCCTTCACCGAGACCTTGAACAGCCCGTCCTTCTCCAGCTGGCGCCGCAGCTCGGCGGTCTCCTGCGTGTACGCCTCGTCGGCCTTGTAGGCGAAGTTGATGTGCAGCGGAGTCTGCACACCGGCCTCCGCCATCAGCTTCTTGGCACGCGCGGGGTCGGGCGACGGGTACTTGTCGAAGAACGGGGTGCTGTGGCCGATGTACCCCTGCGGGATCAGCGAGTAGAGCGGTTCGACGGTGCTCTTGTAGACATCGCCCACCAGCGGACCGCGGTCGATGATCGACGCGATGGCCTGACGGACCTTCTTGTTGGCGAGCGGGGAGCCCTCACGGACGTTGAAGACGAGGTTGCGGATCTCCGCGCTGTCCGCCTCGGTGACGCGCAGGTCCGGGTCGCCGGGGTTCAGCTCGGCGAGCCGGGCGGGCGGCAGCTGGCGGTGCGTGACGTCGAGGTCGCCGCTCTTCCAGCCGGCCATCAGCTCGTCGGAGGTCTTGTAGTAGCGGATTTCGACCGGGTCGCCGGTCTTCTTGAGAGCGCCCTTGTACTTGATGTTGGGCACCAGTTCGGCCCGTACGCCCGGCTCGTAGGACTTGAGGACGTACGGCCCCGACCCGTCGACCTGCTTTCCGCTGCGGAGCTTGTTGTCCGGGTACTGGGTGGGATCGACGATCGACCCGGCTCCGGTGGCGAGCTTCTGCGGGAAGGTCGCGTCGCGCGAGGAGAGGTTGAAGGTGATGGTGCGGCCTTCGGTCACGACGTTCTTGAGGCTGGGGAACAGCGCCGAGGGCCCGACATCGGTCTTGATCCTGAGCATCCGCTCGAAGGAGTACTCGACGTCGGCGGCCGTGATCTTCCGGCCGTTGGAGAAGGTCAGATCGTTCCGCAGCTTGCACTGGTACGTCTGGAGCTTCTGCCCGACGAAGCCGCAGCTCTCGGCGGCGTCCGGTTCCGGCACGATCGCGCCGGACTTGAACGTCATCAGCGACTGGTAGAGATTGCTGTAGATCGCCCACGAGCCCGCGTCGTACGCACCGGCCGGGTCCAGCGAGGTCACCGCGTCCGTCGTGCCCACCGTGACGGGATCGTTCTTCTCCTCGCCCGAGGGAAGAAGTTGCCAGGCGCCGACGCCTGCGATGACCAGTACCGCGAAAATCGCGAGAATCCGTATCCGGATCGACCGCATTGCCGTGCTCTCCCTTACCAGCCCCACCTCGGCATTGCGCTCAGACACGCACATTGCCGCATGCTCGCGCTTACCCAATCACACGATTTTCACAACTGGAAGAGTAAATGGGGCACTCACAGGGATTTGTTCGCCACCTGGAACATAGGGTGTCCGAAAAGACAGCTTACGGCCTCCCACCTGCAGTTTTTCGTAGCAGACCGTGACGCTTCGGTGCGGATTCCCGGAGAACGCCGAACGCCCTCATCGATCGTGCTAGAGGCTGTCCCGATCATGGAGCGGCCTCTAGGCCTGCCGGGAGGCGAGTTCCACGACGGTGATGTCGGAGGCCGCCCCGACCCGCACGGGCGGCCCCCAGGCCCCGGCGCCGCGGGAGACGTAGAGCTGGGTGTCGCCGTAGCGTTCGAGCCCGGCGACGGTGGGGTTGGCCAGCCCGGCGATGAGACTGCCGGGCCAGAGCTGACCACCGTGGGTGTGACCGGAGAGCTGGAGGTCGACTCCGTGCTCCACGGCGTCATGGATGACGACCGGCTGGTGCGCGAGGAGGACGGCGGCGCGGGCCCGGTCCCGGTCACCGAGCGCCCGTACGAAGTCGGGGCCCTGGCCCTCGCTCTCGCCCGCGATGTCGTTGACCCCGGCGAGGTCGAAGCCGTCGAACTCGACCCGGGCGTTCTCCAGCGGGTGCAGACCCAGCTCGCGCACATGGTCGACCCACTGGGCGGCACCGGAGAAGTACTCGTGGTTGCCGGTGACGAAGTAGCTGCCGTGCCGCGCTTCGAGCCGGGCCAGCGGCTCCGCGGCGGTGCCCAGGTCCGCGACGGACCCGTCGACCAGGTCACCGACGACGGCGATCAGATCGGGCCGGGTCGCGTTGACCGCGTCGACGATGCGCGTCGTGTGGGCGCGGCCGAGGATCGGGCCGAGGTGGACATCGCTGACGACGGCGATCCGGTAGCCGTGCGCCGAGCGGGGCAGCTTGGCGAGCGGCACGGTGATCCGCTTGGTGCGGGGGCCGCGCAGCACCCCGTACGTGCCGTATCCGACGGTGCCAAGCCCGGCGACGGCGGCCGCGCCGCCGACGGCCCTGGCGACGAACAGCCGCCGCGAGGGGCCGGTGGCGGGCGGGGCCGCGGCTGGGGCTGCGGCTGGGGCTGCGGCTGCGGCGGACTCGGCGCCTTCCGGGGGCGCGGTGGCCTGCGGGGGCGCGGTGGCTTGCGCGGGCGCGATGGCTTGCGCGGGCGCGATGGCTTGCGCGGGCTCGTGCCCGGCCCTCCCGTCGGCCGGGGGCGCGGGCGAGTCGGCCGGGGCGCCTGCCAGGGCAGGGGCCCCGGTACGCGGGCGGGCGCTCCTCTTCTCCCCGCTCTCCTCCGCTGCCTCCTCCGCGCTCCTCTCCTCGGCCGCCCCGCGGTCCCGGCGGGCGAGCACCCGGCTCAGGACCGGGCGTACGGCCTCGCCGACGAGCAGAGCCAGCGTCAGATACAGCAGGGCGGCCAGCCACAGATAGCCCGGCCAGGCCAGTACCTGCTGGAGCCAGAAGGGGGCGCCCGCACGGCCGGAGACCAGTGCGCCGACGCTCAGCAGCGGCAGGACGAACGCGGCGACCGTGCCCGCCCCGCGCATCGCGCTGCCCCGAGCCGTCGTGTCACCGACGAAGCGACGCCACACGTAGCGGTGCACGGCGACGAGCAGCGCCAGCACCGCGAGCGCCACCAGGACGAAGACCACTGCCACGTGTGTTCCCCCACATACATCTCCTCGGACCGGCCCGTGCGCCGGTCCGCGTACGGATGATCAGGCGCGCTCCCGGCGCAAAGCCCTGACACCACGGAACCCGATCACCCCAACCGCCGTCCCCAGAAGAAAGGACGTGATGGCGAGCAGCAGGTGCACCCAGAAGTACGTGGTCGGGTCGCCCGCGTCGTCGAACGCGAGCCCGCTGCCGTCCTTCCACAGGTTCTTGACGAAAGTGATCCAGATGAACCAGCTCCACACCCCGAACGCGAGCAGGAACCAGGAGACGGGGCGGCTGAGCTTCATGGATTCAGTATCGCCGCCGCCCTCCGGCCGGGTCGCCCGGGGTGGGGACCGAGGTGGGCTGTACCGGCGGAACCTGCGGCGGGTCCGGCGGTCCGGGTCCCCATCCACATCTTCGCCCTGTACGTTTCCGACCGTGCCTGCTCTGAAAAAGACCGTGTTGAC
The DNA here is from genome assembly GCF_035917275.1 of Streptomyces sp. NBC_01237. NCBI lineage: Bacteria > Bacillati > Actinomycetota > Actinomycetes > Kitasatosporales > Streptomycetaceae > Streptomyces > Streptomyces sp. NBC_01237. The sequence continues at coordinate 5,583,488 of NZ_CP108508.1, read as the reverse complement.
GGTCATCTCTGCCGCATTGCTGTCCGGTTTTGTCCTTAGTCCCGCGTCGGCGGCGGACAAGGACAAGACCGACGACAAACAGCCGAAGCCGACGCACCCGATGTCGAGCGTCGGCGGGGAGCAGCTCGCCAAGGTCGGTACGCAGGTCAATCTCGGGACGGGCGCCCCGGTGCTGCCCAAGGACCTCACGGGCCGGTCGTGGATCGTCGCGGACGCGGAGAACGGCCAGGTGCTGGCGGCGCACAACTCGCACTGGCGGCTGCCGCCCGCCTCCACCCTGAAGATGCTCTTCGCGGACACGGTCCTCCCCGCGCTCCAGCCGAAGTCCCTCAGCCACACGGTGACGGAGGAGGAGCTGGCCGGTGTCGGCGCGGGCAGCAGCCTGGTGGGCGTCAAGGAGGACCAGACGTACACGGTCCATGACCTGTGGCTGGGGGTGTTCCTGCGCTCGGGCAACGACGCGGTGCATGTGCTGGCCTCGATGTTCGGCGGTGTCCCCAAGACCGTCGCGGCGATGCAGAGCCACGCCGAGGAATTGCAGGCGCTCGACACCACGGTGGTCTCGCCGGACGGGTACGACGCGCCGAACCAGGTCTCCAGCGCGTACGACCTCACCCTGTTCGCCCGCAGCGGGCTGCAGAAGAAGGACTTCCGCGAGTACTGCGCGACGGCCACCGCCGACTTCCCCGGCGAGGAGAAGGGCAAGAAGCGCGAGAGCTTCGAGATCCAGAACACCAACCGGCTGATCACCGGGGACATCGGCGTGGACCCGTACAAGGGCATCGCGGGCGTCAAGAACGGCTACACGACCCACGCGGGCAACACCTTCACCGGGGTCGCCGAGCGTGATGGCAGGGTGCTGCTGGTCACCGTCATGAACCCGTCGTCGGACGAGAGCCACGCCGTGTACAAGGAGGCCGCGAGCCTGCTCGACTGGGGCTTCGCCGCGAGCGGCAAGGTGACGCCGGTCGGCGAGCTGGTACCGCCGAAGTCCGCGGAGACCGGGAGCGGGAAGGGCGCACAGCCGGCCGCCGGGGCGCACAAGTCGGGGCAGGACGGGGCGAAGGACGCGAAGAACGCGAAGGCCGCCGCCGCCACCGAGGGGTCCAGCGGGGTCGGGATCGCCCTGGCGATCGTCGGCGGGCTGCTGGTAGTGCTGGCAGCCGGGGTGTTCCTGGTCAACCGGCGCTGGCCGCTGCCCGACCTGGTCCGTCGCTTCCCCCGTCGCTGACGGCTTCTGCGGCTTCTGTGGTCCCTCCGGCTTCTCCTGCCTGCTCGCTCCTGCTCCGCGTCGCCGTCCAGGCGGCGCAGAACAGCAGCAGTTTCGCGGTGAAGTTGATCCACAGGAGCAGGGCGACGGGCACGCCGAACGCCCCGTACATGCTCTTCGAGGCCACGCCCTTCATATAGCTGCCGAGCAGCAGCTTGAGCAGTTCGAAGCCGATCGCGCCGAGCAGTCCGGCGACCATCAGCCGGCGCCTCGGCGGCTCCACACCGGGGAGCAGCGTCAGCAGATAGAGCAGCAGCAGGAAGTCGGCGACCACCGCCACCACCAGGGCGGCCACCTGCAGCAGCACACCGCCCGCGCCGTGGTCGGGGATGCCCAGCTGATCGGCGGTCCAGCCGACGGCCGTCGAACCGACCGCGGAGGCCGCCAGCGTCGCGAGTGCCGCGCCGCCGAGCCCCAGCAGCAGCCCCGCGTCCTTGAGCTTGCGGACGACCGGGTTGCCCTCCTCCGCGTCGTCCACCTCCCAGACCGCGCGCAGACAGTCCCGCAGGGAGCCGACCCAGCCGATGCCGGTGAAGAGCAGCAGCGCACCGGCCACCACGCCGACCGTGCCCGCGTGGGCCACCAGATTGTCGATACCCAGCTGGTCGGAGATGCCCGGCACCTGCTCGGTGATCTTGTCCTCGATCTTGTCCAGCTGCTTGTCGGAGAGCAGCGCGGCACCGATCGCCGCACCGACCGCGATCAGCGGGAAGAGCGCGAGGAAGCTGATGAAGGTGATGGCGGCGGCGAGCCTGGCCCAGTGGACCCGCTCCAGCGTCTCGTAGGAGCGCCAGGCGTGTGTCTCCATCAGCCGCGAGACGAGCGGCCCGATGACGGGGAGTTTTTTCAGCCAGTCCATGACGTACGCGTACCCTCCAGGCCCCGAAGAACCGGTGTCGGCTGCCCCCTGACACCCAATCAATCACCCATTCCGGTGAGTACCGTAACAAATACCCAAAAGGGGTTTTCTCTGGCGATACGGTCACGATCATGTCCGTCGACACGGTGTCCTTGACCGGCTGGGGCCGCACCGCCCCGACGACCGCGCTGCGGTTCCGCCCTCGCAGCCACGAGGAGGCTGCCGCCGTGGTACGCGGCCGCGGGCCCCGTGGCGCCCTCGCCCGCGGGCTCGGCCGCTCCCACGGCGACGCGGCCCAGAACGCGGGCGGCTCCGTCCTCGACATGACCGCGCTGGACCGGATCCACAGCATCGACACCCGCACCGGCACCGTGGTCTGCGACGCGGGGGTGAGCCTGCGCCGGCTGATGGAGGTGCTGCTGCCGCTCGGCCGGTTCGTACCCGTCACCCCCTCGACCGGCCGGATCACCGTCGGCGGCGCGATCGGCGCCGATGTCCACGGCCGCGACCACCGCCTCTCCGGTTCCTTCTCCCGGCATGTGAGCGCGCTGGAACTGCTCACCGCGGACGGCGAGGTGCGTACGGTGCTGCCCGGCACCGACCTCTTCGACGCGACCACCGGCGGCCTGGGGCTGACCGGTGTCGTCCTCACCGCCACGCTCCGGTTCGAGCCGGTCACCACATCACTGATGTCGGTCGACACGCAACGGGCGGGGGATCTGGACGATCTGCTGGCACGGTTCACGGCGGCCGGTGACCGGCACCGCTACGCGTCCGCCCGGATCGATCTGCTGGCGCGGGGCAGGGCGACGGGACGCGGCGTGCTCACCCAGGGGTCGCACGCGCCCCTCCAGGCGCTCCCGGCGCACGCCCGGCGCACACCGCTCGCGTTCCGTCCGGGGCTGCTGCCCGCCGTCCCCGCGTTCGTCCCGGAAAGGCTGCTCGGCCGGACCTCCGCCGCCCTGTTCAACGAGCTGCGCCACCGCGGCGCCCCCAGGTCCCGCACCGGTGAGCTCCAGCGGATCACCACCTTCTTCCACGCCCTGGACGGCGTACCGCACGGGAACCGGCTGCACGGGCGCTGCGGCTTCGTGCGCTACGAGTTCGTCGTCGGGTACGGGCAGGAGGAGGCACTGCGCCGGGTGGTGGAGCGGATCTCACGGCACCGCCACCCCTCGTTCCTCGCCGTGCTCAAACGGTTCGGCGACGCCGATCCGGGCTGGCTGTCCTTCCCGGTGCCCGGCTGGTCCCTCGCGTTCGACCTGCCGGCCGGTCCGCCCGGTCAGGGGCGGTTCCTGGACGGGCTCGACGAGGAGGTGGCGGCGGCCGGCGGCCGGGTCTGTCTGGCGAAGGACTCCCGGCTGCGGCCCGGGGCGCTGGCCGCGATGTATCCGCGGCTGGCCGGGTTCCGGGCGCTGCGGGCGGAGCTGGACCCGGGCGGAGCGTTCCGGTCCGACCTGTCCCGCCGGCTCTCGCTCTGAAGCCCGCCCGTCCGGCACTCCCGCGGCCTCCACCGGGTCCACCTCGCCTCGTCAGGCCCCCTGACCCTCGCCCGGCATCCCTGTCCCTCGCCCGGCATCCCTGCCCCTCGCCCGGCATCCCTGTCCCCGCCCGTTCCCCGCCCGTTCCCCGCCCGTTCCCCGCTAGGAGTGTTTTCGTGAAGGACGCCTTCGGTGCCCCGCAGTCCCTGCTCGTCCTCGGCGGCACCTCGGAGATCGCCCTGGCCACCGCCCGCAGGCTGATCGCGCTGCGCACCCGCACGGTGTGGCTGGCCGGCCGCCCCTCCCCCGCCCTGGAGGCGGCCGCCGCCGGGCTGCGCGCACGGGGCGCCGAGGTCCGTACCGTCACCTTCGACGCCCTCGACTCCGCGTCCCACGAGGCGGTGCTCGGCAAGGTCTTCGCGGAGGGCGACATCGATGTGGTGCTGATGGCGTTCGGCATCCCCGGTGACCAGGCGCGCGACGAGGAGGAGCCGCTCTCCGCGGTCCGGGTCGCCCAGACCAACTACACGGGGGCGGTCTCCGCCGGGCTGGTGTGCGCGGGCGCACTCCAGGCGCAGGGGCATGGATCGCTGGTCGTGCTCTCCTCCGTGTCCGGTGAGCGCGCCCGGCGCGCGGACTTCATCTACGGGTCGAGCAAGGCGGGCCTGGACGCGTTCGCCCAGGGGCTGGGCGACGCGCTGCACGGCACCGGGGTGCAGGTGATGGTCGTACGCCCCGGAGTGGTGCGCCCCGCAGCCGTCCGCCCCTCGGCCGGCCGCGCCGGAGCCGCCGGTGACAGCCGGACGGCGCAGACGGCGGAACAGGCGTTCACGACGACGCCGGAAGCGGTCGCGGACGCGATCGTGACGGGGCTGCGGCGGCGTACGGAGACGGTGTGGGTACCGGGGGCGCTACGGGTGGTGATGTCGGCGCTGCGCCATGTGCCGCGCCCGCTGTTCCGACGCCTGCCGGTGTAGCGCGGGGCCGGGGCAGCGGGGCCGGGGCAGCGGGCCGGGAGAGCGCGGGGTCCCGGGTCAGGAGCGCAGCGACGGCTCGTCGACGGAGGAGCCGCCCTGTGCGGGGACGGCGGGCGCGCCGCCCCCGCCCCCGAACGGGAACTCGTTGATCTTGCGCCAGACCGCGTCCGCGCCCTGTTCGTAGAGCGCGAAGGAACCGCAGGTCCAGGCCGCCTCGTACGAGGAGAGCTCCGCGTACGCCCGGTCCATCGCCTCCTCGGAGATGCCGTGCGCCACGGTGACATGCGGGTGGTACGGGAACTGGAGCTCGCGCACCAGCGGCCCCGAGGCGTCCCGGACCCGCTTCTGCAGCCAGGAGCAGGCCGAGGCGCCCTCGACCACCTGGACGAAGACGACCGGCGAGAGCGGCCGGAAGGTCCCGGTGCCGTACAGCCTCATCGGGAAGGGGCGGCCGGCCGTGGCGATCCGGGCGAGATGCGCCTCGACCGCGGGGAGGTCGGCCGCCCGCGCCTCGGTCGGCGGGAGCAGGGTGACGTGGGTGGGAATGCCGTACGCGGCAGGGTCCCCGAAGCTCGCGCGCCGCTCCTGGAGCAGGCTGCCGTAGGGCTCCGGGACCGCGATCGAAACGCCAAGCGTTACGGTCCCCACGTCGTTCTCCTCAATCGTCGGTGGTCGTTTTCCTGATCTGCCGCCGCAAGTGTGCCGTCTGCGGCCCCGATCTCGCCAGGGCCGTTGGCCTCAGTGCTTGGCGGGCAGAAGGCCCATGCGGTCGTAGCTCTGCGCCAGGGTCTCCGCGGCGACGGTCCTGGCCTTCTCCGCGCCCTTGGCCAGGACGGAGTCCAGCGTCTCCGGGTCGTCCAGGTATTCCTGCGTACGGCTCCGGAACGGGGTGACGAACTCCACCATGACCTCGGCGAGGTCGGTCTTGAGCGCACCGTAGCCCTTGCCCTCGTACTTCTGCTCCAGATCCGCGATTCCGGTTCCGGTGAGGGTGGAGTAGACGCTCAGGAGGTTGCTGACGCCCGGCTTGTTCTCCGCGTCGAAACGGATGACCGTGTCGGTGTCGGTGACGGCGCTCTTGACCTTCTTCATCGTGATCTTCGGATCGTCCAGGAGGTTGATGAGGCCCTTCGGCGTGGATGCCGACTTGCTCATCTTGACCGACGGGTCCTGGAAGTCGTAGATCTTGCCCGTCTCCTTGAGGATGTACGGGGCCGGGACGGTGAACGTCTGCCCGAACCGGCCGTTGAACCGCTCGGCGAGGTCCCGGGTGAGCTCGATGTGCTGGCGCTGGTCCTCACCGACCGGAACCTGGTCGGCCTGGTAGAGCAGGATGTCCGCGACCTGGAGAACCGGGTAGGTGAAAAGGCCCACGGTCGCCCGGTCGGCACCCTGCCTGGCGGACTTGTCCTTGAACTGCGTCATCCGCGACGCCTCGCCGAAGCCGGTGAGGCAGTTCATGATCCAGGCGAGCTGGGCGTGCTCGGGGACGTGGCTCTGCACGAAGAGCGTGCACCGCTCGGGGTCCAGACCGGCCGCCAGCAGCTGGGCGGCCGCGAGCCGGGTGTTCGCGCGCAGCTCCGCGGGGTCCTGCGGAACGGTGATCGCATGCAGGTCGACGATCATGTAAAAGGCGTCGTGGGACTCCTGCAGCGCCACCCACTGGCGAACGGCACCGAGGTAGTTGCCGAGGTGGAACGAGCCTGCGGTGGGCTGGATTCCGGAGAGCACGCGAGGAAGATCAGAGGCCATGGAATCCATTGTCTCAGGTACACAACCGTTCTCCGGCAGCCGGTGTACGGCGCAATTCGGCGTGCCCCGCGCACGCTGCACCTGGGTCACGGCACGGTCTGCGCCGGGGCGCGCCGCGCGGTGAAGGTTTCCTCGCGCCGGATCGAACCGACGATACAAAGTGGGCACCACCCCCGCCCACGCCATACGACGAACGGAGATCCCGTGTCGATCACGGAAACTGCCATCGCCTCCGCCGAGGCGCACAGCGCGCACAACTACCACCCGTTGCCGGTCGTCGTCGCCTCGGCGGACGGTGCCTGGATGACCGATGTCGAGGGGCGCCGCTATCTCGACATGCTCGCCGGGTACTCGGCGCTGAACTTCGGCCACGGCAACCGCCGCCTGATCGAGGCGGCCAAGACGCAGCTGGAGCGGGTGACCCTGACCTCCAGGGCGTTCCACCACGACCGGTTCGCCGACTTCTGTACGGAGCTCGCCGAGTTGTGCGGCATGGAGATGGTCCTGCCGATGAACACGGGCGCCGAGGCGGTGGAGACCGCGGTGAAGACGGCCCGCAAGTGGGGCTACCGGGTCAAGGGCGTCCCGGACGGCATGGCGAAGATCATCGTCGCCGCGGAGAACTTCCACGGCAGGACGACCACGATCGTCAGCTTCTCCACGGACCACGAGGCACGGGACGACTACGGCCCGTACACCCCGGGGTTCGAGATCGTGCCGTACGGGGACCTGACCGCGCTCCGTGCCGCGATGACGGAGAACACGGTGGCGGTGCTGCTGGAGCCCATCCAGGGCGAGGCCGGGGTGCTGGTGCCGCCGCCCGGCTACCTCCCCGGGGTGCGGGAGCTGACGCGCGAGCGGAATGTGCTGTTCATCGCGGATGAGATCCAGTCGGGCCTGGGCCGGACCGGGAGGACGTTCGCCTGTGAGCACGAGGGCGTGGTGCCCGACATGTATCTGCTCGGCAAGGCCCTGGGCGGCGGGGTCGTGCCGGTGTCGGCGGTGGTCTCGTCGGAGGCGGTGCTGGGTGTGTTCCGGCCCGGTGAGCACGGCTCGACGTTCGGCGGGAATCCGCTGGCGTGCGCGGTCGCGCTGGAGGTGATCGCGATGCTGCGGACGGGCGAGTTCCAGCAGCGGGCGGCGGAGCTGGGCGACCACCTCCACCGGGAGCTGGGGCTGCTGGTGGGCGGTGGCGCGGTGGAGGCCGTCCGGGGGCGCGGCCTGTGGGCCGGCGTCGACATCGCCCCTGCCCTGGGCACCGGCCGGGAGATCTCCGAGCGGCTGATGGAGCGCGGGGTGCTGGTCAAGGACACCCATGGCTCGACGATCCGGATCGCACCGCCGCTGGTGATCAGCAAGGAGGACCTGGACTGGGGCCTGGAACAGCTCCGGGCGGTCCTGAGCGCGTGAGCGACTCGGTGTGAGCGCCGGCGCGTGAGCGGCTCGGCGCGAGCCCCCGGGCGTGAGGATCCCGGGCGTGAGGATCCCGGGCGTGAGGGTCCCGGGCCGCGATCCTTCGGCGGCGGGTGCGCGGCGCGGTCGTCGCGCGCCCGCCGGGGATCACGGGACAGTCCTCAGAGGATGACGTGGGGCAGGAAGCGGGCGTACTCGTCCGTGACCGGTCCCGCCGATTCCCGGATGCCGAGCCCGGCGGCCTCGTCCTCGACGACCCAGGCACCCAGCACGACCCGGTTGCCGTCGAAGTCGGGCAGCGGGGCGAGCTCCTGGTAGCAGCAGGGCTCGTCCCGTACCGCCGCCGCGCTTCCCGGCCCGTGGAGGGCGACCCCGGCACCCTCGCGGCCGAGCAGGGGCTTGGAGACGTATCCCGCCCCGCCGGGCCCGGCCAGCTCGCGGGGACCGTCGAGGTAGGACGGCAGGAGGTTGGGGTGCCCCGGGTACAGCTCCCACAGGACGGCCAGCAGCGCCTTGTTGGAGAGGAGCATCTTCCAGGCGGGCTCGATCCAGCAGGTGGTTCCGGTGCCGCCGCCGTTGTCGAGGGTGTCCAGCACATGCGGTCCGAAGCGGTCCGTCGCCAGCCACTCCCAGGGGTAGAGCTTGAAGCAGCTCCGGATGAAGCGGAGCCGCTCGTCGACGAAACGCCCGGCCAGCCGGTCCCAGCCGATCTGTTCGACGGAGAGTGCCTCGGTGTCGATCCCGGCCTGCTGGGCGGTCTCGCGCAGATACGCGACCGTCATCAGGTCCTCGCCGAGCTCGTCGCCGTCCGAGTGCGCGAAGTACAGCGGTCCCGGGGGCAGCAGGGGAGCCTGCCGCTTCCAGGCGTCGACAAGGCGTTCATGGAGGGAGTTCCACTGGTCCGCGCCGGGGAAGCGGTCCTCCATCCAGAACCACTGCGGACTGGCCGCCTCCACCAGCGAGGTCGGGGTGTCGGCGTTGTACTCCAGCATCTTCGCCGGGCCCGTACCGTCGTAGCACAGGTCGAACCGGCCGTACAGGGAGGGCAGTTCGGCGCGGCGCTGCCAGGACTCGGCGATCAGCGCGGTCAGCCCGCGGTCGGTGATGCCGAGATCGGCGAACCGGTCCCGCTCCACGATGTGCGCGGCGGCGGCCAGGCACATGGTGTGCAGTTCCTCGACGACCTCTTCGAGCGCCTCGACCTCGGGGAGCGAGAAGGTGTAGTAGGCGCTCTCGTCCCAGTAGGGGCGCAGCGATCCGTCCGGGTAACGGGTGAGCGGGTAGACCAGGCCCTGTCGCTCGACGGTCTCCTGCCAGCCGGGGCGCGGCTCGATGGTGCGGCGCTGCACGGCGTTCAGCCGCCGCCCGTCCCGGAGCAGCCGAAGCCGCCCCGGTCGACCGCCGACTTGTCGAAGCTGCCGCCGGTCACCTTGCCGTTCGCGGTGCGGCCGCCGTAGTAGTACGAGCCGCTGCCGCCGCCACCGCTCCCCCCGCCACTTCCACTGCCCCTGCACTCGTAGCTGGGCAGTGTGTCCTGGGTCAGCGGGTCGACGCACCGCCGGTCCGGATCCGAACCGCAGGAGGTGATCGTCGCCGCGAGCACTCCCATGCCGCCGAGCACCACGGTGCTCGACCTCAGCCTGCGCTTGGCCATATTTCGCTCCCCCGTTGCCCTGCCATGTCCTGTTCGGCCCACTGTCAGACCGCTCGTCAGATTAGATGGCCGATCCACCTGACCGGAACCCGGTGCGTCAACCACGCGCCAGTAGAGTCCCTATGTGCTCTTTGGAATGATCTGCGCGCTCGCTTCCGCGGTCTGCTTCGGTACGGCTTCCGTCCTCCAGGCCGTCGCGGCCCGCGCCGCGGCACGGCCCGGCTCCGACGCGGGGGTCGATCCGGCGCTGCTGCTGCGGGCGCTGCGGCAGTGGCGTTACGTCGCCGGACTCGGCCTGGACGGTCTCGGTTTCGTCTTCCAGGTCATCGCGTTGCGCTCGCTGCCGATCTACGCCGTGGGTGCGGCACTCGCCGCGAGCCTCGCCGTCACCGCCGTGGTCGCCGCCCGTCTCCTCGACGTCCGGCTGACCGGCACCGAATGGGGCGCGGTCGGTGTGGTGGTCGCCGGGCTGGGCATGCTGGGTCTCGCCTCCGGCTCGGAGGGGCATCTGACGGGTTCGGACGCGCTGCGCTGGTCGATGCTGGGAATCGCGTGCGGCGTGCTGCTCGTCGGCGCTGCGGCCGGAAGGCTCCCCGAGCGGCCCCGGGCGCTCGTGCTGGGGCTCGGGGCGGGGTGCGGTTTCGGGGTGGTCGAGGTCGCGGTCCGGCTGATCGACGACGTGGCTCCGGCCGCGTTGCTCGCCAACCCCGCGACGTACGCCCTGCTGCTGGGCGGCGGCTCGGCGTTCCTGCTGCTCACGTCGGCCCTGCAACGCGGTTCGGTGACCACCGCGACGGCCGGGATGGTGCTCGGCGAGACGATCGGGCCGGCGCTCGTGGGCGTCGTCTGGCTCGGCGACGAGACCCGGGACGGCCTGGGCTGGCTGGCTGTCACCGGCTTCGCGGTGGCCGTCGCGGGGGCGCTCGCCCTGGCCCGGTTCGGCGAGGCGCCGGTGGACCGGGCGGCGGACCCGGCGTAACCGGCGCGCGTACAGGGCGCGTTCGGTGCGCGGGCCGGTGTGACCGGCTCGCGGCAGGGGGGCGGTGCGCGACGCCGATGTGTCACCCCGCGAGCGCGGGCGCGCACAGGAGCGGGCGCGGCAGGCGGGCCACAGACTGGACGGGGTGGCGCTCCGTCGGCGCCCCGAGCACGGGCGCGGCAGGCGGTTCTACGGCAGCACCCGGCACAGGGCGTCCAGCGTGCCCGCCCAGGCGCTGTCGGGCGGGGAGCCGTAACCGATCACCAGCGCGTCGCGGCCCGCCGGGGCGTCGCGGTGCCGGAAGCGGGCGAGGCCCTCCAGGGCCAGCCCCTGCCGGGCCGCCGCCTGGATCACCGCGCGCTCGCTGCCCTCGGGGAGTTCGAGGACCGCGTGCAGCCCCGCCGCGATGCCGCCGACCCGGATGTCCGGCGCGCGTTCGGCGAGCGCCGCGACGAGCTGGTCGCGGCGGCGCCGGTAGCGCAGCCGCATGGACCGCACATGCCGGTCGTACGCCCCCGAGACGATGAACTCCGCGAGCGTCAGCTGGTCCGGCGCACTCGTCATCCAGTCGGACTCCCCCTTGGCGTGGGCCACCTCCGTCACCATCCCCCGGGGCAGCACCATCCAGCCCAGCCTGAGGCCGGGCGCGAGGGACTTGCTCGCCGTCCCGAGGTAGACGACCCGCTCCGGATCCAGCCCCTGGAGCGCCCCCACCGCCTGCCGGTCGTAGCGGAACTCCCCGTCGTAGTCGTCCTCCAGGATCAGCCCCGCGGTGGACCGGGCCCAGTCCACCGCGGCGGCCCGCCGGTCCGGGTGCAGCGGGACGCCCGTCGGGAACTGGTGCGCGGGCGTGAGCAGGACCGCCCCGGCACCGTGCGTCCCGGCCAGCTCCCCGGTACGGGAGCCGAGCGCGTCCATCGGCAGGCACGGGGTGCGCAGCCCGGCCTGCGTCAGAAGGTTCCAGTGGACATCGAGCCCGTACGCCTCGACGGCGACCTCCCGCACCCGGCGCTGCCCGAGCACCCGGCCCAGCAGCGCCAGCCCGTGGACGAACCCGGAACAGATCACGATCCGCTCCGGAGCCGCGTACACGCCCCGGGCCCGCGCCAGATAGTCGGCCAGCACGGTGCGCAGCTCGACACGTCCGCGCGGATCGCCGTACCCGAACGCCTCGTTGGGGGCGTCGGTCAGCGCGCGGCGGGCCGCCTTGAGCCACTCGGCGCGCGGGAAGGCGGAGAGGTCCGGCGACCCGGGTTTCAGGCTGTGGGCGGGCCCGGACCGCGGCGGACGGGACAGGGGCGCGGCCCGGTCCGCCTCGCGCGGCGCGGACCGCCGGGCGACCCGGGTCCCCGAGCCCTGACGGGCGGTGAGCCAGCCCTCGGCGACCAGTTCGGCGTACGCGTCGGCGACGGTGTTGCGGGCGATGCCCAGGTCCGCGGCGAGCGAGCGGGAGGACGGCAGGCGGGTACCGGGCGCCAGCCGTCCGGTGCGTACGGCCTTCCGCAACGCCTCCATCAGCCCACTGCGCAGGCCGCCCCCGACCCGGTCGAGGTGCAGGTCGGCGCCGAAAGTGGCCCAGGAATCCGTCATGGAAATGGACCATACAGCTGCGCCACCGTGCCCGTAATGTCGCAGGCATGACGACACACGCGCACGACCGCACCGCCCCCGGCCACACCCACTCCGCGTACGCCCCGGAACACCCGGCCCGCCTGCCCTGGGCCGAGCTCGCCCCGGATGTCTACAAGGCGATGGTCCGGCTGGACATCGCCTCCCGGAAGGGACTGGACCCGCTCCTGGTCGAGCTGGTGAAGGTCCGGGCCTCACAGCTCAACCGCTGCGCCCTCTGCCTGGACATGCACTCCAAGGACGCGCTCGCCGCGGGCGAGTCGGTCGAGCGGATCATCCAGCTCAGCGCCTGGGAGGAGTCGAAGCACTTCTACACGGAGAAGGAGCTGGCGGCGATCGAGCTGACCGAGGCCGTCACGGTCCTGACCGACGGCTTCGTCCCGGACGAGGTGTACGCGAAGGCCGCCGAGCACTTCGAGCAGGCGGAGCTGGCGCAGCTGCTCGCCGCGATCACGGTGATCAACGCCTGGAACCGCTTCGGGGTGGCCACCCGCCAGGTCCCCGGCCACTACACCCCCGGCGACATCAAGCACTGAGCGGGGCGCGGGTGCGCCCCGCTCGGTCAGAAGGGGTTGCCGTACGGATCGAAGTGCCTCACGGCCACGTCCAGGATCTCCTCCTGACGTGGCCACGCCGTGTCGGGTGCGGCGACCAGCACCGCGTACAGCCGTCCGTCCGAGGCGGTGAACACGCGCTCGACGACCTGGCGCCGGCCACCGGTCTCCTCGCTGTCGTAGGCGTAGACCAGCTCGGCCGCCTCACCGCCGCCGGTGTTCTCCACCGCGCCGATCCGGACCTCCTCGAAACCCGGGTTGACGCTGCGCTCGTCGGAGGCCGCGCGTACCGCTTTCAGCGCGGTCATGGACGGCTCGGAGACCCGGAAGACCTGGAGCAGCTCAGCACCGCCGGCCGGCTTGTAGAACACCCCGTCGCCTTCCTCGGTACGGACGTCCCACTCCTCCGGAACGGCGATGGTGAAGCCCTTCTCGTCGTCGGCCTCCGTATAGCCCGCCTCCAGGGCGCCGGACGGCGACACGGAATCCGACGCCGAGGCGTCGGGGGGCGGCGGGCTGTCCGTGCGGGTGGTCTCCTGCCCGCCGCCACCGGTGGCCGCGGCCTCGGTGGACGTGGCGCCGGCCCCCTGCGCACCGTGGCGGCCGTCCCGGTCCCCGCCGCCGAGCGTGAACCACAGCGTCGCCGCACCCACCGCGAGCACGGCCACGGCGAGACCGGCGGTCAGCGGGGTGACCCGCTCCCGGAAGGACGTCGCGCCGCCCGCGACGAAGGTCCCGGTGATGTTGTTGTACGCACCCGGCGGACCGGGAGGCGTGGGCCCCGGCGGACCGGGAGGCGTGGGCGGACCGGGAGGACCGGGGACCACGGGCACCGCCGGTACCCCGGGCACCACGGGCGGTACGGAGGGCAGCGGCGGAGGCGGCGGGGTGTAGCCGCGCCGCTCCTCGGTCTCCCAGCTCTGTGTCTCGTCGTTCCAGCGCGGTCCGCCGCCCCCGGTCATCGTTCAGCCTCCCAGCAGGGCGGCGAGCGCCTGTCCCACGGCGACGCCGGATGCCAGCGTCCCGGTGAGGGCACCGGCCGCCGTCAGCGCTTCCTGGAGCCGGGCGAGCCGGCCGGGTGCGGCTGCGCCACCGGTCTCGATCTCCTCCTCGACCGAGACCAGTTCGGCGTCGAGGATCTGCGTGGTGTCCGAGGGGACGAACCGTTCCAGGTCGGCGCGGAGCAGCCGCACGGCACGCAGCAGTTCGGCCTGGGTCTCGTCGGCCGGGGCCGCGTGCTGGTGCTGCGTGACGGTGTTGTGGTCGCCGATGGCGAACGCGCTGCCGGTCACCGACCCCACGTGGACGGTCCGCCGGTCCGGCTCCTGCCCGTCGGGCGTCTGCATGATCACTTACCTCCGGTGTTCGGGTGCTGGTCGGTGCGCGGCCCGGCGCCCGGGCCGGGACCTGGGCCGGACGCCTTCGGCGGGGATGTCGGCGCGCCCGGCCCCGGCTTGCTGCCCGGCTTCGGTGTGCCCGGACCCGGCTTCGTGCCCGGCTTCGCCCCTGCGGCCGTGTTCGGGTCCGCCGCGGTCCGCCTGTCGGTGTGCGTGAGGGTGTTGTGGTCCCCGATGCCGATCGCGCTGTCCTTCGCGGACTCGATGAAGACCCCGCCCGCACCGATGTTCACGACCTTCTGCTCGAACTCGTCGGTCTGCCAGCCCGCTTCCCGCAGGGCCAGTCGTACACCACCGGTCACCCGGTCCTGAATGCTTTTCAGATACCGGTTGATGTCCATGTCCTGGAACAGCGACGCCTCGTCGTCCGCGCCCAGCTGCCGGATCGACAACGCGGGCCCGTCCGGCAGCGCACCTCTGTTGCCCGCCGTGAGCAGCGTCCAGCCGCTGACCCCGCCGCGCCCCAGGGTGATGACCGAGCGCACCAGCGAGCCGGGGGTGCGGGCCACCGCCCAGGCGGCCTTCCCCAGCCAGTTGTTGTTGCGGTGCCGGTGCGCGATCCGGTCGGCCTCCTGGAACAGCGGGTGCACCGGCATCAGGACGTGCGGCGCGAGTTCCAGCATCAGCATCCCGCCCTGGGTGTGGACCCGGACGAAGACGGTGACGACGACCTCCTCGTTCCACCCGCCGACCCGGATGCGCAGGAAGTGCCTGCGGCTCTCCCCGCCCTCCTCGACGGCGCCCAGCCGGTGGGTCTCGAAGCCCTGGGCACCGTACGGGGCGTCCTCGCGCCGCGGCATGCCCACGACCGGCAGGAACACGCACTCGTCGATCCGCAGCTCGCGGAGCCGGTCCCGTACGGCGGCGGCGGCCTCCGGCGAACCGTGCGGGGACGGCACCCGCAGCGCCTCCAGCAGCGGCACGATCCGGCGGAGGATCCGCGCGTTGTCGATCGGCTCGGTCGGGCCGTCCTCGCTCGGCCGGAGCTCGACGGCCAGATTCCACGGGTGGTACGGGACCCCGGCGCCGCAGAACGGGTCGTTGGCGTTGTACATGATCAACGGAGCGTGCTGCTCCAGTCTGATCCGCTGCTGGAGCCGCTGGAAGCGCCCGCCCACGGCCCGTTCGGCCGGGTCGGCTGCGAGGTCGGCGAAGTTCTTCCTGGCCAGCTCACCGGCCATGACCCGGGCGAACTGGCCGCGCCGGAGCCCCACCAGCGCGGCGATCAGGGCGAAGAAGGCCAGCGCTCCCCAGGCGGTGCCCGAGCCGGACCCACCGGAGGTGAAACCGCCGGTCAGTACGGAGAAGTCGAGATCCGACCCGTCCGGCACGGAGTCGGAGAAGCCGTCGGAGCCGTATCCGCCGGAGGAGCCGTAGTCCTCGGAATCGTCGTCACCGAAGAGACCGGAGAGGGCACCGCCGGCCATCAGGACCACGAGGGCGAGCATCAGGAGCCGCCCGTACCAGCGCATCAGGAACGCCGGGATACGCCGGTGGACCGGTGGGTTGCGCGACGTCCCCCGGATCAGGGGGGCGACGGCGAGGAGGACGCTCGGCAGCACCAGGGCGGCGATGGCACCCCTGGTGAGCACGACGCCCAGCAGCCAGGCGCACAGGATGCCCGCGGCCCACCAGAGTTCGGCGCGGCGCGCCCGCAGGGCGTGGGCCAGCACCCGCGCCGCGTCGAAGCCCGTCGACGGGGCGGCGATCCGCTCTTCCTGCACATAGAGGTGGTCGATCACGGCATCGCGGTAGCCGTCGTGCAGATAGACCCCGGCGCAGAGCAGTCTGCACGCCTCGCTCGCGGCCGGAGGCACGGGCGGTTTCCCGAGCAGATCATCCTGGCCCTGCGACGGCCGCGGCACGGCACTCCGGGTCACCGGTTCCCCCTTGCTGTCCCCAACCCGCCCGGCAGCGCGGCGAGTCGGTGATGGAAAGGGGACAACATACCTGGATCGAGCCGCCCGTTGGCGGCGAATTTCCGACCGTCGCGCCGGCACGTGCGACGGTTCGTTCAGTTGTGCGTCAACCCGGTGCGGACCGGGACGGAACGTCGAAGCGCCCCGGCAGCGGAGGCTGCGGGGCGCTTCGACGTACGGCGGGCGGATCCGGCCGGGGCCGGAATCCGATCAGATCAGGCCGAGCTCGCGGACCGCGTCGCGCTCCTCGGTGAGCTCCTTCACCGACGCGTCGATGCGCGCGCGGGAGAACTCGTTGATGTCCAGGCCCTGGACGATCTCGTACGTGCCGTTCTCCGTGGTGACCGGGAACGACGAGATGATGCCCTCGGGCACGCCGTAGGAGCCGTCCGACGGGATACCCATCGAGGTCCAGTCGCCCGCGGCGGTGCCGTTGACCCAGGTGTGCACGTGGTCGATGGCGGCGTTGGCGGCCGAGGCGGCCGAGGACGCGCCACGGGCCTCGATGATCGCGGCGCCGCGCTTGGCCACGGTCGGGATGAAGGTGTCGGCCAGCCACGCCTCGTCGGCGACGAGCTCGGCGGCGTTCTTGCCGGCCACCTCCGCGTGGAAGATGTCCGGGTACTGGGTGGCCGAGTGGTTGCCCCAGATCGTCAGCTTCTTGATGTCGGAGACGGCGGCACCGGTCTTGGCGGCCAGCTGCGAGATCGCGCGGTTGTGGTCCAGACGGGTCATCGCGGTGAAGCGCTCGGCCGGTACGTCCGGGGCGGCGGCCTGCGCGATGAGCGCGTTGGTGTTGGCCGGGTTGCCGACGACGAGGACCTTGATGTCGTCCGCGGCGTTGTCGTTGATGGCCTTGCCCTGCGGCTTGAAGATGCCACCGTTGGCGGAGAGCAGGTCGCCGCGCTCCATGCCCTTGGTGCGCGGGCGTGCGCCGACCAGCAGGGCGACGTTCGCACCGGCGAAGCCGACGTTGGCGTTGTCCGTGATCTCGATGTTGCGCAGCAGCGGGAAGGCGCAGTCGTCGAGCTCCATCGCGGTGCCCTCGGCGGCCTTGAGGCCCTGCGGGATCTCCAGGAGACGCAGGTTGACCGGCACGTCCGGGCCGAGCAGGTGGCCGGAGGCGATGCGGAAGAGCAGCGCGTAGCCGATCTGGCCGGCTGCGCCGGTCACGGTGACATTCACGGGAGTGCGGGTCATGGCGATCTCCGTTAGACAGCTGGCGGTGGGGGTCCCGACCCCTCGTGCCGGTCCCCTGGTGCTGGACACCTCTGAATCTTGATGTGAAGAGATATCCAGCGGTCAGGCTATCCGACCCGCGCGCGCCCGGCCGCCCGCCCCCCTGTGGCACGGCACACAACCGGTCACGCACCGCACGCACGGCCCGCACGCACGGCCCGCGAGTGCACAGCCCGCGAGGCACGCGCCGCGCACGCCGGCAGACGGCACGGCTCAGGGCGACGCACCCGCACACCGCACCGCGCCGCGCACGCCCCCGTCGAGTACGCCGCGCACGCCGCACGCCTCGCGCGCCCTCACGCCTGGGGGACGGTGCACCCCTTCGTGCCGGAGGCGAGCGTGGCGCACGCCTTCGCGTCGTCGGCCTTCTTCACGGAGACCATCGGGGTGTACGCGTCCTTGTCCGCGTCCACCGTGCCGTCCTGCTCGGCCTTCCCCGCGCTGATCCGCACGGTGTCGCCCGTGGCGGCCTCGGTGATCCGGGCCCAGACCGCCGAACAGGGCTCGCTGAAGCGCACCTCGATCCGGCTGCCGCCGACCACGGCGCTGGCCACCGTACGGGCGTACTGGCCGCCGCAGCCCATGGCCTCGGGGTCCTGTCCCGTGCAGTCGGCGCCGCTGCACTCGACGCCGTCCGGCAGCTCCGCCGCCCTTGTCGTCGGTGCGGCCGACGGGGGCGTGGCGGTCTTCTTCTCGCCGTCGTCGCCCCCCAGCCCGGTGAGGAGCACCGCAGCGGTCACGACCAGCAGTACGCCGACGACCCCCGCGACGACCACGGCCGGCTTGCGGCGGCCCGCGGGCCTGCCCCGACGGCCGCTGTGGTTCGGCGGCTGGGGGCCGGACTGCGGTGGAGAGTGGTGCGGCGACCGCGGCTGATGCGGAATGTGCGAAACCGTGCCGCGCTGGACGGGTACGGACGGCGAGCGCGCCGCGTCGTGCGCGCCGGGTCCCGCGCCCGGCGCGGCGGAGGCTCCCCTGTCGGCGCCGGCGGACCGCCCGGAGCCGTGTCTGCCGCCTCCGGAGCGGCGGTCCCGGCCGCCCGCCCCCGCCGCCGGGACCGTACCGAACTCACCGAGCGCCGCGCGCGCTTCCGTGATCCGGATGGTCTCCATCGTTCTGTCGTGGCGCATCTCGGAGCGGCTCCAGGCGCGTTCGGCCAGCTCCCACATGACGCTCAGGTGGTTCTGATCGGTGCCCGTCACCTCGGCGAGGGCGAGAACGGCACGCTTGGGCGCGAGCAGCCGCCCGTTGAGATACCGCTCCCATGACGTCTTGCTGTAACCCGTGCGGTCGGCCACCGCGGCGATGCTCAGACCGCCGCGGTCGACGAGCCTGCGCAACTGGCTGGCGAACTCCCGTATTTGCGGGTCGAGTTCCTCCGGTAACGCCTTCCAGCGAGGCATGGCCCCTCTCCCCCCTCTGTATTCCCCCGGACGTGTCCGCTGTGCCAGCTGCCGACCGGCTCCGTGCCTCCACGCCCGGTTCGGCGGTCTTCCGTTTCCGGGTCTGCCCAAGAGGATGTGCGAAGCCAGGGTGTCAGTTCCTGACGAGGGAGCGCACAGAAGCGTGCGAACTGCGGCACGCCTTGTCGTGCGCCGCGCTCCGTACCGTGCGCCGTGCCAGTCTGCCACCGTTGCGCGACGATCACACCGTGCCGGAATGGTCACTTCCGTGCCACAGGCCCCGGCGATCACTTGTACCGGCTCTTCATGTCCATGACTCTGAATGCGGGACGTGGCAAGGCCACGCACGTCACCGCACACCGGAGCTTCCCGCTTCGGTCGAGCCCCGGCCGCGGGTGTCCGTCCTCCTCGGGGGAGGGGACGGACACTCCGTCGGAACAGGCTCAGCGGATGGTGAAGTGGACCGCGTCCTCCAGCACCGGAATGTCCAGCCACGGCTTGGGCTGGGCCATCAGCGCGAGCATCACGATCAGGGTCCCCATCAGCCCGTACGTGACCAGGTCGGTGAACCGGGACCGCACGGCGAGCATGCCGACCGAGGGGACCACCCAGCGCAGCACGGCCCCGGCGACGAGCGCGAACCCGATCAGCATCGTGCCGATCCGGAACGCCTGGTCGAACGGGTCCGTGGCGACGATCAGCAGCCCCGCGCCGGCCGTGCAGAGCACGGTGAGCAGCGGCCACTGCCGCGCCGGGGCGGGCGCGTCGCCCGGAGCCGCCCTGCCGCCGCCCTCGGGACGGGCCGTGTCGCGCGTCAGCGACGGGAAGCGGCGCGACTTACGGGGAGCGGCACTCCCGGAGTCGGAAGCAGAGACGGAATCGGCCTCGGAGCTACCGGAAACGGCTTCGGCCCCGGCGGCCTCACCCGCGTCCGGAGCAGCTTCGCCACCGGCGTCCCCACCGGCTTCGGCACCCGTGTCCGGAGAAGCGTCCGCACCGGCGTCCGCACCGGCTTCGGCGCCCGAACCGGGTGCCGCACCGCTGGAGCCCCCGCCCTTCACCGCGTCAGCTCCGTCGCCCACCGCGCCGCCCGCTCCGTCGTCCGTCGCCACGCCCGGCTCCGCAGGCTTCCCCTGCTCCCCCGACGCACCCGACTCCCGGCGGGCGGGAGTGGGTTCGGCCTGACTCGTACCAGCACCCATGGGGTTCCTTCCGGTCCGGGTCAGCCCGCGGTCGCGGCGGCGTCGGCGGCCTCGGCGGCCATCCGCTCGGCGGCCTCGACCACGTTGACCAGCAGCTGGGCGCGGGTCATCGGGCCGACACCGCCGGGGTTCGGGGCGACCCAGGCGGCCACCTCGGCGACGCCGGGGTGCACATCTCCGACGATCTTGCCGTTCTCGTCGCGGCTGACGCCCACGTCGAGCACGGCGGCGCCCGGCTTCACGTCCTCGGGCTTGATCAGGTGCGGCACACCGGCGGCGGCCACGATGATGTCGGCCTGCCTGAGGTGCGAGGAGAGGTCACGCGTACCGGTGTGGCACTGGGTGACAGTGGCGTTCTCGGTCTTACGGGTCAGCAGCAGCGGGATCGAGCGGCCGATGGTGACGCCGCGTCCGACGACCACGACATGCGCCCCGTTGATCTCCACACCGTGGGCACGGAGCAGCTGGACGACGCCCTGGGGGGTGCAGGGCAGCGGGCCGGTCTCGTTGAGGACCAGCCGGCCGAGGCTCATCGGGTGCAGGCCGTCGGCGTCCTTGGCCGGGTCCATCAGTTCCAGGACCCGGTTGGTGTCGATGCCCTTGGGGAGGGGGAGCTGAACGATGTAACCCGTGCACTCGGGGTTGCCGTTGAGCTCGCGCACGACCTCCTCGATCTCCTCCTGGGTCGCGGTGTCGGGCAGTTCGCGCTGGATGGAGGCGATGCCGACCTGCGCGCAGTCACGGTGCTTGCCGTTCACGTACCAGCGGCTGCCCGGGTCGTCCCCGACGAGCAGGGTTCCCAGGCCGGGGACGATGCCCTGGGCCTTGAGGGCCGCCACACGGACGGTCAGATCGGATTTGATCGCGGCAGCGGTGGCCTTGCCATCGAGAATCTGGGCAGTCATGTTCCCATCCTCGCGGATGACCCCGCCCGCATACCAATTGCGGGTCACCGCGTGGACACAAGGTTGCACTTGCACAACACCTGGTGACCCGGACTGGACAAACTTACGTGCGACTTATAACGATGATGGTCGCAGTGCCGCGGTAGTACGGGGGGCGGACCGCTGACCTGTTCCTTCCTCCGTGCGGCCGTAACCGTCCCCGCACGTCTGCTGTAAGGAACACCCATGAGCTTCGGCGACCCGAACAACCCGTACGGGCAGCAGCCCGGCCAGCCGCCCCAGGGCCAGCAGCCCGGTTACGGCTACCCGCAGCAGGCTCCGCAGGGTGTCCCGCAGCAGGGTTACGGCTACCCCCAGCAGCAGCCCGGCCAGCCCTACGGCGGCGGCTACCCGCAGCAGCAGCCGGGCTACGGCAGCGGCATGCCCGAGCTGGCCCACTGGGGCCTGCGCCTCGGCGGGTTCATCATCGACGGCCTGATCCTCATGGTTCCGTACATGGTGGCCATCATCGGCGGTGGCGTCGGTGACGCCGTGGGAGCCGTGCTCGCCGTCATCGGTTTCGTCGCGATGATCGCCGTCGCCCTCTGGCAGTGCTACCAGGAAGGCACCACGGGCCAGACGGTCGGCAAGAAGGCCGTGGGCATCCGGCTGCTGCGCGAGGCCGACGGCCGTCCGCTCGGCTTCGGCATGGCCTTCGTGCGCCGCCTGGCCCACTTCCTGGACAGCGTCGCCTGCTACATCGGCTGGCTGTGGCCGCTGTGGGACTCGAAGAAGCAGACGTTCGCGGACAAGGTCTGCTCGTCGGTGGTCGTCAAGGCCGGCTGAACCGCCCCGCTCGCACCGGAGGCCGCACCCGTTCACCGGGGGCGGCCTCCGCGCGTTTTCCGGGCCCCGTACAGGCGTTCGCCCCGCCCCCCCGACCCTCCGTACGCGCCCCGGACCCGTACGGGCGTCCGTCCCGCCCCGAACCTCCGTACCGGCTGTCAGCGTCCGGGGATCTCCGCCGGGGCCGGGGTGGTGCGCTCCATGACCACGAAGCTCCCGGACCGGTGCTTGAGCCGGTAGCGCGCCTCGGGGTGGAGCTGCTGGGCGTACGCCACCGGGTCGGTGATCGGCTGCGCCCAGCCGAAGTCCAGGTTGATGGCGACGATGTCGGGGGCGGTACCGGGGGCTCCGCCGACCCAGTAGACGGTGCGGTCGCCCGTGAGGTGCGCCATCAGCGTGATGTCCGTCTCGACGCGCGCCCCCGCGGGGATGGCCTCCAGCGCCTGCCGGGCCGCGTGGGTGCGCGCGTCGGTGCGGTAGGCCTCGGGACGCAGCAGGTCGCGCAGCGGCAGATGCTGGGTGAGGGCCAGGGCGATCGCGGTCGCGACGGGGACGGCGACCTTCGCGTACGAGGCGAGCCAGGGGCGCGCGGAGGCGCGGCTGCGGCGGATGCCGTCGGCCATGGCCAGGAAGAGCACCGGCATCAGGATCGCGCTGTAGTGCCAGACCATGCCCCAGTGGTGGGAGTCCTGGGACAGCAGGCGCCAGCCCAGCGTGGGCAGGATCAGCAGGATCAGGGGCGAGCGCAGCGCCATGAAGGCGGTGATGCCGACCAGGAAGACCAGCATCTCGATCTTGACCGAGGAGTTGAGGGCGCCGAGGACGGAGTCGAAGAGGGAGACGTCCTGCTCGCCGTTCTTGTCGATCTTCGTCCAGTAGTCGTACGTCCCCGCGCTGCTGGCCGCCGGTATGAGGACGAAGACGGTGACGACGAAGGCCAGCAGGCCGAAGGCGGCCAGCAGGGCGCCCTGGAGCCGGCGGCCGTACAGGAAGAGCAGGAAGCCGACGACGGCGACGGTGGCGCCCAGGTCCTCCTTGACCAGGACCAGCGGCAGGGCCCAGAGGGCGGCGGCGGTCCATCGGCGGGTGAGCAGGGCGCGGCAGACGAGGGCGAGCAGCGGTACGGCGAAGGCGATTTCGTGGAAGTCGGACTTCACCGCCTCCTGAAGGCCCCAGGAGAGCCCGTACGCGACGGTGACGCACAGGCCCGAGCGGCCGCCCAGGATCTGCTGGGCGGTGCGCCCGACGACCGCTGCGGAGACGGCGAACAGGGCCGCCTGCGCGAACAGCAGGGCTTCGGCGGAGGGCCAGATCCAGTAGAGCGGGGCGAGCAGCGCCACGACGGGGCTGAAGTGATCGCCGAGGATCAGATAGCCGGGGCCCTTGATGTCGACGACGGGGGCGTTCAGGCCAGCGTACGCCCGTACCTCCTGCTCGAATATCCCCAGGTCCCAGGAGGGTGAGCCGAACCGGCTGTACTGGAGGTGGGAGTAGAGGAAGTAGAGCGCGCACAGGACGGCCGCGGCGATCAGGTACGGGCGCAGCGGAACACGGCTGACATCCGCGTCGTCCGCGGTGCCGACGCCCCCGGCAGCGTCCGCGGTGTCCGCGGTCGCGTCGAGCACCGGTCCGCCGGGGGCCGGCACACGGGAAGGCGGATCGCCGCCGTCCGCCCCGGACCGGCCCGATTTCCCTTTGTTCAGATCAAGCACGACGCCCCCGCTACGGATTTCCCACGGCCGTTTATTAGAACAGAGGGACGACGAAGTCCAGAATTCCGGGAGACTCCGGGCCCCCCGGACGCGGCACGGGCCGCACCCCCGGAGAGGGTGCGGCCCGTGCCGCGCCGGAACGCGACGAATCGGCGGCGCCGGAACGGGCCGGCTCAGTGGAAGAAGTGGCGCGTGCCGGTGAAGTACATGGTCACGCCCGCCTTCTGCGCGGCCTCGACGACCAGCTCGTCGCGGACCGATCCACCGGGCTGGGCCACGGCCCGGATACCGGCCGCGGTGAGGATCTCCAGGCCGTCGGGGAACGGGAAGAACGCGTCGGAGGCGGCGTACGCCCCGCGCGCCCGCTCCTCGCCCGCCCGCTCGACCGCGAGCTTGGCGGAGTCGACACGGTTGACCTGACCCATGCCGACACCGACCGAGGCGCCGCCCTTGGCGAGCAGGATCGCGTTGGACTTGACCGCGCGACACGCCTTCCACGCGAAGGCGAGCTCCTTGAGCTCGTCCTCGGAGAGGGCCTCACCGGTGGCGAGGGTCCAGTTCGCCGGGTTGTCGCCGTCGGCCTGGAGCCGGTCGGTGACCTGGAGCAGCGCACCGCCGTCGATCGGCTTGACCTCGACCTCGGCGGCCGGGGCCTCGGGGCAGCGCAGCACGCGGATGTTCTTCTTGCGGGCCAGCACCTCGACGGCGCCGTCCTCGTACGCCGGGGCGACGATGACCTCGGTGAAGATCTCCGCGACCTGCTCGGCCATGGCGACGGTCACCGGACGGTTGACGGCGATGACACCGCCGAAGGCGGACATCGGGTCACAGGCGTGCGCGTTGCGGTGCGCCTCGGCGACATCGTCGGCGATCGCGATGCCGCACGGGTTGGCGTGCTTGATGATCGCGACACAGGGCTCGGCGTGGTCGTACGCGGCCCGGCGCGCGGCGTCGGTGTCCGTGTAGTTGTTGTACGACATCTCCTTGCCGTGCAGCTGCTCCGCCTCGGCCAGACCACCGGCGCCCGAGGTGTAGAGGGCGGCGGGCTGGTGCGGGTTCTCGCCGTAGCGCAGGACGTTGCCGCGCTCGTACGTCGTACCGAAGAAGTCGGGGAAGCCCGAGTCGTCGGCGGCGGCGTAATCGGCGGCGAACCAGGAGGCCACGGCCACGTCGTACGCGGCGGTGTGCTGGAAGGCCTCGGCGGCCAGGCGCTTGCGGGCGCTCAGGTCGAAGCCGCCCGCCTCGACGGCGGCGAGGACGTCGGCGTACCGCTCGGGGCTCGTCACGACGGCCACGGACGGGTGGTTCTTGGCGGCGGCGCGGACCATCGACGGGCCGCCGATGTCGATCTGCTCCACGCACTCGTCGTCGGAGGCGCCGGAGGCGACGGTCTCCTTGAACGGGTACAGGTTGACGACGACGAGGTCGAAGGGCTCCACACCGAGTTCGGCGAGCTGCTCGCGGTGGGCGTCCAGGCGCAGGTCGGCGAGGATTCCGGCGTGCACGCGGGGGTGCAGCGTCTTCACGCGGCCGTCGAGGCACTCGGGGAAACCGGTGAGCTCCTCGACCTTGGTGACCGGCACTCCGGCGGCGGCGATCCTCGCGGCGGTGGAGCCGGTGGAGACGAGCTCGACGCCCGCCCCGTGCAGACCGCGGGCGAGGTCTTCGAGCCCCGTCTTGTCGTAGACACTGACCAGGGCGCGGCGGATGGGCTTATTCACCGACATGACCGAGATGAACCTTTCGTCCCTCAATGCGATGGCCGTCACGGGCGAGTCGCCCCACGGCCTCGACGAGCAGCTTGCGCTCGACTTCCTTGATGCGTTCATGGAGAGCGGCTTCGCCCTCCGGCGTGTCCTCTTCGGTCACCTCGACCACGCCCTGCGCGATGATCGGACCGGTGTCGACGCCGTCGTCGACGAAGTGGACGGTGCAGCCGGTGACCTTGACGCCGTACGCGAGCGCGTCACGCACCCCATGGGCACCGGGAAAGCTGGGGAGCAGGGCGGGGTGGGTGTTGATGAACCGGCCGCCGAACGCGGCGAGGAACGCGCTGCCCACGATCTTCATGAATCCCGCGGAGACGACGAGGTCCGGGCGGTGCGCGGCCGTGGCGGCCGCGAGCGCCTCGTCCCACTCCTCGCGGGTGGCATGGTCCTTGACCTTGCACACGAAAGTGGGCAACCCGGCGCGCTCGGCACGCTCCAGACCGACGATGCCGTCGCGGTCCGCGCCGACCGCGACGACCTCGGCGCCGTACCCCAGGGGGTCGTCACCGATGGCGTCGAGCAGTGCCTGGAGATTCGTACCGGATCCGGAGACCAGCACGACCAGGCGGGCCGGAGCGGCGGAGGGGGGCGGGG
Source organism: Streptomyces sp. NBC_01237 (assembly GCF_035917275.1). Lineage (NCBI taxonomy): Bacteria > Bacillati > Actinomycetota > Actinomycetes > Kitasatosporales > Streptomycetaceae > Streptomyces > Streptomyces sp. NBC_01237. Next base: position 5,557,955 of record NZ_CP108508.1, on the reverse strand, counting down.
AGGCCACAGCTGGGCCCTTTCTCGCGTGGTAACTCAGGTGCGATGTGCTTGCGGTGCTCTTTGTACGGTCGTACGAAAGAATCTCGCCCCTCGATACGGGGAACTCTACGAACGAGCCGACCGTCAGCAACGATACCGGCACACCCAGCGGCCCCCACGGGACGGGGGCGTGACCGGGAGGTAGCGTCAGGGGACAGCGAGCCGTCCACCGGGCGGACGAACCGTCCTCGGGACGGACATGACGAGATGGGGAAGACGTTCACCACATGCCGGACCGACGCCGCCGCACCGCCTTCCGCCTTGCTCGTTCCTCTGGTGCACCTGGTTCCTCCGGTGCCCCTGGTTCCTCTGGCCCCTCAGATTCCGCCGGCCCTTCAGGTTCCGCCGGTCCTTCCGGTTCCCCCGGTCCTTCAGGTTCCGCCGGTTCCTCCGACGACAATCCGTTCGCGGCGCCGCCCGTGGACCGGCCCGACCAGCCGTGGCAGCCGCGTCACCCGTCCTCCTCTTCCTCGTCCCCGGACGGTGACAGGAACGGCAAGGGCGACGGCTCGGGCAGCGGTTCCTCCGGCGACCGCCCGGCGTGGGGCAGCCAGTGGAGCGACCAGCAGCCCGGCCGGGGCAACGGTGGGTTCGGCAGCCGCCCCGGCGGCAACGGCACCGGCGGGCAGGGCGGACCGGAGCGCAATCCGGGCGGACTGCGCTGGGACCCGACCGACCCCGCCCAGCGGCGCGCCCGGTACGCGGTGCTCGGCGGCATGTGGGCGTTCTTCTTCGCGCTCTTCGACTTCCCGGAGGTCGCCCTGCTCCTGGGTGCGCTCTCCGTCTACTGGGCACTGAGCTCCCTGCGCGCCAAGCCCGGGAGCGCGTCCGCGAAGGACGGCAGCGCGTCCGCGAAGCCGGGCAGCGCGTCCGCGAAGCCGGGCAGCGCGTCCGCGAAGGACGGGGCGGCAGGAGCCGCGGGGGCGGGCGCCGGTGCGGGCGCCACCGCGGTGACCGGTACGGAAGGGACGGAGGGCCGCACGACGCCGCCCGCGCCGGGAACCCCTCCCGCCACCGCGCAGGGCGGCAGCACCAGGCCGCAGACCACGGCGGCGGTCAGCGGGCTGGTGACCGCCCTGCTCGCGCTGTCGATCGTCGCGACGACGTTCACGGTCCAGCTGGTCTACCGCGACTACTACACCTGCGTGAACGATGCCCTGACCAAGTCCGGGGCGCTGGCCTGCAACGATCTGCTGCCGAAGCCGCTGGAACCCTTCTTCGGCGTCAAGGAGTAGCCTCCTGGCCGGGCTCGGGGGGCCGCGAGGCTTCCGGAGCCCGGTCGGACGGCGCATCCGGCGGAAAGTCGGCCATGAGCCCGCCGGAACCCTGCTTGAGCGAGGCCCACCGGGCCTCCCTGACCTCCGTGTCGTGCCAGGGGTCGGCCGGAAGGAAGTCGTAGGGCTCGAAGCCCGCGTCCGCCCCACCCGTCCCTGTCGCCGCGTCCGCCCCGCGGGACGTGCCTCCCGGACGCGCAGCGGACGCCGACGCGGGTACGCCGGACACGGAACCGGGCACGGAGCCGGAGCCGGGCACGGGGGCCTCGCCCGCTCCCTCCCCAGCGTCGCCCTTCCCCTTCCCTTTCCCCTTCCACCAGCGCCGCCGCCCGGCGCTCACCTGCACGGACTTCTGCGCGGACTTCTGCGCGGACTCCCGCTCGGACTCGTCGCTGCCGCCGCCCACGTCGCTCCCGGGGCGCGTCTCCACCCGGGGCCCCCGGGGCTCCTCCGTCGCGGCCCGCCGCCACGCCCATCCGGGCTCCCGCATCCGCCACACCCGAAGCAGCAGCGCCAGTGGTACGCCGATGACCGCCGTCCACGCGAGTGCGGCCGGTCCCGTCAGCCACCACACGGGCCCGAAGTCCGCCAGCGCCCCCGTCCCGAGCGGCCCCCCGGCCATCGCCATGAGCACCGCCGTACCGGCCCCGCAGCCCACCGCGGCCAGCAGCGTCACCAGCGCGGTCTCCCACGGGCTCCAGGACCCCTCGCGTACCGCGGGGACCGGAACCGCCCTCCGTACGGTGAACCAGGCGACCGCCAGACCGGCCGCGACCGGGACCGCCGCGGCCGCCCAGTTCGCGAGCGACCCGGGCCCCTGGTCCGGCACCGCCGCCAGCAGCGGGAAGTGGGGCAGAGCGGGTTGCCCGAGGACGGCGGCCGGGGTGACCGTGGCCCCCGTACCGAGCACGAATCCGGGGCCGAGGCCGTACGCGGCACCCCACAGCGCGGCGTTCGGCACCAGCGCCAGGGCCAGCAGCAGCACGGCGAACCGCCCCGCCCAGTCCCCGGAGAGCGCCAGGAAGGACTGCTGGGTCTCCTGCGCGTGCCACACCAGCCCCGCCGCCACCACCAGCGCACCGCCGCCGAGCAGCACCATCACCCCGGCCGCGGCGGACCGGCACAGCGTCTCGACGCGGGTCCGGAAGAGGGTGCGCGCGACGGCCTCCTGGAGCCACAGCGGCGCCCAGGACGGCACGGACCCCAGCGGGCGCCCGGTCGCCGTCCACACCCCGGCCGCCGCCGCACCCGCCACCACGAAGGCCGCCGGGAACACCAGCGAGTCCGGGTCCGCACTCAGCGACCCGCCCCGCGCATAGGCCGCCGCGCCCGCCGCGACCAGCAGATATCCGGCCGTGACCGCGCAGAAGGCACCGGCCGGCGAGGGCCGGGCACGCCCCTCGTCGGGATCCGCCGCATCACGGGCGGCCCGGTGCGCCAGCCAGACCGGCAGCAGTACGAGCAGCAGCGGGACGGTCGCCACAGGGGCCGGGACACCGCTGAGGGTGTCGGTTCTGACGAGTTCGGCGCCGTGCGCCAGCAGCCAGATCCCGGCCGCGACGTGCAGGGCTCCGCCGGGCCCGCTGTCCGGGTACGGAGAGCTGATCCACAGCACCATGACCAGCACGGCGAGCGAGCCGAGCCCGAGCCCCGCCGCGATCACTCCCCGCAGAAAGGCGGAGGCCAGAGCGGTGGACCTGCCCCGCTCGGCCGACAACATCGGGCTGCGCTCGGTCACTTGGGTCACGCCGCCATGCTGCCAACGACACGCGCTTATTCCGTGTAACGGGCGAACGGCCGCTGTGTCGCTCAATATACGTTTATGTACTTTTTCACCCAGTGCAGCGCTTCCGGGGGCCACTCATGACGCGGAGCACGACCGATACGGCCGCCGCCACCCCGCTGCCCTCCCCCAAGGAGTGCCGCAGACTGCGTGAGGCGAAGTCACTGACCGAGGAGCAGGTCGCGGCGGCCATCGGCGTCACGCGCGCCACCGTGCGCTCCTGGGAGACGGGGCGCACGAGCCCCCGCGGGCGCAAGCGCGCGGCGTACGCCAGGCTCATCGGCGCCTGCGCCGAGGACGAGTCGCAACCCGCTCCGGCCACTCGCGCCGCGCCGAGCCACTCGACCACCCGGCCGAGGCCCGCCGCGAAAGGGGCGGCACGGCCTCCGACGCCCCCGGCGGTCCCGAAGCTGTCCGAACCGGACAGACGGCCCACCCCCGCAACCACCCCCGCCACCGCACCCGCACCGAAGGCACCTCCCGCGCCCTCGGTGTCCCCCGCGCCCTTCGTCGCGGCCACCGGGAGCACCGCCGTGTCCCCGCCCGAGCCCGGCGTCGGGTCCGGCCCCGAGCCCTGCCACGCGGTGAGATCCGCGGCGAGTCCGCCGCCGGGCGCCGCACCGGACGCCGACGCCCATCCCGGCGACGGGGCGGGGGGCGTCGCGGCGCTCTCTCCCCATGAGGCGTTCGACGCCCTGTACAGCCATCACGGGCAGAGCCTGGTCCACCAGGCGTATCTCCTGACCGGGCGCCGGAGCCTCTCCCGCGAGTCCGTCGAGCGCGCGTTCCAGCTGGCCTGGCAGCGCTGGCCGGAGGTCGCCGTGGACCGTGACCCGGCGGGCTGGGTACGGGCCGCCGCGTACGAGTACGCGATGTCGCCCTGGCACCGGCTGCGCCGCGCCCACCGGCACCCCGACGCGCCGCCCGCCGAGCCCGGCCGGCGGGCGCTGCGCGACGCGCTGCTCGATCTGCCCCCCTCGTACCGGCGCACGCTGCTGCTCTACGACGGTGTGGGCCTGGATCTGCCGGAGACGGCGGCCGAGACGGAGGCGAGCACCCCGGCGGCGGCGGGCCGGCTGATGAACGCACGGGCCGCCGTCGCCGAACGGCTGCCCGAACTGGCGGGCCCCGCGTCACCGGCCGATCAGTCGGCGCTGCTGCGCGAGAGGCTGGGCGCGCTCGCCCTCGCCGGAAAGGTGCCCGCGCTGCCGCCGCCCCGTGCGGTGCGCAGCGGCAGTGAGCGCAAGGCCCAGCTCTGGACCCGGGCGGCGATCGCCCTGGCCGCGCTGCTGATCGGGGTGACGGGGTTCACCCTGCACACGGCCCCCACCCGGTACGAGCAGCCGCTCGCGCCCGCCGAGCGGGTCGGCGGTGTGCCGCCGCGCGGTGGCCCGCAGAAGCTCACCTCCCAGGATCTGCAGCTCCAGCGGGTCCTGCGCGAGGAGTTCGCGAACGGCCCGGAACGGCTGGTGCCCCGGATCCCCTGACGGCGGAGGATCCCGGAACGGGAGAACGCGAGACGGGAGAACGCGAGACGGCGCGGGCCCGTACCCCTGTCCGGGGTACGGGCCCGCGCCGTCCGTGCGGTGACGCTGTGCCGAGGCGGTGGAACGGCCTCGGCGCGGCGATCAGGCGCCGAGGATCTCGCGCGCCAGCTTGGCGGTCTCGGTCGGCGTCTTGCCGACCTTCACGCCGGCGGCCTCAAGGGCCTCCTTCTTCGCCTGGGCGGTGCCGGAGGAGCCGGAGACGATGGCGCCCGCGTGGCCCATGGTCTTGCCCTCGGGGGCGGTGAAGCCCGCGACGTAACCGACGACCGGCTTCGTGACGTTCTTCGCGATGAAGTCGGCGGCACGCTCCTCGGCGTCGCCGCCGATCTCGCCGATCATCACGATGAGGTCGGTCTCGGGGTCGGCCTCGAACGCCGCGAGGGCGTCGATGTGCGTCGTACCGATGACCGGGTCGCCACCGATGCCGACGGCGGACGAGAAGCCGATGTCACGGAGCTCGTACATCATCTGGTAGGTCAGCGTGCCGGACTTGGACACGAGACCGATGCGGCCGGGCTTGGTGATGTCGCCCGGGATGATGCCGGCGTTGGACTGGCCGGGGGTGATGAGACCCGGGCAGTTCGGACCGATGATCCGGGTCTTGTTGCCCTTCGAGCCCGCGTACGCCCAGAAGGCTGCGGAGTCGTGGACGGCGATGCCCTCGGTGATGACGACCGCGAGCGGGATCTCGGCGTCGATCGCCTCGACGACGGCGGCCTTGGCGAAGGCCGGCGGCACGAAGAGGACGGAGACGTCCGCGCCCGTCTTCTCCATCGCTTCCTTGACGGAACCGAAGACCGGGACCTCGGTGCCGTCGAAGTCGACGGTCGTGCCGGCCTTGCGCGGGTTCACGCCGCCGACGATGTTGGTGCCGTCAGCCAGCATGAGCTTGGTGTGCTTCATGCCCGTGGCGCCGGTCATCCCCTGGACGATGACCTTGCTGTCCTTGGTGAGGAAGATAGCCATGGTGTTGGAGTCCCTCGTCCCTTACTTCGCAGCCGCGGCGAGCTCGGCGGCCTTGTCGGCCGCGCCGTCCATGGTGTCCACACGCTGCACGAGCGGGTGGTTGGCGTCGGAAAGGATCTTGCGACCCAGCTCCGCGTTGTTGCCGTCGAGGCGCACGACCAGCGGCTTCTCGACCTTCTCGCCCTTGGACTCGAGCAGCGCCAGAGCCTGGACGATGCCGTTGGCGACCTCGTCACAAGCGGTGATGCCACCGAAGACGTTGACGAAGACGGACTTGACGTCCGGGTCGCCGAGGATGATCTCCAGGCCGTTCGCCATGACCTCTGCGGAGGCGCCGCCACCGATGTCGAGGAAGTTGGCGGGCTTCACGTTGCCGTGGTTCTCACCGGCGTACGCGACGACGTCCAGGGTCGACATGACCAGACCGGCACCGTTACCGATGATGCCGACCTCGCCGTCGAGCTTGACGTAGTTGAGGTTCTTGGCCTTGGCGGCAGCCTCGAGCGGGTTGGCTGCGGCCTTGTCCTCAAGAGCCTCGTGGCCGGGCTGGCGGAAGTCGGCGTTCTCGTCGAGCGAGACCTTGCCGTCCAGCGCGATGATGTCGCCGGAGGCCACCTTGGCCAGCGGGTTCACCTCGACGAGGAGCGCGTCCTCGGCGACGAAGGTGTCCCACAGCGTCACCAGGACCTCGGCGACCTTCTCGGCCACCTCGGCCGGGAACTTCGCCAGGGCCACGATCTCGCGGGCCTTCTCGATGGTGACGCCGGAGTTGGAGTCGACCGGGACCTTCGCGAGGGCCTCGGGGGTCTTCTCCGCGACCTCCTCGATGTCCATGCCGCCCTGCACCGAGGCCATGGCCAGGAAGGTGCGGTTGGTGCGGTCGAGGAGGTACGAAACGTAGTACTCCTCCAGGATCTCCGGTGCGGTCTCGGCGATCATCACGTTGTGGACCGTGTGGCCCTTGATGTCCATGCCGAGAATGTCGGTCGCACGGGCGACCGCCTCGTCCGGGGTGGCGGCGAGCTTGACGCCGCCCGCCTTGCCCCGGCCGCCGACCTTCACCTGGGCCTTGACGACAGACTTGCCGCCCAGCCGCTCGGTCGCCTCGCGGGCTGCCTCAGGCGTGTCAATGACTTCACCGGCCAGCACCGGTACACCGTGCTTGGCGAAGAGGTCCCTCGCCTGGTACTCGAACAGGTCCACGCGCGTCCGTCCCTTTTAGTGGTCTCGCGGTTGGTTTTCTGCGTGGGCGTGCCGCGAAGGGCAACGTGACTGCGCTGTCACTAGGGAGGCGTACACGGTGTCCGAGTACGCGGCATGTCCATCCGGCAGGTTATCCCCGCGCTCGACAGGACCCTAAATCGCAGATCACACCTGAGCGGTGATTACGGTCACAGATCGCGCCGGTGGCCGAGCCGCGAGGGACATAACGCCACGTCGGCGCGGGTGCGGGGACCCGCCGGGGCGGGCCCGCCGAGCGCGGTCGGCGGGCGGGGTGTCGCCGAACTCACCGCGCGGGCTCCGTGTCCGGTACGGGCAGCGGCCTCCTCTCGATCGCCGCGGCCATGATGTCGGGGAAGAGATCCGGCGTGCAGGCGAACGCGGGCGTGCCGAGCGCACCGAGCGCCGCCGCGTGCTCACGGTCGTACGCGGGCGCGCCCTCGTCGGAGAGTGCGAGCAGCGTCACGAACTGCACCCCGGACGCCTTCATCGCGGCGACCCGCTTGAGCATCTCGTCGCGTATGCCGCCCTCGTAGAGGTCGCTGATGAGGACGACGACGGTGTCGGCGGGGCGGGTGATGCGGGACTGGCAGTAGGCGAGCGCCCGGTTGATGTCCGTGCCGCCGCCGAGCTGGACGCCGAAGAGGACGTCGACCGGGTCGTCGAGCTGATCGGTGAGGTCGGCCACCGCCGTGTCGAAGACGACGAGCCGGGTCGCCAGGGTGCGCATGGAGGCGAGGACCGCGCCGAAGACGGCGGCGTGGACGACGGACGCGGCCATCGAACCCGACTGGTCGATGCAGAGGATGACGTCCTTCTTCACGGACCGGGCCGCGCGCCCGTACCCGATGAGACGTTCGGGTACGACCGTTCCTGCCCCGTCCTCCCCGGGAAGGGGCAGGTAGTTCTTGAGGTTGGCCCGGATGGTGCGGTCCCAGTCGATGTCCCGGTGGCGGGGCCGGCCGATCCTCGCCGAACGGTCCAGTGCTCCGGTGAGGGTGGCCCGGGTACGGCCCGCGAGGCGTTTCTCCAGGTCCTCGACGACTTTGCGGACGACGGCCCGCGCGGTCTCCTTCGTCGTCTCCGGCATGGCCTTGTTGAGCGAGAGCAGGGTGCCGACGAGATGGACGTCGGCCTCGACGGCCTCCAGCATCTCCGGTTCCAGCAGCAGCGACGACAGGCCGAGGCGGTCGATCGCGTCGCGCTGCATGATCTGGACGACGGAGCTGGGGAAATATGTACGGATGTCACCGAGCCAGCGGGCGACGGCGGGCGCGGAGGCCCCGAGCCCCGCCGAGCGCTCGCTTCCGCCCCGCCCGCCGGGCTTCTTCCCGCCGCCGTAGAGCGCGTTCAGCGCGCCGTCCATCGCGGTGTCCCGGCCGGTGAGCGTGCGTCCGATGCTCTCGGCGCTGTCCGCGCCCAGCACCATCCGCCAGCGCCGCAGCCGTTCGTCGTCGGCCGCTGCCCCGGCCGTCCCCACGGCTGTCGTGCCCGTCGCTGTCACCCCCACTCCGGTCGTGCCCGTCGCTGCCGCCCCCTCCCCAGTCGTCGCCACCTGCTCCCGCTCCCTCCCGCTGGTGTCCCTCGCCGTGTGCGTCGTCATCCGGCTGCCTCCCGCTCCTGGAGCGCCGCGGCTCCGTCCCCGTCCCGCGTGCCGTTCCGTGCGGCCGGCCCGGGGGTGAGGCCGAGCAGCAGGCGCAGCACCGGCGTCACGGCGTCCGCCCTGGCTCCGTCGAGGCCGGGTCCGAAGCCGGGCGCGGCCGGGTCCGTGGCGCCGTGGTGCGGCCCTTCGGGGGCCGGTCCGCGGCGGACCAGCTCGCCGAGGGTGCGCCGTACACCCGGTTCGTACGCGGAGAACGTACGGCGCAGCAGCGGCAGCACATCGGTGAAGGTGTCCGCGGGGACACCGGTGAGCCAGGTGTCGACCAGGCCGAGCAGCCGCTCGTCGTGGACGAGCAGCATGCCGCCGCCCGACGCTCCGCCGACGAAGCCCTCGATCCAGGCCGCGGCGTCGGGCGGCGGGGTGCCGGGCGAGAGCGCGAGGCCCATGAGGCGCGCCGCGTCGTCCTCGGCCAGCCGCCCCTCGTCGAGCAGCAGGCGGGCGGCGCGGCCGCGGATGACCCCGGCGACGGTGTCCCTGTCGGCCAGCCTGCGCAGGACGGCGGCCCAGCGCTCCCGCAGGCCCTCGGCGGGTACGGTCCCGGCGAGCAGGCCGATCGCGGTGTGCACACCGTCCACCTGGCGGCGCAGCGCGTCGGCGCCGTCCGCGTCGAGTCCGGTACAGGCGGAGGGCAGGCCGACGCAGATCCGCTCGGCGAGCCCGGCGGCGACCTCGCCGAGCGCGGCCGTGTCCGTGGAACGTACGTCCCCGTACCGCAGGGAGCGGGCGAGAGCGGGCAGCGCCTCGGCGAGGTGGCCGACGTCCGCGTCGAGTGCGGCACGGTCGGCGAGCGCCTTCATCACGAGGGGCAGCGCCTCGGTCAGTCCGGCCAGCAGGCAGTGCTCGGCGAGGGCGGTCACCTCGGACAGGACGGTGGCCGACACGGCTTCCGACTCGGCCTTCGCCGTGGCCGCGGAGAGCACGGTGGTGCCCCACACTCCGGCTTCGGCGATCCGTACATGCAGCTCGGGCTCCCAGCTCAGCCGCCAGCTCTCCCGGAACGTGCCCGTGCTCCCCCGGCCGGTGGCGGGCTCGCCCCATCCGACGGCGAGGAGCCGGAGCCGGTGCAGCAGCCTGCTGCGTGCGGCGTCCGTGTCCTTGCGGAGGTCGAGCTCCAACTCCCGCGCCTGCGCCTCCGGTTTGAGCCGCAGCGTGCGCTGCTGCCGGGCCAGGTCGCGTTGCAGCGGGACGGCGGGGGCGCTGTCCGGGACCTCGCCGAGGGTCTCGCCGACGACGAGCCGGTCCCGGACGAGGGCGAGCGGCACGTCGGAGCCCTCGCACATCACGGCCCGTACGGCGTCGGTGGTCTCGGCGAGCCCGGCGAGCGGCCGGCCCCGCATGGCCGCGAGCGTCTCGGCGAGCCGGACGGCCTCGATGACGTGGGCGGTCGAGACGAACCTGTCCTCGTCGCGCAGCAGCCCGGCGACCTTCGTCATCCACCGCTCGATCGGCCGGTCGGCGGCGCCGAAGAGGTGGCCGTACCAGCCGGGTGAGTCGATCCCGGCACCGTATCCGCTGTGCCGGGCGAGCCTGCGGTGGGTCCACGGCACCCAGGTCAGTTCGGTCCTGACCTTCGGGAGCCCCTTGAGCAGGGCCTTGTCGGCGGCGAGGGTGGTCCTGGCGGCGAGCGCGGGGACGTGCCAGGCGCCGCAGACGACGGCGATGTCGTCCCCGAACTCCTTGCGCGCGGTGCGCAGCCGGATTCTCATGTACGCCTCCCGGACGGCGTCGCGGGGATGCCCGCCGTCCCCGTACACCTCGCGCAGCGCGGTCATGGCCTCGGCGAGTGCGGCGAACGGGGCGCACGGGTCGCCCGCCGTGCCGTCGGGAGCGCGGTGCTCGACGACGTCCTCCCACCAGCGCTCGGGGTCCTCGTAACCGGCGGTCCCGGCGAGGACGCCGATCGGGTCGACGGCGGGCGGGAACGGCATCCGGCTGTACGCCGCGCCGTTGCCGTCCCCGGTGTCCTCGCCGTTCCGGTCGTCCGCCGCACCGCCGCCCTCGCCTCCGCCGTCCCGGGCGTCCGGGTCTCCTGCCGCAGCGGGGTCGCGGGGGCCGTCCGGGGTCTCCTTCAGCGCCAGTGAGTGCGCCGCGGGCAGGTCGAGGAAGCGCACCGGGACGTCGTTGGCCAGCGCCCAGCGGATCGCCACCCACTCGGGCGAGAACTCCGCCAGCGGCCAGAAGGCCGCTCGGCCCGGGTCGTCCACGGCGTGCGCCAGCAGCGCGACGGGCGGCCGCATCCGTGGATCGGCGGCGAGCGGAAGCAGGGCGTCCCCCTCCGGCGGCCCCTCGACGAGCACCGCACCCGGCCGGACGGCCTCCAGCGCGGCGAGGACCGCACGGGCCGATCCCGGACCGTGGTGACGCACCCCCAGCAGCAGCGGCCCGGTGGCCGCGGTGCGCCCGGTCATCCGGAGACCTCGCGGCAGGCGCGGTAGAAGTCCTTCCAGCCGTCCCGCTCGCGGACCACGGTCTCCAGATACTCCTGCCAGACCACCCGGTCCGCCGCCGGGTCCCGGACCACGGCACCGAGGATTCCGGCCGCGACGTCGGCGGGCCGCAGGATGCCGTCGCCGAAGTGGGCGGCGAGGGCCAGTCCGTTGGTGACGACGGAGATCGCCTCGGCCGTGGAGAGCGTCCCGGACGGGGACTTGACCTTGGTGCGCCCGTCGGTGGTGACGCCGTCGCGCAGCTCCCGGAAGACGGTCACCACCCGCCGGATCTCGGCCATGCCCTCGGGGGCGGCCGGCAGGTCGAGCGAACGGCCGATCTGGTCGACACGCCGGGACACGATGTCCACCTCGGCCTCGGCCGTCCCGGGCAGCGGCAGGACGACGGTGTTGAACCGGCGGCGCAGTGCGCTGGAGAGTTCGTTGACCCCGCGGTCCCGGTCGTTCGCCGTGGCGATGAGGTTGAACCCGCGGACGGCCTGGACCTCCTGGCCCAGTTCGGGCACGGGGAGGGTCTTCTCCGACAGGATCGTGATGAGCGCGTCCTGCACATCGGCCGGAATGCGGGTCAGTTCCTCGACCCTGGCGGTCATGCCTTCGGACATGGCGCGCATGAGCGGGCTGGGCACCAGCGCTTCCCGGCTGGGTCCGTGGGCGAGCAGCTGCGCGTAGTTCCACCCGTAGCGGACGGCTTCCTCCGGGGTCCCGGCGGTGCCCTGGACGAGCAGGGTCGAGTCGCCGCTGACGGCGGCGGCGAGGTGTTCGGACACCCAGGTCTTGGCGGTGCCGGGGACACCGAGGAGCAACAGGGCCCGGTCGGTGGCGAGTGTGGTCACGGCGACTTCGACGAGGCGTCGCGGGCCGACGTACTTGGGTGTGATCACCGTCCCGTCGGGGAGCGTCCCGCCCAGCAGATAGGTGGCGACGGCCCACGGCGAGAGGCGCCAGCGGACAGGTCTCGGCCGGTCGTCGGCGGCGGCGAGCGCCTTGAGTTCACCGGCGAACGCGTCCTCGGCGTGCGGCCGCAGGACCTCGGGGCGGGCCCCTGTCCCGGCCGCCTCGGCGGCGGCGGCCGCGGCCGCGGCTGTTCCGGCTCCGGCGGTCGCGGTGGCTGCGGTGGTTTCGGGCACGGTCATGGATCCCCCTCCAGATCGTTCGACCTGATGTGGTTCCACCGTGCACCATGCCACTGACAATCGGCCCCGCCCGCTGGTCGGGGCCGATGTGGCGGCAGTTGGGGAGGGGTCAGCCGACGATCGGCGAGACGGCGACGCACCCGCCGGCCGCGACCATGCCCTCGCCCTTGCTCTCCTTGATGACCTTGCCCTCGTACGTGATGGTGCAGGCGATGTCGGCGCCGCCCGCGTCCAGCGCCATCGGCATGACGGCGGGCGGCATGATGCCGGTCAGCGTCACGGTCTTCTTCCACGGCAGCGTGGGCGACTTGACCGTTTCGAGCTTCGGGTCCATGGCGTCGCCGGAGCCGCCGTGGAACTGGATCTCGTCGACGCCCGTGCCGGTGACCTCGTACGTGACCTCGTACTTCTCGTTCACCGTCTTGTCGACAGCCTTGTCGACGGCCTTGTCGACCGACTCGGAGGAGCAGGCGCCGAGGCCGAACACGAGACCGGTCACCGCGACGGCGCAGAACGCCGTGCGGACGGAACGGGACGTGCGGGTGGTGCGGGTGGTGCGGTTCATCTGGGATCCCCCCTGGATCGAACTCCGAATACCGGAGCTCGCAGAGAAACGCAAAGGAAAGGCAAAGTCAAATCCTGGCCGTACCGGCTGGATCGCAGGTCACAGCCGATTGTCAGTGGGACGTCCTACCGTCGTTCCCATGCTGCTATCTCACGGGGGAGAACCCTCGCGCGCCGCGGGTCCGGCGGCGCGCTGGACGGTGGAGCAGGTACTGGCCCTGGCTCCTGACGATGCGTCACGCAAGGCCGGGAGCAGACTCGGTTCGGCGGACCGGTGGTCCGACGCGGGGCTCGACGGCTCGGGCGCGGTGTGGGGGCTGTGCAGGGGAAGCGGAAGCACGCCGTACCGGACGGTGGTGGACACCACAGGACCGGCGTACACGTGCAGTTGCCCGAGCCGGAAGTTCCCGTGCAAGCACGCGCTGGGGCTGCTTCTGCTCTGGGCGGGCGGCACCCCGCCGCTCCGGAGCGGCGAAGTCGCGGGCTGGGCCCGGGAATGGCTCGAAGGCCGTCGCAGCCGAGCCGCCGGGCAGGAGTCGCCGCCGGAGGAGACGGGGGCGGCGGGCCCGGCCGACCGGGAGGCCGCCAGGAGGCGCGCGGAGCGGCGGGCCGAGCGGATCACCGGGGGCGCACAGGAGCTGGAGCAGCGTCTCACCGACCTGCTGCGGGGCGGCCTCGCGGCGGCCGATCAGTCGGGATACGGGCTGTGGGAGGAGACCGCGGCCCGCATGGTCGACGCCCAGGCGCCGGGACTGGCGGGCCGGGTGCGGGAGTTGGGGGCGATACCCGCCTCCGGTCCGGGCTGGCCGGTACGGCTGCTGGAGGAGTGCGCGCTGCTCCACCTGCTGGACACGGCCTGGCTGGGCCTGGACCGGCTGCCGGAGCCCCTGGCCGCGACCGTGCGTACGAGAGTGGGGCTGACCTCGTCCGCCGAAGGGCCCCCGGTCCGCGACCACTGGCTGGTCCTCGCGCAGTACGACACCCCGGACGGCAAGATCGTCGCCCGCCGGATCTGGCTGTACGGAAGGGAGTCGGGCCGCACCGCGCTGCTGCTCTCCTTCGGAGCCGCGGGGCGCTCGCCCGGACAGGCGCTGCCGGTGGGCGTCACGCTGGACGCGGAGCTCACGCCGTATCCGGGTGCCGGGCAGCTGAGGGCCGAGCTGGGCCGGCAGTTCGGTACGCCCGTACCCGGGGGGACGCCTCCACCGGGGGCCGGTACGGCCGCCGCGCTCGCCGCGTACGGGGACGCCCTTCGGGACGATCCATGGCTCGACGCCCGGCCGGTCACCCTGCGCGAGGTCATACCCGTGCCCTCCGGGGACGGGTGGCAACTGGCCGACGCCCACGCCGAGTCCGCCGTTCCGGTGGCCCCGGCGGCGCTGTCCCGGCCGGGCCTGTGGAAGCTCGTCGCGCTCTCCGGCGGCGGCCCCGTCAACGTCTTCGGCGAGATCGGCCATCGCGGCTTCGACCCGTTCGCGGCCTGGAGCGCGGACCCCGTCAGCGAGGGGGCGGGGTCCGGCGAGGCCGTGCCGCTCATCTGACCCCCATGGCCGCACGCTCCGGCGCGCGTTCTCGACCTCTGCGACTCCCGACCACCCTGGAGGGGGACCGATGCCCCGTACGAATACGACCTCGTCCGCAACCTCATCCACGCCGCCGCACGAGACCGCATCCCCGATGTCGCCCGAGACCGCATCCACGACGCCGCGCGAGACCCCACCCGTGGTGTCGTCCGAGACCGGTGCCGGGACGCCGGCCTCGCCCGGTGCCGTGCCCGCGTCCCCGGCGTGGGAGGAGCTCGTCACATCGGCGCTGCTGGGAACCGACCGACGCCCCCCGGCCGCCGGGACGGCGGGCCCCTCTCCGGCGAACGCTCCGGTGGCGCTGCTGGACGCCGCGGCGCTGCACACCGTGCGGCGGCGGGCCGGTCTGCTGCCCGCACCGCCGGGCGCCCGGCCGGAGTCCGCCCCCGCCGATCCGCGCCCGCCGCTCCCCGAGGCCGCCCGGCGCAGGCTCGCCCAGCTGCTCGCCGACCGTGCCGCACCGTCCGGCGGCGGGCGGCGCGGTACGGCACCCGACCTCACCGAACTCATCCCCCAGTGGCTGGCCACCGCCAATCTGCGGGGCTTCCGGGCCCCGGCCGCGCTGCTCCCGCCGCTGCTGGACGCGGCACGGGCGCGTACGGATCTGCGCCCGCAGGCGCTCACCTTCGCCGGACCGCTCGGCCTGTGGCTGGCCGCGCTCAATCCCGAGTGGAAGTTCGCCCTGCGCGGTTCCTCCGGCGGCTCGGTCCGGCCCGACGTCTCGGACCCGGACGCGGTGCGCCGACTGTGGGAGGAGGGTCTGTTCGCGGAGCGGGTCGCGCTGCTGGACTCCGTACGGACGCGGGATCCGGGTGCCGCGCTCGCCCTGCTGGCCACCACCTGGTCCACCGAGCGGGCCGAGGACCGGCTGATGTTCCTCGACTCGCTGCGGACCGGCCTGTCCGGGGCCGACGAGCCGTTCCTGGAGCAGGCGCTGTCCGACCGGAGCCGCAATGTCCGGTCGACCGCGGCCGAGCTGCTGTCCGCGCTGCCCGGCTCGGCGCTGGCCGGACGGATGGCGGCCCGCGCCGCGTCCTGCGTGAATCCCGACCGTACGGGCGGCGGTGCCCGCATAGCCGTGGAGGCACCGCACGAGTGCGACACCGGAATGCAGCGCGACGGTGTGGTGCCGGTCCCCCCGACCGGGCGCGGGGAACGGTCCTGGTGGCTCGGCCAACTGGTGGAGGCCGCCCCGCTCACCATCTGGCCCAAGCGGTTCGGGGGACGTACGGCTCAGGAGATCGTGGCCCTGCCCGTCGCCGACGACTGGGCCGGGGAGCTGCACGCCGCGTGGTGCAGGGCAGCGGTGCGGCAGCGCGACCCGAAGTGGGCCCGTGCGCTGCTCGGCTCCCCCGCGACGCCCCCGTCCAACGGTCCCGGTACGGCTTCTCTCGCCGAACGGTCCAAGCTCCTGGCCACCCTGCCCGGCGACGAACGCGCGGGCTGGGTGGCGGACTTCATAGCGGCGCACGGACTGTCCGAGGCGTTCCAGCTGCTCGGCGTCTGCGGGGTGCCGTGGGCCGGTCCGCTCGGCCGCTCGGTGGTCGACGCGCTCGACATCGCCCGGGACGCGGGGAGTTACCCATGGAGCTTCAGCGGGGTGATGGGCCTCGCCGAACGCTGCCTGGACCCGGCGGAGGCGGATCACCTGGAGGTCCTGACGACCGCTCAGGACGAGCCGGAAGGGGCGTCACCGGGAGCGGGCGGCTACTGGTCGGAGGCGTTCCAGCGGCTGGTGTCCACCCTGCGTCTGCGCGCGGCGATGGACGCCGAACTGGCTTGAGGGGCCAGTCCGGCCGGCCGGTTCAGGCTTCCGCGGGCTGACGGACGTTGGCGTTCACCCAGTTGACGATCGAGGCCGTCGTCGCTCCGGGGGTGAAGATCTCCGCGACGCCCTGCTCCTTGAGCGGTGCGATGTCCGCCTCCGGGATGATGCCGCCGCCGAACACCTTGATGTCCTCCGCCTCGCGCTCCTTCAGCAGTTCGATCACCTTCGCGAAGAGCGTGTTGTGCGCCCCGGAGAGGATCGAGAGACCGATGGCGTCGGCGTCCTCCTGGATCGCCGTGTCCACGATCTGCTCGGGCGTCTGGTGGAGCCCGGTATAGATGACCTCCATACCGGCGTCCCGCAGCGCCCGCGCGATCACCTTGGCTCCACGGTCGTGGCCGTCGAGCCCCGGCTTGGCGACCACCACACGAATCGGACCGGTCACACCCATCACTGCCTCCACATGGTCTCCCGTGCCTGAAGGGCCGGGGATGTGAACGAACGTTATCCACAGCATCCCGCAAGCCGCCGTTTCGCGGTGGACGGGGAGGGGGAAATCACATGTGGGACATGTTCGCTACGCGTCGTTCCCCGCACCACTCGGCACACCCGCCGCGCGGGGACGGACGCGAGGGGAGCCGCTACGAGGTCGCCGCACCACCGTGCCGCCAGCCGCACGGCACGGTGGTGCGGCTCACCGGCATCCGTTCCGTCGGACACCGGTGCCTCCGACACCCCATGAGGGCATACGGAGAGTCGCAGCCGCCTCCCCACGTGCCGGTACAGGAGGTCGGCCATGAAGGTCCTCCCTCTCTCCCTCCCACTGTCGCGCCTTTCCCTCCCCTCGGCACGCCGCCCGGTCCCCCGCCGCCCCCGGCCCTCGTCCGCGCTGCTCGGCGCCACCGCGCTGGAGCTCGCGGTCCTCGCCGGGCATCTGCTCATCTACCCGCTCGGCCTCACCCAGGAGCGCCACGGCCCTGCTCCGACGCCCGGCGCCGCACCACCGCGAGGGATCGGCCCGGACGCCCCGCCTGCCGGCACCACCGCCCTGCCCGCCGGTCCGGCCCCGCCACCCGTCGTCCTGCTGCACGGGCTCATCGACAACCGCTCCGTCTTCGTCCTGCTGCGCCGCTCCCTCTCCCGGCACGGCCGGCGCCACCTGGAATCCCTCAACTATTCGCCGCTGACCCGCGACATCCGCACGGCGGCCGAGCTGCTCGGACGCCACATCGAGGAGATCTGCGCCCGCACCGGGCACCGTGAGGTCGACATCGTCGGGCACAGCCTCGGCGGACTGATCGCCCGGTACTACGTGCAGCGGCTGGGCGGTGACCACCGGGTGCGCACGCTGATCACGCTCGGCACACCGCACAGCGGCACCGCCGTCGCCCCGGCGGCGAGCGCTCACCCCCTCGTGCGTCAGATGCGGGGCGGCTCCTCCGTGATCGAGGAGCTGCGCAGACCGGCCCCCGGTTGCCGGACGCGGTTCGTGAGCTTCTGGAGCGAGCTGGACCGGATGATGGTCCCGGTCGGGACGGCGCGCATCGACCATCCCGACCTCGACGCGCAAAACGTGCGCGTCAGCGGCATCGGCCACCTCGCCCTCACCGTGCATCCCGCGGTCGCCGCCGCCATCCGTGCCGCCCTCGATGCGCAGGCACCCCCGGCCCCCTCCTCCGGAACGGCGTCGGTGGCCTGAGCGGCCCGAGTGGCTTGACGGGGCTATGCCCCGCCCACAAATAGAACGCGTTTCGAACAAATCGCCAAGGCTGCGTCAGCACTCCACCGAAAGGCGGCCGATTGCCCGTTTCCTGAGGGCCCAAAACCTGCCGAAGATTGTCGTCGTCGCGTACTGCCGGGTACAGTCGCGGCCACTGCTTTCCCCCTGGAATCCCTCCACCGGAGTCCTGAGCAGGTCCTGCCGCCGAGGCGAGAGAGAAGTTGGTGAACGACCAGCACCCCCACGCCGGACACGTCGGATACGACAGTCAGTCCACCGGCAACTTCGACGCCGATCCGCTCTTCGGTGCTCTTCCGGGCGACCAGGACAGCGGATACGACGCGGGCTACGCCCCCGGGTACAGCGGCTCCTACGGCGGCTACGACACCACGTACGCCACCGGGCAGCCCGATCACAGCGGTCAGTACGACTCCTCCCAGTGGGACACGGGCGCACACCCGACCGCCCCGTACGACACCTACACCGCCCAGGCGCAGGTCCAGCAGCCGTACGACACCGCGGCCACCTGGACTCCCGAACCCGGCATCCCGGGCCCGGCGGGCGCTGCGGACACCTCCGGCCAGTGGGACACCACCACGTGGCAGCAGACCGGTGAGCAGCAGACCGGCCAGTGGGCGGCGACCGACACGGGCGCGTTCCCCACCACCACCTTCAGCAGCGCCCCGTACGACACCGGCACCTACGCGACCGGCACGTACGACACCGGCAGCTACGCGACCGGCTCCTACGACAGCGCGACGGCGTACGGCACCGGCAGCTTCGCCACCACCGCCTACGGCTCCGGTACGACGAGTACGTACGGGGACGCCGCCTTCGACACCGGTGCCTACGACGCCACCGCCTGGAACTCCGGCGCCACGCCCGAGAACGCGCCGTACGACCCCGAACAGACGTCGTACTCACCGTACGAACAGGGCGCGGCCTCCATCGAATCGCCCGGGACGTCCGACACGCCCGACACGACCGAGGCGCCGGACGTTCTTCCCGAGGCACCCGAGACCGCCGAGTTCGCGGTCCTGGAGCCCGAGACGCCGGAGAGCGGCACGAGCGGGAGCGGCGCCGACGAGCGCGATCCCGTCACCGCCGCGTACGCCGTCGGCTCCCCCCGGCCCGTGGGCCGTTCCGCGAACCGCGGCCGGGCCCGGCGCCGTACGCCCGCCAAGCGTTCCGCGCTGCTCACCGTCGCCGTCCCCTCGGCCTGCGTCATGAGCGTCGCGGGCATCGCCGCCGCCTCCGTCGGCGGACTCGGCAGCGGCGAGGAGAAGCAGGACGACACCGTCTCGATGGCGGCCGCCGACCCCAGCACCGTCAAGCCCGTCGCCTCCAACAACAAGCTGGACACCCAGCTCGCCCGGCTCAGCGCCGATGCCGACGACTTCCGGGACCGCGCCAGCCGCACCCAGGAGCGCATCGACCTGAAGGAGCGCCAGGCCGCCGACAAGAAGAAGCGCGCGGAGGAGGCGGCACGCCGTGAGGCGCTGCGCCCCAAGTTCGTCCTGCCGGTCAAGCAGCACGGTCTCAGCGCCTACTACGGCCAGGCGGGCGTCAACTGGATGTCCGTCCACACGGGCATCGACTTCCCCGTCTCGTACGGCACTCCGGTGATGGCCGCGACCGACGGCACCGTGCGCACCCAGTGGAACAGCGCCTACGGCAACATGGCGATCGTGACCATGGCCGACGGCACGGAGACCTGGTACTGCCACCTCAGCAGCACCAGGATCCGCTCGGGCCCGGTGAAGGCCGGTGACGTCATCGGGTACGCCGGGGATTCGGGCAACTCCACCGGCGCGCACCTGCACTTCGAGGTCCGGCCCGGCGGCGGCTCGTCGGTCGACCCGCTGGCGTGGCTCCGCAGCCACGGCGTCAACCCGACCTGATGTGATGCGGTGACGGGCCCGCAGGCCCGTCACCGCCCACGGGCCCCTAGAGCTTCTCGACCGGCGCGTACCGCAGGAGCAGCTTCTTGGGCCGCTCGTCGCCGAAGTCCACCGTCGCCTTCGCCTGGTCGCCGAACCCCTCGACCGCCGTCACCGTGCCCAGCCCGAACTGGTCGTGCGTGACCCGGTCGCCCACCACCAGCGTGACCACCGGCTTGTCCGTGGTGCGACGGGTGGCGAAGCCCGACGGACCGGAGCGCGCGCGGGACGAGGACAGCGAGGACGTGATCCCGGAGGTCGGCCCGGCCGGAGCCGCCATCGGCCCCTTCCGCTTCCATTCCAGGTGCTGGTCCGGGATCTCCTCCAGGAACCGCGACGGCGGGTTGTACGAGGGCTGGCCCCAGGCGCTGCGCATCGCGGCCCGGGTCAGATAGAGCCGCTCACGGGCGCGGGTGATGCCGACATAGGCGAGCCTCCGCTCCTCCTCCAGCTCCTTCGCCTGGCCGAGCGCCCGCATGTGGGGGAAGACGCCGTCCTCCATGCCGGTCAGGAACACCACGGGGAATTCGAGGCCCTTGGCCGTGTGCAGGGTCATCAGCGTGATGACGCCGGAGCCGTCCTCGTCCTCGTCCGGGATCTGGTCCGAGTCGGCGACCAGCGCGACCTTCTCCAGGAACTCCGCGAGGGTGCCCGCGCCCTCCTCGTCGCCGCGCTCCTGCTCGAATTCGAGCGCGACGGCGGCCAGTTCCTGGAGGTTCTCGATGCGGGTCTCGTCCTGGGGATCCGTGGACGCCTGGAGCTCGGCGAGATAACCGGTACGCTCCATGACCGCCTCCAGGACCACCGCGGGCCCGGCGCCGGACTCGACGATCGTGCGCAGCTCCTCCATGAGCGTGTTGAACCGCTTCACGGCGTTCGCCGAGCGGGCCGCCATGCCGTACGCCTCGTCGACACGGCGCAGCGCCTGCGGGAAGGAGATCTTCTCGCGCAGCGACAGCGCGTCGATCATCGCTTCGGCGCGGTCGCCGATGCCGCGCTTGGGCACGTTCAGGATGCGGCGCAGGGGGACGGTGTCCTCGGGGTTGGCGAGGACCCGGAGGTAGGCCAGGACGTCCCGGACCTCCTTGCGCTCGTAGAAGCGCACCCCGCCGACGACCTTGTAGGGCAGGCCGACCCGGATGAAGATCTCCTCGAAGACACGGGACTGGGCGTTCGTCCGGTAGAAGACGGCGACGTCACCCGCCTTCGCGTCGCCCGCGTCCGTCAGCCGGTCGATCTCGTCGGCGATGAACTGCGCCTCGTCGTGCTCGGTGTCGGCGACGTAGCCGGTGATCCGGGCGCCCGTGCCGGCGTTCGTCCAGAGGTTCTTGGGGCGGCGGCTCTCGTTCCGCTCGATCACCGCGTTGGCGGCGGAGAGGATCGTCTGCGTGGAGCGGTAGTTCTGCTCCAGCAGGATCGTGGTCGCGTTCGGGTAGTCCTCCTCGAACTGGAGGATGTTGCGGATGGTCGCGCCGCGGAAGGCGTAGATCGACTGGTCCGCGTCACCGACGACGCACAGCTCGGCGGGTGCGTCGGCCTCCCCGGACGGGCCCACCAGTTCGCGTACGAGCGTGTACTGCGCGTGGTTGGTGTCCTGGTACTCGTCGACCAGGACGTGCCGGAAGCGGCGGCGGTAGTGCTCGGCGACGTCCGGGAACGCCTGGAGCAGGTGGACCGTCGTCATGATGATGTCGTCGAAGTCCAGGGCGTTGGCCTCGCGCAGCCGCGCCTGGTAGAGCGCGTACGCCTGGGCCAGCGTCTTCTCGAAGCCGTCGGCGGCCTGACCGGCGAAGGTCTCCTCGTCGATCAGCTCGTTCTTCAGGTTGGAGACCTTGGCCGTGAACGACTTCGGCGGGTAGCGCTTCGGATCGAGGTCCAGATCGCGGCAGACCAGGGCCATCAGCCGCTTGGAGTCGGCGGCGTCGTAGATCGAGAACGAGGAGGTGAAGCCGAGCCTCTTCGACTCGCGGCGCAGGATGCGTACGCACGCGCTGTGGAAGGTCATGACCCACATGGCGTTGGCGCGCGGTCCGACGAGCTGCTCGACGCGCTCCTTCATCTCGCCCGCGGCCTTGTTGGTGAAGGTGATCGCGAGGATCTGGCCGGGGTGCACACCCCGCTCGGCGAGCAGATGGGCGATCCGGTGGGTCAGCACCCGGGTCTTGCCGGAGCCGGCACCGGCGACGATGAGCAGCGGCGATCCGGCGTGCACCACGGCGGCGCGCTGCTCGGTGTTCAGTCCGTCGAGCAGCGCCGCGGCATCGATGACCGGTCGCGGGGCACCGTCGCGGTAGTAGCCGTCGCGGGGCGGCGGGGGCGCGTCGAAGACGCCCTCGAAGAGACCCTCCGGCACCGCTTCGGGTGCGTGGTCCTCGGGAGGCGGCGGGGGCCCTTCCTCCGAGTTCTGGAGGCCGGTCAGGAAGCTGTCGTCAAAGAGGCTGCTCATCGCTTGACGAGTCTAGGCCGCCCCACTGACAGCCCGTGGCCGCTTCCGGTACGAGACCTCCCGGGCAGGCACGTAAGGGAACCGCGCGGCCACGCCGTGTGAGGGAAACGGGGCGGTGGCCGCCACCGGCGGACCCGATCCATCGAGGTCACGAAAATGTATCGGGCATATCGAACATCAACCTTCACAGCGGCACCACGGGTTGGCTAGCGTGCTCCGTCGGGCGCCCCGTACCCCCTTGAGGCGAACCACGCCGAACGGACGCCCCCGCCGAATCCGTACCGCCCCCACGGGTGTCCGGAACCGGGGACCCACCAGCAGCACCGGGGTGAATCGGTCCTCCTCCACGGGACCGTAGGGCAGCCTTCCGTTCCGCCCGAACCCGACAGCTAACCCGGTAGGCGGTCCACGGAAGGAGATGCCGGCCTTGGCCTCGCATCGCAAACCGCGCACGAGCGTGCGCACCACCACCCCTGCCGTCGGGCTGACGACGGTGGCGCTGGCCTCGGTCACCCTGCTCTCCACACAGAGCGCGACGGCCGCGCCCGCGG
Source organism: Streptomyces sp. NBC_01237 (assembly GCF_035917275.1). NCBI lineage: Bacteria > Bacillati > Actinomycetota > Actinomycetes > Kitasatosporales > Streptomycetaceae > Streptomyces > Streptomyces sp. NBC_01237. The sequence continues at coordinate 5,535,307 of NZ_CP108508.1, read as the reverse complement.
AGCCCCGGCCCGGGATCGAGGAGGTCCGGACGAAGGTCGACGACCTCTACCGGCAGGCGGGGACCGCGACCCAGCAGTACAACCGGGCCAAGGCCGCCTCCGTGACCCAGCGTGCCAAGGTCGACGCCCTCCTGGAGGACGCGGCCAGGCGCACCGACAAGCTCAACGAGGCCCGCCGCGCCCTCGGGAACTACGCGGCGGCGCAGTACCGCACCGGCGGAATCGCTCCGACCGCGACCTTCTTCCTCGCGGACGACCCGCAGGCGTACTTCGACCAGGACCAGCTGATGGACCGGATGACGGGCCAGCAGCAGAAGGCCGTCGCCGACTTCCGTACGCAGCAGTCCGAGGCGGCGACGAAGCGCACCGAGGCCGTGAAGAGCCTGGAGACGCTCACCGAGTCGCAGGCCACCCTGCGGTCCAGCAAGCAGAACGTGCAGACCAAACTGACCGAGGCGCGCTCCCTGCTGTCGAAGCTGACCGCCGAGGAGAAGGCCCGGCTGGCGGAGCTGGAACGCGAGAAGAAGGCCGAGGCCAGGGTCAAGGCGGAGAAGCTGGCCCGCCAGCAGGCCGCGGAGGCGGAGGCCGAGCGGAAGGCCGGGGAAGAGGCCGCGAAGAAGAACGGCGGCGAGGCCGGCGGCGGCACGGGAACCGGTTCGGGGCCGGACAGCGGCTATGCCGCCAAGGCGGAGAAGGTCCTCGCGTTCGCGCGGGCCCAGATCGGGAGGCCGTACGTGTGGGGCGCGACGGGCCCGTCCTCGTACGACTGCTCCGGGCTGACCCAGGCGGCATGGAAGGCGGCGGGGGTCGACCTCCCCCGGACCACCTGGGACCAGGTGGAGGTGGGCACCCGGGTGGCCACCGCGGATCTGCGTCCGGGGGACCTGGTCTTCTTCTACGACGACATCAGCCATGTCGGCATCTACAAGGGCGACGGCATGATGATCCACGCGCCGAAACCGGGCGCGAACGTGCGCGAGGAGTCGATCTACTACATGCCGATCTACGGCAGCGTGCGCCCCGTCTGATCACACCCCGGCCGGCCCGGCGAGGCCCGACGGGCCGGCGACACCGCCGGGCCCTGCCTCGCCGGGCCGGATCGCGCCGGTCGGGCCCCGTCGCTCAGGCCGGTCGGGCCGCAGCGGTCAGGAGACGCCGCTCAGGTCCAGAGCGTGGCGATGAAGATGTTGGCCACCGTCAGCCCGCCCACCGCGGCGAACGCACCCTTGTCGACCTTCTCCTCGTCCCGCTTGATGTAGACGAGCGCGAGGATGACGACCAGGATCAGCATCTTCACGCCGATCTTGATGTTGTTCACGGTCTGGTCGTCGGCCTGGTTGAGCCCGACCAGGGCTATGCCGGTGACCAGCATCGTCAGCGCGCCGTGCAGCATGGCCGGCACGAAACGGGCCGTGCCCGCGCCCATCGCCTTCATCTGGGTCAGGAAGCCGCCCAGCAGCGAGGCGATACCGATGATGTGCAGGGCGACGAAGGCATTGATGAGTACGTCCATGGCTCCGCAGCCTAGCCCCGGCCATAGCACCACCTCACAGCCAGGTGCGGCATCCTTGCCGCTTCCTTGCGAACTTCGCCCGAACCAGTACGAATTGCCTGCCTCTGTGGCAGTATTTCCGGTCGCTTCGCCATAACGAAACGCCACATGTGGGCAATAACTGTCATGACGAACCTTTTCCGTGCCCCGGGCTTAGCGTCCCTTCCAGGTGACCGGCGCTCCAGCGCCGCTTCGCGTCAGGAGCGGCATCCGGTCACCGCGCCGCGGGATCCGGCGGCGGGCCACTTCCCTGTGGTGTTCCGCCGCCGGACCTCGCGGGCCCGTCGGTAGCCCCCGGCGGGCAGCCGACAGGAAGGATGCAGCCCTCGTGGCCGCGCACCGGAAATCCGCTCACCGGAAACCCAAGCAGCGCCCGTTCAGCGGCCCTGCTGCCCGCACCGCAGCCACCCTGGCACTCGCCGGGGCGGCGACCGCCACCACCGCCACCGGCGCCGCCCACGCCGAGCCCCTGGCCACTCCCGCCCAGGTCAACGCCAAGGTGGACCGGCTGTACCACGACGCGGAGGTCGCCACCGAGAAGTACAACGGAGCGAAGGAGCGGGCGACCGCGAACGCGAAGTCCGTCGACGCCCTGCGCGACGAGGCCGCCCGCCGGACCGCACGTCTCAACACCTCGCGCCACGCCCTCGGTGCGCTGGCCACCGCGCAGTACCGCAGCGGCGGCCTCTCCCCCGCCGTCCAGCTGGCCCTGTCCTCCGACCCCGACCAGTACCTGCAACGCGCCGCCTTCCTGGACCGGGCCGGTGACCGGCAGGCGGGGGCGGTCAACGGGATCCGCCGGCAGATCACCGCGGTCGCCCACATCCGGGCGAGGGCCGAGAAGGAGCTCGGCAGCCTTGCCGCCCGCCAGGCGGAGCTGAAGAAGCACAGGGCGGCGATCCGCACCAAACTGGCCGACGCCCGGCGGCTCCTGGACACCCTGACCGACGCCCAGCGCGCCGACCACGAGCGCTCGGCCGACGCCCGCCACGGCGGCACCGCCCCCACCGGCCGCGGCATCCCGCGCGGCTCGGCCACCGCCCCCGACGCCCGTGCCGCGCAGGCCGTCGACTTCGCGTACGGGGCGATCGGCAAGCCGTACGTCTGGGGCGCCACCGGCCCCTCCTCGTTCGACTGCTCCGGCCTCACCCAGGCCGCCTGGCGCTCGGCCGGTGTCTCGCTGCCCCGCACCACCTACACCCAGATCAACGCCGGACAGCGGGTCTCCCGCTCCGAACTTGCCCCCGGTGACCTGGTGTTCTTCTACTCCGGGATCAGCCATGTTGGGCTCTACGTCGGCGGCGGCCGGATGATCCACGCCCCGCGCCCCGGCGCCCCGGTCCGCATCGCGCCCATCGATCAAATGCCTTTCGCCGGAGCCACCCGGGTGGCATAGTCCCCGGCGCCGACACCGGAACCGCCGAAGGACACCCGTATGCCGATGGACTCCCGTACGCCGATGGACATCGACGTCCAGGACTACGCCCGCACGCTCGCCCTGCGCTCCCCCGACCACTACCGCGTGGGGCCTTTCACGGTCCGGCACAACCCGCTCTGGGAGCTGAAGTACGCCAACTACGCCATCCCCGACCGGGGTGCCGAGCCGACCGCGGCGGAGGTGACGGCCCTGATCGGCGCGTTCCGCGAGCGGGAGCGGCTGCCCCGGCTCGAATTCCTGCCGGACTGGGCACCGGCGGTCGAACCCGCTCTGCTGGCCGCCGGTTTCACCGTGGAGAACCGGGCCCCGATCCTGGCCTGCGCGCCCGGTGCGCTGCTTGCGCCCAAGCCGGTGGACGGGCTCCGGATCGCGGTGCCGGCCACCGAGGCGGAGTTCACCGACGCCGCCCGCGTCCAGCACCAGGGCTTCGGCGGCGAGGGCGAACCCGAGGAGGGGATGGCCGGCTGGCTGCGGACGTCGGCGTCGGACGGCGGCGTCGTGGCCCTGGCCACGCTCGGCCCGGACCCCGCCGGTGCGGGCGGCTGCTCCCTCGTGGTCGACGGTCTCAGCGAACTGACCGGTCTGGCCGTCGCCGCCGCCTTCCGGCGTCGCGGCATCGGCGCGGCGCTCTCCGCCTGGCTGACGGCGACGGCCTTCGACCGGGGCTGCCGCACCGTCTGGCTGGAGCCGGGCGACGACGACGTGGAGCGGATCTACGCGGGCGTCGGCTACCGCCGGATCGGCGAGAAGCTGAACATCTCGCTCACCCCCGCAGCCGGCTGACCCGGCGGACGGCACCCCCCGGGACGCGTGACGGGCACCCCCCGGGACGCGTGACGGGCCCCGGGACGCGTGGCGGCCCCCGGATGCGTGACGTACACCCCCCGGGGCCCGGCTCAGACCAGCCGTCGCGCCGTCGCCCACCGGGTCAGCTCGTGCCGGTTGGAGAGCTGGAGCTTCCTCAGCACCGCGGAGACGTGCGACTCGACCGTCTTCACCGAGATGAAGAGCTGCTTGGCGATCTCCTTGTACGCGTAGCCGCGGGCGATCAGCCGCAGGACCTCGCGCTCCCGCTGGGTCAGCCGGTCCAGGTCCTCGTCGACCGGCGGCGCGTCCGTCGAGGCGAAGGCGTCGAGCACGAAGCCGGCCAGTCGCGGGGAGAACACCGCGTCGCCGTCCTGGACCCGGAAGATCGAGTCGATCAGGTCGGTGCCGGTGATCGTCTTGGTGACATAGCCCCGGGCACCGCCGCGGATGACCCCGATGACGTCCTCCGCGGCGTCGGAGACCGACAGCGCGAGGAAGCGCACCGGATTCTCGGCGGTCCCCATCATCGAGGCGCACCGGCGCAGCACCTCGACGCCGCCGCCGCCCGGCAGATGGACGTCGAGGAGGACGACCTCGGGGCGGGTCGCCGTGATGACGGTGACCGCCTGGTCGACGTCGGCGGCCTCACCGATGACCTCGACCCCGGTCTCCTCGGTGCGGCCGATCTCCGCCTGGACTCCGGTGCGGAACATCCGGTGGTCGTCGACGAGCACGACCCGTACCCGTCGCTCCGGGCCCCCGGTGGCTTCGGTGTTCTCGGTCATTCGCTCGCCCTTTCCATCTCCAGCTCGACTTCCGTGCCCCCACCGGGCACCGAACGCAGCCGGGCCGTACCGCCGTTGCGCTGCATCCGGCCGATGATTGATTCTCGTACGCCCATTCTGTCGCCCGGTACGGAGTCCAGGTCGAATCCCGGACCCCGGTCCCGTACGGAGACGAAGACCGTGCGGCCCTCGACCTCCGCGTAGACCTGGACGGCGCCCCCCTCGCCACCGTACTTGGCGGCGTTGACCATCGCCTCGCGTGCGGCCTGCATCTGGGCGCCGAGCCGGTCGTCGAGGGGGCAGTCGCCGACGACGACGACCTCCAGCGGTACGCCGTGCTTGTCCTCGACCTCGGCGGCGGCCCGCTTGACCGCTTCGGCGAGGCTCGACGGCTCGTTGTCCTCGTCCTTGCCGGTGCCCTCGGGGTTGTACAGCCAGTTGCGCAGCTCGCGTTCCTGGGCGCGGGCCAGCCTGCGGACCTCGTTGCCGTCGTCCGCGTTGCGCTGGATCAGGGTGAGGGTGTGCAGGACGGAGTCGTGGACGTGCGCGGCGACCTCGGCGCGCTCCTGGGCCCGGATGCGCATCAGCCGTTCCTCGGAGAGGTCCTGCGTCATCCGGACCAGGTAGGGGCCCGCGAGGAGGGCGATTCCGGTCAGTACGGCGATGGCGGCGGTCAGGACGTTGCCGAGCTGGGCGGCCGAGCCGCGGACCACGATGAAGACGGCGAGACCGAGGCCGACGAGGGCGACACCGGCGAGGCCGCGGGCCAGTTGCAGCACGCGGCGGCTGCGGCCGACCTCCATCCAGCGGGCGCGCCGGGCGTTGTCGGCCTGCCGCCACACCAGGACGGAGCCCGCGCCGATCAGCAGCGTGGGCCAGATGTAGCGGTCGGCCTTGCTGCCCATGTCGACGTTGCCGACGAAGATGAGGGCGCCGAAGAGCAGCGCGACCAGGGCGAACACCTGGCCCTTGTCGGGCTTGCGGAGTCTGCGCCGGCCGTCCGGCGCCGTCTCGAAGACGGAGCGCGGTGCGTCGACTCCGCCGACACCGAGCGGGACGACGATCCAGAACACGGCGTACAGCAGGGCGCCGAGGCCGTCCGCGAAGAACAGTCCGAGGAAGACGAACCGCACCCAGGCGACGGGCAGCCCGAGATGCCCGGCGAGACCGCGCGCGACACCGCCGAGCAGCCGTCCGTCGGCGCTGCGGTAGAGCTTGCGCGGCGGCGGCTCCTCCGGGTCGGAGGCGAGGGAGCTGGCGGCTCGGGTGGTGGCGGCTGGCATGCGTCGATCGTCACACGGACGCACCGCGCGGGGCATCAGGGTCGCCCCCCAATCGACCCTGAGGCCGCTCTTGCGCCCCGGACACCGCCCGGGCTGTTCCTCGTCACCGCCTGGGCCGTCCCCGGACGCCCGCGGGGCCGCCCCTCAGGGGCCGCACGGGCCAAAATCAGGGATCGGCCAGGGTCGGCGCGGGTGCCGCCGGGGCATCCGGGCCGTCACCATGGAGCCATGACCGCTCCTCAGGACGCCGCCCCCGGCGTCGCACCCCCAGGCGAACCGAAACCGCAGCTGCGCCGCAGCCCGCGGCAGAAAGTGGTGGCCGGGGTGTGCGGCGGCCTCGGGCGGTACTGCGACGTGGACCCGGTGATCTTCCGGATCGTGATCGGTGTGCTCGCGGTGACCGGCGGTATCGGCCTGATCTTCTACGGCTTCGCCTGGCTGCTGCTCCCCGTGGAGGGCGAGGAGGAGAACGAGGCGCGCAGGCTTCTGTCGGGCCGGGTCGAGGGCGCGTCGCTGGTCGCGCTGCTGCTGGCGCTGATCGGCTGCGGGCTGTTCCTGTCGATGCTGGGCAACGGCGGAGTGCTGGCGTTCGCCTCGATGCTGTCGCTGGCCGTCGTCGGCTTCTCGGTGTGGACGCAGCACCGCAGGACCGCGGCGCCGGAGGACCCGCTGGACACGGCGGGTGCCCAGAGCCCGGCCGCCGGTGCCCCGCACGCCGGTGGCCTCGGTACGGCGCCGCCCGAGGTGAAGGCGCCGCCGACGCCGGGCAGCCCGTCCTGGTGGCGGGACCCGATCGTCAAGGACGGGACCTCGGGGCCGGTGGGGGCCGGCTATCTGTGGGGTCCGGCGGACACCGCGCTCGACTCGCGGGCCGCGCGACCGCGCCGGGCGACGGCGGACGCGCCGTTCCGGCCGCCGGGGCAGGCCCCCGGTAACCGCGGCCCGCGCTCGATCGGCGGTCTCGTCCTCCTCCTGGCCCTGATCGCCGGGGGCCTGGGTACGGGACTGAGCTGGGATTCGCAGCCGCTGGGGACGGCCCTGGAGATCGGGCTCGCCGCCGCGCTCGCGGTGTTCGGTCTCGGCCTGGTGGTCGCTTCGTTCCTGGGCCGGACCGGTTTCGGCACGATCCTGATGGCGATGATCACCGCCGGGCTGCTGGCGGGCGCCTCGGCGGTGCCGAAGGACATCGGCACGGACTGGATCCGCAAGGAGTGGACCCCCGCCTCCGTCGCCGCGGTCCAGCCGCGCTACGAGCTGGGCACGGGGGACGCCCGGCTCGATCTGTCCGGGGTCACGGTCGCCCGGGGCGACACCCTCAGCACCCGGCTGGAGGTCGGGGCGGGCCGGGCCGCCGTCGTCGTCCCCGAGGGCGTGACGGTGAAGGTGCACGCCGAGGCGGGCCTCGGGGACATCCGGCTGATGTCGGCCCCACCGCGCGAGGGCGTGCGCATCGAGTCGGACCTGAAGACCGAGCGCACCTTCGCCCCGCCCAAGGGCGCCGAGCCGGCCGGCACGGTCGAGCTGAGACTGGAGATGGGCATCGGACAGGTGGAGGTAACCCGTGCTGATTCATGAGTTCCGGCCCGGCCGCGCGGTGGCGGGCCTGGCGATGCTCGGCCTGGCCGGCGGTTACGCGGCCGACGCGACAGGAGCCTGGAACGTCCCCTGGACCTTCTTCTTCCCGCTGTTCTTCGGTGGCCTGTGGCTGGCCGCCACCGTGACGTGGGTGGCCTACAGGTTCCGGCGGCGCAAGGACGCGCGGAAGCTGTCCGCGGAGAACACGGCGGCGCCCGCGAGCACCAGCGGCAGCCAGGCCATGAGGTAGACCAGGTCGTTGCCGTAGTAGTACGGAGTGGTCTGCCAGCTCACGGTCAGCCAGAGGCTCAGCGAGATCAGCGCGCCGCCGACCGCGGCCAGCCGCGCCCAGAGCCCGACGAGGGTGCCGAGGCCGACGAGCAGTTCACCGATCGCGATGGCGTAGCCGAAGCCCTCGGGGCTCTTCAGCGCCAGATCGACGAGGCCCGGAACGGCGGCGGAGTCGCGCACCGCGTTCATCGTCTCGCCGATGGATCCGGCGCCGCTCGCGGACATGAACGCGCTGTCGGTCAGTTTGTCGAGCCCCGCGTAGACGAAGGTGACGCCGAGGAAGACCCGCAGCGGCAGCAGGGCGTACTCCCGTGCCCGCTCGCGAAGGGTCCTCGGCTCGCTCAGACCGTACGTATTGCCGCCGTAGCCATGCATCACTGCCCCACTCTCCGATTGCCCGTCACCAGACCATACGTACGCCGGAAACGCGATGCTCACCAGGGAGGCGGTTCAACCGGACGCACCCGAGGCCGGGCGGCACCGGCCCGGAGACACAGGCCCGGAGACACAGGGCCGGAGCGCCGGGCCGGAGTGTCAGCCCGTGACGTGACGTGATCCGTGAGGTCAGTGCGTGCGGTGATCCATGACGTGATCCGTGGGGTCAGTCCGTGACGTCGATCGGGAAGCGGTTGGTCTCCACCCCGGCGGCGGTCACGACCTGCACGTCCACCACCCCCGGCTCGACCTCCACCGGCACCGGCACGGTGAGCACCGTATCGGTCGGATTGTCGAAGCCCCCGGCGACCGGGATCAGCGGGACATGGACATGGACGCGGCCGATCCTGACGACCATCCGGGCCAGCCGGTCCGGGCTGCCCGCACCGGGCGGTACGAAACCCGCGCCGCGGATCTCGATGTCGTCCCCGGTACGGATCGGGGCGTCCAGATCCCCGGCCTCCCGGGTCCGGACGACGGACAGGACGACCGGACGGCCGCCTTCCGCGTACTTCCCGGCGAAGTAGGTCGCCGCGGACACCGCGACCAGGAGCGCCAGGCCCCACGGCAGGTCGGGCAGTTGCTCGGGGCGGCGGGCCAGACGGACTCCGGAGAACAGTACGGCGACGGCGCTGACCAGCACGTACTGCACATCGGTGAAGCTGCCGCGCCCCGAGTCGTCGGTCAGCAGATCGGCGGCGCGCGGCCGGTCGGCCCGCAGTTTCTGCAACCGCTGCCCCAGCACCCGTACGGTCACGACCTGGCGGACGACGACGGCCACGGCGCAGACCAGCGCGAGCACCGTGAGCACTCCGGCGGACCGCACCAGGTCCAGCCCCTCGATCAGGGCGTCCCGGTCCCCGTGGTCGGAGGCGCCCGCCAGCTGGAGGGCGAGGACGAGCACGGAGAACACGGCGAGCAGCACCCAGGAGGCGGCGACCGTCCGTGACGTGGAGAGCCGGTTGTCCTCCCCGATCAGCGGGGCGAGCAGGCCGCCGCGGGCCCGGTGGAGGCGGGCGGCGCCGGTCAGCAGCGCCGCGGTGGCCAGTCCGGCGACCAGGCCCGCGGTGCGGGCGGTGGACCAGCCCGCACCGATCGCGGTGACGCTCTCGCCGATGACCAGCACGGCGATGCCTCCCCAGACGATGAGCAGGGTGCGCTGCCAGACCTGGTGGAGCCAGGCGTCCCCCGCGTCGCGGCTGCGTTCGGCGACGGCGCGGGCCGACTCGGTCAGCTCGTCGGAGACCCACTGCCGGGACGCGGAGGCGGACTGGGCGACGCCCGCGGGCAGGCCCTTGCCCGCCGCCAGTTCGTCGCGCTTGGCGAGGAAGGCGGCCACCGCGCGCCGGTGCCCTTCGCGTGCTCCGTGCGGGCAGTCGCCGCACGTACAGCCTCCGCCGTGCGTGCTGCTCGCCCTCGCCTCGTCCAACGCCACGGAGATTTCCGCCCTTTCCCGCCCCGGTACAACCAACTCACCTGTGATTTCTGCGAATTGTGCCGTACCGGAGGGCAACGGGCCGCATCGGGGCGGACCGGGGGCGCGTGTCGTCAGAATGTGCGACTGATCCGCTGCCACAGGGGCTGGTAGTTGATCCACGCCACCAGGTCGCTGCCGAGCTGCTCACGGGTGGTCACGGCGTCCCGGTGCTGGATCAGGACGGGCTTTCCGGCGGCCCGCGCCATCAGCTGCACCTGGCAGGAGCGCTCCATCGTGAGGAACCACCAGGCCGCCGCGTCCACCGAGTCCCCGACGGTCAGCAGCCCGTGGTTGCGCAGGATGATCGCCTTGCGGGGGCCGAGCGCGGCGGCGATGCGGCGCCCCTCGTCCTCGTCCACGACGACCCCGGTGTAGGCGTCGTAGAGGGCATGGTCCTCGTAGAAGGCGCAGGATTCCTGGGTGATCGGTTCGATCAGCTCGCCGAGCGCGGACAGGGCCCGCCCGTGCAGGGAGTGCGTGTGCGCCACGGCCACGGCGTCCGGGCGGGCCCGGTGCACCTGGGCGTGTACGGCGAACGCCGCCTGGTTGACGTGGAACCTCCCCTGGAGCACCTGTCCTTCGCCGTTGACCAGGATCAGGTCCTGCGGCGCGATGTCCTCGAAGGGCGCCCCGAACGGGTTGACCCAGAAGCAGTCGGCGAGCTCCGGGTCCCGCACGGTGATGTGCCCGGAGACGCCCTCCTCGTACCCGTACTGCCCGAAGAGCCGCAACGCCCCCGCCAGCCGCTCCCGGCGGTGGGCGCGTTCCTCGCCGGGCGTCGCGTGCACGGGCGGCATCGCGAACCGCAGCTGCTCGACGGGTATCGGCGCGGGGACGGGGGCGGGCGGCACGGCGGTGGGCTCGGACATGGCGGCTCCTCGGACTCCCGGGCGGCGTACGGGATCGGAAGTTACCGCCGGTTGCCCCAGGTGGCCAGTGCCATCGCCGACGTAATCAGGCGCTGAGTACGAGGTAGGCGAGGCTGAACAGGGAGCGGTAGCCGCCGTAGTAACCGGTGCGGCGGGCGTCGACCTCGGCGATCACCTCGTCGTACAGCGGGTGGCCGGGGTTCTCCAGCGCCCAGCGCTGGCCGCGCCCGATCGGCCCGTTGGACTCGAAGACATCCCATTCGCGCTCGTCGGCGACGCTGACGTGGAGGGCGCGCAGTCCGACGGACTCCGCCAGCCGGATCAGTTCGAGCAGCGAGCCGAAGTCGCCCGGCTCGGCCCCGATCCCGTCGAGCGCCGCCGGGGTCGGCTCCCGCAGCCAGATCCCGTCACCGAACAGCACCCGCCCGCCGGGCTTCACCGCGGCCCGCAGGGCCCGCAGCGCCTCCGCCGTCGAACCGGGCCAGGCGTGGGAGGAACCGATGGAGACGGCCAGGTCGTAGCCGTCCCCGGTCCACTCGGCCGCGGGCACCTCGTGGAACCGCACACGTTCCGCGAGCCCCCGCCCGGCGGCCAGCTCGCGACCGCGCGCCACGGCGTCCGGGTCGGTCTCGACCCCGTCCCCGGTGGATCCGGGCGCCGACTCCACCAGGCGCATCAGCAACTCGCCCCAGCCGGAGCCGAAGTCGGCGATCCGCGCCTCGGGCGCGGTCCCGCAGGCGGCGATCAGCAGGGCCGCGTGTTCCTCGGAGAGCGGGGTGTTCCAGGTCAGACGGTGGTTGTGGGGTGCGGACATGAGCGGGCGGATCTCTTCGGCGGACATGGTCGCGGAGCTTCCCACGGACGGGCGGGCCCCGCCACCGAATTACGGCCGTCGGCCGGGGGTACGCCGAAGCCGCCGGGCGCGGGTACGCCGAAGCCGTGGGCCGCGGTACGCCGAAGCCACCGACGAGTACGCCGCAGCCGCCCGCCCCGGGTACGCCGATGCCGCCGCCCGGAACGCGTGGGCGGCGGCATCGGCATGGTCCCGACGGCGGGGAGCACCCGCTACGGGGTCACTCCCACTCGATGGTGCCCGGCGGCTTGCTCGTGACGTCGAGGACGACACGGTTGACGTCGGCGACCTCGTTGGTGATGCGGGTGGAGATCTTCGCCAGCGTCTCGTACGGCAGGCGCGACCAGTCGGCCGTCATGGCGTCCTCGGAGGAGACCGGGCGCAGCACGATCGGGTGGCCGTAGGTGCGGCCGTCGCCCTGGACGCCGACCGAGCGGACATCGGCGAGGAGGACCACCGGGCACTGCCAGATGTCGCGGTCCAGGCCGGCCGCGGTCAGCTCCTCGCGGGCGATGGCGTCGGCCTCGCGCAGCAGGTCGAGCCGTTCCTTGGTGACCTCGCCGACGATACGGATGCCGAGTCCCGGGCCGGGGAACGGCTGGCGCTGGACGATCTCCTCGGGCAGGCCGAGCTCCTGGCCGACCATCCGGACCTCGTCCTTGAACAGCTGGCGCAGCGGCTCGACGAGCTGGAACTCGATGTCGTCGGGCAGGCCGCCCACGTTGTGGTGGGACTTGATGTTGGCGGTTCCGGTGCCGCCGCCGGACTCGACCACGTCCGGGTAGAGCGTGCCCTGGACCAGGAAGGCGACGTCCTCGCCCTCCGCGCCCGCCTCGGCGACGAGCTCGGCCTGGGCCTGCTCGAAGACGCGGATGAACTCGCGGCCGATGATCTTCCGCTTCTGCTCGGGGTCGGAGACCCCGGCGAGTGCGTCGAGGAAGCGCTTCTCGGCGTCGACGACCTTGAGCTTGACGCCCGTGGCGGCCACGAAGTCCTTCTCGACCTGCTCGGTCTCGCCCTTGCGCATCAGCCCGTGGTCGACGTACACACAGGTCAGCTGGGAGCCGATGGCCTTCTGCACGAGGGCCGCGGCGACCGCGGAGTCCACGCCGCCGGAGAGGCCGCAGATGGCGCGCTTGGTGCCGACCTGCTCGCGGATCAGGGCGATCTGCTCCTCGACGACATTGGTCGTCGTCCAGTTCGGCTCGATGCCCGCGCCGCGGTAGAGGAAGTGCTCCAGGACCTGCTGGCCGTGGGTGGAGTGCAGGACCTCCGGGTGGTACTGGACGCCGTAGAGCTTCTTCTCGTCGTTCTCGAAGGCGGCGACCGGTACGACGTCGGTGGACGCGGTGACGGTGAAGCCCTCGGGGGCGGCGGAGCAGGCGTCCCCGTGCGACATCCACACCGGCTGCTCGGCGGGGGTGCCCTCGAAGAGCGTGGATCCGGTCTTGGAGACGGTGAGCGCGGTACGGCCGTACTCACGGGCGCCGTTGTCGTCGACGGTGCCGCCGAGCGTGGTGGCCATCAGCTGGAAGCCGTAGCACATGCCGAACACCGGGACCCCGGCCTCGAACAGCGCACGGTCGAGGGTGGGCGCGCCCGGCGCGTACACCGAGGACGGGCCGCCGGACAGGATGATCGCGCGCGGGTTCTTGGCCAGCATCTCGGCCACCGGCATCGTGGACGGCACGATCTCGCTGTAGACCCGGGCCTCACGGACGCGGCGGGCGATGAGCTGGGCGTACTGCGCGCCGAAGTCGACAACGAGGACCACGTCGGCCGTGGTGTCGGGGGCGGCGGGGGGTGCTGCTGGCACGGGGGCGGCCTTCCGGCGGTGAAAAGGGGGCTGTTCTCTCGATTCTACCGGCCGTGCGGCACCGTCCCCCGCCCGGTGAGACCGCCACCCGCGTCTCAGCATCCGGGCCCGGCGTCGGTGGACCGCGGGGCGGGGGCCATACTGTCCCCCATGCGTCAGCACACGACCTTCGTCTTTACCTATGGCACCCGGCCCGCCGGCTGCCATGGTCGTGCTGCTTGAGCTACTGACAAGCAACGTTCCAGGCGCCCCGGGCCGACAGGCCCGGGGCGCTCTGCGTTGCGGGGTCTGCCGCTCCGGGGGGCCGTACCCCACCGGGAGTCACCTCATGAGCAACAGCACCGCCACCAGGAAGACCGCCGCCGAGCGGACCGGCGCGCACACCGACGAGGCCGCCTCGCTGATCGGCGACGCCCGTGCGCGCATCGACGCCCTCGACGACCGGATCATCGGCCTCGTCCAGGAACGGATGGCCGTCTCGGCGGTCATCCAGGAGGCCAGGATCACCTCGGGGGGCCGCCGGGTGAACCTCTCCCGCGAGATGGACGTGCTCGCTCACTACAGGGACGCGCTGGGCAAGCCGGGCACCTCGCTCGCGATGACGCTGCTGGAGCTGTGCCGCGGCCGGGTGTGAGGGGTGCGTCCCGGCGGGGCTGTACGGCCGTATCTCCGTTCGGTCCCGGTCTCACCCGTACGGCGCGTGACCGGGGCCGCCGCGGCTTCGTTGGTCCGGGTGTCCGTGCCAACCAGGGGCGGCATCGGTAGGAAACCACGCGTGGCTCCGCCGGGACGTGTGACGTACTGCAGGTACGTCGTGGGACCGCGTCCCGGCGCACGTGACCGGACGGCAGGGGACAGCAGCCCGGTCACCCCATGTGCGGTCGGTCTCGGGGACGCCCGAGCCGGCCGCATCCGGTCGAAACGGTTGTGCGGGAGCGGTCCGTCCAGCACGATGCGAAGGGCAGCCCACCGTTCGTCCCGGCCCGTCCCCAGTTGTCCCGTCCCGCATTCTTCCGCCACCGGCCTCCATCCGGGCCGACGGCGATCTCGCGCCCCCTGGTACGCCGGGGAGCCGACCGACAGACCTTCCTCCCGCGGCGCACCCCCCGGCGCCGCTCACCGGCACCGACGCGCTGCCCCGGACGTCGGTGCCGACAGCCGAGGGCCCCGCGGACCGTTCCTGGTCCGCGGGGCCCTCGGTGCTCTCCGGACGCGGGGGTCAGTGCTGCCGGACGCGGCGGCGGGTGGTCGCGTACAGCACGCCGCCCGCGGCCAGGGCGACGGCGGCGGCGCCGGAGGCCGCCAGGGCGACGGAGCCGGTGGAGGCGAGGCTGCCGCCCTGGGACGAGCCGGTGGTCCCGGACGTGGAACCCGAGGTGCCGGTGGTGCCCGACGTGCCGGAGGCGGACGCGTCACCGGAGGAGCCGGACGTACCCGCGGTGCCGGACGTCGCGCCCTCGGTGCTTCCCGTGGTGGAGCCCTCCGACGTACCGCCGGAGTCCTCGGAGCCGGAGTCGTCGCCGTTCAGCACCAGCTGCGCGGTGTTGTTGGCCGGCTTCGGGTCGAAGGGCAGTGCCGGGTCCGAGAGCGAGGTGCCCCGGGCGGTGACCTTGCCGGAGGAGCCGATCAGCTGCTCGTCGATCTTCAGCTCGAAGGGCAGCGCGACATCCGCGTCCTCGCGCACGGTCATCGAGGTGTCGCAGAAGTAGCGCGGGGCGCCGAGCTGCTCGTCGCGGTGGTTGCCCCCGGCCGACACGCCCCGGCAGGAGGCGGGCTTGGCGGTGACGGTCGCACCCTGGGGGACGGTGAAGTCGAGGGTGGCGACGTCCTCCCCGGAACGGATGTAGCCGATCCAGGCGGGTCCCTCGTTGCGGAAGCCGATGTCGGCCTTCACGGTGTCGCCCTCGGCCCCGGACGCCTTGTCCCCGTATGCCGCGAAGTCGGCGGTGTTCTTCGTACGGAAGTCGACTTCCCGCTGGTTGTCGTGGGGGTTGAGGTCCACACCACGGGTGGACGCCACCTTCTTCAGGGCGAGGGCGGGGCCCTTCCCCTGGTCGAAGCGGGCGCCCGCGCGCTGGGCGGTGCGCTGCGCGGCGCCGCCCTCGTGGATGCGGTAGATGAAGGTGTCGTAGTACGCGCGCTCGGTGGACTCCACGGTGAGCGGCGTCTCCAGCGTGTACGTCGCGCCCGCCTCGAAGGAGCCGTCGATGGAGCACAGGGCGGTGGACCAGGCGTAGTCGCCCGCCTCCGGGACGCTGTTCTCCAGGTACTCGCAGTTGGAGTAGCGCTGGGGAAGGTCCAGGCCGCGCGAGTACATCAGGGTGAGCAGCACCCCGTCGGCGGCCCGGGTGCCGTTGTTGGTGAAGGTGATCGGGGCCTTCTGCTTCTCGCCCGGCGCGGGCTCCTGCTCGAACGGGAGCTGCTGCATCACGAGGTCGGGCCCGCCGACGGTGACCTTCGTGGTGAACGGTGTGAAGGTCGCGCCCTCGGCCGCACCGGTCACCTTGATGGTGCCCGAGTCGCCGTCCTCGCTGCCCTTGGCCGCGCTGATCTCCAGGTCGACGACGCTGTTGAGGCCGGGCCACACTCCGGAGTCGTGGCAGACGGCGGTGGCTCCGGTGACCTTGCAGTCCCCGCCCGCCTCGCCGTCGAAGCCGATGTCGGCGACACCCGCGACGCCGGACAGGTCGAAGGTGTAGGTGACCCTGCCCTGGAATCCGCCGTTCTCCTCGTCCTCGGCCGGGTTGGCGACGGTGATCCCGGCGGTGGACTTCTTCGGCGAGCCGCTCGCGGGGTACGGGTACAGCCCCGTCCCGGCCGGACCTCCCAGCGTGAATACGGGGTCGGCCGCTGGTGCGGGCGCGGCCGAGGCGAAGGAGCCTGCGGCGAGCGAACCGGCGGCCAGCAGACCGGCGGCGGCGAGACCGCCCGCCGTACGGCGCAGCGCGGTTCTCGGGGAAAGGCGTGTCATCGCGGACCTCTGGGACTCGACAGGAGCTGTGTGACTGCTGTGAGGCAGTACCGGTTCGACCACGCAACTGTCCGAAGAGTTGCCCTGAGCAAGATCACGGATTGGGTACGGCGTCGCCTTCCGCCCGGACCGCACCGTCGCCCTTGGGCGGGAGCGCGGGCATGCCCAGGAAGGGCAGCCGCAGCGCGCCGAACGCCTCCTTCGGCACCGTCGGCGCGTGCGGCTCCACCGCGGTCAGCCGCTCGTAGGCCGCGCCCGGCTCCGGACGCGGGTCCCGAGCACCCTTGTTGGGCCAGAAGGACATGGCCCGTTCCGCCTGCGCGGTGATCGTCAGCGACGGATTGACGCCGAGGTTCGCGGAGACGGCCGAGCCGTCGACGACGGAGATTCCCGGGTGCCCGTACAGCCGGTGGTACGGGTCGATGACCCCGTCCTCGGCGCTCGCCCCGATCGGGCAGCCGCCGAGGAAGTGGGCGGTGAGCGGCGTCCCCATCAGCTCCCCGACGTTGGACCCGGCGAAGCCGTTGATCTCGTCGGCGAGCAGCGAGGCGCTGCGGGTCGCCTCGGCGATCTGCGTCGGGTTGGGCGCGCCGTGCCCCTGCCGGGCGGTGAGGAGGCCCTTTCCGAGACCGCCGGGCTTGCGGTACGTCGTCAGGGAGTTGTCCAGCGACTGCATGACCAGGCCGATGATGGTCCGCTCGGACCAGTGGTGGTTGGAGAGCGAACGCACCGCGAGTGCGGGGTGTTTGGCCATGTTGCCCAGCCAGCCCAGCACCCGGCGGCCACCGTAGGGCACCTGGAGGATGGACATGGCGCCCATGGCGTTGGAGCCCTTGCCGTAGCGGACGGGCTCGATGTGCGTGTTGGCGTCCGGGTGGATCGAGGACGTGATGGCGACGCCCTGGGTGAAGTCGGCCTTCGGGGTGCCGTGCTTCCTGCGGTAGCGGCGGTCGCTGGTCTGCGAGCCGACGAGCGCCTCGGAGTTGGTCCGGGTCAGTTCGCCGAGCCGCGCCGAGAGCCGGGGCAGCAGCCCCCGGTCCTTCATGGTGTGCAGCAGGGTCTGGGTGCCGTACGTGCCCGCCGCGACGACCACCTTGCGGGCGCGCAGCAGGGTGGGCCTGCCCTTCCTGCGGCGGTCGGTCGGGACGGTCGTGACGTGGTAGCCGCCCTCCGGGTCGTCCGTGATCGCGACGACGGACGTCATCGGACGGATGACCGCTCCGGCCTTCTCCGCGAGGTGCAGGTAGTTCTCGTTGAGGGTGTTCTTCGCGCCGTGGCGGCAGCCCGTCATGCACTCGCCGCACTCGGTGCACGCCTTGCGGGCGGGGCCCGCGCCCCCGAAGTACGGGTCGGGGACCGTACCGCCGGGCTTCGCCCTCGCCGTGCCGTCGGCGTCCCTGCCGTCGCCGAAGAAGACCCCGACGGGGGCGAGGTGGAAGGTGTCTCCGACGCCCATCGCCTGTGCGGCGGCCTTGAGGTGGACGTCGGAAGGGGTCATGGTCGGGTTGAGCCGGACCCCCAGCATCCGCTTGGCCTGGTCGTAGTACGGCTTCAGCTCGTCCTGCCAGTCGGTGATCCCGGCCCACTGACGGTCCTCGAAGAACGGCGCGGGCGGCACGTACAGCGTGTTGGCGTAGTTGAGCGAGCCGCCGCCGACGCCCGCCCCGGCCAGCACCATGACGTTGCCGAGCAGATGCACGCGCTGGATGCCGAAGAGACCGAGGGCGGGGGCCCAGAGGTAGTTCCGGATGTCCCAGGAGGTCTTGGGGAGCGTGCCGGGGGTGAAGCGGCGGCCCGCCTCCAGGACCCCGACGCGGTAGCCCTTCTCGGTCAGCCGCAGCGCCGACACCGCTCCGCCGAAGCCCGAGCCCACGACGATGACGTCGTAGTCGTACGCGGCGTCGTCCTCGGCCGGTACGGGGTTCTCGGGCCGATTCTGGGCAGGGCTGTCCTGGGGCATGGCTCTCCTCGGTGCGAAAAGGGCAGAGGTGCTGCGGAATCGCGTACGCCGTGGCCGGGTCAGCGCAGGCGGAACGCCTTCATCGCCTTCAGGCTGCGGCTCATGAACGCCGCGTACTTCTCGTCGTCCATCCCGAAGGACGGGGCGAGCGGAATCAGCCGCTGCTGGGCGACGGTCTGGGCCTCGGTGTACTTGAGGATGCCCTCGGAGCCGTGCCGCCGGCCGAGACCGGACTCCTTCATGCCGCCCATCGGGGACTGCACGCTGCCGTACGCGGGGGCGTACCCCTCGTTGATGTTGACCGTGCCGGTCCGCAGCCGGGCGGCGACCCGGTGGCCGCGCCTGCCGTCCTTGGTCCAGACGCTCGAATTCAGGCCGTACGGCGTGGCGTTGGCGAGGTCGATGACCGCGTCCTCGTCGCTGAAGCGGTAGATGGAGACGACCGGTCCGAAGGTCTCCTGGGTGCAGACGGCCATCGGCGCCTCGACGCCGTCCAGGATGGTCGGCTCGTAGAACAGCGGGCCGATGTCGGGCCGGGCGACGCCGCCCGCGACGAGCGTGGCGCCCTTCTCGACGGCTTCGGCGACGTGCTGGGTGACGGTCTCCAGCTGGCGCTCGCCCACGAGGGAGCCCATGTCGGCGCCGTACGCGAGGGAGCTGCCGAGCCGCATCGCCTTCGTACGGGCGGCGAACCGGGCGACGAAGTCGTCGGCGATCGACTCGTGGACGTACAGCCGCTCGATGGAGATGCAGAGCTGTCCGGCGGACGAGAAGCAGGCACGCACGGCGCCCGCGGCGGCCTTCTCCACATCGGCGTCCGCGAGGACCAGCATGGCGTTCTTGCCGCCGAGCTCCAGGGAGACGCCGACGAGGCGGGCGGCGGCGCCCTGGGCGACCTCACGGCCGGTGCGGGTGGAGCCGGTGAAGGAGACGTAGTCGGCGTGGCTGACGACCTCGGGGCCGACGACGGGGCCCTCGCCGAGGACGACCTGGAACACCTCGGCGGGCAGTCCGGCCTCGATGAGCAGGTCACGGGCCCAGAGCGCGGTCAGCGCGGTCTCCGTGTCGGGCTTCATCACCACGGCGTTGCCGGAGACGAACGCGGGCAGTGCGTCGCCCACGGACAGTTCGAGCGGGTAGTTCCACGGAGCGATCTGGCCGACGACCCCGCGCGGCTGGCGCAGCTCGGTGACCTTGGTGAGGGTCGGTACGACCCCGGTGTGCCGCTTCGCCCGCAGGTACGAGGACGCCTTGCGGCCGTAGTGCCGGGCGGCGACGGCGACGGCCTGCACCTCTTCGTGGGCGTGCAGCCGGGCCTTGCCGGTCTCCAGCTGGATGAGATCGAGGACCTCGGACTGGCGGCTGAGCACGAGGTCGTGGAAGCGGAGCAGGATCGCCGCCCTGGTCCGTACGGGGGTCGCGGCCCAGGCGGGCTGGGCGGCGCGGGCCCGCTCGAAGGCGGTCGCCACGTCCTCGGGGGTGGACTCGGGCAGGTCCGCCAGCTTCTCCCCGGTGAAGGGGGTGTGGTTCGCCGTACGGCCGGAGCCGACGACGCCGCGGGTCAGCTGGGCGATCACCTCGGGGGTGACCACATCGGCGGCCGTGCGCACGCCTGCGGGGGCGGCCGCGACGGGGTTCGTACCGAGGGGGGCAACAGGGGCCTGCGAGTCCGTCATGAGGGCGAGAGTATGTCCACCCGCGAACTTTGGGTACCCGTCGGTAATAGGTTTTCACTCTCCCCACAACCCACCCTGCGAACTCGCCAGTGATCGCTGGCCACATAACCGCTGATCAGTGGCTATCTCCCCGGCGACAGCCCGCCGACATCCGAACAGGCATCCGGACGGACATCTGTACAGAGATCCGGACCGGCATCTGGACAGAGATCCGGAACGGCATCCGGACGGGCATCAGGACCGGCATCAGGGCAGGGCTCCGTCGGCGTCCCGGCAGGCGTCCCTGAGGGCGTCCCTGAGGGCGTCTCCGAAGCCGGTCTCCGAGGCCGGTCTCCGAGGCCGTCCCTGAGGCCGTTCCTGAAGCCCCGCCCCGTCGGCATCCGGACGGGGCGGGCATCCTCAGTTCGCCGCCTCCGGGGCCTTCCAGCTGCGCAGCATGGTGTCGAACTGCTCCCGGCTGGTCGCCCAGTCCTCGTCCGGCGCCGTCATGTACAACGCGTACTCGGGCCCGCCCGCCTCGCCGTAGTACATCTGGTCGATGCCGCGACGCGGGCCCGGATGCTCCTTGGACTCGACCCACGTGAACTCCCAGAGGGAGCCCGGCCGGTCGCGGTAGATGTTCGACTGGAGGCTGACGCGCTCGTAGCCGGGCAGCCGCTTGGCGAGGTCCTTCTCCAGATTCAGCATGTGCGTGTACGAACTCTCGAAGTCCGGTTCCGGATCGATGCTGATCCGGAGGCGGTGGGCGCCGTTGTCCGGTGTGTAGTCGATCTGATTGCCCTCCGTCCGGCGCTCCCACCCGTCCGGTACGACGAGGCTGAAGCCCTTGGGGTCCTCGACCCTCTGCCAGCCGTCGGGTATCGCCTTGGCGGGCGGCTTCGGGTCCTGGCCCGCTTCCGATCCCGTGTCCCGTCCGCCCGAGGAGACGGACGGCGCGGGCGCCGCGGTGGCGGGCGCCTCCGGTGACCTCCCCCCGTCACCGGAGGCGCCGCCGTCCGCGTACTTCATCGCGGCCAGACCCGCCGCGCCGCCGAGCACCGCGGCCACGGCGATGACCACGAGCCGCGTGCGCCACCGGGCTCCGGCGCGCCGCGTCACCGGCGTGGAGGCGGGAGCGGGGACAGCGACCGGGGCGGCCGGCGTGTGCGAGGTGCCGGCCGACGTGCCGCCGGTCAGCCGGTCCGTGACGTCGTCCGGGGCCGCGAGCCCGTTCAGGGCCTCTTCGGTGACCCGTTGGGTCGGTACGAACGCCTGGGCGGCCCGGGGCTCCCGGCCCTCCATGGCGTCCAGCAGCATCCGCTCGGTCTCGGCGGCCGACGGCCGGTCCTCGGGGTCCTTGCGGAGCAGCGCGGTGATCACGGGGGTCAGTGGACCGGCGTTGGCGGGAGCGGGCGGCTCATCGGTGACCACCGCCTGCATGGTGGAGATCGGTGACGTACGCCGGAACGGGGAGCGTCCCTCCACCGCGGTGTACAGCGTGGCGCCGAGCGACCAGAGGTCGGAGGACGGGCCCGGGTCGCCGCCACGTACCCGTTCGGGCGCCAGATAGTCGATGGAGCCGACCAGTTCACCGGTCCTGGTGATGGTGGAGTCGCCCTCGATCGCGGCGATCCCGAAGTCGGTCAGGAGCACCTGCCCGTCGCGGGCCAGCAGGACGTTGCCGGGTTTGACGTCCCGGTGGAGCACCCCGGCACTGTGCGCGGCACGCAGGGCGCTGAGCACATGGAGACCGATCCTGGCCGCCTCGCGCGGGGCCATCTCGCCGTTCTCCTTGGCGGCGTCGGCGAGCGAGGGCCCGTCGACGTACTGCATCACGATCCAGGGGCGGTTGTCGTACTCGATGACGTCATGGACGGTGACGACTCCGGGGTGCGTGATGCGGGCCGCCGCGCGCGCCTCCTTCTGGGTGCGCGCGTGCAGGACGAGCCGGTCGGCCTCGGCGACGTACAGCCCTGCGGTCAACTCCTTGACGGCGACGGTGCGGTGCAGCACCTCGTCGTGGGCGCGCCAGACCTTGCCCATGCCGCCGCGGCCGAGGACCTCGCCCAGCCGGTACCGCCCGGCCAGCACCAGTCCCGCGCCCGTGCCCGCGCCCCTGCCCGTGCCCTGTGATTGATCCACGTGTAGTCCCGCCCCGTTCCTCGGCTGCCAGATTACGGAGGGGACGCACGAGCATGGAACCTCGGATCGCCCCACGAGACCGCACTGTGATGCTTGTCGCTCCGAAGCGCCGCGGGTTCGCGGGCCCACGTCACCCGACCCGCCCCGGCAGTGACATGGGGTCAGGGGACGGCGCGGTGGTGACCGCGGGTCAGGGGCCGACGCGGTAGGAGGCGATGGCCTGTTCGTAGATGGCGGTGACCTTGTCCTGGTCGTCCTGAGGGCCGAGCACCTGAATGATGTGGTACTTGCCGTCCACGATCATCACCAGATTGCGCACGTACACCTCGCGGCCTTTGCCGTCCTGCCAGGTGAACTGGCCCTCCGCCATGGCCTGTCGGCCGACGTCGACCCGGCGCAGACCGACCGAGGAGGACCAGCTTGAGTCCCGGAACGGCTGGAGCTCCGGCTCCTTGTCCCGCTGGTACGCGAGCGGGTCGGCGCCGTTGGCCTTGACGGTGTCGCGTCCGGGCACGATCAGCAGGCTGAATCCGTCGCTGCCGTAACGGATCTGACGGTCCGCGTTGGCGGGGCTGCGCTGCCAGCCCTTGAGCACGCCGACCTCGAAGCCCTCCGCGTCCTTGCGCAGCACATAGCCCGGGGCGAGCGCGACGGCGGAACGGCTGGTCTGCGGCTGCTGGGAACCGGGTGTACCGGAGGCGCCGCCGGAGGGCCGGGGCACGCCGGGCCCCGTGGGGGTCACCGAACCGGACGGCGCCGCTCCGGTGCCGGGATCGTCCTCGGCCATGAAGATCAGGGCGTACGCCACCGCTGCGGCCATGCCCAGCAGGATGAGGACCAGCAGCATCCGGCCCAGGCTGCGCGGCGCCTTCCCCTCGCGCTGTCGCGCGGGTTCCCGCAGCACCTTGGGGCCCTTGGGCTCACGCGGCGCGCGCGGCGGGCGGGAGGGCGGGGTCTCCCAGGACTCGGCGCTCTCGCGCGGCTCCTCGGGCAGCCGGGCGGGCTCCCGCCGCGGCTTCTCCACGCGCTGCTTCTGCTTGCCCTGGCGGTGCCGGCCGTGCGCCGATCCGCCGCCCAGCCGGCCCCGGCGCCTGCGGACGAGCTCGCCCTTGCGGCGTACGACGGGCAGCCGGGTCTCATCGGCCGAGGGCAGTGGGACGACGTCCGTGCCCGCTTCCGGCTCCGGGGCGGACCGCACCAGTGAGCGCAGCCAGCCGCTCAGCTCCTCGACGTCGGGGCGCTCCGTGGGGTCCTGGCGCAGCAGCGACTCGACCACGGGGCGCAGGGCACCGCACTCCTCCGCGAAGGCGGGCGGCTCGCCGCAGACCATCTGGACCAGTTCGGCGGCGTTCTCCTCGGGGTAGGGGGCGTGGCCCTGGACCGCGCGGTAGAGCAGGGCGCCGAGCGCCCACAGGTCGGTGGCGGGGCCGATGGGCGGTGCGAGCTGCCAGTTCTCGTGGACCGGTCCGGCCTGCTCGGGTGCCCAGCGTTCGGTGACCGCGCCGACGACGGCGATCCGTGCCTGCCGGGCGCGTTCGGCGGCGAGCGGGGTGGCGGGGCCGCGGTAGGCGGGGGTCCCCCGGCCGCCCGCGACGACCTCGTCCCAGCCGCCCGACGCGGTCACGGCGGCGGGCTGCGCGGCCCGCCCGGCCGGTACGGGGGTGTTGCCGGGGCGACGGGAGTCGGCGCGCAGCGCGTCCTCGCCCGAGCCGCCCGCGGGGACGGGGCGGCCGGAGCCCGGTCCGTCGTCCCAGCTGCCGGCCAGATGGACCCGACGGCCGGGCGGCCGGCCGCCGTCGTCCTCGCCGCGTCCGTCCTCGTCGTCGTGCTCGTCGTCCCCGGCGTACGGGTCGCGCTTGGTGTACGGGTCGTCCGCGCCGTACGGGTCGCGCTTGGTGTACGGGTCGTCCGCGCCGTACGGGTCGTCTTCCGCGTACGGGTCGTCCGCCTCGTCGCTCCAGGCGCCGGGGAGCAGGGAGTCGCCGCCGGGGGCCGGGCGCTGGGCCGGGAGGAGAGCCGTGTCCTCGATGTCATGGGCGCCGCCGGGAGCGCCGTCGGTGTCGTGCCCGGTGGTGGGGTGCTGGTCCTCGACGTTGCCCCGGGCGGCGGCGCGTGCGCCCGCGCGGTAGGCGGCGATCGCCCCGGCGCGCGCGGCGCGCAGTTGTGCGGCGCTCGCGGCATCGGGCTGCACGGCGCCCGGCTCGGCGGTGGGTCGCGCACCGGCGTACGGAACGGCGGGTGCGGCAGGTCGCGGGACGAGTTCCTGGCTGTCCGAAGGCGCGGGTGGCGGGTCCGCGTACGCGTCGGGAGCCACCGCGGGAACCACATCCGTGCCGTACGTGGAGTACGTGCCTTCCGCCTCGGACGTGTCCTGCGTGTCCGACGTGTCCGACGTGTCCTGCGGACCGTAGGGGCCGGCCGTTCCGTAGGTGCCGTACGGGCTCTCCGAACCGCGCCCGTCGTCCTCGTCCTCGGCCCCGTCCTCGTAGCCGTCGTCGTGCCCGTCGTACCCGTCCGCGCCGTCGTACCCGTCCGCGCTGTCGTGCGCGGCGACGTCGTCGTCATCGTCGTCGTCGGGCAGCGGCGCCGTGACGTATCCGCACAGCGCTTCCTCGGCGGCCCCGGCCGCCAGTCCGGTCAGCACCACGCGGCCGTCGTCACAGATCAGGACCGTACGGACGGTGATGTTCCGGTGGGTCCAGTCGTGCGCGTGCAGCACCCGCAGCGCCGCCAGCACATCGGAGCCGATCTCGGCGGCCCGGTACGGGTTGAGGGGGCGCTCGGCGAGCAGGGCGGCCAGCGGACGCGCCGCGACCAGTTCACTCACTATCCAGAGCGATCCCGCCTCGGCGAACACATCGAAGACCTGGTCGAGCCGTGGGTGATCGGGCACCTGGGCAGCGGCCTGGGCGGCCTCGATCGCACGCCGGACCGCAGGGTCCGTGGAACGGCGTACCGCACGTCCCGTGGTGCGTCCGTGGACACGTCCGACGGATGCGGGCAGACCGTCGGCGTCGAGGACCTCGGCTTCCACGATCTCGGGCAACGGGACCTGACGTATCAGGACTTCCTGCCCGCTGTATGTGTCGAACGCCCGGGTCTCGACCAGTTCGTAACCGTCGAACGGAGGCAGGGGAAGGCGGTAGCGGTCGGCAAGCACCCGACCCGCGTAGTCGTCCACGACGCCTCCCCAGAGCGCGCTGCCCCCGGTCACCAGGGCCGCATGAATCAGTCAATTACGGTCAGTTGCCGCACAATTGACCCATCATTCCGGCTGCGTACGGTCCCTTCGGCTCTTACGATACGTGGCAAGCCGGGGCCACGCGGCCGGGTCGCGGCAACCCGGCCGTCCGACCGTCAGTCCGTGGGCTTGAACGTGGCGAACGCCGTCTCGCGCAGCGTCCGGCACTCCGCTTCGTCCCACTCGCTCGCCTTGCAGCTGACCATGATCGAGTAGCCGCGCTTGGCGTCGACCTTGAAGCCGCGGTTCAGCACCCGTACCCGGATGCCCTTCTGGTCACGCTCGAAACTCCAGTCGGCCACGGTCGGGTAGCCGTTGAAGTCGACCTTCTTGATGCCGAGGTGCTTGTAGCCGTTACTGAGGGCCTTGGTACCCGCCACGGCCCCCGCCCATGCCGCGGCCGCGTCGTCCCTGGGCGAGCCGTTGAAGTCGACCTGGACGCGCGGGAAACCGCCGTCGGCGTTGTAGATCCCGCCGGAATTCCGCCCCGCTATGGCATCGCGCTCGAAGTCCTCGGGCATCGCCATGTCGAAGCGGAACCGCTTGTCGGTGACCTTCTCGTACCCGGCGGGCAGGGCGTCGGCCGGGGGCGGCGCGTCCGTCTTCGGGTCCTTGGTCGCCGGGTCCCCCGACGGCTGCTCGGAAGGCTTGCCGTCGCTCCGGCCCTGGCCCTCCCTCTGGCCGTCCCCCTGGCCCTCACCGGAACCGCCCGCCGAGACGGACGTGTCGCCCTTGCCCGAACCGCCGCTCCGGCCGTCCTTGTCGTCGCCCCCGGAGAGGGCGATCGCGAGCACCGTGCCCAGGATGGCGAGCGCCACGACGGCCGCGATGATCACGAGCGTACGGCGGGGCACCACATCCGTGAGGGACGCGCGGACGGCGGGGGCGGCCGACGGGGCCGGAGGGCGCTGTGGCGGTACCGCCGCAGCGGTGACCGGCGCCCTCGGGGGCTTCGCGGGGGTCCCGGGGGCGGGCGTGGGGGCCGCGGCGGGCGATGCCGCGGAAGCCGTCGCGGGGCTCCGGGGGCGGGTCCCGGGCTTCGTGGGCGGTTCGGCCGGGGTGGCCGCACCGGCCGGCCCGGACGCCGAGGCGGTGGCAGCAGCGGCTCCCGCTCCCGCCGCGACCCCCGGCGTCGGCTTGGCGTTCCGCACGGAGCGCAGGGCTCCGCGCAGCCGGTCGCGGGCGCCCTCGCCGGACTCACCGGACCTGGCGGCCGGCTTGGGCACCTTCGGCGGCTTCCTGGTGGCGCTCCCGGCGTCGACGTCCACCGGCAGCGCCATGACCTGGGTGGAGTCGGCCGGCGGGGGCACCGGGAGGTCCGGAGCGTTGATCACGGCGTTGAGCAGGGCCCGTGCCCCGGCGTCGTCCAGCCGCTGGTCGGGGTCCCTGGCGAGCAGGCCGTAGATGACCTTCTCCAGCGGGCCCGCGTTCTTGGGCGGGTCGACCGGCTCGGTCATCACGGCCGTGAGGGTCGCGATCGCCGACCCCTTGTCGTACGGCGGGCAGCCCTCGACGCTCGCGTACAGCAGTCCACCGAGCGACCACAGGTCGGCGGGCGGCCCCGGCTTGTGGCCGCGGGCCCGCTCCGGCGAGATGTACGAGGGGGCGCCGACGAGCATGCCGGTGGAGGTGACCGACGGGTCCCCCTCGACCTGGGCGATGCCGAAGTCGGTCAGTACGACGCGGCCGTCCTCGGAGATCAGCACGTTGGACGGCTTCACATCGCGGTGCAGGATGCCCTCGCGGTGCGCCGAGCGTAGCACGTCGAGGATGGCGAGCCCGACCTCCGCGGCGCGCCTGGGTGTCAGCGTCCCGTCCTCGCGGATCGCCTCGGCGAGCGACTTGCCCTCGATCAGTTCCATGACGATCCACGGCCGGTCGTCCTCGTCGACCACGTCGTAGACGGTCACCGCGCCGTTGTTGCGGATCCGTGCGATCGCCTTCGCCTCACGCAGGGTGCGCGTGATCAGACGACGCTTCTCCTCGTCGTCGATGGCCGACGGGAAGCGCAGTTCCTTGACCGCGACCGTGCGGCCCAGCGTCTCGTCGGCAGCGCGGTGGACCGTGCCCATACCGCCCCGGCCGAGCACCTCCCCGAGCCGGTAACGCCCCGCGAGAAGACGACCTTCCTTGTCCCCTTGGGGCTCCCGTGCCTGCTCCGCCTCCGACATGCGTCCCCTCTGCGATCAACCCGCCCTGGCAGAGCGTTCATTGTCCCTCACCCCGGGACCGGTCCTGGTGCCGGGTCCGTGGTCCGCCATGATGTGGCCGGAGGAAAGGGATCCCCCGTCATGCCGGTACGCAGGGCGTTGTTCGCCGCCCTGCCGGTGTTTCCTCCGCTCGTCCTGGGAACGGCGAGCCTGCCCAGCGAACCACACCTCACGCCCGCAGCCTCCTACCCGCCCCGCCTCGTGGTCCGGGGCCGGGCCCCGAAGGCACCGCCGCCAGCCCGGAATTCCTCCTCCCCGCGCACCCTGCCCGCCCACACCGGCGGACTCCGGAACCGGCCCTGCGGGAAGCGGAGTTCTGCCGCAGGGCGACCCCGCTTCCCGCACCGGCCCTTCCTCGGCGGAGGCCGTGCCGCCCCTCGCTGATTCAGGTCACTGGATCGACACGATGTCCGGAGCGCCGAGCCGTGCCGCGTCCGCCGTCAGGTCGTCCGGCTGCCGCTGCGACTCCCGCTCCGCCTCCACCCGCTTCTCGTAGTGCTCGACCTCCCGGTCGATCCGCCCCTCGTCCCAGCCCAGCACCGGCGCCATCAGCTCCGCGCACTCCCGTGCGGAGCGGGTGCCCCGGTCGAAGGTCTCGATGGAGATCCGGGTGCGCCGGGTCAGTACGTCGTCGAGATGTCCGGCCCCCTCGTGCGAGGCGGCATAGACGATCTCGGCCCGCAGGTAGTCGTCCGCGGCCGCCAGCGGTTCACCCAGTGAGGGGTCTGCCGCGATCAGCTCCAGAAGCTCCTCGACCATTGAGCCGTACCGGTTCAGCAGATGCTCCACCCGGGCGACATGGATGCCGGTCCGGGCCGCGATCCTGGCGCGGGCGTTCCACAGGGCCCGGTAGCCCTCGGCACCCAGCAGCGGGATGTCCTCGGTGACACAGGCCGCGACCCGCTGGTCGAGGCCGTGCACCGCCTCGTCCACGGCGTCCTTCGCCATCACCCGGTACGTCGTGTACTTGCCGCCCGCGACGACCACGAGTCCGGGGACCGGGTGCGCCACGGTGTGCTCGCGCGAGAGCTTGCTGGTCGCGTCGGACTCACCGGCCAGCAACGGCCGCAGCCCGGCGTAGACACCCTGGACGTCGTCCCTGGTCAGCGGGGTGGAGAGCACCGAGTTGACGTGTTCGAGCAGATAGTCGATGTCGGCGCTGGACGCCGCCGGGTGGGCCTTGTCGAGGTCCCAGTCGGTGTCCGTCGTCCCGATGATCCAGTGGCGGCCCCACGGGATCACGAACAGCACGGACTTCTCGGTACGCAGGATCAGCCCGGTCGAGGAGTGGATGCGGTCCTTGGGGACGACCAGGTGGATGCCCTTCGACGCCCGGACGTGGAACTGCCCGCGCTCACCGATCAGCGCCTGGGTGTCGTCCGTCCACACCCCGGTCGCGTTGACCACCTGTTTGGCCCGGACCTCGTACTCCCCGCCCCCTTCGACGTCCTGCACCCGTGCCCCGACGACCCGCTCGCCCTCCCGCAGGAAGCCGATCACCCGGGCCCGGTTCGCCACATGGGCGCCGTATCCGGCGGCGGTGCGCACCAGGGCCGCCACATAGCGGGCGTCGTCCATCTGCGCGTCGTAGTACTGCAGGGCTCCGACCAGGGCGTCCCGCTTCAGCGCGGGCGCGACCCGCAGGGCGTGCCGGCGGGAGAGGTGGCGGTGCACCGGCAGCCCCCGGCCATGGCCCGACGAGATCGACATCGCGTCGTACAGCGCGACGCCGGAGCCCGCGTAGAGCCGCTCCCAGCCCTTGTGCTGCAACGGGTAGAGGAAGGGCACCGGCTTCACCAGGTGCGGGGCGAGCCGCTCCAGAAGCAGTCCGCGCTCCTTCAGTGCCTCGCGTACGAGCGCGAAGTCGAGCATCTCCAGATAGCGCAGACCGCCGTGGATCAGTTTGCTCGACCGGCTCGATGTGCCGGATGCCCAGTCACGGGCCTCGACCAGCCCCGTCGAGAGCCCTCTGGTCACGGCGTCCAGCGCCGTCCCGGCGCCGACCACGCCCGCCCCCACGACCAGCACGTCCAGTTCGCGCTCGGCCATCGCGGCGAGCGCCGTGGCACGCTCCGCGGGTCCCAGTGTCGCTGTCCTCACTGCTGCCTCCCGGTAGATCGGGGTGGTCCGGCGCGGAGGTGCCGCCCGGCCGGGGAGGCCGGGGCGTCCGCGCCCACCTCTCGATTCTGTCCGCGGTCGGCGACTTCAGCCACCGCCTGTGGACAACACCCCGGCGACTGGGGCCACACAATGCGACATATAGGTCATATTTACGCCTAGTCTGACATTGCACTGTCCCCAGCAGTTGCGCTTTCTGTCTTCTTGGTCTTAGGGAAGGACGGCCTCGACATGCCCGCAGACCTCGCCGTCATCGGACTCGGTCACCTCGGCCTGCCCCTCGCCCAGGCCGCCGTCGCCGCCGGCATCGACACCGTCGGTTACGACACCGACCCACGCCCCTGCACGGAACTCGCCGCGGGCCGCACCCCCGTCGAGGGCTCCCTCACCGCCTCCGACATCCGCCGGATGCTTTCCGGGGGCTTCCGTCCCACCACCAGCGCGGCCGAACTGGGCCGGGTCCGTACCGCCGTGATCTGCTCCCCGACCCCGCTCGGCGCCGACCGCACCCTCGACCTCACCGCCCTCGGTGACGCGGCCCGCGCACTGGCCGCCCGGCTGCGCCCGCACACCACCGTCCTGCTGGAATCGGCCGTCCCCCCGGGCACCACCGAGAACTTCCTGCTCCCGCTCCTCGAAGAGGGCTCGGGCCTGCGCGCCGGACGCGACTTCCACCTCGCCTGCTCGCCCAGCCGGCTCGACCCCGGCAACCGCACCCACGTCTACGCCAACACCCCCAAGGTCATCGGCGGCCTCACCCCCGCGTGCACCGAGTCGGCCGCCGCCTTCTACGGCCGGCTCACCGACAAGGTCGTCCGGGCCCGCGGCCCGCGCGAGGCCGAGATGACGAAGGTCCTGGAGACCAACTTCCGGCACGTCAACATCGCCCTCGTCAACGAGATGGCGGTGCTCTGCCACGACCTCGGCGTCGATCTGTGGGACGTCATCCGGTGCGCCGAGACCAAGCCCTTCGGCTTCCAGCCCTTCCGCCCCGGCCCCGGCGTCGGCGGCCACGGCTCCCCGGTCGACCCCGGCTACCTCCCGTACAGCACGCGCACCCCCGGCCACCCGTTGCGCATGGTCTCGCTGGCCCAGGAGATCAACGACCGGATGCCGAGCTATGTGATCCAGCGCTGCGCGACCCTGCTGAACGAGCACGGGAAGTCCGTACGCGGCGCCCGGGTCCTGCTCCTCGGCGTCACCTACAAGCCGGACAGCGCCGATCAGGAGGCATCCCCCGCCCGTGAGATCGCGACACGGCTGATGGACATGGGCGCGCAGATCGGCTACCACGACCCGCATGTCCTGGACTGGCGGGTACGCGAACTCCCCGTCCCGCGCGCCGACTCGCTGTACGAGGCCGCCGCCAGCGCCGACCTGACCCTGCTGCTCCAGCAGCACCGGACGTACGACCTCCAGGGCCTCGCGGTGAAGGCCCAACTCCTCCTGGACACCCGGGGCGCCACTCCGGCCGGAGCCGCGCACCGGCTCTGAAGCGGTCCCCCGACGGACACCGAACCCCTTCCAGGCCAGCCGCCCCAACGATTTCGGTGGGCGTTGTCGGAACCTGCTGCTAGCCTGCGGCGTCACATCTCGCACAGTCGTGCGGATACGTCCCCAGGGGGAGAACCACCGTGAGCCAGCCCGTGCCACCGCCCAACCAGCCCCAGCAGCCTTACGGCGGCCAGCCCGCCGACGGGAACCCGTACGCGAGCCAGCCGCAGCCCGGTGCCCCGGCCGGCAACCCGTACGGCCAGCAGCCGGCCGCCCCCACCGGCAACCCCTTCGCGGCCCAGCAGCCCGGCCAGTTCGGCGGCGGCGCCCCCTTCGCCCCGGCACCCCCGGCGCGCAACAACATCGGGCTCGGTGTGCTCGCCGCGCTGGGCGCCGCGATCCTCGCGGGCATCCTGTACGGCGTGATCGCGGGCTCCATCGAGCGCGAGGTCGGCTACGCCGCGGTCGGCGTCGGCTTCCTCGTCGGCTTCGCGGCGAGCAAGGTCGGCGGGAGCAACCCGGCCGTCATCGGCGCGGCGGCCCTCTTCTCCCTCGGCGGCGTCTACCTCGGCCAGCTCGTCGGCATGTCGATGATCATGGCGGACGTGGCGGGCATGTCGTTCTCCGAGGTCTTCTTCGACCACTTCGACGTGGTGACGAAGCTCTGGAAGGAAGAGTCCGACTTCATGACCTACCTCTTCCTCGCGCTCGGCCCGATCGCCGCGATCGGTGGCGCCAAGAAGGCCGGCTGACACCCGCCGCCCACCCGGACGGACCGGCGGCGCCGCACCGCGCCCCGGACGACGGCATTCGGCACACGGAAGGGCCCGGACCACGACGAGTGGTCCGGGCCCTTCCTCGCGTACGCCCGAGGGCGTCCGGCGTCAGCGGCGGTGCTGCGAGTCCGCCACCGTCACCTCGACGCGCTGGAACTCCTTGAGGTCGCTGTAGCCCGTGGTGGCCATCGCACGGCGCAGCGCGCCGAAGATGTTCATCGAGCCGTCGGGGGTGTGCGAAGGCCCGGTGAGGACCTCCTCCGTCGTCCCGACCGAGCCCAGGTCCACCAGCTTGCCGCGCGGCACGTCCTCGTGGACCGCCTCCATGCCCCAGTGCCGGCCACGCCCCGGGGCGTCCGTCGCACGGGCCAGCGGGGAGCCCATCATCACGGCGTCCGCACCGCAGGCGATGGCCTTCGGCAGGTCGCCGGACCAGCCGACGCCGCCGTCCGCGATGACGTGCACGTAGCGGCCACCGGACTCGTCCATGTAGTCACGGCGGGCCCCGGCCACATCGGCGACCGCGGTCGCCATCGGGACCTGGATGCCGAAGACGTTGCGCGTGGTGTGCGCGGCGCCGCCACCGAAGCCGACGAGGACACCGGCCGCGCCGGTGCGCATCAGGTGCAGGGCCGCGGTGTACGTGGCGCAGCCGCCGACGATCACCGGGACGTCCAGCTCGTAGATGAACTGCTTCAGGTTGAGCGGCTCGGCCGCACCCGAGACATGCTCGGCGGAGACCGTCGTACCGCGGATGACGAAGATGTCCACACCCGCGTCGACGACGGCCTTGGAGAACTGCGCGGTGCGCTGCGGCGAGAGCGCGGCGGCGGTGACGACCCCGGAGTCGCGCACCTCCTTGATGCGCTGCCCGATCAGCTCCTCCTGGATGGGGGCGGCGTAGATCTCCTGGAGCCTGCGGGTCGCGGACTCGACGGGCATCTCGGCGATCTCGTCGAGCAGCGGCTGCGGGTCGGCGTGCCGGGTCCACAGCCCTTCCAGGTTGAGAACGCCCAGGCCGCCGAGCTCGCCGATCCGGATGGCGTGCTGCGGGGAGACCACGGAGTCCATGGGAGCGGCCAGGAACGGCAGCTCGAAGCGGTAGGCGTCGATCTGCCAGGCGATCGAGACCTCCTTCGGGTCGCGCGTGCGGCGGCTCGGTACGACGGCGATGTCGTCGAATGCGTACGCCCGGCGGCCGCGCTTGCCGCGCCCGATCTCGATCTCAGTCACGATGATGTGGCCTTTCCCTCTACGTCTGCGCTGACCAGTATCCCCGACACACACGTGAGGGGCGGTCCCGGGAACACCGGTCCGCCCCTCACCTGCGGTGATGCGTTACTTCCTGCTGTAGTTCGGCGCTTCGACCGTCATCTGGATGTCGTGCGGGTGGCTCTCCTTGAGACCCGCCGAGGTGATCCGTACGAACCGGCCGTTGGCCTGGAGCTCCGGGACGGTGCGGCCGCCGACGTAGAACATCGACTGGCGCAGACCGCCGGTGAGCTGGTGGACGACCGCGGAGAGCGGACCCCGGTAGGGCACCTGGCCCTCGATGCCTTCGGGGACCAGCTTCTCGTCGGAGGCGACACCCTCCTGGAAGTACCGGTCCTTGGAGAAGGACTTGCGGTCGCCACGGGTCTGCATCGCGGCCAGCGACCCCATGCCGCGGTACGACTTGAACTGCTTGCCGTTGATGAACAGCAGCTCGCCCGGGGACTCCTCGCAGCCCGCGAGCAGCGAGCCGAGCATCACGGTGTCCGCTCCGGCCACCAGGGCCTTGGCGATGTCACCGGAATACTGGAGGCCGCCGTCGCCGATGACCGGGACACCGGCCGCCTTGGCGGCGAGGGACGCCTCGTAGATCGCGGTGACCTGCGGGACGCCGATACCGGCGACCACGCGGGTGGTGCAGATGGAGCCGGGGCCGACGCCGACCTTGATGCCGTCCACACCGGCGTCGATCAGCGCCTGGGCCCCGTCACGGGTGGCGATGTTGCCGCCGATGACATCGACCGTCCCGTTCGACTTGATCTTGGCGACCATGTCGCCGACCAGCCGGGAGTGACCGTGGGCGGTGTCGACGACGATGAAGTCGACGCCCGCCTCGATGAGCGCCTGGGCGCGCTCGTAGGCGTCGCCCGCGACACCGACGGCCGCGCCGACGAGCAGCCGGCCTTCCTTGTCCTTGGCCGCGTTCGGGTACTTCTCGGCCTTGACGAAGTCCTTGACGGTGATGAGGCCCTTGAGGACACCCGACTCGTCGACCAGCGGCAGCTTCTCGATCTTGTGGCGGCGCAGCAGCTCCATGGCGTCCACGCCGGAGATGCCGACCTTGCCCGTGACCAGCGGCATCGGCGTCATGACCTCGCGCACCTGGCGCGTACGGTCGGGCTCGAAGGCCATGTCACGGTTGGTGACGATGCCGAGGAGCTTGCCCGCCGGGTCGGTGACCGGGACACCGCTGATGCGGAACTTGGCGCACAGGTCGTTGGCCTCGCTGAGCGTGGCATCGGGGTGCACCGTGATCGGGTCGGTGACCATGCCGGACTCGGAGCGCTTGACCAGGTCGACCTGGTTGGCCTGGTCGGCGATGGAGAGGTTGCGGTGCAGTACGCCCGCGCCACCCTGCCGGGCCATGGCGATCGCCATGCGTGCTTCGGTGACCTTGTCCATCGCCGCGGAGAGCAGCGGGATGTTCACCCGCACGTTCTTCGAGATGTACGAGGAGGTATCGATCTGATCGGGCGCCATGTCGGACGCGCCGGGCAGCAGCAGCACGTCGTCGTATGTCAGCCCGAGCGTCGCGAATTTCTCGGGCACTCCGTCGACGTTTGCAGTCATGACACCTTCCCCAAATGGCCTTGATCGGTGCGGATGTCCATGCTAACGGGCTCCACGGGTGTCTCATTCCACGATCAAGATCAGTTAGAACTTTTGTCAGTTCCTACGACACATTCTCCGGCCTCGCCGACACGCTTTTCCGGCCCCGTGACACGTCTCCCGATCCCGATCCTGATCTCGATCCCGGTCGCGGTCCGGTCGCGGTCCTGCGGCCCTACTGCTCGGCGAGAGCCCGCAGTCTGCTCAGCGCGCGGTGCTGGGCGACCCGGACCGCGCCCGGCGACATCCCGAGCATCTGTCCGGTCTCCTCGGCGGTCAGCCCGACCGCGACCCGCAGGACCAGCAGTTCGCGCTGATTCTCCGGGAGGTTGGCGAGGAGCTTCTTCGCCCAGGCGGCATCGCTGCTGAGCAGCGCACGCTCCTCGGGGCCGAGCGAATCGTCGGGCCGCTCCGGCATCTCGTCGGAGGGGACGGCCGTCGATCCCGGGTGCCGCATGGCGGCACGCTGGAGGTCGGCGACCTTGTGGCCCGCGATGGCGAAGACGAAGGCCTCGAAGGGTCTGCCGGTGTCCTTGTAGCGCGGCAGCGCCATCAGCACCGCGACGCAGACCTCCTGCGCGAGGTCCTCCACGAAGTGGCGAGCATCACCGGGCAGCCGGTTCAGCCGGGACCTGCAATAGCGCAGGGCGAGGGGGTGGACATGGGCCAGCAGATCGTGGGTGGCCTGCGCGTCGCCGTCGACGGCACGGTGCACCAGAGCACCGATCACCGTTGTCTCGTCGTCGCGCATCGGACCATGGTGCCTTGGTGCCGCCTGGTCCGCTCCACCGCGTCCTGAGTTGTGCACCGAAGCGTTATGAGCGGGTGCGCCGGATGTCATGTCCTGCGCCCTCCCCTTCCGCTCGTCCGAATCGTTCCTGAGGAACTCCACGACTCAAGGATGCGTCATCGGCCGGGAAGCGTCACACAGCGCTGGTACGGAGGGTCCGGCGACGGGCTTCATGGCCCTCGCCGGTCCCGTCACCCCGTCCGCCGGTGTGCGGACGGGGACGGCCTCGGCCACCGGGGACGGCCCGCCCTCAGCGGACCAGACCCCAACGGAAGCCGAGCGCCACGGCATGGGCACGGTCCGAGGCGCCGAGCTTCTTGAACAGCCGCCTGGCGTGCGTCTTCACCGTGTCCTCGGAGAGGAAGAGCTCGCGCCCGATCTCCGCGTTGGAACGGCCGTGACTCATGCCTTCGAGCACCTGGATCTCCCGCGCGGTGAGCGTCGGGGCCGCACCCATCTCGGCGGACCGCAGCCGGCGCGGGGCGAGCCGCCACGTCGGATCGGCCAGCGCCTGGGTCACGGTGGCCCGCAGCTCCGCGCGCGAGGCGTCCTTGTGCAGATAGCCGCGGGCACCGGCGGCGACCGCGAGCGCGACCCCGTCCAGGTCCTCGGCGACGGTCAGCATGATGATCCGGGCCCCGGGATCCGCGGAGAGCAGCCGCCGGACCGTCTCCACACCCCCCAGACCGGGCATGCGTACGTCCATCAGAATCAGATCCGAACGATCGGCTCCCCAGCGGCGGAGGACTTCCTCGCCGTTGGCCGCCGTCGTCACGCGCTCGACGCCGGGCACAGTGGCCACCGCGCGACGGAGCGCTTCTCGGGCAAGCGGGGAGTCGTCGCAGACGAGGACGGATGTCATGACCGTCCTCCGCAGCTGATGCGCGTCACCTTGAGCCTCCAGGCTGATACAAGTCGTCACCTGTGCGGTTGACCCCCTCGGACATGTGCCCGAGCTCGATCTCCGTCAACCGCCTCCGCACTCTCAACGATGGTCACTCGAAAGAGTTACGGGTCGGACCGTCGGGTTCGGCACTCTACGTGAAGGGCCGGACACGGAGGAGAGCGGCGCGGTTGATCCAGCCGTCAACCTCATCTTCACCTGAAGGCATGCCCTATTTGGCGGGTTTTCTTCCCTTTTGCTGGTGTCTGTGGCTAGATTCGCAATCAGTCATATTTACATCTACTAAGACCGTAGATGTACGGTCGGAACTCCGGCCACCGAAGATCCGGACGGTCGAGGATGCCGTTTCCGACACAGCACGGTTTCGAGGGGACAAGCAATGGCAGATTTCTCCCGCCTTCCCGGACCCAACGCAGACCTGTGGGACTGGCAGCTGCTGGCCGCGTGCCGGGGGGTCGACAGCTCACTGTTCTTCCACCCGGAAGGTGAGCGCGGGGCGGCCCGGAGCGCTCGCGAGACCTCGGCGAAAGAGGTGTGCATGCGCTGCCCGGTACGGGCCGAGTGCGCGGCGCACGCGCTGGCGGTACGGGAGCCCTACGGAGTGTGGGGCGGCCTGACCGAGGACGAGCGCGAAGAGCTGATGGGCCGGGCACGCAACCGGCTGATCGCGGCGACCCCGTCGGGCGTCGCCTCCGGACCGGGACACGCCTGACACCCGAGCCCGCCCCACTGAAGCAGAAACGTTTCTCCGTACGCCGCCCGCCCGGAGCGGTCGCTCGGCGCGCGGCGGTTCGGCGCGCGCCGCTCCGCGTACGGCGGTTCAGCGCGCGGCCGCCAGGGACAGCTGGTCCAGGGTGGCCGCCACCGCCGGCACCCGGGCCAGGTCCGGCAGGGTCAGCGCCACGATCTCGCGCTCGATGGCCGGTTCCACCGTGATGGTGCGGGCCCCCTTGGGGCGTACCGACTCGATCGCCAGCTCCGGCAGGACCGCCACGCCCAGACCCGCGCCCACCAGGCCCATCACCGCCGGGTAGTCGTCGGTGGCGAAGTCGATCCGCGGGGTGAAGCCGGACTCCTCGCAGACCTCCACCAGCTGACGGCGGCAGCGCGGACAGCCGGCGATCCACGGCTCCTCGGCCAGTTCGCCGATGCCCACGGTCTCCGCGCCGGCCAGCCGGTGCCCGTCCGGAACCAGGCCGATCAGCCGGTCGGTGAGCAGGGGGCGCACGACCAGGTCGTCCCACTCGCCGCCGGAGGTCCCGTACCGGAACGCGAGGGCGATGTCGCAGTCGCCGTCGCGCAGCATCTCCACCGAACGGGGCGGTTCGGCCTCCACCAGGGAGACCCGGGTGCCGGGGTGCTCGGCGCGCATCGCGGCGAGGGCGCCGGGGACCAGGGTGGAACTGCCGCTGGGGAACGAGACGAGCCGCACCCGGCCCGCCCGCAGCCCGGCGATCGCGGCGACCTCCTCCTCGGCCGCGGTCAGCCCGGCCAGGATTCCGGAGGCGTGCCGCACCAGTGCCTCACCCGCCTGGGTGAGGCGCATCTCGCGGCCCGTACGGATCAGCAGCGTGGTGCCGGCGGAGGACTCCAGGGCCTTCATCTGCTGGCTGACGGCGGGCTGTGTGCAGCCCAGCTCGCGGGCGGCGGCGGAGAACGAGCCGGTGGTGGCCACGGCGCGCAGGACACGGAGATGACGGGCTTCGATCACTCCCCCACCATAAGCGATTCTTGTAGCGTCGGCGAATTAATGGCTGGTTACTTTGGGGGCTGATTGGCCACGGGCTGTCCCACCAGGGATGACGGGACAGCCCTTAGCGTGTACGGCATGAAGCTGCTGACCGTAAATGTGGGCCGCCCCCGCGCCTCCGCGCACTCCGAAGGCGTCACCGGGATCGACAAACGGCCTGTCGAGGGGCCGGTACAGGTCACCGATCCCGGCCCCAAGCACATCGGCGGCAGCGGGGTCGCCGGGGACGCGGTGTGCGATCTGCGGCACCACGGCGGCAGCGACCAGGCGGTGTACGCCTTCGCCCGCGAGGAACTGGATGCCTGGGAGCGGGCACTGGGCGGCCGGACGCTGGCCAACGGGGCGTTCGGCGAGAACCTGACGACCCTGGGCGTCGACGTGAGCGGCGCGAGGATCGGGGAGCGCTGGCGGATCGGCTCCGGCCTGCTCCTGGAGGTGACCTCGGGCCGCATCCCGTGCCGGACGTTCGCGGGTCACCTCGGTGAGAAGGGGTGGGTCAAGCGGTTCACCGAGGCGGCCGCCCCGGGCGCGTACCTGCGGGTGATCGAACCGGGCACCATCCGGGCGGGTGATCCGGTCGAGATCGTGCACCGCCCGGACCACGAGGTCACGGTGGCTCTGCAGTTCAGGGCGGTGACGACCGAACGGGATCTGCTGCCGGGCCTGTTGGCCGCCGGTGACGCGCTGCACCCCGAGGCGCTGCGCAGGGCGCGGGAGTACGCCGCGCAGGCCGGGGCCGACGGGAACACCGGGCGGGCCACGGCCGACTAGGCCGTGCCGGGCGGCGGAGGTTGTGCCGGGCGGCGGCAGGGGCCGCCGGGCGGGTGATCCGGGGGTGCGTGAAGGGCACTAACGTGCCGCGTATGACGACTGCACTGATTACGGGCGCGACGGCGGGGATCGGGGCCGCCTTCGCGCGGCGGCTCGCGGGCGACGGGCACAACCTGGTGCTGGTGGCCCGCGACACCGAGCGGCTGCGGGTCCAGGCCACCGAACTGCACGACCGGCACGGCATCGAGGCCGAGGTGCTGAGTGCCGATCTGTCCGAGGACACCGGGATCGCGGCCGTCGAGGCGCGGCTGGAGGATCACCGGCACCCGGTCGATCTGCTGGTCAACAACGCGGGGTTCGGCAGCAAGGGGCGCTATCTGGACACGCCCATGTCCGATGAGCTGACGATGCTGAAGGTGCACTGCGAGGCCGTGCTGCGGCTGACGTCGGCCGCCGCGGCCGGGATGCGGGAGCGGGGCCGGGGCGGGGTGATCAACGTGGCCTCCGTCGCGGCGTTCCTGCCGCGCGGGACGTACGGGGCGTCGAAGGCGTGGGTCGTGCAGTTCACCCAGGGAGCCTCGAAGGACCTGGCCGAGTCCGGCGTACGGCTGATGGCGCTGTGTCCCGGTTTCGTGCGGACGGAGTTCCATGAGCGGGCCGGGATGGGGACGGGCAACATCCCGGGCTGGATGTGGCTGGACGCCGACAAGGTGGTGGCGTCGGCACTCGCGGATCTGGCGCGCGGCAGGTCGGTGTCGATCCCGGACCCGCGCTACAAGGCGCTGATGGGGCTGGTCAAGGTCACGCCTCGCGGCCTGCTCGGAGGGGTCTCCTCCAGGACAGGCCGCAAGTACGGACCCCAGTGAGTGGGCGGTTACCGGCGCCAGGGGCTCTCCGGGTGTTACCCCTGTTACGTGTGGTGCCCGTGGTACGGGCTGGGGCGCGGGGCCCGTTATCTGACGCCGCGGCCCGCGTAGGCACCGATGTTGGGGGCGCCGGGCTTCAGCCTGTTGCCGAAGTAGTCCTTGCCGCCGTTGTTCTCGATCACGGTTCCGGCGGCGAGGGCGGGCGAGCCCTTGCCCAGCCGGAAGTCGGGGCGCAGCTTCGGGTCGGCGGTGATGCCACCGGGGTTGGGGCGGGTCATGTCGATGCCGTAGAACGCGTTGTGGTCGAAGGAGAGGCCGGCGGTCGGGTTCTTGAAGGCGTAGCCGCCGGTGCCTTCGCTCACGAAGACGTTGTTGCGGATGGACAGTTCGTGCTGCGTGGTGGCGGGGCTTCCGGCGTCGTCCTGGACGAGGTGACCGGGCACTGTCTCCGCGCTGTTGACGAAGGTGTTGTTGTAGATCCGGGTGTCGAGGATCGGGCCCCAGCAGTTCTGGATGAGGCGCGCGCCGTCGTTGCGGCTGACGTTGTAGCGGGCGACCGTGCCAATGGTTTTGGCTCCGCTGTAGGGGCAGACCAGCAGGAAGCCGCCCTTGTTGTCGTGGCTGTAGTTGTACTGGAAGACGGTGTTCCGCGAGGCGCCGTCGGCGTCGAAGGACATGCCGTCGTGGGTGTTTCCGCCGCCCGAGACGTCGTTGTACTCGACGGTCGTGTCGTCGGTGTTGAAGGTCCAGATGCCCGCGTTGGCGGAGGGCGAGCGGAGCTGGAAGCCGTCGATCCTGTTGTGGTCGACGCGGGCGCCGCTGGTGGTGTCCAGCTTCATGCCGTCGCCCGCCAGGGACTTCAGCGTGTTGTGGTGGATACGGACGCCGGTGCTGGGCGTCCACTCCCCCGGGTAGACGTTCGGGTCCTGCTGCTCGCCGACCAGATCGCGCTTGGAGAAGGTGGACTTGAAGTAGATGCCCTCGCGGTCGACGTTCTCGATCCGGTTGTAGCCGATGTCGAGACCGTCGTACCGGCTGGCCTTCGCCTTGCCCTCGACGGCGATGTGGATGGCGCTGGAGCCGGTGAGCGTCTTGAAGTCGCCGCCGCGCACGTCATGGATGTAGAGACCCGAGACGCTGAAGCCGCGGGCGGTGCCGTAGTCGGTGAGACGCAGGCGTACGCCGTTGCGCTCGCTGCCGGGGTTGTCGGCGTTGGTGATCTCCAGGGCCTTGAGATGGACGTACTGCGTGTTGGAGAGCAGGACGACATCGTGGGCGCCCGCGCCGTCGAGCTTGGCGCGGGCGGACCCGTGGCCGTAGTCGGCGATGGTGAACGGGGCGCGGGCGGAGCCGCCGCCCTGCGGGGCGAGGGTGCCGGTGCAGGTGGCACCGCGCCGGAAGAGCAGCCGGTCGCCGGGGCCGTAGGTCTGGGCGTTCGCCTCGTCGAGACCGGTCCAGGGCCGTGCCCTGCTGCCGTCGGCCGCTGTCGTACCGGGGGTGGCGGAGCAGTCGACGTGGTGGGTACGGCCGGTGGGCGCGGCCTGCGCGGTGCCCGTTCCCGCGGCGGTCAGCCCGGCGGCGGCGGTCAGGGCAGCGAGCGCGGCTGCGGTGACGCGGTGTCTCACAATTCCTCCGTACGAACAGTCAGGGTCGGTTCGGATCGGTCGGTCGGATCAGCCGATCGGATCGGTCGGCCGGCCGGGATCGGTCGCATGGCTCGGATCGCTCGATCGGTCGGCATCGCCGGAATCCTGGACGCCGATTGATCGAACGTCAATGGATTGCGTTTGAATGATCGAAACTGCCATCGTTCGATCACGCTGGACTAGGGTCGGGACAGGGCTCCGGGAGTGGCCGGACCGGAGACCGGGTCACACATTGCGAGGGGACTGCTGCCGTGCGCGAAAGTGCTGCTGAACGCCATGACCGACTGCTGGAGCTGGTACGCGAACGGGGCTCGGCCCGGGTCTCGGACCTCGCCTCCCAGCTGGGGGTCTCCCCCGTCACGATCCGCCGGGACGTCGAGGACCTGGCGGTACGGGGCCTGCTCGACCGGGTGCACGGTTCCGTGTCCTGGCCGCAGGACGCCGTGCCCCCGCCCGGCGCCGCCACCGGTCCGGGCGCCACCGGCCCCGGCGGCGCGGGCGCGGGCAGCGGCCTGGTCCTCGGCATGCTCGCACCCTCCGCGACGTACTACTTCGCCGAGGTGATCCGCGGGGCGCACGAGGCCGCCGCGCGGGCCGGGGCCCGGCTGATCCTGCGCATCTCCGACTACCGGCCCGAGGAGGACCACGCCCGCACCGAGGGCCTCCTCGCGGCGGGCGCCGAGGGAATGCTCGTCGCGCCCGGGTGGCGGCGGCCCGGCGACCCGGCGGCGTTCGGCGACTGGATCACCTCGCTGCCCGTGCCCACCGTGCTCCTGGAACGGCAGCCCGCGGCCGGCTCCCCGCTCGACGCCCTGGACCGGGTCTGCTCGGACCATGGCCACGGGGTGCTGCTGGCCGTGCGCCACCTGGTGGACCTGGGCCACGGGGCACCGCTGCTGATGGCCCGCGCCGACTCCCCGACAGCGGTGGCCGTGCGCTCCGGGTACGAGGAGGCGCTGCGCATCCTGGGACTGCGCGCCCCGCAGGACGTGATCGATTCCGTACCGGCGGAGCTGGCGCCGGAGGGCTTCGAGGACGCGGTGCTGGCACTGCGCGACGCGGTCCGGTCGGGGGTGGCCACGGCGGCGCTGATCCACAACGACGTGGACGCGATCCAGGTGGTGCAGCGACTGGCCGAGCTGGGCGTCCGGGTGCCGGACGACCTGGCGCTGATCGCGTACGACGACGAGGTGGCGGCGCTCGCCGACACCCCGCTCACGGCGGTCGCCCCGCCCAAGCGCGAGGTGGGGAGGCACGCCACGGAGCTGCTGGTGGAGCGGCTGACGCGGGCCCGCGGCGCGGGCGGCGCCGCCCCGCGCCGGCATCTGACGCTGCTCCCCGAACTGCGGGTCAGGTCCTCCTGCGGGCACCCGCTGAGGTAGGCCGCCGGGCCCCTCCGCGACCACTTCCGTTCGTAACTTATTTGATCTTTTTTCGATCAATCAATCTTTCGCTCTTGACTTCGGTCACGGCTGGTTCAAGGATCACGGCCAACGCCAATGTCGTCGCCTGTTCAGGAGCCACGCTGTGAGCCGCAGTCGGAGCAGAACGTCCCATGTCATAGTCGGCGCCGCCACCGCCCTCGCCGTTCTCACGGCCTGCGGCGGCAGCGGTGACGACTCCGCAGCCCCCGGAAGTGACGGAAAGCCCGTCAGCGTCACCTTCTGGGGCTGGGCCAAGGGATCCAAGGAGGTCGTTGACGCGTTCAACGCCTCGCACAAGAACATCAAGGTCGTCTACGAGGAGATCCCCTCCGGCAACGCGGGCGGCTACGCCAAGATCTCCAACGCGGTGAAGGCGGGCAACGCCCCCGACCTGGTCAGCATCGAGTACCCGCAGCTGCCCGAGTTCGTCAGCCAGGGCGCGCTCCAGGACATCAGCTCGTACGTCACCGACGACGTCAAGAAGAAGCTGCTGCCGCAGGCGGTGGAGCTGACCACGCTGGGCGGCAAGAACTGGGCCGTTCCGTTCGACGCCTCGCCGCAGGCGTTCTACTACCGCCAGGACCTGTTCAAGAAGTACGGCGTCGAGGTCCCCACCACGTGGGACGACTTCCGCAAGGCGGCCGAGAAGGTCAAGCAGGCCGACAAGAAGGCCCGTATCGGCACCTTCTTCCCGGACGACCCGACCACCTTCCAGGCGATGGCCTGGCAGGCCGGGGCCCAGTGGTACAAGGCCGAGGGCGACACCTGGAAGGTCTCCACCAAGGACGCGGCCACCACCAAGGTCGCCGACTACTGGCAGGGACTGCTCGACGACGACCTGATCCGGGCCAACGCCTCCTTCAGCCCGGAGTGGACCAACTCCCTCAAGAACGGCGGCACCGTCGGCTACCTCGGCGCCGCCTGGGGCGCGGGCGTCCTGAAGGGCACGCTGCCCGAGCAGAGCGGCAAGTGGGCGGTCGCCCCGATGCCCAGCTGGGACGGCAAGCCGGCCAGCGGCATGCTCGGCGGCTCCACCTTCGCGGTGTCCAAGAACAGCAAGAAGGCGAAGGCCGCCGTCGAGTTCGCGACCTGGATGTCCACCACCGAGGACGGCATCAAGGCCCGTATCGAATCCGGCACGTCGAGCGCCTTCCCGGCCGCGGCCGAGCTGCGTCCCGTCGCGAAGAAGTCGTTCGACGCGAGTTTCTACGGCGGTACGGACATCTACCAGGTGTTCGAGGGCGCCGCGACGTCCATCGGCCAGAACTGGGCCTGGGGCCCGACGACCGGCACATCCAACACCGTGATCAAGGACCAGTTCGGCAAGGTCGCCAGCGGCGGTTCGACGATCGCCGAAGCCGTGCAGGCGGGCCATGACGCCACCGTCGCCGAGCTCAAGAAGCGCGGCCTGAAGGTCGAGGACGCCGGCTGATGAAGCGCGCCCGGACAACCAGAGCCGCCGCCGTCCTGCTGGGGCCCTTCTTCGTACTGTTCACCTTGGCCATGCTCGTGCCGATCGGATACGCGGTCTGGCTCAGCCTGTTCACCGAGAAGCAGTCCGGACTGGGCTTCGGCGGTACCGAGACCGTCTTCAGCGGCCTCGACAACTACGCGGCGGCGCTGGGCGACCGGGCCTTCCGCGAGGGCTTCGGCGTCCTGCTCGGATACTGCCTGTTCTACATTCCGCTGCTGCTCATCGGGGCCCTCGCCCTCGCCCTGCTGCTGGACTCCACGCT
Organism: Streptomyces sp. NBC_01237; assembly: GCF_035917275.1. NCBI lineage: Bacteria > Bacillati > Actinomycetota > Actinomycetes > Kitasatosporales > Streptomycetaceae > Streptomyces > Streptomyces sp. NBC_01237. The sequence goes on along the minus strand of NZ_CP108508.1, from coordinate 5,490,792 downwards.
GGCCCGTGCCCGCCGGTTCTTCCAGCTCGCGCTCTTCCTGCCGCACGCCGTGCCCGGCATCATCGCCGCGCTGATCTGGGTCTACCTCTACACACCCCAGCTCAGCCCGGTCGTCAGCGCCATGGAGTCCGGGGGGATCGGCTTCGACTTCTTCTCCCCCGAAGGCGCTCTCCCCTCCATCGTGAACATCGCGCTGTGGGAATGGCTCGGCTACAACATGGTGATCTTCTACGCCGCGCTCCAGGCCATCGACCGGTCCGTACTCGAAGCGGCCACGGTCGACGGTGCGGGTACCTGGCGGATCGCCCTGTCCATCAAGGTCCCGCTGATCCGCGCCTCCGTGGCGATGGTCGCGCTGTTCACGATCATCGGCTCGCTCCAGCTGTTCACCGAACCGCTGATCCTCAACAAGGGAACGGGCTCCGCCGTCTCCTCCACCTGGACGCCGAACATGTACGCGTACACCGCGGCCTTCGAGCGCAACGACTACGGGCTCGCCGCGGCCGCCTCCATCCTGCTGGCCCTCACCGCCGCGCTGCTCTCCTTCGTCGTCACCCGCTTCACCGGCCGGAAGGGCAAGAAGGCATGAACTCATCGACTCGCCCCAGCCGTTGGATGTCCAAGACGGCGGTCAACGGCTTCCTGCTCCTCGCGGTCGTCTACATGCTCTTCCCCCTCGTCTGGCTGGTCACCGCCGCCACGAAGGACACCGGCGGCCTGCTCGCGGGCAACGCCTTCTCCTTCGACGGCTTCAACCTCGGCGAGAACCTGTCGAACCTCGCCTCCTACGGCGACGGCATCTACTTCCGCTGGTACCTCAACAGCCTCCTGTACGCCGGCGGCGGCGCGATCGTCTGCTCGCTGATCTGCGTCGCCGCGGGCTACGCCTTCGACAAGTACGAATTCCGGGGCAAGGAGAAGCTGTTCGGCCTGGTCCTGATGGGCGTGCTGGTGCCCACCACCGCGCTGGCCCTGCCGATGTATCTCCTGGCGTCCAAGATCGGGCTGGTCAACACCTACTGGTCGGTGCTGATCCCGGTGCTGGTCAACCCGTTCGGTGTGTATCTCGCGCGGGTGTTCTGCACCGGCTACATCCCGAACGAGGCGCTGGAGGCCGCCCGGATCGACGGGGCGGGAGAGCTGCGCACCTTCTGGTCGATCGGTCTGCCCATGGTCATGCCGGGCTTCGTGACGGTCTTCCTCTTCCAGTTCACCGCGATCTGGAACAACTTCTTCCTCCCCCTGGTGATGCTGTCGGACCGCAAGCTCTTCCCGTTGAGCCTCGGTCTCTACTCCTGGAACACCAACACCCACGGCGAGCCGAGCTTCTACCCGCTCGTCGTCACCGGCTCCCTCCTCGCCGTCATCCCCCTGATCGTCGCCTTCGTCTCGCTGCAACGGCACTGGAAGGCGGGCCTGACCGCCGGAAGCGTCAAGTGACCGTCGGACCGCCCGCGCGAGCCCTGAGGAGTACGAGTCCCACCATGCCCCACGCCACTGACAACCGGCCGAAGGCCCTGCTGGCGATGGCTCCCGGCATCGCCGAACGCCTCCTCGCCGCACACCACCGCACCCGGCTGACCGCCCTCACCCGGACGGACCCCCGGCTCGTCGGCCACGACCTGGCCGCTCCGACGCCCGAGGTGGCCGCCGCGCTCGCCGAGGCCGAGGTGCTGTTCACCTGCTGGGGCGCGACCCCGCTCACCGCCGAGGTACTGGCCGCCGCCCCGCGGCTGCGCGCCGTCGTACACGCCGCGGGGTCGGTGAAGCACCACATCACCGACGCCTGCTGGGAACGCGGGATCGCCGTCACCTCGGCGGCGGGGGCGAACGCGCTGCCGGTCGCCGAATACACGGTGGCCGCGGTGCTCTTCGCCAACAAGCGCGTCCTGCACTCGGCCCGGCGCTACCGCGAGCTGCGCACCGACCACGACTGGCTCCACGAGCTGGACGCCACCGGCAACTACCGCCGTACCGTCGGCATCGTCGGAGCGTCCCGCATCGGCCGCCGGGTGATCGAACTGCTGCGGCCGTTCGATCTGGACGTGGCGCTCTACGACCCGTACGTCGGTGCCGAGGAGGCGGCCTCGCTGGGTGTCCGCTCCGCGTCGCTGGCGCAGGTGTGCGCGGACAGCTCGGTCCTCTCCGTCCACGCGCCGCAGCTCCCGGCCACGCACCACCTCATCGGCGCGGAGCAGTTGGCGCTGCTGCCGGACGGGGCGACGCTGATCAACACGGCGCGGGGTTCGCTGGTGGACGAGGACGCGCTGCTGCCGGAGCTGGTGAGCGGGCGGCTGCACGCGGTGCTGGATGTCACGGAGCCCGAACTCCCGGCGGCGCAGTCCCCGTTGTACGACCTGCCGAACGTTCTGCTGACCCCGCACGTCGCGGGGTCGCTGGGCAATGAGCTGCATCGGATGGCCGACCAGTCGCTGGACGAGCTGGAACGCTTCGCCCGGGGACTGCCGTTCGCGGATCCGGTGACGCCGGGGGCGCTCCGCCACTCGGCGTGACCCCTCGGGGCTCCGCCCCGGACCCCGGTCCTCAAACGCCGGACAGGCTGAAAGATGCCCTCAATCGCCGGGCGGGCTCAATAAACCGAGCCCCCCGAAAACCCAGCCCCTCCGGTAATTGAGGAGCAGAGGTCCGGGGGGCAGTGCCCCCAAAACCCAGCCCCTCCGGCGATTGAGGAGCAGGCGTCCGGGGACAGCCCCCCGAAAACCCAGCCCCTCCGGCGATTGAGGAGCAGGCGTCCGGGGACAGCCCCCCGAAAACCCAGCCCCTCCGGCGATTGAGGAGCAGGCGTCCGGGGGCAGTGCCCCCAAAACCCAGCCCCTCCGGCGATTGAGGAGCAGGGGTCCGGGGACAGCGCACCCGGCAGGGTGGAACGCACCGAGGCCCGGTGCCCCCGCGACGGGGGTACCGGGCCTCGGTGTCGTGCCGGGTGCGTACTAGTGGGAGTGCCCGTGGCCGTGACCGGCGTCGGACTCGTCCTCGGCCGGCTTCTCGACGACCAGGGTCTCGGTCGTGAGCAGCAGCGACGCGATCGACGCGGCGTTCTCCAGCGCGGAGCGGGTGACCTTGACCGGGTCGATGACGCCGGCCTTCACCAGGTCGCCGTACTCGCCGGTGGCCGCGTTGAAGCCCTGGCCCTTGTCGAGCTCGGCGACCTTCGAGGTGATGACGTAACCCTCGAGGCCCGCGTTCTCGGCGATCCAGCGCAGCGGCTCGACG